>NZ_JCACRW010000001.1:0-3208688 GCF_059073035.1 Psychrobacter sp. H26
TTCGGTCGCTTTTTTTTTGATTAAATTTTGATAGGGATAATTAATAGAGAAGGTTTTTGGCTAAATGGGCAAACTCTTATTCCTATTTACCGCAATATCCGCTATCATTTGCAACATTGAGTAACGAGATGTGAGCATCAGTGTATGCAGAGCTATAACCTAACTCTAGCCATGAGTGTACTTTTTAATGAATAGCTAATCATTAGCTATTAAATTATTTACTAAGCACACGATACTGTTTCATCATCAGTTTATCCATTAATCAACAAGGCAAGTGTAATAATGCAGCAAGCGATCAACAAATCTGAATTTATTAGTAATTTGAGTGCGAATTGTGACAACATGGCAGATACTACTGTCGATGATGCCGTTCGTGAAATATTAAATTTAATGACTCATACTTTGGCTAGTGATGGTCGAGTCGAGGTTCGCGGGTTTGGTAGTTTTTGTCTACATCATCGCCGTGCTCGTGTGGGACGCAACCCTAAGACGGGTGAAAGTGTACCAGTCCCAGCCAAAGCCATTCCACACTTTAAACCAGGTAAGGCTCTGCGTGAAGCAGTCAACGATAAAGTAGCCCATAGCTAATATTTATCTATTATTGACCAAGCACACCTTATCATTCCAAACAGGGGTAACTGTCTCATGCGCTTTTTACTATTTGTATTGCTGTTCTTGAGCTTTGCTTATTCGCTTGGTTTGGTATTAGCAAATAATACCGAGGTCGGAGTCAATTTACTGTTTTCGCAAGCGCCTACGATGAACTTGGGGCTGCTACTCATCCTGTGCTTGATGCTCGGTATTGTCATTGGTATCTTGCTGTCATTGCTCATATTCCGTGTCTTACAGAATAGATGGGAAATATCACGTCTAAATAAGGCGAACACACATTTAGAAGAGCAGCTGACGCAAGCCAATGCGGTTATTGATCGTCAAGCAAGTGCGCCAACGGTGGATGAAGCCGTTTATGGTGCAAGGACTACGAATGTCCAGGGCGGCGCGGAAACTGACTTGAATGCTGGTGGTACGCTGTCCAAGCGTAAACGTGATTAGCTTACTGAGCGATAGCAGTACTGCTGACCTCAAAAATATAATGCTTTGATAATTCTGACATATGGCAAAACCATGAATAACACGACTAATTCTCCAGTGATTGTTGCCCTAGATAACATGACTCTGCAAGCCTCTTTAGCGTTAGCTGATAAGCTAGATCCAACGTTATGCCGATTGAAAGTAGGCAAAGAGTTGTTTACTCGCTGTGGCCCTGAGGTCATTAAAGCGCTACACCAGCGTAGTTTTGAGGTATTCTTAGACTTAAAATTTCACGATATCCCTAATACGACTGCTCAAGCAGTAGTGGCTGCAGCCGAACTTGGTGTGTGGATGGTGAACGTCCATGCAAGTGCAGGTCTAGAAGCCATGTCTCTGGCAAAACAACGTTTGCTAGATAAGGATCTTGATACATTGCTTATTGCCGTTACTGTATTGACCTCGATGGACAATGAAGCGCTGATGCAAACAGGTATTACTGATGGCTTAGATGTGCAAGTGAGCCGTTTAGCACAATTGACTAAGCAAGCTGGTTTGGATGGTGTGGTTTGCTCTGCACAGGAAGCAAAGGTACTCAAGCAGCTCTGTGGTCCAGACTTTAAGTTGGTCACACCTGGCATTCGATTAGCGGAAGACAGTGCTGATGATCAAAAGCGCATCTGTACGCCGAGTCAAGCATTGGTAGACGGTTCTGATTATCTAGTTATTGGGCGCTCGATCACTCAAGCGACAGATCCTGCGGCTAAGCTGAACAAAATACTTCAGAGTATTTGATATATAGGGTTTGTAGTAGTTAACAGTAAAAAGGCAGCCGTTCAGGCTGCCTTTTTACTGTTCGATGACGGACAGAAAGCTGCTACACTGTTTAGTCTTATGCTTCATAGCATTTTTCAAGTATTGTCGACCATAGTAAATATTTGGCTTGCTAAGCGCTGGCTTAAAGAGTGAGGCTGCACTTGATGTACGTTTGTATGCTGGTCAGATGGTCGATAATGACATTACTGGATGATATTGAATAATATGAAATTACAGATATTGAGTGACTTACATATTGATAGTTATGTGCGCCAGTCGCAGCCTATCGGGCATATTCCTAAGACTGATGCAGATATCGTATTGGTAGCAGGAGATACCGCCAATAGTGATAAGGGTATGCCATGGCTACAAGAGCAAGCAGCACGCTTACAAGTGCCTTTGATTACTATCGCAGGCAATCATGAGTACTTTGATGAAGATGTACTGAGTTTTGACCAAAACCTTGCGACTTGGGATAACTACAACATAGCGTCTGGTGAGGGTGTCCGTGTCTTGCAATGTCAGCACATTGATATTGGGGACGTACGGATCTTGGGCTGTACGTTATGGACTGATTACCAGTATCATGCTAATGAAGACACCATGGCTGCTGCTAGGCATTTTATGCGTGATTATAAGCAAATCTATGCTGGTAAAGAGATGTTCTCGCCTGAAATCTCAATGCAAATTCATGCAAAACACCGTCAGTGGTTGCAACAAGCATTGATCACTGCCAAAGCGCTGGGTAAAAAGACCATAGTAATGAGCCATCATAGCGTTAGCGCATTGTCCGTGTCCAAAAAATACGCCAACTTACCGAGTAATGCGGCCTTCGTTAGTGATCTATCTGGATGGATGGATGAGGACTGGGCACCAATGCTATGGGTACATGGACATACTCATGAAGCCTTTGATTATCAGATAGGCAATACGCGGGTAGTCGTCAATCCAAGAGCCTATCCCAATGAAGTTAGTAGTACGGCATTAGCGTTTGCATGGGATAGAGTCATAGATATTGGTTAAATTAGCTTTGATATAACATTAAAATACTACCAAATATTTACAAGATATATTGCAACTGAATTTGTATGTTGTTCATTCCTGACAAAAAATCTGCTACGCTTGCTACCATGAGTAAATATCTGAATAATACCCCATCAAAAATATCTACTGACAAGCTTGCGAGTCACACCCCAAGCGCGCCTGCACCTTCGCACCTACCAGATAGTATGATTCCCTCTGTCAGTTTATTACCTGAAGACAAACGTCTGATATTGTTTACTAGGCATTCTTTGCGTGAGCGCTCTGATGGCAATGGGTTTGCCAGTTATCAGCTACCGCTGACGCCTAAAGGTCGCGTATTGGCTAAGTCTTGGGGGCGTTGGCTGGCAGGTCACCTCCCATACTCACTCGATGTCGATAGTATTTCAAGTCCGATTGGACGCTGTATTGATACCGCGCAGTTGATGCAAGAAGGGGCTGGTCTCAAACGTGATATTGCACATCAATCACTATTGGTTGAGCCTGGTAGCCTTGTCACTGAGCCTGAAATAGCAAATCCAGTATTTAAAGAGATTGGGGTGCTAAATTTTATCAATCGCTTTTTGCAAGGCAATCTTGAAGGCACCAAAAATGCCTATCAAGGTGGTCTTGATATTCTATCGCTTTTTTATCAAAACCAACCACAGCACGGTCATCTAATGCTTGCTGTGAGTCACGATACATTGTTGTCTGCATTTTTAGCAGTGATGTTTGATGTGCTTGAGATTGATTGGAATGACTGGCCGAAGATGATGGAAGGCGTGTTTTTATGGTTTGATGACAAACCTTTCGATCAGGCAAATGCGCATTTTATTTGGCGAGGGCAAGTGTATACTAGGCCGGTCAGCTCTTTACTAGAGGGCTACCGTGCAGCAGGCTTTCATCCAAGTAAGTTGCTGTTACCGCCAACGTTGAATTGGAACTGATTGCTAAAGGTGCTTCATGCTCATTAGACATGAACTTGACCCAAGCATCAATATTACCTAAGCGTCAATGTGGCCTAAGCGCCTCAAAAGTGAAAAATCATTCTAATTTTGCGTTCTATCCTGCTGTTCGATTTTTGCCATAGGAGAACTGAGAACGATCACCTACGCTACGACCATGTTTCCAGAGGGTCATGCCATACGATAGCTGATTGCTCTCCCACGCCTGTAAAGCGCTAGTAACGTCATGATTATGATGGACCAGTGCCTCTACCAGTGAAATCGCATTTGCCGCAGCTTTTGAGGTACCAGCTGCTGTATGAGGGCGAGGAATAAAAGCAGCATCGCCTATCAGAGCAACGCTATCGAAAGCCATTTGCGGCACTGTCAAATCCAAAATAGACTGTACAAAGGGCGCTTTAGTTGCGGCTATTAACTTTTTGAAAGGGTCAGCAAGTACATCATCTGCGTAGTGTCGCATTGCTTCCTCAACCGCAGGTGACATCATTTCTGGTGGAACAGAGTACTTTCGCGGCTTACCATTCTTGTCAGTAAGTATGTGAGCAAGCTCTGTCTTCTCGTCGTAGTTGACGTACCATACCCAATTGAATCGACGTTTTCCTGAAACCAGTGATTCGTTTTCGCCAGGAATGACGTAGGCCAAAATATGGGAGTTTGGGAAATCATAAAATACGAATCGTTCCGTAAATATCTCGGCGGCTTCTGGCTCTAAGTCAGCCTCGTCGACCAAGCCTCTATAAGCCACGTAACCTGCATATTGAGGCTCGTAAGTAGGCAAAAGCTGCTGACGCACTGTTGAGGTTGGGCCGTCAGCACCAATTAATAAGTCTGCAGTCTCACAAGAGCCATCAACGAAAGTAGCGGTTACCTTAGCGCCTTTCAATTGTACCTGCGCCAATACTTTACCCTGATGATAATGCGCATCTGAAAAGTGCCTTCGCGTCGAGCGATACAGAATATTCCAAGAGGTAAGTGTCTGACGCATGGCCATTTTCTCAATTTGGCCATTTTTTTGTAGGTAATAACGCTCAAGGGCATCGACACCTAAATTCTCTGTCGCAATTCCTGCTTTTTTGAGGGCAGTGACGACATCGGCCTGCAATACAATACCGCCGCCTCTGCTGTCCAAATCATGAGTAGAGCGCTCATAAATATCTACTTGCCAGCCAATAGAGCGTAATAGTGTCCCTGAAAACAGCCCAGCTAATGAACCACCAATCACGATTGCCCGCTTATTTATTGATTCCACTAAGCCTCTCCTAGATATTTATATGTACATGAGAGTAGCATAAAAAAACCTTGCCCCGGTATGAGAACCAGTGGCAAGGTTTTAGTCATTACGCTATAAAAGCGTGATGCGGTCTAAACAATACAAATCTTAAGCTTGTAGGCCTTTGATTGTTTTGTTTAGGCGGCTCTTGCGACGAGCAGCTTTATTCTTGTGAATAATACCTTTGTCAGCCATACGATCAATAACTGGTACCGCTTTTTTGTAAGCTTCGGTAGCCGCGTCATAATCTTTAGCTTCGATAGCCGCATCAACACGTTTTAAGTAAGTACGAACCATAGAGCGTTGTGACGCAGAGTTCTGACGACGTTTGGTGTTTTGACGGGCGCGTTTACGAGCTTGTGCAGTATTAGCCACGCGTATCTCCTTGATAAAGACAGATAAAAATATGAATGTTGATTGCAATAATGGGTTTAACAATCATCGGTGACGAGCAGCCTCTCGTCAAACATGATGTCGATGTCTGATATTAAAGTATCTAATATGAATAGATCATCGCAAGCGCCAGAACTGTTTGGAATAATTAAACAGCGTTGACGTGTAAAGCCGGTTATCTTAGCAAATTATTGAGCATAGGACAATATATTTGATGATTAATGCTCAAAGAAGTGGTGTAATTTTATAAATTTGGCTCATTTAGATAACGAAACCAATCATAGACACTAGAAGATATAAGTAGCTGATAAAATCTTTTACAATATATTGTGCATAATGGCGTCAGCTGGCTATGAATTTAGGTATGATATCCTAACGATAGACCTTAGCATGGGTCATTCTTCATCAATATAGAATTTTTAATGTCATATAAGTGGATAGAGTATGCAGCGAAAAGCAATTGTGATTGGCGCAACGGGATTGGTAGGGCAGCATTTGGCAAAACAGCTGAGTGAGCTTTATGACACACTGATTGTGATCGCTCGGCGCCCGCCACGCTACATTAATGCCAGCATGCGATTTTATCAGGTTAATGATTTTGAAAACCTCTCTGAGGTGTTCGCAAGCGTCGGTGCTGACCGAACGACAGATGCCTTTAGCTGTCTGGGTACGACCAAAAAACAAGCTGGTAGCGATGAGGCTTTTCGAAAGATAGATCACGATTACAATGTTAACTTTGCCAAACTATGTCGTGATAAAGGTGTGGAAAACTTCTTTCTACTGTCGTCGATGAACGCTGATATCGACAGTCGCTTTTTGTACAATCGTGTCAAGGGCGAGACTGAGCAGTCTATTATGGCATTGGGTTTTACGCAATTGGTGATTTTACGGCCTTCGTTATTGCTAGGCAAGCATCAAGGGCGTCCGCTTGAGAGTATTGGTCAAAAAGCGTTTAAACTGATCTCGCCTTTGGTTTCAGAGTCGCTTTCACTACATCCGATCTCTGCCAAACGTGTCGCTAGTGCTATGGCGATGAGTGCGCATGATATCTATCATCGTAGCAAATACCGCTCCGAACCTCAGACTCAGCAGACAGACATTATCGAAAATAAAAAGATGCTATCGATGACTCGCGTCAAAAAATAAAGGTGTGGTGTCTTTTCAATGTAGAGTACGTTCTAAAGTTAACATACGAGACTGCTCATCTAGAGTGAGCATTTACCAATGATACGAGCCTAAAATTATAACATTGGCAGAAAATACAGTATCTTTAGTAGGCATAAAAATATCAACGAGCAAACTCACTAATGATAAGGAGTAGAAGAAATGTCAGAATCAATGGAAATGAATAGAGATAATTTTGTGACTTGTGATTTATTGGATGATAATCCTGAGTCGCAGGTATGCTTACCTAATATAGAAGGTAAGTCGTTTCATAGCTTTGGCGCAAAAGATAAGTTCTGCGGCGAAATCGTGACTGTCAAATGTTTTGAAGACAATAGCCGTGTCAAATCGTTATTGAATAGTGATGGCAAAGATGAAGCGGGCAACGGTAAAGTGCTGGTCGTCGACGGCGGCGGGTCTATGCGCTGTGCACTACTGGGCGATATGATTGCGCAATCAGCCATCGACAATGGCTGGGCTGGAGTGATCGTATATGGGTGTGTACGTGATGTTGATGACATGGCAGCGATGAATATTGGTGTCCTGGCGCTTGGTTGTATTCCGCGCAAGTCGACCCGACGTGATGAAGGCCAAACAGATATTGAAATCAGCTTTGGTGATTTAACGCTCAACTCAGGCATGTTTGTTTATGCAGACAACAATGGCATTATTGCAAGTTATGAGCCTTTGATAGCGTAAATTATTATTAGTCTAAACCTCATACAGTTACGAACAAGTATATATCCCAAACGACTATAAAGAAAAAACCCAGTTCAATGACAGAGCTGGGTTTTTTGATTGAAAATAATCAAACCGTTAGTATTTTTCAAGCTCCGAGAGCATCTGCTCACGCGCTTTATAGATCCTGCGTAAGCCAAGCCACAAACTAATACACATCACGATCAATACCGAGGTAAAAGGTAAGCCTGTACTTACCGAGCCTGCTTGGATGGTTTTTAGAGCTTGTGCGCCGCCGCCATAGAGCAGCGCAATAGCAATAAGACCTTGAGCAACCGCCCAAAATATACGCTGGTATATTGATGCTTCAAGCTTACCACCCGCTGTAATCGTGTCAACAACCAAAGAGCCTGAGTCTGATGAGGTCACAAAAAACACCATCACTAAAATGATAGCAATTAGAGAGGTAATGGTTCCTAGAGGAAGATTTGCCAGCATCTGAAACAAGGTTAAGGACGCATCACTAACCCCACCTGCCAGCTCACCGACTTGGTTATCATATTGGCTCAATCCTGACTGTCCAAATACTGTCATCCAGACGATGGTTACTAGGGTAGGAGCTAGCATCACTGAGGTAATAAACTCACGCACGGTACGGCCCTTTGAGATACGCGCAATAAACATACCTACAAATGGTGACCAGCTGATCCACCACGCCCAATAAAACACGGTCCAGCCATGAAAAAACTCACCATCACTGCGGCCTACGGGATTAGATAACGGAATGATATAGGTTGCATAATCAACAGTGGTGGCGCCGATTTTACTTAGGAGTCCGATTGAGTCTCCAACGAAAAATACAAAAAGTAGTAGCGCTAAAGCGACCAACATATTAACGTTACTCAACAGCTTGACCCCGCCATCGAGACCGCGTGCCACTGATATTGTGGCAAGCGCAGTGACGACCACTATGATGGCAATCTCAAGTGAATTGCCTGCAAAATCCCAACCAAATAAATAGTTGAGTCCGCTGGCTGCTTGTTGAGCACCCAAACCTAGTGAAGTCGCTAAACCAAATATCGTCGCTAGTACGGCCAATATATCAATAATATGGCCAGGTAACCCCCATGTTTTTTCTTTAAAAATAGGATAAAACACGGAGCGCATGGTCAATGGAAAGCGGAAATTATAAGCAAATAGGGCCAATGACAAACCAACGACGGCATAGATACCCCAAGGGTGCAAACCCCAATGATACATCGTTGCACCCATAGCAGCACGATACGCTTCAGGACTGCCTGCGGTTACGCCAAGTGGTGTACCTGCCCAGCCGCTTGCATAAGCCAATGGTTCAGCCACACTCCAAAACATAAGACCGATGCCCATACCAGCTGCGAACAGCATTGAAAGCCATGAGCCCCGGTTAAAGTCAGGTTTGGCATTGATACCACCAATTCGAATACTGCCATAGGGCGACACAATTAATATCAGACTAAATATCACCATGATATTAGCGGTACTGATAAACAGCCAATCAAAACTATTGACCACCCAATCCTGAGCACCATTAAGCCAAGCGTTGGCTATATTAGGTAGTAATAATGCAAACAAAACAAAGCCGATAACGGCAATCGCGGTAAAGAAGAATACAGGTCTGTGTAAATCTAACCCTAGTATCTCAGTGTTATTTTCACCAGTTGTATGTTCAGTGGTATAGAGTCTGCGACGGAATTTGTCGAGAAGATGCTTTGGAATCTGTTTTTGCTCGTTCATAGGTGACGAATCTCCTGATGAGTTAGCTGAGCTGGACACCTTCAAAGTATCGACTACTCATTAATAGTAAATAGTTTTTGGCAGCTACAAGCTTTAAATTTTAGGTAATATAAAAGTGCTTTTAAAGATCTATAAATCTTACAAGCTACTGAGTAGTTGATACTTAGTAAGAAGCTTTTATAGAAGACAATTGTTCAAGTTAATATGTAAAAGCTTATATAGGAACAATCAAATGCTAATAATAGAAAGGGCGCTTAAAAAATAAGCATCAAAAGCGGTAATTGTAAAAAGCGTGCCATACTAACAAACTGTTTGGTTTTGTCAAATCGTATTGGTAATTGCTCAAATATTCGTATAATAGCTTTCTGATTCCTTAACTTTGATTCTATCCTTTATGCCTATTACTGCTTTGACTGACGCGTTCGATCCTATTAACCAGCAGTTGTTTCCTATCCAAAATGCCGAGCGGCGTTGGCTAGCGCCTGTTCATGGTGCAGTCAGCAGCTTGTGGTTGGCAAGCTTGGTTCAGACGCCACTATGGAATGTTGCCGAGCGATTAAAGGTCGTGGTAGCACGCGACCAAAACCAACTCAATCAGATAGAAACTGAGCTGGCGTTTTGCGGGGTCGATGCTTATGTGTTCCCTGACTGGGAAACACTGACTTATGATGAGCTGTCCCCGCATCAAGATATCGTCAGCGAACGTATTAACTTGTTGACAGATATGCCAAGCTCAGGGGTGTTACTCATCTCAGTACAGGCGCTAATGCATCGCGTGGCACCGCCGAGTTGGTTAATCGGTCAGCATTTTGACTTGAGTGTTGGCGATCGGTTCGATATCAGCACTCAACGTGGGCTATTGGCAAAAGCGGGCTATAGAGCAGTTGACAATGTCTTTGAGCCTGGTGAATTTGCTGTACGTGGCAGCATTATTGATATTTTTGCTATGGGTCAGCCTTTCCCGTTGCGTTTGGATCTGTTTGACGATGAAATCGAAACCATTCGTTTTTTCCATCCTCAAACGCAGCGCACCTTGACCGCTGATGACCTCAAGGCGATGCTAACGGGCAATGACACCAGTATGGGCAAAGAGTCTCTGTCTCTACTGCATAAGATGCCAGATATCTCTAAGCCCATCGAACAATTTCAAATACTACCTGCAAAAGAGTTTCCGCTCGATGAGGGACGCGAAACGTTTCGCATGAACTTTGCAGCAATGTTTCCCAATGCCAGTAGTCGCAAGTCTGAGCTGCATAAAGATGTGATGGCAGGTATTGCGAGTAGCGGACTGGAATATTATCAGCCATTATTTTTTGATCTAAAAGACTGGCAAGAAGAAAGTAGCTTATTTTCTTACCTTCCGAATGATGCGTTGTTTATCACGGATGAGCTAATCAACGAAAAACAGTCAGATTATTGGTCGCAGATTCAGCGCCGTTATGAGGAGCGCCGGCACGATATTGATAAGCCTATCGTTGAACCTGCGCTGCTGTATATGTTATCCAATGCACTCAACGAGCAGCTAAATCAGTATCCGCGAGTGATACTAAGTGCACGCGATGAGTTGGCGCCGCATGATATTAAAAGCAAAGCGCCATCTGAGCCACAACTGTCGCGTGATATCACTGATAATGAGACTAAACAACAAGGACTAGTCACGTTAAGTGCGCAACAACCGCCAGAGCTGGCAGTTAACCACCAAAAATCTGAACCATTGGCTGAGCTACTAACGTTCTTAACCATACAACAAGAAACAGCAACACCAGTACTAATCGTCGCAGAAACCGCTGGCCGACGTGAGATTCTCATTGAGCTGTTTAAAGGAAAGATTGATATCAAAGCATACGATAGCTTTGAAGCATTCTTAGCAGCAGATAAAACGAGTGCTATGGATAATGCTCGTTTACCGCATGTCGGTCTGACTGTGGCACCGATTGAGCGTGGTGTTTATGTGCCTGAACGCTTAGTATTAATCAGTGAGACGCAGCTGTTTGGTCGTCAAGTCTTACAAACGCGTCGCCGTCGCCAAAGCGGGGTATCAGAAGAGTTTTTAGTCAAAAGCGTCACTGAGATAACAGATGGTAGCCCAGTCGTTCATATCGAGCACGGTATTGGTCGCTATAACGGTCTGATTACGTTAGATGTGGGTGATGGTGAGCAAGAGTTTATTCATCTAAAATATGATGATGATGCCAGTATCTATGTACCAGTCGCTAACTTGCAAATGATCAGTCGCTATAGTGGCGGAGATCCGGCGTTAGCACCGCTCCATAAGATTGGCAGTGGCAAGTGGGACCGCGCCAAGCAAAAAGCGTTAGAACAGATTCACGATGTTGCCGCAGAGTTGCTGAACATGCAAGCGAGGCGTGAAGCTAAAGTTGGTATCCACTTCAAAATAGACCCCTCGCAATACGAACTGTTTGCCAGTCAGTTTGCCTTTGAAGAGACTGCTGACCAAGCCAATGCTATCCATGCGGTTATGGAAGATATGAGACAAAACCAACCGATGGATCGTCTCATTTGCGGTGATGTTGGTTTTGGCAAGACAGAAGTAGCCATGCGTGCTGCTTTTATTGCTGTTAGTGCTGGCTATCAGGTGGCGGTGTTGGTGCCTACTACCTTGCTTGCTGGGCAACACGAAGACAACTTCCGCGATCGATTTGCTGATTGGCCGGTGCGCATTGAGAGTCTGTCACGCTTTGGCGGAAAAAAGCATCAAGACATGGTGCTAGCGGATTTGGCCGATGGTAAAGTCGATATCGTGATTGGTACTCATAAACTATTACAGCCCGATGTGAAGTTTGCCAACCTTGGGCTGATGATCGTTGATGAAGAGCACCGATTTGGCGTGCGCCACAAAGAGCGTATTAAGGCTATTCAGACAGATGTAGACAGTATGTCTATGACAGCGACGCCTATTCCTAGAACGCTTAATATGGCGCTCTCAGGCATGCGTGATATGTCTATTATCGCAACCCCACCTGCACGCCGACTTGCCATCAAAACTTTTGTCATGCAAAAGACAGAAGCGTTGATGAAAGAGGCTATCCTACGTGAGCTGCTACGCGGCGGGCAGGTCTATCTGTTGCACAACGATGTGGCTAGTATTGAGCGTATGGCAGAGACCATTCGTGACCTCGTACCCGAGGCAAGAGTAGGCGTTGCTCACGGGCAAATGCAAGAGCGCCAGCTTGAGCAAATCATGCAGCAGTTCTATCATAAAAAATTCAATGTGCTGGTATGCTCGACTATCATCGAAACAGGTATTGATGTGCCAAATGCCAATACCATTATCATTGAGCGTGCTGATAAATTTGGTCTAGCGCAACTACACCAGCTGCGAGGCCGCGTAGGACGTAGTCATCATCAGGCGTATTGCTACTTATTAGTGCCTTCTCTTAAAGGTCTTAAAGGAGATGCCAAGCGCCGCCTCCACGCGATTGAACGCGCCAATACACTAGGTGCAGGCTTTATGCTGGCGAGTGAAGATCTAGAGATTCGCGGAGCAGGTGAGATATTGGGTAAGCAGCAAAGTGGTAATATGCAGGCGATTGGTTTTAGCCTGTATATGGATATGCTGGAGCGAGCGACTAAAGCAATTAAAGCCGGTAAAGAGCCTGACTTGAACACGCCATTATCGCTAACCAGCGAGATTAACTTGCATAGCTCGGCGCTTATTCCAGAAGAGTATTTACACGACGTACATCAGCGTTTGTTGTTTTATAAACGCATTAGCAACACCGATGATAAAGAATCATTGACGGATATTCGTACAGAGATGATTGACCGCTTTGGCGCGTTACCGGACCAAACCAAGCAGCTATTTGCCATTCATGGACTACGTTTGCAAGCAGAACCGCTGAAGATTAACAAGATTGATGCGAATAGTAGTAGTATGACGCTGGAATTTGCGCCAGATACGCCAGTCGATGCTTTAGCTATTATTAAATTGATTCAATCGAATGGTCAGCATTACCGTATGAATGGCGCATCTGGTATTCGCTATCAACATAGCGATAAGTTGGCAACACCGCAGCAGCGAGTGACGGTCATACAAGAACTGTTGCGCTATTTTAGCGAGCATATGGTGACAGAACCTGCTTAGTTTGGCTTTGATAAAGGGTAGATAGTTTGAGTAGGTTGATAGGTAACAGTGAAGCAGTCAGTTATGGTGCTATTTTATCGAAAGAATAACTGATAAAATAGCCAAACTGTATTTTACCTTTTATATTTTGTACCTACTTTTATTTGCATTAAACAACAAGAGAACCGTCATTATGTTCCAACTTCATCATAAACTTGCTGCTGATAGTTTTTTAGTAGGGGATTTTCCATTATCCACTTGTCGTTTAATTAATGACTGTCAATTTCCATGGCTGATATTAGTGCCACGCGTATCAGGTATCAAAGAGCTTTACGAGCTGTCTGAAGCAGATCAGACTCAATTTTTGCGTGAGTCGAGCTGGTTATCGAGCCAGTTAGCCAAAACGTTTCAAGCTGACAAGATGAATGTCGCTGCCCTTGGCAACCAAGTACCACAACTTCATTTTCACCATATTGTCCGTTATCAAAACGACATGCAATGGCCAAATCCAGTATGGGGTGTACAAGCAGTCCCTTATACCAAAGAAGTGTTGGCACAAATGCAACAGACATTGATGATGGCACTACGCGGTCATCATCAAATGCCGTTCGATTGGCAAATGTAGTAAGTGATCGACACTATTGTTAGTTGATACTATTTATTAATAGTGCCGCTAACAAAAGAAATCGGTAATAAAAAATATTCGATGTGTCAACGTAACAACGACAGTTATGAAGTAATAAATAATGCAGAAATGAAAAGAAGCCAGATACCTGATTGTATCTGGCTTCTTTTTTAATGCTATTAGGTGTTTGCAGCCATGAAGCGCTACGAACCAGCAGTGCAATTAGATGATAAATGGCGTTTTTTTAGTTACCGATGACCTAGGTTTCGTACTATTTAAAAAGTATAATATATTATTAGATATATCTTATGATTATTTATCATAAAGACAAAGTGCCTATACATGTTATTCTTATATGTCTTGTCTCTTCGATAGTCCGTCTTATTTAAGTGAACACTCAATATGCCTTTTAAAGAGACATTGAAACCAAAAACTTTATTAGAGGGTAAAGGCATCTGCCGATTTGACTACCCAGAAGTTTTTGTTTTAATACTCACGGTCATGTTACTCGCTGTATACTACGACTTTCGTCCCACCTCAATGGCATTGCTAGTTATCATCGCATTGCCTAGTCTCATGATTCTCATCTATAACTATCGACGCCAAACCAACTTTTGGACGTCCAACATTGTCATTGTTTTGCTGGCAGTTGTTATTGGCGTGACACAGTTTTGCATCATTATATCGCTCAGCTTGGCGTCTTTGATTGCTGTTAGAATTATTCTAAATAAGCCTCAGAATCGTTTAAGATTGTTTACCGTAGCCTTAGTGACTGCTGTCATATTCTATTATGTCAGCGCCATTCTAAGACCTAGTGGAATAGACTGTAATGACAGCTGGTTACCACCTACAGTACTATTGGCAAGTATGGCTGTGATTCTATGCCAGTTTCGGCGTACGTATCGAGAGTATGTTGCCTACAAATTATGTGCTCAGCAGGCAGGTGAGCGTTTGAGTACGATGGTATCAGTTATCAATAAGCTGACTCGTTTTGTACCACCGCAAATCTGGGAGCCTATTGTCAGAACAGACAGTCCAGTTAGTGTATCCAACAAGCGTGCCAAATTAACCATTATGTTCTCAGACATTGTAGGCTTTACGGAGCTGTCTGATAGTTTAAGTGCGGATAATTTGGCTGATATTTTGAATACCTATATGCATTGCATGACGTTGATTGCTGAAAAACATGGGGCTGTACTGGACAAGTTTATTGGCGATGGTATGGTCTGTTTTTTTGGAGAGCCTGATAGCCGTGGTTCACGTCAAGATGCATTAGATTGTGTAGCGATGGCGATAGATATGCGCCGAGAGATGCGCACCTTACGTCAGAAGTGGCGGCTTATGGGGTTTGAGGGTTTGTATATACGCATCGGTATTACCACGGGCTATTGCCACGTTGGTAATTTCGGGAGCAACAATCGCCTCAGCTATACGCTCATCGGTAAAGAAGCCAACCTAGCATCAAGGCTTGAAGCACATGCTGGCAAAGATGAGATACTGGTCAGCGAAAGCACCTATGATTATATTTGTCACAACTATGAGTGTCAGCATGCTGGTGCGTTTCGACTAAAGGGTTTTGATAATAAAATTGACGCATGGCAGGTGTTTGACCCTGATGCTAATAAAGGTCACTTGTCTAAATGGGTAGATCATACCTTGCCGGGTTTTAACTTGCATTTGAACTTTAAAGATATGAAAGACAATGATTATCAGGACATTAGAACACGCTTAAATTTTGCGCTTGAGCGTATCGAGCAAGAAGAAGAAAAACTGGCCACTAGCATAGCTGAAGAAAGTAAACGTCATAGTACTCAGAAAAAGTCATGATATGAGCAGTAATATCGTGGCATGTTATTGATGGAAAAAGCCAGCTATTTAATCATAGCTGGCTTTTTTGAGAGTAAAATACAACTTATTATTTATTAATGGTTTTCTTTTGCATGGTTCAGCGTATATTTGGGTACTTCGATGGTCAAATCCTCATCATCAAGCATGACCTGACATGATAGACGTGAGTCAGGTTCTAAACCCCATGCGCGATCCAATAGATCCGCTTCCACATCATCCATCTCATCTAGACTATTAAATCCTTTGCGTACGACAACGTGACACGTCGTGCACGCTTTTGACATCTCACAAGCATGCTCAATTTTGATACCTTTTCCTAGTAACGCTTTGCATAGGTTTTCGCCAGACTCTAGCTCAACTTCTGCACCTTCTGGGCAAATTTCGTGATGGGGTAGTACAGTAACTTTTGGCATAAATTATGTGTCCAATGCTAATCAATCTAAAAATAAGAAATTAGTTTAGTATAATGACTAAGCTATCATTTTAAGCGTGTCGCTTACCAGTCTTTAGCACTAGTACCTGCCATGCTGGCTTTAACGCTTTGATTCATAATGCGAGCAGCAAAAGCATCGCTATGTGGCTTGAGCTGAGCCTGCTGCGCTTCTATAAGTGTTAAATCACTAGTGCCAAGTGCGGTCTTCAGTGCTTGTATTTGCTCTGTTAAAGACTGCTGCTCATCAGAAGAGAGTAGCGCTGCAAACTCGTTCAGTGCAGACTCTAAAGCCAATACTTCACGTTCAGCTTCTACCTTGGTCTCAATCAAAGAACGCGCATTTTTATCTTCTTCTGCATGCTTAAACCCAGCAACAAGCAATTGTTCTTTTTGATCATCAGACAAACCATAAGACGGCACAATTTCAATCTTACTTTCTGTTTTGGTCGTCGTTTCCTGAGCACTGACAGTAAGCTGACCATTGGCATCGATACTAAAGGTGACTTCGATACGAGCAAACCCAGCTTTCATAGGCGGAATACCATATAGCTCAAAACGTCCAAGCGAGCGACAGTTTTCGACGGTTTCGCGCTCACCTTGCACCACATGGATAACCATGCCAGTTTGACCATCTTGATAAGTAGTAAACACTTGGCGTTTTTTGACAGGGATGGGCGTATTACGCGGAATCAGTACTTCAACGAGGCCGCCCATGGTCTCAAGACCTAATGATAATGGCGTCACATCTAACAACAACAGATTGCTATCACTGTCGCCATTGACCAGCTGGTGAGCAGTTTGGGCCGCGCCTAAAGCAACAACCTCATCTGGATTGAGACGAGAAAGCGGCTGCTTAGCAAAAAATTCAGTGACGACTGCTTGTATGGCGGGCATACGAGTTGAACCGCCAACTAAAATCACTTCGTCTAAATCTGTAGCGTTTAGCCTAGCATCGCGCAGTACTTGTTCACATACGCCCAAAGTACGACGACTAACAGGCTCGACAATAGCCAACACGTCTTCACGGCTTAGTGTGCCTTTGTAAGACTGTCCGTTGACAGTAACGTCAATATCAACCTGTTCTGCTTCAGTTAGTGCTTGCTTATAAGCTTTGGCTTGTTGTGCGAGTATCGATTTGTCATGAAGGCTTACCTGTTTTGGATCAATACTCAACTGCTTGATGATCCAGTTGGTAATAAGACGGTCAATATCGTCCCCGCCTAGCGCACTGTTACCGCCTGTTGCCAATACTTCAAAGACGCCATCATTCAACTTTAAGATAGACACATCAAAAGTACCACCGCCCAAATCATAGATTAGGTAATAGTTTTCTTTGTTATCATTTTGATTTTGCTGATCAAGGCCGTAAGCGACCGCGGCAGCAGTTGGTTCATTCAACAAACGTAGTACATTGATGCCAGCCGCTTGGGCAGCATCTTTAGTCGCTTGACGTTGCGCTTCATCGAAATAAGCAGGAACCGTAATGACAGCACCTTCTATACTGTCTGCAGGTAGGGCACTTGCTGCACGTTGCTCAAGCGCCGCCAATATACGCGCTGATACTTCCACAGGTGACACTTCACCTTGAGCCGTGACAAATGCTGGCATAGCATCTGTATTACCAGACAACTCATAAGGATGAGAAAATTTGATATCAGTTTGGCTACGACCCATAAAACGCTTAGCCGAGACGATCGTATTTTTTGGATCGTCTGCTAAATGAGATAAGGCATCATAGCCCACTAATGGGTTACCTGTCGCTGGATAATAGACTACAGAAGGCAACAACGTATCTGACGCTTTGCCTGCTTCTAAGACTTGCGCCTTGCCTGAACGTACTATGGCGACCAGTGAGCGCGTGGTGCCAAGATCAATCCCTAGACCAAAACGATGCTGGTGAGGTTGGGCGCTTTGATTGGGTTCGGCAATTTGCATTAAAGACATAAGAATAACTCAGGGATAAAATGAATAAGTAAAATGGAGCAAGTATAGTGTAGATATAACAGCTACGTTCTCACATTAAGGACAGAAAATCTTGGCAGTCATGCATACTTAGGGTTAGAGATTATACGGCATAGTTGATATTAATTTAACCATCTATACAGAATCTAACGCCAAAACTAAAATCTAATTGTCAAAAAATACACGGCTTACGGACATCTAAACATAGAGATCATCATCATCTGAATGCGCTGTACTGGCGACATCATCGAGACCAGTCGTCACATCAGCATTTAGCTTAACTAAGAATTTCAGTTTTTGTGTCGCATCAATCGCTGTACCCCAGTCTTGCTCTGTATAAGCAGTGTTAAAGCGTTCAGACTGATTGTTTAGGCGTGCTGTAATTTGAGGATGTAACTGCTGCAAGGTTGCAAGGTCTTTACCTGTAATAGCGTCATCTAGATCCATTCGCATTTCCATCGCATCTTCTAAAAAATCCAAATCTGCAATTGAGTGCTCTACATTTTGAGCTTGATCTGCCATATCCAACAGATAACCAGCACGGCTATCAGGTGCGCTGAGCGTTTGGTATGCTTGGTTGATGATAGCGGAGGCTTGCTCTGATTGCTGCTGAGCTTGCTTAGTATCTGCTAAATTCTTTGCGACATTATCAGGATGATAGCGCTTTTGTAATAGACGTAGATGTTGATCCAGACTGTCTTGATTGACTTCAAATTGTACAGGTTGCTCAAATAGGGCAAAGAAGTTCCCAAATTGCGTGTCTAGAATAGAGTCTGTCATATCATACGCCTTACTTTTTATTTGTTTTTTAAAGTCTTTATTTGGCTAGTAGCTCATCGAATTATCAGACAGTAAAAGATTCACCGCAGCCACATTCGCCTTTCTGATTAGGATTGGTGAATTTGAAGCCTTCATTTAAACCTTCTTTTTCGTAGTCCATTAACAAACCGTCTAAATACACTAGGCTTTTAGGATCAATAAAGATGCTCACACCGCGGCTTTCATAGCGCGTGTCATTCTCATCAGGAGTATCTACAAACTCCAAGACATAAGCCAAACCCGAGCAACCCGCTGTACGGATGCCAACGCGAATGCCTTCACCTTTACCGCGGTTGTCCAAAAAGTCTCGAACATGCTGAGCGGCGCGTTCTGTCATTTCAATCATGCCAACTCCCATTGACTATTAATAATCATAAGTATTAATAAAAATTTGTATAAATTGGCAACTAAAATTAGAAGTTTGCCAAAATAATAGACTAGCGACTACCAGAAAACAAAAGGTGACAATTACATAATGTCATTGTCACCTCTTTAGCATCAGTAGCTGTTTGCATATTGCCACTTCAGCATTGCTAATAAATCATAACGCAGACGCTAATAGGTTGAGCTTAGATAGCAGCTTCTTCTGCCGTTACTGCTGTACCGTGCTTACCTTTGTAGTCGCTAATAGCGGCTTTGATAGCGTCTTCTGCAAGTACAGAGCAATGGACTTTTACTGGTGGTAACGCTAATTCTTGGGCGATATCGTTGTTTTTGATTTCGCCAGCTTGATCCAAGCTCTTGCCTTTTAGCCACTCAGTAACAAGTGAGCTTGAAGCAATTGCTGAACCGCAGCCGTAAGTTTTGAAACGTGCGTCTTCGATAATGCCATTATCATCAACTTGGATTTGTAGGCGCATTACATCGCCACAAGCTGGGGCACCGACCATGCCGGTACCAACGTTTTTGGCATTTTTATCAAGATTACCAACGTTGCGTGGGTTTTCGTAATGATCAATAACTTGGTCACTATAGGCCATGGGGTTTTCTCCTGGTTAGATGATGAGCAGTCGTTTGTTAACTTTGAATGTCTGACTACTCATCGATAATTGGGGTCAAACGCTTAACTTAATTGTGTAATCAATCGTTTAATAAACTATATATGGTTACTTAATACTAAAAAGCTATACTAAAAATTAATGCTCAGCCCACTCAACTGAGTTCAGGTCAACACCTTCTTGGTACATATCCCAAAGTGGTGATAGGGCACGCAATTTGTCAACAGCTTCATGCATTTGCTTAATAACGGTATCGACGTCTTCGTCAGTCGTATAACGACCAAAGCTGAAGCGGATTGAGCTGTGTGCCAATTCGTCTGGGCGACCGATAGCGCGCAATACATATGATGGCTCAAGCGTTGCTGATGTACAGGCTGATCCTGACGATACAGCTAAATCTTTTAGCGACATCATTAGCGACTCACCTTCAACAAAGTTAAAGCTGATATTGACGATATTAGGTACGCTGTTTTCGAGATCGCCGTTTAGATAAATCTCTTCGATATCTTGAAGACCATCCCACAGCTTTTGACGTAATTTTGCTGCATGAGCATGATCTGTCTCAAAGCTTTCGTTAGCTAGAGCAAATGCGGCACCAAGACCAACAATCTGATGCGTTGGCAGTGTACCAGAACGCATACCACGCTCATGACCGCCACCATGTTGTTCTGCTTTTAGACGAATACGTGGCTTACGACGAACAAATAATGCGCCGATACCTTTAGGACCATACGCTTTATGACCTGAGAAGCTCATCAAATCAATTTTCATTTCTTCAAGGTCGATTTTTACTTTACCAACAGATTGTGCGCCATCGACGTGGAATACTACGCCGGCTTCACGAGTGATTTCACCGATTGCAGTCACATCAGTAATGGTACCAAGCTCGTTGTTCACCATCATAAGCGATACTAAGATAGTATCGTCACGTAACGCTTCTTTTACTTGCTCTGCTAAGATAAGGCCAGTGCTTGGCTGCGGCTCAAGATAAGTAATCTCAAAACCTTCTTGCTCAAGCTCACGGCACGTGTCTAGCACAGCTTTATGCTCAATTTTGCTAGTAATAATGTGTTTACCACGAGACTGATAGAAGTGAGCTGCACCTTTAATAGCTAGGTTGTCAGACTCAGTCGCGCCAGAAGTAAAGACGATTTCGCGTGGATCAGCGTTGATAACTTCAGCAACTTGTCCGCGAGCAGTCTCAACAGCTTCTTCTGCTTGCCAGCCATAGCCATGTGAGCGAGAGGCTGGATTACCAAAAATGCCATCTACTGTCAGATATTCGCTCATCTTAGCAGCTACTGGTCTAGCAACTGGTGTGGTGGCGGCATAATCTAAGTATATAAGGTTGTTATGTTGGCTCATGCTGGGTTTGCCTCGCTGTTCGATAAAGTAATAGTATTGATGTCTTTTATGGAAATATCTTTTGTAGAGGTGTGCTGACGCTCTGATACTGACTGCACGTTTTCCATATCTAATAATTGCGCTAATGTTATATTTTTCAAGTACTGCTCAATATGATTTGATAGTGCACACCATAGGTCATGGGTCAGGCACATTGTACCACCTTGACAGTCACCGCGTCCTTCACACTGCATGGCATTTACCGACTCATCGACCGCAGATATGATACTCATCACATCTATCTCATCTAATGGTTTAGCTAGGTGGTAGCCACCTGCAGCACCGCGGATACTGGTCACAAGACCACGCTTGCGAAGTTTGGAAAACAACTGTTCGAGGTAGGAGATAGAAATCGATTGTCGTTTAGCGATATCAGATAAAGAAACGGCACTGTCTTGTTGACTGGTTTGTAGTGCTAAATCTAATAAAGCAGTGACAGCATATCTGCCTCGAGTAGTTAAACGCATGTGTCATCTCCAAACTTGTATGTCATTTTTATTTAACAACGATCTTAGAAGGGTATATAGAAAGGTAATACTATAGCGATATAGAATTTTGCAATCTCGCCCAACTAAGTTGTGTTCTATCGTTATTAGACAACAGATGGTTAGCCCGATGTATGCAACGATTAGGTCAATTATACTTAATCCTGAGTAATTTAGTCAAGATTAAAGTGTGGTCGAACGGTTAATAGAGCTTATCGCTATGATTGATAAAAACAATGACGTGTGACATGCACTTATAAACCAGTAGTAGAGTTGGTTATATATACAGATTATAAAAAGCTTGTTAAATAATGGGTAGTGATAAGGTAGCTAGCGATAAAGGTATGGAGTAGAGAGGAGAGTGCTATATATAAGCATTTAGTACTACTTCGAGTATTAAACGCTTATGTATAGCTAGTATTAAGTATATAAGTGTTGAAACTGGTTTTGATTAGCGTTAGTTCATAAGTAGAGCAATGACTGAGCCGATCATAATGACAAGCGCTACGACGGTCACAACCACTAAGGTTTTTTGCTTACTTTGTAGCTCTTTTACCGTGGTCTCAAGCTCGCGGTTTTTGATGGTCAATGTATTAATTTGAGTTTGTTGTTCTTTGATGCGCTGCTTGTAGTTATCTTTTTTCTCTGCCATTTCAGCATCGGTCGGTTTGGTTTTGCCTTTACCGCCTTTTATTTTTCTGATCAAACCCTGAATCAGGCTGCCAAGACCAAGCTGTATAATGAACTGCTTGACCAGTTGCACTTGTAGAGATTCACCGCGCATTTGTAATTTTTCGGTTGTTTCCCTGTCATGAGTCGTGATGGCATTGATGACCTGAATACTATAGGCATTGATGACAACATCAGGCTCGCTACGTCCAACAGGTAGCTGAGCATCCAATAACACACCTTTGGTGCTAAAAGTAGCAAACACTTCTACATGAGGTAGGTATAAACGTAGTGCCACAACGGTACCCTGCTTAGCAAGTGGATAAGCGGCTTTACGCAGTTCAGGATCTAAACGCAACAATAGTGTTAGCGCTGACTCTATGAACACTAGAATAATATTAAGAAGAGAGTGAGACAACGTAGAACGCTTCATGCAAGTAATCCATTTTTTTATTTAGCAAATTGAACATCAGTAAACTTAAGTTTATCTGCATACAGAATTTGCAGTGATATTTCGTTTATAGTAACGCCTTTATAATAAAAAGTAACGCTAGTTTCTGTCAGTGGCAAAATTATTACAGTACAATTTAGCAGTCAATAAAGACACTACTATTTATGACTGGCAGTGCACAGACACCGTCTGACAATCGTTTCAAAGCATAAATAGATATGCAGGGTAGTTAGATAGGATAAAGTAACCTGCCTGAATACAGGTTGCAGATGTTTTGCGTAACATTGGGTGTCAAATACGTAGTATATCGCACAAAAATATGTAAAATCGCTTGCGCTCCTTATGCTGCCTTGATATAAAGACGATAACAAAGTGAAACCTGTTAATACGCTAGTCAGGTAGTTTTTATTGCGTAAGTACCATGAGAGCGTTACAATGCTTGGCGTGAGCGTTTATTACCCCCTTAAACTTGAAGGAAATTTTATGAATAAGTCAGAATTAATTGATAGCATCGCGGACAAAAGTGGTCTAAATAAGACTCAAGCTGGTGATGCTTTGAATGCTGTAATGGAAAGTGTTGGCGAAGCTTTAGAAGCTGGCGATAGCATCTCTCTAGTTGGTTTCGGTACTTTCAGCGTAAAAGATCGCAAAGCGCGCACGGGCCGTAACCCAAAAACTGGTGAAGAGCTAAGCATCCCAGCAAGCAAAGTACCAAGCTTTAAAGCTGGCAAAAACCTAAAAGAGCGCTTGAACTAAGACGCCCTATAGCAAATGGGTGCTTCGGCTGAAATCATAAGCTAAGCACCAAAAAAGCACCTAATATTTAGGTGCTTTTTTTTGTCGCTATAGTTGGCATCATATAACGTGAATAATACGATGTGAATATTTTGAGTATAGATGAAAAATCACGTATCATAGGGCGCGCGATAGATGCGTTGTTCAAGTAAGGTTTGCTATTCAGCCTTGTTTTATTTTATAACATGCAGACGTTCTTCTTTTTTGCCATTGCCGGCTTAGATAGCATTGATATTGGCAGGTTGCATTTATTGGCTCCTAGCGATATTACAATGGTTTTTCATCAATATAGGTTAATAAAGCAGAGATAACTATGGATAAATTGCGCGATTTCTTAAAAAGCTGGCCGGGTCGCATTTTATTGATTTTATGCCTATCGCCACTTGCCTTATTGGGTGTCGAAAGCTATTTTGGCGGTGGAGTTGATCCCAATCAAGTCGCTCAGGTAGGCGAGGCAAGCGTAGGGTTGTCCGAGTATCAGACTGCCGTCAATAACCGCCGTAGCGAAATACTCGAGCAAGTTGATGATGCCAGTTTATTAAATGAAGACGTACTGCATGAACAAGTGCTAAAAGGTCTGATTGACCGTACCCTGTTAGAGCAGCAGGCGGGCAAGCTTGGCATGACAGTCTCTGATGATACGATCAATCGTCTACTGCGCGAAGAAGATATATTTAAAGACGCGGATGGCAATTTTTCTAATGACCAGTTTTCAAACTTCTTGCGTCAACGTGGTATGACCAAAAACCAGTTGTTTGCAGAGTTTCGTAATCAGCTAAGTTTGGATCAGTTGAATGCCAGTATCGTAGGGACAGCGGTATATCCCATGCAGGCGGTTAGTCAGTTAATTGACTTGCAACTAGAGTCACGTAATGTCTGGATACATCGCTTTAACTGGCAAGACTACGCAGATCAGGTTAAGCTCAGCAAAGCCGACATCCAAACGTACTATGATGCTAACAAAGATACATTAAAGAGTGCGGCGATGGTCAATTTGGCTTACATCCAGCTTAGCCCGCAGACCATCAAAGTTGATGAGATAACCTCAGAAGAATTACAGCAGCAGTACGAAGCGTATAAGCAAAGCATTGCCGCTACTGACGAGCGCCGAGTGAGCCAAATTCTATTGACGGGTGATGATGCTAAGACACGAGCAGACAAAATCAGAGCGCGCTTAGCGAAAGGCGAGTCTTTTGCTGCTGTGGCCAAAACAGAATCAGATGACCCTTCAGGAGAAACAGGCGGTGATATCGGTCGCTTCAACCCTTCTGTATTCGGTAATGACGCTGACGCGGTTCAGAACGCCTTAGAAGGATTGAGCGTCGGTGATGTGACCGCGCCTATCAAAACCAGCTTTGGCTATCAGATATTTACAGTTACCGAAGACAATGGTGAAAAAATACCAAGTCTTGAGAGTATGCGTGAAGAGCTAACAGCAAAAGCGAAAGAATATAAGCGTCAAGAGATTTATGCTGACAAAGTAACGTCGATTAATGATTTGGCAGCAGATGGTTTTAGCATCGAAGATATAGCGCAGCAAGAGAATGTGACGCTAAAAAATATCAAAGATTACCGCAAACAAAACAACAGCTCAGTCCTGTCGCAACCAGCAGTGGTCAAACAGGCTTTTGACGAGTTTACCATTCAAGATCAAGCAGTAACAGCTGGTATAGAAGTCGGTAATGGTACGGTATGGGTACAACCAACTAACTATCGTCCTACCAAGACTCTTGCTCTGAGTGCTGCTACACCAAGAATCACTCAGATATTACGTCAGCAAAGAGCCACAGCATTGGCACTAAAAGAAGCCAAGGCGGTAGCTGCTGGTATCAAAACATCAGGCGATATCTCTAAGCAGTCAGTAAGCTTACGAGCATTGGGTGAGATAAACCGTCAAACGACACTGCTAACAGACAAAGAGCGCGGCTTGGCTTTTAGCAAGCAAGCTACTGATGGTAACGTGGTAGCCCTTGCTAGTGAGACTGAGCTTGGTGCAACACTGTTGGTGGGTGATCGTATTCAAACTGAGCAACAGTCACCACTTTCTGATATGCAACGAGCGCAGACCGCTAGCATCATCCGTGATAATTTAGGTCAAGATCAGTTGCAAGACTACTTAGATTATCTGCGTCTGATGTATCAGGTTGAGATCAATGAATCTAACATGGCTAATGCGCAAGGACGCTAAGCGTTTACTGTGTTGCTATAAGGAAGCATTGACCATAAAAAGGCCACTGTAACGTTACAGTGGCTTTTTTATGAATAGCATTTTTATTCAGATTGATCATAAATAGCAGTTGAATATTATGACTGCTATTTATGTCAGTCTATAAAATGACATGACAGCCTAATGACGGAAATGGCGCATACCTGTAAATACCATCGCAATACCATGCTCATTGGCAGCAGCAATGGTTTCGTCGTCACGCATAGAGCCGCCTGGTTGGATGATAGCAGAGATACCCACTTCAGCTGCATTATCGATACCATCACGGAAAGGGAAGAATGCATCTGATGCCATGACCGCACCTTCAGTAGCTAGTCCAGCATGTTCTGCTTTGATAGCAGCGATACGTGCTGAGTTGACGCGGCTCATTTGACCTGCACCAACCCCGATAGTACGTTGACCTTTGGCATAAACAATAGCATTAGATTTGACATATTTTGCGACGTTCCAGCTGAACAACAGATCTGCCACTTGTGCTTCAGTTGGCTGGACATCAGTCACGATTTTTAGATCGTTTGCGGTAATCAAACCAAGGTCTTGCTCTTGTACCAGCAGACCACCATTGACGCGCTTATAGTCTAGCTGACTATCACGTTGATCTGGTGCTGGTAGCTCGCCGCATACCAATACGCGTACGTTCTTCTTAGTCGCTGTCGCTTCAAGCACACCGTCTTCAATGCTAGGCGCAATGATGACTTCTACAAATTGATTGTCAATGATTGCTTTTGCAGCAGCAAGGGTCAATGGACGGTTGAATGCAATGATACCGCCAAAAGACGACTCAGGATCAGTGCTAAAAGCAGTGCGATAGGCTGCTACTTGATCATTATCAACTGCAACACCGCAAGGGTTGGCATGCTTGACGATTACGCAAGCAGGGGTACTAAAGGCTTTTACACATTCAAGGGCAGCGTCTGTGTCGGCAATATTATTATATGACAGCGCCTTGCCTTGTAGTTGCTTGGCCGTTGCAATAGAAGCCTGCTGGCTTTTTAGGGGTTGGTTTTCAGTATAAAATGCCGCGTTTTGATGCGGGTTTTCACCATAGCGTAGGTCTTGTGCTTTTTCTAGCTGTACATTGAATGTACGTGAGAAGTTTTCTGGCTCTTGTGTCTCATTGACACGGCTACCTAAGAAATTGGCAATCATACCGTCATACTGTGCGGTATGCTCAAAGGCTTTGACTGCCAAATCGTAGCGCAGCGCAGCTGTTAGCTCAGTGGTACCATCTAAAGCGTCAATCACGCGATCATAGTCAGCAGGGTCAGTTACGATACCGACATGAGCGTGATTCTTTGCCGCTGAACGTACCATAGTAGGGCCGCCAATATCGATATTTTCGATAGCATCGTTCATAGTCACGTCAGCGCGAGCAATCGTCTCGGCAAATGGATATAAGTTTACGACCACCAAATCAATACGTTCGATGGCATGGTCACTCATAATCGCATCGTCTGTTCCACGACGACCCAAAATACCACCATGGATTTTAGGGTGCAGTGTCTTTACACGACCATCCATCATTTCAGGAAAGCCGGTGTAGTCTGAAACTTCCGTCACAGCAACATTGTTTTCTGTAAGTAGGCGATAAGTACCGCCAGTAGAGAGTAAGCCAAAACCTGCTTTGATAAGGCCTTGAGCAAACTCAACGATATTGGATTTATCAGAGACCGAGAGTAGGGCAAGTGGGGTTGTACTCATAAAAAATATTCCATAAAAAAAGCCTGACGTAAACGTCTGGCAAGGTGGTGATGACAATGAGCATAAACTCTATCGTGATAGATAAAGCTATGAATATTCAATTGCCATGCATGATAATTAGCGACGATGAGTAAGCTCATATAGCAGTGCTACATTAAGTCGTAGGTTTTGAGTTTTTTGCGTAAAGTACCCCGATTCAGACCCAATATTTGCGCACACTTGGTTTGATTGCCACGAGTCTTTTCGAGAACCACAGATAAAAGAGGCTCCTCAACCTGTTTTAAGATAAGTTCGTATAGGTCGGTCGGCATCTCGTCACCTAGCATTGCAAAGTATTGACGTACCACACGCTCAACATGTACATGCAGAGGTTGTTGTACGCTACTCGCAGCACTATCTAAAGAGCGCGAAAAATCATGAGTAGAGGAGTGATAGTCTTCTTTATTATAGTCGGCAGGATGCTCAGAGCTTTTAGCAAAATGGTGGGCATTATGCTGTGCATGAGGTGCCATAAGATAATATCCTTGAAATGAAAAAAGTGTCAAACCATAAGATGTCAGAATAATAGTATATCAAATTAATATCGTCTAACGCTGACAGATTAATGGCTATCTTGATTACGACAATACGCATCGAGAGTAAGTATGGTGCATATCACCTATGAAAAATATTTATGCTGATACCAATAAAAATCAATAAAGTGGTGTCATGGTAACTTCACGGATTTGTCTGTCGTCAACGGGTATAGTAAACAACAGACGTTTTTTATCGTTAGCAGGTAGCTGGCTTTGTTTACCCAATAAGTAATCGGTGGGCGCTGCAATAAACTCTCCGATAAGGCTATCGGCGCCATAAACACTAACTTTTATATTTGGATAGAGCTGCGCTTGTGTGCTTTGGTTGTTAAGTGTCGCACTTATATCGCTAAATGTGCCCGCTGTTTGTATTTGGCTGGCTCTATGATTTGGAGTAGTGATAGTAAAAGCAGTCAAGTCTGCACTTGGCAAGCTGCACGCTGCAACAGAGCATACGGCTTGTAGCCTTTTGGCATTGGCAGGATTCTTGACTAAAGTCTCTAAATTAAACATAACATATTGTGCAGCAAGTAGGAGCGCCAATACCAAGCACCCGAGTATCCAAAGTATAGAGGCGATCGAAAGTGCTGCTGGTGTGGGCGCAAAATGTGCCTGTGCTATTTTTGCACGTTCTGCGGCAGAGATTTCTTCATCTCTAATAGGAACACCCATATCTATTAGTAGCTGTGATAAATCTGTGTCGTTTATTGGCTTTTCGTCGCGTTTACTTTGCTCGTCAAGAAGTGCCTCAAGCCATGAGTTGTCAGTTGTATCATCTACACTGGCGTGAATGTCATTGGCGGCTGCAGAACTGAGGACTTCTTGTGCTATCGAGGAAGACTCTGGTAACACATGTGTCGTAGCAGATTTCGCTATTGGATCGTGATTTTTGTGCTTAATATGAGAAGGCGAGTGTTGCCCGGTAGCTGATGTTTCTGTAGTAGAAGGTGTATTGCTGACTTGGGTCAGCCAAGCATCCATACTATCTAAAGAGGCATATTCTGTAGGATTATCTTCTGGCTCATCAATATCCATATCATCGTAGATAAGATCATCATGAATGAGAGTGTCGGATGAACGTTTTTGATTGAGTGACGGTTTAGTATTAGGACGTTTTGCTTTGGTACTTTGAATTGCTGAAGAATTAGAGGTATCAGAAGTTACGACGAGGTTCTTGTTGACCAAAAAACTTTGACGACACTGATCACAGCTGACGGTAGCATTGACTTTATTTAGCTGAGTTTGTTGAATATTAAAGTAAGCTTGGCAATGAGGGCACTGAGTTTTTATAGGGGTGGTCATAGGGCCGAATCCAAAAAAGTATGGTTATCAATACCGCATCGCCACTCACCAACAGCTACCTACAGTGCTCTTAAAATTATATCAATCGTGAGCAAAGACAGAGTGGCGTCAAACACCTAACGTTTGACTGCCCTCTATCGTAACAGATGTAATTAAATGTTGCTAGCTAGTAAATGTACCAGATAAACGCTGCCAATGTTGGTCTTCTTGAGCGGTAAAAGCATGTTTAGGATCGAGGGCAAAATAGGGCTGATAAGCGGCCATAACTTGCTCAGTTTGTGACTCAATCAAGCCTGCTAAAACAATACGGCCCTTTGGTGCAATCAAGGTTGAGAAGTAAGGCGCCAAGCCAATTAAAGGTTTGGCTAGGATATTCGCGACGATGACTTCTACAGGTAAGATGTCGTTTTGCGAACAGTGTTCAGTAAACGCTTCTGGCAAAAACGCTTGCAGACGGTCACCCACATGATTGCGTACCGCGTTTTGATTAGTCGCGAGCACCGCTTGCGGGTCGATATCAACTGCATATACTTGGCGTGCACCCAATAATAAAGCAGCGATACCTAAAATACCTGAGCCACAACCGTAATCGATGACCACTTTATCTGTCAGATCTTGCTCTGTCAGCCAATCAAGGCAGAGACGAGTTGTAGCATGGTAACCGGTACCAAAAGCTAAGCCTGGATCCATGATGATATTTGTCGCCTGAGGGTTAGGCGGCGTTAGCCAGTCTGGCACAATCCATAAGTCATTGGCACATTCAATAGGATGATAGTTGCTCATCCATTCGCGCTCCCAGTCCTTGTCATCAACGGCCGTTAGCCAAATGCGGGTCGCTTGTACTTGTGCTGCAATTTCATGACTGAGCTGCTCAACAGCCTGATGACTACCAGAATCAGTGGTCGCGTCAAATAAACCAGTCAATATTACCTCATCCCATAGTGGGGATTCGCCTGGTAGTGGTTCAAACAAAGGCTGATCACCTGCATCATCTAGGGCAATTGATAGAGCACCGGCCTCTAATAAAAGCGCTTCGGCCAAATCGACGTTTGATTTTTCACATTGTAAGTGCAGTTGTTGCCATGCCATAAAGATAACCTTAAGCTAAAATAATAAATGTGTATTTTGAATGAAAGACAGTTATTTGGTGTCGAAAGTGGGACGCCAAATATCTGTCAAATAATAATGCGAAATTTTATAAGTTTCTGAGTAGATACCTACCAGTTAGATACCTGTCTATTAACTAGCTACCTGCCTATCAGCGCAAAGCTCGCCTTGCTTCATTGATAACGCGTGAATTACCTTGGGCTTGACCTGATTGTAAGATAATTTGCCACAGTGCCCGTCTGCGATTGGCATCTTGTGACACACTAAGACCGCGCCGCGCCATTGCTTCTGCCTTGCGTGGTTGGTTCTTTTTCAAGGCGACTTGGGCCAAATAGAAGTACACGGCGGATGATTTAGGTGCCAAACGCTGTGCGCGAGTGAAGCTATTTTCGGCGTTGGTCAGTTGACCGGCTTTTAGCTGATTGATACCGACCTGCATCAAGTTACGAAATGCAGGCAATGTACTGTTGTTGCTGGTCGACTGTTGCGCCCGTTGTTGCGAGTTTTTTCGTGCCTGCTCCAGTAAATCGTTGTGGGAGGGTGCTGATGGCTCAGAGATGATATAGTCATTACGCGAGGGTACGGCAATGCCTAGGTCAGGCTCTGTCGTTACTGGAGTAGAGGGCTCAAATATAGGCGCCTCTTGCGTCAATGGGTTTGGCGACTCGAGCTGCTCAGGTGGGATATAAGGCTCAACTGGATACTCATTTTCATCATCTACGTCAACAATGGGCGCCTGGGTGATGATTGTTGTGCTTGCAACTGGCGGCTGTGATGATGGGATTGTCTGTATCGGTACTGTGTTTGTCGCAGTTGTCGACGTACTGGGTACGGTCTGACAAGCGCTGAGACTCAGCATGCCGGCTAAGGCACCACCTACAAGCAAAGTGTTGGCTGACATCAGCTTTTGGCGCCACTGAGTCACTTCTTCTTTAACAGTGGCAAATTGCTGTAAAGATGGGATCATGTCGAGACCTTTTTTAAATATTAAAAGCTAAATATCAAAAATAACGTTAGAACCATTCAACAGCACGGTCGTACCAAGTATCAGCGCGTTCTTCGTTACCATTGTCTTGCTCATTGCTGTTTTCTGAATCCGTGTTCTCAACTGCTTCACCATTTGGAATCTCTAAACCTTCACGGCGACGCTGCTGATTGATGGCACCTTGCTGGCTCTGGAATTGCGTTTGCTCACGGGCACGATCTTGTTGGTACAAACTCAGCGCACAGCTACTGGCTTCTTCTGGTAGATACGCGGACATGACTGGTAAATAGCGCGCATTGGCACAGCGCTCATTAGACAGCTTGCCTGAGTTGTTCTCTAACCACAACCATTCTATACCTTCTGGTTCTGGTAACGCTACAGGGGTGAGTTTTAGACGATTCATGTAGTCAACCCAGACAGGAAGCGCACCAGTACCACCGCTCAGGCCAATAGGTTTGTTGTCATCACGGCCAACCCAAACCACACTGACATAGTTGCCGCTATAGCCTGCAAACCAAGCATCACGGTAATCATTCGTCGTTCCCGTTTTACCAGCAAGGTTTAGATTGCTACCAAGCGACTGGGCACGTCTGGCGGTACCGTTTGAAACCACCTGCTGTAGCGCATAGTTCGTCAAAAAGTTGGTCTCAGGTGGAATGCTACGCTGAGTGTTCAATCCAGTACGCTGCAAAATACGCCCACGATCGTCAATAACCGTACGAATACTATGAATAGGGGTGCGGAAACCACCAGTGGCAAAGACCTGATAAATACCCAGCATATCCATTGGGCTAAGATTGACAGAACCTAACAGTGCTGATGGGTACGGTGGTATCTTTTCTTCAACTCCCATACGGCGTAATTGTTTGGCAAAGGTATCAACCCCAAATTCCATACCCAGACGTACCGCAGATTGGTTATAAGATTGCGATAATCCTGTGGTAAAAGGTACATAGCCATGATCGCGGTTGTCATAGTTTTTGGGATTCCAGTCGGTACCATCGCTTAGGTTGACTGTGATAGGGGAGTCATCCACTGAGCTTGCCAAGTTATAACGACCACTCTCAAGCGCTGTCATATAAATAATAGGCTTCAATAAAGAACCAACTTGGCGTTTGGCATCAACAGCACGGTTGAATCCTGTGAACTCACTGCCACTACCGACGACAGAAACCAGTTCACCAGTCTCCGGGTTGGCACTGACGAGCGCCCCTTGCAAGTCTTTAGTTTTGCTACCGCTACGGCGCAGTTCACCAAGTTTCTTATCAACTGCTTTATCTGCTGCTAATTGCGCGATAGGGTCTAAGGTGCTGATAATAATGAGACCTTCGTTTTTGAGATCGTCTGAATAGTAAACAGTGTTGAGCTCGCGTTTAACGATATCCAAAAAGTCAGGGAACTGGCTTTTGCCTTCGGCAGGTTTGTCCACGATACCAAGAGGCTGCTCTAAGGCTTTATCGTAATCCTCTTGGCTTAGCGTGCCCACTGTGAGCATGTTATTAAGTACCACATCACGGCGTGCTTTTGAATCGTTTGGGTTGCGGCGAGGGTTATAAATACTTGGTCCCTTTGCCATACCGACTAGCATGGCTTGCTGATCTAAGCGCAGTTCATTGAGCGGTTTGTCAAAATAAAATTGTGCGGCCAATCCAAAACCGTTTATAGAACGGTTACCGTTTTGACCCAAATAAATCTCATTCAAATAGGTTTGTAGGATCTCATCTTTGCTGTAATGCAGCTCAAGTAATACTGCCATTAACGCTTCGTTGGCTTTGCGCTTTATGGTGCGATCTGAGTTGAGATAAAAGTTTTTGATAAGCTGCTGGGTAATGGTTGAGCCGCCCTGTCTTGCACCACCAGAAAAGTTATTGTAAACAGCACGAGCGATACCACGTATCGAGACGCCTTTATGCTCATAAAATGCGCGATCTTCGGTGGCAATCAAAGCGTCAATCAATGGCTGAGGCACGTCATCTAAAGACACCACCATTCGATCTTCATTACTATCAGGATAGATACCACCGATATTCACCGGCTCTAGACGTATGATGCCGCTTTTGGCAGGTACGGTACTTTGAATAGAGTCCACTTTATTATTAGCAATCGTCATTTTGATGACTTGCTCAGCATCTTTGTCACTGGAACTATAAGTAAAGCCGCGTGTATGGATAAAATAAGTATTGCCTGATCTATGATAAGTACCAGTACGGTCGTAAGCTTTATTGCTCTGATAATTAAGCAATTCTAGCCACGTCTTCATCGTATCTCTATCGACGTTGGCGCCTTGATACAGCTCAAGTGGTTGCGAGTATACTTTGGCTGGAATATCCCAGCGCTTACCTTCAAACTTATGGGTAATGGTGCGATCAAGTTTGATCAGGTACAGTGCCAAGAGCACCATGCCTGCGATGATAACAATTAATAGAAGGCTACTAAACACCAAGCCGCGCTGCTGTGAAGGTAATGTACTTATAGCAGGCCTAGATGATGGGGCTGACTTAGTATTTAATAACTTAAAATTGGATTTTTGCACGGACGTCGCACCATTTTTGGATAAAAAACTGCCTCATAATGACGCAAATTGATGAATTTTTCAATCTATCATCGTCAACGGGCGCATTCATTGGTATCAGAGCAGTGCTGATGTTACTGTCTAGGGTGATTGCTTGTAGTATAATCTTAACTGAAACACTGGTAAGAGCAGTGAGGTATGAGCAACTTGTATAGCGTTGATAAACGTATATAGGATAACAATTTATTATTGCTGCAACGATGTAATTTGTATGAAACAGCCTTTGGGTTTTGTTTTTACAATCAGCCTTCTGCTGTTTAGTTTGTGCTAACAGTAGCAATATCAATATCAATATCAATTAATAGCAGTCTCGATTAATAGCAGTCGCAATCAATAGTAATCTCAACGAGTAGCAACTCCAATTAGTAACAGTTTCAACCAGTAGTAATGTCAGTATCGTCAAAAATGACTGTTCTTATTTAATTGATAGTCAATAACAGCAAGCTTGCTTTTAGTGAGTACGTTTTGAGTAAGCTTGTCAAAGGAAGTAAGCGCCGACTATGTCTAGTACCTCATCATCTGTAGCATCTACCACAACTCATTCCTACGAAGATAACTCTATTATTGAAGGATTAGTGCTTCCATTGGCTGATCACTGCTTCCATTGCGGCGATCCTGTACCGCAGCCACCGTTTCATGCTGAGATATTAGGTAAGTCGCGTGAGATGTGCTGTATGGGCTGTCAGCTAGCAGCGCAGAGTATCGTAGAGGCAGGTCTTGAACAATATTACCTTGACCGTTCGGAGATCAATCGTACAGCAAGCTTGCCAACCCAGCTAACGCGCCTTGAAGTCTACGATCATGATGAAATAAAGTCGCAGTTCGTCTATGCGCAAGATGAACTGTCAGTTGCCGAGTTGTCTGTTAATAACTTGCGCTGTGCTGCTTGTACGTGGCTCATTGAATCGCGTCTTGATGAGCTACAAGGCATCAGTAAGTGTCAGGTAAATCTGACCAATCAGCGTATGCGCGTCGTCTGGAATGAGGACATGCTGCCAATCAGTCGCATTCTGGCGGTCATTAATGAAATCGGCTACGAAGCCAAGCCTTATCGGCAAGATACTCATGAGGCCATGCTGGCACGTCATAATAACCAAATGCTCTTGCGTCTCGGTATTGCAGCATTGGGTTCGATGCAGGCGATGATGTACGCTGTTGCACTTTATTTTGGTGAATATAGCGATATGTTGATATTCCAGCGCGACTTTTTGCGTTGGGTATCGTTATTTGTGAGCACGCCTGTTTTCTTTTATGCAGGTATCCCGTTCTTTACCTCAGCGTGGTCGGCGATTCGGGCACGTCAAGTAAATATGGATGTACCAGTCAGTCTGGCGCTGATTATCACTTTTTTTGCCAGCCTCTATGCCACCGTTACTGGGCAAGGGGAGACGTACTACGACTCAGTTAGTATGTTTATATTCTTTTTATTAGCAGGGCGTTATATCGAGCACAATGCACGTCTAAAAGCTGCCACTATGGCTAATGATTTGGTCGTGGTCGAGCCTGTATTGGTCCAAAAAGTGGCTGAAGACAAAGCAGCGGCAGCGCGTATCTTGCAGCAGCTTAGGGGCAATAGCGCTCAGCAAGATGACAGTATCGAAAATGAGTCTCATGAGGTGGCAGTCTCTGCAACTGACGTGATGCCTAACTTTATGCAGAAGATAGATGCGGATGTCCATCAGCTCACATCAGATATTGCGCAAGAGTGGCAGCACTCTCGTAATCAAAAAAATGCAATCTCACAGTTAGAAGGTGATGTAGCGTCAAAGCAAATGGTGACGGTTCACAGCTTGCAAGTGGGTGATGTTATTTTGGTTGAGGCAGGTTCTGAGATTATCAGTGACGGTATCTTGCTGAGCTCGACAGCAACCGTGTCACAGAGCTTACTGACGGGCGAGGGTGACTTAATCATCAAGACCCAAGGCGATTATATCGTCGGCGGCGCCCAAAACGATAGCCAACCGTTTGAGATGCTAGTTACAGCGCTACCACAAGACAGTCAGATAGGTCTCATCGATAGGCTAATGAACCGAGCGATGAGTGAAAAGCCCAAACTGGCACAGCAAGCGGATAAGCTGGCACGTTGGTTTGTCGCCCGTATTTTAGTGTTATCAGTCTTAGTATTTGTTGGCTGGTATATCGTCGATCCAAGTCAGGCTATTTGGGCAACGGTCGCTGTATTGGTCGCTACTTGTCCCTGTGCGCTATCATTGGCGACGCCAATAGCGTTGACTGTTTCCACCAATCGCTTAGCCAGTTATGGTTTTTTGACGACTCGTGGGCATACGCTACAGACGCTGGCTGAAATCACTCATATTGCTTTTGATAAAACAGGAACGCTGACCTACGGTAAGCCAAATCTATTACATATTGAACTGGTGGCACCAATAGATCAGACAGAAACGGATGATGGGTCGTCAATAGCGCAAAAAGATAAGCTATTGGCAATTGCAGCTGCCTTAGAAGTCGGCAGTCGTCACCCGATTGCACACGCTCTGCTAACTGCTGCTTATCAATTACATCTACCAACGACGCAGGCAGTACAGCACTATCCGGCAGGCGGTGTGGAAGCAATGATTGATGGTATGAGATATCGCATCGGTCATGAAGGTTTCGCTTTGAACAGTGATATAAATAGTATTGAAAAAAACAATGATTTGACCATCGATTTACTGACTCATCGCGCGAGCTCAGCTGTTGTTTTGTCTTGCCAAAAAGCAAATACCAATGGCTGGCAGGCGCTGGCATGCTTTTATTTTAATGATAAAGTGCGAGATAGTGCTCAAACGATGCTTAATACTATAAAAGGGCTAGGTATCGAGTCTGTGATGCTAACAGGAGATCCAAGCCCGCAAGCGCTGACGATGGCTGATAGCTTAGGAATGCAGGCTGCCTATAATGGTCTATCTCCGACGGACAAGGTCAATCATATTCAGCAGCTGCAAGCCAAAGGCGCGGTCGTATTGATGGTTGGTGATGGCATCAATGATGCGCCAGTATTGGCAGCAGCAGACGTGTCCACCTCGATTGCTGGTGCGGCAGATCTGGCACAAGTATCTAGTGATAGTATTATCCTAAACGGTCAAATAGAGGCCATCACAGCTGCTAAACGTATTTCTGATAAAACAGAGCGCATCATTAAGCAAAATTTCCGCTGGGCGCTCGCTTACAACAGTATTGTCCTGATACCAGCGGCTTTAGGTTATGTACCACCATGGCTTGCTGCTATTGGTATGTCGCTTAGCTCATTGTTTGTCGTGTTAAATGCGCTGCGTCTGAAACGTGCTTAGTCACCTCAGAACGCACTCGCGTTAAACGAGCCTGCAACATTCAGCCATAAAAAAACCGCCTTCAACTATAAGTAGTTAAGGCGGTTTTTATACAGAGTTGCTATCAGACAGTTGTTCGAATTAGTCTTGTAAGTAGCTCAATAGACGCATGAATTCGATATACATCCAGACTAGAGTCGCTAGTATACCGATGCTGAATAACCATTCATAGTCTTCTGAGATACCCATCGCAACGCCGCGATCGATATTGTCAAAATCTAATAATAGCGTAAAAGAAGCGATAACAATCACAAACAAGCTAAAGCCAATAGCGATAGCACCGCCTTCAAACAAGAACGGTAGTGTTGAACCAAATGCTAGAGAAAGCACCCATTGTGCGACGTATACAAGCATAATGGCAATAACGGCTGAGGTCACAATAGAGCGGAACTTTTCAGTGACCTTAACCAAACCTGAGCGATAGAGGCCTAGCATGACTGCCGCTGTGACGAACGTTGCACACATCGCAGTTACTGGTACAGTCGGATACATTCTCATAAAAAACAGTGAGATACCGCCCAAAAAGATACCTTCTAACAAGGCATAAGGCACCGCCAACGTCTTGGCTTTTTGTGGCTTGAAAGTGATAAAAAGGGCAAGAACAAACGCAGCAATCATACTACCGAAGGCTGCCATGGTAATAAAACCTTGCGATAAACCTGCCATAAGCGCATAAAAGAAAAAGCCCACACCAGTAATAGCTGATAATCCAAGTAATAGGCTGGTCTTTTGAATAACACCCTTGACCGTCATTGGATTACCGCCGATCGCAAGTTCTGCGCGACTGACAATAGGATTGGCCATACATAAATCCTTAATAATAAAATATGAAAATAGAGATGTTAGCTACTTTAGCAAAACCGCCATTATTGTCAACTGTGTTTGCGTGACAGTCATTGTGACTGTCTTCCTAGCTGTCTAGTAGTGTCAGTAGCTCACGTATCAAACTGCTGCACGCTTGTGCGTATATTGGGCAGGCAAGTAAGGCTAAGTAAGTCATTTGATAGCTTTTATATGGGGTCAGTTACGACAGTTAACAACGATAATTGAGAAACATGCTAGTCTAAGCGCGCATTTATCGCTATCATTGCCCTGTACTTCACCGTTATACCGAGTCGTTTTATGGAAAACTCAGCGCAGTCAGCAAGATTGCCACACTTACATGAATCAGAGCTATTCCACGCTATCAAGAACCCTGCTTTTAGGCGTATTGGGCTGATGGGCCGCGCTGGTAAACGCAGCGTCACTCAAAGTCTGGTGCAGATCGCCCAAACCATCAATGACATGAATTTGACATTGATCATGGATGTACAAACTGCCAATTTGCCCACACTGGATCTTATAAACATAGAAAAAGTCAAAATCGTAAAGCGTGGCTTAATTGGTGAGATTTGCGACTTGGTTATTGTGGTCGGTGGTGATGGCTCGATACTACATGCTGCTGAAGCATTAGCACGTTACCGTGTGCCTGTATTGGGAGTTAACCGTGGCCGTTTAGGGTTTTTGGCAGATGTAAAGCCTGATGAAGCGGCGTTTAAACTGCGTCAGGTGTTGATGGGAGACTATCAGCTGGATCATCGGTTTTTGCTTACGATGGAAATACGAGAAGGGCGCGAAATAGTCCATGAGGATATGGCGCTCAATGATATCGTGTTGCATGCTGGCAAGTCGGTACATATGATTGATTTTCAGATGAAAATTGACGGACACGATGTATATAGACAGCATAGTGACGGGCTAATAGCAGCAACACCGACAGGCTCGACTGCTTATGCGCTATCTGGTGGTGGTCCCATTATACATCCTAGTATGGATGCCATTTGTCTCGTGCCTATGCATCCTCATACCTTATCTAGTCGCCCAATTGTGGTCAGCGGTAATAGTGAAGTTTGTATTCGCATTCACGAAGACAACCGTACGCAGCCGATGGTTAGTGCAGACGGTAAACCCAGTGTACCGCTCGAACAAGAGCAACGCTTACATATTCGTAAGCACCCTGACAAACTGACTTTGTTGCACCCACCTGGGTTTGATTTTTATGAAGCGTGCCGGACAAAGTTACACTGGAATGTCCACGCTGAAGAATTCAGTCTTGATGTCGATGATGATATTATGGACGATGAATAAGTCAGTCTTTTATGTAGAAGTATGATCCAAAAATCGCAGTGGAGTAGGCAAAATGGATAAACAAACAATACTAGCAAGTCTAACGCCTGAGGTAGTCGATAAATTCCGTATGGCGATTGAGCTGGGCAAATGGCCTGATGGTCGCAAAATTACTGCTGAGCAGCGCGACACTTGTATGCAAGCGGTAATGGTATGGGAGCATGAGCATCTACCGCCTGCTGAACGTACTGGTTATATCCACAAACCAGTAAAAGACGACGGTTCAGTGGTTGGTGCTGAATGTGATGTCGAGCATGAACATCATTATCCTAATATGCCGAACCCTAAAGGTGCCGTGCAGCCTGTCAAATTTCGTGATAAATAAGTTTTGTGATAAATAGACCTACAAATAGGGAGGTCTGTAATAGCCGTAAATACAGACATCACAAAAAAGCCACGCTCATTAGCGTGGCTTTTTTACTTTATAGTGTTCTAATCACAACACATGCTTAAATTGCAGTCGTGTCGACACTAGGACGAACCGTTAGTGGGTTTTTCTGCATCAAAAATCCCTGCCAGCCCCAATGCAAAAAGTTACGAATGTTGGCGTGATCAGTACCATTAGGCGTTGCTTGCACTTTGGCATAGTGTTCGCCAAATAGTTTTAGCGTGTCCAGCTGGTTCAAACCATGATGCTTAGCAAAACCAAAAATCTTTGCACTACCTTCGTTTTCACCAGCTGCATTATGTACCATCCCATTGACGAATGGGGCAGGCGCATAGCGATAAAAATCATCAATAAAGCTGATGACATCATTGAATCCAATGGCTTTTTTGTTCAAACCATTAAGTAGTGCCGATATATCTGATTGGCGGATACTCATAAATAAATGACCTCAGAGCAGATTAAAAAAACAATATAGTACTTATTAATACCCAATAGCAGCTGAGCACTAAGTATTATAAATTAGCGATTGAAATAGTCTTCGTCATCGAATGAAGGCGAAAAGTTGCCTTGCTCAAGATGCTGCATTTGCGACTGTACAGAACGCTCATGCTGAATACGTTGATAAATCTCTTCGCGATGTACGGCAATATCTTTTGGTGCGTTTACACCGATACGTACTTGATTGCCTTTGACGCCCAAAACCGTCACACTGACTTCATCGCCAATCATTAGCGTTTCGCCCACGCGGCGTGTCAAAATTAACATGCGTCACACTCCTTATGTCGCATCAACAAATTATTACTCATCAGATTACTTCTCAATTGCAGAACATTACCGTAGCACTAAGCAAGCAATGTATCAATAATTACAATGCTCGACATCGTGCTCATAACGGTAACGATAGGTAGATTCATTTAGCCCAAATGAAAGCCCCATTATAGGTGGCATAACAGATACTGTCACGGTTTTTTCACAAAACTATTAGGTAAGTGCTCATTTCAGCTAGGGCAAAAAATAAAAATAGGACCTAAAGAGATCCTATTTTATTTGAGTATTATATCAATATATCAGTAGCACTGGACAAATTACCGACAATGCTCAGGCGGTATTTTAACAGTTTTTGAAGATTATAGCCCAGCGATTTTGCTTTCGCCGTCTTCACGGTCAAGGCCAAATGCAGTATGTAATGACTTGACGGCTTTTTCTAAGTGCTGGTCTTGAATCAGTACAGACACTTTGATTTCGCTGGTCGATATCATTTGGATATTGATGTTGTTTTCAGCCAATGTCTGGAACATTAGGCTGGCGACACCTGCGTGTGAGCGCATACCAACACCGACTAATGAGACCTTGACGACTTCGCTATTGCCTGAGATTTCTTTGGCACCAATCTCGTCTTTAACTTCTTCATTGAGCACTTTTAGGGTCTTGTCCAAGTCAGTGCGGTTGACGGTAAAGGTAAAGTCAGTGGTGCCATTGTCTGATAGATTTTGGACAATCATATCGATTTCGATATTAGCGCGGCCAATAGGACTCAAGATAGCAGAGGCGATACCAGGATGGTCGGGCACACCGCGTACTAAAATTTTTGCTTCGTCTCGATTAAACGCGATACCTGAGATGATTGCCTGTTCCATATTGTCTCCTTCGTCTATCGTAATTAGGGTGCCCACATTGTCTTGAAATTCTTGGTCAAAGCTGCCATCAGTATTTTCATCAAAGCTAGATAGTACGCGTAGTGGTACACCGTACTTACCAGCAAACTCTACTGAACGAATTTGTAGAATCTTTGAACCAAGGCTTGCCATCTCTAGCATTTCTTCAAAAGTGATTTTCTCAAGTTTTTTGGCTTTTGAAGTTACGCGAGGGTCAGTGGTATAGACGCCATCGACATCAGTATAGATCTGACATTCATCAGCACCCAGAGCTGCTGCAATCGCCACACCTGTCGTATCAGAACCACCGCGTCCGAGTGTGGTCGCGTTGCCTGCTTCATCAATACCTTGAAAGCCTGCCACAATAACGATATTGCCAGCATCTAGTTGCTCGCGTATGTTTTTATCATCGATGCTTTCGATACGTGCTTTATTATGGGCGTTGTCAGTTTTGATAGCGACTTGACGACCAGTAAATGAGCGAGCACCAATACCAAGCTCTTTAATCGCCATAGCGAGTAGAGAGATAGAGACTTGCTCACCCGTTGAGACCATTTGGTCGTATTCACGTGCGTCAGGGTTGTTGCTAATTTGGCGTGCTAAATCAATTAAGCGGTTGGTTTCGCCGCTCATAGCTGAAACCACAACGACCACTTGGTGACCATTGTCATGCCAGCGTTTGACTCGTTTGGCGACGTTTTTGATGCGGTCGATACTGCCCATCGAGGTGCCGCCGTATTTTTGTACTATTAACGCCATAAAAATCTACCTATTATTCAATAATGACTTTTTATGATCAGTGATGAGTGTCAATGTGAGACTTATCAATGCTTGTATACATAAAGCCAGATTATAAAAGTGATGCCCTAGGTTTTTGTTCATCTGGTTGTGTCTACCACCTTCAATGAACGAAAAACATGCCCAAACGTTGACCTTTATACCATATCTACAGCACAACTTTAAGTCTCAGTACTGCCTAGATATATGGCGATTGGTTATAGTGGTTATAACCAATCGCGTATTTGGTGCGTAGTCGAGTAAAGCTATGCAGTAAATATAAGGTACATTATGACGCGCTGTACCAATATATTCGCTGGTCTAATATTCACTAGCTTAGCTAAGCTGGGTTTTAATCCAAGCAGGTAGAGCGCTAACGACCGCGTTGGTGTTGCTAGACTTCGGCGCGCCGCCTTGGGCGTAATCAGGCTTACCGCCGCCTTTACCACCAAGCTCACTCGCCAAATGACGTATGATATCACCAGCTTTTATCTTAGCAGTGACAGACTTCGCTACGCTCGCTGCGAGCGCCAACTGCTCGTCTTTATCACCGACGAGTACAATCACGCTATCAGGTAGTTTTGATTTGATATCGTCCATCAGCGTACGGATAGATTTACCATCGATGCCGCTTAGGGTGCTGATAAGAACTGGTGTACCTGCGATAGTCTGCACATCATCAAGTAAGTTAGCTGCTTGAGCACTGGCCATCTTTTGTTGCAGACGCTCTAGTTGTTTTTCAAGATCGCGCTGCTTATCTGCCATGGTGCGTACACGCTGTGCCACTTCAGGACGTTTTACTTTGAGCTGACTTGCCAATTCACCCAGTTGCTGCTCGCTTTGCTGCATGTTTTTGACCGCGTTCATGCCAGTAACTGCTTCAACTCGACGAATACCAGCAGCGATACCTGATTCACTGGTGATCTTTAGCACGCCGATATCGCCCGTGCGCTGCACATGTAGACCACCGCATAGCTCAATAGAGAACGGCTTGCGCTGACCGTCTACGATACTGTCTGTACCCATGGTTAGGACACGAACATCGCTACCGTATTTTTCGCCAAACAGTGCCATAGCGCCTTGGTTCATGGCCTCATCAATCGACATGTGCTCGATACGGGCAGGGGTGTTGGCTTGGATTTGCTCATTGACGAGGCGTTCGACACGCGCGATTTCAGCAGCACTGACAGGCTTGTCGTAGGCAAAATCAAAACGTAGTACTTCGCTTGAGACCAATGAGCCTTTTTGCGTAACCGCATCACCTAATACTTCTCTTAGCGCTGCATGTAATAGGTGAGTAGCAGAATGGTTTTTTGCACTAGCGGCACGGATGCTTGAGAGTACATGAGCGTCAGCCGTCTGCTTAGGGCTAATCTCACCCATAGTCACGACACCATAATGAATAATCGCCTGCCCAGACTTTTTGGTGTCTTGCACTTCAAAAACGCCTGATTCGGTACGAATTTCACCAAGCTCACCAACTTGACCGCCGCCTTCTGCATAGAATGGGGTGCGATCAAGTACGACAACGCCTTCCATGCCTTCTGTTAAGCTGTCTGCTGGGTTACCACCTTGGTAAAGTGCATCAACAGTGACACCTTCTTCTTCAAGCTGCTCATAGCCGATAAATGTCGTTGGCGTTTCTACTTGGATGACGCTGCTGTAATCAACGTCGAATTTGCCAGCATCACGGGCACGCTCACGCTGCGCTTGCATATGCTCATCAAATTCTGCTTCGTCAATGACAATACCGCGCTCACGAGTGATATCGGCAGTCAAATCGAGTGGGAATCCGTAAGTATCGTAAAGCTTAAAGGCAGCTTCACCAGATAGCGTATCGCCATCTTGTAAGCCTTCAAGTTCGCTGGCAAGCAAACGCAAACCTTGGGCTAATGTTTTAGCAAACTGTGCTTCTTCTTTTTGAATGGCACTTTCGATGGCAGTTTGTTTTTCTTTTAGATCTGGATAAGCGCTACCCATTTCTGCGACGAGCGGCGCCACCATTTTGTAGAAAAACTCACTATCTGCACCAAGTTTGTTGCCATGACGTACGGCACGGCGAATGACGCGGCGTAGGACATAGCCACGACCTTCATTGCTTGGCGTAACGCCATCAGCAATCAAAAACGCTACGGCACGAATATGGTCGGCAATGACTTTTAGTGATGACTGCTGTTCATTATCAATCTCTAGGATTTCAGCCGCCGCATTCATCAAATGGACAAATAGGTCGATCTCATAGTTGCCATGGACGCCTTGCATGATGGCACTAATACGCTCAAGTCCCATGCCTGTATCGACACTGGGTGCTGGTAGCGGTAATAGAGTGCCGTCTTTTTGACGATTAAACTGCATGAAGACACAGTTCCAAATCTCAATAAAGCGGTCGCCATCTTCTTCAGGAGTACCTGGCAAACCGCCTTCGATATCGGCGCCGTGGTCATAAAAGACTTCGGTACAAGGACCACAAGGACCAGTATCACCCATGGTCCAAAAATTATCAGAAGCGTAAGGCGCACCTTTGTTATCGCCAATACGAATGATGCGATCGCTTGGAATACCGATGTTTTTATTCCAAATCTCAAACGCTTCATCATCGGTTTCATAAATGGTGACGTACAGACGATCCTTATCAATGGCTAGCCACTCATTTGAGGTCAAAAACTCCCAGATATACTCGATACCTGCTTGTTTGAAGTAATCGCCAAATGAGAAGTTGCCTAGCATTTCAAAGAACGTATGATGGCGGGCAGTGTAGCCGACATTATCTAGATCGTTATGCTTGCCGCCAGCACGGACGCACTTTTGAGAAGTTACAGCACGGGTGTAGTCACGTGGTTCCATACCCAAAAAGGTTTCTTTGAACTGATTCATACCGGCATTGGTAAATAGTAATGTCGGGTCATTATGAGGAATCAAGCTAGACGATGAAACTTGGGTGTGCTGCTTGCTTATGAAAAAATCGATAAAGGCTTGGCGAATATCGGCTGAGCGAAATGGCTGGCTCACAGCGGCTCCTTACTGACGGATAGAATTGAGTAAATAACATAAAATAATTTTGCAAGCGATTTTAGCACAAACGCCTAAGCTCTTGGTACAAGAGTTATAACTGCTAGGTTATTATGCGCATGCTTACCGCTGCTTGATTGGTAGCGCATCAAGATTGGCGGTTTAAACAAGCCAATCGTGCAACCAGGTCAGTCCAATGGACAAGCTAGTTGGTCAAAATAGCAGCATCAGTTTCATCTAGTTTATCTTTTATCACGGGGTCAGACTCAATCACTTGCACGGGCAGATAGCGTAATTGCAACTTGATGGGTAGATACTCAGGAAAATTGTCTACCATATCTTGGGTAATGACTGCCTCGATTTTACGGACATCGGTTGAGGTTGGTGTCGTCTCACCGCGTACGACTGCACGTACGACTTGATTCTCATCTGATGTGTCAAATTGAGTATTGGTCAGCACGTTGCCTTGATCGATAAAGTAGCTGTTGATGGCTTCTTTTACACTACTTTCAAACACCTGCTGCTTGGCATTGGTCTGTAGGTTGATGGTCAAATAGGTACCCAAACCACCCAGTAATAACAAAGTCACCGCGTTACGCTGCAAAAAAGTCAGATAGTTGTTTGATTTATAGTCGTTGTCGACCAAGCGGCGAAAACCCAAAACCCATAACACAAGTGCATTAGTAAACTGAATAGCAATGATGTTGGTTACTGCCAATAAAAGCGCACCAAATCCAAGCTGTAGCTCACCGTTAGCAAATAAAATACCACTAGCAGCAAGCGGTGGCACCAACGCAGTGGCTACTGCAACGCCGACTACCGCGACTGATAAATGCGGAGACACCATCGCATAGGCACCAGCCGTACCACCTGCCAATGCAATCATAAGATCCATAGAGGTGGGCTGGGTACGCGATAGTATTTCAGCGGTCAAGGGTTGGTCTTTGTGTAGCCAGCCAACGATGAATCCAACAACCAATACCAATGACACCCCCAGAAACACGGTGACTAGTGACTTACGTAGTAGGGGCATACGGTAGTCAATGATCGCTAACGCGACGCCAGTGATGGGACCTAGCATCATCGCAACCAGCATCGCACCAATTACGACCGCTGCCGAGTTGGTTACTAGACCATAGCTTGCGATGATGGCAGAGAGGATATTCATAATGAAGTACATTCTGCTGGGCAGCGCGTTGGCTTCAATCCTAACCCGCACCTCTGGATAATCTACTTTTTTGTTATTGAACTGCTCAGCGACAAACTGCTTATAAGACTCAAGCTTGGCTTCTTTTTCTTCCTGAACTTCTTCTTCATCGCTTTCGTGTTCTTTATGTTCATCTACATTGGGGCTGTTGTCTTGTTCCTCGTCCTGATCGTTACTTTGATTATTGTATTGATCATCGCTTTGCAAACTATCGTGCTCATGTACACTTTCATCTTTCAATGTATTATTCGTTTTCGCTTGACTGTCTGCTTGCTCATCAGAGCTGTCTACGGGTGCGTGTTGAGCATCGACAGTTAGGTCGTCGTCTGTTGATTCCGTTATGTCAGCATTTTTTTTGTCTTGAGCGCTCATCTCTGATGTATCAGTCGCATCTGACTGAAAGAAATCTGATTGGGATTCAGATGAGTCTTCAGGGTTCTGCTGTTTAGGATTGGACTGCTCAGAATTGGGCTTATTAGGGTTAGGCTGCTCAGAGTTGGACTGGGGCATAGGTTCAGTTGTCTCCAGCGTGGCTACCACTACATCTTCACTGATTGACTCTATCTTAACATTGGCTTCAGGGTTTTCAGCACAGGCTAGATCTTCATTTTCTAGTGCTTCTTGAGTCATGTTGGTCATTTCAGTGTCGCTTATCGCCGTATCCGCTACTGAATCAGTCAAAGCATCTTGATCGTTTTTAGGATCAGCATTGGCTGAAGTTTTATTCTGCTGAGCTGAGTCAGTAGATACGTTTTTTTTAGATGAGGTCATAACAGATAACTTTCTCAACGAATGAAGAAAGTCACTATTGTAATGATAAACGGACAAAGGTATAGGGGTTTTTTGCGATTAGGCAAAGGAGAGTATAGATAGGTAAGAGTGTGATAAAAGAGCAGTTTACTAACATGCATCTAAAACCTTAAAGCTAACATGGTTTTGAATAAAAGTCATCTGATATAGGTGATATAAGCATTCAGATTAAATACTTACTAAAATTGTGGAATTAAAGTATAAATAGATTATACCCACAAAAAAAGTAAGGATTAAATCATGAATTGGTCATTATTTGCTGTCATTTACATCATAGCAGGCACGGTCACCACAGGCGTTGTCATCATTGGTACGCTCATTATGGGGTTTGATGAGATCGCTCATATGCAAATAGCGGTCGCGGTGGGTGCTTTGGCTTCTATTCCTGTAACGATGTTCTTTGCCAAAAAAATTGGCAACATTACGGGTGATGAGGAAGGTTACGAGGCGTAGTTAATAATCAAGTCTACGGTTTGTAAGTGAAGAGCTGTGCTAAAACGCTTTGATTCTAAGGCAGCTCTACAACAAAGTGATTCTATAAAAGGCCGCTATATATAAGGCGACTATATGGAAAGTGATGTTATAAATAAGCAGAAAAACAAGTAGGTATAAAAAAGACCTCACGATGGAGGTCTTTTTGTCATGATTTTTATGATGGATTGGGATAGTCAATCAGACTTACTGAAGTTCGACAACCGCGCCATTTTCGACATTGGCATAAACCTCTAACACATCCCAGTTGGTCAAACGAACACAACCTGCTGATCCTTGGCGACTGATACCTTCAGGTACTGGTGAACCATGTAACCCATAAGAAGGCTTAGATAAGCCCATCCATACCACACCTACTGGATTGTTCGGTCCTGGTGCTATCATATGGACTTTCTTTTGAGTGCCTTCACCGACAGTTGACTTATACCAAGGCATTTTTACTTTATTGATGATCTTAAATGACCCTTTTGGTGACGGTGTGGCATCACTACCGACGGTCGTTGGGTAGGTAGCAACTAGCTTGTCACCGTTGTATGCATAAAGTGTCTTATCTGCTTTGTTGGCAACGATACGGTTGATACGTTGGTTGAGCTTGCCACGGTTGTTCAGTACGGTGATCGTCTCACCAACTTTGTACTCTTTATTTTTATTCAACTTATCAAGGTAGCGTACGTCCATATGGAAACGTTCACCTAGCATCTCTTTGATGTCTTGATAATACAAACCTTTCATTTTTGACTTGGCTTCTGAACCAGAAGGCGTGGTTGCAAAATTGGTATTAAGATCGTCTTCAGTCAGGGTATAAGTGACCAATACAGGTTTGGTTGCAGGAATATTTTTTACTAAGGCATCCCATGTTTTTTGATCCATTTTACCTGTCTTTGGCAAGCCTCTCATCGCTTGAAAGTTGACTAGAGCTTTTTTGCTGTTCATGCCCCAGCCACCATCAATAGGACCAGGAGATGCATGATTCCAATCAAGTAGTGCCTGTATTTTGATGGTCATTGCTGAGTTGACGTTCATGTTGGGTGACCAGACAGCACTATTCACTTGCTTAGCATAATTTGATAAGTTCAGTGTGGTGTGTCGTTTGCCATCTTTGTCTTCGATGCTTTTGATGGTTGGGTCATCACTGAAGTCTTGACGCTTTTCACTCTCTGGCAGCTCAAAAGCAAGCGGGTCAGATGAATTGATAGATGACAAATCACTAGGAGCAGCAACAGCTTGGCCTTCGGTTATATCATCATCACGGTCAGCTTGCTCATCTTTACGTGTCAATTCTGCAGCACTCATGTTATCTGCAGCCTTTGGCTCGCTTTTTGAGTCAATAAGCTGGGTCATACGATCAGCTGGCAAGCGACTGTCCAACGAGCTGCTACGATTTTCTTGTACATCCAAGCTCACCTTTTGGGCAAGGCTCGGCATCGTATCCGATGTGCGTACTGGCAATGTGCGAGTAGCATCAGCAGGCGCAGCCAATGCGGCAACGCTAGCACTTATGGTGGCAATAGATATAGCAGTAATAATAGGCTTTATTTTCATCATGTTGAATCACTTGTGGTTGCTACTAATGCGGCTATTATGCGCATAATTTGTCGCCATCGCAAACTTTTGACACATGTTTTTGTATTTAACGGTTGCCAAACGTCAGCTGCTGACGTATTCGCTACAGTTGGGTAATAATTTAACGAATATATGTATGGCATGGTGCGCTATTCTTACGCAAATGATCTGATACTAACCCTGTTTTTTGTTGCAGTAATAGTGACACTGATTGGCGCTATTAGGTGTTTACGTCTATAATGTAGGATTAAATTTTTGGTTAATAAACTGGCTTTTGGCAAAAAGCAGTTTTTAGCAAAAAGCAATTTAATCCGCTATGTAGTTAATCCATAAGGTGCGATATGTCAGAAGACCAAACAATGAGTGCAGAAGAGTTTCAAAACCAATACTTTAACGATGAGTCTGAGGGCTTAGACGGCGAGATGGAGTATGATTTAGAGACTGGACTTCTTGGTGAGCACGATGAATTTGCTAACCTACAAGCAGAGCTGAATGAAGCGCGTGAGCAGCTGGTAAGTATCCGCGACTTTATTCGTTTTTCGGTCACACAACTGCGTAACTATGATGTGGTCGTCGCGCAAGGCACTACAGATGAGTTTGCAGAAGCCTCAGCCATCGTATTGCATTCGCTATCGTTGGACTGGTCAGCCAATGAGCAAATTTTAGACTGCCGTTTGACCACGTCAGAGAAGCAGGCAGTACTTGGATTATTAGAAGAGCGTATCGCTGAACGTAAGCCATTGAGTTATCTGATTAACTTATCGTACTTTTGTGATTTGCCTTTTTATGTGGATGAGCGTGTCCTTATCCCTCGCTCGCCAATCGCAGAGTTGATTCGCCAGCAGTTCCATCCATACTTTGATGTGACTGAACTTGCCAAGCCTCTAGGCGTTAGTCCAAATGAGCAGTCAGCGGTGTTTTATGACCATGGTTTAGACGTGAAGCAGTTGTCACAGCCTGAGCGTATCTTGGATCTGTGTACTGGTTCTGCTTGTATCGCCATTGCGCTTGCGACCCGTTTCGTCGATGCATTGGTTGATGCAGTCGATATCGATAAGGGCGCATTAGAAGTAGCCATGGTCAATGTCGATCATCATGACCTTGGACATCAAGTCAACGTAATTGAGTCAGATCTGTTTGCTAAGATACCTGCTGAGAACCAGTATGAGCTTATCGTCACCAATCCGCCATATGTCGATGCCGCTATCATGGCAGATTTGCCTCCTGAGTTTTTGTATGAGCCTGAGCATGCGCTAGCCGCGGGTCAAGACGGTTTGGATTTGGTGCATCGCATCTTGTTTGAAGCGCCAGATTATCTGAGTCCAGAAGGGTTATTGATCTGTGAGGTGGGTGACAGCGAATGGGCACTAAAACAAGCTTATCCTGAAATCCAGTTCGATTGGTTAAAGTTCGCTCATGGCGGACATGGGGTGTTTGCTATCACTTATGATGAGCTGGTATCACATCGTCAACTGTTTGCCTCTTTTGTTCAACTATTGGACAGTATCCAATAGTCAGCCATTAGGTTGTATGGATATCGGTTGTATGAGTGAATGCGCTAAACAATAACAGCTGATATCCGTAATCGACATCTGTACTCGAGAATTATAAGCACTAATCATAAAAGATGGATCAAATAGTCATCAGTAACGTTTACTTGTTTAGGGATAGTTATGGCAGGCAATAGTATTGGGCAGGTTTTTACGGTTACCACTTGCGGTGAGTCGCATGGCGCAGGCCTTATGGCGATTGTTGACGGTGTGCCACCAGGTTTGGCGTTATCTGCAGAAGATTTGCAAGTAGACTTGGATCGCCGCAAGCCAGGATCGTCTAAGTACTCAACCCAGCGCCGCGAGTCTGATGAAGTCGAAATCATCTCTGGTGTTTTCGAGGGCAAAACCACGGGGACGTCTATCGGTCTATTGATTCGTAATACCAATCAAAAATCAAAAGACTATAGCGATATCAAAGATACCTTCCGCCCTGGACATGCTGACTATACTTATAGTATGAAATATGGCTTCCGTGATTATCGCGGTGGTGGACGCTCGTCGGCGCGTGAGACTGCCATGCGTGTGGCAGCGGGTGCTATTGCAAAGAAATACTTGCAAGAACGTCTGGGCGTACAAATTCGTGGTCACGTGACCCAAATCGGTAGTGAGTACAGTAATGTCCTAGAGCCCAGCCAAATCGATTGGGCGTTCGTAAATAGCAATCCGTTCTTTTGTGCTGATAAAGAAGCGATTGGCCGTTTTGAAACCTTGATTGATAACTTGCGCCGCGAAGGGACCAGTTGCGGTGCCCGTCTTGAAGTCATTGCAAGCGGTGTACCCGTAGGTTTGGGCGAACCAGTGTTCGATCGTTTAGATGCCGATATCGCGCATGCGATGATGAGTATTAATGCGGTCAAAGGGGTTGAGATTGGTGATGGTATGGACGTGGCAGGTCAATTCGGACATAGTGCTCGTGATGAGCTGACGCCAGATGGGTTTGCGGCCAATCATGCAGGTGGTATCTTGGGCGGTATCTCATCAGGGCAAGATATCCGTGTGAGTATTGCGCTAAAACCAACGTCTAGTATTACCACGGCTGGTAAGAGTATCAATACGCAAGGCGAGGCAGTCGATATGCTGACTAAAGGTCGCCATGACCCATGCGTTGGTGTACGTGCGACGCCCATCGCAGAGGCGATGCTAGCAATTGTAGTGCTCGATCACTATCTGCGTCACCGCGGTCAAAACGCGGACGTGAAACCACCAGTGCAATCAATCACCTAGTATTTCCGTCGTAGAGTAATCAGCCCTTCATCGTTTTTAGTATTCAATTACTAGAGGCGATAAAGGGCTTTTTTGTGGCTCGTTATAATATCGATTATGTTTAAATACATTCAGCGTGTTGAGCTGTCAAAGTATTAGGCTGCTAATTTATAATCATTAATAGACACACATTGTTGATGCCGAAAAATCAGTAATAACCGCTGACTGGGAATTGCTAACCAGTGCCCAAAATCAATGCTACTCAGCCCTTGGTTTGATAATATCTCTATACAATGATAACGGCTATGACCTACTAAATCTCTAATAGTAAGGCTGTCAGTGAGTAATTTTGCCATTTGTTATCTTCTCCTAATTTGCTTTACGAATTTGGCTGTTCAACAGCCTATAGCGCTATCGTAAAATGAAGAGATAGAAATCATATGCAGTCATGATGGAAAATTGATGAACTGCCGTGAATGTCTAGTTCTAAGCCAATGGTAGGCTGATACTAACAATGACGCCAGAACGTTGCTTTTGATGGGTGCTGAGTTTACTAGCACTAGCTTTACTCTTGTCGGCATGGGTGTTGTTAATAGTGACTTGACCACCGTGATGTTCGATGACTTGTTTTACCAAAGTCAGTCCAAGCCCCGTACCTTTTTTGAGCGTACTACCAGCGTTAGTAGCCGGTTTTGATTCAGCGGTTTGGTAAGTGGGTTGGCTCTGATGCGATAAGCTAAAATAACGCTCAAATGCTTTTGCGACAGCATATTCGGGTAGCAGTTTACCATCATTAAATATGTCGATAGTTACCATCCGCGCTGTACCATGCAAAGAAATCTCAACAATGCTGTCAGCAAAATGAATGGCATTATCTAGTACGTTCTGTAGCACTTGTATCAACCAAAACTCATCAGCGAACACGCTAGTAGACGCTAAGATATCTGCTGGCAAGTCTATGTTGTTGGTCACTTGCTCATTATCAATATAGATATTAATAGGTTTAAGGTTCTGCTGCTGCTGTTTAGCCGTATTGTCTTTTATCAGGCTCTGCAATAACGGAAATAGGGACGTTGGCTGACGATTGAGCTTAAAGGTAGGCTGCTCCACTTTAGCAAGTAATAGCAGTCGATCGATAAGCTGCTGCATTTTTATGCTTTGTTCACCTATCGTCTCGATGAGCATCTGCCGATCATCATGATCAAGGGCGTTTCCATCCATGCCATCATCCTCTAATAGCTCACCACTGGCGCGTATCGCAGTCAGCGGGCTTTTTAGCTCGTGGGTCAACGTATGCACATAGTCAGTGACGTAAGCACGATTCTCCAAGCGATGTTTCATGGACTCGATTGTGTCTGTTAGGCTATTTAGTTCATGACCGAGATAAAAGTAGGGCTTTTTGGTGTCTTCTGCCAGTGCGCTGGTATATTGGGTGACTAAGGTGATGCTTTGTTTGAGCCACCATGCTACTAGTCCTGCCAGAATAAGGGCTGCGATGCTCATAAATAGCGCGGTGATTAGCATGCGATTACGCGTATCGTCTAAGTAGGGCAATATGCTAGCGACAGGCTTGCCGACACTGACCACGCCCATAATGTCACCAGATGCGTTTTTTATTGGTTGTGCCACATACATGACCGAACCATCATGCCGCTGGTAATCTTTTAGCGTACTTCTTGCGCCGTACTGACCTCTTAGTGTGAGGTAGACATCGTTCCAGCGTCCGTAATTTTGCCCTTCGTTATTATCAGGTTTGGGGAGCGAATCGTAAATGACCTTGCCGCTACTGTCTGTCACATATACTCGAAAGCTGGTATGGTTTTTGGTCTGGTAGACAGGGTCCAGACTAACGTCAGTCGTTGACATAGCAACAAACGCAGCATCAAGCTGCGCCTGGTAAGCTTCATCATAAAGCTGACCTGTAGATAGAGGCACCTGTAGACTAGCAGCAAGTAATTTACTGGTGTCTAGTAGGGTATCTTCAATGACTTGCTGTGCAGTGGGCTTGACGTAGCCAAATAACTGAGTAAAGGCAACCACACCGCAGACAATGAGTACCAAAGCGACCGCCAACCAAATTCTAAAGAATATACTCAGGTTAAGCAGTCGCTTGCGTTTAGGGACTTGCTGCGCAGTACCAATAGGGTGCAGTTTGGCATACCAATTGCTTTGATCATCGTTGATGTGGTGATCGCGATTGATGTCACTATTACTATCACTACGGTTATCGGCTTTGTGATTCATAGGTTCAAAGCCATTATCAAGCAGGACATAGTGCGTAACCCAGTCCGCGATGTGTGTGAATCACATCGATACTCGCATCGACGGTCGCCAACTGCTTACGAATCGACTTAACATGACTGTCAATCGTGCGCGCCAAGCGATGATCGGGATAGTCGCTTACTGCATTAAGCAGTTGCTCACGACTAAAGACTTGGTTCGGTGCTTGTAATAATGACAGTAAGATTTTGCGCTCGGTGTTACTAAGCTCAAGCTTTTGTTCTTGCCATCTCAATGAGTAATTAAGCGGCTGATAGTGCCAAACACCAGATTGATTCTCGAACGTCAGTGCCTGCCCAGTTAGGTTGCTTGCGGGCGTGTTTTCAACTTTGTCATTAGTTGTATAAGATTCAGACTGCTGAACCAGTAACTGCTCACGTCGCCAGATAGCCTTTAAGCGTGCAACCAATTCACGTGGACTAAAGGGCTTGGCACAATAGTCATCACCGCCCATCTCCAACCCCAAAATACGATCGACCTCATCGCTACGTGCAGTCAAAAACACGATAGGTAAATCTTTTAGCGTATCGATATCAGTTGCATGACGTATTTGTTGGCACAGACTCAAGCCATCACCATCTGGCAGACCGACATCCATAATAATCGCCGATAGGTCGCGAGCCTTATCACTGTGCAGCATGGGTAACACGCTACTGGCATTATCTAACCATGTCATATTCCAGCCTTCACGCTTGCAAGTCACTTTGAGTGACATGGCAATAGCAGGATCATCTTCTACCAGTAAAATATGGGTCATAGTCTCTACATCGTCTTATAATCTTATTAAATTATCGTAGCACAAAAGCGTATGTTGCTATTGCTGCCATGAGTTAAATGGTGTGAAAAGTTAATGGAAAAGGGAGGTGCTAAGTAAACCGTTTATGATGTTACTCCCTTAATGCATTCAACAAAAAAGGCCAGCTCAATGAACAAGCTGACCGTGGTAATAAAAACTAAACGTGATTGTTTATTAATGGACTAAGCGAAAACCTATTTAAGACCTTTGCAGTTGGCATAGTAACTCACTGTAGCAGGCCAGTCCGAAAAAATACCCTGAACACCAACGTCTTGTGCTAGTACGTCAATATAATTCATCATGTCACCATCATTATTGATGGCATCGTCAAGACCGCTATAGTACCAATCACCACCATTCGTTAACGGTCCTGAGCGTTCTATTGACCACGTAATAATGTTGAGACCATTAGCCTTGGCTTGTTTTGCGTATTCTGATGGTTGCATATCTCCCTTACCATCAGTAGTGACCAATAGCCAAAGCGCTGGTGCAATGGTGTTGATACCACGTGCTTTGATATCAGCCAATGAATGTTTCCAAGTGGCTGCGTCATCTTTATCAAATGTTTTATCGTCAGCGGTCTCGTTGCTGTCATCTATAAGATAGACGGCGTTAGCGCCATAAGCTGGCTCTTTTTTGATCCAGTAATCAAGATCTTCTATATTGAATGACTGAGCAAACACATCGCTTGCAGGTACGTTGGCAGCTTTATAAGTGTCTATCAGCTGTTGGCGATAGTCATCTAAACGATAGTCATTAAACGGCATAGCTACTGCAGGCGCTTTTAGCTCAGGTGTGTGCTTCATACCCAGCTGGCGTGCCAATGCGATATGCTCTTTTAACGTCATCACCTTGCCGTTTTGTGAGTACAAATCCGTTCGCCAAGGCGCGGTTGCATTCATATATTCACTAATGCTGGTTGCTTCTTTATTGGCGGCATCCATTTTACCTGTCAAGGTTTTAAACTCAGCACCGCTAATATCTGAGGTTCGGCATTCGATACTGCCAGCATTGGTAAGTTTACCTTTAGCATCTAAGATGGGCGGTACGGTACATTGGTTAGCCAGCGGCGTGGTCAAAATATTAGTAGTGGTGTGCAAATCGTTTTGGGCATGACGACAGACAAGCTCACCGTCATTGGTAAACGCTACATCACATTCCAAGATGCCAGCACCCATTTGCGCTGACGCCACGTAGCTGTCATAGGTATGTTCAGGAAGTTGTAATGGCGCACCTCGATGGGCAATAGAGAAGTCAGTCTTACTTGGCAGTTGCCTTCTGCAGGCCTGTAGCTCTTCTTTTAGTGGTCCCTCGTCCATATCATTTATCAGGTAAAATGGACGCACGCCATAGGTATATGCAACAGGTGAGGAAGATTGCGGTTGCGTCGTCGATGAAGGGGCTTTTGATGTGAGCATTGAGCGGCTATCGGCAGTGCAACCTACTATCAATAATGAGCTGATCAGCGTTAAAGGTAAGGCGAGATTAATCTTATTAACCTTGGCCGGCGTCTGCTTACTCAGCTCAAGCGCTGATTTATCAGAAATTGTCATGTAAAATGTTCCTGCAAAATTATAAAAATCCCATCGGTTATATGGATAGGAATTAAAAAAATAACGTTTTGCTAAAAAGCACTAAAGTCAATGTATTCTTGTAAAAGCTTAACCGTGTAAAAATTTAGCATTAATGCGGACACTATTGTAGGCAAGTGTACTAAAGAATAGACAGTTAACAGTATTCAAGCTTGATAGTATTGAACCTATCGGTCTTAAGATTATATGTGTCTTTTTCTAGGGTTCACATTTTTGCTATGGTCTGTTTCATGCTGCACTATTGACCACACTCCCAAACTAACAGATGATATTGACCATATAATGACACTCACATTATTTTGGCAAACAACATAGAAATGCTTCGGGCATATCTCACTACATTATTAAGGATAACTATGAGTAACTATCTAGACGCAGTCGTCGTTGAGCACAATCCCTCTCAAAAAAAGATAGATCGCGCAGTGATTTGGCTGCATGGCTTAGGTGCTAGCGGTCATGATTTTGAGCCAGTGGTACCGCAGCTTGGACTGGCTGATGATATGGCAGTACGTTTTATCTTCCCACATGCACCTAAACGCCCAGTCACGGTAAATGGCGGCATGGTGATGCCAGCATGGTACGACATCATAGAGATGAGTCTGGAGCGTAAAGTAGATGTGGCTCAGATTGAAGAGTCTGCTCAGCAGATACAAGATTTGATCAGTCGTGAGATAGAGCGCGGCGTTTTACCAGAGCATATCGTTATTGCAGGGTTTTCGCAGGGCGGGGCAGTGGCATATCACGTGGCACTTGGCTATCCAGAACGTTTGGCTGGCTTGATGACGCTCTCTACCTACTTAGCGACCAATGATAATATTGAGTATAGTGCCGCGAACAAAGACATGCCCATTTTGATTGAGCATGGTTCTCATGATCCAGTCGTGCCTGTCATCCTAGGTGAGCAAGCACAGCAGTTATTGTCAGCAAAGGACTATAATGTGTCTTACAATACGTATCCGATGGCACATCAAGTTTGTATGCCGCAGATTCAAAATATTGGTCAGTGGTTAAATACGGTTTTGGCGTAAATTATTAAGCTGTAACGTAATGTAATGCAAGTCTACTATAGGTTGAAAACCTGCCTGATGTTCCTATATAATAAGCGACCTTATTGGGGATGTTCTGGCTTCGACGCTGGTGATGAAACTCAATGATGCATGTCGAGAGTGTATGTCCTCTCGTTAATCAAACATATATTGTTATAGTCGCAAACGACGAAACTTACGCTCTAGCAGCATAAACCCTGCTTACTTAGTTGCTGATCACCTACAGTTGGTTAACTAAGTTGAAGCGTCCGCATGTAGGCTCGCCACAAGGGATTGTCTCAATCGCTTGGGTTCAAAAGTAGAGAATCGTCCAATCCATCCTGACTGTCGGATCGGTGCGGACTAAAATTAAAGACAGAAACTAAACATGTAGATTCATGAGCGTAATGCTGGCGGACGCGGGTTCAACTCCCGCCATCTCCACCAAATATTGATAAAGGGCTGACAGTCTATGACGGTCAGCCCTTTATTTTGGGCGTTTTTTGGGTTTTAATTTCTATCTCGTCCTATGATGCTCTATATAGAATGTTGGTATTACTAGTGGTACCGAATATTATAAATCTGCTCAATATTAACAAAAATAGTTCGACCCTCCCACGCCATCCAGTCATCAAATCGCATAGTTTCTGGTCTAATAAATCCTGTCAGTTGTACCATTTTAATCAACGAAATCTCTATCTTAAGTAATGAGATTTGCGCTCTAATACGCCCATTCAAAACTTCTGAGTCTAAAAAATATATTGCAGAAAGTGAATTTATAGGTAAAGTAGAGACTCAACGGGTCATATTTTAAGGATTAGAGATGATTATCGAACTACAAGGAAGTAGGTTGACACAAGCGATCCTAGAACGCAGCGATACCGGTGTATGGTGTGCTGTGAGCAATGTTAATGACGATCATGCGATGGCAACTATCGATAATGGGTATTACGAATTATTGGTCACTATCGTATCTTTTGAACAAGATAAGTTTGTCTGTGATCAAGGCAATTTATGGCGCTATGCTGTACCGATTAAAAAAGTTGAGCTTACTCAGGATGAAGTAGGACTGTAAGCAGTTATTGTCTAAAACAGTTGGACCTTGTGGGTCTGAGCATCAGCATTTATAGTCATTCAACGATGCGCTTGGACTATTATAGTCGCTTCTTTAACGGTTAATTGTATGTCATGATGTTTATGTAGAATAACAATGGCACGCATAAAACAGTTAGGACATCGGAACTCTAAGATATATTCAGGTGGCTGCTCCTATTATCCCAATTGTTTAACTGAACAATCATATTCATCGTAGGAGTCATCATTATGGATAGGGGAGTTGTAGGAAGCGAGTTGACCCGTTCAATGCTTAAGAATGGTCACCAAGAAGTATGGTGTGCAGTGAGCGACATAAGCGATGAAGATGCGTTAGATGACCAAGCGGATAACGATTTTACAGCTTGTATTGTAAATTTTGAAGAGGGACAGTTTTATTGTAATGCTGATAGGACGTGGCTTTATGCTGTGCCAATCGAGATAAGTGAACTGACACAAGATGAAGCTGGTTTCTGAGTAATAGACATAAGTCAGATAGTTGTTGATGAGAGTCATTTGTAGTGATATATTTTCGATTATATTGCGCAACTATTGAGGGTGTTATGATGAAATTGTGGTCAGCGTTTATTGTATCGTTATTACTCATGGCACCCGCCATGCAGGCGAATGCTCAGAATAAGCCATGCTCTGGTAAAATGGGCGGTGTGTCTCATTGCGAAGGTGGCAAGTTCGTGTGTAAGAATGGCAAAATTAGCCAGTCGAAGAGAGTATGTAATGGCTAATAACGCAAACACATTTCGGCATCGTCTGTTATCTTTGTAATTAAAAAAGTAGCTATAGCGCCCGGCTCAAAAGTATGTCGCATCATACTTAATTTTGATGACATTATAAGTTGAGCACTCGTTTACTGTCTTTGCTCATGACTACTAAATATCAAAAATCCGATCACTTAAGGTGGTCGGATTTTTTGTTTTACTATTACTTGTTGAAAGCGTTAACAGCAGGGGGGCTTATAAATCTCTGTTAGAGAAGTCATAAATAAAAGGCGTGATTTTAATAATCTAGCACTAGATGCTTGGTAGTAGGCTTTTGTTATCTAATCAGCTCATAATATTCGCTTGTCATCATCCATAATTCTGATTATTCTTAGTTGTGGCCTAATTTTAGCATCAGAAGATGTACTCATAAGAGTAAGGTGACATTAAAACAACTACAGGGAATGTACTATGTTAGGAAAAATGATGTATCAGCCATTGCTGATCAGCGGTCTTATCGAACACGCCGCGCGCTACCATGGCGATACGGCGGTTTTGTCCAAAGAAGTAGATGGTCAGATGACTCATACCAATTGGCAGAGTATTTCGGATAACTCAAAACGACTGGCTAATGCCTTATTTACCCTTGGACTCAAGTCTTCAGAGCGCCTTGCCACACTAGCGTGGAATAACCATCGTCATCTAGAAGCGTGGTACGCCATTTCAGGCAGTGGGATGGTTTGTCATACCATCAATCCACGCTTATTCCCTGAGCAGCTAAGCTACATTATCAATGATGCTGATGATCGTGTGCTTTTCTTTGATGTCACCTTTTTGCCATTAATTATGGCAATTAAAGAAGATATTAAAGGTATTGAACACTTTATTTGTCTAAGTGATCGAGATGATGATGTTGTCGCAAAGCTACCGAATGTATTATTCTTTGACGAATTACTAGCAGATCACTCTCCTGACTTTGAGTGGCCTCAGTTCGATGAGGCTACTGCCAGCTCGTTGTGCTACACCTCAGGTACGACAGGCAACCCTAAAGGGATATTGTATACCCATCGATCGTCTGTACTTCATGCGATGGCGCTGTGTATGCCTGATGTCTCAGCGCTATCTGCTCAAGATGTCTTGCTACCTGTAGTACCTATGTTCCATGTCAATGCGTGGGGCACTCCTTATGCTGCTGCATTAACTGGTTGTTCCTTGATGCTTCCAGGCCCCAATCTTGATGGCGACAGCCTAGTTTCTCTCATTGACGATTATCACGTGACTGTCGCTTTGGGCGTCCCAACAATTTGGCAAAGTCTATTGACCGCTGCTAAAGCCAGAGGAAGTAAGCTAGACAGCATGACACGTACTATCGTTGGTGGCGCTGCCTGTCCACCATCAGTAATCAAAACCTTTAGAGAAGATTTTAACTGCGATGCGGTACATGGCTGGGGTATGACGGAGACCAGTCCACTTGGCGCAATGAATCAAATCAAAGCTAAGCATAAATCACTGAGCAAGGATGAGATTAACGAATTACGTAATTCTCAAGGTCGTCCGCCTTATGGCGTACAGTTACGCCTCATAGATACTGACGAGCCGCTCAAAAGAGTGAAAGAAGATGGCATCTCTCAAGGTCGCCTACAAATCAAAGGTCACTGGATTATCAACGACTACTATACGGAAAACCCTGATGCCATCACGGAAGATGGCTGGTTTGACACTGGTGATATTGCAACCATTGATGCTGATGGCTATATGAATATTCGTGACCGATCAAAAGACTTGATCAAATCTGGTGGGGAGTGGATATCTTCAGTAGAACTTGAAAACATTGCAGTGGCACATCCACAGATAAAAATGGCAGCCGCAATTGCTGCAAAACACAAAAAATGGGGCGAGCGTCCAGTATTGATTGTGGTTAAAGAAGAAAATGTAGAGCTCGACGAGGCACAAGTGCTGAGTTTTTATGAAGACAAGATTGCTAGCTGGCAAATACCTGACAAAGTTATTTTTACAGAAAGTATTTTGCTTAATGGCGCTGGAAAAATGGTGAAAAAAGACTTACGTGACGACTATGGTGATGCACTACTAGAGATGTGATAGTGGTCTCTTATACCATGATATCAGCATAACTTTAAAAGTCTCAAGTATGACATGACATAGGTTTTGCTGAGCGTAGTGGTGCAAGTGAGAATATTTGAAACGCTTTTTGAATATCTTGGCTTGTGCCACGACTCTAGTTATTATGGCAATTGCGCATGGAGTATTGATATATAGAGCTTTTGAATAAAGTTCTATGTAGCAGGACAGTATAGAACGCCAAATACAACAAAGCCCCTGATATCAGGGGCTTTAGCTTTTCTATAAGATAGTATAGGACTATGTAATGGTACCCGGAGCCGGACTTGAACCGGCACGCTATTGCTAGCGAGGGATTTTAAATCCCTTGTGTCTACCAATTTCACCACCCGGGCAAAACTTGTGTTATCTAATATGTAAACCAGTTGATAGACCATCTGGTTACTAGATAAGTGGTCGCTATTATAATCGGTTGGGATAATAATGCAAGCCAAAATTAACGTAAAGTTAATAAATAATTGGAGGCTGGAGTCGGAATCGAACCGGCGTTAACGGAGTTGCAGTCCGCTGCATGACCACTCTGCCATCCAGCCAATCAAGGTGGACTATATTAGCAAAAATATGCCAAATTACAAGTCATTTTTTATGCAAACAAAGGTTATTTTTGATTAATATGTATTTACCCTTTATTTTCAATTGGTTGAGTTGCTATTGATTTAGTTGTGATTAAATAATAAAAGGACAAAGGAGTGTTAAACATCAAACCTTAACCTGATGAGCGATCTCTTTATTATTACCTTTATCTCTTTTAATATTATTTAGCCCTGTGAATAGTAAGTCACTCTATTATTGCGTAAAAACCCAGCCAATCCAAGACCATAGCGTTCAGCGACACGCACGGCTGTACTGGTCGGTGCTGACATGCCAATGAGCCAGGGTATGCGGCTACGAATAGACTTCTGTACCAGTTCAATCGATAGGCGTGAGGTCATGAGTACACAATCAACCGCTACTTTTTGTCGCAGTTGCCAACCGATTAATTTGTCGAGCGCATTGTGGCGTCCCACATCCTCAAACAAGTACAACTGCTCATTGTATATCGTTGCTGCTGCGTGCACAGCGCCTGTTAGCTGATGTGTGTGCTGTGCGGCATCCACTTGCTGACGTAATGCTAATAGATAGTCAAGGCTTGGCACAGCTGCCTGAGTGTCATTGATATTTGCTTGTGAGTAGTGGCTCAAGTCGGGCAATGCCTGTGTCAGGCCAGTGATACCGCACATACCGCAGCCTGTACGCCCTGCTAATTGCCGCTTCTGAGCTTGGATACGTTGATGGCAACGCTGGCTTAAGACCAGCTCTACGACATAGATATCATAGTCTTGAAATTGTTGTAAGCGTTGCTCAAATGATGATGGTTCGAAATTCTCGTCTCTTGAAGCCTGAGCAAACTTTTGGTAGCTATCAATATCCGTAAGATGAGTCACTTCCCAGTCGAGTAACTCATGACTATGCTGGATCAATCCTTCACTAAATAAGAAGCCAACAGCCAAGTACTCTAGTTGGTAAGGGCTGGCCATTAGTACCGCATAATGAATCCCATTAATGATAATTGAAACCGCTGCTTCTACTGCCAAACTGGTGGTCTGAGATTCGATATAAGCTTGAGCAGTATGGTCCTCGCTATTGAGTCCGTCATTATCTGATGAGTAATAATGCTTATGCGCTAAGTGGTTACGAGCAAGCAGCATCTCAGATACTACGTTATCCTCAGATGCTCCAGTCATAGCCACTTTAGTTTCAGCTGTATCATTGATCATAGCAGTAGTGCTAGGCAACTCACTTTGCTCAACGCTATCTTCAGTTATCGTAGTCATTTACGCAGGCTCAGCTATTCGAGCATCTGCATTGACGCGCTCCAAAACAACGGTCGTCGACTTGTACGCTGGAATATGAGAGTCTGGCGCATGTGTGTCTAAATCGAACAGATCATTGCATTCAGGATAGTAAGCGGCAACCGCGTTAGAGGCAATATCCATATCCGTTAATATCAGTGGACCTAGTGTGCGTGATTCAGCTTCACTGTCTTTAACACGTTGGCGAGTCACCATAATATGGTCACCTTTTTGCCAACCTAAGCGGCTTATCTCGTCTGGATGCATAAACAGTACATCGCGGCGATTGGTTTGGCGATAGCGGTCTTTGAACCCAAATATCATGGTATTGAATTGGTCATGACTACGGACACTGGTCAACTGCCAAACCTTTTGCGTCACCTTTTGCATGGTATTATCGTCATCAATGTCTTGCGTATCTTCCATTTGGGCTGCAACGTACGTAATGGGATACTGCGGTACTTCAAACTGCGCTTTGCCGCTCTTGGTATTCCATACACGATGACGCGCCGCATGATACAAATGAAAACCGCGCTCAGAGGTGCGAATGCGATGGTTGAAGTTTTCAAAACCGTTAATAGCTTGGGCAATATAGTCGCGAATAAGGTTAAAATCTTCACTCATCGCAAGCCAAGGAATAGACGAGTCAGCACCGAGCACATGTACCGCTATATCTGCCACAATTTGTGCTTCAGATTTTAAAGTGTCGCTCACGGGTTTTAGCTTGCCTTGAGTTGGAACGATTTGGCACATTGAGTCTTCGATCGTGGCAAACTGCTCACCTTTTGTCGTCGTAATGCGCTCAGTACGACCTAGGCACGGCAAAATTATATTATTTGCACCTGGATATAACATCGTCTCATTAAGCTTAGTGCCGACAAATATATTGAGCTGAGTAGTGGTTAATGCTTGTTCTATAGCGCTCGTATCAGGGGCTGCTACCGCGTAATTACCGCCCATGCCCATAAAGACTTTTAATTGACCCGCAATAAGCGCTTTGGCACCTGTGACGACGTCGTAGCCATGCTCTTGCGGCATAGGGCGCTCAAAGACACGTTCAAGACTGTCCAGTAAGCTTTTGCTCGGGCGCTCGTGGATACCCATGGTGCGATCGCCCTGTACGTTGGAGTGACCACGAACGGGAGAGGCGCCTGCACCATCAATACCGATCATACCCATCAGTAGCAGCAAATTGGTAATCATTGCGACATTGTCATCGCCTTGCACATGCTGGGTGATGCCCATGCCCCAAGTACAAATCGTCGCTGGGCTATCAGCAACCAACTTAGCGAGATTAACAATATCTGTTTGAGTGATACCGCATCCAAGCGTGATATCTTCCCAAGTTTGCGCTGTTAGCCATTGTTTTAGCGGTTCAAAACCTGAGGTATGAGTGGTGATAAAGTCATGGTTGATTCTATCGTTTTCAATCAGCCATCTGGCAATGCCCGTCAATAGCGCGGCATCCCCGCCGATTTGAATCTGAATGACATCATCAACCATGTCAGCACTTTGACCAGCTGCCATATGCGTTGGTTTTTGCGGATTTCTAAATTTATTTAAACCTTGCTCACGCATTGGATTGATTGAGATGATTCGGCACCCTTGCTCATGTGCGTATGCAAGCATCTCCAGCATACGTGGATGGTTGGTCGCTGGGTTTTGCCCAAACATCAATATCAGTTTGGCTTGCTCAAAGTCTTCTAGCATGACCGTCGCTTTACCAATACCTAACTGTTTGCTGAGCATGACCGATGTGGGCTCATGACACATATTGGAGCAATCAGGTAAATTATTGGTACCAAAACAGCGTACAAATAACTGATATAAAAAGGCTGGCTCGTTGGTCACGCGCCCTGATGTGTAAAATAGGGCTTCATCGGGTGAATCAAGCTGTCCTAGTTGTTCAGCGATCAAGCTATAAGCCGTTTCCCAAGGAATAGGGACGTAGCGATCTTGCGCGGTATCATAATAGACAGGCTCTGATAAACGACCACTATGCTCAAGCTCGTAGCCAGACCATCCCTGTAACTCAGTGACGGTATGCTTCGCAAAAAACTCTGCGTCTGCTTTGTGCGTCATGGTCTCACTAGCAATGACCTTGATACCGTTTTCACAAACATCGATGGCTTTATGCGATTTATGATCAGGCCATGCACAGCCTGGACAGTCAAACCCGCCTTGAGGTTGGTTGCTTTTGAGTACGCTAAGACCGCCTCGCAAAAACGTCTGGTAGTCCATCAGTTTTTGAGTGGATGAGATCAGCGCAGGCCAACCAGCAGCAGGGTGGGAATAAATAGGAATTTTGCGCATGACAGACCTCATAGATAGATGACAATAGCGAAGCATAGATAGACAACAACTATATAATGGTCAATAGAAACTTCATATGAGTATTAACTATAGATAACAAAAAACCTTCAAGAAAAATCAATTCTCTTGAAGGTTTCAGGAAGCGTTAAAACAGTTATATCCGTTACTTAAAATTTATAAGTTGAGAAGTTTTAGCTTAAAATTAGACTGTCGTCTTCGACCTTTTCGCCGCGTGTTTGCTCAAACATATCTAGTAGGTCGTGTACGGTCATACCTTTACGAATATCTCCAGACACATCTAAGACCACTTGCCCTTGGTGCAGCATCACGGTGCGTGTTCCATGTGCCAAGGCTTGCTGCATAGAATGCGTCACCATCATGGTGGTGAGTTTGTTGTCGGTGACGATTTTATCTGTCAATTCTAAAACAAAAGCGGCGGTTTTTGGATCGAGGGCTGCTGTATGCTCATCAAGCAATAAAATCTTAGAGGGCTGCAATGATGCCATAAGCAAACTTACGGCTTGACGTTGACCACCAGAGAGCAGTCCCATGCGGTCTGTCAGACGATTCTCTAGACCTAATTTCAATACTGATAACTTTTCTCGGAACAAGTCACGGTTGTCTTGGTTAAGTGCAAACTTCAAACCGCGTTTGCCACCGCGCTTATAAGCCAATGCCATGTTTTCTTCAATGGTCAGAGCTTCACAAGTACCAGCCATCGGATCCTGAAAAACACGTGCAACCCAGTGCGCGCGTTGATGGGCGGATTTTTTGGTAACATCAATGCCATTGAGCAAGATTGAGCCACTATCGACGCGCGTTGTACCGCTTACTGCGTTCAAAAAGGTAGATTTACCTGCACCATTGGTACCAATGACAGTGACGAACTCACCATCAGCGATATTCAAACTGATACCACGTAGGGCAGGGTTTTCGATAGGTGTGCCTGGATTAAAGGTCAGCTGTAAATCGGTGGCTTGCATCATAATCGTTATTCCTTATTGTCTCTTCAAGCATTGCAAGTGCTGTTAATACTTGCTTTAACTGTCATTAGGCGCGAACCTTTCGTGATAAAAACTTCGTTTTCGCTTTTGGCAATACCAAGGCTAGTACCACGAGTAGTGCAGTAATCAAGTTCAAATCCTGCGGACCAAAACCGATACTACGTAAGGTATCGCTCGATAGCGCCACCTGAATGAACAGCTTGTACAATACCGCACCGACCACAACGGCAAAGGTAATCAGCCAAATACGCTTGGCAGGAATGATGGTCTCACCAATGATGACCGCTGCTAGACCGATAACGATGGTACCGATACCAATTGAGATATCTGCACCACCCTGAGTCTGGACAAACAGTGCACCTGCTAGGGCAATCAAACCGTTAGAAATTGCCATACCGATGATGGTCATCCATGAGGTATTGATGCCTTGCGCCTGTGCCATTCTTAAGTTTGAGCCAGTAGCGCGCATCGATAACCCAGTTTCGGTGCTATAAAACCAGTTTAAAAATAACATCGCGAGCGCCACGACGACACCGATAATCAGACAGCGCATCCAATAACCATTGCCATCAGTCACCAAGCTACTAAATACCGTCGTCTCACCAAGCAAGGGTAGGTTTGGCGCACCCATAATACGTAGGTTGACAGAATATAGAGCGACCATCACCAAGATACTGGCGAGCAGTTGCAGAATACCGAGCTTGACGTGCAGCCATGCGGTAACGATACCAGCGACTGAGCCTGCTAACATACCAAAAGCACAGGCGAGCCACGGGTTGATACCAGCGACGATAGAGATACCAGCGACCGCGCCGCCTAACGGAAAACTACCATCAGCGGTCAAGTCAGGAAAGTCGAGTGTACGAAATGAGATCAGCACACCGAGTGCGACTAGGCCGTAAATCAGACCACTTTCAAGCGCACCAAAAAAAGCAATTAAAGACATAAGAGATCAGTAAGTCATAACCCAGTGTCTAGCGTATGGTCAAGATAGGTAAGTGGCAATGGCCAAAACCCTCTACATACTAAACAGCTAAGCGGTGAATTTAACAGATTAAGCAATCTGCGGTTAGGGTAAACCAAAACAGGTCACGATTAACAACGATCATAAGTTACCTTGGTTTAAAGCTCTGATTCAAGCAACAGCAATATTCGACGCGATAAAATGTATTTTACTCAACAAGTACCAGATAAGCCACAAGCTAAATACCGCAATATACGAAACAAGCTCATTGAAATAGGCGCTACTGAAACAAGAAGCCCAGCCTACTGATTCATAGCTGGGTTTCTTGTCTAACATTTAACATCGAAGCATAAGATAGACGATCAGTTAATAAGCGTCATTGCTATCTTATAACGGCCGCTGCTCTGAGCCAAATATAAAAGTGCGTTATTCTACCACTTCTTTTGCTTTATCGATAACCGCTTGTGACAAAGTGATGCCTTCTTCTTCGGCATGTTTTGGGCTGACATATAGATTCAGCGCTTGCGGGGTATAAACAGGGATAGCACCTGCTTTTTCACCGTTTAAGATACGCACGACGATTTTACCCGTTTCACGGCCAAGCTCATAGTAATCTACGCCTAATGCCGCAACTGCACCGCGCTCAACTGAGCTGGTATCCGATGCGATAAGTGGGATTTTGCTTTCTCTTGCGATTTGATAGAGTGACTCGTACGCGGACACCACATTGTTATCAGTCGACGTATAGATCATATCGACCTTGCCTTCAAGACTACGGGCTGCCATCGCAATATCATTACTACGCTGTGCTGGCGCTTCGAGTACATTGATACCTAGCGGCGTTAGTTTCTCTTTTAGGTTCTTTAGGATAATAGTCGAGTTGACCTCGCCTGGGCTATAGACATAACCGACGTTCTTTAACTCTGGAATGATTTGACGCATTAACTCGATTTGTGGCTCATATGGTAGGGCGTCTGATGCGCCTGTGACATTGGTACCAGAACCATCTAGAGTAGGTACAAGCTTGGCCGCCACTGGATCAGTTACCGCAGAAAATACTAGCGGAATGCTGCTAGTAGAAGCGGCAACAGACTGTGCAGATGGCGTGGCGATAGCAACGATAACATCTGGTGCGTCAGCCACGAATTGCTTGGCAATCTGTCCTGCAGTCGCCGTATTACCCTGCGCGCTTTGGAAGTTAACCGTTAGGTTTTCACCGTCTTTGAATCCTGCTTCGTTCAGTTCATCAATGACCCCTTTACGCACATCATCAAGCGCTGGGTGTTCGACGATAGCAGTGATAGCGACTGTCTTCATCGCTACCGTATCACCGCCCACTGCACCATCAATAGTATCTGGATCATCTGTTGGCGACTGATTACAACCCGTCAAGATAGCGGTGCAGACGCCGCCTAATAAGATAGCTTTGCCAAAATTAAAACGACCAAAACGATTTTGAGACAACATGGGTTTTACTCCTAAAATAATAGTGTGTCCATACACTATATAAATAATGAATGTGCTAATGGATAGCTGAATACTTTTTATTTGGTATCAGTATCAACATTGATGGCATTTTTTAGCAAGTCTGCTGGCAAGTTGGCACCTTGTGTTTTAGCGTGCTTAGGACTGACATACAAGGTCAGATCGTTCATGACTTCAGGCTCGATAGTATTGACGGCTTCACCGTTCAATACACGATATACCATTTTGCCTGTGGTACGTCCAAAGTCATAATCATTGACACCAAGAGCAGCTGTGGCGCCGCGTTTCACACTGAATTCATCAGATGCGATAATCGGTAGCTTTAACTCATTTGCCGCTTGCGTCATTGCCTCAAAGGCAGATGCAACGTTATTGTCAAATGAGGTATAAATAATATCTGCACGTCCCTGCAAACTACGTGTTGCCATACCGATATCGGTTGGGCGGTTGGCAGGAATATCTAATAACGACAGACCTCGTGCTGGCAGGGCTTGTTTGAGACTCTCTCGCAATGATACTGAGTTGGCTTCGCCTGGGCTGTAGACATAGCCTATTGTTTTTAGGTCAGGCTTTATCTGCTGCAACAAATCTAACTGCGGCTCTAGCGGGAGCTGACTTGATAATCCTGTCAAATTGCTTTGAAAAGGCTTGCCATCTTCTGTGATGAGCTTGGCGCCCAGTGGGTCTGATACCGCGGTATAGATAATAGGAATCGTGGTGGTCGCCGCTACAATTGACTGAGCAGATGGTGTCGAGATAGCCACGATGGCATCCGGATTGTCTCCTGCAAACTGTTTGGCAATCTGTCCGGCTGTCGCTGTATTACCTTGCGCACTTTGAAAATTAACCGTTAGGTTTTGACCTTCTACATAACCATTATCTGCCAATTCATCAATGATACCGCGGCGCATGTCATCTAACGATGGATGCTCAACAATTTGGGTAATCGCAATGGATTTGGCGGGTTTGTCTGTAGCGCTACTATTTTCAGTTGTCGCTGTAGTATCAGTAGAGGAGTTTGAGCAGCCGATGAGGCTAAGTGTGCTAACGGCACTAAGAGCAACGCCATATAGGCTCAAGCGTAGAGTAGAAGCAATAGTCATTATTAGATTAACTCATAGGTTATATCAATCACAAAAGTCAAATGAGTGCTATCAGAGTGGTCGTGACTACTTGTAGTAGTGCTCAAACCATCTGTCAGGCTCTTTTTTTGATTGTTGAAAAAGGATATTGGAGAATGCAGATTAGTCGAGTCAATGCTACGTCGATAACGAAATAGCCGGCTAACCATTAAATACAGTAATCGTTCCATCGATTATTATGTTTATATTATGACAGCAATGTAAGTTATCGCAATAAAAAATTAAAGCGCATTCGTCATAGGCGTAACAGGTAAACACGTTGACGAGCAGCGTAAAGGCTTATTTTAGAGAGGTCATCATAAAGTAATACCTTTTGACTGAACTTTATACTCAAAAAAATGATAATAAAAAACTTACATGCGCGCAACCTATCTATCACGTACCCGCTTCATTGTTAATGTAAGCTCATTTTAATACGGTAATGCTAATGCGCTAGTGTATACAACATTCAAATCATCATTGTAATGAAATAATAGATATGTGATGCGCTCTACTGCTTACCTACTAATTTTTCAAATAACTATTTTAAGGATGACATGATGAATATCGCTAATCTCAAGCTATTAACTATCGCTGGTATTACGGCCACTTCTTTAGTTTGCCTACCTGCTATGGCAAAAGACAATAACGGTAATGGTAATGCCAAAGGTAAGCATACTTATAGCAGTAAAGATTATAAACAAAACGGTAATGCCCAGCCCAATATTAACGCTTATCGTAATGCGAGCCCAAACGCTTCGTTCAAGCGTGATCTTGATAAGTACGGTTATAGAGTAGTCGGCAAGATTGATAGAAGAGATTATGATCGTTCTGTCATTTTAGATCGTTATGATGATCGCTACGTTCGTATCCGTACGCCAGATAATAACATTGTGACCGTAATCAATGACACGTTGCAGATCATAGATATTTTAAGTAGATAAGATTTCAAGTAGATAGTATCTTACATAGATAACAACGAGCTCTAGTCTTTTAAGTCAGCCATAAAAAAACGGTCTAAATAGACCGTTTTTTTGTTCTTTATTTTTCGTTCTTTAATGATTACTTACATCATTAGTGAAGCCAACGTTTTTATGCGAGGACATCACCAATGACACAGTTATCAGGTAGCGTAACGACCGTTAGCTGGGTTTTTGGATTACCCGTTGATAGCACCATGCCCTCTGAGATGCCAAATTTCATTTTACGCGGGGCAAGATTGGTGACGCAGATGACTTTCTTACCCGTCAACTGCTCAGGCTCATAGAACTTACGAATACCGCTAAACACGTTGCGTGGTTTGTCTTCACCAACATCAAGCGTGAACTGGAGTAGCTTATCTGCGCCTTCTACATGACTGCACTCTAAGACGTGTGCTACTTTCATCTCGACTTTGGCGAAGTCTTCGATGCCAATGTAGTCCGTTTGCTCAGCATCAGCATCTGTTGCAGATGCTTTATCTTTTGCAGCAGACTTGCTACTTTCAGTTGCGGCAGGTGAATCGGCTTGAGTCAGTGATGCTTTGGAGTCTTCTACCATGGCTTCGATATCTTTTTCTTCAATACGTTGCATTAATGGTTTGAACTTATTGATTTTATGACCTAGTAACCACTCATTACGACTGGCAAAGCTCAAATCATCAAGGTTTAGAAAGTCTTTGGCATTGCTGGTCAGCTCAGGCAATACAGGCGCCAGATAGACCATCAATTGACGGAAGATATTGATAGCAACCGAGCAAACGTCTTGAACTTCTTGTTCAGTACCTTCCTGCTTCGCTAGCGACCATGGTTTCTTGGCATCGATATATTCGTTAGCCTTGTCTGCACATTGCATGATGAGACGCATGGCACGTGAGAACTCACGATTCTCATAAGCCGCCGCAATTTCATCGCCTGTTTTGGTTATGTCTTCTAACAGTGCTGACTCGACGCAAACCTCTGACAGCATTCCATCGTATTTTTTAACCAAGAACCCAGCGCTACGACTGGCGATATTGACGACTTTACCCACCAAGTCAGAGTTGACCTTTTGCATAAAGTCTTCTAGATCGAGATTGATGTCTTCCACTTTGTCAGACAATTTACTAGCGAAATAATAACGCAGATATTCAGGATGCAAGTGCTCAGCGTAAGTTTCGGCTTTGATGAAAGTACCGCGTGACTTACTCATTTTTTCGCCATTGACCATTAAGAAGCCATGGGCGAAGACACCAGTCGGTGTACGCAATTCGCTACCCGCTAGCATCGCTGGCCAAAACAGCGCATGGAAGTAAACAATGTCTTTACCGATGAAGTGATAGACCTCGGTCTTGTGCTCGTTTTCTTGTGCCCAGTAGCGGTCAAAATCAAGCGCTTGATCGGTGCCTGCACGCTTATCACATAGGTTTTTGAAGCTTGCCATGTAGCCAACTGGCGCATCTAGCCATACATAAAAGTATTTGTCTGGCTCATCACTTGGCGTATCTGGAATTTGAAAACCAAAATAGGGTGCATCGCGAGAGATGTCCCAGCTGGCAAGTCCAGCGTCAAACCATTCTTGTAGTTTGTTAGCGACTGAGGTTTGCAAGCGATTATCACTGCGAGTCCAGTCCTGTAAGAACTGCTCAAACTCAGGCAAATCAAAGAAATAATGTTTAGAGGTTTTGAGAACAGGCGTTGCATCAGATAAGGTTGAGTAAGGCTCTTTTAGCTCAGTAGCATCATAAGTCGTACCGCAGACTTCGCAGTTATCGCCATACTGATCTGCTGAGTCGCACTCAGGGCAGATGCCTTTGACAAAGCGATCGGCTAAAAACAATTGCTTTTCAGGGTCAAACAGCTGCTCGACATCTTTGGTACTGATATGACCTGCATCGTTTAGACGACGATAAATCAGCTCAGAGAATTCTTTGTTTTCGTCTGAGTGAGTGGTGTGATAGTTGTCAAAATCGATTAGAAACTTTGAAAAGTCTGCTTCGTGTGAGGCTTTAACTGAGGCAATTTGCGCCTCGGCCGTCACGCCATTGGCTTCTGCTTTGAGCATGATTGCCGTACCATGTGCATCATCTGCGCAGACATAGGTGACCTGATGACCTTGCGCTTTCATCGCGCGTACCCAAATGTCAGTCTGAATATATTCTACAAGATGCCCCAAATGGATATAGCCATTGGCGTAGGGCAGCGCACTGGTTACTAGAATCTCACGCACTTTTGTCACCTATACTTTTATATAAACGGATTGGTTATCGAACATCTCAAGTGTTTCATCACTTATCGATGCGATGTTATTCATACTAAAAACTTCTAAAAATAGTAAAAATTAAAAAAGTGCGCCTATGATACCGTAATTCAGATAATTTTGTGATATTCCTTAGTAATTACTTCTCATTTGCCAGCTATTTACGAGTTATAGATAGTCGGTTTTTACTGCATTTATAGACGGTAGGCTGCCACAAAAAACCCACCAAGCATTGAGCTAAGTGGGTTTTATTTATGATGCGCCTGAATGCTAGAAGCACATATCAACTTGCAATTAGACTGTCCTAGAATGGACCAAACTTAGAATGAACCAAACATTGTACCTAGCGTGATCACAGCAACCACAGCGACCAATGGAATGACCATGGTGACCATTGCCAAGTTTAGGTAAGACTGCTTGTGGGTGAGACCACAGATAGCCAATAGCGTAATGACAGCACCACTGTGCGGCAGTGTATCAAGACCACCCGCCGCCATGACGGCAACACGGTGCATAAGTTCAGGATCAATACCCGCATTGACCGCCATTCTGAGATAGTCTTCGCCCAACGTCGATAGCGCAATACTCAAGCCACCAGATGACGACCCTGTGATACCAGCCAGTGTCGTCATCGCGACCGCTTCTGAGATTAGAGGGTTGTTAGGGTTCAGGTTGAGGATGCTATCACGGATAAGAAGAAAACCTGCTAGTGACGCGATAACTGCCCCATAACCGACTTCTGATGCCGTGTTAAAAATAGGTAGCATGGAATCATAAGTACCGCGGTTGATGGTTTTTTGTAGGTTATTCCAATGTCCGATACGGAGTAGGATTAACACCACACAAGCCACAACCAATGAGATGATGATTGACCACAGCCCAAGCGATCCTGCGACATTCAAGTCTGGAAACTGAGTTTGCAGACTGCCAAAATCTATCGTTGGAAAGATCACATAGGTCAATAAAGCGTTCAAGCCAATAACCAGTACGAGCGGAATCATAGCAACAGTAAATGAGGTTTGATGAGTGTTTAATACTTCAGCTTCTTTCTCAGCGCCACCTATACCGCCTACATCCTCTTCATCATGCTGACCATAACCTTCGCCTGCCGCATTGGCTTTTTTGGCACGCGTTTGTAGCCACATCCAACCACCGATGAACATGATTGTACCGCCAATAATACCCAAAATAGGGGCAGCAAAGACGTTGGTATTGTAGTAAGGAATAGGAATAGCGTTTTGAATCGCGGGTGTGCCTGGTAGGGCAGTCATTGTAAAGGTAAACGACCCTAGAGCAATGGCTGCTGGAATCAAACGCTTAGGAATGTCTGCAGCTTTGAACAGGTCTTTTGCAATGGGATAGATAGCAAAAGCCACAACGAATAGCGATACACCGCCATAAGTTAAAATCGCACAGACCAAAATAACAGCAAGTATGGCTTTGCTCGCACCGAGCTTTTCGACCACTGTATTGGCAATAGCAGTGGCTGCGCCAGAGTCTGCCATCAAGCGCCCAAACAATGCACCCAGCAAAAATATAGGGAAGAATTTGAGTAAGAACCCACTGAGGGCGCCCATAAAAATATCAGTATAAGCGGGGATGGTACTTAAAAAATCACCTGATAGTAAGACTGCTAGTGTCGCCATAATCGGTGCTAGGATAAGCACTGAATAACCGCGATACGCAAAAAACATGAGTAATAATAGGGTAATGACAATAGCAAGCGTACTAAACATGACGGGCCCTCCTTGGCAAAATTGGCAAAAAAATAAGGCAGCGAGTATGCCGTGCTTATTGATATAGGTCAATAAAATTAATCAAAATAAGCCTATTTCGTCTGTTTTATCAAACATAAATCCAGACTATCAGCTAATTGATCCTAGCTATTCTGTCGATCTATATAGCGCATTGCATTGACTCGCGTGCTTTTGGTGTTATTTTCTAGTCGCTACGAAAATAATATGTTAAGTTAGCACAACTGTTTCATGCATGATATAGCGATATAGAATGTATTATTATAAAAAATACGATAATATATAATGTTTGCTACTTATCAGATGCAGAGCGCAGTAAGTGAGCTTGAGTCTGATAGTTACGCAAAGTAAGCGTTAAAAATACGCAGTAGTCATCCTCAGAACCAAACATCAAATTTACAAGGAATGTGAATATGTTTAGTGCCATTACCAATATGAGCGTGCAGTTAGTCAATCGCTACCTGCCATCTCCATTTGTCTTCTCTATTGTGTTGACACTCATTGCCTTTGCTGTCGGTCTTGCGATTACTGGTCAAGACATGATCGCGATGGCAGGACACTGGGGTAATGGGCTTTGGTCACTGCATAGCTTTGCGATGCAAATGGCACTTATTCTAGTGACAGGTTATGCGTTTGCCAGTGCGCCATTCATTCAGCGTTTATTGGATAATCTAGCCAGTAGAGTCCATTCTCCTACGACTGCCATTATGGTATCGACCTTGGTCGGATTGGTGGGTTCATGGATAAACTGGGGATTTGGTCTGATTATTGGTGCTATTTTTGCCAAAGCACTAGCAAAAAAAGTCGCCAACGTGGACTATCCTTTGCTCGTCGCTGCTGCCTACTCAGGATTTGTGATTTGGCATGGGGGTTTTTCAGGGTCGATACCTCTAACGCTTAGCTCTGGTGGTGATACTTTGCTGACATTGTCAGGCAATACTATGACGGAGGCAGTACCATTATCGGAGACTGTTTTTGCTGGCTATAACTTGCTGATCGTGGGTCTGCTTATCGTTATTCTGCCAATTCTAAACCGCTTTATGCATCCAAAGAATCCTACGGTTATTGATCCTAAGCTCATCAAGGAAGAAGTGTATGTCGCGCCGCAAAGAAACACGCCTGCGCAAAAGCTAGATGATAGCCGTATTATCGCGGTGGTATTGCTAGCCTTGGCATTGATGTATTACATTAGCGAGTTTGGTACCAATGGTTTTAATCTAGGATTAAACATTGTTATCGGTCTATTCTTGTTCATAGGTCTGCTGTCGCATGGGACACTAGAGCGGTATTATCGTGCCGTCAATTCAGGGATAGGTGGTATCACCGGTATTGTGTTATTGTTCCCGTTTTATGGCGGTATCATGGGCATTATGACGGGCGCAAATGCTGATGGCATCTCTATTAGTACCCAAGTGACCCAGTTTTTTGTCAACTCCGCCTCTGCAGACAGCTTTCCAATTTTTGCATTTTTGAGTGCTGGATTGGTCAACGTCTTTGTACCATCGGGTGGTGGGCAGTTTGCGGTACAGGGACCTGTCATGATACCTGCCGGTATTGAGCTGGGTGTGAGTCCAGCCGTTACAGCAATGGCAGTAGCATGGGGTGATGCATGGACCAATATGATTCAACCTTTTTGGGCCTTACCGCTACTGGGTATCGCAGGTCTAGATGCGCGAGCCATTATGGGCTATTGCCTGATCGTACTTGCCGTATCTGGAGCCATTATTATGGGTGTGTTTTGGCTAGTAGTATAGCCACTCCATTATAAAAGTAATACTGCGTTCACCTCGCTTATACTATTTTTAAATTGAATTGACTGTATAACGTCGTAACGCTCAAAAGAAAAATAAGCATGATTCATTTTCGCTGTTGGTGTGTGCCAAAAGCATCACTCAAATGGATAATTGAAACACTTAATTCAGCATTAGTTTGTGCAAGAATTAAAAATATAAATGATAATTATAGGAGACTAGCATGAGTCAATCAAAAGTATATAGCAGTGCTGAAGAGGCGCTAAAAGATGTCGTCAGTGACGGGCAAACGCTCGCTATCGGCGGTTTTGGTCTGTGCGGTATTCCAGAGGCATTAATCGAAGCATTACGTGATAGCAAAGTTAAAGAACTGACCTGTATTAGCAACAACGCTGGTGTCGATGACTTTGGGCTGGGTCTACTGCTACAAACGCGTCAAATCAAAAAAATGATCTCATCATATGTGGGTGAAAACAAAGAGTTTGAGCGTCAGTATTTGGCAGGCGAGTTAGAAGTTGAGCTGACGCCGCAAGGAACATTGGCTGAAAAGCTGCGTTCAGGTGGTGCTGGCATTCCTGCGTTTTATACCGCAACCGGCGTAGGTACACTGGTTGCTGAAGGCAAAGAAACGCGCGATTTTGATGGTCGCACTTATGTGCTTGAGCATACCTTACGCGCTGATGTCGCACTCATAAAAGCGCAAAAAGCTGATAAAGCCGGTAATTTAATATTTAATAAAACCGCTCGTAACTTCAACCCAGACTGTGCGATGGCTGGCAAAGTCACCATCGTCGAAGTAGAAGAAATCGTCGAAACCGGTACATTTGATCCAGATGAAGTACATCTACCAGGTATTTTCGTTCAGCGTATTGTGTTGAACGAGAGCCCTGAAAAACGTATCGAAAAAACTACGACTAAAGCGGTAGAAGGTGCGTAGATAAAAACGTGATCAAAGCTTAATCGTATATAACATTGATAGTCAGTTTTAAATAAATCATAGTTCAGACAGCTTATCGATTACGTAACTGGCTATCTAAATAATAACAATAGCATATTGCAAAAATAAGGAAACCGACATGGCATGGACAAGAGAACAAATGGCGCAGCGCGCTTCACAAGAGCTACAAGATGGCTACTATGTGAACTTGGGAATTGGTCTACCAACGTTAGTTGCCAACTATATCCCTGAAGGCGTTGATGTGTGGCTACAGTCAGAGAATGGCTTATTAGGTATTGGTGAGTTCCCTACAGAACAAAACGTCGATGCGGACTTGATTAACGCCGGTAAGCAAACGGTCACCGCAGAAGCAGGCGCCAGTTATTTTAGTAGTTCAGAGTCTTTTTCAATGATTCGTGGTGGTCATGTCAATTTGGCTATATTGGGCGCTATGGAAGTCTCAGAAAAAGGCGATCTTGCCAACTGGATGATCCCCAAAAAAATGGTCAAAGGTATGGGCGGGGCGATGGATTTGGTCGCAGGTGTACAGCGCGTCATCGTATTGATGGAGCAAGTCAACAAGCACGGTGACCCTAAAATTCTAGCCAACTGCGAGCTACCGTTAACCGGTAAAGGTGTGGTTGATCGCATCATTACCGAGCTTGCCGTATTAGATGTCACGGACAGCGGGCTGAAGCTGGTAGAGTTGGCAGACGGTGTGAGCTTTGAGGCATTACAAGAAAAAACGCCAGTAAACATCATTCAGTAAGCATCGCACGGTAAGCTCTTTATAGTAATGCGACTGTTTTAAATAAATGAGCTTTACTCCTGAATAAATACGCCACTATGATTATAGTGGCGTATTTATTCAGCTCTGTTTTTATAGTATTCAAATAATATGTTAGACCATGATAAGGAATATATATGGCGACCCAATTACAACAAAATTTGACAGGTAAAGTAGCGTTAGTCACAGGCTCTGCAAGTGGTATCGGCCGTGATATTGCTGAGACTTATGCTCAGGCAGGTGCAGCCGTTGGTATTGCTGATATCAATATTGAAGCAGCACAAAAAACCGTTGATGCTATCGAAGCTGCTGGTGGCCGCGCGCTTGCAATTGCTATGGATGTGACGTCAGAAGATGCAGTAAACGACGGTGTGCAAAAGCTGGTCGATGCTTTTGGTGGTATTGATATCTTGGTCTCTAATGCTGGTATTCAGATTATTGATCCTATCGATAAAATGGCATTTAGCGATTGGAAAAAAATGCTCGATATTCATTTAGATGGCGCATTTTTGACCACCAAAGCCGCAATTCAGCATATGTACAAAGCTGATAAAGGGGGCACCGTCATTTATATGGGCTCTGCTCATTCGCATGAGGCTTCATTATATAAAGCCCCTTACGTGACTGCCAAACACGGACTGCTGGGTCTGTGCCGCGTTTTGGCTAAAGAAGGCGCTGCGCACAAAGTACGCTCGCATGTGATTTGCCCAGGGTTCGTTAAAACACCTTTGGTCGAAAAACAGATTCCAGAGCAGGCTGCCGAAAAGGGCATCAGTGAAGAGTCGGTCATCAACGATATCATGCTAGTGAATACCGTCGATAAAGAGTTCACGACAGTCGAAGATATTGCTCAGCTGGCGCTGTTTTTAGCGGCTTTCCCAACCAATGTATTTACAGGGCAATCTATCGTTGCCAGCCATGGCTGGTTTATGAACTAGGATTGATATCGAGTTGTAGCAATATGAATCTTGTATACCACAGCGTCAGACCTACTGGCGTTGTGGTTTTTTTATGCGTCCAATTCAGCTACACTGTCACGATAAAAGGTTTGGTTAAATGCTCATCGACGCTATCGCATCAACAGATGCGCTAAGATATAAAATAAGCCGTTCACTAAGCCCACCCACTTTTATAGGCAACAATAATAGCTATGTTTAATTTTATGAAGAAAAAACCCACAAAAACTGAAACGCCTGAGCAGCAGGCAGAGCGTGATAGCGCCGTTGACAAAGTCCTACTAGGATATGAGATAGGCACCGTCAGTATCGCAACGATGGTTACAGGGCTTGAGCGTGATGGCGAAGCACTCACCTTAGACTTGCGTCTACCGCAAGACAGCAACCCTGAAGCTATTCAGCAGGAGCTTGGACAACTGTTACATCCGCACGGTATTACTACGATTCATATGAATGTGCGTCTACCCGCGCCAGAAAAAGGGGCAGGCTCAAGCTTGCCAAAGCAAATGCCGAAGACAACGAACGCGATGGAATCACAGTCCAAGCCGACGTCTAATCCTAATAGTAATACTAACAATGCTGAGCCGCCGATCACTAAGGCTGCACCTACCCAAGCTTCATTGGCTGCGCACCCGCGTATTCGCCATATTATCGTTGTGGCATCAGGTAAGGGCGGCGTTGGTAAATCAACGACGACGGTCAATATCGCACTAGCACTACAGAAGCTCGGCAATCGTGTTGGTGTGCTCGATGCGGATATTTATGGCCCTAGTATGCCAACGATGCTAGGCGTCGCTGATGTGAGGCCGCAGCTAGAGAACGAGCAATTTGTGCCAGTCGATGCACATGGCATGGCTATGCTGTCTATTGGCAGTCTGCTCGATGGAGACAGCACGCCTGTTGCATGGCGTGGACCAAAAGCCACAGGCGCACTGATGCAGCTGTATAATCAAACCAACTGGCCACAGCTAGATTACTTGGTGATTGATATGCCGCCAGGTACAGGTGATATACAGCTGACATTGGCACAGCGTATCCCAGTCACGGGCGCAGTGATTGTGACAACACCGCAGCATGTTGCATTACTAGATGCACAAAAAGGTGTGGAGATGTTTAACAAAACCAACATACCTGTGCTGGGTGTGGTCGAGAACATGGCACTACATACCTGTAGTAACTGCAATCATACTGAAGCGATCTTTGGTACTGGCGGCGGTGAGTTTATTGCTGAGCAGTATCATGTACCACTATTGGGTCAGTTACCGCTCGCCAGCGGTATCCGCGCACAAGTAGATAAAGGCGAGCCAAGCGTATTGGCTAATGATGAGTTTGCGAGTTATTATCTGGACATCGCCAAAAACATCGAAACCAATATCAATAAATTTGCAAAACCTGTCGATGATAAGCGAATTTTCTAGTAGGTAATAATAAAATAGGGTGTTGGTTACTTAGTCAGTTTAAAACCAATATAGGATAAAGCAGCCATCACGCTATAAATCTAGCTGTCAATTCCGTATAATCGTCGCTATTAAATATTTGCTAAGGAACAACAATGTCTATCAAGTCTGACCGCTGGATTCGTAAAATGGCTGAAGAGCATGGCATGATTGAGCCATACGAGCCAGGTCAAGTACGCTTCAATGATGCAGGTGAGCGTCTAGTAAGCTACGGCACCTCAAGCTATGGCTACGATGTACGCTGTGCCCCTGAGTTCAAAGTTTTTACTAACGTACACTCAGTCGTTGTCGATCCTAAAAACTTCGATGAAAAAAGCTTTATCGATATCGTCGGTGATGAATGTATTATTCCACCAAACTCATTTGCGTTAGCGCGCACGATGGAATATTTCCGTATTCCGCGTGATGTACTGACTATCTGCCTTGGTAAATCAACGTATGCACGCTGCGGTATTATCGTCAATGTAACGCCGCTTGAGCCTGAATGGGAAGGGCATGTGACGCTCGAATTTAGTAATACGACCAACCTTCCAGCCCGCATTTATGCCGGTGAAGGGGTGGCGCAGATGCTGTTCTTCCAAAGCGATGCTGATGACGTCTGCGAGACCAGTTATAAAGACCGTGGCGGTAAATACCAAGGTCAGCGTGGCGTGACACTGCCAAGAACCTAGACAGTCAGCTTCTATGCATCATATTAAGAGCTTAAGCCTTTAAATAGGCAACAAAAAAGCCAGTCATATTAATTATGGCTGGCTTTTCTTATGTCAAAAAGAATAGATATGGTGCTTCAACTACTTCAATACTTTTAACCCTGCTTTATTATCACGCTTCGGTTTCGGAACTTTTGTAGGGCTTTGGCTGGCTGTTGGCACTGAGTCATCTTCTGGTACATAGTCATCATACTCTTTAGGGTCAAAAAACATTCCTTGTGAGTTTTCTTTGGCGTATATACCCATTACCGCAGTGAGTGGTACCCAAATCTCTTGAGAAACGCCGCCAAAACGAGCGCTAAAATGTATGTAATCATTTTCCATACTCATGTTACCTGTCGCGCGACTGGCAATGTTGAGTACGATGCGACCGTCCTGTACATGCTCTGTGGGTATCTGAACATTATCGGCAGTGGCATCTACCATTAAATAAGGCGTCAAAGCGTTGTCTTCTATCCATTGATACAATGCGCGTACCATATAAGGACGGGTCGGTGTGATAGAGGTGTTTTCGCTCATCTAATGATTTCCTATACTAATGATTTTTGATAATTGAAAAATATATTTCTTAGAGTTTTGTCAAATGACAAATTCTACTTAACACTTTTTTGAAAGCTACTACGTTCAAAGACTCTCGTTTGATACTCAAACAATGGACGGCTGATCGCACGTGGCAACTCGATACCCATCTCATCCAACCGCCATAACAACGGTGCTAACAGTACATCACACCAGCCAAACTCATCAGCCATAAAATAAGGCTTATGAGCAAACAAAGGCGATAAAGTAATCAACGAATCGCTCAGTTGCTTTTTGGCAGCACCAGCTTGCGCTTTATTAAAGCTATCTGGATGTGTTAATAAGCGCTTGCCAAGTACTAGCCAATCACGTTGAATGCGCCAAGCCAGCTGACGAAACTGTGCACGCTCTTGCGGCGTATCAGGGAGCAGTTTATTAGTATGATAGCGCTCTTCAAGATACTCGAAGATCACGTTGGTTTCATAAAGAGCGATCTCACGCTGTTGTAATACAGGCAAGGTATGATAAGGGTTAAGCTCAGTCAAATCTTCAGGGCGCTCAGAATGAAGACGAGACAAATAATAAGCGAGCTTTTTTTCTTCAAGCAACAGGCGTACCACATGACTGTCGTAGCCGTCATCAGCGTACAGAATTAGCTGACTACTTGGAATGTCATTCGCATCAATCATGAAAGCCTAATGTTAAGAGTGAAGGCTGCCATCGTAAACAAACTCGCTCTGTTTATCAAGGTAGTGTACGTAAACATTACCTCTAAGGGGCTTATTTTTCAGCTTATCTGGCATTTGGGCTCACTATCAAGGCATAAAAAAGCACTACCGAAGTAGTGCCTTTTTTATTTCTAAAAAATATCTATCAGTGATGACTTATTTGACGTCTTTCCAGAATTCTTTATTCAACAAGTATACTGGGATCAGCAATACTAATAAGAATAAAATCACGAAGAAACCGATAACTTGACGATCATGACGAGCAGGCTCACCCATCCACGCCATAAAGTTGACCAAGTCACCAACTTCAGATTCAAACTCTTCTTGGCTCAGCTCTTCTTGCATATTATGCAAAACATGAGGCATCGCTGCATTAGCCAGCACTAAGTTATTAGCACCCCAAGGACGGCTTGGATCTTCATAGAACGATAGTAGGTATGTGTATACCCAGTCATCGCCGCGCAGTCGCGTCTCAAGTGATAAATCAGGAGGCGCTGCACCAAACCAAGATGCTTGAACTTCAGGATCGATCTCAGCATCGATATGGTCACCGATTTGATCAGTGGTAACCATCAGATATTTTTCGACCAACTCAGGTGGTATCTCTAAATCTTTGGCAATGCGCGAATGACGAACATACTTTGCTGAGTGACACCCAGCGCAATAGTTCATAAAGATTTTTGCACCGTTTTGTAGCGAGCCCTTATTGGTAAAATCAATAGGAGCAGTACTACAAGCCAGATGTTCAACAACGCCATCAGCATTAGTGAACGTACCACAGCCACTACCTTCAGCCATTGCAGTACCAGCAGTCAACGTCAATGCCGCGCCCAAGCCTAGACCAGCTAGGGATTTAATTAGCGTGCTCATTAGTGACCTCCGGTAACGCGTTCTGGTGGCTGTTTACACTTCTCAATAGCAGTGTAGAACGGCATCAGTAAGAAGAACAAGAAATATAGAATCGTGAATACACGAGACATCAACGTTGCTGTTGGCGTTGCAGGTGTCGCACCCAAGTAACCCAATACAACAAAGCTAATAGCAAAGATAGTCAGGGCAATCTTAGACAAGATACCTTTGTAGCGCATTGAGCGAACAGGAGATCTATCTAGCCAAGGCATTAAGAACAATACCGCAATAGCCGCACCCATCGCAATCACACCGCCAAGCTTATCTGGAACTGCACGCAAGATGGCATAAAATGGTGTGTAGTACCATACTGGTGCAATGTGCGCTGGCGTTTTCAGTGAGTTTGCCGTTTCAAAGTTTGGTGGCTCAAGGAAGAAGCCGCCGCCTTCTGGGAAGAAGAACACCACTGCAAAGAAGCAGATAAAGAATACAACGATACCAACCATGTCATGCACAGTGTAGTAAGGATGGAATTCGATACCGTCCAGTGGCACACCGTTTTTGTCTTTTAGTTTCTTGATGTCGATGCCATCAGGGTTGTTTGAACCCACATGGTGTAGCGCTACAATGTGCATAAATACTAAGCCCACTAGGACTAGCGGAATAGCAACAACATGTAGAGCGAAGAAGCGGTTTAGGGTGATACCAGAGATGATATAGTCACCACGTACCCATTCAGCAAGACCGTCACCAATCACTGGTAGCGCTGCAGGTAGGTTCAAGATAACCTGTGCACCCCAAAATGACATGTTGCCCCACGGTAGTAGGTAACCGAAGAAACCTTCAGCCATCAATGCTAGGTAAATACCCATACCGATGAGCCAGATAAGCTCACGAGGTTTTTGGTATGAACCGTACAGCAAGGCTCTAAACATATGCAGGTACACAACCACGAAAAACGCAGAGGCGCCAGTTGAGTGCATATAGCGAATGAGCCAACCGCCTTTTACGTCACGCATGATGTATTCAACAGACGCAAATGCCCCTTCGGCACTTGGGTTGTACATCATCGTCAGCCATATACCAGTCACCAATTGGTTGACCAGTACAATCATCGATAGCACGCCAAAGAAGTACCAAAAGTTGAAGTTCTTTGGTGCGTAGTACTTCGACATATGGTATTCATAGGTTTCAGTCGCCGGAAAACGCGCGTCCACCCAGTGCATTAACTTTTTACCTATACTCATGTTAAGCCTCCCCAACCGTCAAAATGGTACCATCCATACCATATTCTGGAACGGGTAAATTAAGCGGTGCAGGAACGCCACTGTATACGCGACCTGCTAAGTCATATTTTGACCCGTGGCACGGACAGAAAAACCCGCCATACCAATCATTACCACCTAAATCAACCGCGCCCACATCAGGACGGTAGTTTGGTGCACAGCCTAAATGGGTACAAACGCCTTCCACAACCAATACGGTTGGTTCTAAAGAGCGAGTAGGGTTTTTGCAATATTCTGGCTGTAGAGACGCATCAGACTCAGGATCAGATAATAAAGGTTTGACTGATTCTAGTCCTGCGACCATGTCTTCTGTGCGTTTAACCACATAAATAGGTTTGCCACGATATTTGACAACGATCATTTGTCCATCTTCGATAGAACCAATATCTTGGGTTACTGCAGCCCCTGCAGCCTCAGCTTTAGCGCTTGGGTACCAAGAACGGACAAAAGGTGTCGCCACGGCAGCTACCCCAGCTGCACCAATTGCGGCAGTTGAGGCAATAAGAACTCTACGGCGTTGTACATTAACGCCTTCGGCTTGGCTCATTAATACTTCCTCCAGGTGAATGAAATGGGATTATCCCACACTGGGTTTGTGGCTTAGAAAATATACAATATCAAGCCACTTTAGCTGTGCCTAATTTTGCTAATTGTTGCTATTCTAAGCTATTTCGGTGATAAAATAAATTATTGCGTTAAAAATAAAGCAACCTCAATAGGACATATTATAAGGTTGAATATGACAATCAAACCAAAACAGCTGGATTATCAATGTGTAACGTCGACTCTGTTTTGATCAGGATTGTGAGTGCGATGACCTTATAATTAATAAGGATTTTTAGCAACAGCGAATGATACTTGAAATCAAGGCAATGTTCACTAACTTTCACTACCTAACTGTTTTGTAAATCACTATAAAATAGACATCACCACTACACATAATGAAGTGGTGATGTTTTTATCATGACAGTCATCATCTTTGTCTAGATATAAATACCTATCTATTGCAGCAGGCTATTGATTATAGCCTGAAGCTTAAATAAGGCATACCTAAACAAAGACAGATAGCGAGTTGCTAACCTTCTAGTTCGCTCCAGCGTTCAAGCTTAACCATCATCTCATCTTCGATCGTTAATAAACGCTCACTTGCGGCAGTCGCAGCATCTACGTCGGTATTGAACCAAGACCCATCAGCCAGTTTTTCTTGCAACTGAGCTTGTTCAGTCTCGAGCGCCGCGATTTCTTTTGGTAAGTTATCCAGCTCGCGCTGTTCATTGAAATTTAGCTTCTTAGTAGCTTTATTTGGCTTGGTATCTGTGCCAGATTTGTTTGCTGTTTTTTTGCTAGTGACATTATTGGTTGGTGCTTTTGCCGCACGCGCGGCTTCTTCGCGGTTTTTTTGCACCAAATACTCTTGGTAGCCACCAACATACTCATTGACCACACCTTTGCCGTCTTCATCTTCGCCAAACACCCATGTAGAGGTAACGACGTTGTCCATAAATGAGCGATCATGGCTGATCAGCAATATCGTACCGCCAAAACTGGCTACTGATTCTTCTAGCAGTTCAAGCGTTGCCATATCCAAATCATTGGTTGGCTCATCGAGTACCAGAATATTGGCAGGCTTTAGCAACTGCTTGGCAAGTAAAACACGGTTACGCTCACCACCTGACAATGCTTTGACAGGGGTACGCGCACGCTCTGGTGCAAACAAGAAGTCTTGCAGATAGCTCATGATGTGTGTCTTGCGACCGCCAACTTCGACAAAGTCAGAACCTTCCGAAACGTTTTGTGCAACGCTTGCTTCAAGATCCAATTGATCACGCAGCTGATCGAAGAATGCGATTTTCAGATTAGTACCTAACTCTACACTACCAGACTTGGTAACTTCGGCATCAGACATATCAAGTAGGGCTTTAATAAGCGTAGTTTTACCAGCACCGTTAGGGCCGACAATACCAATTTTATCGCCACGCATGATAGTCGTGGTAAAGTCATCTACCAATACATTACCATCGTATTCAAGGTGCAAGTTTTTAACCTTACAAACGAGCTTGCCGCTTTTTTCGCCTTGACCCATCGTGATGTTTACGTTGCCCACTTGCTCACGGCGATCGCTGCGCTCTTCACGTAAGGCTTTTAGCTCACGGACACGGCCTTCATTACGGGTACGGCGTGCTTTGATACCTTGGCGAATCCATACTTCTTCTTGTGCCAGCTTTTTATCAAAGTTAGCGTTGTTCTTTTCTTCAGCCTGTAACTGTAGTTCTTTTAGCTCTTGATAGCGTGCGTAGCCCCCTTCGCCTTGTGTGACGTCGTAGCTGGTCAGTTGACCGCGATCAAGCTCAATAATTCGAGTCGATAGCTTGTTTACAAATGCTCTATCATGGGTCACAAACAATAAGGTAAGACCTTGCCAGTCAAGCAAGAAGCGCTCAAGCCATTCGATACTTTCAACGTCCAAATGGTTGGTTGGCTCATCAAGTAAGAGTACATCAGGCTTAGTCACTAGTGAGCGCGCAAGTAACACGCGGCGCTTACGGCCACCCGAGAGTGATGACAAGTCATCGTCTGGATCAAGTCCCATGGTGGTGATAAGACGCCTAGCATCGCGTTCTAGATCCCAGCCGTGTACCGCATCGATATCATGTTGCAATGTCGCCATATGCTCGCAGGCATCCATATCGCCATTGGCACACATATCGACTTGCTTGTTATAATTAATGAGCAAGTCAGCTGTACGGCGACTACCGCCCATAACGATGTCTAATATACGACCACTAGACTCAGGGACATCTTGTTCTAGCATAGCGACACGCATGCTGCTGTTGGTGATAATTTCACCGCTATCAGGCTGCAATGAGCCATTGATAAGTTTGAATAAAGTTGACTTGCCTTCGCCATTACGGCCAATCAAACAAACACGCTCACCTGAGTTGATAGAAAAATCAATACCATCAAGAACAGGCGCGACGCCAAAGGCTAAGTGAATGTCTTTTAAATGTATCAGTGCCATAGAGTATCTTAAGCTTATATAATAGTGAGGTAGGGGTTGTTGCAAAATTGCCAGCAGTATAACATGCCACCGCCTAACTGTAGTGCGCGTAAATGGTTTTATCAGTACTATTTATGGCGATGACCAACAACTGACATTTTGTGATTGTCATCATAGGCTTACCGCTGATGTCTAGTATTTATCGACCACTGTGCTCGCTCGCCCTCCGACCTATACTCAATATACTGTAGAGAACCATATGAACCAATCTGACAACAAAAACGAGGCTTACAATATGCAAGATGACCTGCAAAACCAAGTGGTTGACCTACAAATGAGCTTGACGCATCTTGAGGTTACAGTAGAGCGACTCGATGAGGTTATTGCACGTCAAGATAAGGACATTCAGACCCTACAGCGTCAACTTCAGCTGATTTACAAACAAATTGAGGGACAGGACACAGATAATGGTATTGCACCATTTGATGTCATGGCAGACCGTCCGCCACATTATTAACAGATGCAAAAACAGACGTAAATGAGACATATAGCTGGTGATTAATGAATACTATATTAGCATTTTTGAATAAGAGTAACGTCTAGTGACTATAAGGTCATAATTCGGAAATAATGTGTTTTTGCAGTTGTTTTAGTGTTAAAAAATCTTTACTATCTTCCACCTCGGATACTGCTTATCTAGAAAAATCAGATATAGCGGTAAAACAATGCGGATGTTTGGAGATATAAAATGCGCGCCACTTTTCGTTTAAAAACTCTTGCAGTAGCTATCGCTGCTCTTTCTGTTGCTAGCGTTGCTAGTGCTGCTGGTCTTGATCGTTCAGGTCAAGATGTCACCGCATTCCTACAAGATGGCACCTATGCTGAAGCTGTTTATACTTATATCGACGCTGATGTAACGGGTGAAGATACTTCAGGCAACAAGCTCGATGATATTGCAGAGTCTTATGACTTTTTCCGTTATGGTGTAAAAGCAGACATCAACGAAACCTTTAGCATTGGTGTTTTATATGATGAGCCTTTCGGTGCAGCGGCTGATTATGTAGGCGATAGTAACTTTGTAGATGCAACAGGTGAAGGTACGAATGTAGAAGTACGTACAGAGAGCATCACTGGTATCCTTGGTGCAAAACTTGGTCAAAACAAAAACTTCCAAATATACGGTGGCCCAGTTGCTCAGCGCGTAGAGGCAGATGTAAAGTTACGTGGTCCTGCTTATAGTGCTGCAAATGGCTATACAACACATATTAGTGCTGATCAAGATTACGGTTATATCGCAGGTGTGGCGTATAGTAAGCCTGAAATTGCATTAAAAGCAGCATTAACGTACCGTTCAGAAATCGAACACAATACGCAAGCGGCTGAAATTTATCCTTTCGCTCCAAGAGTAGGGTTATCAACAGATAGCACCAATACTATTGAGGTTACTACTCCTGAGTCGATAAACTTTGATTTCCAAACAGGTATCAACCCTACAACGCTAGCGACTGCAAAGGTGCGTTGGGTACCATGGAGCGATTTTGCAATTACCCCATCGCTATATAATGGTGTCAGCCAAGTACTTGCAACAACACCTGCTGGTGCTGGTATACCTTTAGATGGTTTAGACTTAGTCAGTTATGACGACGACCAGTGGCAAGTAGAATTAGGTTTGGCTAAGCGCCTCGCACCAGCATTGGCTGTTAGCGGTACTGTAGGTTGGGATAGCGGAGCAGGTAACCCTGTAACTTCACTAGGACCTATCGAAGGCTATTATAGTGCGGGTCTTGGTGCCAAATACAACGTGACCGAAAACTGGGCAGTATCTGCTGGTGGTAAGTACTTATGGTTCGGTGATGCCGAAGGTCAAATCCCAAGTAAAACCATCGTTAGTGATTTTGAAAGCAATGACGGTTTTGTATTGGGTGTAAAGGTCTCTTACCAAGCCCAATAAATCATAGTTTCACTATAAAATGATTTTTATCGTCTAGTGATAAAAAAAGCGACTCTATTAAGGGTCGCTTTTTTATGTCGTATTTCTCGATACGTGCTGTTTGAAATATTGTGAACCAAAATATCTGGGTTTTGGCCGCAGTTAACAGTGTAAGTATCACAGTGAAATAAAAACTAAAAAACAATGTTTCACTAATATCTTATTTGTACTGTCCGGTCATAATTGAGAAATAAAGCACTTTAATTGTTGTTTTAGTGTCAAAAAGGCATTAGTATTCAACTTAGGACACGACTTTGATAGTTTCAATATTTAGTAAATTCATGCTAAATACTGATTATTAAAGTAGTAATACAACAAGGACCGTTGGAGATACATAATGCGCACTACCTTTCACTTGAAAACCCTTGCAGTAGCAATTGCCGCTCTTTCTTTCGCTAGCGTAACCAACGCTGCTGGTCTTGATCGTTCAGGTCAAGATGTCACCGCCTTTTTTCAAGATGGTACCTATGCTGAAGCTGTCTATACTTACATCGATGCTGATGTCAGTGGTAGAGATAGTGCTAATACTAACCCATCTCAAAACGATTATGAACGTGGTAATGCAACGGGTGATATTGCCGAGTCTTACGATTTCTTCCGTTATGGTGTAAAAACTGATATCAACGATACTTTCAGTATTGGTGTTTTATACGATGAGCCTTTTGGCGCAGCAGCTGAATACACGCAAGGTAATTTTGTAGGGCAAGGAGACATTGATGCTTCCATCGCGTCTATTACTGATGGTGCTGCTCCGAGCCTTGCAGCAGCACAATTTGGTATATCTCAACTTGAACCAGGAGAAACTGCTGGTTTGTTGACCGATGAACAACAAGCAAGTTTAGATGGATTGCGTGGAGCAGTAGCAGTAGCAACAGCAGAAGCTACTGGTGCTGGTGAAAATACTAATGTTGAAGTTCGTAGCCAGAGCTTAACAGGTATTCTTGGGATGAAGTTTGGTGCGAATAAAAACTTTCAAATTTATGGTGGTCCAGTAGCACAGCGTATTCAAGCAGAAACAAAACTGCGCGGCTTAGCTTACGGTCCTGCTTCTGGTTATACCTCAAATAGCAATCCTGATATGGATTATGGTTATATCGCAGGTGTATCTTTTAGTAAGCCTGAAATTGCTTTGAAAGCTGCTTTGACCTACCGTTCTGAAATTGATCATGATGTAGAAATATCTGAGTCTTATCCTTTGGTAGCAATTAGAGCTATATCAGCAGGAGCTACGCCAGAACAGGCAGCAGCACTGTCAAACAGAGTGAGTAATTATGAGATTTCTACTCCTAAATCAGTCAACTTTGACTTCCAAACTGGTATCAACCCAACGACTTTAGCTACGGCAAAAGTGCGCTGGGTGCCATGGAGTGATTTCGTTATCACACCACCACTTTATAATGATACTAGTAAAATCAGCTATGGCCCTGATGGATTAAACTTGGTTGAATATGATGATGACCAATGGCAAGTCGAGCTAGGTCTTGCCAAGCGTATTGCACCAGCGTTAGCTGTTAGTGGTACAGTGGGTTGGGATAGTGGTGCTGGCGATCCAACAACATCATTAGGTCCTGTTGAAGGCTACTATAGTGTCGGTCTTGGTGCTAAATACAACGTAACTGAGAACTGGGCAGTATCAGCTGGCGGTAAATACTTATGGTTCGGTGATGCTCAAGGTCAGCTACCTAGCGATAAAATCGTTGCTGATTTTGAAGACAACGATGGCTTCATTGCTGGTGTAAAACTGTCTTATCAAGGAAAATAGTTTCTTGATATAACTGTTAGATAATGAAAAAGCGACCTACAATAGGTCGCTTTTTTGTGGGCTGTAATATTGTGATTGTTATGAAAGGTTTTGAGTGCAGGTGGTTAGTAATTAGATAGTCGTGGACGAGTAGAAAGACAAATGCTATTACAATAACAGCTTTTAGCTTCGCCGCTCTATTTATATATTAATCTAACTTGATACCTGTTGTGGAAGACACGTTGTAGCTGCTCGATGAGTTTTCACGATAGTCGTATTCAAGAGTCACTAACAGCATGATACAGCCACTCTACTGTCGATGATTTAGCAAGGTATACATCTGCGCTATGATAGCTAGATCATTATTCGCTCAGGAATAGATGCCTATATAGTGCTTCAGATCACTGCCTCACTCACCTCAATTACTTCACTTATCGCAGCTGCTTAGCTTATAGTTAAGAGTTACTGATAAGCACAGTCAAAAAAACCTCGCCACTAATGGCGAGGTTTTTTAATCATAAAATAAAGCGAGTGTATCAACTTATTTATTTAAGTTAAGCTCCATCTCTTTATACTTAGCAGATACTGAAGGTCTTGGACCACCAGTCATAATACTAACGGCAAAGATAGCGATAGTGCTTAAGATAAAGCCTGGAACGATAGCATATAACCAGCTGTTAAGCGCCATACCATCGACTTGGAACGGACCATAGATCCATAGTATAACTGTCAACGCACCAACAACCATACCAGCGACAGCACCGTTACGGTTCATACCACGCCATGTTAAGCTAAAGATAACCAACGGACCGAAGGCTGCACCAAATCCTGCCCATGCATTAGAAACCAAGTTCAACACTGAGCTATCTGGGTTAGAGGCTAACATAATAGCGACAATAGCAACGACTATCACTGAGATACGACCAACCAGTACCTGACGAGCTTCTGGCGCGTCTTTATCAAAGAATAGCTTGTAAACATCTTTGGTTAGAGAGCTTGATACCACCAACAGCTGTGATGAAATTGTGCTCATGATGGCAGCTAAAATCGCAGCTAACAAGAAACCTGAAACCAATGGATGAAACAAGAACTGAGTAAATACTAAGAAAATCGTCTCAGGATCATCAAGCGTCATCGCTGTTTTTTGTACATATGCGCGACCCGCAAAACCAGTCATTAATGAACCGATAAGACTGACAACCATCCAGCTCATACCGATATTCCGTGCTGTTGGTACATCTCTAACCGAGCGAATAGCCATAAAGCGTACAATAATATGCGGCTGACCGAAGTAACCAAGACCCCATGCCATGAGTGAAATAATACCGATGACACTCATACCGCTAGTCACATCTAGAAGAGTTGGATCAATATTTCTAACTGCTTCACTTGTAGCAGAAATTCCACCAAGATCAGTAAAGGCCACGACAGGTACGATGACCATTGCAAAAAGCATGATAACACCCTGCACAAAATCCGTCATTGATACCGCTAGGAAGCCGCCGAATAACGTATAGGCAACAACGACACCAGCAGTAACCCATAGACCAGTACTATAAGATAGGTTGAGTGAGCTTTCGAAAAGCTTACCGCCACCTACTAGACTTGCAGCAGTGTAAACGGTAAAGAATAGAATGATAACTACCGCCGAGATAACGCGTAGCATGTGCGACTTATCTTCAAAGCGATTGGCAAAGTAATCTGGTAAGGTGATAGCGTTGTCAGCTACTTCGGTATAAACACGAAGGCGAGGCGCTACAATGATGTAGTTTAGAAGGGCACCAAGGGTCAAACCAAGTGCAATCCATACACTGACGACACCGTCAGCATACATATAGCCTGGAAGACCAAGTAATAACCAACCTGACATATCTGAGGCGCCTGCTGATAGTGCAGTTACCGCTGGGCCCAAGTTACGACCTCCAAGCATGTAGCCTTCAGTATCATTGGCTTGCTTAAAGTAAGCATAGACGCCAATCCCTATCATCACTAAAAAATAGGCGCCAAGCGATATCAGCACGCCACTAGAAACTCCGTTCATATAAATTATCCTTAACCAACATGGTTGGCTGTAATTATTTTTTAACTATAAAAGTCTTCATCCTACAAGGCGATGTTCAAAACAATATCTAAAGACAAAAAAAGCCATTAATGTGAGACATAATGGCTTTTTTCAGTATCTAATGTAGTTTTATATGATTGAGATGGTTCTATGGCTAGCACTCATATAGAGATAGAGAACAACGGGAATGTCGCATTCCGCTTATTTATTATTGCTCGCATCTGCTATTTATATATGAGTATTAGCAACCTACATAATCAATCAGATGAAACCATTAAACTTACTGTTAACCACCATATCTTACTAGAAGTATTCGATATATGACTATCAGTGTCCCTGTGGTAAGTTTTTGTTATTAAAGCAACGTCAAGCGCATTATAACGCATGGCAGTCACAAATGCGAATAGCTTAATCTGATAAATTGTTATAGCAAACGGTTTTTACTCGATAGGTGCAAGCAGATCTAATAATGCAGTCACGCTACTAGATTGGGTTAACTTTGGATTGATAACCACACCTAAATAGCGTTGTAATTCGATATTGTCAGCCATATCGATACGTTCTAAATCTTGACTGACCATTGTTTGTGGCAACACGGACCAGCCAAGTCCAACAGAGACCAACATACGAATGGACTCAAGAGGGTTGGTGCTCATCGTGGCATAAGGTTTGAGGTTATGCTTAGCAAATTCAGCCAAAGTGATCTGACTGGTAAAGGTATTGGCAGACGGCAAAATGGCAGGGTAGCGCGCTAGCTGCTCTAGTGTGACATTCGATTTGGTAGCCAAAGGTGATAGCGTACCGGTCATAAAGTAGAGCGGATCTGACCATAGCGTATGATACGTTAAGCGTTTATCATATACAGGCGGTAGTGTCACAAACGCCAATGACAGATCACCATCCAATACCGCTTTGTGCGCTTTTTCTGAATCAACAAAATGCACTTCTAACTGGACTGCTGGATAAGTCTGGATAAAATGCTTCAGTACTGGTGCCAGATGATGTAAGCCAATATGATGGCTCGTACCAATCACAAGCTTTCCAGATACGATATGCTGAGAGTGCTGTAGATTAATCTTAAAATTCTCATAATCTTCTAACCAGCGCTTGGCATGTGGTAACATCTCGCTGGCTGCTTGAGTAGGTACAATCCCGCGCCCTACAGTATCGAACAGAGTAATGTTAAATTCATCTTCTAGGTTTTTGATGCGCTTGCTGACGGCCGGCTGAGTGATAAACAGCTTTTCTGCTGCACCTGATATACTGCCGGTGTGCATAACGGTAACGAATGTCGTCAAGTTTGTAGTGTTCAAGCGGGTGTCCTTAGCTACTTTATGAGCTATAAATAAAAGTTGGCGTATCTAATTATAACGTATTAGAAATAAAAGTTTGCATCTGGTTAAAAATCATCAATTATTATTATAGGATTTGCCTGCTATAATCACAAGACATCAAGACGTATTGTCACATATTTATTCTACAAACCTGATTATTTACGACACAAAAACATGCTTTGAGCACTGATAATCGTTATAGAGTGCAAGTTATAGGTAAGCAATCTGTACTACTGGTTTAACTACGGGTTTAAAAATAGCGATTGAAAAATTAGAAGTCTTACTTTTGGCCTTAAAAACCACAGCCTAAAGAATATAATTTAAAGGGTATAACCTAAACGGCATAGGTAATTATCACGCTTGTAGAGACAACGTTATAGACCAGTATAATATTTAAACAACCATTCAAATAGATAAAATCCCAGCTTGCCATTGAGTAAGTCTGCGAAAATTAAGTCATTAGTCATCAATAAAGGATAGCATCATGGCCGGTCAAACATTATATGACAAACTTTGGAACGCTCACGAAGTCACCAAGCGCGATGATGGTTCGAGCTTAATCTATATCGATCGTCATCTTTTACACGAAGTAACCAGTCCACAAGCCTTTGAAGGGTTAGAGCTTGCCAATAGAGCACCATGGCGCCTATCTGCCAATATCGCAAGTCCTGACCATAATGTACCGACTGTCACCAAAGAGCGCTCAGAAGGTGTGCCTGGTATTAAAGACAAGGTGTCACGTTTGCAAGTTGTCACTTTAGACGAAAACTGTACCAAGTTTGATATTGCTGAGTTTACCATTAATGATGCGCGTCAAGGCATTTTGCACGTCGTTGGTCCTGAGCAAGGCTTAGTACTACCTGGTATGACCGTTGTCTGCGGCGATTCGCACACAGCCACCCACGGGGCGCTTGGTTGTTTGGCTCATGGTATCGGTACCTCTGAAGTTGAGCATGTATTGGCAACGCAGTGTTTGATTCAAAAGAAATCAAAAAACATGCAGATCCGTGTTACTGGTCAACTGGGTACTGGTGTGACATCGAAGGATGTCGTATTGGCTATTATCGCTAAGATCGGTACGGCGGGTGGCACAGGACATGCGATTGAGTTTGCAGGTCAAGTATTTGAAGACATGAGTATGGAAGGTCGTATGACCGTCTGTAATATGGCCATCGAAGCCGGTGCACGTGTTGGTATGGTAGCAGTTGATGATACGACGATAGATTATGTCAAAGGTCGTCCGTATGCGCCTGATGAATCACAGTGGCCACAAGCGGAAGCTTACTGGCGCACACTATATTCAGACGATGATGCGGTATTTGATACTGTAGTTGAGATCGATGGTAGCCAAATAGCGCCTCAGGTATCTTGGGGTACCTCACCTGAGATGGTGGTAGATATCACGCAATCTGTACCAACGCCTGATCAAGCTATTGATGAAGCGCAAGAAGAGGGCTGGTTACGCGCTTATACCTATATGGGGCTAGAGGCAGGTCAGAAAATAACAGATATCCAGCTTGATCGTATCTTTATTGGCTCATGTACCAACTCGCGTATCGAAGATCTGCGTGATGCAGCAGCCGTCATCAAAGGTCGTAAAGTTGCTGATAACGTCAAAGAAGCTATCGTCGTTGCAGGCTCTGGACAAGTAAAACTGCAAGCAGAAGCAGAAGGTTTGGATGCTTTGTTTACTGAAGCGGGCTTTGAGTGGCGCGAGCCGGGTTGTTCAATGTGTCTTGCGATGAACGCAGACAAACTTGAGCCACAAGAGCACTGCGCTTCAACCTCTAACCGTAATTTTGAAGGTCGTCAAGGTAATGGTGGACGTACGCATTTGGTGAGTCCAGCAATGGCAGCCGCTGCAGCATTGGCCGGTCATTTTGTGGATGTTCGTACGTTTTAGGTCCGATGAAGATGAGTTGAAAACTGGTATATATAGTTATTACTTATGCCAGTATATTGTTTGAATCAGTGAGAGATTGATTGCCGTTTTACTGACTCATCAAAGTCTTCCGCCAGCAAAAATACAATTGATAGGAAATTTTATGCAAGCTTATAACACCCAAACCGGCATCGTTTGCCCACTTGATCGCGCAAATGTCGATACCGATCAAATTATCGCAAAACAGTTTTTGAAATCTATTAAGCGTACAGGTTTTGGCGTAAATCTATTTGACGATTGGCGCTATCTGGATGAAGGCTATCCAGGTCAGGACAATAGTACACGCGTTATTAATCCAGACTTCGTGTTGAATAAGCCGCGCTATCAAGGCGCTACTATATTGCTGGCACGCAGAAACTTTGGCTGTGGCTCTAGTCGCGAGCATGCCCCTTGGGCGCTTTCAGAGTATGGCTTTCGCACCGTCATTGCGCCAAGCTTTGCAGATATTTTTTATAATAACTGCTTCAAAAACGGTATGCTCCCGATTGTTTTAGACGAAGCTATTGTAGATACTCTAATGAAAGCCACGATTGCCAATGAAGGCTATGAGCTTACCGCTGATCTTGAGCGTCAGGTGGTTATCACGCCAACAGGCGAAGAGTACGCCTTTGATGTCGATGCTTTTCGCAAACATTGCTTACTCAATGGACTTGATGATATCGGCTTAACATTGCAGCAAAGTGATGCTATCAAAGACTATGAGCATAAAATGATGCAAAAAACGCCATGGATATTCAATAGCGTACGCGCTTAGCTGGTGGGTCGACGATGAGTTTATGCGTTATTGCTTACAAAACTACCGGACAGGCGTAACGCAGCGTTGAGTTATGGCGGTGAACTGGCTAAAATGAAAGGTGGTTTTTTACAATATTTTATTATCTCTCTTATAAATAGTAGCCGCCATTATGAATAAAAAACATTATGCTCTATGGACAAGCACCATTGTTACTGCAAGCTTATTTTTGTCAGGCTGTCAGCTGCTGACGGGTTACCAAAAAATAGACGAGGCAAAAAGTGCGCAAGCGTGGGTAGGTAAAATTCAACCTATCGATGGGGAAGTAAACATCGCATGTGTGGGCACTTATCACTGTGAAATTGTGCAAATAGACAAGACGCTCATCATCGCGCCTGACAGTCACAAACCAGTCAATCCTCAGATTGTAGTAGATATGCCGAGTTACCAAGGTGCGATAAACGCCCCTGCAAGTATGGATATGAAGCCCCTTATCAATAAAAACGCTATAAAGATAGTGCCACTAGCAGCGTCTAGCATGCCTGGGTTGACCAATTACTATGCTCGAGTACTGCCTGCAAAACATGAAGTCCATGTTAATTTTTATCCAGAAAACAACATGGGCTATATCGAGCGTTTTGCGATGATTCATGATTTTGCTGAGGCAGGTACTTATCAGTTACGTGCTTATCAAAAAAACATGAGCAAAAAGCCTGGGAGCCTACTAGAAACAGCATCACCTGAGCCTTTGTGTATTGAGCTATTGCAAGGTAATGAGGTACAGCGACGCTTCTGTAAGCAACTGGGGGCTGAGCATCAAGGTGAGTTTGTAGAGACTGACATCATAAAAACTGTATCATCATCCAAAGCCAAAAAGATCAAAGCGTAATAAAATTAATTTACCAATAAAAATATATCCAAAAGGATTAGTATGGCAACGATTTTAACATTAGCGGGCGATGGTATTGGCCCTGAAATCATGACTCAAGCTATTGATGTGCTCAAAGCAGTCAATGATAAGTTTTCGCTAGACTTAACATTAGAGTCTGGATTGATTGGTGGCGTAGCCATTGATGCAACAGGTGAGCCCTTACCTGATGAGACCTTAGCGCGTGCGCGCGCAGCAGATGCTGTATTGTTAGGTGCAGTCGGTGGACCTAAGTGGGATACAATTGAACGCAGTAAACGCCCTGAGCGCGGTTTGCTAAAAATTCGCGGCGAGCTTGGTCTATTTGCTAACTTACGTGTAGCAAAACTTTATCCGCAGCTAGCCAATGCCTCAAGCATCAAACCTGAGATTATATCTGGTTTAGATTTGCTTATCGTTCGTGAGCTGACAGGTGGTATCTATTTTGGTGAGCCACGTGGTATCCGTACACTAGACAACGGCGAGCAGCAAGGCTATAACACAATGGTGTATAGCACCAGCGAGATTGAGCGTATTGGTAAAGTTGCTTTTGAGCTGGCAAAAACACGTGCCGAAGCCGCAGGTAGAGCTGCCAAAGTATGCTCAGTAGATAAAGCCAATGTCCTAGAAGTGACTGAGCTGTGGAAGCAGACGATAACTCAGATGCAACAAGCTAATTATAGCGATGTGGCGCTGTCGCACATGTATGCGGACAATGCGTGCATGCAGTTGATCAAAGATCCTAAGCAGTTTGATGTCATGGTGACGGGCAATATGTTCGGTGATATCTTATCTGATGAAGCAGCAATGTTGACAGGCTCCATTGGTATGTTGCCATCAGCAAGCTTAGATGAAGCTGGCAAAGGTATGTATGAGCCATGCCATGGTTCAGCACCAGATATCGCTGGGCAGGATAAAGCCAATCCACTGGCGACTATTTTGTCTGTTGCTATGATGCTGCGTTACACCTTTAAGCAAGAAGCAGCAGCACAAGCGATCGAGCAAGCAGTTAGTGAGGTTCTCGATGATGGTTTGCGTACGCTTGATATTCTAGACAGTAGCGAAGCTGGCTTAAAACAAGTAGGGTGCCAAGAGATGGGTCAAGCTGTTCTAGCTAAATTATCGTAAGTTTGTTGATATGATATAGATTTCTTTGACAGCCTTATTTGTGTTTTTTGGACCCATAAGTTATTAAGTAACTTATGGGTTTTTTGTACTACAGGCATAGAATCGCGCTTTAATGTAAACAAACCAGTATGTTTATGCGCTCTATTAACAAATGCATAGTAGGAATAGTCAGTTATTAACATAAAGCTGTTAGAGGATAGTGGTAGCACTGTGGCAATATATTCCTACAATAAATTTTTTGATATTTTTTCGATACTTTTTTCGATATATAGTAATTATTTAGGAGGTTTTATGTCTCAACTACTCAAGGTTGGAGGCGTTGTCGTTGCCATAGGGACAGCATCATTATTATCAGTGGGTTGCAGTAATGCTAATACCACTGAAAACAGCGTACAAACGAGTAATGACACGGCAGGTATGGAGACGAGTGCAGAAGCTCCTACAACGGATAATAGTATGACTGTAGATACAGACACTGACATGGGCACGATGAGCAATCAAAATAGCGACAGTACCAATACTGGGGCAACAGACAGCACGATGATGGGTGGCAACGATACCAGTCCCGTCACCAATGGTGTCAGTCAGCAAATAGAAGGGGATAGCAACACTGCCAACTCGTTGAATAAACTCCTTCCTAAAATTAAATATAGTACAACAGAATTATCGGAAACTGCCAAAAAAGTAAATGACGCCACATGGACAGCTGATAGCAAAATAGATCGGAATGTTGGTACTAAAGTACAAGCACTATTGAACTGGAATCATAGTGGTGTTGGGGCAGTGGATGGTTACTGGGGAAAGAATACACGTAAAGCCATGCAAGCGTTCCAAAAAGCACAAGGCCTACCAGTGACAGAATCGCTGGACGAAACAACGTGGCAAGCATTAACTCAAAATAGTACGCTTACTTCACAACCCGTATTGGTCAGCTATCAGTTAACCGACGCTGATGTAAACGTCACGACAACGCAGATTCCGGCTAGCGCAGAAGCCAAAGCGAAGCTAGATGGTATGTATTACGAAAGCGTTCTAGAATCTTTAGGTGAAAAATTCCATATCAGTCGTGACTATCTTAAATCGCTCAATCCCAATGCTAGCTTCGAAAGTGGTGAAACTATTATCGTCTATAATCCAGGCAATCCCAACACCACACCAGTAAGTCGCGTGGTCGCTGATAAAGACACCCAAACGCTATATGCTTATGACGATAGTAATAATTTGGTAGCCAGTTACCCGACGACAGTAGGCAGTACAGCAACACCTTCACCAACGGGTACGCATCAGGTCAAAGTAAAAATTCATGAGCCCAATTACACCTATACGAGTGATGATGGTAAAAAGTCGATCATACCACCAGGCCCTAATAATCCAGTCGGATCAGTGTGGATTGGGTTAAGCAAGCCCTCTTATGGCATTCATGGTTCACCAGATCCTGAGCGTATCAGCCGTCAAGCATCAGCAGGCTGTGTTCGCCTCACCAACTGGGATGCACTTAGTCTATTAGGGGTTATCAAGAGCGATGCAACTGTCGAGTTTAATTGATCTATAATTCAAGCAGTTCATAAAACGCAGACAAAAAAATACCGCTAATATTGAGCGGTATTTTTTGGTAAAAATAAACAGCGAATACTAAATAACTAAAACTGTGATAGGCAATAATGAGTAGGTCAGCATTTTCATTATTATTATCAGTTAAACCACCCAAGCGTCTATATCAGCTATCAGCGATAAAGTAGCTATTTGGTTGTTGGCTGTATTTTTACAAATACATCTATAACTATTTGGTTGGTATGTATTTAGTTCTTACCACGGTACGTGATACGACCCTTAGATAGGTCATAAGGGGTCATCTCGACCTTAACTTTATCACCTGTCAAAATACGAATATAATGCTTACGCATCTTACCTGAGATGTGTGCAATGATTTCGTGTCCGTTTTCTAGACGAACTTTGAACAAAGTGTTAGGAAGGGTATCAATGACTTCGCCTTCAAATTCGATAATATCGTCTTTTGCCATAATTTGTATCAATCAATTAAAAATAAGCCCATATTATACGTAAGTTAGTAGATTAAAGCAATACAGAACCTGGTTTTGACTTGACAGCCTGTAAGTGATATGTATATCAGGTTATGTTGCATCAATCAGGTAGATTTAGCCAGACAGGCGTTAATGGTGCATCTGGTAATAAGGATTGGAAGCGTTCGGGGTAGTAGGCATTGATAAAATACAGACCGTCGCCTGACGCCGTGGGCGGCGCAATGGTTCGATCTTTTTTATTCAAAATGTTCAAAAAATCTGCTGGTTTTAGCTCATGTCTACCGATAGCGTATAGCGTACCCATTAGATTACGAACCATATGATGCAAAAAACCATCTGCCTGTATGTCGAATACAATAAATTGTCCATGAGCAAAAAGATGAGCATGACTGATGGTACGGACTGGCTGGTTGGACTGGCAAGCCGCAGCACGGTAGCTGCTAAAGTCGTGAGTGCCAACGATATCAGCCGCCGCCTGTTGCATAGCTGTGAGATCAAGAGGCTCATAGATGTGAGTCACTTGATGATTCAGTATCGCAGGTCTCTGTGCTTGGTTGAGGGTAATATAGCGATAACGCCGGGCAATCGCACCAAAGCGCGCATGGAAATCAGCTGGCATTGGCTGAACCCAGCGTAGCGCAATATCATCAGGCAAGAGGCTGTTTACGCCGCGTAACCAGTTATGAGTAGGGCGATACGCATGGGTGGTGAAATGAGCAATCATGTTACTGGCATGGACACTGGCGTCAGTACGTCCAGCAGCAATGACTTCAACTGATTCGTTGGCGACCTTGCTAATGGCATTCTCTAACGCTTCTTGGACACCCAGCACCTCTCGTTGTCGCTGCCAGCCATGATAGTGTGTACCCAAGAACTCGATGGCAATCGCTAAAGTATATAGTGGCGATTGTTCATGATCGATGATTTTAGTATCAGACATTGTGGTTTCTAAGCTTATAAATTTGGAATGGATGGAGAGTTGCTTATCTTTTTTTGATGCTTGTACCCGCTTGACTGACATTGTTCAACCAACGCTGTCGACGTCTTGCTGGACTGTCATAGCGCAGTAGCAACCATAGCAACCGTGCATAAATAGCAGGGATAGTTAAACGACCACCAGCAATTACATGATAGTCGTATTGCCAACTACCAGCGGCATAGCTGTCGCTTACACCGCCAAACGGACATTGGCTGGCGCATATCACGATGTGTCCCTGCTCATGAGCAAGACTGAGCGTATCTGCTAGTGTATCTGAATAAGGAATATTACCAGCGCCAAACCCTAGCAGGATAATACCGCATGGCGGCTGAGATAATAAGTTTTGTAATTGATTATTTATCACAGACGCATCATTGGGCAAGCAGTATAAGGCATGGATCTTGGACTGCTCAGCGCGTGCCGTGATATTAGGTAGCAAGACTTGCTGATCATCAAGCCAATGCTGTCTGCGAGTCTCTGGGAGGTTTCTGATATAACTGTTGGCCGGATATGCCGCGCGCGAATGACCCGTAAATGCCATAAGATCATGACTGTGAATCTTTTGCACGGTTTGTGCAGGCCACGATTCACCGCCAAAGCTAATTTTGACGCCTGACTCACCAGCAGCGGCCAGCTTTAATGAGTCGTTAAGATTGCTCCAAGCATCGCTATGGTCGTCAATCTCATAGGACTGTATTACCTCACTGTTTAGCAATGGTCGCATGCTTCCAGTCACTACGATACAAATATCGCTACCGGCAAAAGCTTCCGCTAAAAACGCACCTAAGTAACTCAATGTGTCAGTGCCACTAATCAACACAAAGCGTTTCTCACCTTGCGTGTAAGCATTAAGTAACAGTTGATAAAAATGTACAAAATCGCTGGGGGTAAGCTGGCTACTGTCTTTGATTAGCGTGTTGTCCAACCATGAAATGGTTGGTGAAGTAACGGCGTTATCTTGTTCAGACAATAGTTTTTTTAGTGTGGGCAAAAAGATTTCTGCTGATAAAGGGGCTAAAGGGCGGCCATAGCTACCAAAGGTACCACCAGCATAAATCAGTTGAATAGGATCGGACAGATTTTTGGATGTAGCAGAATATGGCATAATATCAACACAGTAAAAAGTATGGAAGAAAAGAGGTGCTATAGAGTTTAGTAGCAGCAGTGATAGCATTTAATAGTAGATGGTATCAGAATTAGATGCAAAAAAAACAGCAAGTACACCTTAATTAGGGAGTACTTGCTGATTAAAACGTACTTGCTGAAGACTACTTTATTTGTTGACTATGCAGTACGTTCAAGCAGTACTTGTGCTTGTTGTTTTTGCTCGCTATTACCTTGAGCAACTACTTCATTCAATAAACGTTTTGCACTATCATATTCACCCAGCTGTAGATACTGACCTGCTAAGTCTAATGTTACCTGATTGCTATCTAGAGACTTCACAAAATCGAAATCAGCGGCAAAGCGTGATGAAAAGTCTTCTGCTGATTCAACAGCTTCAGTGGTGTTATCAGCTTCGAGCTCCACTGGTGCGGTTGTAGAAGCGGGAGTTTCTAATAAAGAGTCAGCATCATCAATACCAAAGTCATCATCTATGCTTGTATTGTCATCAAATCTCAGCGGTGCAGGTGATGAATCATCCGACGCTTCAACAGGACTACCTTCAACATCATCAGCGAGTAGTTGCTCTTCAAGGTTAAGCTCTGCAAAACTATCATCTTCAAATGTGCTGTTTTCAAACGTATTGTCTTCAGCAGCAACTTCTTCAAAGTCAGTATTTTCTAAAATAAAGCTATCGAGATCATTACTTTCTTCGGTAGTAGACAATTCACTATCAAAACCGATATCGACATTAGAGACAGTATCAACGTTATCTGGCGTATCTAAACTATCTAGAGACAAAGAAAAGTCATCTTCACTGCTTTGAATAGCATCAGTAGAAGTGCCTACTAAGTTATCAGTTACATCGTTAGTTATTTCCGTATCTGTATCCGCAGCTAAGTCATCAAAATCTAAGACAAAATCGTCATCTTCTAACGCTAACTCTTCGTTTTGGTCGTCTAAAGTACCTGAGATGATAGCGTTGTCAGTCGACGTATCGTCAGTCGTCGAGTCAAAATCAAACTCAAAGTCACTGAAATCACTGTCTTCAATAACTTCAGTACTTTCATCAGTAGATGTAACAGAGGCGTTATCGTCTGCAATAGATAATGGTGCAACAGGATTGTCAGCAGTAGTATGAGGCTCGTCAAAATCAATTTCTAATGAGTCGCTTTCTAAATCACTAAGCGTCAGGTCAAAGCTATCTGCTGCATTTTCAGTAGTTGGACTGGTATCATTAAGTTCATCCGAAAGTACTGGCTGAGCAATAGGCTCGTCTATCACAGTATCTTTGTTGTCTTCGATGACTGGCTGATCAGAGATTGTATCTGTGTCATTGACTTGGCTAGTTGGTAAATCAAAATCTAGACCGTCAAAGGTATTATCAACAGCATCCTCAGTTGCTAGTTCCTGTGTAGCGACTGGACGTGGCTCGCCAACATACAGATCTTTGAGTTCATCAGCGAGCGTAAGGGTCTTGCCATCGTTATTAAGTTTAATGGTGTTATAGACGTTATCGAAGTTTTCTGGCTGATCAATAGTGGCGTATATACTGAGTAACTTGATAGATAATTGACCATCATTAGGCTTTTCACTTAAACCACGATTGATTGTTTCGATCGCTTTGTCATAACGCTGTTGATCTATGAAGCGCTGAGCAATGGTAATGTGATCAAACTTATTGTTAGCGTATTCATTGCTTTGGGCAGTAGTGCCATAATCCGTTTGCGGTGCCCGAGTAGCAGAGTTTCTTAGCGAGTTGACAGGGGGTTGAACACTCTGTTTTTGTGCTTTGTTTTTGCGCAATAACAAGCCTGCAACTAACAGAATAAGCACCAATCCGGCGATAATATATAGCATATTGTCCATTGTTACTCCTACGCCTATGATCATAGCGTCTTGCGTTGATCAGTTAGGCAATTATTGATTGCGTAGTTTTTTAAGACGAGCTTGTAGCTCAGCCAGTTTTTGATTTTGTAGTTGGAGCTTTTTAGTATAGCTATTGAGTGCGCTGCTAGTCTTTGACAAACGCTTCGCCTGTGAGGCTGTTCCTTGTCTTGACGATTTGAGCGTCGCTAAAATATCAGTGCTTAGACCATTACCAGTATCCGTTGCAGATTTTGCTTGTGTTCCATCTGCACTGCCGTCACTACCAGGGGCAAGTACAGAAAATTGCGCTTGCGGCAGTATCTTGGTTTTAGTCGTTGTGGGTTTTTCAGGACGCTTGGCTACTTGCGCCGTTTCAGATGATTTTTTGGTTGGTGATGGTGCAGCCTTTTTGATTACAGGTGTATTTGCTCTACGGTTATACTGTCTTTGGGCGCTAATAGCAGCTTCCAAAATCTGCTGCGACGGTATGATATCGTAACTGGGCAGGCTCAGCTTCGCATCTGCTTTTAACTGATCGGCATCTTTATTGATAAAGGCATCAGGGTTTTGTGATTGAATCTGCTTCATTACTGTTGGCGTATCTAGATTGTTTTCTTCTGCAATCTGCTGAGCAATCACCCACAAGCTATCGTTGCGCTGTACCTGATACTGAGTAGTAGCGCTACTCACAACTTTATTACTGGCTGTCATCGAATCATTAGGCGATGGTACAGATAGTGCTGTGCTATCCGCGGTCTTGCGGTCTTGAGAGGCCGCCGTAGTACTATCACTCGCATCTTGCGCGATTGTTGATACGCTTATGGGCTTGCTCGTTGGTACGAGAGGTGAGCTTGCTATAGCATCTGCTTTGCTGCTTGGCTGTATTTGACGTGTCACTTGTATATTGAGAATATTGAGCTGCTGATTGGTTCTTGGTTTATCTGCTACCACTGTATTTATGCTGTTTTTGTTAGGGCGTTCGTTTATAGCACTATTGTCAGTTGTCGCCGTGCCACTATTGCTACTTGCGGTACTCAAAAGGCTATTGCTCAGAGAGTTTATTAAGTTACCGCGATTATCAGTAGGGCTAGAATTATTATCTGTATCAGAGATACGCTTCAAACGTCCATTATCAAGGCGACTAGGTGCATAAGCGAGACGGTTGACCTGTGAGGTAACGGTCATAGTGGGCGCTTGTACGTTAGGCGCCGCTAACGTGGTCGCCAATAAGGCGTCTGTTGGTGCTTTTGGTGTTGATAATTGGGGCGTTGATAATTTAGGCGAGGATATTGCAGGTACCGAAATCAGCGGTGGCGGAGCACCTCTGCGGACTGTCAAAGGCACAGCAGTACTTGCAGAGACGCTAGGTAGATTTGGTTTCTTTGCTGCTGTCGCCATAGTGTTACTGGTATTGATAGGCAGGGTTTCTTTCAAAGGCATCAGTAATGTTTTTGGTAACATATTGCGCTGCCCCTTGTCGTTTATCGCCAAAACAACATCAGCAAACGGCTTGGATACAGGCTGCGAGGTGGTGATAAGCAACTGGCCACTGGTCGCCGAGGTCGGTTGAAAGCGTACCATCATAGAGTCAGTAGGGGAGAGTCCCATTTGCTGGTAGATAGTAGAGTTTGCCAAACTGGCTGAAAAGTCCGCTGCTTCTATATTGCTAACAGCGATACTAGCGGCTAGTGGCTCATGCTGAGCTGAGGTAACTACCGTTTTACCGATAGTTGCTGCCTGCGCGCTTGATACTAGGACCGCCCAACCTATAGAGCAAAGCATTGCCATCGATACCGCGCGATGTACAGGAGTCAAGCGACGAGATAGATGACAAGACATGAGTAGTCCTTTAGGATATAAGTTATCTTTGCTGTTATAACAAAATACGGTTTAGTTTACCAGTTTATTTCACAACTGTTGTGTGCAATGCACAAAATGTTTATGTCATGTTTAGTCAACTTTTCTATCTAACAGCATGGCATCACCATAGCTGAAAAACCGATACTGTTTGTCAATAGCGTGTTGATAGGCGTGCTCAATAGATGATTTGCCTGCAAATGCCGACACTAGCATCAATAGTGTTGATTTAGGTAAGTGAAAGTTCGTTAACAATCGATCGATAACGCCAAACTTAAATCCTGGGTAGATAAAAATATCGGTATCACCTGACCAGCTAGAGAGCTTTTGCCCGTCGATAGCTGTCTTTTGATAAGCCGTCTCTAGGACACGAGTGACTGTTGTACCGATAGCGATAACTTTGTTCCCATTTGCATGAGTCTGATTGATTAGCTCTGCCGTCGTTTGCGGTAGGTGTGCATATTCGCTATGCATGGTGTGATTGAGTAGGTTGTCTGTTTTGACTGGTGCAAAGGTACCAGCACCAACGTGTAATGTGACAAAAGCAGTATTGATGCCTTTTTCTGCAAGCTTGCTCAGTACCGCTTCATCGAAGTGCAAACTCGCTGTAGGAGCCGCTACGCTAGCAAGCTTAGTAGGATCATGAAAAACGGTTTGATAACGAGTGTTGTCAGTCTCATCGGCATGACGCTCAAAATAAGGTGGAATAGGAAGTTCACCATAGAGCTCTAATTGCGGTAAAATCGGCGCATCAAATGCCAAAATAAACAAGTTGTCTTGACGTCCAATCATTGCAGCACTCATATGACCGTCAGCAAGTTGCAAGCGCTGACCCAGCTTAAGTGCTTTGCTTGCTTTTACATGACAAAGCGCAATGTGTTCTTGATTCACTGGCTCATCACTCATGTCTTTTAGATGCAGGGCTGCAGTATCTAAATCATCAAGATTAACTAAGCGTTCAATCAGGACTTCAAGTTTGCCGCCAGTATCTTTTTGGCCGAACAGACGCGCCTTCATTACCTTTGTATCATTAAAGACAATCAGATCGCCTGCATCCAATAAGTCGGGCAATGCAGAAAACAAACAGTCTTCTATTCGAGTAGTGTTTGTCTGAGAGTTAGCAGGCAAGTATAGCAATTTTGAAGCAGAACGCTGTGCTAGAGGATAGCGGGCAATCAAGCTATCTGGCAGCTCATAATCATAGTCCTCAACGCTCAAATAGTTTGAGGTATCGTTATTGGCGATGGTATCAAGCGATGTGTTTGTATCAGTAAATGCAGTGTGAGAGTCAGTCATAATCAGTCTTTAGTTCAATAGAGATTTTGGCATAATTGTAGCAGAAATGCTTTTATGAAAGGATACTTTACCCGATGATAGCAGCGTATGATATGACTGTTAGAACAGAGTAATAGCCTAAGCGGAAATACGAAACTGATTGCTTTTATTAAAAATAACCATCAGTCAGCGATTAGGTTATTCAAATAAAGTTAATTGAGGCAATAACTGCGTAGAAGGCAATAAAGAAGAAAAGGTCACACCTACCAGCCGAATGGGCAGCTCGCGTGGAATATCTGCAAATAGCTTGTCTAACCAATAATGTGCAGACTCAGCGCTATCAAAAGTGGTAGATAAAGTGTGCGAGCGCGTAATTTGAGTGAAGTCCGAGTATTTTATTTTAAGCGTGATGGTATGGGCAACGAGGTTTTTTTTGTGCAACTGGCTAAAAGCATCAGCATTCTGCTCATAAATCTGTATACGCAGCTCGTCATTATCACTCAAGTTATCTCTAAAAGTCGTCTCTGAACCGACTGATTTGTGAGTACGCTCAGACTTGACTGGTCGCTCATCACGGCCATGAGCGATATCGTAATAAAACTGACCACGTTTACCGAACTCCTCAACCATAGTAGCTGCTGGCACACGCCGGAGATCTGCGCCATTGCTCACACCCATCGCATGCAATCGCTTTGCTGTTGCTTTCCCTATACCGTGAAAGCGTTCAATAGGTAGCGTACTAATAAACGCATCAGCATCTTTTGGTGTGATGATAGCAGTGCCATTGGGCTTGTTGATATCGGAAGCAATTTTAGCCAGCATTTTATTAAATGAGACGCCAGCAGAAGCAGTCAACCCTGTCTGCTCTAGAATTTGTGCCCTCAACCAGTTGGCCATTAGCGTTGCTGAGCCTTTGTGCGCGCTAAGTCCAGTAACGTCCAAATAGGCTTCATCTAGTGATAATGGTTCAACATGGGGGGTCAAACTATGCATAATACGGCGAATGTCACTACTGACCGCTCGATAAACCTCAAAACGCGGTCTGACAAATACCACCTCTGGACAGCGTCTACGTGCCTCATAGCAGGACATTGCTGAACGTACGCCAAATTGACGTACCTCGTAACTGGCAGCGGCAACCACGCCGCGACCGTTAGGATCACCGCCAACTACCAATGGCTTACCTCGAAGCTCGGGAAAGTCGCGCTGCTCAACACTGGCATAAAAAGCATCCATATCAATATGAATGATTTTACGAGGACTGGATTCTTTAGAAATAGTCATAGTCGATATTTTACCTGACTTGCTGGGTTTTTCTATTATCAATTGTTAGATTTGACAGGAGCCAATAAAAACTGACAAACAAAGTTGCATTAATATCCATATTTTGATATATATCATAAAGTAAATATAATATAAATGGCGCACCGTTGTTCTAGATAGATAGGAAGTTTCATGCTTTTGCAACGTTAGTGAACAGTTGTTTCTTTTTGCCCAGTTTTATTAAAAAGTTTGTTAAGTGTTTTTATTCAACTAAGCCGTTTGTCTTAGTAGTTTTGCCATTCATCGCTAATCTGATGGCTATCTATTACAGTCAGTCCATTAAAGTTTTACACTAGTAGATACTCAATAGTAATAAGTGCGGTGAAAAATAAATAACGCCTAACATTATTTTTTATACGAAAACATTGTTTGTCGTTAATACCAAATTTACGAATTGAGTACGGATAAATCAACTCTTGAAAGGTAGGTATTGTGAGAGAGTGCAGAATGTCAAGGAGCCGATGATGAATAACGAACTGAAGGGGAGTGACCTAACACGGGCAATGCTAGCACGCGGTACCAAGCGAATATGGTGTGCGGTTTGTGATGACAGCGATGAGCAAGCAATGATGGATCATTGCGGCAATGATTTTACCGCCTATATCGTATCATTCCGTGATGGATTTTTTTACTGCAGTGCGGGCATGCCATGGAGCTATGCCGTACCGATTAAGATAAGTGCGGTTACGCAATACGAAGTAGCGGTATAAGTACAAACAAATATTGCCAGTAAGAAGGGGTAAGACCAGTAAAAAGTGACAAGCGTAACGTAATAGTCATAAAGTTACAGGCACAAAAAAACCTCCGAAGGGGGAGGTTGAATTGCACTACATATTGGTACCAGTGGTCGGACTCGAATTAAACGGTTAAGCCTTTGATTTAATTGACTTGTTATTTTAGTTAATGGTCAATTACTGTTAATTTTACTGTTATTAATCAATGTCAGGCTGTTTCTTCTTCGTTTTCAGTCACCGGCTCTAGGTGCAAATCATGCACTTTTATTAGCCATGCGTCAAGCTCATGCTCGAACCAAAAAGACGAGCTACCATCTTTGTATTGCTTCGGAAAGGTACCGTCATTGATTTTCTCATAAATCGTTGACCGTGGTAAGGCCACTTTATCAACCACTTGTGCAATTCGTAGTCTTCGTAAGTTAGTCATCTGTCACCTCGTCAAATTTATCAAACATAAGCATCAAAAGATATTTTCACCGATGCAATGAGCGTCAAATCAATCTTGCAATGCTCGCAGTTGTAATGCAGCTCATCTTCATCGTGAAAAACATCGCCATATTCAGCGCCTTTCACATCGTTTTGCAGTAAGTTTTCGCAGTTAGGGCATTCGATATTAGGTTTCACTTCGTCACCTCGCTATTAATATCAATCATTACATCACCATGAATTGCTGCGCTTGGCTTTGGTCGCGGCTTGTTGTCCTCGTCGTAAAACTCCATAGCTGTTTGCAGTGCATCTTGCGCCATTTCCACAGCTTCGATAAACGTATCGCCTTGTGTATTCGCTTCTGGCACATCACGAAATGTCACGACAAAGCCGTCATAAAACCCCGCGCTATCTATAACCTCTGTAAATGTAGCTGGGTATCTACTCGCGTCAAGATAAGGCTGCATCTTCTCGTTGTAGTTGTCCCAAGCCCATTCCTTAGCGTCGTCCATCGTTGCAAAACCTGTGGCTGGGTGACTGCTGCTGTCTTTATATCGGACTGAAAACTTGCCAACACTTTCATGGTCAGGTATCACGCGGTAATAAAAAAACTCATGCTGAGCTTCACTACGGTCTGCTTCGTCCTTCCACTTCAACGGCTGTAAATTACTCATTGTTTTGCTCCTGTGGATATTTAGCGATTAGATAATCACGTAGTCTGATAGCCTCTTGGTCAGGTAGCACAGCAACAACCTCGTTATATTGATATTGTTTTTTGCTATCCGTGTAATAACTGTGAAGAGAGCAGTCGATGCTCAAACCTAATTCGTAAGGCTCAATAAGCACATCGGTCTTAAACGACAAATCGTCAACTGTGCTTGTTTCTGTAAATTCATAAGTCATTCTTATTATCCTCATTAGTAAATAGATGACCTGCACCTAAGTGCTATCGGTGGTCAATCGGCTTTGCCTCGACTGCGCTTTCAACGCACATGCTCTCACACGTAAGGAATTGTCAATCTCTGCTGCTAGTAGTTGAACGACACCATCTAGCTATACGCGTCTCATACTATCCCCTGAGCTGGGTTTAACTGTTAGCAGCTATGGTCGCAAGGTGCATAACCACACGTTGCACATTTTGGCGAATAACCACAACATTCAAGCGTGGTGTCTCCGTTCTTATCTATATCGCACTCACATTCTTTACACTCACCAACTGGCGGTAGTTCATGGTCGTCGTTGTACGCATCCCAGCAACTCATATCACATCACCCCGTCAAAGTGCTTTGCGAACGGAATATCATCATCTACCGCGCCACCGCCATTCATTGCAGGTGCTTGGTTCTGCTGTGCAAACTGGTTATTAACCTGTCCTTGCATACCTTGCGCCTTATTCGCTTGCTGCTGTGCGTAGTTGCTAGGCGCTTGCTGATTGTTAGACGGCTGCTGATAGCCTTGGTTGTTTTGTTGTTGGTTCTGCTGACCACTCGGACTACCTAACAGCTCGACCTCAGTGCCAAACCCATCAACAACGACCTCAGTGCGATATTGCTTGGCACCGTTGTTTTCCCATGACCGTGTTTTAAACTTGCCACATACCCGAACCTGTGTGCCTTTGGTTAGGTATTGCGTTAGCTTTTCAGCACCTTTGCTAAACATAGCCACTGGAATCCACTCGGTTTTCTCTTGGCGCTGACCGCTATTTTTATCAGTCCACGTTTCCGACACTGCAACGCTAAAGTTGCAAACGCCGCCGCCATTGCTGAATGCTTTGAACTCTGCATCTTTACCCAAGCGACCAGTGATATTTACTTGATTTTGATTAGCCATTTTTACTCTCTCTTAATTAAACTTTGAATTTATCAGGCATATCGCCCGTGATTAATGCTTCACTCAGCTCATCGAGTAACGCCAAAAACTGTGGCACTCGCTCATCTAGCTTCTTATGTATTTTTTCGTCAGGATAAAAACGCTTATAAAAAGGCGATAATCCGTCGCAGTAAACAAAATAATCCCACCACTTGCGCCCAGATACCCACAGATTGATTTGTATCTGCGTGATGTGCGCCTTATCAATCTTGCCATTGCGTAGAAGTGTAACCATGCCTTTTGAGTGCTTTGACTTAATCTCAAGACCGCCATCAGTGCCAATCAGTCGGTCAGGACTTGCACCAACGCCTTTATCAAGCATGATGCCAGCTTCAATAACATCGTCAGCCTTTGCATAGCCGCTGTTGATATACTCTTGAACCGCTATCGGCTCAACAACATGGCCGCGCTCAGTATCATCATTGCCTTCAAACTTTCGTGCTGATAGACCTGTAAAGCGTTCGGCAACCAATGCGTCAGCCAGTGATAAAGCGCCTTGTCCAAACGGCTTGCAAACGCGGCCATCTGCGAGCAGACAGTGCATTTCGCTTGCCGTTGGCAATGCTAGACGCGCAGCAAGCCACTCAGGTGAGCCTTGTTTTACGTCTAAGATAATCATGCGGTTTCAAGCTCCTTTGCAGCGTTCAATTTGGCAGTCAGTTGACCGTCAATATAGTTGTATGCGCTTTGCGGTATGTCTGCAACATCATCAATAGAGAAGTCACTTAGCAGCCATTTGGCAAAGCTGTCTTTGTCAGCATCACTCAACTTGGCTTGCTTAGCTGACAGCCCACGCGCTTGAGCTGCTGTGATTTTCTTATGCTGCCAGGCTGCTGATGCGTCGTTGTCATCGCGTGTTGCGATATTGAGTAGGGCGCATAGCGTATATCGTTTGCCGTAACTGACTGACGACCCCATTGCTTGAGCAGGGTTGTTTTTCTTTGATCCGCTATAGTCAAACGGCACAAGCAAGGTTGTCTTTTCTTTGTGGCCTTCTTTGTGTAGCAGGATTGCGACAATCTCAACGTAACCTTTGTAGTCGTTGGTCGATTTATCATCGGCTTTCTCTAGCACCGTGTTGGTGTCAAAAGACAATGAAAAACCATGCTTGTTTAAGATAGGACGCGTTATTTCCACTACGTCCTCAAGCGTGGCGTAATTCGAGCCATTGCCTGACTTAGCCTTTGCAATAGTCGGTATCTCTGATTGCATTGCAGCAAACGCTGTGCTGAATGATACTGATGCTTGGCGCTCGGTCTCTTTTGTTTGCAGACCAATCAGGCGCTCTAGCTTGTCAACGTCAAAGTTTGGATCAGCAGCTAACTCTAAAATCTTAGATGCCATAACTTGACCAGCATCACCTTGTACTGCAACTTGATTGCTATTTACTGTCGTTAATTCGCTCATCGTCTTATTCCTTATCTAAAAATATGTGATTGACTCCACGCGCTTATCAGCTCGCGTTCCTCGTCATCGGTCAACTTAAAAGCTGGTGCATCGTGATGGTCAAACTGCGCCCATTGGTGTTTCATAACTCACCACCCTTAATTTTTCTCAATGTCTCATTCGCAGCCTTAACCGTTTGATACTGCTCAGACTGCACGTACTCGTCTGTATAGCCACTCTCAGTAGTCGGCTGCCATTCGTTGCTTACCAGCATTTCACCTTCAATCTCGACCATCTGATAAGCCTTGTCGTCTATAACCACCGTGTCAGCAAGTGCCGTTGCCGTGATAGCGCCCATAAGAGCGCCAAACGTGATAAAAATTAGCCAGTCCATTAGTTCACCTCTCTATCTATTGCGCTGTTTTGCCAGTCCGTAGCATCATATTTAACCGCATCGGCATAGCTACCTGTTTTTTTAGCACCAGTCACAACGCCCATTATGTAATGAGAGTAATCATGATGATTTTCAGGCCACCACTGATCGTTATCACTCTTAAGAGCTTCTTTCTTAATGCTGTGATAAAAAGCCGTTCCATTTTTGTCAACAGCCATACTCTTAGCCCATTCGGGAGCATGTTCAAAATCCGCTTGCGTTGGCTGTTTCATCACACCACCCCACTTTTCAGCACTGGCAAAACAAACCAGACGTTTAATGCAAGTACAGCTACAACTGGTACTGCTATGTAATAGTTCATGCCGTGACCTCATCTATCCAATCGGCTTGCATCACAACATCAGCCGTTATGTAAGAGAATAAATCCTCATGATTTGGCACTTCGTTTGCCACAATCTGAGCAATGTCATCTAGGGTCAAATCACGATCAGTAATGAAAAACAAATTAAACTCATTACCCTGAATATCGCTGACGTTATTGATAACCAGCCCCTTGTCGATAACATCAGGTGAGGGCAGCTTGCTTAGTGCTGACACCTTGACGCGGTTGTGAGGATGGTAAGTCCCCACGTTGTCATGGTTGCTGTAGAAGTAAGATTTCATCATGCCGTGACCTCGCTCTTAACGTCCATATTGCACACAGCTACCGATAACATGCTCTCAAAGTGCTCTCTGACCGATTCATCATCAATAGGGCAGTCGAGCAGCAAGTCGCAATCTGTGTTGATTTCAATCTGCACGCGATGCAGCACCAAGTAATTCTCGTCCTCTACGTGCTCATAAGAGAGCAGGGCGTTTGCTACGCCCATGCCGCGATAGTCATCACCACGTACTCTGATTTGCTCTAACATATTAAGCACCTCCCCACATTGCCGCTTCATTACGCATATCGTTTTCCCAGTCATTGTTGAGCCATGCTTGATGCCTTGCTTTGTCCATAACCGCATCAAGGTAGGGCTTACGTTCTTGCACTGGTTGGCTCTGAGTACGTTGCCAGTAAGATTTATTAACCAGTTCAACAAAGGCGATCAAAATAAGATTGTTATGATGTGGCGCGTGTTGATACTTGACCTTGTTACCGCTTGCATCTACTGCAAAGACTGGTAGTGCGTCTTTTAGCTTTTCCGATAAAGTAGCTTTGACTTCAAAGTGAACCTGATTGCTGTCTAACTCGACAATCAGATAACCGTCTTTTCTGCCTAAATCGAAATATTGCTTTTTGCTTATTTGCTGTGTCATAATATCCTCGCTTATTTAAGTAAAAGCCCTGTCTGGTGTCCGCCAATTTCAGGGCTTTTTTGTGGGTGTTATTTGGCTTTAGCTACGCCAATAATTTTCAAGCCATGAAGTACGTGGTTGGTATGTTTGCATACACATCTCTCTTCACCGCTCACATCAACAATTGAGTAGTCCAAGAAAAATCTAGTAATCTTGTACTTCTCACCTACCGTTAGGAGGTTCGTGTACGCTTTGGTACACGTCAAATAATCTCCAACTCTCAACCCCATACCCTTATCCTCATAGTTAGTACGCGATAGCCGTCGATTAAAACGGCTATGACTTAATAACTTCTTGTTGTCTCAGTCTGTTAAATAGCTATCGCTTGCATCGTCTGCGTTGTTCGTTGCGATGTAGTTATAATATCGTGATTACGATATGATGTAAACCCCTATGACGATATTTTTAACGTATTTACGATATTATTATGTAAATTTATTGTTATTACGATATTCACAGATACAAAAAAACCGCCCAAAAGGACGGTTTGATAGATGATTTTAATTATTAGTCTAAATCTATAGCTTCTCTATAGACACCCCAACCAAAAGGCAGCGTCTCGACTAGGTGTGAATGTTTGACCAGGTGGCACACCCATATATAAGACCAATCGTTAGTAGATGACATATTTGCCCACCACTTTACCTACCAAGTTGCATTCGCCCATTGGCAGCATCTTTTGTTCATGCCAGTTTGGGTTAAGAGGGCGTAAGTACATATCTTCCGATGTTTCGCCTAAAACCAACTGCTTGAACGTGGCTTCTGTATCGTCATTACATTGGACTATCACAAGGTCATTGTTCTTTAGTGCAAAAAGTCCAGTCTCAGGCTCTACATAAATAACGTCGTCTGGCTCAAATTTAGGCAGCATACTCTCACCGCGAACGATTAAGGCAAAACCTAACTTAGATATATTAGGTGGTCTAGGAGCCTTGCCTTTAGAGTCTGACATCGTAACTGGGTCAACATTAGACCAACTGCCAGCAGCCACCCAGCTAAGTATGGGCACCATATCTGAGCTATCAGACATTGCTTTATGTTCAGTGTCGGCAGGTGTATCAAATAGGTCACCATTGCTTTGACCTTGCATTGCCATGATCTGCGCTTTCAACTCATCAATAGACGGCTTCTTATCCACATCTAGCATTTCGCCTTGGTTCTTAATAAGCCAATCGGTACTTACACCTGTAACTTTAGCAATATCGTACAAATTAGATGATTCTTTGTTTCTGCCATTCTCAATATCAGAAATAGCGCCTTGTGATGTCTCGACTTTTTTAGCGAGTTGATTTTGGGTGAATCCTGCGTGTTTCCGCGCCTTCCTAACCCTATCGCCTAACTTTTCATTGTCCATTTTAATACCCCTTACTAATTATCGTAATTATGATACAAATAAATATCGTTTTGACGTTTGATTAAATAACGTAATTACGATATTATGATTACATTAAACGCTGGAGCGATATTTATGACTACTGAGATTAACTTCACAAAAGTTGTTCAAGACCTTCTCGAAGGTAGAACGCAAAACGAGCTGCAAGATATTACTGGTGTGCACCAAGGCGTTATCAGTGATCTAAAACGCGGCTTGCCAAAACCAAACCTTACATACATTAACGGCGCTGCACTTGTTAAAGCTCATCAAGAGTTATGCCAAAACAAACAGCTAGAGGAGGCTTAACCCATGTACGACAATCCAAGGCACATCAAAGACCATAGGGTCAATGCTCGTTTCAATGATGACGAAATTGAAGCGATATCTCAGGTGGCTGGTTTAACTGGCTTGCAAAAGAGCACGTTAGTTCGTCAAGCCACACTTAGATTTATCGAAGAACTTAGAGCTGAACTTAAAGGAGAGTTTGACGCAGATTACACAAACTTGAAAGACGCAGGTTAGCGAACTTTTGGTAACCGCAAAATAGGAGAGGCTTATGCCTGATAACGATCAGCCGTCTTTTAGCGAGGATGAGCTAGAGGATATCAAGCGAGCAGCAAAAATTATGGGCATGACAGTCGATGAACTTGTGAGCCATGCAACTAATAGGCACGTCAAGCGCGTAAAGGAGTTTTCTCGCAAATCAATTTATAACCCGAAATCAATAAAGATACTTAAATGATTTTCGGTAACCGAAAAGGAGCTAAAAGATGCAAGAACAAGACATTCAAGCATGGGAGCGTGAGATTAAGCACGCAGCCAGAATGCAGGAGCAGCGAAAAGACAAGCAGCCGGTAGCTGTTTATAGCAATGAGATATACGAAATCAAGGACGAAAACAATGAGAAGTGAATACGACGCAAGGCAATTACTGGCAGCGAGCAAGGAGCAAGCAATACAGGGATATATTGCAGATCGTAACGCTCAGACGCTACTAGATGAGCAGTTACGCAAGCAGCGCATGAACGAGATATTTTGGCGCGGTGTGATGCGATTTATCACGCATATAACGTTGGTATCAATCGTCGCTTACGCACTATTCCACTTTGTATAGGGGTTAATCATGAGAGCACGTAACGCAGGGATCAAAAAGTTAATCATTCCAGCGCACTCAAGTTATGCAAGACAGAGCGCAGATCAAGACGCCATTGATGAGTATCTAAAAAAGCATGGTGTCAGACAAGCGGTAAACACAGGCAAGGTTTTCAGTTTTAACGGCCGAGGCAAAAGGAGTGTAGGGCATGCCAAAAAGGTACTCATACGAGCGGATTAAAGAGAGGATGCTCAGCCATAGAAAAATCACATTGAGCAGCAACGACAATTTACTAGCTCTAAGAGAGCAGATTTACAAACTAAGAAAAGAAGGCTTTGTTATTAACCGCATTGGCGAACGCGGAAACATCAAAGGCTACCAGTTAACGCAAGCACCAGGGGAGTGTCTGAAATGAAAATCACAAAACTAGATAACTTCGGCGAAGGTTTTACAGTCACACCGCGTAAACCACACAGAGAGACGCGAACGCTGGGCAAGCCACTCACTCGCGCAGAAAAGAAAATGCAAATGAAAGATGTTTGCTTGAATCGACTAGAAAAAGACGGTGTTTGTTATGTCTCATGTTTTCCGACCAAGCGAAAAAGACGCAGTGCATTAGACGGTATGTGGCGAGCACATAGAGACGGAAAAATGAACCTAGAAAGGGTTTTTGACAATCAAGGTTTAATCATCGGCTACAAAATCGCTGAGCAATAAAAAACCCATCAGAGGCAACTGACAGGCTTTTCAACAAACTTAACTGGAGTATTACGACATGAATATCAACAACTCAAGTAGCAACAACGGAGATTATGACATGCAATTACCAACTATTCAAGAAAATAAAGATTTACAGCAAGCGGTATCGGCTCGTGACTTATACGGTTTCCTTCAGCCAAGCGAACGTTTTGGCAATTGGTTTGAACGTCAGTTGCAGTATGGCTTTGTTGAGAATGTCGATTATATAGGGTGTGAAGTTTTTAACGCCCTAGCTCGCCAATCCCTTCAGGACTATTTTTTAAGTATCGACATGTCAAAAGAAATCTCCATGATCCAGCGTTCTGATAAAGGCAAACAAGCGCGTCAATATTTCATTGATTGCGAACGTCGCGCCAATCAGCAACCAAGTCATCAGCTACCGCAATCATTCGCTGAGGCATTACAGCTTGCAGCCAACCAAGCATTACAAATCGAGCAAGACGCGCCAAAGGTCGCACATTACAACAAGGTTGTTGACCGTCACACACTACTCACAGCCACACAGGTAGGTCAAAAAATCGGTCTATCGGCAATCATGCTTAATCGCGTACTTAGCGAGATAGGCGTTTATAACAAGGCTCACAAGCGCGGTAAAGCCTTCAAGCAATGGTTTATTGATAAGCAGCTTGGAGAGATGAAACAAACCGATATGGGCTACTCACAGCCGTTATTCACCCTCAAAGGTGAGGCGTGGGTAGTTGAGAGATTGGCAAACGAAAGTGTCGCATAAGGAGATGGTAATGCATTACTACAGTTTCAACATCGCAGATTACAAGAAGGACACCGCCCATCTAAAGCCGATGGAGCATTACATCTATCGTTCGTTGATTGATCTCTATTACTTAGATGAAACACCAATACCACTCAAAACCCACTCGGTTATGCGTCGGTTAAGTTTGGAAACCCACGACCACGAAAAGATGCTTTTAGACGTGCTAAATGACTTTTTTGATGAGCAAGACGACGGTTTCTACCACAAACGTATTGATGCAGAGATTGAAAAGTATCAAGCAAATGCTGAAAAGAACCGCAAAAACGGCAAAAAAGGCGGTAGACCACCTAAAAAAGACAGTAAAAAAACCCAGTCGGATACCAGTGGGAACCAATTGGAAAGCGAATTAAACCCTAACCAAGAACCATTAACTAATAACCAAGAACCATTAACTAATATAAATATACCGTTTGATGATTTTTGGGGTGCTTACGATTACAAAGTTGGCAAGAAGTCTAAAGTTGAAAGCAAGTGGAATTCTCTGACAGATGCAGAACGTGAGCTAATCATGATTAACGTTCCTTTGTACAAAGAGAGTAAGCCAGATAAGCAATTCAGGTTGCATCCGATGACTTATCTGAACAACGAAGGATGGACTCACGAAATAGTAACCAAGCAGGGGAATAACAATGCAAACAGTCAATCAGCTAACAGCCAACATCAGCCAAAACGCTCACAAGCAGACATATACGCAGACAGACTTGATGCACAGCTCGCAGCAGAGTCAGCACAACGAGAGCGAGTTGTTAACTAAAGAGCAGATTGCCAGTTTGTTCAAAGGCTGGAAAAAGCTCTATCGCTCAAAAATGAAAGATGAAGATTGGGACATGGACACTGTGAAAGTTTGGCTTATCGTGCTTAACGACATGAACACCACGGATCAGGAATTTAATCTAGCTAAGCGCGTTTCAATCAGATACGAATGGCCACCAACACATCCAGCAGATTTTTTAAAACTAGGACGCACAGAGACAGCCAGTAACTATCCCGATATGCGTACTGAATACCTAGCAGCAGCACAAGGCAACTACAAGCACGAAGTAACACTTGAGACAGCAAAACGAGTCGGCACATGGAATCTCAAGACACAGCCTGAATCGATTAGCTACAAATCTTGGCAAAAGCATTATCCAGAAGTCTGCAAAGAACACAGCGAAGGCAAGGATTTTAAAGTACCGGAATCGCATCAAGTCGCTTATGAGCATACGCCAGTGCAAGCAGGTAGCGAAGCAGACAAACAGATCACAGCCCAATTAGCAGAATTACGGAGATTGTCAGCATGAGTAACTTAGTGAAGTGTGTGGTGCCGGTATCGGGCGGCAAAGATAGCCAAGTCTGTTTAGCGTTAGCTGTAAAGCGCTTTGGTGCCGAAAACGTCATCGGTCTGTTTTGCGATACGCAATATGAGCATGAGCTGACGTATAAGCACGTTGAAAAGATGAAAGGTATGTATGGCGTAGAAATCATCACGCGGTGTGATGGTGACGTTCTGAGCCTAGTTAGGAAGTACAAACGCTTTCCATCAGGCACAGCAAGATTCTGTACCGACCAGTTAAAGATAAATGTTAGCAAGAAATTCTACAAAACTTTAGCTGAGTATCAAGAAGAAGGGTTTGAGGTGTGGTACGGCATGAGAAGCGGTGAAAGCCACGAACGAGCCAAGCGATACCAAGACAAGATTAATGATGAATTGTATGAGCCGCATGAAATTTTACCGAGCAATTACCCGAAGTATCTAGGAAAAATGGGCGTTAGGTTTAGATTGCCAATTATGGATTGGACGGCAAAAGAGGTATTCGAGTTTTTAGATGGTGCTGAGAATCCGCTATATGCAAAAGGCTTTGATCGTGTGGGCTGCTTCCCTTGCTTAGCAGGTGGTGACTGGTCAAAAGAACGCGCTTTCGGACTTGATGATTTTGGCGCTGAGCAACTAGCAAAGGTTCGAGTGGTTGAGCAAGAAATTGGTAAGAACGTATTTACCAGCAAGGGCGGCGTACAACGGAATAACCCAGACCAACTTTGTTTAATTTGTCAGATTTAAGGAGAGCAACTATGAGCAACTTAGAAAACGAACTCAAAGCAGCGTTTGCCTTGCTCGATATGTCCAATTTTAAATGGCTGACCGATGCGGAGGTAAAGAAGCTACCACCGCTGACCAAGACAGGCTCTATGCAAGTGCCACTTAACAAAGAAACGTTCGAGGGTATGCAAGCAGCAAGTGTTTTTACCGGTCATTGGAAAACACAGACGCGAAAAGTGATGAAAAAGGCGCGATTTTTCAGAATTGAAATATCAATGTATGAGGTGGGATTTAGTAAGCCAGCACAAGCATTCGCTGTGATGAAGCAGCCAGACACGGTACATACGCTTTGGAAGGCGGTAGACAAGGCGTCAAGGGTCATCATGAGCGAAAACGAAGGTAAAGACTGGGACGAAAACAGATGCAGAGCGGTGGTGAAGGTATGAATACAGAAAACTTAGTTATTGGCTTAATGGTCGCTTATCTCATTTGCGCTTACTTTGTCGCTGTGAGGTTCGCAATACTGGCGCACCGAGCATCAAAAGTTACCGCTGTATCGTTTGGTTTTACGTGGTACGAGAAAGCAGCTAGTACATACGTTTTGGCATTACCGATATTTTTACTTTTGGCTTATCTGATAACGAGGGTGTGACATGAACGAAACCAAACGCAAAAACTTTAACAATCAAAAGTACGTGCAGCGAGTGACGCCCAAAGGCATGACGACTGTGATTGTGACTTACACGGACGGCACGAGTGAAGAAATGGCAGCGAGTAAAGCCAAACAGATCATTAGGGAGGTTAAGTGATGAGTAATCCTAGAGAGAGGGTCATAAAAAAACTAAACAGAGATTTTTCTAAATTGATTGGTTGTGAGATACCGCTTGACCAGCCCATCAAGTCACATCAGACAATGTTTGCAGACTCAGGCGGATATCGCTGGTACTTCGTTTACAACAGCGCTGCCAACAACTCTATATCTCAAGGCCGAATAAATGCGTTTGGTAGCACGTTGACAATGACTGAATTACTAAAAGGCAATAAAGATTGGGTTGTAATTGAAGAGGGTTATGGCTGCTACGACATTCAGCTGAGGGAGGCGTATGAAAACGAGTTGAACCATTCTTCGATTTTCCAGAAGGAGGTCGCCAAATGACCGAACTATCAGAACAGCCAGTTTCATTCGCATTAGATTATCCGCCATCGGTCAATAGCTACTGGAAAAGAAACATCAATGGCGGTGTCAGGGTTAGCGCAAGAGGTGTGAAGTACAAGCACACGGTAAAGATGCTGCTACATGGACGTGACAAGCTCACAGGGCGCTTGAAAGGTCGGTTTGTTGTCAATGTACCTGATAGGCGACGCAGAGACTTAGACAACATCCTAAAGGCGTTACTGGACTCGATGCAAGGACACGTATTTTTAGATGACGAGCAGTTTGATGAAATAACGATAGTCAGGGGCGAAGTTGTCAAAGGTGGTCGAATCGATGTTGAGCTATACGAGCTATAAACGCACACAAACGCATCAAATCGGCTAAATGCGAGGTTTTAAAGCTGGTTTGATGCAGGTGGGGCTTAAATACAATTAAGGGCTTAGGTGAGGGATTAGAGATGATTAAAAACGACACGACATGGACGCACAAACAGACAGGGCAAACGGTTTTTGTTATCTGGTCGAGCAATGAGCTTGTGACGTATCAAGCAGAGGGTGCTACAACACCGACGCCAATGATTAAAACTAAGTTTTTGAATGATTTTGAGGAGTTGTTATGAGTGATATTGATTATCTGATTGTCGGACATAAAGAAAAAAAACCTATCTGCAATCACTGCAAGCACGATTACACGGGCGAACAAATGGAAATCATGTGCATGGACGAAAAAAACAACTGTCAAATGTGTCATGCAGCACTAAGCGGCAAGTTTGCAGATGGTCGAAAAGATGACAGCGCAAAACTACGCTACTCGCTATTACCAAGGGGAACGGTCAATCAAGTGGTGCAAGTGCTTGAATTTGGCTCAAAAAAGTACGCAGACAATAACTGGCAGAAGGTCGATAACTCACGAACGCGCTACTACGACGCAGCAATGAGACATATCGATGCTTGGTTTAACGGTGACCTAAAAGACGACGAGACAGGGTTGCACCATCTGGCACACGCCATTTGCTGCTTGATGTTCCTGATGTGGTTCGACGATGAGCAATAGAGACTCAAAGCGTCTTGATGCTATCAGGTCGCTTTCTTGCTGTGAGTGTGGAGCTCAACCAAGGTCGCAAGCTGCACATTCTAATTTTGGAGCTCACGGCAAGGGTAAGGGTATTAAGGCTGATGATAAATACACGATACCCTTGTGTCATGAGTGCCACGGAAAACTAGACCAATACAACATGGGTATGAATCGCCAAGAGTCACTTGAATGGTTTATGCAGAAATGGCGCAAGACAAATCGATTGCTGAAATGGCAGGAACGCAAATTAGAACAGAATGGAGTTGATTTCTGATGAGTAAGAAAATCAAGCGGTGGGTTAAGAGTGAGGACGACCAAGCATTGCTAATGGCTTTCATTGGCAATATGGAGTTGCCGTTTACTGTGACAATCGAAAAGGGTGTTATAGCTAAACGCTCAACAGATCAGAACCGCTTACAACGTCTTTGGATTGGTGAGGCAGCAGAGCAAGACACGATAGGAATGACCGCTGAGGACTACCGCGCTTACTGCAAACTACATTTTGGTGTGCCGATACTGCTTAACGAAAATGAAGCGTTTGCTGAGATTTACGATGAGAAGGTAAGACTAAGAGTTCCACAGTACACGTATGAGCAGAAACTCGAATTTATGGCGATACCGTGGGATATGCACGTAACACGGCTGATGACGATTAAGCAGCACGACAAGTACCTAAACATGATGCACGACCACTTTACTAATTTAGGCATGATTTTAACGATACCAAGCGACATTGAATGGGTGCAAGGGAGAGACTACTGATGGACTTAGATAATTTAGATATTAAAGCAGAATTGACAGCATGGGGCAGATGGGCGTCAGGTAGTAGGATTGCATCAGCACCAAAAGGCGGCTGTGTTGGTAGCTGTAGTCCGCTTGGTTATAGGTCTATATGGGCGACTATCTTACCTAGCGGTGGCGGTTCAAGCGGTGGCTGTGACGATGATATGCTGATGATTGACGCCGCGCTATGCAATCTTAAATTTGAGGACAAGTTTGCATACAAGCTGATTAAGCTCAAGTATCGCTATGGTTACAGCTATCAAAGATTGGCGCAAAAGTTAACTAAGGATTTACCTGAGTATAAGCGCGGAGGTATCAAAGCAGGAATGCAGATGCACCATCCACAGTGCAAAATATATGTAGATAATGCCGAGCAAAAAGTAATAGAGGAACTAAAGTTTTTAGTAGAAAAACAAGGGATTGTTATAAATAGTTTGACATTACAGTCAGAAATATAGTATAAATGTGTTATGTTGTATGCATACGCAGCGAAAAGCAGTACATACAAACCCTATTTCAAGTCCTACTCTAACGAGTGGGGCTTTTTTTATGCCTATAATTTGGAGAGTCACATGGTACGTAACGACGCCCACGCAAAAAGACTAATTGAGCAGCGCGTACAAGCTGGTAAGGCTAACAAGCCCAAAGCGGTTCAGCGTTATGAGAAGCGCACAGGTAAAACTATTTATTAATTAATTTAGCAGGGACGCTATGAAATACACTCATACAGTCGAGCAGCTATATAACCGCTATCAAGACACAGACCACCCTATCGCTAAGATGTATTGGCTGGGTAAGTTAAAAGAGCGTGCAGCGTGTGGTAATACAGATGCTAGAGATAAGCTGTATATCATTGATGCGTGTAGCAAGTAGAAAACGAGGTGAGTGATGTTTGAGAAGGTCATAGGCTTATACTTTAGCGGTAAGGTGTATAGAGCGACGGTAAGACTAGATAACAGAGATATTGAGGTTACACATTACCCTGTTAGCGGCGAGAGTATGGCTGATATTCACAAAGCCATGATAGCCACTGCTAAAGACAAGATTTTGAAAGATGCTTGTAAATAGACAAACCTTTTGCCCACATTGATTTGATGGGCATTTTTTATATTAACGCTGGGAGGTGTTATGACAGACGAAACGCCTAACAGCGTTACACCTGTATTAGATTCTCTAGAGGAGCAGCAGCAGCTATTTGTCTATGAGTACATAAAGGACTTAAACGGAACTAAGGCAGCAATTAGGGCTAAGTACAGCGAGAACACAGCAAGGCAGCAAGCAAGCCGCCTGTTGTCAAATGTTAACATTCAAAACGCTATTGCAGAATTGAAAGAACAGCGTAATGAGCGTCTAAACATTGATGCTGACTATGTGATTAAAACTATCGTTGAAACTATCGAGAGATGCAGCCAAGCCAAACAGGTTTATGACAAAAGCGGTGAGTTGGTCATGACAGAAACGCCTGATGGTGAGTTAGCACCTGCTTATAAGTACGATGCTACAAACGTGCTAAAAGGGTCTGAGTTGCTAGGTAGGCATCTAGGAATGTTCACTGAGAAGGTTGAATTAAGCGGTGGGTTGGCGATTGATACTATATCTGCCTTGATGGATGACTTAGCAGATGACGAAACCACTCGATAAATTAAAGGATAGATTTTGGCGTTTAAATAATCTGTATTGGATAACCGATAAGAACGGCAAGAAAGTTAAGTTCAAGATGACGCCTGAGCAGCTTCATTATTTTGATGGTGAGCATAATAGAAACGTCATTCTGAAAGCTAGACAGATTGGATTCACTACCGAGAAGTGCATTATGCAGGTTGATTCTGCAATATTTGAATCTAAACGATGCGCGATGATTGCTCACACCTTGCCTGATGCTAAGCGCTTATTCCGTGAGAAGGTTAAATACGCCTACGACAACTTGCCAGACATTATCAAAAAAGCTAATCCCTTAGTTATTGAAACTAAAGAGGAGTTAGTCTTTAAGAAAGGTGGATCGGTCTCAGTATCAACCTCATTTCGCGGCGGTGTCTTGCAGAGTTTGCACGTTAGTGAGTTCGGTAAGATATGCGTTAAATACCCCGAGAAAGCGCGTGAGATTATCACTGGTGCTTTTGAGGCGCTAGGTATTGATGGTATTGGTACTATTGAGAGCACAGCGGAAGGTCGTCAAGGGCGCTTCTTTGATATTAGTACCGAAGCTGAGAAGTTAGCATTGTCAGGCAAAGAGCTGACCAAGCAAGATTTTAAATTCTTTTTTTATTCGTGGTGGCAGCTACCTGAGTATCAGATACCAGCGCAGCCATTGCCTGAGCGCCTGGTTAATTACTTTTATAAACTAGAGCATAAGTACGGCATTAAGCTCACAGACGAGCAAAAGAGTTGGTATTACGGTAAAGAGAAAACGCTAGGCGCTGACATGAAGCGTGAGTATCCATCGATACCTAGCGAAGCGTTTGAGCAGTCAGTCGAAGGTGCTTACTACGCAACACAGTTTGCACAGCTATACGAGAAAGGTCGTATCGTTGACGAGCTGCCAAGTAACGAACACATACCAGTAGACACCTATTGGGATTTAGGTGTGTCTGACAGTACAACAATATGGTTTGTGCGTAATGTTGGTGAGCGTTATCAAATTATTGATAGTTACAGCAACTCAGGCGAGGGATTAAATCATTATCTCAAGGTGCTAAAAGACAGAGGGTATAACTACGGCAAGCATGTAGCGCCTCACGATGTAGATAACCGATCACTAGGCGCTCAAGATGCTAAGAGCTTAAAAGACCAAGCGCGTGAGGGTTACTTGATTGATGGCGTGAAAATGTCAATCAGCTTTGAAACCGTTAAGCGTACATCAAGCGTTAATGCAGATATTGAGCAGGTCAGGCAGATATTGCCGTTGTGCGAGTTTGACGCAATTAAGTGTGAGGACGGATTAAAGGCACTCGAATCATATCGCAAAGACTGGAACGAGAAGTTAGGCGTATGGCGTGATAAGCCGTTGCACGATTGGTCAAGTCACTATGCTGACGCGTTTAGATATTTTGCCGTCTATCAGACAAAACCAAAACCAGCTAAGAAACTAAATATTACTTTTGGATAAAACTATGTCAAAGCCTGATTTTATACGCACAGAATTGGTTGAGGCTTTGGCTACCTACAAACTGGTCGCTGATTGCTACAAGGGTGAAACTGCGGTTAAAGGTCGTACAGGTTACACAGTGGGCAGCGCCAACAACGGTGGCGGTAGTAGTGACTCACTTGCGTTATCGCCTTACTTACCTGATCCATCGCCTAAAAGCGAAAAGGCTGAGGTCAGGGTCGCACGTTATAACGACTACGTGACTCGCGCAGTGTTTTACAATGTGACTAAGCGCACGATTAAAGCCATGAGTGGTGCTGTATTTAGCAAGTACCCCACGTTTACCTTGAATGAGCTGTCAGTGCTTGAGACGGACGTAAACGGTGCAGGTCAATCAATCGTACAGCAATCGCGTGACGCTTTGATTAATTGCTTGATACAAGGTCGCGGTGGTCTATTAGCCGATATGCCAGTCAACACAGAGGGTATGAGCAAGGCTGACATGGCGAGTAAGCAAGTCAGACCGATTATCGTGCATTACAACAGTGAGAGCATCATCAATTGGCGTTATCGCAAGGTTGACGGTGTTTTAAAGTGCAGCCTGATTGTGTTGTCTGAGTCATATGTGACAGAGGACGACGGTTACGAGCAAAAGATGGGCAGACAGTTGCTAGTCTTGCGCCTAAACGATAACGATAGAGCTGAGAGTGAGATACTACGCAAATCAGAGGATAGCGGCGAGTGGGTTAGCCAAGGCATTAACCCTATCACTGATAATAGCGGTGCTCAGTTGCCAGATATTCCGTTTTATCCGTATGGCTCAGTTAATAATGATTTAGAGCTTGATGATGTGCCAGTGTTTGATATTGCTCATTTGAATATTGCACATTTCCGTAATTCGGCAGACTACGAGGAAAGCCTCGCAATCTCGCAGCCAACGCTAGCGGTATCAGGGCTAACGATAGAGTGGGTTAAAGATGTGATACCTCACGGCATTGCTATGGGTTCTCGTAGCGGTATATTGTTGCCACAAGGCGGTAAAGCTGAATTGCTACAGCCTGATGTTAATGACAGCAACATGACGGCTATGAAGCACAAAGAAGAAATGATGGTGAGTCTGGGTGGAAAGCTAATAGAAGCCACAACACAAACCAAAACAGCAACCGAAGCATCAAACGACCAAGCAGAAGAAACAAGCGTATTAAGTAGTGTGGCGAACAATGTCAGCGATGCTTATACAAAGGCACTGAAAGCATGTGCTGCTTATATGGGTTACAAAGCTGATGATTTGGTCTATACGCTAAATACTAACTTTGGGTTTAGCAAGATGACCGTAGAACAACGTGCTCAGCTAGTAGCTGAGTGGCAAGCAGGTGCAGTGACATTCGGTGAAATGCGTAGTCAGCTAGTAGAGTCAGAGGTAGCCACTATCGAAGATGAAACCGAGGCGGCAGATACTATTGCTGGTGAGCAAGGTGCTTTATTGTCACCAGAGAGGATTGAGTGATGAGTGAGTTAATAACAGCAAAAGAAGCTAAAAAATTAGCAGAACTTTACGAGCATAAACAGGCTGCCGACAAACTTGTTGCTGATGTCGCAACTAGGATAAAAGCTGAGGCCATGAGAGGGCGCGAATATTTATCTGTTGATGATATGAATTGGGGTAATGACTATAACGATAAGTATGTACTGGCCAAGCAGATGCTTTTGGATGCAGGTTACACGGTGGCTCGCTATGAGTATGAGTATGCACCCAATGGTGGCAGACCTGATAAATTCAAGGCTGTAAAAATATCATGGTGATTAAGGCGTAAGTTATGGCAATCGACGAAATAGCTTTCAACAAGTGGCAGTCAAAGCAGGTTGACGTTGCTATAGGTCGAGCTGAGCGCAAGTTCTTTGGTCACATCAACCGTATGAGTAAAGATTTAAAATACCTGTTAGCTGATGTTAGCCGCATAGATAATATGTCAAAAGGTAAGATTGACAGATTGATTCAGCAAGCGGTTTCGATTCAGTTGACCAGGTATGAAGATGCTATTGCTGATTTTACCCAAGATGCTGCTAAATTGGCTGAGTATGCGGCTGCTAGTGAGCGTTTAGGGCTTGCTATGGCAGTTACACCTAAAGATGTTGCAACCGTTGCTAGTCGCACGCCTATCGCTGCTAACGGCTTGTTATTTAGCGAACACATGGACACACTGCTGGCTTACAACAATAAGCGCATAGCTGAGACTATCCGTAAGTCGTGGGCTGCTAAAGACAGTGTGGCAGACTTAAACACTATCATTATCGGCACATCAAAAGTTAATGAAGCTGATGGTTTAATCTACAAGCAAAAAGTATCAGCAAGGTCAGCCATAGAGACAGCCTCGCACCATCACGCCATGATTGGCAAGGTCGAAGCGTGGAAAGCTAATGATGTTTACAATTACCAGATACAGACTGCGCTCGATAATCGCGTAACCGAGCTGTGTCGTAGTCTTGACCAAATGATATTTGAGTATGGCAGTCCTCAAGCTAGAATACCGCCATTTCACTACAGATGCAGAACGGTTATTGTGCCCGTCATTGATGAGTCATATCGTTTCTTATCGCAGGGCAGAACGCGCTCCAGTATGTACGGTGACGTTGATGCAAATCTAACATATAGCCAATGGGCAAAACAGAATGGGGTTGAGTGATGGCAGACATGATTCATTGGGATTACATACTTAACTTCGTTATTTCTTTTACGATAAGCGTGACTATTTACAAATTAATTATTAGTAAGCTATAAACCAACTTAAACAAAACCGACCTCGCTAACGCGGGGTTTTTTATTATCCAAAATAAGCTCTGTGAGCTAAAAACATGAGGTTGTACCCATGCTGAAATACAAGATTGATACTGAGGCGCATAACGCACTTGATGAAAACCAAAAGCCATTTTACGAGCAAGTCGGTGACGAGTTTGTACTAAAGGTGGACGGTATTCCGCAAGCAGATGACAGCGAAGTTGAGCGATTAAAACAGCACAACGAAAAGCTGATCGGTGAGAAACGTCAACGTGACGAGGCAGCACGTCAAGCGCAAGCAGAACGCGAACGCATTGAGCAAGAAGCTGCTAAGAAAAACGGCGACTTTGAAGCGTTAGAGAAATCGTATCAAGAGAAATTGCAAGCGCGTGAAGCTGAGTTAGCAGAAATGCGAAACCGTAGCGACAAGCAGGTAATGCAAAGTGAGTCGCAGCGATTAGCAGCACAGCTATCTGACAATGCTAAAAATCAAAGCCTATTGCAGCGGTTTATCAATGACCGTCTAACGGTGGTCGATGGTCAAGTAAAGGTGACTGACGAGCAGGGCAAACCGTCTGCTAGTACGTTGGCTGACTTGGAAAATGAGTTTAAGACAAGTGGTATGTACGACTCATTACTAACAGGCACACGCGCAAGTGGCACAGGTGGCACAGGTCAAAGCGGAAAAACGCCAACAGACCCAGCCAAAATGACCGCACTAGAACGAAAACAACTTAAAGACAGCGACCCAGCAGCGTTCGCTCGCTTATTCCCTTCTTAGGAGATTTAGAAAATGGCAAGACTGGTAGAATTATTTGATAAAGACGTTGTGCGCTCATATCGCCAACAAATCCGACCAATGGATGTTAGTCCGTTGTTTAATAGTCAGGCGTTCGTAACCGACCCTGATTTATCTGACGCATTAGCAGCTAAGTCAATGAGTTTTGGCTTTACTTACCTAGAGCCGTTAGACACTAACATCGAGCCTAACTACTCAAACACAGTGTATAACGATGTTGTAGAGCCACGCGGTAAGTCTTACGGTGAGCAAGCAGGTCGTAAGGCCATGATTAACGAATCGTTTGGTGTGGCTAAGTTAGAACGCCAATTAACCGATGGTGATCCGTTACTACAGTTTGCACAGTTTGAAAGCGACTGGACACTAGCTAACTTAGAGCATCGCGCTCAAGCAAGTTTGGTTGGTATTCAAGCGGACGATAACGCAAACCACGGTGGCAGCTTAACCACTGACGTATCAACAAAGACAGGTGATGCAGCACTATTCACTACTGATACGTTCTTACAAGCTACGCAGGGTATGCCACAAGACATCGAACGTCGCGGTGTCATTATCATGCACAACGACAAGTATTATGACTTGAAGCGCCAAAAACTTGTGCTACAAGAGTTTGCTAGCGATGGCGTAACACCTATCGAGACATACAATGGTTTAGCGATTATCCGTAGTAATCGCATGACCAAGTTTGGTACTAAGTACCGCACGATGATTATCGGTGCGGGTGCGTTTGGCTATGCTTATGGCGATGGTCCAGACAACTTAGCGACGGATAATAGCGAGTCACGCGGTAATGGTGGTGGTTTCAACACTATTCACTTGCGTAAAAACGTGATTATCCATCCGCAAGGTTACTCATTTACTGCTCAAGCCGCAGACCTAAATGGCGGTACAACAAACGAAGCATTATTCGCCAACTGGGATGACTTGCAAAAAGCCGACCATTGGTCACGTATCGCAGACCGAGAGCAGGTAGCTATCGGCTTCCTAATCACTAAATAACGGAGATAACAAATGCCAGTACCAGTAGCAACTATTGAGCCTGATTACCATCATCTGTATGCCGAAGATCGCGCATACGCTAAAGATGGCGGTACAGCAACAGCACCAACCATGACCGAGGACACAGGCGCAGACAATGGCGTTGAGAGCCTAGGCGCAACAAAGCCTATCGTCGTTGACGGTGGCGGTGCTTAACCACTAGATTTATAGTTATTACGCATTGCCCAGGCGGTGCGTAATGCCGATAGATTTAAACGAGGATAATGCTGTGGCTTTAACCATACAAACGAATGACGGACTCAGTACAGCTAACAGCTACGTTAGTGCTGATGAGCTAAACACGTACACGACACAGCGCGGCATTGTCTTAACCAAAGATGCTGAGCAACTGCTGCTACGAGCTATGGACTACATTGAGGCTAAGCAATACAAATCAGAGCCGCTTAATAGCACTCAGTCAACACTATTTCCGCGCATGGGTGTTGGTATTGCTCGCAACATCAAACAGGCTCAGATACTCTTAGCAGTGCTTAGTGACACACAAGACTTGATGAGCGCGTCGCTTGAGGCTCAGGTTAAAAGCGAGCGCGTAGAAGGTGCGGTTGATGTGGAATACTTTGAGAGTGCAAACGCTGTGACAAGCTCGCCACTGATGAAAACGGTTAATGAGCTAATATCGCCCTATTTAACAAGTACAAGTGGCTGGGCGGCTAATGTGGCTGTGTATAGGGGGTAATTATGAATTGCTACGGTAAAAAACACATTAATATCTCAAGACAACTGACTTTTGATGGCTGGGATTATTACGAGAAAGTCGGTTTTGAATACAGGCGAATAAGTAAAAGCAGATACCTAGAGATAAGAGCTAGCAACAAGTGCTTTACGAAAAAACTAAAGGCAGAGCGGTCAATACTGCGCTCTAGCTAATGTAAGGGTGTATCGTGGATAAATTACAGTGGTTTGTATTTGCTTTTGGCTTGATGGTTCTAATTTACATAATCGTAAGTATTTACCGCCGAAAATCAGCCAACCTTTTTTGCTCACATGAATTTAGATTTAGAGATATGAAACACCGCGATAGTCAGGGATTAGTTAGATGGCCGTGTCACAAATGTAACAAGGTTTTTATAGCTGAAAACGGTCTTAAAATACTCCACAAAGGCAAGTGCATAGGTGATTAGCTATGAGCAACTTCTACCAACGACTAGCTGAAACCTCGCTACGACTGATAACAAGCAAAGGCGTACCGTGTGTGATTACCTCACTACCACAGAACGGCGGCTTTGACCCATCGACAGGTATGCCACTTGATGATGTGCCAGCCACAACACAATATGCTCAATGCGTCGTGCTTAATTACTCAAAAGTCGTAACGAATATGCCTGAATCGCTAGTACAGCAGGGCGATAAAAAGATATTGATAGCTGCAAAAGGCGTTGATACGCCGAGCATAGGCAGCACAATAGCAGTGCTCGATAAGCGTTACACGGTTGTTGAGGTTAAAGATATTAAGCCTGCTGAGGTGGCTTTGATATATGAAATCCACGGACGCGAATAACCAATGAGGTGCTCACATGAAATGGTTAATGATTGCGGTGGTTGTTATAGCTGATGCTATTTACGATAAATACTTTGATGAGGCTGACGATGAAACTAGCACTTAGAATACGCATAGATGCTATTCGCGTCGGTGAACGGTTGTTTAACGCCATACTTGACGATGACGAAAATGTTGAGCCTATGACTAACGCCTTAACAGATGAGGTCTGCGATGTATCGGCAATCTACAAGGGTTATTTAGTGTTGCGTGATGACAGGTGTGGTGATGAGATTGATGATATACAAGTTGAATTAAGCGGATTGATAAAAGAGGCTGACGATGGCTGATGACTTTATCAACTCGATAACCAATTTTATCAATAGTGCAACTGAGGACGTGAGTGCATTGCGGATCAACGTGCAAAAAGAGCTTGTGGCATCGGTCATATCGGACACGCCTGTTGATACTGGTTTAGCGCGTAAGAATTGGCAAGCAGCAAAGGATAACGTGCCAACAGGCATGGTTCCCTACGCAGGTAATCCAACAGCAGCAGGTGCTCAAGCAGTGAGTCAGGCGCAATCAACCGCGTTCGGTGAAGATGGCACTTGGTACTTCGTCAACAATCTACATTACATCTACTACCTAGAGTATGGCACTAGCCGAATGGCTGCACGAGGTATGGCACGTAAGAACGCCAAGCGGATAGCGGATAATTTACGCTCAAGATACGGCTGATATGTTATAATGACCAAGTGGCTAGGGTAGCTCCCGAACGTCTTTTAACCTGAAAGGCTGCCACACCTAATTAATCAGGTTAATGACAGAGGTGTTATGATGAAAATTAATATATTTGTAGATGATGGGATTAGTGAGGATTTTAGCGAGCACCAATTAGAATTAAGTGCTATTCCTGATAAAGAAGATGTAATTTATTTTGATGGTGCTAAGTATGTAGTTACCCATAGAGAGTTTTATATACACGACCGACTGACTGAAGCAACGGAAAAGTCACAAGCAAGTTATAATTTATACTTACTAAAAGATGATGATGGCGTTCAAAAGACAAGAGATAAAATATTCTCTCACCCTTTGTACGATACCGAGTTGTCTGTCAGAACATCTAACACGCTAGTTAGCGCAAATATAAAGAGCGTTGGTGATTTGGTTAGACAGAGAGAATGGGATTTAATAAAGACACCAGGTTACGGTAAGAAATCCATAAAAGAAGTTAGAGATTTTTTAATGAGTAATAACCTTAAATTCCAAATGACCGAGCAAGACATTATCGATTGGAGTTAAACAGCAGTCAACGCAAACAAGACCTCACCTAACCGTGGGGTTTTTTAATGGGCGAAAATAATGATAAACGACTTACTAAAAGCTATCTACGCACAAGGATTGTTTGCAGTGCCCTTATCTATGCCTAATCGCACGTTTAACACGTCAGGCATGGCAATGTGGGGCAAATGGCAATTGATGCCAACAAGCACCTATATGGGCAATCTGAGAGACATTGAGCGCGCAGGTATATTGCAGATAACGCTATTTGTCCCGATTGGCACAGACGACACGCTGATTGAGTCTAAAGCCAAGGCTATCGCGGCTCATTTTGGCACTGAGAAGGCGCACATGGTCGACGGTCACAACGTATTGATAATGAGTAGTCATATTGAACCTGCAATGCCTGATAGCGACGGCAAGTGGTATATGCAGCCAATTAGTATTGAGTATGAGATTATTTAGTTGTATGCTGTATTTAACTACTAAATGAGCAAATAACATGAAACGCATTATCACAGCAATGTCATTAGCTTTACTGCTGACAGCTTGCGGATCAAGCGGCGCGGACACCACTGAGAGAAAAGAGGAAGCTGTTAAGACACGCAGTGGGATACCGAATTTAGGTGGCAAGTCGGAAGCAGAGCTACTTACTGACTGTCAGGTTGATATACAAGGTAGGCTTAGCAACCCGAGATCAATGGATATTATCCACAGCAACCTAAAATACAAAAAAGAATCTAATCATGAGTTGTGGTTTCAGTTTTATGCAAAAAATCAATTTGACGCTGAATCCAAGCACACAGGTATGTGCGAGTTCGACGACAATGGCAATATACTAAGTTCAAAGTTTGAGTAGCCAGCTAAACACTTAACAACAAGCTCACTTCGGTGGGCTTTTTTTACGCCTATCAAAAACCAATACGCCCGCTTATGGGCGTTTTTTTATGGAGTTTCACCAATGAAAAAACCAGCAGCAGGTACGGTTGTCGAGCTATCAACAACAGCAGCTACCGACCTAACAGACACAGCGTCACTAACTTACACCGAGCTTGGTTGTGACATTACGAGCTTTGCCCTAGAGCGTAGCGAGCGCGATCAAATTGACGTGACGACTATTTGCGAAGAAGAAATGAAGCAGTATCTTGACGGCTTGCGCGACCAAGACACCGTATCAATGGACGCTTTTTACGTACCAGAAGGTGAGGCAGGTGTGCTATTGAACACAGCGTCGAACACTAAAGACAGATATGTATTGCGGTTCACCAAGGACGAGACTGTGTTTTGGACTGGTCTTGTGTCAGTGCAGCCTTTTGGTTTCCAAGGCAGCGTAGGCGATGCACTAAAAAGCACTCTTAACTTTAAAGTACGAAAAACCGCATAAGGATTAATCATGGATATTGCACAACTAAAGGGCACAGACAACAGCCAGTTCAGCAAAAACGCTGAGGTTGAAATCAGACACCCGATTACAGACGAGGTTTTTACTGCGACGATTAAGTCGGTTAAAAATCCTGAGCTTGATGGTGATATTGCTCTACTAATGTCTGAGTACAACAAAGAAAACACCAAGCTAGAAAAAGGCAATCTAAACACTGAGCAAGCCAAGTCCATCAAGACCAAGATTAAGAGCCTGAGTTCTCGGATTGCACACAAGGTTACTGTGGGGTTTGGTGGTTTGTTCAGTGAGGATAAGCCGATCAAGTGCGACAAAGATATGCAAGCTGACATGATTGATAACTACGACTGGATTAGCGAGCAAATCGTAACCAAAGCATCGTCTGAGTATGTTTTTTACAACAGCAAGAGCAAGACCTCTTAGAGCAGACTGCCTACTATTGGCAGGTCAGGTTAAAAGGCAAAAATGGCAGCTCGCAAATGTCCGATGCTTATAACTTCTTAGAGCATACAGGCATGATTGACGATTGCCTAAACACACCTTTAGTTATCCCTGATTATTGCGTCAATGCTTGGAATTGGTTTTTAGATTTAAACGCCTCACGACAAGCTGACAATGCAATCAGTTTTAGCGATATGAAAGCCTATTTTGATTTAACCAAATCCTGCCCTAGTCGGTGGGATTTGTCACTTATACAGATACTAGATCATCAGTTCTTGCAACTACGGAACGAAAATAACAACGATTAGGGGCACGTTTTATGGATATAGCAAACCTCATCATCCGTGTCACTAACGACGGTCTAACAGCAGCACAGCGAGAGCTTAGGCGGTTACGCGATGAAGCAGGTCGAGCACAGACAGCCAACGAGCGTTTTGGCGACTCTATTGCTGGATTGAATAAAATCGCTATGGTTGGCATGGGTGCGTTAGGCGCAACAATGGCAGGATCAATAAAGACGGCTATGTCCTTTGAGTCAGCAATGGCGGAGGTTAACAAGACCGTTGATTTTGCAGCAAAAGATGGTTTGGCAAATTTGCGCGGAGAGCTTGAGCAACTAACAAAGACGATACCGCTTACTTTTGAGGAATTGGCAGCCGTAACCGCCACAGGTGGACAGCTAGGTATTGCTGAGGATAACTTGGCACACTTCACTGAAGTCATGGCAAAAATGGGCGTGGCTTTTGATATACCGGCACAGCAAGCTGCTGACTCAATGGCTAAAATCGCTAACGTGTTTCAGATACCGATTGAAAATATTGATAGGTTGGGCGATGCGATTAATACGCTATCGAACAACACACCAGCTACGGCAGCACAGCTTATTGACTCGCTACAGCGTGTCGGTGGGGTCGCTAAAGTGTTCGGTCTGTCAGAGGATGCCACGCTAGGCTTGACAGGTGCGCTTATCGCAATGGGTAAACCTGCTGAGGTAGCATCATCTGCGGTCAACTCGCTATTAACATCATTCTCAACACTAGACAACGCCACAAAGTCACAGTTGATAGGCTTTGAGCAACTAGGGTTGAATATCGATGAGTTTAGCGAGCTTGTGGCAACAGATGGTAAGCAGGCTATCATTACTTATCTTGATGCTATTAATGATCTGGATAAGTCGCAGCGAATCGGCACTAATGCCTTAATTCTAGGTAAGGAGTTTGGTGACGATATAACCATGCTTGCCGGTAGTGTTGGCGTTCTAGAAAACAACTGGGAAATGCTTGGCGAGACGGTGGGCACGACAAAAGAGTATTTTGGCTCGATGGAATCTGAGTTTGCAAAAATGTCGGACACTACTGCCAATAAAATGGAGTTAGTAAAAAACAACATTAGATTGGTTGCTGCTAGTGTTGGCGATGCCTTCTTACCTGCCGTCAATGAGCTGTTAGCGTCACTCGTGCCCGTTATAGAGAAGATGACAGTGTGGGCAAAGGCTAATCCTGAACTTATCGTCACTATTGCAAAAGTAACGGCTGGTGTATTGGGCGCTGTTATCGCAATGGCGACTATATCAGGCGCTATAGGCACTGTGATGACCGCATTTAGTGGGCTTAGTGCGATATTTACTGCCGTAAAGGTGGCTATTATTGCATTGAGTGGACCGATAGGATTGGCAGCTATTGCGCTAGGAATACTGGTAACAGCAGGTGCTTTAGTCTATCAAAACTGGGATATGATAAAGGCGAAGGCTTACGAGATATGGGGTGCTGTCACAGGTCGCATAAATACTGCTATCGCTACAATGAAAGCCGCTTTTGATAGATGGGTGTCCAATACTAGCGGTGCTATCACCAATGTTAAAAACACGATTATTGACACACTTAAATCATTGCCTGGTCGTGTGCTACAGGTCGGCAAAGATATTGTGCAGGGCTTAATAAACGGTATCAAATCAGGCGTTAGCGGTGTCACGACAGCTATCGGTGATATGGCATCAAGTGCAATATCAAAAGCTAAGAGCGTGCTAGATATTCGCTCACCATCACGCAAAATGAAAAAGGTTGGTGAGCAAACAGCCGAGGGTATGGCGGTCGGTATCAAAAAAGGCGCAAAGGCTGTCAAGACCGAAGCACAGCGCATGGCTGAGCAAGCAATCAGCGCCACTAAAAATAGTATAGCGAGTCTGCAAAAAGAGATTGCACTATTTGGCAATGATAGCGCAATCGCTAGTTTTGACTATGACAGAAATGCGGGTAGTTTTAAGGGTGTTCCAGACAGCTTGCTAGATCAGGAACGTAAGCTGATTATCCAAAAGCAAACCTTGATTGATTTGGATAAGCGACAAATCGAGTCAGCTAAAGCATTAGCCACAGCGCGTGAAGCTATCCAAGCGCGTTTTGACAAGATGAGTGAGTACAAAGACAGCACTAAAACCAACTTGCAGGGCATGTTAAGCGGTATCGAGGATGAAGATCCGCTAACTAGGCTGCAAAACCAGTACGAAGAACGTATGTCTATCATCGAGAAGTATGAGCAGATGCACACTGATATGCTGGGCGTCCAATCTGAGGCAAGGCTTGCCGTTGAACAGTCTTACATGAACGCTAAGCGTGACCTGATGCTTGACCAAGGCGAGGCGTTATTTGGCAATCTAGCAGGGCTATCCAAGACCTTTTTGGGCGAGCAATCCGCTATGTATCGCTCATTATTTGCTATCGAGAAAGGCTACACGCTAGCAAAAGTACTACTCAAAAATAAAGAGGCTATCGCTGCTGCATGGGCTAGTGCACCATTTCCTGCCAACTTGGGTGCTGTAGCTTCTACTGTTGCAGGTACGGCAGGTCTAGCGTCAGCAGTATCAGGCATTGTGCCAGGCTTTAAACAAGGCGGTTACACTGGCAACATGGGTTCGTCTCAAGTAGCTGGTGTCGTCCACGGTCAGGAATACGTCTTTGACGCAGCATCAACAAAACGCATCGGTGTTGATAATCTAAACGCCATGCGTAGTGGTAAAGCGGCTAATGATGGTGGTGATAATGTCAATGTCAACGTCAATGTGACGGTCAATAGCGACGGCTCAAGCAATGTAGAATCTAACAAACAGATGGGGCGAAGCATGGGTAATGCGCTTATCGCAACTATCCAGCAGCAACTAATCAAAGAGAAACGCCAAGGGGGATTGCTGTATGGCGCTTAAAACTTTTGAATGGTGCGTCGATGCTGGGGCGTCACGCACCACTGAGCTTAAAACCAACAACGTACAGTTTGGCGATGGTTACGAGCAAGTATCGAGCTTTGGCATTAATAACGTCCGTGAGTCATGGTCAGTCACAAAGACGGGTTACAAAGCCGAGATTGATGCTATCTATGACTTTTTAATTGAGCATAAAGGCGTTACGCCTTTTTATGTTGATATTGCTGGCAACACTAAGGTTTATCGCACAGATGGCAGTATCAGCACACCTCATCAAAGCGGCAATGTTTGGCAAATATCGTTTAACTTGAGGCAGGCGTTTTATATTGAGCCATTTATATATAGTCCTCAATTGCTATTTACTGACAACAATCAAGGTCTATGGTATGACCTAAGCGACCTATCAACTCTGTTTAAAGATGCAGCAGGGACACAGCCAGTAACAGCGAATGGCGACCCTGTGGGTTTGATTAGAGACAAGTCGGGTAATAACAATCATGCGACTCAGACTGTAAGCGCGTCCAGACCAACTTATAGGACTGATGGTGTGTTGCATTGGTTGTCTTTTGATGGTGTTGATGACGCACTATTAACAAACTACAATAAATTATCTAATATTACGACAAAAGCATCTGTTTACTTTGTTGTTGACATATTAACAGGCAGTAATGAGGGTTATATATTAAACTCTGATGGATCAAATGGTAATACATCTACGCACGGATTCAGCGTACTGCGTAAGTCAGCTTCAGAAGTTAGGTTTTCTGTTGGGGGTAATGTAAACAGCACAAATCCAAGTGCATCAAAACAAATCTATAGCGCTGTTTTTGATAAAGAAAATGGTACAGGTTTTATAAAAGTACAAAATGCAAAAACCAATATTGCTGTTGGCTCTACCAGCTCTCAGCAAAATTTACAAATCGGCTCTCGTGTGGGTGGGGCAAACGGCAAATTCAACCTCTACTCATTAGTTGTCTTAGATAGGCTATACGAGGACAGCAATGGAGATTTGCAGAAATATTTATCTGATAAAGCAGGGGTTTCGCTATGAGCCAATACACTCACAGAATGACGCTTGCTGTACCTGAGCCGTTAATGAGACAAGCCAATCAACTCGCGCTCATAGCAGGTGAGTCGCTAGATGATGTTAATACGTTTACAACCGCAAACTACCAAGACAGCGAGGACAATAAGTACGCTGTTTGCTCAACAGTGATTAAGCCTGTTGTGCTGTCTTTGCTTAACACCCCATTGCCTGATAGTCCGTTAAAAGTTGATAGCGCAGACATTACGCTCGCTGAGCAAGCGATGAGTAAAGCTATGATCTATGAGCAAGGCGTCACAGCTACGACAGATCATATCTATGTCGGTATTGATATTGACCCATTTGTATTTTTTGACGCACTAGGGTTGTCGGTAATCGAGACTGAGGAGGTTATCTGATGCTTGAGTCAGACTTACAAAAACTGTCAGTCACAGGGCTTGTTACGCTCTATGAGCTGGACGCTACCGCTTTGGGCGCAGGTATCATGCGGTGGCATGGTCATGTGTCTTATGAGGACTGGCAGCTTATCGACCCAAACAGCGATGTGACAAAGGGCGATATTATTTGGCAAGGCAATATCTATAGTCCGATGCCGATACAGTCAGATGGTCTTGAGATGCGCGGTGACGGTAAAGCATCAACGCCTAGCCTTGCCTTAGCTAACAATATCGACGGTATCCAGGGTGCTATTAGTGCGCTGTGTTTGCAATTCGATGATTTTGCAGGAGCCAAGCTGACCGTCATCAATACGCTTGCCAAGTATTTAGACGCCGAAAACTTTGTCGAAGGCAACCCACAAGCGGCTAATGAGTACCGCAAGCAGCTATGGTATGTGGAAGCTAAGATTTCAGAAAATGCCAACGCTGTGACGTTCGAGTTATCTAACCCTGTTGACCTAGAAGGGGCTAGGATACCCACTAGAGAAATAACAAGTTTTTGCCATTGGGGTGTACATGGCAGATATAGGATGTCTGAATGCAAGTACATGGGAACGGCTAGATTTACAGAAGACGGAAGACCTACTGATAGCGCAGAATTTGACAAATGCGGCTCACGGCTAAGTGATTGCCGAATTAGAAAAAATGAGCAAAATTTCGGTGGTTTCCCAAGTTCTAGTTTAGTAAGTGGTTGATATTGTGATATAATAATCAAGTGGCTAGAGTGGGATTAATTACCCTGCTTGAAAGAGTGAAACGCTTATCACTTTGCCACACCTACCTAATAAGCGATTACAGAAAGCGAGTAATTTTATGTCAAAACTAATTTACGGTGTGGGCTACAATCCAAGAGGTAAGTTTAGAGCCACTGAAAATAACAAGAACACCAAGTGCTACAGCTCATGGAATCACATGATAGAGCGATGCTACAGTAGTAAAAAGCATAGAGATAGACCAACGTATCAGGGTTGCTCAGTCTGCGAGGAATGGCACAATTTCCAAAATTTCGCAGAATGGTATTACTCTCAAGATCATTGTGATGCAGGCTACCACCTAGATAAAGACTTACTAGCCTCTGATAACAGAATATATAGTCCTGATACGTGCTGCTTAGTTCCTAATGATTTGAATAATCTGATAATGGATGCTAGTAGCAATGTGGGCAAGAACCTACGCGGTGCGATATGGGATAAATCAGCAGGTAGATATATATCTAGAGTGACTATCAACGGCAAAGGGAGGTTCTTGGGCATGTTCGACTGCCCGCAAGAGGCTCACCAAGCATACAAGGTCGCCAAAGAGAAGTATGTTAAAGAAAAGGCGCTTGAGTGGCGAGATCGGATAGCGCCTAACGTGTTTGACGCTCTTATGAGTTGGCAGCTAACAGAATAATTATTAATGCTCACGAAGTCACCTAGCGGTGGCTTTTTTATTGCCAAAAAAAGGTTAACCATGCTTACAAATAAGATAAAAAAGGCTATCAATGCCCACGCAAACGAATGTCACCCAAAAGAAGCGTGCGGTGTTATCGTGAATGGTGAGTATATTCCATGCACCAACGTATCGACTGACGACGCTCAGTTTGAGATTGACCCGTGGGATTTGGTAGGCGCAAGCAAAGAAGGTAAAATACAAGCCTACGTTCACTCGCACTCAGGTTTTGGCGAGGCATCAACAAAACCCAGTCAGCCCGATATGACTCAAATGGGCTTACATGGGTTGCCTTGGGTGATCGCTAATGGTGTGGATGTGGATTTATACCACCCAACAGACTACAAAGCGCCATTAATAGGCAGGGATTACCATCACGGCATACTTGATTGTTATACACTTATTAGAGACTACTATCAGCGCGAGCTTGGCATCTATCTTAACGACTACAAAAGAAAAGATGAATGGTGGACAGACGCTAAAAGCAAGCCGTTATATCTTGATAACTTTAAAGCCGAGGGCTTTATCGAAGTCGATACTATCCAAAAGCATGACTTGATATTGTGCCGTCTTGGTCGTACTGCTCATGTAAATCACGCCCTAATATTTATCGGTGACGGTTCGCTATCAAGTGAGCACGCAGACGATGTTATCGGTGATAGCTTGGTATTGCATCACCCTTACAATCGTGAGTCTCTACGCGAAATATACGGTGAGCCGTGGCAGCGCAGAGCAGCGATTATCATCAGGCATAAATCACTAATCAAATAACACAAGTCACCTAACGGTGGCTTTTTTTATGGGCGCAATTTATGAAAACCATACACATGCATGGTGTACTCGCTGACAAATTCGGTGAGTTTTTTAAACTCGATGTTATGTCGGCAGCCGAAGCTACACACGCTATCGCCTCGCAAATCCCTGAATTTAAAATGTTTATGCTAAAAGCTGAGCAGGAGGGCATGCGCTTTGCGGTGTTTTTAGATGAGCAAATTGAGTCAGCGAACGTAGGCGAGAATGAGCTTGGTAATGTGACAGCGGCAAGTGTAATCCATATCGTGCCAAAGATTATGGGTGCAGGTGGTGATGCGTTTGGGTTCCTACAAGTTATCGCAGGTGCAGTGCTGGTCGGTCTGAGTTTTACGCCATTTGGTGCAGGTTGGGCGCTGGGTGCAGGTGTCGGTCTTATGATTGGCGGTGCAGCAAGTTTGCTAATGCCGACGCCTGAGATTGGTGAGCAAGACGAAGATGGGAACCGCGCTAACTATGGCTTTGGCGGTGCCGTCACAACGGTAGCACAAGGTAATGTAGTGGGCTTGCCATACGGTGAGCGCACAGTGGGCGGTGCGATGGGTAGCGCAGGTATTTACACAGAGGACAATCAATAATGACAGCTATCGCAATCAGAGGCGCAAAAGCGGGTTCAAGCGAGCCGAGAAAGCCATCTATAGCTAAGGACTCAGTAGCAAGTACCAGCACCGCAAAACTGCTCTATATTTTGGGTGAGGGTGAGATTGACGGTCTAGTTAATGGTGGCAAATCAATTTATCTTGACGGTACGCCATTGCTTGACGACAACGGCAACAGTAATTTTGATGGTGTGACGTGGGATTTTAGAGCAGGTACAAATGAGCAAGAATACATACAAGGCTTTCCTGACGTGTCTAATGAGACACCCATTAATGTTGAGTTACGCAGTGATACACCGTTTGTTAAGGCGTTTACTGACACGCAACTAAGTGCTGTGCGAGTCCGTTTTAAATGGAGTCGGCTGTCAAAAACTGACTCAGACGACGGTGACGTAAAGGGTTATAAAATTCAGTATGCAATTGACTTGCAGACGAATGGCGGTGCATACGTCGAAGTGCTTAATACTAAAATTGAGGACAAAACCAGTGCAGGATATGAGCGCACACACCGTATTGATTTGCCAAAATCTACAACGGGTTGGCAGATACGTGTCAGACGTATTACGCCTAACGACCCTAGCGATTTTGTGCAAGATGAGATGTTTATCTCGGCTGTTGCTGAGGTCATCGATGTTAAGTTGCGCTACCCAAACACCGCGTTACTCGGCATACAGTATAACGCTGAGACATTTAGCGGTATTGCTAAAATGGAAGCTCGCATACGTGGCATGATTATTCGTGTACCTAGTAACTATGACGCTGAGGTTCGTACTTACACTGGTATCTGGGACGGTACGTTTAAAGACGCTTATAGCAATAACCCAGCATGGATTTACTTTGATTTATGTACACAATGGCGTTACGGACTAGGTGATCGCTTAGACCTCACCATGATTGATAAATGGTCGTTGTATGCACTTGGTCAATATTGCGACCAGATGGTATCAGACGGAAAAGGCGGTTTAGAGCCACGCTTTACGTGCAATGTCTATCTACAAAAACAAGCCGATGCTTATCAGGTGTTGCAAAACATCGGCGGTATATTCCGAGCCATGTCTTACTGGAACGGTGAGCAGGTTGTACTTGATGCTGACGTACCACAAGACCCTGTTTATACATTCAGCAGGGCAAACGTCATTGACGGCAATTTTGAATATACAGGCACACGAGCGCGTGACCGTCACACACTAGCTAAAGTCGCGTGGGATAATCCGCTTAATCGCTTTGAGACTGAGTACGAGTATATCCGCGATGAAAAAGCAATGGCTAAATTTGGCGTTAAAGTGCTCGATTTATCCGCATTTGGTTGTACCAGTCAAGCACAAGCTCAACGTGCTGGTTTATGGTCGTTAAAGACTGAGCAATTAGAGACGCGCCAAGTATCGTTTGGCGTTGGCTTAGATGGTTTTATACCTCAAGTCGGCAACATCATCAATGTCAGTGACGAGTTATTTGCAGGTCGTGCAACTGGTGGTCGTGTCATCGCGCTATCTGACACCAAGCGGTCAATCACAGTCGATAGAGAGGTCGTTGCTGCTGCTGGTGACGTATTAATAGTCAATGGCGCAGACGGCAAATCTGAGCGTCGTACTATTGATTCTGTAATCGATAGATCCATCACTGTTGTTGCTGCATTTACCAAAGCAGAAACAGAAAATGTCTGGGCGATTGAAACGGCTGATTTAAAACTGATGCGTTTCCGCGTTATGTCAAGCAAGCAGAATGACGATACGACATTTAGCATTACAGCGATACAGCACGAGCCACAAAAGTACGATGCGATTGATTTTGGCACAGATGTAAAACCCACTAATATCACTATCGTTAATCCTGATGTAGTTGATGCTCCAGCTAGTGTCACTATCACGAGCCGTCACCGCGTCGTACAAGGTCAGACTATCACAACGCTAGTGATCGGCTGGGCACAAGTTAAAGACGCGGTAGCTTACGATGTTGAATGGCGTAAAGACGATGGTAGTTGGATAAAAGTACCGCGCACAGGCAATGTATCAGTTGAGATTGAGGGCGTATATAGCGGTCAATACTCAGCGCGTGTGCGTTCTGTGTCTCCGTTTGACGTGCAGTCACAACCTAAAACGTCAGTATTAACCGCCATTACTGGCAAAGCAGGATTACCGCCTACTATCGTTGGTTTGTCAGCCACAGGCGTACTATTCGGCATGGATTTAAAATGGGGCTTTGGCGCAGGTTCAGGCGATGCAGACTATACAGAGATTGAGACTGGCAGCGCACCGAATACCAACGTCAAGCTGTTAGGTCAATACAGTTACCCAACCAACACGCATACTGTGACAGGCTTACAAGGCAATCTATCGCAGTCTTACCGTGCAAGATTGGTTGATAAGCTAGGTTTTAAATCGGCATGGTCAAGCTGGGTGGCTGGTACGACTGATGCGAACGCTGATAAAGTGCTCGACTTAATAGAGGGTAAAGTAACTAATAGCACGCTTGATACCGCATTACGTACCAAGGTTGCCAAGATTGACACGAATGGGCAAGCTGCTGCACAAGCACAGCAAGCAGCAGAAAGCGCGGCAACTCTAGCGGGCAACAAAGGCGAGGTTATCTATCAGTGGCAGACGCCATCAACCGCACGTCGATTACCTCAAAACTTGTGGATCGATACCACAGGAGGTAAAAACACACCTAAGCGTTGGGATGGTAGCGCATGGGTAGCCGTGACAGACAAGGCAGCTATTGATGCTCAGACGGCAGCGGATAAGGCAATAGCAGATGCTAAAGCGGCAGATGATAAGGCAATTGCTGCACAAAGCACCGCAGACACAGCAAAAGCAAACGCTAAGACAGCAGATGATAAAGCAGTGGCGGCGCAGCAATCAGCAACAGCAGCACTGTCGTCACTGGGCGACATATCAGCAGATAGTAAGCTGACGGCTGTTGAAAAGCAGCAAGTTAAGTTGATTTTTGATGACATACAACGGACGCACACAGACTTACTTGCGCGTTCTGCAAAATACAATGTGTCGTCGAGCGCGTACACGACAGCTTACAATGCGTTAGTGAGTTACATATCGCCAAAACTCACGGATATGAACGCGACCAGCACTATCGTCAGGTCAACATTTAACAGCAAATTCGACGACTTGTTTTTAAAACGTGCCGATCTTAACACTGCTATTGTCAATGCGGCTAAAGCTGCAAGTGATGCGGCAGCTCAGGCAGCAAGTCAAGCCAATGCTGATATTGTCACTATCAATCAAGAGATAGAGCAAATCGTTAATGACAACGGCGTGATAGCAGGTGAGGTCGATACGCTACAAGTCACCGTGGGTGAGCACACGACGAGCATACAACAGTCCGATTTGGTACTGGACGACCTGAGCGCACAATCAACAACGGTGCTCGATGTAAACGGCTATGTTATTGGCGTAGGTACGTACAATGACGGCAAGACGGGCACTTTTGCTGTCAATGTTGACGAGTTCTACATCGGTTCACCTAGCGGTACGTCTAAGACGTTTCTGCATTACAACACAGCGCAAGAAATCAACGGTGTGGTCGTTCCAGTCGGCACGTATATTCGTGATGCGTATATCGCAAACGGTACGATAACGTCAGCTAAAATCGGTAATGCTGCTATAACTACAGCCAAGATTGACAATCTAGCCGTCACTACAGGTAAGATTGCTAATTTAGCAGTTAAATCAGCAAATATTGACAATGCAGCTATTACATCTGTGAAAATTGGTAACGCGCAGGTGGACACTTTACAAATTAAAGGCGAGGCAGTAATTACGCCAAGGTCGATGGTGTCTGCATCAACAGCATTGACCTCCAATGATGTAGAGGTTGAGCTATTCAGGGCGACAATGAATAGCCTTGGCGGTAATGTCTTGGTTAATTTTGGGTTTATATCGTTGTACGCCAACGAGGATATTCAAAACTTCTCTGGCGCAGCAGTAGAGATAAAGATATATAGAGACAGTGTTGTTTTGCACGAAATGTATCTGAATGTAAATACCAGCAGCACAACTTCTACAAATGTAACAAGGCGGGGCATGTCTTATAGATATTTAAATGTACCTGCTTTGGTTGATAGCGCAAGCACTGGAGACCGCATTTACAAAGTCACTGCCAAAAAAATCGGTTTGGAAGATAATGCAACAATGAAGGGTGCATCGCTTACACTTTTTGGAGCAAAACGATGACAGTAACACTTTACGTTTACGACAAAAAAACTCACATATTTAATTACGCTGATATGGGTAATGTTGAGCACGTCATACATGACCTTGGCGAAGATAAAGACTTTACACTAACAGCGCCACCAGATTACGAGCAACCGTGGTACTGGATTGACGACAAATGGACAACAACCCCTTAATTGGGGTTTTTTATTATCTAAAATTAGGGGGAGGTATGGACGTTAAACAAACATTGCTAAAGATGTTTTTATTTAACAAGTGGCTGTGCAATTCAGAGTCGGCATTAAAAACGAGCATACGACTTGTCAAATTAAAAAAATACTTAGCGATTAGTATTACGTTCGCTGAGCTGATGAACTCGATATTCACCATCGGTTTTAGTGCTGTGTTCATTTACAACAAAACTTTCAGCACCGATGGCATGACATTGCCAAGCTATAAAGTGTTTGATGATGTTTCGATCTGGTGGTTTACGGCGTTTCTTGCGCTTGGTTTTGCACAGCTAATATCGATGCTCGTGCCGTCACTTAGAGCTGTCAAGTCAAGCGGTCTTTGTATGATAGTAACGTCTCTTGCATGGGGCGTTATCACGGGCGCTTACTACGCATCGCAACATGGCATGGTAACACCAGCAACAGTAATTATAGGCTCATGGTCAGCAGCCATGTTTTTTATGGGTAATAAAATCATCAAACGGGCAATTATAAAAGAGCAGGCAACTATTAAGGAGTCGTAATGAGCTTAGTATCGGAGGTTATAACCTCGTTCACTCCACAAGTAGTATTCGGTATGTTCGGTGGTTTTGTTGGTGGCATCTACGGCATAAATAAAAAAGGCTATGACGCAAAAATATCGATAATTCTAATATTTACAGCGATTGTAGCTGGTAGCGCGATTGCTGAGGTTCTTCAAAAAAAGTTTGGGTTAACGTACTTACTGCCAATTTGTCTCATATCAATCCCAGCAGGTGCGTTCTCAGGTTATCTAATGGTCGCCCTAGATGTTGTTAGCCCTAAATTTGCGGCTCAAGTCGCAGAGAAGGTGGGCGAAAAGGTAGTAGAAAGCACAAGTAAATAACACGCCCTTTAATTAGGGCTTTTTTTGGAGTGTAGAAAATGGCTTACGGTCATATAGTGCAAGCGCAGACAGCGTTAGCAAGTGCAGGGTTTTACAAACACATAATCGACGGTGATTTTGGTCAAAAGTCGTTAGATGCCGTTAATCAGGCATTGAATAATATTGAGGATGCTACGGAGACGCTGGTTAAAGTGAATATACCTGCGAAGTCTGACACTAAAAGCGGATTTGCGCTAAGCAAAATATCAAAAGAGCGACTATCAAAAATCCATCTCGATTTACAAACCATTGTTAATCGAGCAATTGAAATCACAACAGTTGATTTTACAGTTGGTGAGGGTATGCGAACGCTAGAACGTCAGCGTGAGTTAGTTAAAAAAGGTGCAAGTAAGACAATGAACAGTCGTCACTTGACTGGTCATGCTGTGGACCTAATCGCGCTTGATGAAAATGGCGAGGTTACTTGGGATTGGAAATACTATCATCCACTTGCCGAGGCGATGAAACAAGCAGCAAAAGATGTTGGCGTCAGTATTGAATGGGGTGGTGACTGGAAAAGTTTTAAAGACGGTCCACATTATCAACTACCTTGGTCAAGCTATCCAAAATAGGGGTTGTTATGACTTTAATCATTCTAGCTCGCTACTGGCAATACATTGTGATCGCAATCTTAACCGTTGCGCTCACGCTGTCTATCAGTCGATGTAGTGACAATGCAAACGAGGTTGATGCAGTCAAAGCTGAGCATTAATTAACACTTATCACTGAGCAAGCCGCTTATCTAGCCAAAATCAACGATATTGAACGAGCAAACAATGAGAGGTGGCAAAATGCAGTTAATGAAAACGCACAGACACAAAAGCAGATTGCTAGCGACTATGCTGATAACGTCGCTATCGTTGACAGCTTGTCAGACACAATCGACAAAAACAATGCCGCCTTTATCCAAGCCAGTGCCGATGCCCGAACTCAGTACACCGTTGCCCTCAGTAACGTATCAAAAGACTGTATCGGACAGATTAGCGAGCTATCAAGAATTGCTGACGGACACGTTGCCGACATTAGAATGATGCAGCAAGCATGGGGTAAGTAGCTATCATCTAGCCACATTTAGCTGCTATAATAGCTATTCGGGTTGTGGTTCATTGGTAGAACAACAGACTCCTAGGCTCTGTCTAATGTAGGTTCAATTCCTACCGCCCGTCCAAACAATAAGCCCATTCGTTAATTCGAGTGGGCTGTTTTTTTGTGTCTAGGTTTTGAGTGAGTCGAGATAGTCAGCCCACTTTTGCATCATCACCCTTCTTTTTTCGAGCCATTTAACGCGGTTATAAGCACGCCCATTGCCGTCAACGACCTTGTGCGCCAGTTGCATATCAATCAGCGCGTATTCAAACTCTAGTCGTTCCTCTAGTAGCGTTCTAGCTATTGCTCTAAACCCTTGGCTCGTTTGCTCGCTACTGTCAAAGCCCATGCGCTTGAGTGCCTGGTTAAGTGTATTCTCAGATAAGACCCTGCTTTTTGACATGGACGAGGGGAATACATATTCACCGGTGGCATACTCGCGCATTTCATCGATTACTTGCAATGTCTGTGTTGATAGTGGAGACACCATATCAACGCCGGTGCTTTTTTTTGTCTTTGGTGGCGTGTAAATCCAAACGCCCTTGTCTAAGTCCAAATCAGACCATTTAAGGTGCCGTACTTCGCCCACACGCGCAAACGTCAGGATTGCAAAGCGTAATGCTCTACGAGTGGAGAAGTTGCCGTGATAGCTATCTATGGCTGTTACCAACTCACCAAGTCGACGCTCATCTAATATAGCCGGTGCGTGTTTTACTTCACTGGTACCAAAAACACCACGCAAGTGCAACGCTGGATTTTGTGTGGCTCGACCAGTAGCGATAGCATGAGTCATGACTTGGCTAATCTTTGTGCGCGTTTTCTGCAGCTTCGTGTAGTGTCCTGCAGCTTCAATCGGTTTTAATACCGCCATACAATCAACTGTCGTTATCTCACTCACTGGCTTATTGCCAATCACGGCTATTATCTCGTTTACTGCAGTACGAGTTTTGCTAAGCGTCGACTCCGAATAGTTTTTAGTCTGCAGCCACTCATCAAACACCGATTTAAAGTCATTCGCTATTTTATTGCGCTCGGTTGCTATCTGATTTTGGTTGTCAGTCTTTGGGTCGACGTTGTTTTCGATCAGCGCATCACACTCAGCACGTTTTTTGCGAGCATCGGCTAACGATAGTGCAGGGTACCGCCCCAACTTAAACATATCAGCGATGCCGGTATAAGGTCGACTGTATTGATAATACCAAGTTTTGGTACCGGACTTCGCAATATTGAGCACTAAACCGTTACCGTCATATAATCGATACGGCTTATCTTTAGGCTTGGCTTTGGCGACCTCGGTATTGGTCAGCGGATTAGTGATGCGAGCCATAACAGTAAATTCCAGTCAGAAATACAGTAAAAACGGTAATTACTGCCAAGTTTACTGTTAATAATCTCGGTTTACAACAGACAAGTACAGACACATACAGACATAAAAAAGCCCCTATGCTATTAAACATAAGGGCTAATCGGACTTGCTCAGACTTACTTAGACTGCTATATGGTACCAGTGGTCGGACTCGAACCGACACGCTTTTAAAGGCAACGGATTTTGAATCCGTCATGTCTACCAATTCCATCACACTGGCATGTTAGGAGATAATGTTTATTACAACTATTATCGAATTTGGCTACAGTGTTGACTGTATAGGCTGCGTATTATAGCAGCCTATTTGCAGGCGTCAAGAATTATTTTAGATAATTTTCTATTCCCTGAATTACTCTCAATCTAACCGACAAAGGCACGCTCAACGGCATAGTCAGCCTGTACACCCATACGTGGTGAAACAGTAAGACCAAAGCCATCTAGAATCTCTGAAACCTCAGCATTGAACGGCATGCTACCACATAACATGACACGGTCATCGTCTTTATTCATCGGTGGCAAGCCAATATCTTCAAACAGTTTACCTGACTTCATTAAGTCTGTGACACGTCCCTGATTCTTAAACTCTTCACGAGTAACAGTCGGGTAGTAGATGAATTTTTCGCGGTACCATTCACCAAATATCTCATCATTAGGCAGCTCGTTTTCGAACATATCACGATAAGCCAAGTCATGAGCATGACGGACGCCATGTACTAAGATGATTTTATCAAAGCGTTCATAAACTTCAGGATCACGTGCTAACGCTAAGAATGGTGCAAGCCCAGTACCTGTCGATAGCATATATAGATGCTTGCCAGGCAATAGGTCATCTAGTACCAATGTGCCGGTGGGTTTTTTGCTGACCAATAACTCATCGCCCACTTTGATATGCTGTAAGCGTGACGTCAATGGACCGTCTTGAACTTTGATAGAAAAGAACTCTAGTTGGTCTTCGTAGTTAGGACTGGCAATCGAGTAAGCACGTAGCAATGGTTTACCATCGACAACAAGTCCAATCATCGCAAATTCGCCATTACGAAAGCGTAAGCCATCGTCACGAGTGGTTTTGATGCTAAATAGAGAGTCATTCCAGTGATGAACCTCTGTGACCGTTTCGGTGCGAAGTTTTGACATAAAGTCCTCGTTAATTAATAAGTTGCTGTCGGTGTCGTCACGTTTAAATACGTATTAAATCAAAATTTTCAATGATAGATTAAAAAATATAAAAACCTACCAGTATTCTAATAGTTATCGAAAATACTGATTATTAAAACGTAAGTAACGAAGGTTTAATAATAAATCTGGCCTATCAGTCTCTATAAAAGAGAAGGTAGCCTATATTGTATTTCGTATACCCATTCACAATTAATGCCAATAGCCTTTACAAATAAGTATCAGAGAGTACAAATGAAAAAGACTCTCATCAAAATGATTGCTCATAATACCAAACTTTAAAATAAAAATCCGTCTAGCCGTTACCTTCTAGCATGATAAAATGGAATATCGTTAGTGAGTAATTTTGTATCATTTGATAGAACTGTCTAAAAAGACAGTCAGCTATTACTGGAGCAGGCTTATGTCTGATGGCAATATGCCTTTAGTTGGTTATCATCAAGCGCCTATCATTGGCTACCACCGTGCACCGCTTTCGCAAAAATTTGGGGCACCGCGCCAGCCAAATTTGGTCGCGCTGACCAGCGCTATTGAAATGGTCGCACCTTATGATACGCCAGCCGCGTTTGAGGGTTTAGATGCTTTTAGTCATATATGGATCAGTTGGCAGTTTCATCATAATTATCGATACAAAAATCTTGGATATAACGGCAACCATCAAGCGGATAGTAACTTTCGAGCACAAGTGCGCCCTCCAAGATTGGGTGGTAACCAAAAGATAGGGGTGTTTGCCAGTCGTAGTATGTACCGACCATCAGCATTGGGGTTATCTGTTGTCAAACTTGAGCGGGTAGAGGTAATACAAGGTCGTATACTACTTATCATTAAAGGTGCTGACATGATAGACGGTACCCCAATTATTGATATAAAGCCGTATGTATCCTATAGCGATGCACTCAAACAGGCACAAAGCGGGTTTGCATCCGCTGCGCCAACGCTGCTAGACGTGATTATGACCGATCATGCTTACGAGCAATTTATGCTGCTAATGAGCACTAAAGAGCCAGCTGGTATCAACGATAGTGACGAGGGCAGTACTGATATAAGCAGCCACATAAGCAGCCATATAAAAAGTGCCACCAGAAATGCTACAGTAGCTGCAACACTTCGTCAGATACAAAGCCAGCTGGTAGTCTCTGATATCGATGCTATCAAAGCGCTAATCGCTCAAGACCCGCGTCCAGCTTATCGTCGTCAAGAGGTGGATGCATCATTTGTGATGCGTTATAAGTCTGTTGATGTGGGCTTTAGGCTAATAGCGTCAGGGCAGCTACAAATAACATCAGTGGTGGCAATAGCGCTCGTATGAGTTGATGCCTTGTTTGATAAGAGACCATTTAACCAGAATAGAAGAAGAAAAATATGTCTGCTCAAAATTATTCGATAGTGATTGATTTGCGTTGGTGCCTAGATGAGTTATTGGCAGATAAAATCATTGATCAGCGCAGCTACAACCTAGTGATTACCAGCCGCCGTGATAAAACACAACATCCACTGCTGACGATTAGTGAGTTTGGGTTGCCGAATGGTCATGCAGCAGACACGAGCGCTGAAAGTAAACTGACGCTGGCATGGTTAAATCAGTGGCTAGCATCAAAAGCGGGCATACCGCTGATCCGTATCGACCCGCTCAAAATTGATGTGCCTGCCGTCACGCAGCTGATGTCATTTGAGTACGCGCGCTCACAGCATATTTTGCCGATAGAGGTTACTCTAGATGAGGTCGTCATCGGTACCGACCAGCCTTTTTATACCGATTGGCACCCCAGTATTGAAAAGCTGATTAAATTAAAGAACTATCGCACGGTTTATATCAGTCCTGACCAAATCAATCGTTACCGTCAGGAGTTCTATCAAGTCACGCAAGCGATCGCTGGGGCAAACAGTGTTCACAAACGCGCCGCGGCTGATGTCACTAACGTCGAAGCGTTATTACAGTTGGGTGACAATACCAATCCTGATGCCAATGATCAGCATATTGTCAGAGTCGTTGATTGGCTGTTGCAATATGCCTTTGAACAGCGCGCCAGTGACATCCATTTAGAGCCACGCCGTGAGACGGGCAAAGTGCGGTTCCGTATCGATGGCGTGCTACATACTGTGTATGAGATGCCGCTTGCGATTATCGTGGCAGTGACAGCGCGTATCAAAATTTTGGGGCGTCTCAACGTCGCAGAAAAACGCAAACCCCAAGATGGTCGCTTAAAAACCCGTACACCAAAAGGATTGGAGACTGAGTTACGTCTCTCAACCATGCCCACTGCCTTTGGTGAAAAGCTGGTCATGCGTGTATTTGATCCTGAAGTACTCGTACGCTCATTTGCTCAGCTCGGTCTTTCAGGCAAGCAGCTTGAGATTTGGCATCAGCTGACTGCGAACCCTAATGGTATTATTCTAGTCACGGGCCCGACAGGCTCAGGTAAGACCACGACTCTTTATAGCACGCTTAAGCAACTGGCCACTGAGCAAGTCAATGTCTGTACGATTGAAGATCCGATTGAGATGATAGAGCCTGCATTTAACCAAATGCAGGTCAATCCAGGAGTTGATCTGTACTTTGCTGACGGTATTCGCTCGTTGATGCGTCAGGATCCTGACATTATTATGGTGGGAGAGATTCGGGATACCGAAACGGCAAATATGGCCGTACAGGCTTCACTAACAGGGCATTTGGTACTCTCGACGCTTCACACCAACGATGCACCAAGCTCGCTCACTCGTCTGCATGATCTCGGTATCCAGCCATTTTTGACGTCAGCGACGATACTAGGGGTGATGGCTCAGCGTTTGCTACGTACACTATGCTCACATTGTAAGCAAGCAGTGGACGTGACGCCAGATAGCGAAATCGCCATTCAATGGCAAGAGTTGGTCCAACCGTGGCGTGCAGCATTACCTGCACAGATTTATACGGCGCAGGGATGTGAGCACTGTCGCCATACAGGCTATCAGGGCCGAGTTGGCCTCTACGAGATTATGCCGCTATCTAATGAATTAAAAAAACTGGTTGCTGCTGATGCCAACTTAGATGTGCTCAAACAGCAAGCGTACCGTGAAGGGGTACAGCCACTGCGTCTCTCAGGTGCTAAACGCATTAGCGAAGGGGTGACAACGATAGAAGAAGTCATGCGTGTGGTGCCGCTGCATTAACGTTAGGCACCATACGTTAAGTGAAAATATACTCATTAAACACTCAACCGAGCGTAAGTCTATTTTCCGTTGCACGTAGCTGCACTTACGTTACTTGGCTTGAACTTACGCCGCTCGAAAATCATCCACTACTTGAAAACCATCATTGATAGAACAATTAAGATACTAACGAATTTTTAATTTGCATAGTTTTTATTGAATAGTTTTTACCGATACGCTTCCAATAACGAGATTATTTATGTTTACAGATACACATTGCCACCTAAACCGCTTAGATTTAACCAAGTATGATGGTCAACTGACAGGCGCAATTGATGCCATGAAAGCTGCCAATGTGACGCGTGCGATGGCAATTATGTGTGATTTTGCGGAATATGATGAGATTGCAAATATTGTTAGTACCTATGGCGATGAGACACTCAATTTAGGGATGAGTGTGGGTATCCATCCCTGTGAAGATATTGGTGTCTTGCAATCAGCGACCGTCGAGCGTCTGATAGAAACTGCAAAGGCTGATCACGTATGGGCAATAGGAGAAACGGGTCTTGACTACTATTGGTCAACAGAAAATAAAAAAGAGCAGCAAGCCAGCCTTGCGCGCCATGTTCATGCCAGTCAACAGTTAAAAAAGCCGCTGGTGATACATATGCGCGATGCAAAAGAGGATACGATAGATATCCTAAAAAGTGAGGGCGCTGAGCATGGCATCATTCATTGTTTTACTGAAGACTGGGAGACCGCAAAGCGTGCTTTGGATCTGGGTTTTTATATCTCATTCTCAGGTATCGTGAGTTTTAAGAGCGCGCAAGATATCAAGGATGCTGCTAAACAAATGCCAAGAGATAGAGTGTTAATCGAAACTGATAGTCCGTACTTGGCGCCAGTCCCCAAACGCGGTAGACCCAATGAGCCTGCGTATGTGCCCTACGTGGCGAGCTGCATCGCAGACATGTATGGTTGTAGTGCAGAAGAAATAGGTGCATTGACGGCAAAAAACTTTGAAAATTTACTGGCACAGTACCACTAAAATGGTTATGCTATGACCAATCAGTCATTTATTCGATAGTCTTGTGGTTCAATCCCCCTAAGTATTTATCACAATAAATATAACCACATGACTACCGATAACTATGTCAGCAAACATAAGCATATTCCCCGTTGTAGAGCTTTAGCAGTTTTGGTATAGCATTAAACGCTTACTACCTATACTGCTGTGAATGATGGTTGTATGCTTAATCTTGTCATGTTTTAGGAGAGATTATGAGTCGTCAGCATCAGTTCAAGGCACGAGAAGAGAATATCTTAGCGATGGCAGAGCAATTGCTACTTGAGTCAGGCGATGGTGATATTACGTTGGACAGTTTGGCAGATCAGCTAGACTTGGCCAAAGGCACGCTATATAAGCATTTTTCTAGTAAAGATGAGCTCTACCTACGTATTATTATTCGTTATGAAGAGCAACTGTTCGATATCAACCGTATCGATGACTGCCCATCAGCAGGTGTTGCCCGCATGATTTTTCAGCAGTTATTTAATCCACAAAAAGCCATGCTACTGAATCAAATCGAAGAGCGTCTTGCTGCATCAGTTACTGGTCTCAATCGCTTGTTTGGTGAGTTATATGATATTCGCCGCCAACGTATGAAGCGCTTAATTGATATTATTAGTGCTTACTTAAAAGATGAACACAGTAGTTTGAGCACACGTGACTATTTGTCATCTATTTGGGCAATGGGTCAAGGCGGTGCAGGGCTGTTAAATTCAAGTTTTTATCAGCGTTATTTAGGTCGCCGTGATACCTTGCGCTACGCTTTTGTTCAACAAATGCTAGAGTTGCCTAGTCATTATCCCGCTGAGGATGATGAGGTGATGGATGAGGACATGCAAGAGCTAGTAGAGCAGATTGACACTGAGTCAGAAGAGCATCGTAATACCAATTATTAAACGGTCTATGATCTATTATTTTGGCTACCCCCAATGACGTCATTTCTGTGTTGTTATATCCGCGATGGCAACACATTTAAAGGTCTCCTTTTAGCATTTACAAAAGCAAAATCTATTATCCTACATATATAAACGAATTACAGGCTCTATAGGTGCGATATGCCGGTCACTGTCAAGACTCAGTCCAGCTCAGTGGCCACTCGCCCTTTAGCCTTAATCAGTCAAACCTCACGTTTAACCCACTTCGGTACGATAGCTACCAACCCTCACTACAGCGGTGCTCCTACAGCTGTTTGTGACTCATTATCTCCTTTATCGATATATAAGACCACGCAGACTGGCTTTACACTGGTTGAAATCGTAGTAGTGGTGGTTATTTTGTCTATATTTGCTGGCATGATGAGTCTGTCTGTTGGGAGTAGCGAGTCCCGAAAAAACCGCGCCTTTTATGAGCACCTTACCGACTCCTTGAGCTACGTTCGTCTACTGTCAGCTGAGCGTATGCAGCCAATGGGCTTGCGTCTACAAGCAGATAATCAAGGTCAAATAGAGCCCGTCATCGTCACCTTGTCAAATCCCTATATCGCTTATCAAACTGCTGATAGCATATCAGGCACCCTATCAGGCTCCTTCTCAAATAACCTCGACAGCCAGTCGAAAAACTCGATGGAGCTGTCTGCAGATCTGGGCGGTATGTCAGGCTCCACTGGAGAGCAGCAGCCAACACCGAGCTGGGATCTTGAGTCAGAAGTGAGCTTGCCTGAGTTACCTGCTGGTGTCAGTATCAGAATCCAAAGCTTGGACGCTATCAATCTGGCAAATACAAGACAGACGCAGTCGCTACAACCTTGGTTTAGTGATCAAACCGTACCACAGCTATTATGGTTTGGTACGGGACAAGCGACACCAGTTACTATTGAAGTCATCCATGATTCGCGACTAGTAGGGGAAGTGATTACCATTATGCCTGATGGTAGTATGATGATAGGGCAGGGACTATAGTGAGTAAACGATCTAACAGTCCCAGAACGATGAATAAGCCGAGAGTAATCAATGCTAAACGTGAGAGTGGATTTACGTTAATCGAAGTTATGGTTGCTTTAGCTATCTTAGCAGTAGTAGCAGTAGCAGCCAGCCGTGCCAGCAGTGCGTATTTAAGATCGGTTGATATATTGCGTACCCGTACGCTCGCTCATTTTGTGGCGCAAAATGCCGCTGCTGACTTACGAATCCAAGAGACATGGCTGACCGCCAATCGTACTCAAACCGTGAATGCTCAAGGTCGTGACTGGCAAATAGTGATGACAGTTGGCGATGCCATCACACCTGCTCTAAAAGAAGTTAATATATCGGTGGCACCTATCATAGATGGACAAACACGTACCTCGGTCACTGATATTAGTATCATGCTAAGTAATGCTGAGCAAGATACGGCAAGCTTAGACTTTAATAACGTGGGTGGTGATAATACCAGGCAAGCAGGAGATGGCCTGTGAAGCGACAGCGTGGATTTACACTGCTCGAGCTGATGGTTGCTATGGCGATATTCGCGATGCTAGCAGTCGCAGGCTGGCAAGTATTTGATAGTGTCAACCGCGCTCGTGAACGCGCCCAAACCCATGCTGATAACTTGGCTGTACTACAGTATGCTTATTTGCAGCTGCAACAAGATATGGCACAAGTAGTCCCTTACCAAGCGCCTAGCGATCCAAACGTCAGTGTTGCTGTGCTTACAAATAACCGTACAGATAGTACCAGTCCAGCAGGCGAGCAAACCAGCGAAACAGTACCTGAACCTTTTATGAAGGTAGATAGTGAACACATCAGTTTTGTACGTTTTGCTGATCCTGACCCACGCTATCAAAGCAGCACGAGCGTCCAGCATATCGAATATGTATTTGCAGATGGGCGCTTAATACGTCGGCAGTACACCAGTCTAGAAAATGGAAGCAATAGCGTCAGCTTAGACAGCGTGCTATTAGAAGATATTAGCGTAGGACGTTGGCAAGCCTATCTACCAGAGCTAAGCCCTAAATTTCCAAGTGATGATATCAATAGTAGTAGCACTACTATCAACACCGCCTTGGGACAGACAGCAAATACTGAGAGTAGTAAGCCCGATGCTATTCTGCTCCCAAAAGGTGTTTCTATTAATTTTACGTATCAAGATATGCCAATCACGTGGCAGTGGGCGCTTACTCCGCAGCCGATACCACAAAGTACGCCAAGCGTGACTAACAATCCTGAGGGTAATGGTAACGATAGTGGTAGTGATAGTAATGGTAGCAGCAATACAGATAATGGAAGTACAGAAAATGGTAATTGAAAGGGTAGTATTTAACAGGCATCGCTTGCTCAGCGATAAAGGCCATATATGTCAATAATAGTGAATGCTCAGCGTGGTGTGGCGCTGCTCACGATCTTGCTATTGGTCGTGAGTATTACCGTGGTTGCAGGAGCGATGTTGGCCAGTCAAAAGGTCGCTATTAGGCGTAGCGGCTTATTGTTTGATCAAAATCAGCTATTGCAAGATATCGATGCTGGTCAACAGTTGGCAGTGACGATGATTCGCGCGGATAGTCAGCTTAACGATACCGATAGTGAGCGAGACATTTGGGCACAGCCAATTCCGCCTTACACATTGGCGAACCATGGTATTAGTGTTGAGTTACGCGATGAGGCGGGTCGTTTTAATATCAATAATTTGTATCAAGGCGGTGCGGTTAATACGGCTGCACTGGCAGTCTTTCAACGATTATTGACTGAACTAAACCTAGAGACAGATATTGCTATTGCGGTACTTGATTGGCAAGACGCGGACAGCGATGTCTATCAAGATGGTGGTGATGAAAGCACAGTATACGCCCAGCAGTTAAACGGCACTGCAAATGGCGCTTTACCTAATCAATCTTTTGTCAGTATTGATCAGTTACAAGAAGTGCAAGGGGTAAGTGCTGAGGCGTTAGCGACCATGCGACCTTATCTGACTGCGGTTCCTTATTACGTGCCTATCAACATCAATGCTGCCAGCCCAGTGTTGTTAGCAGCACTGATTGATGGTGCAACCAGCCAGCAGATGCAAGGATTGGTCGACGCGCGCGCAAGGCAAGCATTGACCTCTATCGATGAGATATGGCAGCTGGCAAATCTGAGCGACGTAGATGATACACAGCGTCAAGCGATAGCCCCGTTGCTAGCAGTTGACAGTCAGGCTTTTATGGCGCTTATCACAGCAAGTGACAATGTTGTTACTGATAATGGACGGGGTAGACAGCGCTTTGCTACCGTTTTAATCAGCAAGACCGCAGTGAATGACAGCCAGCGGTCAAATAATAACCAAACCCCAAAAGGTACTGATGGTAGTAATACCAATAGCGACACTCCCAAAGAAATCAAAGTGATTGGACAGCGACTATGGGCTTTTCGTCCGAGTTTTTAGTGAATCATCGTGAATGACTCATTAATCTCGCAGGCGAGTCTCTTCACTCGATTTCCAGTTATAAGCACCATAAAACAACATCTGTGCTTGACGAGTACAATTATGGAGCATCAACTGCTTATTCTCTTCGATCTCATTTAGATCGATCTCATCATCGTGGTCTTCAGTATAAGTCAACTCCAACCAGTCGATAATCCAAGAAAAGAACATATTTACGCCAGCCTCAGCCAGCAAACGGCGATCATAAGCATTGATATGCGTAAACGCTGGCTGTAACGCCAAATCATCTGCTAAGCTTTGAGCATGCTTTTTTACTAACTCATTAATAGCTTTGCGTACCGCTTCTGAACCGCCATAACGCTCACTGACCAAAAACTGCCAGTAATAAGGCTGGTCGCTGACCATATACAAAAACAGCTGAATACTCTTAGCTATCTGACGATCAAAACTACGCTTGCGTCCGATTTGTAGACTATCGCTAAGTGCGGCTAGCGTACCGCCCAGCTCCTCGATGACTAAGGCGCGCCCTAGTGACTCCATATCATCAAAATGACGATAAAACGCAGTCGGCACTACGCCAACCTCGCGGGTGACTTGCCTGAGACTAATAGAGCTAAAAGATTGCCCTGTCATACATAGATCAAGTACGGCGTTAAAAAAAGCGTGCCGAGTTTGAAGTTTTTTTTGTTCGCGACTGCTCATAATATTTCAAAATTGTCCGATAAGTGTTTATCATACTCATTTCAACGCATAAATACGACCAAAATGCGCAATTCGTGTGAATTTACTAGATCTGTACCTGGTTTTTTAAACCACGGTACCCCAATGGCCTTGTAGTTCTTGCGCCAATCGATAAGCCTCGTGGTCATTCATGCCTGTAATAAAATCTAAAATATTCAATATATTGTCATAAATATCGTCTGATAACATGCGGCGATGTTCGTCAAAATGTGGCTGTAGTAAGCTCAGTAGACGCTGCTGCTCAAAAGACATCGATGATAAGCTGTCTACTTGAGAGCCTGTCCAAGCCAATGGCACAAAAGCATCCATCAGGCGATGCAGACATTGGTTGGCCATCAGCTCCATTCTGACTTTGCTTGGGTGATTGAATATCTTTTCACGCGCTAATTGCTTGGCCTGCAAGATACCGTTTTGTACGCTAGTATCACAGTGAGCAAATAAGCTGCCTTGTAGTGTGCCAGCCAGTAACGCTGCACTGTTGGCGACAAAAGCATCGGTGACTGTATTGACCAAACGCATCATAGCGCGTGATCGCAATGATGCGAGGCTCTGCCTAACAGACATGTGCGCGGGCAGGCTGACGCTATCAGGACGCTCACCAATCAATTCATAAAATATCGTGGCAACCTCATGATAGGTGAGCATATTGAGATTAATGCCATCTTCTAAATCAATTAGGGCATAGCAGATGTCGTCTGCCGCTTCCAATAAGTAGGCTAAAGGATGACGAGTAAACCCATCGTGTTGTGTGGCACGCGGCAGCTGTAAACACGCTGCCAGCTCCTCTAACTGAGCAGCCTCACTATAAAAGCAGCCGAACTTCTGTATATTGTGGTTTTTATCATTAGTGTCATTGCTGTGAGTGGCGAGCCAAGGATACTTCATAAAAGCGCCTAGCGTTGCGCAGGTGAGACGCATACCGCCTTTATCAGGATGATGCTCATTGCGTACTAAGAGCCGAAACCCTTGAGCATTGCCTTCGTAAGCCAGTAAGTCCAGTCGCTCATTGCTACTCAGCTGTTGTAATACTGCCTGAGGGTCGGACTGCCTAAACCAATCACGAATGGCGTACTCTCCAGCGTGGCCAAAAGGCGGATTGCCAATATCATGAGCGAGACAGGCCGCCTGTACTATCACCCCGACATCATATGGTGAGACGCCTGCTGGTAGACCACTGCCCAATTTATCATGGAGTTTTTCTGCTGCCATCATGCCCAATGAGCGCCCAATAGAGGATACCTCAAGTGAATGGGTAAGGCGGGTATGAATGCCCAGTTGATTGGTCAAAGGATGGACTTGGGTTTTTTGGTTTAATTGACGAAATGAGTGAGAAAATACCAACCTGTCGTAGTCTTTATGAAACTGAGAGCGTGTACTGGTATTGGCGTTAGGCTTTTTGGCAGCGCCAAGACGTTGCGAATTGAGAAGATGAGACCATTGCGCGGTAGAAGACAGCAAAGAGGGCGAGGTACTTACCATACTAAAACATCCGAAACCAAGGGAGTCTCTAGCATAGCAAAATAGCGCCCTTGGTACAGCTATAGTCCATCCTTTATACAGCTGATAGAGTGTCAGTTTCGCCTAACTGACTTATTTTAACTGACTTATAATAGTACTGTCACTCGCCGCCTTTATAACTAATAGATATTGAACGGACTATATTAAGACTTCTGACAGTCAAAAAGTACGTCTTCCTCTTCGATAGCCACGTTACTGTCTAATGTTTTGTTTAGCAATGTCGCACTGTCACCATTTACTTGCCAGATAATACCATGATCGTTATCTAAGCCAATATCACTGGTGTAGGTGGCTTTATCCGTATTCACATTGCTATCAGAAGCCGCTGACAAATCGTACTCAATACCATCGATAAGCAGATGTGCTGTCTGCGGCGTAACATCATTATGATAAGAGACACCGATAGTAGCAGCTGGCTCACAGGTGAACGTTATGCTGTTGCTGGCGTGCTCAGAATGGTCGTGACCTGCATGATCATGTCCTTCATGAACATCCATGTCACTATGGCTTTCATGGTCATGTCCTTCATGATCGTGTTCCATATCATCATGTGCTTCGTGGTCATGCTCTTCATGAGCATGTTCATCGTGTCCGGCATGACTGTCTGTGGTTGTTACATCTTCAGATGCTACTGGTTCACTGTCTGTTTTGGGCTGGCAACCTAACAGTGAAACTGTCATAACACTGCTTATTAGAGAAATGCTTACGAATTTGGAGAAAGTAAAAGAATTTATCACAATATAATCCTAAAGTAAGACAAAAAAGATATGTTATATTATAACAATAAAGTAATAAAATAAAGCCGATGCTGGAAAATGTCCAACATCGGCTTGTCAGCGATCAGACAGTATTAACTGTTCAAAGTTAAACGTTAAATCTAAAGTGCATGACATCGCCATCTTGCACGATATAAGTTTTGCCTTCTAGACGTGATTTACCAGCAGCAGCAGCGCCTTTTTCACCATTATGTTCGATGAAATCATCATAGGCGATGACTTCTGCACGAATGAAACCACGCTCAAAATCAGTGTGGATCACGCCTGCTGCTTGCGGTGCGGTTGCGCCAATGGCTACTGTCCATGCGCGCACTTCTTTTACGCCAGCTGTGAAGTAGGTCTGCATATCAAGTAAGTCGTAACCACCGCGGATGACTTGGTCAAGACCGGCCTCTTCCATATCCATCTCAGCCAAAAAGTCTTTCTTATCTTCTTCGTCCAGCTGAGCAATTTCAGCTTCGATTTGGTTGCATAGAGCGATCACGATAGAATCTTCACCAGTGGCATAATCGCGCACTGCATCGAGGTATGGGTTGTTTTCAAAACCATCTTCAGCAACGTTCGCGATATACATGGTAGGTTTTAGAGTGATTAAACCATAGCTTCTGATTAATTTTTTCTCATCAGCATCTAGAGTAGCCGCACGTGCCGCTTTGCCTTCTGCTAATAATGGCTCAATCTTCTTGAACACATCAAGCATGGCGCTGGCGTCTTTGTCACCGCCCTTGGCTTTTTTAGTCAAGTTAAGGATAGCGCGTTCAACGGCTTCTAAGTCGGCTAAAGCCAGCTCAGTATTGATGGTTTCAATATCATCAATCGGGCTGACGCGACCATCAACGTGTACCACGTTGTCATCGTCAAAACAGCGAACGACGTGAGCAATCGCATCAGTTTCACGGATATTGGCTAGGAACTGGTTGCCCATACCTTCACCTTTTGAGGCGCCTGCGACCAGCCCTGCGATGTCAACAAACTCCATCGTCGTAGGCATCACGCGCTCAGGATTGACGATATCCGCCAGTTGCTTTAGGCGTGGGTCAGGTACTGGTACGATACCAGTATTGGGATCTTTGGTACAAAATGGAAAGTTTTCAGCGGCAATACCCGCTTTGGTTAATGCATTAAATAAGGTGGATTTACCCACGTTTGGTAGGCCGACGATGCCGCAATTAAAACCCATAACATTCTCTCAATGTATTAATAAAAATAGTTGGTATGTAGTGACTATCAGACTGATTATGGCGTAAGCCTAAAACCTCACCTGTACGAAACGAAGCCTATTTAAAATAGGCATTTAGAACAGCAGTCAGATAGTCAATCAAAATTGGGCACATTGTAGCAAATTTACCTGAATAGGGGTGAGGTTGTTACTTTATATGCTAAGGTTTTTGCCTGCCAATGACAGCTTGCTCGATGGCTAGGTTCGTATACATAGAGCGTCCATAAACGAGTCGGGCAGCTTATATGAGTGGTAAGCATTACTTTTGCGCGGTTATTCAAGACTTTTTAGTATGGTAAGCTATCTGATACAAACAGTACCCTAAAGCACAAGACGATGAAGCACTTGTGTGGTGTTTGACTTAACAGCTAATACTGATTCTATAGCCTGATATCACAGCGATAAAAAGCTGACCAAAAAACAATCAGTTCGCACCAAAATAAAACGTAAGGCAATATCTGACGATGACAATCTCGATCTTTGATACACAGCGCTATAAATATCCGCAAAACTTCCTTGAGATGAAGCCTAAGCTTGCTCGACTTGAGCAGGCCATAAAAAAGCTAGAGGCAAATTTAATTCATACCAGTGATGTCAAAAATACCAAGCTTCTCGCTCAACGGTTAGATAGTCATTTAGGATTAACGGTTGACTATGCCAGCGAGCTCAATCCCGATCAGCTTATGGCAGCCACTACCACCGAAGGCAAAGTGTTGGTCATTGCGGGCGCAGGCTCTGGCAAAACCAAAACCTTGACCTATCGCACCAGTTACTTGCTCGAAAACGGGGTATCGCCCAAAGAGATATTACTACTGACATTCACTCGTAAAGCCGCGAATGAAATCAAAGATCGCGCTAAGTCTTTGCTGGCAAGTAGGCTAACAAACGAAGAGCTAGCTGAAGATAAATTACCAACAGACAAGGCATTAAACAGCATCACGAGTGGCACGTTCCATTCGTTTTGCAATATGCTGCTACGTCAGTATTCTGGGCTGCTTGGTATCAATCCACGATTTACTATTTTGGATACCAGTGATAGCGAAGATGCGATTGACTTGGTACATAAAGAAAAAAAATATCCCGCACAAACTAAAACCCAAGCTTTTCCGCGCAAAAAAACACTGCAAAATATCATATCAACGTCTAGAAACAGGCGTATTCATATTCGCGACTTAATAGAAAATAATTACCCTGATATCGCGGTACACATTCCTATCATCGAGCAGTTGGCAGTTGACTTCCATGAGTATAAACGCGCCAATCACTTATATGATTTTGACGACATCATTAGTCAAGTGGTGCGTCATCTAAAAACCAACGACACTTTTCGAAAGCGTCTCCAAAGCACGTACGGTTATGTCATGGTTGATGAATACCAAGACACCAATATCCCGCAAAAGCAGCTGATCGATTTGATCTGTGAGCCTGATTCGGTGTCACTAATGGTCGTTGGTGATGACAATCAAAGCATCTACGCCTTTCGCGGTGCCAATTATGAAAACATTTTGCTGTTCGGTGAGACATATCCTGCCGCCAAACTTCTCAAGCTTGAACAAAATTATCGCAGCACGCCCGCAGTTTTGGATTATATCAATGCATTGTCAGCGCAAATTACCTTGGGCTATCAAAAGCAGTTGTACTCTGACGCACCCGTAGCAGGCGACAAACCAATATTTCGACGACTCAGCGATGAGACGAAAGAAGCGAGTTATATTACTAATAAAATTATCGCGCTCAAGCCAGAGTTTGACTATAACGATTTTGCTGTGTTGTGCCGTACGTCTTTTCAGTCCAATTATGTACAGTTGGAGTTTATGGCGCGCAATATTCCCTTTATCGTGGTGGGCGGTATCAAATTCATCGAAAGACGACATATCAAAGATGTGTTGGCGTTCGTTAAAATACTTTACAACCCGAATGATACGATTGCGTGGCACCGTATATTGACCTTGTTTAAAGGGGTAGGCGCAGTTACCGCAACTCGTCTCACACAAGCCATCACTGCTGACAACAATGCGTTTGAGCCGTTATTGGCAGCGCCGTTTGCCAAGAAAAGTGAACAGCTACAACCGCTGTACCATACACTTGTCAGCGCCCAGAAAGCGGAATCGGTTGAAATAGCCATTGAGCGTATTCTTGATTTTTATATTCCTGTGTTAAAGCTGATTGAAGACAACTGGCGTGAGCGTACTGAGGACTTTCGGGTGTTAAAGAACTTAGCGACAGAGCACACGAGCCTCGATAGCTTTTTAGAAAATCTTGCGCTCGACCCACCGAATGATTCGGTCGCGGTCATGGGGCGATCTGATGATGAACAGAGTAATGACAAAGTTACTATCTCAACCATTCATAGTGCCAAAGGGCTAGAGTGGCCAGTGGTATTTGTTAACTCATTGGTAGATGGCATCACGCCGCATCACCGCTCGCTGGATGACTTTGAAGCATTAGAAGAAGAGCGTAAACTGTTTTATGTGGCCTGTAGTCGTGCAAAGACACAGTTATATCTGACCGCGCCGAATTATTTTTCTAGCTACTCTGGATACTTTGATATGACATCACGCTTCATCGCGGAGTTATCTGCCGACGAGGTAACAGTAGAAACGGTAAAACTGCCTATCATGGATAATGATGATCCAATGTGGTGGTAACTGTTGATGAGACTGCGTAATTAAGTTATTTTTATAAGACAAAGGAGGAGAGCGTATTTTTATATCACATGAGATCTACAGTAGAAATTCGTGCTGATTTTTAGCTTATTTCCTCCCATTTTTATAACCAGATAACCATGCCACACCTCAGTTATTCCTTTTGAAAATACTCTACCAATAAAGGCATAACTAAAAGTATTTAATGGCGAAAATATTTTTCAGATAAGGGTTTCATATTTAGCCCAATGCGTTACTATTAGCACCTAATTCGGTTCGACCCTTATATTTGATACTCTGTATTAACACCCTAAGAAAAGGATAGGTTATGCGCTACGAAGTGATCGTTATCGGTGCAGGTATGGTTGGCACGTCAATCGCGTGGCATCTACAAAAAAATAACTCAAATGTATTACTCTTAGATAAGAAATTGCCAGGTTCAGAGACCTCGTATGGCAATGCAGGATTGATTCAGCGCGAAGCGATTCATACGCATCCTTTTCCGCGTCAGCTGACAGAGATGATTAGAGTATTGCCGAACCAAGGTACTGATATTCGCTACCGTATACCAGCTATTTTGCGTTATCACCAAGCGCTATTACAGTACTGGAAATACTCTACGCCAGCATCTGTTAAACAAATCGAATCTGAGTGGCAGACGCTGATTGAGCATTGTACCAGTGAGCACCAAACTATGATCAGCGCCTCTGGTGCTGACGAGCTCATTACTCGTGACGGTTGGTTGCAATTGCATCGCTCGGAAGAGACGTTCAAAGAAGCCCAAGTATCAGCCATCGATGCGCGCAACCAAGGTGTTGAGCATAACGTACTGAACCTTGAAGAACTCAAGGCCATGGAGCCTAGTGCCAATTTTGAAGGGTTCGTTGGTGCAATTCATTGGAAAAACTCTTGGCAAGTATCAAACCCAAGCTCGCTTGTAAAAGCCTATGCAAAAAACTTCCAAGACATGCAGGGTACAATCAAAGAGAATGACGTTAAAGAAATCGTCAAAGACGCAGATGGCTGGAAAGTCATCACTGATAAAGACACCTACTACAGTGATAAATTGGTCATCGCAGCAGGTCCATGGTCTAATGATTTGATCAGACCACTGGGTTATAACTTGCCGTTGTTCCCAATGCGTGGCTACCATCAGCATTTTAAAGTAACAGATAAGAACACCATCAATCATAGTATGTTTGATATGGACAAAGGCTTTGTCATGGGTCCAATGCAACAGGGTATCCGTATCACGACTGGTGCTGAGATGACCACGATGAATGCGCCAAAGAACTTTGGTCAGTTAAAAACCGTATTGAAACTTGCTAAGAAGATTTTGCCATTAGAAGATGCCGTTGAAAGTGAAGCATGGGCAGGATCACGTCCTTGTATGCCAGATATGAAGCCTGTCATCGGTCCTGCAGATAAGCATGACAAACTATGGTTTGCGTTTGGTCACAGTCATCAAGGCTTCACTTTAGGGCCAATGACAGGGCGTCTCGTCGAAGAGATGATTCACGATAAGCCGGCATTGGTAGATTTGGCACCATTTAGTGCACAGCGTTTTTCTAATTAAAAGCGCGTCTAGCAAATTTAGCACTATTTTAAATTAATAAATTAAAGGTAGATAACATGATAAAGAAATTACATAGCACCCCGCGCATGAGCAGAATCGTCGTCCACAACCAGACCGTTTACTTATGTGGTCAGGTCGGTAATGCAGAAGACGATATCAAAGCGCAAACATTAACGTGTTTGGAAAAGATCCAAGCGCTATTAGAAGAAGTGGGTAGTGATAAATCAAAACTGCTTTCAGTAACGGTTTGGATCAAAGACATGGCGGACTTTGCAGCTATGAATGAAGTTTATGACGAGTGGTTTGAAGGCATCGAGCCACCAGCGCGCGCTTGCGGCGAATCAGCACTGGCACGTCCTGAGTTATTGGTTGAGATGATTGCCATCGCTGCTGAGTAAAGACTGCTTGCAGCACCTTTAGCCAAGCAGTAAAAAAAGCCATGATAGCAATATCGTGGCTTTTTTATGCTTTATAATAAATTAGTTTAATTATTGATATGACTATTAGCACCCTTTCCATACCGCTTGGCGCTTCTCAATAAAAGCATCAATCCCTTCACCCACATCGTCTGCCATCATATTGCCCGTCATTACTTCACTAGCATAGTCATAAGCGTCTTCAACGCTCATACCCAGTTGCTTATAAAACATATCCTTGCCCGTTGTTACTGCTACTAGAGACTTGGCAGTGATGGCCGTTATCAGTGACTGTAGTGTTTGATCTAACTGCGCTATTGGCGCTACTCGATTGATTAACCCATAGTGTAAGGCAGTGTGCGCGTCGATAAATTCTCCTGTGATCAGCATCTCAAACGCTTGCTTGCGAGGTAAATTTCGACTGACCGCAACGGCAGGCGTGGAGCAAAATAGCCCCACATTTATTCCAGAGGTGGCAAACTTCGCATCATCAGCGGCAACGGCCAAGTCACAAGCTGCAACCAGCTGACATCCTGCCGCAGTGGCAATACCTTGTACTTTTGCGATAACGACTTGCGGCATACGGTTGATGGTAAGCATCATCTGGCTGCATTGTTGAAATAGGGCACGGTGAAACGCTTCATCGTCGCGTGCGCGCATTTGTTTTAGATTATGACCCGCACAGAATGCCTTGCCTGTCGCTTGAATGACGACAATTCTAATCGTGTCATCTGATGCGATACTGTCTAGCTCTATCTGCATGGTAGACAGAACTTCCACGGATAGGGTGTTGAATTGTTTGGGTTGGTTTAAGGTGAGAGTGACCACGCCGGTTTCTTTATGGTCTTCTCTAACCACCAAAAGGTCGTCTCTATCTAGAGTGGTGCCTAATTGAGTCATGTATCATCCTTGATAATGGGTTGGTTTAGAATTTTATATAATTAACTAAATAGTAGCATGGCTTATATTCTATACAGTAGATGAATGACATAGAAAGCCCACAAAAAAATAACGTACTCAGATAATGAGTACGCTATTGGTTTTTCAGTCAGATATAAGCTAAATCTATACTAAGTTAAGTTCATACTAAGCTGTATTTGTGCTGAACCTAGTATGCGCCTTCGCTATAGATAAGCTCGTAGCTATGGCTATATATCTCGACGATGTTACCGAACGGGTCTTCCATATAGATCATACGATACGGTTTTTCGCCAGGGTAGTAGTAGCGCGGTTTTTCCATACGTTTTTTACCACCTGCGGCAACCATACGCTCAGCCAGTTCTTCAACATTTGGATCTTGAACACAGAAATGAAAGATGCCCGTTTTCCAGTATTCAAAGTTATTTTCAGGGTTTTCTTGATTCTTAAATTCAAAAATCTCGACACCGATGCGATCACCAGTAGATAGGTGAGCGATACGAAAGCTTCCCCAACCTGCACCAAATACTTCAGTACACATCTCACCAATCGGACTGTCATCTTCGACAATCTCAGTTGGTTCCATGATGGTGTACCAACCCATCACTTCGGTATAAAATTTTACGGCAGCATCTAGGTCTGGGACTGATAGACCAATGTGCGAAAAGCTTCTTGGATAGACGTTATTCATAGTTTGTGCTCCTGTTTAATGTGCGTTTTCTTTAACGTGGAGCCAGTATACAAATACAGGTTAATTATGTAAAATTATCAAATATTATATAAATAAGTATGAAACGTAATGATAAACATCGCATGGCTACGTACTTTTTGCACGCTTGCTGAGGTCGGGCACTTTACGCGTACCGCTGAGCGCTTATACATGACGCAGTCGGGCGTGAGTCAGCACATACGTAAGTTAGAGGAGCAGTTGGATACGGATTTGTTGATTCGACAAGGTAAGCAGTTCTCACTGACCAATGCAGGTGAACAGCTTTATAAAGAAGCAGGCGAGATATTGCAGCGTCTATCAAATTTAGAGCAACGTATCGGTGAAGACCCGCCTTATGAAGGGTTGGTACGGCTAATGTCACCGGGTAGTGTAGGGCTTAAGCTATATCCAAAGCTTCTAAATCTACAGCAGCAACACCCACAGCTGGTGATTGATTATCGTTTTGCACCCAACTCAGATATTGAGCAAGCACTTGCCAACCATGAGATTGATATGGGTTTTATGACGGATATCTCAGATGATGAAACGGTTAGTTGCAAACCTATGGCGCAAGAAGCATTGATACTGGTGACACCTGCGACGACAATCGAGCCTAGCTGGGAGCAGCTTACCCAGCTTGGATTTATTGATCATCCGGATGGTGCCCATCATGCAGGCATGCTACTGACTGCCAACTATGAACAATTTCAGCATATCAATGATTTTAAGAAAAAAGGATTTTCTAATCAGATTGGTCTGATTCTAGAGCCTGTCAGCAGAGGAATAGGCTTTACGGTTTTACCTGCACATGCAGTAGCTGCTTACTCAAAGCCTGAGCTCATCAACAGCCATGCTTTACCAGTTGCCGTTAGCGAAACGCTATATTTGGCAGTCAGACGACAGCAGGTACTCTCTAATAGAATGCATACGGTCATTGATGATATCAAAAAATGGCTATAGATATGTTGAGGGTCAATCTTAAATGCACCGCTAGCAGGTATATAGGAGCGGTGCATCTAATATTTTTACGTTTAGTGCAAGCTATGGATTTGAGAGCGTTGCGCTACTTTAGGCTTTGGCCCAGCTTAATACTTGCAGCAATATTAGCAGCAGTAGTCTCAATATTGTTGTAAGCAGAGCCTAACACATTATCGATCGTATCGACTTTTTGGATACTCGGCATAACCACATCGAACTGGCTAGTTTGGGCAGGTTTTAGTCCATCGACGCTGCCGCAAATAGCGATGACAGGTGTGCGGCTAGCCTTAGCGATTTGGCTGATACCGCCTGCCACTTTACCCATAGCGGTTTGCGCATCGAGCTTACCTTCGCCAGTGATGACGAGATCAGCATCTGCGATATGCTGTGACAGGTGAGCCACTTCGGCAACCGTATCAAAGCCTGACTTTAGCTGAGCCTTAAAGAACGTCATCATCGCATAGCCAAGACCGCCAGCAGCGCCAGCGCCTTCAACGTATTGACAATCTTCGTAGCCATGCTGTCCACATATGGTAGCAAAGTGACTGAGCGCTTTATCTAATGTATTGACTTGCTCTGGACAAGCACCCTTTTGTGGGCCAAATACCGCACTTGCTCCCAGCAGACCACAGAGTGGATTGGTCACATCACAAGCAACTTCAAATACCGTGTCCGATATCTGTGCATGAAGGCTAGTATTATCGAGCTTATGTAGGCTAGCAAGTGCGCCGCCACCATGAGTAAGTAAGCTGTCATTGATATCATGAAATGTTATGCCTAGCGCCATTAGCATACCAAGACCTGCATCATTGGTTGCGCTACCACCTAGACCAATGACGATACGCTTAGCACCTTCTGCTAAGGCATTTTCGATCAGCTCTCCAACACCATAACTACTCGCAACAACGGGATTACGCTCATCAGCTGTCAATAGGTGCAATCCGCACGCTTGAGCCACTTCGATAACAGCTGTCGCGTCAGGCAATAACAGATATTTTGCCGTAATCGGTCTCATCAATGGGTCATGTACTCTGACTTCTTTCCAGCGTCCGCCCAATACATAAGACAATACTGCTGAGGTACCTTCGCCGCCATCAGCCATTGGCAACAGCTTATAGTCAGCATCTGGAAACACTTGGTTAAAACCAGACTGAATGGCACGGCAGACATCGAACGCTTCTAGACTTTCTTTAAACGAGTCAGGGGCAATCAAAATTTTCATACGGCTCTCTTTGAATATCTTAATGACACGATCATTGCGATGGTGTCATGTTTTAAAACGTTTACTTAGTAACAGCCAAATAAACGTCTGTAAAAACAGCTAATCTTAGAATTAGATAAATACTAGCGTCAATAACCAGATAAATACGATGCTGGTTACACCTTGGATACCAGTGGCCATTGAATGAGCTTTGTACGCTTGTGCCACGCTCATGCGACTAAACTGGCTCACAATCCAAAAGAAGCTGTCATTGGCATGTGAGATGGTCATGGCACCGGCACCGATTGCCATCACACAGAATACCCGACCAAGCTCGCTGTCTAGGCCGATTTGGTTTAGAAGAGGTGCGACCATTGCAGAAGTCGTAACCAATGCGACTGTGGTTGAGCCTTGCGCTGTTTTTAGCGCAGCAGAGACGATAAATGGCATAAAAATACCCAATCCTAAGGCAGATAGCGTTGAACCTAGGTAATCGCCAATCGGTGTCACTTTTAGCATGGCACCAAATGCGCCACCAGCACCAGTGATCAACAGGATAGGGGCAGCAACAACCAAACCTTGTGAGATACTATCGCTAATTTCTTGCGTTTTTTGGCTTGATTTGATTAGGAAGAACGATAAGAATAAGCCAATTAGTAGTGCTGTAAGTGGGTTACCAATGAATATTAAAATCTCAGCTACCATGCTACTGCCAAATGGTTCGCTTGGGAAATTAGCAATAGAAGATAAGCAGATCAAGATAATAGGAACAATAATAGGTAAAAACGCCATTGTCGCTGACGGTAAGTGACTATAATCATCACGAGTTTTCATGCCTTCAGGCATTGCTGCTGCTGGCGCGTTAGCCTCGTTTGTGTTGTCAGGTGTTGCATTGAGAAAACGGTTAGACCACCACCAGCCAGCTAGTACTGCAACTGCTGTCACGACCACACCGACCATGATGACCAAACCCAAGTTGGACTCTAGTCCTAAATTCCCCGCCGCCGCGATTGGACCTGGAGTAGGTGGTACGAAAGTATGAGTAGCATATAGACCCGTTGCCAAAGCAATACTCATCGCCACACTTGAGACGTTCAAGCGCTCAGCTAGAGATTCTTTTAGAGAGTTCAAGATGATATAGCCTGAGTCACAAAACACAGGTATTGATACCACCGCACCAACAATAGACATGGTCAACGTAGGGAAGCGCGGTCCCAACACTTTGATCACTGACTCTGCCATTACGATAGCAGCGCCTGTCTTTTCAAGGATTAAACCAATAATCGTACCAAATACAATAACTAGACCGATGTATCCTAAAATCCCACCGAAACCATCAGAGATTGTTTTTGCGACTGTATTGAGCGGTACTTGATAAAATAGCGCGACCAAAAAAGCAGATAGAATCAATACTAAAAAAGGATGCCACTTCAGTTTCGCAGTAGCGAAAATAATAAAAAGAATGGTCAGTACAAGCCAAAATACAATCATCACTGTCTCAATATGGTTTAGAACTTAATGGATTATTAATACAAATACAGTCAATTTTATATAAATCATATACGGCATCAGCGCTGCTCAGACTATATGTCATAGTGGCAGGAATCTTATTTGCACAGGTTTTTATATGAGTCATCTTGAACTGATTATAAACATGAATAACGATACGAAATTTTGAAGGGGCATATTCTATAGCAAATGGCGGCTACTAGGAAATATATTCAGCAGAAATATAGTGCTATTTCTATCCATGCCATATTGAAAAATAATATGGCTGTATCGGACTACTGTTTATTAAAGCCATTCTAAAAGAAAATCAACGTTTGTTCAAAGTATTTCATTGCATCGAAACTATTGAGGTCTATTTTATTAGAATAGGTTATATAGATAGGGCAAAAAAAACTGGCCACATGTAGTGACCAGTTTGTACTGATAAGAGATAATGTCTAACGCAATACTCATATCAAAGTTTTAGCCCAAAACAAGGTATGAACAAGCGGTATTTAAGCGATATGGTATTGAATCAACGAACACCTACATATGACTACGCGATTTTATCGAAAAACGCTTTGTTTGGCGTGGTTGATATCGTTGTATCAAAACTCACATGAATACCTTGTTCGTCGTGAGTGGCATACCAATGATCGTCATTATCACTCGTCAATAGTTGGAAGTACTTGTCATTGACGATTCTGCCTACTGTATAAATTTCACCTTCTAGGTAAATATCATTGCCTTGAATACATAGAAGCTTATCATCAGTGTATATTTCATTGTCTTTCATACTTGTGCGCCCTGTTGTAAATAAAACAGCAGAATATCAATCCTGCTGTTGATAATAAAGACGATTATATAGGCACTATCTTATTGTTTGGTATACCATTTTTAAGGTAGTTGTAGCAAATAGTTGCTATATCATTACATAGGTAACATCGCCGTTAGGACAGTATTTTTTTAAGTAACTTATAACCGACTAATATTTAGCCGACTAATATTGAATTGAATTTCGATCTATCAGAATAGCGCTGCGCAAGACGACAGTAAACTAGTCTATAATTAATCAAAAACCGTACACAATAAAAAAACCAGCAACACAAGGCTGCTGGTTTTTTAGATAAATCTAACTGTCTAAAGAATTACTCTTCAGAGTAGTCTTCTTCAGATTCTTCTTCGTCAGCTGAATCTTCGTTGTTACCATCTTCAGAAAGAATAGTAACTAAGATGCTAGCAGTAACGTCATGGTGTAGCTGAATATCAACATTGTATTCGCCAATTTGACGTAGAGTGCCTTCAGGTAGCTTGATTTCAGCACGGTCAACTTCTAGACCTGAGTTAGTCAATGCTTCAGCGATATCGCGAGTACCGATAGAACCGAATAGCTTGCCTTCGTCACCTGATTTAGCACGCATGATAACATTAACGTCAGTTAGTGCATCAGCACGCTCTTGAGCAACAGCGATCTCTTTTGCTTCTTCAGCTTCAAGCTCAGCACGACGTGCTTCGAACTTTTCGATGTTAGCTTTAGTAGCAGGTAGAGCGCGGCCCTGAGGGATAAGAAAGTTACGTCCGTAACCTGGTTTTACATCGACAGTTTCACCGAGTTTACCAAGGTTGACGATACGCTGTAACAAAATAATTTGCATGAGTCATTCCTAGTTAGCGGTTAACCTTGATGGTTATCAGTGTATGGAAGTAGCGATAAATAACGAGCTTGCTTGATAGCAGTCGCTAGTTGACGCTGATATTTAGTAGATGTACCAGTAATACGGCTAGGTACGATTTTACCATTATCACTAATATACTGTTTTAGCAATTCAACATCTTTATAGTCGATGTGAGTGATGCCTTCAGCAGTGAAACGGCAGAATTTGCGACGGCGATAGAAACGTGCCATGAGTATTCTCCTTTAATTAGTCTTCACTGTTGTCGTTGTCGTCATTATCGTTTTCACGATTGTCTGGACGACGAGTAGTTGCTTTGCGTGCGCGTTTTTCATCGGCATTCTTGGCTAACTGCGACTCTTCAGTGACAGCTTCGTCACGGCGCATAACTAGACTACGAATGATCGCGTCGTTATAGCGGAATAATTCTTCAAGTTCAGCTAAAGTCTCGCCGTCAGTTTCAATGTTGAAAAGAACGTAATGAGCTTTGTGAATCTTGTTAATTGGGTAAGCCAGTTGACGACGGCCCCAATCTTCTAGACGGTGGATAACACCGTTGTTGTCTTGAACTAACTTGATGTAGCGCTCAACCATGCCGACCACTTGGTCGCTTTGGTCTGGGTGTACAAGTAACACCAGTTCGTAATGTCGCATTATGACTCCTTACGGATTAGTAGCTATTAACCCTATGTTAATAGCAAGGAGATTTATAAGGTAAGCCCTAATTCCTAAAAATATAATAAGAAAAAAGCTTAGTTTATAAAGCGCCGTATTATAACAGTACTCGGTGATTAACACAAAGGTTAATCACCAAGCTGTTGCCAATAAGATATAAAAAGAGGATAAATAATCTCTGCCAAATAAAAAAGCCACGGTTATACGCAGCTTTTTTATAGTAACCACAAGAAAAAATAGAGACAGTATTGGTAATCGAGTATAAAAAAGATTTACTTCGTTTTAGACTTTTTTTCTAACTGGCTACTGTCCGCTTTGACGACTAAGGTTTTGGCAAGTTTGTCATGCCAGCCCATATTCTGAGGGTTTCTTGATGCCATATAATAATGAATAGCGATAATCACAAAACCTAAAAAGCTGGTAAATGAAAACAGCAAGTTGTAGATGATGAATAACAGTAATGTACGCGTACCAATAAGCTTGATGAACGAAGGCAGTCGATGCGTGGTTTGATCCACCACTCGAATACCAGTAATCAGTTTGCCTAGTGATTGACCGCGCATGGCAATAAATAACAATTGCAAAGCAAATAGTCCAAATACCATCACTTGCGACATCATTAACGTGCTACTAGGAAGGCTTTCCATCAGCGTCATTGAATATTGATAGGCGGCGTCCATGTCTTGGATGTTTTGGAACTTGGTGTAATCCACATCCAATTTGGTCAATGCCATGACCAATGGCAAAATGGCTAAGACATAAAGTAAACCATTTAATGCCGTTGCCAATACACGCGACATAATAGGCGCGAGCACGACGTTACCCACGGTTTTGTCTGCGGCCGTCTTTTTGAGATTGGATTTGTTCAACGATACATTGTTATGCGGCGTTTGATGACGATTGGTCGTCATATCTGCCTTGACGCTTTTGGGACGTTCAGGCTTGCCGTACAACCTATCTAGTGAGACAGACTTATCTTCTTGACCACTCGCACTATTAGCATTGTCTTCAGGAAACACGGTTACATTGTTGATAATGGAATCGTTGTTTTCAGAACGACCACTAGCAGTAGGTCTATAAGCCGCTTGGTTGTTGGTGAGATTGCCTACACGTTGCCATTGGCTCAGGCCTTCATGCCACATCAAATCATCTAGCAGTACTTCACCAGAGGCGAGCATAATATTCAGCTGATCCAAATCATATGGGCCAGCTTGTACGTTATTTCGAGCAAGGAAAATCTGCATAATTGCCTGCATAGTTAGTCATGTCTTAACACATTATATTAGGGTCTATTTGAAAAAATCAAATAGACCCTAATAGTGGTATCTTTAATGACTGTGTGAATTACCCCAGTAACTTAATACTGTGACTTAGCATAGTGAGTCAATATAGTTACTTAACACAATGATCACTTAACACAGTGACTTACTGTGCTTCTTCACCAGCTAAGAAGAACCAAGTATCTAGTACCGAATCTGGGTTCAATGATACTGAGCTGATGCCTTGCTCCATGAGCCAGAATGCTAGATCTGGATGATCTGATGGACCCTGACCACAGATACCAACATATTTGTTCTGTTTACGGCAGGCGTCAATAGCCATCGTCAATAGCTTCTTAACCGCAGGGTCACGCTCATCAAATAGATGTGAGACGATGCCTGAGTCACGATCAAGACCAAGCGTTAGCTGAGTCAAATCGTTAGAACCAATAGAGAAACCATCGAAGTGCTCTAGGAACTCTTCTGCGAGTAAGGCGTTGGTTGGTAGTTCACACATCATAATGACGCGTAGACCATTTTCGCCGCGTTTTAGACCATTCTTTTCAAGTAGCTCAATTACTTGTGCTGCTTCGTCAGTGGTACGGACAAATGGGATCATGATCTCAACATTGGTCAGACCCATCTCATCACGAACACGTTTTAGTGCTTTACACTCAAGCTCAAAGCAATCACGGAAGTTATCAGAGACATAACGGCTAGCACCGCGGAAACCAAGCATTGGGTTTTCTTCTGATGGCTCGTATAACTTACCACCTAGTAGGTTAGCGTATTCGTTTGATTTGAAATCTGACATACGAACGATAACTGGCTGATCCATAAAGGCAACGGCTAGGGTTGAGATACCTTCAACCAATTTATCAACGTAGAAATCAACAGGTGAGGCATAGCCTGCAATACGCTCTTGGATTGCTTGTGAGATCTCACGTGGCAAGCTGTTCATGTTTAGTAGTGCTTTTGGATGCACACCAATCATACGGTTGATGATGAACTCTAGACGTGCAAGACCAATACCTTCGTTTGGCATTTGGGTGAATGAGAATGCGCGATCTGGGTTACCAACGTTCATCATCACTTTAAATGCAAGATCTGGCATAGACTCAACAGAGTTGGTCTGTACTTCAAAATCAATTTGGCTCTCATAAATGAAACCAGTATCACCTTCAGCACAAGACGCAGTCACGTCTTGACCATCAACCAATAACTCAGTGGCGTTACCACAACCAACGATAGCTGGCACACCTAGCTCACGCGCGATAATAGCCGCATGACACGTACGACCACCACGGTTAGTGATGATAGCAGAAGCGCGCTTCATAACTGGCTCCCAATCCGGATCAGTCATGTCTGATACCAGTACGTCGCCTTCTTCTACTTTGTCCATCTCGTTTAGGTTGCTAACGATACGCACTTTACCTGAACCGATACGTTGACCGATTGAGCGACCTTCACACAACACTTTTGCGCCAGTCGTGTCGATGACATAACGCTCCATGACATTGCTGTCTTGACGGCTCTTAACAGTCTCAGGACGTGCTTGAACAATAAATATTTCACCGCTATCACCGTCTTTTGCCCATTCGATGTCCATTGCATGACCATAATGCTGTTCAATGGTTACCGCTTGCTTTGCAAGTGAGGTCAGCTCTTCAGTAGATAAAGAGAATTGCATACGCTCTTGCTTTTCAACATCGACAGTTTTCACTGATTTAGCCGTGCTGCCTTCATCACCATAAACCATTTTCTTATGTTTGCTACCTAGATTACGGCGAATCACTGACGGCTTACCATCAGCTAGCAGACGTTTTGAGATATAAAACTCATCTGGGTTAACCGCGCCCTGTACAACCATCTCACCTAGACCGTAGCTTGAGGTGATGAATACCACTTGATCAAAACCACTTTCGGTATCTAGCGTAAACATAACACCAGCAGCGCCAGTTTCTGAACGCACCATACGCTGTACAGCCGCAGACAAGGCAACGCCTTCATGCTCAAAACCTTTGTGTACACGATAAGAGATGGCACGGTCGTTATATAAAGAGGCAAATACTTCTTTAATAGCGATTAGGACGTTATCAATACCACGAATGTTCAAGAAGGTTTCTTGCTGACCGGCAAATGATGCATCTGGCAAATCTTCAGCAGTCGCAGAAGAACGGACAGCAACCGCGATGTCTTCGCCGCCACTCATGGTTTCAAATGATTGACGTACTTCTTGCTCAAGATCTTTTGGCAGCTCTTGTTCAATAATCCAAGTACGGATCTTTTTACCTGTTTCCGCAAGTTTTTTAACATCATCAACATCTAGTGTTTTTAGCTCATTGTTGATTTTGTCAAGCAAGCCTGTTTCTGTCAAAAAGCGATTGAAAGCATTTGAAGTGGTGGCAAAACCGCCTGGAACACTAACGCCTAAATCAGATAGATGGCTGATCATTTCACCAAGAGAGGCATTCTTGCCGCCAACCATTTCGATATCGTCTTTTCCTAGCTGATCAAGATTGATTACAAGTGCTGTAGATTGCGCTGCCATGATAACTCCAGAAAATAAGGTTATTTAGTAAAGATTATAACGGTGAATTATACCGCCATATTATGAGGATTTCGAGGGGTTTGACCAAAAAACTTGTTAAAAATACACAAATTGTAGGAATTGCCACATAAATTTTGGTAAGTGGCTGAGGTTTTTTTCTCTAAAAGCACAAAAAATATCAACAGTATCAGTAATGGTATGTGCTTGTTGAGTGCTTATAATTGTCAAGAAATTTGAAGATGAGTGCATTCGAGCGACGGTATTCGAGTATTCTCACAACTTCTATTTCTACATAAAAGGTTCAGTAATAAAAACATTTAATGAGTAGTCAGTTGAAGGTAATGATTGCGTGAAAAACCGTGTTGGTTCTAAGTGTGCGCCTGTAACATTGATTTCTATTAAGGGCTTAATATGCGTATAATGTAGCGCATAGATAGGTGATGTGCATGGTTCTATCAATGTGCGATACAGATGCTGCTGTGTATCTCGTTCAAGAGCAATCATTGAGTACTTAAATAGCTAATCAGGTAACTCAATTAAGTCGCCAAATTTAGATAAACGCTATCAAATCATCACTAGAAGCTAAATGAAGATCATTATTGAGTTTTCAACCAAGGTGTCAACGTCATGTACTCAAGCAATCCATCTGAACAAGTCAAGTCCACTATCCAAAACCATCACGCACTTAACTTGGACAGCTCACAAGCCATCAGAACGGCATTTTTCATCTCAGATGGCACAGCGATTACTGCTGAGACATTGGGTCGCGCTATTTTAAGTCAGTTTGCTTCAGTGCCTTTTGAAACGCGTGTCTTGCCATACGTTGACAGCCTAGAGCGTGCTGAAGACGCAGTCGAGCAAATCAATATGGCCTATCAGCGCGATGGCTCACTGCCGCTGGTGTTCGATACTATCGTTAATTCAGAGATCCGCGAAAAAATCAACTCAGCCCACAGCTGTAACTTGGACATGTATGAGGGATTAATAGGACGCGTTGCAGAAGAAACCGGCGTTGAGCCAGATGGTCACTCTGGTCATGCGCACGACGACGTTGACTCTGAAACCTACAAAGAGCGTATCGATGCGGTTCATTTTGCTTTGGACAATGACGATGGAGCGCGTACTCGCCACTATAATGCAGCAGATATTATCTTAGTGGGGGTGTCACGTTCTGGTAAGACACCGACATCGCTATACTTGGCATTACAGTTTGGTATTCGAGCGGCAAACTATCCTTTGACCGAAGATGATTTGTACGACAATCAGTTGCCAAAAGCATTACGTGAGCACAAAGATAAATTGTTTGGCTTGCTCATTGATACCGATCGCTTAGTAAAAATCCGCCAAGAGCGCCGTGCGGGCAGTCGTTATTCCAGCTATCAACAATGTCAGCAAGAGCAGCGTGCGATACAAGGTATCTATATCACTCATGGTATTCCAAGCTTGGACGTATCGGAGATGTCTGTTGAAGAGATTGCCACCCGTATCTTGCAAATGACTGGTCTTAAGCGCCGTATTGGCTGATAAATTATTACTTTGTAGTGCGCAATACGTATCAAGATTGCAATAAAGATATCCATACTTTATGGTGGCGTGATTTTACTAAGCTAATTTTATCAACCTATGTAGATCGTAAAAACTCACTCCCATACAAACCTATTCATATAATCAATAAATAAATAAAGAGGACATCATGGTAAGTAAAAGTGCAAGCGACGCGACCAATGATACTGGTAAAGATATTCATACCGAAGTATCTAATAAAGAGAACGGTCGCACGCCCAACCCTGAACATACCGAAGGTAAAGACAAAAAACAAAAAATTGAACAAACCCACGAGCAAGTTACTGATGATGTCATGCACCATCCAGACCTTATCAACCCGCTCGATGACACCCGTATCGATATTCAATCGGGTTTTGCCAAAGACTCTCGTCGCCTAAAAAGCGACAATCACGACTATGAATACGATGTAGTGGTATTGGGTGCAGGACCAGCTGGCGAGGCCGCTGCTATGAAACTTACCAAATCTGGTAAAAGAGTCGTGGTAGTCGATCCGCGCGATCAGGTGGGTGGTAACTCGACTCATGTAGGTACGATCCCGAGTAAAGCGCTGCGCCAATCGGTATTTAATTTGATTAATTTTCGCCGTGATCCAATGTTCACCAAAGCGATGGAGTATAAGCAGGTTCCGCTGAATAAAGTGCTTGCCAACGCTCGTCAAGTGATACGCCGTCAAGTGAACACGCATACGGGTTTTTATGAGCGTAACCGTATTGAAGTCATTCAAGGGTGGGGCAGCTTTGTTGACAAACATACTCTGCGTGTTGAAACTGATGACAATGTGTTTGAAACCATCACCTTTAATAAAGCTATCGTAACGGTCGGTAGTCGTCCATATCGTCCTGATATCTTAGACTTCAATCATCCGCGCGTTTTTGATTCTGATAAGATCCTACAGATGGATTATATCGTCAAAAAAATCATCATCTATGGTGCTGGCGTGATCGGCTGTGAATACGCTTCCATTTTTACTGGTCTTGGTTATAAAGTGGATCTGATCAACAACCAAGATCAGTTGCTCAACTACCTCGATAGCGAGATTAGCGATGCCATCGCGCACGATTTTAGACAGTTCGGTGTGCTCATTCGAAGTAACGAAGAAATTGATCATCTTGAGACCCATGATGACTGCGTAATCCTACATCTCAAAAGCGGTAAGAAAATCAAATCAGATGCCATACTGTGGTCAAATGGACGCTCAGGTAACACTGAAGGTCTAAACCTAGAAGCTATTGGGCTAAAAGCGAACAGCCGTGGTCAGCTAAAAGTTGATGATACTTATCGCACTGATGTTGATAATATCTATGCAGCAGGCGATGTGATCGGTTGGCCATCATTAGCATCAGCGGCATATGACCAAGGACGCTGTGCGGCTGCATTTATGGTTGGCGACAGTGATGCTGAACCTGTATCTAGCGTACCAACGGGTATCTATACGATCCCTGAGATTTCTTGTATTGGCAAAACCGAGCAAGAGCTGACAGATGAGAAAGTACCTTACGAGGTCGGTCAAGCTTTCTTTAAGCATCTGGCTCGCGCACAAATCATTGGTGAGCGTACAGGCGTACTAAAGATACTATTCCATCGTGAGACGCTAGAGATTTTGGGTATTCACTGCTACGGTAACCATGCATCAGAGATTATCCATATCGGACAAGCGGTTATGAAGTGTAACAATACGCTTGAGTACTTCGTTAATACCACCTTTAACTATCCAACAATGGCAGAGGCGTATCGTGTTGCGGCGCTCAATGGTTTGAACCGAGTGTTCTAACGATTCCTTTAACTGCTTAGAAAGCTTTAACGTTTGGAAGTACAAGGTTCGGAAGTACAACGTTTAGAAGTAACAAGCTTGGAAGTATAAAGTCCTTTCCATAAAAAGCGCCTGCTAATAATAGCAGGCGCTTTTTCGTCAGGGTGTTGAGCTCATTTGCTGTCAAGCACTGTAAGTGGATTGTCTTTGTGGTATACGTTTGCGTAAAAGCAGTAATAAGGCAAAGTAAAATAGCCATAAGCCTGCCAGTGCATAAAATCCAATAGCAACTTGGGACACGTTGGCACCCATTTGGTTCAGCTGTACAGAGGTATTGATCGCAGGGGTCGTGGGCACGACCCAGCGTATGACTTGTAATATCTGAGGCAACTGGTCTGCTGGCCATGGGTAGCCACTCAAGAAAAATATCGGTAGCGAAACAAAGATTAAGATTTGCATGCTGCGTTCTCGTTGCCGGAACCATAGCCCAAGCACGCAGCCGAGCGTGGCGACCGTCGGGCAAAATAATGCCAAAAACAATAACGTACCAAGCATGTTTTGACCACGTGGATAATGGTGAAGCTCAAACGCCCAGCCATAATAAAAACAGCCGACGATAAAGCTTAGCGTGCTTAGCGCTCCGATGCGTCCTAGCCAGCCACGTATGCTCGTCGCATGGCGGCGTTGCTCATACCATGTGCCAATCAGCATCGCTGTCGCCATCAATAACGTCTGCTGCAAGATAATGACAGAGACAGCTGGCACGACATAAGCACCATAGCCTTCAGTTTGGTTATACAGCGGTATGATACGTAGCGGTATTGCTTGCGTGCTCTGTGCGGCAGTGGGTGCATAAGCCCCTTTCGCAACGGCCTTCTTTACCTTTATACCTGCTGATACCGTACCCACTGCTTGAGAGAAGCCCAGCTGAACATTTTTATTCAGGATAAAATAGCCACCATTACCCAAAACACTGACATGGGCTTGTTGCCCTGATAGTACTTGCGCTTCAAGCCCACTAGGTATCACCATATAACCTGCAATTTTATTGGACCACATGGCTTCTTTGGCGGCTTGCTCATTGACAAAACGCTCGGTATCTAAATAAGGGCTCGAGCTTGAGTAACGAGCGAGCGTACGCGATAAGTTGCTATTGTCATAATCGATGATACCTACCGGCACATGATTGACCACCTCAGTAGAATAAGGCCACGGATAAAAGAAGCCATAAATAATAGGGGCGATGATCAACATCAGCAAGATGCCTTTATCCCCAAAAATATCTTTAAGCGTTTGGACAAAGCTTGTCCAGAACGACGGTGATGGCGAAGACTTTGTTGATTCAGATTTTTTGAGATTGGGGTTGGATCGTATTGACATTAGCGTGCTCCCCAACGTTCAGGATGTGCCAATGCACGTTTGGTTAATAATGTGGCTAGTAGCAGTGCTATGATCATAGCAAGGGTGAGACCGTAGACACCAGGCAGGGATATAGCAATGGGTGCTTGCATCTGCAGTTGTGCAATATGAAGCTTGAGATAATGCGTCAGTGGTAGGATATTTGACCAGTACTGCGCGCTATCACTAATCGCAATATAAGGGAAGGTCACACCAGCAAAGGCATAAGAAGGCGCTGAGATAAAACCAGTAGCGGACAGCCCCATACGTAGAGAAAAAGCATTCAACGTAAAGATCGCACCCAGCCAAAACGAGAGTGTCATTAGGCATAACAAACCTGCGTAGACCACAGCAAAAGAAGCTATGCTTATAGCTTGGTTCGAAGTTGCCAACCACAGGATCATAGCCGACCATATACTATAGGCCAGCATTGGCCAAAAATATTTACCTAATAAACCAAACAACAATACTGACATGCTGATTGCCTGTGGCGTTTGTAAGGTTGATGCTACCGTAGCATTATGGCTGCTGTTATTGACACTATCCTGCTTGGTGAAAGGCGCGGTTGGTGTTTTCGAATATTGAGGTGACGTTCGTCCAGGATTTTTGGTATCAATAAAACGATACCAACGACCAATATTTTTATCACGTAGCTCACGTCCAATGGTCGTTGCACCAACAACCATTGCCAGTATATGTAGTAGGGCAGGTATTACGGTTGAGGCCAAAAACTGCTGATAATTGGTGGCCGCATTGAACAGACTGATACGTTGAATACTGATAGGCGCGTAAGCAGTCGAGGCTTGTGATGGTGCTATGCCTTGCTTGACCAATCGCTGTATCTCGACGCCTGCAGACAGTGTACTTGCAACTGCTTGAACACTCGTTTGGATAATGCCAGAGTGAGTACCATACTGTGCGTTTACTTGTAGTGTGAGTGGCGCAGGTGTATTCGATAGAATATGGCGAGAGAAGTCTTCAGGAATCGTCACGACTGCGTAAATATCGCGTTGCAATATCGCAGCCTCGGCCTCTGCTTGAGAATAATACAACTGCCTGACTGTGAGCGTAGGACTGGCTTCTAAGTAGCGTACGGCAGTATTGGCCATCGCACTATTGTCTTGATCGATAATGCCTATAGGCAAATCAGTAATCTGAGTCTGTGAAAATATCCACCAAATAAGTAGGACGGTTGCCAGCGGTATCCATACCACCATGCTAAGGTCCCACTGGTTTTTGGTCAAAAATCGCCGCTCATAGGCTGCACTGCGCAAAAACGCCTCAATTAAGCGCATGGTTTACTCTTGGTTCTGGTTAATAGGCGTAGGATTGATACGCACAACCACGCTCATACCCGAGCGAATACGAGTATCTGGCGTTGATGGTCGAGCTTTTACCTCAAAGGTACGCACATCGAACCCATCGTCATTGTTAGTCGGTCGCCAAGTTGCAAAATCAGATAGGGTCGACGTCGCATAAACAGTGAACTGTTTGCTATAAGGTTTGTCTGCTGATGATAGAGCTGGGATAGTCCCTGTAAACGTTTGACCGATAGCAAACTGATTCAGATAAGGTTCAGTGACGTTGAGTACCACCCATTGGTCATTGGTATCTACCAAAGTGAGCAAAGGAACGCCTTGACCGATGACTTCACCAGCACTGACGATGACGTTGTCAACGATACCTGCGATAGGGCTTTTTAGATTGGCTTCTTCTTTTGCGACCAGTGCCTCGTCCAGTTGGGCATCGACCTGTGCGACTTGGGCGGTAGCGGCTGACTTATCTTCACTACGCGCGCCCTCTAACGCCAAGTCATATTGCAGACGTGCCGCTTCAGTCTGATCTTCGGTAGCAAGGTACTGTGCATACGCCTCATCGCGCTTTTGCCGCGCCATCAACCCTTCTTCGTAGAGGCGATTAACGCGCTGATAAGTGTTCTTCGCCAAATCAGAGGCCGCTTTATTGGCTTGCCAAGCCGCTTTGGCTTGAGCAATTTCTTGCGGGCGTGCGCCATTTTTGGCTTTGTCCAACTGGCTCTGTGCGATTTGCTTGCCAGCCCGCGCCTGGTTGATCTTGGCATTAATTTCAGGCGAATCCATTTCGACCAGCTGTTGCCCCGCTGTGACAGCATCACCTTCTGTCACCATAATCCGTGCAATGCGGCCAGGTACTTTTGCAGCGATAGAGGTTTGCTGCATTTGCATTTGCCCCTGAAGCGTAATGATTTCAGGCTCGCTCTGTTGATTGCTTTTATATAGACCATAGGCAATCACAGCAAGAACAATCAATGCAAGCCCTGCAAGTAGCGCTTTTTTTACACGAGCAGATTTATCAGGGTTAGCATTACCGCGATTGTACGGTGGCGTAGGCTGCACCGGCTCAGCGTCAGGCGTGTTTTCTGCTGGTTTAGCTGAGTATTGACTGTCCTGAGAGGTCACTGACTCGGTTGAATCATCAGATTGATTTAAGTCGTTTGATTCATTTGGCAATTCAGACATGACAGCGGGATTCCTAAAGCAGCAAAGTTGAGAGTAAAGGGTCTAGAATAAAGGGGCTATGATTAATACATTCGAACAGCATAAGGCTTAGCACTGTCTAACGCTTCAGAGTTGAAGATCGCACCAAAAGCGACGATAAATGCCGAATAGTACAGCCATAGCATAATCACTACAGCAGCTGAAAGCGCCCCAAATTCAGCACTATAGTTATTGAAGTTTTGTACATAGATAGAGAACAGCACAGACAGTACAATCCACATAATAGTCGCTAGTGCGGCGCCTGGTACTAGCTTTTTGAGCGCGACAGCATCGCGATTAGGTGCTAAGCGGTAGAGCCCCAAAAAGCTTAGGAATATAATGCCAGCCAGTATTGGCCATCTGCTCCAAAGTGCAATCGTTTCAGCTATCTGAGGAAAGGGGAAAAAAGCCGCTCCCACAGGAATAATAGCAATAGAGGAGACCGCTATAATCAAAACAACTACCGCCCCAAAGGTTAGACTAAGCGCTCGAATAGTACCTTGAATGAAGCTACGCTCATGGGTGATATGAAAGGCAAGGTTAATAAGGATAATTAAAGACTTAATGCCTTTAGAGCCAGCATAGAGGGCGAGCAGTGACGATAAAATAAGGCTAAAAGTCAGCTTGGACGTGGTAGTAGAGACTAGGTCATTCAAGCGTGAGTTGAGGACCTCATACACGGTATCGGGTATGTATGGACTCAAAATTGAGATCTGTTCTTGCATCTGGACGGGTGAAAACACGAGGCCATAAATGAGTACAAACACTGCCATCACAGGAAATATTGACAAAAAACCAAAAAACCCCACGCTTGCACAATGTGCCCAAACGTTAGAGGTGTTTGCAAGCTGCCATGTTTTGAGTAAAGGCTGCAACCAATGACTTATCGATTTAGAAGTAGATTTTTTCATAAAACAATTATTCACAATAGAATGAGTAACAGTATGGATGTTGTCAGCGTCATGATAGACCGCGTCCTCAGTGAATTACAAAGGTATGACCGCACCTCACTCACTTGAGTCAGTCGATGTACCGTACCGCTCAAAGACATCGTTATTAAGGGCATCGTTATAACGAAAGGCTAGATCGACTGTACAAGCGCTGATCCATACGACTTATGGTTTTCATGTTCATTATTGTTCAGTATACAAAGTTGGCAGTTGAATGTCAGCGGCATTCAGATAAGCATTGAAAGCAAGCGGGGTGCCACAGCTTTGCATGAGTGCAGCCAATGACTGTACATAGCTATTGGCAGCTTGTGCTTGCTCGGTGCGGGCTTTGAGTGACTGAGTTTGCGCTTGTACCACATCGACGGTGGTATTCACACCTTCTTGTAAGCCAAGGCGGCGCAGTCGCAACACTTCTGTCGCCAAATCAACATTACTCTGAAGTGCCTGATAGCGTGACTGGGCATTATTGACATCATGCCAGTTTTTTTCTACGAGCAAGAGTAGGTTGTCACTGACTTCAATTTCAGAGAGATCGGCTTGACGGATTTGAGCGCTACTTGATGCCAATGAGGCTGTTTTATCGAGCCCGCCCCAGAGTTTCCAACTGGCAGATATACCAGCAACCCAGCTTGGATCCTTCTCTACCTGACCATAGCCATACAGCAAAACGGTCGGTTTATAACCAGTATCAGATAACGCATGCAGCTGCTGTGCCTGCGCACGTTTGGCGGCAACTTTCTGTAATCCTGGGTGATGACTCAGAGCCAGATCTTGAAAATAACTGACATCTGGTAGCGGGCGACTAGACACAAACAAAGGCGTCGTTGGCTTAATACGGTAGTTGGTACGTAGTAACCGCTGTAATGCAATCATAGCCAAGCGTGCATCGTTATTGGCATTAACAGACTCGCTTTTGGCGTCGGCAAGCGCAGATTGCGCCTCTAATCTCTCGACCCGTGAGATAAAGCCTTCTTCAAATAGACGCTCTGCCATATGGTCAGTTTGTTGCAGTGTATCGTAAGCGTCTTCACGTAAGTAAGCGGCAATGATCGCTAGCTGCGCCTCAAAGTAGCGCTCAATCAACGTATTATACAGCTCGTTTTTATCAAGAATACTATCTGCTAGCGCTTCTTGGGTGCGTGCATCGGAGGCGCCAGTCAAGGCATCTGTACGTCCAGCAGTATAAATAGGCCAGACCACACCAACACCTGCTCCAGTTGTGGAGCCTGAGCGTTTAAGGTCATACGAGTCTGGAATCCGCTCACCAACCAATTCGCCAAAGTTGGGTAAGTCTGGCAAGCTTGCAATAGGAGGAATGACACTATCGACACGATTATTCACCCCATCTATGATGCCGTTTTTAAGAGTGGACAAATCTATATCTTGGTCTAGATGGTAAGCACTGGCAGATACGCGAGCAAATACGAGCGGGTTATCGATGGTTCTTAGAGCATCAGTTTGGTATTCGCTGGCAGCAATGGCTGCTTGATTGGCCGCTATCTTGGGCGATACTTGGACTAAAAGTTTTTGTGCTTGCGCTAAGCTCAAAAAGCTGGAGACCTCTAACGGATAGCTATTATCAATCGTTTTGTGTGAGATGGGATCGACAAGGGTAGCCAGTGAAGGTTGCCCATCATAAGTATTTATCGATGTGTTATTAGGCGTTACAGTGGTCTTATGATTGCTCGGATCGTTAGCCTCCACGATTTGTGTTACAGGGCCAGATACCATACCAGTTGATTCGCGATCGGCATCACTACTGGCGTAAGTCACAGGTGCAACACTTATGAGTGTAACAGTCATCATAGTGGACGGTAGCGCTAATAAAGCGAATTTCATAAGTCACATAAACCATTAATTGAGAGGTAAGGTATTATAAGACAACGGTTATCATTAATAGACCGTATTGCTCAAATATTAACTGATCAAATTATTATAGACTATCTATGAGTGACCGCGTCTACCAGTCATCGAGTAAATGATGCCGATACAAAATATTTATTGTCAAATAGGTCAGTGTTTTTAAATAAAAAGGGTCTTATCATAGCGTCGCTGACAGTCTATCATTTGAAACATCATTTAAATTAAGGCGTACACTGTAGAGCCACAATGGTGACGGGTCAATGCTCAGTATTTTTTGGTTTTCTATTGTATGGGCAGTAGCGGTATGATAGAAGCTCAACTCTATATTTAAATATCTCTTTATAACTAACAACATAGCTTAGGAGGTATTTTGAGATGATTCTATTTGTCTTCAAATAAACTTTGTTTTTAGTTTTACTATTAAAATAATTAATCAGTCATTCATAAAAAAACAGCAAGCGATGAACGTTAATCAATGAAGAGTAAGTAGTCACTTATTACGAATTTTTGTCAAATAAAATAAATAACCTTAGTAGAGGATGTGTGTAATGGCAGGATATATTTTGGCGCTGGATCAGGGAACAACATCGAGTCGAGCGATCCTCTATGACGATCATGCACGTCCTATAAAAATGGTACAACAACCAACGACCCTCCAAACGCCAAGTGCTGGATTTGTAGAGCAAGATGCACAGCAGATTTGGCAAACCCAGATCAGCTGTGCGCACGATGTTATCAATCGGGCAGGTTTGCTTGCAACGGACGTCACCAGCATTGCCATTACCAATCAGCGCGAATCTATCGTGATGTGGGACAAACAAACGGGTAAACCATTGGCACCTGCTATCATCTGGCAGGACAGACGGACGGCAAACTACTGTAAGACGCTTGCTGCCGAAAGCGCTACCAATAGCATGGGTGATAGGGGCTATAAAAACAGCGCTCATACGAACACGTCTGAAAATCATCAAAATAATATGGCGCATGAGGTACAGCGTATTACAGGCCTGCGGTTAGACCCTTATTTTAGTGCCAGCAAGATTGCGTGGTTGCTCGAAAACAATCCAAAGCTTAGCGTGCGAGCCAGTAAAGGTGAGATAGCTGTCGGTACTATCGACAGTTGGCTGATATATAAGCTAACAGGTGGAGAGCACGTTATTGATGTGACTAACGCCTCTCGCACTTTGTTATTTGACATCCATAAACTGGCGTGGTCAGAGACACTTTGTGATCGCTTTGCCATTCCTATGAACATATTACCCAAAGTGCTGCCCTCAGACGGTGATTTTGGCAAAACCAAAAAAGGCTTGTTTGCCAAACAAATACCCATTCAAGCCGTACTTGGCGATCAGCAAGCAGCGCTCTTTGGCCAAGGTTGTCTTGATGCAGGTATGGCAAAGAACACCTATGGTACAGGGTGTTTTATGCTAATGAATATCGGTCAGCAGCCAAAGTTGAGCGACCATAAGCTACTGACCACTATCGCGTGGCAACGAAAAACCTCGCCAACTCGTCCAGACAATTTATCGTTTGATCAGATTGTACAATCAGGCAAGCGTATGCTACAACCGCCCAAAAAGGAAGTCACTTATGCGTTAGAAGGTAGTGTCTTTATGGCGGGTGCTATCGTCCAATGGCTACGTGACAACTTAGGTATGATTCAACAAAGTAGTGATGTTGAGGACTTAGCGCGCCAAGTGGATAGTAGTGAAGATGTGGTGCTACTACCAGCGTTTACTGGGCTTGGGGCACCTTACTGGCGTTCTGATATCAGTGCCAGTATCACAGGGATGAGCCGCGGTACAACCAAAGCGCACATTGCCCGTGCAGCATTAGAGGCGGTAGCCTATCAGACATACGATGTACTTATCGCTATGCAAAAAGACAGTCCCCATCCATTGACCGAGCTGAGAGTGGATGGCGGCGCGGCAAACAACGATTTGCTGATGCAGTTTCAGGCGGATTTGTTAGATGTTCCTGTACTGCGCCCAAGAGACACAGAAATTACCGCAAAAGGCGCGGCGTTACTTGCAGGTCTAAAAACTGGGTTATACGATGAGTCAACAATGAAAGCATCATGGCAGGTAGATCGTATCTTTGAGCCAAGTATGTCCACAGATGCTCGCGAACAACATCTTGATAAATGGCAACGTGCTATCGAGAGGTCGTTAATGCCACTATAAGCCTATTTTACTTGGTAAGTTAAGTATCAACGCGTTTTTGCAATCACTCAAAGTATAGGTCAACCGTACACAAATGTGATAAAGATACAGGCTGTAACGCAAGCCTACAAAGATATCGACATAGCTTACATAACCTGTATATCGTAGGGTAGTGATTGTTCCTATACTTCAAATGGCAGTCAAACAACGCCTTTGACAAGATCTAAAAGAACAAATGGAAATCAATAACTAATTAAGGATATATTTATTATGAATAACCATGACGAATTAAACAAAACAAAAATTAATGCGGATGGTACTACACGTACAAATGTAACAGACGACTACAACCGTGATCATGATGCCATCGACCGTAGTGAAGTGAAACATATGTCTGATGAGACAAAAGACGATTTGAACGCTGATATGATCACAGGTGAACCAGGTTCACATCCAGTGGGTACTGGTATCGGCGGTGTGGGCGGTGCAGCAGCAGGCGCAGCAATCGGTTCGATGGCAGGTCCATTAGGTACATTGATCGGTGGTGCTATTGGTGCAGTTGTTGGTGGCGGTGCAGGTCATGCAGCAGGTGAGGCGATAAATCCAACACACGAAGAAGCGTACTGGCGTGCAGAATACGCAAACGCTGACTACTATAAAGAAGGATATGATTTCGACCGTGATTTGCACCCAGCCTATGCAGTAGGATATGCAAACCGTGCTCGTTATCCAGCAGATGCTCGTTTTGAAGATCACGAAGCAGATTTAGAGCGTTCATGGCACGAAGTAAAAGGTGAGTCTCGTCTAGCATGGGATGAGGCACGTCTAGCGTCACGTGATGCATGGCACCGTGTTTCATAATACACGCAATATAAAAAAGCCACGTAGTTGCTTTCTAGCTACTGAATTAGTCAGGGTTTGTTAGGTTACATTTCTAAGTAGCATTGACTCATAAAATTATCAAGTAAACGGATAATCTGAAATATTGTTGATTCATTGCTAGAAATAGACTAATTGTATAACTATCTCTACGAGTGGCTTTAACTATCAAATTTATGCTATTTTAAAACTTCCAAGGTTGACCTTGGAGGTTTTTTTAGGCATAAAATTTGCTGTTTATACACATAAATGAATATTATGTATTATAATGATGAAAACAATAGGGAATATATGAGTAATCACGCTAATAATAATAAGCAGTTTTATGTTGCCACAGCCAACTTATTGAATTTCGCCAACCCTGATCGGATTTATTACGACAATGCACCGGCTTATGATAAGAAATCCTATGAGCATAAGCTGCACGGTCTTACAGACTTATTATCTAGAGCGAATGCTGATATCATTGCCGTGCAGGAAGTATGGGACAGTGAGGCACTAGAGGCGCTATCTGTTTCGTTAGGATTCAAACCAGAGCATGCTGTTATTCCGCTGGCAAGTAATGACAGTGCCAGTCCGCATACTCAAGGTATGGGGGCACAAGGCACACCAGCTGTTGGTATTATCAGTCGATTTGAGCAGTTAGAAACCAGTCTATTAGAAGATATTGAACCAAAGGCTGTGATTGATATTCCAGATATAGGACCTTATGAGCGCTTTAATCGTCCACCGCTCGTATTGCGCGTCGATGCATATGGTCAACCGATAACGATTGTGACTGCACATTTGAAAAGCAAATGTGCTTTTTTCTTACGTGATAAGAACGGCAATCTACTAGAAGATATGGATGATCCCAATATTCGTATTCGTGCCAAGCTACGCAGTTTGTGCATGCGTGCTGCAGAAGCTGCATCAATTCGAATGGCGATTATGGAGCGTTTGCACCACACACGTGAGCCATTGATATTGCTGGGTGACATGAATGATGTGACAGGTAGTGTCACCACTCAGTTGATGACCGAAACTGGTGAGGTCAATTACGATAAAAGTATGCGCGACGTCGCACTTTTTGATGCTGCTCGCATTCAGGCTCGCTATGGCTGGATGAAAGATGTCGCCTACACCCATATACACCAAGGCATGCCAGAAGTAATCGATCAGCTGTTTGTCTCAGAGGAGTTTTTACCTGATAGTAAGTTTTCGCTTGGTCAGGTTGAACGCGTTGATTATTTCAATGATCACCTTAAATGGGATTATGCAGACAGAGTCACTGATCATGGTATTATAAGAGCGAAAATCAAACTTAATGATTAACTTTTTAAAATTAAACAGTTAACTCTAGTAGAGTATTAATCGATACATGAACTTCTAACCCATTCATGTCCCTTGCTTGATAGTGTACAAGCGTTTATGATGCCTCCTCATCGAGTGTGGTAACGATAATATTGGCGCTATATTTTAGCCAATAGCCAGTAATCCGTTAGTTTTGGATGAATACTGTCTGATGAAGATTATATCTATACAATAGGGCGTAACATAAAGAGATTTATAATGAGTGATAACAAAGACGACAAAATTGAAGATGTGTTGGTAGACTCAGAATTGGCAAAAAAGCTTGTACCAAACAAGTTTAAATTTACCAGCCAACAAGGCCGTGTACGCCGCCAAAAACTTTTGGCTGGTGCCAAAAAACTGAGTGAAACACAAGCAATTAATGATATTACCTTGGCTGCCGTATGTGAAGAAGCAGGCATACCAAGAGCCTCTGCTTATCACTTCTTTCCTAATATTGAAGCAATATTTCTAGCATTGCGTTTTTTGAATGCCATCGAAATACTGGAGATGGTAGAAACAGTTGATATCGGTAATTACGATAGATGGCAAGGGTATTTGACTGCACTTATTGATCAGTGCGTGATGATCTTCCATAGTGATGAGACCAAAGCCAAGCTAATTTACGATACCAATACGCCTGACTTTGAAGGCGATAGTTTTGGTGAAGATATGGACCATCAAATCGTTGACTTGGTATATAAGCGCTTGTCAGAGCGTTATGAGATGCCAAACTTTGATGATATCCAAAACACCCTGTTGATTGCTTATAGTATCGTCAACGCTATCTTTACCTTGTCTTATCGTCGTCATCAGAGCATTACTGAGGACTATATTCAAGAAGCAAATACGGCATTTATTGCGTATCTGCGCTGCTATCTACCAGAAAAGCTACGACGCAAAAGCGTTTAATTTTCCATACCAAACGAAAAAAGCCGACAAAGATGTCGGCTTTTTTATGTTTTGTATTTACTACAATATTCTAAACACATAGTTGTCGTCCATTGAGACGTTATACGGTCATAGCAGTGATGATTAATGGTATTTGTTAATAGTAAGCTATTTCTCAACTATTTGGCGTTAAGTCTTGTCCACGGCAAACATCATCGACAGCATCTAAAGGGGCATATTGCTGATAGTAGCTGATTATTGATGTTTCTAACGCTACATTAGTCTGTGAGTCATGAGCGTTGATATAAGCTTCACGTGCTTGCTCAAGCCATCGATCTGCCATGCGAAAGTGCATACCGGACTCTCGCCAGCCTCGTTCGCATTGGTTGGTGGCGGCCCATATTAGAGCCACTTCACCAAATGCCATCTCACGAGGTGCTGACGCTATACCATTACCATCTTTGAGTGCACTCAGCGTTGCCCACAGGTCAGGTCGCATTAGCGCAGAGGTAGTAGGAATATCCTGATATATACTCATGTCTTGTGCAGTATTGTTTTTCAGTGCTTGCAGAATAGTCTCTGCCATTTCTACCGCAACTGAGCCTGCAGATGAGCGGCTGTTCATACTGTCTTTATTGATAGCATAAGTAAGCCATGCTTGTGCTTTATAGGCGAGATACTGCTCATGAGCTGTCTTGTCTTTTTGTTGATACGGCTCTAATTGCGCTACCATACAGTTCAATACACGCTGTTGTTGGCTTTGATACTTATAAGAATGCGCTTGTTTCTGCACATGGCTCTGCAAGTCATCACGACAGTTAGTAATATTGGTCGTATTAGTGATTTGAGCTGAAGTATTAACGATGTCACTGTTAGCTAAAGCAGGTGAGGCTACCGTCAGTAGCAGTATTGCCGATAAGGCAGTAGATATCGTTTGCTTATCAGGTATGGTTTTCATGACAGCTTTAAACATAATGCAAACCTTGTATGAAGGTAATAAGGGATGTTATTTACCATTATCAGGGCTAGTGCTACTCATAGCTTGGTAGGTTGTAATGCAGTTATAGTGGCATTGTCATAAGACGGTACTGAAGCAATGCCATTAGATCGCGTTGTCAATTTACAACGTATTATCGCTAACGGTAGTAGAGCTGCTCATCAAACGCTGGTTTTTTCGTGGATCTTCACGTTTGAATAGATCTTCATCGAATTTGAAGCGTAGTCTGAAATAAGCCCCTTCTTGAGTACTGTCATCATAGGCGATGTCTTCGTCTTCAAAGCCCATAAAGTTGTAGCCAAGTGATAACCACAGATTGGTCATTGGACTATAGCCAACCTCTGCACCAAGCATATAAGCCAAGTCGTTTGCTTGATCGTTCCAGTAAGTGCCTGCTTGTAAGCCAATATCCCAGCGCTCACTGAGGTCATAAAGCCCGCGACCATAGACAGCATGTGCCGTATTGTCACTGGTCAATGCATCTGCTTTGTACTCTGTGTATTTACCAGCATAACGTCCAGATAAGGTTAGTGGACGCGTCGGATGGTAGTTACCATTCCATGACCAGATGGTCGTGTCTTTTCGATAAGTGTCATCACCAGTGTTGTTATCATCCAAGCGATACTCAAGCTTTGCTAGCATATCTAACTGGTTGCTATCATAATCACGATAAGCTGCGCCTAGCTGAAAGCGATTAATAGTACGGTCGCCATCAGTGTAATCAGTGCGTGAGTAGATATCTTTGGCAAGTAGGGTGATCTCATCAGTATAGCGATAGGCAATACCAGCACTACCTAGTAATGTATCACTTGTTTCGCCCCAGCGTTTTTCAAAACGCCCCGATGCTTTGTAGTTTTCTTTGGCAAGATACTCAACACCAATACCTGCTGCGGTTGCCGTGTTGTCTTCTTCACCTTCAAGCGACTCAACACGCTCAAACAAGGTATTTAGAGTTAGACCTTCTTGGACATACCATTTGTTTTTTAGACCGATAGCGGCTTCGGCCTCGCGTGCACTAATAGCGTCACTCATACGGTATTCGCTATACACTTTACCGTCTTTCATATAAGCGGCATCGAAACCAAAAACAGTACGTTGACGCTCATCAGTATCATTAAGACCATAAGTACCCGATAAGCTGTTGATCAAATCGTGACGCGCGTACAGTCGTCCCAAGCTACCAAGAGGGGTTTCGCCGCCAATAGAAGTGGCATTACGTGAGCTATTGTCGATATCTTGCTCATACTCTGCAAATACCAAGCTATTATTTAACTTGGGCAGGCGAGAGGTAATACGAGCACGAACGGTTGTACCTTCGATGTCTTCATCAGCATTACTAACGCTACTTAACGCTGATTGATTGATGATGTCATCATTAAATAGCGTATCGTCTGTAATATCCAAAACGTCTGTCGCCGCTTGGGTATTGCGTGAAGCAGCAGTGGCATCTTGCTTATAGTAGCGTACGCCAATCTCACCGACCACATTCTCACTCAAACGCTGCTCTATGCTAGCCTGGATACCTTCGACGCTCGCCTCGGTAGTATGGTCTTCGGTACGTACACCTTCTAGCTTTAATGCTGTTTTTTTGTTGTTTATCGTGTGAACGACTTCTACACCAGACTCGGTACGCCCCGCCGTAAGCGGTGACGCACCAGTGACAAAACCTTCATCAGCATCATTGTAGTACGCTTTGGCACGGGTGTTTTTCTTATTATCAAAGTCAATCTCAAGACGTAGCGCATTACCCTCGACATCACTATCGTCGAGTTCTGTGGTGTTGATTTGATTGCTGGCTTGAAAATTTGGATTCTCAGCTTTATTCATGGCATATTCAGCGACTAGCTTTAACTTGTCGTTAAATTTGATAACGCTGTTGAGACTTGCAAGCTCTTCTTTGTTAAGTGGATCGTCGCTATTGATATAGCTACCACCGATAGATACTTTGTTGGTTAGTTGTTGCTTAGCAGCGATACCACCAACCAGATAATTTTCACCACCTTCATCTACTTCTACCGTGACACGGATATAGACAGGATTACCTTCGATGTCTTGACTGGCAATCGGTGATTTCAAGAATAAGCTGCGGCTAATCGGGTCTATCTCGTAATCAGCAAAACGCGTCAGCGTTTCACGGCTGATGATAAGACCAGGATTGTTGGCATCACGAGTGATCACTTCGATCGTTTCAGAGTTTTCTAATACCGCATCGAAGTTCTCAGCCAATGGATATGGACCTGAAATACCTAGGCCACGCGTCTCATTAACACGCTGGCTGGTACTGGTCTCTGCCAAAAATGCCGTGACACGAGTATTGCTGTCCTCAAACTGAGCTTTTAGACCAGTTAGGGTACGGTTATATTGACCCAGCTTGATACCTTCATCATTATCAATCTGGGTCTTTAGGTCACCATACATCGCGAACGAGCGACCTTTATCCAAGCGCACATAGAGCTTGCTTGTAGACTGCGCATCAAAGCCTTTAGCTGATGAGTCGCCATACACAGGGTAGTATTCGCCTGGCTCGATATCACGGAAGAGTCGCTCACCTTTTTTATCACTATCATAAGCGAGCGTAAGTAGATAATCGCCGCGCACTTTACCTTTGAGGAACATCGCTGCACGACCAGAGGCTGTGTAATCGTCGTTACCCGCAAAATCATTGAGCTCTTGTTCAAATGCACCTTGAGCATCAGTAATGCTGCCACCGTCGAAATCTTTGAGCGAAATAGCCCCTTCTACGATACCAACGGCAATCAGCGGACGCAATTGAGCAGTGAACTGTAATGGAATGACTTGTTTACTGCTACCCGTGTCAATGACGAGCTCGCCCTTACCGGGTACGCTTGACGCGATGACTGGTATGAGTAGCTCACCACCTGACACAGTAACTTGGGTGCCGGCTTGATCTTTGCTGCTGTCTTCCAAATTGATACGACCGATATTAGTATCAAGTGTAAGAGAAGTAGTACCAATATAGGGGCGATTGTCACGATCTTTTAGACTAACGACTATCTGGTATTCGCTAATGCCGTCTGCAGCTACTAGCTGAGTCTGAGTGCGATAATCGATAGATTGTAAGCTATCAGGTGTCAATACTTTAATCGTCTGCTCAGAGATGATTTTGCCGTTGATATCAGTGGCCACACCGCGCAGGGTATTACTTCCACGTTGTAGGTCAACCGCATAATAGTCAAAAGCCGTCACATTTTGCTTTTCTTGCTTAGCAGTTTTACCGATATTTTGCTCTGATACCGCTTTGCCATTGGCGTATAAAGTAAATATTGAGCCAAGAGGGGCTTGCACCTGTACCATCTGCTTGTAAGTGCTAAGCTGTTGACCTTCACCTAGATTAATAAAGGCGACATTGTTGTTAGCCACTTCTTTTAAGTATTCTTCGAGCTCTTTTTCTACTGGAGGGGCAATCGTTGTCACGGCCATATCGACACGATTGGTCGCTTGCCCAACCATATCGTTGACAATAGCAGAATCACAGTTGTTACCAAGGTCTAAGTCACCATTGATATTACAGCCACTTGCATCGATATTATCAGTCGTGTCGGTATCGTAGTCTGGCTCTAGTGTTAGCGCTGTTTTTACCGCTTGTTCTAGCGTATCGTTTTTAGCGCTCACTGATTTACTACGAGCGATTAGCTCAGCGTTCAGACGCTCAGTGCTATCCGCCATACCAGCGACTATTGCAAAATCTGCACGATGTAACTCGCCGTATTTTAAGTCAACAAAACGGCTGCCAGCATCACCAGCATTACGGTTGCTTTGGGTGACCAGTTCTGTTTCTCTAGGGATCGTCGTGCGGTCTACTTTCAGTACATGCGTTTTGGCACTGATGCCATAAAAGTTGTATTTACCTTCAGGATCAGTAACGATGAAGTTACCGTTCTCCATGTAGATACGTACACCAGCAACACCAATTTCACCGTCTTCTTTTTGCTGAATACCATCGCGGTTGATGTCGTGATAGACCTTACCGATGATGATGCCGTCAGTGTTCATGACGCCACGTTCTACGTCGATTTTCCACTGTGCTTCTCTTGATACTAAGCTTTGGCCTTGCTCGTTGTTAGCAACTGCGATTGCGCGGTTGATACCATCACCACCTAGTGATGCAGCACCAACAAGCACACGATAAGTAATTTTTTTACTTTCGCCATTTGCCATATTGCCTAAGTTCAATACCTGGTATTTACCGTCAGACTTAAACTCAGTAGTTTGTGTCTGATTGATATCGATATCAGTCGCTGGGCTCACACGCACACTGCTATCGACATAATCAAAACCGCGTGGTAATGCGTCTTTTAGCTGCACATCGTAAGCAGTAGCACTACCGTTGTTCGTGATATTGATGGTGTAGCTGACGTAATCACCGAGCTCAGCACTTTTTACGTCACTTTCCTTTGTGACAACTAAAGCTGGGTTGTCATCGACGATATTAATTTGTGAGCTCAGATCACTGATACGCACGGTGAAGTCAGACGCGTTCGGCAATTCATCAGCACCAATGCCAACCGAAGGGGCGATACAGGCGTCTAAGCTGACAGTCAATGTGTCACTGTTCAACGTCTGGATGAGCTTATCATTAATAGCGTTGGCGTTATTTTGAGTGGCCGCTGATAGCTGATATTTACCCGTGTTATTACCAGTTTCTATAGCTTTAAGTGAATAGCTATCTTCAGTTATCGGCGACTTGATGGTTACCCATACTTGATCAGGCTTGTCAGTTTGTACGTTACATTGCGCATAGCTGGCACTGACATAAACATCATCATTAATTTGTGAAACAGTTTTACTTTCATCAAATTTAGGAGTGGTGAATTTGATACCAGATTCGATAATGACTAAACTATCGGTCGCACTCACGCTGGCTACTGACGAATCTGCTAACACAACTGCACCAATCTTAATATCAGCAGTGTCCCCATCCTGACCATCAACATCTGATAGCGCTTGTATAATAAGCTGAATGTTTTCACTCTGACCAAGCTTAATTTGAGCACTCATGTCATCAAGAATAAGTTGTCTATCGCCACTGTCGACAATACCGTTGTTATTTAGGTCTTGATAAACTTTCAAATTAGATAGAGTTGGCGATACATCAAGCGTCAGCTCAACAGTCTGACTACTATAGCCAGTATTACTAAGAACATTGACCCAATTCACTAATGTATTGGGTGCGACAGTACGCAGAGGTTGCTGAGTTAAATTAATACCATATTCAGGCAGGGCAGAGGTTTTGACTTGAACTTGGTTTGAAATACCACTTTGTTCAATAGAATCGACGTCATAAGTTGCATTAGCAATGTTATTGATAGTTTGTACGAGCGTGCTAGGCGCAGCAGACGCCACATTTGATTGCATAAGCAACATTGCAGCTGTCAGCGCAGAGATCTTCGCTGTATGCAACGTAATACGATTAGACGTTAAGTATGTAGTCATATGTCGCTTATCCAATAAAACATAGAAGGGTAGGGTAGTAACCCTCCAGCTTGGCTAACCAAAAACGATCAGGTCAAACTGGAGCGTTAGTCTATAAACGTCTTGTGACGCTTATAGACTTTGAAATATTAAATATAAATTAACGATCGTTTTTGATTTTGATTTTGAAAGTCAAGGTGCCAACGCCCTGAGGAACTATAGTAAAGTTAGTACCAAGAACTGCAGTACTAGTCGCACTAGGCGTGCCTGCAGTAGATGAAGCAGTCGCCGAAGTAGCAGGTGAACCAGCTACTAAATCCGCACCAGCTGAGAAGTTAGACAACAAATCCGAGATAGTTAATGCGTTAAGATTAAAACCTAATGCTGTTGAAGAAGTGTTAGTTGCCTGAATACGATAGATAACACATTGATCAGGTGCCGCATTGAGTGTAGTCTGAACAAAGGTACTTGTAGCAACGGTAGCTTCACAAGCAGCATCTAGTGATTGAGACTTCACCAACGTTAAGCCTCTAACGTTAGTCGTATCAGTCACTGAAGTAACAGCAGGTGGATTAATACCGGCAGGCGTTAGCGTTACGACAGAAGTTTCAGTGCTACCAACAGCTGCAGCATCAGCAACAGTTGCAGGAGCATCCACATTGCCCGACGACACATTGTAGTTGATTGCTAGTGTGCCACCAGGTGCAATACCATTTGGAAATTGAGCGGTTGGTAGTGTAGTGCTATTAAGGGTGTACGTATTACCACCAGCAACGGTAGGTTGCAGCGATATAGTAACCGGGGCGCCATTACCAGGCGGCGTGTAAGTAACACTAACAGGACCAGTAACAGGTCTAACAGCCCCATTATTGCCACCATCAGCAATAGTAAAGGTCAATGGGTTAGTATTGGTACCTTCAGCATCTTGACCACTGTTAGTAATGAGAGTTGAATGAGTCGCTTGACTAGCAGTACCTGAGGCAGGGGGAACTTCTCTAGTTGTTGGATTGCTCACTACAACCGCTCGTCTGGTAAAGTTAGTCACACCAGCAGTATCTATACCAGCGCCGTTAGCTTGATCCGCAGCAGCAGGTACTCTAGTCATATCTAAATTGTTATTTGTACTATCCAAAATGTCATAGTCAGTACCAAGTACAGGAGCAGCAATTAACGGACTAACCGCACCGACGAACTTATCGTAGACTTCTGCATTGTTAGTTACTGAACTATTAGCAGCTGTATACTGATCTCTATCGACATTAACTGTGAAAGTAATTGTGCGACTTGCGCCAACGGCTAAGTTCGCTACAGCAACATTAATAGCTTGTCGAGTACCAACAGTAGAAATCGTAGCAGTGCCAGCACCAGTTACGGTCACGTCTGAGGCTGTGCCATTAGGCAAACTCAAACCTGCAGGAAGGACATCTCGGATGACAAAATCAGTTGCAGCAGTACTATAGTCAGTATCCACGTTAGTGACTACGATACTATAAGCGATCTGTGGGTTAGCGACTGTCAAATCGACAGTACTGGTTGCTGTTTTTGCTATTTTGAAGGTAGGCAGCTTCACGATAGTTTGGTTTTCGTTCACCAATGTCGCATTTGCTGGAAGATTAGCAGTAAAGAAACTACTGGTTGCTGTTAATGTGCCTACACCTTTGTCATTACCGTTACGAGCGGCTGGTGTAGCTGCTTCGTAGCTTAAGTTAGCTCTGGTACCTGGTTGTAGTCTAATAGTACCACCGTTGGCTAGGGTACCTGTCTGTGCCTGACCATTCAAAGCGGTGACTTGAGCAGGAGTTAAAGCAGTGCCATCTGCTTGTACAATCGTAAACGTGACAGGCGCAGTACCTAAAGCATAGTCTGGCGTAGCTGTTACTAGTGCTGAGTCATTACCTGTGGTATTAACGGTATAAGTATCCGTTACGTTACCCGTATTGGTTAAAGCATGAGTAAAGGTAGTCGTACCACCTGGCGTAGCAGTCTGATTGATAGCAATATCGTCACTGATGCTACCATCATCAATAGTCGATACGAGTGCAAAGTTAGCTGTTTCGCTAACGCTCACAGTCACTGTGTTAGAAGTAACGTTTGGCTGAGCAATGCCAGCAACGCTATAGTTTGCGGTTGCGACGTTGGTAATCGGTGCTGCTCCTGCACTAATACCACCAGTAGTATTAGGAGTAGCTGCATTAGCGGCAGTAGAGATACCCATTGCAGCCACAACACCTACGGCTAATACTGAATATTTAAAAGAATTTGGTTTCATGCAGTAAATCTCCGAAAGATTAAATCAGTAAGGATGAAGGGTTATTTGTTAACGACAGTATTGAGGGCAACAGCTGCTGCCTTTTTTGCGGGTAGTAATTTGATGTTCCAGCGTAGCGTACGGTATTCAGAGTAGGGCACTTTAACCATTTTGCCATCGACTTTGCGCATTAGCGGCATATCAGCATAGTTCTTGCCATCAGTGCTAGCTTGTGCGCTTGCAGGCATCGCATCACCAGTAAAGGTCATGTTGGCAGGAATAGGTAGAGTCACCATTAGATCATTAATATCTTTATTAATGGTATTGGTATAAGTTGCCTTGTATTGGATGACAGTACCTGCTGGTGCGGTACGTACTGCCGTATAGACTGTCTTACCGTCAGCATTTTTGATGACTTGATTGGCAGTCAGTTCCATCTTTAGAGCATCTTCAGCATGCGCGAAGCCTAACATGCTAGTAGAAGCAACCGTTGCTAACAGAACATTGCGTAGAATCTTGAAACGTTTCATATAAAATCCTTTCTTATACCGTTGCTATCATTGGGATACAGATGCTTTGGGCTACAGTGAAGCTGTCTGTAATTTGATATCAGGCTCGTCTGTAAAAAGCACACATCTCCCTTTAAGCTATTGTCACGTAACCAATACAAACTTTCATTATAAAGACGACAAATGGTGTTTCAAGGTGACCAAACGGTAAAAGCCCTATCTATGAAGATAGGGCTTGATTGAGTATTCGGTAATTTAATACACAGGTGTTTAGTTACTACTGGTAGTACCATATTTAGTATTAAAGCGAATGGCCTGACGGCGAGTGGCTGTAGTAGCACCTAAAGAAAAAGTATTGGTAGTCACTGTACCGTTGTTACCAATAGATACCGAGTTTGTTGCAAATGATGGAGTGCCGCTATTTTCACCAATAGGTGTTGGATTAACTAAGGTAGAGGTAATCAGCGAATTATTAGAGTCATTTTTACTCTGTAGCGTATCCTTGATAACAATATCTGTCAGAGAAACGTTGCCCCGGTTGATGGCTTCAATTCTATAAGCGATACATTGTCCTGGCACAATGCCAGATATTGGTTTTATACTATACGCGCTGTTAGCACTACCTTCATAATTGACACCAATTGTAGCAAGGTTATTTAGACTACAGTCATGAACATACTGACTTTTGATTAATACTAATGCAGCATTTTCTTGGATAACATCACCAAAGTCATTGCTAGGATAGTTGTACTGACTATTAATAATGTTTATTTGTCGCACATCGCTTGTCGTGTCTACAGAATATGCATAATTGCTAGGTTCATTCTGAGTGACACAGAGTCTGGTATAACTGCCAACTTGTGCAGATGTCAAATTGAAGCTGTAGGTACCGTCACTATTGATATTCACTGTTTGAGGCGAAAACGTCCCACTATCACCAGCACATTTATTCAAAGTAATGGTGTGACCAGTGGTAAAAGGGATTCCAGATTCAGTTGGTGAGTCATATCTACCATTAAAATAAAGACTATTATTTAGATATTTAGTAGAGACATCATCTTTGGCTGGAGATGTAATTTGACCGTTATCGTTAAATACAATACCTGAAAAGACATAATTGGATCTGTCATTTGTGATTGTACATGCCCAATTATCTCCGTACGTAAGCTTTAGATTTTTTGGATCTAAAGTAGTAACGGTTGTACCATCCGATCTTCTACATGCATACAACGCAGTATAATCTACTAGGTTGGTCGTTCCTGAGACGGCTTCTGTCAGTGTATAGGTCTTGGCAGGGTTCACCTTAAAGGTTCCTGTAGTGCCTGTGCCCGTAGTGACTGTATTGCCTGAACCCGACGTAGTGACCGAGCTGATGCCGTTGGTAACAACCGAGTTATCTGCATTGTCCTTGATTTGAACTGTGAATTGGTCGGTATTTGTTTTACGAGAAGAAGAGAGAGCTTTAGTATATGTTAGGCGCGGCTGTGGTAGGTAGCAGTAACCATCAAATACAATGTTGATCAGCTGATCACCAGGGTTACCTACAGTGCCAGTAGTATTATCGTAGTATTCTAGGTTAGGGTTATTGCCATAAGACACATCTACTCTAACGATAGGTTGATTAAAAGCAACGGATACTTTACATCTTTCATCTACAGAATCTGTACTACATAAAACGCTACCAGTAGTAGTTGTTTGACGATAGGGTGCAGTAGTCGTTATTCCGGTGCCTCTATATGTCAAAGTTGGCGTCACACTAGCACCCGCACTAGTAAAACCCGTGATGGTCACTTGGTCAGAAAACTCGAAATATCTAGTATTTAGTGTTGTTCCTCCGTTTCCTGTCCCTGTACCTAAATAGTTCACATCTATATCATAAATACTTAAGCTGACATTGGTAAGGGCTTGAGACTCGTTGGTGAAACTGTTTTTAAAAGTATATGAGGCCGTACGAGATGATGCCTTGTTAGTAAAATCCTGAAAAAATTCAAACGATTGAAGGTTGCCTGCTAGCGTTTTAGGTCTATAAAAGTTCGAGCCACCTGCATCTAGACTACCGGTAGTCACTAAACTGTTAGAAGCCACAGTGTAACTTTCACTTTTGAGACCGTTTAAAAGTTGGTTTACACCAAGAATAGGCGGTGATGCTGTCGATCCTAAGTTGCTGTAATCAGTGCTTGCAAACTCATCAGACACAAAGTTAGCAGGGCAAGTTGTAATTGCTGCAAAAGCCAAATAGTTGGGCAGTAGTACCAACAAAGACGGTAAAGCTATCCAACGCGTTACTCTCGACTTAAGAGCTGATAGTTCAACAGACGAATTCATAATAGCTCCGAGAGCAAGGATGGAATGTAGATATAATTTTGTGATAAGCATAATATTTAAGTGACAATTAATATACAAAAATGAGACGAAAGTCTATTTATAGGGTATGAATAGCAGAATGCTTTTTCAGATAATATATTTAGAGAGATGAACCCTTACTGCAAAGGCTATACTTGTTTTTGCACATTCAATAAAATTAGATATATCTCAGTGAATCATCAGTAATCATTTTTAAAAAAACTAATCGTTATTTATTTAAAAAATACTTGTTATTTATCCATTTCTTTACAGCCATAAACAATTCCCTCGCAAACGCCTATAATGGACTGTCAAAATCATCTGTGACAGGATATACAGGGATAACAGTATGAGCTGTTTTGTCATGGCATCTATTTGATGTACAAGTCAGCTCACCGTAGTAGTGTTTTTTACCATCATGTTCTATACCACCGCACAAAACAATGGAATGATTGAAGATAGCAAGGAAGCCATCAGTAAGTCGATATCCCATCACTCACCAGTATTTAACAAAGCCCTGCCATATAGGCAGGTACGACTGATATAAAAGGATTAACACCAATGAATTATTATAAGGATGCTGATAGCACCGAAACCCAAGAGTGGCTGGCAGCCTTTGAATCTGTGGTCAAACACGCAGATAAGGACCGTGCCCAGTTTCTACTAAAGGCGTTGTACAACATGGCAGTTCAAGAAGGCCTGCCTTTTAATAGACTAGATACCGCTTACGTCAATAGTATTGCCGCAGAAGATGAGCCAATGTATCCAGGCGATCTAGGCATGGAGCGTAAGATACGTGCTTTGATTCGTTATAACGCACTTGCCATGGTGATGCGTGCCAACAAAAACGATGATGACTTGGGTGGTCACTTAGCGACATTCGCCTCTAGTGCAACGCTTTATGAGACTGGTTTTAACCATTTCTTCCGAGCAGCCAGCGATCATTTCGGTGGCGATATGATTTATTACCAAGGTCATTCAGCACCAGGTATCTATGCTCGCTCTTATTTAGAAGGTCGTTTGACCGAAGATCAGCTTGATAACTTCCGTCGTGAAGTGGGTGGTAAAGGTCTATCAAGCTATCCACATCCATACTTAATGCCCGATTATTGGCAGTTCCCAACGGTATCAATGGGACTTGGGCCCATCATGTCGATCTATCATGCCCATGTACATCGCTATATGGAAAACCGCGAATTACTAGAAAAAGAAGGTCGTAAAATCTGGACGTTCTTAGGTGATGGTGAAACGGATGAGCCAGAAAGCTTAGGCGCAATCTCTCTTGCTGGTCGTGAAAAGTTGGATAATTTGATATGGGTGGTCAATTGCAACCTACAGCGCCTTGATGGTCCTGTACGTGGTAATGGCAAGATTATTCAAGAGCTAGAGTCTGTGTTCCGCGGTGCAGGCTGGCGCGTCATCAAAGTTATCTGGGGTGGCAACTGGGATTCACTACTTAGTAAAGATCATACCGGCGTGCTTAAACATCGTATGGAAGAAGTGGTCGATGGTGAGTACCAATTATATGAAGCACGTACGCCTGAATTTACCCGAAAAGAGTTTTTTGGTAAATACCCAGAGTTAGAAGAGATGGCAGATGCGCTGACGGACGAAGAGATTGCACGTCTGAACCGTGGTGGTCACGATCCAGTGAAAGTTTATGCTGCTTTTAGTGAAGCAATGAAGACAAAAGGTCAGCCAACCGTTATTTTGGTCAAAACTGTCAAAGGCTACGGCTTATCTACTCAAACGCAAGCCGTTAACAAGTCACATCAGATCAAAAAACTAGATCAAGAAGCCTTGATGTATTTCCGTGATCGTTTTGATTTACCGTTTACTGATGAGCAACTAGAGACCCTACCATTCTATCGCCCTGAAGAAGGTTCGGCGGAGATGAAATATCTCAAAGGGCGCCGCGAGTCGTTAGGTGGTCATCTGCCCAACCGCCGTAGTGGTCACATCCCGCTTAATATTCCTGAGCTATCGATGTTTGATCGCGTATTAAAAGGCAGTAATGGCAAAGAGCAATCTACCACGATGGTTTTTGTACGTTTGCTATCTGCGATGCTAAAAAACAAAGATATCCAAGATCGCGTTGTACCAATCGTACCTGACGAAGCGCGTACATTTGGTCTAGAGGGCATGTTCCGTCAATTGGGTATCTATTCAGCGGTCGGTCAAAAATATACGCCAGAAGATAGTGAAGCGTTGATGGGTTATAAAGAAGCCATCGATGGTCACATGCTAGAAGAAGGTATCAACGAAGCGGGCGCAATGAGTACGTGGATTGCTTTGGCAACCAGCTACTCTGTGAACGCCCTGCCAATGATTCCGATGTATATCTATTACTCAATGTTTGGTTTCCAGCGTGTGGGTGATTTGGCTTGGGCCGCAGGCGATTGTCAGGCACAGGGTTTCTTACTAGGTGCAACAGCTGGTCGTACAACGCTTAACGGCGAAGGCTTGCAGCATCAAGATGGTCATTCACAGATACTATTCAATACCGTACCGAACTGTGTCACCTATGACCCTTGTTTCGGTTACGAGCTGGCAGTAGTGATGCATGATGGTCTGCGCCGTATGTACGGTGAAGGTGAGCGCGTCTATTATTACTTGACGCTGATGAATGAAAACTACGAACAACCTGAAATGCCAGAAGGAAGCGAAGAAGGTATCAAGCGCGGTATGTACTTATTAGAAGATAATGGCTCAGCACAAGTACAGCTGTTAGGGTCTGGTGTGATCTTACGCGAAGTCCAAAAAGCATCACAGATACTAAAAGATGAGTTCAATATCACATCTAACGTCTGGAGCGTTACCAGCTTTAATGAGCTGACTCGTGATGGTATGGATTGCGACGACTACAACCGCTTGCATCCGATGGATGAAGAAAAAGTGCCTTGGGTTACTGAGCAGTTGGCACCGCACGAAGGTATCGTGGTTGCTGCGACAGATTATATGCGTAACTACTCAGAGCAGATTCGTGCTTGGTTGCCAGACAACCGTCCTTATACGACTTTGGGTACGGATGGTTATGGCCGCTCTGATACGCGTGAAAACCTACGCAGTTTCTTTAATGTTGATGCCGCACATATTGTTGTGGCAACGCTGAAGCGCTTAGCCGATGAGGGTGAAGTTGAGATGCGTTTGGTCAAAGACGCGATTTCAAGCTTAGGTATCGATGTGGATCACCCACCTGCATGGCAACAGCAGTCTTATTACGATCAATCTCCAGATGCACCAGCACCAGGTAATGTCAATCCAAAACCTGTTCCTGAGTTTGTTGAAGAAGATGATGATGAAATCAGTGATGAAGGTCGCGCTGAAGACCAAGCAGATGCAAACGTACTCGATGATAGTGATGTCAAAGAATAATAACCATAAGACGAGGAAATAAATCATGGACATTAAAGCCCCCGATTTAGGTGTGGATAGCGCCGAAGTCAGCGAGATTATGGTAGAAGTTGGTGATGTCATCGCAAAAGATGACAACATCGTGTTGTTAGAGTCTGACAAAGCATCAGTCGAAGTGCCAAGCTCTGCTGCTGGCAAAGTCACTAAAATTAGCATTGCTATTGGTGATCAAGTCAGTGAAGGTATGGTGCTAATTGAGCTTGAGAGTGCAGATGATAGCAATGATAGCGATAGCACTGCTGATGATAAACAAGATGAGAACACTGCAAAGGACACATCTGCTGAAACAGAAGAAAAATCTGAGCCTGATACTACTGAATCAAAGCAATCAGAGTCTCCTGCTAAGCCAGCTGCTACTGGTCAAGCAACGACTCATGCGTTGCCTGACCTAGGTGTTGATGAAGCACAGGTTTCTGAGATTATGGTAAGCGTCGGTGATACTGTCAGCGCTGAACAGTCGATTTTATTGATCGAATCTGACAAAGCTTCAGTTGAAGTACCAGCGCCTGTTGCCGGTAAGATCGAAAAAATCTTGGTCGAAGCAGGTGATATGGTTGCCAACGGTCAGGACTTTATCGTTATTATGGAAAGCGGTACAGATAATGCGAGTAATAGTGAGCCTGAAGCTTCTAAACCACAAGAGTCAGCACCCGCCAAAACAGAAGATAAAACAGCTCCTAAGACCACTGGTGAACCAAAACAAGCTGCCAAACCGACCAATACTGATACAGCTGCTAGCAAACCAGAGGGTAAACTCACTGAAGCACAGGTCAATGAAAAATTGGTCGATGTGTATGCAGGTCCTGCCGTGCGTAAGCTAGCGCGTCAGTTAGGTGTTGACATCACACAGGTGACTGGCTCAGCATTAAATGATCGTATCCTAAAAGAAGATCTGTTTGCTCATGTCAAAGATAGCCTAACCAAGCAAAAAGCAGCGCCTGCGAGCAGCAGCGCCGTAAGTTCAGGTCTACCGAAACTGCCTGATATGAGCAATACAGAGGTCTGGGGTGAGACAGAAACCCAAGACCTCAGCCGTCTGCAAAAAGTATCAATACCGCAGCTGAACTACAATACTTTGCTACCACAAGTGACACAGTTTGATTTGTCTGATATTACCGAGACTGAAAAACTACGTGGTGAGTTAAAAGGCGGTATGAAAGCTGAAGGGGTTGGGTTGACTATCTTGGCCTTTATCGTTAAAGCGACCGCATACGCGCTCACGCAGCATCCACGCTTTAATAGTCATTTAAGCGATGACAATACACAAATCATTTTGCGTAAGAGTGTCAATATGGGTATCGCAGTAGCAACTGATGATGGTCTGATTGTACCTGTTATTAAGGATGCGCAAGATAAAGGTATCAAGCAAATCGCAATTGAGATTGGTGAGCTTGCTGTCAAGGCTCGCGATAAGAAGCTCAGTACCAAAGATCTACAAGGTGCAAGCTTTACTATCTCAAGCCAAGGTATCCTAGGTGGTACAGCATTTACACCACTGGTCAACTGGCCACAAGTAGGTATCTTAGGAGCTTCAGAAGCCACTATGCAGCCTGTCTGGAATGATGCTAAGCAGACTTTCGAGCCGCGCCTGATGCTGCCATTATCATTATCTTATGATCATCGTGTCATCAATGGTGCTGATGCGGCAGTGTTTACCCGCTATGTTGCGACCTTGCTTGCAGATCCACGTCGTATCTTGATCTAGCACTTACCGATAAATAAAAAAAGACTGTCTACGGATGGTCTTTTTTATGGCTTGCTTTTCGTTTCTAGAAACCACTATTCTAAGAACAGCTATTTAATGATTAGGCTAGATGTAGATGGTAGTAATAGTGAGCGGCAAGTGATAGACAGTAATTAGTAAATATAAAAAAGCCAGCTAACAAGCTGGCTCTTTTGAGTCATGATACTTGACTGGCTTAGAACTGTTTGACAAAGGCAACGCCATATACCCAAGGGCTAATATCAATTTCACCGATATCACTACCGTCTAAAGTAGCGTCGGTTTTGATGTCCATGTAGCGTGCATCGATTCGGAATGCCTCAGTAGGAGCAAAAGGAATATCAAGACCTACGTGACCCGCTACGCCAACGCTATCATCAAGATCTAAATCGCCACCACTAGAGATTCTTTCTTTAAAGAATGTCGTGTAGTTCACACCAACACCGATAAAAGGCTTGATATTCATTGGCATACTGTCATTAACGAAGTGATACTGTACAGAAAGCGTAGGTGGTAAATGTTGGGTACTACCTGTCAAAACTTCATTGCCATCAGCGTTGTTCAGGTCAAAGTCATGATGAAATGGGATTGCTGCAAGTAATTCGACACCAACATTATTAGCGATAAAGTATTCGCCGCTGATAGTTGGACGGATATCATCATCCACTTTTACTGCTAGTGTACCGTCGACTAATGTACCGTTGTTGCTTTTTGGGTCGACCATATGGGCGCCAGCGGCAACAGACCATGTGCCAGCAGGGACAGCGAAAGCAGTGGTCATCGTAAGTGCAGCAGCTACCAAAACTAGGGATTGTAGTTTCATTGGTTGGTTCCTAAAATGTGAAAAGGGTCAGTGAAATGAGGGATGGCATTGTACACTGATACATAATGTTATAATAGATAATTAATCTGTAACATCATGGCATCATTATAGTTTAAAACCACATTTATTGTAAGGTTTTAATTTGAGATTTAAGTGCTTTTATTTAGTCACTAACGATAGAAGGAATTATTTGACAGCTTTTGACTGTTAAAAACTAATTATTGTGGGATAGGGTACAACCGCATTGTGATACTCTGATATAACTGGTTCAAAAAACTGAGATAATAATGGTTATCCGAATCGAAGAGTTGATGAGCGTCAAATTATTGACGATTGATAATGGCTTATGGAATTGATATTGATGATATGACAAGAGGCGTAATATATTATGCTCGGTTATTGTAGTAATTCTCCTCTACGCTGTGAGAATGCACGCTCTACAAAGATATTGAATCAGGTGGACTCTTGTTGCCCTGAATGCAATTTGTTTTTGGTGCCTGCTCAAGATATAAGCCAACAGCTCATTGCTGATGAGCAGTTTTTGAGACTCTCTATTTTATCAATCGCACTGATGCTGCTCATATCTGTCTATATCTATTATTCAAAATTTACGTAACCCTTTATGGTCAAGTATGATAAAACCATGAGTAATACGGGTGGCTTCAAGTCAGGAGCTGTCATAAGCTGTCAGGCGCTCCATCAAATGAGCTATTTTTTTGACCATCTATCTTTTTGAACATATAGGTAGTCATATTCTATGATCACTGTTTTATTCTACTAATATATTACCGGTGTTTCACCGCATAGGGACGGCATGCTATTCCAATCTATACGGCGCTTGCGTCATTTTGTTTATGATGTTTTGCAAAACGAAGCGCACGACACGTTATTTAGTCGTTATCTCGATTATTTTCTTATATTCTTGATTATGACCAATGTGGCAGCCGTGATAGCGGAGTCAGTAGATAGTTGGTATTACCCGTATCAGGAATATTTTACGTGGTTTGAAAACTTCTCTATTGTGATATTTTCTATCGAGTATTTGTTGCGATTATGGAGCGTCGCTGAAGCCAAACCTGACAATACAACGTGGAAGCAGCGTTGGGATTGGATCAGAAGCCCGTCAGCACTCATCGATTTGGTAGCGATTGTCCCAGCGTTCCTAAACTTCTTTGTCACGATTGATTTGCGTTTCTTACGGATTCTGCGTCTGTTCCGTATCCTCAAGCTGACTCGCTATTTTGCGTCCATGCGTATTCTACTGGTGGTTATCAGTAAAGAGCGAGGCTCGTTTCAAGCTGTTATCTTTATATTAATTATCATGATTGTGACGGCATCAAGCGGTATTTACTTGGTTGAAAATCACGCCCAACCAGAAGAGTTTGAGTCGATACCCAAAGCGATGTGGTGGGCTGTGGTGACGCTTACTACTGTGGGCTACGGCGATGTAACCCCAATCACCAATGCTGGCAAGATATTGGGGGCAATCATTACCATATTGGGTGTGGGTCTTGCGGCACTGCCTGCAGGTATTCTGGCGACGGGTCTTGCAAATGAGCTTGCGCAGCGGCGTGAAGAGCTGGAGCAGCATTTCCGAGAGCAGCTGATCGATAGTGACTTTGATTTGGTACAAAATCAGATGATGATTGATAAGATTCGCCGCGAGCTAGGACTGGACAAAGAGCAGGCGCAAAATATCGTATTACAAGTGCTGCGTGAACAAGAGTTGGAGCGTCGCGAAAAAGAAGTAGAGGACCGTCAAAAGAATTTTTGTCCACATTGTGGTGAGGTCTTATAGATAAAAATTAGATAGGAGTAGGTGTTTGTTGAAGTAGCCATTCAAATAGTAATCTAAACAGTCACCAGATAACGGTGTGTGCGATCAAAAAATGGTGCCATGTGATCAAAACATAGCACCATTTTTACATTGTATTATTTGTTGATAATGTATATCTAGGACTATACACCCTGAGGAATAGGCATCGCACGTGCCAACTCATGGGCCACTTGCTGTGCTGCACTTGATAGATCTTCTGCATCTAGTGGTAGGTTTTGTAGCGTCAGATGCCAGTCATCGACAGAACGACGCAAATGAGCAACCCAAAGGGTTTTACAATCACGTGGCAGCTGTTTTAGGTTGACTTCAAAACAGCGGTTGCCCTCGTCATCGCTCAGATGAATCTCGCCTTTCTTAACTCTTGAAAACGCGTGACCATGGTATGAGTTGGCAAGCAGCGCAATATGGGTGATATGTTCTGGAACTTCTTCTAATTCCAATCTAATTTGCTCTTGGTCAAGTGGCGCAAGATACATAGCTTGCTCACCGCGATCCTTGCCGTTTAGACTGTCTCCTTGATGCTTGACTGATTCGGCTCTATCACGCAATTGTTTGAACCAGACGATGTCACTAATGATGCAGTTGTCATCATATAAGACGCACGCTAAGTCGATATCGACTGCGCTTTTGTCCTTTTTAAAACGCTTAAATAACCCTTTTGGCTCAATCTTGGTAAATTCATAATTGAGCGCAAAAAATAAGGTTCCCGTATCCAAGCCCAGTCCTCTTAAACTGTCGGAAAGCAGTGGTGATGGGGCAGTGGTCGGCATAACATTCCTTTTTTCAATTCTTAGTGGTTAATTCTTGGTTCTTGGTTCTTGGTTCTTGGTTCTTGGTTCTTGGTTATTAGCGCATATTGTGGTCTAAGTATTACTCAGCTTAGACATCACTATCAGTATTCGTTGTCGCTCGAGGTTTGTCTAATACCGCTTGGTATAACAACTCAGGCTTAGCACCTAACAACCCATTGCCAAAACCACGTAGCCACCAAACCAGTTGTGAGGTCAGATTAACCGTCGCTTTTATCGTTAAGGTTCCGTCATCATTTGCTATGACAACCTGATCGTCACTCAATTTACTCTCTGTGAGGCTTCTACCTGCTTGCTGCGTAAATTGTAGCTCAATGGTGGTGTTTTTACCACGCTCAGCCAGTTCACCGAAAAACGGGTGACTAAACCCCATACTGCCTTCGTCCAAATACGTATCGAGTTGAAAGTTATCTGGGGTTTGTGCGGTACTTTCTAAAATCTCCACACTATCAAATCGGTGTAGCGCAAAGGTGCGAATAATGACGTCTGGATCATCGGTACGAGTGGCCAGTAGATAGATAATCACACCACGCTGAATGATAGCAATAGGGTTTAGCGTATACTCGCTGGCCTCTGACTTATTGCTGCGAGTATAGCAGGCATTGATTTGCAACTGATAAAATAGAGCATGATAGATGTTGTCTTTGCTATCTAGGTCTATGTGTGGCGCAATGAGTGGCTGGGTCGCAGGCTCAATACGGACGCGGTCTATCCATGAGTGTGTCACTTTGCTGTTTTTGAGTTGTCGTCTTGCCAAGTCAAACCAAGGGAACAGCTCATCTAAAATGACAGGTGGCAATAGCTGAGTCAGATTGGCCTCAACCATATTAAAGGCAACGGCTTGCGATAAGTTCATATGCGGTAAGCTTTGTAGTGGGGCATCTTCTTTCCAGCGCCAGCCTTGAGGATTGGCATTGTTTTTTTCGATAGGAAAGCGTTTGGCCAGCGCATTCAGATCACGCTGTACAGTACGTAGGCTGATGTCAAAACCTGCCATCATGAGCTGTTCGTAAATATGGGTGGTGCCTACCCAGCGATTGCGCTGTAGCTGTGACAACACCTGCCATTGACGAGCAGTCGTCGCCGCTCCATGACGGTTGTCATTGCTCTCTTTTAGCGCATTGCTGTCTGTAGCCACCAGCATATTCTCTTGCTCAGTAGCGTTGGCTTGAGCGTGGATGTCATTGGCAGTGGTAGGACGTACAGTCATTAAGAGATACCCTTTATGAAGTCATAGGTCATTTTTTTGTAGGTCAATATTTTCAAGATTAATGCTTTAAAGGCTAATGTTTTATGGGTTTTAACCAGTTAGCAGCCGTTTATCATCGCAGAAAAGTATCGTGGCGTCTAGGGACGTTCGTACATGTCGACGCCATATCGAACGCTCTGTATTTAATAATGAAGACTAATATAGTAGATATTAAAGCTAGTGGGTACTAAAGCGATTCATCATCAATGACTTCAGTCTCACCATTTTCGTCTTTACGATTTTCTTCCTTTTTCTTATCCTCTTTTTTCTGACGCTTTGCTTTACGCTTTTTTTTCTCTTTCTTTTCTGACTTTTTATCATCGACATCATCATCGCCATCTTGGTTTTCATCCCACAGCATTAGACGATCCAGAACTTTACCGAATAGCGTATTTTTGCGATATCGACCTTTCTTGTTCATGGTGTCGATGGGTAGACCTGTCATCAAGGTCAAGGCTTCACTCAATGTATAAACACCATAGATATGAAAGTTGCTGTCTCTTACAGCAGCAATGATATCGTCACGTAACATCAGTTGTTTAACATTGGCCATCGGAATAACCACGCCTTGCCCACCTGTGAGTTCTTGCTCACGGCAGGCATCAAAAAACCCAGCGATTTTGGCGTTGATGCCGCCAACAGCCTGTACTTCACCCAGCTGATTCATGGAACCAGTGATGGCAAATGATTGATCAATGGGGACATTAGCTAAGGCGGATAGTAGGGCGCAGCCTTCGCTGACAGTGGCGCTATCGCCATCGATATGAGCGTAGCTTTGTTCAAATGCGAGCGAGGCACTAAAATTTAGCGCATGGTGCTGGCTAAACAGCGCCCGCAAATAGCTGGTCATGATCAGCATGCCCTTAGCATGCAAGCTACCACCCAAGTCTACATCACGTTCAATATCAAGGATTTCACCTGCACCAATATTGGGTTGAATCACCGCAGTGAGACGCGCAGGCATGCCAAACTCACTATCAGCGTAACTGACGACAGTCAGGGCATTGACCTGTCCAACCGCACTGCCTTGGGTTTGAATCAGTTGCTGCCCGTTTTTGAGCTCATCCCAATATAGGTCACGCAAATATCCTGAGCGCTCATCCATATCGTCAATGGCTTGAATGACATGGTCAGCAGTAACCATATTTTGTGCGTTCAAACGCGCATGACGGTTAGACTCATGTAGCAGCTTGATAAGCAAGTCACTATGTAAGCTCAGTCGATCTTGTTCTTCAGCTTGCAAGCTCAAGTGCTCAAGTAACGTGGCTTGCGCGCAACTATCGAACGGATACAGATCGGCGTAGTCAATGATGTCTGCCATTTTCGCTACCAGTGCCAATTCATGCTCGCTGGTGCGCGTCACATCATCATGAAAGTCCGCTCGAACTTTGAACACCGCATCGAACTCAGGCTCAAGCTCTAACAGCTCATAGTACAAGTCTGCTTCACCTAATAAGATCACTTTGATATCAAGATCAATAGGCGCAGGTGATAAGGACAAGCTACCTGTTAGGGTCAGCATCTGCTCAAGACTTGAGAGCTTAATTTTGCGTGACTGTAATGCGCGCTTTAGACCTTGCCATGCATAAGGGTGCTCAAGTAAATGGCTGGCTTCTAGGAGCAGGTAGCCGCCATTGGCACGGTGCAGGGCGCCCGCACGAATCATGCTGACATCAGTCGTTACGGTACCCAATTGAGTGATTTGCTCAACGTGACCCAACAGATTAAGGTGAGTCGGCAGGTCTTCAAAGACAACAGGTGCACCACTGTCTGGTACGTGGCTGACAATAATATTGACCGCATAACGGCTAGGTGTTGTGGTTAATACTGCCGACACAAATTCTTCGTCATCACCGTTGACGATGCGCTCTACATGAGCAACCATATCGGCAAACACAGTTTTGAGGTAATCAACAACAAGCGGGTGCGTGGCAAACTGCTCATAAATAGGGGCAAACAAAGGTTGTAGCGCACGGTGCGCGATACTGCGATGCAATGACTCGATTGCATCGTTGGCTTCATCTTCTAACTGCTCTAAAGCGATGGTCAGTTGGCTGAGCCGTTTTTGCATATGATTTTTCTGTACAAAGTTATTTAACTCCGCTTCGTACTCGCTATTGCCATACTCAGAATTTTGGGCATTATTTTGATCTTTATTACCGTTAGTTTTATCGTTACTTGGTATATTGGCTTTTTCGGTACTATTTATCGGCGATGAGTCTTCATCATTGCTAGGTGATTTTGAATCCTTTGAGTGGTCGCTGCTATTGTCTGTCGTTAGTTGACTGGGATGAACGAAAACTGCTTTATTATCAAACGAGCGAAACGTTAAAGCTAAGTCATATTGTTTGCCTTCAGCGTTTAGCGCATCATAGGCATGACTCTCTTTTTGATGCGTATTGTTCTTTATCGCTTCAATTTTACTTTGGTATTGGTCACTACGAAACCGTTGGCTCAGTCGCTTTTTGGCTTGTTGCCACAAGCTATTGACGTGCTGCTGTAGTTGTACTGCTTGACCTGCAGGCAGACGCAGTGCGAGCGGCGTACGGGGATCAGTAAAATTATGCACATAGACCCAATCGTCAGGCGTTGGTGCATCAGCGGCGATGCGGGTAAGCAGGCGACTAATAACCGTGCGTTTGCCCAAGCCGTTCTCACCAGCAGCAAATACATGATAGCCACTAGCCTTGATATCTAGAGCCGTATGCAATGCTTTGAGTGCGCGCTGCTGACCAAAACCAACATCCAAGTCCGGTGCCATGCGGGTGTCTGTAGGCAGCTCATCAGGGTCACTATAGCGCTTTAGTTGCTCAGCTGATATGCGGCAATTTTGCTGAACCTCTACAAAAATAGGATTGGGCGTATTAGGTGTATCTTGCTGAGTATTTTTCGAGTCAGCGGTAGGTAGTACCATATTGTTAGCGTCTTTTGATATTTGAGATATAGGGGTGCGGAGTTGTTCAGTCATAGGGTATTAAAACATCATCTTAAAGGTATAGGTTGGGGTATGGCATATTCATACTAGGCGTATTTATTCTAAAACTATTACTGTCAATAAAGACATCTTACAAGATGTGGCTGCATTTTAACGAAGTCATTGAGCGCAGTTTTGTATCATATTTGGATAATTGACATAGCACAATGAATAAAAAAAGAATAAATGGCTCATGGCATATCATGCTATTACATACGATAACGCCTCACAACAAGCGTAGATAGTATAAGATGTTCCACATTGGCGCAATCTGCAACTATTCAATGAGCGGGTCACATGATAAAATAGGCGGTTCACATGTCAAAACTGGATAACTCGTTGTATGTCAGCTTCCGCTAAAACCTCTTCATCGTCTGCTAACACGGGTAACATCCGTATTGATCCGACTGGCTTTATCAAACTTGGGGCACAGCTGCCAACGCTTGCTAATATCTTAGCACAAGCAATAGCCGAGCTCGGTTTATCTCTAAGTGATAAACAGCAGCGCACGTTATTATTATACTTAGACCAGCTTTTGTTATGGAATAAAGCGTATAATCTGACCGCTATCACTGACCCAGAAGAAGCACTGATCAAACATGTGATTGATTGTTTGTCTATTATCACGCATTTACCAGCGGGTTCACTGCTTGATATTGGCACAGGAGCAGGGTTGCCTGCAGTGATTATTGCGATTTGTCAGCCTGAGCGCCAATGTACAGCACTTGATAGTAATCAGAAAAAGATTCGCTTTATCAAGCAAATCAGCAGTGAACTTGGTTTGGGTAATATGCAGCTAATCGCTTCACGTATCGAAGCACACGAGGCCAGTTACGACGTAGTGACTTCTAGAGCATTTGCCAGTTTGATAGATTTTGTTGAGGTAGCGCAGCCAAGATTAGTAGATGGCGGCTATCTGTGTGCGATGAAAGGCAAAGCACCGAGTGATGAAGAGCTGCAAGCGCTCGATGGTGATTGGCACATCAAAACAATCAAGCTATCAGTACCGCGGCTGCATGACAGCCGTCATTTGATTGAGATGTCTGTCAAAACATCTAAATGACAAACACTTCTCAGTCATGAAACAGCTATCATTTTTTGTGAAACATAGTTTACGTTTGTACTCAAATGACATAGTATTTAAAAGCACTAAAACTATGTAAGCGGAAATTGAGCAGTTGACATCTAAAACGGCTGCGGATTGAGAGTGCTGGCGTAGTACGAATTTACCAGTATGAGCGTTACCAACTGCATCAAATACAGTAAAAGAAAAATCAAGTAATAGATTTTAATAATATTGAGTGAGTGTATGGAAATCATAGCAATTGCGAATCAAAAGGGCGGTGTGGGCAAAACCACAACGGCGGTAAATTTGACCGCCAGTTTAGCTGCTAAGCGCAAGCACGTACTACTGATTGACTTAGACCCACAGGGTAATGCAACCAGCGGGACTGGTGTTGATAAAAATGAGCTAACGCTTACCATAGCCGATGTTTTGCTTGATGGGGTATCACTGACTGAAACCATTGTCACTAGCCCTGCTGGATTCGATGTTATCGGTGCCAACCGCGATTTGGCAGGTATGGATATCACATTGATGAGCAAGACTGATAGCCATGAATTGTTCAAAACTGCCATGGCAGATTTGGTTAATGATCAAGTCGCTAATAAAAAGCAGTCATATGATTATGTGATTATAGATTGTGCGCCTAGTTTGAATCTATTGACCATTAATGCTCTGGTCGCAACTGATAGCGTCATTATTCCGATGCAGTGTGAGTATTATGCATTAGAAGGGTTGGCTGATTTATCCCAAACGATTGAGCGTCTAACAGAGTTAAATCCCAAGCTATACATACGTGGAGTCGTGAGAACGCTGTTTGATGCACGTAATACACTTGCTCGTGATGTGTCTGCTGAATTAGAAGCGCATTTTGGCGATATCATGTACAAGACACATATTCCAAGAAATATTCGCCTAGCAGAAGCGCCTGCACATGGTTTGCCCGTCATTGCTTATGAGAGATGGTCAAAAGGCGCACGCGCGTACCAAAAGCTGGCTGCTGAAGTCATAAAGCAGAGCAGTTGATTTTTATATAAGCGTTGTTTATATAAGCGAGTTTCACTGGTAAAGACAGTAAGCAATCAGTTGGACAACAAAGCACTGAAAATTGCATTTAGTAAGCCGTAATAGTAATCAATAGGCTTTTATTTTAGCGTTAGAGGATAGGTAATCATGGCGAAGAAAAGAGGGTTGGCTGCCAATCGAGGCTTAGATGCCTTATTGGGATCAATCAAAAAAGAAAAGCAAATCACCGCCTCTGCCTTGCAAGACGATATGGCTGCACGTGACAACACGTCGCCAGCTGAAACACCGAATCCCAAAGTGCCTGCCGATACCAACGCGGCAGCTGCGACTGCTGATACTACTTCGATTAAAACCAGCAAAAAATCGACCACAACGTCTAATGATGCTGATAGCGACAACGGTACTCGCGCACCGCGTAGTCCGCGAGCTGCGAGTAAGTCTACTGCTGCTAAGTCACGCAATAGCAGCACAGAAGCAAGTACGCAAGAAGATCAAATCAGCCTCGTACAAATCGATGTCACCCTTTTACAAGCAGGCAAATATCAGCCACGTCGTGATATGAGTGAAACGGCGCTCGCAGAATTGGCATCTTCTATTGAGCAGCATGGCGTGATGCAGCCTATTGTGATTCGTCCTTTGCTGGCCAATGAAGATAAAAGTGAAGATTTTGTTACTCACGAAATTATCGCGGGTGAGCGTCGCTGGCGCGCGGCCAAAATGGCCGGAAAGTCGGTTATTCCAGCTATTGAACGTGCGCTATCTGACGAGCTCGCCATTGCACTCGCATTGATCGAGAACATCCAGCGTGAAGACTTATCAGTAATTGAGCAAGCAGCAGCATTGCAGCGCTTTCATACTGAGTTCGGTATGAGTCATGCCATGATTGCTGAAGTCGTTGGCAAGGCACGTACGACGGTATCGAATTTACTGCGCTTAAATCAATTACATGATACGGTAAAAGACCATTTGGCAACCAGCGCGCTAGATATGGGTCATGCCCGTACGCTATTGGCGTTGTCTTCTGAGCAGCAGCCTATCATCGCGCAAAAAATCATCGATGGTGGCATGACGGTGCGAGAAGCGGAAAAACTGGTCAAATCTATCTTGCAGCCGGCTCCCAAAGCCAATCGTATCGAACAAGCACAATCTCGTGATGCTGAACGTCTCACCCAAAGACTGACTGATATGTTAGGCGCCGAAGTCAAACTCAAGCACAAAAAAGATGGACAGGGTAGCGTTGAGATATTCTTCCATAATCAAGATCAACTGGCCGCTTTAATCAAGCATATAGAAGCGCAGGCTTAGGACAACACGCGAATTAGTAGGACTGATTTATTAGTAGCAATTGTTTACGCATGAATCCGTCTACGTCATAACTGTTTTGAGAATATGGAAGAAAGTAAGTATGTGGGAGTTAGTAAAGGCAGGTGGCTGGCTAATGACACCTATCGTCGTCTGTTCTATATTAGCGCTGGTTATCATCATTGAGCGTAGCCATACGCTACAATTTAACAAAATTGTGCCCACTAGACTACGAGAGCAGCTCATCACTCGCTTACGTGAAAATGGTGATATTGGTCGTACGCAGCTGATGAATGTCAAAGAAAAGACAGCGCTTGGTGATATTTTGGCAACAGGTCTGCTCTATCGTCAGTATGGCTTAGAGTCTATGACCATGCATATGCAAAACCGTGCCAGCGTACAAGTTCATCAATTAGAAAAAAATATCAATATGCTGGGTACGATTGGTGCTATTGCGCCATTGCTTGGATTATTAGGTACCGTATTAGGTATTATCTCTTCATTCTTAGCCATCACTGATGGTGCGATGCAAGATCCAACTATGCTTGCTGCTGGTGTGTCACAAGCACTAATCACGACGGCTGCTGGCATGATCGTGGCTATCCCAGCACTGGTGGCGTATCGATACTTTCAACGCCGTATCATCGATATCAATGCGCAGTTCGAGACGCAAGCAGGACTTATGATTCAAGAGCTATACGACTACCAATTGCTTGAAAACACTCGCACGTCGGCGCCTGCCAATAGTACAGTAGCTATGGATGAGCATGCTAGAAGTCAGTTAGATGCAGGCTTAGATACAGACAAGGTCAACATGGCGACATCATAACGGTCATAGTTTTGATTCTATATAATAGCGATGGTTTTCATACGAAAGTATGCCCATGCGCACTAGATAATTTGAAGAGATTCATATGCGTTTTAGAAAACCGACGGTTGAGCCGCTTGAGATTAATCTAACACCGATGATTGACTGCTTATTGTTTTTGATTGTCTTTTTGCTACTGGCTACCTCCTTTAACCACTTTAGTCGCTTAAATATTATCCTTCCTGAAGCAGAAGGTGTGGCACAGACAGAACCACAAAATAGCATTGAAGTGGCTGTGCAAGAAGACGGCAGTTACTTGGTCAATGGTATTACGCTCGCCAGTAGCAACGAAGCCGAACTGACCAGCATGTTGCAGCAAGAAGCAGGAAGCAATCGCGATATGCTCTTTGTGATTGCAGCGGATGCCAACGCTACCCATCAGTCTGTCGTACGAGTAATGGATGTCGCTGGCAAACTTGGCTTTTTGAACCTGAATATCAGCACCGTTGTCCCACTTGGTCAAACTTTGCCGCAATAACATTTGCCGCATCATTACTATAAACTGTGTATCAAGCACAGCCCATTCATGTTATGACACCTACATTGAGGCTTTTATGAGCCAAGCTTATACATCTGACTCTACAAAATCTTCTGCTAAAAAACCTTCAGCAGCACCTTCTAGTCCGCCTAAAAGTAAGACCTTATTGCGCCTACTGAGATATCTAAAGCCGTATTGGTGGGCCTTGCTACTAACTGTTTTGGGTTTTGCTATCAATGCAGGAACTGAGATTTGGATTGCCAAGCTATTGCAATACATCACTGATGCCATCAATCAAAATGACCGCAGCAAACAAGCTTTATTTCCCTTACTCATTATTGCCTTGTTTTTTGTACGCGGTGTGGGTAGTTTCTTGGGTAACTATTACACTGCTTTGGTGTCACGTAATCTGGTTTATCAGCTGCGGATTGAAGTATTTAATAAACTACTACGTCTACCAAGTTCATTCTATTTGGCCAATCCTGCTGGTACGATTTCATCAAAACTGATATTTGACGTGGAACAAGTTACCGCCGCCAGTACCGACTCAATGAAGACCTTGCTGCGTGATGGTTTGACGGTTGTGGCATTGATAGGCTTTTTGTTGTATAGCAACTGGCGCTTGACGCTCATTTTGTTCGTCGTATTACCACCGATATTGTGGCTCATCCGTATCGCTTCTAAGCGTTACCTGAAGCTGTCTAAAGGCATTCAAAAGACGATGGGTAGTGTTAGTCATATCACCAATGAAGTCATCGGTGGCTATCAGGTGGTAAAGAACTACGGTGGACAAGGGTACGAAGCCGAGCGTTTTGATAAGACTTCAAAAAAGAATTTACGCCAAGGCATGAAGGTGGTCGTCACCAATAGTATCAACACCCCAGCGGTACAGTTATTGATGGCGATAGCCATGTCAGTGGTGGTATGGCTTGCCCTTAGACCTTCAGTTATCAGTAATATTTCAGCGGGTGAGTTTATCTCTTATATTGCGGCGGCTGGTCTGCTCAGTAAGCCTGTCCGATCACTGACCGATATCAATCAAAAGTTGCAAAAAGGTATTGCTGCTGGTGAGTCGATTTTTGCATTACTTGATGAACCAGAAGAGGAAGACACAGGTACTATTAGTAAGCCGTTATCCGGTCAGATGTCTTTGGACAATGTCAGCTTGGTATATCCAGACTCAACGGTTGCTCTACGCGACTTTACCTTAGATGTAAAAGCAGGCGAGACAGTTGCACTAGTCGGAAGAAGCGGGGCGGGTAAGTCGTCCTTAGTGAATCTTCTAACACGTACTTTAGAGACGTCCTCAGGGCAAATTACTCTAGATAACATACCCATTGAAGATATAAAATTAGAAAGCTTGCGTGCACAAATCGCCATGGTGAATCAACAAGTGGTGTTATTTAACACAACGGTATTGAACAATATCGCTTATGGCGGTTTGGCTGATAAAACCCAAGCTGAGGTAGAGCAGGCCGCAAAAGCAGCGTTCGCGCATGACTTTATTATGAAGATGCCAAACGGCTACCAAAGTGAAATCGGTGCTGAAGGACTACAGCTGTCAGGTGGACAGCGTCAACGACTGTCTATTGCTCGCGCATTATTAAAAGATGCGCCGATTTTGATTTTGGATGAGGCCACTAGTGCGCTTGATAATGAGTCAGAATACTACATTCAACAAGCCCTCGATAATGTCATGAAAGACCGCACGACACTAGTAATCGCGCATCGTTTGACGACGATCGAGTCCGCTGATCGTATTGCTGTGATGGATGGCGGACAAATCGTTGAGCTAGGAACGCATGACGAGCTGATGCAGCTACAGGGTCACTATGCGCAAATGTATGCTCGAGATTTTGAATAGCATCACATATCTGTACTTTGATTTATGGTAAGTCTGGTAGTCTTAAAAACTGGAACAACCGTTAGCACCTATGCAACGCATCAATAGAATGAATGGCAATTATCAATGAGCATCGAGACGACAATCACCCGTGCATGGCAACGCCGCGCCCTTTGGCTTTGGCTATTGTTGCCTGTTAGCTGGCTTTATGGGTTGATTACCATGCTTCGCCGCAATGCTTATAAATCTGGGTTGCTATCGAGTTACCGTGCATCTGTACCCGTCATGGTCATTGGCAATATTACGGTAGGGGGTAGTGGTAAGACGCCGCTTATTATTGCTTTAGTTAGTTATTTGCAAAGACAAGGCATAAAGGTAGGGGTTATCAGCCGCGGTTATGGTGGTGATACCAGTCAAATGCCGGCCGTGGTAAGTGCTACCAGTTTGCCGAGCGTGGTAGGTGATGAGCCTTGTTTGATTGTTCATACGACAGGCGTTGCTATGGCAGTATGCCCCAACCGTCAGCAGGCGATTGCTGCTTTGCTGGATGCTCAGCCCGATGTGCAATTGATCATCGCTGATGATGGTTTGCAGCATTATGCGCTTAAGCGCGATATAGAGTGGATTGTGGTAGATGACGCGCGAGGGTTTGGCAATGAGCAATTGCTACCGACTGGGTTTTTGCGTGAGCCGATGTCACGATTGCAAGGGGCTGACGTCATCTATCATGAGAATCCTGTCATAGATTCGGCTTATGATAATAAAAGTGGTGAGAAGGCGCGACATGCTGAGCGCTTGACCATGCATTTGCAAGCGGATACATTGCAAAGGCTATGGAATTCACAGTCGGATACGCCTCAGACCGATAACGCAATACCGGTTAGTAATAGTAGAGTACATGCAGTCAGTGGCATCGGCTATCCACAACGTTTTTTTGATACCTTAAAATCTCTTGGTTTTGATGTCGTAGGACATCCTTATCCTGATCATTATGACTTTAGTTTGGCTGAGTTATTGCAATATAGTGATTATCCAATCGTGGTGACCAGTAAAGATGCGGTAAAAATAGGCGCGTTATTGTCAGAATATACAACGGATCAAGTGTTGAATGCTGAGTATTCAGAGCTAATCAATAGATTATGGGTATTACCTGTGACAGCCGTTTTATCCGATAACTGCTACGATAATCTCAACCAGCAATTAAAAGCTTTAGGTGTCAATGCTAATCAAAATGCTAGTATAAGCGTCTCATCATAGACACTGGTTAAGACACCAAACTGCACCATAATTTTATAGGAATCAACCATGTCGCTTGTCGCTCCCTCTACTAAAACCCATATCGTAATTCCTGCTCGCTTTAAGAGCACTCGGCTACCTGGTAAGCCATTGCTAAGCATTCATGGCAAGCCGATGATACTGTGGGTGGCTGAAAAAGCACAGGCAGCTACCTTTGCAGATGATATGTGTATCGCGACTGATGATGAGAGTATTGCAAAGGTTTGCACCGATGCAGGTTTCGATGTTGTTATGACCAGTAGCGAACATGCTTCGGGGACGGACCGTTTGGCAGAAGTCGCTGCTATCAAAGGCTGGGCTGACCATGACATCGTGGTCAATATGCAAGGGGATGAGCCACTTGTACCGCCATTGCTGCTCGAGCAGGTACAAGCACTTTTGGTCGCGGATGAGGCTAGCGTCATGGCGACACTCTGTGAACCTATCGATGATTACGATACGTTTCAGCGACCATCTGTGGTAAAAGTCGTCAGTCAACAGGCAAACAACCTACAGCGCGCACTCTATTTTAGTCGCGCGCCCATCCCTTGTGATCGTGATGTTGCGCTGGCTGGTAGCAGTCAAAGACAACCACCAAAAAATGCGTATCGCCATTTGGGTTTATACGCGTATCGCGTCAGTTTATTGCAGCAGTTTGTACATTGGCCACAGACGCCGCTCGAGTTACTCGAAAGTCTAGAGCAGCTACGTGTGCTAGAAAATGGTGAGCATATTGCCATTGCCGAAGCTGCCTGCCAATTACCTGCTGGTGTGGATACACAGGAAGATCTAGAGCGTTTAAATGCGATGAGCTTAGCTGACTTTCAGAGTCCTGCTGCTCAAAACCCTGCTACCCAAAATGGTATTACCCAAAGCCCCATTGCACAGTAATCTAACCACATATTTTTAGAGCAGTGGTCGCATGCTGCCTCTCGAGCCCAAGTACCCAAAAACGTGATAGAGCCAATAGAGCTATAACTATGAATGATATGACAGGGAATGTAGGTACACTGGAGGCGTCAGGCAGTATCTATTTTGCACCATTGTTGCCATGGCAGCAGACGCTGTGGACGCAATTGACGCAGCGAGTATTGATGCAGCAGTCATTGCCGCACGCACTACTTGCTGCTGGTATGCAGGGTATGGGTAAACGGGCCTTTGTGTGGCGATTGGCTGCTTGGTTATTGTGCCGCAAGCGTAGTACACACCCATCAGGAGCTTGCGGCGTATGTGAAAGCTGTCAATGGTTAAAGTCGGGCACCCACCCAAGCTTGCAAGTCTTACCGCTAGTCAGTATGCCCATCGAGGCAGACAATGAGCCTCTCAAAGAAAAATCAAGCAATACAAAAGACAAGAAGAATACCAAGAGCACAAGTAATAGCACTCTTAAAATTAAAGTTGATGACATTCGAGCGCTCCAGCCTTTTATATATCAAGGCGGACAGGGAATGCGTATTTGCGTGTTAGATCATGCTGAGCAAATGACCGTTGCTGCTGCCAATGCCTTACTTAAAACTTTAGAAGAGCCGCAATCGCAGGTTCATTTGTTTTTGATTAGTGATACACCCGCTCAGCTACTTCCAACCATCAAGAGCCGAGTACAGCAGTTAGCGCTACAGACGATAGAGCCTGCCGTTGCCATCGATTATGTGACCCAAGTGCTAGGTCATACGATCAACCGTGAGGCAGTGGGTCAGACAGCCATCGAGCAGCTCATACAGCTGGCAAATGGTGCTCCGCTCGCTGCTATAGGCTTGGCGCAGGCACCGTGGTACAGTAAGCGCGCGCTATGGCTGACCACATGGCAAGCACTGCGTAGTGGCAAGCGTAGTAGCGTGGCAGCAAGTGATTATTGGCAAAGTCAGCTGAGTATCAAGGAGTTTATCCAGTTATCTGAGTTGATGCTTCTTGATATACGCCGTGTTTGTTTGGGACTTAGCGAACTACAAAAAGACATTAATCTCTCATCAGCATTGGCATCTTACCAACCCACAGGTAGCGGACTAGAAACCGTAGCTATGAGCTTGCAGCAGACCAAAGTTGCTCTACAACAAAATGTGCAAGAAAAATTTGCCTATGATAAGCTAATGCAAGAGTTGGCATACTTGTAAGGCAGTGCTGTAGCGTCTTATAAGGGATTGCTAACTCACAATTGCTTTTATTTATATATATCCAATACGCTCATAAAATACATTTAACTCATTCGATAAAGGAAGCTGACTATGGCAATGCCAGGCCGCGGCGGGATCTTAACCTGCCACATTGAAAGTATCGAGACATTGTATGCCAGCTATTTATCCTTTGTGAGTAATGGCGCGCTATTTGTGCCCTCTGATCAGCCGCAGCAGTTAGGTAATGAGGTGTTTATTGCCATTACGTTACCAAACTCTAGCGAACGCTTACCGATGAACGGTAAGGTCGTTTGGATTAACTCTAAAACCCAAGGCAGTCGTCCGGCAGGTTTTGCAGTGCAAATTGGTAGTGATATTTCTGGACAGCGTATCAAAAACGAAGTTGAGCGCCTGCTGGCTGGTAAAATCGATAGCTTACAATCCACATATACGATGTAATGTTTTTAAAGATGTATACGAAAAAGCAGCCTTATTAAATAAAGGCTGCTTATAGCAATTAAAGTCTCTTTGATTGTATATAAATATAGGCTAGTAGCGGGGCGGCACATACATGTCGTCAGGTATGGGTTCGCGGTAGTACTCATCGTCGCGCTTACGGTCAGGCAGTTCGATCTCATCACGAGGGACTTCTTTATAAGGGATTTGTTCGAGCAGGTGAGCAATACAATTGAGCCTTGCGCGCTTTTTGCTATTGCCTTCAACGACCCACCATGGCGCTTCAGGGATATGAGTACGCTCAAACATGGTCTCTTTTGCCTTGGTATAGTCTTCCCAACGTCTACGTGACTCTAAGTCCATTGGCGAGAGCTTCCACTGTTTTAAGGGGTCATGGATACGGCTCATAAAGCGCGAATGTTGCTCATCATCGGTAATAGAAAACCAGTATTTTACCAAGCGTATGCCCGAACGGACCAACATACGCTCAAAATCTGGTACGGACTGAAAAAACTCCTCGTACTGCTCATCAGTACAAAACCCCATCACCCGCTCAACACCGCCGCGGTTGTACCAGCTGCGATCAAATAAGACAATCTCGCCTGCTGCTGGCAAATGGGCAACATAGCGCTGAAAATACCACTGCGTTTGCTCACGCTCAGTCGGCGCAGGCAATGCGGCAACCCTACAGACTCGTGGGTTTAGCCGTTGGGTGATGCGCTTGATAGCCCCACCTTTACCTGCGGAGTCACGCCCTTCAAATATCACAACGATACGTTCGCCATTCTCAACGACCCAGTCTTGTAATTTGATGAGTTCGCGTTGTAAACGAACCAACTCTTGAAAATAAGTGCGGCGGTCGAGCTTCTCTTGAGTGGTTAACTGACATCCGTCAAAATAAAAGTTACGCATATAATCGTCTATTTCGTTCTCTAACTCTTCGTCATGGCTATCGATCAGGTCTTGGTGCATTTTTCGACGTAACTCATCATAGTCGACTTCTTTTTCGATGCGCTTGGACAAAGTGGTCTGCTCACGCTCGTATCGGCTCTTATTGGCATTGTCGTAGGTATGAGATGAGATAGGTTTAAATTCAGTCACCGTTGAGGGCTTTTTTTTATCATGTTGGACAGTTTGATGCTCATCAAAAATCACTTGCCTGAGCTTTTTTAACAAGTATTTCATCGTACTCATAAATATTACCTTTGTTTGATAAGCTGGCGTTTGTAAAAGGCTATCGTCATAGAGCAAATTTATGATAACAAAATAAAGGCAAATAAAATGCCCTCTAATTGAATTAGAGGGCATTTATTTTTTGACAGCGTCATCTGTATTAATGACGCTTAACTAGCAAACTATATTGGCGTTAAATCTTATTTTTCTAAGATGCAAGTCACACCTTGACCACCAGCCGCACAGATAGAGATAAGCGCACGACCTGAACCTTTTTGATCCAGTAGTTTTGCGGCAGTCGCTAGGATACGAGCACCAGTTGCAGCAAATGGATGACCTGCTGCCAATGACGAGCCGTTTACGTTTAGCTTGCTACGATCGATAGATCCTAGAGGCGCATCAAGACCTAAGCGCTCTTCACAGAACTTCTCATCTTCCCAAGAAGCAAGGGTTGATAGCACTTGTGAGGCAAAGGCTTCATGGATCTCATAGAAATCAAAATCTTGCAAGGTTAGACCAGCACGCTCGAGCATACGCGGTACCGCATATGCTGGTGCCATTAGTAGACCTTCTGTGGTACCAGATTTACCAATGAAATCTACCGCTGCGGTTTCTTGATGAGCGATATAAGCCAGTGGCTTTAGACCGTGCTCTTTTGCCCATTCATCAGTACCTAGTAACACACAAGACGCACCATCAGTCAGTGGCGTAGAGTTAGCAGCAGTCATCGTTGGGTTAGCACTCTTTTTGCCAAAGACTGGCTTGAGCTTACCCAGTTTTTCTAGTGTGGTATCTGGACGCAAGTTGTTGTCACGAGTCAGACCTTTGTATGGTGTGATCAAATCATCAAAGAAACCTTCGTCATAAGCGCGTGCTAGGTTTTGATGGCTGTTAAATGCTAACTCGTCCTGAGCTTCGCGGCTGATATTCCACTCAAGTGTGGTGATTGCTTGATGCTCGCCCATTGATAGACCAGTGCGTGGCTCGCCGTTTTGTGGAGAGTCGATTAGATCTTTTGGATTTAGACCCATCAATGCTTTTAGACGTTGTTTGTTGTCTCTTGCTGCACCCAGCTTGATAAGTACTTTGCGTAAGCCATCGCCAATAGCGATAGGCGCATCAGAAGTTGTGTCTACGCCGCCAGTAATGGCAGAGTCGATCAGACCCAAGGCAATTTTGTTGGCAGATGCAAACGTCGCTTGCAAGCCAGTACCACAAGCCTGTGCGATATCATAAGTTGGTGTGTGCGGGTTTAGCGCTGTGTTTAGCGTCGCTTCACGAGTTAGGTTGATGTCACGGCTTAGCTTCATGACAGCGCCAGATACCACTTCGCCTAGTATCTCACCTTGTAGGTTGTAACGCTCAACCAAACCGTCTAGGGCAGCAGTCAGCATATCTGTATTGCTAACGTCAGCATATGAGCCGTTCGAACGTGCGAATGGGATACGGTTACCACCTAGGATAGCCACACGGTTTTGGTTTGAGGCAGGCTTGGCTTTGCTCGTCTTTTTGGCAGTGGCCGCTGGCTTTTTAGCAGCAGGGGTTGCTGCCTTTTCGTCATCTGCTTTTTTTGCAGTATCTTTAGTAGCGGTTTCTTTAGTAGCTGTATCAGTAGCCGCGTCTTTGGCGTCAGGCTTTTTAGGTGCTTCAGTTTTGGTGTCTTTTGCAGGCACGTCTTTTTTTGAGCTATCTGTTTTTGTGTTGTTGGTATCTTTTGCACTGCTAGTATCGACCGCTTTTTTTGCCACGTCTTTGACATCTGCAGTAGGCTCACTGCTCGCCGCTGTTTCTTGTGGTTTTGCATCATTCGCTTTAACGACAGTACTTTCGACAACTGGGCTATCAGGGTGGTTATTTTTGTTACTCATAATATTATCCTTAAAAAGTATGGGTAGAAGAAATGGAGGGTAAAGAATAGGTAATGTTATTTTAAGCAAGAAGCAAATATTATCATTTATCACATCATATAGCTGTGTATGATAAGGCGTTTTTACTCGTTTAATGTATATCTTTAGCAAACGATGTGACGCTTATACAAGCGTTATCATCAGTCTTAGTAATAATGGGTAAGACGTTAATCGCCCAACCAACATTAGATATTAGCATTGCATAATGGTTCGTTTGATAATATATTGTTATCGATAATTAAACTTGCCATAACTTATAGGTCGGATTCTAGCATGATATGGTGGCGATTAACGCGACAAAAAGTTGCTGGCTTGTATACTGAGTTGTTTACAGATTGTTGTAGACATTGTCTGTTTTTGGACTTGTTTACAAGGGCAGTGTATAGTTAGGCTGGTTTTAAAATGATTTACCAAATATCAATAATTACAATGTCGATGAGCCTATATAATAGGTGCATTACCTCTTGTGTTTACTATTCTTCTAACCATTTATTATTTATAGGGAATATATTATGTCAGACCGTTATGGTGATTTTGTTCAATCTTCTCTTGGCAAAAAAGTAGCAAAAAACTTAGGTTTGCCGATGCCAACTACGCTTGATCGTTTTGAGAGCGGTGAGCGTTTGGTTCGCGGTAGTGTGTTGGTTGGCCGTGCGAATGGGGACGACAAGAGCGTTGGCGAATCAGTTGCACGTATTTTGTCAGATGTTCATGCTGAGGTTTATGTAAACAGCAGCGATGATATCAAAGACGCATTGGCTGATGCAGGCATTGAGGCAAAAGCAAACACAGGTGGCGATGATCAATTCAAAGTTTTACTTTTTGATGCCAGCAACATCAGCAACGCCGATCAACTAAAAGAAGTGTATGACTTTTTTCATACCGTTGCCCGTCGCGTAGAAAAATCAGGCCGAGTCATCATTGTGGGTCGTACGCCAGAGAGTATCACTGATATCGAAACGGCAATGGCACAGCGCGCACTCGAAGGTTTTGTAAAATCAGTCGGTAAAGAATTCAAGCGCGGCGTTACGGCGCAGCTTATCTATGTAGAAGCAGGTGCCGAGCAGAACCTAGATTCAACCTTGCGCTTTTTCACTTCAGCACGTTCAGCGTATGTTTCAGGACAAGTAGTACGTGTCAGCAAAGGCGAGTCGGTCGATGTCGATTGGAACCAACCTTTAGGTGGCAAAACCATGCTAGTGACTGGTGCCAGTCGCGGTATTGGTGAAGCAATTGCTCGTGTCTTGGCTCGCGAAGGTGCGCATGTGATCTGTCTGGATGTACCACAGCAGCAAGCTGACCTACAAAAAGTAGCAAGTGAAATCAGTGGCTCTGCACTAACGGTAGACATCACAAGTGATGATGCTGGTGCAGAAATTGCAGATGCGGCGCAAAAGCGTGGCGGTTTAGACTCGATCATTCATAATGCTGGCGTAACACGTGATAAGACGCTCGCTAGAATGGATGAGAAAAAGTGGGATATGGTTATCGATATTAACCTAGGCAGCATTGCTAAATTGAACCGCTATCTACTTGATAATGACGTACTAAAAGCAAACGCTCGTATCGTCTGTGTGTCATCAATCTCAGGTATCGCTGGTAACATGGGTCAGACTAACTACGCGACTTCTAAAGCGGGTGTAATCGGTTTGGTCAACGCAACTGCCAAGCAGCTAGAAGGCAATGCTAAAGGCATGACCATCAATGCAGTGGCACCAGGATTCATCGAAACGCAAATGACTGAAGCCATTCCTTTTGCTATTCGTGAAGCGGGTCGCCGTATGAACTCAATGAGCCAAGGTGGTTTGCCAGTAGATGTGGCTGAGACTATTGCATGGTTTGCTTCACCTGCTTCTGGCGGTCTGAACGGCAACACTGTCCGTGTCTGTGGTCAAAGCCTACTTGGTGCATAATATGGATTTATTTGCCAGCATTTGTGATAATTAACGGGCGGGAAGCTGCATAGAACTTCCTCTCAATTTTGATTGGTTTCACATATGCTTACGAATAATTGCTGATAAATTGTAATAAAGCTGCCCACGGGTGGCTTTTTTATGATAAAAACACAAGACCCATTAGCCAAACTATTTTTTGCTATTAGAGATACTCATAAGATTGATTGAATATGGCGCTTATTAAATGATTTAATAATAGGTTCTAATCAACGACTGCAGAATGTCTTTAGATACGTTAAAACTTGTTCAAGCCACATTTAGGATTTACTTATGTCAGACACACATTATGATGCGTTGCCAAAAGCGCACACTACCTACGCCAATATCGTCAAAAGCTTATTGCCTATTGGCAACAGCGAAAAAATCAGCAAAGATCAATTACCACAAGCGACTTATTACGTCGATGACTTGCATATCGATCAAGACAATCTAAATGACTATCGTAAAATTTGCGGATTCGCTGACGATGGAAAAGTTCCAGCGACTTATTTTTCAGTATTGTCGCAAACGTTGCAGATGAACATGATGGTAAAAGAGCCATTCCCATTTGCTATGTTAGGTCTGGTGCATATCGACAACAGCGTCACACAGTATCGCCCTATCGGTGAGCGCGAAACGGTCGCAATGGCCGTCACGTTTAGTAACTTGCGCGATCACGCCCAAGGTCAGCAGTTTGACTTTGTGACGACAGTCAAATCAGAAGACGAAATTATTTGGGAAGGGACGTCAACTTATCTGTCACGCAGCAAAAAATCCAGCAGTAGTAAAGACAAGAAAAGCGCACCGCGTCCAGTTGCCGTCAAGCCAGAAGTCGGTGAGAAAGATGTCCATAGTATTTTTGAAGTGCCAGAAGATATCGGTCGCCGTTATGCATTCGTTTCAGGTGACTTCAATTTGATTCACCTGCATCCTTTATCAGCTCGTGCCTTTGGTTTTCCAAAAGCGATTGCACATGGTATGTGGTCAAAAGCCAAGTGTCTTGCTTTAATGGATGAGCTACCTGACGCTTATACTGTCGAGGTTTCATTCAAGCTGCCTATCTTTTTGCCAGCTGAAGTAGAGCTCATCGCTGAGCCAGTAGCACAGCTAGAAAACACAGGTGATACTTGTGAGTTTGGCCTATATAGCTCTAAAAACAGCAAGCCACATTTGGCTGGTGTTGTGACCTTAAACAGCGACAGCAAGTAGCACATATTGTATAGCGTCGCTTTTATTTTAATAGCCATATTTAACGAATATATTTATCATTATGACGTCACAAAATACAAACCCACAAAGCAATGCGACAAGCACCAACCACGCTGATAGTTTAGCAGCTACTGACACAGTCGCTGCTAATGACACCTTGACCACTGAGGCTTTAGATAGTGACTTAGATACTGACTTAGATAGTGACAACGGTATCGACTTAGCTGCTGTCTTTGAGCCTTACTTCCGTCCGGACGACAAGACTATTGTGTGCGGGGCATTGGATGACGAAAAGGTCACTGTTTTGGCAAAATCTGGTGTAGAGTTAGTCATCAATTTACAGCCAGATGATGAGCTTACTTTTGATGAAGGAGTAGCGGTTGAGCAGGCAGGAATGAGCTATGAGCATCTGCCTATCAATGGGGCTACCGAGCTAAAGCAGCTCAAAATACTGGCATTTGATAACATACTTCGCCAGCATCATGGCAAAAAAATTGCCATGCATTGTGGATCCGGTAATAGAGTTGGTGCAGCGATTGCGCTACGAGCAGGTTGGCTCCGTGGACGCAAAATGGATACGGCTATGGAACGCGGCCGTAGTCATGGTCTGACCAAGCTTGAACAAGAAGTTCATAATCGTTTGTTAGTGCCTCGCTAGACTAGATACTTAAGCTGGGTGAAATGACTCAATAAATACTAGCGTGACACGTAGTTTTAGTAACACCCTAAAATATTATTGAATAATCAAAGGCGACCAGTAGGTGGCCTTTTTTATTGATTGCACATTCATTTATACTAGTCCAGACCTTTTGGTAGCGTATTTATACACTTTCAAAACGACAATAATTTATAGCATTGGAGCCAGACAATAATGACGGAACATAATAAACAACACTCTCATGCACTAACAAAGATGGACTTGCAGCAACGTTTGCAGCAGCTACTAACTGTATTACAGCTTGATGATGCACCAGCAGGCGGTATAGTGGTGGTATATCAGGCAGGTGAGTGCATCGCGCAAGCAAGTATAGGAATGGCGCGTCCTGATGAGCCGTGGCAGCCTGACACGCTAGCGATTAACTTTTCTACGGGTAAAGGCATTTTAGCGACGCTCGTACATGTGCTGGTCTCTCAGCAGCTGCTCACTTATGATGTGCCCATCGCTAAGTATTGGCCAGAGTTTGCTGCAAACGGTAAAGATAACATAACCTTGAGACAAGTCATGTCACATCAGGCTGATCTGTTTTCGATCACCAGTATCGATGTTGACAGTGACACTGTGCTCGATTGGGGCGCGATGCTGAGACACGTTGAGGGTATGCCTGTCACTGCACCTGAAGATGCAGCAAAATATGATAGCGCGTACAGTGCGTTGATATATGGCTGGGTGCTGGGCGGTGTGATAGAAGCAGTGACGCAGATGTCACTAGCTGAAGCACTACGCCAGTATCTCACTGACCCTTTAGGTATTTCAGACAGTTGTTATTTTGGTGTGCCAAAAGATAAGGTCGATCAAGTAGCAAAACTGGCAAAAGACTTTGAAGCTTCAGGCGAAGATAGTGTACTGCTACGTAACAAACGCAATAAACCAACGCTGAAGTCCGACTCACAAGATACGTTGCGTACCTATGCCAATTTACCCAGCTATACATACTGGCAGCAGCAGGGCTTGATCAATGACCAGACACCTAATCCAGCTATAGCTAATGAGCAAGATACAGGTAATGAGCAAGATACAGGTAATGAGCAAAATGATTTGCCACTCATGGATACAGCTTATATTAGCCGTTTGTACTTTGATACCAGTCAGCTCAATCTAAAGAACTATAAAGCGGCGCTCATTCCTGCTGGTAAACACGCACTTGACTACCATAATCGCAAAACGTTAGAGGCCATCATTCCCGCTGCGAACGGTGTCGCTTCAGCTGATGCATTAGCCACTATCTACGCCATGCTAGCCAATGGCGGCGTATGGCAAGGGCAGACGCTGATCGATAGGGCTACTTTTGAGCAACTGTCTACGCCGCAAGTCACCGGTCTAGATGCAGTAATGCCAGCGGCCATGCAATGGCGCTTGGGGTACCATAAGCTATTTAGTATAGGCAACAACGAGAGAGCCACCGATAGTAGCGTAACGCCTGCCACATCAGGGTTTGGGCATATGGGGTACAATGGCTCAGTGGCGTGGTGTGATCCTGAGCAGCAATTGTCATTTACCTTTATTCATAATTTTGACACCACGATGCTCAACGACATCCGTCAGTTTGCGCTTACAGAGGCGGTTTTAGACTGGATCAATGAGCTACATTAGTTAGTGCGCTCTCAAGTTAACGTGCTCTTAAACAGTTGCTGTAGTCAAACTGATTTTGCCCAAACAGCTTTACTAAAAATAAATCCAGTATGAATAATCAACTGGACTTTTGAGGGGTTAGTCTTAGGAGCCTAGCAGCACTTAAACCGTGGATAAAGATAGAGGCCAAAATCACAATTGAGCAGACAATCCATAGTTTGAGTGCATCTTCATCAGCAAAAAAATCTTTATTGAGCGCATAAGACAGATAGTACAGCGTACCAATACCACGAATACCCAGTGCTGAGATTGCGTATTTTTCGGTATGCGGTAAGTTAAGCCCTGATAAGGCGATGAACCCCCCAATCGGACGTATGAGTAATAGAAAAGTAAAACTGACGATATAGACACGCCATGTCAGCTCAATCCCAGACTGTAGTCCTTGGCCCAAGAACATACCGAAAATCACCAGCACCAGCGACATCAGCAAGCCTTCTGACTGCTCAGCAAAGTCGTGAAGTTTTTGATGATAGCTATGCTCACACTCTGAACGACGAAAGGCGAAAGCTGCAACGAAAACTGCGATAAACCCATAACTGTGTACGTATTCTGCGACACCATAGGCGACTAAGGTGAGTGCAATAACAACATACCCCTGTGAGATAGTCGTGTCACGAGTATGTTTGGAAAACACGACTTTGGCCATCGCTTTACCGACCAAGACACCCACAACGACGCCTGCGCCAATTTTCCACAAGACATCATGAGTGAACCACGACCATAGCATATCGTAGGTAAAGGCCTGTCCTTCACTAAAGGCTTCTGCAATTTTGATGGCCAAATAGACGAAGGGAAAAGCAAGCCCATCGTTTAATCCTGCCTCTGACGTTAACGTAAAGCGCGGTGTGTCTTCTCCACCAGTATTAGGCGGTCCAACCTGAATACTCGATGCCAAGACAGGGTCGGTAGGTGCCAATACTGCCCCTAACAAGATAGCAGCGCCTAGGCTTAAGCCAAATGCGTAGTAACCTAGCACTGCCATTGCAAAGATACCAATGGGCATGGTAATGAGCAGTAGCCTGACAGTAGGTCGCCATAACTGCCAAGAGAGCTCGGTATCAATCTTTATACCCGCACCAACCAACGAAACCAATACCACGATCTCAGTTAGCTTTTCGATGAGCATGCCATTGTCTATAGGGTCCAAAAAGGACAAAGAGGTCCACCAATAGCCCATCATCAAACCAAAGCTAACTTGTAGCATGGGTAAGGAGATAAAGTTACGCTTAAAGATGACAGGAAATAATGCCCCTAATAAAAAGGCGATACCGCAAATCAATAAGAATAAGTTATATTTTTCAATCATAAGGTTTGCGCACGTTGTTAGGTTTTAAATGCCAGTTCTAGGGTGTTGTTTTGAATACAGCTTTTTGAAGTTGATGAAAGTCTATATCAATAAAAACTTTGTCTAACGGTAAGACTTATCATGCCGATAAAAAACGATTATTACCGAAAGAAATAGTTATCAAAACGATTACTGCGTTGTTTTTTGGTGAAAAAAAAGCCTGCATAGCGCAGGCTTAATAAATGATACAAGTAGCTTTTTAATGTTAACGGCACAAGCAGGGCTTAGCGCTCAACTTGGCTCACGTCGCGTATGGCACCAGTATCGGCACTCGTAGTCATGGCGGCATAAGCACGTAATGCAGGGGTCACATAACGTTCACGACTGACAGGCTTCCACGCATCGCGTCCACGAGCTTCCATGGCTTCACGGCGAGTCGCCAAATCAGCATCGCTAACCTGCATGTTGATAGTGCGATTAGGGATGTCAATATGGATAGTATCGCCTTCTTCAACCAGACCAATCGCCCCGCCTTCAGCAGCTTCTGGGCTGGCATGACCGATTGAGAGACCTGATGTACCACCAGAGAAACGACCGTCAGTGAGTAGGGCGCATTCTTTACCCAGTCCTTTTGACTTCAAGTACGTGGTTGGATAAAGCATCTCTTGCATACCAGGACCGCCTTTAGGGCCTTCATAGCGGATAATGACCACATCACCGGCAACGATTTTATCATCCAATACCGCGGCAACCGCATCATCTTGAGACTCAAATAAACGTGCACGCCCAGTAAATACTAAGATGCTTTCATCAACGCCTGCGGTTTTGACCACACAGCCACGCTCGGCAATGTTGCCATACAGTACAGCCAAGCCACCATCTTGTGAGTAAGCATGCTTGGCACTGCGGATACAGCCAGACTCACGATTGACATCGAGGTTTGACCATTCTTTTGATTGTGAAAACGCCTCAGTAGTACGTACGCCACCAGGCGCGGCTAGATAGCGTGCGCGTGCCTCGTGGTTGTCCGCATTCATGATATCCCATTTATCAATCGCTGCTTTCATCGTTGGGCTATGAATGGTTGGAACGTCCGTATTCATTAATCCTGCACGGTCAAGCTCGGCCAATAGCGCAAACACGCCGCCAGCACGATGCACATCTTCCATATGGTACTTTTGTGAGGCAGGGGCGACTTTTGCCAGACAGGGCACACCGCGGCTTAGGCGGTCAATATCTGACATCTTAAAGTCGACTTCTGCTTCGTTCGCTGCGGCTAATAAATGCAAAATAGTATTGGTCGAGCCGCCCATCGCGATATCTAGTGTCATCGCGTTTTCAAAGGCGGCTTTGCTAGCGATTGAGCGAGGTAAGACCGAGTCATCATCTTGCTCGTAGCGACGTTTGGCAAGTGAGACAATAGTACGTCCTGCTTCTAAGAACAGCTCACGGCGCAATGAGTGGGTCGCCAGTAGTGAACCATTACCTGGTAATGCCAGTCCTAAGGCTTCCGTCAGACAGTTCATAGAGTTGGCAGTGAACATCCCAGAGCACGAACCACATGTCGGACAGGCCGAGGCTTCAATCGCGGCCACATCTTCATCACTAATGCTGTCATCAGCAGCGTCCATCATGGCATCGACCAGATCGAGTTTACGAACAGCACTGCTGTCATTACTATCAGTATTGTGGCTCTTACCGACGGTGCTGGCTAGGATTTTGCCTGCTTCCATTGGACCACCTGAAATGAATACCACTGGAATATTCAGGCGCATGGCAGCCATCAGCATACCTGGCGTGATCTTATCGCAGTTTGAGATACAAACGAGTGCGTCAGCACAGTGAGCATTGACCATATACTCGACCGAATCAGCAATCAAATCACGACTTGGCAGTGAATACAACATGCCGCTATGACCCATCGCAATGCCATCATCAACGGCAATGGTGTTGAATTCTTTTGCCACGCCGCCTGCTTGTTCAATCTCACGTGCGACCAGTTGTCCCAAATCTTTTAGATGCACATGACCAGGTACAAACTGGGTGAAAGAGTTAGCAATTGCAATGATTGGTTTGCCAAAGTCGCCGTCAGTCATACCAGTTGCACGCCATAATGCACGCGCACCTGCCATATTACGACCGCCGGTAGAGGTTTTTGAACGATAATCCATGTGATATTCCTTACAAATAGGCGGAGTTGTTAAAATTTGCACCCTCAGTTTTAATAGGGATAGTGTGCTTTTTATAGAGAGTGAGGACTAGTGAATAATACTAAGTCGTTACCATACCATTAGATATGAATAACTTAAAATAATATGCCAATAATAATGGTTCCAGAACCGCTAAAGGTGAGTAAAAACGATTATTCAAGACGCGCCAATATGGCTGTGTCAAACCAAGGTAAATCAGCTTTGTCAGCTTCTAGTTTGACAATAGCTGCCAGTGCATGGGTGGCTAAAAGCTGTTGATAGTCGCTACTTGCGCCAATCGTTAGCAGTGATTCGGTAGGTAATGCTGGGGTACTGGGATTTTGCTCATCAATACTGATCAATGTCTGCTTGTTATTCTTATAAAGAACGTCCACACGACCAAAAAACTGCCAGTCTTTAAAAGCTGCAGTAACCGCATCTGCTGCATCTTTGGTATATACCTGCTGAGTCTCTTTGCCAGTATTGGTCCAATGTAGCCGTACAGCCAACTGCAATGCCTCACTAAATACTACCAACGAGCCGATAATTTTCACATGCCAAGGACTGGTCAGCAGCTCCTCGTCAATACCAATTAATTTGGCAGCCTCATGAGCCGACATGGGTGTATTGAATTGAAGCAGTAACTCAGGAGTGAGCGGGTGCGTTTGTTTGATCGCATCATCTAAACTGTCATAGTGATACAAAAAAGGCAATGGCAAATCTTGCGTGACAGTCTTCTTTATAATTTTACAATTGTGTATCTGCCAGCTGATGGCTTTATCAGTTAGTGCTTCTGCTAATATGATAGCGCTTGGATCGATGGTTTGAGTACTATTGTTAGGCTCAGTACTAAGTTGCTCTAAGCCAGTACTATCAGGCACAGAGACATTTGATCCAGACGTTTGGGCATTGTCATTGAGTGTTGAAGACGGGTCGCCGTTATCTAGGCTATCTGATCTATTGGTCGGCAAAGTAGGCAAATCCATAAGCATAGCGTTATTAAAATAGAGGGCTAATATAACATTTAAAAGGCATGACTCGCCAATAAATTAGTGGGATGAGATGGTAGTTTATACGTATAAGATAATGTCTTTAGTTGAATGATTTATTATAAATTAATCGTATTTTGTCTATTAAAATAATCTAAAATATAGTCGATAATTTAGATAAGTATATAGATAGAATAATTAATGAAAACCCCTTCCGATAACGAATCTATCCAAGAATGGATGACATCAGACCGTCTCTATGAAGAGTATCTCTTCTTTTATTTACTCATATGCCTATTTTGGTTTTTCGTTGGTTTGTTTTCTATTGGTATACGCATACCAGTATTCAACGATATTCAAAACCTAATCCTCAACTCAGTATGGTTCTTGCTCTTATGTGTGGCCTTAAGTCTTCCTAAGTTTTGGTATCGGCTGATAAAAGGCAAAAATGCGTACCTGTTTCAAGCCACTGCCAAAGTGTATGAAACGCTAGACAGCATAGAGGATATTGAGCAAAGAGAGCAGGTACATAAGCAGATTGCTAGCAATGGCAAGTTGCCACCTAACCGATTAGAAACGCTATCACTGGCATTTTTATTTGCATTCATACTCTTCGATATATTGTATACCCGCTGCTGGATAAGAGATCTGAGCCTAGTATGGCAGCCTGATTGGGTCAATATGTGCATTGGTTGGATACATAATAACTTGACGCTACCACCGATTAATGAGAACAGAAAATTTTTTGATTTATATTTTAGCGGTAATAGTGCAGATACCAAACTGAAGCAACAGTTTGGCAACGAATGGGCATTTTTGGCTTCTCCATTTGGTGATGCCGCAATGTTTTACCATTTTATTCGAGTGATGATGTTTGTACCTATCTTAGCGGCATTGTCTATCGTATTGTGGAAGCCGCTAAAGTTTATGGGAATGCAGCAGATTGACCCCAGAAATATTCATAGCGTCATGTCTTTTTTACGTAGCTGCGCTTGGTCACTTATCTTTGGATTTTTTATGACTATTGGCACGTTAGGTTTTTTAACCAATGCAAACTGGTTCACATTAGGTCTGATAGATCAAGAAGCATGGTTCGAGAATTTATATATCAACGGTTTATACATATTTATCGTTTTTGGTATCCGGTTTTTTTATGGCTGGCTCGTTTTTTGGAAAAATGTTTTTTTAAAGTTCGTTAACAAAGCCAGTTACAATTGATTTAATAATCTTGATCTCACATTGTTGGCTTGTACTCAACTTATATTTCGTCCACTATATGACAGGTGCTTTTATCTATTTTTGATAGCTATTAAGCTATTAATTAACTAATAATAAAACTCTTAAAGGAAGAAATAATGACTGAAGTAAATCCACAAACTGCTTATGATGACAATAACATTTTTGCCAAAATGTTAGATGGTGATATTCCATATCACAAAGTATATGAAGATGATAAAACGCTCGCCTTTATGGATATCATGCCGCAAGCAGAAGGCCATGTATTGGTCATACCTAAGCAAAAAACAGCTGATTTGGCTAATCTTGAGCCAGAGTATGCTGCCGCTGTTTTGATGACCTCCAAAAAAGTCATGCAAGCGCAGCGTAAAGTGTTCGAGCGTGAAGGTATCATCCAGATGCAGCTAAACGGCGCGCAATCAGGTCAAACGGTTTTTCATTATCACATACATCTGATCCCCTCGAGTATTCATGAGTTGGGTCGCCATGCAGTGACACAGGCGGATCAAAGTGAACTTGCCGATATTGCAAAGCAACTTGCTGCAGCAATCAGTGATGCATAATCGCAGTACCGTCTTTTGTGATATAAATACCATGCTTTGTGACCTTAATATCTATAGCGATATGTAGGTCTAAGTCATAGCGCATTAACATAAGTGATGTACAAGATAAGAAGACAGCTCGCAAGCTGTCTTTTTTGTTGCTTAGTGATAGTCATGTAACGAGCGTTAAGGTCATGTTACGAGTCAGCTGGTCGTCTAGGGTTTTTGAAAAGAATGTGATAGATATGATACGTGTTTACTAACTTATCGTTAATCGACTTATCACTAACTAATTTAGATTTAACGCACAACCATAAACTATCTATTAGCTATCTTACATTCACCTTTGTCCTTACCAATGAATAACTATAAAAAAGGCAAAATCAACTTTTGGGAAATCGCTTTTCATGAGTAAATTACCTCGTTCTACTATTTTGTTACCAGTCTTTGTACCCGCTGCCATCATTATGCTGCTACTGGTCATTGGTACAGCGATCAATCCTGAAGCAGCAGGTGCTTTATTCAACGATGTACTTGCCTTTACGACTGAGACGTTCGGTTGGTTTTATATGTTGGCAGTGGCATTGTTCTTGATGTTTATTATCGTATTGGCATTTTCGTCCTATGGCAGTATCAAGCTAGGGCCTGACCATGCTGAAGCGGAATACAAGTTTCTTGAATGGTTTGCTATGCTCTTTTCGGCAGGCTATGGTATCGCGCTCCTGTTCTTTGGAGTAGCAGAACCTGTGATGCATTTTGCCAGTCCGCCACTCTCCGAGCCGCAAACGATCGCGGCGGCAAAAGAAGCGATGCAAATTGCTTATTTTCACTGGGGATTTCATATTTGGGCGATTTATGGGGTAGTGGGGTTGTCACTGGCGTATTTTGCATTTCGCCATGGTCTACCATTGTCAATACGCTCAACACTGTATCCAATCATCGGTGACAAGATTCATGGTCCTATCGGCCACACGGTCGATGTGTTTGCGATATTGGGCACGATGTTTGGTATTGCGACCAGTCTCGGTTTGTCAGTATCGCAGATCAACGCGGGACTCAACTACCTGTTGCCAGATCTCATTCCAGTGAACACCACTGTGCAGGTGATTGCTATTGCATTAGTAACGTCAGCGGCTCTGTTGTCTGTGTTGGCAGGTATGGATAAGGGTGTCAAACGCTTGTCTATTTTAAATATGGTGCTAGCGACAGCACTGATGATTTTTGTGTTTATTGTCGGTCCGACCATCTTTATCTTGAATGCCTTTATGGAAAATACAGGCAGCTACTTGGGCAATATCGTTGAGCGTACCTTTAGTTTACAGGCCTATGAGAACAGCGACTGGATCGGTAGCTGGACGCTGTTTATTTTTGCGTGGACAATCGCATGGGCACCTTTTGTGGGTCTATTTATTGCCAAGATTAGCCGTGGTCGTACCATTCGCGAGTTTGTATTGGGCGTGATGCTGGTACCAACTTTCTTTACGTTCTTTTGGTTTGCTGTGTTCGGTGATACTGCACTACATATGATTATGGTCGATGGGTATAACTCGCTCATTGGTGATGTACAGGACAACCAAGCGATTGCTTTATTTAAACTATTAGAGAACTTACCATTCACTGAGTTTGTGTCGTCATTGACTATTCTATTAATTATTACCTTTTTTGTGACGTCGTCAGATTCAGGTTCATTAGTGATTGATTCACTAGCGGCTGGTGGTCGTAGTGATACGCCGTGGTGGCAGCGCAGCTTTTGGGTAGTGACTGAAGGGGCCGTAGCAGCGGTACTCTTGATCGCAGGTGGTCTAACAGCACTGCAAACAGCAGCTATCGTCAGTGCGCTACCGTTTGCGGTTATTATTCTAATCTCAATGTTTGGTATGTGGCGTGCCCTACGTATCGAAGGCCACCGTAATCAAAGCCTCGGTCAAAATAACAAACTGCCACCGCATCTACTCAAACCATCAGCATGGCGCGAGCGTATTGACTACATGACTGACAAGCCAACGCGCGATAAGGTCTTGATTTATATCAAAGAAGTGATTATGCCATCCATGATGGAAGTATCATCTAAGTTTGCAGAGACAGGCTGGACGACTGAAGTCAATTACGATGCAGTCAATAACCGTGCAGTACTTGAGTTGCAGCGTGGCGACGATGTTGAGTTTTGGTATGAAGTGCGCTTATCCGAACATGATGCGCCTGATTATTATACTGAGGGCACCGCAGACACCTTGCCACAAGAACATCATCACCGTGCTGAGGTCTATCTACGCCGCGGTGGTCAAACGTATGATCTATACGGCTACCAGTCTGAATCAGTGATTAACGACATCATCGATCAGTTCGAAAAGTATCTGCATTTCCTCAATGTATCGCCTGATAGTCTCCCATGGCGTATGCAAGCGCACGATGAAGATATCACCCTAGAGCAGGGCAGTGTACTCGACAAATAATAGAATGAATGCGTCAATAGTAATTATAAATCAGGCAAGCTATTTACCGTAATAGCTTGCAATAAATATAAGATTCCTTAGAATAACGGCTTGTTTTCCTTACAAATCAAGCCGTTTTTTTATGTCTATTGATTCTTCAGTTTTATCCTCGTCCGCCTCAGTGTCTGACCATCCGATATTGCAGCCATTAGTCATCGGTGGTCTGACTATCGAAAACCGTCTGATGGTTGCCCCGATGGCAGGGGTGACGGATAACCCTTTTCGCCGTCTGTGCAAATCATTCGGTGCAGGTCATGCGGTCAGTGAGATGATTATCGCAGATACGGCACTCTATGCACGCAAAAAATCACTATATCGTGCCAATTTTAATAATGAGATTGCCCCTATCTCTGCACAGATAGCAGGTGCGGAGCCTAACAAATTGGCTGAAGCGGCTCGTTATCAAATCGATAACGGTGCACAGATCATTGATATTAATATGGGCTGTCCTGCCAAAAAAGTCTGCCGTAGGCTGGCAGGTTCAGCGCTGCTACAAGATGAGGATTTGGTTGCGCGTCTATTAGATGCCACAGTCAATGCGGTGGATGCCCCTGTCACGCTAAAGACAAGATTGGGATTTGAGAATGGTCGCGAGAATATTTTGCGAGTAGCGAAGCGTGCTGAACAAGCTGGTATTGCGGCGATTGCCATTCATGGGCGCACGCGTGAGGATATGTATACGGGTGAAGCGCGTTATGAGCTCATACGAGAAGTCAAAGACAGCATCAGTATTCCGGTTATCGCTAATGGCGATATCGATAGCGCGCAAAAAGCCCAGCATGTCTATGAGATGACGGGCTGTGATGCGGTGATGATTGGTCGTGCGGCGCAAGGGCAGCCATGGATATTTCGTGATATTGAGCATTTCTTGCGTACGGGCAAGCGTCTGGATGCCCCAAGTATCAGTGAGATAAAAGAGATTGTACTGGCGCATCTACAAGAGCTCTATGACTTTTATGGTGAGTACTCTGGCTGCCGTATAGCCCGTAAGCACATCGCTTGGTATACGACAGGTATTCCGAACTCTAACGCCTTTCGGCAAGCAATGTATGGCGAAGAGAGCACCGCTGGACAATTTCGAGTGGTTGAGACTTTTTTGCAGGCGCATGAGTAGTAGAAGACAATGATGCTATTATGCTCATCTAGTATCTATCATCACACTTGTATAGCAGATACTGCATACGCGTATCTTTGTCGTTTCCTATGCTTTATCGATAGGTGTCGTATTCTCAGCAGGGGTAGTGGCGAGGTTTTCTTTCGGCAACGGTTTTTCTTTTTGCCAAGGGAACCGACCCTCTAGCTCTACCTGTAGTGATAAGCTCAAAAACGTTCTAATAAGTACGATAATACCCAATACTATTACGCTACGTAACGATGGCTCTGTGACCACAGTGGCGACGATATCAGCAGCGATAAGTACCTCTAGCCCTAATAGGATAGATTTACCAACAGTCTGCCTGATATCGACATACGTATTATGGTTGAAGCCTCCTGGCAGTCGAAATGCCCTATAAAACGCAAAAAATATGCCAAAAAACATTATAAGAACCCCAATGACTTCAACTATTTTGGCAATTAGATCGATATAGTGGGTTAACGTTTCTATCAAAATATATCCTCCTCAATCTCAATTAGTACATAGCAGAATACTAAATCTTACCGCTATTGTATGACTATATACCACTGCATACTTTCATAATCATCGTACTAACGGTCAGTTACTGGTGTTTTGTTCACTTTATACGATATTTTTTTGCTATGCTATAAACGAATATTTATTGGCATAGGACAGACAAAAAGGACTTTTTATGGCTAATCCCTCGAAAAAAGCAATAACCAAAGCAGTGAAAGGTAAAAATATTATCATTACAGGCGCGTCAAGTGGTATTGGCGAGCGTACCGCTTTTTTATTAAGTGAGTGCGGTGCCCACGTTATTTTGCTTGCACGTACTGAAGACAAGCTTAGAACAGTAAAAGAAAATATTGAAATACTTGGTGGTAGAGCCAGTTATTATCCATGTGACCTCACCAACATGGATGAGATCGAAAAAACCAGCGAAAAAATTCTGACTGATTTTAAACATGTCGATGTCCTCATAAACAATGCTGGTCGCTCGATTCGTCGTTCGGTGCATGAGTCTGTCAACCGTTTTCATGACTTTGAACGTACGATGGAAATTAACTATTTCGGTGCCGTCAAGATTATTCTTGGGTTTTTGCCTACGATGATTGGTCGCCGTACTGGACAGATTGTCAATATATCGTCAATTGGTGTATTGGCAAATAGTCCTCGATTTTCTGCATATGTGGCATCAAAATCCGCATTGGATGCCTTTAGTCGTTGCCTAGCAGCAGAAGTGAAAGGGGATAACATTAAAGTCACCAATATCTTTATGCCATTGGTACGTACGCCTATGATTGCTCCAACTAAGCTGTATCGTTATATGCCTGCGCTCATGCCAGACGAAGCTGCATTGATGGTAGCAAGAGCTATTGTTGATAAGCCAAACAGTATCGCTAGTAATATGGGTAAATTTGCATCAGCGACCTATTCGTTGGTACCAGCATTCAACGTCGGTATTCAGTCGATTGGTTATCGTATCTTCCCAAGCTCTACTGCAGCACAGACCAAAGACAGCAAGCCAAACTTTGCTCAACGCGCTTTTGCTAAGATTTTGCCTGGTGAATATCACTAGAGTAGAAACTTTTTGAGTTTTTAAGCAAACAAAAAAAGGATACGATGGTATCCTTTTTTATGTCTCTGACTTTTTGAGTGATCTAATAATTAGCTTATTTGATTATTCGGTTGCCGTGAGAGAGATATTTAGATGATATTTCGATTTGTTTTTGATTTTAAGAATATCTATTTGAGAGTGATCGGAGACTATCGATGGCTATCTATAAAAACTTCGAGGGTCAGCAAAGGAGTCCGTAATTTACAGACGGTTTTTAGGTTATGAGCTATAAAATGGTGTCTACAGTCAGTCTACTTAACGCCTATTTGACTTGCTGGAACCATGCATCGTTGATCGCCGTTTCGTTCGAGTTAAAATGGACACAAATCCTTTCGTTGCATTTTTTGGCATACCAGTATTCGTCGAGCCCTATTTTTATTTCAAATAAATCCTTGGTCACGACATCGCCAACCGTATATATAGATCCTTCTTCAAAAAAAGGATTGCCAATGATGCATATAAGTTTGTCACCAGAAACTATCACAAGTGTATCTCCCCAAAATCAAAACAACATAGAATATATATTATTTATGAACAAATGCCAATTATAAAGACGGTATTTTTTTGTATTTTTGGCTTATATCGTCGATTATCCGATAAACGGTAAAAAAAAGTCCATTTTATGTTTGTTTTTTTGTATTAGGATTATTTTTGTAAAGTTGGTATTTGTTACCAAAAGTATTGATTGAGCAAACTAATATCTATCTGTTTGGGTTTGTCATTTATGCTCAGATAATTTAAATAAGTGATAGCAGACTCCTGTACCTAGATACCTATAGCGTTCAGTTATTCATATCAGTCAGAATGTACCCATTACTATTTACTACAAAGTCTCTTATGGCGATAATAATGACTTGAGAGCCCGACCATAAACTCAAAATTATTTGTATATATTTTCTCATCTAGTGTGCTGGTAAGTGTGCGCTGCGTGAGTTATCAGAGGTTTTTAATGATCAAACAACATCGGCAGGCATTAGTCGTTGAAGGCGGCGGAATGCGCGGCGCATTTACCAGTGGCGTTTTAGATGCTTTTTTACAGCAACAGTTCAATCCTTTTGACCTTTGTGTGGGCGTTTCCTCAGGTTCAACCAACGTCGCTAACTATTTGGCTGCACAAGAAGGTCGTACCTTGCACATTTACTTAGATCACTCTCTTCGATCTGAATTTATCCGTTATGGTCGTTTTTTTAGAGGCGGTGACTTATTAGATTTGAAGTGGATGTGGGACGTTGTCGAACAGGAATACCCGCTAAATCAGGAACAATTATTTGCCAATCATGCTGAATTTTATATGGTATTGACGCATGCTATTTCAGGAGAGGCAACCTATATCAAAGCTTGCAGAAAAAATATTCTGGAGGGATTAAGAGCATCAAGCTCTATCCCGGTGCTGACCAGACAAGCCGTTGAGATATTTGGTGAGCCTTATTTTGATGGTGGTGTGGCTGATGCTTTACCCGTACATTGGGCTGCCAATCAGGATCGCGTCGCTAAGATGATGGTTGTACGTACTCGCCCCAAAAACTACTATAAAGCGAGTCTCAAAGGCGATAAGTTACTGGCAAAATACTACGCTAAGCAGCGCCAAGGTTTTGCTCAAAGCTTATTGACACGAACCCAACGCTATAATGATGCCGTGCAATTTTTGCATACATCGCCAGCACAGACGCTTTTAGAGATTTGCCCACCTGACTTAAAAAATATGGCGAGCCGGTTGTCTAAAAACAAAGCTAAAATCCGCTATAGCTATGATGTCGGGTTGGATGCTGGGCACCAAGCGATTGAAGAGTGGTACAAGCTTTAGTTCCAAGGATGGTATAGAAAACATGAAGCCCGTTAGGTTAAGCACTTGTTCAATATGATTTTTAACCAAAAACCCGCCATAATATCCAAAACACACCCAGCATTATGATAGCAATAACGAGCAAGCGTTTTAGCCAGTATGGGAGTAACGGTTTTCTGTAACCCAAATCATTCAATTGACTGTCTACACCCGCTTGCAGACTTTTAAACCCTTGCTCTGATTTAGTCGATTTGACCCGATTTTTTACTAGCGGTCCAGAGTCCTCTTCGACGTCTTGTTCTCTATCGAAGCTGATGGCTTGATTGGGGATGCCTTGTTTATTGGCAATGGTACTTAGCTTTTGCTGCTGCTCTATTTTTAGCTTGGTCTCATAAGCATCAATCCGTACCTTGGCCTCGTCCATACTGATGTTTTCATCAGCTGCCAATGTTTTGATCGCCATGACCAAGTTGTTTTTTTCGATCATTGTAATGATTGCTTTGGGCAGCTTTGTATTGACGGGCTTTGTGATAGGGTCGGGATTAAACATGGTTGTCCTTAGTGTCAGATAGATGCCACATAGAGTAGGAGAGTATCGTCGGTTTATTATAACCATGTTACACAAACAATATTCAAGCAAAAAAATACCGCCATCACATTATGATTGCGGTATTTTATTATTTATCTTTTGTCAACATCGATGCTGATTTTTGATAAATTATAGATCTTTCCAGCGTTGAATGGCTTCATGGATGACTTTTTTGGCTTCTTCGACATCGCCCCATGATTCGACCACAGTGGTTCCTGGTTTTTTCAGGTCTTTGTAGTGGTTGAAATGATACTCTAGCTGATTGATGATTTGCTTTGGTAGGTCATCCAAGCTGTTATAGGCGTTGCTATTGTTGCGATCATCGGCAGGAACAACAACGATCTTGTCATCAACTTCGCCATCATCAACGAATTTCATTACACCAATTACTTTGGCTTTTAAGAAAACACCTGTGGTCAATGGCTCTTCAGTTAGAATCAACAAGTCCAGTTCATCGCCATCTTCGTCAAGAGTTTGCGGGATAAAACCGTAGTTGCAAGGCTTTGCAAAAATTCGTGGATCAACACGATCAAGCTCAAATACCGCCAATTCGCGGTTCCATTCGATTTTGTGGTTGCTACCAGTTGGAATCTCAACAACGGCGTTAATAATGCCGCCGTCTACATCGCCTGCGTCCAAGATTTTATTAAAATCTGCCATAAAATACTCCATTTTCTTTTGTTTTAGAAGTTTGAATAAGGGGTTGAGCTTGCAGTGCCACAACGTCATATTGGGGCATCCGATTTATGCTGCATGCGATTATAGCAAGTTTGAATCAAGTTTTCTCACAATGCGTAAGTCTAAGCGTGCAAGACATTATGCAAAAAAAGATTATGCAAAAATAGACTCAAAGCACTTATTTAGGTGCAATCGCTCGTAATTTAATCAAACCAGCATGGCGTTTTGCAATATTGTCGATGAGTTTTTGAGTAACGACGTCATAGCTCAGTGCCTCACTTGTTTGTTGAGCCGTTCGGTTTTGTTTCTCTTTTTGCATATCTACAAAATCCGATAGGCGTAGCATTTGCATACCTGCATACCCGCATGGGTTGATCGCATTAAATGCTGACAAATCGCAATTGAGGTTAATCGCAATACCGTGATAGCTAAAGCCATGCTTAATCTTGAAACCTAATGAGGCTATTTTGCCCAGCATAATTTTATGATCAAGAGCTGTGTCATCAAACGAGGTGCTGTTGGTTGATATGTCAGTATCGGTAGGGTCAGCGTAAAGATAAACACCAGGGGCATCACGCCGGGCATGAGCGCTGATATGGTCATCACTAGATGATGCTGAGCCATGCAAACAGTCGTTGACGACATCTTCGATCGCCTGCTCTGCGTGAGAGACTAGATGACGCACGCTCCATTTTAGACTATCCAAGTCAAACAACCAGTAAATCACTAATTGTCCATGACCGTGCCATGTCACCTGACCACCGCGATCGGTCTTTATAATGGGCGTATCGGTACGCTGTAATATGTGCTCTTCTTTACCAGCTTGTCCGAGTGTATAGACGTCGTTATGATCTACGATCCACAACTCATCAGGGGTACGCTGTTCTTGTTGTTTTTTTAAATCGATACGAGCAAGTGTGCGTGATAGCATCGCATCAAGCGTAGAGACGTAGTCGGCTGCTGATAGAGATTTACTGATCAGTGTGTCATTGAGTTGTTGCGTGTCGTTTGGCATGAGAGTGTCTTATTATTGTCTGGTGTAAAGGCGCATAACGGTTTGGCGTAAAGGTATAGTGTATAGATAGGCAGTGTAGCAGTTTTGGCGACTATCGCTCAAAATTATATGCTATCACGCTGCCTACAAAGGTGGTCGACGCTCATAAAAAAGCAGTGCGAGAAGGCGCTAAAAATATTTGTATATCATTGCGTTAAAGGTCAAAAAACAGTATTGATACAAACCCTGTAGTCAATCAAAGATGCTGTTCATTGCGCAGTCGATGCGCTACATTAAAGTAGCACAAATGGAACTTGATAGAATCTACAGTCAAAGCAGTATAGTAAACAGCAGGACATTCAAAAGTAAGATAGTCAAAAGTACATAGGACTATATAGAGCTGATCATAAAATAGACCTGAATACAAAATAAAAAGGTCTGTCTAGTAAGACCGTACCTATAACCCAATATAGCGCCGTGACTGCATTATAATATATGAACATAAATGATATGAGCATAAACGACTACGACAAGGAAGAAAAATGACAGATAACAATCAACACACCCCTGAGCAGACATCAGCTGATGCCCGAACTGTGCTACAGCGTATGCCCGAAGCACTGAGCACTGCTACTACTATCGATGAGATGAAAGCACAGTTTTCACGCTTGCAGATGTTGAGTCGTACGCAGCCAATCAATGACTGGAGAGAGCGTGAGACTCATCTGGATAATTTAGAAGTGATGCTGAGTGATAATCAAGAGAGCTTTGCAAAGGCGATCAGTGCTGACTTTGGTTATCGCAGCCAATCAGAGACCCAGTTTGCCGAGTTGTTCCCGAGCTTTACGGGTATTAGTCATGCCAAAAAACACGGCAAAAAATGGATGAAAACGCATCGCGCGCCTATCTCAGCCCTATATATGCCAGCACATAATGAGATCCAGCCGCAGCCGTTGGGTGTGATTGGTATTATGGTGCCTTGGAACTATCCACTATACCTAGCCATTGGCCCAATGATCGATGCGCTCACTGCGGGCAACAGAATCATGGTCAAGATGAGCGAAGCGGCGCCGCAGTTCGCTCAGGCGTTCGCGGATGCTATTGCTCGTTACTTTTCACCAGATATGGTCTGTGTGGTACTGGGTGAGGTTGATATTGCTGCGGCCTTCAGCGAGTTGCCATTTGATCATCTGCTCTATACAGGATCGACTGCTGTAGGCAAAAAGGTAATGGCTGCTGCTGCACCTAATTTAACGCCAGTGACGCTTGAGCTCGGTGGCAAATCACCAGTGATTGTATTGGATGATGCCAACTTAGAGTCTGTGGTCAATCGCGTGATGATGGGCAAAACATTAAATGCCGGTCAAACCTGTATTGCTCCAGATTACGTGTTGATTCCGCGTCAACATCATGACCAGTTCATCCATTTAGCAAAAGAGTGGATGGCAAAACACTATCCTAATATCGAAGAAAATCCGGACTATTCGCGTATCATCAATGGTGAGCAATTCAAACGGGTCAAGGGCTATCTAGATGCACTAACTGGTGATGAGGTGCATGCCCTTACCACTGCGGAGCCTAATATAGAAACACGTCTAATGCCGCCAGTTATCGTGAGTGAGCCTGCACCTGATAGCGATATTATGCAGAACGAAATATTTGCCCCAATTTTACCATTGGTGCATTACGAAACCCTTGATGATGCGATTTATTTTGTCAACTCACGTCCACGGCCATTGGCGTTGTATGTCTTTAGTGACAACTACAGTAGTGTGGAGAATGTGCGTAATAATACAGTCTCTGGTGGTCTATGTATTAATGAGGTGATTATTCATGTTGCCCAGCACGACTTGCCATTTGGCGGGGTTGGTGACTCTGGTACAGGCGCATACCATGGCAAAGCTGGTTTTGAGCGTTTGAGCCATATGAAGCCTGTCTTTGTACAAACCAAGCTTAATGGTCTCAATTTCTTGCTGCCGCCTTATGGTGGACTGTTTAAAAAGGCGATGGCGCTGTTTTTAAAATGATAGCTTCTAAAATGATAGTTTGTGAAATGATAGTTTGTGAAATAACAAATTTTGAAATAATCTCTTCCAGAGGGTTGGTTTTTAAAAGAAATACCTTTGGAATAATCGTTCCATAGTAGACTTTTCAAAGATAACTCGATTACAGACGATTTTATAATTCATATTTTACAACTTACAGTACCTATTTAGATAGGTGCTGTTTTTTTTGTTCAAAAATTAATCAACGCAATCAGAAAAAGAGTGTTTAGTACCAAGATATCTGCCTCTGTGATATCAAATTTAATCATTGCAGCCACGACATCTATCGATAAATAAGCATTTGTCATCACTCACATAAATCGATACACTTTGTAGTAAGTCTAAACAACAGTAGATAATATTTGCATGATTCATAGATGTCATTGATCGATATGTCACCACGAAAAGCCATTATAAGGCTTTGCTGATTTGCTACTTATGTCATGCTAATAAAAAACAAAAAATAGGACAAAGCATGCGTCAATGGATTGCATTAAGCTTACTGTGTATGAGTGCACTGTTGCTACCCGTATCGGCATCTGCAGCTTGTGAGTCACCTATCAAATTTGGAGCGCTCACTTGGGAGAGCGGTCAATTTATCTCTGGTGTACTCAAGTATATCGCAGAAGATGGCTATGATTGTACAGTTGAGGAAGTGCCAGGAGCAGGCCCTGCGCTAGAGACGGCACTGTCGCAAAACGATATCCAAATCATTGGTGAGCAATGGATTGGTCGTTCACCTATTATGGAAGACGCTATTGAACAAAATAAAGTCGCTGTCATTGGTGATACGCTAAAAGGCGGTGCGACCCAAGGCTGGTACGTCCCAAAATACGTCTTAGAAGAAAACCCAGGACTGCGCAGTTATCAAGACCTGCCTAAATATGCTGACCTATTTACAGACCCCGAAGACCCAAATAAATCGCGCTTTATGAACTGTCCCTCCGGTTGGACATGCGAGATATTCAATACACGGTTGCTAAAAAACACCGGTCTAGACAGTACTTTTAATAATGCTCATCCTGGTACTGGCGCGGCGCTCGATGCCGAAATCGCCTCCGCTTTTGAGCAGCACAAGCCGCTATTATTCTATTATTGGCAGCCCACGGGTCTCATGGCAAAGTATGATTTTGCCGCGTTGGAATTTCCTGCTCATAAAGATGCCTGCTGGCAAGATCTATTGCTTGCTGACGGTACGTCTGACTGTGTATCAGGCTTTCCTGTATCGCCTTTGGGCATCGCAGTATCTACTCCTTTTATTAAATCTAATCCTGAGCTGGCAGAGGTGTTCGAGCAGGTGCAGTTCACGCCTGATGAGCTCAATGGTGCGATCTTAGAGATGAGCGAAACGAAGCGTAGTGGGGAGGAGCAGGCGTTGGTGTTTTTGCGTGAGAACCCAGACGTTTGGCGTGAGTGGTTGTCTGAACATGCCAGCACCAACCTCGCCTCAAACTTAGGTATCGGCTTAGATGGTGCTATTACTGAGGATACTACTACCGCTAGCATCGATGGGTCAGCCCAAGCAACAATATTTCCTTCATGGTCACTTGAGACGCCGCTCAATAACGCTTTGGCAAGTGTGGTTCAAAATTATGGAGACGTATTTCGCACCATTAGTACAGCCGCGCTTACGTATTTACTTTTACCTATCGAGCGATTGCTGACCGTCATTCCGCCTTGGCTGATCATCGCTTTGGTATCTTTATTGGCTTGGTTTGGCGTACGCAAGATTTGGTTTGCGTTGGCATGCGGCGCGGGGCTGTTTTTGATTGGTGCCTTTGGATTATGGGGTGCATTAATTGATACCTTGGCGTTACTTATCGTATCAGTATTGGTCACCGTAGTGATTGGCATTCCTATCGGTATTGCGATGTCAGGCAGTACGCTGCTACGCAAGATCGTGACGCCAGTACTCGATGTAATGCAGACGATGCCGAGCTTTGTGTATCTGATACCGGTGCTGATGCTATTTGGTATTGGTAAGGTGCCAGCACTGTTTGCAACGGTTATTTATGCGCTGCCACCATTGATTCGACTGACGACATTAGGAATTACTCAAGTTAATCACGAAATGGTCGAAGCAGGACGCTCTTTTGGTAGTACGCATTTGCAGCTACTTATTTGGATCAAACTGCCACAGGCATTGCCCAGTATCATGGCAGGTATCAACCAAGCGGTGATGATGTCGCTTGCGATGGTGGTACTGGCGTCGATGATTGGTGCGCCTGGACTTGGCGAGGATGTATTGCAATCTATTCAAACGCTCAATATTGGGCAAGGGCTACAAGCAGGAACAGCTATCGTTATCGTTGCAATTATTATCGACCGTATTACTCAAGCGTTTGGTCAAGGAAAGCGTGCGCGCCAAAAAACGATTAAAGCAGGTAGGCGTCCAATTGGATAGTTATTTATCTAGCCGTAAACAACCAAAGCAATAATAAAAAATCAGGCAATAGTGAGAGCGATGATGAATCATATCCAACTAAAAAATATCAGCAAAATCTACAATGCCAATAGCACACAAGCACAATCTGCATTGGCATTACTGGCTGAGGGTATGGACAGCACTGCTGTCAAAGAGCAAACTGGCTATTCGGTGGGACTCTACGATATTAACTTGGATATCAAGGCAGGCGAGTTACATTGCATCATGGGACTATCAGGCTCCGGTAAGTCTACGTTGATACGTCATCTCAATCGTTTGATCGATCCTACCAGTGGTGAGATATGGGTAAATACTGCGCTTAATGCAGATCGCATTACCCAAGCGACAACAAATACTGAAAGCCGTGCAGGAAGAATAGAAACACTCGACCCAGCAAAAGAGGAAATCTCAGGAACCGCCACCAATATTTTGTCGCTTAATGATAAGCAGTTGCAGCACTATCGGCAGCAGACGGTTAGCATGGTGTTTCAGCATTTTGGTTTAGTGCCGCACATGACAGTGATGCAAAATGTCGCTTACGGTCTACGTGTGCGCAAAATGAGTGTGAATGAACGCAATGAGAGTGCACGGCACTGGCTGGGTGAAGTGGGGCTTACTAATGTAGAGCACAGTTATCCTGACGAGCTGTCAGGCGGTATGCAGCAGCGTGTCGGACTGGCCCGAGCATTGGCAACTGACAATCCGATTTTGTTAATGGACGAGGCATTCTCTGCGCTTGACCCACTTATTCGTGCACAACTACAAGAGCAGCTGCTTGCATTGCAAGACAGACTCAACAAAACCATTGTTTTCATCACTCATGATATTGATGAAGCCATCAAAGTCGGTCAGCGTATCAGTATCTTGAATGGTGGGCGATTGATACAGACCGGCACGTCAAATGAATTGCGGCATAATCCTGTTGATGAGTATGTCGAGCAATTTATGGGTGCAAAGGCTTGATAAATCCTAATACTTGATAAGACTTAATGAATACTAAGAAAACTCTGAACTAGAATAAATAAAAAACGCTAAGCTAAGCCTTAGCGTTTTTTGTGTCATATGCCCAATATGCTAGCGCACTAATTTGAAGGTTGTACTAATTTTGCTGCAATCTATAGTGAACTCTGAAATAAACACCAAACTTCGTTATACTTAATGACTTTTTGATAACTCGCGCTTTATGTGCGTTTGTCACTTATTATTTAGATACTATTTATAGTTCAAATACAGTTGATATCTCAAATACAATGTTGCAATGTCGCTTGGTCTATTCAGTGACGCTTGTTTCTCATTTTGCACTTCTAAGGCGATAGCATGACTGCTACCTATACCCCGATCATTACTTCACTGCTTGATAATGATTTGTACAAATTTACTATGCTGCAAGCCATGCTGCATCAGTTCCCTCAGACACATGGGGTTTATCGTTTTCGCTGCCGCAATAATAAAGACACGGCCTATCCATTGGCTGATATCCAAAAAGACTTAGAACAGCAACTAGACAGCTTATGTGAGCTGCGTTTTTTGCCAGATGAACTGGACTACCTGCGCAGTTTGCGTTTTATGCGTTCAGACTTTGTCGATTATCTTGAGTTGTTTAAGCTAAAGCGCCGCTTTATTACTGTCAGTACAGATGAGAAAGGGCGCTTATCTATCGATATCGAAGGACCGATGATTCAAGCGATGTTCTTTGAAGTATTTGTACTCGCTATCGTCAATGAGCTATATTTTAATGCACTATCGAATGATAGCGTGATTGAAGAAGGACAGCGCCGACTCGATGAAAAGGTCACGCTACTGCACCAATATGCGGTAGAGCAAGCAAACAATGGTGTCGATACACCGCCGTTTATCGTTGCTGATTTTGGCACGCGTCGACGTTTTAGTAAACACTGGCAAGCGCATGTGGTGGAGACGTTATACAACGCTGAACCAAAGATCGTGAGCGGTACCTCTAATGTATATTTGGCCAAGCAATTAGGAATGACGCCAATAGGGACGATGGCACATGAGTTCATGCAGGCATTTCAGGCATTGGATGTGCGTCTGCGTGACTCACAAAAGGCCGCGCTTGAAGCATGGGTACATGAGTATCGTGGTGATTTGGGTATTGCATTGACAGACGTAGTCGGAATGGATGCGTTCCTGCGTGATTTTGACTTATATTTTGCCAAGCTCTTTGATGGGCTACGCCACGATAGTGGCGACCCTTATATTTGGGGTGATAAAGCAGTTGCCCATTATGAGAAGCTAAAAATAGACCCAAAGACCAAGATTCTGACTTTCAGTGATGGCTTGAACTTAGAGAAGGCGTGGGAGCTGCATCAATACTTTAAACATCGTATCAGAACCAGCTTTGGCATTGGTACCAATTTGACCAATGATATGGGTATTACACCGATCAATATCGTACTAAAACTGGTAGAGTGCAATGGTCAGCCAGTCGCCAAGCTATCTGATAGCCCAGGCAAGACCATGATCAATAACGACACGTATCTTGCCTATCTTCGTCAAGTATTTGAGGTTGATGAGCCAGAATAAGCCAGAAAAACACTCTATTGTCTAACTATCAGCATGATTATGCTTGGAGTCGCTAGTAGGATTTTCTTCAGCAAAGGCGGCATCCAATGCTTGCTGAACCGCATTGATGCGAGTCTCGCACACGCGATAAGCGGCGATAGACTCTTCAACGGTGGTCATCAGGTTATCGATGTCAGGCTCGTCTTGTTGCTGTAGTTCGGCTGCATTGGTTTTCAAAATATCGTAGGCCGCCTTAAAAGTTTTTGGGGCGGCTTTTTTGCGTCTGCGAGTAGGGGTGGTCATAAAATTTCCTAATGTTTAAAGATAAGTAGACGAGTGTTCTTTAGATATTATTATTTTGTTAAGTCAAAGTGCCTGAGGTTTCTGTTACTTTTTTATCCATAGCGATATCTATAATCTGTGCTGTTGCGCTACCATCTTTTAGAATAATATTGACCGTTTGCTCAGGATACAGTTGGGCGCTGCTGGTGAGTGTTTGTTTGCCTTTTTTATCCATAAGCATGGTATAGCCTTGCTTGAGCACGCGAGAGGGTCGATGTAATAGTACAATGTCTCGCAGATGTTCACTATCACGCTTCGCTTGTATCACTTGTTGTTGCGCGTTTTGCATGATGGACTCTTGGTAATTTTTACTACGAGTAGCGACCTTTGTGAGCTGCTGATGCGCTAAGTTTTGCGTCTGTACATACCGCTCAGTCGTCAATCTGGCGGCTTGCTTCACTTGGCGCTGCGCGCTTTGTTGAATGCTGCGCCACGCATAATCACTGTCTTTTTGTAGAGCGGTGAGCTGTCCGATAGTTTGCGATTGTATTTGGCTCAACTGGCGCGTGGTTTGTTGCTCGGCAGTATTCAATTGGCGCTGAGCGGCTTGCTTAATTTGCGCTTGATATTGTAGCGTCTGAGAGACGAGCTGCGCTAAATGGTTATGGATAGCAGCAATGACTTTGGAAGGCGTATCGAAGCTTGTGTGCGCAACTTCATCTAAAATCACGCGGTCTCGCTCATGACCGATACCGACCCAGACAGGAATAGGTAGCTCAGCAACCAACGCTGCCAACTCATAATCATTCAGATAAGCCAAATCACCAACTGCACCGCCGCCACGAATAATGACTAACAAGTCTGGTAGGTGCTGGTAAGTATCATAAAACGCCTGTTGGGCGCTAACAATCGCTTGTCGTATCTCGGCGGGCGCGTGATTGCCCTGAAAGGTCGCATGATGATAGTGGAACTGACAAGCGCCTGTATTCGCTAAGCGATTTGCATCGGCTTGAAAATCGCCCAATCCAGCAGCCTTTTCGGGTGCGATGACCAGTACATGTTCGATATCAAAAGGAGTCGGAAGCTGTTGGTTAAGATGCAGTAGCCCTTCGCCTGTTAAGCGATCAACCATCTCTGCATATTGCCGTGCTAAGTCACCTAGCGTATAGCTAGGATCAATATCTTCAATGGTAATAGAAAAGCCATATTGGGCATGGAAACCTGCCGATACTTTGAGTAGGACAGTCAAGTCACGCTCAAGGGGCATTCCTGTTGCGCGCTCAAACTTAGCCAACACACGAGACGCTTTAAAACGCCAAAGATTACCGCGGCAACTGGCAATTACTTTGCCCTCGTCGTCTTTTTCTGCCAACTCAAAGTAATAGTGACCGCCCTTACTTGATAAATTGCGGATTTCCGCCTTGACCCAGACACGGTGATCAAAGGTTTGTTTGATGACCATTTCAACCGCCGATAAATAGTCGCTCAGGCGTAGGACAGTATCTTCTAAATGGTCTTCTTGCTCAGCGAGTTCTGCTTCCAATGTTGCCAAATCTTTAGCAGGCGCTAATACTTTGGCGGGTTTGATATTTGAAAGATTGGGTTTGCGCATGATATGAGACCGAAGATGATTGAAATACAAAGACTGATGAGGTAGTGACAAGTAGAATATGAACAGTTTAACCCAAAAGGGCGTGTACAAAAAGCGAAGCCAACACGCTTTGAGCGATATATTATCGACATCGAAGCTTGTTGGCTATTTGATTGGCATCATATTGTCTGTGATATCAGCAGATGACTCGTAAACCTACCATCCTTAAGGTGGCTATCGTATAAAATAGGTTGTTGGCTTATTGGCAACGAAAACTAATAGTGTATTCATAGTCATCATCACGCGACAAGTTGGGTGTGCCTGTACCAAAGATAGAGCCAACGACTGCACCCATTTGTCCAACCATGCGACCAGTACGCTCATTCAAGATACCGTTATATTGCACGCTATCTTCTACGATAATCACTTGCTTGCTACGACAGGTTTTTTGCGCACTATCTATGGCATTCTGTTGCGCCTTTACTTTAGTATCGCTGATACCAGTAGTCTCATAAATGGAATTGGCACGTTGAATCACAGGCGATGATGGTGTGCTTTGACACGCACTCAATGTCAGTATAGCCGCGAAACACGCACCTAGACTGGCGGTTTTATTAAAAGTATTCATAAATGATTCCTGAGGTTACAAAAAAAACATCATGATTATAAGTAAAGCTTTATGAATGTAACCTAACGATATATTAAATGTCTAGACGCTTATGGTGTGTTGTATTGCAGCGATATTGCGAAGAGACACTGCCATAAGTGCGTTTAGTGAAATGAGTGAGGTCTAAAGCCTAAACCCCAAGGCTAAAAATAGCTTTCATTCGTTTAAAACAAAACAAGACACGACCATACACAGCAAATCACTTGAAATATAAATCATATCTAGCATAATTGAGCCATTCATTTTTTATTAAAAAGTAATACTATGCAATTGATTCCTGCTCCTGCTGGTGTGCTCGAGATCGACGCACTATGGCAACAAGACAATCCGAATGACCCAAACACCGATACCGTGGCGCTACTGTGTCATCCTAATCCCCTGTTTGACGGTACGATGAATAACAAAGTAGTCACGACTATGTATCGCTTTGCTCGTGATAATGGCATGCATGTGGTGCGCTTTAATTTTCGCGGGGTGGGACAGTCGACAGGTGAGCACGATTACGCGGAAGGTGAAGTCGTCGATGCAATGACCGTGCTACAATGGATCGCCGAACAAACCAATGCCCGTAAACTATGGCTTGGTGGTTTTTCTTTTGGTGGATATGTCACAGCCCGCGTGGCTGAACAAGTGCTTGAAGCCCCGCATATATGGGGAGTAGGTGATTTTGAAGTTTCAAAAATTGCCCTTATTGCACCATCAGTCGAAAAAAACGACAGTAGTGACATTGATCTACCCGCTGACAAAACCTTTGAGATTTATGGCAATGCTGATGAAGTGATTGAACCTGACAATATGCAAGCGTTTGCAGATCGTCTAGGGCTTGAGGTTAGCGTCGTCGATGGTGCTGGACACTTTTTCCATGGACGCTTGTCAGAGCTCAAAAAGCTATTAGAAGCCCATAGCTTTGGGCATGACGGCTAGCTTTGGCTTTATAACTGTTCTTCAAAGGCCGTTATTTCACAGCTTTGTCTTTGAAGAGGCTTTTTGTAGTACATCTCACAGCCCATGTTTTTGAATAAAGTACCTTGGTGTGAAGTGTGTTGACGGGTAGTGTTTCTTGTCAGATACTTGGCTATCCCACTATTTTGTTATTTAATTTTGATATTTATTGAATCCAACGATGAGTCGTATTATGAGTTTATCTCCATTGCAACGTTACGAGAAAGCCGTCAGTACAGATGAGTTTACCCGTGATGAGCAGCAGTTTCAGGCCATGAGTTCCCTTGATGAGATATACCATCAGCTCATCAATAGTGCGCCGCAAAAGAAAGGTTTTTTTGGGTTTTTGAAGTCTAAGCCGGTCGCACCAACTGGGCTATATATGTGGGGCGGTGTAGGACGCGGTAAAACGTGGATGATGGACATGTTCTATGATTCACTGACCATTGAGCGCAAAATGCGTCTGCATTTTCATCATTTTATGCAGCGCGTCCATCAAGAGTTGAATAAACTCCAAGGTGAAAGCAATCCACTCGAAAAGGTCGCCGATATTATTTATGAAGAAGCGGTCATCATCTGTTTCGATGAGTTTTTTGTGTCTAACGTCTCCGATGCTATGATTTTAGGTGATTTGTTCACCATGCTGTTTAATCGCGGCATTACCTTGGTCGCCACATCAAACATTGAACCCGCTGGACTATACAAAGATGGCCTGCACCGTGACCGTTTTTTGCCAGCCATTGCAGAAGTTGAAAGCCATACAAAAGTGATGAATATTGACTCTGGTATTGATTACCGTCTGCGAGTGCTTCAGCAAGCGGAGCTATATGAGTCGCCAATGACCAAGGCCAACCATCACTGGTTAGCCAACCGTTTTGCCAGTCTGTCTGATAACCAAAAAATCAGTAATGATCCTATTACTATTAATGGTCGCGAAGTAAAAGTCAATGCGCGTACTGACGACATTCTATTTTGTGATTTCCGCCATCTGTGCATGGCACCGCGCTCAGCATCTGATTTTATTGAGCTTGCCAAACAGTTCAGTACGGTATTGGTCGACTCAGTACCCGCCTTAGATGATGATCTGCGTGATCCAACGCGCCGCTTTATCTACCTTGTTGACGAGTTTTACGACCGCCGTGTAAAACTATTGGTAAGGGCAGAACAATCGATTTTGGACTTATATCAGGGAGAAAAGCTGGCGTTTGAGATTGAGCGTACTCGCTCGCGCTTGCTTGAGATGCAATCAGAAGACTACCTACGTATGGAGCACCGTGTCGAGGATGCCGCGTAGTTCTCCTTAAAGCTGTATTGCTGATGCTCTATGCTCATTGCTTCTAAAAGTACTGTTAAAGATTTATTCTTTAGAACTGCTGAGTAATAAGAATTAGGCAGTCAGTGATAAATATTAAAAATAATTAGCAAAAATAGATAATAATAAGTAAGGATAACCAATGACTATAACGAATGAAGATAATCTAGAAACGCTAGACAATAAGCTGTCCGTGAAAAATGTATCAGGAAGCGATATGTCATCTACCAGTGATGAGTTAATAGGTTGGATTAATTCAAGACGCAGTATGGGCAATCTAGATACACCAGCACCGACGCGTGACCAGATTGAGTCTGCTATTGAGTGCGCAGCAACAGCACCAGATCACAAAAAATTGCGCCCATGGCGATTTATTGTGACGCAAGGTGACGCGCGACATGAGCTTGGCAATGCTCTGGTTGAAGCCGTCAAAGCAAAGGCATTACAAGATGGTGAAGAGGTGTCTGAGAAGACCATCAAAAAAACCCACACTATGCCACTTCGTGCACCAGTGATTATAACTGTGGTTACTCAAATGCAAGCGCATAAAAAAGTCCCACTATTTGAGCAAATGCTTAGTGCTGGCGCTGCGGTGCAAAACCTTATATTGGCGCTAAAAGCCCAAGGGTTTAGTACGGTGTGGCGTACTGGACTACTATGTAACGAGCCGGCAGTAAAAGCCTATTTTGGCGTAGGGCCAGATGATTATGTGACCGCTTTTGTTTATACTGGCACAAGCCCCAAAGATGAGTCTGCCCGCAAACCTATCGATATCGAACCGTTAGTACGCTTCGAGTCATGATTTGACCCTATAGGATTTCTTGGTAATAGTATTGCCAAAATAGACAGTCAACCTGTGTATCTAAGATATCAGGGGTAAGATAGATTCTATTGATAATAAGTCAGTCAACACGGATAAAAGAACATGACAAGCCCTAACAATAGCAACAAAGACAATAGCAGCGCTAGTGATGAGACGAGCAACAATACGTCTGACAAACAAAACGGTATGCTGGCAGGTATCTTAGAGCGTGCAAGTAAGTCAGGCATCGGTCGTAAGAAATCAATACCGAGTCCAGTGGCGTCTGCAGTTGCAAAGGATATGGCAGATATTCATAGTAATCCTACCAAGCTGCGTTTGGCATTTTTGGGTGGTGGTAGCTTTGGTACGGCAATGGCAAATTTGGCCGCACGTAATGGCTGTGATACCACGCTATGGGTACGTAATAAACGTACTGTCAAAGCGATGGCAAAAACCCAGACCAACAAAAAATATCTACCGGGTTACAAGCTTGATGATCGTCTAAAATACAGCCATGATTTGGCGGCAAGTGTCAAAGACAAAGATATCATCTTTATTGCTGTGCCGGGCTTGGCCTTTCGCGAGACCCTCAAGAGTATCGCGCCATTTATCAGTGGACAGTCTATTGTCTCATTGACAAAAGGCATGGAGAAAGACACTTTTGCGATGATGAGCGATATCATCAAAGAAGTGCTGCCTGAGGTGAACTTTGGTGTTATGTCAGGGCCAAATCTGGCTATCGAAATTATGAAAAACATGCCATCTGCTACAGTCATAGCAAGTGAGTCTGAACCATTACGCCATGCCGTACAAGCTGCGCTGCATAGTGCGTTTTTTAGAGTGTTTGCTAGTGATGATATACGCGGCGTTGAGCTTGGCGGCGCACTCAAAAATATCTACGCCATTGCTATGGGTATGGCAGCTGCCTATGAAGTGGGTGAGAATACCAAGGCAATGATACTGACCCGTGCGCTGGCGGAAATGAGTCGTTTCGGTGTCGAAGAAGGGGCAAATCCGCTCACCTTCTTAGGTCTGTCGGGAGTTGGGGATTTATATGCTACTTGTAGCTCAGAATTGAGCCGCAACTACCGTATCGGCAATATGCTCGGTCGCGGCATGAGTATTGATGCCGCTGTCAAAAAGCTCGGTCAAACTGCTGAAGGGGTCAATACGATTCAGCAGGTTCACGAAAAAGCCACTAAAGCGGGCATTTATATGCCCATTACCCATGCACTCTATGCCGTGATTTATGAAGATAAGGCAGCACTAGGTGTGGCACTACATTTGATGGAAGCAGGATTCCGTAGTGATGTTGAGTTTGTGATGGCTCATGATCATAGCAATGCCGCGCTGACTGCTCATATGAAAAACAGTGCCACAGACAATGCCAACGATAGCGATGCTGATAGCAAGTAAGGCTTGTTATTTAGGCAAAATACACTGCCGCCACATGCACCAAGGAAGGTTATGAAAATTATATTAGTACGTCATGGTCAAGCAGAAGATGAGACGCGTCCAGATAGTGCGCGCCAGTTGACTGATTTTGGTCAGCAGCAAGCAGCGCAAACGGCGGAGTATGTGACCACTCATTATAGCCCAGATCGTTTCATAGTCAGTCCTTATGAACGCGCGCAACAGACACTGTCTACATTTCAGTTGCGCGCGCCAAAAACACCATCATCTATCCAACCCAACATTACGCCTTCTGATAATGCTCGTCAGGCGCTAATAGATATCGCTAATATTGACGCGGAGTGTTTGGTAGTGGTTTGCCATATGTCGATTGTTGCTTATATAGCGGGACTGCTTACCGGTGAGTCTCCTGATTCATTCTCTTTGGCAGAAGCTAGAGTGTTTGAGATGGAGTTTGTGATGACAGGTATGGCAACAGAAGTGGATCGGTTTGTGCCTGATCAGCCATACTAAAAAATTTGAACATTTAGCAGATGCCTTTGGGGTTCTGCCTCATGAACGTATGGTTATAATTGCATCAATAATTGAGGACACGTTTAGTGTTACACGTTTGGTTACGAGCGCAGCATAGTCCGTTAGCTGTCTGGCATGAAGAGGTACAGCAGTGGCAAATGGTTGACAGCTGGCAGCAGCTGCAAACTGTCTATAGCCATTATAAATCCAATAGCCAAAAGTCACTTTGCCTATATTTTCCCTCAAGCTATGCACTGCAGGTAGATACCGAGCTTAGTGCTACTCAGCTCAAGCAGCTGGGCAACAGCGGTAAGCAGTATCTGTTTGAAGAGACCTCGCTCACACCTGTTGAGCAATTGGCTATTCGCCAGTTAGGTCATGCTGATACTACGCAGCTGTATGCACTGGCGCAAAGCGATATTGAGTCCTGGCAGCAAAGTGCTCAGCTTATTGACATGAATATCGTTGCCTTACTTCCTGATTTTTTATTGTTGCCGTCGCCAGAGGAGGGAGCAGGTCAGCAAGTGACACTGTACCAAGATGAGCAGACGATGTTATTGCGTCAGTCAGTGCGCCAAGGGATGGCTGTCAGCTATTTACCGCTGATATTGGAGCGTTTGCCGCACTTAAGTGAAGTGATGATGCTATCGTCTATTGAGGCTTCGAGTCTCGTAGACAACCAGTCGATAGATGATAGTCTAAACGCGGCTATAGAGTCTAACGAGACTGCTGTTACGGGTACACAAGATATTCAGACGATGTCAGCGACAACCAGCGCCATCGCACAAACAACAGCGCTTATCGCTGATGCTCAACTGCTATTGACGACGCTACCGAGTATACCTAAACCCATTGACGGTCCTGAACGTCATGCTCTTAACTTTTTTATTAAATCAACTGACTCGCAGCTATCACCTTATCTGCGAGTGGCAATGATGGTTGCGCTAGTGGCCTTGGTGCTACAGATGGCAACCGATGGCGTACAGTGGTACAAGTACAACGAGGCCACTGCTGCAACCAAGACCGAAATCGCGGCGCAGTATCAATCTTGGTTCGCTGATGAGCCACTCAGTACACGTACCAAACTCCAAGTACAACTGCAACCCAAGCTGATGAGCGATAGCCAAGCACCTGAGTCGCATATAGCCGCACTATCAAAGATATCACCTTTGATCAAACAGTCCTCGCTAAGTGCGCAATCATTAGTCATGCAACCATCAGCACTCAGTTTTACGCTCATTGCACCTGATCGCGGCAGTCTAGATCAGTTTACGAACACACTGGTTGCACAGGGATTGAGTGCTAAGCTTGCACAAGTGAATAGTAATGAGCAAGGTCAGTTCAGTGGTCAGATCACTGTAAATATAGTGGAAGGGAGTGGTGCAACAGACAATGTGGCAGCGTCATAACTCATCTAGGTATCGGTAATAAAGGTTAAAATATGAAACGATTACAGCGCCGTACCAAACGTAGTGCAGCTGCCTCTGCATCCAATACTACAACGCATGCACTCTCAGCTCAGATTGGCAGTTATCAAAACATGCTGGCAACGCGCTGGCAAGCTCTACCACCACGTGACCAGCTGGCATTAGCTGTATTGTCCGTGTTTCTGCTGTTATTTATCGGTGGCTATGGCGGTTATAGTATTCATCAAGCCGCAAAATCCAGCAAAAGTAACTATCAAGAGCAAGTATCTGATTATTTTTGGTTGCGTGCGCAAGCAGGTAATATTGATAATAATGCATTGAATATTAATAATACTACTAACGGCGTGGCTGACATGCCGCCTGCCAATCGCATCAGTGCGCTACTCAATAATTCAGGTATTACGGACGCTCAAGTCGTTGCTGCTGGCGATTCGGTGCAGTTGAGGTTTGTGCATCCTAGTCAAGCTGTTGTCAGTACTGCACTTGGTAAGCTTGAGCAGCAAGGTTGGCAGTTCATGCAGTTATCTATGCAGCAAAACCTAACGGACAAATCCATTGAAGTGCAAGCCACTATCACTTCATAGTGTGGTGTGCTAAACGTGATATATCAGTTAAGATGAGCGATGGCCAGTGCTTAAGACGGCGTGCTGGGTCCAACATCTTAGATTAGGTGCCATTTTAGCTTGAGTATTATTTTAGCTTGAATGTCATTGAAACGCCATTTACTGGCACCATTAACTATTTATTAGCCACTGCTAACCACAAATAGGTACCACAAAAAATATCTAGATAGCTAACTCAGTAAGGAAAATTGCCTACGATGAGTGACAGTATGAGCAAAGACAAGCACCGTTCTTTGGTGACTTACAACCACATTACTTATTTCTTATATGTGATCAGTTACTTTACTGCTGGTTTATTATGGATTGTGCCGATTGTGATGAACTATGCCAAGCGCCATGATGCGAATGGGTCATGGTTAGCCACGCATTTTGATTGGCAAATCAAAACCTTCTGGTACAGTATTGTCTGGTTTGTCATTGGTGTTATCATCATCACCTTTGCACTGGGCGGCTTTGGTGTCAGTGTGTTGGCTGATAGTGGCAATATCGCTATTGGTTCCATATTATTGGCTGGATTTGGCCTATTGATTATGACCTTTACCTTTATCTGGCATCTATATCGTATCGTTCGTGGTTGGATTGCTCTGACTGATGGTCGCCCAGTACCTTAGTGCTTTAATATGCCACAAGATGTATGGTTTGAGTGTTTTTTGATGTTGATCCACTGAACAGGCAGTGACTTATTATCGTCATTTACTGAATGCTTAGGAGTGCTAAGAGTTACTTTGGGGTGGAAATTTACCGTATGAAACTTTGCCCTTGTTTCTGTTAAGCTGATATAATCGCTGCGCTTGATTTTATTCATATTCTTTATTCACTATTGCTTTTGAGCAGGGTCTGTCGTCATTATGTCTTATGCCTTACTTCGTCCTTTTTTGTTTAATATGGATCCTGAACACGCCCATGAGATGACTTTGTCTTTATTGGACAAGGCACATAAGGCGCGCGTCTTAGGCTTGGCATATGGTCAGTCGATGCAGCCCACAGACTGTATGGGATTGCAATTCTCTAATCCAGTTGGTCTTGCCGCAGGTCTGGACAAAAATGGTGACTATATTGATGCCTTAGCTGAGCTTGGATTTGGCTTTATAGAAGTAGGTACCGTCACACCAAGACCACAAGTGGGTAACGATAAACCTAGGCTGTTTCGAATCAAACAAGCAGACGCTATTATCAACCGTATGGGTTTTAATAATGAAGGCGTTGATTATCTGATTGATAACGTCAAACGCTGCAAGTACAAGGGTAATATCGGTATCAATATTGGCAAGAATGCTGATACGCCAGTAGAGCAAGCAGCAGATGATTATGTCTATTGTCTAGAGCGTGTTTATCCTCATGCGTCATATATTACGGTCAATATCTCATCGCCAAATACCAAGAACTTACGTGATTTGCAAAGTGGAGAAGCGTTGACCCAGCTGATGGATACGATTAAGAACCGTCACAGTCAGTTAGCCACTGAATATGGTTTTTATGTGCCATTAGTATTGAAGGTTGCCCCTGATCTAGAGCCTCTACAAGTCGACTATATCTCACAGCAGTTGTTAGATTTTGAAATCGATGGTCTGATCGCGACCAATACAACATTGAGTCGTGTGGGTGTCGAAGACTTGCGTGATGGCGATCAAATGGGCGGTCTTTCAGGTCGACCAGTCAGCCATATTAGCACTCAGATTTTGCAGCAGTTCTCCGATCAGCTGGATGGTAAAGTGGCTTTGATCGGTGTCGGTGGTATCGATAGTGGTGCCAAGGCCGTCAAAAAAATCGAAGCGGGTGCAGACATGGTGCAGCTCTATACAGGACTGATCTATAGAGGTCCTGGACTGGTACAGTCGTGTATTCAAGCAATCGGTGGGTATTATGATGCCATGGAAGGCTAATCACATGAAGCAGATAGTGAGGCGCAAAGTATGAGCGGTCTAGATATTGTGATTGCTATCGTTGTATTGATTGGCTTGTGGCGTGGCTTTCAAGTCGGACTGATCAAAACAGCAGTAGGCTTGGTAGGTTGGTTCATTGCGCTTATTGCTGCAACTCGCCTAGCAGGCGTAGTATCGCCTCAACTGTCTGGTATCGTACAAAGCCCTGTGTTACAAATGGCGTTGGCTTTTTTGTTGGTAGTGATTGCAATATTGGCTATCATGCACTTGGTGGCTTTTGTGTTCTCAGGTGTACTCAAAACCCTACGCTTAGGTGTGGTCGATAAAATGGCTGGCGGGGTACTTGGTGCTGCCAAAAATGTCTTGATGGTATTGGTCATTTTGAGTGTTAGTGCACCGTTATTGGTGCAGATGCCGCAATGGCAGACCTCAGTACTTGCCCCTGAGCTCATGCCTTATGCACCCATGGGCAAAGCCTTGGTTTCAGATGTGTTAGGCATGGCTTGGGATCAAGTCAATCAATCGTAATTTTCTAAAGTTTTCATTCTTTTTATACTTCTAAATGTTTGTGCGTGTCGCGGATCATCAAAAACAAGTTATCAGAAACTATCGTTAAGTGTCTTACAAAATCATCAGGTTAGCGGCGAACGACAGTGAGTGATTTTAGCAACATGCTGTCGTTGCATTTGCCGTTATTGTCGTACTAATGTGTGGGTCAAAATAGGATATAGCTATTATGTGTGGAGTCATTGGAGTTGCAGCTCATGAGCCAGTCAATCAGATACTTTATGACGGCTTGACGATGCTACAGCATCGCGGGCAAGATGCAGCAGGTATTGTCACTTTGCAGGATGGGCGACTCTATCTACGTAAAGAAAATGGCATGGTACGTGACGTATTTATGAATCGTCATATGATGAAACTGGTTGGTAAATTTGGTATTGGTCACGTTCGTTACCCAACGGCTGGTACCTCTAGCAGCGCTGAAGCCCAACCTTTCTATGTCAACTCACCTTATGGCATTACGCTTGCACATAATGGCAACTTGACCAATGCTGAGAGTTTGGCCAAATCGCTATATATCGAAGATCGTCGTCATCTAAATACTGACTCAGACTCTGAAGTACTGCTAAATGTACTGGCGCACGAGATGCAAAATCTTGGCAAGACTCATCCAACGGCTGATGATATTTTTGAAGCAGTAAAAGCGGTTTATAAACGTTGTGAGGGTGCTTATGGCGTTGTGGCTTTGATTACTGGTCATGGTCTGCTGGCATTCCGTGATCCAAACGGTATCCGTCCGCTTATCTTTGGTAAACGCATGGCACAGAACGGCGGTACCGAGTATATGGTCGCCTCAGAATCAGTAGCGCTAACAGGGTCAGGATTCACTATCGTTCGTGATGTAAAACCAGGCGAAGCGATTTTTATCGACTTGAACCATAAATTGCATACGCATCAGTGCGTAGAGCAAAAAGAATACACGCCTTGTATCTTTGAGTATGTGTACTTTGCTCGCCCAGATTCGATTATGGACAACATCTCAGTCTACAAATCACGCTTACGCATGGGTGAAAAACTGGCAGATAAGATCCTTGCTGAATGGGGCGACGGACATGACATCGATGTGGTTATCCCGATTCCAGATACGTCACGTACGTCAGCAATGGAATTGGCACTCAAAATGAACGTCAAGTATCGTGAAGGGTTTATGAAAAACCGCTATATCGGTCGTACGTTTATTATGCCAGGTCAGCAGCAACGCAAAAAATCAGTGCGTCAAAAGCTTAGCGCTGTCCCATTAGAGTTCAAAGGTAAAAATGTACTATTGGTTGATGACTCTATCGTTCGTGGTACGACCTGTCATGAAATCATCCAAATGGCACGAGATGCCGGTGCTAACAAGGTGTTTTTTGCGAGTGCTGCGCCACCGGTAAAATTCCCAAATGTCTACGGTATCGATATGCCAGTGCGTAGTGAGCTGATAGCTTCAGGTAATAGTGTCGAAGAGGTACGTGATATCATCGGTGCTGATCGTTTAATTTTCCAAGATTTGGATGATTTGATCGATGCGGTAAAAGACACCAAGCATAGCCGTGTTGAAGGTTTTGATTGTGCGGTATTCAATGGTTGCTATATCACAGGTCAGATCAATGAAGCGTATCTTGATCACCTGCAAGAACAGCGTAATGACACCGCTAAAACGGGGAAAAAGGGTGTACAGATAGTGGCCGACACTCCAGTAGATATGATGGGTGTTGAAGAGCTTTAAGTCGTATACCGCTGAAGAATGATGTTGTAAAAAGAGCTGGGTTCTGAGTAGGATCCAGCTTTTTTGTATGTAAAGCACAATCAAAAATACTGAAAGTAGTACAAGCGTACGTCATACAGTCAGCCAAAAAATCGACTAAGTATCCAAAACAAACCATTGATTGCAGCAATACCAACGACCATACTCACCAAAAGTTGACGGCTAATATGGTAAACAAATAGTACCAAAATAAGCGCACCAACTTGAGCCATCAATAAATGAAGCTCAGAGTTATTGATCGTGATATCTGCTGGTAAATTCTGATAAGACAGACTGGTCAAAATAAGTAAGACCATGACAGACAGCGGCAAGCTCTCATTCAATCGATGTAGCCAAGGCGTGTCTAAAATTTTTCTAGGTATTAGCGCTGGCAATGCACGAGTGATAAAGGTAACAGCAGCCATGGCAAGTGTTGCAAAAATAAGATAACTACTGGTCATGAGGCGCTCCTATTTCTTGACGTTGTATCCAAAATCCACGTATCAAAATCATGATCATACAGATAGTAATGGCTACTAATAGCAACCAATCGCTCGTAAATAGCGAGGCGATAATTAGGCCAATCACTGCAATACCAATTGGAAAGTAACGCTTGATACTTTGAAACTGCTCGTAGGCTAAAATTGCAAATAGACAAACCAACGCAAAATCTAAATGCGGTACTAAATCACTGAGCGTACTACCAATGACCACGCCAATAGCACTCGCGAGCACCCACCAGCTTTGATTGAATAAGCTAATAGGCAGTATCAATGCCCGTCGTGACTCATGGGGTAGACTGGTCATCACCGAAAATGTCTCATCAGTTAGGGCGAACAAACAATACGTTTTGGCGAGTTTGTGTTGAGGTAAATACTGTAATAACGGCATACCGTAAAATACGTGACGTAAATTTATCGCTGCGATATTGGTTGCGATATTACCGATTGGTAAGCCTGCGCTTAGCATGGGTAGACAAGCGTATTGTGCGGCACCAGCATACAACACAATGCTGAGCATGATGGTTGCCCATATGGGAATACCGGCAACTTGTGCCAGCACACCAAAGGCAATACCTGCAGGCAGATACCCCATAGCAACGGGTAAGCTCTTTTTGAACCCCTCAGCCCAGTCGTAGTGACTGTTTTGTTGCTGGCTTAATTCATTTGAATGAGTACTCACATGACATCCTAAATTTGTCTTACTAATTTTTTATAAATTTATATGTTCTAAGGATAAACCACTCATTGCATAAGGTGGCTAACCAAGCAGGCATTTAGTCGATAACTACTATGCTTCAGGCTGTAGCCTCTCATAACTACCTGACTGATGAGCACGGTATAAAAACCCACTTAAAATGATCAATCTCAATAGCAACAAACACCACACGCTGAGCCAAATACCAGTCATATCCCATTGCTGGTAAAGTATCCAACTCAATGGAAAGAAAACAACAGCCAGTATGAGTGCCGCATTTCGAATGACATTACCCGCGGTTAAACCAAAAAATATACCATCCAACCAGTAGGCACCCACGCCGACAAGAGGCAATAGCACGGCATACCAATGGTACTCATAAGCGAGAGTAAATACTGGTTCAATATTGGTCATAAAGTCTAAGTATGTGGGCATTGCAAGCCACCAAATGGCACTCAACATGATAGCGAGAGCATAGCTAACCACACCTGTGCGTTTGACGATCAGACGAAAACGTGGCCAGTCACGTCGACCAGCGGCCTGTCCGCTCAAGGTTTCAGCAGAGACAGCAACGCCGTCAAGCGCAAAGGCTGAGATACTTAATACTTGTAACAAAATAGCATTGGCTGCCAGTATGACGTCGCCACTTTGGGCAGATAGGCGAGTGATCCAAGCAAAGCTTAGCGTCAAAATAAGTGTACGTACAAAAATATCTTTGTTTAAAGAAAATAGCCTAAGCATTTTTTCTTTGGTGAAATGTTGGCTGTCAGCTCTAAACAGTGCGCTCCAAGATGTCGTTAGGTGATGACGGCTTAACCACAATGCCAACAACACGCCTAGCCAAAACGCGATAGTCGTACCTAGAGCAACACCAGCCAAACCCATCTGCATTACAAACACAAAAAATAAGGTCAGCACGATATTGATTATGGCGATAAAACCTTGTTGGTAGAGCATATATCGTGTTTTACCTTGTCCTGCAAACCATCCAATAAATGCAAAGTTCATGAGTTCCGCTATCACGCCCCAAAAGCGTACATCTAGATAGGTTTTTGCCGCGCGACCGCTCTCCGGGTTGGCCGACAGTGCTTGTAAACCATAATCAATCAGCCATGGCTTTGCGAGTAGCAATATTGTGCCAATGATAAAGGCTAATAACAGCGCACGTTGTAAGATAGAAAGCAGAGGGGTGGCAGAGGTTGCTGCAATACGGTCAGTACTATTAGCCAACTGTCCTAATGCCTGTGCGGAAAGTCCCGATGAGGCGTATTGCAAAAAGTTAAAACTGACCAACAATAAGGACAACAGCTGTATTGCTAGACCCATGCCAGCCAGTTTGGCAGTGTCATTCATATTGCCTACGATTGCTGTATCGATAACACTTTGCAGTGGCATAGCAAGATTGGCCAACAGTACAGGCAGGGCAATCGCGATGATACGCTTATAGCTGGTATCAATAGGCGGCATGGCATTAGATGTTGAAGCGTTGGCTGACATTGGTAGCTCGTTTATACTGAGGTGATAAAGAGAGTAATATGTTATTTAATCTGTAGCAAAACAGCAGTGCTATACCTATGAGAAGTGAGACAAAACGGCTATAAAGACAAAAGCACCTAGACTCATCATTCATGAGTCAGGTGCTCTTATTTAGACGCTTTTAAAGATTGTGACTGTTATTATGACTATTTGAGTAGCGATAATATAAAGACCAATAATACGCTATGTTCGCGTCTTAGCTCAACCAATTTGCTAGACAGCTAATATGGCTTATTAGACGTTGTCCTGTTCAAACATCTTTGGATCATTAAAAGTAACAATCTCTTCTTCGAACTCTGGTTTTACTTTCACAATAAAGTCATCGCGCGATAGACCCATACGTAATGGAATCGAGCTTGCGATATAAGTCGACGAGTATGTACCGGCAAGCAAGCCGATAAATAGCGCCACTGAGAACCAGTATAGTCCATCGCCGCCCAAGAAGAGCATGGCTAGTACGACCAATAGAACAGTTGAGATGGTCATAATCGTGCGGCGTAAGGTTTCAGTCAAAGATAAATCGACAGTTTGACTGGGCGATATACCTCGAACACGGCGGAAGTTTTCGCGGATACGGTCATAGACAACAATCGTATCGTTCAATGAATAACCAATCAAAGCCAAGATAGCAGCCAATACTGTCAAATCGAACGGAAAGCCAAACAATGCAAACACACCAATAGTTACGACGGCATCATGAAAAAGAGACAGTACAGCGCCCAAAGACAGCTTGAACTGAAAGCGTAGGGCAACATAGCCCAGCATACAGGCCAGTGCTAGTGCTAGCGCCATAACTGAGTTTAAGTAAACCTCATTACCCACTTGGCTACCAATGATATTGACGTTGCTAATATCAGCAGTATTATCAGGTAATGCCAATGCTTGAGTGAGATCTGCACTTAGTCCATCGACGTTGTCGGACTGAGGCGGCAGACGTACCAGTAGCTCCTCGCGAGTGCCTAGATACTGTACGACAGCATCATCAAACCCACTGTCTGCCAGCGCCTGTACCACGGCTACTTGCTCGACAGGTTGCTCATAACGCACGTCTGCTGAGACACCACCAGTAAAATCAAGACCTAAATTCAAGCCATTGACAGCGATAGCAATGATACTAGCGATAACCATAAATAAAGATAATAGCGCCATTGGCTTTTCTATCTTCATAAAAGGAATAATACGCTGATTACCAACCGCTTTGATACCACCTTCAGCTACGGCTGCAGCATCATCAGCGGCGTCACCTGATACTAGATTGGGATCAGTCGCAGTAGATAATGCCTGACTGTCTTTGTTATCTTTGCCGCCGCTGCGACTGCTTTTGCCAGATTTTGTGGCAGTTGGATTATTGGTTTTAGTGTTGCTACCTTTACCATCACGACGCGGTTTTTTGCGGCGTCGCGTACCTGCATTAGTCGCCTCACCAGTCGAGCCATTTCGATCAGGGTTGTTCTGCTGTTCTAAAGGGTTGTTATTATCGATCGCCATAGTATTCTCCTAACCGATGCTCAGACTTTTGATGGATTTACGCTTACCGTAAGCAATTTGTACCAGTGCACGTGTCACCAAAATAGCGGTGAATAGTGAGCTGACAATACCAATAGCTAGCGTAATCGCAAAGCCTTTAATCGGACCTGTACCAATCGCAAATAGGATAAACGCGACCAATAAGGTTGTGATGTTGGCATCAAAAATACTACTAAATGCGCGGTCAAAACCTGCCACGATAGCGGACTTTGGCCGTACGCCATTTGCTATTTCTTCTCGTATCCGCTCAAAAATCAGTACGTTGGCATCAACGGCCATACCGATGGTCAAAACGATACCTGCGATACCAGGTAGAGTAAGAGACGATCCCAAAATTGACATGATAGCAATGATAATAATAACGTTCACGGCGAGTGCCACGTTGGCAATCACCCCAAACAGACGATAGAAGATAATCATAAACGCAAAGACTAGAAGATAGCCAACCTGCGTAGAGAACAAGCCTTTATCAATGTTTTCTTGACCCAATGATGGACCAATGGTGCGCTCTTCTACAAAATACATTGGAGCCGCAAGTGCGCCTGAACGTAGTAATAGAGCAAGCTCGGCTGCTTCAGCAGTGCTATCTAAACCTGTGATACGGAATGATGAACCTAGTACCGCTTGAATGTTAGCGCGGTTGATAACTTTAGTTTCAGCATAAGGCGTACGAACTTCGGTCGTCTCACCAGTCTCTGGATCTTCTTCGTAAGTGATTCTTTGCTTGTTTTCAATAAATAGTACAGCCATCTGTTGACCAACAGCGGTACGAGTGGCGTTCTGCATGAGCTTGCCGCCAGCACTGTCCAAAGTAATACTTACTTCAGGTAGGCCGCTTTCATCTACGCCAGTTTGAGCGTTGGTTACTTTGTCACCTGTGACGATCGCTTGGCGATCTAGTAATACTGGTGGACCATCTAATGTCTCAAACGGGAAGGCCTCTGTGCCTGCAGGAGGTATGCCGCCTGTATAGGTATCGGCGTCGTCTGCTACCATACGAAACTCAAGGTTTGCGGTACGTCCAAGGACACGTTTTGCTTCAGCGGTATCCTGTACACCTGGCAGCTCGACCACAATACGGCTAGCACCCTGAGACTGTACTAAGGCTTCAGTGACACCTAGCTCAGCAATACGGTTACGTAGAGTCGTTAAATTCTGATTGACCGCATAGCTATTGATCTCATCAAGCGTTGCATCATTATACGACAACACTAATGCAGGACCTTGATCATCAATAGAAGATTGCAGATTAAACGTATTGCTCATCGAGCCTTGCAAAATATTCTGTGCACGATTACGTGTATCAGTGTCAGCAAAATGCAACACAACACCGCGCTCTTCAGTTTTTATACCTTTGATTGCTACTCGCTCAGCACGTAGCTCGCGTCGCATATCACGACTGGCACTGGTCAAACGCTGCTCAAGTGCCTTGTCCATATCAACTTCTAGTACAAAACGAACACCACCGCGCAAATCAAGACCGAGCTTCATCGGTTTTGCACCGATATCGCGCAGCCACTGCGGGGTCGTCTGTGCTAGGTTGAGAGCGACTACATAGTCCTCACCCAAGTTTTGACGGAGTACTTCCTGCGCTTTTAGCTGGTCAACTGGGTTGTTGAGGCGTACCAGCGCACTGTTTCCCTCAAACGTACCATCATGATTGTCTAGTCCTGCCTCTTCGAGCAAGCTTTGAGACTCGGTCAAAATGCCTTCAGACAATTGCGTGCCAGCTGCAGCACTGGTGATCTGCACGGCAGGTTCGTCAGGGTAGAGGTTAGGGGCAGCGTATAGACCGGCCACGAGTAGCACGACGGCAATAATTAAGTATTTCCAAGCGGGATATTGCATAATCACTTCTTTAGGTTGATAAACGACTGGCGATGTGAGCCACAAGTTAGCAGATGGGAAGTTAGCGACAGCAATGATTGACTGTCTATTTGGCAGGCTTCATTGCGATCATCCGCGGTGATAGTAAAGCATAAAACAGTAAAGCAAATAATACAGCGGTATCTTTATCTAGTCACCAAAAATATCACCAAGCAAATAGATAAAACCAATGTGTTTCAAGAGCCAATATATATAGACAAAAACTCAGCCTATATGGCAACTATACTTTACTGCTTTAATAGCGAAAAATGACCGTAAATGATATACGGTCATTGTTTTGTCATGACACCCAGTGGTGAGATGACCATCAGATTATTACTGGTAAGAAACAGTAGTAACTATACGCCTTCGATCGTGCCAGTAGGCAATACTGAAATAACAGAAGCACGTTGTACTTTTACGTCAGTATTGTTGTTTAGGCTTACGACGGCATAATCACCCTCTATCGCTTTGATACGGCCCATCAAACCACCAGCAAAAATGATCTCATTACCAACACTCAAGGCGTTAACCATTGCACGATGCTCTTTGGTACGCTTAGACTGCGGGCGAATAACCAAGAAGTAAAAAATGGCAAAAAAGGCAACAGGCAGTAAAATCTGACCGAATAAACCTGCAGCACCTGCAGTCTCTGGGGCAGCATGGGCAGCTTGGATAAATAGGCTCATAATATCTCTCAGTAAGTCATAGATAACAATAAAATTAGACGCATAGTAACAAAAAATACCCGACTTGGTAACTGTTAATCATAGGCTGAGCATGTTTTTGTTAGCGTAGAGGCATACTAGCGGTACACAGGTGTCACAACAACGTTTTACTATTCCAAGTATAGGATACGCAAATACGAAGCCATAAATAGCATTACAAGGAGCCATAAACAGCAGTGACTCGCTCAGTAATATTGAGGCAATAATGAACAATAAAAGTGACCAAAAAATAAAAACTTAAAAATAGCGACTTATTGTGAAATGCTATTATCAATGCTACTATCAAATGGCAATGATTGCCTGTATTTAGTCTGCTGTCTATTGAAGCGAAATATAGCTTTGGAGCAGTGTTAAATCAGCTTTGAGCAGTAGTATCGGTTCATGCAGTGTAGTGAGGTACATGGTGAGTAAAAGTACTACAGAGTAGACTAAATAAGCCTAACACGTATCTGATTCATATATAATTAACGCTACAATGATCTATAGATATCTTATAGCACGCTATTAACTGACATCGATTGCTCTTTATGTCATATTCCCTCTTCTCTTTTTAGGTTACCTAACTTGTTCACCACTTTTATGTTTGTACCTCGTTTATGTCGTCCGCGCGCTCATCGTGAAGACGCATCTGCAGAACCTCCCCCGAGAATGAAGCATAGTTCTCAAATTGGTTATACATTTTTTTCTGCGTTAGCGTTATTGATGCTACCGCAGTCTGTATGGGCAGCTGGTGCTGTAGCCACAACAACCGCTGCTGCTGCACCAACTGCACTCAGTGTTTCTCTCTTGATATTTTTTGTCTTGCTCGCTATTGGCGTCTCTTTTGTCTGTTCGCTTGCAGAGTCTGTTCTGCTTAGCATGACGCCATCGTTTATTGCCGATGTGCAAGAGACAAGCCCCAAAAAAGCAGCGATGCTAAAGAGCCTTAAAGTTGACAATATCGACCAGTCTTTGGCCGCTATCTTGACCCTAAATACGGTCGCTCATACGCTTGGCTCTATTGGGGCTGGTGCGCAGGCGACGATCGTATTTGGTAGCGCTTGGTTCGGCTTATTCTCTGCCATTATGACGCTTGCCATTTTGTTTTTATCTGAAATTATTCCAAAAACACTGGGTACGGTCTACTGGCGTCAGCTGAGTGGCATGGTGGCATACTTTGTCCGCGGTATTATCATGATTTTGTACCCACTTATTTGGGTGTCAGAACGCTTGACTAAGCTACTAGTACGCGGTAAAGAGACGCAAACGTTTAGCCGTCGCGAGTTTGCCGCACTTGCTAGCATTGGTGAAGAGTCAGGTCAGATCGATCCATTAGAGTCACGTATTATTCGTAATCTACTGGCGTTTGGTGCTATAAAGGTTGAAGACATCATGACGCCGCGCTCAGTGATGCTTGCATTTGAAGAAAACAAAACAGTGGCTGAGTTATTGGTTGATCGCCCAAAACTGACTTTTTCTCGACTGCCTATTTATGATGGTGACTTAGATAATATTACGGGTTTTGTTTTAAAGACTGACATGTTATTGGCCAAAGTCAATCATGCTATGCACAAACCGTTGACCCAGTTCAAAAGAGACATTACTTTCGTATTCTCTAAAATGAAGCTATTCGATCTACTAGAGCTTATGCTAAAAAACCGTATTCATATTGCGATTACTGTCGGTGAATATGGCGAAGTAAAAGGCTTGGTCACGTTAGAAGATGTTTTTGAGACACTGCTAGGGCTTGAGATTGTTGATGAGATAGATCGCGTAGAAGATATGCAGGCCTTAGCTCGACAAATGATGGACAGACGTGTAGAACGTTTGGGTATGAAGCTCAGTGACGACGAGCAAGATGACGATAGCAATAGCGACGCCAAATTCTAGTATTGAGAGCTGATTTAGTATTAAGAGCCACTATAAGAGCCCTTGAGATCAAATGTTATGGCACCAAACGTCATAAAAATAACCGTTTTAATGACGTGCGGTGTCATAGCCGCAAATGTGAGACTTCTGCGTTTTGTTAGTCGCAATAATTACACAGGGTGTCACATGGCTGTGAGAATTCGATGATAGGCTCGGCATATTATATAAGTATAATCATACAGATATATCTATAAAAACGTACTGCCAAAATAAATGATAAAGAGCGTTGATCGTCACTATATGACGCTAACGAAAAATATCGCTAAGGATTATCATGAAAAAACTATTGGGTAATGGGCTATTAGCTCTCTTGGTAAAAGGCGCCAGCATCACTGCGATAGTAGCAGTAGCCAGCACCATTAGCATCAGTGCACAAGCTGCCACGATGACAGAAGCTTTGGTGCAAAATTATGCAGCAGCAATGAAGTCCTCTGCAAATAACCAAAGCATCAATCAAGTGGCGCGTCTTGTATCTGATGATGCGCTGATTTCTTTATCTAGAAAGGGTAAGTCGACTAGCCTAGATAAAGACGCCTACTTGAGACTATTGCAGAATAGCTGGAACGATACGTCGAATTATCGCTATGACATATCAGTAGATAATGTGGTCATCACAGGTGATCAGGCCAAAGCCAATGTCACAACAAACGAAAGCTGGATTAAAAACGGTCAGCCAGTATCATTTGTTACCACCTCTCGCGTAACGCTGACAGTATCTACTGGTAATGCCATACTACTGCGCGCAGTATCGCAAGTAGCTATTAATTAAGTCTGACTCAGAACAAACGTAATTAGCTGCTGCCTATTATCTGTTAACAAAAAGAGTAGGTAGCCAAGCATGTCCGTCAGACAAAGCAAAAAACGGTTATTTTTTGAAAAAGTAATCAGTCTGATTGTCGATGCCAAAACTTATGACTAAGGATTTTGACGTTAAAGGTCTGACATCGAAAGCCTTTGAAAGGTACCAGCTTTAAACGATTCTCTAAACGATCATTACTATCTTTTATATTAGGCTGGTTTTTGCTTTACGTTGCATACTATACTATCTATCAACTTTATCTTATCACTTTCTGTCGTTAGGAAACCTCCAATACCATGTCTACTGTGCTATCAAAATCTCGCTCGTTTGTCGCGTTACCCTTGACGCTTGCAGTATCAACGTTACTCATCAGTGCGTGTAGCAACACCTCAGCAGTAAAAAACACAGGTGCGACTAATAGCTCATCTGTTGTTACTAAACGTCCTGCTACTCAAGTGGCGACGAATAGTACAGACTATTCTACTGCATTTTTGGATGCAGAGAGTTTAGATGAGTTGGCAGATTTGTTAGAAGCAACTGACATGACAATGGTGGAGGGCAACCAGCTTGCCATTCAACAGTATGGTGATTTGTGGAATCGCCTGCGTGCCGGTTACCGTATGAATGGTGGTAAGCCGATTTATAATCAGCGTATCGAAGGACAAAAAAGCTGGTTTACTAGCAGACAAGACTACCTAAACCGTTTAACAGCGCGTGCCAGCCGTTATATTTATCATACGGTACGAGAAGCTGAGCGACGTAATATCCCGACAGAGCTGGCTTTGCTACCCGTTATTGAGAGCTCGTATGATCCAAGCGGCACCAGTAGTGCAGCCGCTGCAGGGCTATGGCAGTTTATTCCAAGTACGGGCCGTATTTATGGTTTGAACCAAAGCAGTACCTATGATGGTCGCCGTGACGTGATTGAGTCGACCCGTGCCGCTTATGATTTCTTGACCGCACTGCACAACCAGTTTGGTAGTTGGGAGCTTGCGTTAGCAGCTTATAATGCAGGCCCTGGTCGTGTACAAAAAGCCATTGATGCGAACGCTGCACGCGGCTTGCCAACAGATTACTGGTCACTGCAGCTGCCTACAGAGACCATGAACTACGTGCCACGCTTTTTGGCAGTTGCCGAGATCGTTGCCAAACCTGAACAGTATGGCGTATACCTACCGGCTATTGCCAACCGTCAGCATTTCCGTAGTGTGCCAGTCAACTATGGTGTGAGCTTGTCTGAAGTGTCACAGCTCACAGGTGTGACTTATGATGAGCTCGAACGACTCAATACGGCATTGACCTCAGGTCGTGTTGATTCTTCAGGTCCGCAGCGTGTCATTATTCCTAACGATGTTAGCCTAAATGCTGATGCTAAACTGAGCCTATTGCGCGGCAATGGTACAGGTAACGTATTGGCATCTGGTAATACAAGCACACCGGCGTCAACGACACCAAGCTATAATAACAAGCCATATACCTCATCATCACTACCATCTAGCAGCAGCGCTTTGGCTGATTATGCTGCTAGCGCTAGCGTCCCTCAGCAAACGACAAGCTATATCTCACCATCGGCTCAAACGACGAGCAGCTCTGTTTATAGCGGTAGTGCCTCAGTTCGTACTGAGCCACCATTGACCAACGCTGAGACCAAAAAAATCAATGCTGAGCTTAAGAGTAGCAACAGTCTACCGACCACTTCAGCTCAAATCACTCAGAACAATACGATTGTCCAAGAGCCACCACTGAGTAAAGAAGAGCGTGATTTCATTGCCAATCAAATTCGTAGAAGCACCTCTGAAACTAACGTAATTAATGCTGATGGTAATATTAACCTATCAGCCGTTCAAACGCAGCAGTCTATCCTAGAAGCAAGTGGTGCAGAGAAAAAACTTAGCTTTGCAAAGTCATCGGCCAGCAAGCCAAAACCGCAAGGCACGCGCAGTACTTATACAGTCAAGCGTGGCGACACCCTATCGAATATTGCAAGCCGTGCTGGGGTAAACTGGCGTGATATCGCAGAGTGGAACCAGATAGACGCCAGTGCCAACTTATTGTCTGGTAGTACGTTATATCTATACAATGCTAAGTCTATCGAGCCATTGGCTGCTGCCAATAATACTGCAGCCAGTCAGCCTGATAGCTATATTGTACAAGGCGGAGATACGCTCATCGGTACGGCAAATCGCTTTGGTTTGTCAGTTACTCAGCTTGCCAGCTACAACAATCTTAGTAGTCGTGCAGATCTGCTTAGAGGACAAAAGTTGTGGTTGATACCGGGCAAAGTGACTGCACCGGCGACAACACCTGCGGCACCTTCTACTCGGTCGAACAAGTCAAGCGCCGCAACCAAGAGTTATAAAGTAAAATCAGGAGACGGTCTGATTGCTCTAGCGCGTCAGTTCAATGTATCAACAGACACATTAGCCAGCCTAAATGGTATCAATACCAACAGCTCACTATATGTTGGTCAGACATTAAAAGTACCAGCTAGTGTTAATTTTGATACAGCAAGTACGTCAAGCTCTAGTAGTGCCAATAGCGCAAGCTCAGTAGCGACCACCAGTTACAAGGTACAATCAGGTGACACCTTGATTGGCATTGCCAATAGTGTGGGTGTTAGTGCCGCAGAGATTGCTGCTGTTAACAGCAACTTTGATGCAAGAGCACGTCTCCAACGTGGTCAAACGATAAAAGTACCTGTTTCTAAAGAATTGGTTGATCGTCAGCTCAATGATAAAGCGGTTAGCTATAAAGTAAAATCAGGTGATACGCTAACTGGTGTGGCGAGACGCTATAACATCGGCTTGAGCGATTTGGCATCAGCGAATAACTTAACAACCACTTCTAATTTGATACTGGGTCGTACGATTACGATTCCTGCTGGTGGCAGTGTTGCAAGTGCCTCTAGCAGTAGTCAAAGCAGTAGTTCTACTAGTAGTAACAGCAGCAGCTCTGCGAGTAGCGGAACAAAACTGAGTAACACTGAAAACTACAAAGTCCAATCAGGTGATGGTTTAATTGCTTTGGCACGTCAATTTGGAGTTTCTGTTGAGGATTTAGCAGCGACGAATAATCTGGCAACTAACGCACAGTTACAGCGTGGTCAAACCCTTAAAGTACCAAAAGTAACTGTAAGCTATACCGTTGGTTCAGGCGATAGCTTGATCGGTCTAGCACGTAAGTATGGTGTATCAACGCAAGAACTGGCTGATATGAATAACATCGCTGCTGACACTATGTTGCAGCGTGGTCAGCGTCTGACAGTACCCAACCGTTAATGAGACCTTAGATACGGTATCTAGATATCGTTTTGATTGACCGTATAACAAAAAAGCTGCTCTTAATAAGAGCAGCTTTTTTTTGGATATTTAGTTTTACAAGTTTCTATCCAATAGAGATCTATCGACTAGACAGTTTGAGTTTTGATGGTCTCAAGGTAGCTTCTGATGTTACTGACATAATGCATTGCTTGCCCGTACCGACTGTTGGAAGCTTTGTTATCTGCTAAATAAGCATAGACGTTCGCCCAGCTCTTATCATCAATACCTTGAGCACGTAGTTCACGCTGAATTCTTTTGACTGCATTGGGACCCATGTTATAACCTGCAAGTGCAAACCAAATACGGTCTGTTTTGGGTACATCAGAGAAGTCGTCTTTGACTTGCTCTAGGTAGCGTGCACCGCCACCAATGCTTTGGTAAGGATCAACACGGTCTGAGACGCCCATCGCTTTTGCAGTGTTATTGGTCAGCATCATCAGACCACGTACGCCAGTCGGTGACACCGCATCGGCATCCAAATGAGACTCTTGATAACCCATCGCCACTAGCAATTCCCAATCGTGATTATAATTGCGCGCTTGCTCTTCAAACGATGATTGATAATCAGGCAGTTTTTCTGTCAGCGTTTTTTGGAAATGATCCTGACTATAAGCGTCCTTTAGCAAGTTCTGATTGTAGAATGCTGCCAATTTCTGTGTGTTTTGTAGCTTGATGCTATCACACAAAAAATAACTGGCTTTTTTGGATAGTGGGTCATTAGATGAGCTAAACGTCCAACTGACTTTTGGGTGCAAGCCATTTTTAGTCAAGCTGAAATCATAACCACAGCTGACATTGATAGAAGATAGATTAAGTTGGCTTTTTAGCTTAGTGCTGGCAGTGGTCAATGCCATATCAGCATCACCTGATCTGATAGCTTTTAGCGCAGCTTCTTCGTTAGCATAAGCTTTTAAGTCGATATCAACACCAAGCTCGTCGGCGTAAGTGCGCACCAAATCAAAGCCAAAACCATGTTGGAAGCCGTCAGTTGCAAAATAGGTACTATCGCCTGGCACTGCGGCAATGGTTAAGGTGTTTTCCAGCATGACGTTGGCATAGGCTGGTACAGGACTACTCATTGTCGTTAGGCTCTGTGCTGGTAGAGAGAGTAGCGCTATACTGGATACTTGTGCCAGCTTCTTGGTTCTGGCAAAACGCCCTGACGCAGTAGGGGTAACGGATGAAACGATGTTACTTTTGGTGTTAAGCAGGCGTTTAGATGGACGCAGTAAATAAGAAATACGGCGTTTGGCCCCTTGCGCAGATACTTTTACACGATAAGTAATACGTTGCATGGATGTCTCCTGATTTTAGCCATCCTTCTTACCACAAAAACACATAAAGACAAGTGCACGTCATTTTGCATCTATCGATATAGCGTCTCAGACGATAGGGTACTTTTAAATAAAACAAGTACATATCATCTTGCTTGAATACAGTGCCACTAGCATACTCTCTCTAAGAGTTAGCGATGTGAGCGATCATTAGCCGGCGATTCAAGTATCATTCATATCATCACAACAGTCGTCTCAAAATCTAGACGCACGACTATAGGAAGGATATAGATCAGATGATTCCTTCATCAATGTTTCGATGTGGCTAATGGTCAAACAACTATATATCAAACATAGGTAAGGTCATGAGTAAGTCATTGGGACAATGACATAGCGCTAAGCAGCATTGAGATATTTTAAGATTAGAATAAATATCTTCATTTGCCTTTACTATGCAACTTTGAAAACTGGCGACACCTTGTGTTATTAGTAATAAGGTGGCTTGCTACAAAGTTTCTTGTCCAGCGATGAGAGTAAGTACAGTAGCTATCAAATAAAACAAGCCACGTCATATTGTCATCGCGACACTAAAATTAAAAACACGATGTTGCCAAAATATAGTGCATACATCGTGTCTCAGTGGCCAGCATTCTAAAATATCATTACTTATCATGTGTAATAAAATCTTAGATTACTGCCAATATCACTCTAGTGCCATAACCGGAAGCTGTAATAATGGGAAGTTTCATGACAAAACGTTCTTTCTTACAGGTAGTAATATGCGGTTACCGATTGTATTATTCAAGTAGAGTTAAGAAAAAAGCGATAAAACTTAACAATAGAGACATAAACGGTTAAATTTCCGTACATTAACTGTTTGTTATTCACAAAAAGACTAATAATGGCTAAAAACAGATAGACAGTGAATTTAAATGAGCCCGAAACTGTCAATTTTCAATCTGTTTTTCTACCATGTAACTGTCCATACACGCTATGCTGATTTCCTAGGCAGGGTTATTGATATCAATAAACGTCACTGGTAACTCGAATTCTTTAGCAACGATATCGCCCAATGCTTGGATACCGCCACGCTCGGTTGCATGATGACCACAGGCAAAATAGTCGATACCCAACTCTCGCGCACTATGCGTGGTACGCTCAGATATCTCTCCTGATATAAAGGCATCACAGCCCATAGCAGCCGCTTGGTCAATCATATCCTGGGCACCACCGGTACAAATACCCACTCGTTTGATCAGTCTGTTCTGTGAGTGAGCATCTGCGTTGTTTTCATAATTGGCTGAGATATGAAGCGGTGCGCGCCCTAATACTTGAGTAATTGTGGTGATAAGATCATCAGTAGTTTGCGGTGCACAAGTGGCAATATTACCAACAGGATGCGACTCGTGAGGATAGAGCGCACCAGTCATCGTCATACCTAAAGCATCAATCAGCTGGGCATTATTGCCAACCACAGGATGCGCATCAAGCGGTAAATGATAGCCAATCATAGAGATACCGTGCTGCATGAGTTTACGGACACGTCGACCCTTCATACCTGTGAGCGGGGCAGGTTCGCCTTTCCAAAAATAACCATGATGCACCATAATGGCATCAGCATTGTCAGCAATGGCGGCATCAATTAAGGCTTCGCAAGCAGTTACGCCAGTGACGATACGCTGTATTGGTCGTCCACCATCAACTTGTAGTCCGTTTGGCGCGTAGTCTTTGAATGCACTGGTAGATAAATACTCATCGCAGAACTGGGTCAGCTCTTGTGCGCTGATGCCACTGGTCAAAGATTTAGTCGTGTCTTGGGTCATTGGGCTTCCTTATTCTTATCGTATCGGTCTCTGTGGCAAGTATTTTACATGGTTTTTATTTTAACATGACGCTGCAAAAGAGTAGACAAGATGGATAACTGAAACGGTACACGATACGTTACTATTTCACGGCATTGCGGTTATAATTTATACATGTAAGTCTGCCTATCTGTGCATCCGTTGCTTAGCCAGGCAATGAGATGCGATCAGTCGCAACCAACTTACTTTATCTCTTATAACTTTATTTTTCACTGTTTGTTTGCATTACATTTATAGAGGTTCTATATGTCGTCATCCCAGAACACCCATAACAAGGCATCCCTATTAAAATGGTTGCCTTGGGTTTTATTGTTGCTAGTGTTAGCAGCGTTTATCTGGTTGTTTATGAGTATGAAGTCGACATCAGAGGCGACATGGGAACCACCAAGAACCACACCAGCTGAGCAGCAAGCCTCAGCACCAGTGGCAGACACGCCAGCGCCGATATCTTCTTATCATAATGCAGTGGCTCGCGCGTCACAGTCGGTGGTCAATATCTATACAACTCAAGCGATGATGGAGCACCCTTATATGGATGATCCTGTATTGCGTCGTTTTTTTGAAAATTATAGCGGACCGTCACAAGATCAAGGGTCGACCAATCTAGGCTCAGGGGTCATCGTATCAGAAGACGGCTATATTGTGACTAATGCTCACGTGATCGAGAAAGCCGATGAGATTACAGTCGCGTTCAACGATGGTCGTAAGAGCCGTGCTAGAGTCATCGGTACCGATCCAGACAGCGACTTGGCAGTGATCAAAGTCGATATGACAGGACTGACGCCACTTGGTTTCCGTGAAGATCCTATTCGTGTCGGTGATTTGGCCCTAGCTATTGGCAATCCATTTGGGGTCGGTCAAACGGTGACCCAAGGGATTATCTCAGCGACTGGACGTACGGGACTGGGTGTCAATAAATTCGAAGACTTTATCCAGACGGATGCGGCGATCAACCCAGGTAACTCAGGTGGTGCGCTAGTCGATGCGCGCGGTGAGCTGGTCGGTATCAACACTGTGATATTCTCACGCTCGGGTGGCTCGATGGGGATTGGTTTTGCGATTCCTACAGCGCTCGTTGAGCAAGTGATGAATGCGCTCATCAAAGATGGACGTGTCAGTCGTGGTTGGCTAGGTATCGAGATTCAGTCACAGCTACGTGATCCAACACAGCTTGAGACTTCAACGGGCGTGGAAGTGCTAAATGTCATCGAAGGTGGTCCTGCTGCCAAGAGTGGACTGCGTGTTGGTGATATCATCCTAACCATCGATGGTGTCGAGATGACTGATGCCAATACCTTGATCCAGTATGTCGCTCGCAAGCCGCCAAATACTGAGCTGGATGCGCAGATACTACGCCAAGGCAAAAATGCACAAGTCAAAATTATGCTAGAGGAACGTCCTGTCCAAGAGCCTATCGAGCGTCCTGTGGTACTGCAAGGAGAGAGTATGGGCGGTATGGAAGCAGAGCCAAGTATTCAAAGTGATGAAGAAGCGCCAATGATGTCAAAAGCAGAGCGTGATCGTATGCGCGAAGAGCTGATGAAATTGTTTGAGCAAGATACGGCGGCACAGTAAGGTGTATTGATTTAGCTAGTCGCATAAAAAAGCGCGCTCCTTTAAATAAGGAGCGCGCTTTTTGTTTGAAGGTTTGAAACACTTTTAGCAACGCTGACTGTCGTAAGCTTAGGGTTTTGCGTTTACCATTGCATTATGACTTTTCAATGGGGTCATGGTTGATATGAATAACCCCTTGTACCCGGCAGCAGCAGGGCAGAATCTCATCGTCCTCAATCATCGCAAGCGGATCAAACGGATAGTCCACCGTATGCGAGCTGGCAATACGCTTGACTCGGCAGCTACCACAATAGCCCTCACGGCATTGATAGTTGACCTCATGACCAGTGCGCAGCAGACCATCAAGCAGACTCTCGTCATCATGTAGATAGAACTGCTTTTTACTGGTCATTACCCACGTCATAATTTATCCTATTGGGATATGTCTTTGCTGTTACTACTACTAAAACGTAAAACGGTTACAACTCAAAGCTTTTATAATTCAAAGTCATCAAAATCACTGTCTGAGAGATCAGAGTCAATCTGACCAACCAAGTACGAGCTAATCTCGGTCTCTTGCGGGGCGACTTGCACATTGTCAGACGACAACCACGTGTTGATCCAAGGGATTGGGTTTGATTTTGAGTTCGGGAACGCCGCTGGCAAGCCGACGGTTTCCATACGCAAGTTGGTAATGTACTCGATGTACTGGCATAGAATGTCTTTATTTAGACCGATCATTGAGCCATCTTTGAACAGGTAGCCTGCCCATTCTTTTTCTTGCTCAGCCGCCTTGCGGAAGATCTCGATGCTTTCTTCATAACACTCTGCGGCAATCTCGACCATCTCAGGATCGTCACGACCGTTGCGCATCAGGTTCAGCATGTGCTGCGTACCCGTCAGATGCAGCGCTTCATCACGAGCGATTAGCTTAATGATTTTGGCATTACCTTCCATCAATTTACGCTCAGCAAAGGCAAACGAGCAAGCAAACGATACATAGAAACGAATGGCTTCTAGGACGTTGACTGCCATGATGCACAGGTACATCTGCTTTTTGAGTGATCTTAAATCAACCGCGACTTGCTCGCTATTGATGTTGTGCGTACCTGGACCGTACAAGCTATATAGTTGCGAGTTGCGATACAGCTCATCATAGTACTGAGCGATATCAGAGGCACGACCTAAGATGTGCTCATTTTGCATGATGTCATCAAAGATAATATTTGGATCATTGACGATATTACGAATGATATGCGTATAGCTGCGTGAGTGAATGGTCTCAGAGAACGACCATGTCTCAATCCATGTCTCAAGCTCAGGGATAGATACCAGCGGCAGCAGTACCACGTTTGGACTACGACCTTGGATAGAGTCGAGTAGGGTCTGGTACTTGAGGTTGCTCAAAAATATATGCTGCTCATGCGAGGACAAATTGCTAAAGTCGATACGATCGCGTGAGACATCGACTTCTTCTGGACGCCAAAAGAACGATAGCTGCTTTTCAATCAATTGCTCAAAGATAGGGTGTTTTTGTTGGTCATAGCGTGCCACGTTGACGGGCTGACCAAAGAACATCGGCTCTGTTAGCGCATTGTTTGGCGTTTGAGAAAAAATCGAGTAAGTCATGGGACTGCCTTTATAATTGATACGGTTATTAATTTATAGGGGTTTGACTGGTTTTGATTTGATTTTATGACACGTTTTTGGATTATAGCGTTTTAGCTTAGAGGTTCTCTAGTGATATCTGTGACGACTCTTGCCCATCGTTCATATAGGCTTTGAATATCTCGCTCAGCTCACTATCATCGAGTGCTTCTAATTCATCAAGTGCGCTTTTGCGTAAGGTGCTCACATCAGACTCTTCTGCTGTTTTTACGTCTTTTTTAGCCGCTCTCGATACTGGCTTTTTGGCTGATTTTCCCACACTTTTTTTGGCGACCGTTGTCTTTGGTGCTTCATCCACACCTAACTGCTGACGCACCGCTGCAATATCAACCTCGACTTGTACGATATGCGAGCCACCATCGTTTAGGTCTGAAAATACGTTTGGGATAAACAAACCACCGTCTTTGATGATTGCAGTATAGTGCACATGACCTCCGTCGTTTTAGTTCTATCTGTATGTTTTAATTTTAGCAGTAGCTAATCCCGCCTACCGCTTGTATCTGCCTTGCCGCTGGCGTGCAGTCTATTGTGTCTGACCGCATTCCTGTTGCCTCGATACTACGTTCAGTCACGGACTGCATCGCCATCGTCGTCAGCAGGATACCGCTATAGTCGTGGCTAAACGACCGTGTTAGGGCATCTTTCTTTATCCTTGACGACTCTTCCGTTTGGGCGCAACCTAAAACTAGCCACGATTCTTAGGGTTTAAAGTTTCAGGGAATAAGTCACCAATTGAACCTTTTTTTGGATAAGCTTTATTTACAGAGTACATAAATTCTTCCCAATTATCAGATGCTCTCATTAAACCAATTACAGCATGTAAATGCATTTCGAGTGCTTTTCTTCCTTGGTTTTCTGACAAATGCTGATGGTCCCTATGTTTGGCAAGACCTTTTTCATCTCTTGGGTTGAGTATTTTTAACTCATTAACTAAACCAACTGCCATTCGATCGTAAACTATATCGTTAGTATAGGTTCCAACAACACCAGGTCTATTAAATGTGCTCCACTTCCAATCTTTCAATCTAAATATTTGTTCATAAAACTCATCTGGAAATGTTTTAGTCCATGCAAGAAGGTCTTTAGTAATATAAAAATTGAGAATCTCTTGTAAAGCTTCAGCTTTACGAATATTTTGATAACCAGTAGCCTCATCTACTAATGCAACGATACCAACTTTAGCTAAAGATCTGATAATAATTGAGGCTTGCATAGCAGTGTCTTTCTGGTTTTTATACGTTACTGCACCTGCTTCATCGGCTAATATATATAGCTCACAAACTAAGGGGATAATGATGGCATCAAAGCCTTGAAAGCTTTTACCGTTTTCGTCTTTGTATAATATTTTTTCTTTTACTTCATTGAGTTCATCAGAAATGAATGGTTGTAAGTTTTTAGCATCCATAAAAGAGGGAGTGTCAGGTAAACGTGCATTACCTCTTACTTCTCTACCCAGAGCTTTAAAAACATCTGAATGCTTGATTATTCTTCGACCATCACTAAGAACAGCACATTCTAATTCTGCATCAGCAATTTTTATTGTACCTGTATATTCTGAAACGAGCATAAAAAATCCTTTTTTTATTAGCTGACATAGTGGCAAAAAGCGGATTCAACCCAAAAGCCAAACCCGCTATTCTTCAATAGCTTAGATCTTACAAGCTCCGCCAGCACAATCATCTTCCATATCCGCTTGGGCATCGTTCGCACCATCACGCGTGTTATGGTAGTACAACGTCTTCACACCCATTTTATAAGCGTTTAGCAAGTCTTTTAGCAATATCTTCATCGGTACACGGCCACCAGCGTAACGAACAGGATCGTAGTTGGTGTTGGCAGAGATACTTTGATCGACGAACTTCTGCATGATAGCGACCAGCTTTAGGTAACCGTCATTGTTTGGCATTTGCCATAGTAGCTCGTACTGATCTTTTAGCTTATCAATCTCAGGCACGACTTGCTTTAAGATGCCATCTTTTGACGCTTTGATAGAGACCAGACCACGTGGTGGCTCGATACCGTTGGTCGCGTTGGCGATCTGACTAGAGGTTTCAGACGGCATCAAGGCGGTTAGGGTCGAGTTGCGTAGACCGTGCTCAGTGATCTCGCCGCGTAGCGTTTCCCAATCGAGATGTAGCGGCTCTTGGCAGATTTTGTCCAAGTCGGCTTTGTACGTATCAATCGGTAAGATACCTTGTGAATATGTAGTCTCATTGAACGCAGGGCACGCGCCTTGCTCTTTTGCCAATTTGTTTGACGCTTTCAAGAGATAGAATTGCAATGCTTCAAACGTCTGATGGGTCAGACCAAGCGCGCTGTCGTCTGAATAGCGTGCGCCATTCTTAGCTAAGTAATACGCATAGTTGATTACGCCCACACCGAGCGTACGGCGACGCATGCTGCCGTTTTGAGCCGCTTTGACTGGATAGTCTTGATAGTCGAGCAGGGCATCAAGCGCACGAACGATGAGCTCGGCTGGCTCTTCGATGTCGCTGACGTTGTCGACTTTACCCAAGTTGACCGCTGATAACGTACAAAGCGCGATTTCGCCTTCTTCGTCATTGATGTTATCCAGTGGCTTGGTCGGTAGCGCGATTTCCATACATAAGTTTGACTGGCGAATCGGCGCAACCGTCGCGTCAAATGGGCTATGCGTGTTGCAATGATCGACGTTTTGGATATAGATACGACCTGTGCTCGCGCGCTCTTGCATCATTAGACTGAACAAGTCTGCTGCTGGGATCTGACGGCTACGTACGTTAGGATCGTTTTCGTACTTGGTGTATAGCTCTTCGAACTTGTCTTGATCTTCAAAGAATGCATCATACAAGCCTGGCGTGTCGCCTGGTGAGAATAGCGAGATGTCTTGGCCTTTGATTAGGCGCGTGTACATCGTTTTGTTTAGCTGTACGCCGTAGTCCATATGACGGACACGGTTGTCTTCGACGCCGCGGTTGTTTTTGAGTACCAGTAATGACTCAACTTCTAAATGCCATAATGGGTAGAACAATGTTGCAGCACCACCACGGACGCCACCTTGTGAGCAGCATTTCACCGCTGTTTGGAAAAGTTTGTAGAATGGGATACAGCCAGTATGCTGTGCTTCACCGCCACGGATCGGGCTACCAAGGGCGCGGATACGACCTGCGTTGATGCCGATACCAGCACGCTGTGACACATAGCGTACGATGGCGCTAGTGGTCGCGTTGATAGAGTCTAGGCTATCACCACATTCGATCAATACGCACGAGCTAAACTGGCGCGATGGTGTACGTACACCTGACATGATAGGCGTCGGTAGTGAGATTTTGAACTCTGAGGTCGCATCATAGAAGCGTTTGACGAAATCAAGACGGTCTGACTTGTCGTATTGGCTAAACAGACACATACCGACCAGCATATACAAGAACTGCGGGCTCTCATAGACAGTCTTGCTCACGCGATCCTGTACCAGATATTTACCAGCCATTTGTTCAACAGCGGCATAGGCAAGATTCATATCGCGCCAGTGGTCGAGGTATTCTTCTAACTCATCAAATTCAGCACGGCTATAGTCTGCTAGAATATGTTGGTCGTATTTGCCAGCGTCTGTTAGCGTTTTGACATGGTCATACAGATGCGGCGGCGTGAATCGGTTGTAAGCAATCTTACGTAGATGGAAGATAGCCAAACGCGCAGCGAGATACTGATAGTCAGGCGTGGTCTCAGAGATGAGGTCGGCAGCAGACTTGATGATGGTTTCGTGAATATCACGCGTCTTGATACCTTCATAAAACTGGATGTGCGACTTTAGCTCAACTTGCGATACCGACACGTTGTCCAAGCCATCCGCAGCCCATGCGATTACCTTGTGAATTTTGTCTAAATCAATAGGCTCTAAACGTCCATCACGTTTGGTTACTTGGATTTTATCAATATGTGTCATGCTGGCCTCTATTTTGATTGCTTATAGTGATGCTACGCGCCGAGTGGGCGGCAGACATTCTTTATAACGCTATTATGCGGGGTTGTGATAGGTCGTTTTTTGGACAAAAGACTGCCACTACTCATAGTGATGGTTAAAATCACTGAGTACTACATATAGCGTGTTTGTTAATTGGTAGGCACAATATAGCGGGAAAATTTTGAAAATACTATATTGATTTTAGAATAAAACTATGTTGCTACAAGGTTGTAGGCGGTCCAAATTTTGGCAAAGGACGATGGGATAAGGGTTAGACGCGAATGCGGTCAATAATAAATTTTTTGTAAAAATATCGTGACGTTTCGCTTTTCATTCTCTCGGTTATTGTTGACTGAAAAAGGCAGTCATGACGACAATAATGCGGGCGCAGATTGTACATCAAACCACAAAAAATCGCCACCCGTATCTTATTACTAGCGAGTGACGATTTGGACTAAAAAGGCGTTAAAGGTTTCTAAGTTGTCTACAGCACAATACGAACCGTTTTGGCATTATCAAGTGCCGCATAAAGCGCGTTGACTTGCTCAGCAGCCGTTAGGTATAGATTGACCCGTGCTGAGTGAAAACGACCTGTCTTTGATGGCTTAACTTCGATAGACGCCAGATCAAAATCAGGGAACTGACTACCCAAGATGAGCTTTATCTCATTAAGTAAGCTCTCATGCTCGCCTTCATGACCAATGATACTGAGCGGGTAGTTCATCGGGAACTCCCAAAGCTCTGGGTTTTGAATATCGGTCTTTTTGCCTTTTAGAACGCCTTTATTTGGCGTCAGGTCAGTGACTTTCACTGATGGCTGATTGCTGGTTGGGTTATTTGAATTGTTGTCGTTTGAATCATCACTCATGATATGAGCCTCGCTTGTATAGGGAAATAAGAAAAAGTTAATCAGTAACTAGTAGTAAGTAACTAATAGTGAATAATAAAAAAATCACCGCTATAGACATCCAGTGAATCAGACATCTGCTTGAGTCATGCCAAAATCAATCATAACGCAAAAAGCTGAGACAGGCTCAGTATGGTCGTAAATGGCATTTGTATCAGTCAAGCTATAGTCGATTCAATTTAAAAGTAGTACAAGGCAACCGAATGTAGATGTATGTGTGATACTTCAAGTGAGGTCAACGCTGTCATACTTTTATATTGGAATAGCTATATTAGGCAGAGAATATATGCACTGTTTATAGTGGTCTATGGGCAATTATTCAAGTGAAGTCTGTATTTAGTCTGTTTTGAAGCTAGGTAGTAAGCCAAATGGCTTTTATCAATAGCTATTGATAAAAACTACTGCAAATAGCCGTTGATGGGAGTGATATTAGGCGGGATATCCGTTTCTCCTAATGCTTCTCTTAGATTAATCTCGATAGTGCGTGACAAGGCAGTCAAAGGTAACTGGTTAGCCGCCAAGCCAAAAGGCTCTTCTGGCTCTTCACTCAGCGCATCTAGTCCAAAAAAAGTATAAGCAATCACCGCACAAATCAACGGGGTCGCCCAACCGAGCGAGGCTACCAGACCAAAGGGCAACATAATGCAATACAGATAGGTCGTGCGATGTACCAGCAGCATATAAGCAAAGGGTAGAGGCGTGTTATGAATGCGCTCGCAAGCTGCCAGTACAATCGTCATCGAGGTTAAGCGCTCGTCCATATTTTGTATGACTTGCTCTGATACCATTCCTTGACGCCGAATATCGCCAAGCTGCTTACCCATTAAGCGCATTATATAGTCAGGGGCGTTTTTCGCTTGATGCATACCATCATGATGGATCGGTGCGACAAAAGGCTCGATATCCTCCCATGGTTCAGTACCACGCAATCGATGACGTACAGCATGGGCAAAAGCAATGGTCAGATATATCATCGTTCGCTGAGTATTGCGTGCAGTCTCGTTACTATCCTTGCCACTCTCTATGGCAGTTGTATTGTCCTCATCTATAAAGGACAGCACTTGGCGCGCTAAGCTACGAGAATCGTAGACCAGCTGACCCCATAGTGTTCGCGCTTCCCACCAACGTTGATAGCTGGCATTGTTCCGAAACCCAAGGAACAACGATAGTGCAATACCTATCAAGGTAAAGGTCGCCGTACCATAATAAGGGAACGAGTTAGGGTACCAGTGCTGGATAACCGTTATCAGCGTGCTAAGTAAAGTAGTCAGTAAAATCTGCGGATAGATCTTGGGAACAATAGAGCCGCGCAGGGTAAAAAATATTTTGAGTGTGTTTGGGGTTTGGCGGACAATCATATCGGCGTCCTAGCGGTGGGTTTTGTGGTCACACTAACAGCATCAACATCAATATTGACTTCAATAGCCACAGGTCAGCCTAGAACGTAGCAACCTGTGTGAGCAGTTAATAACGCTGTAGTTGATTCGTTAAACACAAAAAAGCCGAGATAAACTCGGCTTTTTTGTGTCGCTGGCTTGAGTATTAGTCGTTCTCTAAGAACGAACGCAGATGCTCAGAGCGCGATGGATGACGCAGTTTACGTAGTGCTTTTGCCTCAATCTGACGAATACGCTCACGCGTGACGTCGAACTGCTTACCGACTTCTTCTAACGTATGATCCGTTGGCATATCGATACCGAAACGCATCTTGAGCACGCGCGCTTCACGTTCAGTTAAGTTGCCGAGTACATCACGAGTGGCTTCTTGTAGTCCAGCAGACGTCGCATCGTCGACAGGGCTTGAGATCGTACCATCTTCGATGAAGTCACCTAGGTGTGAATCTTCATCATCACCGATAGGCGTCTCCATAGAAATAGGCTCTTTAGCGATCTTGAGCACCTTACGGACTTTGACTTCGTCCATCTCTAGACGTTCGCCTAATTCCTCAGGCGTTGGTTCGCGTCCCATTTCCTGTAGCAGCTGACGTGAGACACGATTGATCTTATTGATGGTCTCAATCATATGTACCGGAATACGAATGGTACGCGCTTGGTCAGCAATAGAACGGGTGATTGCCTGACGAATCCACCACGTAGCATAGGTTGAGAACTTATAACCGCGACGATATTCAAACTTATCAACGGCTTTCATCAGACCGATATTACCTTCTTGAATCAGATCCAAGAACTGTAGACCACGGTTTGTGTATTTTTTCGCAATAGAGATAACCAGACGTAGGTTGGCTTCGACCATTTCTTTCTTAGCACGGCGAGCTTTTGCTTCACCAACAGCCATACGGCGTGCCACGTCTTTCATATCGTGGATTTTCATATCGAGCTGCTGCTCGTAGTCACGGATACGACGTTGTAATAAGATGACGTCATCAGTGACTTTTTCTAGCGTACCAGCAAATGCAGGCTTACCTTTGATACGCTCAATGAGCCAATCAACATTGGTTTCATTGCTTGGGAAAGTCTTGCGGAACTCTTCGCGCGGCATACGACCACGGCGAATTACCAGACGCATGATCTGACGCTCTTGCTTACGCACATCGTCATAGACATCATGCATAATTGCCATGACTTGATCTGATAGGCGGTTGTTTAGCTTTAGCATCATAAAGCGTTCAGCAAGTAGGGCATACGCAGTGTCTGCCTGTACGCTACCACGACCATAATCTAGCAAGGCTTGCTTGGCTTTGATAAATAGATGCTCGATCTCTTCTAGACGTAGACGTACTTCTTCTGGATCAAGACCGCTGGTTTCTTCTTCAGCTTCTTCTTCAACGTCGTCTTCATCTTCGTCTTCATCATCAAGGGCTTCGGCTTTGGCATTGACCTTGGCTTTAATAACTGGTGGGTTTTCTTTTTCTTCTTTGATGCGCTCACGCTCTTCTTTCGCCGCTTCTTTTGCTTCTTGGGCAGCGATTTTGTCTTCTTCGGTTTCAGGGTCTAAAAAACCAGTGATGACATCAGACAGCTTTTTTTCGCCGTCTTGTACTTTTTGATATTCATCAAGGACGAACTGTACGGTACCCGGCCAGTAAGACATAGCGTGCTGTACGTCACGAATACCTTCTTCGATACGTTTAGCAATAGAGATCTCGCCCTCACGGGTCAGTAGATCAACGGTACCCATCTCACGCATATACATACGGACAGGGTCAGTGGTACGACCAGGCTCGGTCTCAACAGAGGCGAGTACCGCTGCTGCTTCATCTGCTGCCATGTCATCGTCACTTGAATCATCATTCATCAAGATGTCATCGGCATCAGGAGCAGACTCAAATATTTTGATACCAACATCGGTTAGCATCTGCACAATATCTTCGATCTGATCGCTTTCGGTAATAGAGTCGGGCAGCTGGTCATTCACCTCAGCGTAGGTAAGATACCCTTGCTCTTTGCCCATTTGGATTAAGGTGGCCAGTTGAGATGTGGACTTAGAAACTGACTTATCGTTCATAAATACTCGCTTACTTGCATCGGACATTTTTATATTGTGACGCGCTATCGCTCGCTCTTTGCGTTGATCTTATCAGTCGATTGATCAAAATATGGCGTAGAGGTTGTCAATAATATCAAAAATGAGTTGATATGAATAAAGGCTCAAAACACTACAATAACAATGCTAAAAAAATAACTATGCTAAAAAAACAGCTAAAAATTAGAAAAGCTAAAAAACTTCAATACAGCACCCAAAAGAATATAGTACTTAAAAATAGTATCTAAAAGCGGATACGTAAAAATAATACCTAAGATTTGTGCTTAACGATGCATGCTCGCAGTCATTCACCAAGCAGTGCTGTCAATATACAGCGACACAGTTTAACACAGACCGCAGCTCTCAAGCACGAGCTAGTGATAGCTACTAGCCATTTTTACTGATTATTTATTATCAGTTGAATGATATAGGAGCTGCTCATGCTACTGGGCATAATCATTAGTAGTGGGGGCAGTAACTAAACTTTTAAAGGGTCGACATTTGAAATTGAGCATTAAGACTGGACAGTGACCATCTGTGATGAGCGTTCGGCATGTTGCGCGCGCAGCCAATTACTCAAATGCTGGGCTTGCATGCGTACGATTGCTTGTTTGATGTGATCAGGGTTTTTTATCAGCTCTTGCATTTTTTTCTTTATATTGCGCTCAAGTAGGGAGCTTACTAGCTCTTGTATTAAGTCATCAAGACTGAGGACGTTCCTTGCGGTTAGCGCTCTATAAAACCCGCCCCAGCTACCGCTCAATGTCACTTGATTGGTATGATCAAGGTTGGATAATACAAAGTGTGCCGCCGCATTGGCGTCTGTTGGTAAGTGCGTGATACAACGCTTGATAGTCGTGACGACATTCAATAGCGCAGCATCTTGCAAGTCTTCCCATGCGATAGCGCGCAATGCATCGCTCGCGGCCTTTTTTTGTATGTGGGCTGGCAGTTTTAGTCTTGTAAGACCAGACTGTTGCCATATTGACTCAATAGGATCATCGACTAACGCGCGCGGCTGAAACAAAAAACAAAGCTGCAGTTGCTGACTGATGGTCATGTCACCATCAAAATCTAGCAGCGCATCTTTGGCCTCGACATTTTGACTGCGCTTGCCACCAAGCTTTTGATACACATCATTGTTGAGCAAATAGCGAAAGCTACTGCCTTTAGGTAAGGCGGTGGTCAACGATCGTACTTGCGACATGAGTTTGGCTTTGCCTTCAGCCAGACTCATGTCATAACGTTCACTCAAATACGCAAAAATATACTGTGATAGCGGCATGGCATTAGCGATTTGCTCACGCATGGCATCGCTGCCCTGACTTTTGATAAACGTATCAGGATCATGATTGTTAGGCAGGGTCAAAAACCGTAGCTCTTTGTCATCAGCTAATACAGGCAGAGCAACTTCAAGTGTGCGCCAAGCGGCTTTTTGTCCGGCGCTATCGCCATCAAAGCTCAAGGTAAGCGTTGGGTTTAGAGTCAATAAACGTGATATCTGGCTTTCGTTGATGGCCGTACCCATTGACGCAATAGCGCCATAGATACCGGCTTGGTACAGTGCAATCACATCCATATAGCCTTCGACCACCAGCCAGTCGTTGGCACGCTGCTGACGCGACTCGTAATAGCCATAGAGTACGTGCTGCTTGTGAAAGACAGGCGAGTCTGAGGAATTGATATATTTGGGCTTAACTTCATCGTCAAGCGCTCGACCACCAAAACCGATGGTACGACCTTGATTATCACGAATAGGAAAAATAACCCGATCGCGCAGCAGATCATAGTCGCGGCCAGATTCTGACTGGCGCACTAGTCCCAAGGCTTTGAGTCCTTCGATATCTTGTGGAAACTGGTGCTCAAGATGTTGCCATCCAAATGGCGCGTAACCTAAACCAAAAGTCTCAAAAGTCTCTTCAGTGAGTCCACGAGACAAAAAATACTGCTTGGCATGAGGGTGAGTGGTTAGGTTATGCTGATAAAACTGCTGAATTTGCTCTAGCAGCTCGTATAGGTTGCCATCTTGGTCAGTTGTCTCAATACTAGCTATGCCTGCATCGGTATCCGTCAGCCATACTGGCGGGTAGTCATCATCCTGTGAATAATCGGACGGATATGAGTCCGCTGCGTATGGCACTGAATCGTAAGCATCTATCGGCGGGAAATTATCGTAGCCCTGAGCATCTGGATAACTGGGCTGATCCATGTAGCTTTGGTCGCGGTTATCTGCGTGGCTCTGATCTGCGTGGCTCTGATCTGCATGGTCTTGCTTTGTGTTGCTGCTATTTGAGTTGCTAGCATTTGGATGGCTTTGATTGACAGCTCGATCTACGGCTACATTAGAACGGTTTGGTGCCTGCGGCGGAATCACAGGTTTGGGTGCGCGGCGCTGGTAGCTGACGTTTTGTTGTTCTTCTTTTGGTACCTCAATGCCTGTTTGTTTGGACAGCTCATTGACCGCTTCAATGAAGGTCAAGCTTTCATAATCACGCAAAAAACTGATGGCATTGCCACCAACACTACAGCCAAAACAATGGTAGATGTTTTTTTGTGGATTGACATAAAATGAGGGTGATTTTTCACCATGAAAGGGGCAACAGCCTTTATATTCACTACCAGCACGTTTGAGCGTGGTATGTCGACCAATAATGCTGATCAGGTCAGCTTGGCTATTTAATTGTTCAAGAATATGGTTAGGGATGCTCATACAAAAAACAGTTTACCATAGGTCAATTATATTGGGGCAGAGTGAATAGCATACCACTAGAAAAATAAGGCCAACATAGTGTTGACCTTATTATTAATCATATAGACGATGGCGACTTAACCCAGTCACTGAATGGGATTATTCGTCGTCCATATCTGATGGGGTCAGTAGTATGCTATTGCTACTATCATCTAGGGTGGTGCGGCGTGTTGGGTTGATGTTTTGTGGATCAACGTTGGCTTCTCTCGCCGTAGAGCCAGTGCTTGATTGACTGGTAACGCGTTCAGCCGATGCTTCTGGCAGACCTAGTCCAACATTGATACCGTTGTTGCCTGAGGCCATCGCAGTATTGGCAGTGGTTGCACGAGCAGCGCTTGCACCATTATCACTTGGTAGTCTGAGCTGATTGGCATTGCGAATCATTTGGGTTTTAGTCACGCCGTTATATTCGCCAGTTGCCACTGAGTTGTCAGTTGTGTTTGAGCGACCAAGCTTACCAAAAGTCACTTTGTTGAGCCAAGAGCGATCACGTTTGGTGCTTAGCTTCACACTGCCGTTGCTGGTCAACATGTCTGGATAGTTGATTTGCAAGAGGGTTTTGTACTCGTCTGCCAAATCTGTTAGACCAAGCTTGTCGTGGCTATAGGCTAAGACGGCTAGGGCATCTGGAATCGATTCGCTAAGTGGGTAGTACTGGAACACCCATTTGGCACGGTTGACAGCTGCCACATAAGCTTCACGCTCGATATACCAGTTGGCTGCGCTCATCTCGCTTTGAGCAAATTGATTGTAGATGAAGGTCATACGCTGAGCGGCATCTGGTGCGTAAGGGCTGTTTGGATACTTGTTGATAAGCTCTTGGAAGTTGGCAAAAGCAATACGCAAATACGCAGTATCACGCTCTGCTTGGTTGAGTTTAAATAGCTTTAAGCTCTCAGATGAGCCTTCCATATTGGCAACGCCGCGTACGTAGTAAGCATAGCTGACTTGCGGGTTAGACGGATATAGACGGATGAATTGCTCAGCACTTGCCGCTGCCATCTCGTATTTATCAGCCTCATACTGTGCGTACATCATGTCGAGCAATGCTTGCTCAGCATATTGTCCAGTTGGATAAAAAGTACGCAAATTGGTCAATTCTTCAATACCTTGGAGATAACGACCTTTGTCGATTTGAGCAACGGCATCGCTATAGTAACCTTGCTCTGATTTTTCTGCAGTTTCTACCGCATCGACGTCTTTGGCACCCGTTAGGTTTTTGAAAGTTTGGCAACCCACTAGATTGACGCTAAGCGCAAGTAAGGTTATTGAGGACAGCTTGATAAACGTATTGCCAACAGCTTGCATACTTCTTCTCCGACACAAGACGCATAATAGCAGCAGCGCTATCATGCTATATAAAAGGTTAGTGATAAAAACAATTCACGAATAATAAGGTTTTTATCGAATGCAGTTTTTGTTATGACGTATTTTACTCATAGAACTGATTAAGCTATGAAAAATTTATAAATGTTCAGCCGCGCATGCGTGTTTTATCACAGTCAAACGATATAGAGAGCAAACGTTGTTGTTAAAATACAACGGCACTCAAATACGGCATGTCAACAGGGCATTCAAATACAAAGCATTCAAATATAGTGCCATAGCATACAGCAAAACATGGCTACACTTTATAGAATAACGTCAGCTTCGTCTATTTTTTCGCCACAGGTATTTTACAGGCAGTTTAACATGAGCGGCTATCACGAGCGATATCGAATATCACTGGCTGGAACAAATATACAGTAAATTACAGCAATGTTATGTTCCAGAGAGCTAAGGGGTAAATGTTAAACGCTCAAAATCGATAGATACCAGCCACTTTTATAGGGCTTGGGCGCGTGACATGGTACACTATGGCGATATTGTTTCCGATTTTTTGAGTCCTGATTGCTTTTGTTCGGCAGCTAAAGGTCAAAAAACGCCAACGTTTTATAATTTTTTTATTACTTTTTTTAAGGCTGCCTTATCACTATCTGTTAAGGGTCTTGATATGTATAAATTCGCTATGAACAATAACGCCATGACTACCCATTTATCACAGAATCAATCGTCAAAGACTGATTCATCAGCACAAGAGCCACCAATGCCAAATAACGTTTTAAATAATGAAGAGCTACCTGATAATCAGACAATGATTGATGAAGCACATGATGAAGTACTGGATAACGACGATATGCTCATCGACGATGATGGTGTTGAAGAGCGTGGTATTGATGATGGCGATGCAGATGATATAGATGATAGCGACGATGATGAAGCGCCAGTAGCAGGTCAAGCGGTGCCAGTAGTCGTAGATATGACACACATCGTCACAGAAGAAGAGTCTGGTTTGCGCATTGATAAAGTCGCCTCGCAAGTATTTTCAGACTTTTCACGGGTGCAGTTACAAGGATGGATAACTGACGGCAGCTTGCTATACAACGGCAAGGTACAAAAGCCAAAGGTCCGTGTAAAAGCAGATGACGTGCTGCATCTATCAACGACGCTGCAGCAGCATAGCGAAGATCAGCCAGAAGATATTGATATTAATGTGGTCTACGAAGATGATGAGGTACTGGTGATCGATAAGCCTGTCGGCATGGTGGTCCATCCTGGGGCAGGCAATCAAACTGGCACTTTAGTCAATGCCTTGCTATACCATTATCCGCAGCAGCACCATCTACCGCGTGCTGGTCTGGTACACCGTATTGACAAGGACACCTCTGGGCTGCTGCTTATTGGTAAGACCAAACCTGCTCAAATGGCACTCATGGAGCAGCTAAAAGACAAGTCTGTCTATCGTCACTATAAGTGTGTGGTGGCAGGCGACCAAGCAAGTTTGTTGCGTCATCGCCGTATTGAGGCACCGATTGGACGCCATCGTACGCAGCGTACCAAAATGACAGTCATGACAGCAGGCCGTGAAGCGGTGACGCATTTGCTGAAAGTGACGCCCCTTAATGACAACTACTGCCTGCTAGATGTGGGGCTTGAGACGGGTCGTACCCATCAGATTCGTGTGCATTTGAGTCATGTGACTTATCCGCTAGTAGGGGACCGTGTTTATGGTGGACGTCGTCAATTGCGTGCAGGATTGTCCGAAGCACAGCGTCAAGCTATTAATAATTTCCCGCGCCAAGCACTGCATGCTTATACTTTGGGTTTTGTTCATCCAGCGACTGGTGAAGATATCGAAGTCACTACGCCGCTGCCAGAGGACATGCAAAAACTAATAGCCGTATTAAGTGATGGTTATGATGAAGAATAAAACCTGCTGAAACAAAGCTACGGAAACAATGCTGCGGTTGAGTCATTGCTGTACACAGGTATGACACCTATCTAGTCTACGGCAGTGATACAACCAACCTCATTGTGAGGTAATCGGTGGATAAAGGGGTAGAGCAGTCATGATAAACAAGCTTCCGATAACAAATAACTTCCCAATGACAATGCTTGCGCAAATGGACGAAGTGGCTGTTTTTCAGACGGCTGCGTTTGCGTATGATGATAGGGATGACTCTGTTACCAGAAACCAGCGTATGGGGTATGAGGGTCAGTCAAATTATGGTGAGCTGAATCTAGGTCTTCATGTCAATGATAATGCGGCAAAAGTATTGGGCAACCGTATGAGTCTATTAGCTGCTATCAATGAGCAGCTGGCAAGTGAATCATCGACAGATGGGCAGTATGGCAGTATCAATAGTATACATTGGGTCAGTCAAGTCCATGGTCAGCAAATCCACGATATTGATGCGACGACGTTGAGTATGACGCCATTGGCTGCTGATGCAATGGTCAGCCAACAACGTGGGCGCGGACTAGCGATAATGACGGCAGACTGTGTGCCGATTGTCTTATACCAGCCTACCAGTGGCAAAACAGCGGCGATCCATGCAGGCTGGCAAGGGCTGGCATGCGGCGTCATTCAAGAGACGGTAAAGCGCTTTACCGACTCAGGGGCTATACAGGTTTGGATAGGGGTCTGTATCAGTCAGGCTAACTATGAAGTAAATACAGACGTTCGAGATAAGCTATTGGCTGGGTGCATAGAGCATCAGACATTATCACAGGAACATATCGATAATTTTGCGACGCTGTTTTCTATCCCATCTATCGATGACAAGGTCAAGCTGGATTTACCGAAGCTTGCTGCCATGCAGTTAGAAGCGGCTGGCGCTACCATTATGAATGATTTGCCAGTTAACTGTAGTTACGCAAATACTCACTATTACTCTTACCGTCGTCAGACCCATATGCAGCAGCCAGCAACGGGCCGCATGGCACTGGTCGTTGTGCGCCGTTAGAAGCGCTCTAATTATATACAGATTTAGCAGGCAATAAAAAACAGCAGAATAATCTGCTGTTTTTTTATTTAAGAACTAAATTTGTATTAACAAACAGAATCGCTAGATTTTGGCACTGACAAGCCAAATAAAGGACGTAAATATAGTGCTAAAAACGTACCTGCCATTGCGAGTATGCCCCAGATATAGCCATGCAAACTAAAAGAAGCGATACCGCCAAAATAAGCGCCAATGTTGCAGCCGAATGCTAAACGTGCGCCATATCCCATCATCAACCCGCCAATGACAGACGCTGCAAAATTACCTGTAGTAATCTTAGTAAATTTGAATAAGCCGCCCGCTGCAGAAGCGATAAACGCACCGACGATGATACCGATATTTAGTACCGTGGTCGAATCTGCAAAAATAGAAGCTTCTAGAGCTGCTGCATTAGCACCCTGCCAGTAGCCCCAGCTGGCGACATCCATACCAAAGCCGCTTGCAATTTTAGAACCCCATAATGTAAAGCCAGAGGTGATCCCCCACGGTTGACCACGCGTGAGCAGTGTCAGTCCGTTGAGTAGAGCCAATACGATAGCGGCAGCAAACAGTGGCCAAGAACCGCGAAAGATTCTTCTCCAGCCAGACTCAGAGGGTACGGGCGCCATCTTTGGTGCATTTTTCTTTTTCTCAACGATCAGGGTCACCCATGCGATGATACCGAATATCGCAAGAGACAATAGCCATGCTCCTGTATAACCGAGACCTGTGGAGGTTGCCAAAGAAAAAGGCGCAGCTGCGGGCATCTCCTCTGTCCAGAACGGCAAATGATAAGCGCCAATTGTCGCGCCTACGATGAAGAAGATAAAGGTGATAAACATCACTGAACGGCCACCGCCTACCGCGTAGAGCGTACCAGAGGCACAGCCTCCACCAAGCTGCATGCCGATACCAAACACGAATGCACCGACGATCAGACTGACACCTAACGGGGCGACATAACCTGCCACAGGTCCACCGAATAGCGTCGTGCCATAAGCGAGTATGGGCGCAAACAAGGTGACGGCAACCGCTAGCATCAGCATATGAGAGCGCATCGCCTGACCATTGCCTACCGCCATGATGCGTCTAAAAGCAGAGGTAAAGCCAAAGCGTGCATGAAAGAGGGTATAGCCAAGCAACAAGCCAATGCCAAGTAGCAATGATTGAGAGATATGCTGGGTGGCCAGTAGATACACAAGCACCATTAATCCTACGATACCGCCCCCTATGATCAAGGGTTTTTGCGGGGCATTCAGAGCAAGATCGTCTCTGACAATGGGGTCTTTTGTATCGTTTACAGGTTGAACGAGAGTAGTAGTCAAGGTAATAGCTTCCTTATCCGACAGTTTTATCAGATATCGTTTTTATGAGAATTTTTGTTTTATATGTATGTAGGTCTACAGAGCTGAAAGTGGTCATACGGTCAAATTAAGAGAAGCGCTACATCTTAATCCTATTAATCGTAATGTAAACCTGAAGCGAGTAGAATAATTTGAATTAGCATATAATTATTTGGAATATAGGAGTTAATTGCTGATATTGTTCGAGGTTGATAGTCGTCTATGTAGTTAATAAACATAAGGGTTATCAGCGTATGAAATCCATTACGTCTATCTAAGGTAAGACTTTAGGCTGTATTGATCGTGCATAGCGCATCGTTTGGTAAACCGCGTAGCCTAATAGTTTGATAGGTTAGAATCTAACAAATAACTCAAAAATAAAAATACGTCTGATACAATAGGCTTGAATTCAATGAAGTTCATCGCATATATGATGATACGTGTACGCTGACGTATAAAAGTCATGCGAAAGCTTTGTCATTTAGAGATTTTACCATTTAGAAATGTTGTCATCGACGCTTTTGTCCATGAAAGTGATTGATTCAGTAATCAATTGCTTAGAGTCGCCTGTCAGCACTTGATTGCTTATCAGTGATAATGATGACGCCTTTACCAATCAAAGCGATGTCACAAGCTACTGACCATCGCTAAGTAGCCGATATTTTACAATCTTTATTATCCAACCAATTATTTATTATTAGAGTATGTATGAATACACCTGTTAAATCGTCTGAAACATCTACTGATAGCACGCCCAACGTATCAATCGCTGTTATTTTTCATAGTAATTATGGTCATACTAAGCGTGTCGCTGAAGCGATCGTAGAAGGTGCGCATCAGCAATTGCCGCAAGCTCAAGCAAGGGCAGTCGATATTTATGATATTGATTGGGACTATTTAGATCAGGCAGATTTGCTGGTTTTCGGTAGTGCAGTATATATGGGTAGCGTGACCGCTGAATTTAAGACCTTTATGGATGAGACTTCAAAGCGCTGGTACAACCGTAAGTGGGAAGGCAAGTGGGCCGCAGCCTTTGCCAACTCGGGCGGTTTGAGCGGTGATAAGCTTGCTGTACTACAGCAAATTTCGTTATATGCGATGCAGCATGGCATGAACTGGATCGGTCTGCCCTTGATGCCGACAGGTCATGAGTCACATGACTTAAACCGTTTATCTAGCTTTTTGGGTTTGATGACGCAGTCGCTTGATGGTCCACCTGAAGAGACACCAGGAAAAGGGGATATCGACACCGCTATTTGGTTCGGTGATCATTTGGCAAAGACTATTATCAAGCACCAACCAACTGATACTAAAAGCTAGACGAGCGGATAGCTAACAGACTAGTAGAAGAAAAAAGCAGACACCTTATGATGTCTGCTTTTTTTTATGCCAAATTTATCTTGGAGAGAGTTTTCGTACCGAGTCTCTATTGAGCAATTAGCGTAGTAGTAGGGGCAGCGGTCACAGGGATGGGGCTGTCAACAAACTGAAATGCCTGACATCCTGTCAGCATCATCGTCACTACCAACAAATAAATAAAGCTAAATGACTTCATGATCGTATCTCGAGGGCAGTGTTGACCAGTAATATTTTTCTACTACCGATTATCATAAATAATGGCAGTAAAATGTTGGATGTATTTTAGCTATTATATATAAAAACCAGCCAGCTATAAAAGTTTAGACAAGATATATGTGTTTGAACTTGTTTTTCAAAGGATTATTTATTCAATGGCAACCTGCTTTATTGATCACTCTGCTCGGTCTGTTGCCTATATGGCTAAAGCGAATGCATAGTGGCAATATATTTGCTACTACACATATCAATCAGAGCCATTGAGCATCCGTCTATATATCAACTATTCGGTAGTATTGGTAGGCATCATAATGGGTTGTATTGTAAATAAGAATAGTGATAATATGTTGAAAGCTGACCAAATAGTCAGGTATCTTATGTCTTTAAAATTATATCTCTAGCATTAGTTTCTAAACTGTTTGTGAATTTCTAACGAAACTGCCTGATGATTGCTGATATTTTTTATCCGTTTATTTACTATAAAAGTGTACTGTCGTCAATGTATTGGTATCTTGCAAGTGTGCCACAGAGCAGTCAATAAATTAAAGGCTGTAGCACCCATGAATGATACGAAAACAGTTGCGATACGATACAAGTCGGATGCTTAAGCTGAGTGTTTGAGCCGTCAAATCCCTTATTTTATCTTCATTATTTTAGCCGAGCCTTGCTATGATTAGTTTTTATCTCAATGGAAAAATCCAAGAGCTAACCCAGCTTAACCCCAATACGACGGTGCTTGAGTATCTACGATTGTATGAAGGCCAAATGGACACAAAAGAAGGCTGCGGTAGTGGTGACTGCGGTGCCTGTACGGTGATGGTTCAGCGTCTACCCACAACCAACCAGCAGTCGTCTGATGTCGAAAACGGCGGTAATGAAAGCATTACGTCGCCGTTCTATACTATCAATGCCTGTATCACGCTAGTCTCGCTCATGGATGGTCATCATGTAATGACAGCGGCTTACTTAGCAGAAAATCCTGAGCATCACCCTGATCGTGCCTTGTTGCATCCTGCCCAGCAAGCAATGGTCGAGTGTCATGGATCGCAGTGTGGTTTTTGTACCCCTGGGTTTGTGATGTCGCTGGCTTGTGTCTACGAAAACAAGCGTTTGCAAACCAATCAGAATGACAGTGAACAAAGTGATGCCAAGCCATTAAGCTATGATGAGGTCGTCGCGTCGATATCTGGCAACCTATGTCGCTGTACAGGTTATCGTCCGATTATTGAAGCGGGTCTACTGATGGGTGATATCGGTCAGCAAAGACAGGTAGAGCAGTCAGCGGTGAAAGATCTGACGGTCAGTTTGGCGACAGATGCCATGAGTAGTACAAAACAATCAGCAGCCTCTCATACTGCCTTAACTGAAGTTGAACCAGATACTACAGCGTCTCAAAATATTGAAGCTGCATTGACTGATGCTGGGCGACAGTTGTATATGCCTAAAACAGTAGATGAGCTTAATCAAGTATTGGCAGCCAATCCGCAGGCAACGATTTGGGCAGGTGGTACGGATTTAGGGCTCAGCGTAACCCAGCATCTAATCGATCATGACGTCATTATTCAGATCTCAGGCGTTGAGGCACTAAAGTCATGGTCGCTACTTGACGCAAAACCTGATTCAAAATCTGACTCAAACAGTAATAAGTCAAATAGCGAACAGCTGGTAGCTCAGTCACTAGTGCTAGGTGCTGGCATGAGCTATCAACAGATGCTGCCTGTGCTTGAGCAACACTTCCCAACCTTTGCGCAAGTGTTTGAGCGTATTGCCTCTCCACAAATTCGTAATATGGGCACCATTGGGGGCAATATAGCCAACGCGTCGCCGATTGGTGATCTGCCACCGATTCTATTGGCACTGGACGCTTCTATTCATTTGCGTCACTGTGCGACTAATACTGAAGCGTCAAGCGGCTCGTCTCATACGGATGAAATCATACCGTTATCAGAATTTTTCTTAGATTATAAAAAGACTAAGCTACAAGCAGGTAGCTACGTCGTCGCTATTCATATTCCTTTGCTACAAGAAAATCAACATTTATTTATTCATAAGATTAGCAAACGTTACGAAGATGATATCTCAGCGTGCTTGCTTGCGGCGCGACTGGATGTGTCAGCAGATGGTGCAACCATTGAGAGTGCCAAGCTAGGCCTTGGTGGTATGGCAGCGATACCATTGTTAGCGACCAAGTGTCAGCAAGCACTTATGGGACAAGCTACTGAAGTGGCAAGTTTTGAGAAGGCAGCCCAACGCTTATCTGCTGATGTGACACCAATGACTGATGTCAGAGCCAGCCGGGAATACCGCATGCATGTGGTACAGCGTCTACTGATGAAATGTGGTAAGCAGTTGGCAGCAGCTATGCAGACTGAGAGTACCTAATCATTAACATTGCCAAAAATCAAAAAAAGCATCAATAAAAGCGTATTAATAGAAGAGACTTGCCATGAGCCATCATTCGTCCTTATTCGATAGTTATAGTATCCGCCGTGTGCGTCCGCCAAAAAACAAAATTGGCACCTCGGCCAAGCATGATAGTGCGATCAGTCATGTCATGGGGACGGCAACCTATGTGGATGATATTGCAAAACCACAAGGTACGCTACATTTAGCAGTCGGCAAGAGTAGCCACGCTCATGCACGTGTCCTGAGTATGGATTTAAGCGCTGTCAGAGAGGCTGATGGGGTTGTAGATGTTTTAAATTTCCAGGATTTACCAGCGCAAACGGATATCGGTGCGGTGTTCGATGGTGAGCCACTCATGGTTGATGATATTACAGAGTATGTGGGTCAAACGCTATTTGTGGTTGTGGCGACCAGTCATCGCGCCGCCAAAAAAGCGGCTACCAAAGCCATTGTCGAGTATGAGCCGTTGCCCGCGGTGCTGAGTATCGATAAAGCGCTAGAGCAAGAGTTTTTTGTGCGTCCGAGTCATTTTATGAAGCGTGGCGATGCTGCGACGGCGCTTGAGAACGCGCCAGTTCGCATCGAAGGTCATATTCATATGCGCGGGCAAGAGCACTTTTATCTTGAAGGGCAAGTGTCTTACGTGGTGCCGTGTGATGATGGCGGGCTAGAAGTATACACGTCGTCACAGCATCCAAGTGAAGTGCAGCAACTGGTCGCTGAAGTAACAGACTTGCCATTTCATGCGGTAAACACAGTCGTGCGCCGTATGGGCGGCGGTTTTGGTGGCAAAGAAACGCAAGCCGCGGCATGGGCTTGTCTGTGCGGTATCATTGCCAAGCGCCACAATGTCCCTGTCAGTATGCGTCTAGACCGTCAAGACGATATGGTCGTAACTGGTAAGCGTCATGAGTTTGCCAACCGCTATGAGGTGGGCTTGGATGAGTCAGGTCGTATACTAGGCGTCGATATGCAATTGGCTGGCCTATGCGGTTATGCGCCAGATCTATCTGATGCTATCGTCGATAGAGCGATGTTCCACTGTGACAATGCCTACTATTATCCAGCGGCTCATGTAGCAGGTCATCGCTGCAAGACCCACACAGTATCTAATACGGCCTATCGCGGGTTTGGTGGTCCACAAGGGTTAATGACTGCTGAATATATGATGGATCATATTGCCTATACCTTGGGGCAAGATCCGCTACAAGTGCGCTTGGCAAACTTATATCAAGATGGTCAAAGCACCCATTACGGTCAAACCATTGAGCATTTCGATTTGGCGACCATCATGACCACACTGGCAGCCGATTGTGATTATGACAATCGCCGTCAGAAAATTATAGAAGCCAATCAAAAAGCTGCCGCTGAAGGCAGTGATAAGCGTTTGGGTCTTGCGCTAACGCCCGTTAAATTCGGTATTTCATTTACAGTGCAGACGCTCAATCAGGCGGGCGCACTGGTACACATTTATACCGATGGTAGCATCCACCTCAATCATGGTGGTACGGAGATGGGTCAGGGTTTATATATAAAAATCGCCCAGATCGTCGCTAATGAGTTCGATGTAGATCTGGATACAGTAAAAGTATCAGCGACTCGTACTGATAAAGTGCCCAATACCTCACCAACTGCTGCGTCATCAGGTACCGATATCAATGGTAAGGCAGCACAGAATGCTTGCTTAAGTATCAAAGCGCGCATACTCGAATTTGCTGCTGAGCACTTTGAGGTGGCACAAGAAGACATACGTTTTGAAAATAACCATGTCTATATCGGTGATAAAGAAACGCTAACCTTTGCTGAAATGATTCAGCTGTCGTATCAGAATCGCATCAGCCTATCGTCTACTGGCTATTATAAAACGCCAAAGATATTTTATGATCGTTCTAAAGCATGGGGACGTCCATTCTTCTATTTTGCATTAGGTGCCGCCTGCGCTGAGGTTGAGATTGATACGCTGACAGGGGAGTACAAAGTGCTACGCTGTGACGTATTACACGATGCGGGACAGTCGATTAACCCTTCCATTGATATCGGTCAGATTGAAGGTGGTTTTGTGCAAGGTATGGGTTGGCTCACAGCAGAAGAGCTGATCTGGAATGATAAAGGAAAACTCGCATCTGACAGTCCTGCCAACTATAAAATTCCAACTGCGCATGACTTGCCTAAACAGTGGAATGTCAAATTATACGACCGCAAAAACGAAGAACAAACTATCTATAACTCTAAAGCCGTTGGTGAGCCGCCGTTTATGTTAGCAGCCAGTGTCTGGTGCGCACTCAACAATGCCGTCGCAAGTCTCAGTGATTATAAAAAGAATCCAGAACTGACCATGCCTGCAACGCCAGAAGCGGTACTAAAAGCAGTGATGCGTATGGAAGCTACCTCATGGGAGCTAGAGACCAAAGCGGACAAGGATACGATGGATAGCCTTGCCAAAGGTGTAGAAGAAAAGGGCGACCTTTATAACGACAAGGTCATGCCGCAAGATGTGCGCCATGCAAAAGATATCGATCCAAAAGAGGTGACAGGCAAACAGACCGATGAGCAGCCAGAAGCGATAGAGCATCCGAATGTCGCAGGGGCGAGAGGTCCTGCGCACAGTGAGTGAGTCATTAGCACCGCCAGTGATCTGGTATGAAGGTCTGGCGCGATATCAACAGCAAGGCATGGCTCATGTGTTGGCAACGGTTGTGGCTGTGAATGGCTCGGCTCCGCGTGCGCTACAGGCCAAAATGATCGTCACGCAGGATGGCATCGTAGATACGCTGGGCGGCGGCGGTCTCGAGCACGATGTGATTACTACTGCTCGTCAGCTACTGAACGGTGAGATTTCAGCAACGGTATCAAAGGAAGTCAAACCAAAAGTTTCTGAAGTCAATGATACAAGCGCGCCAAATCCTTCTAAAGCGGTACGCCGTGACGCGGTTTATACCAAACATTACCCGTTGGGTGCGAAATTGGCACAGTGTTGCGGCGGTAGCGTCACCGTTATGTTCGAGTGCTTTAATGTGATACCGCCGATGTCAGTACTGGTATTTGGGGCAGGGCATGTGGCCTCAGCACTCATGACCATTCTTGCTGAATTGCCATGTCAGGTAGATTGGGTAGATAGTCGCCCAGAGATGTTTGAGCGTTATTTGACTGATAAACCTAGAGCTGATCAGTTGAGTGCTCATAAATCTGGTCAGGTATGTACATCTCGTCACAGTTCAGAACAGCATTTAGTAAAAAACCAATCTCCAGCTTATAAATTACCAGCGCATATTCGTCCGCATGTTGATGATGAGCCTGTAGATTTTGTGCGTCCATTTATAGAGCAGGGTGGCCAGCGCTTTATTCTGGTTATGACTCATGACCATAGTGTTGATTTTGAACTGGTGCGAGCAGCATTAGATACTATTTCTGATAGCAGCTCGGCTGATGATAAACGCTCAGATATCCCAGTACCTTATATCGGCTGCATTGCTTCGGTAACCAAAGCCAAGCGTTTTAGAGATCGGCTTATTCAGCGTGGCTATAGTGAGTCATTAGTGAATCAGCTCGTCATGCCAATTGGACTGCAAGTTGGCGGTAAAGAGCCGATGGCGGTGGCAGTGTCTATCGTGGCACAGCTTTTACAGCAGTATCATCAGGCTGCTCTTTGAACGGACTAATTACTTCATACAACCGTGTCACTTTTCATTAAATAATTAAAACGCTCAATGCTTTTATCAAAACGCTCAGTATTACTGCGCCATTGTGAGACCACCAAATGACCCTACATATTTATCAAGCTCGACTGCTGCATTATTTGACCGAAAGCGATCGTACTGAGCGTACACCCTCTAAAATAGCGAACACCAATCAACCTGATCATGCACAGGTATCAACCATTGATCAAAGCACAATGTTATTACCCGTGATTGCAGGCGAGCGCATTTACCCTGAATATATTGCTGATGGTGCGCTTGTTGTAGATGATGTGACAGGACGCATTGTAGAGTACGGTCGTAGCGAGACTATCTTATCGACGTATGCTAATGCAGAGGGCAAGCCAGCAGTTAAAGTGCATGACTATCGCGATAAACTCATCATGCCAGGTTTTATCGATACCCATGTGCACTATCCGCAAATCGATATGATTGCCGCTTATGGTGAGCAACTGCTTGACTGGCTCAACAACTATACCTTTGTCACCGAAGCCAATTTTGCTGATCCAAAAGTAGCGCACGACACCGCGCAGTTCTTCTTAAACCAACTGCTGGCCAATGGTACGACCAGTGCCATGGTTTTCTCTACCAGTCACCCGCTATCTGCCGAAGCGTTTTTTGCTGAAAGTCACAGGCTCAATACACGCATGATTACGGGCAATGTATTGATGGATCAAAATGCGCCTGCGCAACTGTGCGTTCCTGCTGAGCAAAGTATCCGCGATACTCAAGACATCATTGATAACTGGCATGAGCGCGGACGTCAGCATGTCGCCATCACCCCGCGATTTGCGATTACTTCGACACCGAAGCAGCTACGGCTGGCAGGAGAGTTGTATACCAGCTACGATAGTGTCTATTTGCAGACGCATTTAGCAGAAAACCGCGATGAGGTGGCCTTTGTTCAGCAGCTGTATCCCAATCACAAAGGTTACCTCGATGTCTATGATGATATGGGTCTGTTAGGTCGTCGTACGACTTTGGCGCATGGGATCTACCTTGAGACATCAGAGTATGAGCGCCTACGCGCGACTGGCACACAGATATCACATTGTCCGACGTCCAATCTATTTTTGGGTAGTGGACTGTTCGATTTACCCAAGACCTTAAGCTATACCGGTGTCAGTATCGCCACCGATGTTGGGGCAGGCACGAGTCTGTCTATGCTGACGACATTATCAGAGGCTTATAAAGTTCAGCAACTACAGAGCAATCAGTTGTCAGCGCATCAAGGGTTGTATCAGATTACTTTGGGCAATGCACAGTCGCTGCTATTGGATGATAAGATCGGTAATTTTATGCCCAATAAAGAAGCCGATTTTGTCATCATAGATATGGGTGCGACGGAGCTGATGGAGCGACGTATGGCACAGACCAAAACGCTTGAAGAGCAGCTGTTTGTACTGATGATGCTGGGTGATGATAGAGTGATCGAACAGACCATCGTTGCAGGCGTGAGTCGCTATTGCAGCGCTGCCTTATAGGACGGATATATCAGTGTGTGCTTGCACCAATAGCGCAGCCAGTAGATATCTCTTAAGAACAAACCCCCTGCTTCTACCAAATAGGAGCAGGGGGTTTTATGAATAAAGGTATCTTTATCTGGTGTTAAAAATGGAACTTTACTAGGGCGCTAGGAGCGCTTTGATTGACACCATCGACACCGTATTTGTTTTTCCAATAACTATACTCCATGCCGACTTCTAGGCGGTTATCAATACCGAGCACCTCCTGTAGATTGTATTTGATTTGCGGATTGATATGAATATTATCTTCAATATCATCGTTATTAAATGAATAATCGATAAAGCCGTCCACTACAAAATTGTTACGCTCCCAACCGTAGGTCAAGGTGATTTGTTGATCATCATCGATATTGTCATTAAAAGCATGGTATAGCGTTGCAGACGCGTACGTTGTCCCTGGAATAGGGATATTTAGATCGGCACCAATACCAACCAAATAATTGTCTTGATCAAAGCCAGTACTGTTTGAGCCAAATTCATAAGTAGCGGCTAAATTAACTTGCTTTATAAAGCTATTGTCAAAAGTCGCCATTTTGAGTGTAGGAGACAGCTCACCATAAGTTTCTCTAAATCTATTGTTTTCAATATCATTGGCACCTTGATTTCGATCGACAAAGAAGAATACACCGCCCCAGTCGTGCGCAGAGACATGCTCTAATGTAATAGTCGTCAGCTCTCCATCCTCTACAAGGTCATAGTCACTGCCGTAAAGTACAGAAACGCTCGTATCGGTAAAATAGGTCTCAGCTTGGAGGTTAGACATGCTACCGAAAGCGGCGACAGCAACTGCCACCATTGACAACGGTTTAAGCAAAGACGGCTTTGGGCTAAATGGTTTCTGATTAGACAGTTTAGAGGTGGAGAGTGGGCTCGTTCGTAAATCAAAATGCAAAATGTAACTCCTTTATGTACGATGGAATATTAATTACCTTAAATTTATCTTTGATAATTCATAAAATAGGTTGTTGTTTGAAAATCACTATCAACTAACAATAAGCGTGCTATTGACCGGTTCTGTTTTTAAGTAGAAATCAATAAGTATCATTCATACGCTTACCCCTAAAGAGTATTCAATAATCATGCCACGAACCTATAAAATCTACGCTCTGCAGCATTTACTGGCTTTTATGCTTATTTGCTATTATCAGGGCATAAAATAAGCAAAATAGTCCTTAATTTTTCTTAAATGCCAGACGCATCTCCTATGTATTTGAGTAAATATAGAAAACAGTGCTTTTGGATGAAAAAGCACGTGATAAAAGCACCAAAATAGACCTTTTTATGCCCCAATTTGGGCTGTATAAAATACCTTTGAGTCAACATAGATAGGACTTGCCGATCTGCCAAACATAAAAAAGCCAGCTAATAGGACTCAGCTGGCTTTTAGTTTGTATCGTACGTGCCGTATTAGCTGGTTAGCTGCACTCGTCTGCTAGTTCAATAAATACATGCCAGTCAGTAATATCTATCTCGTGGCAATTGTTACCGTCGCCATTGATGCGATCAACCACTAGAAAATCACTATCACGCCCTAGAGCCAGTAGTGGATGATGCCAGACGTTAGCGTCATATTGCACACCCTGATGAGAGGTGGCATAGAATACAGCGAGGTCTTCAGCAGACTGGGGCGGTGTACCCGCTTTTGCAACAACGACGACATAGTCCTGACCTTCCATAGACACAAACGCTTGTGTTCCAAGTGGGTGGTACTCCATGACGGAGAGGACAATAGGGTTCTCGCGCTTTTTGGCACGAAAGATACTCATACCTACTGTACCACCCTCAAGCTGGCTTTCAGCAAGTGCATGATGGCGAACGGCATAGCCATTATTGATCTCATAAGTATTGGCAGCGGTTTGCTCATCATCACTATAGCGCTCGATCACCGAACCATAGGGGGCAAAATTTGCCTTGGTTAAAGGTATGGCAGTTAATGTGACAGACATTAGGTGGTCTCGCTATCGTTGGGCTGGGCCGCGGCATTGTCAGCAATCTGTCCATATATACGTACGCGGCTGATACCACCATCTGGAAAGATATTGACTCGAATATGAGTGATAGGCTGCTCTATTTGAAGCTTATCTTTACTAAAAGTATGGACGTCATTAGCATTGGTCTTTTGCGGCTCAAGCAACGTCTCCCAAAACATACTTTGAGTCACTAGCGTTTGCTCTGGTGTGTTTGGTGAGTAGACTGCTTGGATCGAGACTTTGTCAGGATAGTTGCCCTTAAAATGAGCCGTATCAATCTCAATAGAATCAACGATACCTGCTTGGCCTAAAGCAATAATACACCAGTCGTTACCTGGCTCACGGCGACGACGAGTCTCCCAGCCATCCCCCATATTGGGTGCTTTGGTCGGTAACAGTAAGTTGCTGGCTGCGCCAAAGTGCGCATCATTGCTAGCAATCGCGCGACCACCATTTAGCGCACCTGCCAAATCGAGCAACTCGCCTTGAGTATTGAGGCTCGCATCAAGCTGGATATCACCGTAGACACGTAGCCTAGCAACGCCGCCATCTGGATAGATATTCAAACGAATATGGGTCACCGTTTGCTCATGATCGATCTCGACAAACTCATGATTGTGTCCTTGTAGCGGCGTCATACCTACAAGCGTTTGCCAGTTTTTACCGTCCCAGTCTTCTTTGCTTAGGTTGGCAAGTTCGGTATCAGCCTGCTGTAATAGCTCTGGTGCATACAAAGCATCGACACTGGCAGAAGAGGGGAAGTTGCCAGTAAAGTGACTGGTATCGATATCGAGCCCAGCGATTTTGGTTGGGCGGGCAAGTTGAATAACCAAGTAGTCATAACCTAAATGACGCTTACGACGCGTCTCCCAGCCGTCCATCCATTTACCATTGTTATCGAATTTACCAACCACAAATATAGGCGCATCCGGATTTAGAATACGGCTTTTATCTGCAAAAAAATCATCAGTCGCAAACAGTGATTTTGCGCCTAAGCGACTGTCAGCCACGTTTGATTTTTTGGTAAATGCTGGCAATGTCTCAGGTAAATTGTTTGCTGAGAGAATTTGTCCGACTTCTGAACTACTTTGACTCATCGTTATTTCCTTTATTCTATATTAGGTTGTATTTATCGTATGCGGTCTGTCTTATATGGTCAATATATCAAGATAATGACGGCGCTCACATCCAGTTGGCAGTGTTGTCTGACGTGGCAGGGTGATTGTCGTACCAGTGCTTGGCTATGTCATCACGGCGACATATCCATACGTCAGGTTTATTGGTGATATATTGCAAAAACTGCTTTAACGCTTTGATGCGTCCTGCACGTCCGATAATTCGGCAATGCAAACCAATCGTCAGCATTTTCGGGGTATGCGCGCCTTCTTCGTAAAGGGTATCAAAGCTGTCTTTGAGATACTGATAAAACGGCTCTGCATGAGTAAATCCTGGACTTGAAGAAAAGCGCATATCATTAGTCTCTAAACTATAGGGTATGACCAGATGCGGCTTACGCGTGATGACATTGCCATCTTGCACTTTGACATTGAGCCAGTAGGGTAGCTCATCCCCATACGAGTCAGAGTCGTAGACATAGCCGCCTTGCTCAGCGACTAACTCGCGAGTATTTGGGCTATCGCGTCCGGTATACCAGCCGAGAGGCTGATTACCTAGCATACGCTTGAAGATAGTAGTCGCACAGCGAATGTGTTCGCGCTCAGTCTCGCGGTACATGTCCTGATAGGTAATCCAACGTAGACCATGACTGGCAATCTCATGACCGTCTTCTAACACACGCTCAATAATGTGCGGCGTTTTTTCGGCAGCGGCAGCACAAGTGAACGTGGTGATAGGAACACCGTACTCTTTGAAAACATCTAGGACTCGCCATACACCGACACGACTACCGTACTCGAAAGCAGACTCAATAGACTGGTGACGGCTATTGAATTCTGGTGTGCCCAAGATATCAGATAAAAAGCGCTCTGATTGTCCATCGCCATGAATGACGCTATTCTCTGCACCTTCTTCGATATTGAGTACAAACTGTACGGCGATTCTCGCGCCGCCAGGCCAGTTTGCTTTTGGTGGATTGTCGCCGTAGCCCTTTAGATCTCGTGGATATGTACTTAGATCAAAGTCACTGGTAATTTTTTGGGTCATTATCGATGTTCCTATATCTCTTAGAGCCTTAAATATTTATTTGAAGGTTACTGGCCAAGGATAGCTTTTTTTAGATTGTAAATTAAAGCGATGATGCATATGCGACAAGCTGCTGGCGCTCTGTATCTGTTAGCTGCGTGATATTACCAAGTGGCATGTAACCGGTCTGTACCGCAGTGACGACTTTTGCTTTATGTATTCTCAAATCTTCTGGTGTCTGTAAGATAATACCTGCTGGAGGCGCGGCAAACCCCTGTTGCGTTGGTTGTACGGCATGACAAGTGCTACAGCGCGTATGCACCACATCCATCATCGCGTCATCTGCTGACGCGCTTACGGGTACGGCTTCAGCAGTGGCAGTATCATTGGCAACACTGTTATTAGTACTAGTAACGGTATCAGTGTTTGAGTCAGTAGTTATGCTTGCAGCTGGTGGCGGACTTGTCACTGATGGAGTGTTGTCAACTGTAGCAGTAGTTGCTGAAGCTGCAGGCATCACAGGCGCAGGCTCAATCGGCTCAGGTCGCATCCAGATAATGAGCAATACGGTCAGTATCGCTGGTATGACCAGATAACGCGGTTTTTTGTGTCCCAAGTGCTTTTGGTTAAAATAATGACGGGCAGTCGCGGTAATGATACCGACGAAGACCAACACCAACCAACCTTGCTCGTGAGCATACATCATTGGATAGTGGTTACTGATCATGGTAAAGATGAGTGGTAAGGTAAAGTAGTTGTTCATCAGTGATCTATTTTTGGCTTGTAGCGCCAATTCAGCCACTTCTTTACCCGGTTTTTCGCCGCGCCTTACGCAATCTACGAGGGCGCGCTGTGCCGGCATGATACCAAAGAACACATTACCGACCATCACCGTACCCAAGATAGCACCGATATGGATAAATGAGGCGCGATCACTAAACAGCTGGTACGAACCCCAACAGGCAATGATCAAGAGAATAAAAATCAACGTACTAAATATTAGGGCGTTTTTACCCAAATGACTGCGCACGATGACTTCGTAAATAAAGTAACTACCAAACAAAAACAGCAAACTTGTGGCAATAGCGCCGATACTGGTAAAAGGTACCTTACTTGGGTCAATTAGGTAGGCAGTGGCATTGGCATAATAGACGATAGACATCATCGCCGCACCCGTCAGCCATGTGGTATAGGCTTCCCATTTAAACCAATGTAGGGTTTTTGGCATCTCTTCTGGTTCGAGCTTGTACTTGGCAATCTCATAAAACCCGCCACCATGAACGGCCCAAAGATCTCCTGAAATACCTTTGTCTGTTTTCCACTGGGGCGGCTTGCGTAGGCTCAGATCTAGCCACACAAAATAAAATGAGGCACCAATCCATGCTACCCCAGCGATGACATGAAACCAGCGGAAAAATAAACTCAACCATTCGAGAAGATAGGCACCCATGTAGTAATTGTCCTTTAATATGACCGTGTCTTGATAAAATATATTGATAAGCTTTTTTGATAAGTAATAACGACCATGGTTTACAGTCGCTTGGATATAAAGTAATGAGATAAAGTGGCAACGTCAGCAAAATGTCAGCAATGAGTTATGAGCATATAACGCGAATACACATTAAAGGACACCACGCTCTATAGGCTACGATCCACGGTACGTGCTATAACCATGGGCACTCAGTAGTAGCGGCACGTGATAGTGACTGGCATCATTCACCACAAAATCGATAATGACTTGCGGATAAAACGCAGTCAACTGCTGGGCATCAAAATAAGACTGAGTATCGAAAGTCACGGTATAGCGTCCGATGCTTAGCTGCTGCGCTGCGCTATCAAGCGTGGTATCAAACTGCCAAGCATCTGGGGTGACACGGCCATCTTCATTAGTCGTACCGTGTGCAAGTAGGGTGGCGTCGCCGCTGTCCTGTATACGGTGTAAGGTGACAGCAATATTGGCGGCAGGCTTACCAAGATGAGTATCCAAGATATGTGACGATAGGGTGGCAGACATGATGCTTCCTTTATATTTATTAACGATGTAAATTCAGTAGCGATGTGAATGAGTCTAGAGTGATTGATGAATAAACCATTGTATGAATGTTGATCTTACGGTTCATCAAGTCGCAGTTATCTATGCCTGACCGAATAATTTATGTAGACGTAGGCGTGTGATCTTGTTTTGTTCAGTGGCTGCGTTCGCCAGCTCAGTGGTACGCTCATTAGGTAGACGAGCCAGTAGTAAATCAAGCATTTGCTGCGCGCTTTTGCCAGTGGCAAAGACGATAAAAATAAAACCAAACTTTTCCAGATAGTCCTGATTGCCTTTGGCAAGTGCTTCGAGCACATCGTCAGTTGCATCATTAGCACCTGACTGCTCGTGGGCGGCGCTACCTTGTGTATTGCGATATTTTTCTTTTAGGGTTGCCACGTTACCGATTTGTGGATGACCATCGAACGCTTCTAGCAAGTCGGCCTCGTTGGTTTGTACCTCATGCCAGATAGTATCGCTACTCGTTAGCAGTGTATCCAAATCTGTAAAAGGACGCGCATCAGCAAGTTTGCTCGCCCACGTGCTGCTGGTACAACACGTTAGAAGGTACTCGGCAGCCAACTCTTGAGACAGATCATTAAATTGCGCTAAGGTTAAGCTCACGATGATATCCTTTTATAATATGACAGGCCGTTTACCTATCGGGTAACGGTTGTCTAATAATGATTTATACATTATGGTTATGGGCATAAATGTGACGGTAGCAGTAGACGTTTTACTATATCCATTTGCTATATCCATGTTGTTTTGCATGCGTATATATTTCACTTGCTGCATTTAATTCTTTATTGTTAATAACCATGATTTGTGTGGGATAGCATTGATAATAAAAAACTGCTTTACCGCATGAATGCTAACAATTCAATGGTAAAAAAGCATGGCAACATGATTTTAGTAGTAATGTGATGAATTTATAGTTACCATTTTGCTAAAACCTGACTAATTGGTCAACTGTTTTATTAGAAATATTTTTATCCAGAGAATAATGCTGCACAACTCTGTGCATTGACAACCAAACGTCTCAGGAAAAATAACGACTATTTTGTCGAACCTGCCACTCGGAGTGAGATACCACTACCATGACTAAAGACAACCAAAAAGAAGATACCTTTACTACTGACGCGCCCTCGCATCGAAGCCAGCAAGCGACGCGTGCACACAATCAATCTCTAATACTGGCAGCAGCCGAAGAGGAGTTTGTGCTACAAAGCTATCGCGGTGCTACGATGCAAGGAATTGCGGATAGAGCAGGGCTACCCAAAGCCAATGTTCATTACTATTTTAAAAACAAAAAAAACCTGTACATGGCGGTACTGCGCTCAATCATTCAGGAATGGAATGAGGGCTTGGTCACCATGACCGTAGAGAGTGATCCAAAAACTGTCATTGAAAAGTTCGTCCGTACCAAATTGCATCAAGCCTTTGCTAACCCGAATCGTCATAAACTGTTTGCTATTGAGGTTATTGGCGGTGCGCCGCACTTACACGAGTTTATGTCTACCACGATGAAGGACTGGGTAAACGATAAAGCACAAGTCATGAAAGAATGGCATAAGCAAGGAAAGATAGGTATTACGGATCCCTTGCAACTATTGATTTTGATATGGGCGACGACCCAGCGCTATGCTGAGTTTGAGATAGAAATTGTCGGCTTAATGGACAAGACCGCTTATGATGCAGAAGACCAGGCACGCGCAGAAGCGTTTTTAGTACCCTTTATTCTGCGAGGTTGTGGGCTAGGGTAATTACGGATTAAAGTCACAGGCTTTATGTCGTATGGGTTGTCTACGTTGAGTAGTCTACCTTTCATCACCAAGCAGTGATACTGTGCTTTTCGCTGTTTGGTGATGAGAGGTTGTCAGTCAAGCTCAGTAAAGATCAGTCAGTTAAGAACAGCCAGATAAGATAAGTCAGCCAAGCGTAGTCAATCAAGCACTACGTACAGAGGCTTATCAAGCTGTTTCTTGAGCTTGCTCTAGTGAGTCATCTTGGTGCTGCGCTTTTGTATCAAATTCAACGCCGTAATTCTTCGGTAAAATCATATCAAGCGTAATCGCGACAATTCCTGACATCGTCACTGCTGAGCCAAAGATATTCTGAAAAAACTGCGGGGTTTGTGACAGTACATCAGGTACGAACGCAATACCTGTCGCCAAACCTAGAGAGGTGGCGATAATCAATACATTACGGTGGGTGAAGTTCACGGTAGACAAGATACGGATACCCGCAGTCGCTACAGTAGCAAACATCAATAGCGTGACACCGCCAACGACAGGTTTGGGTAATTGCGTAAAAACAGCCCCAAGCACGGGGAATAATCCCATCAAGCACAATATACCACCAACATAAAAGCCGACGTAGCGACTGGCAATCCCCGTCATCTGAATTACGCCGTTGTTTTGGCTAAAGGTAGTGACCGGAAAGGTATTAAATACCGCCGCAATCAGAGAGTTGACACCGTCACCCAATACACCGCCTTTGATGCGTTTTTCATAGATAGGGCCTTTGATTGGCTCCCCTGATATCATCGAGGTAGCCGTCAGATCGCCAGACGTCTCAATACTGGTAATGATGTACATAAAGGCAATAGGAATAAACGCCTGCCAATCAAAACCAAAGCCATATTTGAACGGTACGGGCACGGTAAAAAACGCCGCCTCAGAAACCAATGAAAAGTCAATACGACCCATAAAGACGGCAGCGACGAGTCCAAGCATCAAACCGATAAAGATAGCGCTTGAGCGAATAACCTTATTATTAATAATGCTAATGAGCACGACGCTTGCAAGTACGCCACCACCTAAGAGTAAATTTGAAATACTACCGAAATCCTCCGCACCAAACCCGCCTGCCAAATCAGTCAAACCTACCTTGGTTAAGGACAAACCAATCGTGACAATCACGCACCCTGTAACAATAGGGCTCATAAATGATTTGAGCTTGGTGATAAATTGACTCAAAAATATCTCAACAAATGCACCGAGAAATGAGACGCCAAAGATAACTGATAAAATCTCTTCAGGACTTCCGCCACGGTTTTTTACCACAAACCCTGCGGTCAATACCGCCGCTAAAAACCCAAAGCTGGTACCTTGTAGCGCCATTAACCCAGAGCCCACAGGACCTACTTTTCGAGTTTGAATAAAGGTTGCTACCCCAGAAACAATCAAAGACATGCTGAGAAGGTAGGGGATATGCTCACCCAAACCTAGAGTACCACCGATAATTAGGGAGGGAGTGATAATACCAACAAAGGCTGCTAGCACATGCTGTATAGCACCTAAGAATGCTTTGATAGGGGTTGGACGGTCATGCAGTTTATATAGTAAATCGGTATTTTCTGGAACGTTTTCACTCATGGTGGTTTCCTCCTAAAATAACTACTTTGCACCCTCGCAACGGCATATATCAGACAACATGGCAATCAAATGGATCTCAGATAACATGGAGGTCATTAGATAAGAGTTAATATCTAACCTTTGAGCATTTTTTTATCGATTTATACAATGGGGGCACACATCCGATTGAATACTAGCCAAAAAACATATATTTGTTGGATAGTATTGTTAAAGTCTGACCATTTGGTCAGGTCTACTTAGGATATAGATAAATTATGAGTGAATGCAATGTTTTTTTTGGTACTAGCAGGTTTACGTGATTGTTACGTCTTAGAAAGAAAGGGTTAACCTAAATAGAGAGGTTTTAGAAAGTAAGTACCGTTAGATAACAGTCCATCTAGTTGCATCTATACTTCAAACACCCACAAAAAAGCCCCAACCATACTCATTACGGTTGGGGCTTTTTTGGATAGCTACATTGCAATAAAATCGCAAGTTTATTTTGGACTTGATGACCATACTGGTGAGCGAATGATGCCTTGTCCTGACTTACCAAAGGCTGCACCACCATTGAGTGATTTAATCGTCAGTACACCTTTGCCGCCTTGGGTCGACGCATAGACCACACGTTTACCATTGGGCGAGAAGCTTGGCGCTTCGTCGATACCAGTATTACCGAGGTTGGTCGTTACCGCGCCACTGTTATTCATAATAGCGGCTGATCGACCACTCAAAAAGGCAATTTGCGTCCCATCACTACTAAACTGTGGACTGGTTGCATAGCCACCATTGGACACTTTGGTTGTGCGTCCTGAGCCGAACTCATAACGATAGACTTGCGGCTTATTAAACCCTGTTTTGTCACTGACATAGACAAATGACTTGCCGTCAGGGGCATAACTTGGCTGTACTTCACTGCTTGGCAAGTTGGTGAGTCTTCTAGGCGTACCGCCGCTGACACTCATCTCATAAATATCAGCGCTGCCCTCAAAGCTACTGGAGAACAGTATCTTGCTACCATCAGGAGAGAATGATGGGCTTAGGTTACTACCAGAAAAAGGTGTCAATACGCTGGCACCGCCGCCACTGACGTTCTGAATGTAGATGACAGGGTACGACTTTTCACGTTGTACAGAGTAGGCGATACGATTGCCATCAGGTGACCATGCTGGTGAAAAAATAGACCCTGCTACTTCGGTAATGGTTTTGGCATTTTCCCCATCAGCATCCATTACTTTTAGACGAGAGACTTTTTGCTTGCCAGTGCCTGTCTCTTCAATGTAGGCAATGCGTCCCGAGAAATCCCCTGGAATACCAGTAATCAGCTCATAGACCTTATCTGCGATCACGTGGCCGGCGTAACGCATACTTTCTCTGTTGTTATCTGCCGTTAGGCTTTGCTTCCCCTCTAGCACGCGGCCAGATTTAACATCGATAACCTCGTAATCGGTGACGACTTTGCCACGATTGGTGCGGGTGCTACCGACAACGAGATAAGGGATGCCCATGTTTTGCCACACAGGTAGCGTACCTGCCAGCTCGCTACTACTGCGCGGCTGCTGCGGCAAGTTTTGGCTGGTAACTGTCAGCTCTGTGTTGCTCAAGTCGTTTAGGATGATAGGAGATAAAACAGAGTCGCCTGCGAATGGTACAAACGCGACTTGGTTCTGTTGAACAGGAATATCATAGTCGAGTTCTAGTACGACAGGTGCTGCTAGCAAGCTTTGCGAAGCAAGCAGTGCCGAGGTGCCAGTCAATAAAGAGACGAGTAGTTTTTTATGAGTACGCATGAGTTAATTGAGCTCCTAACAGTAGTATGATATTCATTTTTATAGTCAATAAGGCACGCATTTAAATAGAAAAAACCGATACGATACAAGCCGATTAACGTTACGTTATCAATAATACAAGACGCTAGCAACTGATTAGTTGCTACCTCTGAACTGTATGGTAAAAGTAGGGTATTTAGGATCATCAGTATTGATGGGTAGGCTACCTGTATTGAGCACGGCTTGTTTGGCGGCTTCGTTGACGGTGTTATCAGGTCCGGAGGCGGTAACATTGATGACGTCGCCATTGGCATTGACAGTAATGGTCAAAGTAGCACGCTGGGTGGAACCTCTCGCTGCGGTAGGCGGTGTATAATTACGCTTGATAAGATTTATAATCTCGTTGTTGCTGGCACCGCGGCTACCACTTGAGGCGGAACGACTGCTGCCTCTAGAGGTGCTAGCCGTTGAGGTATCACCTGTGATGGTTGACTGGCCATCAGATAAGCTAAAGGTTCGGCCGGCATTACCAGAACCACCGGTATCAATCTCTATATTACGATCGTTGGCAGTAGGTCTTTTTATTTTAGGTGGATTGTTTTGTTTATGGCGAAAATCCCCAAGCCTTTTTTGCTCTTCGATCATCTGCTCTCTTTTATTTTGTTCAACTTGCTCGAGCTCTTCCATAGTTGTCTCGTCCAACTGAGATGCCCACTCGGCCATTCTGCGCTCATATTCTTGGTTTTGTTCACGCAATCGCTGATGCTGCTCTTCGCTCATGAGCATGGGCTGACTGGCTGGCTCGTCAGATCGTGTAAATACAGGAACGCGCTGAGAATCTGGTTGGCTTGCGCTTTGAGTGCTGGGGCTACTGCTTGATGTTTGCGGTTGGGTACTACTGGATGAGTCGCTGGTGCTACTTTCCATTTGCATGGCACTTGCTGCTGCACGGTTGGCCAGTATCTGTCCTTGCATCTCAGCGAGCTGCTCAGGCGATACCATTACGGTTTCGATGCTACCAGAGGTTTCGACGTCAGCGGTTTGATAGTTATAAACCAGTACACCGATGATAAGACCATGTGCTAGCAAGCTGAGCAACGTAGGTAGGGTCAGCCCGTTGCTTTCAGGTTCGGTAGGTACATAGACGGCAGGCGCATTATGCATGGTATGGATACTCATGAACGGTGGTTATCAGAAACGAGAATTATCGGATTTGGTACTGAGTCAGTATTCATGGGGTGTGCCACTATTGAAGCGCAGGCGTCGATAGAGGTGCACCAGTCAACAACCCCACCTTTTCAATACCGGCCTGCTGCAAGGTCGCCATTAGCGTCATGATAGCGCCGTATTGGTTATTTTGATCGGCATTGATCATTACTTGCAATGGCTCGGCGTTGGTACTACCGCTCTGAGACTGTAAGTTTGATAGTGTGTTGATCAGCTCAGGCTCACTCATAGGTAAATCGACGTTGTTCTCATAGCTGACAAAAATCTCACCATTATCAGTCAAAGAGACAATAACGGGTAATTGGCTCTGGCTCATCGTATTGGTCTGCTCTTTTGGCAAATCAACATCGACACCTGTAATGAGCATCGGCGCGGTCACCATAAATATCACCAACAGCACCAGCATGACATCGATATAAGGCACGACATTCATCTCTGCATTGAGTGCTTTTTTCTCACGGCGATAGGGGTTTGGTTTCATAGCCCATTCACCTGACTGGCACTCACTTGAGTTTCTCTGTTGACAGGGCTTTGAACGCTAGTCTCACGCTGTAGCATGCCTGTCATCTCATCGCAGAATAATGCACGTGAGTCATAAAGGTTGCTCGATTTTGCAGTGAAATGGTTGTAAGCCAGAACTGCAGGAATAGCAGCAAATAATCCCATCGCCGTTGCAATTAATGCCTCGGCGATACCGGGTGCAACAGAGGCGAGGGTAGCCTGCTCCGTTTGTGACAGCCCCAAAAAGGCATTCATAATGCCCCAAACAGTGCCAAATAAGCCAATATAAGGCGCGACCGAACCGATACTGGCAAGCGCCGTCAGTCCTGACTCTAGCAGCTGCTGCTGGCGACCTAGGCCCACGCGCAACTTACGCTCGACACCATCGATAATATCGTCTTTGGGTTGACGTTTTTTATGCATTCTGAGATATTCTGAAAATCCCACATAAAAAATCTGCTCAAGCCCTTGGCGATCAGGTGAGCCTTGGATACCTTGATATAGCTTTGCCAGGTCTTCACCTGACCAAAACCAAGTCTCAAACTGCTGATCAAAGTTTTTGGCCGTACCGAGACGCGCACTCATACGAAAAATAATAACCCAACTGAGTAAAGACGCTAATAGCAATAACGCCATCACAATCTGTACCAATAAACTGGCTTGGGTAATAAGATCAATAATATTTAATGATTCAGGCATGTAATGGACTCACGGATAATTGACAACAGCTGGATTGAATAAAAGTATATGAACCAGACCAACCTCAAAATATAATGCTTATGCTTTATTGGTCGCCCTCAAGGCAATGCTACGTCTACAACAGCAAAGATAATTGCCCAATAGGGGTCGAGCTATGATTAAGGTATCGACACAATAACCCCCTAGTGTACTTCTAAATGAAAGAAAGGTCATTATTAATGTGTTAAACAAACAGATAGCGGATATATCAAATGGCAAGTAGCGAGTATATATAGAAATAATTGCAGAGCAACGAACGCTTTTATTGACAACTGATATACCTAAATACACTTAGAGTAATATAGAGAGTCGCGTATTTGTATAGACGTTTAGCCCTTACGCCAGTGGCATCTCGAATTGTGTTTTTGTACGAATTAGGCATTATCAGCGATTGAGTTTGTAAGATAACTGGTCTAATATGTTACGCTTTGTTACTACATTATTCTCACTGTGGCGTCGTCATTTTTGCTGAAGTTACGTTTGATTTTAAGTAGTGGTGACTTTTTATTGGCCAGTCGGGGGCGACACTTATGAATGCAATTGAACGCTATTTTGGGATCAATGGTGAGAATACCACGATCAAAACAGAAATCATCGCTGGTATAACCACGTTTTTGACGATGGCATATATCATCTTTGTGAACCCAAATGTTTTAGCTGATGCGGGGATGGATAAAGGGGCAGTATTTGTAGCGACATGTGTGGCTGCAGCGATAGGTTGTTTTATCATGGGTATATATGCCCGACTACCAGTAGCGTTAGCACCAGGGATGGGGCTCAACGCTTTTTTCACCTATGGTGTTGTGCTAGGCATGGGCTATGCATGGCAAACAGCGCTAGGTGCAGTTTTCTTATCGGGTTGTATCTTTGTACTGTTAAGCCTGTTTAAGATCCGTGAAGCGATTATTAATGCGATTCCAAACTCTCTCAAAAACGGCGTAGTCGCTGGTATTGGCGCGTTCTTGGCTTTCATTGCGTTGCAAAGCGCTGGCATTATTGTCAATCATGACGCAACCTTGGTTGGTCTTGGTGACATGACGTCATTTGGTCCTGTTATGGCCTCATTGGGTTTTGTGGTTATTATCGGCTTGTCTTACAAAAAAGTACCAGGCGCGGTTACCATCGGTATTTTATTGGTTGCTCTGATTAGCTTACTAATGGGCTATACACAGTTCACGGGTATTATCTCTACGCCACCTTCAGTTGCGCCAACGCTAATGCAGCTTGATATTGCAGGTGCGTTCGATGTGGGTATGATCAGTGTGATCTTTGCTTTCTTATTTGTCGATTTATTTGATACGGCTGGTACTTTGATTGCAACCACTAGCCAAGCCAAGCTGACCGATAAAGACGGCAACATTCCTAATATGGGCAAAGCACTATTGGCTGATTCGTCAGCGACAGTAGCAGGCTCTTTACTGGGTACGTCATCGACGACCAGCTATATTGAGAGTATCTCTGGTATCGCGTCAGGCGGCCGTACAGGCTTAATGGCAGTGACTGTTGGTGTGTTATTTTTATTCAGTATCTTCTTCTCGCCGCTAGCTGGTATGATCCCGGCGTATGCAACGGCTGGTGCAATCTTTTATGTTGCTGTGCTAATGATGGGCACCCTAAAAGACATCAACTGGAGTGACTTAACAGAAGCGGCCCCTGTAGTCGTCGTGTTGTTATTCACACCGCTGACATATTCTATCGCTGATGGTATTGCACTAGGTTTCATTACCTTTACTGCGGTAAAAGCTATCGCAGGCAAGTTCTCTGACATCAGTATCGCGGTATGGATTTTGACTATTATACTACTGGTTAAGATTGTCTTCTTGTAAGGTATAACCAGACATTAGCTAGTATCTAAAAAGCAAACCCTCTTTATCATTGGATGATAAAGAGGGTTTTTCTTTGTCAGTAATGTAGATCTACAGCTTCAGCTTTCACCCTTACATTTTGGGTGTTTGTGCTGGCTTTTGACATGCCAAAAAACAGGCAATAGTAAATAGAAATATATAACCAAAGCGTCATAGTCAATAAATTGCTTGTAAGCTATTGTTATTTATGTATATATTAATTTATGAAATTAAGAAAAATTCGTTAGTTTGAAATTTTTTTTCATGATATTATAGCCGAGTTAAGCGCATCACCTCAATCAACGCCGTAGAGGTTTTTCTTACAGTGAATTAGCACATAAAGATGATAGATTTAGGCTCTCTCAAGCGATATCTGGTCATCACACTCCTTTCACTACTAACAAGAAGAAGGCACTAATGCCGCTTAATTTTTCGTTGTTGCCTTTGTATTGTTAACGTAGCCCGTTTAACAGTCGAACGACCTACTTAACCGTCTCCAGCATGTGCTGGATTTTCTAGTTTTGTGATGGCGCCGTTTGGTCTTTTGATTATTGCTGTGAATATCCGTCAATAACCTCTATTTTTTGATAGCGGTTACGAGCAGTTATACAGGACGATCAGACTTCCTAAAGCACCATTTATTATGGTTTTTAAACGATAGTTATGGAGTTGTTATGAACCCAGTAGACCAGTTTACCCCGCAAGAGCCGATTTTGTTCAATCCTGTTGATTTGCTGTCGCCAGAGTATCTTGCGCAGTCAGCAGCAGAGCTACATAAGCGTGTTTCGCCATTATATAGCGTTGATGAAGAACGTTGGTTGTCTGATTTATTGCCACTTGCCAAGCCTAGTATAGAAGAGCGCGATGCTGCTGCTGAGCAGACACGCAAACTGGTTGAGCATGTGCGTAATGACGGTAAAGCCGTCAAGATGGTTGACTCATTATTGCTTGAGTATAGCCTTGATACCCAAGAAGGTATCTTGCTCATGAGTTTGGCAGAAGCATTGATTCGTGTACCAGATAATTATACGGCTGATGCGCTGATTCATGACAAAATGAGTGTCGCTGATTGGAAAAAGCACATCAAAAATGACAATGGCTTTATGGTCAATGCTTCTACATGGGGCATGATGATGACAGGCCGTGTTGTTAGTATCGATAGCAGCACCACTGCATCAGGCTTCTTAGATCGCATGACCAAAAAGATGGGCGAGCCTGTCATTCGTAGTGCCATGCAAAAAGCCATGCGTATCATGGGTCACCAGTTTGTATTGGGTGAGACTATTGAAGACGCTAATAAAAACAGCCAACCATATCGTAATAGAGGCTATACCTATTCGTTTGACATGTTGGGTGAGGCGGCGATCACGCACAAAGACGCTGAAAAATACTTCAATGACTACCTGCATGCGATCAGAGCAACGGCTAACGTCAAAGTAAAAGAAGGCATGCCTAAGCCGTCTGTTTCTATCAAGTTGTCAGCACTGCATCCTCGCTATGAAGCCACGCAAGAAGCTCAGGTTATGGGGCTATTGCGTCAACGTTGCCTATTGCTTATAGAAGCTGCGCGCGAAGTCAATGTCGATATCAGTATCGATGCTGAAGAAGCAGATCGCCTTGAGATTTCTCTAAAACTATTTGAGTCTTTGTACCGTGATAATTTGACGGCTGGCTGGGATGGTTTAGGTATCGTCGTACAAGGGTACTCTAAGCGTGCTATCGCTGTATTGGCCTGGCTTGCTCGTATATCGACTGAAGTAGGCGACCGTATTCCAGTACGTCTGGTAAAAGGCGCTTACTGGGACACTGAGATCAAACTTGCTCAGCAAAAAGGTCTATCAGGCTATCCGGTATGGACACGCAAAGAAGGTACGGATACCGCATATCTTGCTTGTGCGCGTTTCTTATTGTCAGAGCAACTGCGCGGTCTTATCTGGCCACAGTTTGCCACGCATAATGCCCATACACTGTCGTCAATCATGACCATGAGCGCGCACAGAGACTTTGAGTTTCAACGTCTGCATGGTATGGGTGATGCGCTTTATGATCATATTTTGCAAGCTTACGAGATCCCTGTACGTATCTATGCACCAGTGGGCGCACACAAAGACTTGCTACCGTACTTGGTACGCCGTTTGCTTGAGAACGGGGCTAACAGCTCGTTTGTTCATCAGTTGCTAGACAAGTCTTATCCAATTGAAAAGCTAACCGTACATCCGTACGACAAGCTACTTGCTAATGCCACTTTGCACAATCCAGATATCCCATTACCACTAGAGATTTATGGTGAGCGCCGTGCAAGCTTTGGCCCTAATATATTTGTTGAGTCGCAATGGCTGCCGTTCAAATCAGCTATTGATAATCATCTAAATAATAAATGGTCAGCGACACCTATCATCAATGGTCAAGCAGTTAATGAGTATGAAGTAGATGGTGTCACTCATCAGCTAGATGCGCAGACTGTACTTGCGCCTTGGAACCACGATGTAAGCGCTGGTGAAGTCAAATACGCCAATGCAGCATTGGCTCGTCAAGCGATTGACGTTGCTGTCGCTGGACAAAGCATGTGGCAAAACGTGAAAGTCACTGAGCGTGCTGCTATCTTGCGTAAGATTGGTGAGCTATTTGAAGAAAACTATGCTGAGCTGATGGCACTATGCCAAGTCGAAGCAGGTAAGACCATGCAAGACAGCATCGATGAAATCAAAGAAGCCGTTGATTTCTGCCGTTTTTATGCGGATGAAGCAGAGCGATTAGACGACGTTGTACATGAGTTCACCGATTTGTCTGGTAAGCAATCCCGTCAAGTGTATAAGCCACGAGGCACCTTTGTTTGTATTAGCCCATGGAACTTCCCATTGGCAATCTATACAGGTCAAATCGTAGCGGCACTAGCAGCAGGTAATACTGTCGTGGCTAAACCTGCCGAACAAACCAGCTTAATTGCTCATTTTGGTGCACAGTTGATGTATCAAGCGGGCGTACCAGCCGAAGCGCTACAGTTAGTTACTGGTGCAGGTGATGTGGGCGGCGCATTGACAGCTGCTGACAATATATCAGGGGTGATATTTACAGGTTCGACGCAAACTGCCCAGCGTATCAACCAAAGCTTGAATGATCATGCACAAGCCAGCGGTGAGCTGCCTGTCTTTATTGCTGAGACTGGTGGTCAGAATGCTATGATTGTTGATTCAACAGCATTGCCAGAGCAAGTCGTGAGAGATGCGGTGCTATCAGCATTTGGTTCAGCGGGTCAGCGTTGTTCAGCTTGCCGCATACTATGCGTGCAAGAAGAGATGGCTGATGACTTGATCGAGCTACTACAAGGCAATATGGCTGAGCTGTCTGTAGGCAATCCTTTGTATGCAGCGACAGATGTAGGTCCAGTTATTGATGCTGACGCTAAGCATGGTTTGGAGGCGCATATTGCGCGTATGGATGCTGAACCGACTGCTACCATTTTGGCGCAAACGCCAATGAGTTCAAGCTCAGTGGTCAGCCAAGAAAAATCTACCTTTGTACTGCCAACCGCAATCGAAGTCAAAAGCATTGACGTCATCGGCGGTGAGCACTTTGGTCCCATTCTACATGTACTGCGTTATCAAGCGCGTGATCTGAATAAGCTGATTGATGCTATCAACAATACAGGGTTTGGTCTGACGTTGGGTATCCATAGCCGTATCGAAAACACGGTTGAGCACATTGAGCGTCGTGCTTTTGTCGGAAATACCTACATTAACCGTAACCAAATCGGCGCAGTTGTAAACGTCCAGCCATTTGGTGGTTGTGGTTTATCTGGTACTGGTCCAAAGGCTGGCGGGCCGCACTATGTTGCGCGTCTGATGCAGCTCAAATCAGAGTCAGTCAATGCTGCACAACCAGCTGCTAGCATGACAGCGACAACCACCCAATCTACCACTCAAACAGAACTCGCATAAGGAGTAGCAACATGGCGACTGAATTCAAAAAAAATCATGCCCAGATTTGTGAATCTTGGCGACTACTTGGCGCAGTCAATCGCGCAACGTACCTGCAAGCGGCAGTGTCAAAACTGGCGCTGCTCACTGGTGATGCTAATAAAGCAAAGCGTTTGTTCAACCATCTATTGAGTGCGGCTCCTAGTCTAGATGAGACGCACCGCATGACGGGTGCAACTGGCGAGTCAAACGACTTGTATGTGACTGGCCGTGGTAAAACCATGGTCATCGGCGGTGAGTCTGCTAGAGCCATGGCCGTACTAGGACAACTTATTGCTGCGCTATTGACAGGTAATGAAGTCATACTACATTGCCCAAGCCAAGATGACATGTGTAGCGAAGCGGCCAAGATACTACATGATACTGGTATCAGCGAAGACGTACTGAGCGTTGCTAACGACTCACAAACGGTCACGCTTTTATATATCGACCGTCTTGCGCAAGTGGCAGTGTCTGGTAGTCATAGCGAAGTACAGGCGATCAGTCAAGAGCTTGCCAATACTGACGGTATTTTGACCCAAGTCATCAGCGTCACTGATATGGAAGGCCTATCAGAGATGCTGACGCCTGATTATTTGCATCGGTTTGTCACTGAGCGTGTTAAGACTATCAATACCACAGCAATCGGTGGTAACGCGAGCTTGCTTGAGCTGGGTACAGAGTAGAGTAGTTGCATTAATTACGAATCCGCTTAGCTTTTATAGTAACTATTCATAATAGCAATCTTCACAAAGGCTAAGCGGTGTTTGGTAACCCTATAAGTACCAAACCAGTAATTGTATAAGATATATAAGAAAAAACCGCTATCTGAGTAATTATCAGATAGCGGTTTTTCTTTGCATTATTTAACTGAAATTTTATTACTGAGTATTATTCAGCAATATCCACCCATACCCAGCCGTTCTCTAGCCATTCGCTCAAATCATCTGCATCGATACCCGTCACGTCGCTATGTTGCAGTGTTTCACCATTGGCCAAGCGTACCAGTACTGATATAGCAGCTTTATCAAGCCCATCGATACGTTGACCGTTGGCATACAGCACGGTGCTATCATTGGTCTGGCTATAGAGGAGGCGATTGCTATAGTCTGCTTGTAATGTGGCACCTTCTGATAGCGCTTGCATGAGCTCATTGGTATCTAACGCTTCTTCTGGCATCAGCGCATCGTATTGACGCTTACTGACCACCTCCAAGACTGCTTGACGAATCATGTCGTCACCGCGACTAGATTGTAGCATCTCTAGCAACTGCGCTTTGATAGCCGCGATACTATCCGTTTGCAGCTCACCTGAGTTCTGTAGTGCTTGTGGCAGTAGCATCGGGATAAACAAACTGCTGTCATTGGTTACAATATCTGCCACGCTATCGATAACTTGCATCAAGTTTGGACGGCGGCACCCAAAAGAGAAGGTCAGACAATCGTCTTGTGCCACACCGAAATGTGATAATTTAGGCGGTACATAAAGCACGTCACCTGCTTCTAGTACCTCATCAAAGATAATCTCGCCCATATCATCAAATAAACGAAGCGGCTCATCAGCAACAAATTCTGTTTGTTCATCACAGAATTTACCCAATTGCCAACGTCTAGAGCCATAGCCTTGCGCCAAAAACACATCATAGTCGTCATAATGCTTACCGACCGATCCACCTGCTGGTGCATAAGACACCATGATGTCGTCACGCTGCCACTGCGGAATAAAATCAAATGCTTGCCACAGCTGCCCCAGCTCTGGTGACCATTGCTCGAGATTTTGTACCAATACCGTCCATTGCTCTGGTAAGTCTTCAAAGTCAGTTTCAGCTAGTGGGCTTTTTTTGAGCTGCCACTGCGCTTGACCTTCTTTTTTACTGGCTGCTTGAGTTAGTAGGCGTGCGCTAGCGTCTTCTTCAAGGGCAAGACCGATCATGTCATCGGGCTCAAACATGTCAATCAGTTGCGACAACCCTTGCTTAATAAGCAGTGGCTTTTTTTGCCAGTATTCTGCTAGAAACTGCTCAGGCGTTATAGTGTCAGGTAGACAAAGCGGAATAGAAGTCATTGATAAATCCATATTTTAAATACGTACAATATTAATAATAAGGGACGCTTTATAGGAAGGTTTTAATAGTCTATGATTATGGTCTATCTGATGGTTATCATCAGAGTAGCCACTAAATCCTAGGAAAGTTATGAAAAAATTGCACTTGGTCGCAATCATCGTTAGCGTGTTTTTGCTACAAGCCTGTGTCCACAAAATCGTCACGGTGCCCGCTAAAGTTGCTTATAAAACCACCAAAGGCGTGGTAAAAGGGACAGTAGCGGTTGGCAAAGCCATCATACCAGGCGACAGTGATGACGATGATGACAAAAAATAAAACCTCACTTATCAACTATGAATTTTAAACTAATATCATAGCATTCAAAGTAAGGCTGTTGTGTGTTCACAAAACCAGTAAGACACTAGCTGAACCAGACAATGCTAGTATCGAAATAGGAGCGTTTAAATTATTTTCAACGCTCTTATTTTTTGGTATCCGCTTGCTGCTATTAAAGCTTGGCAATCCATTCTTTAATAGTGCGCGCTTGTTCAGCGGCATTACCGATATAAGTGGCTGGCGTCAATGCGCGTAGACTTGCTTTGTCAGCATCACTAACTGCCGATAGCTCATCACTTTCGACAAACGTCAGCATCGCTTCGCGAGTCATGGCATTACCGCGAGTCAAGGCTTTTAGCTTCTCGTATGGGTTTTCAACGCGGTAGCGACGCATGACCGTTTGAATCGGCTCTGCCAACACTTCTTGCGCTTGATTCAAATCATCATTCAAACGCTGCGCATTCAATTCAAGTTTACCAACGCCTTTTAGGCAAGCATCAAATGCAATCATGCTCTGTGCTAGGCCAACACCAATATTACGCAGTACCGTTGAGTCCGATAGATCGCGCTGCATACGTGAAATTGGTAGTTTTTCACCTAAGTGTGCCAACATAGCATTGGCAACGCCCAAGTTACCTTCAGAGTTTTCAAAGTCAATTGGGTTAACCTTGTGCGGCATGGTAGAAGATCCAACTTCACCATCTTTTAGACGCTGTTTAAAATAGCCTAAGCTGATGTACTGCCAAATATCGCGGTTAAAGTCGATCAATATTGTATTAAAGCGCTTAACAGCATCAAACAGCTCAGCAATATAGTCATGCGGCTCAATCTGAGTCGTATAAGGGTTAAACGTTAGCTCTAGACGCTGATTGATAAACGCTTCAGCATGGCTCTGCCAGTCGACGTCAGGATATGCTGAAAAATGCGCATTATAGTTACCAACGGCACCGTTTATTTTACCAAGTAGCTCTACTTGACCGATTTGCTTGATTTGACGAGCAAGGCGATAGGCCACGTTTGCCATCTCTTTACCAAGCGTCGTTGGACTAGCGGTCTGACCATGTGTGCGTGATAGCATTGGTTGGTCAGCATGCGCAATCGCTAAGTCAACGATACTGTCAGTCACTTGCTGCATTTTGGCAACGACGAGCTCACGGCTGTCTTTGAGCATCAATGCGTATGATAAATTATTGATATCTTCACTGGTACAAGCAAAGTGAATGAACTCAAGCGAATCAATTAAGGCATCCTGACCACGGAATTTGTCTTTGATAAAGTACTCAACTGCTTTTACATCGTGATTGGTCGTTGCTTCGATGTCTTTGATCGCTTGAGCATCTGCTTCGCTAAAGTCATCAACAATCGCATTCAAAAAAGCATTGGTCTGTTCATCAAATGCTGCTAATTCACCAATTGCGTTGTTGTCAGCCAATGACTGCAACCAGCGAATCTCTACCGTAACGCGGGCTTTGATTAGACCAAATTCAGATAAATAAGGACGTAAGCTGTCAGCCTTTGATGCGTAACGACCATCAATTGGAGAGAGAGCGGTAAGTGGGGTCATGGTTATGCCTCAGTAGTTATGAAATAAAAAACTGCAAGAGTCTGGCTAAAAATTACCATACAAAAAACGACATCGAAATCGCTGCGCGTAATATAGCAGAAATATGTTATTAAAAAAGCGGTCTATGCAAATAAAGCGATGTTGAGGCTCGTTAAAATCAATCTATTCACTGCATCAACATCTGTACCTCAAGTTGGGTCTTAGGAAGCAATTAGAATCCACAAGGTGCATCGATAGATTCAATCACGCCGCCGCCCAGACATACGTCATCGATATAAAATACGGCTGACTGACCAGGAGTGACGGCGCGCTGTGGCTCATCAAATATGACACGCACTTCGCTGCCATCAGTATTGGTCGCAAATACGCGACATGCTTGGTCTGGCTGGCGATAGCGAGACTTTTCCATACAGGCTAGACCTTCGTCACTAAACACATCCGCAGGCGGCAGATCATTCGTCCAATCGAGCTTATAAGCTTTTAGCTCGTTACTCATTAGCATGGGATGTTCATGCCCTTGACCAACGATTAAACGGTTTTTTTCTAAATCTTTCGCCAATACAAACCAAGGTTCTTCAGGACGGTCTTTGACACCGCCAATGCCAATGCCGCCGCGTTGACCCAGTGTGTAGTACATGAGGCCATCATGAGTACCGATGACTTTATTGTCATCAGTAAGTATCTCGCCTTTTTGGGCAGGCAGATATTGCTGTAAGAAGTCTTTAAAGCGGCGCTCACCAATAAAGCAAATACCTGTAGAGTCTTTCTTTTTAGCCGTCGCTAGGTCATGCTCTTCGGCAATTTGGCGTACCACTGGCTTTTCAAGCTCACCAACTGGGAATAGCGTTTTAGCGATTTTATCGCCGCCAACCGCATGTAAGAAATAGCTTTGGTCTTTATTGTTATCAAGGCCGCGCAATAACTGGGCAACCTCGTCACCCTCGGCATTTTTGTAATTCACACTGCGGCGCGTATAGTGACCTGTAGCGATATAATCTGCACCAAGGGTCAACGCGTAGTCTAAGAATGCCTTAAACTTGATTTCCTTGTTGCACAAAATATCGGGGTTAGGGGTGCGTCCTGCTTTATATTCCGCCAAAAAATGCTCAAAAACACGGTCCCAATATTCCATAGCAAAGTTGGCAGTGTGTAGCTTCATGCCGATCTTGTCACATACGGCTTGCGCGTCTGCTAGGTCGTCCATTGCCGTACAGTATTCGGTGCCATCGTCTTCTTCCCAGTTCTTCATAAACAGACCTTCGACCTTGAAGCCTGCTTGCTGAAGTAATACGGCTGACACAGAAGAATCGACCCCACCTGACATACCAACAATCACATGTTTGGTGCTAGGGTTTTCGACGTCGGCAAGGGTCAACGGGCGATGAGCATTAAAAGACTCAGAAACGACTGCGCTTGAGGTATTTTGTATGGCTGACATAGAACGGCTCAACTATTTGTACACTATCCAAATGAGACATTACGCCAATAGATATGCCTTAACCACAATAGGTAGTCTGAGCATACCAGTGTCAGCTTGTCTTTTGGATCTGGTATTATGATAAAATAAACGTCATATTATACCAGTTAATTGAAACTGGTGGCGACCGATGCTATCTAGCTATTGGGAAAACCGCTTTGAAAATTCAGATAGTCATTTTGAATTATTTTAATCACGTCTAACTCATCTTGGAACAACAATGATAAAAATTGGTCAAGGTATTGATGTTCACGCGTTTCATAACAATGGTCAGCAGCAGCAATACGTCGTGTTAGCAGGGGTGCCCATTGAGCATTCGCACAGTTTGCTGGCACATTCTGATGGCGATGTGGTCTTGCATGCCTTGGCTGATGCGCTACTTGGTGCTTTAGCACTTGGTGATATTGGTCAGCATTTCCCTGATACAGATGCTGCCCATGCAGGTCTAGACTCGCGTATATTGCTACGCTACGTTTATGGCAAAGTACAAGAGGCAGGTTATAGCCTAGGCAATGCCGATATCACGGTGATGTGTGAACGGCCTAAACTGGCACCGCACAACCAAGCGATGCGCGCTAATATTGCGAGCGACTTGCAAACAGATATTAGCAATATCAGTGTGAAAGCCACTACGACGGAAAAATTGGGATTTACTGGTCGACAAGAAGGCATCATGGCCAACGCCGTGGTATTATTGGTGCCTAATGCGGTTGGTCCATAATGCTATCGAATCTAGGAGCTGTTGAATCTAGAGTTTTTAGATTTAGTAAACAACAACTGGCTAAAACAATATGAAAGGGCGCTTGTAATATACAAGCAGTCACCCCATGTATCAGCCATATCTTCACATAATTATTTTTATATAAATAATCATTTTAATAAACCGCTTTATCAATAGGAGCTTTTATGAGTGAGCAAACCCCAAATACTGCTGCAAACGACGTTGAACAATTGATCCGTGATCAAATCCGTGACAATAAAGTCATTATCTACATGAAAGGCACGCCGCAATTTCCGCAGTGTGGTTTTTCTGCACGCTCTATTGAAGTGTTGACTCAGATTGGTCGTCCATTTGCATTTGTAAACATTTTAGAAAACCCAGAAATCCGCGCAACACTCCCGAAAGTTGCTAACTGGCCAACGTTCCCACAGTTATGGATCGATGGTGAGTTGATGGGCGGATCTGACATTATTTTGCAAATGTATCAATCAGGTGAGCTAAAGCCATTGGTTGAAGCAAACAGCCCTGCTGCTTAATACTTGAAAGTGTTGGTTGGATGTCCAGTTAGCCTTTGCAAGATATGAGCATAGCAAACCCAGATAGTTATTAATGGCTATTTGGGTTTTTTATTGTCCCCATTAGTATTCTCACGCGCCTATATCATTAGGCTTCGTTGTTTTTATAGTATTTACCCCCATATAGTGTCCAAGATATTAGCGATATAAATAATAATTACTAGATGAGTAAGAGAGCTTTATGAATAACAAAACCAATGAAGAGTTAAACGAGCAAAAAGAAGCGGCTGAGCAGGCGGCGATTGAAAAACGTCGTGAGCGTCTAAAAAACGAATCTACGCGTATCATTGAGATTGCTAGTAATGAGTCAAACTCAGCACTCAAGTGTATTCACCAGCTGAGTGTGGCAGGCGGTGCGACAGAAGCGACTTATATCGCTATCGAGCAGCGCGTCGTTGCAGATCAAGATACGGCAGGTGCCTATCACTTAGCATTATTGGCACAAAATACCCCCGATCTACCTATTGATGCGCGCCAGCTGATCGAGTTGGTGGTTAATAAAGGTGACAACGACCAGCGCTTGGCATTGCTCAAGAATTTACCATTACCGCCAGTCGAGCTCATCAAAGAGCAGATCTTAGCAAGTGATGACGGCGATGCCATCGGTCAAATGAATGCCTATTTACAAATCAATCCAGAAGGGTATGGTAGCCACCATATGCTGTCTAGTGGTCAATCGGATCAAATAGTACCGCTAAGCCGTGGTAACGGTAATGGCTGAGATATCATCATAAACTAAAAAGCTAACTATTAAAGTGATGATGGCTGCACCAGTAATGACGGTGTTACTGTCAACATCGTCATTACTGGTATAAATATCTTTTCGCTTAATTATAATAGTTTTTGTCCTAGCGTTTTTTAAGCGTCAAAAAATTGTTATAATGACAGGTTATCTAACCAATTATGAACGACTTATCTGAGTCGTTATCTTTTTTATAAATACGACTGACGTTTATTTGCCGACTACCATGTTATTCAATGAAATGTGGTACCAAGCAGCGTTATGAGTCAAGTGAGGCAAACATGCAATACCCAAAACATTATGACGTGATAGTGATCGGCGGTGGTCATGCTGGCACAGAAGCTGCTCTAGCGGCTGCACGTATGGGCGCACAGACCTTATTGTTGACGCATAATATTGAGACGCTCGGGCAGATGAGTTGTAATCCTGCGATTGGCGGTATTGGTAAATCGCATCTGGTGCGTGAGATTGATGCGTTGGGCGGTGCAATGGCGCTGGCAACGGACAAAGCAGGTATCCAGTTCCGCGTACTAAACAGCCGTAAAGGGGCTGCCGTTCGTGCCACGCGTGCGCAAGCAGACCGTATTCTGTATAAAGCGGCGATTCGCCATACATTAGAAAACCAGCCGAACTTAGATATATTTCAGCAAGCCGCTGACGATATCTTGGTAGAGAATGGCCGTGCGACAGCAGTTGTGACCTCTACAGGTATTGTCTTTAAGACTGAAACAGTGGTGCTGACCTCAGGGACTTTCTTGGGCGGTGTCATTCATATTGGTATGGAAAACTCAAAGGGTGGCCGTGCAGGAGATCAGCCGTCTATCAAACTTGCAGATCGTTTGCGTGAGCTTAAGCTACCAGTAGGTCGTCTAAAAACAGGCACACCAGCGCGTATCGATGCCCGTAGTGTTGATTTTAGCGTGATGACGGTACAGCCGGGTGATACGCCGCTGCCAGTCATGAGCTATATGGGTGATGTCTCTATGCATCCTGAGCAGGTCAACTGCTATATCACCCATACCAATGCGCGTACTCATGACATCATCCGTGAAAATCTCGACCGCTCACCGATGTTTTCTGGCAAAATCGAAGGCGTAGGCCCGCGTTATTGCCCATCTATCGAAGATAAAATCCATCGTTTTGCGGACAAAGACAGCCATCAGATCTTTATCGAGCCTGAAGGTCTCACCACGCATGAGCTATATCCAAACGGTATCTCGACCAGTTTGCCGTTTGATGTGCAACTGGAATTTATTCACAGTATGAAAGGTCTAGAAAACGCCCATATTACTCGTCCAGGCTATGCAATTGAATATGATTATTTTGATCCGCAGAACCTAAAGCCAACGCTTGAAACCAAATCGATTGATCGTCTGTACTTTGCTGGTCAAATTAATGGTACGACGGGCTATGAAGAAGCGGGCGTGCAGGGTCTACTAGCGGGTACTAATGCAGCGTTGGTCACCACTAATAACAGCGAGTTTGACACGTGGACTCCGCGCCGCGATGAAGCCTATCTTGGCGTGCTCGTTGATGACTTGATTACTCATGGTACTACTGAGCCATACCGTATGTTTACGAGCCGCGCAGAGTATCGTCTATTGCTACGTGAAGACAATGCCGATCAGCGCTTGACTGAGACAGGTCGTAAGCTAGGACTGGTAGATGACGTGCGCTGGCAGGCCTACCAAGAGAAAATGGAAGCCATTTCGACAGAAACCTCGCGTCTAAAAGACATGTGGGCAACGCCGAGTAATGCACTAGGTAAGCAAGTAACTGAGCAAACAGGTGAAGTGCTATCTAAAGAGTCGACGGCCTTTGATTTGCTGAAGCGTCCGCAGATCCACTTTGCGGATATTGCTGCTATCACTGATTCAACCGTTGATGCACAAGTGGGCGAGCAGATCGAGATTTCTGTGAAATATGCAGGCTATATTGATCGTCAACAGGAAGACATCGATCAGATGAAGCGACTAGAAAACACAGCGTTACCGCTAGATTTTGACTATAGCGTGGTGTCAGGTCTATCGAACGAGATCGTACAGAAACTTACGCAAGTGCGTCCTGCGACGCTTGCTCAGGCTGGGCGAGTCAGCGGCGTGACACCTGCTGCTATACAGCTATTGGCGATGACGGTCAAAAAATATAAGAAAGCAAAGGCTGCATTGGACTCATAATAGGTATGTAACAAAGCCTTTTATAATAAAGCACTTATCGTATAAGAAGCCTGTAATGACACTTCGTTACAGGCTTTTGTTTGCCAAAATACATGTCATTTTGATAAGAAAGAAGTATGTGAGCTTGTTTTACTATCTGCTTTATCTCTATACTAGGTCACCGAAACTAGGCTGCCGAAATCACCGAACCTCATTAATATTTACTAATTTATCTTGCTGATTCCTATATGATAGTGGGCTTATCAGCAAACTGAGCTTACTTATGATCGATGCTGTTATTTTTGCGATTACTATTGTCTTTCCCAACCTTGCACTAATGTGGTTGGGTTTTTTTATGCAAAGGCGAGGTGAAACCAGCCAAACTTTTATCGATCAGGCATCAAGTTTTGTCTTTAACTACTGCTTACCGTGTTTGTTATTCTTCAGCGTGGTCGATAGTGACGTCGACTATGGTCAGCAAATTAAGCTAATCTTTGTTGGCATCTTGGTGACGTTTGTTTTGTTTATTGGCGCGGAGCTGTATGCCAAGCGTTTTGTCAAACGTCCTGAAGATCAAGGCGTGTTCGTACAGGGTATTTTCCGTAGTAATATGGCAATTATTGGTCTTGCAACGGTTGCCAACGCTTATGGCGCGCAAGGTTTAAGTATCGGCGCTGTCTATATGGGCGTGGTGACGATACTGTTCAATATTTTAGCGGTCATTACCTTGAGCCGGGTCTCCAAAAGCGCAGATGATACCTTGATCAGTCGTAGTATTATGATCATCAAGAAGGTGTTTACCAATCCGCTTATCTTGGCATTGTTATCAGCATTTGCATATAAGGCACTGCCATTGCCACCACTGACAGGTGTGATACATACAACAGGTGACTTGTTGGCAGCGGTCGCATTGCCATTGGCATTGATCTGCGCTGGTGCGAGCATTGATTTGAAATCAATGCTGAGTGCATCAGGATTGTCCATGCAGGCTAGTATTGGACGCATTGTTGTTGCACCATTGGTAGCTGTTGCGATTGGACTGGCATTTGGCTTGTCAAGTGTGCATATGGGCGTGTTATTCCTGATGGTAGCGTCACCAACAGCAGCAGCCAGTTATGTGATGGCAAAAGCGATGGGTGGCAATGACATACTGGCGGCAAATATTTTAGCGTTTACTACGGTCGTTGGCATGTTCGGAATGGCGTTTGGGGCGGCAGCGCTGCGCGCGCTTGGTTTGATGTAGTATTTATTTTCTTAAGGACATCGGTTACATTCAAATTAACAGCATTATTGAGTATTGGCATGTCTTTGAACCAAAAAAAGCCCTTTCTCAAATAAGAAAAAGGGCTTTTTGTTATTGATTTAAATTATCTCGATTGCGCTTGTCTTCTCGGCGCTGTTTGCGTTTTGGGCTAGTACGATAGGTAAGATATGCAAAAATAGCCAGTACTGCAAGGAGCGCCACGATATACATAAATATTGATGAGCCAATCATCAATGACGCGCCAATAATGGGAGTTGCTTCCATGTCAAAGATCCAGTTTTAGGTTTACCAATAATTATGCAAGTCTCTCATTTCATTGTAAAGTAAATAAGTTTAGCTCCGGTGTAAGTTCAAGTGAACGGATACGGGCGGCTTGGTCATAGATGTTGGCCGTCACGATCAGCTCATCCGGCTGGTATCTTGCCAAAAACGCAGACAATTTAGGTTTAACGGTCTCAACAGAGCCAACGAAAGACACTGATAGCGCATTGTCTACCATCATCTTTTCTGCTTGACTCCAGATGCTGTCCATATCGTAAGTGGGTTTTGGCATCTGACCGGTTTCACCGCGGCGCAACCGTACAAAGCTCTGCTGCGCTGAAGTAAAGTGATATTCAGCGGTTTCATCGTCATCAGCAAGTAATAAGTTCGCAGCCAGCATCACATAAGGCTTGTCCAGATATGCAGATGGTTTGAACTGTTCCCGATAGGCATCGATTGCTTGTCCAAGCATCTGCGGTGCAAAGTGCGAGGCAAACACGTAAGGCAGCCCTAAATGGGCGGCCAAAGTAGCGCCAAAAAGAGAAGAGCCCAATATCCAAATAGGAATGCCTGATTTTGCACCAGGGAATGCCTGTACAGGGCTACCGTCAGTATCATTGCCCAAAAAGTACATCAGCTCTTGCACGTCTTGCGGAAAACGCTCAGCGTCTTTCATTTGTCGGCGAAGTGCCTGAAACGTCGCCCCGTCAGTACCAGGTGCGCGTCCCAGACCCAAGTCAACACGGTCACCGTAGAGCGCCTGCAAGGTACCAAACTGCTCAGCGATCACGAGGGGTGCATGGTTAGGTAACATGACGCCGCCCGCGCCAATACGAATGTGCTTGGTTTGACTACCGATATGCGATAGAAGTACCGAGGTTGCTGCACTAGCAATACCTGGCATATTATGATGCTCTGCCATCCAATAACGATTCAAGCCAGACTTTTCTGCTTGCTGTGCGGTTTCAACCGTTTGGGCGATACCTTCAGCGATAGTATGGTCTTCAGGTACGGGTGCTAGATCTAAAAAAGATAAAGGGATGTTGTTATTCATAAATTATCCAGTAGTGTGTAAATTACTGTCTACCGATATGCTCATGATTAGTGATAGTTTCAAGGGCTGCTAGTCGGTGTTAATCAATCATAACAAAGTAAGCTAACTCAGTATTTAAGCTCACTTAATAATCACTCGTTAACCATTGAGCGTCACATATAACGTTGTCATACGACATAGAAGTAGTACAAGCAATATTGCACCACCATAGAGAACAAAAAAGCAGGCAACCTAGGTTACCTGCTTTTTTTGGTTATTGATAAAGTAGCCATGATATGAGTCATCAATGCTTTATCAACATAACGTCATACAGCTGAGTGCCTGTTCAGTCTGTTAGCTATTTAGACTGGCCACCAAGTTTATAAGCCATGACGTAGTCACCAATAGTTGTACCTACTGAACCATGTCCACCAGCAACCAGTAGTACCATCTGCTCACCTTTAGAGTTTAGGTAAGTCATTGGTGTGGCCTGACCACCCGCCGGAATACGAACATTCCACAGCACATCACCGTTCTTTAGGTCATAAGCACGGAAGTTGTTTTCGGTCGCTGCTGATAAGAATGCAACGCCGCCTTTGGTGATCATAGGTCCGCCAATACCAGGGACCCCTAATTCCAGTTTAATTGGGATAGGAGACAGATCTTGTACCGTACCGTTTTTGCGCTGATAGGCAATCTCGCCAGTCGCTAGATCAGCACCTGCTATCGTACCCCATGGTGGCTGCTGGCAAGGGACGCCTAGTGGCGATAAGAAAGGACCTAGCTCGACTGCATAGTCTGCGCCTTCGTTGGCATTGACCCCTTGCTCACCTTTATTGGTCTCCGCATCGCCTAGCGTTTCTCTAGGAATGAGTTTTGAGGTAAATGCTAAATACGTCGGCATACCAAACATTACGCCATTTTCAGGATCGACCGCGATGCCGCCCCAGTTAAAGGTACCGAAGTTACCAGGATAGACCAAGCTACCATTGGTTGATGGTGGTGTATAGCGACCATCATAGTTGAGCTGATTGAACTCGATACGGCACATCATTTGATCAATGAGACTCGCGCCCCACATGTCTTTTTCAGTCATCATTTCAGGCTCAAAGCTCAAACCAGAGTATGGCTGAGTCGGTGCGGCGTGCTCGCCTGCTACCAGATATCCCTGCGGCGCTTCACGTTCTTTGATAGGTACAATAGGCTCGCCTGTTGCACGGTTCAATACGTAGACGTCGCCTTGTTTGGTCGGTACGACCAACGCAGGCTGAACGCCGTCAGCAGTATCTAAGTCAAGCAACGTAGGCTGAGCAGGGGTGTCCATGTCCCAAAGGTCATGATGCACAAACTGCTGAACCCAGCGCGCTTCACCCGTTTCGATATCTAGCGCAACCACAGACGTTGCATACTTTTCTTCAGCAGCGTTACGGTAGCTACCCAGCTGATCGGGAGTACGGTTGCCCATTGGGAAGTATGCCAATCCAAGCTCTTCATCAGCACTAGCAATCGCCCATGAGTTTGGTGAGCTGGTTTTGTAAGTTTGGGTTGGATCATTAACATCAAAAGGTGCGGTGTTTTCAGGATCACCTGAATCCCAGTTCCACATGAGCTCACCAGTATTGACATCATAAGCACGTATCACACCAGAAGGCGAGTTGACATCATAGTTGTCATTGACAGCGCCAGCTACAATAATGACGTCGCCTGCAACAACTGGTGGCGAGGTAGAGTAGTAATATCCTGCCTGAGTAAATGGCATGTTATGCATCAAATCTAATGCACCATCATCACCAAAGTCTTGGCAGCGCTGTCCAGTATTTGGATCAAGTGCATATAGCTTGGCATCAGACGTCGGAATAAATATTTTGGCATCACATTGCTTAGAGGTATTGTCAAATGTATTGCCAGCAATTTTTTGAACCAACGTGTCGCGAGTACCCGCTGCATTAGTCGCAGTAGTATCATCAGCAATCACAGGCGTATTATCAGTGCCAGCTTGCCCCGCATAATAAGAGACGCCGCGGCATGTTTGGTGCTGACGCTGTAAGTTCTCTTCTACTTGAGGGTCAAACTTCCATAGTGTCTCACCAGAGTCTGCATCTAATGCCATAACCCAGTTGTGAGGTGTACATAGATATAGTGCATTGCCAATTTTGAGCGGGGTTACCTGATAGGTGGTCTCACCGACATCGTTAGGACCTTTGACATCACCTGTCTGGATCTGCCAAGCCAGTTCTAAATCTTTGACATTATCAGTGTTGATCTGTGTCAGAGGAGAGTAGCGCTGTCCGTAGTCTGTACGACCATACGCGCTCCACTCGCCATCTGGCGTTTGTTGACCATTGGATAATGGGTCACCAAGATTGGCTGACGTTTCATCTGTACTGTCATCTTGGTCGCTTTTATCGGTCGCAGACAAATCAAGCTCGCCTAGTTTGTCAGTAGCGTTATTTGCCAAGCTCCCAAAAGAGAGCAATGCGCCCACAACGACACTAGCGAGCAGACCCCAATAATATAGGGGACTTTTCTTAACAGAGTCTGTGGTTGGTGATGTGCTCGCGGCTACTTGAGGCTTATGTCCACGCATCTTATTAGCTACCCATGGTAATAGCATGAGCAAACCAAATATCAGTGGGAAACCAACGCGAGGTGCTAGCGCCCACCAATAAAATCCAGATTCCCATAGTGCCCACACCATGGTCGCCACGATAAAGAGGGCGTAGAGTCCGTAAGCACTCCAATGTTTTTTGAACAATAAAAAAGCTGTCGTTAACATGATAACGCCAGCGAAAAGATAGTAAGGACTACCGCCTAGAGAGAGCAGATAAGCGCCGCCGATAAGCAAAGGGGCGGCAAAAACTGCCATAATGATCGCTACGAGTTTTTCCATGAGCGGTATCACCTGTTACATAAGAGCAAATGGACATGTAGTGATCGATACCCAGTAGCCATCAAAGCCTAAATTTTCAAATATTTAGGCCATTAAATGTCTAGGTGTCCAGCAATACATGCATAAATAAAAAATAAAACGTTGGATGACGTTTTGGACTCTATTTTATCATTTATGCATAAGTTCGGTAAAGGTGACGCAAGCTAGCAGTAACGGTTTGGTAGGGTTGTTTTAGTTGTTGAATTGTTTCTGACACAGTTCCATAAAGGCACGACCGTATTGGCGGATTTCGGCATCATCGCGTACTGCCATCCAACTGGTAAAGCGGCCAAAATGGTCTACTGGTATGGCAGTTAGGTTCTGATAATGGCTGGGTTCAAACGCCATTTCTGCGATGATGCCAATCCCCAAACCCAGTCCAACATAGGTACTGATCACATCAGCATCCAGCGCCGCTAGTACGATATCCGGCTCTAAACCTGCTTCTTCAAAGGTTTTATCAATGGCACCGCGTCCAGTAAAGCCGCCATGATAGGTAACAATGGGATAGCTGGCAAGGGTAGGCAAGTCGATAAATTCTTGACTAGCAAGCTCATGATCGCTCGGTACGATAACGCGGTGCGTCCAATCATAGTAACGGTAGCATCTGAGGTAGTTATTTTGCAGCAACGACTCGGTTGCGATACCAATATCCGCCTGACCACGAATCACCATCTGCGCGATGGTCTCAGGATCTGCCTGTTGTAAGATGAGATTTACTTTGGGAAAGCGGTCTTTGAACTCTTTGACCACTTGCGGCAACACATAGCGTGCTTGTGTATGAGTGGTGGCAATCGTTAGTGTGCCTATATTGGGATTGTTAAAATCTAGACTCAAGTTTTCAATGGTACGGATTTCAGCAAAGATAGACTCGATATGAGGCATGAGTGCTGTACCCATAGTGGTCAAACCTGTTAGGCGCTTGCCTTGACGAATGAATACTTCAGTCTTAAGTTGGTTTTCGAGGGCTGCGATATGCTTAGACAAACTCGACTGGCTCGTGTGTAGTACCGTCGCTGCTTGACTTAAGTTATAGCCATTGATCACCGTATGCCATACTGTTTCCAACTGTTTGAGCTGAATCTGCAAATGTCGCTGGTTGACCACTACGTCGATTGCCATAACCTAATCCTATTGTATAACTATATAAACCTTATCTATGTTTGAAAGGTCTGTATATGAAAGTAAAAACATATGAATATACCGCAATAGGCTAGTGTAAAACAAACCTATTATTCTTGTATATAATAAATAGCTATCAATTTATAATAATAATGAATATAGAGGCAGTTGATGTGGTGACATAGCTCTCAACATGGGTCATGATGGCTTATGTCAGTAAAACGTGAATGGCTTATAAGATGGTAGCCACTCATAAAAGACAAATTTCTTATGAAGGATAAGCGGTTTATAAAGCACAGAAAATTACAGCTTTCTAGAAAATAGATTTCAAACGGGTAAATTTTCAGCACAAAAAAACAGCTACCTTCTAGAAGGTAGCTGTTCGTGATTTATAGACTTACTTAATGTTCATGAATCCAATAAATAACGCTTACTTAGCAACATCATAGCGATCTGCATTCATCACTTTGTTCCAAGCGCTCACAAAGTCACGAACAAACTTCTCTACATTATCGTCTTGTGCATATAGTTCAGCATAAGCACGTAAGATAGAGTTTGAGCCAAATACTAGATCGACACGGCGTGCTTGCCATTTAACCTTTCCAGTGCTGCGATCACGCACTTCATAGTCATCAACAGTATTACTTGCTTTGTCGTCCGATTTTACAGGATGCCAAGTATAGTTCATGTCTGTCAAGTTAACAAAGAAGTCATTGGTGAGGACACCAGCACGTTCCGTAAAGACACCATGTTGGCTATGACCATAGTTGGTATCGAGGACTCGCATACCGCCAATCAATACAACCATCTCAGGCGCTGTCAATCCCATCAACTGAGAACGATCAAGTAGCATCTCCTCAGGAGAAACGGCGTAATCTTCTTTGACCCAGTTACGATATCCATCATGTAATGGCTCTAAATCAGCAAAAGATTCAGCATCAGTCATTGATGCATCGGCATCACCGCGACCCGGTGTGAATGGAACGGTTATGTCTACACTTGCCTCTTTTGCTGCTTGCTCGATAGCCGCGTTACCAGCCAACACAATTAGATCGGCTAAACTGATGTCTTTGTCAGAGTCAGCTTGAATGCGTGTCAATGTCTCAAGTACACGTTCTAGCTGCTCTGGCTCATTACCCGCCCAGTCTTTTTGAGGGGCCAAACGGATACGTGCACCGTTGGCACCGCCACGATAGTCTGAGGCACGGAATGTACGTGCGCTATCCCATGCGGTAATGATAAGTTCACGGCGGCTCAACTCACTATCTAATACCTGCGATTTTAGCGTTGCAATATCATCAGCAGTTAACTCTGCATTGCCTGCTGGGATAGGATCTTGCCAGATAAAATCTTCGCTTGGTACATCGGCACCTAAATAGCGAGCTTTAGGTCCCAAATCACGGTGAGTCAGCTTGAACCATGCTTTGGCAAATACTTCATCAAAATACTCTGGGTTGTTGTGGAATTTCTCAGAGATCTCACGATAGATAGGATCTTTAATCAACGCCATATCGGCATCAGTCATGATTGGATTGCGGCGTACACTTGGATCATGAGCATCTAATGGACGATCTTCTTCTTTTATATCGGTTGGTTCCCACTGCCATGCACCTGCTGGACTTTTGGTCAATGCCCAGTTTTGGTTTAATAATAGCTCAAAGTAGCCGTGATCCCACTGAGTAGGATTGGTCGTCCAGGCGCCCTCAATACCACTTGAGACTGTGTTACCTGCATTGCCGTTACCTTTAGGATTGCGCCAGCCTAGACCTTGCTCTTTCACATCAGCGGCTTCTGGCTCATCCTCTAGGGTTGTTGCATCACCATTACCATGACATTTACCCACGGTGTGACCACCAGCTGTTAATGCCACAGTTTCTTCATCATTCATTGACATACGAGCAAAGGTAGTACGCATATCTTGAGCTGTTTTTAGTGGGTCAGGGTTGCCGTCCACACCTTCAGGGTTAACATAGATCAAGCCCATTTGTACTGCTGCTAGTGGGTTTTCGAGCGAGGTACGGTCTTCATCATTGTCGTAACGGTTCTCTGTATCTGCTAACCATTCACGCTCAGAACCCCAATAGATGTCTTTTTCTGGATGCCAAGTATCAGCGCGACCACCAGCAAAACCTATGGTTTTGAAACCCATAGACTCATAAGCCATGTTACCTGCCAAAATCATCAAGTCAGCCCAAGATAGTTTGTTGCCGTATTTTTTCTTAATAGGCCATAATAAACGGCGCGCTTTGTCTAGGTTGACGTTATCTGGCCAGCTGTTCAATGGCGCAAAACGCTGGTTACCCGTGTTAGAGCCACCGCGACCATCAGCACCGCGATACGTACCGGCTGAGTGCCATGCCATGCGAATCATCAAACCGCCATAGTGTCCCCAGTCTGCTGGCCACCATTCTTGTGACTCAGTCATTAGGTTCTTTAAGTCTGTTTTTACCGCTTCTAGATCAAGTTGCTTAAACGCTTCGTTATAGTCAAAATCCGCTCCCATAGGATCGGTCTTTTTGTCTTGCTGATGCAATATGTCTAAATTCAAGCTGTTTGGCCACCAATCGGTTGCAGCAGAAGAAGTAGTGGTATGAGCTTGGTGTATGACAGGACAGCCACCCATGCTAGGACGCTGCGGCGCATGTGATTTGTCAACGTTTTCACTATGAATCGTTGGACCCTTGTTATCTCCTTGATCATAAGTGGTATTGGTTGGTGCATTATTGCTATGATCCACAGGGCAACCAGCAGTATCCTGCGTAGCGTCTTTGTTGGTTGGGGTATTGGTCGAATCGGACATGGTAAAACTCCTGGGCTATGATAATAGAAAGAACAAACAGTTAATCGAAATAATCATTGTTTATACATAGAGCATAGCGAAGCACTGTGTATTTATAAAACTAATATATAAGAATTATAAGTTTTAAATTATTAATCGTAAAAAGCTTGATGTTTTGTTTATCTAAATCGTCATTAACGCCTGTACTCGTTATCGCTAGTTGAGAATAAACCAATAGATTACGCTCAATCAATCAGATCTATTTCAATTTTATAGCTACCTTTATATTACCTATATATCATGACGTTGTCAGGTATGGCTTAAGAGAGAATGTAGCAAGAAAAATAAGGGTTAATTTAACCTTAGAGAAATATTGTTATAATCTGCGTGACTACTACGAAACATAAGTTATCGTACAAGCAGTATAGTCAGTGAGTTAGTGCAAAAACATCTAGTCAAGGTGAAGGTTCTCAAGTACCATAACTGGATTTTGTTGTCATATCTATATTGGTACAACTTTATATTGGTACAACGTCGAGCAGTTTTTATCGATTCTTTTTTATCGCTACTTTATTGAGTAACTGATTTTGAAGAGTGATAAGAATGGTGTGCAGTTGTGTTCCTTGTCTCAATTGTTGGTGAGTTATTATGTCTGCTGTGAAATCTGTACCACCCAATCAACCAATTGCCAAAAAATCATGGGGCGAGGCGACAAAAGCCTATCTAGACCCTCGTGTGATTATCATGTTGTTTTTGGGTTTTTCAGCGGGTATCCCTATTCTGCTTATTTTCTCAAGCTTATCATTATGGCTCAGAGAGGCAGGAATTGATCGTAGCGTCGTTACCATGTTTAGTTGGGCGGCATTAGGATATTCATTTAAGTTTATTTGGGCGCCATTAATCGATGCGCTACCTGTACCGTTTTTGACAAAATGGCTCGGTCGCCGCCGCAGTTGGATGGTGGTATCACAGCTGCTCATTGTGCTGGCCATCGTTCTAATGGCAAGGGTAAACCCTGTCAGTGAAGATGTTTTGGTCTATATGGCAGGTGCTGCGGTGTTGCTTGGCTTCTCTTCTGCGACGCAAGATATTGTGATTGACGCCTACCGTATCGAGCTTGCACCGCCGTCTATGCAGTCTATTTTGTCTTCTATTTATGTGTCAGGTTACCGTATTGGTATGATCGTTGCTGGGGCAGGCGCGTTGTATTTGGCGGACTATTTTGGCTCAAATGAGACTTTTTATAGTTACGAAGCATGGCGCAATACCTATTATATTATGGCAGGGGTCATGACTTTAGGGGTCTTGACGACGTTTGCCAGTTATGAGCCGACGGCTGACGTTTTACAAAACAACAAGCAAAAAGGCAATTTAAAAGTATTTCTTATTTATTCTGCATTACTGCTGATACCAGGGCTGCTATTCGGTTTTGTTTACCTAATTAATATCTTAATCAATACAGTATTTGATAGCACAGTGGCATTGATACCGCTAATGATAATGCCGGCTATCAAGTTTTACTTTTTGGCTTTGGTTGCTTGTGCCCCATTATTACTACTGTACTTCATCGTCAACCAACCCAAAATCATCAACAAAGCCCCACTGGTCGCTGAGACTCGTGAGGATTACGTCAGACTGGTGGCGTTGTTTGTGTTTTCAGTGATTGCCTTTATCGCTGCTTACATAGTGATGGGACAAGTCCTACCAGAATTTGAAGGCGCGTTTTCTAGTTTCTTTGTAGAAACTTTTCATCTAATGTTAAGTTTAGGCGCGGCGATGGTAGCAGGCTACGCATTGGTACAAGTAGGATTAGTCAAAAAAGAAGTGGCGATGGCAACATGGATTGAGCCTGTTTTAGACTTCTTCCGTCGTTATGGCAAAAAAGCCCTGTTGCTGCTGGCGTTGATTGGTCTGTATCGTATATCTGATATCGTAGCCGGCGTTATCTCAAACGTCTTTTATCAAGACATGGGCTTTAGTAAGACGGACATTGCGAATGCTGTGAAGCTTGTCGGTGTGATTATGGCGATTGGAGGTGGGTTTTTGGGCGGAATTTTAGCTCAGCGCTTCCGTATTATGCACGCTATGATGATTGGTGCTATTTTAGCCTGTGCGACCAATTTGTTATTTGTACTATTGACGTATAATCCAGGCAGCTTACCATTCATGTATTTGGCGGTCATTTTTGATAACTTAGCCGCAGGATTGGCAAGCGCTGTATTTATTGCCTTCTTGTCGGCACTGACCTCTATTCGCTTTACCGCTGTACAGTATGCTATTTTTTCTTCACTGATGACGCTCATACCTAAGGTCATGGGTGGGTACTCAGGTGCTATCGTCGACAATATGGGCTACCCGTTCTTCTTTATCTTTACCTTTGCAATTGGTATTCCTATCTTGGCACTGATTTATTTTGTTGATAAGCATATTGTTATTGGTGATAACGATGACATTTATGGCGACGACGATGGCAGCGGCGATAAATTAGCTAAGGCAAATCCAAACCTGGCTGATACCAAAGAGCCACCGCGCGCGTCAGAGTAGTTTAGTCCCTTTACTGATCTTTCTATTATTTTTAAGAGTGACTTATGTCAGCATCAACCATCCGTCAAATTAAGCAACAAATTGGAAAACTGACGAATGACAATACGAGTAACCAGCTGCCGTCGTTTTGGCTAATGGACTGGTTGCTACATGTCATTGATCGGCCAGCACTGTTTTTGATGACGGATGAAGATTACCAGCTGAGTGCCAGCGAGCTTGCACAGTTCACTGATGGTGTGAATAAGATGCAGCAAGGCATACCGCTTGCGTACTTGACTGGGCAGCAAGAATTTTGGTCACTTAATTTTAATGTCAATGAGCATACTCTGATTCCTAGACCGGATACCGAGGTATTGGTCGAGCAGGTACTACAGTGGATCAATGCTCAGCCGACATGTATTAATAATAAGCGTTTGCTAGATTTGGGGACGGGTTCAGGTTGTATCGCTATCAGTCTTGCTCATGAACTTAAGCACGCTAACTGGCAAGTTGTTGCGGTCGATTTATCGCTCGACGCGCTGAAGGTTGCTCAGCATAATGCTGTGAGCAATGACGTTGCTGATATTGAGTTCGTCCAAAGCAGTTGGTATCAGGCACTCGCTACTGGTTCTGAACATCAGTTTGATGTGATTGTCTCTAATCCACCATATATCGATGAGACAGATGAGCATTTGGCTGCGTTAAAGGCAGAGCCGATAAGCGCACTGAGTGCACCCAATCATGGCTTGGCGGATATTGAGCATATTATCCAGCAGGCACCGACATACCTATGCATAGATGGGTTATTGGCTATCGAACATGGCTATGATCAAGGCGCTGCTGTTCGACAGTTATTTTTGGATAATGATTTTGAGTCGGTGCATACGGTACAAGATTATGGTGGTAATGACCGTGTCACGTTAGGGCAAGTTCAATAGACAAGTTTTTTGGTAGTAGATTTCTTTGATTATAGGTTGTAGATAAATATGGTAGAAGAGGTGGTACCGCTATCCGATGATGAGCTGCTCCGTTATGCTCGACACGTTTTATTAGACGGTTGGGATATGGATGCTCAGCTGCGATTAAAATCAGCACGCGTGGTTATGATAGGGGCAGGCGGTCTTGGATGCCCAGCGTCTGAGACACTAGTACGTGCAGGGGTAGGCTATGTTCATCTGATTGATGATGATGAGATTGAGGCGAGTAACCTACAACGACAAACGTTGTTTTTGCCAGAAGATATTGGCAAATCTAAAGCACTGAGTGCAGCTGCCATGTTAGCGCGCATTAATCCTCTGATACAAGCTCACGGGACAGTCGCACGTCTAGATGAAAACAATGCTTATGAGCTGCTAGGGATGGCAACAAACAAGCCTGATTTACTCTTAGACTGTACGGATAATTTTACCACGCGTGATAGTATCAACCGTATCAGCGTGCGCTATAAAATCCCGCTGTTATCAGCTTCAGCAATTGCAATGCAAGGACAGTTGGCGTTGTTTGAGCCTCAGCTTGATACAGGCTGCTACCACTGCGTGTTTGGCTCAGTTGTGCGCGATGATGCCGCTGATGAACGTACCTGTGCCAATTCGGGTGTGCTCGCCAGTACTACAGCCGTCATGGGTAATCTGCAAGCCAATGCCGCCTTACAGTATTTGGGATTAACCAAAAATCCACTGACAAATAAGCTGCTCATATGGGATGGTAGTCAAATGCAGCAGCGGCTGATGGGTTATAGAAAAGACCCCCAATGCCCTGTCTGTAGCAGTGTTAATTAATATGCTAGTGCTGTAACCCTTTATAAATACTTTTAGTACATTATCTATTTTCAAACATCCTTCTTATTACCATAGTTGTTTCTTATGAAAATTCATCGTCCGCATTTATTAAAACATACCTTTAATGTCGTCAACCGTGTTCGCCAGACAGCGAGTGTGGCAGGTCTGTCTGCGCTGAGAGTAGCAAAAGGGGAGAAACCTGACGCGATGCTCCTCAAAGAGACCTTTGAGCAACTCGGCACTACTTATATTAAGATTGGTCAGTTTATTGCCAGTACACCGTCGCTGTTTCCACGAGAGTATGTCAAGGCATTCCAAAGCTGCCTGGATCAGACCACGCCATTATCTTATGCTTATATTGAGCAAGTGTTAAAAGAAGAGCTAGCGACTGAGGGCTTGACCCTTGATGACACGTTTGTGCATATTGACTCAGAACCGCTCGCATCAGCTTCTATTGCCCAAGTGCATGCAGCACGGTTGCATAACGGTGATGAAGTGGTGCTAAAAGTGCAAAAACCTGGCGTCGAGACCATTATGCAGACCGATTTGGGTGTCTTGCATGGCGTGACTAAACTGCTCGAAATTGTAATGCCATCGATGAAATTTGCTAGCATCGCACCGATCATCGATGAGATTCGTCTGCGTATGCTTGCCGAGACTGACTTTATTGCTGAAGCACAAAATATCCGCGATTTTCAGCAGTTCCTAACGGTGTCAGGTAATACGCGCGTAGTGGCGCCGCAAGTATACGAAGCGTTGACGACTAAGCGTGTACTCACAATGAGCCGACTATATGGCGTCTCGATGGTCGATGAGTCACTCATGCGTCAGTACTGTAGCGATCCTGCGCAAGTGATGGCAGATACTCTAAATACATGGTTTGCTAGTCTCATGCTGTGCAACAGTTTCCATGCTGACTTACATGCTGGTAATTTGATGCTGTTGACCGACGGCCGTATTGGCTTTTTAGACTTTGGTATCGTTGGTAAACTAAAAGCTGAGAGCTGGCGCGCGTGCATGGGTATGATGCAAGCGATGCAAGACAATGACTATCAAGCGATGGCCCGTCATATGATTGATATGGAAATGACGCATGGCGATAACAAAGTCGATGTGGCTGCATTGGGCAATGACTTACAACGCATGATGACAACCATCATGGCAGAAGATAAAGCATTTACCAGTGGCGTGCCTTTCAACAGCAAAGAACAAGCAGACGAGCTGAATCAAATGATGCTTGAGATCGTCGAAGTGGGTAAGCGTCATGGTATCCATTTCCCACGTGATTTTGCGCTGTTGACCAAGCAGATGCTATATTTTGATCGGTTTATGCGTACGTTAGCCCCTGATATGGATATGTTCAGTGATCAACGTGTACAGATGCTAGGACAAGATGAGACAGAAATGCCAACGCTAAACGTCTCGTAAATGTTGATTCGATTAGTGGGCTATGGTGACGCTGTTCTATGCACTAGGGCAGTTTTTTGGCTTATTGGTCACAGCCTTGCTGGCAGGGCAGGATGATAATGCTAATACTCCATCGTCCTGCACTAACAGTGGCTTAGATCCTCTAAACCACGCTCCGACTAAACACTTCTCGTAACTCAAAGCTGGTATGTACTTGGGCAACGCCTTCGATACGATTGAGTCGATGTAACAAAAACTCCTCGTAATGTGCCATGTCGCGTACCCTCACTTTGATTAGATAGTCCTCTGTGCGTCCTGTGACAATACTACAGCTAATAACTTCCTCAAAACTCTGAACCTTGCGCTCAAACTGCTCGAAACGCTCGGCTGTATGACGATCCATACTAATAGCGATAAACACGGCAAGTGGGTAACCGAGTTTTTGTGCATCGGTCTTGGTTTGATATCCTGTGATAACATTTGCATCTTCTAAGCGTTTGATTCGCCGCGCGCAGGGCGTGGCAGACAGATTAACGCGCTCAGCAAGTTCAGTTACACTCATGCGGGCTTGTGTTTGTAATAAGCGCAGTAGTTGCCTATCGATCTCATCTATATCTGCTATTACTGTATTCTCGATCTGATGGTCTGGCATTTTTATTGTCTCAATAGTGAATTAACTCGATTATAGAGCCTAATATAGTATTATCCACTAAAATAACAATAAATAGAGTGAAAAAAAGCAGGTTTCTGAGCATCAAACTTTGCTATTATTGTGATATAAACACTAGCTATCTTGTATGATAAATATTGATCTAACCAGCAGCTAATCGCCCACTAAATATACAAATAACGATACCGTCTAAGGATTGATTATGTCTGACCAAGCCACTCGCACTGCAGTCTCAGGGACTGCAAAGATCACACCAAAAAGTGCCGCTTTTGACTTTCGTAAATACCGTCCATTTGCATTTGCACCCTCGTTGCCAGATCGGACGTGGCCGAGCAAAACAATCGAAAAGTCACCGATATGGGCAAGCGTAGATCTGCGTGATGGTAACCAAGCATTGATTGACCCGATGACTATTGAACAAAAAATGCGTTTTTTTAAGACGCTAGTCGATGTTGGTTTTAAAGAAATTGAGATTGGTTTTCCATCAGCGGCACAGGTTGAGTTTGACTTTGCTCGTAAGCTCATTGAAGAAAACCATGTACCTGATGATGTGACACTGCAAGTATTGGTACAAGCGCGAGAGCATTTGATTGCCCGTACCTTTGAATCATTGAAAGGCGCAAAACGCGCAGTCGTTCATGTTTATAATTCAACCAGTCGTGTACAACGCGAAAAAGTATATGGCAAAGACAAAGCTGAAATCAAAGAGATTGCTATTACCGGTGCCAAGCTACTACAAGAATATGCGGCAAAGTATCCTGAGACGGATTGGGTATTTCAATACTCTCCTGAGAGTTTTAGCCAGACAGAGACTGAGTATGCTGTAGAAGTCTGCGACGCAGTTTGTGATGTGTGGCAGCCGAAGAACGGTCAAGAAGTTATTTTTAACCTACCAGCGACTGTTGAGGCATCTATGCCCAATGTCTTTGCTGACCAAGTCGAGTACTTCTGTCGTCATCTTGCCCAGCGTGAGCATGTCATTATTAGTTTGCATACGCACAACGATCGCGGATGTGCAGTGGCAGCAGCTGAATTGGGTGTACTTGCAGGCGCTGATCGTATCGAGGGTACTCTGCTTGGCAATGGCGAGCGTACCGGTAATATGGACATCATGGTCATGGCTATGAACTTGTTTAGCCAAGGTATCGATCCTGATCTTGACTTTAGCAACATGAGTGAAATCGTACAAGTCGTGAGCGAGTGCAATAATTTACCGTTGCATCCACGTCATCCTTATGTAGGCGAGTTGGTCTTTACGGCATTTAGTGGCTCACACCAAGATGCCATCAAAAAGTCTCTCGATTATAATGAAAATCATCAAAACGAGACGGATAACGTTTGGGATGTGGCTTACTTGCCAATCGATCCTGCACATATTGGTCGTAGCTACCAAGATGTGGTGCGTATCAATAGTCAGTCAGGAAAAGGTGGCGTTGCTTATATTCTACAGCGCAATTATGGCTTTAACTTACCGCGCTGGATGCAGATTGACTTTAGTCGCGTGGTACAAAAGCAGGCTGAAGCGGTTGCCCGCGAATTGCAAAACGATGAAATCCTACAGACCTTTGAAGATACTTACTTACAGCAAGGTAAGTTCGAGCTATTAGACTATAGTGTCAATAACAAAGGCGGCGAAGTGTATTTTAGTGGTCAGGTACAGATGAATAGTGACACTATTGATATTGATGGTACTGGTAACGGCCCATTATCATCGTTTATTGATGGTCTTGCACAGCATACGGGTAAGTCTTTGCATATCATTAACTATGCTGAGCATGCGATTAACCCGCACCATAACAGCGGCAATGGCATCGATGACGACACCAACAGTGACAACAAGACTAATGCCAATGCTGCCGCCTATATTCAGCTAAATGTAGATGGTGAAGTATACTCTGGTATCGGTACATGCAGTAGTACAGTATCAGCGATGCTCAAAGGGGCACTGTCAGCTTTTGCTCAAGCATTGAGTCCAGAGGTAGCCTAATACTAAAAAGTGTACTAAACAGCAATCTTTGAGTAGTCCGGTGACCTGCGCTGATCTCAACTTCATAAATATATAGCGCCATAGCTCCTTGTGTCTAACAAGCAAAGTTATGGCGTTATTTTTTGGTAAAAAGAAGACTGAGCGTTGGTCAATGTTCTATCTTCTTATGGATATAGCCTACGGTCATGCTGATATTTTTGAATACTTTATATATGTGATGCTGCGACCAATAGCATAATGTTACTTGTATTTTTGGTGCCTACGACTTACGCTAATGTATATATAAAAACATTATAAATAAAAGGTTAACCATGGAACCTACCACATTTGCTTCGTTCACATTGGCATCTATTCTAGCTTCATTACCTGCAAACGGTGAAGCGGTTACTGAGCCGACAATCACTACTCATATCAGCCCCGCTATTGCAGGACAATGGGAGATTGATTTGGATAGTCCTATCACTATGACTAAAGAGGCGAGGGCTAAGCAAGCGGCTGTGAGTGAGCAAAAACCCAGCAGCGTAGAGCCTAAAGTAATGGCTGGGATAGATGGCGGTATACTGACCCAAAACGAAGAGCGAGTTCTAAAGATTCCGCCAACTACCAGTAATAACCTCATTAGTTCAGCAAATAAGTCTGCGCAGTGCCGCGAGTTGTACAATTTCGGTGCTGATAACGAGATGCGAGCGTCGAGTGGCAAGGAGTGGACCTATGGTCGTTACTTGATCACTCATCGCGAAGAGGGGCTGCCTATTATCGCGATCAAGACCGTCTATGATAATAACGAGGTAGACTGCTCGGGCAATCAGATAGACCAGACTGATGAAGCGTTGATTGCCTTTATCAATCATGATGGCAATCAGATGCAGTGGTGCGCTGACCCTGATGGAAAAGAATGCTTTATGAATTTCAATAGAGTTTTGCCATAGTAGGTGGTATTAATAGTAAGTTATCTATCACATAGAATTCTAATCGTCCTGTTCTAAAACGACAGAAAAAAGCCGCTATCGATATAGCGGCTTTTTTCATATTAAGTTTCTAATAAGTCTGGTTTACAGATTACTAATAAGCGGATTAAAGTCTTTAACTATCTAGCCTCTAGCTATCAAAGCTCTAACTATTGTAATTTATGATTCTTTTTTGGTTTTGTCCGCATTCAACATCTCTCTTTCAAGATAGTGAATGTTTTGTGCTTCTTGAACAAACTGATCATCCGCCAAAATCACATCACGATGAAGTGGGATATTGGTCTTGATACCTTCGATGATTAATTCATCAAGGGCATGTACTGTCTTAGCGATAGCTTGCTGACGCGTTTGACCGTGACAGATAAGCTTACCGATCAACGAATCATAATAAGTCGGTATTTCATAACCAGGATATAAATGCGAGTCAAAACGAATACCAGAACCACTTGGTGTGAACAATTGGCTAATAGTACCAGGGCACGGCACAAAGGTCGCTGGATCTTCAGCATTAATACGGCACTCGATCGCATGACCTTGGATTTCAATCTCACTTTGGCGATAAGATAGACCATAACCAGCGGCGATTTTGAGCTGCTCAACAACAACATCGATACCAGTAATCATCTCAGTTACGGGATGTTCAACCTGCACTCGAGTGTTCATCTCAATAAAGAAAAACTCGTTGTTTTCAAATAAAAACTCAAACGTACCTGCACCGCGATACTTCACAAGCTCACAGGCTTTCACACAAGCTTTTAGAATTGGTTCGCGTACATCATCTGGGATATCTGGTGCAGGCGCTTCTTCTAGTACTTTTTGGTGACGACGCTGTAATGAGCAGTCACGGTCATACAGATGGATGGCATTACCATTCCCATCACCAAGTACCTGTACTTCTACGTGGCGCGGGTTTTGTAGATAGCGCTCCATATAGACTGTATCATCACCGAACCATAGCTCAGCTTCTTGTTTGGCAGCTTGTACTTGACCAACCAATTCATCAAAGCGCTCAACCACACGCATACCGCGTCCACCGCCACCAGAGGCGGCTTTGATCAGTAATGGAAAACCGATATTACGTGCTTGCTCTTCAGCGTTGTGGAGTGTCACAGCGCCAACAGAGCCTGGCACAGTCGGCACGCCTGCTTTTTTCATCGCGTTGATAGCAGAGACTTTATTGCCCATCAAGCGGATGTGATCAGCATTTGGACCAACGAAAGTCAATCCTGCTTCTTCTACTCGTTCAGCAAATTCGGCATTTTCAGACAAAAAACCATAGCCTGGGTGGATAGCATCTGCGCCAGTGATTTCAGCAGCGGTTAAAATGGTATTGATATCCAGATAGCTTTGGTTGGCATTAGGTTTGCCAATACAAATTGCCTCATCAACAAAGCGCAGGTGCATCAAATTGGCGTCAGCGGTAGAGTAGACACCTACTGTTTCAATACCTAGCGCTTTACAAGCTCGAACGATGCGCAGGGCAATCTCACCTCTATTGGCAATGAGCAATTTTTTTATCATGGGTTCATCCTTGTCGAAGCGTCAGTCATTGACCAAGTTTAATATAGCATCGTATTATTCAATATTGATACGATAGGTACACCAAAACTCAGCCATTATGAAATAAAGTATGGCAAATATCGTTACGCTTTATAGCGTATGACAGGTTGGCCGAACTGTACGACTTCAGAGTTGTCTACCAAGATTTCATCAATGATACCGCTTTGAGTTGCTTCAAGTGGATTCATGATTTTCATGGCTTCGATAATACCTAAGGTATCACCTGCTTGAACTTTTTGCCCGACTTTTACAAATGGTGGATCATTCGGCGTTGGTGCTGAATAGAACACACCTACCATAGGTGAGCTTTCGACGTTTCCAGCTTTTGCCGCAGGTTTTGCATCAGCAGCTGCCGTTGGGGCAGCGCCAGCAGTTGGGGCTGCCATCATAGCTGGTACAGGCGCATCATAGTGACGAGTCAAACTAATATGTTCATCATCTGAACTGATTTCTAAATTCACCAGTTCACTTTCTTCCATAAGGGCGATGAGGGTGCGTATTTTTTCAATATCCATAGTTTTTATCTGGCCTTGTACTAAATTCGAGAAATAGTGTAACTAAATATTGTCTAATTAGTTGCTAATGATACCTAGATTCAGGTCAATGAGCAATCAATGTACAGTTGTTAACTGAGAATTTTTACATATTTTGACGTAAGCGCTTTGTTTAGCAAGAAATCTTCTACGATTTATCATAGTCTATGTCACTAAGTAGCGCCAGTCATGTTGTGAGATAAGGTGCTCTATCATCGATGTTAGCCCCACAGTGCTGTCAGACGTTTTTGTTGATAACGCAGACGCAGTGTCAATAGGATAGAGGATAAAAACAGACCAGTGATAAGGGCCATCCAAAACCCCTGTGCACCAACATCAGTGAAACGCACTAAATAAATACCCAGCGGTAATGCAACCAACCAATAGCAAAAGAGCGTCACCCACATCGGTATCGTCGTATCTTGCATACCACGTAATATGCCAGCGACATTGACCTGCCAGCCATCAAATAGCTGATAGGCAAGGGCAAAGATAAGCAGGTGCATAGACTGAGCTCTCACAACGGGGTTATCAGTAAATGCAGCTGCCAATTCTGGCCTAAACAACCATATACCGAGCATGCAAACGACAGCAATAAGGACTGTCCAAATAAGCCCAGTGGCTTGCACTTGGCGTAGTGCCAAGAGATTTTTTTGACCAAATCGATTTGAGATCATGATAGTGAGTGCCATAGCGACGGATATCGGTATCATGAATAGTTGTGAGGTCACGGATAGAGCCACCTGATGCGCTGCTGTCGCAATCTCACCCAATGGGCTAATAACTAGAGCACCCAAACTAAATAAGCTGGCTTCAAAAAAGATAGAGATCCCGATAGGTATACCAAGCTTTAAAAGTTTTTTTATCTGTGTACGATTTGGACGCGTAAACCCATAAAAAAAGCGAGTAGTGGCAAACTCTTTTCGCTTGGTAAAACCAGTATAAGCGGCCAATAAAAGCACATTTATCCATAATACTAACGCGGTTGCCACACCGCAGCCAGCGCCGCCCATCTCAGGCATGCCAAATAAACCATGAATAAAGATATAGTTGAGCGGTATGTCGGCCATCAGACCAATAATACTAATGACAGTCACAGGCTCAGGTCGACCCAGTGCCTCACAGTAACTGCGCAGTACGGCATAGACTGCTAGTGCAGGGAAACCAAAGGACACACCATGCAAATACTGTGTTGCGATCGGCTGAATATTCTCAGGTACACCCATGAGACCCAGAACATTGGGTGCCAAATTGACAACAACAAACCCAATAATCCCAATCACCCCTGCGGTCCATAAGGACTGCTGCGTGATATGTGGAACCTGGTCATGCTGGTTTTGACCAACCGCTTCACCAATCAGAGGGGTCGTCGCGATTAATATACCTGTCGCTAACAAAAACAGTGGGAGCCAAATACCAGATCCAACTGCCACTGCTGCCAAATCAAGCGCAGACACCTGGCCTGCCATGATAGCGTCAACAACACCAAGTGCCGCTTGGCAAAACTGAGTGATCAAAATAGGTAGGGCAAGTACGCCTAAACGTAAACTGTAGCTTTTAAAATCTTTGAAAGACAATGGAAAAACCATGGTGAGCAACTTTTTATTCTTTGCGGTAATTGTTATTAAGAGCATTATTATGAATAAGCCCGCACTACTATTAATCCGAAGAGAGCAATGCATCAAAAATGAAGCAATAGCATAAGCAGAAAAGTCGTGCCGATGATGATACCTCGATAAACGATATGAGCAAGCTCATAAAGACCAAGCACGGCAATGAAAATAAAGGTCTTAAAATAAGGGTTCTAGAATAAAGACACTAAAATAAAAATAACCCGTCGATCCAAGCAGTGGATTGACAGGTCATATATAGATAAGATGGTAAAGAAGCGGCGCTATGATGTCAACGCTTTGAAAGGTCTATATACATATTAATCATAGACGCTTTGTACTTCACTGCTTATCACCGATAAGTGATGTGTTGAATCAATAAATTAATTAATGATTCGTTGTCTGCTCTGGTAATATCTCAAGTGTCTCCGCCATATTCATAATCGCGCGCCAGTGCTTGGGTTCTAATGGGATCACTGTTAATTGTTGACAGCCTTTTCTCAGTAGTAAGGAATCTTCGAGCGCAGGCAAAAATTTTAGCTCTGATAAGGGCAACACCTCGGTAAAAGCGTGCTCAAAAGTGAGATCTACCATGTACCAACGCGGCGCTTCTTCGGTCGCAATAGGGTCGTAGTGTCGATGCTCAGGGTGAAACTGGCTAGGGTCAGGATAGCCTGCTTGGCTCACGGTCATAATACCAGCCACACCAGAGGGTTTGGCACTAGAGTGATAAAAGAAAACCTTGTCACCAACTTTCATATCATCGCGCATAAAGTTACGCGCGCGGTAGTTACGAACACCGTCCCAACCGTCGGTGCCCAAGCGCTGCAAATCTTCAATACCAAAAAATTTAGGGTTGGATTTCATTAACCAGTATGCCATATATCTATCCTTTGAATCTTTGTTTATTCTTTAATTCGTTCTTAAAACTACTAGGGTTAGTTTCTATTAACTCACCCTCAAACATGTTTTAAATAGTGTCTATTCTTAGTAAAGGCTGTTTTTAATAGAGTCTCTATATACTGCCCATAAGTTGTCATGGTGAATAGAGCGTTTATACGTGTTTTTGTTAATAGTTTTATGATAGATAGGCTTTTCTTTATCCCATCTAGTCGCTATCCTAGCGTTACTTTTGATATCGATTATTATTGCTCACTACAAAATAAGTTTATTTATGCCCAAAGTGAATACAGAAAGCATGCCAAACGACCTAAATACATTAAGTCTTACTGAACCAACGACGGATACTATCGCGGTAGATGTGACTGACATTCCATTGTCTCTTTACATTCACATTCCGTGGTGTGTGAAGAAGTGTCCTTATTGTGATTTTAATTCGCATGAGTTGCCTGTAGACAGTCAGATCTCCATATATGATGACTATGTCGATGCGTTACTGCTAGATGCCGCAATGCAGCAATCACTGGTGCAAGGTCGCAAAATTTCTTCTATATTTATCGGTGGTGGCACGCCATCTTTGTTACCTATTGCTCAGTATCAGCGATTGTTCTCTGGTTTACGGTCATGTTTTGAGTTTGCAGCAGATATAGAAGTCACGATGGAGGCCAATCCAGGAACCTTAGAACATGCTCCATTTGCGCAGTATCTAGAGGTTGGCATCAATCGGTTGTCTATCGGCGTACAGAGCTTCGCTGCTGATAAGCTGACAGCGCTTGGACGTATCCATGATCCTGTGCAAGCATTATCAGCGATTAAAGCTGCCAAATCTGCTGGATTTACGCGGGTTAATGTCGATTTGATGCACGGTCTACCGCAGCAAACTATGAAAGAAGCTCTTAATGACATTCAAATGGCGCACGATGCTGGCGCCACGCATATTTCTTGGTATCAATTAACGATTGAACCCAATACTGTGTTCTATCGTAGTCAGCCGGTCTTACCTGATGAAGATAATTTGGCAGATATTGAACAAGCAGGTCAGACATTACTGCAGCAACTGGGCTATAGCAATTATGAAGTGTCGGCATGGGCAGGCGCATCAGACAAGCCATGCCGTCATAATATAAACTATTGGCAGTTTGGCGACTATTTAGCAATAGGTGCAGGAGCGCATGGTAAAGTGACGGTTGGTTATAACCTAAACAATGAGCCGTCAACGCAAAGCAATATGCTAGAGACTGACCTAGTAGCAGAAGCAGGTATTTATCGATTCAGTAAGTCACGTCTGCCGAAGGATTACGTGGGGTCTACAGATATCACTGAGCAGTCTCATATCAAGCAAAGCGCACCCAAAATGGTTGGCTGGCAAGAGATTGATCGTGATGAGCTGGTAAGCGAGTTTATGTTGAATGCGCTGAGGTTGCATGGAGGTGTGGCTTGGTCATTGTTTGAGGAAAGAACGGGGCTTAATCTTGATAGTATTAATGAGCAAGTGGCTGGTTTGATAAAACAAGGGTTGCTGATAGACAGTGATACGCAGTTACAACCGACACTGTTAGGGCAGCGCTACCTTAATCAGATACTACGTGCTTTTTTATAAGATAAATAGCCAAAAATAAAAAAGGCTTACCAAAAAATGGTAAGCCCTTAACAAATCTAAAAAAATCATACCTTAGATTTTGTTTTGTACTTCTTGTGCGCCACCAGTGACAGCATCGCCAGCACTTGATACGTCTTGACCAAAGCCTTTGAACGTGTTGCAACCAGTTAGAACGAACATAGCAGTTAAAGATGCGATGATTACTTTTTTCATAATAGTATCCTCAAAGATAAATGGATGGTTATAAATAACAACAGTGATGCAAAGCGGTCTGCTTAAGCGTCACTGAAGGGGTATTGGATGAGACAGTCACACTTAAATGCTATCGCGTTATCCATTACAGACATCATAGAGAAAGTTAAAAACGCTGCACAGTATCAAAATGTAATTATTGGCAGTAAACTGTAACTTTTAATTACCTGTCGCTCATAAACTTAAATAACAGAGCGTTAAACATTTTTGGAGTAAATAAACATGACCATTCATATCGTGCTGGTTGGCCCAAAGATGCCGAGTAACACAGGCAATATCATTCGCCTGTGTGCCAATAGCGGGGCACAGCTGCATTTAGTCAGACCGTTAGGGTTCGAGCTTGATGATAAAAAGCTACGTCGCGCAGGACTTGATTATCACGAATATGCGCATCTACAAGTACACGATGACTGGGCAGCAGCGAAGCAGGCGTTACAGATAGCGGACTGCCATGTCATTACCGCGCTGACGACTAAACTAAGCAAACCATTCTACGATTATGACTTTGGTAAGCACTCGGACTCTGAAGCATCTGATAAGGCTGCTATGCCCAATATCGCACTGGTATTTGGTTCTGAAACGGCAGGTCTTGCAGATGATATACGTGAGGATATCGGTGCTGATAATTGGTTAAGACTGCCCATGCTGGCTGACTCGCGCAGTTTGAACTTATCCAACAGCGTCGCTATCTGCTTGTATGAAATATGGCGACAGCAAGGGTTTGCAGGCGATGAAGGTCGTAGTATCGGTTATGAGAGCTTGACAGTCTACGACCCAAAGTAGTTATTCTAGCAAACAGCGATTTGTCTGATGAGACCGATAGGATTGCTTATCCTTACTCCATAAAAAATAGAACAGAATAAGCAATGATATGAATTATAAACAGTTGGGCGGTTTGGGTAGACCAGATAAGCGGTTGACATGACGTGCAACCAAACCGGTATTAAACAGCTGCTGCAGTTTTTGATTGCTAATGTCATGTTCTGGCAAGGTCTTTTGTAGCCATTTTATCAATGGGCGCGTTGCAGGTGCGTGGTTGAACTTCTCAAAAAATGCACGCACTTGCTGCAAAACCTGCAAATGCTCAGCTTTCAAATGAACGTCTAATGTGTCAGCCAGTTGCTGCGCGATGTCAGGCGTCCAAATAGTGTGGTCACATAAGTGACCATCTTGATCCAATGCAGCCTCAGTGGCTGCTATCATCACGTTGTTACTAGTTTTGGAGTTGTGATCTGTCATAAGGCAATGGTCACCACTTTATCAAATTGACGGTCCTGAGTCAGATTGACCCATTCAGCGTCTGTTAACACGCCAGTTAGCTTGGTATCTAAATTTAGCTTGCCAGTAGTATTCGCCGAGAGCTGCGCGACATCATCTGCCAATGCATAAATAGCAGCGATGCCATCTATCTCATTATCATTTAAATAAGCACTTAGCCAGTCGATAAAAGCGACCGTTGTACCGAGCAAAACAATGCTGTCGCCATTGTGCCAAGTGCGAGACATCTCTTCAGTGCTACGTCTGAGCGTGTCCATCGTACTGTGTAATTGATATAAAGTCGCCATAAAATTATCCGATGATGTGTTTTGTTATTTTTCTGATTATATAGTCATTTAAAAAATTAAAATCTGCTCAAAGTCTTGCGAGCTGATGATCTCTGGTACCAGTGTAAGCTGTGATGCCAGATCTGTCGGTAGCATACCAATGACCCAACCGCTAAAGACATCGTCAGGTAGCCAAGCTGCGGGCATATCGTAAAGATCAAGCGACTGAATCATACCGTGCAAACGGGACTCCGTTTGCATCAACAAACCAAATACAGGCGCATCCAATGATAACTGCACCTCATGCCCAAATGTTGCTAGTGTTAGCGCCAGTGCACAGCCTTCATAACTAGCCGCTTCAGTGGGCGTATGCAACTGAATTAATAATTTCATGTTATATTCCTAAATAGGTTTGTCGCTGTTGACAGTCGTCATCGTAATGCCATCAAAACTGTATCAATCGGCAGTCATCTTGCATCATTAGAGCAAGCTCACTGAGTCCTACCAACGTAAATCCTGCAGCAAGATTGGCACCCTCTAGCTGATGTCGTGTGCTGTTGTCAGCGTCAATCACACCGCGGCTCAGTGCAGTGCTGACACAAACGGGTAGTGATAATTGATACTGCTCAGCCAACGATTGCCATTCTTTTGTTAAATCTATTTGTTCTGCTGACTGCCAACGTAGACGGTTGGCAGTATGAGCTGAATCGCCGTAAAAAAAGACATTGAGCAACGCCCGTTTGGTGTTAGGATTGTCACTATCGTTTATGTCGTTATCGTCAATTCTACTATTCTCAGAATGGTTTGAGGCCTCTCTAAGATAAGCGTGTGCATAACGTAGTGCTAGGTGCGCCAGTGGGTGGGCGGGATCAGCAGTGATGAGCAGTAATGGAGTAGTCATAAGGTGCGGTATCACATATTGTCAATAAGAGTGTTATGAAAATTAGAAGATAGTAGTGAGTGGTTACGACTGTTTTGTAGACAGCAGTTTGTTTCTTTGATTTGCTTCATTGGTTTATGGTCAGGCATATAGTCTTTAAACACTATTATATCAAAATACTATTTTTATTGGTGAGAAGAGCATGTAGCTACATTACCACGTCGCTATAGTGGTGTAACGACAGTGACGGATCAGCGACGCATTTTAGTATGCTACCATAAAGCGCTTCACATCAAATAGAGCGACTAATTACTAAACGCGTCTTTATCTTTTGTGCTGATATACCAAGTATATCTATCTGACGTTGTGACTGTCTCGTAAGAAAAAACAATAAACTTATGAGCTTGGTTCACGTAGTCTTACCATTCTATGTAAGGAGTTTTTGTCACTATGTTACCTGCTATGCCCTCACGTATGAACAGTGGTACAGATTATCAGCCGACAGCGGAGCAACTACAAGTACTACAAACAGCAAGTGAATTTGCTTATCAGATTTGGGAGAGTCGAACGGTTTCATGTCAGACGTTTTTGCGTAGTTACCCTTTGAGTAGTACGCTAACCCGTCAACAAATCGATGATCTGATACAAGATTATACGCTGGATGAAAACTACCAACTCGCTGATGAAGCCAAAGTCATGAGCGGCTTGCGTAATCTGCGTACACTGTTGATGATGCGCTGGATTTGGCAAGACGCCTTACAGATGATCAGTCTTGAGCAATTGACCGATGAGTTGTCTGAATTTGCAGATGGTTGTATTTCTTTTGCTAAAGGCTATACCTACCAGCACTTAGTTGCCAAATATGGTGAGCCAACCTTTATCAATGCCCAAGGCAATGTACAGATTGATGACATGGCAATCATGGCTATGGGTAAGCTTGGCGCTCAGGAGCTGAATTTATCAAGCGATATCGATCTAATTTTTGTGCATCAAGCGCGCGGTGAGACCAATGGTGACAAAACCAAAGGCACACGTAGTATAGACAACAAGCGTTTTATGACTAGGCTTGGTCAAGGCATTATTAAACTACTCGATAACAAGACGGCTGATGGTTTCGTGTTTCGAGTGGATATGCGCCTGCGACCATGGGGTGATGGTAGTGATTTGGCCATTCACCTGTCGGCATTACAAAAATACTTCACGATGCATGGGCGGGCGTGGGAGCGTTTTGCTTGGTTAAAGGCGCGCGTCGTTGGACAAATAGAACAGCCGTTCTATGATGAGATACAGGCACTGATCAAACCTTTTGTGTTTCGTTACTACGTTGACTATAGTGCATTCTCGGCACTTAGAGAGATGAAGTCTCTCATTCAAAATCAAGTGGCACAGCGTGAAGATCTAGACAATATCAAGCTTGGTGCGGGCGGTATCAGGGATATTGAGTTTATTGTACAAGCATTTCAGTTGATCTATGGTGGCAGGCATCCACAGCTACAAACAAAACCTTGTCTACAAGCAATGAAAGTGTTGCGTGAGCTTGGATATCTAGAGCAGTCAACCTACGATAACTTACAAGCTGCGTATCGTTTCTTGCGCCGGCTTGAGCATGGCATTCAAGCCATCAATGATCAGCAAACTCAGCGCTTACCACACGATATGCAGTGGCAGCACAATCTAGCCGTGACGCTCAATTTTGAAAACTGGCGTGCATTGCTAGATCAGCTTAACCATCACCGAGAGCTCGTCAACGTACCATTTGAGCGTATGGTCACCGAGCGTCAAGTACCTGATAACGAAGACACTGATCTAGAGCCCGAACGCTTAGATGAGCAAATTGCTCGTTTAAATGAGGTATTAACAGAAGATAATCGCGAGCTATTGCAGAGCTTCTGGCAATCAAAGATGGTGGTGAATTTAAGTGAGGAAGCAAGAGAGCGCTTAGATGATGCTTACCCTGTTATTGTCCATGCGCTACTGGCCCATCAAGAGCAGCAAAAACTTGCTAATGCCGCTTTGCCTCGACTGATTTCATTGCTTGAAGCGATTTGCCGTCGTTCCATCTATCTGGTCATGATTGCAGAAAACCCTAATGCAACGATTGAGCTGATCCCGATGCTGTCTGCCAGCCCATGGATTGCAAAAGAGCTGGCACAGTATCCTGTATTGCTAGACACCTTTTTACAGCAGCGCTACCGTCATTTGCCAGACAAACGCGAGCTACGTGATATTTTGCGTCAACAGCTGCTGCGCGTCGAGCCGAACGACGAAGAAGAGCTACTAAGCGTTTTACGACTATTTAAGAAAAACCAAATATTGGCTGTGGCTGCGAGCGATGTATTGGCTGAGCGCCCAATCATGAAAGTATCGGACTCTTTGACGTATATTGCCGAAGTAGTACTGGAGGCCGCACTAGAGCGTGCTTTTGCCGAGATCGTCAACCGTTATGGTTATCCTATCGGCCAAGATGGAGACCCTGTCACTGAAGCTGATTGCGGATTTGCTATCATAGGCTACGGAAAGCTTGGCGGCTTAGAGCTCTCATACTCGTCTGACTTGGATTTAGTGTTTTTGCATAAGATAAAAGAGCGGGGCATGACCACAGGCGAAAAATCAGTGAGCGGAATGAAGTTTGCTGCGCGCTTGGTACAGAAATTGATGAACTATCTCAATACCCAAACGCGAGATGGCAGAGCATACGAGATTGACATGCGTCTACGTCCTTCAGGCAATGCTGGCATGATGGTGGTGTCTTACCATGCGTTTGAAACGTATCAAATGGACAAAGCCTGGTCGTGGGAACATCAAGCGTTGGTACGTGCCCGAGCAATTTGTGGTGACAGACGGGTGACGGCGCTCTTTTGTAACATTCGCCGAGATGTGCTCGCCCTGCCACGGACATTGGATCAAGTGCGTAGTGAAGTCACCAGTATGCGTATCAAAATGCAGAAGCATTTGGGTACCAATCAATGGCAGCAGCAAGCGGGCAAGTTCCATCTTAAACAAGATGCAGGCGGTATCGTAGATATTGAATTCTTGGCACAGTTTGCGGTATTGGCTTATTCGCATGAGTATCCAAGCTTGACCAAATGGAGTGATAACGTTCGTATCTTCGAAGAGGTTGCCTTACTTGGTATATGGCAAGAGCAGGTCTGTCAAGATTTGAGCGATGCGTATCTCAGGATACGTGCTGCCACGCATCAACTGGCATTATCGGAGCAGTCATTGCTGGTCGATGAGTCACTTTGGCAGGAGACACGCGCATTGGTACAAGCACAGTGGCAACACCTAATGGGTGTTGAATCTACCAAAAAGTGATTGATACTTGTGTTATTGAGGTCTTGCTGATAGCTACAGAGACGCTTACACTGTAGGGCCCTATGATGATTGATAAGCGTAATTAAAAGCCATGTGCTCCCAAACCAAAAGATTTCATTTGCCAGTACGGGCAGTGATATAATCGGTCGCGCATCGTCATAGCACTGTCAGCCATTTATCATAATAATGCTGGATTTTAAGCAATAAATAAAGGCAATGCAGTGTTATCATAGGGTGTTAATCACTACTGTTAAATAAAACCTACCTAAAAAAGTTAGACGTCAGTGCTAGCATAAGGACTATAAAATGAATATGGCAACACAAGATGGCAAGCTTTGGATGAATGGCACAATAATTGAACAGCCAGATGCTAAAGTTCACGTGCTTACACACAGCTTGCATTACGGCATGGCTGTGTTTGAAGGTGTGCGCGCTTACCAAACGGCTGACAATCGCACCGCTATTTTTCGCCTAAAAGAACATACTGAGCGTCTGCTTGGTTCAGCAAAAATCTTCCAAATGGATGTGCCTTTTGATGCAGCCGCACTAGAGCAAGCACATAAAGATGTGGTCAAACAAAACAACTTAGCAGAAGCCTATATTCGTCCACTCATTTGGGTCGGTGCAGAAAAACTTGGTCTGTCTTCACGCGAAAACAGTATCAATGCTATGGTTGCCGCTTGGCATTGGGGTGCTTATCTTGGTGAAGAAGGTATCAAAAACGGTATCCGCGTAAAAACCTCTTCATTTACGCACCATATGACCAACGTGACCATGTGTAAGGCAAAAGCATCAAGCAACTATCCTGTGTCTATCATGGCGAACCAAGAAGTCACTCGTAATGGTTACGACGAAGCGATCCTTATGGATCCGCAAGGGTATGTTTGCCAAGGTGCTGGTGAAAACTTGTTCTTGGTGAAAGATGGCGTGTTACATACGCCAGATCTAGCAGGCGGTGCTCTTGACGGTATCACGCGTCGTACGATCATTCAGTTTGCTGATGACTTAGGAATTAAAGTCGTTGAGCGTCGTATCACTCGTGATGAGTTCTACTTAGCAGATGAGATCTTTATGACAGGTACAGCTGCTGAAGTTACGCCTATCCGCGAATATGATGATCGCATCATTGGTAACGGCGGCCGCGGCGAAATCACTGAAAAACTACAAACCTTGTATTTCGATGTGGTTCATGGTCGTAATGAACAGTATATGGACTGGTTAAGCTTTATTGATTAACAATGTCACTACTTCGAAGACCGAAAAGGCTGAACATAATTGTTCAGTCTTTTTTTTATGCTAATATAGCCATCATATTTATTCATAAGATTAAAGCGAGCAGTCAATGCCAACAGATTCTAATATAGTAGATGATAAAAACATTAAGCAAATTATTTGCATCAAATGGGGCACAAAGTATGGTGCTGATTATGCCAATAAACTGTATGGCATGGTGTCTCGCAATATCACACCGCCGTTTCGTTTTGTTTGTTTTACCGATGATACAACCGATGTGCGTCCAGAGATTGAGTGTCAAGAGTTACCACCACTTGATGTGAGTATGCCAACCAATACACTGGGTAAATGGCCAAAATCTCGTTTGTGGGGTGAAAAGCTAGGTGATTTGACAGGCACAGTACTGTTTGTAGATTTGGATGTCATTATAGTAGATAGTCTTGACCCTTTCTTTGAATATGGCGCGCCAGATGACGTTATTTTATCTTATAACCCAAGTAATCCATTAGAGCGCTTGGGACAGACGTCTTGCTTTAGATTTCAGGTAGGCTCGCTTGTATCATTACAAGAGAAGTTCAAAGCAGATCCACAAGGTATCGCTGACGAATATCGTTTTGAGCAGCGTTTTGTTACTCGTAATGCGCCAGGTGGCGTGAAGCTGTTTCCAAAGGCATGGGTGGCTCATTTCAGACGTAAGTGCCGTCAGCCATTTCCACTTAACTATGTTAAAGAGCCAAAGATTCCTAAAGGCGCTCGTATGGTTATCTTCCCAGGCGACTTGTATCCAACCCATGCTATTGAAGGTAGATACAACAAAAACGCGGCCAATAATGCCAAAGACCATCTAAAAAGACTTACTGAGCCCAAAAACCTAAAAAGACCCCTACGTCATTTGCGTCATTTTATTTTGCCAGTAGGATGGATTGAGAAGTATTGGAAAGAGTAGGCTGAACGTTATATTTGAGCGTTATTGCATTAGTAGAAATCAGTATTGAGGTGCTTTATTCTAATGGAAATTAGAATAGAACAAACTCTCCAGTAAGCGGATAAAATTATGAACACAGAAGATACTATTAAAGTCTTTGTTGGCTGTGACCCAAATAACTGTGATCTAGAGCAGATGATGGTATTAGATTATAGTATTCATAAACATACCAGTGTACCTGTTGAGATAGTGTGGATGCAGTTGTCGCGTGATCCTAGCAGCTATTGGTATTCCAATCCTGAGACTGGTGATGGTTGGAATACCATCAAATGGTCAACGCCGTTTTCAGGATTTCGCTGGGCAATTCCGGAATACTGTAATTATTCTGGACGAGCTATCTATATGGATGCCGATGTTGTCATATTAGATGATCTAGTAAAGTTATGGCAGCACCCTATTGAAGGGCAGTCTATAGTAGCTGCCAAGACAAATGCTGATATGACACGACTATGCACGTGCGTATGGGATTGTAAAGCTGCAAAAAGTATTGTTCTACCAACACAAAGGCTCAAGAAAGATCCTAAAAGCCATAAAGAGATGATGGCTGTCTTCAAAAAAAATACACAACTGATTGAGCCTTATCAAGACAGTTACAACTGTATAGACGGTGAGGACCTAGCATTAGAAGATATTAGGATTTTGCATTACTCAGATATGGGTACGCAATTTAGTCATAAATATGCACTGCCAAGAGTGAAAAAAGAAGGGATTGAGCATTGGTTTGATGGTGAGGTAATGCCGCACCCAAGAGAGGATTTGTCCGAGATTTTTGATATCTATTATAATGAAGCGCTTGATAATAAATATTGTTTAGATAATTATCGGGTTGAGCCTTTTGGTGATTTCCCTAAAAAATCTCAGCAAGGTTATATTGGCAATAAGGTAACTCGTCCACACGCCTCTAAGTCATTTTTCTCAAAACTATTCAAACGCTAGTTTTTAATGAAGCAGTGATAAACCTTTTTAAAAAGTCAAAGATTTATTCTATAGGTTGTCGTTTATGAAGCAGCATAAAAAAATAGCGTTACTCGTTATTAATTGTTTACAAGGCGGCGGTGCGGAACGTGTTGTGTTGACATTGGGGCAAGGGTTCTATGAATTAGGATACGAAGTACATATTCTAAGATTCAAGCCACTGGTACAGTATGATTTGAGCCAGAACCTTAATTATCATGTCCTAAAGTTTAAGCCCTATAAATTAATACCAGGGGCACAAAGACGCGATAGAGTGTTTGCGCGCGCTGTTGATAAATACGTTCTGCAACATATCGGTCAGCCTGACGTCATTTTGTCTAATCTAGATCGTGCAGATAGTATTCTAAGTAATAGCAAGCTGTCTAATATTACTTATATTATTCATAACACAGTGTCATTACTCTATAAGTTCAATAAAAATCACGATGCTGAGCAATTAAAGCAAAGAATGGTGGAGATATACGCAAAGCACCCATGTGTGTGTGTGAGCGAAGGCGCGCAAAAAGATTTTATCAAGAGCTTTGGTCGTATTACGCCAACCACTGCCATCCACAATCCAATTGATAGAGACAGTATTCAAAAGCAGGCTGATGCTTTTGTTCCTGAATATCAAAACTATATTATTCATGTTGGCAGTTTCAAAGACGCAAAACGTCATGATATCTTAGTAAAGGCTTACGCACAGACTGATCAATCTATGCCGTTATTACTCTTAGGTCAGGGCAAGCACAAGACTGAGACAGAGCAGCTGGTGGTAGAGTTGAGTTTAGTAGGCAAAGTGGTATTTCTAGGGTTTCGTGACAACCCTTTTCCCTATATTAAGCATGCGCAATTCAAAATATTAACCTCTGACTGGGAAGGCTTTGCTTTGGTTATTGCCGAAGCCCTCGTACTAAATACGCCTGTTATTAGTACCAACTGTCCATCAGGCCCAAGTGAGTTACTGCCAGAAAGTAACTTGATGCCAATGGGTGATATTGATGCCATTGCTGAAAAAATGCGTCAAGCTATGAGTGACCCACAAGCATTTTGTGCGCCATTTGATGAAGCGCTGCTACCAGTCAAAATAGCAGAAAAATACGCAGAGTTCACTCAGAAGCAATAACTGAAAAAACAGTGATATCACTGTTTTTTTAAATCGAAATACTTATCTTTAAGAATACCTGATACATGATTAATAATACTATAGAAATAAAAGAAGATCTGAATAAGAAAGAAAAAGTGTTACTTGTGATTAATTGCCTACAAGGCGGGGGTGCCGAACGTTCGGTTTTAACTCTTGGGCAAGGTTTTCATGAGTTAGGTTACGACGTCCATATTCTACGCTTCAAATCTAAAACATCTTACGAACTCAGCGATGATATTTCCTATCATCAGATTGACTTGAACGACTATAAGTCTATACCTACTAAACAACTGAGGCACTGGTACTTTGCAAAAGTATTAGACAGATACGTGATCAAAGAGATTGGCACTCCAATACTGACGCTTGCGAATTTAGACAAAGCTGATATGGTCTTGCGCCACAGCAAGCTACCTAATATTGCACACGTAATTAGAAATAATCTTTCTAAAAAAATTGAGTTGTTTAGAAGCCAAGGCAAAAAAGCAAATGAGAAAAGGTTAAGCAATATATATTCTCGGCATCCTTGCATATGTATTAGCAAAGGAGTCGAAAAAGACTTTCAGTCTACATTAGGTGTTACAAATACCACGACAATATATAACCCGATTGACCAAATACAGATCATGCAATCGGCGTCAGAGTTTGAGCCAGAGTTTAATAGTTATATTATTCATGTCGGTAGTTTTAAGACTCAAAAAGCTCATGAGGTCTTACTTAGAAGCTATGCAAAAACAAGAAAAGTGGTTCCGCTTTTGTTGTTAGGTGAGGGAGCGTTGTTAGAGCAAATGAAGATGTTGGTTGCCTCTTTAGATCTAGACCATCATGTACATTTTTTAGGTTTTCAAAAGAATCCGTATCCCTATATCCGGAAGGCAAAATTTATGGTGTTATCATCAATATTCGAAGGGTTTGGACGAGTCATTGCTGAGTCACTGGCTTTAGGCACGCCTGTCATCAGTACAGACTGCCCATCAGGTCCAAGTGAGCTATTACCATCATACAATCTTATCCCTGTAGGAGATATTGACGCTTTAGCAGAAAAAATGGATGAGGCAATGATAGATGCTAGTGTGTATGAGTCCACATTTGATAATGAGCTGCTACCAACGAATATTGCTCAACAATATATAGAGTTTATGGCAAGCAGTAATTAGGTTCTTCTTAGTCGTAGCATCGATAAAAATCGAAAGCAGTGGTTCTGAGTAAAAGTATAAAAAAGGTAGCCTAATCCAACCACCATTTAGACCAATCGTCTCTGTGTAATGCTCGTAATGTGGCAAACGCACTATCATTATGCTGTAGTTTCTCAAAAACAGATAATAGTATGCTAGTAGCTAATTTATCGACTTTCTGAAATTTATTATAACGTTTGCACATGTTTCTCAAGCTGTCATCAGTGCCGATGCGAAAATAAGTAAGACCATCGTATAGAGGCAGATCGCCTGCATAAAGCATATCGGTTTTTTCAGTTAGCAATGGCAGAGATTCAGAAGTAGCGGGCAACTGCAGGAAGTTTTTGGTTTCGTAAGTGCGCAAAGTATTCATGAGAGTCACGACATTCATCAAGATAGCTGCTCTACAAGTATCGTCTGAATGGTCAATGAATGTGTCGCAGGCAGAAACAATCCAGCGTAGCGAGAGGTGCTCTAATAAGTAGCCGCTTTCCGCCTCCCATAATCTCTCAAATTCAGCAAACGTTTTAGCTATCTTATATTTACGGCGTATCAAGATAACAAGAGTATTATGATAAAAGCAGAGCTCAGATTCACCAAGTGATTTATATTTCAAATTATTTAAATGACTTTCTAAATCTGTGCTTTTGCGCTCATCAGTTAACGCTTTAATATCACACATCGACTCAGTAATCGTTGTCGCTTTCATCTCATCAAAACTTTTGTCATTATAGTTATTGACAACCTTACCTGCATTTAGTCTTTTTTCGCTTCGAAACAGTAATAGCAGTTTTTTTTGCCAGTTTGCAGGTGTGGTCATGTCATCAAAATCCTTTGAAAAAATACAAAGATGCTAGCGTTTTAATCTCTATAATATAAGTCTTAAAGATTATCACTGCTTATCTAAACTGAATAATATCGTTGATACCAATCGACAAATTGTTTAATACCCTCTTCGATACTAGTCTCAGGTTTAAAGCCGATATCCTCTACTAACTCATCTATATCAGCATAGGTAATAGGCACATCACCTGCTTGCATGGGTAATAAGTTTTCCTGCGCTTTTTTACCACATGCGTCTTCGATAGCAGTAATGAAACGCCGCAGCGTGACTGGCTGATTGTTACCAATATTATAAATCTTGTAGGGGGCGGTTGCTGTTGTGACAGTAGAACACTGAGGAGAGGGCGCTTTGTTGATTATACGAATAATGCCGTTGACGATATCATCAATATACGTAAAGTCACGTTGCATAACACCATTATTGAAGACGTTGATGGGTTCGCCCGCCAAAATTTTCTTAGTAAAAGAAAAATATGCCATATCTGGTCGACCATAAGGGCCGTAAACCGTAAAAAAACGCAGACCTGTGGTAGGGATATTGTATAAATGACTATAGCTATGTGCCATCAGCTCGTTTGATTTTTTCGTAGCCGCATACAAGCTGATAGGAAAGTCAACGCAGTCAGCGGTGGTAAATGGTTGTTTGATATTCATACCATAAACAGAGCTCGAGCTTGCATAAATCAAGTGCTTGATATCGTAGTGACGGCACCCTTCTAATATATTAACGAATCCAACCACGTTTGAGTCGATATAGGCATTTGGGTTTTCGATAGAGTAGCGTACGCCTGCTTGAGCGCCCAGATTAACAACGGTATCGAATTGATGGGTGGCAAAAAGCTCAGACATGGCTTCGCGATCAGCAAGGTCTAACTTGATGAACGTAAATGTGTCTGGCGATGCTATCTCACCTAATATTCTTAAACGCTCTTTTTTTAAATCTACATCATAATAGTCATTGATATTATCGATACCAATAATACAATATTCGCTATCAGATACGCCCGTTTCCAATAATGCTTTGATTAAGTGGAAACCAATAAAGCCCGCCGCACCAGTGACTAAAATTTTCATTAATCGTTCCCAAATAGATCTCTAGTAAATACTTTGTCCGCCACATCTTTTATCTCATCAGATAAGCGGTTGGCGACAATCACATCACTCATTGATTTAAAGGTTTCTAAGTCCTTAATAACCCGCGAGTTAAAGAAATTATCTTCTTTCAACACAGGTTCATAGACAACGACTTCAATCCCCTTTGCTTTGATACGCTTCATGATACCTTGGATCGCAGACGCTCTAAAATTATCTGACCCGCTTTTCATTACTAAGCGATGTATGCCTACGATCTTTGGCTGTCTTTCGATAACTTTATCAGCAATAAAATCTTTGCGAGTTCTATTAGAATCGACAATAGCCTTGATCAGGTTGCTTGGTACTTCATCGTAATTTGCCAGTAGCTGCTTGGTATCTTTGGGGAGACAGTAACCGCCATAGCCAAATGAAGGATTATTATAATGATCACCAATGCGTGGGTCTAAGCCGATACCTTCGATGATTTGTTTGGTGTCAAGTCCAAAGGTTTGAGCATAAGTGTCAAGCTCATTAAAATAAGCCACGCGCATCGCTAGATAGGTATTAGAAAATAACTTAATCGCTTCAGCTTCGGTAGATTCTACAAATAATAGCGGTACGTCCTTTTTGATTGCACCTTCAAGTAATAAGTTGGCAAACACGCGAGCCTGCTCAGACTGTGCACCTACAATGATCCTAGAAGGGTAGAGGTTGTCATGTAGTGCTTTACCTTCACGCAAAAACTCAGGTGAAAATACAATGCGATCAGTCGCGTAACGTTCTCTGATACTTGCTGTATAACCCACTGGTACTGTGGACTTTATGATAATAGTCGCTTGTGAGTTCACTAAGAGCACTTGTTCAATGACCGCTTCTACTGTGGAGGTGTTGAAATAGTTAGTCTTAGTATCATAATCAGTTGGTGTGGCAACGATGATAAAGTCAGCATCTTTGTAAGCTGTACTGGCATCCAGCGTCGCAGAAAAATTGAGGTTTTTATGCGATAAAAAGTCTTCAATATCTTCATCTTCAATAGGAGATTGCTTGGCATTCAACATCTCTATCTTTTCAGCAACCACATCGACAGCGATAACTTCGTTATGCTGTGCCAGTAGCATTGCATTTGATAAGCCTACATAGCCTGTACCTACGACTGTTATTTTCATAATATATCCAAGTAATGTTTATGCTTTTATTGGTTCAAACCAAAATTGGCTAGTTCTTATAGTTGTTTAAGATTGGTAGCTGCTCAAGCTTGAGCTAACCCGCTTTAGGCTTATTCATTAATGCTTGTTACCACAGAGGTAGGTAGATAAGCTGCGAGTTTATGTGTCATGGCTTGGCTGATTTTATTGTGCAAATCTGGCTTGAGTAGGTCCAAGCTTTGAATACAACCGTACTTAATAGATTTATCTTCTAAAGCAGTAATAAAATCATCGACACTACTCTCATTTTTCAGATAATTGACAGAGGTATCAGATTTTAAATGTACTTCACTCTTTTGAATTTTCAGATGATTCATCAGTGTTATAGGATTGACCTGTGCAACATCCCTGAATTTATATTTTATCTGCTCTTCTAGCAGTTTAGGGTTATTTAACAGGTGAGCTTCTAAAATATTTCTATCAACAATATGAGGGTAGTGGTGTATCTCAAAAAATTGATCCATACCTAATATTTTAGCACTTAACATTTGGGCTATAGTATGGCGTGGTTGAACGGGGGTACCAAATAATTTCAAGCGAGATTTTCGGAAATTAAGCTTAGCGCTCAAAATAGCATTATTGCGCCACTGACCGTGAATGATCAGGTTGTTACCATCTAAGAAATCATCTATCGTCACAGGCTGGTTAAAAAAGAAATCATCATTCATATAAACAAAATAGTCAGATAGCCCTTCGATATTCCATATCATTGTCTCAATTGACCGAGTATTAAACGTAGGTAAAAACTGCTCATAACCTGAAAATATTTCTTTATGATCGACGATACGTATTTTATCTGTCGAGCAGATATTCTGCTTGGCAAACTCATCGATGAATGCAGGTTTCTGTTGGTCGGTTACAACATAAATGTGACGGCAAAAAGGCACGTATTTGATGACAGAGGCAATATTATAATATATCTCATCATCGCTTGCGAAACGCGTCGCAGATGTCGCATCTGACGCTACTGCCTTACCTGACTTATAATGCTCTCTTTTTTGTTTGAGGATAGGATCTGCGCCATCCACCCAAGCGATGACAACGTCTACTACTTTTTCATTAAGCGGCTTCATAATAGATCCTACCTTTTGGGAATACATTTTATCAAAATGCTATTATTTTTAGTAGTGACGTTAGCTCAGCTACGATATTTACTGATATCAGTGTTACCAAGGCTTCATCAATTTATAAGAACAATGTTTATCACAAGTTTGCTATGGGTAGGCAGACCAGTTACACCTATACTTAATTAATTAAAATCAGGAGGGCAAAGGTAGATGAGACTAGCATATAAAGCCAGAATGCTGCAATAAATATGGCTACTGATACACTTATTTGGGCAATCAATCATACTAATACGCTTACCAAGCTAAGCTGAGACACGCATGCCACCCGTTATTTTATTTATTCTAAAAGCGCTTGAAGGTCGCGGTGCTGAGCGTATGGTTACTACGCTAGCGAGTACTTATGTACAGATGGGCTATAACGTACATATACTATGTCTGGAAGGAACGCAGGATATGCCGTTAGATACTGGTATTCACTATCATGTCGTACCATACGATGAAGTGTTTATTGAGCAAAATCTTAATCCAGGTTCCAAACAGGCACAGGCTTATAAGAAAGTTGCGACGCGTATTGACAATTATGTGCTTAGTCGAATAGGAACACCAAATCTAACCTTGGTTAACATTTATAAATTGAACTGGATCATGACGTATAGCCGATTGCCAAATGTCGTAAATGTGCTACATACAGCGCTATCTAAACAGTTCGAGCATCAGTTATTAGACATACCAGTACAGACTCTTAATCATTTAAAAATGGTGTATGGTGCACACCCTTGTAGCTGCGTCAGTGAAGGTACACGTAAAGACTTAGTCTCGCTTTTAGGAGAAGTGACTGCTACCACAACAATCTATAATCCTTGCGACGCTGCTTGGATTCAAAGGAAATCAGTGCAAACATCATATATTGAAAAGTTTGGTTTAACCCGTAAGCAGTATATGATTCATGTGGCCTCATTTGACACTATGAAAGGGCATCGCGAGCTATTACAGGCCTATGCACAGACGGCGCAGAAGCTGCCGCTAGTACTGGTGGGTAAAGGCACGCTTGAAGCTGAGATTAAGGCGTTAGCAGTTGAGCTTAATATTAGTAACCATGTTAGGTTTTTGGGTTTTCAGACCAATCCTTATCCACTGATTGCGTCAGCGGCATTGATGGTGGTCACCTCTAATTTCGAAGGTTTTGGCTATGTTATTGTCGAAGCGCAAGCACTTGGTGTACCCGTGATCAGTACCGACTGTCCTTTTGGTCCAAGGGAGCTGTTACCAACTAGAAACTTGATAGCTGTTGGAGATATTGAAGGATTAGCCATACTTATCGATCAAGCGGTAGACAATCTTATACGTTATATCGTGCCATTAAATGAGCAACTATTGCCGAAACAGATCGCGCAGCAATATTTGGAATTTGGTCTCATATCGAATTTACTAGGTAATGAAAGTTATAAAAAAGATTATAGACCATTAAATAAGTCTTTGGAGACGGGCGAATGATTGATAACAGTAACCCCATGTGCTCTGTACGCTCTACCTAGTAAATTAAACGAGGGTACAATGCGCTCGCTCATAACTTTACTCAATGTACTTGGCGCACTGTTGCCATCGTTTTCATAAAAACGCGGTTGATCACTATTGAGTAAGTCAATACCGTATAGATGAATAGTAGCTGCAAGACGAGAAAAAGCCAGTTGGGTGGCGACATAAGCAACGGTACCTGCCTCGACAAATCCATGAGTGACATTAAGAGAAACGCCAATTTCAGCAGCGCTATGAGTGCTCGCAATAACAAAGTTTGGATGATTTATAAAGTAAGACAATGGCGTTTTTTTATTCAGTCGTTTTTTCTTAAATATAAGCTTATTGAATGATAGCTTATTTGACTTAACCCCCCACGGTCTATCCACTGGATACAATACTCGCATGGCATGATGGTAAGTGAGCATGATGTCCGGGTGAGTGGTTGCCATTGCTTCAAAGACAGCCAATGTCGCGTATAAAGGTTGACCCGTATAATGCTGCCGTAGAATTTCAGGTTGATGATTGATAAAGCGGGCATCACTGATAACATAGCCGACGATAGCATTGAAATCATGCTCTGCGGTAAGGCTGATACTGCCGTTTACAAAGATAGTTGGCGTGTCTGATAAATCTGACAATACCATCTGCTGTATTGATGGGCCTGAGGCGATAATATTGACGTCTTTTCCAAGCAAACTTTGCTCTGCTTCATTAGCATTAAAAGCATTGATAACGACGAGCTCGTTATCAATATTGAAACTAGCAGTGGTCGGTAACCTTAAATACAACGCCATACCATTTTCCAGTAGTTGACCTCAATTATTTGATATTTTAATGACTAAACGTTTACTGCCAGTGTTCTTTTAACCAAGGACTTGGCTTCACATGCCGATACCATTTACCGCCGCTACCAGCAATGGCGTCTGGTGGATTAATCTCGCCATGGAATATAACAATCTTTGCATCGTCAGGTAGTGTGGGCGCTCGCACAAAGTTAAACGGAATGGGCGCGATACATTGGTATTTAAAACTCACGCACCATGATTTATCCCAATACTCTAGATGATGATGCTCACGCAGGTAGTTAGATAGATAGGCCTGTTCATGACGTACTTGAGTGCGAATGGTCTCAAAATTTCGCTCAAAGTTTGCTAATAGATCAGGGTAGGTATTCATACCAATATTGAAACGATAGACAGAGCTATTACCAATCATACGCCATGGTTTTTTCCAATCGCGAATGATGACCACACTATCTTCATGCTTTGCTACATAAGTAAAAAAAGCATCGATATTATCAACAATGACGATGTCAATATCCAAAAATAGTGCCACACCTTTTAAATCATACAGCTCAGGCTTAAAGGTTGTGAGCTTTTTCCAGCCACGTTCAGGACCTGCGGGCAAATCCATCTCAGGTATGGGGTAACAAGCAATCGCAGGATCGATACCTGTACTGTCATCGGTCAAACAAACCATTTGAAAATCTAGTGTCAAATGACGGCTTACCATGTTGTAAAGACGATTGACGTATTCGGGACCATATTTATCACCCCATTTCATACAAATAATATAACGCTGTTCAGTATTGTTGCTACTGCGCTGCGCTGGGTCTGTAGGTACGGCTTTGGTTACGTCAGATGTCATAATACACTCGTGATGAGATAATGATAAGGTGAATATAGGATCAATAAAAAAGAAAAGAATTTGAAAGTTAGGCAATATTAGCATAACTGTGATTGATGATACGTCTAAATCATTACATGATAGCACGGTCGTTGCTAGCGATTGTTAAGCTCGGTGCTATCGCTGAGAGCCGTTAAGATCATTGTTGGAACGATCAGTAGTAGCATGATGTGCTTGAATAAAAGCTGCTAGTTTTGCTTTATCCTTTCGGTAAGGGTTGCCTAAATTAGGTATACGTTTAAACCGTCGGTAGCCCCACATATAATGACTGCAATGATCGTTGATCATATGCTCCATAGCCTGGTTGAGCGCATGAGTCGCCACTTCAGCATTACGGTCGTATAAAGCAGAATTATCGAGCTGATAGCAGTAAATATCAAAACCGCGTCCATCAGTACGACGAATACATGCGAGACCAACTAAGGCGCATTTGGTTTTGCTCGCCAATTTTGAGGCAAGGGTGCTGGTTAATGTTTTGACACCAAAGAAGGGCACGACAACGCCGCCTGAGGGGTCTGGGACATGGTCTGGCAGTACAATACTAAAGCCCCCTTGCTTGAGGGTTTTAAAGACGGCTTTTACACCGCTACCGTCAGTAGGTACCAATGTGGCATTAAGACGCGCACGACCTTGCAGGATAAACTCATTAGCGAATCTGCCGTCTACGGGCTTGTACATAATAGTTGGCGAACCAAACTGGTTGAGCCAGGCGTTCATCATCTCCCATGTACCAAGATGGGGTACGATGGCAAGCATGCCATTGGGATTGGCAAGCCCTTCTAATAGAATGTCTTTATTATGGACATCGCAAATTTGAGCGATGCTCCATTCAGGTGGCATCGCCCAGCTTTTGATAGATTCGATACTGGTCAAGCATTGATGGTAGATGATGTCTTTAGTTAGTGCGCGCTTTTGTCGCTCAGACAAGGTATCAGTAATCAGAGCCATGTTGATCCGAATGGTGCGCATGATACTTAGACTGGGTATTTTAACGATAACCCAAGCGACAAAACGTGCCAGCATCTGCAGTACAGACAGTGGCACGAATTTGAAAATATGATACGGATTCATAACCACTCACATGGCAATGAATCACGTAACAAGCACGGTAGACAGCAACTACGCATCATCAAAGGTTTTATTGAGCAGGTTTGTTGGTATCAGCCTGTGCTTTTTCACGCACACGGATACCAAGATCACGTAACTGTTTGCTATCAACGCCAGCAGGTGCTTGGGTCAATGGGCACTCAGCAGTTTTGGTTTTTGGGAAGGCAATCACATCACGGATAGAGTCTGCACCTACCATAAGCATAATCAAGCGATCCAAACCGAATGCCAAACCACCATGCGGCGGTGCACCAAATTTCAATGCATCAAGTAAGAAGCCAAATTTGTCTTCTGCTTCTTGCTCGCCGATACCTAAAGCATCAAGGACAGCTTGCTGCATATCGTAAGTATTGATACGTAAGCTACCACCGCCGACTTCTGTACCATTCAATACCATGTCATAAGCGATAGAAAGCGCAGCTTCTGGGTTGTTTTTCAACTCTTCAACTGAGCCTTTAGGCTTGGTAAATGGATGATGCATTGACGTCCATTGACCGTTGTCAGTTTCTTCAAACATTGGGAAGTCAGTCACCCAAAGCGGCGCCCACTCACAAGTTACCATCTCAAGGTCAAGACCGATTTTTTGGCGTAATGCGCCGATTGCGTCGTTCACGACACTGGCTTTATCTGCACCAAAGAAGATAATATCACCATCTTCTGCAGCAGTACGCTCAATTAAGCTAACAAGCACATCATCAGTCATGTTTTTGATGATCGGAGACTGTAGGCCAGATTCTTTATCTACGCCATTGTTGATGCTGCTTGCATCATTGACTTTGATATAAGCCAAACCGCGTGCGCCATAGATACCAACAAACTTAGTATAAGCATCGATTTGCTTACGGCTCAATGAAGCACCGCCAGGGATACGTAGGGCAGCAACGCGACCTTTAGGATCGTTAGCAGGGCCAGCGAATACTTTGAAATCAACGTCTTTCATCAAATCTGCAACGTCAACCAGTTTCAATGGAATACGTAAGTCAGGCTTGTCTGATGCATAGTCGCGCATTGCTTCAGCATAAGTCATGCGAGGGAACTGCTCAAACTCAACGTCCATCATGGTCTTGAACAAATGCTTGATCAGACCTTCGTTGATGTTCATGATCTCTTCTTCGTTCAAGAAAGACGTCTCGATATCCACCTGAGTAAATTCAGGCTGACGATCAGCACGTAAGTCTTCATCACGGAAGCATTTAGCGATTTGATAATAACGGTCAAAACCTGACACCATTAATAATTGCTTAAATAGCTGTGGTGACTGCGGCAGGGCAAAGAAGTTACCAGGACGCGTACGTGATGGTACAAGATAATCACGCGCACCTTCAGGCGTTGCACGAGTCAAAATAGGCGTCTCGACATCCAAGAAACCATGATCGTCTAAATAGCGACGAATTGCTGAAGTTGCCTTGGCACGGAACACCATACGCTCTTGCATTTGCGGACGACGCATATCAAGATACCGATACTTTAGACGCAAGTCTTCAGATACAGTCGTTTTTTCGTCATTTAATGGGAATGGTGGTGTTTCAGATTTAGCCAATACTTCAATTTCTTTGCCCAATAGCTCGATCTGGCCACTGGTCATATTATTATTTTCAGTACCTTCATAACGACGACGTACGCGGCCAGTGATTTTTAGTACGTATTCAGGACGTACCGCATCAGCAGTTGCGAAAGCTTCTGGTGTGTCAGGGTCGACCACGACCTGCAAGATACCAGCGCGGTCACGCATGTCTAAGAAAATCACACCACCGTGATCGCGACGACGATGTACCCAACCTACGATGCTAATGGTTTGCTCAAGTAAGCTCTCGGTTACGGCTCCGCAATATTCGTCTCGGTATTCGCTATGCGTCATAGTGCTTTGCGTCATAATATAGTTATCCAGTTATCAGCCCAATTCGAAATACAGTAATGCAGCCATTGCTGTGCGTTTCAAGCGATTTGCAAAAAAAACACACAAACAACGCGATCAAGACAAAGGGTCATCACGTTGGCTGCAGAAAATTTGATATAAACGCATATTATGCCTAATATGCCCTTGTTATACAACCGGCTGAGTTCAATCAAAGTGCAGCCATGCACTGGTATCGGCTGTATTCATTGAGCGATATCTAGATTAGGTTAAATATTGTCATTTTGCTTGAAAACACTAACAAGCGTGCGCATATCAACCGCACCTGAATAAAAACATCTATATTGATATATCTACTGACTTGAGGATTTGTAATCATGCTATTTCATCCCCCTAAAAACCCGGTTGAGCTAAAAGTAAGACATCTAAATGAAGCCCAAAAACAGCGTCGCGAAGATTTGATGGAAGCGACCCAGGGCAAAGCCGCGCTTAAAGCATTCAAAAAAGCAATGGCAAAAAAAGCCAAGCAAGCCCTAAAGACAAAAAGCAAAAAGCAGAAAAAAAATACTGACACTGCGTCACAAGTTTTTGTACTCGACTTTGACGGTGACATCAAAGCCACTGCCGTCAATCATTTACGTGAAGAAATTAGTACCCTTATCAGTACAGCGAATAAAGGCGATGAAGTGATCGTACGTCTTGAGTCAGGCGGCGGTTTGGTGCATGGTTATGGTCTGGCAGCCGCGCAATTGGTGCGCTTAAAGGACGCCGGTCTAAAGCTGACAGTATGTGTTGATAAAGTGGCAGCGAGCGGTGGCTATATGATGGCGTGTGTGGCAGACAATGTTGTGGCCGCACCATTTGCGATTATTGGCTCAATCGGGGTGGTATCACAATTGCCAAATTTCCACAAATGGCTCAAAAATCACGACGTCGATTATGAAATGTTTACCGCTGGCGACTACAAACGTACGGTGACTGTGTTCGGGGAAAATGACGCCGAAGATCGTGCTAAGTATCAAGAAGAGCTAGAGCAGACGCACGAGCTATTTAAGCATTTCGTTAATGCTTACCGCCCAGAGTTGGATGTTGCTAAAGTAGCCACAGGTGAGCACTGGTATGGCGAAGACGCGTTGAAGCTTAACCTCGTTGATAGCTTGCAGACCTCTGATAGCTATATTTTGGAGCGTATGGAAAATAGTGAAGTATATTCATTGCATTCACGCCAAAAGCCAACGCTTGCAGAGAAGCTGGGTCTGGCACAAGCTGCCGAAGCAACCCTTAGCATTGCAGTGGATAAATTACCGGATGCATTAGCACGTTTTGAGTTAAACAGTCGTCTGAATATCTTAAAATAGTGTTAGATATCATTATGATGTCTAATAGCTAGTATTTTAGTCGCTTTACTCTTAACTACGCATTGTTTGTATTTTGTAAAAGGCGTGTCCTAGCTGGTCGCGCCTTTTTGCTGTTTATTCATAATTGCTGTGTTATAAATGTAGCATACTAAAAACAGTATACGTCCGTACACTAAAGCTTGCGCTAAAGGTCTAACAGCGCTTTTTATCAAAACTCGATTTAGACAATCAATAAAGAAAAGGAAGTCATTTATGTCTAACGACAATTTAATGTTTACCGCAACAGAACATGGTCAAGCCATGCATGCCAAAGTCAAAGCGTTCATTGAAACAAATATTGAACCCATCGAAGCCCAGTTCTGGGAAGAGTGTCATAAGAAAAACCCTGACGGTAACTGGGAGAACTGGGAATGGCCAGAAGCCTATGAAAACTTACGCAAACAAGCGCGTGAGGAAGGATTGTGGAACCTTTTCTTGCCAGATGATACTTTAGGTGCAGGGCTTTCGGTTACTGATTATGCGCCTATTGCAGAGCTGACTGGTCGTAGTTTGCTCGCGCCACATGTATTTAACTGCAATGCACCTGATAGCGGTAACATGGAGCTACTATGGCGTTATGGTACACAAGAGCAGCAAGACAAATGGCTCACCCCGTTGTTAGAAGGTGAGACGCGTTCTGTCTTTTGTATGACTGAGCCTGATGTGGCCTCAAGTGATGCCACCAATATGCAAGCAACTGCTGTGGTTGATGGTGATGAAATCGTCATCAACGGTAGTAAATGGTGGTCATCGGGTCTTGGTGATCCTGCAGTTGACATCTTGATTGTTATGGCATATACCGCTGACGAAACTGCCGGTCGCCATCATCAGCATTCGATGGTATTAGTTCCAGTCAATACTGCGGGTGTTAAGATCAAGCGCATGCTCAAAGTATTCGGTGATTATGATGCGCCGCATGGTCATGGTGAAATTAGCTTTGAGAATGTACGTGTGCCAGTCAGTCACTTTATTGGTGGACCAGGCAAAGGTTTTGAGATTGCACAAGGCCGCCTAGGACCAGGTCGTATTCACCATTGCATGCGTTGTATCGGTGCGGCTGAAAAATCACTAGAATTGGCTGTTAAGCGCGGCATGTCACGTACCGCTTTTGGTAAGCCATTACTACAATTGGGCGGCAACTTTGAGCGTATCAGCGATGCCCGTATCAAGATTGATCAGGCACGCTTACTAACCCTTTACGCGGCGCAAAAAATGGACGCCCAAGGTACCAAAGCGGCATTGACTGAAATCTCTGCTATTAAAGTAGTCGCGCCAACTGTACTACAAGAAGTGGTCGACATGGCGATTCAAATTCATGGCGGCATGGGTGTATGTCAAGACACGATGCTACCAGGGTTCTATGCCCAAGCCCGTGTACTACGCCTCGCAGATGGCCCTGATGAAGTACACCAAACGATGATTGCCAAGCTAGAGCTAAAGCGTCAAGGTTTTAGTCGTTCTAAATCTGACAAAGCTTAAGACTCATCAATAGGTGTGAGTAAACCTGAAGTTACTCATACCACTATTGCCGAAAATAAAAAAATTGAAAATTCACTATTAACGATTTAGTAGTGAATTTTTCATCACTAACAGTAGCTCATTGCTATTAAATAGTTGACTACTGGCTATAAAAATACATGATCACACGATAAGGAATGTCTCATGGCAACTGATAATAAAGTACTTGATAAAGGCGGTGCCGTACGTGAAGGTGAAGAGCTTGATGCTACAGCAGTGAGCGAATGGCTTCGCAGTCAGGGTGTCGATGTCGTAGGCGAGCCTAAAGTTACTCAGTTCTCTGGCGGAGCGTCAAACTGGACGTATCGATTACAATATGAAGGTGAAGGTAAAAACCAGGATCTTATCTTACGCCGTCCACCAAAAGGTACCAAAGCAAAATCTGCTCATGACATGGTACGTGAGCATACAGTTCAAAAGGCATTGAAAGACGCTTATCCTTATGTACCTGAAATGGTTGCATTATGCACTGATGACAATGTCATTGGTGCTGATTTCTATGTGATGGAGCGTATGGAAGGTATCATTCCTCGAGCCAACTTACCAAAAGGCGTTGAGCTGGACCCTGTACAAACTCGTCTGCTTTGTACCAATGTTTTAGATGCATTGGTAGAGCTACACCAGATAGACTATACAGAGCATCCTGATTTGGTCGATTTAGGACGCGGTGACGGCTATTGCGAGCGCCAAATTAGTGGCTGGGATAAACGTTACGTCAAAGCAAAAACACCTAACGTACCGAGCTTTGCATTGGTCAGACAGTGGCTTAAAAAACACACACCTGCGGATAGCAAAACGTGCATTATTCACAATGACTGGCGTTTTGACAATGTCATACTCGATGCGGATGAGCCGACCAAGGTGATTGGTGTACTCGATTGGGAGATGGCAACCCTTGGTGACCCATTAATGGATTTGGGTAGTGCATTGGCCTACTGGATTGAAGAAGATGACAATATTGTTATGCAGCAGTTCCGTCGCCAGCCAACTCACTTAGAAGGCATGATGACGCGTGATGAAGTGGTTGCTTATTATCTAGAAAAATCTGGACTCAAGATAGATAACTGGACCTTTTATGAAGTATTCGGTCTATTCCGTCTATCAGGTATTATTCAGCAAATCTACTATCGCTACTATCACAAACAAACCACCAATCCAGCATTCAAAAATGCATGGCTTGCTATACACGTCATGCACGCCAAATGTCTCAAACTGATTGCGCAATATGAAGGCGAAGCGCTGTTCAATACACACGTTCAGCCGCATTTAGAAGACAGAGGGGTAGACGCTGCTACCATCGAGCAGCTACCAAGCCCTGTACAGAAGGTTGTTAAAAGTATTTTACCAAAGGGATATTTTGCAAAATCATCTCACACTCCTGAATAAACTGTACTTTGGTAAATATGATAAAAGGTAGTAAGTTATGACAACCATACTTTTAGCCCGTCACGGCCAGGCTTCTTTTGGTCAAGAAAACTACGATCAACTCTCAGAGTTAGGTAGTATTCAAGCAAAAATGCTAGGTCAGCACTACGCTGCAACGCAGCGCCGTATAGATGCAATATTCACTGGTAATTTGGTTCGCCAGCAAGATTCAGCACGCCATTTTTGGGAGGGCTATCAGCCCTTTGTTTGTACCAATAATGGCGATGGCAAACCTACGATGCCAGCAATCGATTTTGATCAGCCCAATAGCTATATCGTGCCACAATTCGATGAGTTTAATCACAAGGACGTCTTTATTAAGTCAACTGACGGACTCAGTAATCGAGCCGATATCTCAGCTGAAATTGCTAAAGCGGAATCACCAGCCACGCGACTGGCAGAATTATTCGATCAGGCAATGCAGCGCTGGCACGGTGGTAACAATGATCAAGATTATGTTGAAAGTTGGCCACAGTTTAGTGAGCGTGCGCAGCAAGCGCTTGAGCAAGTACGTGCAAAAATAGCAAATATGAGCTTAGATCAGGACAGTACAGTACTTGTATTTACGTCAGGCGGTGTTATTGCTGCAATCACTGCGCAGTTGTTACGTCAAGGTAGCCAGACAGCCTACCAGTTGAATAAAAGCTTGGTTAATACAGGTGTGACATCGATCACTCTAAAAAAACAGAGTACTCGCTTGCTGTCTTTAAATGAATATAGCCATTTATTCTCTGAAGGCAAGCCGTTCGTGACATGGCGATAAACTTGTTAGTGATACGATGTTGTGTATACCTAAATGAAGTACACCGTCTGTGCTGATAAGATGCACTGATACAAGCGGACATGACGTTAACGCTATTCATTACTGATATTCAAAGGACTGTATATGCAAAATAAATTGATAAATTTGGTTGCCAAAAGTGCCCGCAATAGTAAAAACCAGTTAGTCGGTGCAGTTCAACCTGCACGTTACTTAAAAGGTCTGAACAGGCAGCAAGTAGGCAAGGATAAAACGGTACTGATCACAGGGGCAAGCTCAGGTTTAGGCGAGGGGATGGCGAGACTTTTTGCCAAATTAGGGTATAACCTGGCAATATGTGCGCGCCGTACGGATCGTTTAGAGCAGCTAAAATCAGAGCTAACGGCGCAATACCCTGATATCCGCATTGAGTATCGTGCTTTAGATGTCAGTGACTACGATGCGATTTTCCAAGTATTTGCGGCTTTTACAGAGGACTTCGGTAGTATTGAGCGCGTAGTAGTCAATGCTGGCATTGGTGACAGTCGCCGAATTGGTCAAGGGCATTTCGAGACCAATCGCCGTACTGCAGATATCAACTTTGTAGCAGCATTGGCACAGTGTGAAGCGGCAATGAGCATCTTTCGTGCCCAAAACAGTGGACACTTAGTAGTGATATCAAGTATGTCAGCCATGCGCGGACTGCCTAGACATCTAACTACCTATGGCGCGAGCAAGGCTGGCTTGGCTCACTTAGCAGAAGGTATTCGCGCGGATATGCTATTGACCAAATTGCCCATCAAAGTATCTACTATCTATCCAGGGTATATCCGTACAGAGATCAACGAGGGCTCCAAGCCATTGCCATTCGAGGTCGATGCAGATACTGGTACCAAAGCGATTGTGGCAGCGATTGAAGCGGAAGTAGATGAAGCCTGTGTACCAAGTCTACCGTGGTCAATGGTCAGTCATGCGATGAAACATTTGCCGTTGCAAGTAATGAGTAAATTAAGCTAGTAGAGTAGAATGGCAAAATATTAGACATGACAAACAAAACAGCCCACTATTATGATAGTGGGCTGTTTTGTACTTATCCAAAAATCATAGTATGAGTACTATAGTGTTTGTGGGTTGTCTGCAATATGCTGCTCACGCAGCTTTTGACGTAGTACTTTACCCACATTGCTTTTTGGTAGTTCGCTGACAAACTCAATATGACGCGGGCATTTGTAACCGGTCAAATTATCCAACGCAAACTCTTTAATGTCCTCTTTAGTGACGTTGTTGTCTGCAGGTACGATATAGATTTTAACGGCTTCACCTTGATGATCATCAGGAATGCCAATGACAGCACAGTCGACAATACCGTCGCAATCAAGCATGACCGCTTCAATCTCATTAGGGAACACGTTGAACCCTGATACTAGAATCATGTCTTTTTTGCGATCCAGCAAGGTGATATAGCCTTTTTCGTCCATGCTAATGATATCGCCAGTACGGAAATAACCATCGCTGGTGAAGTCGTTCGTATTGTCTTTGTTGAAATAACCGGAAGTAATGTTAGGACCTTTGATGCACATCTCACCAGCTTGATTCAATCCAACACGTTTGCCATTATCATCAACTACGATGATGTCAACGCTCGGAACTGGTATACCGATTGTACCGTTGAACTTGCGATCAGTAATGACGTTGGCGGTACCAGCTGCAACACCTTCAGTCATACCCCAACCTTCAACCATCGGGCAGCCAGTCACTTCTAACCAGCGTGCTGCTGTTTGTTCTGTTGCTGCCATACCACCGGCTTGCGTGATACGCAATGAGCTAAAGTCCAAATCTTTGAAATTTGGCTGATCAAGCAAACCTTTAAACAAGGTGTTTACAGCAGGGAAAATATGGAACGGTTGTTTTGATAACGTTTTGATAAACCCTGGCATATCACGTGGGTTAGGTATCAGCACAAAGGTATAACCTGAACGCATACCAAGCAGGCTAAGCATGAATGCAAAAATATGATATAGCGGCAATGCCATTACCATATTGATATATACCTCGTTGATATCCGAGGTAACAGGACGATACCATGCTTCTGATTGCATAGCAGCAGCGACGACGTTACGCTGAGTCAGCACGGCACCTTTAGATAACCCTGTTGTTCCACCAGTATATTGCAAAATAGCTTTCTGCTGCATGGTGGCTTTAGGTGCTTGAATAGGGAGGTTCTTACCTTTCTTAAGCACTTCAGGAAATTTGGTAACATGGTACTTAGGATCGTTAAGGTTGTATTTAGGTACTAAGCGTTTCACCTGACGGATAACGGTATTTACCAAAATACCTTTCAAGCCCATCATATCGCCCATTTTTGAGAGGACAATACGCTTGATATTAGTCTCTTCAATGACTTGCTCTAGCGCTTGAGCGAAGTTGTCAACGACAAAAATAACTTGAGCACCAGAGTCGTTTAATTGATGACGCAGCTCACGGCCAGTATATAGTGGGTTGACAGGGGTGCAAACGTAACCTGCGCGTAAGATGCCAATCATAGTTGGTAGATACTGTGGTACGTTTGGCATCATAAGTGCCACAACGCTGCCTTTAGGTAGGCCTTGAGCTTGTAACCATGCCGCCACTGCAAGTGATGCCTTATCAACGTCACCATAAGTATGAGTAACACCCATACAAATAGTCATAGGATGCATACGAAAACGGTTAAAGCACTCTTCATATAGCTCTATGAGGCTTTCATATTGGTCAGGATTAATAGTCTTGGGTACATTGTCTGGGTATTGAGCAAGCCAAGGTTTATCTACTGTCATGCCTAGCGTCCTTAAATTAAGATAAGCTAAGGTTCTATAGAGAAGTAGTCACATCCATGTCAACAATATAAGTCACTGCCTTATAAGCAGTGCATTGTCGAGTGCTATCCTATTTTTCACATACAGCTAAAATACAGAGGCCTTTATAAAGTTTTATTTAACTACTAAGAGTAAGCCGTTCGAATAGCAGACATCTGAGTAGATTAAACGACTGGTTACTGATTCTACAATCAAAACATTCATTTAAAGCGGTAGCAATAATGTGTCCTGTTTTTAGCCTAGAATCAAATTAAATCGATAGAAAGCATACTGACACATTGCGACATTACATTAACACAACTACAACTAATTTTGTTATTGCTATACAAGAACTTAATAGTTTATATTTAAGTTTGATATAATAAAAAAAATATGTTGCAAGCTAAAAAAGATAAGTGGTTATTTTAAATGGATAAAATTATTGATGAGATCTGAAAGCCTAAAAATTGATACGAGTCAAAAATCAACAGCATCGTAAAACTAACAGAGCAGTTACAACATTATAAGTTCTTGTATATAAAAAATCACTACAAAAAAGCCCCGCATTTAATGTGGGGCTTTTTTTCTGAAATCATGAATTAATATAAAATGATGTTCGAGATCAATATAGACCACTTATAGCTGAGGGTGCTCAGCATTATGTTTTTCACGTAGTTTTTGACGTAGTACTTTACCGACATTACTTTTCGGCAATTCGCTGACAAACTCAATATAACGCGGACATTTGTAACCAGTTAGATTGTCTAACGCAAACTCCTTGATATGTTCTTTAGTAACATTATTGTCTTCAGGGACTACATATAGTTTGACTGCTTCACCTTGACGTTCATCTGGGATACCGATTACTGCGCAGTCCAAAATACCTTTACAATCAAGCATGACTGACTCAAGCTCATTAGGGAACACATTAAAACCTGATACCAAGATCATATCTTTTTTGCGATCCAATAGAGTGAAGTAGCCTCTTTCATCCATGCTAGCGATATCACCAGTCAAGAAGTACCCATCGCTTGTAAAGTCATTGGTACTGTCTCTATTGTAATATCCGGAGGTGATATTAGGTCCTTTGATACACATTTCACCAGCTTGGTTGACGCCCACACGTTGACCATTCTCATCAATGAGTATGATATCAACACTTGGTACTGGTATACCGATAGTGCCATTGAATTTATCATCAGTAAGGATATTGGCAGTCCCGCCAGCCACCCCTTCGGTCATACCCCAACCTTCAACCATAGGACAGCCTGTGATTTCTAACCAACGCTCTGCTGTTTGTTTGGTCGCTGCCATACCACCCGCTTGAGAGATACGTAGTGGTGTAAAATCTAAGGTTTTAAAGGAAGGAGTATCCAGCAATCCTTTGAACAAGGTGTTGACAGCAGGGAATATATGGAACGGTTGTTTTGATAAGGTTTTGACAAACCCTGGCATATCGCGCGGATTGGGTACCAATATAAAGGTATAACCTGAGCGCATACCCAGTAGACTGAGCGAAAATGCGAAAATGTGATATAGCGGTAGCGCCATAACCATATTGATATATACCTCGTTAATCTCTGAGGTAATTGGGCGATACCAAGCTTCCGCCATTAAAGCGGCGGATACGATATTGCGCTGAGTTAATACGGTACCCTTAGATAGTCCTGTGGTACCACCTGTATACTGTAAGATAGCCAGTTGATCCAATGTCATTTTTGGCGCATGAAAGGGCAGATTTTTGCCTTGCTTGAGCACATCAGGGAACTTGGTCACTTCATGCTTGGGATCATTTAGCTTGTATTTGGGTATCAAGCGTTTAACTTGACGGACGATGGTATTTACCAGCATACCTTTTAAGCCCATCATATCGCCCAATTTGGACAAAACAATGCGTTTGATAGCAGTTTCATCAACCACTTGCTCAAGCGCTTGTGCAAAATTATCGACCACAAAAATAACTTGTGCACCAGAGTCGTTCAGTTGATGACGAAGCTCACGACCAGTATAAAGTGGATTGATTGGCGTACAAACATAACCTGCACGCAGGATACCGATCATGGTTGGTAAGTATTGAGGTAAATTTGGCATCATAAGTGCCACAATACTGCCTTTTGGTAACCCCTGTGCTTGTAGCCATGCTGCAATTGCAAGAGAGGCAGTATCCACGTCGTTATAAGTATGAGTTACCCCCATACAGATACTCATTGGATGTCCGCGAAAACGATCGAAGGACTCTTCATACAACTCCATTAAGCTGCCATAGGTATCAGGATTAATGGTTTTTGGTACACTTGCTGGATATTGGGCAAGCCAAGGTTTATTCGGCATCATGGTCAGCGTCCTTGCAATTTAGGATGGGTTAAAGTGTTGTAAGAAAGCAGCCATCTGCACGTAAACATAACAAAACAGCAGTAACCTACTTTATTTTCTGCTGTGTTCGACAACGTCCTTGTCTATCGACTGGCTACTCACTTGTGTTGCTGTTGTTCAATGCTTCTTAATTACCAAAGCAATTGGCTAATTAATTAAGTAACGTTGAACGAGTAGATAATCACCTAAGAGAAATTATAGATATTTCAGGTAAGTATTATCTGCTCTTTGCAACTCAGGTATCAAAAAAACGATACATTTAAGCAATACATTAGCATGAATAGCGTTGAAAACAACAACAGAAAGCAAAACTGAGCAGTCTATACATAAAGCTAAAAAAACTGAAAAATATATGACGTACAAGTATTTGGTAGATATGAGAGGTGCTTTTTTTATCACAATGGATGTGCGAATGGGAAATGACTATTCTATAAATTGACTTAATAATGAGATTTGTTACGGAGCCAGTACTACTCGACGATATCATAAACGCTTTAGAGCGGTGAAGTCTGATCATCAATTTATAGAGAGGAGAGAAAGAGGAAGCTACTGGGGGAGCATAAACTGCTTGCGCTTATTAAAAAAGCGTCGATAAATCAATAAAGCACTGATAGTACAACCAAGCGTGCTACTTGCACAGATCAAAAACATAGTGACAATCTGATAGCGAACAGCCTGTGTAGGATCAGCACCTGCCAATATCTGACCGGTCATCATACCTGGCAAGCTGACAATACCGACGACTAGCATAGAATTCAGCGTTGGGGTCATACCATTGGTTATTGCTGCGCGTATCTGTTCATGTACTGCCTCAAATGGCTTCGCAGAAAGGCTAAGCATCATCTCAATACGCCCTTGCTGCTCGTGAAAAGCTTCAATCAACTGGTTGCTGGTCAACGAGATAGCCGTCAAAGAATTGCCCAGTATCAAACCTAGTACAGGAATGATGAATTGCGGTGTATACCAAGGCTGAACCCCTAAAATAACCACAATAGCTATCGCGGTAACGAGTACAGCCGAGGTGCTCACTGCTAATAAGGTGTCAGTTAGTAAACCCTTATAGCTGCGTTTAACACGATTTTTTGCAGCACTGCCGGCAATAAGCGTCATGATGGTCAAAATCAGCAAAACTTCATACCATTGTTCACGTGCAAAAATCCACGCCAGGATCAGACCAATAAAGCTCAACTGCACGATGGTACGGACAGCCGCGATTAAGAGTGTCTTTGTCAGTTTTAAGCGCAGCTGCCATGACACCAAAAGCACGATAATAATTAGACCGCTGGCAAGAGCGATATCACCATAAGTTAGTAATACTTGCATATCATCCATACCAGTCGTAGGTGCTCATTGTGTAGTCAGTCCACTATAACAGCGTTACAGCGTCAATCTCGCTTAAAGTATGACATATATATCTGTACTCGGTTGTCTTGTAGCAGTCTTAAATTGGATCAACTCTAGATATGAAAAAATAAACGAGTAAAAAAGTGGGGGCAAGGGGGATTAAACTGCTTATCTAGCGTTGGATAATTGTCTCAAAATATCTCAGTTAAGACACCCGCCTGCATTTGCCAATGTCTATTGGCTAGCGACATGATGTCTTTAGTATCGTGAGTGACCCACAATAATGTGCGCTGTTTATTGGCCTGTAACCAGCTCATCAGCAGAGTTACCAATTGTGCTGAGGTATCAACATCCAGTGCAGCTGTTGGTTCATCTAGCAATAACACTCTTGGATTCAGTTGTAATAGACGCAACGTATTGACGAGTTGACGCTCACCACCAGATAGATGATAGGCCTCTTGCTGCAAAAACTCTGCATTTCTATTGAGCGTCTCAAGCTGGACAACATGCCAGTCGATATCAAAGCTTTGAGATTGATGTGCTTGTAGTTGATAAGGCATCTTTAGGTTGTCAAGGACACGGCCTTCCATCAGTTGCGGGTGCTGAGCAAGTAAAGCAACTTGTTTGCGCCATTCTGTAGGCTCAATGACTTCAATACTGTTGCTGCCAATAGGCGCACTGCTACTCTGTAAAAGAATATCACCAGCACTTATTGGTAATAATCCTGCAAGCACGCGTAACAATACGGATTTCCCACTACCAGAAGCCCCTGTCAAAACAGTTATTTGACCTGAATGTAGTTCGCCGCTTGCGCCACTGATTAGTGCGCTGTTATTAGCCGCCCAGTCATCGGGCGTCGTATTGTTCTTGAGCTTACCTGACCAGGTTTGATATATTTTTTGCAGAGCAAAAGCGTTTGTTCGCGTGCCTGTTATATCTTCATTATCAGACGTGCCAACTGCTCGTCTGCCATATACCCAGAGAGTGTCAAATGTAAGTAATGGCTTATCACTATCGATGCTCATAAAGTGCTATTGGTATCCACCCATTTGCGCGCTAATCGCTTGCCCAATACTATCGCGCAGTTGTTTTGGTACACGAATAGGGCGCATTGGGGTGGTATTCACTGTAGTGTCAGTTTTGCTATTATCTGTTTGCTCATTGGCCATTGGCTCTGGTTTGACAAGATTTTGTACACAGGCAATGACGATCTTGGTGCTGCTTAATAGCTGACTACTGGTTGTTTTGGTAGTGTCATCATCAGATAGGGTTCGATGAATGCTTTGATAAAATATCATGCTGGCAGGTTTTAGCTCTACTTTATCGATGCGGACACTGATGATCTCATCTAAGAGAATGGCTCTTTTGTATTGTAAATCTGCCTGACTCACAACAAAATGCTGTACATCGCCATCGTCAGTCTGCAAAAAATAACCATTAAGACCCAGCTTTGTAAACCAATCGCGGCGACAGTTTTCAAAAAATACTAGGTGGTTGGCATGATAAACTATACCGCCAGCATCAGTGTGGTTGATGTAGACGTTATAGTCTTTGGCAAACAGTGGTTCGATATTGTTATTAGGGGCTGTGTTATTAAGGGCTACATTTTTATTTTTTTGATCAGTCGTTGTCATAATAGTGCTCAGTATTTTAATAAGTATTGTTTGATGAAGACGCTATATATACTCGTGCCAATAAAAAAACGTCTATCATATTTATAATAAGAGCTACTCTAGCTCAAGATATAAAGCCATGCAACTGCTCGAACAGACGAGGTCTGTTATCATAGACATTTATAGTGTATTCGTTTTTATTAGCATCGTATTTTAACCAATCAGTATAGGACAATTTATGACCCGTTTTGTCAGTTTTAATATCAATGGTATCCGTGCTCGCCAGCATCAGCTTGAGGCGGTGCGCGAAGTAATCGACCCTGATGTCATGGGTCTGCAAGAGACCAAAGTCCATGATGATCAGTTTCCACTTGATAACATAGAAGGTTTGGGCTACCACGTAGAGTATTTTGGACAAAAAGGACATTATGGTGTGGCACTACTATCGAAAACTGCCCCTATATTTGTACAAAAAGGTTTTCCTGGTGAAGATGTAGAGGCACAAAAGCGTTTTATCCATGCGCGCTATGAGATCGAAGGGCGTGAGATAGATGTGCTCAATGGTTATTTTCCACAAGGAGAGAGCCAAGATCATCCCACCAAGTTTCCAATGAAGCGCGCTTATTATGCAGATTTGATGACCTATATTGACACGCTAAAGGCAGAAGGTCGCTCACTCATTGTGATGGGTGATATGAACATTGCACCAGAAGACATTGATATTGGTATCGGTGAGGTTAATGCAAAGCGCTGGCTGAAAAATAGAAAGACCTCGTTCTTGCCAGAAGAGCGTGAGTGGTATTCAGCATTGATGTCACGTGAATTGACTGATACGTATCGTTTGCATTATCCCGAAAGCACAGAGTTATATAGCTGGTTTGATTATCGCAGTCGCGGCTTCAATGATGAGCCTAAGCGCGGGTTACGTATCGACCATATTTTATGCACATCCGACCTTGTCAGTGAATGTATCGATGCTGGAATCAGCTATGAGCTACGCGCTATGGAAAAGCCCTCTGACCATGCACCAATTTGGTCAGCATTTGATCTAAAAAAACCGTAATATGCCTATAGTGTTTATTACGTTCCCCTTAAAAACAACGACAACAATTAAAAAGTAAGGATTTTATTATGGCTGTTGGAAACGTAGCAGTACCTGATACCATCTATCCGATTGACGGCATTAGACTCAGTGCGACCGCAGCAGGCGTGCGCTACAAAAACCGTGATGACTTGGTTGTCATAGAAATTGCGGAACAAGCGACCACGGCAGTTGTCACGACCAAAAATACATTTTGTGCGGCACCTGTACGCATATTACGTGAGCACTTTGCCAAGTCCAGTCCTCGTTATTTGGTCACTAATACTGGTAATGCGAATGCAGGTACGGGCGCTGATGGCAAACGCCGCGCCGTTGACATCTGTACAGCCTTAGCTGATAAAGCAGGCGTAGATAGTCATGCGATATTGCCGTTTTCTACTGGTGTGATTGGCGAGCCGTTAAATAGTGATGCAGTCATTGCAGGTCTAGATGATGCGTTGGCAACTTTAGCTGATGATAGCTGGCTGGCTGCCGCTAATGGTATTCGAACGACAGATACTATTCCTAAACTTACTAGCCAAAAGATTGAGGTGTCAGGTACCAGTTATCATATCACTGGTATGTCAAAAGGTTCAGGCATGATACGCCCAAATATGGCAACCATGCTCGGCTACGTAGCAACGGATGCCAATATTGCCGCTGACTTATTGCAAGAGATGTTGAGCGCTATTAATGAGCAGTCTTTTAATCGCATTACCGTCGATGGCGATACCTCAACCAATGACTGCTGTGTATTGATTGCAACAGGGGCTGCCAGCTCAGATATGATTGATAGTCCAGCACATCCGCATTATCAGCCCGTCTTTGACGCATTGACCCAAGTCTTTGTGCGTCTGGCACAGTTGATTGTACGTGATGGTGAGGGCGCGACTAAGTTCATGACGGTCAAGGTAACTGGCGGTCAGACCACACAAGAGTGCTGCGATGTGGCTTACGCAGTGGCGCATTCACCGCTAGTAAAAACCGCCTTTTTTGCAAGTGATGCAAACTGGGGACGTATCCTAGCAGCAGTTGGTTATGCGGGTATCGACGACCTAGACACTGAGCAAGTTGATGTATATTTAGATGAGGTCATGATTTGCCAAAATGGTGGTGTTGCGCCGAGCTATACGGAAGAGGCGGGTAAAGCTGTCATGAGCCGCGCTGAGATTACTATTCATATTGATCTTGCTCGTGGTGAAGCTAGCGACACAGTCTATACCTGTGATTTGTCTTACGACTATGTCAAGATTAATGCTGATTATCGTAGCTAACAAGCCTAACCCAAAATAATTCTCGAATACGTTAAAAAAGGCCAAAGCAATACTTGCTTTGGCCTTTTTAGTTTCTAGTCCTTTTTGCATTCTAATGTAGGCCGAGTATCAAAACACTCTGTTATTTAATACGTACTATTAACATGAGTTGCAAAAGCTGACGTTAGTTTACAAAGCAGTCATAGAGAGTAAGTTGGTTTGCAGCATATACTTGCCTAAGTAAATAAATGGCACTGTTTATGAGATACTTATAATATCGATAATAAAAAGAGACTTTGTGAAAAAGTATACTTGGATTGTTATCGCTTAATTAGCAATATAGCTGTCATAGAAAAATAGTTTCAATAATAAATCTAGACACACAATAAATAGTTATTACCACTCACTTGAGGAACACACAATGAAAAAACTAGCACTCGCAGCATTGATGACAACTTTCGCCCTTTCTGGTTGCTCTACTATGAGCATGGATGACGAGCGCATGATGGTTGTTGAAGGGCAGCCTATGAATGTAAAAGTGGTTAATATCCCAAGTTTTGAAGTTGAGATCGCACCGCGCAAAGCAGTTTGTGATCTGACTGCAACAGATGGCAGCATGGTAGAGTCACAGTGCTTACAGTATCGTCAAACCTATCAGAAAAACTACACGACTCTAAATGGTAACATTCAAGGCTTTACTTATGAGCCAAACTATCGTTATGTTCTAGATGTACGCCAAGAAGCAGTCGCTGCTGAAGGATCGAACATGGTGCAGCCTGTTTGGATTCTAAATGAAGTGGTTTCAAAAACTGCTGAGTAATTCTAATACTTAACGTCATGATTTAGTTTTATGAACTTGATGTCATGATGCTATTCATAAAAAGACCTCTAATTTTTTAGAGGTCTTTTTATATTGTTAGTACTGTATCTTTTTTTAGTTATTGTCTACTATTAGTACAACTAATAACTCAGATTAGCATTGACTGTAGTTAACACTAACACCGCGAGTGGCAGTAGGAATTCTGTTATCAGCGTAAACAGCAAGCCCACCACGTGCGGTCTCTTTATATTTATCAGACATATCTGCGCCTGTTTGCTTCATGGTTTCTATGGCTTTGTCCAAAGAGACAAAGTGCTGACCATTCCCTCTACAAGCTAGGCGTGCAGCATTAATCGCCTTGACCGCACCCATCGCATTACGCTCGATACAAGGTACTTGTACCAGACCACCAATAGGATCACAGGTTAGGCCTAGGTTGTGCTCAATACCAATTTCGGCGGCGTTTAAGCATTTGGCTGGTGTGCCGTCCATAATTTCTGCTAATGCTGATCCTGCCATCGCACAAGCAGAGCCCACTTCACCTTGACAGCCGACCTCGGCACCAGATATAGATGCATTTTGTTTGATTAGACTACCGATAGCGGTGGCGTTCAGCAAGAATTTACGAACGCCGTCTTGGCTATAGTTGGGCAAAAAGTCACGGTAGTAGTGCAGTACGGCAGGAATAATACCTGCGGCGCCGTTGGTTGGTGCTGTCACGACCTTACCGCCATTGGCATTTTCTTCATTGACGGCGAGTGCGTATAAGTCTACCCAATCCATAGCGGCGAGTTTATCCGTTTTGGTGATAGGCTGATCTTTTTCAGCGCACAGTTGTACGTGCAAATCTTGTGCACGGCGCTTAACATCTAAGCCACCTGGCAAGATACCACCATTTTCACAGCCTTGCTTTACACAGTCTTGCATGACCTCCCAAATACTATCTAAGTAAGCAAATATCTCTGCTTTATCATGGAAGTGGCACTCATTTGCCAGTACCAATTCGCTAATACTCAAGTCATGCTGACGACATTGCTCTAGAAGTTCTGCTGCGTTGTTGAACGGGTAAGGCACGCTATCGATGGTTGGGCTGGCATGATCTTCGTCTGGGTCGGTAGCATCTTCTTCATTGATAACAAAGCCGCCCCCAATCGAATAGTAGGTCTGTTGATAGCGAGTGCCATCGTTTGATATGGCACGCAGTGTCAGTGCGTTAGGATGGTAGGGCAATACAGTGTCATCGTACCAATGAATATCCTGCTCTGTATCAAAGGCAATGGTGTGAGTACCTGATATGTTCAATACTTTGTCAGAAAAAATAGGGGACAAGTAGCTGCTACTCATACGCGTATCAATAGTGCTTGGCGTATGACCTAGTAATCCTAGCAATATAGCCGTATCTGTGGCATGTCCTTTTCCTGTTGCCGCCAGCGAGCCATAAAGCTCGATTTCTATCTTAGTAACGGCTGTCAATGCTATCTGTCTGGTTAATGAGTCCAAAAACAGGTTGGCGGCTACCATTGGCCCGACAGTATGTGAGCTTGATGGACCAATTCCGATTTTAAATAAATCAAAAACACTAATCATAATAAGTTACCGAAAAGTTTAAGAGCCTTAGCAATCCTCACGATTACATTGAGCGCTTTTATTGAGAATATAACAGACGGTTATCGCCCGCAGCCACCATTAACAGGGGCATGCGAGACACTGTCTATAAAAGAATTAACACGAAAGAGTACAAGTGATGACTGAATAATAACTTTTATTTATTTTGAAACTCCGCTATCATGCTCGGAGTCAACGACTATGTAACATCCTGTAAGTAAATATCGCTACTGAGTATGCTAGCGTGCAAAAGGGCAAGTGTGTTTTTGATAATACTTTTCAGCCTTATGCAGCTATCAAGACTTGGCTATCATACCAAATAATACTTTTGGTTTGTCATATTACAACATAAATGAATGAATTAAGATGACATATTATTGATAGGGGACGTTAGGTTTCTTCGATTTAAATCATCTGTAACTTACGCGGTTTTTTTGGTCAGTCTATCAATCTCATTCAGTTTTTATCTCATTAGTTATTTTAGCCTATTACTTTAGCTCAGCTCACATAGGACAAGCGCGCATGCCATCACAAAAAGACCCATCATCAGCTTCAGAGAACAGCGCTCAAGATCAGTCAGCTCACAATGCATTAGAGGCTGCAGGTATTGATTCAACAGCCATAAACTACCCACACAATCCAGATTTTGAAAATGGTCGCTGGTTTCCGACATGGCGAGCCTACAAAGGTAACTTAGACCGTGATCCAGTTGGTATTAATGAATATCTGCCACCATCAAAGAGTGTCTTGCTAGGGATACAGCATACGTTTGCAATGTTTGGTGCGACGGTACTTGCGCCATTATTGATGGGATTTGATCCTAACTTAGCTATCTTGATGTCTGGTATCTGTACGGTGATGTTCTTTATGATCACTGGTGGACGTATGCCAAGTTACTTGGGATCGAGCTTTGCGTTTATTGGGCCCGTCATTGCGGTGACCGCTTATGCAGGGGCAGGGTTCAATGATAATTTGAATGTCGCGCTAGGCGGCATTATGGCTTGCGGTATTATTTATGCGCTGATTGGTTTGCTAGTGATGAAAACGGGTACAGGCTGGATTGAGCGTTTGATGCCGCCCATTGTGACTGGTGCCATCGTTATGATTATTGGTCTGAATTTGGCACCAGTGACCATTCAAGGTGTCTCTGCCAATCAGTTTGATGCTTGGATGGCCACGTTGACGGTATTACTCATTAGCAGTGTAGCGATATTTACGCGCGGCATGTTACGCCGTCTGTTATTACTGGTAGGTTTGGTGCTGTCCTATTTTGCTTATTTTGTCATGACCAATATCTTAGGGTTTGGTACGCCAATTGATTTTAGTACGGTCGCCGCTGCCTCATGGTTGGGGTTACCCAGTATTCATACCCCAAGTTTTGAGATGAGCGCTATTATTTTAATTGCTCCTGTTGCCTTTATTTTGGTAGCTGAAAATTTAGGGCATTTTAAGGCAGTAGAAGGCATGACTAAGGCTCGTGTCACCCCTTATATGGGTCGAGCATTTTTGGCGGATGGTTTGGCCACGACTTTTTCGGCTGGATTTGGTGGTACAGGGGTAACCACTTATGCTGAAAATATTGGTGTGATGGCAGTTACCAAAGTATATAGCACAACAATATTTGTCGTTGCAGGTATCGTTGCAATTATACTGGGTCTATCACCAAAGTTTGGGGCGATTATCCAAACGATACCAGCTGCGTTATTGGGCGGTGCGTCTATTGTGGTATTTGGTCTTATCACGGTGGCGGGGATAAAAATATGGATAGACAGCAAGATCGACTTCAGTAAAAACAGCAACCTCATTATCGCGGCAGTGACCATAATCATGGGTACGGGAAACTTTAGCTTGCACTTAGGTGGTTTTGATCTGGGCGGTATTGGTACGGCTACTTTGGCTGCTATCGTATTAAATGCATTGTTTAACCAAAGTGCTGAGACCAAAGCAACTAAGCAATCATTGGCTAAATAATTAGACTATATAATAAGTAAATCTGAAATGCTTAAATAAGTAATACAGTCTATTATGCCAATAAAAAGCGCCCATGCTATTGATAGCATGGGCGCTTTTCGTTGTTTGCTTTATTCAGTTACAAAAACAATCTTACTTATAGTCCCGCTTATAAAATTTTGAGAAAAATCCATAACGACGTAGTGCGCGAGGCTTGGGTTTTAGTGATCCTAAATAAATAGCAAACATAGTCAATAAGGCGCCGCCCCATTGTAAGCTATTGATGGGTTTGTCCAGCCAACTGTAATCAATCACGAGAGCGGCGATAGGTTCAGTCAATAGTAATAATCCAGTCAGTGCCAGAGACAGCTTAGGAATCGAGTAGGCAATCAGACCCCATGCCAGACACTGCATCACTGTACCGTAGACGAGTACCCAGCCAATCTCAGACCATGTATTGGGCAATATATGACCAGTATCAAATACGAACATCGGTATGATCATCGCTAAAACACCGCCAATACTGATCAGCTGCATCAGCATAAAGATCGGTACAGGTTCGGTATCGTGTGTCTTACGAATAAAGGTCATTGATGCGGCCAGCATCGCGCCTGAAACAATACCAGTAACAAAGCCCCAAGTAGCAGCTGTATTATGCGCAAACTCAGGACTGCCAATCATGGCCACGCCCAACATCGCCAAAAACAAACTGATGATCTGTACGATAGATTGGCGTTCATTGAAATATAAGAACCCGATTGCAGCCAAGAAAAAGATCTGTAAGCTGTTGAGTAGGGTCGAGATACCAGGACCAACGGCATAGATACTCTCGTGCCAAAGCGCCAAATCTAATCCCAAAAAGGCACCTGATAACAAACCATAAAAAATAGCACGCCTTGACTGAGGTATTCGTTGTCCCATTATTTTGGCTAAAAAGGCAAATACGACACCTGATATGGCCAGTCGCCAAAACGACATCGCCCAGCCACCGATATCGACATGAGCGACAATCAGACTGCCCAAACCAAAAATAATACAACCAATAACCAATCCAATAGGAGCGGCGCGTGAAGAAGCAATTGCCATAAATCGTCCTTATATTATTATTTTAGTCGGCACATATGTTGGTTGACCAAAGGCATATTGTCGTGGTTTTGGGCGAGAAATGAAATGGTAAAACCAAAATTTATTTTAGTTTTAGAAAGATTGCTACGATAAGTAGTGAAAGTGCTCGAATAGAGGGCAGATACAAAGTCAAACATTCACGAGTATTAATTTCCAAAAGCTTAAGTTTTTAAGAATTTATACACTATTTGAGAGTTTATACGCTATATGGCGGTGTTGATATTTATACCACAGCGCTTATATAATCGAGTCACATCCTTACAGGAATGGCGTTGGCGTGCACATGACTATTTGTTAGTCTAATGCCCTACGATGTGGTTAGCGATCAATGTGCTATACCAAACACTCTATACTATTTGCCTAGGTCTGCTCATGCTCCGACATTTTTTGTCAAATATACCGTCAAATGTAATCTCTAAATCTTCCCTAAGAATATCGCAGTTGAGCGTTGCTATTGGTGTTCTCTCTAGTGCTGTACTTTTGATACCAAACGCACAAGCAGCCAGCTGTAAGCTTCCTAAAAGCTACTACAAAAATGTCTCCTGTACGGCTAGTAGTCGTTACTTTTTAGCAGAGAAAGACTTTGGTGCACCAGTGGCTTTGATTGATAGTAAGGGTAAAAGAGTTGTCGACTTATCACGCTATCAAAAAGTTGATGCCAATAAGATATCAGGCGGTCTACTACCTGTGCTACGCAACAGCCATGTCGGTTATCTCAATATGCAGGGCCGTGAGGTTATACCGGTAATGTACGATATGATCACAGGAAACCAAGGATGGGCGCGCCCAGTATCAGATGGGCGTATCGTGGTAAAAAAGGACGGCAACTATGGCGTTGTTGACACGTCCAACAGTACCGTTGTCTCGTTTTCAGCGACAATCGATGAGATTGATGACTATCGTAATGGTGTGACGCGCGTCCGCAAAAACAGCACAACCAGCTGGTTGGACAAAAACGGCAATGCAACTAACGATCCAAACGCTCGGAGTAGCAGTCAGACAACTAAACAACCGACCACGTCTAGCAATACCAATGTATCATCATCACAATCGGAGCGACCCACACCTAGACCCTTTACGACGTTGCAACCCCGACAGCAAGATGGAAAGTGGGGTTTTGTAGATGATAGTGGCGTTACGATGATTACCTATTCATTCGATGAAGCCCGAGCATTTTCTGAGCAATTAGCTGGTGTACGTATTGGTAATGAGTGGGGGTTTGTGAATCTTGGCGGTGAGCTGGTGATTCCTTTTCGCTTTTCTAACGATGGGGTATTGGCCAATGATAGCTACAAAGGCAAGCCGTCATTTTTATTCACGGATGGCAAAGCATGGATTGGTAACCTAAAAAATGGCAATAAGATGTGCATTGATAAAGAAGGTACTGCTATTAGCTGTGAGTAGAGCAGTGCCGTGCTTATATAAGTAGGCAAAAAAAGAGTGTAAACCCCATCAGTGATTGATAAGGTTTACACTCTTTTTCACAACAGCTATTCGTCAGCTCTTTATCATAGACAAATGGTTATTTATCTGACAAGTGATTGCTGATCAAATCGACCATATAAGGCTGATAGTACTCTGGAATATCATGCGCCATGCCTTCGATCAGATGAAACGTAGCATTAGGAATGGTCTTAGCAACTACTCGGCCTTGTGATGCAGGTAATAGCCCATCAGCGCTGCCGTGCAGTACGATAGTCGGTGCCTTGACTTGCTTACTGAAGCGACTGATAGAGCCTGATGCCAAGATCGCATTGAGCTGCTGTACAGTACCAAGGGGATGAAAGTTGCGTTGATAACGGATTTTGGCAATTTCGCGCACCATACGTACATTGACATGACCTGGCGTACCAACCGTCTTCATAAACCACACGCTATGGCGTACGATATCACGCTCAGAGTGACTCTCTGGGCGATTGATGAGCGTATATAGCTGCTTGGGCTTTGGCGGTTTTAAAAAAGCACGATTAGTTGTGGTGAACATCAGTGCCATACGCTGAACCAAACTTGGATAACGCGCGGCCACAATTTGTGCAATCATACCGCCCATAGAGGCCCCAAGCAGGTGCGTTCTACCGAGTTTTAGAACTTTAATCAGACGTGCGGTATCCTCTGCCATATCAGTCAGGTTATAGGCAACCTGAGTGCTCTTATTTGACAGACCCGTTTGTAGACGCATCATCATTTTGAGCTGGCTAATACGGGGCAGACCATCGATCTGAACTTTAGAGGACAGACCGATATCACGATTATCAAAACGAATCACAAAAAAACCAGCATCAATAAAGCGTTTGATAAAATTATCCGGCCAAAATACCATTTGCGACCCCAACCCCATAATCATTAACAAAGGTGGGTTGTTGGGGTTGCCACCAGCTTCGATACATAGCTCAATACCATCACCAATATCAATCATCGCTTGGTAGAGGTGTTTGCTAAGATCGGAGTCTCGCCATTGGTGATCCCCAAACTTTTGCCATTCAGGCGCTGGATAAAAATCTGGCGTCTTGTCTAGATCTGTGTCTGAAGTTTCACGCAATTTGGCACTATTGATGTCATCTGATTTTGTCATGAAGTGTCCTAATTAGAGGGTCGTCTATTACAGCTCAAGCATCTCAAAATCAAGCTTGCCGACACCGCACTCAGGACACGTCCAGTCATCAGGGATATCTTCCCATTTGGTACCAGGTGCAATACCTTCTTCAGGGCAGCCAAGCGCTTCATCATATATCCAGCCGCAGACAATACATTCATAACGTTTCATAAATAGTCCTATCGATCATTGCTAGTGTTATAGTGAGTCATAAACACTCATGTGTAGCATCACAGTCATCATATTAGACTGCAAAAACGCACGTAGTTTAGCATATAACCGTTATTTTCATAGTTAAGTTTACACTTGTATATTGAGATGACTTGCCTTTTATCAAGGATAGCATATGCTCTATTTTGCTGCGATGTAATACAATCTAAGGCGTCAGTCCGCAATACGAAAGCCAGTTATGCTATAATAATCGCCGCTAAATTCACAGAGTCACCCGTTATTGAACGCTGATATATGATTGACCAATTAGTATAGAAGCCATACCCATTCATCATTCAAACCAGATAAACATATAAGTTAAGGGTTAACATGAGTATTAATGCCGCCGCCGCATCTGCCACTACCGAAAATGAGACGACTACCATGCTCAACACTGACCATCCGTTTTGGCAGATTATTCGCACAGTACCAGACTTTCCAAAACCTGGCATTGATTTTTATGATATTACCCCGTTACTGCGCAGTCATGTTGATGCTGTCATCGATGCACTACTTGATGCGTTACCAGAAGGTTTGATGGATGAAGTGGACTGTTTAGGCGCTGTTGAGGCACGCGGTTTTGTATTTGCCAGTATGTTGGCAGGCCGTTTGGGTAAAGGTATGATCTTGCTCCGTAAACCAGGCAAGCTGCCACCACCTGTTGCCAATAAGGCATACGCGCTTGAGTACGGTAAAGATACGCTTGAGATGCAAAACAATCTGCCACCTGAGCGTGTACTATTGGTCGATGATATTTTGGCGACTGGTGGTACGCTGACGACAGCGTATGAGCTGTGTCAATCAGCGGAGCATACGGTAGTAGGTGCATTGGTATTATTAGATTTAGTAGATCTGCATGGCGCGTTTCCAGTCCCCGTCTATACGGTACTAAAAGCCTAAAACCAATACTAAAAGACTAAGATCAATCGCAAGTCGTTGCTGTCAGCTACAAAAAAGCGCCCTGAAAATAATCAGGGCGCTTTTTTTATGATTGGTCTAATATATTATGCTTCATCTTGTTCGTAGCTTTTGCAAGCGCGTTCAACCAGTGTGCGACCGACTGTCTTTGGTGTCGTGACTTTAAAGTCTTTGGTTGTCAGTATGGGTTTTTCTGATTGCCATGACTTGATGACCTTGTTGTCAGCACCATAATTGACATAAGCCCTTTTGTAGTAACTGGCGTCTTTGCAAGAAATCAGAAGCTGCTGGTCACTATGATGAATGTTTTTTTCTTTCACTGTATCTTTTTCTTTTTGCTTAGGATAGGTCCTTAGCATAGAGACAGTGATATTTTCGACCTCTTTTTCATCAATGATCTTGATGTCAGAGCTCTCAATAGAGTCCAAATCTAAACTAAAAACCGATCCAGAGCCGCTCTTGGACACTTCTACCCAATTGGCTGCATGGGCGCTGAACGCTAAAGCACAGCCTGCCAATAACATTGATAGCCGTTTCATACTTAAGCCTTGCTTCTTGTTATCTGAAGTCGCTCATGATAGCCAACTTACTGTGGGCAGGCAAATATCTTTTGTGTGACACCAGTGTGAATCTTGTCTCTTTTATTACCCACGGATTGCAGTTAGTGCTTTGGCAAGCTCATCACGTGCACCAATAAAGCCATCGATACCTTTAGGTAATAAGTCTTGTGTGACTTTATCTTTTTGGTAGGCGGCGCTAAATTCCTCATGGGTTAAGCTGACTTGGGTCATTGCTTGTACGTCCATTGACATAATAGGCGATAGCTGGCGTGTCACCTCAGTGTCCATGGTTGCTAGCTCATCAATGAGATTGGGCGCAATAGTTAACAAATCACAGCCTGCTAATGCCAAAATTTGCTCAGTCGAACGGAAGCTGGCACCCATTACTTGCGTTTGGTAACCATGCTGTTTGTAGTATTGATAGATGAGCTTGACTGATTGTACGCCCATGTCGTCAGAAGCTGGTACGTTTTGACGGTTCTGTTGGCGTTTTTGCCAGTCTAAGATACGTCCCACAAAAGGTGAAATCAAGGTCACGCCAGCATCTGCACAAGCGATAGCCTGATGTTGTCCAAACAACAGAGTCAAATTACAGTGAATACCTTGGGTCTCAAGATAGCGTGCTGCTTCAATGCCTTGCCACGTTGCTGCCATTTTTATCAAGACTCGCTCTGAGTTGACGCCAGCTTTTTGATACGCGTCCATAAAGGCGAGGGCTTTATCTATAGTTGCCCCAGTATCGTAAGACAAACGCGCATCAACTTCGGTTGAAACCCGTCCTTCAATCAGCTCTAAAATATCACAGCCCGCTTGAATGGTCAGTGCATCAATCACGGCATCAACGTCACCATTATGACGGCTCATCGTCTCTGATAGCATGCCTTGATTGTCAGGGTGAGTCATAGCCTTAGTAATTAGACTTGGATTGGTGGTCGCATCGATAGGTTTTAAGCGTGCAATGGCCGAAAGGTCACCAGTATCAGCAACAATGGTAGTCATGGTGCGTAGCTGTTGTAATGCGCTCATCAGGTATCCTTTTTTTTAGTAATGATGTGATGCTCCTCTTATATATAGCAGGGTAGGGAGCTGAACTGAGACTGTAACACAGTTTTGAGCATGTGTTTGCCCAGAGTTGTGCTGTGCGACGCTGTTATGTGCCTTAACTGTGCTAATATTAATGGCTATTGGTATATTTATGCGCATTTACGAATGGGCACTGACTCAAGTTTTTGTTATAGTAGAGCCGACTATATGTCGAGCAGCTGTATTTGATGATGCATATAGTATCAGCAGCAAATGACGCTAATGCGTAACTGACTTTCGAATGACTCCATCATGGGGCTATACACAAATAACATTGTATATAATCATTGATATGTAAAGACAATCAAAGCGCTTAATAGTTAAAGCACCTGACAGTTAAAACATTTAATGATTGAGGCACCTAATAATTGAGGCGCCTAGCAATTAAAGTATATAAAAGACAGTAAGATTAAGCAGTATTAACACCTAAACAATAGCAATACCTAACAGTGATAAAATCTAAAAAGGATGGGCGGTAATGAGCGAGCAGTCACCAGATCAAAATATGGACAATCTAAATCAAACCACCGCAGGCGCTAGCGATACCGCAACTGAAAAAGAGTTTTTAGACAATATTCGCCAAAATATTGACGCAGTCGACTGCGAGATCCAAACACTCATCAATAACCGCGCCAAGCTGGCTCAGCAAGTCGCTACAGTAAAGAAAAACCATATTGCCACTGATGATACCAGTAACCCTATCTTTTATCGTCCTGAGCGCGAAGCACAAGTACTAAAAGCAGTAATGGAGCGTAATACCGGTCCTATCGCTGACGAAAAAATGGCGCGTTTGTTCCGTGAAATCATGTCAGTATGCTTGGATTTAGAAGCACCGCAGCGCATTGCCTTCTTGGGACCAGTCGGTACCTTTACGCATGCCGCCGCGCTTAAGCATTTTGGTAAGGCCGCAGATACCGTGCCTATGACGACGATTACGGATGTGTTCCGTGAAGTTGAAGCGGGTACCGCGATGTATGGCGTGGTTCCTGTCGAAAACTCTTCAGAAGGGGTGGTCAATCATACCTTAGATGGATTCTTATCTTCTACCCTAAAGATCATTGGTGAAGTTGAGCTACCGATTCATCAAAACTTCTTAGTTGCTGAACATACCAAAATTGATGGCTTGAGCCGCATTTACTCACATCAGCAATCGCTTGCCCAGTGCCGCCACTGGCTAGATGTGAACTTTCCCAATGTTGAGCGCGTTGCCGTATCGAGCAATGGTGAAGCCGCCCGCCGTCTAAAAAACGAGTGGCATTCAGCAGCGATTGCAGGTGATGTGGCAGCGGCAGAGTATGACCTGCACAAGCTTTACTCAAACATCGAAGACAACCCAAGCAATACCACGCGCTTCCTAATCATCGGTCATGAAGCCATCGCGCCATCTGGTCAAGATAAAACCTCTATCGTTGTGTCAGCACACGACAAAGCGGGTGCGCTTATCGAGATATTAAAGCCTTTGTCCTATCATGGCGTATCGATGACCAGTATTGAGACCCGTCCTGAGCGTCCTAATAAATGGGCATATGTGTTCTTTATTGATATGAATGGTCATATCAATGATCCAAATGTCAGTGCGGCTATCAATGATATTCGCCCATTGGTGAAAGATTTGCGCATATTAGGCTCGTATCCAAAAGCCGTCCTATAAAATATGTAGGTAGCACTTATTGGTATGAACATACAATAAGTGGGTCTTAGATTTTAAAGGCAGTATTTAGAGACAATATCTAGGGATGAACCATGCAAGATTCTCAATTGACATCATCAGACTTATTACCACTTGTGCCTGCTTATGACAGTATTCTGGCATTAACACCTTATCAAATAGGTAAACCGATTGAGGAGTTGACCCGCGAGTATGGTGTTTCAGATGTGGTCAAGCTGGCTAGCAATGAGAATCCAATGGGGTGCTCACCGCGTGTGACCCTAGCAGTGACTGAACAATTGGGTCAATTGGCACGATATCCCGATGGCAATGGCTATTACCTAAAGCAAGCTTTGGCTGACTTTAACGATGTCAGTGCTGATCAGATTACACTTGGTAATGGCTCTGACGATTTACTTGATATTTTGGCACGTAGTTTTGTTGGTACCGATGATGCTATCGTCTATAGCCAATACGCTTTTGTGGTGTATTCGATGTTAGCGAAAATGCAAGGCGCTGTAGATATTGAAGTGCCTGCCCAGCGTTTTGGTCACGATTTAAAAGCCATGAGCCAAGCGGTTCAGGATAATCCTAATACCAAAATTGTTTTTATTGCCAACCCTAATAATCCAACGGGTACTCAGCTAGAGCAAAAGGCGTTGCGTCAATTTGTTGCTAGTGTACCACCCTCAGTGCTGATCGTATTGGATGAAGCCTATATCGAATACAGTCCTGAGAGTAATAACCGCGCACTATTAGATGAGTTTGATAATGTGGTTATCGTCCGTACGTTTTCTAAAGCTTATGGACTAGCAGGGTTGCGCGTGGGTTATGCCCTAAGCTCAGTCGCTGTTGCGCACTTATTAAACCGTATTCGTCAACCGTTCAATGTCAGCCGCGTAGGTCTAGCAGCAGCAGCAGCGGCACTTGCTGATCAAGACTTTATCGAAGAAACTCGCGTGATGAACGACGAGCAAATGCGCTGGTTAGAAAAGCAGTTTGATGCGTTAGGTCTGGGTTTTGTGAAGTCGCATGCCAATTTTATTATGGTTGAGGTAAAAGTTGAGATGGAAGATATAACTGCTGACTCCATTCATCAAGCACTACTTGAGCAAGGTGTCATCGTCCGTCCATTGGCAGCTTATGGTCTACCTAACTGGTTACGCATTACGGTAGGTTTGGCTGAAGACAATCTGCGTTTGATAGATACGCTGCGCTCTATATTGACTGAAGATTGAGCGGCTTGATAGATGGTTTCAACCAAATAATATGATAATGAGTCATTAAATTTTATAACGCTAGGGTATGCTTTATCTAAGTTTATCTTAGCGTGTTCAACGAGAAAAGCCGTGAGTCATCAGAAAAAAAACAACATTCGACCATCTTTGAATATACCCCAACCTATGTTTAAACAAGTTTGTGTGATCGGACTTGGGCTGATTGGTGCCAGCTTTGCGCAGGCCATCAAAGATAATGGTCTCAGTGAGCGTCTGGTAGCAGTGGACAGACATGCACCAAGTATTGCTGAGGCTATTGAGCACGGCTTAATAGATGCTGGTAGCGCCACCCTTCTAGATGTTGCTCGCGGCAGTGATTTGATTATCATTGCCGTGCCAGTACAGGCAGTACAAGCAGTGTTTGTCGATATCAAGCAAGCAATGGATGATAGACAGCTTGCTACCGATTGCATCATTACGGATGTCTGTAGTACCAAGGTCAATATCATTGATGCTGCAAAAGTCGTATTTGGTTCGTTGCCAGTAGGGCTAGTGCCTGCGCATCCGATTGCTGGGGCTGAAAATTCAGGGTATCATGCCAGACGCGCCAGCTTGTTTGTCAACCATAGCGTCATTGTCTGCGAACTACCGACTACCAACACAGGGTCAATCGCAAGGTTGCGTCTATTGTGGGAAGCCGTAGGTGCAAATGTGATGTCCATGCCAGCCGATCATCATGATCGTATACTGGCGCATACCAGTCACTTGCCGCATTTGCTTGCCTTTAACTTGGTTGAGCAGTTGGCGAGCCATGATGATAATTTAGATATGTTTCGATATGCCGCTGGCGGGTTTCGCGATTTTAGCCGTATTGCCGCCAGCGACCCTAAAATGTGGCATGATATATTTTTTGCCAATCAAAGCGCCATTGTGAGTGCTCTCGATGAGTATGGTGTCTATCTACAAACCATGCGCCAGCTCATCATTGATCAAGATTCAACCGCCCTGATGGGACTTTTGGGCCGTGCGCAAGCCGCACGGCGACATTTTGGCCATATGTTAGCCAGCACCCCTTATACGGATACTTCTGCCATGTCAGCTTCTTATAATATTACCCCTAGCAACACTGTCTCTGGCACCATTGCGATCCCTGGTGATAAATCCATCTCGCATCGCAGTATCATGCTTGGCAGTCTTGCCACAGGCGTGACCAATGTGACCGGATTTTTGGAAGGAGAGGATGCTCTTGCAACACTACAAGCATTCCGTGACATGGGCGTCACTATCGAAGGTCCTGACAATGGAAACTTGATCATCCATGGTGTCGGTATGAATGGTCTAAAACCAAGCAAGACCCCACTATATATGGGCAATTCAGGCACCAGTATGCGCCTGCTATCTGGTATTTTAGCGGCGCAATCGTTTGATAGTGTGTTGACTGGCGATACCAGTCTAAATAAACGCCCGATGGAGCGTGTGGCGGCACCGCTACGGTCTATGGGGGCAGTGATTCAGAGTACGGGTCACAGTGGCACCGCGCCACTGAGCATCACTGGTCGTGACACGGTCGGTAAGCCACTGCAAGGTGCTGAGTATGATATGCCAGTTGCGTCAGCGCAGGTCAAGTCTTGCTTGCTCCTAGCAGGACTGTGGGCAGAGGGTACGACAACCGTCACACAGCCTGAGGTCAGTCGCGACCATACCGAGCGTATGTTATCGGCTTTTGGTTATCCTGTGACTGTAGAAGGCAATCGTATCAGTGTCACTGGCGGCGGTACGCTAACTGGCGGTGATATTGCGGTTCCTGCTGATATTTCTTCTGCGGCATTTTTTATGGTGGCTGCTGCTATCAGTCAAAATAGCGAACTGACACTGACACAAGTCGGTATTAATCCGACACGTACAGGTATTCTCGATATTCTCAAGTTGATGAATGCAGATATTAGCCTAAGCAATGAGACCCACGTTGGCGGTGAGCCAGTAGCTGATGTGACTATTCGCAGCTCAAATCTGGTTGGTATCAACATACCAGAGCATCTCGTACCACTAGCGATTGATGAGTTCCCTGTACTGTTTGTCGCGGCTAGCTGTGCGCAAGGGCGTACCGTATTGACTGGAGCTAAAGAGCTACGCGTCAAAGAGTCAGACCGTATTGCGGTGATGGCAGAGGGCTTACAGACGCTTGGCATCGATTGTACTGTCACTGATGATGGGCTGATTATTGAAGGCAAAGGCACTGCTACTGAGAACGGCGATATAAATAACAGCCAGCCTGTTTTTGGTGGTGGTCACATTGTCTCGCATCATGATCATCGTATTGCGATGAGTTTCTCTGTTGCTAGTTTACGTGCATCCAAGCAAATTACCATTGAAGGGGTTGAGACAGTTAATACCAGCTTCCCAGGTTTTGCGACGCTTGCCAACCAAATCGGTATGTCTATTGACGTTGATCAAGTGGATACTGGTGCCCAATAGATCATCAAATGCCAGTTAGTGTCATCTTCTTGATTGACAACACAGCGCATCAATAAAAATTTAGTATTACATCGTTAGCAATGTACTCATGTCACTACTGACATGAGTACATTGCTTTTTACCTTATAATCTCACTGTAGTAACCCTGCGCTTTCACCATGATGTCGATAATAACAATCAAAACTAGGTGAGGGCGCGCTTTGCTCTAAAAAGTTGTCCTATATTATGACTACCCAAAATGTCATCAAAAAACCTGTTGCTCCCATTACTACTACCAGGCGCGGTATTATCACAGCGCTTATTGCGTTTTTTATCTGGGGCGGATTTCCGTTATACTTCAAAAAACTATCTGATTATGATGCGACTGAGATCATTGGGCATCGTATCGTCTGGACGTTTTGCTGCCTACTGATTGTGTTAGTGGCTACCAAACGCTGGGGGTGGATAGAGACACTCAAAAAGAACCCAAGATGGATTGCACTATCGCTAGTATCTGGTTTGATTATCGCCACCAACTGGCTCACCTATGTCTGGGCGGTCAATCATGACCGTATCCTTGAGGCCAGTTTGGGATATTTTATTGGACCGTTGGTAGGCGTCGCATTATCAATGATATTATTTAAAGAGCGCTTGCGTCCTTTGCAGTGGATTGCTATTGGGTTTGCACTGCTGTCTGTCGTCATTCAAGTGGTGATGATTGGCAGCCTGCCATGGATATCGTTGATTTTGGCATTTAGCTTTAGTACTTATGGCACTATTCAACGACAAACGCCATTGACTGCTGTGGACGCTATGTTTGTTGAGACGGCGATGTTGGTACCGCTATGCCTGTGGTGGTTTTGGCAGTCTGATGTGGTTAGTCACCAGCTAAGCTTTTGGTTTAGCTCAAATATTTGGCTGCTTATGATTGCAGGTCCGATTACCCTGATACCGCTGCTATTGTTTAATAAATCTACCAAGCTTGTCGCGTATAGTATCTTAAGCTTTATGAATTATCTGACACCGACGTTTATCTTCTTCTTAGCGGTATTTTATTATAAAGAACCGTTTGATTTACATCGTTTAGCAGTATTTGGGCTGATTTGGTTAGGTCTGCTATTATTTAGCATCGATCTATGGCGACATCGTCCAAGTAAAGTGTTAAAGGCGGCGCGCTTACGAGAAGAAGCTTTGCAATAGTTTTGGACAAAAGATTCATCACTCAAATAAAAATTCGCAAATAAGGATAGACGTATGTTCCATACCCAGTCTGATGTCGTATTTATAAAGGGTTTAAAAGTTGAAGCCGTGATTGGCGTTTTCGACTGGGAGCGAGCCATTACTCAGCCTTTGCTCATTGATATCGCACTTGAGACTGATATTAGCGCTGCTGCACTGTCAGATGATGTGAGTGATGCACTCAGCTATAAAGAAGTTTGCGATGATGTGAGCGAGTGGTGCAAAGAGATAAAAGCAAAGCTGCTTGAGCATTTAGCGGGTCGTATCTCTGATAAGATATTTGCAAAATATGACTGTCAAAAGATAACATTGAGCATTGCTAAACCGACGGCTATCACTCAAGCCGACGCGGTCGGGGTGCAAATAACACGCTATGCACCAGCGTCAAGCAATGAGCCAGCTACTACAGACGCTGATGACAGCCAAGCCGATGATGCATAAAACGTCGATAGATTTAAACTTAGAAACGCTGAAACAAGGTGCATCGGAGACTCTGCAAACACAGCCTGTGGTAGAGGTAGTGTTAGCGCTCGGGAGTAACTACCAATCTGACAAGTATCTACCGCTTGTTCGAAATAGCTTAGCTGCGCTAGGTAACATACGCTTATCTACAGCTTTTCAAAATCCTGATTTTACCGCAAGCTTTGAACAACCAAAGCCTGACTATACCAATCAATGTGTCCATCTAGTACTCACAATGCCAATGAGTCTGCAGCAGCTACAGCAAATCTTTAAAACGCTTGAAGGGGACTGTCATAGATGTCGACAAACTAAACCGAATCAAGTGCGCCGGGTGACAATGGATATTGATATTCTGATGATTAAATTGGCTAATATAAAAAATAGCCTAAGCGAAAAATTGGTATCTAAACCAATATCTGGTTGGATAGTAATGGCCGATCGTTATCCCTTTAAAGCGCATGAGGAAGCGGGGGTTGAAGAATTAGAGATAACCAATCTATCGTTTCCAATATTGTTTTGAAAAACAGTAATTGTTGATATGCAAACTACTGGCAATCGAATTTGTAGAGGGTGATTTGATAAAAATATTATGGTGCCTACATTCCACTGCTCTGTAAGCGCCATAATATCGTCAATTTTGAATGTTAAGTCTGAATACTTCTACTACTTTTTCTCGGTACCTGCTTCTGCTTCGTTAATATCAGCACGACCAATCACATCTAAATCTTCTAGACATAGCTTATCGTATTCTTTTTTGCAAAAATTGGGATCAATATCGCACATCGCTAACTGCAATTGATCGAGGCGATTTTCTGACTGTTGGATATGTTCAAGCATTTTAGCAAAAGCTTCTGCAACAGGGTCTTGTGAATAAGGATCGATACCATAAGCACGAAACGTATTGGTACGTTTTGCGGTAGGGGTAGTATCTTTAGTTTGATCGTTGCTGTCACCTGCTTGCGCAACTTTTTCTTGCTGCTTGGCATCTTGTACCTTAGTCGTAAGCGGGTTGCCTTTTTCATCGTGATAATCTGAGATCATACGTGCTGCACTGCCGACCATCGTTGCACCTGCTGGCACCGGTTTGACTACGACTGCATTTGAGCCAATTTTGGCATTTTTACCGACCGTAAATGGCCCCAATACTTTGGCACCAGCACCAACGGTCACGCCATCTTCTAGCGTTGGATGTCGCTTGCCATTGTTCCAAGACACCCCGCCTAGAGTGACACCGTGGTATAAGGTCACATCGTTCCCAATCTCAGCGGTCTCACCGATAACGACACCGACACCGTGATCGATAAAAAAGCGCTTACCAATCTTGGCAGCAGGGTGAATCTCGATACCGGTAATAATACGTGAGCCATAAGAGATAACACGAGCCGCCAGTTTCTGTTCATGATTCCACAGACAGTGCGCACCGCGGTGTAATATCAGCGCATGAATACCAGGGTAGGTCAAAACAACCTCCAAGCTATTACGTGCTGCAGGATCACGGGTAAATACTGCTTCAACATCTTCTTTTAGATCTTTTTTGATGCTGGCAAGTGTTTTGAACAATTTGGCTGGCACTGACATAAAGCGTCCTATCTATTTGTCTATAGAGTACCGCTGCTAACATAGCAGGGTCTCTCATCTGTGGTCATGATATTCGGATAACAATGGAAACGTATAGCCGCTAGTCTCTTAAGTTATAACAGCTTTATGCCCTAAAATATAGTAAGGCGCTATCAAATAAACTGAGGTGATGAGCAATAACTTATCTTAGTCTTTTGAGAGTTTTGCAATTACAGCACTTAATAGCTGGTACTCTTTTTGATCAAGCTGCAAACGCGACCCAAGTCGAGACAGGCGCGATGGCAATGATTTTAGATGTTCGCTGTTTGCCAGACCACGATTGATCATAAGATCCGTAGTACGCTGAGTGAGCTGTTGTAGCTGCTGTTGAGTGATAGCAGGCTCGTCCCATTGCTGACGCAAATGCACATCAAGTGTCGGCTGAGTAGTATCATCTGACTCTGTATCTAAATCATCTGCTGTCTGAACGTGTGTCTGAGCATAAGCAAAAATAAAGCTAGCGATGACTTGCACTGCGGAGGCGACATTTAGTACTGGATAGGCAGGATTGGCATCGATTTGAATGTGGTAGTCTGCATAAGCCAATTCTTCATTAGTCAATCCGCGGTCTTCACGTCCAAATAGTATAGCGATATTTGGCTTGCAAGAAGGCGCAGTAGTTAAAGTATCACCATCACCTGTACTTAAAGCTGCCTGTGCATCAATAAAGTCAAACATGATTTTGGCGGCCTGCGTGGGTGTCACGACAGGGCGAGGCAGATGACGACTGCGACTGCTAGCAGCAAATACTAACTGACAATCCGAGATAGCAGTTTCTAGGGTAGGCGCGATCGTAGCAGAGGACAACAGATCGCTACCACCTGCTGCATGTGAGACACTGGTGTCATCAATCGGTAGTTTGGGATCAACAACTGTCAAGCGAGACAAGCCCATTGTATGCATGGCACGGGCAGCCGAGCCAATATTAGCAGGCAAGGTCGTATTGACCATAACGACTTGCAAACAGTCAAGATAATCATTTACTGTATGGGTTTGTTCAGTAGGTAATAAAGCGTCATTACTCATTATTGCCCCAATCTTTGATTGATTTCTTGTTCAGCGCGTTGTAATGCGACAGCGATGTCTTCAATCAGATCTGCGTGCTCACTGATATGGCGCTCACGGCAGTGTTCTTGTAGCTCGCTGCTCAGGCGGACTAATTGAGTGGTACCTAAGTTTGCACTCGCCCCTTTTAAGGCGTGAGCTGCCTCAAAACCAGTAGCATTATCATTCTCTTGCTGGGCACTGCGTAATGTCACGATTCTTTGACGACTGTCTGTGAAATATACGTGGATTAAATCGACAAAGTCTTCTTCTAGCAAGTCACGCATGTCTTCAAACTGTTCATGATTGACAATCTCTTCATCAGTCTGACCAGTTGTATTATTATTTGTCATGTCAGTCATGGCTTTTATCCAATTGTTAAAAGTTAAAGCTATAAGATTACTATAGTAAATTTTCGAGGGTATTGTACATTTTAGCTGTAATGAAAGTGTAAATTATCTTCACTAACTAACGTCTTCAATTGTTGCAAGTTGTCATCATTTGGGTAGACACGCCAGTGCTCGGACAGTCCTACATTGGCGATGCCATATACCTCATAGATGCTTAGTCCAAGGGGTAGGCAGTTGTCATTAATAGAGGCATCCGTATTACTAAGCGCGTTGTTTGCATAGCTTTGGAGCATACTGTTTTGGTTCATTGCGTCATGATTCATATCGTTCTCTAGAGCCAATAGATCATTACCATTTTCATCATATAAGCTGCCACCCATGGCAGGGTCGTAGGCGTTACTGCCCATACCACCTTGCTCGTCTTGTTCGTTGTTATACGCCAAACGTGGTTCAGGTATAATGTCAGCTTGGGCGGATTTGAGTAATGGCTGCAAGCGCGTGAGCAGGTCAATATCACTGCCATGAACCTTGATACTGATTTTTTTGAGCCAACGCAAGCGGGCATCGACCATACTCATAGCACTATCAAGGCGCGCAAATAAGCGCCCGTCACGCTCACGGATACTGCCTTTGATGATGACGACTTCATCGATTTTCAATTGTTCTTTGACGCGATTAAATCGCTCAGCGTAGCAACTGACTTCTAGCCTTGATGTGCCATCATCTAAGGTAATCACGTTACGATTACCGAAGTTTGCGATATCTATAATGAGTCCTGCAAAATAGCAGCTGCCGTTGTAGCCAGTATCTGCCAGTTTATTGAGGCGAGCGCCTGAGGTATAGCGTTTTAACTCATCCAAGTATTCATTAATTGGATGACCCGTTAGGTACAACCCTAAAGTGTTTTTTTCCGCTTTTAGGCGATGCTTGTCACCCCAAATCAGCTCAGGCGTCATCACGAGCGGCGGCGCGGCAACGACCCCATCCATCTCACCGAACAAGTCCATCATGCCAAGCTCATTATTTTGCCGATCTTGCTCAGCAGCTTGTACCGCGCTTGGTAGCTGGCTCATCAATGCACCGCGAATCTCGAAAGCTGCATCGGCTGGTAAGTCGGGTCGTAGCGTCGCGGCAAAGTCATCAAAACAGCCTGCACTAACCAATGCTTCGAGAGTACGTTTATTGACCTTTTTGATGTCCACACGGCGGCAGAAATCATATAAGTCTTTAAAAGGTCCGTCCGTGCGACGGGCATTAACGATCGACTCGACAGCCCCTTCGCCCACGCCTTTAATCGCTCCAAGACCATAAATAATATTGGTCGGGGTATCCGCGACGAAGTGCCATTCACTGCGATTGACCGATGGATTGACCACCGTCAACTCAAAATTTTCGCGACAGTCATTGATAAAGAACACTACATTGTCGGTGTTGTTCATATCTGACGTTAATACCGCTGCCATGAACTCGGCAGGGTAGTACTGTTTCAGATAAGCCGTTTGGTAGGCGAGCACCCCGTAAGCGGCAGAATGCGAGCGGTTAAAGCCATAACCTGCGAATTTTTCCATCAGATCAAACACGCCGCCTGAGGTGACTTCATCAATGCCTTGCGAGGTTGCACCAGTCACAAAGATATCGCGCTGCTTTGCCATCTCTTCAGGTTTTTTCTTACCCATCGCACGGCGCAGCATATCAGCACCGCCTAAGCTATAGCCTGCCATTACCTGTGAGATCTGCATCACCTGTTCTTGATAGACAATAACGCCGTTGGTGTTTTCTAAAATTGGCTCGAGATTCGGGTGATCATAAATGACTTCCTCACGGCCGTGCTTACGGTCGATATACATCTCTACCATGCCTGCATCAAGTGGACCAGGACGATAGAGCGCACACATGGCGATGACATCTTCGATGTTGGTCGGCTGCAGTTTGGCCAGATACTTTTTCATGCCCATACTTTCTAGCTGAAAGACGGCTGTTGTTTTGGCATCTTGCAGTAATTTGTAGGCTTTGACATCGTCTAATGGCAAATCTTCTAAAACTAAGGCAGGCACGTTTTCTTTGACACGGCGCAAGTTGATGTTCTCAACCGCTGCGTTGATAACCGTTAAGTTACGTAGACCCAAAAAGTCAAATTTTACCAGACCGACGGCTTCGACATCGTCTTTGTCAAACTGACTGACACGGTGCCCATCATCATCACAATAAATCGCGCTAAAGTCCGTGATCTTATGCGGTGCAATCAGTACACCGCCAGCATGTTTGCCGACATTTCGGCAGACACCTTCAAGTTTAATCGCCATCTCCCAGATCTCAATGGCATCTTCATAGTCCATATTGTCAGGGTTAGAGATTAAGTCTTTAAGCTGCGGCTCTTGCTCAAGCGCTTGGCTAAGGGTGATGCCGGGTGTTTTGGGAATCAGTTTGGATATTTTATTGGCCAAAAAGTACGATTTGCTTTGTACACGTGCCACATCGCGCACCACCGCTTTTGCAGCCATGGTACCAAAGGTAATAATCTGTGAGACCGCATCACGACCATAGGTCTGCGCCACATAGTCAATCACGCGATCGCGACCCTCGATACAAAAGTCGATATCGAAATCGGGCATGGATATCCGCTCAGGGTTCAAGAAGCGCTCGAACAATAGATCGTAATGAATGGGGTCGAGATCGGTAATATTGAGCGCGTAGGCGACCAGAGACCCTGCACCAGAACCACGTCCAGGTCCAACAGGCACGCCATTGGCTTTTGCCCAGCGGATAAAGTCCATTACAATGAGGAAGTAACCGGGAAAGCCCATCGATAGAATAATATCCAGCTCATATACTAGGCGCTCGTCGTATCTTTGACGAAAGTCGCTCCAATTGTCTGTACGTGCCTCGACTGGAAAGAGCTTGTCTAAGCGCCGCTCAAGACCGCGCTGGGACTCTGCACGGAAAAACGACTCAATCGTCTCGCCTTCAGGGACAGGAAAATCGGGCAATACATTAATGCCTAGCGTCAAGGTTACATTGCAGCGGGTAGCCAAACTTAAAGTGTTGTCAACCACTTGCGGAATATCAGCAAACAGCTGCGCCATTTGGTCTTGGGTTTTTAGATACTGCTCATCTGAATAGGTCTGCGGGCGGCTGGGGTCTGCTAAGACATAAGAGCCTGCGATACACACGCGAGCCTCATGCGCATCAAAATCTTCTTGCGCTAAAAAACGCACATCGTTGTGGGCAATGATAGGAATGTTGTGCTTGGCACCTGAGTGAATGGCCGCCCTAATAAAAGCATCTTCGCCTGAGCGATTGGTACGCTTGATGGCAAAGTACAAACGATCATCAAATTTTGCTTGCCATTCAGTGAGTAGCTCATCGGCTTTTTCTGGCATCGAGCCAACCAGTGCTTGACCCACGTCTGATTTTTCGGTCAGTAGTACAATGACGCCTGCCGCATGCTCTAAAATATGACTACGCTTAATCACAGGTGTGCCATGGTTGACAGGATCAGCGCGACCTTCGGTAAACCCAAGCGACACGATACGGGTAATGTTTTGATAGCCCTCGTTGTTCATCGCAAGTAGGGTAAGGCGTGTGTCTTCATTGTCCATGATGACGTCACTACCGATAATGGGCTTGATACCCGCACCTAGGCAAGCACGGTAAAACTTCACTGTAGCGTACAGGTTAGACAAATCAGTCAGTGCCAGCGCACGCTGATTGTCGGCTGCGGCCGCTTTTACGAGCGGTTTGATACGCACGATAGAATCGGTGATGGAGTATTCGCTGTGGATGCCAAGGTGTACAAATGCCATAGAAGACTCTTACTAGTACGATCAAGAACAAGCTTTAACTATAAATAAATGATTATTATCAATCGGTTATAGCGATGTCGAAAAGTAATTAAGACTTCGACAGCCATCTTGATACGCTTTAAATGGGGTCGTTAATAATATCATTATTTGCTACCAACAGCCACTGATTGCAAGGGTTTAATCTGAGTGAAATAAGTCACTATATGACTTCTGACAGGTCAAAAGATATATTAAAAAGCCCTCTATGCACAAGGTATAGAGGGCTATGTTATTGATAATTAAAAACAGTTTGATCTAGTACCCAACCACCGCCGCATCAACAATACGGGGATCAGAAGAGCCATAAACGCCGTTTGGTGTGAGCATAATCGACTGCGTGGAGCCAATGGCTGATTTTGGACTGACCGTGTGACCCATAGATTCCAATTTTTTGACCGTATCTACATTGAGCGCTTTTTCAATACGAATCTCGTCAGGTAACCACTGGTCATGAATGCGCGGCGCGTGCGTTGCCTCAGCGATATTCATATCGTGATCGATGACGTTGGAGATGATTTGGGTGACCGTGGTAATGATACGGCTGCCACCTGGGCTGCCCGTGACAATATAAGGTTTACTGTCCTTAAATACCAGCGTCGGGCTCATCGAGGAGAGCGGACGTTTATTAGCTTCAACGGCATTTGCTTCGCCGCCTAGCAGTCCGTAACCATTGGGTACACCTGGCTTTGCAGAAAAATCATCCATTTCATTGTTTAACAATATTCCTGTGCCCTCAGCCACGAGACCAGTGCCGTAAGAAAAGTTCAACGTATAGGTGTTGGCGATGGCATTGCCGTCTTTATCAACAATAGAGAAATGTGTGGTCTGGTCGCTCTCATAGGGCAGAGGGTTGTTGGCTTTGATGGTCGAGGCTGGCGTGGCTTTGTTCGGGTCGATCAGTGTACGCAGTTTATCCGCATAAGCTTGTGAAGTGAGGCCGCTGGCAGGGACGTCAATAAAATCTGAATCACCGAGATACTCAGCGCGATCTGCATACGCCAGTTGCATCGCTTCCGCCATCAAATGAATGGTTTGTGCGCTATTTTGACCATAGTCCCCCAGTGGATATCCTTCTAAGATATTTAATATCTCAATAATGTGAATACCACCAGAGGAGGGTGGTGGCATAGAGACAATCTCATAACCGCGGTAATCGCCTTTGACAGGCACGCGGGCGATGGCTTCGTAATCGGCTAAATCCTGCAAGCTCATAGTACCACCTGCCGTATTGACCGCGTTGACAATTTTACGTGCGGTTTCCCCTTTATAAAATCCGTCCGCCCCTTGTGCCGAAATCCGTTTTAATGATTGGGCAAGTTCAGGCTGTTTTAACTGCTCACCCGGCTGATAAGCGCTGCCATCCGCTTTAAAAAACACTTTTTTGGTGCTTGGCCATTTTTGCAATCGATCACTCAAAGCAGTAAGCGAATCGGACAAACCTGCGGTGACCTCTATACCATCTTCTGCCAATGCAATCGCTGGTGCCATGACTTGCTCGCGGCTCATCGTACCATGCTCTTCTAGTGCTTTTAACAGTCCCGCTACCGTCCCCGGCACCCCAATGGCTAAGCCATGATAACGAGATAAGTCACTAACTGCGTTGCCCTCATCGTCGAGATACATATCACGAGAGGCGCTACTTGGTGCCTTTTCACGGTAATCAAGGGCGACTGTTTTGCCTTGATTGGCATCATAAATCATCATAAAACCACCACCGCCAAGGTTGCCCGCGCGCGGTAAGGTCACTGCTAAGGCAAAGCCCACTGCGACCCCAGCATCGACGGCATTGCCACCGTCTTTTAAAATCTGCAAGCCAATATCAGAAGCAAGCGCTTCTTGGGTGGCAACCATGCCATTTTTTGCCCATAGCGGATGGTGAATCGCATCTTCAGAGTAGATTGCCTGATCGCTATTGGCATTATTGGACGTGGTTTTGAGAGTGCTGGTTTTGGCTCGTGTGATGCGTTTGGTTTCAGATAGGACGGTTGGATTGTCCGTCATGATGGCTAAATTGATTGCACTGGTATTGATAGAGGTATTATTAAGCGTCGCGCTGTTTGCCGGAACGGTTGGCTCAAGTGCATGGGCTGAGACAGACAGTAGCAAGGCGCTTGTGATCAGCAATATATTAGTTTTTAGCTGGTTTTTGGTTTTCGAAGGGATCTGCTGAGCAGTCTGATCAGCATGAAAAGGGAGTCGTGACATCGCAAAGTCCTTTTTGGGCGAGTAAAGATAAACCATTAGAGAGATGTCTGAATGATAGCGAAAATAACGAATAGTAGAAAGTTGTTTATTAACTTCTACAATGAGGTGTTGATACAAGATGAGCAACTCTGTCAGTAATTTCAGTTGTTTTCATTCAAGCACGACCTAGCATAATTGCCTCGTTGTATAGAGGAAATTACTTCTCATTGAAGTTTTCCTTTAAAAAATATACGCTAAGCTTACTAAACTGTAACGTCTTGTGATATAAATAACAGTACTACTGTACACTCATTATCGATGAGTCTATTTACAAAAAGAGACTGCTATGCCATTACGTCATTTGAACACCTGCAATCAACAACGTTTTACTGAGACTACGCCTGCCTGTTTTTCTAATACTAAGCGCCATAATGATCGTTTATATCAAACCTGCAAACTGACTTCTATCGCACTGTTAGTGAGTAGTGCATCACTAGTGCTCGCAGGTTGTCAATCTGCATCTCCTATATCATCGAATACAGGGTCGACCAGCACACTGATAGACTTTAGCAGTGCAGATACCGCGCAGAGTCAAAGCCAAGGACGCGCCTTTACAGCCAGTCAAGATGCTCAGGCCGAGCGTTACGCGCAACTGTTTGATCAAGAAAAATACCCGAGTACTGAGAACCAAGCCAAGACGCATTTACTAGCTGCGATTCGTCAGCACTTAGCGACAGAGCATGTGGCTGTCGCCCAAGCGAACTATCAGTCAGTACCGTTCATCGATGCAGACAGTATCGATGCAGGATCAACCAGCTTGCTCAGAACGATCATAGAAACCTATGCCTATCAGCCTGAAGGGATGGTCGATGAATATCAGCCTTATAGCGATGATTATGACGATTCATTGCAGTCTGACTATTACAAAGACAAATACGGTGAGAGTGACCCTGCCGAGGTAGAAAGAAAAGCCATTGCCGCGATACTGGCCGAAGCCGGTGAAAATGAACCAGTAGGTGATCCCAACGCTGATAATAAGTATGGCTATGATAAAGACGGTTATGGCAGCGATGACTACTATAGCAGTGAGGACTATGACGACTATGGCAGTGGTACAGGGGGTGCGCTCTCAGGTATGTCAAGGTTAAACCCAAAGACAATGGCTGCAAAATATGAAGCCATGCAATTGGCAAAACAGCAGGCTAAGACAGAGGCATCAGCTGATGATAAGCCCTCGATGTCTCCTACTGGGTTGATTGGTAATATACTGACCATGTTCCACCGTACGCCAGAGCAAATCGCTGCAACTAACGCCTATCAGTATCAGAACTTGACGTTCAATAGTGTCAGCCAATATAACCCCAAGCAGCGACAATTACAAAGTGTCTATAGCTACGATTACGCCACACCAACGATCAGCTCGTCTATACAGGTTCCTCTCGCTTTTGATTTTAATAACAGTAAAGTCACAGTCGATCCATCGGCTATTATGCCACTTGTCGCCATGGTCAATCCTGAAAACACCCCTTTACCTGAGCAAATGGCTGCACATACGGTAAGTTTTGGTTTACCTGAAAGTGTTACCGCTCAGTTGCCACCAGCAGTACTGTATGACGCTGTGCTTAACGCCATACAGCAAAGCATGGCAGAATTAGCGCCTGAGCATTTTAGTGCGGTAGATATTGATGGTGATGTATTTGCCAAAGAAGTCGGTGCGACCCGCGCAGTAAAAGTCTATTTTGGTAGTCAACAAAGCGGTGAGATGATTGGTAAAGCACTAAAGTATGTGACGCAGTCGCTACAAGCGCATGTCGATGCCAATTCACAACAATACCCTGATGGCGCTATGCTAAAAGCTGCACTTGCCAAAGCGCAGCTGTATAACAAAGGTTACCAAAGTGCCGATGTGGGCTCGCTGTTGCAGCTCATCGAAGCTATTGGCCCTATCTCATTTAATCAAATCAATTACTACTACTTAGACAGCTCAGATCGCCTACTTGCCAAGCAGCAGCGTGTCAATATTGGTAGCGATTTTATGGGCTCTACGACGACTATGCTCAATCAAATACGTTATGACAAAACCAGCTTTAATCGTCATGCATTAACGCCATTATTAGCGGAATCGTTTGGTCCAAAAGCAGCCGCTCCTATCGATGGTAATGCATGGATTGCCGCACAGCGTGAGAAAAAAGACAGACTACAGCTGGCACGCTATACCCGTTATGACTATCAGGATGGTGAGCTAGAGGATTATTATAATAGTGATGACTATAACAGTGGTGACTATGAGCGTAGCTATGGCGAAGAGGCCATCGAGCAGAGCCGTACTGACAACGGCGAAGATGATACTGATAGTAAATAACAACTCAGTTGCATCATCTCATTGCATTTACGCTCATACCTATTAGGAACAAATAATGAACACAATATATAAAACCATCGCTCTACGCTTGCCACCTATGATAAAAGCCAATCAATTATTGACCAGTGCCTGTCTATCAGGGGCACTATTATTAACAGGTTGCCAAGCCACTAATGTCAGTCAGGCAAGTACGGCAGCTAAGCCATTACCTAGTACTGCAAAAAAGACATTGGCAAATGCGTTGCAAAAACAGCGCCGTCAATCGTTTAGCTACCATAGCAACCTTGAAATAAGTAATGGAATCAGCAATAACCGACCGCTGACTGCTACAGACAGCCGACACATGGCCGTAGCAGACTATGTGGATCAACACTGTGAGGAGGCGCATAACCAAGCGTATGCAGCGCTGATATTGGAGGCAGAAAACCAAAACAAAGAGGTTCTAACAGCTGATTACGATGCTGAGCGAGGTAACATTAAGCAGTCGTACGTCGAATGCGTAAAGGCTTACAATGCTTGGAACGATCATTATTATGATAGCACTATCAAGGTTGAACCAGAGTATCAGGCGCTATTCGATGATTATGAGGACAAACCAAAACCACTAGATAACAAAAAAGCGCAATTGCTTGATGAGTATTTGCTACAACCATTATCTATCGATGCGCAAGGAATCTACCAACCACTCGCGGGCAAGACGACAATGCTCGCCAGCGCCCAGTATCAGGCGCGCAACCACCATAGTAGTATCAATCAGCCTATTTACGTTGATTTAAAAAACGGTGATATCTATCTATGGGCAGATAACCTTGCGCTGATCAACTCTGAGCTATTAGACGATAAGCTTGGAGAAAAATGGCGCAACAAGTGGCTAAAAATAGCCATCGATGATGGCACACTGCCCAAAGGGTTTGGTCGTGCGGTGATAAAAAGCCACTTTGCCGCGTTAGATATGACTTATGATGCAGCCCCAGTTGGTCAGTTTGATTATGTCGCGCCCAACACACTTACATCAGTGTCCCCGAAGTTACCTGCTCATCAACTATCAGCAATGTTGCCAAGCGAATCCATTATTCGCCGAGTACAAAGCTTTGATAATTATCGTGACGATTATAAAAGTTATATGCAGATTGTCTACGATCGTATCAGCAAGCAATATCCAGAACTCATCGAAGAAGCAGCGCCTATGACAGCCTTTGAGACGATTCAAGACTCAAAGGCATTCACTAGCAAAGCGATGGTGCAAAAAATACTAGCGATGATCAAAGATCAAATGAACGATAACGTATCAGAGGCGCAAGCAGCTGCCCACACAGAGGTACAAGAGCTATATGGTTTTGATAAAAAGGGTCAGCTCAAATGGCAGCATGTCCATCGCAAGCTTGATATCGACAACGCCTCTGATAAAAACAACCATATGATGATAGACGTGTTGCAGCAGTACGCTGCTATCAATACCAAAAATATGGCGTTCCCGAATCTACCACGTGATGTTCAGTCGCCGAATACCAGCAATAGTATCGATCTTAGAGAATACGCGCCAGAGTTACTGCAATATTACCGTGATGGTAATGGCACAGTAGTGGGTAAGATGATATTTAATATGCTACCGATGGCCAAAGAGCGTCTTAGTTCGATTGATTAATGCGTAAGACCAGTCGTTGATGAGCAGAAGACTTTCAATAAAAAAGCGCACCGTTTGTAAGATGCGCTTTTTTGTTCATATAGCGATAGGCACTGTAGTGATGGGTACTATGTCGATAAGCAATACAAAGACAAATTAGTACCGATCAGTACAGTGGTGTCCGCTTACATACCTGGACGTTGCTCATCATGACCTTTACGGTCTTTTGAGTGCTTGCGTCCTTTTTCTTGTCTTTCTGATTTCATTTGTTCCATTTTTGCACGCTGTTCAGCCGTTAGGACTTGAGAGATAGCATGCTGAGTTTGTACACGCTCGATAAAACGTTGTTTGGTTTTGGCCGCTTGTTGATCAGCCAAGCGGTTTAGCGCAGCGTTATTTAGCGTGCTTGCGTTGGTCAAAGCTTGTATTTGCTGATCCATCTGCGCACGCTCTGCTTGATGCTGTGCACGATCAGCAGTACGATCGCCACGCTTTTCTTGCATGATGGCTTTGATTTGGGCTTGCTGTGTGGTCGTTAGATCCAGCTTTGACATTGGACCTTTCATAGCGCCATTTTTATGTTTTTGTTGCATTTGAGTCGCGGGTGTTGTATCGGTGGTTGCATTAACACTAGTACAGGCGGTCACGGTAAACACGCTAGAAGCTGCTAATACTGAACCTAATAATAATTTTTTCATGATGAGATCCTTTATGAAGTTGAGTGTGGTTTAGTAGACACTAAAATCTTATCTTGCGAGCATCCTTTTCCAGACTGCGGCACTCGCTGCTGATAGGAGCTATATTACGACAGTTAAAGGTTACGAACATTTATGAAGTATTAAGAAAGGTAACGTTTATAGCGAACTGATATGCGCATGCCTGATAATATGGATAACCGGACCAATGAAAGCCAATTGAAATCATCAAAAGTGAAAGGAGAGGCGTATGCCAAATATACTGATAGGTGATGATGACGAAGAGTTAACTCAGTTATTACAAGAGTATTTGTACAATCATGGCATCCATTGTGACTGTGTTCACGATGGCGCTGCGGTTATACAGCGATTAAAAGCGGTGGCGCACGACGATGCTGCCTACGATTTACTCGTGCTCGATATCATGATGCCCAAAATAGATGGGCTGAGCGTATTACGTCAACTGCCAAGTATCAGTGATATTCCTGTGATTATGCTGACGGCAAAGGGGGAGGAGATCGATCGTATCATCGGCTTAGAGTTAGGCGCTGATGATTATATCACCAAGCCCTGTAACCCGCGCGAACTGCTGGCACGTATCAATGCGGTGATCAAACGAACCAATACCACCACATCTGAGCATACACCGCTACCAGAGAGCCGGTTATCTCTTGACCAAAACCAGCGTGTTTGTGAGATAGATGGCGTGGCGTTACAAGTGACTGGGACAGAGTTTGACTTGCTTGTGGCACTACTTAAGCAAAAAGGAGAAGTGGTAAGTAAGGCATGGTTATCAGAGAATGTCTTGCAACGTGAGTTGCAGCCTTTTGACCGTAGCCTTGATGTGCATGTGTCTCGTTTGCGCAAAAAACTACAGCCTTTTCATGACGAACCAATTAAAGCGGTGCGTGGAAAAGGCTATCAACTGGTGCTCTAATGACAAACTCATCAATAAAAGCGTCCCAGCAGGACGCTAACAAAAATACTCAAAAATCACCCAAGCTAAAGGTACGTGTGACGCTGTTTTGGCGTTTGTTTTTGAGCTTGTTGCTGACGATTCTGATTACCTCTATTTTATCCATTGTGGTCGAGCGCTGGTTGGCCGAAAAGGAGCTGACTGCTCGGATGGATATACAAATTGAGAGCCTATTAATTAAACGTCAAGAGATGGCTGCAGCACTACGAGTAGGCGACTTGACCACGGTCACGCAGATGTATCGTCAGGACAGACGGCTGATGAATCAAATCAGAGTCTACGACGAGCAGGGTGCTATTATATTCCCGCGATATCGAGACCGAGAGGATCGAGCACAAGAGCGGCTACAGAACGGTCAGCAGTCAGTTGAGCGTGCCATACCACCGATGCCTCAGCCCAGAATGGACAACAACGATAGACCAAGAAATTATAATGACGAGGTACCAAAAAAACCGCCGACGGTCTTGCATGAGATTTTGAAGCCATTAACCTCGAGTAGTGCTGCAATTGCAGAGATAGATGCTCGTCCTGAGCTGGCCGACATCTCGGTTGAGCTGCCCGATGGGCAGTCAGTTATCATACAGCTGCGCCCGCACTTGCGTTTCTCAGATGTCGTTGCGTTGCAACACGGCAATTTTCCTATACGTCTGCTCTTGATTATCGTTTTTAGTGTGTTGATCTGTGTATGGCTTAGCCGTACATTGACCCAGCGTATCGGGCGTGTACAAAGCACGGTTCACCGTATGATTGATGGGGATTATCAAGCCAATCCAGCATTGTCAAAAATGGGTGATGATGAGCTTGGGTTACTGGCCAAAGACGTGGCGCATTTGTCGACGAGACTGGCTGAGAGTGAGCTGGCGCGCAAACAAATGCTAAGCGATATCTCTCATGAGCTACGCTCACCGCTTGCACGACTTGATGTGGCAACTGAGCTGACTCGCGACTTTGCCCCCAATGCCAATCGCTATCTAGACCGTATTGACAAAGAGTCTACGCGGATGAATGAGCTGATTGAACAAATCATTCATATTCAATCATTACAAATGCAGCAATATACGATCGACAATCTAGAAAGTGACGCCGTTGATTTGACTGAAATTATCAGTGATATCGGACAGGATGTGTGTTTTGAGTTTCAGCATAAAGAAGTTCACTGGCAGTGGCAACCACCTGAAGATTTGATGTCCACTGAGACAAAAAACGTAAAAGATGCTTGGACGATACAGGGCAATCAGGAGCAATTGCATAGCGCGCTCGAAAACATCATCCGCAATGCTTTTATGCATACGGCTGCAGGTTCGACAGTCATTGCTGAGATGAAAGCAGTTCAGACAGATGATGGTCGATCTGCCATTCAAATTAGCGTAAAAGATGAAGGCGGCGGTATAGCGGACAAGGACCTAGAACGTATCTTTCAGCCATTTGTGCGGTTAGACTCTGCGCGTCATCGTGATACTGGGGGGTATGGGTTGGGATTGGCTATCGTTCACGCTGTTGTGATGGCGCACAAAGGCTCTATCACGGCCTATAACCGACAGGATGGTACCAAAGGATTGATAGTACAAATCGTTTTGCCTATGAAAGAGAAAATAAAGTATTAAAAAGCAGCTTAAATGAATCGTTTTCGTTTTCGCTCATGCATATGTGTAGTGTACATGAGTACATAACCTGTATGAGATTATGGACTTATGTTTATAAAGAAGCATCGTCTTGACAAATGCACTCAATAATAAAAATCTATTATATTCACTAATATGAATATAATAGACGAGCGGTATTAAATCACGGACGAACGGTATTGTCTCTCTATATATATTCGGTAATACTAATATATAAGAGAGTGATACATAACTTACAAAACGAAACGTCTTACTTCTTAAACCTTAATATCAGCAATACTTAAAAAGGCTTTACTACCACACACATAACTCGTCTTATTTTGTCATATCGACTCTCTTGCAAGATGGATTTTATCTCTGATTTTTTAAATCTGACAAATCTGTAAGGGAGTACATATCATGAACCGCATCTATAAAGTCATCTGGAATGAAGCCCTAAATTGCTTTACCGCAGTCGGTGAGTATGCAAAAGGGCATGGCAAATCTTCCAAATCTAGTGTCAGTGCTAACACACCCATCAGCACGACATCTCGTTCATCTACTATCAATACACTACGCCTGAGTGCCATAGCACTTGGGCTCATAACGGCTGGATTCGGCATGCAGGCAAGCGCTGTAGGCACAGAAAATCACCATAATGGTAACTATAGTCACAGTCATGGTAGTCATGGTGTCCATAGTCACACCGCTGGTAACAACAGCCATAACAATTCAGGTCAAGGCAACCCCGGAAGTTCAATAGCACTAAAATTTGAAGGGGATAATGCTACAACTATTACACGCAGTAATGGTGAGACGCTCAATATTTTGGGCGGTGCAACAGGAGCGCTAACGAATGGCAACATCGGGGTCTTTGGTATAGGTGATACTTTGACCGTTAAACTAGCAAAAGATTTGACGGGTTTGGAAAGTACTACCTTTAACAGCGGTATTGTTATTTCATCCACTGGTATCAATGCTGGTAATAAGAAAATAACCAATGTAGATAATGGGCTGGTTAGTGCTAGTAGTAAAGAGGCGGTCAATGGCTCACAACTGCATAGTTTAACCAATACCGTCGCCGCTAACAAAACCAAGTACTATAGTGTCAATTCAACTGCCTCTGGCAATGCCAATAACGATGGCGCAACCGGACCCAATGCTATGGCAATGGGTGGTAATGCTAGTGCTACTGGCGGGCAAGCTATTGCTATTGGTAGCGGTCAAAGCGGTCAGAACACCGTAGCGAGTGGACAACAGTCTATCGCCATCGGTGCAAACGTCGTGTCAACAGGGCATTCTTCTATCGCCATTGGCGGCGATGATCTAGATGATGCCTCAAAAGCCAATATCGATGGGACCTCAGTATCCACACTCAATGGCGGTGATGTTAATACTACTTTCTTCTCCTATACAGGACGTGATTTGGTTGAGACGCCGCGCTACAAGGTAAACACCGAGTCAGGTGGTGCCGCCTCCATCGCTATTGGGGCAAAGTCGCTATCTGAAGGTGCACTATCTACCGCTGTTGGCGTACAGTCCTCTTCATCTGGTGTTGCGTCTTCTGCCTTTGGCATCGGCGCCTCAGCAAGCGAAAAAGGATCAGTCGCACTTGGTGCAGGGTCAGTGGCCAATGTTGCAGGTGGCACTATAGGTTATGATCCAACAGGTAATGACAATGCTGCAATCATAGCAACCCAAAGTGGCGCAAGTTATGGTGCTGTTTCAATCGGGACCGGAGAAGCAGGTGGTACTCGTCAGATTGTAAATGTCGCTGCTGGTACCAATGATAGCGATGCAGTGAACGTGTCTCAGCTAAAAGCGTTAGATGCTGTCGTTGCTGACATTGATTTTCCTATCCGCTCTAGCAATGCACAGCCATACACCACATCAGTAACAGGTACTGATGCTTTGGCAGTTGGCTCTAATGCCAATGCAAGTGGTAATAACTCAACCGTTATTGGAGAAAATGCGTTTGGAAAAGGAAATGCGACCGTCATTGGTGAAGGTGCACGATCTTCATTCAATGGCTTCGCGGGTGGTCAAGATGCAAAAGCAGGTGTTAATTCAGTTGCGATAGGTCAGAGAGCCACAAACGGCAATGCAAGTCGTGCAGTTGCAATAGGCTATGAAGCAAAAGCAACTGCCCAAGACACCGTTGCAATTGGTCTCGATGCACAAGCCAAAGCGCAAGGCAGTGTGGCACTCGGTAAAGGTGCTAGTGCCAATGCTCTAAACAGCGTGTCTTTAGGTCAAAACTCTGTTGCTGCGTTACAAAGTGGTGCTTCATTTTTAACCAACGTTGCTGCTGATGCCAATAACGGTACAGTCTCAGTGGGCGCTGTTGGAAGCGAACGTCGTATCATCAATGTGGCAGGTGGCTCAGCAGACACTGATGCAGTGAATGTATCTCAGTTAAAAGCGGTTGCAGACATTGCAAATGAAGGCTGGGACATCAGCGCACAAGGCGACAGTACTACCGCAAGTACGGTAGAACCTGGCGACTCAGTAGACTTCAATAGTAAGAATAGCAACATCACCGTCTCCAAAACCGCAAACAGTAATGATGTCTCGTTCGAGCTTAATAACAACCTAGACCTAGGCAATAACGGTAGCGTGGAAATGGGATCAAATGCTCCCTTTGGATTTGGTAGCACCACGACACTTGATCGCTCTGGTCTGACAACAGGCAACTCGTACTTTAGTACAACGGTAGATGGCTTAGGGGTCAAAACAGGCAATGCCTTGGCTAGTACATCAGTCAATGGCTTAGGCGTATTTGTAAATGGTCCATTGGGTATTCCTAGTACTGCTTTAACTGGGAATGGCTTAACCATTATCGGCGGCCCAAGCGTAACAAGGTCTGGTGGTATCAACGCCGGAAATAAAAAGATTGTAAATGTTGATAATGGTGAGAATCCAAATGACGCCGTCAACGTCAGCCAGCTCAATAGCTCATCTGCTGCTGCCAGAACCAAAGTGGTCAAAGGCACTAATGTGGCCAGTGTGGACTTTTCAACTGACAATAATACAGGCCAAGACGTTTACACCGTCAATGCTAATGGTACCAAAGTATCAGAAGGGTCGTCAGCAGTAGAAGTAAGCAATACTACTGATGGTAATAACTTGACTGACTATGCCGTTGACTTAAGCGATGACAGTAAAGCCAGTTTGGGTAAAGCGGATAGTGCGTTACAAACGGTGGTCACCCAGATCAATGGTGACGAGGTTAAAACCCTGAACCAAGCGGACAATGCTGCCAACTTCTTAACCGGTAAGAACATCGTTCTCACCGATAAGAATGGTGATATCGAAGTCGCAACAGCCGCTGTAGTTGACTTCACTAGCGTCACTACAGGAGACACCTTACTCAATACAGGTGGTGTTAGCTTCTTAGGTGGTAGCAGCGTCAGACTGAGCAGCACCGGTCTTAATAATGGTGGTAACAGAATCACTGAGGTGGGTGATGCTATTGAGTTAGATGACGCAGTCAACCTCAGTCAGCTAAACAGTGTCACAGAAACAGCCAACAGAGGCTGGGACATCAGTGCACAAGGCAACAGTACTACCGCAAGTACGGTAGAGCCTGGCGACTCAGTAGACTTCAATAGTAAGAATAGCAACATCACTGTCTCCAAAACCGCAAACAGCAATGATGTCTCGTTCGAGCTTAATGACAATCTTGATCTAGGCAACAACGGTAGCGTTAGTACAGGTAATATCTTTGGTGGTACTCAAGTTAATCGTTTGGGTATGGTCACAGGTGGCCTAGCTATGGGCGGGGTGACAACGGTTAGCGGGCTTGGCGTGAAAGTAATAGGTACAAATCCACTATCTAAGGCAACGTTGACCAGTGATGGTCTAAGCATGTTCAATGGCCCAAGTATTACTAAATCTAATGGTATCAACGCCGGAAATAAAAAGATTGTAAATGTTGACGATGGTGAGAATCCAAACGACGCCGTCAATGTCAGCCAGCTAAACAGCTCATCTGCTGCTGCTAGAACAGAGGTCGTTGCAGGTACCAACGTGGCTAGTGTGATGAAATCTACGGGTGATAATGAGCAAGACGTCTACACTGTCAATGCTAATGGCGTCACCGCTTCAGCTGGATCTGCTGCAGTCACTGTCACAGCGGGTGAAACAGATGAGATGACCAACATAACTGACTACGCCGTTGACTTAAGCGATGACAGTAAAGCCAGTTTGGGCAAAGCGGATAGTGCGCTACAAACGGTAGTTACCCAAATCGATGGTAACGAGGTTAAAACCCTGAACCAAGCGGACAATACTGCTAACTTCCTCACAGGCGACAACATCGTTCTGAGTGCTGATGATGGTGGTATTAGAGTGGCCACAGCAGCAGATGTGAGGTTCACCAGTGTGACCACAGGCGATACGGTATTAAATACAGGTGGTGTGAGCTTCTTAGGTGGTAGCACCGTTAGACTCAGCAATACCGGTCTGGATAATGGTGGCAATCAAATCACCAACGTCGCAAGCGGAGTAGGTGATGAGTTCAATGCCGCAAACATCGGTGATGTGAATCGTGCATCGAGCGCTGCTAGAACCAAAGTGGTGAAAGGCACCAATGTCGCCAGTGTAGACTTTTCAACTGACAGCAATACAGGTCAAGACGTCTACACCGTCAATGCTAATGGCGTCAGCGCTTCAGCTGGATCTGCTGCAGTCACCGTCACAGCGGGTGAAACAGACGAGATGACCAACATCACTGATTATGCCGTTGACTTGAGCGATGACAGCAAAGCCAGTTTGGGTAAAGCGGATAGTGCGCTACAAACGGTGGTTACCCAAATCGATGGTGACGAGGTCAAAACCCTGAACCAAGCGGACAATACTGCCAACTTTCTCACAGGCGACAACATCGTTCTGAGTGCCGAGGATGGTGGTATTAGAGTCGCTACAAAAGATGACGTCACCTTCACTAGTGTCAGCTTCACTGACAGTACAGTCCGTCTGAGTAATGGAGGACTGGATAATGGCGGCAATAGAATCACTGAGGTAGCCGATGGTGATGAAGATACGGACGCTGTCAATGTTAGACAGTTAAATGCAACCAATAGTACAGTCGACTTGGGACTGAACTTCACAGGAGATGACACCGCAGCTGTTATCAATCGTAAATTAGGACAAACCTTAACGATTCAAGGAGGTGCAACAGCGCTGACTGATAACAACATCGGTGTGGTCGCTGATGAAGATGGCAACCTAAACGTTAGGTTGGCTGAAGATGTGAGGCTTGGTCGAAACGGCAGTGTGAGAATGGAAAGCACTGTACTTAACAATGCAGGTGTTACCATCACTGACGGTCCTAACGAGACCATTACCTTAAGCAACGAGGGTCTTGATAATGGTAATAATAGAATCATCAAAGTTGATAAGGGGATTGCACCAACTGATGCCGTAAACTTTGCACAGCTCACTATGACCAATGATGAAATTGCCAAAGGTATCAGGGTTGGCGATGGCAATAGCGATAATGATCAGCAGTTTGCATTAGGCGATACGATTAATGTCACAGGTGATAGCAATATAACCACCACTGCTTCTGCGACTGGGGTAGCAGTCCAGCTCAACAACCAGTTAGATCTTGGTGATGAGGGTAGTATGCAGATAGGCAATAGCATTATGAATAATACAGGCTTTACTTTCATTGATAGTGGGCTGGGGAGAACGGTCACACTCAGCAGTCGTGGTCTGGATAATGGCGGTAACCCTATCAGCAATGTTGGTCGAGGCGAGCTAAACTCTGATGCTGTAAACGTTGGGCAATTGAGAGAAGTGACCATTGCCTTGGATCGAGGTTGGGATATCACCGCTCAAGGTGATATTGCGACTCAGGTAAGACAAGGAGATTCAATCGACCTAAATAGTAGAGATGGTAATATCAAAGTATCTAGAACGTTAGTCAATAATGCGGCTGCCTTGGACGCTAGCACAGGTTTACGTGCGGCAGCTATACCAGCTAATGCTAATGACATCAGTTTTGATCTCAACCCAGATATTACCTTGGACAGTGTCACTACTGGTGATACCACTATCAGTGATAATGGGTTGACCATAACTGATGGTCCAAGCATCACGAAAAGTGGTATTGATGCTGCTAATAACAAAGTCACCAATGTTCAAAATGGTGAGGTGTCAGCGACCAGTCAGGATGCTGTCAACGGTAGCCAGCTCTACACCCAAGGAGTTGGTATCAGTAGCATCATTGGCGGCGGTACTGTCTACAATGCTGAGAGTGGCACCTTCACTAATAGCGATATCGGTGGAACAGGTCAGAGCAATATAGACGGTGCCATTGCTTCTATTAGACAAGGGACGATTGAAATCAACGAAAGTGTGCAAGTGAATACCACAAGCATAGCTACTAACTCGACCAATATCGCCACCAATACGACGAATATTGATAATAACACCAGCAATATCACAACCAATACCACCAACATTGAGACCAACACAGATAGGCTCGATGCAGGACTTAGCTTTGGTGCAGACAGTGGCGACGACATCAATAAACCAATCGGAGACAGCAGTGTCCTAAGCTTCACAGGTGGCAGTAACATCACCACCACAGCAGAGGGTAGTAGCATTAAGTTTGATCTGAACGGTAACATCAGCGTTGACAGTGTCACAGCTGGGACGACAGTTATCAATAGTAATGGTATCAGTATGCAAGATGGACCGAGTATGACAGCCCAAGGTCTATATGCTGGTAATCAGCGCATGACTGGAGTCGCTGATGGTGTCGAGGCAACAGATGCTGTCAACTATAGTCAGCTGAGTGCGCTTGATAGCAGACTAGGTCGCAATATGAGCGATCTTGGCTATAAGATCGATGAAGTAGAAGATGATGCCAATGCAGGTATATCGGCTGCGATGGCTATGTCTTCACTACCTCAAGCCTATATCTCAGGTAAGTCACTGATCGGCGGCGGTATCGGTACGTACAATGGAGAAAGTGCCGTAGCGATTGGTTTCTCTAAGCTATCTAACGATGGTCGCTGGGTTATTAAAGTGAATGGTACAGCAGATACTCAAGGCAACGTAGGCGGCGCAGTGGGTGCAGGTTTCCATTTTGACTAAAAGGTTTTGGATTATGACACTTAGTAACCTATAAAAAGCAAGATATTAGATATCTTGCTTTTTTTGTGGCTGATGGATAGGTGTTTAAACCAACGATGGCATAACGATTCTGCTATTAGCTGTTATTGGTTGTTATATTGGTGTTTTTTGCTCAATTTGCTACGTTTTGTCAGCTGGATTTATTGGAAATGCAAGAGGGTGGGCAGTAGATCTCGCACGCTTTTTTATTTATCAAATCATCAAAAAAACCCATATACAGGGTTGTTTTTAATGCGTATTCTATTAGCTATGATGATACCAAACCCATTTGCCCGTCCTATCACTGCTTGGATCACTGTGTTCGTTATTTTACTGCACGGGGTTACGGTGTGGGCAATGGTATCTATGGACAGTCCACAACCGCTGATAGAGACGAGCAGCGTTAACGCTATAGAGGTGGAGTTTATTACACTGTCTTCACAGCCCAAAAAACCGCCACAGCCCAAAGAATCAATCAGTACGGACATGCAGCCCAAAACAGCGACGACAAAGCCTGCACAGTCTAATGCGCCTACTATGCAGTCGCGTTCAATAGAGCGACAGCCTATTGAAACCCTACCAGCAGAAGGGCTAGCGCCTACTCAGCCATTGTCAGTTGCAAAAACACCCGAAACCTCTGAGACTGAAACTTTAGAGGTTGAGTCCTCTATACCTAAATCCTCGACACCTGAGCCTTTCATTCACCATATACAGCAACAGCAACAGCAACAGCAACAGCAACAGCAACAGCAACAAAGCAAAGATATACCGTCATCAGAAGAATCAGCCAGAAAAAACATGACGATTGATACGCCATCATCGGTAGCAAACCTCACAATAGTAGAGTCCAAAAAAGTAGCGAAGACCTCTAAGCAAGCAAACCAAGCAGAAGCCGAAGAAGAGGATTATCTGTCCTATATGATTCGTGCTGTGACAGAGAAATACAATAGAGAACAAGCCGTACAGAAGCAGGCAGCAGCCAAACAAGCCAATAGAAAACGCAACGAACAGGCGCAGTGGCAAGAACAAGCAGCTAACGAAACGGTCAGAAAAATGCTAGCGCTGGCTGCTGCTCAAGCTGAAGAACAAACGATGGATCGATCGGCATCAGACAATGATGCTAGTCAGGCAATTGACGAGACTGTTTTTTTGGCAGAGTATGGCAGCTGGATTGAGGGACAGGAACCTATTACTAGTATTCCATCGCTAGTATGGCGTAGTGTTGATAGGGAGTTGGGTGACGTCTTTATTGTAATGCTTGAGCTACACGTCGACACAGCGGGCAGTATTACCGAAGTGCAGTTACTTGAATCGTCGGGCAGTCCTATCATCGATGCCATAGCAACGACCCAAGTAAGAGCGGGGCAACTCAATCCAATACAACAAAATGACGTAGCAGTCGATGCTATCGTACCGATGTCATTGGTCTATGAGCGAGCGAAGCGCTAAAAGGCCCGCTCAAAAAACCACCATAGCGCCACCAAAATACCAATCAATGATCCTATATAAAACACACCCCATTTATAGAACTGCGTGTGACGTAGTAATAGTGCTATCGGAAAGACCACAGCGATAAATACTAGCTGTCCCAATTCGATACCAATATTGAAGCTCAATAGCGCCAATACGCGTGCGCTTGTGGCAAGTGGTAAATCGACCAGTACATTGGCAAAACCAAAACCGTGAATGAGTCCAAAAAAGAAAGCCAAATAAACAGCTCGAACGCGTAGCATCGGTACCAAATTGTTTAGCGCAGCAAACGCAATAGACAGCGCGATGACAGACTCAATAAAGCGCGCAGGAATACTAACGATTTGTAATGCTGCTAAGCTCAATGTGATGGAGTGGGCAAGCGTAAAAGATGTGGCGATCCAAAAAACTTCGATTAACGCCGCTTTTGGGTTGGAGACAGCTACCAACTGTTTTTGTTGACGTATGTATACGGCAGGAATGAGGAGTACGAACAAAAACAGCAAATGGTCCAAACCGATTAGCAAATGGTGTATGCCACTTTTTAGGAAGTTTGTTACTATTGCCATCCAACCAGAATCTGCTTCTGTGCCCAATGGGCTCTGTCCGACTGTCAGCACTTGCAAGGGTGTGTCAGTGTTCGCTTGTGTCAATATTAAGCGATGATTGGCATCAATACCTGCCAATATCTGATAATCAAGACTATCGATTGGCTGATCACAGTTCAATGAAAAACGAGTATATAAGTAATTAAAACCGCCACGAGTATTGACAGCTAATGGTGCAAAACGTGCTACTTGACACGCTTGCGCTGCATTAGCCAATGTTACTTTAGAGGTGATGAGCTGCTCGATAAGCGGCGTCTGTGACGTCACTTCTGCCCAGCTCACTTGATTATCAGAATTTGCATCGATATCTATTAATAGTGCCAAATCGCGTAGTGATAGCTCATAGGTAGCATCGTATATAATATCGGTCGTGCTGTCAGAGTCCTCAAGTGCAAGGTTGAGGTAGGCGGTACTAGACTCATGCGCTTGTGCTAGGGTGCAGGTCAGCATGAGCAATAATACAGTCAAGTAGCGGTAAGTATGATGCCAAACAAGTCTGGAAAGTGCGCTCATAAAGTCTCATCCTTAGGCTTAACTGGTATCCATGTATACGCCTTGATGTTCACTTGGTTACCGTGAACGTGGTCATTGTGAACAGAAGCGTTTGCCGCTTGTAGGCTTGATTGTCGTTCACTTGCAGCTTGGCAATGTAGACAATCGCTTATGTTGCCCTCACGTAGAGCACGCTCTAATGCAGGATATTCAAACTGCGTATCTGCCATAAACTCGCGTATCAGTTCGATATCTTTTTGGCTGTCAGCTTTTATTGCTGCGGTAGCGTACAGTACGATGTCTGCCGTTTCGCGCTGCTGTTGCCAATTTTCTTTTGCCAGTTGTAGGGCTGAGTCCACTTTATTAGTAAGTAGCGCATAGGTGGCCTGTTCGCGCATATGGGCATCTTCTTGACGTATTTGCCAGACGTTAATGCGCTCTTTCATTAATGCTAAATTTTGCTTGGCTTTCGGGTCATTGAGCGCCATTTGAGCAGTAATCAGACGTAAAAGCAGGGTATCTTTTTCGGTATGCGTTTTGAGCAGCTCACGGACTTTTTTGTATTCACCAATACTGAGTAGCCAATCAGCGCGAGCCATAAGTGCAGGCACAGTCTGATCATCCATAGTACCGAACACCTGAGTGGCAAGTGCTATATCGTGGCTACGCAAGGCAGCGTCAGCTTGAATCAGATAAACCCAGCGTGCGGTCGAGGCATCCAGACCAGGCGCGATAGCGGCCAGTGCACTGAGCGTTTTTTTTGCAGTGTCAAGCTCTCCTGTCATGGTTTGTATCTGAGCGGCACATGCCAGCTCATAGACACGCAGGTCAGGGTCGTTAAGTTTTTTACAGTAGCGCATCGCTTCTGCAAATTGCCCTTGTACAAGCAGTAACGAAGAAAGCGTCAGCAGGGCATCTGGATGAGCGGGTTCTTGATCCAATATTTGTTTTAGGCGTTCTGTTGCTTCAGCGAATTTGTGATCCGATTGGAATGCTCGCGCCTGTAGCATCAAAGCATCTATACTATTGTCTGTGCTCTGATCCAATTGCGCACGTGCTTGCCCGAGTGCCCTTGGGTCGCCTTGTAAATAAGCACGCTCGATCAACTGACTGGTCTGCTCAAGGTTAATTTCGTGTTCATCAGAGGCAAAGTCAGCCGAGCTTAGGTAGCGAGGTGGTGGCGAGTTTTCTGGTAGAGTGGCGAGAATTTGTTGATCGTCCGTGGGGATAAATGGGGCAGCATAAACCGCTTGGCTACCGACAAATACTAAAAACAGTAATTTGACAAGTGTCTTAATCCAATGCATAGAAATTACCTTGGCTCAATATATAAAGAAACACCTAATCAGTAGGCTGATTAGGTGCTGGAACAATCTCATATCAAACTATAGTGAAGCGTTGGCGTCTGTGACAGCAACAGGCTCAGCCAAATTGGCTTCAGGAAGGATGATTCTATCGATATCCTGAGGCTCATCAGTGTCTGGACGGTTACTAGCGTCAATCACATCAGAGGTTCTTTTAGCAGCCAGCTCAGCTTTTGCTTGGTCTACTGCAACGTCACTTTTCCCTATACTTGATGAACTATCGTTATCATTGAAACAACCAGAAAGCGCAGCTGATCCAGTGATCAATACGGCTAACATTACATAGCGCATAGTATTTCTCCTTGGTTGAATTTCAGCTTATTGGTCGTCTGTGGTAGAGGTTCGGGCACCTGGGGTTGGGGTTTTCAGATACGGAAAGACTGAATCAAACCCTTTAGCAGTTTTGAGTGCGCCATCTGTAAACAGACCCTCACCAGCTTTGGCATCAGTAGGGGCGCAGGGAATAACCTTGGCATCTAAACCAGAATGGCAGAGTGCGCCCATCGATACTCGCAAGGCAATATCAGTGACATCATCACCAGGGCGTCGACCGTTCGGGAATCCGGCAGTATCTGCACCAGCATTGGGGAGACCATCGGTTTGACTAGGAATAATACTGAGTAAGCCTAAGTCATTTTGATTGTCAGCCGCCACAGCTGGGATATTGGTATTCAAGCGTAGCATATCTGCAGGTACTTGATTTGCATTAGCAGGCTTGTTGACAGTAGGTATACCCGTCAAAAATGCGGTCACTAAATCCTGACGTGGGAAGTTCGTTGGCGCTACTGCACCGACATCGCCATACAAAGTTTCAATGAGTTTTGGCAGCGTTGGATAAAATACATAAGGGGCAAAATTATCTACATCATCTTTTGGCTCTGAGGCATTAAACTTGTCTTTGTCTTTTAGACCAATGACCACTTCATTGACCAGCGGCATACCCAATCTTGAGACCTGTGTCCATGCGCCGCCTTTTTTGGCAGTGGTGCTAATACCAGATTCAGGAGATGGATTGACTAGGGTCGCTTGACGGACACTAGCCGTCGTCCAAGCGCCAATCACAGGGTCGTTACTGGTGCTATTGACGAGACAAGATTTGGGTACTTCCATCGCAATAGAGGTGACGTTTTTGTCCGCCAGTATATTGGTGCCTTCATCACGCTCGCCCAGTGGACTGAGATTTACTAAGTCAAATACTTTACCCAAGTCAATGGCAAAACCTTCAGCGCGCTGCCCGACGAATACTCGTCCTTCACCGCAACTGCCTAGATTGAGCGGTTGGATAAAGCCACGCGCATAGTTAGGATAGTCTTTAAATGATTTGGTTCCAATATAATCGAACGGCTTATTAAAATTACCTAATGAGGTGCGCGAGCCACTACGGCGATCGCCTTTGACCATTGTGACATTATAACTTTCACTGGTTTGTACATTGTTAGGGTTTGAAGCATCACCAGCGTTAGACAAAGGAATAGCGACATTTGCTGTTGATGGATCGTTATCCGTATCAAGTTCAATACTGTTTAGGTTTTGCGTAAAATCAAACTGAAAGGTAATATCTTCGACCGCATCGCCGTTATTGTCGATATGAATTTCATAAAGGGCATCTGGATCTAGAGCAAAGTAGTTGGGCCCGCCATACGCATCTTGTAGAGGCAGATAGTTGGCAATAATCGTCACGTAGTCCGATCGATTATTCTCATAGCTATTGAACATATAAAAGTCAGACGCGTCGACTTTTGGGGTCTTGGTGATGGAAGGGGCTTCGCGGTGACTGGAGGCAAAGGCACTTGCACTCATACATAATGTCATTGCGGCTATTAGCGCTTTGGTAGTATATTTCATACGGATCCTTGTAGAAAAGCTTTAAGTGATGGGGCAGTTGATATTGAGTCTCACTTGCAATTACCAGTTAACGAAATAATGTCCTTATTAAGTTGGTTTTAACTATACACTTGTTTGCTGTATTGTGTCTACGATTTTATCCGTTTTAACTTTTTGATATTTCTTAATTTTTTGGTGCGTCAAGTTGCATCATAGGAGCGGCATCTGCAAAGGCTTTTAGTGCTTGGCAATGGGCATCAATGGCTACAATGTTGGGATACGCAGTGAGGTCTACCTTAAAACGTCGGGCAGAGGCCACTTGCGGAATCAAATAGCAGTCTGCGAGAGTCGGTCTATCACCGTAGCAGTAGTTTCCGCGATTCTTATCTGCTGCCAGTCGCGTCTCTAATGCTAAGAACCCATCCGTAATCCAGCGATTGCACCATGCAATGACGTCCTTATCCTCGATGGACAGCTCGTTGCGTAAATATTGTAGGATACGGCGGTTATTGATCGGATGAATATCGCAGCCAATCATCGCACTAAGCGCCCGCACGTGCATACGCCCAGTAGCATCATTAGGCAATAACGCGTGCTCAGGGTAGGTCTCTTCTAACCACTCCAAGATAGCTGGGCTTTGGTATAATAGTAAGTCATCAGCTTGCAGGACAGGCACCAGTCCCTGAGGGTTAAGAGCCTTAAAGGCTGCTTCTAGTTGCTCATCTTGAGCTAGATTGATAGCGACATCCTCATAATTTAAACCTTTTAGATTCAGGGCGATACGAGTACGGTAAGCGGTGCTACTACGGAAATAGCCATAAAGTGTCATCATTATTCATGTCCTTATTGTGATAGGTTATTGGTATATCAAATGAGTGCGTGACGAGTATGTACTGTAAAAAACGACTACTATAGAATGGTCATACAAAAACTCTATGTATATGAAACCTGTCTCTCATTGTTGGTTGGCTACATAGTCCATCAGCAAACAACCATCAAGCATATAATCAAATAAATATAATTGAGCCCATCATGCCAGCAGCCAAAAACGCTTCAGATAACCTAGGTATCAGTAAAAACCAGAGCGGGGTGCAGTCGCTTGAGATTGGGCTATCGATACTTGATGTGCTCATTGATCACAATGAGCCTATGATGCTAAAAGACATCGCTGAAACCATGAACATGCATCCAGCAAAATCGCATCGTTACTTGGTCAGTCTCATCCGCAAAAACTACGCGTGTAAGCTTGAGGATGGGCGTTATGGGCTCGGCGATAGAGTAAATGCATTGGCGGCATTAGGATACACCGGACTGAACCAAAACAATATCTTGGCACGTCTCACACAGGCTGCCAATGAGATCAAAGACACTTTAAATTGCGGTGTGCAAATCGCCAAATGGTTTAGTGAAGGCCCTATTATTATTCAGTCCGTTGAGCCTGATAGTCCCATTAGTATTATTACGCGCATCGGCTCACGAATGCCTTTGACGACATCAGCCACAGGGCAGCTGTTTGCCAGCTATCAACCTCAGAGTGTTATCCAGCCGCTGGTCATGGCTGAATGGCAAGCGGATGATAACTCAGCCGATAGCCTAGAGAAATGGCAACGTTTTACTCATCTACAAACCAAGATACGTACTCAGGGCTATGCGACCGTTACGGGTGATATGCTCATGGGTATTAACGCCATTACCATTCCTGTGATCCTGCCGACGATTGCCAGTCATACTAAGAGTCAGTCCGCGACTGAGAGTAAGGTGCCTAGTGACAACCTACCTATAGAGTATGCCATTACTATTATCGGTACCACAGAGCAGTTGCCGATAAGCACGCAAAGCAATGTGGTTGAGCAGATATTGACAATTGCACAGCGCTATCAAATAGCGTAGCCACTATACTAAAGTGCTTTGAGAACACTACAGTATAACGTGCTACTCACCAACGGGTGCAACGTCGCGTGCTTCGGCCAGCTCATCACTGTGTAAAAACTGCGTATGTGCTGGCGCGCGTTTGGTACGTGACCACTCATCTAACATGTCTTGTTTGATGGCATCTGTAATCATCGAGACCTTATCTTCTGAGGTCGGATCATCATAGGTCAACTCAAGGCGATGGCCATTTGGGTCAAAGAAATAGATGGAGTGAAAGATACCGTGATTGGTTACGCCAATGACGTCAATACCTGCAGCCTCGAGATGTTCTTTGGCAACCATTAGCTCATCACGGTCTTTTACCTTTAGCGCTAGGTGCTGTACCCAGTCTGGAGTATTGGGATCAAAGCCCATTTCTGGTTGGTTAGGTACTTCAAAAAACGCCAATACGTTGCCATTACCAGCATTCAAAAAGACATGCATATAAGGGTCAAAGGCTTTGGTTGACGGCACATGATCTTCTGCGAATGCTAAGATGAAATCCATGTTGAGGTTTTTTTGGTACCACTCGACCGTTTCTTTGGCATCTTTGCAGCGATAAGCCACATGATGGATTTTCTCAATTTGAAAGCTCATATCAAACTCCTTTTGATAGGGCGTGTCACTCATTTGGCTTGATTCACATAACTATGATTAAGTGAATGCGCTTGTCTTCCTATCAGCCTACATGAGCTTTTACACGCCTTTTTACTATTTCTATATCAGTGTCATTCGATGAATACTATTCTCAGTTACTATTCATCAAATGCTATTTGTTAAAGTCAAAGTTAAGCGCAGGCAGCACGGTGCCGCGTACTTCACCAAACCCAACACGAATGCCGTCTTTTTCGCTATAGCCCTTCATAATGACTGTGTCACCATCTTCGATGAAGCTACGGGTTGCGCCGCATTCAAGTGTGACGGGCTTGGTAGCATTCCATGCAATCTCTAGCATCGAGCCATAAGAATCAGGCGTTGGCCCTGAAATAGTGCCTGAACCCATCATATCGCCGACTTCTACTTTGCAGCCTGTTATAGTGTGGTGCGTCAACTGCTGTGCCATTGACCAGTACATATATTTGAAATTGGTCTTGCAGATTACTGTTGCGGTTTCTGCCTCTTCAGGCAGTAGCTCAACGGATAGAGTGATATCAAAACTGCTATCGCTATCTTTTTCGTTTAGATAAGCAAGTGGCTTAGGTTCTTGGGCTGGGCACGCGGTACTAAACGGCGCCAATGCCTCCATAGTGACAATCCAAGGGGAGACTTGAGAGGCAAACGTTTTGGCATTGAATGGACCTAGCGGTACATATTCCCACTTTTGGATATCTCGAGCAGACCAGTCATTGAGTAGTACCATGCCAAAGATATGACTAGCTGCCTCATCGACAGCGATTGGTTGACCGATACGATTGCCTTTGCCCACGACAAACGCCGTTTCTAACTCAAAATCTAAGCGCTTACAGGCAGAAAAAACAGGACGCTCATCAGGGTTTGGCTTTAGCTGACCTGAGGGGCGCACGATATCCATGCCGCTAACGATGACAGTACTGGCGCGCCCGTTGTAACCGACTGGCATTTCGGTCCAGTTGGGGAGTAGGGCATTATTTGGGTCGCGAAACATGGTACCGACATTGGTGGCGTGCTCTTTAGACGAATAAAAGTCAGTAAATCCTGGTACTTGAACGGGCAGATGCATGGTGACGTCTGCTTGCTTAAACAGCGCCTTTTTTTGCAAATCAGTATTATCGCGTAACGCCTCATTGTCGCTAGACAGTAACGTTTGAATAGTTGTACGTGCGTGCGTCCAATTGTCTGGGCCAGAGTCAATAAAAGCATTTAGCGTAGGCTGATCAAAATAAGGGCCGCCTTGTAAACTCAATAGCCCTTCTGTCTCCAGTACGGACAAATCAAGCACATGCTCACCAATAGCAACGCCTGCACGGCGAGCGCTATCTTTAGTGTCGCTAAAGATGCCATAAGGCAGATTGTGAATAGAAAAGTCAGAGTCTGCTTTGATATCGATAAAAGAGGTGAGAGTACTGTCAATCGTTGACATGATTTGCTCCTTGCTAAAAATATAGTTAATTACGTTATAGTTAATTACTTACGTATAATGTAATTTATTGATATATTGATTGCAAGCTTTTTATGGAGCATGCTTTGTGACTTATCCTGTTAAGGACTACACTTACGCTATCGCAGAAATACCCTAAGTGTAGTGAGTGTTACCTATAGCGCTCACTTTATCTTGGTTAGTCACACACTTTAGGGAAGCAGACACTTCGATTAGAAAAGCAAAAGGTAAGCACAAAAAAGCCGAGCAATCGCTCGGCTTTTTTATCACTTATTACGATAGCTTGCTGACAACGCTAGCCTTTTAGGACGTCTGCCATTGCGTTGGCAACATAGTCGATGTTGCTGGTATTTAGGCCAGCAACACACATACGCGAGTTGGATACCATGTAAATACCAAACTCACTTTGCAAGCGCTCGACCTGCTCAGGCGTCAGACCAGTAAAGCTAAACATACCGTTTTGACGGGTGATGTAGTCAAAGTTACGGTTAGGAATTTTGGCTTCTAAGACTGATTTTAACTTTAGACGCATGGCTTTGATACGGTCGCGCATAGCATATACTTCGCTCACCCATTGTTCATGTAGGGCTTCATCGTTCATGACGATATCGACCACACGACCACCATGTGATGGCGGGCTTGAGTAGATACGACGTACCATCGCATTTAGCTGACCAAATACGCGCTCAGATTCATCTACGGTGAGACAGACGACTGACAGACCACCAACACGTTCGCCATATAGCGATAAATTCTTAGAGAACGAGTTACTGACAAACAATGGCAGCTTCATCTCAACGGCTTTACGAATAGCGTAAGCATCGCTGTCCATGTCTTCGCCAAAACCTTGGTAAGCGATATCCATGAATGGAATCAATTCACGTGCCTTGATGACATTAAGTACGGTATCCCATTGTGCTTGAGTCAAATCCAAGCCTGTTGGGTTATGGCAGCAAGGGTGCAGCAAGACAACATCGTTCTTATTCAGCGTTTCAAAGAACGCAATCATTTCATCAAATTTGATGCTGCTATTGGCTTTATCATAGTAGGGATATTTGCCCACTTCAACGTCAGAGCCTTCAAAAATAGCGATATGGTTGCCCCATGTAGGATCGCTCACATAGCATTTAGATTGCGGGAACCATTGATTGATAAATTCGGCACCTACTTTTAGAGCGCCAGAACCGCCGATAGTGGCAATCGTTGCGACCAGACCGTCTTTTAAAATTTGGGCGTCTTTACCGAACAATAATTCCTGACAGCCTTTGCGGTGTCCAGGCAAGCCTGCCATTGGTAAGTAGGGACGAGGAGAGATAGGATCAGCAATACGCGCTTCAGCTGTTTTCACACAGTCGAGCACAGGTAGTACGCCATTCTCATCATAATAGATGCCAATGCCTAAGTTGACCTTGTTAGGATTGTTATCTGCTGAGTATTTTTCCATCAGACCCAAAATTGGATCACCAGCGTAATAATCGATACGTTCAAACATGCCATTTCCTTATAAGAATATAAACCAAGCAGCCGAAAATCATAGAGCAAATTGCCGATGAACTCAACACGAGAGTGCGCTATCTTGGATAATTAACCAAATAAATCACCAAATATCTTTTTTGCGCATCTGCCCATCTATCTAGCAGAAGCGTTTGAGTCATGATTTATCACTTAATCGCCAGTGTGTAAGGCTGATGCAAGTCGTTGTAGTGGGTAGCAAAGTACGTTTGCAAAAACTGTTTAAACGCAACTGTAGCGGGAGATAAAGCCCGTGAGGCACGTTGATAAATAAAGAACTGCCGCATCTTGACAGGCTGCGTGAGTGGTCGCATTTGCAGACCATTAGCACTGACCCAGTCGATAACCTCGGGCATATAGGGGAGACATAAGGTAATACCAAACCCTTGACGCGTCATCTCAAGTGCGGTGGACATAAAGTTCACCTTGTATTTAGCTTGTTGAACGTGAGCGGAGATAGAATCATCGAGCTCTGCGGTCACTTGCTCAAGAAACGGTCCTTGCAAGGTGATGAGTGGAATATCTAATAAGTCTTGCCAAGTGATTTCATTTTGCTCGGCCAATACATGGCTGTCTGGCATGACCACACAAAAGGGTAGCTGATACAACAAGTCAGCGCCAATATCATCTTCTGTCTCAAAGACACCCAGCTCAGTCCCCACACCCAAATCAACCTCAATATCTTGAACATGCTTGAGCAAATTTTCTGCTGAACAATCCAATAATGACACGCTGATATTGGGATGCTGTTTGGCAAACTGAGCGATGACCGCCGGCAGGGAGGACGCGGCAAACTGTGATACTGCCAAGCGTACCTGACCTTGTGCCAAGCTGGTCAAGCTGCTCGCTTCGTTTTCGAACAACTGCATCTCATTTAAGATACGCCGCGCTTGTGGCAGTAGGTGCCGTCCCACTGCCGACAGAGACAGCTGGCGGGTAGTGCGATCAAACAGCACGATACCGAGTCCAGACTCAAGCTCTTTGATCAGTCCACTGACAGCAGACTGGGTCAGATACATCTGCTCGCTGGCACGAGTGAAACTGCCATTGTCAGCGACTTTGATAAAGGCGTTTAATTGGCGAATGCTGATATTCATAAGTAAACCTGATAAATAAATCATAAAAAACAATTAGTCTTATAAATAAAGCTAATCTAATATAAATACAACGTCAACAATAAAGATTCATTACGAACCGTTTTAGCGACTTTCACTATTGATTAACTATTTACTACTCATTAATCGACTTTACTACTAATTGACATTAAGGATGATTGCAATGGCAGATTTATTTGACAACCCAATGGGACTAAATGGGTTTGATTTCGTCGAGTTTGCATCCCCGCAGCCTTATGCGGTCGATGCATTGTTTAAGCAGCTTGGCTTTTCTCATGTGGCCAATCACAGATCAAAAGACGTTGCGCTATATCGTCAAGGGGACATCAACCTTATCCTAAACCGTGAGCCAAAGAGTCAAGCCAGTTACTTCGTTGAAGAGCACGGCGCAGGCGCTTGCAGCATGGGATTTCGGGTAAAAGACGCCAAAAAAGCCTATGAGCGTGCTATTGAGATGGGCGCGCAGCCTGTAGACGTGCCAACAGGCGTAATGGAGCTCAGGCTACCAGCGATTAAGGGTATTGGCGGCTCATTAATCTATTTGATTGACCGCTATGAAGAGGGTGCGTCTATCTATGATGTTGACTTTGAGTTTTTTGCAGATGTGGACAGAAAGCCTGTCGGACATGGTTTTAAAGTCATCGATCATCTGACACACAATGTCTACCGTGGACGCATGGCGTACTGGGCAAAATTCTATGAGCGCATCTTTAATTTCCGTGAGATTCGCTATTTTGATATTAAGGGTGAATATACAGGATTGGCCAGTAAAGCCATGACCGCGCCAGATGGCAAAATCCGTATTCCACTCAATGAAGAAGCCAAGCAGGGCGGTGGACAGATCGAAGAGTACTTAATGCATTTCAATGGTGAAGGCATTCAGCACATTGCGCTGGCTAGTGATGACTTGTTTGCCAGTATCGATAAGCTAAAAGCCGCTGGTATTCCGCTTATGACTGCACCTACTGCCTCTTATTATGAAATGCTTAGTGAGCGCTTGCCAAACCACGGTGAAAACGTCGCGGATCTACAAACGCGCGGTATCTTGCTAGACGGCACGACAGAGGGCGGCGCACCGCGTCTACTGCTACAGATTTTCTCCGAAACTATCTTGGGTAGCCCAGTGTTCTTTGAATTTATCCAGCGTAAAGGTGACTATGCAGATGGGTTCGGTGAAGGTAATTTCAAAGCGTTGTTTGAATCGATAGAGCGTGACCAAGTGCGTCGTGGCACGGTCGGTCAGCAAGAGACCAATCAATCAGAAACAGAAACGCCGTAGGCCACGCTACATCTAGAAAAAATTTAAAAAACAAACGGACAAGGCAAAAGGAGTTTGGCTTGTCCGATATAAGCACTCTTCAATAAGTACGTTACTGACAAGTGTAAGTATAAAGGTAATGTACTCACTGCGATAAAAGGAACACAGGCATGGAACGCCTCTCACAGATAGATTCTCCTAATACAGCCATCGGTGTCAATAGTTCTGTGGCCAATCAGCAGGGCGGTGATGCGTCTGCTCATCATAACGCGACCGATAAAAAGCAGCCCTATATCTCACATCAGCCAGATGCCAACGGTCATATTCATTATAGTGATGATGAAAATGCAATGTGGCAAGCGTTGCTTACGCGTCAAGCTGAGCAAACGCCCAATCGCGCTTGCTTATCATATCTAGAGGGTTTGACCAAATTGAATCTATCGGCGACTTGTATCCCGCAACTGCAAGACATCGATGAGGTATTGCAAGCGACCACAGGTTGGCAAACCGCAGCGGTGCCTGCATTGATTAGCTTTGGTAAGTTTTTTAAACTGCTCGCCAATAAATTTTTTCCTGTGGCGACGTTTATTCGCAGGCCCTGCGATATGGACTATATCGAAGAGCCAGATATTTTTCATGAAATTGTTGGCCATTGTCCGCTATTGACCCATCCAGCATTTGCGACGTTTAACGAAACCTATGGTAAGTTGGGTCTGAGTGCGACCAAAGAAGAAAGATGGTTTTTAGCACGGCTCTATTGGTTTACTATCGAGTTTGGGTTGGTCGGTAGTCAGCTTGAGGACCGTAGAATCTATGGCGGCGGTATCTTAAGCTCACCTTCTGAAACAATCTATGCGCTTGATCAGACGGTACAAGATACATCCAAGCAGCAGCCTAGCCCCCAACCTGAGCACCGTGCATTTGATTTGCTTGATGTATTGCGTACGCCTTATCGTATCGATCAAATACAGCCGATTTACTATGTGATTGACGAATTAGACACACTATTTGATATCGTCAATAGTGACATCATGGGGACGGTCAAGCAGGCGATGTCACTTGGGTTGTTTGAGCCGACTTATCCAGAAAAAACCCCTTAAAATTCAAATATCAATGCAGTTACCTAAGTATGGAGTGTTGAAGTAGCACTAAAGCTATTTCAATATGGATATACGAGTATTAAAAAAACAGCTATTAAAAACAAACAACTTAAAAGGATTTTATTATGACAGCATTATCACAAAGCAGCTGCGAAGCCTGCCGCATTGGCGCACCAAAAGTCGACGATGCTGAGGCATGTGAGCTATTAACACAAATTCCTGATTGGTCATTGATTGAGATAGATGGCATCCAGCAATTGCAGCGTCAGTACAAATTTAAAAATTTCGTTGCAGCGATGGCATTTGCCAATCAACTGGCAGATATCGCTGAAGCAGAAGGGCATCACCCAGGCATTTTGGTAGAGTGGGGCAAAGCGACCGTCACATGGTGGTCACATAGTATTAAAGGGTTGCATCGTAATGACTTCGTCATGGCGGCTAAGACCGATAAACTACTTGATAAGTAACGCATAAGCCAGTCGGTTATTCGCTAGCAAACCCGTTTTCTAACGCTATAAAATTAACACTCCCAAATTCAAACCCACTCTAATGCCAGTATCTACTGGCATTTTAAGGATGTGTCATGCCACCAAAACCCCTCACCGAGATCAGCGCCAAGCTCGCCTTTATCATCTCCGCCATCGTCATCGGTATCATGGGCATCACCATGATTGGCTTTGGCTGGGTACCGCACCTGTCTCTTATCTTGGCCATCTGTGTATTGCTGGCTATCGGTATAGTTAAAGGTCTCAGCTTTGACGACATGCAAGCGCAAATGGCATCAGGGGTCATGCGCGGTATCGGTGCCATCTATCTATTCTTCTTTATTGGTCTTATGGTGGCGGCTCTCATGATGTCAGGGGCGATTCCTACTTTGATGTATGTAGGTTTTCAGCTGATATCGCCTGAGTACTACTATATCTCTGCCTTTGTCTTGACCTCTATTATCGGTATTGCTTTGGGTAGTAGTTTGACGACTGCTGCGACCTTGGGTGTGGCGTTTATCGGCATGAGTAATGCCTTTGATGCCAATGTGGCGATAGCAGCAGGAGCGGTAGTATCAGGCGCGTTCTTCGGTGATAAGATGTCGCCCTTGTCTGATACTTGTACCATTGCGTCCTCAGTAGTGGGTATTGATCTGTTTGAGCACATTCGTAATATGATGTACACCACTGTGCCTGCCTGGATACTGACAGTAATTCTGTTCTGGATGTTTTCAGGACAGACGACCAGTTCTGATCTGAGTCAGGTGACTATATTACAAGGACAGCTGATAGACAGTGGTCTAGTACATGGGTATTCGGTACTACCCTTTGTGATATTGGTAGGATTGGCACTGTTTCGGGTTAATGCGATCTATACGATTATCTGTACGATTGCTGCAGCATTGATTACTACTTATATCCATAGTTCACCAAGCTTTGGTCAGTTGGGTGGCTATCTGTTTGCAGGCTATGCGCCTGCTGAGTCATTAGAGCTGGGCGAGGTAGGTGGTATGCTGTCACGCGGCGGTGTACAGAGTATGTTCTTTACCCAAGCGATTGTGATACTGGCACTGAGTTTAGGTGGTCTATTAACCGCACTAGGGATTCTGCCAGCACTGCTATCTGGTATTAAAGAGACACTGACGACATCAGGACGAGCGATATTTGCGGCTGCAATGTCGGCGCTCAGTATCAATGTGCTGATTGGTGAGCAGTATTTGAGCATTCTATTATCAGGTACGGCGTTTAGGTCAACGTTTGAGCGTTTGCAACTACATCCGAAGAATTTGTCTCGGACGATTGAGGATGCAGGAACGGTAATCAATCCATTGGTACCGTGGAGTGTGTGCGGGGTGTTTATCAGTCAGGCGTTAGGGGTGCCGGTATTGGAGTATTTGCCGTATGCGTTCTTTTGTTATTTGTCACTGCTACTGACGCTGCTGTTCGGCTTTACGGGACTGACGATTAGTCGGGTGAAAGAGGGGAAGAGCGTTGAGGCATGATAGGTGAGGTTTAATAAAAAAAGGCGTGACTCATATTAGCTACGCCTTTTTTATAATGTGAAATCTGTATTTATTGATCTGCCGTTTGGGCATCCTGACTTTTCACCACTTTATGCTGATCCTCTGTGCTGTCGACTTTCCAGTAGCTAGACACATATAAATGCGTCTTTGGTATGTCGCGCTCCATTTTAAAATACTGGCGCAGTGCGCGCATGCTATGGAACTCGCAAGCCGCCCAAGCTGCAGGCTGTCCCTCAAGCCAAGTCAATGATTTGACCGAGTCAAGCAAAGGGCTGCTATCTGCATTCGGATGCGCGTTAATTACCCAATGAATCTCGACGTTATCTGGTTTTTTAAGTGATTGCTGGTCTGCCTCAGTCGTCACTTCAAGCACGGCATAGCCACGTGCATCAGCGGGTAATTGTGCCAGATTGACCGTGATTGCTGGTAGCGCCGTCATATCACCGACTAACAAAAACCAATCGGCGTCATTGTTGATGAGTTTTTTGGGTCCGGGTCCGCCTACTAATACTTGATCACCAGCTTGAGTGTTGCGTGCCCACGTCGATGCAGGGCCTGCAGCCTCATGTAAGGCAAAATCAACGTCTATCTCATCATCGCGCTGAACGCTGACGGTGTAGGTACGTACCACTGGCTTTATATCCTCGCCTTGAGGAAACATCAGTTTGATATAAGCGCTTTCTTGATCCACTGGAAAATCAGTCAGTCCTGTGCCACCAAGCGTGACACGGCACATGTTTGGGGTGAGGTATCTGCTACCAATAACATCAAGTAATCTAGGGGTTGGTTTTGCCATATATTATCTTCCTTCTTTTAGCGCGTGTAGCTTTTCGCGTATAACATTGGTGCTCAAACTATTATGTACGTTCGTTTGATAGTTTATAAGGCAAGAGCACTGCTTTGATAGTCTATTGTCTTAAAAATCTATACTGTCTTAAAAACACATCGCTAGAATGGTCGACTGCCAAACACCATTCTAACGATAACTGAGCTCATAAGGTTTAAAAATTGGCTTTTAAGCTAACGGACATTTGGCGTTCAGGTCCCATCCAGCAGTTCTCGGTATCGTAACAAGCGCCGACGTAAGTCTTGTCAAACAGATTATTGATACTAGCACCCAGCGCGAGCATAGGGTTAATCTGATAACTACCACCAATATCGACCAAGGTCACGCTTGGGAGCTCGTCTGAGTTTTGCTTATCGATCTGCATGCCATCTTCATAGCGAACGCCAGCATTTAGAGTCAGTTTGTCTGTCGCATAGTAGTCTGCCCATAGCGTGGCTTTGTGCTTCGCCGTTTGGGCAGGAGTGTTGCCGACCACATCTGGATTGAACTCATCTTCGGTAATCTCAGCATCGGTATAGCTGTAGCTTGCAGCCACGTCTACCCAGTCGCTGAGCATGCGGCTACCTGATATCTCAAACCCTTGTGATTCAATCTCACCCGTCTGAACTTTCTGTCGATAGTCAGCGGGATTGGTGACGACGACATTTTGCTGTGTGATATCGAATACGGCTAGCGTTCCTTTGGTCGCACGGTCTGGAGACAAGTACTTCACCCCAGCTTCGAGCTGATCAGCAGTGCTAGGGTCAAAGGGTTCATTGGTAATAAAGTTGCTACCAACCACAGGCTGGAACGACTCTGAATAGCTGACAAATGGGGAGAGTCCATTGTCAAAATTATAAATTGCAGCAAAACGGCCGCTGGTTTCGGACGCGTCATTACCAAACGTCTCGTTATTATAAACTGCACCTTGAGAGGCGTCGGTTTGCTTAGTCGTACTCTCAAAGTTGTCGTGACGTAGTCCAGCGACAACGGTTAAATCTTGCCACTTCATTTCGTCTTGCACATAGAATCCAAGCTGGCTTTGTTCGATATCCTGTGTCTGACGATAGGTATCCAGCGGTAGCGTAGCCGTATTTATTTGTGAAAAGTCTGGATTAGACAAGTCAAGATTTGGCGTACCGTTTGGACCAGCATCATAGTAAATCGCGCTGCTGTCTGTTTCTTGATACTCAGCACCAAACAATAAGTTATGTGAGGTGTTGCCAGTATCAAATGTATAGGCCAGTTGATTGTCTGTGGTCCAGTTATTCATGTTCTCATCAGTGGTATAGGCGACGCGATTGAGAATCGTGTCACTACCTTCTACAAACCCTCTATTGTACATATTGCGCTGCTGCGCCTCAGCATCGGTATAGCGCGTGATGTGTTTAAAGGTCAACTGATCATTGATATCCCAGTTCACGGTGACACTTGGCATAAAGACTTCTTTGCTAAATTTATTCCATTCATCACCTGCATAGGCGTCACTGTCCAATTTGCCATAGCTTGCTTTGTAGACCGTACCGACAGCAGGTAATGGGGTAGAGGGCACCATCTCGGGATCATCTTGATAAAACAAGTTGGCAAGTATTGAGACATCGTCGGTCGCTTGCCATTCAAGCGACGGATTGATTAGCAATCGCTCTTCTTCTGTGGTTTGCATTTGACCGTCTTTTTGACGTTTTAGCGCCACTAGGCGGTAGTTCAGCGAATCTGTGATAGGGCCTGTACTATCGACGGCGACTTCCTTTAGGTTTTGATTGCCGAGTCGCAGCTGTGCTTCATTTTCTTGTGTGCTTTTGGGTGTCTTGGCTATTTGGTTGACCATACCTCCAGGTGCTGCGTAGCCATAAAGCGAGGATGCTGGTCCTTTGATAACTTCTACTGCCTCTGTCGCATAGACGTCGACTTGCGGCATAAGATTCCAAGCGCCATCGTAGGGTAGTCTCAGTCCATCATAAAAATTAGAGTAAGTTTTGAATCCTCGGATGTTGTACTCATCAAATATCGATACTGTACCGCGGCTTTCAGTGCTCACGCCTGGCTCATAACGTAGAGCCGCATTGACGCTATCTGCTTGGCGTTTTTGCAATAAGTCTTGATCGATTCTGGTATAGCTCATTGGGGCATCGTCTGGGTCCAATGCAGTTTTGGTACCGGTACTGCGATAGCCATCTGAATAGACGGTAATAGCGTCTAAGGTAGTCGATGGCGCTGTGTCATTGCCCACTTTATTAATATCTAGAGAGTTTTCTACGCTTGTCTCAATCACGTTATTTTCAGTATTGTTAGCCGTATTGTTTTCGATACTGTTTGGGGTGTTATCAGCATAGGCTGAATGGCTCAGACCCATTGCTAGCCCCAGTTGGACGGCTAAGGTTAAACGTTTTTGGCGAATGAATTTGGACGTTGAGACAGAACGCATCATGTTTCCTTGTAAGGTGTTATTGAGTATCAGAAATAGAAGAAAAGGAATAATAACATTAACGATAATCATTATCATTAAAATTTACAAATAAAAAGGTTGTAGAGGGATATTAAGCGAGATGGTGCTGTGTCTATAGTCTGTACATGACCAGTAGTTATCATCATCAACGCTAGTAGGTACCGTCTATCCGCTAAAAGGCGTAACTTATCGATAATTACTGCCACAAGTAATAGCGTTTATAGGGCTTTTCTCGTATGATGCAGGCGTCTATTTGGGCTTAAGTAAACCAGTAGGCATTGTTAAGGGCAACTACTGATAGAGCGCTCTTGTTTATCAGTGACTAAAAAGCGCTAAAGGCCATATTTATGAACGAACCTATGCCGAAACCCACGAACAACCAACACTACTTTACGGTATGGCGTTGGCACTTTTATGCTGGGATGTTTGCGGCTCCTTTTTTGATTGTTTTGGCTATCACTGCACTTGGTATGCTGTTCATGTCCAACACTGCAGGCCGTGATGATGATCGTCTCACCGTGGCTATACCAGAGTTGACCAGCCCAGCACCTGTTTCTATCCAAGCCAAAAACGCGCTGAGCACTTTGCCCAATAGCACACTGGTTAAGTATATCGCGCCTCGCGATACAGATACGGTCGCCTTGTTTCAGATAAAATCAGACGAACACAGCAACATGGTGGCGGTCAATCCCTATACGGCTGATATCGTCCAAAGTACACCGTCTAATAGCGGGCTATATAGCACCTTTAATGATATTCACAGTGATTTGTTGATTGGAAAAGTTGGTGATTACCTCCTAGAGACCGCGGCGTCCTTGACTATATTGATGATATTGTCTGGCTGGTACCTCTGGTGGCAAAAACGCAAGTCCGTCAAAGCGATGTTAATACCTAACGATACGGCAACCAGTAAGAAAAAACGGTCTTTTATGCGTACCATTCATGCCACATTGGGCAGTTGGGTCTCTATACTACTGCTGTTTTTTTGTATTTCAGGAATGGCATGGGCAGGCGTATGGGGCGAGAGAGTCGTGCAAGCATGGAGCCAGTTCCCTGCGGGTAAGTGGGGTGTGGCACCAGTGCCAGTATCCATCGATCATAGCCAACATAGCACCATGCAGGAATCTGCTGCAGCACCACATGTACATGGTGCAGCCGCGCCTACACATGGTAGCGCCTTAAACTCAGGAAGCACTAAAGAAGTGCCTTGGGTCCTTGAACTGACGCCGATGCCAGCATCAGGCACAACTATGGGTGAAAATGGTATCGCTCCCAATATACCTATTATGATAGATACGGTAGATCTGTTCGCTCGTGAGATGGGGTTTGTAGGGCGCTATCAACTAAACCTACCACAAGGCAGTACAGGCGTCTGGACCATTAGCCAAGACTCTATGAGCTATGATATGAAAAGTCCAACAGCAGACCGTACGGTACATATTGACCGCTATTCGGGCAATATCTTGGCTGATATACGTTTCGATGATTATAATGCTTTTGGTAAATTTATGGCGGCTGGTATTGCGCTGCATATGGGTACGCTTGGATGGTGGAGTGTACTTGCCAATGTGCTATTTTGCCTTGCAGTAATCGCTATCTGTGTCAGCGGTTATGTCATGTGGTGGCAACGTCGCCCGCGTCATGTTAGTCAGAGCAGTGGGTTAAACCCGCCAGCACGTGGGCAGCACTTTGCAGTGTGGTGGCCGCTCGCCATTCCTTTATTAATAGTGGCGATCATATTCCCAACCGCTATTATTGCGATTGTGGTGATTGTACTATTAGACTTTTTAGTGATTTCTCGTGTTGGGTTGTTGCACAGATTATTAAAATAAATGGCTCAAAAAGTTATTCTTATTTGAAAAAGCGGGGCATCTTGTTAAGAGACGCCCCGCTTTTTTCTATTGTTTAAGTTGGCTCTGTACCGAGATGGTCTTTATGACAACATAGCAATGGCGTCCTTACTAGCGCGTTGTCTTTCTTCAGCATTGAGCTCAGTGAGGCGACCTTCTTTCATTAGCAGTAACCGATCAGCGTGCTCAAAGTAACCATCATCGTGGCTGATGATAAACAGCGTTTTACCCAATGCTTTTAGTTCAGGTATCAGTGTCTGGTAGAACACGCGGCGAAACGCAGGATCTTGGTCAGCCGCCCACTCATCGAGTAGTAAGATGTCTTTTTGTTCAGCGACCGCGATGAGCATAGCCAAGCGTTTACGTTGTCCTTGTGACAGCTTGTCTGTAGACAATTGATTGTCAGTCACGCTGACTTTGTCTTGTAAGTTCAACTTATGCAGCCACGCACTTACCAGAGACTCATCTGGCTGCTGTCCTTGCTGACCAATCAGTTGCTTAAATAGATGCTGATCGCTAAAGATAGCAGAGTATAGCTGTCTATAGTCAGCATTGTTCTGCGGCTCAACGCGCTGTGTATCGATATACACTGCGCCCGTAGTAGGGGTAAAGATACCCGTAATAATCTTGGCAAGCGTGGATTTCCCACTTCCGTTAGCCCCAATAAGGAACACCACGTCGCCTCGTTTGAGCGTCAGATTAACATCTTTTAATATATTGCTAGTAACGTTGCCAGTGGTATGGTCACCCTCGCTGTCATTGAAAGCGGTATTGTTCGAGGTACTGTCACTAGGAAGACCGTTACTGGAAACACCGTTACTAGAAACATGGTAGCGATAGTTTACATCAGTCAGCGAGATGGTCTGCCAGTGCTGGCTGGTATCACTTGTTTGAAATTTAGACAGGTGCTCAGCCAGTGCTAGTGATTGTATTTTGTCTAGCGCAACTTGAGCTGTTTGTAAGGTTGGATAAGCACCGACTGCATGAAGCAGTGGTGACTGCATAAACAGGATAGTCAAAGAAAAGGTAGTGGCGATGCCCATTGATATACCCAGATAATTGGCCACCGCAAATACCACACCAATCGCGGCAAACATCATAATGTTAGACCAGTTCACAGCGGATAAATGATAGGTGTCTGATTTGATCACTCGTTCTTTATAAGCTGCCGCGTGTTCTAAAAAGTCATGCGTGTATAGTTGTTCGGCGCGGTGATGGTTGAGTGCCAGCTCTTTACGACCATCGATGATTGACTGATAGTCTTGATACAGCGCATCGTTAATCTCTCTAATGGCTCTTAGATGATGATACACATGCTTGACCAAAATAGTGCTGATCCAAATCGTCATTGCAATCCAAAACATCACGATCAGTAATAGTGGTAGCGAAAGCCAGCCCAGATAAAATCCAACACCAACAGCCAAAATAACGCCTTGTACCAACTCTGGCATACGCACGAAAGCGACGGTAATGGACTGAATATCTGCGGATAGACTGGCGAGTAGCCGTGCACTACCCAGATGATCGATTTGAGGAACCGTAGTATCGATGATTTGCTTGACCAGTTTGGTTCTAAGCTCATAGACAAATTTGTGCCCCAAGCATGTCAGTGCATATTGCGATACAAAGGTGGTCATCAACAATAATAGTACCAGTAATACAAACTGTCCTAAACCTGCCCACGATAAGGTATTGAATACAGGCTGGCTGATAAAGGTGTGATTGATATAAGCAATAATACCGACACTAACAGCAGCATTGATTAAGTTGAGTAAGATGACTTTTAAAAAGGGCAAGCGATACTGTGCCCAAATCATATGATACAAAGAAGTGCTGGCACGAGAAGACATAATGACTCAGTAATAGTATAAATTTTTGATAGCAGAAAAGGGAGTAGGTCGCGCCTAGTCCCTTCTATGGAACTCAATAATGTCTAGAAATCGAACGTTGCGGATACTTTTAATGCAGTGGGTTCGCCAGCATTTAAGTAACCATAACCTGGCAGACCACCGACTGATTGCCAATAATCTTCATCCGTGACATTGGTGACTATGCCTTTGAGGGTGACATCTTTTCCGCCAAGCGTCGTGCGATAGCGAGCCCCTAAATCTAAGGTCGTATAGCCATCGACTTTTAGAGTATTGGCAGCATCTGCGTAACGTGCCCCTGTGTGGATAATATCGCCCGTTAACGTTAACCCCTCAACTGCGGCTAAATCATACTCTAGGTTGACGTTGCTTTGAAGCGTAGGAATGCCGATGACTCTGTTGCCATCTAGCGCGTCATTGCCCGTGTCTCTTTGCTTAGCACTTAAGTAGCTGACACCAGCATTGAGACGCATGTTTTCACTTGGACTACCAAAGACCGTCAACTCAGCACCTTGGTGACGGTTTTCACCCGCTTCGACAAACGTACTGGTGTCATTGATATAGGCACGCGGCTCATCAGTACTGAATAATGCTAGACTGCTGCCAATCATGCCATTGTCATATTTAACGCCCACTTCAGTTTGTTTGCTGACATAAGGGTCTAAGTTTTGCCCCGCATTAGTCAAGGCATTACCATCGCTATCATTCAATGGTGCTGTAGCCCCTTTTGCTAAGCTTTCAATATAGTTGCTATAAATAGACCAATCTAGCGTCGGCTGATAGACAATGCCTATGCTTGGGGACCATTTACTCTCATCATATGCAGACAGTTGAGATTGAGTGTTATAGTCATAGCTTGTCGTTTTTATATTCTGATGACGCACGCCTACCGTAGTCTTTAGCTTGTCATCAAAAAATGAGAGCGTGTCAGCGAGCGCAACGCTCTGTAGCTCGGTCTCAGACGTACGTTTGGGATTATCTAGATCACCACCAAAAGTAGCAGCACTTGACCACGCGTTATTAGCATAATCAATAGGATCATAGAGGTTGGTCGCAAATTGCTTGTTGAAGTCAAACCCATAAGCGCCTTTTACGTCTTGATCATAGTGATCTGCGGCTAATACCCAGTTATGATCAACTTGACCTGTTTGCCACTTACCCCGTAGTCCAAGCTGGGCACTTTGCACCAGATCTTCACGAGTATTATCGAAGCGATAAGTCGTGCCTGTGCCGTCGGCATCCGTGACAGTGAGGTTTGCTAAGGAGTTGGACTCGTCACTGCTTCGAATACCATAGGCACCGTAGCCTGTGATGCTGTCATTAAAGTCATACTCACCTCTAATGGTGCCAAAGATGTCTTCCTCGTTAGAGTAGGTCCAAGGCTGTGCCCAGTTTTTCGTACTTTTTGGCGCTTTTGGCACACCTGTGACACCGTCTAACGTGACATTGGTACGCGTCTCATTGAGCTTATTATCTTGCCAACCAAGATCGGCGGATAAACGGTACTTGTCGGATCTGTAATCCAAACCAAGCGCTGCTAGTCCCAAAGTTGAGGATTCATCATCGATAGCGCTGTCACCATCTTGATAGGCGGCATTGAAGCGCACACCAATGGCGTCATCCGTACCAAAGCGATCACTGACATCTAGTGCGACTTTACCTTGATCACCTTGACCATAGCCAACCGTTATCTCGCGCAGAGGCTCATTGTCAGCCCGTTTAGGTAACAGGTTGATAGTACCGCCCGCATTATTACCACTAGGTGCAGCACCATTTAACATCGCTGATGCTCCGCGTTGAACCTCAACGCGCTCGAACAGTTCAGTTGCGATGTATTGTCTTGGTAGAATACCGTATAGACCATTGAACATGGTGTCATCTGAGGTCGTCACAAAGCCGCGTATAAAGTACGCTTCTTGGAAATTACCATAACCTCTAGCGACACGCACGGTTGGGTCTTTTTTAAGTAGGTCGCCTACGCTTTGTGCTTGCTGGTTGGTGATGTATTCATTGGTGTATGAGGTGGTGGAGAAAGGAGTATCCATAATATCTTGATTACCCAAGAGTCCAACACGGCTACCGGTTGCGACTTGTCCGCCCTCATAAGCGCTCGGTAGTCCAGACGCTGACGCATCGGCGCTACTGGTGACGACGATGGTATCAAGCACTACACTGGGAGAGACAGACGAAGAATCAGTGTTTATATCTGTCTGCGCCCATGCTGCATGACTTGCGCCTAATAATAGTATTGATGTAGACAGATAGGCTGAGTGCCGCGCGCTTGATGATCGCGTGTGGCGAGATGTTTTTACAGTATTGATGCGAGATAAAGCAGAATATAAGCGAGACAGTTGCATTGGGTTTTCCAGCAAGTATGTTAAGCGTCTATTGTAATGATAATCATTTTCGTTATCAATATTATTACGGCATTAATGCTAAATATACTTTTAGGTTGTAGGGTAGAGTCTTTTATCATTGGGGTTTGAGAAAGTCACCAATCATAAGCAGGCTGTAGTTTGTGGGAAGTTAGCTATGCATTGGAATGGAATAGTATAGTTCTGGCGCTAAAACCTTAGTAAATTGCCAATTGCTAAGTATCAGTGAATGCGGCTCAGTCTAAATGCATAAGATCCGTTTTGTAGTGTTGACGACACAGTGATGGACTTACCATAAGAGTACATAACAACCAGTTAGTTTCTTTTATTTGTATCGTCTATGTCAGATAATGAACCGCGAATATTTTGCAGCTTGCGTATATTTAAAGGTTTTTATCACACAAACACATGGCATGATTTGTGCAACAACTGAAGTTAAAGTAAGACTTAAATACCTACCCAAAAATTATTAATCAGGAAATTATCATGGAAAAAGTACTAAAGAAAGCTATGGCTACTATTGTTTTACCTACTATTCTACTTGGTATTTCTGGCTGTGCTGTCACAGGCAACAGTGGTATTGATAATGAAGGTGACAGTCGTAGAGTGAATAACGTCATGTGGAATAATCAAGTCGACATGGATTTTCGTGATGTGCTAGCAAAAGAAGTCAATGCTAATGAAACGAGACTGGTGTTTATTCGTAAAAGTGATGATGACCTAGAACAAACCAGTGCCAATATTTCTGTCAATAATAGATATCAGGTGAGCTTACACCCTGGCAATTATACGGCCGTTAACTCTTGCGTTGGTAGCAATCAGTTAAGTGCTCATGCTACTGGTTTTAAAGACAATGATTTATTGGCAGATAAGACAGACTATAAACTTGATGGTGGACAAACATACTTTTTCTATGTTGACATGGATGCTTCTGGCAAAAGCACACTGGAACAAATAACGAGTGATAGTGCTTTACCATTACTAGAAACCAAACGTTATCAAACTCACCAAATTAGCCGAGTGGTACCCAACTGCGCAGTACCGACAGCAGTTATAGCGCCGATACCTGAGACTTTGCCAGTAGTACCAGTATTGGCTGAAAAAGTGACCATTGAACTTGAAGTGCTGTTTGAAACGGACAAATCTGTAGTACAGCCTGAATACTATTCTAAAATATCTGAAGTCGCAGAATTCATGGCTCAATACCCAAACACTATGGTTACTATCGAGGGACATACTGATAGTCGGGCAAGCGAGCGCTATAATCAATCACTATCACAACGACGCGTAGATGCTGTAAAAGAAGTATTGATTACTCAGTTTGGTATCGATCCTGAACGTCTAAATGCTATCGGTTATGGTGAACTACAGCCTAGAGCTACCAACGATACAGCTGCTGGCCGTCAGCTTAACCGCCGTGTTGTCGCTGTGGTCGAAGAACGCATGGGTAATTGATACAAGTATATTTATATTATAAATAAAGCCGCATCATAAAAGTATTTCAAGCGGCAACAAAGCATTTAAAAAAGGGTAACCAATGAATACTATCGTCGTAAAAACTAATAATACTACTGAGACTGTAAGCCAGATAGAAGTCGTCACAAAAGATGGCATACCTACAGTTATTCAAGCCTCAGAAAGAGTGAATTACGAGTTTCATGACAATGCCATAAACCGTGCTCCTAACCATATTATTACTAAACGTATTAAGAACGACCTCCATGTCTCATTTGAAAAAAAAGGCGAAGAGAGCGATCTTATTATTGAAGGTTTTTACGACAGTGCAGATAGTGCTCTACTAGGTATTGCTGAAGATGGTGAGTATTACTACTATATTCCAGATACTGGTGAAACCTATGATTATGTTACTCAATTAGAAGTGGGTGACGTGGAAGGGCAAGCATTGGGCGGGGAAGTCTATGCAGCTGTCATCCCTTGGTGGATACCTGCTGCTGCTGGATTGGGAATTGCCGGACTATTAGCGAGTACAAGTAGCAATAGTCGAGATGACACCCTCATTGAAGATAATACGCCGCCATTGGTAGAAAATGAAGTTATAGCTGGTAGTTTGGGGCAGTCGGTTACTATTACTTTGTTAAGTAGTGCTATCGACCTTGAGGGCGACATCGACCCAACTAGTGTCAAACTGATCAATCCAAACACTGGACTTGAAGTCACCAGTCTAACCGTACCGGGTGAAGGCACGTGGAGCGTGAATCCAGAAACAGGAGCAGTCACTTTTACCCCAGAGGCGGGCTTTACTGCTGATCCAACTCCAGTGGCATATATAGTGTCTGACTTGACTGGCAACAAATCCAATCAAGCCACTATAACCGTCGACTACCCACCAACGGCGCCAAACGTTGAAGATGAGATTCAAACAGGCAGTGTTGGTCAGCCAGTCGTCATCAATGTGCTAGATAACGCCACCGACCTTGAGGGCGACATCGACCCAACTAGTGTCAAACTGATCAATCCAAATACTGGACTTGAAGTCACCAGTCTAACCGTACCGGGTGAAGGCACATGGAGCGTGAATCCAGAAACAGGAGCAGTCACTTTTACCCCAGAGGCGGGCTTTACCGCGGACCCAACCCCAGTGGCATATATAGTGTCTGACTTGACTGGCAACAAATCCAATCAAGCCACTATAACCGTCGACTACCCACCAACGGCGCCAAACGTTGAAGATGAGATTCAAACAGGCAGTGTTGGTCAGCCAGTCGTCATCAATGTGCTAGATAACGCCACCGACCTTGAGGGCGACATCGACCCAACTAGTGTCAAACTGATCAATCCAAATACTGGACTTGAAGTCACCAGTCTAACCGTACCGGGTGAAGGCACATGGAGCGTGAATCCAGAAACAGGAGCAGTCACTTTTACCCCAGAGGCGGGCTTTACCGCGGACCCAACCCCAGTGGCATATATAGTGTCTGACTTGACTGGCAACAAATCCAATCAAGCCACTATAACCGTCGACTACCCACCAACGGCGCCAAACGTTGAAGATGAGATTCAAACAGGCAGTGTTGGTCAGCCAGTCGTCATCAATGTGCTAGATAACGCCACCGACCTTGAGGGCGACATCGACCCAACAACCGTCAAGCTGATTGATCCAGACAATGGTGATGAAGTAACAACGTTGACTGTTACAGGCGAAGGGGAATGGGTCGTTGATCCTACCTCAGGTGCTGTGACCTTTACACCAGAAGTTGGTTATACAGGTGATCCAACACCTGTAGACTACATCGTAGTGGACAGCACCAACTTAAAGTCTGACCCAGCTACCATCACCATCGACTACCCACAAACCGCCCCAGTGGCACAGAATGATGCAGACACTGGTGACTCTGGTGAGACTGTCGTGGTAGACGTTGTGGCCAACGACACCGATGCTGAAGAAGATCTTGACCCAACCACCGTCATCATCACCCAATCACCAGCCGGTGGCACCATTGCCGCTGATGGCAAATCAGTCGTGGTAGATGGCGAAGGCAGCTGGAATGTGGATGCAGACACTGGGGCAATCAGCTTTACCCCAGAGGCGGGCTTTACCGCAGACCCAACCCCAATCAGCTACAGCGTTGAAGACATCAACGGTTTGGTATCGAACGAAGCCACGGTCACCATCGACTACCCACAAACCGCCCCAGTGGCACAGAATGATGCAGACACTGGTGACTCTGGTGAGACTGTCGTGGTAGACGTGGTGGCCAACGACACCGATGCTGAAGAAGATCTTGACCCAACCACCGTCATCATCACCCAATCACCAGCCGGTGGCACCATTGCCGCTGATGGCAAATCGGTCGTGGTAGATGGCGAAGGCAGCTGGAGTGTGGATGCAGACACTGGGGCAATCAGCTTTACCCCAGAAGATGGCTTTACCGCAGACCCAACCCCAATCAGCTATAGCGTTGAAGACATCAACGGTTTGGTATCGAACGAAGCCACGGTCACCATCGACTACCCACAAACCGCCCCAGTGGCACAGAATGACGTAGGCGTCGGTCCTTTGAATACTCCTGTGACTGTCGACATCTTGAATAACGATAGCGATGCTGAGGGTGACCTTGACCCAACCACCGTCAAGCTAATTGACCCAGACAATGGTGATGAAGTAACAACGTTGACGGTCACAGGCGAAGGGGAATGGGTCGTTGATCCTACCTCTGGCGCTGTGACCTTTACACCAGAAGTTGGTTTTACTAATGACCCTACGCCTGTAGATTATGTGGTCTCTGATATCACTGGTCAAACGTCTAATCCAGCGACAATCGTTGTCGACTATCCACCAACGGCGCCAAGAGCAGCGGATGATAACCAAACAGGTATCACTGGAGAGCCAGTTACCGTTGCTGTATTAGGTAATGACGAAGACTTTGACAATGATATCGACCCAACGACCGTCAAGCTAATTGACCCAGACAATGGTGATGAAGTAACTACGTTGACGGTCACAGGCGAAGGAGAATGGGTCGTTGATCCTACCTCAGGCGCTGTGACTTTCACCCCAGAGGACGGTTATACAGGTGATCCAACACCTGTAGACTACATCGTAGTGGACAGCACCAACTTAAAGTCTGACCCAGCTACCATCACCATCGACTACCCACAAACCGCCCCAGTGGCACAGAATGATGCAGACACTGGTGACTCTGGTGAGACTGTCGTGGTAGACGTGGTGGCCAACGACACCGATGCTGAAGAAGATCTTGACCCAACCACCGTCATCATCACCCAATCACCAGCCGGTGGCACCATTGCCGCTGATGGCAAATCGGTCGTGGTAGATGGCGAAGGCAGCTGGAGTGTGGATGCAGACACTGGGGCAATCAGCTTTACCCCAGAAGATGGCTTTACCGCAGACCCAACCCCAATCAGCTATAGCGTTGAAGACATCAACGGTTTGGTATCGAACGAAGCCACGGTCACCATCGACTACCCACAAACCGCCCCAGTGGCACAGAATGATGCAGACACTGGTGACTCTGGTGAGACTGTCGTGGTAGACGTGGTGGCCAACGACACCGATGCTGAAGAAGATCTTGACCCAACCACCGTCATCATCACCCAATCACCAGCCGGTGGCACCATTGCCGCTGATGGCAAATCGGTCGTGGTAGATGGCGAAGGCAGCTGGAATGTGGATGCAGACACTGGGGCAATCAGCTTTACCCCAGAAGATGGCTTTACCGCAGACCCAACCCCAATCAGCTATAGCGTTGAAGACATCAACGGTTTGGTATCGAACGAAGCCACGGTCACCATCGACTACCCACAAACCGCCCCAGTGGCACAGAATGACGTAGGCGTCGGTCCTTTGAATACTCCTGTGACTGTCGACATCTTGAATAACGATAGCGATGCTGAGGGTGACCTTGACCCAACCACCGTCAAGCTAATTGACCCAGACAATGGTGATGAAGTAACAACGTTGACGGTCACAGGCGAAGGGGAATGGGTCGTTGATCCTACCTCTGGCGCTGTGACCTTTACACCAGAAGTTGGTTTTACTAATGACCCTACGCCTGTAGATTATGTGGTCTCTGATATCACTGGTCAAACGTCTAATCCAGCGACAATCGTTGTCGACTATCCACCAACGGCGCCAAGAGCAGCGGATGATAACCAAACAGGTATCACTGGAGAGCCAGTTACCGTTGCTGTATTAGGTAATGACGAAGACTTTGACAATGATATCGACCCAACGACCGTCAAGCTAATTGACCCAGACAATGGTGATGAAGTAACTACGTTGACGGTCACAGGCGAAGGAGAATGGGTCGTTGATCCTACCTCAGGCGCTGTGACTTTCACCCCAGAGGACGGTTATACAGGTGATCCAACACCTGTAGACTACATCGTAGTGGACAGCACCAACTTAAAGTCTGACCCAGCTACCATCACCATCGACTACCCACAAACCGCCCCAGTGGCACAGAATGATGCAGACACTGGTGACTCTGGTGAGACTGTCGTGGTAGACGTGGTGGCCAACGACACCGATGCTGAAGAAGATCTTGACCCAACCACCGTCATCATCACCCAATCACCAGCCGGTGGCACCATTGCCGCTGATGGCAAATCGGTCGTGGTAGATGGCGAAGGCAGCTGGAGTGTGGATGCAGACACTGGGGCAATCAGCTTTACCCCAGAAGATGGCTTTACCGCAGACCCAACCCCAATCAGCTATAGCGTTGAAGACATCAACGGTTTGGTATCGAACGAAGCCACGGTCACCATCGACTACCCACAAACCGCCCCAGTGGCACAGAATGATGCAGACACTGGTGACTCTGGTGAGACTGTCGTGGTAGACGTGGTGGCCAACGACACCGATGCTGAAGAAGATCTTGACCCAACCACCGTCATCATCACCCAATCACCAGCCGGTGGCACTATTGCCGCTGATGGCAAATCGGTCGTGGTAGATGGCGAAGGCAGCTGGAGTGTGGATGCAGACACTGGGGCAATCAGCTTTACCCCAGAAGATGGCTTTACCGCAGACCCAACCCCAATCAGCTATAGCGTTGAAGACATCAACGGTTTGGTATCGAACGAAGCCACGGTCACCATCGACTACCCACAAACCGCCCCAGTGGCACAGAATGATGCAGACACTGGTGACTCTGGTGAGACTGTCGTGGTAGACGTGGTGGCCAACGACACCGATGCTGAAGAAGATCTTGACCCAACCACCGTCATCATCACCCAATCACCAGCCGGTGGCACCATTGCCGCTGATGGCAAATCGGTCGTGGTAGATGGCGAAGGCAGCTGGAGTGTGGATGCAGACACTGGGGCAATCAGCTTTACCCCAGAAGATGGCTTTACCGCAGACCCAACCCCAATCAGCTATAGCGTTGAAGACATCAACGGTTTGGTATCGAACGAAGCCACGGTCACCATCGACTACCCACAAACCGCCCCAGTGGCACAGAATGACGTAGGCGTCGGTCCTTTGAATACTCCTGTGACTGTCGACATCTTGAATAACGATAGCGATGCTGAGGGTGACCTTGACCCAACCACCGTCAAGCTAATTGACCCAGACAATGGTGATGAAGTAACAACGTTGACCGTTACAGGCGAAGGGGAATGGGTCGTTGATCCTACCTCTGGCGCTGTGACCTTTACACCAGAAGTTGGTTTTACTAATGACCCTACGCCTGTAGATTATGTGGTCTCTGATATCACTGGTCAAACGTCTAATCCAGCGACAATCGTTGTCGACTATCCACCAACGGCGCCAAGAGCAGCGGATGATAACCAAACAGGTATCACTGGAGAGCCAGTTACCGTTGCTGTATTAGGTAATGACGAAGACTTTGACAATGATATCGACCCAACGACCGTCAAGCTAATTGACCCAGACAATGGTGATGAAGTAACTACGTTGACGGTCACAGGCGAAGGAGAATGGGTCGTTGATCCTACCTCAGGCGCTGTGACTTTCACCCCAGAGGACGGTTATACAGGTGATCCAACACCTGTAGACTACATCGTAGTGGACAGCACCAACTTAAAGTCTGACCCAGCTACCATCACCATCGACTACCCACAAACCGCCCCAGTGGCACAGAATGATGCAGACACTGGTGACTCTGGTGAGACTGTCGTGGTAGACGTGGTGGCCAACGACACCGATGCTGAAGAAGATCTTGACCCAACCACCGTCATCATCACCCAATCACCAGCCGGTGGCACCATTGCCGCTGATGGCAAATCGGTCGTGGTAGATGGCGAAGGCAGCTGGAGTGTGGATGCAGACACTGGGGCAATCAGCTTTACCCCAGAAGATGGCTTTACCGCAGACCCAACCCCAATCAGCTATAGCGTTGAAGACATCAACGGTTTGGTATCGAACGAAGCCACGGTCACCATCGACTACCCACAAACCGCCCCAGTGGCACAGAATGATGCAGACACTGGTGACTCTGGTGAGACTGTCGTGGTAGACGTGGTGGCCAACGACACCGATGCTGAAGAAGATCTTGACCCAACCACCGTCATCATCACCCAATCACCAGCCGGTGGCACTATTGCCGCTGATGGCAAATCGGTCGTGGTAGATGGCGAAGGCAGCTGGAGTGTGGATGCAGACACTGGGGCAATCAGCTTTACCCCAGAAGATGGCTTTACCGCAGACCCAACCCCAATCAGCTATAGCGTTGAAGACATCAACGGTTTGGTATCGAACGAAGCCACGGTCACCATCGACTACCCACAAACCGCCCCAGTGGCACAGAATGATGCAGACACTGGTGACTCTGGTGAGACTGTCGTGGTAGACGTGGTGGCCAACGACACCGATGCTGAAGAAGATCTTGACCCAACCACCGTCATCATCACCCAATCACCAGCCGGTGGCACCATTGCCGCTGATGGCAAATCGGTCGTGGTAGATGGCGAAGGCAGCTGGAGTGTGGATGCAGACACTGGGGCAATCAGCTTTACCCCAGAAGATGGCTTTACCGCAGACCCAACCCCAATCAGCTATAGCGTTGAAGACATCAACGGTTTGGTATCGAACGAAGCCACGGTCACCATCGACTACCCACAAACCGCCCCAGTGGCACAGAATGACGTAGGCGTCGGTCCTTTGAATACTCCTGTGACTGTCGACATCTTGAATAACGATAGCGATGCTGAGGGTGACCTTGACCCAACCACCGTCAAGCTAATTGACCCAGACAATGGTGATGAAGTAACAACGTTGACGGTCACAGGCGAAGGGGAATGGGTCGTTGATCCTACCTCTGGCGCTGTGACCTTTACACCAGAAGTTGGTTTTACTAATGACCCTACGCCTGTAGATTATGTGGTCTCTGATATCACTGGTCAAACGTCTAATCCAGCGACAATCGTTGTCGACTATCCACCAACGGCGCCAAGAGCAGCGGATGATAACCAAACAGGTATCACTGGAGAGCCAGTTACCGTTGCTGTATTAGGTAATGACGAAGACTTTGACAATGATATCGACCCAACGACCGTCAAGCTAATTGACCCAGACAATGGTGATGAAGTAACTACGTTGACGGTCACAGGCGAAGGAGAATGGGTCGTTGATCCTACCTCAGGCGCTGTGACTTTCACCCCAGAGGACGGTTATACAGGTGATCCAACACCTGTAGACTACATCGTAGTGGACAGCACCAACTTAAAGTCTGACCCAGCTACCATCACCATCGACTACCCACAAACCGCCCCAGTGGCACAGAATGATGCAGACACTGGTGACTCTGGTGAGACTGTCGTGGTAGACGTGGTGGCCAACGACACCGATGCTGAAGAAGATCTTGACCCAACCACCGTCATCATCACCCAATCACCAGCCGGTGGCACCATTGCCGCTGATGGCAAATCGGTCGTGGTAGATGGCGAAGGCAGCTGGAGTGTGGATGCAGACACTGGGGCAATCAGCTTTACCCCAGAAGATGGCTTTACCGCAGACCCAACCCCAATCAGCTATAGCGTTGAAGACATCAACGGTTTGGTATCGAACGAAGCCACGGTCACCATCGACTACCCACAAACCGCCCCAGTGGCACAGAATGATGCAGACACTGGTGACTCTGGTGAGACTGTCGTGGTAGACGTGGTGGCCAACGACACCGATGCTGAAGAAGATCTTGACCCAACCACCGTCATCATCACCCAATCACCAGCCGGTGGCACCATTGCCGCTGATGGCAAATCGGTCGTGGTAGATGGCGAAGGCAGCTGGAATGTGGATGCAGACACTGGGGCAATCAGCTTTACCCCAGAAGATGGCTTTACCGCAGACCCAACCCCAATCAGCTATAGCGTTGAAGACATCAACGGTTTGGTATCGAACGAAGCCACGGTCACCATCGACTACCCACAAACCGCCCCAGTGGCACAGAATGATGCAGACACTGGTGACTCTGGTGAGACTGTCGTGGTAGACGTGGTGGCCAACGACACCGATGCTGAAGAAGATCTTGACCCAACCACCGTCATCATCACCCAATCACCAGCCGGTGGCACCATTGCCGCTGATGGCAAATCGGTCGTGGTAGATGGCGAAGGCAGCTGGAGTGTGGATGCAGACACTGGGGCAATCAGCTTTACCCCAGAAGATGGCTTTACCGCAGACCCAACCCCAATCAGCTATAGCGTTGAAGACATCAACGGTTTGGTATCGAACGAAGCCACGGTCACCATCGACTACCCACAAACCGCCCCAGTGGCACAGAATGACGTAGGCGTCGGTCCTTTGAATACTCCTGTGACTGTCGACATCTTGAATAACGATAGCGATGCTGAGGGTGACCTTGACCCAACCACCGTCAAGCTAATTGACCCAGACAATGGTGATGAAGTAACAACGTTGACGGTCACAGGCGAAGGGGAATGGGTCGTTGATCCTACCTCTGGCGCTGTGACCTTTACACCAGAAGTTGGTTTTACTAATGACCCTACGCCTGTAGATTATGTGGTCTCTGATATCACTGGTCAAACGTCTAATCCAGCGACAATCGTTGTCGACTATCCACCAACGGCGCCAAGAGCAGCGGATGATAACCAAACAGGTATCACTGGAGAGCCAGTTACCGTTGCTGTATTAGGTAATGACGAAGACTTTGACAATGATATCGACCCAACGACCGTCAAGCTAATTGACCCAGACAATGGTGATGAAGTAACTACGTTGACGGTCACAGGCGAAGGAGAATGGGTCGTTGATCCTACCTCAGGCGCTGTGACTTTCACCCCAGAGGACGGTTATACAGGTGATCCAACACCTGTAGACTACATCGTAGTGGACAGCACCAACTTAAAGTCTGACCCAGCTACCATCACCATCGACTACCCACAAACCGCCCCAGTGGCACAGAATGATGCAGACACTGGTGACTCTGGTGAGACTGTCGTGGTAGACGTGGTGGCCAACGACACCGATGCTGAAGAAGATCTTGACCCAACCACCGTCATCATCACCCAATCACCAGCCGGTGGCACTATTGCCGCTGATGGCAAATCGGTCGTGGTAGATGGCGAAGGCAGCTGGAGTGTGGATGCAGACACTGGGGCAATCAGCTTTACCCCAGAAGATGGCTTTACCGCAGACCCAACCCCAATCAGCTATAGCGTTGAAGACATCAACGGTTTGGTATCGAACGAAGCCACGGTCACCATCGACTACCCACAAACCGCCCCAGTGGCACAGAATGATGCAGACACTGGTGACTCTGGTGAGACTGTCGTGGTAGACGTGGTGGCCAACGACACCGATGCTGAAGAAGATCTTGACCCAACCACCGTCATCATCACCCAATCACCAGCCGGTGGCACTATTGCCGCTGATGGCAAATCGGTCGTGGTAGATGGCGAAGGCAGCTGGAGTGTGGATGCAGACACTGGGGCAATCAGCTTTACCCCAGAAGATGGCTTTACCGCAGACCCAACCCCAATCAGCTATAGCGTTGAAGACATCAACGGTTTGGTATCGAACGAAGCCACGGTCACCATCGACTACCCACAAACCGCCCCAGTGGCACAGAATGATGCAGACACTGGTGTCTCTGGTGAGACTGTCGTGGTAGACGTGGTGGCCAACGACACCGATGCTGAAGAAGATCTTGACCCAACCACCGTCATCATCACCCAATCACCAGCCGGTGGCACCATTGCCGCTGATGGCAAATCGGTCGTGGTAGATGGCGAAGGCAGCTGGAATGTGGATGCAGACACTGGGGCAATCAGCTTTACCCCAGAAGATGGCTTTACCGCAGACCCAACCCCAATCAGCTATAGCGTTGAAGACATCAACGGTTTGGTATCGAACGAAGCCACGGTCACCATCGACTACCCACAAACCGCCCCAGTGGCACAGAATGATGCAGACACTGGTGACTCTGGTGAGACTGTCGTGGTAGACGTGGTGGCCAACGACACCGATGCTGAAGAAGATCTTGACCCAACCACCGTCATCATCACCCAATCACCAGCCGGTGGCACCATTGCCGCTGATGGCAAATCGGTCGTGGTAGATGGCGAAGGCAGCTGGAGTGTGGATGCAGACACTGGGGCAATCAGCTTTACCCCAGAAGATGGCTTTACCGCAGACCCAACCCCAATCAGCTATAGCGTTGAAGACATCAACGGTTTGGTATCGAACGAAGCCACGGTCACCATCGACTACCCACAAACCGCCCCAGTGGCACAGAATGATGCAGACACTGGTGACTCTGGTGAGACTGTCGTGGTAGACGTGGTGGCCAACGACACCGATGCTGAAGAAGATCTTGACCCAACCACCGTCATCATCACCCAATCACCAGCCGGTGGCACCATTGCCGCTGATGGCAAATCGGTCGTGGTAGATGGCGAAGGCAGCTGGAGTGTGGATGCAGACACTGGGGCAATCAGCTTTACCCCAGAAGATGGCTTTACCGCAGACCCAACCCCAATCAGCTATAGCGTTGAAGACATCAACGGTTTGGTATCGAACGAAGCCACGGTCACCATCGACTACCCACAAACCGCCCCAGTGGCACAGAATGATGCAGACACTGGTGACTCTGGTGAGACTGTCGTGGTAGACGTGGTGGCCAACGACACCGATGCTGAAGAAGATCTTGACCCAACCACCGTCATCATCACCCAATCACCAGCCGGTGGCACCATTGCCGCTGATGGCAAATCGGTCGTGGTAGATGGCGAAGGCAGCTGGAGTGTGGATGCAGACACTGGGGCAATCAGCTTTACCCCAGAAGATGGCTTTACCGCAGACCCAACCCCAATCAGCTATAGCGTTGAAGACATCAACGGTTTGGTATCGAACGAAGCCACGGTCACCATCGACTACCCACAAACCGCCCCAGTGGCCGTAGATGATCAAAAATTAAACCAACCATTTGGTGACCCAATCACAGTCGCTGTGGTAGCTAATGATACTGATGTTGAAAACGATCTCGACCCAACTACTGTTAAGCTGATCGATCCAGATGGTAACGCTGAAGTGACTACTTTGACGGTTACAGGCGAAGGGGAATGGGTCGTTGATCCTACCTCTGGGGCTGTGACTTTTACACCAGAGAACGGTTATACGGGTGATCCAACACCTGTAGACTATGTTGTATCGGATAGAACGGGCTTAAAATCGGATTCAGCGACTATCACGGTTGATTATGATCAGCTGACTAGAGTTGAGGTAGCATTACCAGGTCGCGTTTCTGAAGAGGGGCTAGAAGGTGGCAATCCAGATAGCGATCCAAACTCAACATTAGATACCACTGACTCTGCATCTGATACGGTTGATAATTGGATTAGAGTAACCGACACCGATACAGACTTAGCAGATGCCGTGGTTGGATTTACATTGCCAACAACTGGCAACAATATTATGAGCCAAGGTAACCCTGTTATTTTTAGAATTGATTCAGCCACAGGAAATATCATTGGTGAATATGAATACATAGACAGTAATAACATCACCCAAATACAGAATGTCCTGACCATAAGCCTAAATGGTAATAAAGAAGTCATTACTGACGGTTATCAATTTGGTTATGATGTTACATTGGGAGCTCCTGTAGATCATACGCAAGATGATAATGTTGAGGGTATATTGTCTGTCAACTTCGGTGTTGAGGTGTTCGAAAATGCGTCGGCTATTGAGTCATTAGTACAATCTGATGAGCTGTTAGCTATCATTGAAGATGACTCTCCAGCGCCTCAACCAGTGGTTTGGAATATCGATGTACAGCAAGAGACAATTACTATTAGTGGTTTACAAACAGGCTTTACTGAAACCTTATTTACCCAACCAACTAATACAGATAATCAAAACTATCTAGTAGCAAATAATCCAGCAGCTAATAACCCTGGCACTACGGTACCTAGTCGCGATTATGGTACGACGGGTGTACTATCTGCTGAACAAGATGCAACTTATACAGCACCAGATGGTAATCCATATATAGATTCATTAGATGAAGGTATCTATTGGGGTAGACCAGTAGATGCAAATAGCTCTCCTGCAGGCTATACCACCTATGAAAATACTACTTATCAAGGTGCTGGTGAGGAAATTAAGTTCGAGACCAATCTTGATTTGGGTGACTTCTCACATATCAACTTTGGTGTATTTGGAGACGGTGGTGTTTTACTTGAGACAACGCTAAACATTGATTTCACAATGGATGTAAATGGTAACTCTGAAACGGTAAATGTTGACTATTTGTTGAAGCATAACGAAACTCCTAATAATTTTACAACGGCTACTTTTGGGTTGGACACTGACACTTACTCAGATGTTTTTGTACAGAGCGATTTTATTGTCATACCAAATGCTTCGAAAATTATTGATATCGCTGGTCAACAGTATCAACTTGATATCACACTTGCCAATCAAGATACAGGTTCCACTATTGACTCCGACAAAAACAAAGATTTCCTGAAAATATATCAAGGCTATGATGGCATTGATAACGATGGTGATGGTAGAGTTGATGAGTCTTTATACTCTGCAATAGGAAAATTATTTTCAACTAATGCGTTTGTTAACCAAGTATCTAATGGCACTAACTATTATGACTTGAATGGAAACGGTATTTTAGGAGATAAAGGGGATGCACAATTTGTAGCTAATCTAGCAACAGGTTTTAGATATACTATTCTTGGCAATGGCGATATTGCTTATATTGATTCTAACAAGAATGGTGGTTCAGACGGTATTGATTTTGATGGTGATAACATAAATGATGCTGTCGATATCAATGGCGATGGCAGACTTGACTATATTGTGTATAGTACTACAGGTCAGCGTGCTGAAGATACTGATGGCGACGGAGTCATAGATAGAGTTGATACGAATAATGATGGCATCGTTGATACGGATCTCGTGTTAGATGGTTCTGACTATAACCCTGCATTGGATGACGCAGGTACTTTCGTGGTCAATAGTGAAGAAGGTCAAGAAAATACTTATGACGTCATTGGCAAGTTGACGCCACTAAACCCACTACCAAAGTTAAGTAATAATATCGTCGTTGAAGGAAAAGTTGCGGTTGGTGCTGATACAGTTAATTACCTTAACTCGACTGGAACTGGTATTGTTTGGTCTGGTGTATCGACAACAGATAGTGACGGCACAATTACCACCATTAATACTGACAGTGATGCAACTAATTATGAGTTCCAAACTGATTATGGTGTGTTTATTGGTTATGCCGATGGGAGCTATACATTCAATGCAGCAGACAATATCGCTGATATCGTTAATCCCAATGCAGACGACATTGATGTATTCTCATTCGAATATCAGGACTCTGATGGTGACACAGCCAGCTCAACGGTAACGCTAAACTACAATGAGTACGCAGCGCCTCAAAGCCCAGACTCAATTAACAGTATTCCATCGCGCACTACTGCCGATAATGATTACTTAGTAGGAACTAACCAAGCTGAAGTGATAGAAGGTGGCGATGGAGACGATACTCTAATTGGTTTGAGCGGTATAGACTCGTTGTTCGGTGGTAGTGGTAGCGATACTGTAGTGTTTGATAGGAACGATCTTGTCGTTGATGGAGGTGAAGGCGAAAGCTCAGCCAATATTCAAGATAATGATACGTTGCTAGTTAATGATCTCAATGTTGTTGCTAGTAATGATATGACTCAAGTCGTTAATTTTGAGACTATCGATATGACCAATGACACCGCTCAAACCCTGAGCTTGGGGCTGAGTGATGTGGTTAGTATCACTGATAACAACAATGAGCTATTCATCAAAGGCGATAGTACAGACACTGTTAATATATCGGACATGACTAAATCAGCTACATCTGATCAAGTTGGTTATGACTTATATCAAGATGGTGCTAACTCTGCCAAGCTATATGTACAAACTGCGATTGATGACAATGTGATTTAAGAATCATTAGCCACTAGCAAATAACAAAGAAAGCGCTCCCAAATGGGGGCGTTTTTTTGATATGTGCCTACAGTGATATTATAATTTGATAAGATTACTCAAAATCTATCTTACTTATAGTCAAGAATAGTTATAACTAGAGGTAAAGACAGTACTACCTTTGCTGTAAAATAGAGTTTATAAACTCACACAATAAAAAGTCAGCGAAATATAACCCGTTGTCCATTATGGAAATAACTATGAATGCTTCACTGCCACGCCTATACACCTTTCGCCGTTGCCCCTATGCTATGCGCGCTCGCCTTGCACTTTTATTTGCCAAGGTACCAGTTGAGCTGCGAGAAATCACGCTAAAGAACAAACCAGAGCACATGCTAGCGATCAGTCCAAAAGGTACTGTGCCCGTCTTACAGGTAACAGAGGAGACAGTGATTGAAGAGAGTTTGGAGATAATGATGTGGGCGCTTAAGCAGACAGATCCGCAGGGGTTACTCGATAACAAATCTCAATCTCAAGCCAAGTCTTTGATCGGACAAAATGACAACGAGTTCAAGCAGTGGTTAGATCGCTACAAGTATGCCGATCGTCACCCTGAGATGACTCAGTCCGAGTACCGAGAGAAGGGAGAAGCGTTTTTACAAGTTTTAGAGAGCTTATTGACTGATAATATCTATTTATTAGGAGATAATCCAACCATTGCAGACATTGGTATCATGCCTTTTGTACGTCAGTTTGCCCATGTGGATCGTGAGGTTTTCTATAATTTGCCCTATTCAAACTTACAGCGATGGCTACAACATTGGCTTGAGCATCCATTATTTGTCCAAGCTATGACTAAGTTTCAACCATGGCAGGAAGGCGATGAGGTGGTTGTTTTTCCTACTTAGTATGGGTGCCAAATCGATCCATGAAAAATTACAGTGAGAGTAGAGTAGTATATAAAACGCTATATCAAATAAGGCTACTATGTCTAATATAAATACCCCAATGCACCAACGCAGTGTATCGATATCTGATAAAAATAAATATATATCCAGCACCACAGACAAGGTGAAAGAGGCTTTTTTAACGCTACCAGTCGTCATACAAACAGCACTAGAACAATCCAAGCGAGTTATCTTAATTGCAAACAATCCTGCAATCACGACAGCGCAGCTTGAGAAATTGTTACAGCCTGATGATGTCCTAGTGCTATTTAACCATTTTATCCACGCTGATTTCTTTGCCAACCATCAGGCAATAAGTTTATTACCTAAGCTCTTATTTTTTCGGCAAATTGGCGATAGCAAACTGCATTTTGGCTTACCGCCTAGAAGCAATAACCTCTCCATGATGGAGCAAATGGCAAAAACAGCCCCGTTAGGTATATTTACGAGCAATCAATCTTATCCGTTTCCATCGCTGACTGACGACCCAAACCCTGACGATGACCCTATTGTCACTCATCGCGTTTTGAATGTTCCTTTTCCAATGCAAGAGTTGTTGATGAGCCCTACTTATTGTAGCGTGCTATCAGAACGTCATGCAGTTGTTGCTGACTATCCATATTTTGTAGATATTCATTCGTCAGCACCTTCGTCAGGTTTTTTGTTATATCGGTTGATGCTAGCAGCTCGAGAGTATGTGCATCATACCCAAAAAACAGAGCTGCCGTTAGAGCTACTCTTAATCGGCTTTAACGATAATGATAAAACGGCTCATTTTTGGCACGGTCACAACTGGGCGTTTGAACGTCAGGAGATGAGCGCATTACCGCCTAGGGTATCTATCCATCGATACTAAAATAATTATCACCGAGCATGTCGGTTACAGCTAAACGTAAGGCGCATTTGGACAGTGGGCATGCTTTACTTCATCGTCGCTAGGCTGCCGTCTCACAGCTATGGGTGAAGACTGTTCTTCTGCCCAATCAATCAGCCCCATGTCAGCAAATTGTGACAGCCATCCTGCCATGGGCCAACACTGCCATTTTTGATAAAAACGATTGGCATTGATAATGATACTATCTAAGTGATTGAGGGGCGGTCTATACACACTATGCTGCTGATGATAGATCACATCGGCAGTAAGGTAAAAATCAATATTCAACTGACGCGCGCTAAAGGCAAAATCTGTGTCCTCTGCGCCGTAGCCTGTATATTGAGTATCAAAGCCACCAATATCGTCGAAAGTCTGTCTTTTAATAGCAAAACATAAGCTCCAAAAAGCTCCGTAATCATCAGTTCTCTTGATCGCTGTTATCCCGGTTTCGGTAGGAATTGAGTCTGTCTCATCAAAGTTATACCGATAAGGGTTATAAACAGACAGCTCATTTAGAAAAGAAAGCAGCGAATGGTTGCTTTGTAATTGTGTACTCTCTACATCTGACAAAGGTCGGGTGAGATAGCGCGGTTGTCCCATCAATAGCGCATCGGGATGTTGCCTGAGCTTGTGATACATGTGCTCAATAAATGTAGGGGCGACGATACAATCGACATCTAAGAATATCAGGGTGTCATGAATAGCATGCTGCGCCCCAAGATTGCGATTGTGACCGATATCAAACGCTGCAGTCTGTGTATCGCAGTTATCATTCGTAGATGATTGAATAGTAGTCGGTAACTTTATGATATTCAATGAAAAATCAGCCAGTCGGTCACAGTCGGCATCATCATTGACGATGATGACCTCAGCCGGTCTTATGCTACTGTGCTCTAGACTGCTGAGCAAATTATAAAGGTGGCGGTTACGTCCATAGCAAGTCGTGATAATGGTTATCGGTGCTGTATTGGTATTATTAACAATGGTCATTGTGTATGCTCGTCTCGCTATTATATTACTTGTCGTGTTTGACATATCATTGCTTATGAGTTGATCCAGGCTTTGATTTGATTTTGGTAAGTAGCCAATCCTCAAACCAGAGTTTCGTACTAGGATAAGCGCATAGACTATCCATAAAAGCTTGAGCAGCCATTAATACAAGGGTCTCATCGATCTCGTCATCACTCACTGGTTCGCTATATTGTTTTTCTGGTGCGTGGCTCATAGCTTGACTCATAGTATCAAAACATTCAGATTGATTATTTTGAGATATCATTAGGGCTTTAAACTGCTCCCAGTTCAATGCCTTGTCTTGGGCGACTAATGCCTGTGCCATGACCACTTGTTCTTGATGTGGTCGGTCGTCAGGTATCACGATAAGAGGGGTTGCACAATGATACGCCTGCGCCACGGCATTCAAGCCGCATGCCATAATCAAATAATCGCTATGATTAACAAATGGTGTGACGTCATCTACTTGCCCTGAGATATCGACATAACCTCGTTTATCATCATCAATAGGACCAAGAGAGACAATCAGTGCGTGAGGCAGTAATTCACGAAGTTCAGGCAATTTTTCATCGATTAATTGATGTCCACCATAGCCTTTTATAACTGTGACGATAGGCTGAATGGTCGCTACAGGCGTTTGCGAGACTGTATGCTCGGACTCATATATTGATGCAGGTTTACTAGATTTAACTGTTGTAGAGAGACCCTTATCCGTGTCTAGCTGCGTCAGTATGTCTATAAAGTCTTCACGAGTGTGTGACTGGGTGTTGTGTGTATAGATAAAATCAAGATATAGCGTCTTATCGCAGACCCAACCAGCAGTATGAGTGGATTCCAGGCTCTGAGGATAAGGTGCCAGCAGGGCAAGCGCGCCCGCGAATGTCTCTAGATGGGCAGTATCATCGCGGATACCCGGCAGTCTAACATACAGATAAGGGACACTGGACACGCGGCATAACATAGCGATTTCGGCACTGACATCAATAATCATGAGATCAATATCATAGTGATGAATAGCATCGAGTATTTGATGGCTGCGTCTTTGAATATCAGTATTACCTACAGGAGAGTAGTGCAGACCTGCAGGTTTCCAGTATTCTCCAGCCCGTCCTGTTAGCACGTCATCACGACGCTCATCTTCTGGGTACAGCCGCATGATCTGCTGCTCATTGATCGAAGTAAAGCGATAAGTATCTGCTTCTAAGCTTGTGAATACTATCATTTGTTCTTTGACATCATCAGGTAGTAGCGCTGCGAGTTTGTCGGCTTGTCGGCAGTGTCCTGAGCCATGATGATGAGCATAATAGCCGATACGCATTATGCTCCTCCTGCAATACTGACCAGCTCATGGTCTGTTACAACGGATGAATGAGCGTCATCATTAGAAACTTTAAAAGAGTCATGCACCATATCAGACTGCATTTGATGGTTAATGGTTTGATCACTACTATCAGCGCTCTGATAATCTTTTATGGAACTGTCGTTTTTTAGCGCTGTTTTATAAAGTGCCAAGTAGCCTTCGACCATGGCAGCCACAGAACAGAATTTCAATGCGCGTTTGCGACAAGCCTTACGTGATATTTGCTTGATCATAGAAAAGCCATTAATAAAAGCAGCTTTGTCGCCTTTAGGTACAATAATGCCGGTATCTGAGGTAATAATTTCGGCACTGGCGCCAACATCAAAACCAATCACTGGCGTACCACATGCCAAACTCTCAGCCAAGATCAATCCATAAGGCTCGTCCCAAGTACTGGTGAACAGCATGGCAGTGGCTTGACACAAATAGTGATTAATTTCGTCTTTAGTGGCATGACCGACGTAGCTAAATAGCTTGTTATTGCCACGTTCACTATCTTTAGATAATAAGGGAGCTACATATTGATCGAAGTACGCTTCGTTGCTTTTAGGTCCTGCAATGACGAGATTTTTTCCTGCTTCTAGGCAATACTGCATGGCTAAGTGAGTGCCTTTTTCGGGGCAGATACGTCCATACCAGAAATAGGTTTCGTTATCACTATTTTTACTCGATTCAGTATTGGCAACAAAAGACTCGACGTCGATACCGTTATAAACGGTGTGTGAGGGGACAAACTCAGAAAATAGTTGCTGTTGGTGGTTGCTCACGGCTGTAAATTGAGTGGCTGTACCAGCACGAAGGGTCAAAAGTGCTAACCGCAGTTGCGGGAAGATAGGCGTATGAAAAGTGGTAAAAAATCTTTTGCCAAGCGCTTGACCTGTCATCATTGGGATGTGATGCAAACTGTGGTTGTGTACGATATCGATTTCACCGCGCTCGTCACGTTCGATGATATCTCGTAGGGCTATCTGATAAGCAAGATACTGATACATCTCCTCGCGATCCATCGCTACTGCTTCGTGCTCATTGTCATAGACCATGTCATCAAATTCATGACGAGTCAATAATGGTACCAGCGTTGCGTTGGTCTCGCTATCTTCGTGCGCATAAAGTAGTACGTCATGCCCTTGTGCCACCAGTTCATCGCAAATGAGTTGGGTGATCATCTCTAGACCACCCGCATAGGGCTGGGCAATAGGGTACAGTGAGTGCGCAATGATAGCGATACGTAATGGCGAGGTTGAAGACCGAGTCATGTTATTAAGACCTTTATAATGATAAACGTTTTGGCTATCGGTAAGACGATACACAGTAGCCCTAATATACAAATAGTAAAAAACAAGCTAATAATGCTTAAAATCCACCTCTATGAGTCGATGGTTTTTTTGTCTTTGAATAACGCTGACATATAAGAAGTGGTTACGACTCTGTTCCTATCATGCGCTGTTCTGAAGGTGTACTTGAGCGTTTCATTCATACTAGGCGTGCCTGATGCGATATCAGTAAAATTGTTTATGGCTACACTGGCTGCTGCAAGTTTTAAAATACAAACCAGCATGGCACATATGAATAAGACAGGGGAGTAAAGCGGTGAGAACGGGGCAACAGCCACTGCGGTAATGATATTTACGATCAGCAGTAATTTTGGTAAGGCTGTGATGTTTTTTAGAAGTAACGAATAACGGCTACGGACGTCCTTGTGTTTTGGTGTACAGACAAACGGTTTGTTTTGACCCCACAACACAGGTAGCCATGATAATGCACCAATCTCCCAAAAATTTAAGTGCATCAGCCAGGCTCGTACGCCTTTTACAAAGCGTGGTTGATGACTGCGGTCTAGTTGTTTATTCAAAGGCGTTTGATCACGGCAGTATGCCCATAGACGCCTGACGATAAAAAATGCATACCCTGCATAGACCAGATACAAAGGGGCAAGCATAGCCATATTAGAATCACCCATCAGGACTAGATTGGCGATTAAAAACAAAGAGCAAACATGCAAAAGGATAAAAAATCCTGTGAAATTTACCCAAGCGCTCAGCTGAGACAGATGAGCCCGTATGTATGCTAGATGGTCACCAATGCTTTTGTATTTAGAAGGAGGTGTTGATTGAGAAGAGTGTGGCGTTGATAGATAATCAGTAAGCACTTGCATATTGCCATATATCCAGCGTCGTCGCTGACAGATGAGATCATGTAGTGTATTGGGCAGTAGACCTGTGGCAATCACCTCTGGTATGAACTGACTGCGAAACCCCTGTCGATGCATGAGGACGCCCATCTGAGCATCTTCAGTAATAGACGCCCCTGACCAGCCACCTATGGTCAGAAGATCTGAACGCCGAATCACTGCGTACGTACCCGTTGATAAAGCACGTGTACGATTAAAAGGTCGATATAAGTGATGATTAAAGTAATGATTTAACTCACTATGGGCATCTACTTGTCCCTCATTACGATAGAACTGCGGAAACTGGAGTAGCGTATGGTCAGGGTGCTGTGCGATAGCTTGCGCGATAGCATGTCTAGCATGTGGTAATGCCTGATAATCACTATCGACAACGACAATATGAGTACATCTCGGATCCATCAACCCCAGTGCTAAGTTCAAAGCCCCTGCCTTAAATCCTGCGACATGATCGACATGATAAAAATGAACATTTAGCGCATCATCCAAGCCGTTACAAAATGCTGCTAAGGGCTCATATAGCGCCGACTCTGTATTGTTGTTATCGATAATAAGTATTTCATCGTGAACGTTTTTGACTGCTAATAAAGACTTGATAGTGGCAATAACTAGCTCTGGAGGCTCAGCCCGCGTCATCAATTGAAAACTGAGCATTGCTGTTGTCAAAGCTTCTGGTTTGGCAGTCATATCTAGTCCTTAGGCATATGAAGCAGGTGAAAGTTATATAAAGAAATAGAGCTTTTATAGAAATTGTGTGCTTGTAGCAAAGGTAGGGGTGTGTATCTCCAACGACTCAATCAATATCAATGAATACTAATACAAAATTAGGTAACTATTTAGCCGATAATTGTTTATGGTGAATTAACGGTGTAAGTCTGTGTAATATGACTGGACGACAGTCGATGTTTGGTCAAATAGAAAAACAGGAAGTTGGTCTATAGAAAATTGATCTATAAAAAGTTGGTCTATAGGGAATCAAGCTATGTAGAGGAAGGTGTATTGAAGTTCTAGGTTATAGCGTTGAGTTTGTGAGAGATGCAAGAGTAAAAGGGTTGTTAGGCAGGCAGCATCAGTTAGTGAGAAATATCGGAATAATTATTGTAGTGTTTATCAAAAGCTATAATGAAAGCTAAAATACTGGCACTTGCCACTTTAAGCACATCTTGTCATCAGCCAAAATATCTATACTGCCATCGATCTAACCATTAGGCTGACCGTGATGGCAGTGAGGGTAATCAGCTTCGATATTATAGATATTGTGAATTGTAGAGAGTCATACTCAATAGCATTGTGCTTAAGGGGTGTTGTATCTATGCAGAAGGCGTACCCGAAAAGTAGCTGCTCAACTCCTGAATATGCTCAGGACCAATACCGCAGCAGCCTCCGATCAATGAGGCACCTTGTGCTTGCCATTTTTGTGCCCAATGCAGATAGGCAGGTGGCGTTAGGTCATCACGTACCTGATTGAGTGTATCATTTGCCGCGGCGTTTTTCGGTTGCGGCGGAAAGGCATTGGCATAGGCACCAAGCTCAATATGGGTCGCATTTTTATCTCGCAACGTGCTTTGGGCAACATCTAATGCTTGATCGATAACATTAGGCTGACAGCAGTTAAACAGGATCGCTTCGACGTCGCGGTCTGCCATTGCCGCAACTGCTTCTGCTACCGTCTCTCCTGAACGCAGGCGTGGTACATCGATATCCACGTTATCTTCTAAAGTAAAAGCAATCCATATTGGCTTATTATCTGTGTCTAGCGTACTTAGTAATTCACGAACAGCGATAGATTCTGCGATCAGACTTTGTGTTTCAGCGAGCCAAAAATCTACATACGGGCTCAATCCATTTATAAGCGGAGCCGCAATGTCTTCTACATGGTCAGCATCAAACAAATCGGCACGGTAAGAGCCAAATAATGGCGGGATAGACCCTGCTACTTGGGTTGTAGTGCCTTCTAGGATAACTGCTGCACGTGCCATTTCGCCTGCTGATGCGGCTAACTCTTGCCCCTGCTGCGCAAAGCGTTCTGCGCCAATATGAAAGGGCACAAGAGCGTAGCTGTTGGTGGTGATAACATCGGCGCCGCTTTTGATATAAGCGCGGTGTACGTCGCGAACGACTTCGGGCGCTTCTATCATCGCCAGTGCTGACCATTCAGGTTGACGAAACGGTGCGCCGCGCTTCGCTAATTCTCGTCCCATGCCGCCATCGATAATTGTGGTTTTTTTGGTTGGCATAACGCATCCTTCTTGATAATAAATGTATATATCTACTGAGTCTGTATCTTAAAAAATAGAGTGTTTTGACGGGGCGAAATACTAGGCGCTATATGCAATAGATGCAACCAATAGTTTGGTAAGAATGTTAACGGATGGTTTTTCAAAGATAGTATGACGCTGGTTACAGTAAAATGGCGATGAGAAGTGCTTGGTTAAACTTGTTATGCCGACTTGTCATGTCGACGCTGTTTGGTTGATTGAGCGCATAAGACAGCGTTAGAGTAAGAAAGTTTTAAAGTAGGACAGTGTTAAGGAATTTTTAATCCAAACACAAAATAAGGCAGATACTATGATCAGTATCTGCCTTATCTCACTTTAGGTGTATCGTTTCACTCTCTATAGGTAGCAACCTATTGCTAGGGGCTTAATATATAGATGTGATTAACCTTGTGGTGTGATCAAGTACTTCTCACCAGTGGCTTGCTTGCCATAAGTGGCGATTGATTTTAACTGCAATGCTTCTTCTAGCGTCACCTCATGGGTATAGCTGCTTGCAAACGTGGTGGTGATTTCTTCTGCAACTCTTTGACGCATCGACATAACGGTTTTGGTACCTAGTTTGCCGAGTGCATTGAATAGTAAGAAACCATTAACACCCCAAGCAAAACCAAAGTTACGATTTAGCGTGATAGGTCCACGGTTAAGAGCGCCGTAAATATAGGCTTGTTTGAAGGTGTTTGAGCCGTATACGCTGTACTCTTCCACATCGCGGGTGATGGCCGCTTCCATGCAGTTTAGGATATCGCTGGTCAATTGACCGCCGCCCACAGGGTCAAATGAAATAGTAGCCCCTGTTTCAACAATCGCTGCTGTCAAATCTTTCAAGAACGTATCATTGCTTGAGTTGACCACGTACTTTGCGCCCATATCACGCAGTAGTTTCTCTTGTTCTTCTTTACGCACGATGTTGATCAAATCGATACCATCTGCCATACAGATACGGTTGAGCATTTGACCTAGGCTAGAGGCAGCGGCGGCATGAATGATGGCTTTGTGACCTTCAGCGCGCATGGTTTCGACCATTGCTAGGGCAGTAAGTGGGTTCACAAAAGAAGACGCACCTTCTTTGGCAGTCGTGCCTTCTTTTAGTTCAAGGCAGCTTTTCACATTGACGCAGTGATATTGGCGATAAGTACCACCGCCGATCACAGCAACCATCTTACCCATCAATGCTTGTGCCGCCTCTGACGACCCTGCTGCAACGACGGTACCGGCGCCTTCATTACCTACTGGAGTGTCTTCATTGACACGTGTTTTCAGCGATGGCATGAATTTGGCGGGTATATCGGCAGTAACGACTGGGCTTTGCTCGGTGCCTGACTGCACAGCAGTTGACATATCAGCGGCGCTGAACATCACCCCAAAGTCAGAAGGGTTCAATGGGGCGGCTTCAATGCGCACAACGACTTCATCTGCACCAGGTGTTGGCATTTCGATATCTTGTAGCGCTAGGGTCAGTTTATTGTCATCACTAACGGTCGAGGTCAGTTGGATATTTTTATCAGTCATAAGATTTGCTCCTGCAAATAATTATAGGTATTGGACCACTCATATTAGTGTGTTGGTTAGGTTTTGAGTGTTGTTTAATCAACGCACTTATTTTAATAGTGGGTGTTTTTGTTGCTCATTACTTTCATACTTTATTTAGCTTGGGTCGCTTGTATCTGAGCTTGTACATGCTGCATAAATTCAGGCATATTTGCCAAACGATCTTTTTCGACAGTCTGGGCAATATCAGACTGACTCATAGAGGTGCTCCACTCTTTCATACCAGGGATTTGTGCCAGTACATCCCATTCGAGCTGGCTTGAGGCAAAGGTATTAACAATAAGGTTCACATAGTGGACGTAGATGTCAGCCATGGTGAACTGCTCGCCTGCAATCCAAGGTGAGAACTGGCACAAGCTATTTAAAGCGCCGATACCGCGCTCCAACACTTGGCGTACTTCAGCTTTGAGTGGCTCAGGCGCTGCAGCACCCGAAAATACATACGGTATGAGTCGGCGACTTGGCAGCTCGAAGTAAAGCTCTGCTATTTTCATGATTTGACGTACGACAGCACGCTCACCAGCATCTGCAGGGTATAGCGGCATATCAGGGTGAGTCTCTTCGATAAAATCACAAATCACGCTCGACTCTGAAATATTGAGTCCGTCATCAGTGGTGATGGCTGGTACTTTACCCACGGGGCTGACTGAAAGTAGCTCGTCGCTACCAGCGAAGATTAAGTTTTCTTCAAAAGGTATCTGTTTGTACAGTAGGGTATGTTTGACGATGTTGTAATAGTTGCTTGCAGCAAAACCGTGCAAAGTAATCATATGTCATTCTTCCGTTATTGACGTGATGGGTTATTTTTAGTCGTGTTTTAATCGCGTTTTAGTCGTGACGCTCAAGTTAACCACATTATTACTGGTTTTAACATGGTTATATATAGGATAAAACGTCAATCACTATTGCTTTTAAGACAACAATAAAGCCAAAATACTTGGCTACTCAAGCTTAGATAGTGAATGGAGAAGTTAGTTGGATCAATTACGTGCAATACGATATTTCAGTAAAGTGGTCGAAACAGGGAGCTTTACCAAGGCTGCAAAGGCATTCGACGTACCGCCATCCTCACTATCGAGACGCGTGTCTGATTTGGAGAAGAGTTTGGGGGCGACTCTATTACAGCGTTCGACCCGAATGGTTAAGCTGACCGAAGTGGGGCATGTCTACTACAATGATGTGCAGCACATACTGAATCAACTCGAGCAAAGCAAAGAAACGGTTCGGAGTTACCAAACAACGCCAATGGGGCGTCTGCGTATCAGCTCGATGGTAGGGTTTGGGGAGAGGATACTGCTGCCTTTATTGGATGATTTTAGTGCTCTATATCCTCAGATTATATTGGATGTCAGCTTGAGTGACGAGCTATCGGCACTCGGACGTGATGACGTTGATATTGCGATTCGCGGTGGCTACGCGCCAAACGAACGTGTGCTGGCTATCAGGCTTATGGACAATAGCTTTATTCCCGTTGCCTCTCCTAGCTACCTAGAGCAGCATGGTACTCCCAAGCATGTGATGGAACTCAAGGATCATCGTGGTCTGTATTTTAAAGCGCCAAACGGCCCAACACCGTGGCTGTGTCATGTAGATGATCAGTGGCACGATGTCTCAGGGCCTGCGGTTGCGATCTCAAATAACGGACCATGGCTGGCACAAAAAGCCAGTAATGGCGAAGGTATATTAATGTCAACCCGATGGGCGCTGGCGTCGTATTTTGAGTCAGGCGCACTGCAAGAGTTAAACTTCGAACACAAGTTAGCCATCACTCAGCATTCTGACATGGCGGTTTATCTGCTGTATCAAAAACAGCGCTACCTAGTACCCAAAGTAAAGGCGGCGGTGGATTTTTTGGTGGAGAAAATAAAAGAAGGGTAGCGGGTGTCAGTCTAAATAAATAGCCTAAGCAAAAATTAAATTAATTTGTGCAGAATTAAATATTCTATGTGTCTGATTGATACGAGCAAATATCGATAAGAGGATTTGGTACCTAGAAAATATGGTGGTAGTCTGTAAATACTTAACATGTGTTGCCTAAAAACGATAGGTGATGATGCAATATAAGCTGCGAGTCGCATCAACACGAAAGCTTTAGGCTACTTTTAATAAGGAGTGCAAATGTCAGAGTATTTTGCCACAATCAACTGGGCGAGAGATAGCCAAGAAAGTTATATTGATAATAAATATAGCCGAGGGCACGAATGGCATTTTGATGATGGCGTCGTTGTCCAAGCGTCATCTTCTCCTCATGTCGTGCCCTTACCGTACTCTGTTGAGGCCAATGTCGATCCTGAATAGGCTTTTGTGGCTTCTCTGTCAAGCTGTCATATGCTGTTCTTTTTATCTATTGCCGCAAAAAGAAAATATGTGATCGATTCATATATAGACAATTCGGTCGGTATGATGGAAAAAGACAGCGCCGGTAAAGTCTCAATGACCAAAGTCATCCTAAAACCGCAGGTCACATTCTCAGGTGATAAGCAGCCGACCATGGCGCAGCTGGAAAAAATGCATCATCAAGCGCATGAGCTATGCTTTATCGCCAACTCGGTGAAAACTGAGGTGGTGACTGAGATTGTGGTTTAACAAACTATGACTTTTGGCTATTTCAATAATTTTCAAAGATAATTACTGTTGAAATTATTGGAGTACGTGATATATATCGTTTTGAGGTGTTATAATCGCCCCAAAAAGGTTTTCAATAAGCTGTGAGGTTTAAAAGGGAGATAGTATGAGTAAGCCGAAAGATGTGAAGGAGTATTTAGAGTGGGCTAAAAATAATCTTGATACTTCTTTTGATGATCAAAAAACAGAAAGTGTTTATGATACAAATATGAATAATATATTTAATTCTGTTTCAGAACATCAGTTTTTTGTTGGTTTTTCAAATATATCTAAAGATTGGCAAAAAGAATATGAAGTAAAAACTAAGACAGCTCTCTTTATGGATAATGAGGAGCCGAAACTTCTTATTAAACCATTTGAATCAACAGTTGAAAAAACATATCGTTTCAACATCCTTTGGAATAGAGAATTTCCTCAACAGCCTGATCAAGGCTGGGTTGATCAACATACTATCTACACTCATTTAAATGATTTAGTTCGTGGAAGTTTAGTTTGCCGTTTCATTGATGGGCCTGCATTCGTAGCCGATTCGATTGAGAATTATGCTAAAGCGTTAGGGCTAGAATCGCGACAATATACCCAAGAAAGAGATGATGGCTATTATGCTTATCATGTCTATGTGAAGTTTCCCGTTTCCATATTTAATTTAGATTGGGAAAGGTTTGATGTTCTAATTGAAATTGAAATTCAAATAACGACTCAACTACAAGAAGTCCTCAGAAGTCTAACTCATAAATTCTATGAAAGTCAGAGACTAAAGGACACTAGCGATGATGGTAAGTGGAAATGGGAATTTTCCTCTAGTAAATTCAAAGTTGGCTACCTAAGTCACACTCTCCATTTACTCGAATCAGTAATTCTTGAATCCAGAGATAGTGTAATGAAAGATGATTCACCAGAGGAGTGTAAATAATGGCTTTAAATTATATTTCTAGTTATTCGTTAATTGAACTTATTCATAAAATGGAGAATGGTAGTATTTCAACTCCAGCATTCAATCGTGGTTTTGTTTGGGAAAAGGAGCTTATCAAAAAATTATTTGAAAGTATTGACATGGGATATCCTATAGGAACAATAATAGCCATAAAAGGTGACGCTATAGATTTTTCACATTCATTAAGCGAAAACTCATACTTTCCAAACCCTGAGAATAATGGTTATTCAAATAAATCGACTCTTTGGATTATTGATGGAACACAACGATTATCTGCGCTCTACAATATTCTGAGATCAGGAAATCTACAGTTAGATCTTTATTATCAAGTAAATATTGGAAAATTTACTTTTGAAAAAAATGATAGAAATTCACGATATATAATCAATATATCAGATATTTTCAATTCTAATGCATTTATGGATGCACAGATTAGGTTCGCAAGCTTTGATGAAAAAGAAAGAATAGAATTGATGAAAAAGCTCAATGCTGTTCATAAAAGATTTCAAGATTATCAAGTTCCAGTGCAAGTGATATCAGACGTGGATAATAATGAAATTCGAGAAATATTTATGAGGTTAAACATGTCAGGCATCTCACTGAGTAAAGCAGAAATAGATAATGTAAAAAAGTCAAAATAAATCTAACAAGTTACTTAAATGAAAAAATAACTGTTGGACATCGATTTTCGATTTTAGCCAACCACTATTTTTCCTCTTAGCAGGGCATTACCACAGCCCACTTTTGGCACTGAGCTGACCCTAAGCACTGAAAAGGTATAAACCCTTACTTCTCTTTCAAGTGTGCAAAACAACAAAGCTCAATCGGTCATAACCCATTGAGCCAGTACTATCTATACACTTATTCTATCGGAGACGGCTTGCCATGCGGGCTTGAGCGCAGATATTGTTTGGTCGCTTTGACGGTTGCGCCAAGCTCGGCCGCCGCGTGCCACGGCCAGTGCGGGTCATAGAGGATACCACGTGCCAAGGCAACCGCGTCCGCTTGCTGCTCGGTGATGATGCTTTGCGCTTGCTCGGCCTCGGTGATTAAGCCCACCGCGATGACGGGTATATCCACCGCTTCTTTTATCGCGGCAGCAAAAGGCACTTGGAAGTTCGCTTCCACAGGGATTTGCTGCTGTGGGCTCAGTCCTGCGGTACTCACATTTAAATGATGCTAACTAATATACAAATTACTCTCAATCATATTTTTCATATGCAGCAGACGAGGGGCAATGTCTTCTTCTAGCTTAGTGCGGCTCAGGATAAAACTGGGCGCGCCGCAGTTAAAGGTGAGCAAGCCTTCTGTCGGATGCATCAGTGCAATAGCCACCGCGTTGACATCCTTTTGCCATTCACTAATCGAAAAACAATAGCCGTACTCTTCGTAATCTTGAAAGGCTTTATCTAATCCTCGTCTGATTTTGAGCCAATCATCCTTATACTTACTACGAATAGCATTCAAGATAAACTCTTGCTCAGCAGGTGGCATACTGGCTAGGCAGGCTCGCCCCATTGAGCTTAAATGAATAGGTAAATAAGAGCCGACGTTGCGCTGCATGGTAGTGCTACCGGCACCTTGGACCACATTGAGATAAACCATCATCAGCCGATCGCGAGTCGCCATAGCAACAGCGCTATTGGCATAATCTGCCAACTCTTCCATATAAGGGGTAGCAAGATTGTTGATAGAGATATTGGTCATCATCGTATAACCAAAACCAAGTACGCCTGTTGAGAGCTGGTACTTACTGCTATTGGTAGATTGCTTTAGATAGCCCAACTTGACTAGGGTATAAGTTAGACGGGTAATAGTCCCTTTGGGCAGTCCTGTCAGCTGGCTTAAGTCTTGATTGCCCAGATAGGGACGCTGCGGCGTAAAACAGCGCAGCAGTTCTAGCCCTCGAGCGAGCGCGGTGACAAACTGTCTGTCATTTTTGTCACGCATCTCTGCAATGGGTTCTAACAGCTCGATATGCATCTCAGTGTTGGCATCTTCATTGGCAAGGGTATCATTCGTCATATGCAGTCTACTATTCCCAATTAAGTCCGTACAAACATCATAATTTCACTACCTAGCGCATCTATGAGCCAATACGGTCACTCATATTGACTGCTACAGTGACTGATAGCATCAGCCTATAGTCATGTGCTGAGGGCAGTTTATCCCTTCAATTATACTATAATAAGTTATCATTGAACGCTTAGCATAGCACGATATGTATAGATTGTTTCGCTATGCGGTATGAGTGGTAGCGACATAAGCTACTAAAGGAGGTTGCTAAAGTGGCTACTAAAGGCGTCACTAAATGTGCGCCTAAACTCAAAGTGCGTCTAAGCTTGTTGCGGGTCATACTGCTTTTCTTTGATGAATAGCGTTGGGATAAGACCACATAAGAAATAAGCACCTGCCATTAATAGGAGACCAGCACCGATAGAGTTGTGCATCGCCATATAACCAATCGCAACAGGGGCAATCACAGAACCCAAGCGACCGATATTGAACGCGCCACCAATGGCTGTACCGCGAATAGCAGTAGGGAAGCTTTCGGTTAAATAAGTGGCGTTAATCGCATAAGGAATACCATACAAGAAACCAAAGGTAATCATGAGCCAACCAATGTTGGCTGGGGTATGCATATAGACCAAGATAGGAATAAAGAGTGCGGTACCCATGGTGCCAAAGGCAAAGACGATTTTGCGACCGATTTTGTCTGCCATATATCCTGCTACTACTTTGGCAAACATCATGGTCAAGTACGTACCGGCCATATATAGTGCCATTTCTTTAAACTTAATCCCAAGCTCGGTCTCTAGGTAAGAGGGCAGCCAGTTGCTCACGCCAAAATAACCGAACAGTAAGAGCCCTGAACTCATCGACCACAGAATAAACATGATACGGTGTTTTGGGTTGTCTAATATCGCCTTGTAGGGGTTCTCTGCTTTTTTGAGTGGATCTTGTGCGCCGCTCAACTTCAACGCTCGAGCGTCTTTCCAAGATTGAGGTTCAGGGACAAGAAAGTACATCGCAACGGCGAGGATAAGGGGTAAGAAAGTCAATAGATATAGTGTACGCCAACCATAACTGGGGATGATCCAAGCGGATACACTGGTGATAACCAATGAGCCTAAAGTAAATCCAGTCATTAAGGCAGCAAGGACGGTAGTACGATGCTTGGTAGGCACCATCTCTGACATCAGCGTGTTTGTAGCGATATAAAGACTACCCAGACCCAAGCAAGCAAAGGTTCGTAAGGCTATAAACTGCTCGTAGCTCTGTACCATGCCACTAAAACCAGACAAGATTGAAAACATCCCAGTAGCCAGAACGATCACCCGCACTCGGCCAAACCGATCGCAAGCCCAGCCACCAAAAAACCCACCGATAGCCATACCAAATAAAGACCAACTACCAAGCGCCCCTGCTTGTACATTGGTCAATGCAAACTCCAGTTTTAGGCTGGATAAGGTAAAGGCGAGAATACCAATATCAGCCCCATCACATAACAGAACCAAAAAACAAAATACAAAGGCCAGTTTCCAAGGTTGTTTTTGGACAGCGCTTGCGCTTGGATCTGACGTCATAACAGCACTTTTCACAATGTATATCCTTATCGTTGTGAGAACAAAAGAGTAACGAAGTACAAAAAAAGACGGTACCGGCATCCTAGCCAATACCGCGATACATATCGATGATCAACCAAGCCTACTCGCTGGCTTCTTTGATCATGTTGCGAGCGATGATAACTTGCTGGATCTGAGTGGTACCTTCATACAAACGGTACAGACGCACATCACGGTAAAAACGCTCGATACCGTAGTCAGCGATATAGCCTGCGCCGCCATGAATCTGGACGGCTCTGTCAGCCACGCGGCCACACATCTCGGTGGCAAACATCTTGGCACACGATGATTCGGTGACGACGTCTTTGCCCTCATCGCGTAGACGTGAGGCATCTAGTACCATAGAACGCGCCGCATATATCTCTGCTTTTGAGTCAGCAAGCATGCCTTGGATCAGCTGAAAACTGGCGATAGGCTGACCAAACTGCTTGCGATCGACGGCATAGTGTAGGGCATCGTCCAACATACGAGTGGCAGCACCAGTACTGGCGGCGGCAATATGTAGGCGACCTTTATCAAGCACTTTCATGGCGGTCTTAAACCCAACACCTTCAACACCTCCAATCAGCGCGTCTGCTGGTACCACACAATTATCAAAGATCACATCGCAGGTATGCGCGCCTTTTTGCCCCATTTTTTTGTCTATCTTGCCCAAGGTAATACCAGGTGTGTCACTCTCAACGATAAACGCTGAAATCCCGCCAGAACGTTTGTTTTGTGGATCTGTGCGTGCCATGACGGTAAATATGCCAGCCTGCGGGGCATTGGTGATATAGCGCTTGGTACCGTTGATGATATAAGTATCGCCATCTTTTATAGCAGTCGTCTTCAGTGACGCCGCATCTGAGCCTGACTCCGGCTCAGTCAAACAAAACGAACCGATAATCTCACCGCTGGCCAACCTAGGTAAGTATTTCTGCTTTTGCGCTTCAGTACCGTCGATCACCAGTCCAGATGAGCCGATACCGTTATTGGTCCCTATAAGCGAGCGAAACGCAGGGGAGGTGCGGCCTAGTTCAAACGCCAATGTAACCTCTTCTTCCATCGTGACACCCAGTCCGCCGTACTCTTCAGGAATAGTCAGTCCAAAAAGCCCCAGCTCACGCATCTGCTCAATAATCTCTTCTGGGAGACGATCGTTTTCTGCCACCCAATGCTCCAATGGGACGAGTTGATCGTTTACGAAGTTACGAATGGTTTGGGTGATATGGTCGAGGGTTTCTTTATCTCTAATCATGTGAATCTTCCTTGTTTGATTAACCGCTACTCTTAGTAGTGGTTTTATAAGCATCCTGAGTTGGGAGAAATCTTAGTTTTTGATAAACAATATGATTAATACTGAACAACAATCTAATTGTCTTAGGTAAACAGCATAATCGATGATTTATTAAATTACAATAGTTTTGGTTTAAAAAACCGCATTGCGGTTTAAATACAAGTGGTGTTTATAGGAGATTGAACAAATATTTTGATTTTTAGCCAGTTTTTGCTTCACAAATGAAAATAAACGCTATATATTGGTATCAAATATCGCTATGCGGTATTAATTATTTAAAATAAATATTCCTTATTATCATTTATAAAGCAAACAAATGTAAAAAAGAGGCAGTCATGGAAGAACAACTTATTATTTGTGAAAAACAAGGAGAGGGTGTCAGTGTCATTACACTGAATCGACCCAAAGTACGCAATGCATTAAACAGCGAGCTGCGCCAACAAATGGCAGAGCTATTCATTCAGTTAAATGACGATCCAGAAACCAAAGCGATCGTGCTGACGGGTGGTGATAAGGTGTTTGCCGCAGGTGCTGACATCAATGATTTTTTAACCGCTAAGACAGTCGATGTGTACTTACGTCGTAGTGAGCGATATTGGCGCGCGATTACTGATTGCCAAAAGCCGATTATTGCCGCGGTAAATGGCTATGCGCTTGGCGGTGGCTGTGAGCTTGCCATGCATGCTGACATCATTGTGGCAGGACAGTCTGCCAAGTTTGGACAGCCAGAGATTAAAATAGGGCTCATGCCAGGTGCAGGCGGCACTCAGCGATTGTTTCGTGCTATTGGCAAACACAAAGCCATGAAGATGATACTGACAGGAGACATGATTGGCGCTGACGAAGCTGACCAAATGGGATTGGTATCTGAAGTGGTCGCAGACGATAGTACCCTAACCCGTGCTATTGAGATTGCTAAGCAGCTGGCAGGTTATTCACCTATTGCATTGACTCAGATTAAAGAAGTGTCGATGCTCGGTCCCGATATGCCTTTAGATAGTGCATTGGCATTGGAGCGTAAGGCATTTCAAATCCTATTTGATACTCATGATCAAAAAGAAGGTGCCAAAGCATTTTTGGAAAAGCGTCCTGCAGAGTATAAAGGCTATTAAACGCCATCACGCCCCTTATTTCTTTTGAGGTCCACGCCGACCAAATCCTATCGTAAATTATATAGAGAATGATTATGACCGTGAATACACTTGCCATTGTTGGCACTGGCATCATGGGCATGGGTATTGCCCAAATTGCCGCTCAAGCGGGTATCCAAGTCCTTTTATATGACGCCAAGGCAGGCGCGGCTGAGCAAGGGCGAGCGTCACTACAAGCCATGCTCGAAAAGCTCACCGCCAAAGGAAAATTCAGCGATGATGAGCTACAGTCGATGTTAAGCAACTTAACCCTCGTCCAAGAACTGAGTCAGATTGCTACCGCTGAAATTGTGGTTGAAGCCATTATCGAAAATCTAGACATAAAAAAACAGCTGTTTGCCCAGTTAGAAGAGGTTGTTAATACCGATGCTATTTTGGCGACCAATACCTCATCGCTATCTGTCACAGCGATTGCCGCTGACTGTGACCATCCAGAGCGCGTGGTCGGTTTTCACTTCTTTAACCCAGTACCACTGATGAAAATCGTTGAGATTATTCCAGGAATATCCACGCAGCATTCAGTTGTTGAGGTTTTGACCGATTTGGCCAAACGCATGGGACATCTGGGTGTGGTCGCAAAAGACACACCAGGATTTATCGTCAATCATGCAGGCCGAGCGTATGGTACCGAATCCTTAAAAATACTGGGCGAGGGTGTCTCAAATTTTGAGCAAATCGACCGTATCTTACGTGATGGCGCCGGGTTTCGTATGGGTCCGTTTGAGCTGATGGATCTGACTGGCGTTGACGTGTCGCACCCTGTGATGGAGTCGATCTATGAGCAGTACTACCAAGAAGCGCGCTACCGTCCGCATCCACTAACCCGCCAGATGCTGGTAGGCAAAAAGCTTGGCCGTAAGGTTGGCGAGGGGTTTTACCACTACGAAAACGGTCAAAAGCTTTCAGTAGATAGCGCTCAAAATCAATCGTCCAAAGTACTAGCATCTGATGCCACCATCACCTCAGTTTGGATTGGGGCTGATTTGGCAGAAGACAAAACACAGCTGGTCGACTATCTAAATAATCGTGGTGTCCTTATTGATAACAACGACAAGCCGAGTCCTGATAGTTTGGTGGTGCTCGCCATCTACGGAGAGGATACGACCAATGCGGCGATTCGTTATCACATCGATCCGAAGCAAGCGGTTGCCATTGATATGCTTACCGAGCTTACGAAGCATCGTACGTTGATGCCAAGTCTTGTGACACAAGAGCAGTTTGTAGCACAGGCCTACGCGCTATTTAGCAACACAGGTAATAAAGACTCAGATAGTAGCAAAGCAGATATGCAAGATACGGGGAGTGCCACGCTAGTTACCGAAAGTATAGGTTTTGTGGCGCAGCGTGTGGTTGCGATGGTGATCAATCTTGGCTGTGATATTGCGATGCAAGGAATTGCCACGCCAGAGGATATCGATAATGCTGTCAAGCTTGGGCTAGGTTATCCATACGGCCCGATCTCTTGGGGTGATCATCTTGGTTCCTCACGTATATTGCTTATTTTAGAGCGTATCTATGCGCTTACAGGCGATCCGCGTTACCGTCCAAGCCCTTGGTTGCAGCGCCGTGCCAAACTAGATGTGTCATTGTTCACCCAGCAAACCACCTATTAGTACGAGCGACAAAATATCGTAAGAACGACAAAATATGGTTATCAAACCATAGAATAATTATTCAGAGTTAAAAAATACGACAAGGAAACGTTATGTTAGATGCTTATATTTATGACGGATTGAGAAGCCCATTTGGTCGCTATGTTGGCGCATTAGCAACCGTGCGCCCAGATGATCTCGTTGCTGCAGTCATGAAAGCGTTGGTCGAAAAGCATCAATTGTCTAATGATGTTTTTGATGAAGTGTTGCTAGGCAGTGCCAACCAAGCTGGCGAGGACTCTCGCAATATTGCACGTAATGCGGCTCTATTAGCAGGATTAGATGTCACAACGCCAGGTCAGACCGTCAATCGTCTATGTGCGTCAGGTCTATCTACCGTGGTCGATGCTGCACGCAGTATCACGTGTCATGAAGGAGACATTATATTGGCAGGTGGTGTTGAATCCATGACGCGTGCGCCCTTCGTCTTTGCAAAGACAGAAAAGCCCTTTAGCCGTGACTTTAAGGTATTTGATACGACTATCGGTAGCCGTTTTCCCAACCCAAAGATTATTGAGCAGTTCGGCAGTGATACCATGCCGCAGACGGGCGATAACGTCGCGCAAAAGTATGGCATTACGCGCGAGGAAGCCGATAAATTTGCAGCCGCATCACAAGCCAAATACCAAGCTGCCAAGCAAGCCGGGTTCTTTGACGATGAGATAACGCCTATCACCGCCCCCCAAGGTAAGAAATTGCCCGAAAAAGTCGTTACAGATGATGAGCACCCTCGCGCCAGCTCCGACATTGCAGCGCTAAAAAAGCTTAAACCCTTAAATGAAAATGGTGTTGTTACGGCAGGTAATGCGTCTGGTATCAATGATGGTGCTGCTGCGCTCATCATCGGCTCAAAACAAGCAGAAGAAAAGCTAGGCTTCAAACCGATTGCCAAGATCTTATCATCAGGGGCGATGGGTGTTGAACCTAATATTATGGGTGTGGGTCCTGTTGAAGCGATTAAGCTGGCGCTAAAACGTGCGGATTTAACCCTTGATGATATGTCTGTCATTGAGATCAATGAGGCTTTTGCCTCACAGGTACTGGGTTGTCTAAAAGGGTTGGATATTGATTTTGATGATAAACGCGTTAACCCCAATGGCGGCGCTATCGCGGTCGGCCATCCGCTGGGCGCATCTGGTGCACGGATCGCTTTGAGTGCCGCTCGAGAGCTACAGCGTACGGGCGGTAAATACGCAGTGGTTAGCTTGTGCATTGGCATCGGGCAAGGACTTGCCATGGTGATAGAGCGCGTCTGATATTAAAAGGGCGCACACCGAATTACTGATTATAGTTGATTTAGCTTAAAAGAGAGACCAGGCAACCAAGCGCAGATGACTATGTGATACTTCAAGTGAGGGCAGCGCGGTAACTCTTTATAGAAGATTGACTATATCAAGGACTATTCAATATCAAGGAAGACATTATGACAACCATACTCAACCAACACGATAACTACCACCAAGCCGAAGACGCGTATGGTTTCCCGTTAATTATTAAGCAGCTACTCAACCGTGCCAAAATCGCCTCTACTAACCAAACCATTAGCTACGCGGATAAAGTCACTTATACCTATGCTGAGTTTTTTAAGCGTATCAACCGCTTGGCGAATGTCCTAAAAAACATGGGCTTACAAGCAGGCGATGTGGTCGCGGTCATGGATTGGGACAGTCATCGTTATCTTGAGGCGTATTTTGCCGTACCGATGTCGGGTATGATTTTACAGACCGTCAATGTGCGTCTGTCTGAAGAAAAAGTGCTATATACCGTCAACCATGCTGCCCCAAAAGCATTGCTGTTAAATGCTGAATTTGCGCCAATGATTAAAGACTATCGTGACGATGCGCCTTCTATTGAGCATGTAATGTGGGCAGATGACGCAGAGGATGACAAAGTAGGTGGTGAGAAAGCAGCGCTGCCTGACTATGTCGATGGTGAGTACGAGGCACTGTTGGCAGCCGCTAGTGATGAGTTTGATTTTCCAGATTTCGATGAAAACACCATCGCCACCACATTCTATACCAGTGGCACGACAGGTGATCCAAAAGGGGTTTTCTTCACTCATCGCCAGATTGTACTACAAACGATGGCAAGCACACTGGCATCAGCGCTCAATGCTGAAGGCCAAGGCGCGCGCTATAACGATGTATACATGCCGATGACGCCCTTATTTCATGTCCATGCATGGTGCTGGCCGTATGGCGCTACCATGATCGGGCTAAAACAAATATATCCAGGACGATATCTGGCACCAAAATTGGTCGATTTGATTGAGGAGCATAAGGTCACGCTGTCACATGGCGTCCCTGCAATACTGCAAATGCTCCTCAAAGAAATGGCAGAACGCGGTCGCAAATTTGAGAATCTAAAACTACTGCTAGGTGGCTCAAAGCTCAACGAAGGCTTGGCCAAAGCCGCTATCGAGTGCGGTATCGAGTTTATGTCAGGGTTTGGGATGTCAGAATCATGCCCTGTGCTGTCTCGAGCGGTATTTGATGACAAGACCGAGTCGATGAGCTTAGAAGACAATCTCAATTATCGCTGTCTATCAGGTTCGCCAATTATGCTGGTATCGATGGAGATCTGGGACGAAAACGGACAACCTCAACCAATGGATGGCAAATCGACGGGCGAGCTTGTGATACGAGCACCGTGGCTGACCCAAAGCTATTTTAAAAACCCCGATGCAGGTAATGAGCTGTGGAAAGGTGGCTGGATGCATACGCAGGATATTGCTTGTATGACTGCCGATGGCACGCTCAGCATTACCGATAGACTAAAAGACGTCATCAAGTCAGGTGGTGAGTGGGTATCCTCACTTGAGGTCGAAACAATTCTTTCCTTTCATCCGAGCGTCGCTGATATCGCTGTGATTGGTGTTCCAGATGAGCGTTGGGGCGAGCGTCCTCTTGCATTGGTCGTGCTAAAGCCAGATTATATCGGTACAACATCGACAGATATTTTGGCACTGGGTCATCAAGCGGTTGAGAGAGGTCACTTGCCAAAATATGGCGTCCCAAGTGAAGTAAAGTTTTTGTCAGAAATGCCAAAAACCAGTGTTGGTAAACTTGATAAAAAACGCATGCGCTCGATGTACTCAGAACATTTAATCTAACCGAACAACCTTATTACCATCATAGTGACGCTAATAATAGAAAAAACTACATCTCCCTAGTGTCTGACTAAATGCTAGGGATGAGGGAGGTGTGTGTCACGAGCACCCTGAGTCACATTCATCATCTATATAACAGAATCTGTCTAATAAAAAGAGAAAAACTATGGAAGCTGCACCAACGTTCCCAGAAATACAAGAGATTGTCACAAGCGATGACAATCACCCATTGCATGACTTTACGGTTATCTATCCTCAGCAAGTGGAATGGGGAGATATGGACTCCTTTGGTCATGTCAATAATGTGGTTTATTACGAATATGCTCAAAACGCTCGTATTTATTACAACAGGCGACTTGGTTTATTTAACGAACAGACGTCTTCGGTGATGGCAGCCTCGTCATGTCGATATCTCAAATCGGTTGCTTATCCTGATGAGTTATGGATTGGTATCAAAGTCAAAAAAATCGGTAACTCAAGTTTGATTCACGAATATACCTATTATAGTAAGGCGCTTGAGACAGTCGTTGCAATCGGTGAGTCAGTACTGGTCTATCTCGATAAACTGAGCGGACAAAAAAAGCCAATTGATGAGTCGCAAAAAGAGGCGATAGCGGCATTAGAGAATATTGACCAAGAAGCATAACGCCCAATACGTCGATCACATCGTGATTGTTTTTGTGAAGAGGAGCCAACCTTTATATAAAAAGATAATGCAGCGCAAAAACACTACTGATGGTGACGGAGCTGATAGTGACAAGGCTAATGGTAACGGAGCGAAAAACGTCACAGCAATTTGGATTGATAAGGATATCAACATAAAACAGGGAATGGATGAATGATGCTTTTTACAAAGAGGCTATCTGTAGGTTTGGCTATAGCGGCAACATGTGCCTCTGCACAAGCGATAGATATTGTGACGACGGGTGATACCACGTTGAGTATCGGTGGTTATATCAAAGCAGAAGGATTGTTTAACTCTCCTGATGACGAGGATTCGGAGTTTAAGGGAAACTTACGTCAGTCACGCATTAACATCAAGACGACTAAGTCGGTGGATGATAAAAAACTAACTGGGTTTATCGAAGGCGATTTTTATGGCGATTATGCCAAGGGTGGATCGAACCTACGTTTGCGCCATGCGTATATTCAGGTAGATGATCTGACAGTGGGTAAAACGTGGAATGGTCAGTTCTTGGCAGTCGCGCCACTCTCCACCGAGCAGCTTGACTTTTGGGGTACAGGTATCGGTACAGCCTCAGGTGGCGGCTCATATATTCGTCCAGATTTGACGGTGCATTATACTTATAAGGGACTGCGTTTTACTGCCCAGGATCCTGTCTATGACGATGCCAGCCTGCCTGATATGGTGGTCAGCTACAAAGATAAGATAGCTGATTTTGATTATAATGTGGCGGTGACCGCTCGCGAAGCTGAGAATGGAGACGACTCGGATGTGGGCGTTGGTGTGTCCTTAGCAGGTAAGCTGGCTTTGGGAGAGCATTCGCTTCATGGTAGTGTGTTTAATGGTAAAGGCATGGGTGCCTATTCTGCCGTCTGTGTTGGTGGGCCTCTTATTATGAATGGCGGTGCTGATTGTGATGCCGAAAATGGTAAGCTGATCTCACAAACGGGCTATAGCGTCGGTTATAAGCATCAATTTACTCAAAAGCTGCGTGGCAACTTGCGTTATGGCGAGGTCAATGTCGAGGATGCGGCAGATACTTCTGCTAATGTCAAAAGCGCCAATCTTATCTATGAGTACCTACCAGATTTGGATTTGGGTATTGAGTGGAGAAATCAAGATGTCACGACCTTTCCATGGATGCCAGCAGGTCAGCAAATAGAAGTGATGGCTAAATACGAGTTTTGAGAGTGATAAATTGAGAGGGGTGCTATTTTTGGTGACATTTATAATATAGCTCACGATAGACTTGTCATACTACCAAGCACATTAAAACACACCCCAGACATTTATCAATGTAGGGGGTGTTTTGTTTGGTGAGGGTTGCTACTAAATATCTATAAGTGCTGTATCGGTTCATCCCAATAGGGCGGCGAACCGTAATACCCTTCGATAAAATCAATAAAACATCTGATTTTGTGTGGCAATAGCTTTCTATGAGCATACACCGCATACAACCCCAACGTCTCGGGCTCGTAATCAGGCAACACCATCATCAGCTCCCCTTTACGTAGTGCTTCACTCGCAATAAACGTAGGCTGCAATGCTATTCCAGCGCCAGCCACTGCAGCATTGACAAGCAAATCTCCGTTGTTGCTGGTCAGCTCCGAGCTGGGCTGATTGCTGGTATGTAGACACTGATAAATATCTTCTTTGCCGTATTTTTCCATATAACTGTAATGCAAATACCGATGGTTTTTTAGATCTTCAGGTTTGCTAGGCACGCCATACTTTTTGAGATAGTCAGGGGCTGCGCACAAGATGACGCGGATAGGCGCAACTTGCTTGGCAATCAGTGAAGAGCTTTTGAGCTGACCGATGCGCAGCGCCACATCAAACCCTTCCTCAACGATATCTACTTTGCGATCGTTCAACTGCAAATCAACATTAACCAAAGGGTAAAGTGCCTGAAAGTCCGTGACCAATTGTGCCATATGTTTGAGGGCAAAGGACACAGGCGCGCTTATTCTTAATGTGCCTTTTGGGTTTTGCTGCAGCCCACCTAATTTGGACTCCATATCATCGATACTGAGTAATACCTGCTGTGCATGCTCAAAGTAATGAGTCCCTGCCTCAGTTAAGCTAACCTGACGGGTAGTGCGGTTCAGCAAACGTATACCCAGTCGCTCTTCTAACTTTGACACATATTTGCTCACCAGCTGCGGCGACAGTTGCATGGCTGTAGCGGCATTACTAAAACTGCCCTCAGTCGCTACTGATACAAATGCCCGCATCGCATCAATTCTATCCATAATTTGGACTTTCCTTCCAGCGGTTATCAACACTCTGTTGTCAGTTATCTTACGCTGTTGCTTGACTCATAGTAAAGCGCGTCATCGAACCGGAAGCATTTTCTTTTATTGAAAAATCAGGTTTAATCCATTACCAGCTATCTAAAATAAATAATGACTCAGACTAAATATCGACAGCAAGGTAAAGCGTTGTTATGGAAGTCAGAAATATTATTGGCTAAGAATACGCTATCTACTACGTGTTCGGCTCGTCATCCAAAGGTGACTCAGATAGAGTGTTGATAACGAGGTAAGGTTTCTGCAATTTTTGGAAGGGTACCAACTGATGGTACTTAAATTTGTTTTAATATATTTAATCAGTCGCAAATCACGGAACATTTTATGTGCTTTAATATTGTCCGAGCGACCGATCCACATATTTTGAGGTGTTGGATCAAGCGCTTGCTGTGGAGAGGTTGGATGATAATATTGAATATGTAGGTTTCATCATCTTAGCCTATAGTGCTACGTGAGCAGCGGAAACTGATAAATATTGGCATAAATGAAGATAGCAGTCAGCACAGAGACGATACTGAACCACACCATATATCGCTGAGACACTGTCCATGCGATGCGCCAATTAATTTTGCCCCACGCGGTCAGCCACTCCATTATGCTAATAGCAATGATTAACCATAATGACCCTACCAAAAACCCACCCATCACATCGCTAAGATAATGCTCATTGAGTACGATTCGACTCAGTCCTATAAGCAAAAACAGCAACAGAGCAAGTGACAAGACACGTACTTGTCGAACAAAACTTTGGCTAAAACGAATCATCATGTACGCAAGAAACCCATACAGTGCAATGCTGATGGTGGCATGACCACTTGGAAACGAATAGGTATGCTCTTGCAGCAAAATATCAATCGGGCGAGCGCGCTGAAAGACCATCTTATTTATAAAAGTAAAAGCAGTGCTGCCAATAGTCGAGATCAGTAAGCCTATGATGATATAAGGCTGACGCAACATCATACATAAAATAGCAGTCAGTAAGATGATCAAACAGGTGACGGGAGTAGAGCCTGAGCTGGTAATCAAAATAAAAAAATCTATAATGCCAGATTCGCGCAGTACACTCATATGCTGCGACACAAACAGATCGGTGGTAACGATAGAGTCAGCACTCACCACATCCTCAACCAACCCTGCAAACAGCGCCAAAATATAGATATTCAACAGCGTTGATACAGTGAGTATCAATCCAGAAAAGTGACCACGTGCAAAGCGCTCTGCGATAAAGCCAAATAGCGCTGGGTATCTACGCTGGAGTCGTACCATCATTGGCAGGCGTGCCAGATGTTCGCGTAGCCAAAGATCAGTGCGAGAGACTAATGCCAACGCACGCTTGCCATAACGAATCAATAAGTGCTGTATCAGCCACAATAATGCCATAATAAAAATAAGTACCACGCCCAAGCTAAGCAGCTGAGGATGTCGTTCAATAAATTGGATCATGGATAGACTTATTCCTTTTATCATAAAGGTTAGGTATCCAACTACCGAACCGTGTGCTGATTGTCGTGATTATTATGGCGGTTGAATGGGGTTGAGAGCTAAACATATAAGTCATAAACGGGATAGTCCCAGCATAACCAAACGGCAGACACTGTAACAGACCCTGTGATCGTTGCTGTCTAATTTTCTTTACAGTGTGTCGTTATTTAAATAATTGGTGATTTTATTGAATAGTGTTTTAAGAAAACTACTTTTTTAGGCCCAATAGTTGTTTGAAAGGATAGGGTGCGTTATGGTTTTAGCCAGATTACTGTTTTTCATTATTGTTCTTATCTGACGTCCCACAAATTAAGCTCAGGTTGTTGAGGGAGTCACTCAAATAGTACTTCTAAAACTTAGAATAACAATTTTTACTTCACTCTGATGGAATGCCTAATCATATGAATATCAATTTTGCAGATCTAGAAAGACTCATCGAACTGGCAGAAGGTGCCGATATACAATCCTTAGAAGTGAGTGATGGTGATGCGCGTATCTCTATCGTTTGTCAATCTAATCACAGTGAAGACAGCTCAAATCACATCAATAATAGCCACTCCAAAACAGCACATCTAAAGCCGCAAATTGATACCGATGTAGAGGGTGATTATAAGGCTGGCGTTACAGCGGCAGCAGACACTCATTCTCAAGTAATAGCGCCTATGCTCGGTACTTTTTATCTTCGCTCTGAGCCGACCGCTGAGGCGTTCTTTGAGGAAGGTGATCAGGTAGCAGTAGGGCAGACACTATGTATCATTGAAGCCATGAAAATGATGCATGAGGTAAAAGCAGAAGTTAACGGTACGATTCAAGAGATTCTGATCGAGGAAGGTGAGGTCGTAGAATATGCACAGCCCTTATTTATTATAGTGCCAGACAGTTAAAGTCACTCAATAGTTGCTCAATATTGTATAGACGCTGCACAAACACTGTATTTGACACTATATTTTTAAGGGAATAAACATGTTCACAAAAATCTTAATTGCCAATCGTGGCGAGATTGCGCTACGTATTATTCGAGCTTGTAAGCAGTTGGGTATTCAGTCAGTCATTGCCCATTCTGAATCAGACAAAGACTCGTTACCCGTACGCCTAGCCGATGAAAAAATCTGCATCGGGCCTGCCCATGCCACACACAGTTATCTTAACCAACGAGCGATTGTGTCTGCTGCAAAGCTTACCAATGCGCAAGCTATCCATCCAGGCTATGGCTTTTTTTCTGAAAACGCTGACTTTGCCGCTTTGGTTGAAGACTCGGGTCTCACGTTTATTGGCCCAACGGCTGACAATATTAGAAACATGGGCGACAAGGTTGAAGCCAAAAAACAAATGACCATGGCTGGCGTGCCTTGTGTACCTGGATTAAATGGCGCGTTGCCTACCGATTCAGATGAGGTTATCAAGATTGCCAGTGATGTTGGCTATCCAGTCATCATCAAAGCAGCAAGTGGCGGCGGCGGTCGTGGTATGCGTGTGGTCGAAAAAGAAGCCGACTTACTCTCTGCGATTTCTATGACGCAAACAGAGGCCAAAGCCAATTTTGGTAGCGCTATCGTTTATCTTGAAAAATACCTACAAGCACCGCGTCATATCGAAGTGCAAGTCATGTCTGATACCCACGGTAATGCCATTTATTTAGGCGAGCGTGATTGCTCTATGCAGCGCCGTCATCAAAAAGTCATTGAAGAAGCGCCAGCACCCGGCATTACCGAAGAACAGCGCTGCACAATTGGTCAAGCCTGTGTCACAGCTTGCGAGCAAATGCAGTATAGAGGCGCCGGCACGTTTGAGTTTTTATATGAAAACGGCGAGTTCTTCTTTATCGAGATGAATACTCGTGTGCAAGTTGAGCACACCATTACTGAGATGGTGACGGGCGTGGATATTGTGCAAGAACAAATTAGAGTAGCTGCAGGACTGCCACTGGCATACAAGCAAAGTGATATCGCCATTACCGGACACGCGTTTGAGTGCCGTATCAATGCTGAAAACGCGCAGACATTTTTGCCAAATGCTGGGCGCATAGACTACTGCCACATGCCAGCAGGGTTTGGTATCAGGGTAGACAGTCATGCTGAATCGAACTACACCGTGCCGCCATCTTATGACAGTTTGATTGCCAAGATATGTGTACAAGATCGTTCAAGAGAAAAAGCGATAGAAAAAATGCGTGCAGCATTATGGGAGGCGCAAATCACCGGGATTGATACCAATATTGGTCTGCATCAACGTCTGTTTGAAGATGAGGTGTTTTGTCAGGGTCAAATGAGCATTCATTATCTAGAACAGTGGATACAAGACAATATATAAATCCAGTCTTGCCCGCAAAAATGAAAAACTAATCTGACATTAGCGTCAGAATAAAGATAACAGATAATGGAGCCCATACTGATGGAACTACAATGGCAAATATGCAGTGAAACCAATCTAGCGTTGTTTTTCCCTAAACCAACCACCTTAGAAAAACAACAAAAATGCTGGGCTTTATCAGATAGCATCCAGAAAATGCCAGAAGTCATCGAAGTAGTGATTGGCATGAATACGCTCAGTGTATTCATCGTGCCATTAACATGGGCTGAGCTGAATACTTTCAAAGATAAGCTATCAGACCTGCTCAATGATATCCCTTCAAAAACCATCCAAGGTAAGCACGTCGAGATACCAGTGCAGTACGGTGGAAAGTATGGCCCCGATCTAGCGGCCATGGCGAATGACCTAAATCTCTCAGTTGAAGCGGTTGTCGATCTACATACTAAAGCTACTTATACCGTTTACTTTATCGGTTTTCAGCCAGGATTTCCTTATCTTGGCGGCTTGTCTGAGCCCTTATACATCCCAAGGCATGCCGTACCTAGAACCCAAGTACCCGCAGGCTCAGTGGGTATCGGTGGCGAGCAGACAGGGGTGTACCCTTTTGAGTCTCCAGGCGGCTGGCAGTTACTCGGCCAGACGGATACTGCTTTATTTGATTTAACCAAGTCTTCTCCGACGTTACTTAACGCAGGCGATACTTTGGCGTTTAAAGCGATTGATATTCATCAATAAGCGATACATAAAAAAATGCATGAATCAAAAAGACAGGTGGTATCAATGAAAATTTTAACTGCAAGTGCCCTTGCCAGTATTCAAGATTCGGGACGACTGGGTTACCGCAGTATGGGTGTGGGTAGAAATGGCGTAATGGACAGCTGGGCGCTACAAGCTGGTAACGCTTTGATGAAAAATGAGGCAAACGAACCTGCTATTGAAATAGCGCTCGGTGAGCTAACCATACAGTTTGAAGAAAACGTCAGTTTTTGCTTAACCGGTGCTTTATACGAGGCCTATCTAGACGGCAAGCGTGTTCCTTGTTATTGGCGTATCAATGCAACAGCTGGGCAGACGCTCAAACTTTTGCGCCCGCTACAAGGTATGTATAGCTACTTGTGTGTGCACGGTGGCTTTGATATTGAGCCAGTATTACAGTCAGCCAGCACCAATCTCAAAGCCGAATTTGGCGGATTTGACGGTCGATATCTAAAAGCCGATGACAGCTTAACGGTAAAAACTGAATCAAGCTTGCCTGTCATTGGGGTGGCTCGACTTGCACCAACCGAGGTTATTCGAGTGATAAAAAGCAGTGAATATGACTGCTTCACTGAGTCGTCGCAACAAGCGTTTGAGACCCAGCCTTGGAAACTACAAACCAGTAGTAACCGTATGGGCTATCGTTTAGACGGGGCAACCGCACTTGAATTTAGTGAGCCAGTAGAGATGAGTTCACACGGTGTTGATATTGGAATGATTCAAGTGCCACCGCAAGGGCAGCCGATTATTTTGATGGCGGATGGGCAAACGACGGGTGGCTATCCGAAAATTGCAACCGTGATTCAAGCAGACATAGGTCTGATGGCACAGATTAGATTTGGCAAAACCTGTCAGTTCGTCGTTGTGTCATTAGAGCAAGCGTTAAAGGAACAGCAAAACAGACAACACTATATCGATCAAATAAAGGAGTATGCCAATGAAAATTGATTTAAATGCTGATGTGGCGGAAGGCTGCGGGCAAGACGATAAATTATTAACGATAGTTAGCTCAGCGAATGTCTGCTGCGGTCTTCACGCGGGTTCTTACAGCGAGATGCTAGCCACGTTGCAATTGGCAAAAGCAAACAACGTGAGCGTAGGCGCACATCCTGGTCTAAACGATAGAGAAAACTTTGGCCGTATTCATGAGCCGTTAAGCGAAGCCGATTATCGTGCTTTATTGGTGTATCAGTTGGGTGCAACCAAAGCGCTCTGTGACTTGGTTGGTGTGTCATTAGACTACGTAAAACCGCATGGTGCGTTGTACAACCAAGCCGCCATTGATGAAGACTTATCAGATATCTTGGTGAGTGAAATCAAACGATTTGATCCAAGCCTAAAGGTCATGGGTTTGTCCGGCGGCTATTTGGTAAAATCAGCTAAGAAGCATGGTTTAGAAGCCATATCAGAAGTGTTCGCTGATAGGAACTATGAAAAAGACGGCTCGCTGGTCTCTCGTAGCAAAGACAATGCCCTGATAACCGACACAGATGATGCGGTTAGGCATGTGTTACAGATGATTACTGAAGGGACAGTCACCAGTGTCTGTGGTCAGACCGTACCAGTAGAGGCGCAAAGTATTTGCTTACATGGTGATGGTGAACACGCTATTTTATTTGCCCAAGAAATAAAGAAACAACTAGAGCTCAAAGGTATCACGATATCTGCCTACTAAATATCTCGGTCTCAGTTAAATATTAAGTTAAGGAATCTATTATGGATATAGAGCAAATAGCGCGTGTGGTCACATTGGTTGAAAGCAGTCAATTGAATGAAGTGACTATTGCTGATGGTGATCAGTCCATCAGAGTGGTCAACAATCTAGGAGTGCCAAGTAAGGCAAGTCATGTAACCACTGACGATACTACTAACGATGTTACTAGCGCTACTACTGAGCCCAATAAACCAGATAGCAAAATAAGGCAAGTCTGTGCGACCTATGTGGGGCAGATCTATTTAAGCGAGGACGCTACAACTGACAATCTCATTAAAGAAGGCGACCATATTCAAAAAGGTCAAACCGTTTGCTTTATTGATGAGTTGACCCGCTTGCTACCAGTTGTGAGTGATAAGAGTGGTATTGTCACGGCAATCTTGGTTGAAAGTGGGCAGGGTGTTGAGTATGGGCAGCCCATCATGGTACTCGCAGACCACGTGTAATTTAGGTACTCCTATATCATTATGGTCACTTTTATTGCCTTTATTGCCTCAAGCGTTTAATACGCATATTACATCGATGTCATTGTTATCCATTTTTTCTACTATTCAATACCAAACCAACTATAAACACTGTGTTGATAATCATTCAATATAAGTGGGTTTACTCTTTTATAGCGACGATAGTAAAGTATGTTTATACCAATATTCAATCACTTATCGCACTAATACGTTATGGAGTAAGTACTAATGACATCATCGCTACTAAATAAAATGTTGGCCTCTAAAGCTGGAGTAGCGGCCCTAATTCTTCGTGTACCCGTCGGCTTGATTTTGATGGCGCACGGTGCCCAAAAGCTCTTTGGCTGGTTTGATGGTAATGGGCTCGCAGGAACGGCACAGTGGCTTAGCAGTATGGGCATGGAGCCTGGGTTGTTGATGGCCATATTGGCAGGAGGCGCTGAGTTTTTCGGTGGTCTTGCTTTAGTTTTTGGACTACTGACACGACCTGCTGCACTGGTCGCTGCATTCACGATGCTAGTGGCTATTTTTTCTGTGCATATCAGCAATGGGCTATTCTCTGCTAATGGTGGTTACGAGTATGCATTGACCTTGATGGTTGCTTTACTGTCTTTGGTCGTACAAGGTGGTGGCTCTTTTAGTATGGATAAAGCATTGTCAGAAAAGCTGGGACGTGCATCATAGTTGGCTTTAGAAAATTGCCTTTGATTAATAGGACAAGGAGAGAGTTATGACAGCACGTTCATCTGGTCAGAAAGTCATTCAACCTGTCCTGTTTATACCACATGGTGCTGGACCTTGTTTTTTTATGGACTGGCAGCCTACGAACACATGGGATAGCATGGCAAAATTTTTGACAGGTATTCATACTCGACTTCCGGAGCGTCCAAAGGCTATCTTAATCATTAGCGCGCACTGGCAGGCGCCTGAGTTTAAAATTACTACGAGCATAGCTCCTGATCTCATTTATGATTACTATGGTTTTCCTGACCATACGTATCAGCTGACTTATCCTGTAACAGGTGACCCTGCACTAGCCGATCAAGTTAGTAAGCTGTTGGACGGAGCAGGTATACAGCACCAACAAGATGCTTCATGCGGTTTGGATCACGGGGTCTTTATACCGTTAAAGGTGATTTTTCCTAAGGCAGATATTCCAGTAGTACAACTGTCACTGCGTAATGATCTAGACCCAAAAGCGCATCTGGCGGCAGGTCAAGCACTGCAGGCATTACGTCAAGAAGGCGTATTAATCATCGGAAGCGGTATGAGCTTTCATAATATGAGGGGCTACGGTGATGCGCATTTTACAGCGCCATCAGAGATTTTCGATGACTGGTTGACCCAAACGATTGAATCTGACTCAGAGCAGCGAGATGTAGCGCTTAGAGACTGGTCGATGGCGCCTCACGCGCTTGACTCACATCCATTAGGGGCAGAGGAGCATTTACTGCCGCTGATGGTGATAGCAGGTGCGGCAGGTAATGATAAAGGCGCCAAAATTTACTCCGAGCAAGTGCTTAAAACGCAGTTATCGGCTTTTCAGTTTGGCTAAATGTTGATACAGCAGTTCTGCGTTTTCTCAGTAATGTATAGTGGTAGTCTCTCAAAAGTTGCGAGTATGACTCTTATCGTCTCATCAGAACGGACTCGCAAACGATAAAACTCTTACGTTTGTCTCATAAAAACCTGCACAAGAAAACAGTATTATTCTAGGGCGTGTCTTCAATTCAATCGATGGTCATCTAAATGGACTAAAAATGGCTAAATTTTGTCAAACCGCGTCAAATAGCTGGTTAATATCTCGATATTATCTACACTATTTTCCTTGTTTGACGGCAATTTATCTCATTTTTATTACCATTTTTAAAATGAAGACACGCCCTAGAGGAAAGTCGCTGTTTTGATGGTTATTAAGAGGATAGCAGGTAGGCAATCGACACAGAATAAAAAGGGAGTAGTAGCCATGATGAGTAACAGGGTAAGTAGGGTGTGTCAAAAGGTAGGCGTTGTACTGTTGAGTGTTAGTATGGTTTCTGCATTTGCTGCAAATAATGAAGGGGAAGAAATGAACATTACTGTTTCTCAAGGTGAGTTAAAAGGCAAAGCAGATAATGGCGTTACTACCTTTTACGGTATTCCTTATGCACATAACCCTTTCACAAAAGCGCTTAGATTTAAGGCGCCGCAGCCCTACGAGAAATGGGAAGGCGTATTAGATGCTACCGCAAAAACGGCACCCGTACCGCAGCCAGGACGAGAGAAAAAAGTTCAACTTGTGGGCGCTGCAGGTGACTTGACATTAAATATATGGGCACCCACAAACGCCCGAAAATCAGATAAACAGTTACCTGTCATGGTTTGGCTACCCGGTGGTGCTTTTATACGGGCAGATGCAGGCGAGGAAGCCTATAACGGTACTAGCTTTGCAAAAAACGACACGATTGTCGTCACGGTAAACTACCGAGTTGGTGTTGATGGATTTATGCATTTAGATGGCGCTCCAGATAATAGAGGTATCCTAGATCAAATCGCTGCATTAAAATGGGTGCAGCAAAATATTGCTAATTTCGGTGGAAATCCAAATAAAGTTACCTTGTTTGGTCAATCAGCTGGTGCTGAAAGTGTCGCGGTACTTTTGGGCACTGATAGAGCAAAAGGTCTGTTTCAACAGGCAATTATGCAAAGTCCCCCGATGCAGTTTGTGACCACAGAACAAGCAGGTCGAGTCAGTACCCTTTTTGCTGAAGCGCTTGGGGTAGCACCTACGACGACCGGTATCTCTCAGGTACCGCTTGACGATTTGGTCTCTGAAGTGATTAATATTGGCAACACAGTAAAAGATAGAGACGAGTGGGGCATGATGTCTTGGGGTGGTACGGCGTTTTTGCCTGTGACCGATGGTGATATCATCAAAGAATCACCAATGAAAGACCTGATAAAATATGCAGATGCGTCTATTCCAGTGATTGTCGGTAGTACCGATCAAGAGGCAAGGCTTTACTCTGTACCAGGAGGTGCTATTGATAAGATTACCTCTACACAAAGATCTCAGTTGCTAAATGACTTATCGTTGAATGGTAAGCCACTTAAGGTATATGCACCTACTAATAGCGACAAATCTGTTGGCGATAGCTTTGCTGATATTCAATCAGATTATACTTTTCGCATGCCAGCAGTACACATCGCTGAGCATTTAATCAAAAACGGCAATAAAGTATGGCATTATAACTTTTCGTGGTTTTCGCCAGCATTCGATGGACGGCTAGGCGCGGCACACTTTGTAGATGTGCCTTTTACCTTTAATGCGCTCGGTAGCGAGCAAGCCAAAAGTTTTGTTGGCGATGAGCCACCGCAAAAACTTGCCAATACCATACACCAGAACTGGATTGAGTTTGCTCGTACTGGGCAAGTGAGCTGGGACAGTTATAAGCTTACAGATCGAACAACTATGAGATTCGATGTAGATTCTGAAGCGGTCGATGACCCTGAGCACGATGTCAGAATGTTATGGTCCGATTACTCGTTCTAAATGGGTTCTATAGCTGATGACGGCTTTGCTAATGTAAGGCCGTTATTTTATTGTGCGGATATAAATATTTGATGGCACGAGAAGCAATCTGATCGAGCAATAGTGGGTGTAGTATCCTAGTGTTTTTAGACATAGGACGCTAGTACCGTCAGCTTAGTAAGTTTCTGACTTGAAAAGAATTGTACCATGACCAATTAAGTATAGCAGTTATAGGCGCTAGCAAAATAAGTATTGAGATAAAACCATCAGCTTATAACAAACCGATAGAGTACGATCATAATAATGAGATAAGGAACCATTATGCATATCACGGACAATTTCGACGCTGGTAACATTGAGGTTATCACTATAGATGATAACAAAAACATTCAACTGGCGATTCGTCCGGACGTTGGTGAAGAATTTTTTCAGTGGTTTAACTTTCGCCTCTCAGGTGAGGTTGGCGAAGAGTATGTTCTCAACATTATCAATGCAGGAGAGGCGTCTTATGTAGAAGGGTGGGAGGGTTACCAAGCAGTAGCGTCTTATGATCGTCAGCATTGGTTTCGTCTACCGACTTCTTATAAAGAGGGCACATTGACTATCGTAGCAGCGTTAGAGTACGAAACCATCCAAATTGCTTATTTTGCCCCTTATAGCTATGAGCGTCATCAAGACTTATTGGCTGCCGTCCAGACGCATCCATTCGTGACTCTAGAGCATTTAGGGGACACCCTCGACAAGCGTGATTTAACGTTAGTAAAAATCGGTGATGGTGACACGAGTAAGCGTAACATCTGGATTACAGCGCGTCAGCACCCTGGTGAGACGATGGCAGAGTGGCTGATTGAGGGGTTGCTGTATAGCTTGTTAGATAGTGACAACGCAACAGGCAGACAGTTATTAGAAAAAGCCAATTTCTATATCGTGCCCAATATGAACCCCGATGGTAGTGTGCGTGGACATCTACGTACGAATGCCGCCGGAACCAATCTCAATCGCGAATGGGCAAATCCAAGTTTGGACAAAAGCCCTGAAGTCTTTTATGTGATTCATAAGATGAAAGAAACGGGCGTTGATCTGTTTTATGATGTACATGGTGATGAGGCGCTGCCATATGCGTTCCTCGCAGGCTCTCAAGGAATACCAAGCTATAATGAGCGTCTAGCACATCTACGCGATAGATTTTCAGAAGTATTGACACTCGCCAGTGCGGACTTTCAGACTGAAGTTGGGTATGACGTTGACGCCCCAGGAGAGGCAAATATGACACTTGCAACCAATTGGGTCGCTGAGCATTTTGATTGTCTTGCCAATACTTTGGAGATGCCGTTCAAAGATAACGATAATCTGCCTGATGAGGAGATGGGCTGGTCGCCAGAGCGTTCTGTGCAGCTAGGTGAGGCCTCGCTTGTTGCTATGCTGGCCGTCGTTGATAATTTACGATAGTTGCTAGGTGAGCAATGCAGCATAACTTTATGTACGACACTAACCTCTGCTATTCATTCATATGATAGCAGAGGTTTTTTGATTCAGTGCCTACTTTGTAGCATGCGTTATTGGTGAGATTCAGGCTTTGGCAAAGGGTTACCATTTTCGTCAACAGGGGGAGTACCTCTATTGCCACGCATATCTGCCTTGCATTCAGTTTCGCCCGCTTCAACGCTACAACCGGGTTCTGATGTGAAGCAACCTAGAATTTTATTCGATCCTGCTGCCCCAGCATGGTAATGATAGCCTAGCGCCTGCGTACTATGACCATTGCATTGATCTAGGCCTGATACCTCACTGCCTTTAGTATCAGTATGGCTCCAAAGGGTAAATCCATCTGCTGCATAGCCAAGTAACGTCGCGTGATCGTTTGCCACACCCAAGCTTTTGGTCGTTTTGTCAGTAACGGCATGATAGTGATAGCCGACGTGAGGATTGACATGACCGCCAAAATCATCGAATGGCGCAAGCGTATGCGCACCCAAAATAGCATCAACAGGTGCCGAAGCATCAAATTTTACGCCATTTAAAGCAAGTCCCACACCAGAAGCTGCAGTAATTTGGTACATATCAGCACCGGTCTTTGGGTAAGCTGGGATCAGATAAGTAAGGGTTTGTGTCTCTACATATTCTGGTTGGCACTCAACACAGTAATTTTGATATTCAGCTTCTACATTAGGTTTAGCTGCTGCCAAACACGCTTGCTTGCTGTCTGTGACTTTAATATCACCTGTGATCGGATTATATAATTGCCATCCGCATCGTACACTTGACCTTCATCTAGCCAGATACCAGCACTATCAGCACCTTCACTGACGTTGCGTGGACACCATGGACCTACTTCATGCCCTCTGTTCTTATTTAGCTCCACGGTTAACTGAAAACACTCAGTTTTTGTACCACTTGCCAAGGTACATTCTACCAATTCATCTGCTATCTCGATGGCATCATTTGCAAAAGCTTGCTTAAACATTTCTACATCAGTATGAGGTTCTACATGGTCATGGCTGTGCACTTCACCATTATCATGTGAGTGTTCTGCACTCTCATCAGTAGTCGTATTACATCCTGTTAATCCAATCGCTACTAATAGAGGCAAGCCTAGATTTCTGGTTATTGCACCAAATGAATTTTGAAGTTTCATCTTTTGTTTTCGCTCACGTGAGTTAAGTTTTTTTACACAACATATGTATCTATAATACACTGTCGGGATATCCAATATCACCGATATTACCTTATAGTAACGGACTTGTTACACTTCTTAATTCTGAGCGTTTAGGTATTCGCTATATTTTTTTTAATTATCTTACGGTCAGAGTGACATATGCTGTACACAGCTAATTAAGTAGTCCTTTACTGCGTTAAACAAGGGATCAATCAAACGCCTTTCAGGGCAAATTAGATATAGCGGATAGCGCGCGACTTGCCAGCCACCTAATTTGATCTCAATCAGTTGTCCTTCCTTTATGTCAGAGGCAACATCCAGACGAGATTTCAGCGCAATACCATGACCCAATATTGCCCAACGTCGGGCAACGTCACCATCCTTACTGCGTCGATTGCCCGACACGGCGACACTCGCTTGCTTGCCTGCACGCTCAAACGCCCATTGACTAAAGTATTTGTCATTGTGCCCAATACAAAGACAGTTATGGTCAGTCAAATCTTGCGGCGTTCTAGGTTCGCCAAATTTTTCTAGATACGCTGGTGCAGCGCATAGGATAGGACGGTTGTCCAAAACGATAGGCAGTGCAATTAGTGAAGAGTCTTTTGGGTTGCCATAACGCAATGCTAAGTCAATCTGTTGTCCATATAGGTCTACCTGACCATCAGAGACATGAAGCTGCAAATCAACATTGGGATGAGTCTGCATAAAGTCGTCTAACCAGTGCAACACACAGTTACGACCCAAGTCTGAAGGTGCTGACATGCTGATAGTGCCGGTGAGCTCAGCATCATTATTCTGTAGCTCAGCGTAGGCATTGTCCAAGATACCCACCGCTTCTTTACAGTGCTGCAAGAACTGCACACCCTTATCAGTGAGACGAATTTTGCGTGTTGAGCGAATAAACAATACGGTGTTGATATCGCTCTCCAAACGTTTGATAGCGGCACTAACGACTGCTGGAGAGAGGTCCATGTGGCGCGCGCAAGCAGATAAGCTCTCCATCCGTGCTGTCTCTATAAAAATACGTAAGTCCTGTAAATTTTTCATAATATTATCTTATCGGAGTACCAAATATAGGGTGTGTCAGCTATTTGCTCGCCACACGAATAGAAACTATTGTCTAAAATATAGCAAAGAACTGACGATAAAATAAATTATTTTCAAAATAATATTGAAAGTGTTTTTGATAATGGCTGCTGTTTGAATGACAACACTTTCATTACAATAGGTGCCATAACGGTGGATAAAATAAACCATATATCCAGAGCGATAACTATAATTCGAACCATAAGGATGGTTGATAACTATGAGTAAAACTAAAACTATTTTAATCACCGGTAGCACCGACGGTATCGGTAAATTAGCTGCTTTAAAATTAGCAGAGGCTGGGCATCACGTTTACCTGCATGGCCGCGATGCTGACAAGCTTGCTAGTGTGATAGCTGAAGTCCAAGCAGTGGCAACAGGCGAAGTGATAGATCATATTGATGGGTTTGTCGCGGATTTCTCAAATCTGACAGAGGTACTCAAAATGGCCGCTGACGTCAATGAAAAGCTACCAATGCTTGATGTCCTCATAAACAACGCAGGAATTTATACCACGGCATCAGCGATGACCAAAGAAGGTCTAGATGTACGCTTCGTGGTGAACTATCTCGCGCCTTACGAGCTGACCAACGCGCTATTACCGTTGCTCAAACAGTCTGCTCAATCGAGTAGCGTAAATCCGCGCATTATAAACTTAAGCTCAGCTGCCCAAGCGCCGATATCTCATAAGGCATTTATGGGACAAGAGCGTCTGGATGATAAAGCCGCCTATGCGCAAAGTAAGCTGGCATTAACGATGTGGAGTATGCACTTAGCGGATAGGGTTGCCAGCGATAATATTAACGTGATTGCGGTCAACCCAGGATCGCTATTGAATACCAAGATGGTCGATGAAGCGTATGGTCAGTATTGGTCATCAGCAGACAAAGGCGCAAATATCTTAACGGCATTAGCGGTCTCGGATGAGTTCGCGGACAACACGGGCAAATACTTTGATAACGATATCAAAGCTGGCGTGCATGGCGATGCCAGAGGCGAATTTGGACAACCGCATGCCAATGCTTTAAATAAAGACACCATTGCCGAGCTTGAGCAGCAAACGCAAACTGTATTGCAGTCCATTTTTGCCTAGCACTTATATTTTATAGGGCTTATAACTTATGTCATCAGTTAACTGCTAGAAGTTAACTGTTAAACCATCAAAATCACTTTTATTAAAAATAGGATACAGCATTATGACCACCATCAAAGCCATTGGCTATCAAGACAATCTGGCCATCGATAACGAAAAAGCGCTACAAGATATCACCCTTGATAAACCAACTGCTACAGGCCATGACATTCTGGTAGAGGTCAAAGCCATATCCGTAAATCCAGTGGATTATAAGATCCGTCAATCGCGTCCTGCACCAGAGGGTGAGTATGCAGTGATTGGTTGGGATGCCGCGGGCATCGTAACAGCGGTTGGCGAAGAAGTCAGCTTATTCTCAGTTGGGGACAAGGTGTATTACGCGGGGGATCTGACCCGTTCAGGGAGCAACGCTGAGTATCAACTGGTTGATGAGCGCATCGTTGGGCGTATGCCAGCATCGCTGTCATTTGCTGAGGCAGCGGCATTACCACTTACCACAATCACGGCTTGGGAGATGTTGTTTGAGCGCTTGCAAGTGCCTGTTAATAATGGCTCGGCAGATAAAAACGGTAGTGATGAGCGTGCTAATGACGTTTCAGTATTGGTCATTGGTGCAGCGGGCGGGGTTGGTTCTATTTTAACGCAGCTATTAAAAGCACGAACCTCTGCCACAGTCATCGGTACGGCATCACGAGAGGAGAGTGTACAGTGGTTAAAGGATCTAGGCGCAAATCATGTGATCAATCATCGTAACCCGTTGTTTGATGAGCTACAGAAGACAGGTATCAGTGAAGTAGATTATGTCATCAGTCTAAACAACACTGATGAGCATTATGCAGAGATCATCAAATGCTTGAAGCCACAAGGTAAATTAGGACTCATCGATGATCCTGAATCATTAGACATTAAAGCGCTTAAAACTAAATGTCTGAGCCTACATTGGGAGTTTATGTTTACGCGCTCTATGTTCCAGACACCAGATATGATTGAACAGCATCGTTTATTGACGGACGTCGCCAACATGATTGATGCAGGCGAGATCAAAACCACCGTTGCCCACAATCTTGGTACTATCACGGCTGAACATGTGCGTCATGCACATCAAATGCTAGAGAGTCAACAAGCGCATGGCAAGATTGTATTAGAAGGTTGGACTGCGTAAGACTTAGATATACATTAGAAAGCATTATTTTAAAACCAAACAAAAACCACCCTCGCTTGCATGGCGAGGGTGGTTTTTTTTGTTTACGAGCTGACATTCTATACTTTCTTTATCTATCATTTGGCTTATGTGCATTTTATTTAATCGTTTGCTTTTTTCAGTGATGATCCAATCAACATGGATTATCACTGAATATTTTCGCATTAAATGTTTCTATAAAGTAACTACAAAGCAGCTATAAAATTAACAAACTATTTTCGATAAAGAGTTTTATAAGACCTTTCTTTGGCTATTTTTCTGTTATAGGCATTTTTATAAAAATAAACAATACATAGCTTAACCAGTGATTTAAATAGGATTGTTGGTATATAGAATCACTTGGTTGTCTATTTATATCATTTTATAAATATATCCTTGCAATAATTGCGAAACAATAATACTCTTACAAAGTAGTAGCTATTAATTACAAATATACAACTGTAATTAATTTTATGTTATAAATTGTGTAAGCGACGAACGGTCATTTTAGTGGTATGAACGGTTATTTTTATATGACAAACGGTATTGTATATAAACTAATTTTGCGGTATGGATTTTTAACATTTTTTATATAGCTGTCTCACTTCTTGCAAGCCTTTTGTATGTAGTATCTATCAGACATGGGTAAAACTCGAAATTTATTTATAGTTTCAAGCACATTTTTACTGCGTGTTGTAATGAATTTTTATTTAAAAAAAGAGTATGACTTATGATAAAGACCACTACCAAAAAACCTACACTACAAAAAACGGCACTCATAATCGCTATGAGTGCAGTGAGCTTTCCCTCATATGCACTAGCTCCTGGTGATGATACTTATACGTATGGTGATGAAGGCCAAGTTATTGTCAGTAATCGTGATCGAAGTATCGATAACAGTAATCGAATCGGTGCCAATGAGCCTTTCATACAAGAATTAAGAGATCTTAGAGATAATCCACCAGCAACACCAGTTGTTCCACCTGGACCAACTGTGCCAGATCCAAATGCGCCGCCTCCATCATCTGGGGGTAATGGAAATTTAACATCAGCGCCTGTGAGTGGTAGGACCTGTTCAGAAACAATTGAAAATGATATTCGTGCTATAGAATATACACAGCTAGGTGTCGATATAGCGGCAATAGCCATAGAAGCAGCTGGTGAAGCAATACAAGCGGCACCTTTTGGTGCAGGGGCTGGAGGTTCCGTTCTGATCGTTGGGTCACTAGCGACTCAAGCAGCTAATATTGCACTGGGGTTTGGTGCATTGGAACTAGATGCCCAAGCTGCTGATGCACCATCATGTGGGCAAGAGTTTGTCGGTGATGTAGAGGTGACAGAAGGTGCAAATGTCGTCGTTAGTGATGCGCAAGGCAATAGAACAATATCATTAGGTCCTGATGGAAACGGCAACCTACAACCCGGCGTAGCTATTGGTGGTGGACAAATTACAGGAGCAGGTGATGGAAACTTAGCCACAGCATCAAACCGTACTGCTATTGCGATCGGAAACAGTGCTAGAGCAACAGCCTTGAATAGTACGGCTATTGGGGAAACCGCCGTAGCTAGTGGATTAAATTCAAGTAGTTATGGTGGACAGTCTCAAGCGACAGGCGAAAACAGTACTGCAATTGGACGAGATGCTCAGGCAACTGAAAACAACGCCACCGCAACGGGTGCAAGTAGTAGAGCGATAGGAGAGAACAGTACAGCTGTTGGACAAGGCGCATTAGCTAACCAGCTGAATACTACAGCAACAGGTATGAACAGTAGAGCGACGGGTACGGATAGTACGGCTAATGGACAGGATGCGCAAGCCACCAATACAAATACAACGGCAATGGGCGTGAGCAGTAGAGCGACGGGTACGGATAGTACGGCTAATGGACAGGATGCGCAAGCCACCAATACGAATACAACGGCAATGGGTGTGAGCAGTAGAGCGACGGGTACGGATAGTACGGCTAATGGACAGGATGCGCAAGCCACCAATACAAATACAACGGCAATGGGCGTGAGCAGTAGAGCGACGGGTACGGATAGTACGGCTAATGGACAGGATGCGCAAGCCACCAATACGAATACAACGGCAATGGGTGTGAGCAGTAGAGCGACGGGTACGGATAGTACGGCTAATGGACAGGATGCGCAAGCTACCAATACAAGCAGCACAGCAACAGGTGTAAGCAGTAGAGCAACGGGTCTAAGCAGCACAGCAACCGGACAAAATGCACAAGCTATTGCAGAGAATGCAACGGCACTTGGACAAGGTGCATTAGCCGACAAACTGAACACAACTGCAACCGGTGTGAGCAGTAGCGCAACTGGTCTAAACAGCACAGCAACCGGACAAAACGCACAAGCCACCCAAGCGAATGCAACAGCGTTAGGTCGCAATGCGAAAGCCACCGCCGTCAATACAATCGCAACTGGTGTCAATAGTACAGCGCAAGGTATAGAAGCCACTGCAACCGGCTTTGAAACTACAGCATCAGGTGCTTATGCGACTACTTCAGGTAGTAGAGCAATTGCTTCTGGGTTTGGCACAACCGCAAGTGGTGCACAAAGTGAAGCGATAGCAGATCGCGCAACAGCAGCAGGTTATGACAGTGTGGCCTTAGCCAATAACAGTACAGCAACCGGTGCAAACTCACTCGCAACTGGTCTAAACAGCACAGCAACCGGACAAAACGCACAAGCCACCCAAGCGAATGCAACAGCATCAGGTCGCAATGCGAAAGCCACCGCCGTTAATACAATCGCAACTGGTGTCAATAGTACAGCGCAAGGTATAGAAGCCACCGCAACCGGTTTTGAAACCACAGCATCAGGTGCTTATGCGACTACTTCAGGCAGTAGAGCAATTGCTTCTGGGTTTGGCACAACCGCAAGTGGTGCACAAAGTGAAGCGATAGCAGATCGCGCAACAGCAGCAGGTTATGACAGTGTGGCCTCAGCCAATAACAGTACAGCAACCGGTGCAAACTCACTCGCAACTGGTCAAAACAGCACAGCAACCGGACAAAACGCACAAGCAACGGCCGTAAGCACAACAGCCATGGGTGCAAGCAGTAGAGCGACAGGTGTAAACAGCACGGCAATTGGCCAAGATTCATTGGCAGACAATATAAACACCACCGCAACGGGCGTTAGAGGTAAAGCGACGGGTCTAGAAGCCACCGCAACCGGTTTTGAAACCACAGCATCAGGTGCTTATGCGACTACTTCAGGCAGTAGAGCAATTGCTTCTGGGTTTGGTACAACCGCAGGTGGTGCACAAAGTGAAGCGATAGCAGATCGCGCAACAGCAGCAGGTTATGACAGTGTGGCCTCAGCCAATAACAGTACAGCAACCGGTGCAAACTCACTCGCAACTGGTCAAAACAGCACAGCAACCGGACAAAACGCACAAGCAACGGCCGTAAGCACAACAGCCATGGGTGCAAGCAGTAGAGCGACAGGTGTAAACAGCACGGCAATTGGCCAAGATTCATTGGCAGACAATATAAACACCACCGCAACGGGCGTTAGAGGTAAAGCGACGGGTCTAGAAGCCACCGCAACCGGTTTTGAAACCACAGCATCAGGTGCTTATGCGACTACTTCAGGCAGTAGAGCAATTGCTTCTGGGTTTGGCACAACCGCAAGTGGTGCACAAAGTGAAGCGATAGCAGATCGCGCAACAGCAGCAGGTTATGACAGTGTGGCCTCAGCCAATAACAGTACAGCAACCGGTGCAAACTCACTCGCAACTGGTCAAAACAGCACAGCAACCGGACAAAACGCACAAGCAACGGCCGTAAGCACAACAGCCATGGGTGCAAGCAGTAGAGCGACAGGTGTAAACAGCACGGCTAATGGACAAAATGCACAAGCCACTGCTGATAACACAACCGCAATGGGTGTCAATAGCAGGGCGACTGGTCTAGAAGCTACCACAACAGGCTTTGAGACCACAGCATCAGGTGCTTATGCGACTACTTCAGGCAGTAGAGCAATTGCTTCTGGGTTTGGCACAACCGCAAGTGGTGCACAAAGTGAAGCAACAGCAGATCGTGCAACAGCAGCAGGTTATGATAGCGTAGCGTCAGGTCTAAACAGCACAGCAACGGGTGCAAACTCAATAGCAACAGGCTCAAACAGTACGGCTAATGGACAAAATGCACAAGCTACCCAAGATAGTGCCACAGCGTTAGGGAGTAGTGCTATTGCGAGTGGTATCGATTCGTTGTCTATAGGTTCATCGAATAAATCTTTGGCGAGTAGGGCTCTATCGATCGGTTCTAATAACATCGTTGAGGCAGAAGGATCCTCTACTATTGGGCAGTCTAATATTATAAGAGCTACAAGCCCAAGCACTATCAGAGCAGCAAATGATATATCAGACAGTCACGCACTTGGAAATAATAATCTTATTACCTCTAGTAATACGTTTGTTCTAGGCTCCAACATCAATAACTCAGGACAAACTGATAGCTTTGGTAATGCCATTCCAGTAGGTGATACGGTTACAAACTCGGTTTATTTGGGTAGCAATACAATTGCCACTACTGGCGATAAAGTAGGAACACAATTGTTGCAGAGTGATGGACAACAAGGTAGTACAACGACTGCTGGCAATACTGGCAGAGTAATAAACACAGTAATAGGTAGCGTCGACTACAGCAATTTTGCAGCAAGTACTGCAAATGGTGTCATCTCAGTCGGGTCAGCCAATGACGAGCGAAGAATTCAAAACCTAGCCGCTGGTGAAATCTCGCAAACCTCTTCAGATGCTATCAATGGCAGCCAATTGTATTCTGTGGCTAAAAATGTCTCACTAAACAGAGATATGGCTACTCAGAATCAGAGTGACATTACCGCTGCGAAAGTTGAAATTAATGAGAACAGGACTGCGTTGACCACAGCGAATAATCTTATTTCTCAGAATACGTCAAATATTGCAACTAATAAGACTGATTTAGTCAATGTTAAAGCCTCAACTTCTAAAAATACTGCCGATTTATTGACAGCTAATAATGCTATTTCTCAAAACACTAATGCGATTGCTAATTACTCCACTGCTTTGGGCAACACTAACAGAAGTGTGTCCAATAATGAAAGTGCGTTAATTATTGCTAATGCAGCGATTGCAAAAAACACTGGTGATTTGGTTACAGCTAATAATTTAATTTCTGAAAATACAGTTGCCATTGCAGAAAATTCAGGAAAGTTGATTGTCGTTGAATCAAATGTTTTAAAAAACACAAACGATTTAGCAAATGCCAATACCAAAATTTCAAACAACACCAATAATATCCTGCAAAACACTCAAAACTTAGCGTTAGCGAGTAGCCAAATAACTCAAAACAACAATAATATCTCGCAAAATGCAACAGATCTTGTTGTTGCCAATACCAAAATTTCAAAAAACACGGATGATATTTTGAAATACGGTCAGAGTCTATCTACTGCTAATAGTCAGATAACTAGGAACATCAGTAGTATTTCACAAAACGCTGAAGGATTAATGGCAGCAAATACAGCGATTACAGAGAATGCTAATAATCTAACAACGGCCAATGTCGCTATTGCAGAGAATGCCGAAGGATTAATGGTAGCAAATACAGCGATTACAGAGAATGCTAACAATCTAACAACGGCCAATATCGCTATTTCACAAAACGCTGAAGGATTAATGGCAGCAAATACAGCGATTACAGAGAATGCTAATAATCTAACAACGGCCAATGTCGCTATTGCAGAGAATGCCGAAGGATTAATGGCAGCAAATACAGCGATTACAGAGAATGCTAACAATCTAACAACGGCCAATATCGCTATTACAGAAAATGCCGAAGGATTAATGGCAGCAAATACAGCGATTACAGAGAATGCTAACAATCTAACAACGGCCAATATCGCTATTGCAGAGAATGCCGAAGGATTAATGGCAGCAAATACAGCGATTACAGAGAATACCGAAAGCTTAGTAACTGCAAATACAGCGATTGCCAAAAACAAAAGTGACTTGGTAAGTACTGATGCTAACGTTGCTAATCTGGGTTCAGCCGTCCAGCAGAATACTACTAAGATCGCTCAAGGAGTGACGTTTAGTGATGGCAATAGTAGCAATACTTACCAGTTAGGTGACACAGTTGCAATAAAGAGTACCAACCAAAATCTGTCTGTTCAGACGACAGGGGATGGCATTAGTGTAGGACTAAGTAATGATATTCAGTTGAATAGTATTCGAGTGAACAATGGTCCTAGCATGTCTAGTAATGGCATAAATGCTGCTAATACTAGAATAACCAACGTATCTCCAGGAATTAATTATAACGATGCTGTCAATGTCGGACAGTTATCAAAAGTTTATGAGTACAGCAGACAAGGTGATGAGATCGCCTATAAAGGTATCGCAATGTCAGCGGCGTTGTCTAACGGCTCAGATGCGGTAGCTAGACCTGGTCAGCTAGCAGGTATGGTTGGAGTAGGAAGTTTCAAGGGTAACACAGCTATGGCACTTGGGATGACATATCTGAGTAAGGAAAGTAACTATAAGATAACAGGAGGATTTGCATATGCTGGAAGCGACGACATTCTATATCAAGGTGGGCTTGCTTTCGCGATAGGTCGATAACACGTTCTTTCAACACCACAGTTTAGTATTTAATTAAATTATTCAGAGAGGAAATATTATGCAAACCAACTTTCAGCGCAAGCTTTTGGCTATAGCAATTACCACCGCGACAGGTGCATTGTTTGTATCACCAGTTATGGCAGCTGGTACTCCGGGCGTAGTACAATGTGGAGCAGGTGGAGCGGAGACAGTAAACTGTGCTACCAGTTCTACTTTAAACTCGGATTTAATTATTGCAAATGGTAGCAATGGTGGTTCTCTATCGGTAGCAGGTCCAGCTACAATAACAGGTACAACGACGACAAACGGTATTACTAACACTGGTAATATAAGTACAGGTACCATTACTACGACTGGTACGACGACGACCAACGGCATTACAAATACTGGCAATATTACAAATACTGGCAATATTGGCACTAATACCCTCAATGCGACTGGTCAAACGACTACAAATGGTGTTACCAACGCAGGTCTTTTAACCAACAATGGTGCAAGTCAACTAAATGGTACGCTAGGTGTTACAGGTCAAACAACGACAAGCGGTATTGCCAACACAGGTAATATTACAAATACTGGTAATATTGGCACTAATACCCTTAATGCGACTGGTCAAACGACCACAAATGGCGTCACCAACACAGGTCTTTTAACTAACAATGGTGCAAGTCAACTAAATGGTACGCTAGGCGTTACAGGTCAAACGACGACAAACGGTATTGCCAACACAGGTAATATTACAAATACTGGTAATATTGGCACTAATACCCTTAATGCGACTGGTCAAACGACCACAAGTGGTGTCACCAACACAGGTCTTTTAACCAATAATGGTGCAACAGATCTAAATGGTATACTAGCAGTTCAAGACGCGACTACTTTAGAGAGCACACTAGACGTTACTGGTCAAACGACCACAAATGGTGTCACCAACACAGGTCTTTTAACCAATAATGGTGCAACGGATCTAAATGGTACACTAGCAGTTCAAAATGCGACTACTTTAGAGAGCACACTAGATGTTGCCGGTCAATCTAGTACTAATGGTTTAGACAATACCGGTCTTTTGGCTAACACCGGCAACTTAACTAACTCAGGCACCCTGACCAACACAGGCGCGACTACCTTAGAAGATACATTGAGCGTAGCCGGTCAATCTAGTACTAATGGTTTAGACAATACCGGTCTTTTGGCTAACACAGGCAACTTGACTAACTCAGGCACCCTGACCAACACAGGCGCGACTACCTTAGAAGATACATTGAGCGTAGCCGGTCAATCTAGTACTAATGGTTTAGACAATACCGGTCTTTTGGCTAACACCGGCAACTTAACTAACTCAGGCACCCTGACCAACACAGGCGCGACTACCTTAGAAGATACATTGAGCGTAGCCGGTCAATCTAGTACTAATGGTTTAGACAATACCGGTCTTTTGGCTAACACCGGCAACTTGACTAACTCAGGTACCCTGACCAACACAGGCGCAACAACCTTAGAAGATACATTGAGCGTAGCCGGTCAATCTAGTACTAATGGTTTAGACAATACCGGTCTTTTGGCTAACACCGGCAACTTGACTAACTCAGGTACCCTGACCAACACAGGCGCAACAACCTTAGAAGATACATTGAGCGTAGCCGGTCAATCTAGTACTAATGGTTTAGACAATACCGGTCTTTTGGCTAACACCGGCAACTTGACTAACTCAGGTACCCTGACCAACACAGGCGCAACAACCTTAGAAGATACATTGAGCGTAGCCGGTCAATCTAGTACTAATGGTTTAGACAATACCGGTCTTTTGGCTAACACAGGCAACTTGACTAACTCAGGTACCCTGACCAACACAGGCGCAACAACCTTAGAAGATACATTGAGCGTAGCCGGTCAATCTAGTACTAATGGTTTAGACAATACCGGTCTTTTGGCTAACACCGGCAACTTGACTAACTCAGGTACCCTGACCAACACAGGCGCAACAACCTTAGAAGATACATTGAGCGTAGCCGGTCAATCTAGTACTAATGGTTTAGACAATACCGGTCTTTTGGCTAACACAGGCAACTTAACTAACTCAGGTACCCTGACCAACACAGGCGCAACAACCTTAGAAGATACATTGAGCGTAGCTGGTCAATCTAGTACTAATGGTTTAGACAATACCGGTCTTTTGGCTAACACCGGCAACTTAACTAACTCAGGCACCCTGACCAACACAGGCGCGACTACCTTAGAAGATACATTGAGCGTAGCCGGTCAATCTAGTACTAATGGTTTAGACAATACCGGTCTTTTGGCTAACACCGGCAACTTAACTAACTCAGGCACCCTGACCAACACAGGCGCGACTACCTTAGAAGATACATTGAGCGTAGCCGGTCAATCTAGTACTAATGGTTTAGACAATACCGGTCTTTTGGCTAACACCGGCAACTTGACTAACTCAGGTACCCTGACCAACACAGGCGCAACAACCTTAGAAGATACATTGAGCGTAGCCGGTCAATCTAGTACTAATGGTTTAGACAATACCGGTCTTTTGGCTAACACCGGCAACTTGACTAACTCAGGTACCCTGACCAACACAGGCGCAACAACCTTAGAAGATACATTGAGCGTAGCCGGTCAATCTAGTACTAATGGTTTAGACAATACCGGTCTTTTGGCTAACACCGGCAACTTGACTAACTCAGGTACCCTGACCAACACAGGCGCAACAACCTTAGAAGATACATTGAGCGTAGCCGGTCAATCTAGTACTAATGGTTTAGACAATACCGGTCTTTTGGCTAACACCGGCAACTTGACTAACTCAGGTACCCTGACCAACACAGGCGCAACAACCTTAGAAGATACATTGAGCGTAGCCGGTCAATCTAGTACTAATGGTTTAGACAATACCGGTCTTTTGGCTAACACCGGCAACTTAACTAACTCAGGTACCCTGACCAACACAGGCGCAACAACCTTAGAAGATACATTGAGCGTAGCCGGTCAATCTAGTACTAATGGTTTAGACAATACCGGTCTTTTGGCTAACACAGGCAACTTGACTAACTCAGGTACCCTGACCAACACAGGCGCAACAACCTTAGAAGATACATTGAGCGTAGCCGGTCAATCTAGTACTAATGGTTTAGACAATACCGGTGCTATCAGTACGGACAGTTTGACTACGGCCAACCTGACAGCAACAGGTACCATCACTACAAATGGTCTTGATAATACAGGTATTTTGGCTAACGATGGTGACATTACCAACACAGGCACACTAACGAATACTGGCGCAGCTACACTAGGTAATACATTAAGTGTTGCCGGTCAAACAACTACAAATGGTATTGCTAACACAGGCGCTATCAATACGGATAGTCTGACTACTACCAACTTGACAGCAACAGGTACCACGACTACTAATGGTATTGTTAATACTGGTGACATCAGTACTACAGGTAATTTATCAGTAGCAGGTAGTGTGACTGCTAATGAATTGGTTCTAACAAATACTTTTAGACCTGATGACATTAGTACACAAACGCTAGAAGTGTCAGAGTCACTTATTGCTAGTAGAGGTGCTACAGTTAGTATGGGCAATAATGTTGTAAGGAATGTAGCAGCGGGCGAAGTCTCTGCGTCATCAACTGACGCTGTGAACGGTGGTCAATTATTCCAAAGTCAAGCTGCAGCATTTGGCTATACAGATCGTGAGATTAACTCATTAGAAGATCGTCAAAACAAAGGGTTAGCCTCATCATTAGCATTTGCTGGTCTTAAATATTCAACTGTACCAGGTAAGTTCAGTGTTGGTTTAGCAGGTGGCACCTGGTCGGGTGAAACTGGTTACGCGCTAGGCGTTAACTACACAACAGTAGATGGTAAATTTGGGTTCAATAGTGCTTTCGGCGGCAACAGCGATGAACAAGGTGGTAATTTAGGGGTTTCTTTCCTTATTAATTAATAGTTATCTTCATTGATTAGAGCTAGCATAGAGCCTAGCAATTAATTATGTAAAATACATAACGACGGTTAAGCTTAAGTGGAGTGTGCTATTTTACTTCAAAGACTGAGTTCTACAATTTGTAGGACTCAGTCTTTTTCATTCGTGTAGATACTAACCATCAAGTGCCGCCTACTTTGTTCTGATAGCCATTATTTCATCTTAGATATGTACTGGTTTTTACAAGTAGTCAATGCAAGTAGTCAATTATAGGCTTCTAGGGAATTGATGCTTATAGATAGACTCCCTTTATGGCTGTCTTAAAAACGTTTTAGATAACAATATTGAGTGTTTTTACATCGCTCTTAACTATATTACTATTTACTGAAAAATATTTGCTATCTAGTCCTACTGCTACCATTTTTCGTAAAACTCATCTAGCTTACTTCTTCCATATCTTATCTAACACAGCAAACCAATTTTCTGACGTGATTTTTTCAATAAGCGCATCAGAGAAGTGCCGCTGCTGCATCCGCTCAATCAGTTTGGCGATTTGACTGATATCAGACAATTCATCCGGCAATAGACAACCATCAAAATCAGAGCCAAAGCCAACATGATCTTCGCCCAAATGGTCAATCAAGTAAGCAAGATGATCTACAATCACATTAAGGGAGGTCTGCGTATCTCGCTGCCCATCCGCACGCAAAAATGCCACATCGAAGTTCACCCCAACTAGACCGCCATTTTGCTTGATGGCAGCCAGTTGTCGATCAGTCAGGTTTCTTGCTTGCGGACATAAGGCGTGCGCATTGGAGTGGGTTGCAACAATGGGCTGATCCGCAATCTCTAGCGTATCCCAAAACGCGCGTTCATTCATATGGGACACATCAATCAGCATATGCTTATCACGGCAGGCCAAAATAAGGTCCTTGCCTTCGCAGGTTAGACCAGAGCCGGTATTTGGAGAGTGCGGAAAAGACGCATTTAAACCATCACCGAATAGGCTTTTTCTATTCCATAGTGGGCCAATACTTCTAAGGCCTGCCTCATAAAAGACATCCAGCAAATCAGGCTCAATAGCTAAAAACTCAGCACCTTCAAGATGTAAAACGATAGCCAGTTGCTGGTTCTGTTGACAGGCTTGAATTTGCGCCACCGACGTACAGATCTGAATCTGACCATCTGATCGCGCCTGCAATTGCTGGGCAAGCGCCAATTGCGCACAGCAAATATCAACGATTTCTTGCGGAGTGAAGTCTGAGTTTGATGGGTTGGATAACTTATCAGGATGGTTGTTTTTTACATAAGCGTAGGGCGGCAAAAAGATAGAAAACAAGCCGCCCATCCATCCTGCTTTTTGACAGCGAGCTAGATCTAAATGTCCCGGTAGTATGCCATAAATAAAATCATGCACGGGGTCATCAGCCGAGCTTAGCCAAAGGCGGGTTAATAGATCATTATGACCGTCAAAAATTATGGGCTGGTTATTCATCATTAATCCGTGACCGTACGCGTGGGAATGAGTTGCTCTTGACTCATACTTAACCGCTTAGAATTTTTAGGGTTCCTAAAGCGCAGCTCTTCAAACGGAGTTGGCGTCTCGCTATTAACACGTGCTTCCTCTATCAGGTAGTGATATGGCGATTTGCCGCACACAGGATCGGCGTTTTTGGCATCGCCTGTCAGCATAAACGCTTGGCAACGGCAGCCGCCATAATCGCGCTCTTTGTCGGGGCAGCTTTGGCAGATGTCAGGCATCCATTCATCACCGCGAAAGTGATTAAAGCTGTCTGAGTCATACCAGATTTCTTTTAATGGCGTTTGTCTTACATTGGGAAAGGACATGGGCATCTGTCTGGCAGCATGACAAGGTAGGGCGGTGCCATCGGGCGCGACGGTCAAGAAAATCTTTCCCCAGCCATCCATACAAGGTTTTGGCCGTTCTTCGTAGTAATCAGGCACCACAAAAATGAGTTTGCATTTGATACCACGTTCTTCGATTTTTTGGCGATATTCATTGGTAATGCGTTCGGCTCTAACCACTTGTTCTTTGGTCGGTAGTAAACCCTCAATGTTTTCAAATGCCCAACCATAAAACTGACAGATAGCCAGCTCAACCGTATCGGCTTCTAGCTCTAAGCAGAGATCAATAATCTGATGGATCTGATCGATGTTTTGCCGATGAATTACAAAGTTAAGCACCATCGGATAGTCGTACTGCTTGACTAGACGTGACATCTCATACTTTTGCTCAAAAGCATGTTTGGAACCTGCTAAGGCATTGTTTACTGACGGATCACTGGCTTGGAAGCTGATCTGGATATGCTGTAGACCTGCTTCTTTTAGGCTCGCGATTCTAGCCTCAGTAAGTCCCATACCTGAAGTGATAAGGTTGGTATAAAAACCTTGCTTATGCGCATAAGCGACCATTTCTTCTAAGTCTTGACGCACCAGTGGCTCACCGCCAGAAAACCCCAGCTGTACCGCGCCCATTTGCCGTGCCTGATCAAACACATCAAACCACTCCGCTGTCGTCAGCTCGTCTTTATACTGAGCATAGTCAATCGGGTTGGAACAATACGGGCATTGTAAGGGGCAGCGATAGGTTAACTCGGCGAGTAACCATAGCGGCAGTCCGACGGGTGCAGTCATACTAAGTCAATCCAATGTTCACGCTGGGCGACCAGCATATATTCTATAATGTCTTGCTCGATTTCAGGTACATCACCAAACATCGCCTTCACCTTTTTGATAATATCAGCAACCGATGCTGTGCCATCAATATGTTGTCCAATGATACTGGCACTGTCATTGAGTGTGATCATACCCTCAGGGTAGAGTAGGACATAAGCATCTTGCGCTGGCTCAAACTGAAAGCGATAGCCATGACGCCATGTGGGAACCAGAGATTGATCCAGCTCAGGTAAACTCGCGGGTATACTCATTTGAACAATCCTTTATGCCAGACATGGTCAGTGGTGACGCTTTGATAAGGCGCTTGGTCATGCACATAAGCGAGACTTAAGGCATCCAATATCGTCCACAAAATATCGAGTTTAAATTGTAATATCTCAAGCATGCGTTCTTGTTCTTCGGCTGTCTTGAATGAGTCAAGGGTAATGGTCAGGCCATGCTCAACATCGCGGCGCGCTTGGCTGAGGCGCGAGCGAAAATAGGTATAGCCTTCTTCTTTGATCCAAGGGTAGTGCTTGGGCCAAGACTCTAAGCGCGACTGATGAATCTGCGGCGCAAACAGCTCGGTCAATGAACTACTCGCCGCCTCACGCCATGACGTACGGCGGGCAAAGTTCACATATGCATCAACCGCGAAACGTACACCGGGCAAAACCAATTCTTCCGAAATCACCTGCTCACGCGTCAGTCCAACCGCTTCAGCCAGACCGAGCCATGCTTCACGGCCGCCGCCATCAGGATAAACGCCATCTTGATCAATCATGCGCTGGATCCACTCTTGACGCACGCGCTGATCGGGACAGTTTGCCATAATCGCTGCGTCTTTTAGCGGGATATTGATTTGGTAATAAAATCGATTGGCGACCCACGCTTGGATTTGCTGCTGCGTCGCGCGCCCTTCATGCATCATGATATGAAAAGGATGGTGGATATGATAATACTGACCTTTTGCCATAATCGCTTGTTCGAACGCTTCTGGGCTAAGTGCTGCGGTTTGTTCTTGCATTATTTTTACCTTGCGATTGCTGTCTTTATCTTACCGTTTGTCTTAAAGCTCTATCTGCATACCATCAAAGGCCACTTCAACACCGTGCTGTTTTAATGTCGCCGCTTGTTCAGATTGCTCGTTCAATATCGGGTTGGTGTTGTTGATATGAATGAGTACCTTGCGCGCGTTATCGAGCTGATCTAAATAGTGCAGCGAGCCATCGTCACCACTGATGTGCAAGTGCCCCATGTCTTGGCCCGTTTTAGTGCCAACGCCGCGCTCTTGCATCTCGTTGTCTGTCCATAGCGTACCGTCAATCATTACGCAATCAGACGCTTTCATGATTTGCATGACTTCATCATCAATTTTGCCTAGACCTGGCGCATAGAACAGCTGCTTTTGTGTTTTCAAATCTTTCACAATCAGCGCGATATTATCGCCATCATGAGGATCATTGCGATGCGGCGAATACGGCGGTGCTGAACTTCTAATCACTAAAGGTGTTAGCTCTAAATTACTATAACCGTCAATTTGAAAGCTTTGTTTTGGGTCAATTTGATTGTACTGTAGGCCGCCGTTCCAGTGCTTTAGCATATTAAATAGCGGAAAGCCTGTGCTGAGATCTTCATGTACCATGTCCGTACACCAAACAGAGATGGGGCAGCCTTCACGTAAGGTTAATAGCCCCGTGGTGTGGTCAAGCTGACTGTCCATCAATACCACATCGGTGATGCCTGTGTCTCTTAGATGACGAGCTGGCTGAGCGGCTTTAAAGTCAAATAGCTGCTGGCGAATGTCAGGGGATGCGTTAAATAAAATCCAATCGGTACCATTTTCTGAGATGGCGATCGAAGACTGGGTACGGGTATGTGCGTCGATGGTGCCTTGGCGTACACCGTGGCAGTTTTCGCAGTTACAGTTCCACTGCGGAAAGCCGCCGCCCGCTGCTGAGCCTAAAACGTGAATATACATAGATCAATATTTCCAAATTGCTAAAAAAGTAAAAGCCCTAATCATCTAGGGCTTTTAATGTATTCAGGTTTATGAGTTTTTAGCGTGCTTCAAAATACATAGTGATTTCGAAACCGATACGGATGTCTTGAAAAGCTGGTTTAGTCCACTGCATGAGGTTACTCCGAAACGATCTTACATGTGATAGGTAAGATTAATAAAGTGAGTTTTCAATGGTAGTATAAGCCAACCCTTGCTGTCAATTTGTTAGATGTTAATGAAGCGTTAGCTTATACTACTTAACGAAGTATTCATTTATACGCTAACTTCAATTGCTATTGCCTTTGTACAGAAGTGATAATAGCCGTAGAGCCTAAAAAAAGTCTGAAGCAAATATCAACACTACATGCGGTGACACCAATGATAAGAGAGCTTAAAACCTTTGTTGCAGTTTGCGAATTGGACAGTTTTGCAGCGGCTGCTCGGCACATCAATCTTACCCAGTCCGCTGTGAGTGCGCAGATAAAAAGTCTGGAAGATACGCTGGGTTTGGCGCTCTTTACTCGCTCTGCTCGTGCTGTCACGCTTAATCCGCAAGGGGCACGGGTACTACCAATCGCTAAAGAGATATTGCAGCTCTATGCAACCATGCAGTCGCCTTCAGACACAGATATTGCCAGCTATTATGGTCAGCTTAGAATTGGTGCGATCAACTCAGTTCAAGTTGGTATTTTGCCAGAGGCACTAAAAGCCATTACGATATTGGCGCCGCTGATGCAGACAGAGATCATCCCAGGGCGTTCTATAGAGTTGTTTGAAAAACTGGCAGTAGGGAGTATCGACGCTGCCATTACGATACAGCCGGCTTTTACCTTGCCCAAAGACATCGTTACTCAGTCTATTATGACTGAGCCTTATGTACTGATCACACCAAAAAAATGGCCTTTTCATAGCTTAAAGCAAACGTTTGAGCAACACCCTTTTATTCATTACAGTTTGCAGTCTTCTTCTGGGGCAAAATTGAGTAAGTTTTTTAAGCAGCAAGATATCAAAGTAAACACTATTATGGAGATCAATGATCTTGATGCCATTGTCAGAATGGTTGAGTCTGGTTTGGGCGTGGCGCTGATTCCGTATGCTGGTTTATGGATTAGGAGTACGGCACCAGTCCAGATTCATCATTTGGGTGATAATAGTCTGGCTCGAGAGGTGGTGCTTGCCTACCGTTACGTAGACCGTCAGCAGCCACAAATTATTGCCTTAAAGCAAGTATTGGGTCTGTGATAACCAGTTTTTTATATCTAGTCTCGTGCCAGTCGTTGTCTGTATGGCCATTGTCCCTACAGCGTTTCTTTATCCGCTATGCTCAAACCATAGAACACTTATTCTTATAAGTAAGAGCGTCTAACAACTCTTTTCCTGTTTATTGTGTGCCACGTATTTTCCACGCTTTATTCCTCCAAGAAATCTCTTAAAGCAGTTGTAAATAAGATGGTTCTCTTTGTAGGACAATGTTATTTGCTACCTATGTCAATGAGTACCAAAAATTTTGGGGCTGAGAGCAGAATGTTTACGTTTTTCTTGTTACATCTTCTCCGTTACGATGGCTCTGCTTTATGTGATTGAGAGCAGTTGTTGATTAGTTATAGATCTAACGGTTATAGCGCACGGCGCTGAGTATATTCATGTTCGTCTAGTCCTTTATGCTTAGCAACTGGTATCAATTAGCTGTCAAATGATCAGCATATAACAATCATATTGCCACTTTTATACTGCCACCTTTTCTATTTGATTAACTTATAAGAAGAACGACTATATGAACCATACTGAACGTCTAAGTAACGACCAAACACCCACCCGTATTGAAAAAGACCTACTTGGCAAGCAAGCTTTGCCAGCGACTGCCTTGTATGGTATTCAAACGCAGCGAGCGTATCAGAATTTTAATATCACAGGAGTGTCAATCAGTCATTTTCCTGAGTTGATTAGAGCGTTGGCTATGGTTAAGTCAGCGGCTGCCAAAGCCAATCACCGTTATGACTTGCTCAGTGATGCTAAGCTTAGCGCTATCACCGATGCATGCACAGACATCATCAATGGTGAGTATCATGAGCAGTTTATTGTTGATTTGATACAAGGCGGGGCAGGCACGTCCACAAACATGAATGCCAACGAAGTGATTGCTAACATTGGACTTGCAAAAATGGGGCTGAAGTACGGTCAATATGAGTACCTACATCCCAATAACGATGTCAATCGCTCGCAGTCTACTAATGACGTCTATCCTAGTGCCGCGCGTTTGGCTATTGTATTTGCAGCAGCGCCTCTAAAGGATACGATCATTAATCTACAGCGCAGTTTAATGGATAAAGCAGAAGCGTTCAGTGGTGTTCTAAAGATGGGGCGTACGCAATTACAAGATGCTGTGCCGATGACATTGGGTCAAGAGTTCCGTGCCTTTGCCAGTGATATCGGTAGCGAAATCGCACAAATCGAACAGGCTTGCCTGCAGCTGTGTGAGCTGAATTTAGGAGGCACCGCTATTGGAACGGGTATCAATGCACCAAAGGGTTATGCTGCGGTAGCGATTGATGAGTTGGTTGCGATCAGCGATCTACCTGTAAAGACAGCCGAAGACCTCATTGCAGCGAGTGCGGATATGGGTGCGTTTGTGGCGTTTTCTGGTACGCTCAAACGCTTGTCTATCAAGTTGTCTAAGTTGAGCAATGATTTGCGATTGCTATCGAGTGGACCGCGTACAGGATTTGGAGAGATTAATCTACCAGCCATGCAGCCTGGCTCATCCATTATGCCAGGTAAAGTTAATCCTGTGATCCCTGAGGCCATGAACCAAGCGGCATTTCAGGTTATGGGGACAGATACGACGATCACTATGGCCGCAGAAGCAGGTCAGTTGCAGTTAAATGCAATGGAGCCGCTAATTGTTTATAACCTCCTCAACAACACACGTATATTGGAAAAATCGATTCGTATGTTGGATGAGCGCTGTATTCAAGGGATTACAGCAAATGAAACGCGCTGCGCACAGCATGTCGAAAACAGTATCGGTATTGTCACTGCACTAGTGCCGCATATTGGCTATGAAAATGCCAGTCGTATTGCAGGACATGCATTGCTGAGTGGCTCAGGTGTAGCAGAACTGGTCAAACAAGAAAAACTACTCAGTGATGAGGCGTTAGCCGCTATTTTATCGCCTGATACTATGGTGAGCAGCCTATAAAACAGACAATATCAGTAATAGGTAATATCAGTAAAAGACCGTATTGATAACGGTTTGCTAACGATAAAAAGCAATGCCGAAAATAGCCATATCGGAAAAAGTGAGCCATATAATAGAGCGCTGTACCAGATAGCATAATGTCATCACTATTTGGTACAGCGCTCTGTCGGGTAGGGTAGTATATTTATTTACCGCTCATACGTTAGCCAAGGAATTGAATAAGGTGCTCACCAATCTCAGTTGGTTTTTCATCAATCAGCCAATGACCAACGTCATTGATCCAGATGAGCTGAGCATTTGGAATGGCCTCTTCTAGTTTTGGCGCATATTTTGGTTTTTGGAAAGGGTCTTGATCACCCCACAGTATCAAGGTCTGATGAGGTAGATTGCGCAGCTCGTCAGTAATGGCCTGAGTATATTCTTTGTTTAACCGTCTCAGATTGCGGAAAAACGCCTGCTTACCGTCTTCAGTTGACCAAGGCTTAACGTAAGTCTCAATTAGCTCATCAGTCATGACGTTTTTGTCTTCTACGCCTTTTGGCATAAAACCATGCATCATGCTAACAAAGTCCTCTAAACTCATGTCTGATTCAGCGCCAGGCTCTTGTAGCGGCTCAAAATCTGGGATAGGCCACGAATCAAAACAGATACTATCGATCAATACAAGCTTGCGAACTTTTTCTGGATAGCTGAGTGCTATCAGTTGAGCAACCCCTCCACCAATATCATGCCCAATAACATCCGCTTGACGCGCACCTAGCGCATCCATGAGCTTTATCACCATGCTGCTTTGAGCATTGATAGATACGTCAGCACGTTTTGGCTTCGCAGATTTGCCGTAATTGAGAAGGTCAGGGGCGATGACACGATGTGTTTTGGCAAGCTGTGGAATGATATTGCGCCACATAAGGCTGTTGGTTGGAATACCATGTAACAAGATAACTGGACTGCCAGAACCTTGCTCTAAAAATGAAATTTCATGCCCATCAATATATGTACTGTTTCTTGTTATATTAGTGCTCATACCATTCTCCTAAAGATGAATATCAGTAATCGTGGTTTTGTAAAGTGATTATTCAGGAAGTGTATGGTCTTATCTCACTATCATTCTCTATGCTCGATCAACTGTTCCATCTCAATAGAACACCAAACCCATCAGTCTTGCCAAACAGTAATATTGCTGAAATAACAAGAGCGTGAGGTGGCAAAAATATAGGACAGCATGATTTTATCAAGAGCTACCTTGTTGACGTAAGACAAACCAACCTGACGAAATCCATAATACATTAATGCTAAAAATATTATGGCCTTCGCCGTTATGGGTTTGTACGTCAACCGTTATTGATTTGTTGAACGATCAATCAAGTTGCCTCAAGATAGAAACATTGAGGCGACTTGCAGTATCACATGATGCGCTTTAGCATTATTATTCATCGACTGACTTTATGTTGTCCACGTTATCGTGACTGGTGTCGTAGAGAATGGCTTTTATAAGCGCTATGCCCATCAGTACCATAACAAAGCTAAAGGGCAGGGCACCAATAACCATTGCGGTTTTGATCGCCCCTAAGCCACCACTGATCAGGAGCACGCCAACAACCAATGCCAATATGACGCCCCAAAAAATGATATGTGGACGACCTTTTGGACCTTCGTTACCGCCTGAGTTGATCGTATTGATGACCAAAATGGCTGAATCTAACGTGGTCACTAAGTAAGTTAGGAGTAACACTAAAACCAACAAGGCCATTGCCCAAGCAGCAGTTGGCGAGAGCATGACATCGAGCATCGCTAGTAATTGAGACTCCTGTCCTACGCTTGAGATAGCATCCGTACCACCTAGCGTTAAGTCAATCGCGGTACCGCCCACAATTGAAAACCAAATAAAACACATGAGCGCGGGGAGAACGACCGTACCAAGTAGATAAGCGCGAATACTGCGACCCCGTGAGATACGGGCAAAGAACACACCAACAAAGGGACCAAAGGCAATCCACCACGCCCAATAAAACACTGACCAGTCCTTTTGCCAAGTAGCAAGCGTTTCGCCAACAGGGGTACCATCTGGCTGCCAAACAGTCACGAGCAATTCAGGCAACGCGACAACATAGTCAAACAAACCGACGAAAAAGGACTGTAAGCCAAAGAATGTTGAACCAAAGATTAAGAAAAATGCAAAGAGAATAACACTTAAACCCATATTTAGGTTGGATAGCCATTTAACCCCTTTGCCGAGACCAGAAAGTGCTGAGAGTGTGGCAACGCCAACGATAACAACCAGCGCGACGATAATCGCTGCTGCTGACGATTTTCCATCAGTGTTGATTAACCAATCGCCCATACCGACACGGTGCATACTAGACACAAACTGCTCAACCCCAAATCCTAGTGTCTGAGCCACGCCCAAAATAGTCGCAATAACGGCGACAATATCGATTGCATCACCAAGCCTGCCGGAGAGTCTTTTGCCAAATAACGGTGCAAGTCCTGAACGGATAGTAAGCGGTAATTTGCGCCGAAAAGAAAAGTACGCCATCGACAGACCGACTAAGGAATAACAAATCCAAGCACTAAAGCCCCAATGTAGAAAAGCCCACTTGTAGGCGTATCGCACATTATCAGCATCATAACCAGTTGCCATGCCTTTGATGACTTCAGGATTATTGGCAAAATGATACATGGGCTCTGCGGTCGCAAAGGTCAACATACCCACACCAATGCCTGCGCCGAAGATCATAGAAAACCATGAAAAATTAGAGAACTCAGGCGTGTCACCTGAATCTCCTAAAATCAGCTTGCCATAGCGCGGAATAAATGCCAAAAGCATCGCTAAAATCAAGAAAAAAGCGACGGCTAAGATGTACCATGTCGAGAAGTGGTTGAGTAAAAAACTATTGATCGAACCCAATACGGTCATCGAGTTTTCAGGAGATATGACAGCCCAAACAATGAGTAGGCCAAGTAATATTTTAGCGGTGATGGTAACGTCTTTGTTAAACCCTTCATAAAAGCCTTTGGTTGCGACTTTTATGGGCAGTTTGGTTAAAGGGGGTTTGTTTTTATATCTCATGACTAATCCTTTAGATGATATCTCTTTGCTTAAGTGAACACCAAGTTCCACAATCCTTTGGGTCACTTGGTGCTTTTTTGTAGGCTAAATTTTGATTTAACTTGGTAAAAACTCATCACCCCAACTGTCACTCAAACTGCCACTGGCGATACCCGCTTCGATGTCCGCCTCACTATAGCCAAGATCTAGCATGATTTGGCGGGTTGATTTGCCGAACTTTTCAGGTCTAGAAAGCGCGTATATTTTGCTATTAGAGGGTCTAATGGCATAGGGGTCAAGCTGCGTAACTCTATGACCACTTGGATGGTCTTCATAAATTGAGAAAGAATAACTGCCACGATCAGTGCCTGGCGTGTTGTCTGCAGGGTGACTGTATTCGGCACGCAACGCATTGATATCTGCACAAATGACCGCCGCAATATCAGCTGCTTGCAAGCGTTCTATCCAATCATGAGCAGGTGCTTTTTGGAAAATGTTAGATAAGAAGGCCGCGCGATCGTCTTTGTCGAGCTGGCTAAAGCCTTCCAAACCTTCGACTTTCTCAAAGTTTTTGACGTCGCCTTCATAAGCGTTCAGTAGCAAATAATTCCCCGAAGAGGTGTAGTAAAAACGCGTCAATTCATCGTGACCGTTGGTCTCTCTGCCTGAGGGTTCCTCAAACAACCCCCGTTTTTCAAAGTCATAGCAGTATGGAATTTGCAGCAATGCGCTGTTTGCGACTAACGAGGTGCGACCACGCCCAATTTGACCTGTGCGATACTTCTGATAGAGCGCAACCCCAATGCTCATTGCGCCGCCAAAACCGCACATAACATCGATGGTACCGACGTGCGCATGTTCTTCAGGCGTATCCATAGCGCCGCCGCAACGTAACATGATGCCAGTAGATGCTTGCACGACGTCATCATAACCAATGAAGTCACTGCATGGACCTTTGCGAACACCACTGAAACAATCTAGCTTGCAGAAGATCGCTTCAGGATTTAATGCTTTTAAACCCTCAGTATCCAATCCCACTTTTTTGATTTGTGTGTCTGTTGCATTCCAAACAATGACATCAGCTGAACGAACCAGTTGCTCGAATACGTCTCGTCCTTGTCCATAACGAATATCAGCAAGTATCGACTGCTTGCCTACCATTTGAGACATACCGTAAATAACGGTGTTCCAGCTATCGTACAGTGGTGACGCAGGATCGAGCTTGATGACTTCTGCACCAAACCGTGCCAAGTAAGCTGCTGAATGCGGTCCGGCAATTACATTACATAGATCAAGAACTTTGATACCATCTAGCCAGCCATAGGTCTCATCACTGTCTTTCACTGAAGGCAGCTTGGTCTTGATGCTCTTTAGTTTTTTAAAAGCCTTATCAAAATCTATAGGCATCGGCGGTTTGGGTTGCAGCATTTGTTCGCCGCACTCTTCAAGCCACACAATTGGGCCTGGTTGAATCATTTTGCCATAGGTGGGGTCTTCGACTTCGATCATCAGTCCCGTCGTTTCGGCATGATCATCATGGATCCACTCCTGTAGCCAACGTTGGGGCGCCCCAGGTATACCGCGTTTCCCAAAGATCTTTTGCCACTCTTTTGAGGTGCGTTTCAAGAAAGCGCCTTTCATTTTTTCAGCGATATGATCTGCCCAGTATTTTGGCATCGGATAAACACCAAGCGAGGTATCAGACTGCCACTGACTAGAAGGTACATAAGTATCCTCCTCTTCAGTTAATCCTTCCTCAATTAATTCATCGTACAACCCTAAAACCTCTAGGCAACGCTTTGCATGATGTTTGTGGCTAGGGCATACCACGTAAAACATGCGCCCATCTTTGCACATATAGCTGCGATAAAAAGGATCTAGCAATTCTTGTAGCTCTTCATAGCCCATGTTCATTGGAATACCTTCGACACGGCGGCGCTGAATCTCAACCTCACGCTGAGTCAAATAACGCTCAGGCAAGTCCTCGATTTCTATCGAATTGTAACAAAGACCTTCCATAACAGCCGCTGCAAGTGGAACCTCAATGGCGTCGCCAAGCCCTGTGTTTTCACGAGCTTGTAGAGCAAAGACAACGGCAGAACCTGCCAGCATAGCGCCATAAGCAGAAGGTAGCGGTAGCGGCGAGAATGACGGGTTGATACCCATGAGTACGCGATTGAGACCCATGTCAGTAAATACCCCTGAGCTTGCTGAAATGATGCTCTCATAGGCGCGAAGCTCACGGCGGTTTTCATCGTTTGAGGCAAACCCGGGAATTGATAAGGCAATCAGCTGTGGACGTTTTTTGCGCAGTGCTACCAGATCGAGTCCCATCTCTGCCATTTTTCCAGGGCGAAAGCCTTCAATCACAATGTCACTTTCCAAGATCAACGCTTCAGCCTGCGCTACTCCCTCAGCAGTCTTAAGGTCGATTTTTAGCACTAATTTATTGCGGTTTAATACGGCATTAGCCGGGCTGTGCCATTTTGGACCTGACGGCGGGTCTATATGAACCACGGTAGCGCCGAGATCGCCAAGCATCATGCCAACAGCAGGACCTGCAATATATTGACCAAAATCGATGACTTTGACACCTACGAGGGGTAATTCAAAAGTTTCTCGCATAGTTATCTATCCTTAGAATATTATGGTGTTACTACAAAAAGCCAGAACGTCATGGGGTTTGATAGCCGATACACTAGAGGCCATCAAACTGACATAAGAGACCATCAAACTGACACAGTCAGAGTGCTCGCTATCTATCCACGAGTGATGTGGGTAAGACGCAAGCACCAGTTTTTGACATACTATGTAATGTTTTTGAGAGCAATGGTGAGGTGGTGCTCTTAAGAGGTAATAGGGTTAAGTGGGCATGGAGAATTGCTTTTCATCTCTCACTGCCGTGCTCGGCCAGCGCTGAGTGACGGTCTTGCGTCGAGTGAAAAATCTCACGCCGTCTGGTCCGTACATGGCCAAGTCGCCAAATAATGAGCGTTTCCAGCCACCAAAGCTTTGTGATGCTACGGGTACGGGTAGCGGGATATTAATACCGACCATGCCAACTTCAATATTGTCAATAAAGTGACGCGCCGCCTCACCATCGCGGGTGTAGATACATGTACCATTACCGTATTCATGGTCATTAATAAGCTGTATTGCCTCGGCCATGGTTTGTACGCGCATGACTTGCAGTACTGGACCAAAAATTTCAGACTTGTAGCTGTCCATGTCTTTTGTGACATGATCAATCAGCGTTGGACCAACAAAAAACCCATCTTCATGACCTTCTGGTTGTACATCAGAGCCATCTGTAACTAAGGTGGCACCTTGATCGGCAGCACTCTTTATATGCTCGACGACTTTAGATTTATGTGCCTTGGTAATGACAGGACCAAAGTCGTTATTCTTCTCTGAGTGAACCCCGAACTTGAGTGCATCGATAGCTGGCTGCAGAGCGGCAATCATTTTATCCGCGGTTTCATCACCGACAGCCACAGCGACAGACAATGCCATACAGCGTTCACCTGATGAGCCAAAAGCTGCGCCAAGTAATGAGGTTACGACATTATCCAAATCAGCATCTGGCATCACGATCGCGTGGTTTTTTGCACCGCCTAATGCTTGGCAGCGTTTGCCTTGTGCTGCTGCGGTCGTATAGATGTATTCAGCGATAGGGGTAGAGCCGACAAAGCTGACAGCCTTGACATCTGGATGATGCAAAATGGCATCAACGGCTTCTTTGCCACCATTGACCACGTTGATAACGCCTTCCGGAAGCCCTGCTTCATGCAACAGCTGCGCAATAAACAGCGTAGAGCTTGGATCACGCTCAGATGGCTTTAGGATAAAGGTGTTACCACAAACGATCGCCATCGGAAACATCCACAGTGGCACCATGGCAGGAAAGTTAAATGGTGTGATACCAGCCACAACACCTAATGGGTGAAATTCACTCCAAGAGTCTATATCTGTACTGACATTACGACTGTGTTCCCCTTTTAATAACTCAGGTGCACCGCAAGCATATTCGACGTTCTCAATACCGCGCTGTAGCTCACCTGCCGCATCATGGACGATTTTGCCATGCTCTTCACCGATCAGGCGGCAAATCTCATCTGCATTTTGCTCGAGCAATGCTTTGAACTTAAACATTACGCGTGCACGTTTTAGTGGCGACGTTTTGCTCCACGCTGGAAAGGCAGCCTTGGCGGCAGCGACCGCTTCGCCGATGGTTTTTGCACCACCTAACGCAACTTTTTTGCTGACATCGCCCGTTGAAGGGTTGTAGACGTCTTGAGTTTGGCTGTCATTGTTGACTAAGCTACCGTTGATGAAATGACCGATAGTTTGCATAGTTTATGTCCTTTAAACAGGTGTGTTATTGGGTGGTCGATAGTAAATGGGTGTAATGTTGGTATCACAGAGTGCTAGGCGTGATCTGTGCTGCTGTCATCCCACAGCATGGTATAAAGCTGAATCATTTCTTCTAAATTGGGTATGCGTGGGTTGTTATTGGGTGAGCCCGATGCAAATGCTTGCTCGCACATGGTATTGACGAGCTTGTCAAAGTCGGCTCGCTGCACACCAAACTCTGCCAATGTGGGCACATGCAATTCTTTGTTTAAGTTTTTGAGAAAGTCGATTAAACGGGTGTTGGCGTCATCATCTGTATCACTAGAGTCAGCGACGCCTAATGCACGTGCGCAGTCAGCATAGCGGTCGGGCGCACTTGAGATACCAAATTCGGTAATCGTTGGCAGTAGCATGGCATTCGATAGACCATGTGGCACATGGAAAAACGCACCGATCGGACGGCTCATACCATGTACAAGCGCAACTGAAGAGTTGCAAAAAGCGATACCAGCCAAGGTAGAGCCGAGCATCATGGTCTCGCGGGCCGTGTCATCTTTGCCGTCATGATAAGCCGTTTGGATATTGGGTCCAATCAGACGCAGTGCCGCCAATGCTTGCTGATCGCTATAGGCATTTCGTTTGGGACTGATATACGCTTCGATGGCATGAGTCATCGCGTCAATGCCTGTATCTGCAGTAGTGCGCGGCGGTACGCTAAGCGTTAGGGTATAGTCGATAATCGCTGCTATAGGCATGAAGCCCATACCCACGCACAACAGTTTTTCGTTATTGAGGTCATCAGTGATGATGGTAAAGCGAGTGACTTCTGAGCCTGTACCCGCAGTGGTTGGTATGGCGATGATAGGCAGTCCCGTCTCATCTACTTGACGAGGAAACTTATAGTCACGCATGACCCCGCCAAACTTACCCAGTATTGAGATAGCTTTGGCACTATCAATAGGGCTGCCGCCGCCTAGTGCAATAAGACCATCATAGTCCTGCGCTTTGACTTGCGAGACACCTGCGCTGATAGACATCTCAGTAGGTTCTGGAACGGTGTCCGAAAACACATCAGCGCTGATTTTCGCTTCTTTTAAAATGGCTTGGATATTATCGACATAGCCAAGTTTGACCATCATATCGTCAGTGATAATCAGGGGTTTTTTGATACCTAAACTCTTTAATATCTGCGGTAGCTTTTGGCAAGCATCGCGTCCGATCTCCATGGTCCTTGGCAGAAGGATACTGTGCGACATAGTTACTAATCCTTGTATGAATGACTTCCGTTATCAGCTTGCTAAGTTGTTTATTGGTCGTATGAGCTGCTGACAAAATAATGTATACCTAACAATTAAACTTCACATAACGATAAATATTTTCTCGTTATGTGAAAGGTAACAGAATATGTTTATGATGACAAGACGCAAAAGCATAAATTTTATCGTTATAATGAATAAATTTATTTGCTGAGCGTCAGCTAAAAGTTTTGGAGTAATTAATGAGTGAGGCTAAGAAGAAGAAAGGATCAAGTGTTGAACGTGTTTTACAGATTGTAGAGGTGTTGGCAAGCTCTCAAAGACCAATGAGTGTCAGTGATTTGTCAGAAACCCTAGAGGTGCCAGTACCCAGTATGTATCGATTATTGGATCAATTGCAGAGTCTTGGATTTATTCAATTAGACCTGCCAGGAAAGGTCACTTGCGGAAAGCGCACGTACAAGCTTGCTATGAACTTGTTGCAAAACAGTGATTTTAAAAATGAGCGATTGGCAATACTAAATGAGCTATCAGCGAAGATAGGGGAGACAGTTGGTATTGCGATTTTGCAAGACTTAGATGTGGTGTATGTTGATCGCGTCATGTCAGACTGGCCACTACAGATATTTCTACCGTCCGGTACTCATGTACCCGTGTGGGCCAGTGCCAGTGGCAAGTTGCTGCTGGCACAGCTGTCAGATGACAAATGTGAGCGCATCATTGAAAAGATGTCGATACATGCGCTTACGACCCATACCCAAACGGATAAAAAGCAACTCATGCAGACAATTGTAAAGACACGTGAGACCAAGGTGGGTATAGATAACGAAGAGTTTATTCCGGGGATGGTCGCCTGTGCGGTGATGATTCCTAATGGTGAGCAGCAAGCATTTGCTACGCTATTTACTCATGGTCCAACCGTTAGAAAAAGTATGGATGAGTTACTCAGCTATGTGCCGTTGATGCAAGAAGCCGCGAGTGAATTGTCTGTTATCTTTAACCAAAATTATGAATAGGTCAGCAGTTGATGACATTGAGTAGTTGATGACATCGGTAGTTAATAAAGCAGAGCAGTGAATTTTGATACTTTAAAAAAGTACCACTCAAGGTATAGACAACAAAGAACCCTTGTAGTATTTAATCTACAAGGGTTCTTTGTTTGTTCAAATAGTCATCAGTGCAGCTTTACCAGTCTACCAAGCTAATAGTCTACTAAGCGATGACTGGTAGAGTTACGGCTTTATTTAACAGAGTTTATATTCTTTATCATTTCAAAAAATCAGGATTCATAAAGGCAGGGTTTGGATAAGTGTAGAATCCTTCACCAGTTGCAGACCCTAGCTTGTTTTGATCGATTAATTGCTCTTTCAAATACTTAGCAGCCTTGAACCTTACCGGGTTTTGAGTGGCTTCAGCAGATATTTTGGTGATGTTGTAGGCAGTGTTGATACCGATAGTGTCCAATATGGCAAATGGACCTGACGGCGCGCCAGTGACTATCATCCACGTCTTATCTATCGTATGCGGATCGGCAACCTCTTTTGCAACCAGTTGTAAAGCTGCATCTATAAAAGGCGCTAACAAACTATTCATGATGTAGCCAGGCTGCTCTTTATCTAGCGGCGTTGCCACCATACCAATAGCAGTAGCAAAAGCAACAACATCATCAAATACTTGAGGGTCTGTGCCAGGATGTCCCATGATTTCAGCGACATTGTGCATCCAAATTTTATTGGCAAAATGAAGCGCTAAAAACTGGGCAGGGCGCCCTGTTGATTCTGCAAAATGGCTAGGAAGCAAGGTTGAAGTATTGGTGGCAAATATGGTTTTCTCTGGGGCGAGCTTGGCTAGCTTTTCATAAAATTCGATTTTGATCTTGGGGATTTCTGGAATGGCTTCAATCATGAGATCAGCATCTTTGACCGCTTCAGCTAAGTCTGAAGTATAGCTCAGATTGTCAAAGGCTTTATCTAACTGCTCCTGGGTTGCCCTCAAGTCTTTTCGAAAAGCCTTGCACATCAATTGAAATTTTGATTTTGCCTTTTCTAATACCTCGTCATTGATGTCATAAACACTGACATTAAAACCATGAAACGCGGCTTGAAAAGCGATTTGGTAGCCTAGGACGCCGCTTCCCGCGACAGTTACATTCTTATACGTCATTGTAGTCATTTCCTAAAAATAGTGGATATAAGTTGCTAGATAAATGTCTAGAACCTACAAACCTATTATTAGATTGTTTTGCGCGATTATTCAACCTTAATTTTTATCAGTGTACCGAAAGTATTACTAGTTAAGTACCCAATATGCGAACTTATCTTGACTTTTATATTGTCAAACAATTCAACAGCTTACTTTTGATATTATAATTTTTATGACTTATTTTTTTGTAGTGATTGATATCGTAACGATATTTTTAATGACTATCGATATCAAAAAACTACTAATAAAGTTATGGAGGAGGGAAAAGGGTGGTATGGGTATTAAGCCATGTATTAGTGATTCGCTACCAAATTAATGGTGATAAAAGAGTGGGCATTAGTGCTGTTGGGTAGTGATAGGCAGTCAACAAAGAGAACCATAGAATATGAGCGGGATAAAACAGGCTGAGATAAGATTATGTCTAAGTACTATGATTGGTGCGCCCACCAAGAGTAGGCTATGAGTCTAAGAGTCTTTAAAACCAACCTATACAGCAATTTTATAATTAATTTTAACAACATATTTAACAACAATTATATGTCGTTAGAATAGCGGCTCTACTATAAAAATAAGCAAATATTGCTTACAAGAAATATTGTTTATACCTATATATTTTTAATATTGACGTATATATTGAGCACGAAAAATAGAGCAGCCTTTATAATGTTAGAACTACTAGTAAAGTAGAAGCTATTAATAATTGACTTGAATGCTTACAATGTCAGAGTATTTATCAGGCCGAAAGTCGGCACTGAGAACAGTAACGTAGACAGTCTTTAGTTGAGAGGTTCCATCGCCAGTACCTATTACGCCATTCCCGACGTTATTCGAGGTGGCGGTGTTTCCCCATATATCTCCACTTTCACCATCAGTTGAACGTAATTGATAAGGTATCTTATCAGTATTGTTACCAGTACCACTCATCATGCCAGCACCATCTATATTATTATTGGATGGCATTAAGCCAATATTATAGGGTGCACCATTTGTGCAAGTGACGCCAATCGCACTAGAATTATTGCCTATGATATTGTTTCTATTTGCAGAATGAGAACCTAAATTGACGTCAGTGGTAGAGGTAACTAAACAGCTTGGAATTACGGTCGCTTGAACGGTAAATGGGAATTGATCTACTCCTAAATTACCCGTTGAGCAATCAAGGCCAGATGAGATTTCGTTAGCCTTAAACGTTAATGCGGTCTGACTACCATTGAAATCGTTGGTGTAGGTTCCGGATGTTGCGAGAGCGTTGTCATAGTTTGAGAGCAGAGAAATGTTAATAGCTACACTGCCTGAGATAAATGAGTTTTCGGCAATGGCGAGTGAGCCTGAGTTGAATTCAGAACCACTAGAATTGCGGGTACCCCAAATAGTATTTCCTGGCAATGTCATAGTAAAAGCCAAGCTTGAATCGACAGCCCCATTCTTCATGTAACGCGGAGGGTAAGTGCTGTTGTTGTTGCCACCATCTACCGCAAGACAGACCGATACATATCCTGCGGAGCCACTATTAGTGCATCTGTAGTTCAAACCCCAATATTAACAACACCACCTGAGAAAAGTGGATTTCATACCGCAGTCTTCTGCACTATATAAACCATAGCATTTAGGTGATTTTCGAATCATCAGAGTAAAAAAATTTCATGGTAATGGATAGGTTAATGATATTTCGGACACCATAATATTGAGGTGTTTATCACCCAACAAGTTATAGTTTAGATTATTGGTCTATTCTAGCATTGAAAAATTCTTTAAAATTATAATCCCTCAATGTGATATCTACGGATTTGACAGCAGAGGTCAGTATTCATCAAGCTTTGCGACAGAATTGTCAATTACAAATACGCTATCAAAATAAATGGGAAGAAAAACCATCGCAATTTTGCAGTCAACCGTATTACCAAGGCAGTAGTCATAAATAAGCCAATACCTGACTGAGTAGGTCGAGATGCCTTTTCATTACTGAATCTGCGCAAACTAGGTAGGTTAGAGCCGACCGATGACACCCAAATTAAACTAGTTTTAAAGGTGCAAAGGTATGCCTGTCAGCATCTTTACGAGCGTCCATTATCGATAGATCAGAAGATTACTATTATCGATGACACTTGGAAACAAGTCAGCGCTACAGTTGCTCATACTACTCGTCTGCAAGATTGGCTGGTAAGTATGTCGCAATTGTCCGTCGTCATTGAACCATTAGAGCTAAAGGTAGTTATTCTTGAGCGCCTAGAAAGTGGGATGCAGCTTTATAACCGTAATTGATGATTTCACTTTAAAGAGGAGCTGAGTATGACAGCAGATAGTATTTGTACAGATAAACAGACTACAAAAAACGATATTAACGAAGAACGTAGTGATGAGCTTCAGATAAAGCCCATACCTTTAGCTACTTTATATACGCCACAATCAGATAGCTACCTCTTGTCTGAGGTTGGGTTTATTGTTATCGAAGATGGCTGGGATGAGCAGTCACTGCTAGCGTTAAAGCAACAAGTCGGTTGCACATTGTTTGCGTTACAAATCACAGATAAGCGAATTGATAGATTCGAAGTAATAGACGGGATCATTATTTGCAAAGTGGATGAAGTCGGGCAGGTAATAACCGTATTTGAATCAGTACTATCTGATCGGGATAAGGTTGGTATAGATGTTAGTGATATCAAAACATCCTGCGGGGCTGAAAAGACTGCTAAATTTATACAGAATACTGTAACTGGTCAGCCAGACTCAGAACAAGTAAAGCATGCCGTTAATCATCTGCTCAATCAAATTCCTGAAGGTCTTAGTACTCAGTATATGATGCTTGATATTGAAAGCGATCATAAGCTATCTCTTGATGAGTTTTTTAGTATCACAACTGCTGTTGAAAGTCGGATTGCTGATGATGCAGAAGTGTTTTACGGCAATAGGATAATTGATAAGTCTAACAATTATTGGATGGGGGCGATATATGTGGCTGGTTAGCGTGGCAGGTAGGCAAATGCTCATTAATTAAATCGTAAGGAGTGCAGAAAATGACAATGACAGATAAAGGTTTATTTGATGATTTTATCCAAGCTCAAGATGCTATCTATTCACAAGTGATTGAAGAGCTGACCCAAGGACATAAACGTACACATTGGATGTGGTTTATTTTTCCACAGGTGAAAGGGTTAGGGCACAGTGTAAGAGCTCGACGATTTGCAATAGAAAGTCTGGAGCAAGCGAAAGCGTATTTGCAGCATGAGGTCCTTGGAGCACGGTTAATAGAGTGCGCTGAATTATTACTATTGCACCCTGAAAAAAGCGCTTTAGATATCTTTGGTTCACCGGACAATCTGAAGCTGCAGTCTTCGCTAACGTTGTTTGCCTTTGCCGCTGGTAACAAATGTGTATTTGAGCAGCTTTTATACCAGTTCTTTGCTGGTAGTTACGATATAAATACTATAGAAATATTAAAGCAAATCAATGACCAGTAATCTAAGTAAACAAAACTGAATAAGATTTAACCAGCACTAAAACCAGCACTAAAATTTGATACTTCTAACCATTTTAGAAAACATTAATTATCAGTGAGTATAACGATGAAATACCATATGGACGAATCGTATATAGATGAAACACCTAATGCATTCCTATACCAACAAATTATGGATCGTTACCCTAAGTCTGTTATTGGTTGTTTTATTATCAGCGAGGATTGGAATGAGCAGGCGCTACTAGAGCTAAAAGAGAAGTCAGAAGCTTGGTTTTTAGTGGAATTGCAAATAGATGATATGGATTTTGATCGCTTAGATATTATAGAGGGCATTGTTAGGTGTCAGCCTGAAGACGTAAATCAAGTAGTTAAGTTATTGAATATTAGTCCACGTGGCTCAATAGCTATCGATGTTATCGATATCAAAAGTTTATTCGAAAGAGAGAAATCATATAAATTTACTCAAACTCATGTAGCAGATGGATTTGAGACAGATATGGCAAAAAAAGCAGCAAATGAGATCGTTAGTCAGCTCCCTAAAAATCCTAATATCAAAGGGCTATTGTTAGGTATAGAGAGTAGCGTAAGCCCTTCATTAGATAGTACTGCTTATATAATAGATTTTATTGAAAAGAGTATTATGACTGATGAATTATATATGGACTCCTGCACAAGTATGAGCGATGAGCCTAACTCTTTTCGATTAAGGGCAATGTATGCTGAGACGTAGGTATAGGCTCAGATCTAAGTGTTAGTCTATAATTAAAGGACTACTCTTTATATTTCCAACTCTCTTGGTTTAATGGCATTTGGTTGAGTAAATCCGTCTAGATCGCCAATCGGGCATGTGAGTGTCGAGCAGGGCCTTAAATCTATCGTTGTGCTGCCTTTCTTTGAAGTGTAGCAATTCATGCAAGATAATATATTCCAAACAAAGCAGTGGTTTTTTGGCCAGGTCTAAGTTAAGCCGTATACTGCCTTCTTCTATATTACAGCTGCCCCATTTGGTCTTCATTTTTTGGATTTGCCAATCGCTGATAGTGACGCCAGTTTTCTTCGAACATTTATCGATAAGATCGAGTGCTTTAGCTTTTAGTCGGCCACGATAGTATTCAGTCAATAGCTTAAGTTTTACTTCATCAGATAGCCCTGTATTTACAGTTAGGATAAGCTTACTGCTCTTTAGTTTGATTGTCTGAGATTTGAGGGTATCACTCTCAATCGCTTCAAGTCGGTAGCGTCTGCCCCATAGATAATGCGTTTCACCATTTACCATCTCTCGAGCCGATTGGAGCTCTTACTTGGTAAAGGTAGCCTGCTGATGCCTAATCCAAGGTATACGGTAGATAACAGCCATGCGAATGGCCGTCTCAGTCATGTTATCAGGTGGCATCACACTAATATGTAGGTTTTTAATATCTTTGCGAGTCAGATTTATATCTAACTCACCAATCTTAATAAGGGCTGACTGAACAATCACTGATATTTCTGCTGTGCTTTAACCAAGTCAATCAACGCTTCGATATCGATATCAATTTGATACTCGGAGACGGTCTGATGTACAGCATTTGTGATTCGCCGTTCCTTAATTAGATGACCTTGCCAATCTGCTTGTTTACTGAGCCTAATAGCAGCGTCTACTTTATCTGTTAAGTCCTCATTTTGATCCAAGTTGTCATATAGTGCGCGCTTAGTAGGAGTGTTAATAGTCTCAGGATACGAGTCACCGCTTGCTGTGCCAGTCGGATTGATTACTTTACACGTTAACTGCGACATTGATGTTAGAACATTTTAGCTCAATGATGCCTAAAGCAAACTCGTTGACGTAAAGGACGATATCATGGATTTTTTTTGTTCTTTCTAGTAATTGAGATTTTCTCAGCAATAGCAAAGTCATTGGCGTCGACGTTATTCCAATCAATAAGGCTGATGTTCTCGAATCGTTCGCTTGCGTCTTCCTTTTCCTTAACGCCGTAGGCTACTAACGAGTGCGGCAGCCTGTTGATAGCGCATCATCTTAAGATAGGGCAACCCTTACGGGCGGCCAGCTATTGCTCTAATAGCTCAGCTTCGATATTGCAGTTGTTGGCTTGATCTTTAAATTCACCCAAATAGCGATAGCCTAGCATATTAGTGAAAAAGCGTGCGACACGGTTTTGCATGAGTCTTTCTATAACGTTGACATTACTCATTCTCAATACTCCTCAATGAATTACAAGTTTGAGTAAGCTGACTAATCACATCATCTACCGTTGTTAATGAGCTAACCTCATAGCCTGTTTCGTCGTCTGTGATATGTTTGCGTTGAAGTCCATTGATTTCAAGTATATCAGTAACTTTTTGAGGGTAATCGTTCAATGAGCTATTTTTAAACAGCACTATAAAGTTGTTTGGCTCTTTCAAAATTTCGAAGTGATATTCATTTCCTGCATATCGCCAACCTTCTATTTTTAGGCTGGCAGGTATGGTACTAGTCATTACTTCCTGGTAATTAAGGTCTTGGAAGGGTTGTATCAAGGATTTGTCTTGGTTCAGTTTGATTCCAATAACACGGGTATAAAGCTCATATTGCGTATGGTTGCGTTGGGCTTCTTTAAATAAAACAAACTCATCATCATTCCTAAGAATGAACCCTTGCTTACAATCCTTGAAGAGCTCAGGATGTTGTATCAGATGTTCGCGCCATTTAACTAAACTATTATTAGCCAGCGCTTTGTCACAGATTTTTTGTAGCGAATATCTAACATTATTAACGTCGAAGTCGGTATCGTCTAATACAGCTTTTACATATGACTGTCTTTCTTCGATTTTGGCACTTGTTTTTTCTCGCTTCATATAAGCAGAGCCAATACGTAGTAGTCTTTTCCAACTATGATCACGATCGATATTATGTTTAGTAGAGCGACTGCTTAATAAGTTATAACGATCGTACCCTTTTTTAGTAAAGTATACTCCCTTACTTAGTACAGCGCGTTCCCATACATAGCCAATGTCTGAGGAGTTTTGTTGAAGTAGGTCAAAAATGGCTCTCGCTGACTGGGCGTATTTCTCAAAATGAGTAAAATATATGCTGTTTTGATCTACTTCCCACTTACAATCACCATGCTCTCTGTAATATTCTAAAATACCTGAAAAATTCAGTAGGAAACCGATTTGACCGTTAAAGAATTGATGTTTCTTATCACTATCAAAAAATGGCTGCTTTTCAGCTTCTAGAATCGCCTGTTTCCACTGATCTGATCTTAATATCAAATGTGCTTTAATCTTTTCTTCAACAAGCTGATCTTCTGAGATTCTACTCAAGGCTAACCCAGGTCTATGAGTTAGCGTATATAAAATAGGAGAGTTAAACCCACTTAGTTTTTCAATGGATAGCAGAGCTTCTAAGAAGTCTTTTGAAGTATTAAAAATAGTATTTTCAGTTAAGTTATAAATGACACGTACCCATTCAACAAGCTCAGATTGAATATCATCAGCATTAACGCTGTTAGCTGATCTGAGCTTTTTTGAAAGAAAACGATAAAAAGCATAGAATCGTAGCTTTTCGGGATAACTGGTATCATCTGCTAGTACTTTTTTGAACATAGATACTTCTGAATAATGTGTCTCATTATATGTGTCAGGTAAGTAAGTTTTGAGATGATGGTTATGATCGTCATTTAAATCTAGTAAGTCTAAAAGATGAATGAACTTAGTTACAAAATCAGGTGTAAAACAATTTAATTCAATGTACTGAGCTATTGTTAAGTGCTGCAACTTGGCTTTTTGTGCAAAAAAAGTATTGAGCCTATCTTCAATTTTACTATCATTGTTCTTAGTATCGATAATATATTGGTATATTATGATTAAGCGAATGAAGTTCATAAGCTCATCATCATAGGTATCAGGATTATCACCAACAGTCCGATACGTCCAAAATAGATCTGCCCAGTCTGTATCTATCTTATGAATGAAATACTCATAAGCATTAACCTTATTCTCTCTAAATTTTAAATTATAATTAGTTGCATCTTCAGAGAAGGATTTGATAATCTGTTGCAGATTAGCTTTGAAGTTTTCAAATAGAGTGAGGGGCTTGCCTCGCGCGTTCATTTTGATATACAGCTCGTCAGATAACCCAAACTTACTTAATGATAGGAACTGAAAAGTGATATAAGGGTTATTGCTATCCATCATCCGTAGGTATAAATCGCTATCACAGCATTCAAACCTGTTTTCAAGCGCCTTTAACATATTTAGGCAGGCTTGTACGGTCGGATCTTGTCTCCAAGCTGAGAAAAACCAAGTACTGTCACTGATTAACTCGTGAATACTATAGTTGTGTTTGCTGGCTATTTTATGATATCGCTGTTCAATGTCATCATTCGATACTAAAGCATCAAAAAATTCAGATGAGCTTGGTCGGGTTTTGTACGTAAAGCGAGACTTATTATCTTGGCTAAATCGCTCTTTGAACTTTACTAGGTGTTTATGCTTTACAGCCAAAAACCAATGTAATAAGAACAATGTTGTTAGGCGTTGCTGACCATCCAACACTGAAAGTGTATTGTGATTATCGATATCACCATATACAAAATCTAAATTTAATGTCTGTTTATCGCTATTAGTTTTATCTATAGTAAGCGCTGAGAATAAAGAGTTTAAAAAAGTATCTCGAACCTCTGATTGCTCTTGACGCCCCTGTGCATAGTCACGTTGAATAATCGGAATCTCGACAATACTAACTTTATCGAACAGCTCGCTAAAGGTTAACTTTTCTCCATTTTCCATTATTGAGCTCCAGATTTTGCAAAAAATTCAGTCATGGTGTTTATCATTGCTTCTTGATGGTCATCTCTATCATTTGAATTCCAGTAAAGCATCTTGTCTATATTTGTACTGTAATACTTCAAAAAAGCATTTTTGGTGCATAAAGGAACATATATGGCTTTTTTATCTAGCTCAATAATATGCTTTCGTTTTATAGGAAAGATTGCATTTTTATAGCTGCGATTGGTATGACTATCAAGCAAAGTTAGGTTGCCGATAGAATTATCTACTATCTCCTCATCATTTGGGTCGTAGAGTTTTATGATGTGTTTATAGATATCTTCGAAAGACTTTTGATTGAATGTCTTGGCTTGTAAGATCTGATTAATGTCATTACTAATAGATAATATTTCGTTATTATTATCTGTAGCGTCTTTTACATCAGTCTGTGAGTGTTTTAAGTATTCTTTGACGTCTTTTAGCCAACTCTTTTGACTATTTATATTGTCAGGCATGTCTGAGGTTACTGAGCGTATGTGCTCAACATCCCAGCTTTCACGCTTGAATCTATCAAATTGAAAACGTGAATTTGATTTGGAGTTACTAAGTAGGCTTACGATATTGAATAACAGTAGAATACGGCGGAGTTCTTTTAAGTATTTAGTATCGTAAGTAAGCTCTGATGATAGATAGTAGTTTATGCGTTGTTGAGTATCATCGTTAGATAATGTGGTATAAGACTTATGATTAAATGAAAGCTCAAATATCTCGCTGATAAGTTTTTTACGGAAATCTTGTTTGTTTTGACTCTTTTGGCTTATCGTTATAACACTATTTATCTTTACTCCTTCGGTGATTAGAAAACCAATAAGATGGAATAACTCGCGATCATTAAACCATTCTTCTAAAGTCATAAAGAGCCGTTTGATATTTAGCCATTCTTGAGCTACGTTTACCTCATTAGCGTTAAGTAGATTATTGAACAGTAAAAAAGTTTTCAGTTTGTCACTGTCTTCTATGCCCGTGCTATCTAGCGATGTCGCGTATAGGTTAAGTAGTAACTCAATCCTATTGGATTCGAGATCATCATTATTTAAAAAGTACCAAAACGCATCGTCTTGAAAGCTTTTTTCGATCGAGTCCCACTCTTGAGAGATTGTAAACTGTTTAAGGTTTTGAAGATGATGAAGATTTTCATCGTCAGATGTTGAGGGTAGACAGAAATTACTAGCTTTCAAGAACAGCGCTTTTATAAGCTCAGCATTAACGAGGGGGATCTTACCTATATTAAGTCTAGAGAAGACCTCAGTTGACTTTTCAAAGTCACCTAATTCGTACCATATAACTTTGACACTTCTATTATCTAGATTTAATAGAGGGGTTTGTATGGATTCATACTTATCTATTTCTTTTTGACTTTTAAACCATGATTCAACAGCTTTTTTAGCTTCGTAAATATGAAAGAAATCGATGTTATTTTCGTGTTGATTTGGCTCAATATTTTTCAAAAATCGAGCTGAATCTTTTCTTGTTTCATAGCTAATATGATATCGAGATATGTTCTCTTCATTATTAGCTTCCAATAAGCACGTTAAAATAATGTAAATAGTGGTTAAGCGCTGCTGTCCATCAACAACTTCCCAAGTCTTGTCATCTTTTTGCTTTACGACAATAGGTTGTAAACAATAAAACGATTCATCCTTATTATTTCTGGATTTCAAATAATACTCTTTTATATCGTCCAATAAGTCAGTCACTTGCTGCTCTTTCCAGCGGTAACCACGTTGATAAGCAGGAATGTAGAACCTCTTTTGCAATAAACTACCAATGGTTTTTAACGTTAATGTATTATCCGACATTCCTAGATCCTTATTATTATAATTTTAATGCTCCAACTGCACTTTGCCAGTCAAACCCTAATTTTCACAAAGCCATCTGGAAAAATCTTATTATTAGCAATTTTTGGTATAAGCCTTATATAAATAGGCTTAGATAGATTACTAATACTGTGTGTTCATATTTTGATTAGTGATCAGTATATCTACAAATTCTATTTATAAACCCGTAATACTATAGGTAATCACATCTAATATTCTTTAAATATATACATATAAGTTAATTATGCAAAAGCTCAAAATAGCTGGCTTGACTATCAATAAGCGTGTAATAGTACACTTAGTCTGTCGTGCACTCAATATGGCAATTAAGAGTAGACGACCCATCCAAGAGCTGATTTGGCATTCTGACAGACTCAGTCATTACCATAGCCATCAAAGATATTGTTAAGTATATTGAGCTTGATTATGAGTAAACTAGAGTTAAAAAAGGTTTAAGTTGTAAATCGCCAAAACAAGTATGGTTTGATTACTATCGTCAGGCTGCGTAACTAAAATAGTCCAAGTCCAAGTTTAACTTTAAGAATTTGATGGCAGGGGTCATAACTACACATTAACAAAAGTTGATCTTGTTTAACTGTGGATCCTTATCCTGCACAGTTATTGTTTACTTATCAATTATCCTGGATTTGTGCAAATTAATTGATAAGTAAACAATAATTGTATATGGTTACATTTTTTTAGGCACTGCGACATTTGTAAGCCATTGCACCATTACGCATTAGAAAGGGGGTATAAAATCACTAGTAATTCTTTTTATGTAGTTGTAATCCGTATGAGTGCTAACTAATGACATGAAAGTAAAAATATTTAATAGTTTTGACTGAACTACTAGCCTATTAATACAAGAAGCTTTATAACCTTACTATGCAAGTATAAAAGCTAGTTGTTCATTAGCAATGGAGTATTGTGTGAACGCCCCACAGATAGCAGTGATTATTGCGACCAAAAACAGACCTAGTCTACTAAAACAACGAGCTATAAACTCAGTATTAAATCAGTCCATATCACCGAGCTATATTATTGTTGTAGACGATTCTGCTGACCAAAACCAGTGTCAAAACAGACTGATAGTCGAATCTATCCCACCAACTAATTGCCATATTAAATATTTATTAAACCAGCGAACTGTCGGTGCTAGTGGAGCATGGAATACGGCAATAGAATACCTTAGCAACGAACAAAAACAGGATTTCAGTTCACTATTTTTAGCATTTCTTGACGATGATGATGAATGGCATCCTAACTACTTAGAAAACTGCAAATCGCTAGCAATCACACAGCATTGCAATATGGTGGCAGCTGGATTTTACCGCTATGAAGATAATGAACAACAGCCTATCAAATGTATACCTCCTGACTCACTAAATGAAGAGCTGTTCTTGTGCGGAAATCCAGGTATTCAAGGTTCTAACCTATTCTTATCACTAGATATTATGTTGATGGCAGGCGGTTTTGATGAGCAGCTATCAAGTTGCACTGATCGAGATTTGTGTATACGCCTTTGTGAGTTAGACGCAACACGCTACTGCAATATAAAAAAACTACTACTAAATCACTATGCTGATAGTGACCGTCAACGCCTTAGTACACCAAACTCACTAGCCAAGAATAATGGATTGGCAGTTTTTTGGCAGAAATACCATGGACGTATGAGCGCTGATCAAAGTAACGCGTTCCTTGAACGCGCACAGCGCCTATTTTTCTGGCAGCCAGAAGCCTTACCAAAACCAATACTAAAACAGGAATCTCAAATCGCATTAACTCTTGGCGTTGAATTAGGAAGTCTTTTATTTAACCAATTAGAGCGAGCTATTGAAAAAATTCATCATTTAGGTCAAAAAAGTCTGGTTAGCTTCAATATCGTTTTGACCACAACTAAAAAATTAGATCAGATTGATTTGCGTGCGTTTATTGAGCGGATGAATCAACTGGGAGTTACTTGCTATAATTTATGCCCTCAGCAAACGTGTATTGAAACAGCCACAGCATTTGTTGCCAAAGAAACTATTGGTAATAGCGCATGGGTATTAAGAGATGGTGACTTTCAAAAGCAACGGTCTATTGAAAGCGAGAACGATTTATCAACAATACTAATGGACTTAGGCGCTCGTCATTTATGTACTAACCGCTGTAATAAGCTCTTTATTAAACCGCATGCGACACTCATTAATAGAATAAAACAATGCCGCATTGATGCAGCTAATGATCGTATTAGAAGGCTATTTGGTATTCACGAGCTTCTACTACTTGGTATCGGCTCTGAAGCTGTTGTTATGACAGATGGTCAGCGTATTTTTAAATGCATTGACTATTGGAAAACCCACATACCTACTGAGCAAATCAAATTTTTAAAATGGTTCAGTTCACAACAGTACAATCTACCTGGTTTGTATACCCTTGACGAAGTTATATCAGATGGAAAAACTGTGGTACTCACTTATCCTTTTGAAAATAGTCACCCTTATCAAGGTGGCAACTGCGAACAAGTGATTGATTTGCTACACAGTTGCAGCAAAGCAGGAATTGTATGCAATAACATGCACCCGAAAAACTTAATAAAAACCCAGGGTGAAGTGAAACTGATTGATTATGGCGCGGATATTCGCCCATGGAATGAATTAGGGTTCGAACACATGGCTCGGAGGGCTTATCTGACTATTCATCATGTGGATCATCCAAATCTCAAGCACTTAATGCGCCAATCTTTGCATACAATAAATTTCCCAGAAATGCAGGGCTATCAAGCATTTCGTCAAAAATTAACTGGTATTGATTGTAACCTCAAACAAACACAGGAGGCATGGCTGCCATTTGCCCCACTAGAAAAACCATCCAAGCCATTTGCTATAACTATTGGTGTGATTACCGGTGATGCGCATAAGTTATTGCCATTATTAAATAGTATTGCTGATCTTGCACAATGTGATTTTTTATCCAGTATAAACTCCATAGTACTATGCAACGGTTGCTCAGATACTTCTGTGAAAGAAACGCTTTCATTCAGCAAAAGGCCATTGGGTGATATAAAAATAATAAGCGAAACACAACAGATAGAAGATGCTGCAAGCGGCCTATTTAGTTCCGACTTAGCAAAAAGACCAAAAGGTCAGGTGGGAATTGCACATGCACGGAGCATGCTGCAAAAATATGTTGGTTTAAAATGTACAATGACTCCAAATAACTATGCTTGGATCCTCGATGACGATATGCGTTTAGATGCCCGAGCCAAACAGTTTCTAGCTTGGCTACCAGTGTTTAAGCAAGCAGATGTCGATGTAGTGATCGGACAATACGAAGGCTCATCGCCTAATCCTCCATTAAATGGTCTACGTGGCCAATTGGTAGATCTGCTTCATAACTTACGCTGGCTTGATAAACTACCAAACAATATCGAATTGCCTGATCGCAGCCACGAAAATACAATACTTCGAGATAAGTATCCTGATTATTACTATGACTTATCTCGTAAACATACGGCTCATATCGAAGCACCATTTTGGCTTGAGCCCGCCTACAAAGGTGAAAGCGTCACTGAAGCTCGCTCTCGATTGATTGCACATGCGCCTTTATTGGTCACGGGCTTCCCGCTCACTCGTGGTATTGTTCCAGCATGTTCAACATCTCCATTAGCTGCAGCAAAAGATACGGTAAACCGTGGAGGCAACACCTTTGTACTAAACGCTAAAGCCTTAATACAAACGCCTAACCTAATTTTTAAGATTAACGGCCGTGAAGCTCGCCGTTCAGACATGGTCTGGGCAATAGTCAATAAACATTACCATGGACTAACTATTAAAAGTGCGCCATTTCCTGTTCAACATACTGGGCGCATACAGCACGAACCAATTTTGAATTTAAGTAAAGTACAGGATGAAATCATGGGATCGGCATTGTATGCTGGGCTGCAAGAATTTCTACGAAACAACGAACGACATAACTTGGTCTTTACTGATATTGAGATTAGCCAGGTATGGAAAGCAACCAAATCAGAATACAACACTCGTCTTTCACGTTTAAGGCTCAGTTTTTACCGAATCAATGGTTTAACGCAAGCTTTATCCAAATATCCAGAACTAAGCGAGTTGTATAAATACTTGGCTAGCTCGTTTAACCCAGATACTTTTACTAAATTAGAAACCCAAGTTCAACAAATGAACGAGTGCCATATTTACGAATTTTTAAATCAAATAGTGCCGCAGAGTAACCGCTTTGCAAAAGCACATCAGAAAACCCTCGAGAGAATAGAATAAAATGCCTTTTAAAGATTACTGCGAACTCCCAACACTACACGGCACATTTAGAATGTACGATACTGGCAACGAAATGTTACGAGTAGTCACCTTTGGTGATATCAATAAACTAGAAAGTAAACCAATACTGCGATTACATTCTTCTTGCCTAGCCTCTGAAGTATTTGAAGCAAGGGACTGTGACTGTGCCGACCAATTGCGCGAATCCATGAAGATAATGGCACACAACGGAAGTGGGATAATTTTCCACTTACATCAAGAAGGCCGTGGACAGGGCCTTTCTAATAAGATTCAAGCAGTATACAAAATGCAGAGTGAAGCTTTAGATGTAGCAGAGTCATTTGAGGCACTGGGTTTAGAACAAGACGTTCGCGACTATGCACCAGCTATAAATGTGCTAAAAGGAATGGAAATAAAACAAGTGCGCTTGGTATCAAACAACCCACGTAAACGACGCGCACTAGAACAAGCAGGAATCGAAGTAGAACTACTTAATACACATCCACAAATAAGGCCTGAAAATATAGATTACTTGAAAAGTAAAAACGAAAAATTGGGGCACTGTCTGCCTTTAGGTGTCGAATATGACAATATTAACTCTATTTTATTTTACCATTCAGACCAAACCTGGGGAGAGCTTTCTAACTTTTCAAAACATGCCATATATCTGCATAATAAAATTTGGCCGACAACAGAGCACTTTTACCAAGCACAAAAATTTAGAGATCATACATTGCAAGAGCGCATACGCTGTGCAGCAAGTCCTATGTTAGCCAAACAAATGGCTAAGCAGTTAGAATCACAACACCTAAAACCTAACTGGCATAACATGAAGGAAGATATAATGCTGCAAGCACTTACAGCCAAATTTACTCAGAACCCTGAACTTGAAGCGTTATTATTATCAACCCAGCAATATCACATAGCCGAACATACGATCAATGACAGTTATTGGGGCGATGCAGAAGATGGTAGTGGCTTGAATCGGTTAGGTGAACTGTTAATGCAATTGCGTAATCAGCTACAGTTCAATAAAGAAGCGCAACTATGTGCGGAATAGTCGTGCTTCACGGTGATACCGCCGAACAAAATATATCAGCTACTTTAACTCGCCTTTCTCATCGAGGTCCTGACGACCAACATTATTGGATTAAGGAGAAATTAGCTATTGGGTTTGCACGTTTGGCAATTAATGATGAAAGCATTACAGGACGCCAACCTTACAAATCCAGCTGCATGATAGGAGCTTTTAATGGCGAGATTTACAATGCAGATTTACTTGCAAAACAATATAACCTCCTCCGTAATAGCGACTGCGATACACATGTAATCGCACCACTATTTGCTCAACTGGGTGAACAGGTACTAAGCGAATTAGACGGATTTTATTCAGGGGTTATTTATCAACTGGAGACAAATTCGATTCTATTGTTTCGCGACCATATGGGTAAAAAGCCACTGTTTTACGGTCACACCAATAACAACCTATTTGTTGTCAGTGAACTTAAAGCTCTACAAAATATTGACTGGTTCGAGCAAGTACCCCTTGGTATTAGTCAGCTTGACTTAGCCACGGGCACGCTTACTCAAATAGCACGCCACCAACAGTTAACTAGTACAACATCTAATCTGCTTTCAGCAATGGAACAAGCAGTCATTAAACGCTTACCTAAACAGCCCTTCGGTGTTTTCCTGAGCGGAGGTCTAGATAGCTCGATTATTGCGGCTATAACTTGTCAGCATCGCCAAGATGTAACTTATTTTACTCTGGGAGATTCCGATAGTATTGATGTTGCTATGGTTGAAATGCTTGTTAAACACCTAGGATTAAAGCAAGTTATCTACATCCCATTACCAAGTGAGCAAAAGTTACCCGGATTGATTGATAAGGTACTTTACGCAACTGAAAGTTACAATCCATCGATCATTAGCAATGGTCTTGCGACCTATTTATTAGCTCAAGCAGTACAGAGGAAAGGCTTAAAGGTAGTACTAACCGGAGAGGGGGCAGATGAGCTATTTGCTGGTTACCATGAGCAACTATCCGAACAAGAGTGGCAAATTACTCGTACCAAGCTGATAACCGATATGCACTTTACGGAACTTCGTAGGCTTGATAAGTGCAGCATGGCACATAGTATTGAAGCTCGTTGTCCATTTTTAGATCGGACAGTAAAGAGAGTTGCCGATAACCTTGAGCATAAACAGTTCTATATTCTAGGTCACAACAAGATAGCACTTAGAGACGCCTTTAGGCACTTATTGCCTGCCGAGATCGCAAACAGAAAAAAGACCTCTTTTGATGTTGGCAGTGGCATCCGAAAGTTGGTAGTGGACCATTTAACCCGTAACGGTAATACAGAAATAGCAGAACTTAAGGAAATATGGAAAGATACATTCACATATGATGTAGACGATCCTTACTTTTTTAGCTATCCAACATTTGATTCTGCTATTGCTAAACGAGGAGGGGCTCATAGATGACTGTACATTTAGCCCAACAAATACTACTCGATAAATTTAAGCAAGAGCCATTTCATAACTTATACCTACTCAACAACGTACACCCTGCAACAATGGCATATGGCGGTACATGCTCAGACAAAGCCCTGAGCTACTTAGCTGCAACCAAAGCAGTTGGGTTAGATGCATACTTGCACTCTGCTCGCATTGGTGGAAAAGATATTCATCGACTAGTAAGACTTGAAATAAACAACCAGCGCTACTTTGCAGATATTGGCAATGGATGGCCATCAATTCAACTTATTCCAGCCGCAACACCCATTTTATATGAGTATTACGGTATGCGCTTTAGGACCGCAATAGAAAATGGTGTGATCACAGTCTACCACCGAAAACGTAATGTAGAAAAAAAACAAATGGAAATTGATATCGCTGCAAAGTCTGAAACCGAAATCTATCACAGTATTGAAAACCGCTTTTCTGCCGATATTATCTATCCATTTAGTAGCCAGTTGCGTTTCTCGATGGTTGTTGGTAAACGCTTTTTATTTATTCGAGATACCCAATTAGAAATTTACAGCAATAGTGGCTACGAGGAGATGCTGAACATCAATATGAATAACCTGCAAGACGTTATAGAGGAATATTTTGGCTATGATATTAAGCCACTTGAATCTCAATTTAGCAATAGAAACTAATTCTAAAATTTGATCTGGTAGTTTCATTCCACACGCAATACTACAATCTCCCAAGTTGATGTGTACGGATTTGACGGCATAGGTCCCACGTCAGTGGGCCTATTTTCCTGAAGATATCATCATTATCAGGGTAACGCAAACCACTGATAGCGGCAATTCAGTATGACCGATATAGTGGGTAGATATGCAGCGAGCCAGCTTACCGACCAGTGAGTATATTGGTTCGATTGTAAGAAGCCACAAAGTGGGCGAGCTTGAGCAAGCGATCGCGAATGTATTTGCATAAATGGTTGATGATTATTCTCTTGATGCGCTCAATGGTATTTTCAACTATATTTAACTATAGCGTGCCGTGCCAGGGTCGTCAGTCGGTCGTAAAGTGCTTTACTAAGCTAGACGGTCTGGTGGTATTCAGGCGTGATGATGACGAGCTATCTGATACGGATTATCTATGCCAATTGGCAAGCGCTGGCAAGTGAGCGCGGGCTGGGATTTTTGCAGTTTGTTCTTGATATGCTATACCCCAAACAAAATGAAATTATGAGGCTTTGGCATTCTAGATCCTTAGCGCACAAATATCCTTCATATCTGACCGATACCGCGCGTACAGATAGGTTTTTGACCAGTCGTATTCGTATTAAACTTGATGCAGTGGTAAATATCTGCGAGCTGTCAGAGCTTGCTCCTACATTATCACGGCTTGTGCTGTGGCAGGTTGTGCCAGAGATTGCGGTTAACCTACCATCAACTCAGAATATGGACGTCAAGGTTGCGGTGGCTGGCGAGGTTATCGCAGTAGCTGATTTTTCCCCTTTTTGAAATATTTAAGAATAAATTTGACATCTCATAACCCTAGGGTTATATTGTACTTAATAATTTATAACCCTAGGGTTATGGTTGTTACAATAGAAATGAATTTTGATTATAGGAGGTTTTTATTAAGTCATCCGAGCTTATAGATATGCTCATAGCAGATGGATGGTATTGGGTCGCCGCTAAGGGTAGTCATTTTCAGTACAAGCATAAAACTAAAAAGGGCAGGGTTACTGTCCCACACCCTAAAAAAGACCTACCGAAAGGTACTGTTAATAGTATTTTCAAACAAGCTGGATTGAAATGATCCAGTGGCTTTAGCAATAGTTAGCTTTGTTTGCAAACGAAGCTAACGTTTGACTACAGCTAACTTGTAAATACTAATAAAAAATCTGTTTTGAAATAATCTATACCGTTGAATTAATAAAACCTATATAAAGGAGTCTAGCCATGTTTTATCCTATCGCAATCGAGAGAGGAGATAGTTATACAGCGCATGGTATCCGTGTACCTGATTTACCAGGATGCTTTTCTGCTGCTGATAACTATCAAGATGCTGTTGATATGGCGATTGAAGCTATCGAGCTGCATTTAGAAGGCTTGGTAGAAGACGGAGAACAAATCCCACTTCCTTCTGATATCGGTGCTTATATGGATAATCCAGAGTACGAAGGTGTAACTTGGGCTTTAGCGCCAGTCGATGTAAATCGTTATCTCGGAAAAACTGAAAAAATCAATGTAACTTTACCAAGTCGTCTGATTCATATGATTGATGAGAAAGTTGCAAGCAATAAAGAACGTTATAAGAGTAGAAGTAATTTTATTGCATTGTTGGCAGAAAAGAATTTTTTTGCACATTGATATTAGTGTTCTAATAAAAAAGACTTGATTTTGAACTGACCCCCATAAGTTGGACACAACTTTGGGGGTTATTTTATGAAAACTACAATAGCAATGAACACCATCAAACTTGCCAGACCTTCATTAATCAAGGATAGAAAACGATGTGCCCATGCTACAAGGACAAAGTACCAAAAACCACATAGCAATATAACGATGCCTTTTCTATTCCAGAAAACTGTTTCATAGGTTTGGCTTTTTGTCCGTTCTATCAGATGCAAACTTTTTAATTAAAACCAATTCAAACAACGCCGCTACGCCAAACGTGAGCACCACCGCCATCACACCCTCTATTCGGTAGTGGCCGACAAGCCATAAGCTAAATAGAATAATAATCCCACCAATAATCCTTAATTGCTTCTTAGTCACGCACCTACCCCTGTAAGGTTTTAGATTAACTAGTATATCCGCTAGACTCAGCTAATGTCTAATTGAATTATAGGTGATGGTTATGGCATTTGGAATGATGGGTGGTGCTGGTGACTCTTGGGGTGTCAATGGAGCAGGTGGTTCTTGGGCGAATCAAGAGGAAGAAAGAAAAAAGAGCGACTGCGCAACACCAATAGCGTGCTTGGTATGAGTGGCCTTGGGCAAATAGCTAATGAAACCGCTGCCAGAAACCAAGCATCGCAAGAGGTTAGAGCTGCGTATAACCCAACCGCGCAGTCGCGTGCTGACAAACCCCAATTTTGACAAACTCACCTGAGTAAATTCCTGAACCCAAAAGGTTGCTAACACTATGCCGTATATAGTGCTAGCAACCTTTTTGCTGCTACCTATATCTAATCATTATCGATATTTATTCATCACATTAATAATCTTAAACCCTCGTTAACAAGGCTATAAGCATCTAAGAAATTACTACTTGATCCATAAAATAATTTTATCAAAAGCGTAATCGTCAGTGAGCTTTAGCACTAGCCAGCTGTTTAAAGACGAATAAGCACACAATGATAAATTATGAATTTATGTCGCAGATTATCGATTACGATAATAAGGATATAGAGAAGCTAAGTCTTTACGCTCACCATTTACAACCTATGCTACGTGAGAGGCTCGATAATGAGGTTTATTTCAGTAATATTATCATGAGTCACTACCGCTTTTCTAAGCTACTTCAATAGGATTTAAAGCTTAAGAGGATAGTTTCTTTCCGCTGAATGCTGGTAGCGGTAGAGCTGGCAATACTAAGGATAAACGAGAGGATTAACTATCAAAAATAGTCGCAAGGTTAAATGGGCTGTTCGATACTGAAAATCTGACCGATAGAGACCTAATCAATTACTCGCAAACTATCTGGAATAAAGTTAAAGAAAACCAAATCGCCATGAATACGAATAGAGTTAGTGTTTTGAGTGAGAGGGATTGATTAGGTCAGATAAAAACATCGGTTTTTTAGCTGAAAGTAGATTTGATTATTTATTTGCTAATAAAGTCACTTCTCTACATAGCATGCTCACATACTGCACAAAACCAACTCTCTTTTGCCCGCATATAGGCGATATCAGCAGGTACTTCAATTGGACAGGCGCTACCACAATATTCACAGCAAACATCATCTAAGCAAGCATAGCATTGGCTTACAGTTTCAAACAATGTTTGCGAGCTAATATTGTATTTTTGACAGAGCATACGCACATAATCTACATAGCTGATTTTATGATTATAGGCCCAATAATCTTCACAGACCCGTTTGTCCCAAGCATTTTGTATCATACTCCATTCAATCCTGATGCCCACAATATACTCCTTTTTAATGGCAGAATGACTATGATTAGTGTCACATTTTTATAGTGACTATATCTATTTAACAAGTCGAGCTCATCATAGTTAGCCAGTTATTGAGTAGCAAGATGAGTCTATGACATAATAGAGCGTTAGTCAGCATAAAATAGTTTTTGACGGAAACTTAGTTATTGCCAACGAGTATTATTTTAACAGAAAAGTAATCACTGGCAAGTATTTTTTACTTACCAATAAGGATTTTATTGTGATTTCATGTAATCTACCAGTGCTTTTAGCGGAAAGAAGATTGCGAGTTGCAGATTTAGTAAGAATGACGGACATTAGCAAGTCAACGCTTCATAGAATTTATAACGATGAGACAACTCGCATAGAATTCGATACCCTGAGTAAGTTGTGCCAAGTATTAAAAGTCACCCCAGGGGATATTTTGAAGTATATTCCCGATGATAATGAAGAGAACTAAGCTTGATAGGAAGGTCGACTGATATAAGACGTTAACCTCCTCACCCAACTAAAATTGAAATTTTAAAATACTCTTTAGCCTTTATTTATCATGGGTTAGGGAGTATTTTTTTGTCTAAAAAATGGTTGTGAATCAGTATTTTAGTTGGCTAGGGATAAAAATATAACAGCAATATTAAAGGCTTTACAATCGATAAGTTATAACATATCATAATTAATATAATTCACTATTATTGATATTAAAATGAATAATATTCATTTAAAGCCTACTCAGAAGTTTATAACTTTCAGTAAATATAATTTGGTTGTTCATCAAGATGCGCAAAAGGCATTGTTGATATGGCATCAATTTAGGCCAAGAATAGCTAGTATAAATATGGCTAGCTTGGATGATTATTATCGACCACCACTACGTTTGGTAAATGATAAAAACGAGACTTATTATTTTTTTAATGAGTTTAGAAGGTTTGATGAAATTCTAATAGAAGAGGCCAATTCACGTCAGCCTTGCTTAGTTGCCGCTGAAAGCCTGAGAGATATTAAGCGCTTAGCTTGGAGTGAGGTTGTCGAGCTGGCCTTCTCAAGGGGAATTAATCATCCTGAGTTTCTAAAGGCTTTAAGCTCTAGTGCACCAAAAAGTATTATTTGCGAACTCATGAATATTGAGCGCCTTACGGTAGACAATTATTGTAGGTTTGCTGGTATCAGCCAAAGTGCTTATCAGTATCAGCAGTGTAAGGTATCCAATGATGAGGCGATGCTGGGGCTGCCCAAAAGCCTGAGTTGGATGGACACTTCTTATGGGTCACACTAAATTATTTAATGATGTGACCGACAGGCGAGTGTTGGATAAGCTTATTCCAGTAGGCTCACCACATCACATACAAATGTCTCAGCTTGTGATTGATGTAATTAATTTAGTGTCAGATGATGATATTGATTTACTGTCCTCAACATCGGAGTCTAATTTTGCAGACTTTACTGGCATAGACTGCACTGAGGTAATGACACAAATCATACGGCAGGGTAAAACTGGAGAGTGGGCAGTCAGCTATCTGCTGATTGTCTTTTATCAGGCGTATGGTGCGATAGACGTTAAGAGTAATGCTTGGCGGTTTATGAGTAGCTACTTAAAAGTGATATTTATGATCACAGCACGCCATGACAAGCACTTTGCCAAAATAGATAAGCTTGGTGTGCGTGTTCGTATGGCGCTAAGACCTTCTGATCCACAGCGTAGCATTCTCGACCAGTTAATCCGCATTCACGATCAATGCGATAGCTTGTCTTCATGCTTATCTTATATCAGACAATATGAAACGAGTGTCAAACAGGAAGAGGCAACAGGTGAAACAGCGAACCAATATCTTTCTAGTAAAATCGGTCAAATCAGGTTGGCTTATGAGGTAGCGATTGATAATAAGGCCTTTATTGGTAAAACCTATACTGAAAATACTAAACGCGTAAAGTCGGCTCAAACAGTCACCAAGACAGTGGTGAGTACTGACAATGAGCCGCTACAAAAAATAGTGTTTGGTACGAAACAACCAAAAAAGCACAGTAACGTGGCAATCGCTGAAAATATTGCCGATGACGACGAAGTACCATTGCTAGACAATGACTTTAAGCCAGCCACACAAATTGCTAAATCCTCTGAGCTGCAGCAATGGCGATTGAAAAATAACCATCAACATGCCCGCCGTAACCAATTTCATTTTCCAACCAATCATCGTCAGCTAAGCATTACTGGATATCAGATGCTATTTGCCACGCTTTGGCAACGCTTTATGAATGTTGATAAAGAGAGTGGCACTGGGTATGCCGTTTTACTGCTATCACTGCTAAGCGGTCTTAGTATTGATAGTATCATTGCTGATTGGCAATGCAGTCACAGTCAACGGCAGTATTTCATTTATGACCGTGTCCGTAAAATTAGTAGCATTGCCATCACTATTGATGTGACGACCAATACTCGAAGTCATCTGCTTGCCCACAGACAAAGCTATGGCAGTACCTTTTATCGTGCATTGCCTGAAGCTTTACAAATTATGCTTGAGGATAAAATTACCGTTTCATCCGATACTGTTAAAGACGCTATCTCTTATGCTAAAGATCTGCTTAACCTACCAGCACTGAGTCCGCAATATATTGAAGCAGGCCTATTTACCCTCATCAAAAATGAGCTTAATAAGCCCTTATATGCTGACATGATTACAGGCGTTGATGTACGGCATAGTTCTGCGCTGTATTACCTTAGTACTAAAACGGTAGAGCTAGAGCAAACTTATATAAAAGCCGTAGAGCTGATAACTGAATACTGTAATGATGAGCAAAAAGCACTTTTAATAGATGAGTGTAGCGTACCGATGAACGGGCATAGAAGCCACATTGGTAGTGATATGGCACTAAAGACCACAACGTGCCAGCAGTTCTTTAATCAACTGGCTGTCAGTGCCGAGGGTTTTAATGGCAATCTAAAATCGCACATGGAACGCTATATTGCGCAGTTCAATAGCTATAGCATTTGGCTATGGCACATTGTTATGATCCAAACCGGCATTCGTCCAGTCAAGCACGCACCAGGATTGCTACACCAGTTTGACTTTAAGCGGCGCACATTATGGGTATCTGATAAAGAAGAGCGCCATGCGCAGTCTGATGGCAGGCTCATTCCTCTTAGCAAGTTTTTGATAACGGCTATTCAAAACTACATTATTTATATTAAGCAATTTGCCGCTATCTATAATTCATTATGTCCAACAGCACCTTATCCCATCAATGACATCTTGCAATCAGAACAACCCCTTATTCAAATTTACCAAAAAAACCCAAAAGGCTTTGCCAGTATTACGCCAAGCCGCGTCCGATACCAGTTGCAAGACTTTTTTAGTCATCAGGACAATTGGCTGCGTCATCAGCTGAGATCCATGCTTACAGGGCGCGTGCCTGATTATCTGATTTGCGCGCTTTACGGTCACGAGCATGCTGATCAAGAATTTATGCACCCGATGTCATCAAGCTCTATCAATCAGCTGCATACGCTCAGTCCCCATTTAGATGCGATTGCTACAGACCTTCACTTAAAACAAATTGAGGTTCATCTATATGGATAATATGAGTGCTCATAAACTGCGACATCTTAATAGAGAAGAGGCTAAAAAGAGTATCAAGCGTGATGCTAAAAAATTAATCGAAGAATATATCAATCAAAGTTCTATGCAATTGCCTTGTGAGTTGCAGCATCATTACGAAGCAATTAACCAGTTACTAGAAGAACGGTTCGATACCGCTCAAAACTTCCAATTGGCGCGGCGCGGGTTATTAGAGTTTGTTCGTGATTATAATAAAGCTCACCAGATATACCTTAAGGAGCCTGTGGTACCGATACTGGCAACTCGTGAGCGCTTGACCATTAACTATGATTGGTTTGTGAATGGACATGCTGTGGCAGACAGTAGCGCGACAATGATAGAGGTTTGGCAACGAAAACGGCGTTTCTCAGTAAACGACTTGGTTGAGGGATTGCTGTATTGCAGCATCATGTATGGTGGTATGAATGACATTGAGGTGGTAAGAGCGCTCTATGATTGGCTGTTTGGTGAGCACTGTGTGTATAAAATTAACATGCCAGCAACTGATGAAAAAAGCAGAGTAGAGCATTTGGCTATAATACCGCTTAGCGTACCTGATGATAATTATGGCTGCGCGGCTGATGAGAGTGACAGTCTAAAGCGATTCGTTGATTATGTTCCTGATGATATGAGCTTGTGTTTTTTATATGCTCTAAAGGATAAAGAGTTAAACACGGCCAAGATAAAGCCATTTAATACCATAATTAGCGATATCTCAAAAACGCTTAAACTCACCAATAAAGATATCGATCGCCCGCAGCACTCACTACTCATAAAATATGCTAACTACCATTGGCGACAGCTAGAGGGTAGCCTTATTGATGGGGCGCTTTCCGTGGTAAAAAAAGGAGATATAAAGACGACAGGTTTGCCTACTGATAAGCTAATCCATTATAACCGAGAGCTCATCAAGCCAAGTCCTGAGCCACTTGAATGGTCTGAGCTGTTTGATGCCAGTTATCAATTATCAGAGAAAGCACAAGAAAAGAGCAATACCATAGCCTACCCGAGCTTTAGTAAAAATGTGATCAAAGAAGTTCAAGAGGCACTTAGATTAACTAGAAATGACGCTATTTCCACTATCACAATATTAAAGACAGATGCTAGCCAGCCTAATGCACAACGCTTGCTTAGTTGGGTATTAGCATTGCTTGCTGATACTAGCATTCGGCTTAATACTATCAGTAAATATGTGGGCTGCATTGGCCGCGACTGGTTGATGCTGACAATGGATGAGGATATTGATCAGTGGGAGGGCAATGACTTTGAGGAAGTTTACGAGCAGATTATTCAGAGTAAGGTGAAAGATGGTCGCAAGTTATCTGTACTATGCAAGTCTTCAGAGTTTGATGATACGTCTAGTGGTATAGATAATGATAAAAATGTTACTGGTCAAGCGCTATCTCATCTTGACCGCCTAAAAGACAGCCAGAAATTCACCTACGGGCGTCTGAAAGCATTTCATGATTATCAGCGACTGTATTTTGATGCACCTTATGTGTATTTTCCATGGGGTAATAACCGACAAGTGATTAAAGCAAACATAGTATCACCTCGTATCTATCATGCTATGAAAGATTATCTCAAGTCATCAACTTTAGATTCTGATCAGAAACGACTGTGCTTAGTCGTCTTGAGTTTGGCATATCGTACAGGTATGCGTATAAATGAATTAATTGGTATAAAAGTCTCAGATGTGACCGATATCTATACTGACAACCTCGATAAAAAAGTTGAATTTCCTCAAATATTACTGAGACCCAATCGTTATCGACGGCTAAAAAGCAGCAGTGCCAAGCGAGTGATACCAGTAGACTGTCTACTCAAACCAGATGAATTAGAGCAGCTCCTTAGTTTATATCACTATCAAACCAGACTAAAACAACGCTACTTGTTTTCGCAAGGATCAGGCGATCAGCCGTTGCCTCATATATTCTTTAGTAACCTGATGAAGGTTATGTGGGATCGATTGCTTGGTGATCATGATTTTACTTTTCACAGTCTGCGGCACACGGCAATTGGCCATTTAGCGGTTGTGCTCAATCAGTCACCATTGGCACAGTTATTAACAGATTACGATGCTACGCATTGCACGGCCATCTCCAAAGGGGTTCTGGCATATAATCAAGATCAGGGAGTATGGTTTGGGCTGGCCAGCTTTGCTGGGCACCTAACACCTGATACGACATTCGAGCATTATATTCATACAGCGCACCTGCTGGCGGGTTGGCAAATGAGTCAAGCCAAACTTTTTATGCCTATAACCGTATTTGAGATGGTGACTAGCATTGGTTACCAGACAGTGAATAGGCAAGACGGCAGGGCATATAATGCCAGTACCAAACAGGTTCATCTTGATAAGATACGTGGCTATTTAATCAATAAGGTTGCGAGCAAAGAGTATCTACTCTCCTATAATAGAACACTAGCTAATACAGACTATGAGAAAAACACACAAAATGACGCAGCGAATACTCGACTTTCTATATTTATCCATTCTAAAATTTATGATGTGATTGCACTGTTAGAAGAGCTGCAAAAAATAAGTGTTGATAAAAGAGCAGAGCGGTTGGTAGAGGTCGCACTAAGGCATGGGATCGCTATCAATGAAGCTAGACAAATTTACGATAAAGCTCGTCAGGTTTTTACCGATGATAGGTTGTTGCTAAGTGCGCCAACGGGACATAAAAATCAAGAGATTCTAGTCAAAGCGCTTGATCGAGCGTATCAAATGTCAATTGATGAGCCTGCTAGATTGAAATCGTTTGTAGAAATATTTACAGGTAAACAAAACTTAAATACCTCATCGATTCATTTTGGGATTAAAGAAACACAGATTGAGATGCTACAGCAGTTCGTGACAGTAGGTTGTCATCTGATCGATATCAGTCATTGGCAGATTAGAGCGCATAGTGAGCAAGCAGCACGTAATGTTAAAAAAGAGCTAGGGCTTGATAGCTCAATACGTATCGGTGCTCGTGAGAGTTTTCATGGCTATGAGGTGAGAGTGGTACAGAAGAAGCATAAGCGGTCTGATAAAAACTTAGCGATGACAGATGATTATTATGCCTCGTCGGGTATGTTGAAATATTTGGGGTATTTACTGATGTTACTTATCTAAATGAAGTGACAGGTCGATAAGTTATATGTTGAAAGGGCTGTAAGCTGATTTTCCACTTGTTCGACCGAGAAGTTGTCACGAGTAATATTGCTCTGAGTACTATGGAGCATAAGCGTTGTCACGTTGTCACGGTAAAAAAGGTGTAAGGGCATAAGATGACTGAAGTGCTCTATATAGCTAGATATTACAGTTGGCGATCACAACGCATGACTAACGCGTCTGCTGGCATGTTATGAAAGGCTTATTTAAATCTAAACTAAAACCAAAAAGAAAAGTGAGAACACAGTAAAAATCATGAAAACAAAGTTCAGCTTCAGTAGACAAATAGATAATTTATCGACAAATATTTGCTATTATCTATCGATAAATTAACTAATCATACGAGAGCTAGTATTATGAAGTCAAAGCGTACGTTATGCTTATTGGCTGTTAGTAGCATTATTGCGTTGTCTGGTTTTGCTGAAAGTCAGGCAATGGGCAGTACCATAGCAAAAAGCATGGGTTCTTTGGTTACAGAAGTTGTAGGAGGTGCAGCAGAGGGCGTTAGACTGGGTTTAGGTGGAGCACCAAAAGAAACTATGAAAACAGTTGCTACTTCTACAACAAACAAGCCACAAACTATACCAACTAGTGATATGGTTTATCATTTTGGCTGGATGGAATATGCTTGTACTGGCGATCAATTAGATTTTGAGCTTTTAAAAGGCCAGTCGTTATCAGACAGTATCAAAGGCTCAAAGGATTACACTTACTTTATAAAGCCTAGATCACAATGGTCGCAAGAGCATCGCGATATCATCCAAGATGTAAAAATGATTGAGGGACAAGAGTACATTGAATACTATGTCGATTTTAAAGATGGCATAAAATATCGTAATCAACCACTAGATGGATATATATTTAAATTTAGAGGTGAGTCTTCAGGTGGTGAAGATATTTTAAAATTTGCGCCGAGTGCTAATGTTGGAGTCATTTGGCCAAATTTTACTACCCGTGCCATGGATTATTGGGATGATATGGTAGATAGAGGTGCGGTTTACAGTGCTCAGAAAAAGACTATTACGTGTCATTATGACTAAGTATTAGTCTGAACATATATGCGGTAAGTTCGGATTAATATTGAACAATAATTTACATTGTGTTGATCTTTGCTAAAGACGATGGTTTAAATGACTATTTGCTTGATACAAGGAACTGATAATTAAGTTTTTGGCACTTGATTAGTGCTTGAAACTGGGTTTTCATAAAACTATTATCACTGTATATAAGATGATTGTTAACAAGTTATTCAAAGTGTTTTACGGGCGAAGCTTGATCTATAGTTACTCTTATGATGATTATAAGGTCGAGCTTCACTTGTTTTTTAATGCTTGCGTTCTCTGCTATATTCTTAGAATATAGCATTTTCAGTAATAGTAGAGTGGTGTAGGATAGTTGGTTTTAACGTGACACCGTGACAAACCTTATGCTATATAGCTTATATTCGTTCTATATCCGTGACTCTTTTAGTACCTTTCATTTCTTATAATCTCCTGAAAGGTGCATATCTAATAGCATGTCACGTTGTCATGTATGCAAAGTCCTAATATCAACTAACAACGCTGAGAATATATAAAATGAGTAAACACATGTATAACTTGCGCTCGGTTTTCTTGTATCGCTATTATTGTGGATTAACTATAGTGTCATATAAGAAAAATAAGTTTTATACCTCAGCTCTCTACAATATATAAATAATAGCATATAGAGCTTTTCTGACTTGTCAGAGTATGATTGTTCTATGATATATGCAGATATTTTAAATAGCATGGTATTGAGGGGTTTACTACCTAATAAGTTATATTTTTAATAAGAACTTAATCTACTTTAGCGTTAACCATTTCTAGTATCGATCTCAATTTTCAACATAGCTCGACTATAAAACCGACTACATCCGTGTATTTATACCGATTCTAATGCTTGCTGGCATGCTTGAGATAAATAAGGGTCAATACTGTCTTGTTTGAGGAGCCATTTAATATAGCCAGTACCTTCAGAGCTCGCAGCTAAATCCGCAATCGCCTTACCCTTATGCTTGCCAAAACTTATATGTGTGGGTATACGCACCATTTGACTAAACTCATATAGGCTCTTCACATCACTTATATGATGACCTTGGGTATTCGCCAAATCAATCAAGCTACAAAGCACTAGCTCAGTGAAGTAGATGTCAGCAATGGCAGCATGCGCGTTCTTTGCTTGAGCACGTGCTACATCTCGATGGAAGTAGTAGAGGAGTGATACTAGCTTATGGCTCTCAAGCATAGGAAGCAGGAAGTTAGCCATCGCATTGGTACAAATCAGATTGGGTGCATGAGTCACACCCGCATTTTTAAGAACGGCCAGATCAAAATCAATATTATGACCAATCAAGTAGTCAACACTGCTAGGCAGTCTAAAGTCTGTGTGTGGTGGTTCATTCGCTACATCCTCATCACAGATATGTGATATTGTCATAGAGCCCAAGCTAATTTCTTTTAAAGGATTAAAGCGCTTAGCTCTTGGTTCCTGTAATACCGTCACCTTGCCATTTTCTATATCAATAATAGAGTAGGCCGCTTCAGTCATATGCGGATCAATAAGCCCTGTGGTTTCGGTGTCGAGTATGTATGTGGTCATAATTGGCCTTAGTAGTGCTTAATTTGATATGAGACATTTACTTTTTACGAGCTTACCTAATTTATAATTACTGTATTAACTCCTAGTGATATCTTGGTTCACCTTATGCTACCTTCAGGCGGAATATCATAGCTGTTACTCAATGACTTTCATCTTGTTGACTTCAGCTACTATCATATCTATTGTCGAATGAACTTCTGCAATCGTAGTCATTCGTCCGACACAAATTCTAAAGGCGCATTCGGCGACCTTTTTTTCTACACCCATCGACTTCATGATAGGCGAGTATTCACGATTTAAGCCATCACAAGCAGATCCAAGCGAAAAAGCAAGATTTGGTTGTACGTTGTTAAGAAGTTGCATACTATCAATATTCTCAATCGCTAAGTATAAGTTACCAGGATGACGCTCATCCAAGTCACCAAAAACTTGGATTGCAAGAGCTTGATTCAAACCATTTAGTAAAGTATCTCTCAGTTCTTTCAATCGTAAAGCCTCCGCTTCTTTACTTTCATCTAATACTCTAGCTGCTTCGGCAAATCCAACAATTAGTGGTACAGGTAACGTGCCAGCACGAAGCCCGTTTTGTTGGCCGCCACCAGAAATTATGGGCATAAACTCAGGGTTCTGGAGATGCTTTGAGTACAAGAGACCAATACCTGATGGACCATATATTTTGTGAGCAGATAGTGTGAGAAAGTCCACTTCCAAATCGTGACAGGCGATATTCATATAACCCGCTTGTGAGGCATCTACATGCAACATCGCATTGTAATGCTGGCATAGCTCAGCAACTTGATAGATAGGCTGGTTTGTTCCTATAACGCCATTGGTCATCGTGCAAGAAACCCATAGCACATTATTATGATCAAGTTTATTCTTCATATCTTGTAGATCAATAACACCGTCTGATGTAACTTCTACATAAACTAAATTAAGATTATATTTATCAGTGGCTATTTCTAACGGGTTTAAGACGGATTTATGTTCTAAGTGACTAGTTAGGATCGTGTTTGCTTGAGGGTTCATTTTTTTGGCAATAGAGATGCCTGAATAGATGGCTAAGTTATTTGCTTCAGTAGCTCCCGAAGTAAATAAGAGATCTTCCTCAAAGCAGTCATATATATCAGCGAATGTCGTAAGGCTATCACCGACTAATCTTTGTTTATCCCAACCAAAAGAGTGCCCATCTGAATGAGGGTTGCCAGGCTGTGACCATATATCATGCATTGCAGTAATGACTAAGGTATCGCAAGGAGTATGCGAGTTATAATCTAAGTATATGTTTTTCATATGTTTTTCTGTTATTTATTTATAAGGATGATTTTTAAGATGAAAAAACTAGAATCTAATTACTTAGAGATAGTAACATGATATACTCTCGCATTGGAGAGTTGTTCCAATGATGTAGGCAGCTACACGAGTTTATTATAAATTATATGGATTGATTGATATTTATGCGTTACTTTGCGTCTTTGATAGATAATATAAAACCAACTCTTTCAGGCCATGATACTTTCCCATTGAGATATGGTTGGTTAAAAAAGGTTCATGATCAAATAGCAGTACAGCCAGAGTCTGAGGAAATCAACAACGTTTTTTCTCAAGATACCGCTATTGCTGACTTTGGTGTTGGTAAAAATATGTTGAATGCTATGCGATTTTGGTCAACACAGACGGCCATGATTATCAGAGATAATAGTGCTTATTATAATACACAGCCTACTACGATAATTGATGAAATTTCGAAAAACGATACTGTAGATGTAACCAAGCAACTCAATACTTTCTATAACTCTGTCAATATTTTTGCTGATCATGGTTTGGACCCTTATCTAGAGTCGCCTTCGACCATTTGGCTATTGCATTTATGCCTTGTCACAAACCCTAATTTAATGACCTACTATTGGCTGTTTAATATCAATACGAAGTCAGAGTTAAGTCGAGAAGAATTTGCTCGATTATTAAAAGATTTCTTTAAAGATCATGGCTTATCTGCTCCTTCAGACTCAACAATAAAGAAAGATATTGAATGCTTAATTCAAAATTACACAACAAAAACTCGCAAAGCGAATGACGATTTTGAAAATGTATTAGAAGGTCCGCTAGTCGAGCTTGGGCTATTGACTCGTGTTAATAAGCAGAATATTAGAGCGTTACGAGGTGAGAAGAACTCTTTGACGCTGCATGTTTTTGTTTATTCGTTAATTAACTGTTGGCGGATTCATAATGGGGCAGCTGATACCTTGTCGTTAGAGATGTGTACTTATGACGAATGTTCTCCAGGTCGGGCATTCATGTTAGATGAAGATGCGATTATAGATTATGCAGAGCAACTGCAAGACTCTAACTATTCTTTGACGTGGACTCAGTCTGCTGGGATTCGTCAATTTCAAATAACTGATGGTAGTAGTCTTGATGCCATTTTTGAGCAATGCGTAGAGCATATGCGAAATGAAGATTATAGCCATTGATAGGTCCTAAAAAATATTTAATTACGGTATTTTTAATAAATTAATTATAGAGTTATAAATAGTCATGAATACTAGCCCTAATGTAGATAACTACCTTATTGACCACATCGAGCGAAATCAATACTTCCAACGCTCTATCAATATCCATGCTGATAGCAACGACAAAGGTCCTATCAGTAACTTTTACTGTACTGCGTCATATGAACAAATTCTAATAAATATGATTGGTCATATAAAAGGCGGACAGACAGCGTTTACTTGGACAGGCCCTTTTGGATCTGGCAAATCGAGTTTGGCTTTGTTTCTACAGGGCTTGGTAAGTGATGATAAAGAGATTGTTGAAATCGCATCTTCTAAGTTAAGTAAAAAAAACAAGACTGCTATTGTTAAACACTTTAACTCTAAAGACCAACAATGGAAAACGCTTAACCTAACAGGTCAAACGATAGCGCCAGAGCAAATATTTAAAGATGCGCTAGGATTACCCTCAAGTGCAGATGCGAAAGATATTTTAGAGGCATTAGGTGGCTATATCGATGATGAACAACGTCTGATTATTTTTATTGATGAGCTAGGTAAGGTGTTTGATGGTGCAGCCAAGAGCCATCGTCCAGATGACATTTATTTTCTGCAGCAGCTTGCTGAATTTGTGAATAGAACCAATGGAAGAATACTTTTAGTTGGTATGTTGCATCAATCTTTTACAGCTTACGCGCGTCAAGCGACTGCTAAAACACATAATGAATGGATGAAGATTCAGGGTAGGTTTGTCGATTTTGCCATTACATTATCAGTTGAAGAGCAGATTTATCTGATTGGTCAAGTCATTAATATAACGAATGAACAGTTAGAAAAATACAAAAACAGCGATGAGTTCACAATACAAATTCAATCGCTAGTTGCTAATATTGCTAATTACCGTCAAACCAACTCAGAGAGTTTAACCAAGCTGCTAAGTGATGTATTTCCCCTACATCCGCTTGTAGCAATTTTGCTATGCAAATTGTCTCAAAAGAACTTTGGACAAAATCAGCGTAGTATTTTCTCTTTCTTAATGTCTTCTGAACCAAATGGGTTTGGCTATTATCTAAAAAACACTTTGTTGGATGAGTTTGTTCTATTTAAGCCGTATCAGTTTTGGGATTATCTGGATAGTAACTTGAATAGCGCTATTATTGCTTCTGAGTACAGTAAACAATGGCTACTGTCTCAAACGGCGGTCAACCGTTATGAAGGACTTGATGACGAGGCTGCCGTTAAGTTAATTAAAATAATTGCTTTGATTAGTATTTTCGCAGATGGTACAGGAGTGCATGCAAGTCCTGAGCTATTAAAGAAATTACTAGGTATAGATGAAGGACAGCTGAATGAGCTTATAAAGTCGTTAGAGTCTGCTTCAATTATATTTTATAGTAAATTTAAACAATCCTACGTGCTTAGTGAAGGTAGCGACTTTAACCTAAACGATGCGGTGAGAGAACAGATTCAAGATCTTGACTCGCTACCATTTGAGCAGCTAGAACAGTTTGAACCTATCGTTGCAAAAAAACATTATCAACTCACCGGTAGTCTGCGTTGGATGGAAGTGAAACTACTTCCGGTTACTGATGCATTAGAAAATGTACTTACGGGTCTGCAAGATAGTATCAATGCGTCGTTAGTCGGATATTTTTGTCTGCTTATACCTAAAAATGATGAAGAATTATTGTTGGCAACAGAGGTTTGTGAAAAAATAGATAACTCTGATAAATTTAATAATTTGGTGGTTGCCGTCTTAGATAGTCATACGATTATCATCGATATGTTGAAAGACAAAATTGCACTTAGTAATATTTTAAAAAACGAAGAGAGATTGCTGAACGATAAGATTGCACGTCAAGAAACTGAAGGGCGTTTGGTTGAAATTGAAGATGCTTTGAATACGTTGCTTGATAAGAGTTTAAATGCATCGAAATGGTATAGCAGTCATTTAGCAAGTCCTGAAACCCAATTGAATCGATTTAAACTTTCAGCACTTGCATCAACCATCGCCGATAAGCAAGTGACTCAAAACTTCATTTGTAATAACGAGCTGGTCAATCGTAATAAACCATCACCTAGCGCAAAAGGCGCCATCCGTGAACTGCTTAAACGTATGATTGAACGTAGTGAAGAGGCAAGCTTAGGAATCGATAAATTTCCACCTGAGAAAGGTGTTTATGAATCAGTTATTGCTAAAAATGGTTTGCACAAAACGGATAGCGACGGTAATTATTATTTTTCTAAGCCTGATGATATACAGTTAGAAGCCATCTGGAAATGTGCTGATAATATCATTTCTGAGGCTAAAGGAGATCTGGTTACTGCTAAGGAGATCTACGAAGCTTGGCAGGCACCTCCTTATGGCGTGAAGTCAGGCCTTCATGAAATTCTATATATTGCTTATATATTATCGCGTCATAGTGATTTAGCTAATTATATCAATGGTGAATACAAGCCTTCAGTCCAATACTTACTGGCTGAGTATCTAATTAAAGTCCCTGCTGATGTAGGTGTAAGAGAAGTATCTTTTTTAGAGGGTGTCCAATCGTGGATTCATGTTTTGAGAGACAGATTGCAAGAAGAGTTCGGCGCTCGTTTAAATAATCATATTGAAGATGAACCATTACCGATCGCGCAAGCATTAGTGAGTATTTTCTATAGTTTGCATCCATGGATTCAGCGTACTAATACTTTATCACCTAAAACTAAGCAGCTGCGTGATATTTTGAAAAAAGCAAATGATCCTAATCAATTGCTCTTTGATGACTTACCAAAGTTCTTTAGCGCAGCAGATGACGATGATGCAAAAGTAGAAAAAATCATCGAAGGTCTACAAGAGTTAGATAAGGTTTATCCAGATCTGGTTTCTGATATAAACATGAACCTTCAAAACTACCTTAAGGTAAAAGAAGACACTATTAATCCTTATACCGAAATTAATCAACGTTCTGAAGCATTGTTTGGTAAGTCAGGTGATTATTTACTAGATTCGTTCATAGCGAGGCTTGTTAAATACGATGGCTCTATGAATGATGCTGAAAGTCTCATTAGTTTATTAGCAGGCAATAAGCCATCTAAAAAATGGATTGACCAAGACATTACTAAGGCCCAGCAACGTATTGCCACATATGGCTTTCAGTTCTTGGAAGCAGAAGTCAATGCTGATGTGAATGCCAGCCCAGATAGACAAAAAGTCGGGGTGATTACTAAGTCTCCTAATGCAACGACCAGCCGAGTACGAGAAGCGCATATTACGTCTAAAAATATAGAACCTATCAATCAAAAAGTAGAAGAAATTGCAAATGCTCTGAAAGCGAGTCAATTCGATATGAATGATAGGATCGCTGTGATTGCAAAGCTTTTAGAAGCTCTAAATGATGAAGAAGATGCTGAAAAGGAAGAGTCTTAAATGTCAAAAATCAAGCACGTATTGGGTATATCAGGTGGTAAAGATAGTGCAGCATTAGCTATTTATATGCGTGATAACTACCCAGATTTAGAGATTGAGTATTTCTTTACGGATACTGGCAAAGAACTCGATGAGGTGTATGAGTATCTCTCTTATTTAGAGGGTTACTTAGGTAAGCCCGTACAACATATTAATCCTGACAGAGATTTTGATTTTTGGTTAACTCAACATAATGACTACTTGCCATCACCACAGGCTCGTTGGTGTACTATTAAAATGAAGCTAAAACCGTTCCAAGACTGGGTGCAGGGCTTTTTAGATGATGGCTATGAGGTACACTCATATGTCGCTATTCGTTCAGATGAGCCATATCGTACTGGTTATGACTCTAGCGATGAAAAGCTTGTGATTAAACTTCCTTTCAGAGAAGATGGTATCGATAAGCCAGGTGTGATGGATATACTAGAAAACTCTGGAGTAGGGTTACCGTCGTATTACGAATGGCGTACACGCAGTGGCTGTACCTTTTGTTTCTTCCAACGCAAGATAGAATGGGTAGGATTATTAGAACGTCATCCTCAAGCCTTTAAGGAGGCTATGGCTTATGAGAAAGAAGCGCTAGCTAATCAGACCCCTTTTACTTGGTCGGAGCGTGAATCTCTAGAAGAGCTTAGTCGCCCTGAGCGTATCGCTGAGATTAAAGCAGATCATGAGAAGCGTATAGCTAAGATGAAAAAGCGGATTAAAGTTAACCCGCTTAGACCTGATGGGGAGCCTGAACTAGATATGGATGACATCTATGGTCAAGGTAAAGCATGTGTAATGTGTCACAAGTAAGAATATCGAATAATATTGACTATTAATTGTAATGTTCTAAACTGTTAGCTTGTGAAATATAAGTTAACAGTTTTTTTATGGGCGAAAAGTATGGATCTGAAAGGCGCTGAAATTAGAAATTTTAAAGAAATGGGGCGAATTATTAATGATAATAGCAATGAGCAATATCCATTAAAAGTTCCGCACTATCAAAGACCATACAAGTGGGCTCCAGAGAATGTTGAGAAACTAATTACCGATTGGTTTAATCATGAAGAAAATAGTGATTATTTCTGTGGATCAATTGTAACAGTGATACATACTGATCAACCTCATGACTTAATCGATGGTCAACAAAGATTTACAACATTGTTTTTGGCAAATTTCGTAAGCCTGATGACTCTTCGATCATTGGTATTAGCAACACTAAAATACCAAGGCTATGCAATGCGTTTTATTACACTCTATGATGAAATGTTAGGTAGCTTACAGCACGTTATAATTCTCGATTCTGATGATAGCAGTCCTACTTCATTATCAGGCTTAAGCAAGATAAAAAATATAATCATAGACGAGCTGAGCAATGGAAATCTTGATGCTGCTATCGAAACATTTAATAAATATTTCTCAATGACAGAAATTCGTAGGCTATTATGTAATAGAACCCTAAACCTCCAATACGATAGAAGCTCATTCAATACTTCACTTATAAAAGTAATGTGTGCACTCGATATTAACTTGGAAAACGAAAAAGATATAAACTTCTCAATAGATTTAGATGAGTACCAAATACCTTATTCAGCTAATGAGCAAACATATGTAAACTCAATAAAAACTATATTTGAGAGTATTAGGAATAAAACTAACTCTGAGATCAAGTCTCCCTCTCATATTAAGTCAATACAAATGGCTATAAGTTTTAAAGATATAATTTCAGAGTTTATAGATGATGTAAAAGTTTGTATTGTTCAAACCGGTAATCCTGATGATGCCTATACGTTGTTCGAGGTATTGAATGATAGAGCTCTAGCTCTAGAAGACTTAGATTTAATAAAGAATGAGTTTTATAAGAATTACGTTTTAAAAAGTGATTCAAAAGTTGGTGAAGAAGAGAAAGATAGGGTATTACAGGAGCTGGATGATAAGTGGGTCAATGAAATATTTAATAAGACTCAAGACTACGAAAAGAAACTTATTACTTTTTTAGCTGTTGGATATATTACCGGATCAGAAAGTATAAAACATGACAACTCAAAAGGTTTTAGGGATGCTCTAAAAACTTACTTTAACATGTATGATTCGAACAACCGTTATGACCAATATAAGATAGCTAAAGATTTTAATATTTTTCTAACTTGTAAGAAGTTTATGGAGCTCTTTTCCTTAAAATACCAAAAAAAGGATCTAGTTGCCTTACAAGCAGAATATAGTACAGAAAAATCAGAAATTTATAAAACTGTACATTTACTCTACGCAAAAGATCAGTTTGGCGTGCTTTTAGGGCTAACAAACTTTATTTTCAGGAACATTGAATCTATTAGTCCAGACTTTGAAATATCTAAGGTCAAAACTATTTTAGAGGAGCTTTTAAAAACAAGTCACGCAAGCAATGGTCTAAAATATCTAGATCTTCATAATATATGTACTACTCAGTCAAAGAGTTTATGGAAAGTTGCTATTATGGCTAAAGACTACAAAGCTCCTCGTAGCTTTGCTATTTCATTAATAAATCAGCATTTTTTAAGCTCTCTTAAAGTTAATATATGTAGTATTAGTGTTGAGCTAAACAATCATCTAAATAGTGAATTTGAAAGCTGGTTAAGAAATTGGAGGTATACTTCTAGTAGTAAGAACACACTTTCTATTCGAATTCTTTTCGCCAGACTCATTAAAATGAGTCTAGATATATCTACAATGAAGTTAACAACATCTACTATTGCGAACACTATAAGCCAAGCAGATGTGGCTGAAATGCAGCTTGACCATATTGAGCCTAGTAAAGTTAACTTTTTAGCAGAAAACAAATACTTTAAGCATATAGATAGAGAGAGGTTCGTGAATGAGCTAGGCAATATGATGCCTTTACCAGGAGCTCAAAATCGTGATAAATCCAATCAACCTGTCATGGAAAGTTTTAAATTCTTTGAGGAAGCTGGCTTAAAAAATCATTTTATCTTAATACAGACCAAAATGTTATTTGAAGAGAATAAAGTGCTATCTACTGGTAGTACTGATTTTTATATACCGACTGAAAGTTTCTTTGAAGAACGCAAGGAGTTTTTAATCGACGTATTCAAACAAGTTGTGAGTTGATATTAGAACGTATACTACAAAGAGCTTGTTTCTAAATTTGATAGGTTTGAATTAAGAGTATAGCATGGGTCCATTATTTCAAGATTTGAATTTAAAGCCTGTTTATCGTACTGGTGAAGACAATTTATTCACTGACTTTTATCGACCGTTACTATCGTCTGCTATACGCTACGATAGAGCAGTTGGTTTTTTTTCGTCAGAGATTTTGTCTTGTAATCTCAAAGGACTAAGTAGTTTAGTTAGAAATAATGGCCGCATGCGATTAATTATTGGCGAGCCACTAGAGAAAGACGAATATGAGGCTATATTACATGAAACGATGGAAAGTCGTCAGGTGTTGACCGAGCTTTATATTAATAAGCTGATTGAAATGATGGATGGCACGGAAGCTAATACAGGTAGGTTGCAGGTCTTAGCTTATCTAGTCGCCTCGAAAAGGCTGGAAATTAAATTTGCTGTTCGACCAAAAGGTATGTTTCATGAAAAGATAGGGGTTGTTTATGATGAAGAAGATAATTGCGTAGTCTTTCAAGGGTCTGCAAATGAGACCCCTTCTGCTCTATTTGAACATATTAATGCTGAATCCATAAGTGTATATAAGAGTTGGCAGGAATCCGTTTTCGAAGATTACGGTAAAAACTACATACGGTCTTTCGAACAACTTTGGGAGGGTAATAGAGAAGATATAGTTGTTCTTGATGTAGTCTCAAAGCAATATGAGCGTATAGCTGATTATATAAGCAGTCAAATTAAACAGTCTAAAAATAATAGACTGGATTTTGAAAATTTTTTATCGCAACTTGATGATAATTTAGAAGATGGTATTTCTTTATCCCAGAGTGCCTTGCCTAAAGTTCCTGAATACTTAGGTACTCATAAGTTTGATATAAGGCCACATCAACGAGAAGCTTTAAACAGCTGGCGAGCTAATCAATTTACAGGAATCCTTAAGCATGCAACTGGCTCAGGTAAGACGATAACGTCAATATACGCTTTAACGAAGATGTTTGAGGCAAAACAAAAACAAGGTCAGTCATTAATCGCAATGATTAGTGTTCCTTACATAGATTTGGCAAAGCAATGGGTGAAAGAGCTTAAGCTGTTTAATATAACACCTATTCAGTGTTTTGACAGTAGGTCTAAATGGGAAGGTTCTTTGGCGAGAAACTTGCAATTAGTTGAATTTGGGAGCTCAGAGTTCGTTTGTATTTTAGTTGTTAATAAAACACTCTGTTCAGATCATTTTCAAAAAGCGATAAAAGATATTAACTTGAATAGTTTAATGTTCATAGGTGATGAGTGTCATAGACATGGTGCTAACCAAACTCGTTCGCTATTGCCAGATGCAGTTTTCAAACTAGGTCTATCTGCTACACCATTCAATGATGATGACGATATGTTAGAAAGTCCATTCGGCAATGATGCAATGGATAATATCTTGAGTTATTACCAAGCCATAGTTCATGAATACAGTCTTGAAGACTCAATTCTAGATGAGGTATTAACCCCTTATGATTATCACATTATTCCAGTTCATTTAACTGAGGTTGAACAAGAGGAGTATGACCAGCTATCTGAAAGCATTAGAAAAATAATGATTAATTCAGGTGGTAACCTGTCAAAAGATAATCGTGAAAAAATGGTTACTCTCACTTCAAAAAGAAGTCGTTTATTAGGAAGTGCTGAAAACAAGATGTTCAAGTTGAGAGATATAACTTCCAATATATCTGAAGAAAAACGTAAACTCACTTTATTTTATGTCGGTGAAGGTAAAGACTCTGAGGACAATATTATCATTGATCAAGTTACAAAAACTTTGAGAGATAACGATTGGAAAACAGCTCAATTTACAGGTAAGACAACTAAAAGAGAAAGAGATGAGTTATTACATTTATTTAAGCAACGAAGAGTTGATGCCTTAATAGCAATGAAAGTTCTTGATGAAGGTATTGATGTCCCTGCGTGTAGTACTGCTTATATTCTAGCAAGTACGAAAAACCCCAGACAGTATGTTCAGCGTAGGGGAAGGGTCTTGAGAAAGTTTCCAGGTAAGACTAAAGCCACAATACATGATTTTGTAGTATTACCTTGCCCATATAGCAAATCCATTTTTGGAAAGAAGCTTTATGAGTCAGAGCTAGAAAGAGTAAGAGATTTTTCATTACTTGCAACAAATAAAATAGAGATTGAGTCACATCTACAGGAATTGGAGGTTTTGCGTGTCTAATAATGATATAAGAGAAATGTTTGAAGAAGCTAATAAGCTAGTTGAAAAGGAACTTGAGACTCCTTTGAGACAGTTAACCCGCAAGATACTTAATGAGGAAAGAAAGTATCTATACTCTGATCAAAAGCCAGCGCAACGTAAAAAAAACATAAAAGACTTTATTGAAGAAGCTAGAAAATCTGGTAATTTCAAAAGTAATCTGGGGGCATAAGTGAAGATAATTTCTTTAAAGATGAAAAACTTCAGGCAGTTCCATGGTGAGCAATCAATAGAGTTTTCTACCGATACAAAAAAAAATATCACTCTAATCCATGCTGAAAATGGAGTTGGTAAAACAGCTTTGCTGAATGCTATCAAATGGTGCTTTTTCGAAGAAACGACTCTTAACTTTAGTCAGAAAGATAATTTACTAAATAACTATGCTCATGATGACGGGGATAACACCTATTATGTTGCTATCGAATTCGAGGAGGATGGCGAATATTTTTATTGTGAGCGAGGTTATAACGATATAAGTAAAAATTACTTCAAAATGACTAGGGACGACTTCGAGACTGGTGCCAAACCAATTAATGATCCTGAGTTGTTCATAAACTCGATACTTCCGAAAGAGATGTCTGAGTACTTCTTCTTCCAAGGAGAAGGGGTAGGTAGCTTTACAAAAGCTAAAGTAGGACATAACAGAGAAGTTAAAGAGGCTATTCAGAATATACTAGGGTTTAAAACAGCTCAGCAAGCAATTGATGACCTTGGTGATATCAAAAAAGATTATCGAAAAGAAGTGGCTACAAGAAATAAAGGTTCGGAATTAGCTAAGCTTAGTGAGGAAATATCAAAATTAGAGCAAGAAAAAATTGCTAAGGACTCACGTTTGAGCCTTTGTGATAAAAATATAGGAATGTATGAGCAACTAATTTTAGATATTGATGAGAAGTTAGCAAACAGTAATAGCACCGTGGTTAAACAGAACCATCAAAATCGCGCCAAACTTGATAAGCAAAAAAGCGTTCTCACACAAAGAATTAAGGGTAAAGAGACTGAAAAGGTTAGACTTATTAAAATGTACGGCGCGCATGTCTTTGCGAAAAAACTGGCATCTCAAGCTTTAGACTTTATTAATGAAGAAGAGTTTAAGGGAACGATACCAGCACCATATAATGAGAATCTAGTTAGACAGATACTTGAAGAACATGCGTGTATTTGCGGCGCTCCTATTCATGGCAATTCCGAAGCTTACAATAATATTAGTAAGTTGTTGAAGAGTGCTGCAGATCCTGATCAGGGTAATAGAGTAATTCGAGCACGTGAAACACTCAAGTCAATTCAAACGAAGAATGAAGGTGCTAAAGGTCATTTATTGGCCAATCAAAACGACTTAATTCAGCTTCATAATAATTTGGAGGATACAAAGCGAGAGCTTGAAGAGATATCATTGAGAATGACAGAGTTTAATATTGACGAGATTGTTAGCTTAGAGAACCAAAGGAAGTCACACCAGCAGCATAAAGATACTGAATATCGAACTCAAGGTCGGTTAGAGGTAGAAACGGACAGGTTGAAAAGATCTATTGATGCGACACAAAGTAAAATCAATCAATTGCAAGCTCAATCAACAGGGATTGATATTTATCAAGAGTCACTAGACATACTTAATGAAGTGGAGTCTTTGTTAATTAATACACTTCAAAAGGCAGAAGAAAGCAGTTTTAACGAACTTTCAAAGCTAATTAATGACACTTTAGATTTATACGTTCGACAGGACTTTAAGGCTAAAATAGATAAAGAGACATTTAATATTCGTCTCATCGATAATCAAAATAGAAATGTAGCAATGAGTGATGGCCAACAGCTTTTATTGAGTCTGACCTTTATATCTAGCTTAATTCAGCTGGCTGCTACAAGAAAAAATGCTCAAGGTGAAATCCTAACTCCAGGGGTTATAGCACCTTTCGTTATTGATGCTCCTTTTGGTGTTCTTGATAATACTTATAAAGGTAATATGGCTAAATCTATTCCTGAGTCGGTTGAGCAGGTCGTTTTCTTATTATCCTCTAGTCATTGGGAGGGTACAGTAGAAGAAAATATCAGAGAAAGAGTAGGCAAAGAATATAATCTAGTTGCAGAAGTAGCATCTTCTCAAGGGAGCAAGGAGCTTAATCCTATATTTGTCAAAGGGAATAAGGTTGATACCGTACGTTATGACTGTGGCATCGATAGAACAGTTATTGAGGAGGTGAAAGTATGATGGGACGGAATAATAAAACCGATTGGCGAGGGTTAAATGTTAATCGTGAAAGAAGACATGAAAATTTAATTCATACTCTGGTTGAGGATAAAGAGACAGCAATCTTTACCTACAACAAGGATCTTATGATTTTCGCTGCAATGATTGGTTATGCTTATAATAAGAGATTATCTTTATCAGGTGATAAAATATCGATAACGTTAGGAACATATTATAATACTGAAGACGATGGCTTTATATATTTATTAGCATTGATGGAAAATAAAAATGCCACCTGCTTAAAGGATCCCAACCTATCTGACTCAATTAAAATCTTTGAAGATTACTGTAATGGCGGGTTAGATATTGTTCAAGACTGGTTTAGAAGCAACCCCACAGATAACAGTAGAGTTGAAACTCTAGAAGCTAAAATTTGGGAGTATATGAAGAGTCAAGAAGGGTTGGAACAAGGTATTAGTAATGATGACTTAGATGTGGATTTCTGAATGAGAGAATTTTCCATCTTTTCATGCTTTGGTTAGCCGAGATGATCTTTCATGTCAGCTTCAAGAGCGGTATCGATAAGGGGTTGATGGCTTATAAGGTGGCTTTTTCAAATTAGGTATAAATAATAGGCTGAGAAAAATGAAAGGAACTGAGATCTGTGTCAAACAGATTTCAGTTCTTTGTAGAGGATCCAAAATAAGAGTAAATGCTACGATAAATAACGTAAAAAAGTCTCCTGAAAGTCATCAAGGTCATACCCTTTGCCTCGCACTTCCTTACCCCGTAGGTCGAGTGCTCTCATATCCTTAGACGAAATTTTGAATTCACTTAATCTTCTAGCAATTTGATGTAAAGTCATAGGCTTGCCATGATTTAGAGTTGACCAAACCATCTCTGGATCTCTACATAATCCTGTAAGCAAATCTCTGCTTAAAAGTCTATTTGTTCCACATAGATTGAAAACGGTTTGAATATCAGCTAATAGCTGCTCATTTAAACTAGGTTCATCGCTTTCAATACCAGAGATTTCGATACAAGCATTATGAGCCTTCTCTAACCAATCATGACCTAGCATCATAGCTATTTTTAGCAAAATTTCCCAGTTGTCTTGTGCTCGATCATTGATATAAGGTGGCAATACTGGTTTAGCTGCTTTGACAGCATCCATATTATCATTAGACCACCTCGCAAGTTGTGACTGGATTTTGTTAGTGACATCTATAGGCAGATCACGTACTCGTTTCATTGTCTCCTTTTTCATTTTACGGCATAGCGTGAGCGATATTGAGCGATCTATTAGTGTACTATGTATTTTACCAATACCTGAGATCGCTTTCGCACAATAAACATCAAATGTAGTGGGTTTATTATCATCACCAACACAGCGAAAAACTGCTGAAAGTTGGAGGCTATGTCCTGCATTTAGTATGCCTCGCATTTCCTTATCATCACTAATAAAAGTATCAGCTTCATCAATAAATAGTGTTGGTTTATAAGTTTCAATGCAACGATATAGAGCTGGGCTTGTAATATTAGATGTTGACAGCGATTTTTTGCTTAAACGACTCATTAATACTAAAAGCGTAGTTTTACCGCAACGTTTCTCTGGAGCATTAATCCAAGCAATAGGTAAGATTTGAGCTGCTGGTATGAACCAAGTCATTAATATCCATAGCGTGGCAGCAACTTTTACTGCATCAGTGCAAGCGATATGATCTTCTAGTATCTGATATATTAGACTAACTATTAAAGCAATATCAGTTACAGGTTCTGAGCATGGCTTAATATCAACAACTAAACTTTGAGTATTTTCAGCTAGCTCGTCTCTCACATTCTTGACCAATTTATCGAATGCGTTTAGTGTTATATTCAAAAATTTAGCTGTATCAACTCGTATGAGCTGATAGTCTAGCTCTGGCAATTTAGCCATTTCATTGATAATAGTTTGCGCGTCAACTGAGCTAATTCTTGGCGCATTTTGTGATAAAATATTTAATGATGGCTCGTCAATGTCATCTGTAGTGGTTTTTGAGAGCTGGTCATCCTGCCAGATGACCGGCCCTTTTATTAAGTCGGCTGATTGCTCATCAACCGTCTCAGGAGGTCTAGCCTTATTTTGTTTACTCATGATAATGCCTCCTCATCAATAGAGGATGCAGAATGGCTTTCTATCCATTCGTTTATATCAGATAGACGCCAAAGACTAGCTCCATCAATTTTGATAGGAGCTGGAAATCTATTCTCGCTGATCATCTTATAAATATGTTTAGACGAGAACCCTACGATACCGCGTCTAGCCTTTTTAGCAGTAATTATACGCTGGTGCCCAGATTGGGTAATATATGTTCGTGCTCTACGTTCGGGGCAGTTAGCAAGGTCTGACATTCGTAGAAATTGTTCATTTGTTTTCATTATAGTTTACTCCTCAGCGTGGTTATAGCCAGTAGTGGCTGGTGCTGTAGAGTAATGTTAAGTGCGATTCACCCTATTGTAAACAAGCGTGCATGCACACTATAAATTATGAAAAATCACCTTTGTTGGCTTCTCTTAACCATCTGTAAACTGTCTCATAAGCTGGTTTTTCATCTGTATCGACATATTGTTTAATGTACTCTGCTGTAGCTCTCATGTTTTTGAAACCTTTATTTCTATGTATAGCTATGTATTCTAATTTCTTTTTTATCCTGAAATCTTTTTTTTCTTTAGCTCCTATATTAGCTGCTCTAGTATTACTGATTGATAGCTGTTCTTTATAATAGGCACCACTCTCATAACTTAGCTGAACAGTACCACCGCCATATAGAATGACTGCGTAATCATGATATATTGAAGCCACATCAAACGCGTCTAGATCGAATGCTAGAATTGACAGCCACTTGTAGGTATATATCCTAATTATTTCGTACATCATAATTTGAAGACGTTTTAATTCAGCTCCAGAATAGGGAGCTAATATATTTTGAAAGTTATGATATTCATGAATTTCGATATCTAGGTCTTTATCCATTTGTATGAAAAGACTTTCTATATAACGATTTAGTGCATATTCATCTCTGCTCTCTGTACGTTTCATATTTGAATAGTTTTTTTGAAAGCTAGCTTTATTATCTTGAAAGTAATTTAAATCAAACTTAAATTTTTCACTTGTGTATGCATATGATGCTGCTTCAACAATGTCTAAAAAATAAAGATTATTTTTTTGTTGTAGTTCGTGACATTTCCGATGGGACAACATGTTATGAGCTATGTCAATAGTTCTAGGCCTATCTAAATTATCTGTAAAAGCCTTATAATAGTTTTTATTATTGATCGCTTGAGGGTCAAACATAGTTTCCTACCTTCATATAATAAAAGTAAAGTGTTTAAGTGAGTAACAGCTATTGTTTTGATAATTAATTTTAGCCTTACATTTTCTATTGATCAGAAAAAATATGCTCGTATCTATTTTATCTGGCTGGCGATCTGCGCTAATAAATTAGGCGACACACCCTGAGCTTGTAAACTCTTTATCAAAATATCTTTATCATGCAAAGCTATATCAGTAGCTTGCTCATTACGGCTATCCATTTGTTTTTTGATTTCATCTGGTGTGAGTAAATCGAAGCTAACAGCCTTGCCAGCCCGTAAGTCATCTAGATGATTTGCCCATTGGTTCATCATCATCTGCCGTTCCGCTAAGTGAGCTGATAAATCATAACGCTTTTTAACGCTGGACTGTTCAAGATGAGCTAATTGTATTTCTATAAGATTTTGACTAAATTGCAACTCATATAGTCCTGTGCTTGCAAGTTGTCTGAATCCGTGACCAGTCATTTTAGGGTAGGGATCACCTGTATAGCCCATACGTTTTAATGCCTGATTAAACCAGACATCGCTATAAGGCTTACTACGCTCAAAGTTATAAAATACGTAACCCGTTTTTTCTGTCAAAGATCGCATACGCTCGATAATTGCTATCGCTTGTGGTGATAATGGAATAATATGATCTTGACGCATTTTCATCTTATGAGCGGGTATACGCCACACGTTTTTATGATAATCAATCTCCGACCATTCAAAAAACCTTAGCTCTTTCGTTCTAACAAAGCAAAGCGTCATCAGTTGCATGCCAGCAATAGTCTGTTGATGCGCGTTTGGATTATCTGCACCGTATTGGTCAATATTGCGTAGTAGCTCTGGGAATTGGTGCTGCTCAATCGCTTTCATACGCTCAGCTTTATGAGGTCTTAATGCTTTGTTGCGACCATAAGCGATGTTGATGATATCGTACCCTAGTGTATTAATAGCATACTCAAAAACTGAGCTAATGAGGGCAACACACTTGTGTGAAGTATCAGTTGTCCACTTCCCCCGCTCTTCAAAATAGGTTTGGATTGCTAATCCAGTTTTGATAACGTCTTGAGCCGTTATAGAGACAATAGGGTAGTCGCCTATATGCGGTGCAATATGCTTATCTAGATAGTTATGTAGTTTTTGAACGTTCTTAGGTGTAGTGCTAGATCTTTCGTTAATATAGCTTTTAGCAATTACTATAAATAAGTCTTTTTGCTCAAAGTTATTCTTTTCATGATTTTTGTGTTCTGTAGGATCAATACCATCACTGAGTAGTTCCTGAGCTTTATCACGTGCCAGCCTTGCTTCTTTCAGTGACACTTCTGGTTTGAATGTAGAATCAATACTTTGCTTGGCTGGCTTGTAGATTCCTATTTGATACGTTTTTTGCTTAGGTTTAAGGTCTTTATCGGATTGATAGCGGTAGGTCATCTGCCAAAACAATGAGCCATTTGGATGTTGTATAAGGTATAGGTTGTTACCATCACCGTGGCGTGTGACTTTGGTGGGTGTGGACTGTTTGGCAATTGCTTTCACGCCAGCGTCAGTTAATCGGTAGTCTTTTTTTCTTGTCATGGCTTATACCTCAAGTTGTCGAGAGGTTTAACAACAACCTCGCTCCATAATTAACAACAAAAAATGACGTTGTATATTATTTAACAACGCATTTAACAACATTGTAGAGGTGCTAGTAGGTAATGACAAGTGTTTAATAAAGACTAAAAACTATGTATGATAGGTGTTTAAAGGGCTTGAGGTAATGCGAGGTTATGTCTAAATACAATGATTGGTGCGCCCACCAAGACTCGAAATAATAATATAAGTATATGATTTAATTTATCTTAATAAAATATATTTTTATGGATACTGTGTATTATACTGTATAAACAAAAAATGACGCAATTAGGCGTCATTTTTGTCTTTGTTGGTATCGTTTACTAGCGCATCGATCTTAACCTTTAACCATTTATTAGGCCGTCCTTCAAGATCAGGTGGCGGTAAAAAGCCGGCATCACGCTTGCGATGAATGGTTGTATTAGATTCCCAGCCAAATATTTCTTTGATGTCGCCTGTGGTGTAATACCTACCTATCATTTCAATCTCCTTTGTCTTCAATACTCTTACAATCAATTACCCCAACTGAAGAAAGGCTTATATGTCGCTTCTTCAAGTCATGCGGTATAACAATTAGCTATTCTTTATTCGTAACTGGTCGCTCTAGCCTTGCATTCTTCAAAGTGTGTGTGGGCCCAACTAATCGCTGCGCTCTCAAGATTCCCAATATCGTCAGTATAGAACCATTTAGTTTGACACCATCCCCAATCGCTAAAGCAAACACTACCATCCGATGAAAAGTTATGAGGGGTAGGGGTGGCAAATTGGGCGAGGTAACCAACTTTACCGTTACGCTGCAGCTCTTCAGCAATACAGTCATCACCTTCTATATCATTAGGTAGTTGAAGTAAACTACAAACGTCATTGCAACCAAATATGGCGTCTGTTAAGTCTTCGCTAAGCGTGTCGGCTAAGCACATATAAATAGGTATCATTTTTTCACAGCGCACATTCGCGGTGTAAGTTTCATCTATTAATTTTTTTCTACTATGATTCATGATTAACTCCTAATACCTATTTTCAGTCTTTATCGCTACTAAGCGGTTTGTATCATCAGCTATTGGATTGTTTTTGCTTTACATTGAAAGCAGAGAGGTACCTTCGATGAAAGAGATTGAGATAGCTGTCTATAAACTCTCTAAGCTCTATCACGTTGAAGTTCGCGGTGGTTATACCGAGATTTGCCAAACTCCTTACGATCATTTTGGTTTGCTGCCCAGGATATACCGCCGATTGGTCTACTGTTTCTGCTAGCCATGTATTTTTTCTTAGCAACATCAAACTGTTTTTGTAGACGCTTGGCTATGTATGGTTCGTCAGCTAAATTAAGACTCAGGATACGTAGTGGGTCTCCAATTAAGCGATATTCAACGACACTCTGACCGTTACCTAAAAGAGAGATAGCATCTTTGGATTCAAAGATTTTGTCGTCTACTTTCAATTTGTGTTTGCCACCACTGTCAGCGATAGCAATAACTGCATCAGCCCACATTGCGAACTGTTTACCGTCTCTGCCTTCAGAAACATCTTTAGTGAATAGGTGAGCATATGATGATACAAAGCTACGCATAGCACCTGTCAGCTTTTTGGCCAATGCATCGTTAACGGTAGCAGTCTGCCAGCCGCCAGCGATAAACTCATGAACATTGCTGCGATCAAGCTCTATCTCAAATGGAGCAATGCGTTTAACTTTGCAGGCATAGAACGCTTGGTTGTCATCTGAATCTGATGTGATCACCTGAGCGCCAAAGGTACCATCAGGATATTTTCGCACTGAGTTTAGGTTTAGTTTGATGTGTAAGTTCATTGGTTGCCTCCAGCAGCGTATAAGCGCATTTCAGCGAGTTTTTGATTGGCGTAAGCGTTCTGCTTTCTGAACTCTATTAGCTCAGGGCTATCGATTGAGCTCATGCGCGGCTCAAGTGTTGATGTCGCTACGTCTTGCTCGGCTTGGCTGAGCAGATAGCTATTACAGCCAGTGATGTTACCGACCACTACAAGTGACATACCTGTTGCCAGTCCTGCAGCGATATGCGCACAGCCTGACTTTATTTGGTTGAGTAGTGCGAGATGTTGTGCCATAATCCTTTCACTCCTTGTTGAGTAAAGCCCCTTTAGATGTCCAGTCGAGAAGGGGCTTTTTATTGTTTAAAATTTGGTACTACCGCTAACTTGTGATTAGCTGATAAATTAATTATGCATTAATGCATAGTTTATTGCAATAGTGGATAGTATAAATTATGCAAATATGAATACTATAATTTAAATAGTTATAAAAAAACCCGCTCAAGGCGGGCTACAGAATCATAATTGAATTAATTCTCTATAGAAATGAACATAAGTAAGATAATCGTTGATAATAAAATAGGTCAGTGATACATTCTAAACTTATGTCATTTACCTATTAGGGCTATTGTTATGAAGCTATTATCAGCGTTTTTCGTATCTATATTAATGATGGCGCCAGTAATGCAGGCGAATGCTCAAAACTATCCTTGTTCTAAGAGCATGGGTGGTGTATCGCATTGCAAAGATGGTAAGTTTGTTTGTAAGAATGGCAAGATTAGCCAGTCTAAGAAAGTTTGTAGTAGCTAAGAGGAGCTTAAATATCATGCTAGAAAAATTATGCTGGGTCATGTTATATGGCATTCGTGGTGCTATTTATGCAGTACCTTTGATGTTGCTTTCGCTCGCGTTTACTTTTATTAATAATAATCTGCTATCAGCTATTGAGGGCAGTTCTTTTATAGTCATGATTAATTACCTATCGAATGGTTTTATGTATCTTTCATTGGGCGCGTTGGCTTCTGCAGCCATAGTATGGCTAGCGACTTGGATATCGGATTATTGGACAGGGTATTTACCAAATTGGATCGGAAGAGAGTTGTATTGAAGTAGAAAACAACCCGCTCAATGGCGGGTTAGGTAGTAAGATGGAATGATGAGGTAGTATTTATTTATGCATAACAAAAATCATATTAGCCAAGACTGAGTTAATAAAACATTGTCTGCATATTCCAAATTTTCGAGCATAAATTTTCTTTCTTTTTCGAGCGTACTAATACCTTGACTCAAATCTTTTAAAATTAAATCGTAGTTTCTTAGTAGCATTAATGAAAGAATGACTGAAAAATGACTATTGTCATCGTCTGGATCTGCATTTGTATAGATGTTTGAGCTAAAAGGTACTATCCACTCTTTATCAGCTGCTTGGAAAAGATGTAAATCTTCATAAATCCAAGCACAGTTATTATATTGAAGTACATGTCTTACTTTAGAAAAATCTGGAGTTGCTAAGTCAGTTATGAAGGTAACAAATTCGCGATCAAAAGGTGTACTTCTAGTTCTTGAAATCAAAACCTTTAATAGGTTCCAGACATGAGCATGTCCAGGACGACTTTTTCCTACTTTAACTAACTTGGCAGTAGTTGAATTTCTACTTTCTCTATTATCTAATAACCAATATGTTGAGTTGATGTCTTCGGTAGGCATGTAGCAGCCTAAAATAATGCTAATACTTCTAGCAAGAAAAAAAGAGGCTGTATATGCTGATATCTCAGCATATGTTTGATTGTCATTGTCAACATCTTGGCTATAGCTTCTTAATAAGGCCCCCGCTTTATGTGCAAGATAAATGGATTCCCTAATCATTAAGTTTCTACAGCCAGGTAAATTAGTTGTAACAATCTCAGTATTAGAGTTTTCAAAAGAATTTTTATAGGAAACCATTAGATCAGATAAAGACATGGAAGGACAAGCGCCTACATCTGTGTAGTCGCTGAAACTTTGCCTTAGCAGATTTTTTATGCTCGCCCATTCAACATTTACAGTTCTATTTATACCTGCCTCTAATTTCATTACTAAAGCCTAATAGTTTGAGATGGACCTTCATCATCTATTGAGTTTTTAAAATGAGTTTGAAAATCACGTCCAGCCTGTTTCTCAGCAGCTGATCCAGTCCCTATGCTGTCCCAATCCGAGAAGTTAAATTCCTCAGATTTTTCGAGCATAGCTCTTATGTCTTTAAATCTAAATCCCGACTTTTCCTTGAGTGTAACAAGAAAGATAGTTGGTAATGCATTTATAACTGCGCCAAACCCTAATGTCCCAAAAAAACGTTCCTTTAATAAAGAAAATTCATCGGGAAATACTGATTTCAAAGCTCTAAAGTAATTCTCTAAAATTGATGCTACTTCTTTCTGAGAGTACATTGATAAGGACCCTTTACCTTCATAGATCAAAGGGTGTACCTTTCTAACAAAATTGTTTAACGACATTTGACCTTTTTTTGGAGAAGTTACTACTACTATTTTTTCAAAAAATATAGAATCAGGATCTTTTCTAAGAGTGTTAGCAATATCTGCAGCTACTTCTTTGGCTTGATCTCCAGGTTTGCTTTTAGGGGGAAGGGAACTTAGCAAATCGTAGTATAGGGAAGTTGGTACTCCTTTGGCCTCTCTATTAATTGTGACAAATTGTCTTATTTGATCTTTAATATCAAGGCCAATATAAGCTACAACGGGCAAATCAACGTGAAAGTCGTCACTATCTGCTAAAGACGCACCTCGTAAGCGATGTTGACCATCAATAACCCATGCTGAATCTTCAGAGCTATTAATCTCGATCTCATGAGTTTCTTCGTTAAAACATGCTTTATCCTCATCGAAAGACAAAATAATAGCCGGAGCAATAGTATTTTTTCCTTCAATGTATTTTTTAATATCTTCAGCTCTCGACTCGGATAAAGCCCTTTGGTATCCTCCAATTTTATCATCTTCTTTTTGGTTAATACTGGAAAAACCCCATATTTCTTTGGCTCTTGCAGTAAAAACATATAAAGACTTATCTCCTTGATCAAACTTTATTGCTTTAAATTTAATGGACATTATTCCTTTCCTTTTAATCTATGATAGGGTCTTTACCAACTGCTCCAGCATTCTTAGGATCGTAGATAGGTTTATCAATTTCTCTGTAAGGTAGTTCTTCATTTTCAGCTAGTTCTAATCTAGACTTAGCTATATTAAAATAATCTTGGTCTAGCTCAATACCTATAAAGTTTCTATTTTCGATTATAGCAGCCGCTCCTGTAGATCCAGAGCCCATAAAAGGATCTAGGACAGTACCATTTTCAGGAGACATCGATAGTATTAATCTTTGAGCTATTGAAATAGGGAACTGACAAGGATGCTCTGTCTTTTCTACATGATTGGCTTTAACGTTTGGTATAATCCATACATCCCCTGGATTCTTTCCTAAAGGGTTACAACTATACTGTCCTTTCTTAGAACCTTTATAATACTTTTTGCCTGGATATTTTTGCTTTACTCTTACTGGATCAAGATCAAAATAATAGTCTTTACCTTTTGTGAACCATAAGATAGTTTCATGACGTCCACTAAACCTGTTGCGGCAGTTTGCTCCATGTTCAAAATGCCATATTATTCTGTTTCTAAGTTTGGCATCTGGACAAAGCCTTCTAAAACAATCATAAATAATAAAATCTAAAGGAATTATCTCACCGTCCTTGACATGGTGCCCAACTTGCCAACATATAGAACCACCAGGCTTAGTTTTTCTATAAACTTCTTCTATAACAGGCTCATTTATCTCTAGAAATCCCTCGATCGTAGTATGAATGTCATATGCTTTACCAATGCAGTATGGTGGGGAAGTTATCGTTAAATCTAAACTCTCATCCTCTATAGTAGAGAAAATATCTATACAGTTGTCATTATGGATAATATAGCTCATAGCATAAATCTTAGTTTCAGTGTAAATCTGGATAATTATATCATTCAAGGCCTTCAAGGATCCATAAGGATTTGGTATTTATCTTCTCTTACTAACAAATCATCCTTTAATTGTTCATGATTTTGAAGAGAAAAAATAAAATTCTTGCTTTATGAAAGGGTTTTATAGACGATGATTTTTCAGTAAGCAATTGATTATTATAAAAAATATAAAAACGCCTATTTATCACACAACTTCAGCCCCACCGCTACAGCCTCACTCAAGTCAGCCCCATTCTTAATGCTATAAGGCACGTTTGGAATCAAGCCATCTTTCTCCAGAGATTTAGCAGCGGCCTTATTAAGCGGCGTACCAATAGATGAGTCTTTACTATAGCCTGCAGGTTCAAAATATACCTCAGTCCCAAATTCTGGATAATAGACACAAGAGATTTCACCTGATGTCGTAAACGGGTAGGGTGTATTATGATCAACGGCCCAGAAAACCTCGTGCACCGCAATATCGCCAGAAATAAACTTATGACTATCGGTCTTGAGCAGGAGAGCATGCGGCTAGAGATAAGGCCGTGATGCTAATTAACCACCTGGACATATTGATTCGCATGGTACACCGTCCTTGTCGCGATCTAGTCGTTTATTACCACACTTTAATGCCTGTTTAGCTTGCTCACAGTTCGCCATTTGGCCACAGGTACTAGGCAATCCTTTGCATTGTGCTCCACCAGTACCTTTGGCAAACAGTGGGTGATCTACTTTGACAGGTTCCTTTAAAACCATATTGCCTTGAAATGGGTTGTCTATCGTAGTAACACCGGCATTGGACAATAAAGCGAGCATAGAGAATGCTGCTGCTAGTATTAATTTTTTCATAGGCGAAGTCTTTTTCTAGAAATTATTTTAATTACTATTCAAAATTAGTGACTCCATAAATTCTTCGTAGCTATCAAGAAGTTCAACCTCCTTGATAGCTATAGAGGCACAAGCGTTTTCAATATTATAGCCACCAACAGTTTCAGGGAAAGCATAAGAAAAATCTGACTCAGACAACATTGTTTTTTTGAATTGTTGACTGTTAATAACCTCATCTTTAAAGCCATAATCTACAAGCGCGTTGACATAATATGTTTGATCGTCACATGAAATAAACCATTGCTGCTTTGAATAATACAATCCCTTTTTACGAACTGGATTGTTATTTATATACGTATATTGAAAAATGGCAGAAATATACTTAGGTTTATCTTTAGTGCTACTAAAGCTACTGTCTCCATACACCTTAATATTCTGTCTCTTAACTGAGTCATAATCTAAGAATGTTTGCATTTGTTTATCGACAGACTTACCTAAGTCTATCCATTCAACGGCGCTAGATACCACTGGTAAAGCCAATAAGACTGCTAACAAAACTTTATTCACAATCACATCCTTGTGTTATTCAAAGTCTATTGCTTCACGATATACGCACCATCCAAATGGCAGGGTGTCGACTGACTTGGCCAGCTTTAAGAAATGGCATACCCAGTAGTACTCATAGGGTTTCATACTGATCTCAGTATCTGCTTACGTTCCACTGCGACGCCGCAAATAGTAAAAGGTACAAAGCGACTATCTATAATTGGATAATTCTCATTAGAAGGTATCAGCTGTGAATACTCCTCACCAGTTTTTTCATCAAAACCACGAGGACGCCACTTTTTGAAAGTTACTGCCTTCTCACCTTTACGTAAAGCAATAACATAGTCGGCAGGGTTTGGCTGAATGTCTGGATCAATCAGTACTAGCTCACCAGATTTGAAGTCAGGCTCCATGCTGTCACCTTCTAAAACTATCCAATATACATTTTTGCCGTACCCCTCACCAAAAATTGGTCGAAATTCATCTGAAATTGCATCGTCATGGTATTCACAAAATTCACCAGCTTGAACGAAATTCAGTAGAGGAACATACCTCACCGTTTCTTTCTTTATTACTTTGAAATTATCACCATCGCCTTGTAACTTTTTAATATTGTCTGATAAATCTTTAAATCTTAGATCTGCTTCATCAATATCAAAATACTTGGCGTACTTTAGTACCGTAGTGCTGCTTGGACTTTTAGTATCACCATTGATAATCCTGAATGTTGTTGATTGAGCAATATTTGATTTTTCCTGCAACTGATAAGCATTGATATTATTTTTATCTAATAAATATTGAATATTCTTTGCTATTAAAGACACCTGAAGCCCTCCCACTCAAATTTAGCAACTGCTAATTAAATATATTCTATGCAAAAACGCATATTTATGTAATAGTCTATCCATAAGTGGGTTGATATTATGCATATTTGCATTATAATGCAGGTAAGAGCCTATTAAAGGAGTAAGTCTCTAATGCAAGCTTCACATCAAATATCTGAACTTATCGAAGCAGGTATGACGCAAGAATTGATTGCTGATAAGGCAAAAATATATCAATCAAAAGTGTCTCGCCTTGCTACCGGTAAAACTAAAAACCCAAGATGGAGCGACGTTGAAGCGATTAAAAAACTTCATCTGTTCGTAGTTATTGAAAACCAAGACTGGGTAGATTTTGATCTAGAGAAATTAACCCATGCTCAACCAGAACCAGCCTAGCCCCATAGCAAAAGATACAAAAATATAGGGCTCAACAAAACGTTTTTATAGACAGGTGCAACACGATGGACGCAATAGACGCAGCACACAAGACAGTGCACAACACTCAGCATGGCGGATCAACCGCAATTGCCGCACGCATGGGTATGTCTAGCAATGTACTGAACAGCAAAGTTAATCCTAATTGCGATACTCACCATCTGAGACTAGATGAAGCACTCGCTATTATGGAGTTCACTGGTGATCACAGCATCATACAAGCCATGGCCCATCGTCTAGGTGGCGTGTACTGCGAAGTTAGTAGCGCTACTAAAAAAGATGATCTCATCATGACTGCACTGTCCGCGTCTGCCTGCCAAGGCGATGTTATGACTGAGCTGCACCAAGCACTTGAAGACGGCCAGATCAGCTGTGATCAACGCGTCGCACTAAAGGCAAAGATTCAAACAGCATTGTCTGAGCTGCAAGCCCTTGGTCAGCACGTTGACGAAAAGCACGCCAGCGACAACCCGCACATCGTTGCACGCTGGGGAGCTGAAAAAGTAAAGGATGTTAACCAATGAAACCTCTTTCTCAGATGAGTTTCGAAGACAAAGACTTTTTATGGATGCAGGCATATATCGAAGCATTGCAACAAAAGCGAGAAAACGAACAGAAACATCGTGACCAAATGACGCTGATAAATCAAAAAGAAAGCCAAGCCAAAAAGATTGCCGATGCGTTCGTTTACGCCACATTTCTTTCAGGCTTTGTTGCTTGCATCCTCTTGATCATTATCTTCAGACTCGGGCAATAAAAAACCCCAATCAGTTGCACCTGATCGGGGTTTTGCGTCTTACATAAAACTCAATACAAAGGAGATTATGCCATGAAGCTACCAAAGCTACAACAACACAAAGAGCTGAAGCATGTCGTAGATGCCAAAGAGCTTTATCGGTCATTGGGGCTCAATACAGCTCATTGGGCCAAATGGCATGCACGCAATATAGATAGTAATACGTTTGCCATCAAAGGGACCGATTACCAAGGGTTCACCCAATGGGTGAACGGCAATAAAACGCAAAATTATCTACTTTCTATCGAATTTGCAAAAAAGCTGGCCATGCAGGTTAAGACTGAAATGGGCGAGCGAGTTAGAAACTACTTTTTAGAGTGTGAGCGCCGCATGTCACCCTCAATCATACAGCAGCCGGCAGTCGCATTGCCTCAGAACTATATCGAAGCATTGGAAGCCCACTTGCAAGCTGTAAAAGAGAAAACAGCATTAGAGCATCAACTACAGATCAGCCAGCCAAAAATTGATTTTCATGACACCGTTGCCGCAAGCAGTGTCCTTGTCACGATATCTGATGTGGCCAAAAAACTAAACATGTCGGCTCAAGCACTGAATGTAAAACTGATTGAGCTTGGTGTGTATGACAAGCGACGTTTGCCAAAGAAAGTATTTAACCACTGGTTTCTTCAGAAAAGCTATGGACAGATGAAACTTACGAATCAAGGCCGCGATCGTAATCTGATCACCCAAGCAGGCCAGATTTACATCATCGACTTGATATCAGAGCAAATGAAGCTGGTAAGCGGAAAGGAGGCAGTGTAATGCACTATATCGCACACAACTTTAGCGACTGGGATAGCAGCACGCTACACATGACGCGCACTGAGCGCAGTATCTATTTTGACTTGCGATCACTGTATCTATTGCAGGAACAGCCCATTGATGGTGGCGACATGGCACTGCTGCAGCGTCGTGTACGTGCCACCAATGACGAAGAAAAAGCAGCGCTAACTTTTGTCCTCAAAGATAAGTTCAAGAAGGCTGGCAAGTTATATAAGCGTCCAGAATGGGACAAAATAATTAGCAGCTATCACTATCAAGCCATATCAGGTGCGACCAAAGAAATGATCAAGCGGTTGTCAGATGCTGGCGAGACTGTTGCCGCCAATGCGGGCGTACCTAATATTCGCGTTGCTTATATTGAAAAGTTTGGCCATGACGAACACACACGAATCACGAACAGAGCGAACGCCAAAGCGAACGAGGGCGAACGCCATCACGAACGGACGAACGCAAAAGCGAACGCTATCACGAACGATGACGAACATCAGGACGAACGCGAAAGCGAACAGCTAAGTGCACGTGAGCGAAGCAAACGCGAACGCAAATATATGGTTGAAAAGCTTAAAACTGCTGGCGAGTCTGTCACGCTAAAGACAGCTATATCAACGCTTAGAGCTTTATACGGTAAACATTTTAACAGTGACGCATTAACAGACATGCAAGAAGACGAAAGGACGAACGCGAAAGCGAACGCCAATATAAGTAATGACGAACGAATGGGCGAACAGCAAAGCGAACGAGCGAACGAAATCACGAACAGAGCGAACGCGCAAAATTCATTACATAACCAAGAACCAGAAACCACTAACCATAAACCATCAACCAATAACCAAGTGAGTGAGGGCACACACACAAGCCCAGTGACTGTTGGTGATTCTTTTGAGGACAGTTTTGAGCTGACTCAGCAAACAGAAGAAGACATCAGACTGGCAGAGCAAAAGCGTCTAAATGCTCAGGCACCAGTCCAAGCTGAACAGATACGTAGTCAGCATTCGGGTGACATTGAGAACTGGCAAGCGCCCAGCTACAAAGAAATGCAAGACATGCTATTGATGGCCGGTAAGCAAATGAGCTTCACAGGTACAGAATACACGATGCACATCGACGACTTTAAAGCCCATCATGCCGAGCAGGCAATCAAGGGTAAACCGCTAGTCACTGAATCAAATCGTAAAGCCAAATTGCGCAAATGGTTAATGGATGAAATCAATAAACAGTCGACAACTCAAGCACGTCAGGAAAAGGCCAAAGGCCGCTTTACCACAGATAACGAAGACTGGACCGGTACCACTGCCAAAAACGCTTCAGACTTTGATAGTGATTTGCCTCCTATTTACCATCCAAGCCATGAGACTGCTAAGGCCAATGACGACATGCCACTATTTTTAAATGGATGTAAGCGTATGCCTTTGCCTGGTATGACCAATCTTGAGACTGAGGCTTATGTAGACAGATATGTTCAACCTGGTGAAGCTCGAGTAACAGCTTATGACAGGTTGTTGGAAGATATGAAAGAGGCAGTATGAGCACATCGGACCACAAGCTATCTATGAACCAGGCAGAAAAAATAGAAGTAGGGCGCGGCGCTTGGAAGTTTGAGCGCTGGCTAGACAAGCAAAAGACAGAGAAAGAGCTGGCTGATATTGAATATAAAAAGAATCATCCAGACCTCTATTTTGTTGCTTTTGTAAAAGTAAGCTTGCCACGCGCAACATTGCCAGAACACTTATGGCCAACAGTAATTAACGACACGTTGTTGTTTGAGCAGCCAGAGCCGCTAACTTTTGAAGACATCATACGTGTGGCTAATAAAGCATGGATTCTTGCAGATAGGGTTGAGCTGACCAACTTTTATGAAATGAATGCCAGTGACTTTGCTGCGTTTGTTAGTGATGAGGCTGGCTGGGCGGTAATAGAAGAATGAAAGGGCATAAAAACTAACGACAAACCAATTAGAGGAGAATATGGTTTTGGCTAAAAAACGCGGTATCAGCTGGACAGATATAGCTTCCACCAGTGTCGGTAAGATCAACGCGCACAAAGTATCTGAATTATGGACAAGCAAGCCAGGGACCAAAAAAAGTAAGTACGGCAACGTGAAGACGATCGTTGATGGCATTAAGTTTCACAGCAAAGGTGAAAGTGAGCGTTATATCTTTTTAAAGCTTAAAGAGCGCGCCGGTAGGATTAGAGATTTACGCTTACAAGTGCCTTATGAGCTCATTCCCAAAAGCAGAAACGAGGCTGGCAAGGCAATTAGAGCGGTGACCTATAAAGCCGATTTTGTTTATATCGATACCAGGACCGACTGTGAAGTGGTAGAAGATTTTAAGGGCACGCGTACGCAGGATTACATCAATAAAAGTAAGCACATGAAAGAAAAATACGGTATCGAAATATACGAAACTGATCGGACCCATCTAAAGGACGGTAGGTTGTGAGGAGGTTGATACTAACCTTGCAATTAAGGTCCATGTAAAAAAACTTGATGAGAATTAGACAATAAAAAGCGCCAATGTTGGAAGCATTGACGCTTTTGAGTACATAGTTTGTTCTGAGTAGCTAAGCATCTTAATTATATGAACATTGCCAGTATTTTGCAACGTATGACGCTCAGGGGGAACAGTGGCTAAACGATCAGGATATACAAGGCGTGATATTAAAAACATTAATGTCACGATAGGACTAAATTTAGCAGCGGCGCGGCGTAACGCTGGTATGTCTCAAACTGAGGTCATGCAAGCTGTGTGGTGTGTCTCAAACAACCGAAATCGTATTAGTGAGATTGAGAACGGCAAAAAAGATTTAACGCTTATTGACCTTCTTATCTTTCAGGACCTTTACGGCCAATCATTAGATTATATATGTGGCCTATCGACAGAACCTGAAATCGATATGTTGGCGGGTACCGTGAATCACGTTGTTAACCAATCACACGCACTTATTGAAATGTTAACAGGCAATGTGGCTGACGTGATCGTTAGTCATGTGAAGTCGATCTGTAAAAATGACCATGCCGCGCTATTAGATGCTTCCAAACGTCTATGTAGTATCGTCAGAGAGGATCATAAGGCCGATAGCGCCAGCGTTGAGGCAGTCGTGGCCGCTAGTACTGTGATGCGTGTTGTCAGGTCAATAGAGGTGAAACAGGCACGGCAAGCGCAAGCTATTGATACGCAAATGATGCAGATTACTGAGCGTGTTGATCGTGAAGACCGCCACCGTTTGCTAAAGGATCGTGACCGTCACTACCAGTACAGCATACCGCTACCTAAACCATCTATGATAGAAGATGACATGGTTTTGGGGGTTGCGCCATGAGTGATCAGTATTCAAAAGACGAGATATGGGCGGCGGCCAAACTGATATGGGAACACACACCTCAAATCACCGATCGAGAATTACTGGATCAGCTACAAACGACCTATGGAAGCAGTGCACCAAAGTCTAGCGGTTCGGTAAGCAAAAGGCGAAAAAAGGAAGCATGGACGAAGCAAAGCCTTGTTAAATCGCCTAAAAACAGCCTCAAAATAGAGGGGGAGGACGCAGGAAGCAAGCAATCTAGGAAGCAGGAATCGGAAAATAATACTTTGATTCCTTCAAAAACTAGTAAAGCACAAAACACTCATTTAGAGAGGGAAGCGGAAGCAACAGGAAGCAGGATTAGCGAAATAGCCGACAATGTAGTGATCGATGCTAAAGGTCGTGCTGCTATTATTGCCAAGACTAGACGTAGGTTTACCAATTTAGGCGATCTTTTCGAGCAAGCATTAGGCATAACGCTAAGCATACCTGATCTTGCCGAGGAAGCGGCAAGGGTAGAACGTGAAGCGCTGGCAGGTGAGTACGGCGCTAATTTTGAGATAGGCGAGAACGATAAAAAGGGACCGATAGCCGAGGTTGAAGCCGCGTCACAGAACCTACAGAGAGCCATGGTGCTAAGCAAGTCCTTAACTGAGACTACAACCAGCTTGGCTATGGCGCTTAAGACCATATCAGAGGTTGAAATGCCGTTATGCGGTATCACAGCGGACGACTTCAAACAATCAGATCAAGACCGCCGCCGAGGGGCATTGGCCGCATTGGGTGATATTGATCAAAAAGAGCGCGAAGCACGCGAACGTTTGCAGCCTGAATTGCATGAGCGCTTGAATCGCATTAAGGCAGCAGAGGCAAGCGCTGATTTTGGCCTTGATGATGAAGGTAATGAGGGCGGCGCCAATGACATTGATGAGGTAGATTATACAGACGTTGATTAAGGAAGTTCTAAATTGGACCAGTAGGAACACCAAGACCGCCGTATCGCTTAGCAGTGCCATAATCTAATGACCGAATTATCAAAAGGCATAGATCATGACATACCTAAACTATGATGCTGGCGGCTTTATCGTTGGCGTTAACAAAATGAATGATGGGATTGACCGCGTGCACGATGACACGCAAGAGATCATCCAAATATTAAAGAGCCAAAATCAAATTGCTAATACGCGCATGACTGAACTAACCAGGGCGGTGAGGAAGGCGACCTATCAAGCCAGCAGTCAGAGCAGCGTTAACAGTAACCGAGAACGTGCCACCAGTGGTCGCACCTCATCCTCCAGTCGCATTACTGGTGAACCCGCCAGCATAACCCGACAAGCGCCAAGCGCCAGCCGGCGCACGCAACCAAACAGCAATACTCAAAACATTGGCAGTCAGGCGCGCGCCGCAAGACGCAACCAAGGCAGTGATCAGGCTGGTAGCGACACCGTACCGATCAGCCGTGACAGCACTAATGCCAGCAGTCGAACGCGCAGCCCTAACAACGACAGCCCCGCCAGTACGGACACAGCAGGGCGCGAACGTGACGCGAACGGTCGTTTCATTGGGGGTGGCGGCTCAAGATCGAGTACGGCGGGTAAAAACGGCGGTTTTGGCTCACTGGGTGTAGGTCGTAGTGATACCACTGGCATTGACCCGCTGGTAGACAGTTTTAAAGAAGCAAAAGATCTTCTATCCCCGCTTGGTCGTGCTGGCAAGCTGGCAACACGCGGCGCTAAATTTAGCCTATCAAAACTAAAGGCCATGAAGCGGCGGGAACCGTTGCCAAATGATCAAGATCGCCACAACAACGAGAATGAGAAGCTACTAGACAAGATATTAAAAGCCATTAGAAAACAGCGCGGCGGCGCTGGCGGTGGGTTGCTTGGCGGCTTACTTGGCGGCAGTGGTCGTGGCGGCGGCCTTAAAAAGCTATTCAAAAGTATGGGTGGCCTAAAGGGGTTGGGCGTTATTGGGGCGCTGGCTGGTACAGCCGGGCTTGCGATGGACTGGGATAACCTCGATCATCAAGGCAAGTCGGAGGGTGTGGGTAAACTGGCTGGCGCTGGCGCTGGTGCAATCGCTGGTGCTACCGTTGGATCAGTCGTGCCAGTCGTCGGCACAGTGGTTGGCGCAGTCGTTGGTGGCTGGCTTGGTAGTGAGGGCGGCGAATGGCTTGGCGGGGTTGCCTCACCATACATTGAGAGTTGGACAAGTGCGATCACAGCCTACAACTTGCCAGCAAAAATGAGCGATACATGGGATAACGGTATTAAGCCGTTTTTTGATCGTATGGACGCCCTGGCGGGTAAAATGAGCGCGTGGCTGGATAAAAAAGCGTCCGACATTGGTGATGCGGTATCATCTACTGGGGCTGGGCTTAGTGAAGCGCTTGGACTGGCAGATCTTGGCTCAGTGTCCGAGAAGTACGAGTCAGGCGGTCGCGGGGTTGATACGGTATCGACTGGTGCTGGGGATCATGGCGGCGTGTCTTATGGTACACACCAACTATCGTCAAAAACTGGCACTATGGCCGCTTACCTAAAAAGCCCTGAAGGACAGAAATTCGCTGGCGAGTTTGCGGGGTTGTCAGCAGGATCAGCAGCGTTTAATAGTCGTTATAAAGACGTAGTGAGCCGACGCGGTGATGAGTTTAAGAAGTCGCAAAAAGACTATATTACCCGAACTCATTACATGCCAGTCAAACAGGTGGCTGAAAGTTACGGATTCGACACCAAAAACCGTGGCATTCAAGAGGCTATTTATTCGCACGGCACACAATACGGCCCAGGCCATCATTCACGGTTTAAGCGCGTGGCGCAGTCAGGCGTTGATATGACCGATAACGAGGCTGTTTTAAAGGCGTTCTATGCGGACAAAGCGCGTCGTGTGAATAGTGACTTTCCTAGCAGCTCAGCAGACACTAGGGCTAGCGTGCGAAATCGCATCAAGAGTGAGCAAGCGGACGTATTGGCTATTGCCAAGGTATCGGACGTTAAAAACTTGGTTAAAGATGCCGTCACGCAAAAACAGCCTGAGAGCAAGGAGGTTGAAGGTTCGCTGGCAAGCAAGGCTAAAAACAACAGTAGTGCGCTTGGTGTTCAGCTTGGCAATATGACACCTGATAAGAGCGCCGCTGGCGTTAGCGGTAACTTTAGCGACAACACACCCATGATTTTTGACTCAAGCAAGCCAGCTGGCAAGGATCTTGGTTATGCCCCCGCAAACTTTCCTACCGCGCCTATGCTAAGCGTGCCTAACATGCCAAAAGTTAAGCAGCGCGTCGATAGTGGCGGTGCTGACAAGCCGATCATGATACAGAGTAGTAATGACGGTATTAATCAAAACGTATCAGATCGTAGCTTGGCTCATGCTATTACTGGCGGGTTAGGTCAACAGCGCCAGTGGGGGTGACGTGGCGCTACTGGCGGTGATACAATCGGCGAAATATCAGATAAAAGGACGGAGTATGCGGTTACAAGTGCGAGAAAGAGTTATTGTAGCGGCTGTTTTTGGGGTGTTGTCGCTTACCGCCTGTGATAACCAGTCTAATGATGATGTCGATGATGCGATCGCAGCGACTTCTGTGCAAGATTCAGACGCAATAGCAGAGAATAATAGCGAAATTGCCGCTAACCCTTGTTTAGATCCAATAGTTATATGGTCTATGAAAGAAAAAATCATAGACAGTGCGATCAATAATGTTAAAAATAACTACGCATCAGACACGATTGATCCAACTGTGATTCGTGACGCTGAGATAGATTTTGACTATATTACGCAGCCGACTAGCACCAATGATGGCGGGTGGTCTTGCGGGGCGCAAGCAAATGTAACCTACATAAGTAGTCTAAATGACGATTTAATGGTAACGGTTAATCAGGTGATGAAATCAAATCATTCCCGCGCCCTTCCTGATATGGGTATCAATTCATACAATATAGATGATTTTCAAGATATAAGCGGGAACAGCTTTTCTACACCTATTGAGTATCAAATAAATACGACCTACTCAGAATCCGGTGAGGAACAACAAAGCTGGCAAGCGTCAATAGTTGATATCTCTAATATGTTGGCGTTGATCGCAGTCGCTGAGGATCGAATACAACGTAATAGAGCTTGGGAAAATAGGAATACAAAATACCAAGAAGATGAGGTGGTTGAAAACACGTCTTATCAAGATGAGCTGGCGACTGAGCGTAAGCAACAAGAGATTGACGGTGCAACCCGCGCTGACAGTTATTATGAAGATCAATCTATCGAAGATACAGAGCAAGGCATGTCGGAGGAAGATACTTACTAACTAGGAACACCCCACCAGCCAGCCCCCGCAAGCCCCTTAAACTAGACGTATTCACTACGTTTACTTAAGGGGCCTTTTTTATGTCAAAAAGAACAGATCCAATCACCTACAACCTAGCAGACCGTGACCGCAAGCATGTTGGCGTTGATCGATCAGACATGAACATTCGATCGATGATTGAGCGTATTAACGCGCCTGATACACAAGAGCTTGTCGCCAGCGGCGATCTATACGGCTATTACGGCCATGAGATACGCGCACGTTTTGGCATGAACCCGCCTGATGTTTGGGTGAACCCTAAAACTGGCGAAAATATCCGTATCGAGCCAGCCCTACGCACAATCGAGCTGAGCGCCGACAGTGACGGCAATGTCACATCAACACATGAGTTTTTAGATACCGATACTGGTAAATACTCACAAAATCTTTATACGAGCAAGGCTGGCGGGTTTAGCAGCGCTGTTATGCGTAAGCGCGGCGCAGCTGGCAAGTTTGATATCACAGGTTTTTATGGGTTCGACTATGTTCGCCAGCCAAACTACAACACCAACCGTGGCAATGGCATGTTCGACAGCTTGTTTTGGCTTGATGAAGATGAAGCTGAAATGGCTTTTGACAGCATGGACGGTTTAACCCCGCAGCAAGCCAGCCACAAGTCAGCACTTGAGGCTGCTATTTTGCACCAGTACGACAGTATAGTAACCGCCAATAACGCCGACACCATGATCAGCCATTACCAAAACGAGCTAATGCAATCACAGGACGAGCAGATCAGCCGCCGAGAGAAGTTGGAGCGCCTACGCCAGCGCCGCCACGATCGCAAACTAGAGGTTTTTGACAGCATGATTTGTCCGTCAGTGTCGTTTGATGAAGCCGTGGCACAGTGGGATAGTTTCAACACACAGGGCACAAGCGATGCCGACCTACGCACGATAAGCGATAGTAAGAAAGCTGATGCCAATCAAAAGAGACAGCAGCGCCGCGAACGCACCCGCATTTTTAAAGGTCGCTAATTAGGGGGTTGTATGAGTAAGCACTATAAGGCTGGCTGTGTGTTTTGTGATCACTCAAAAATACAGGCTGGGGATATAAGAGAGCACCACTTAAGAGGGGCTGACTTTCTATCTTTTACGCCGCTTAACCCTATAACGCGGGGGCACTTGGTGGTTATACCAGTGCCTCACGTTAACGATGCCAGCGCCGCGCCTGATATTACTGGCGCAACATTCGAGCTTGCCGCCATGATCGCTAACGATCTTGGTATCGATCATTACAACTTGATTGTGAAGAAGGGCGCTCATGCAGATCAAATCGTTTTTCATTTGCATGTTCACATTGTGCCGCGCTTTAAAGGCGATGAAACAATCACCGTTTGGAATACCAGTGAGGCAGTACAAGCACGCTCAGAATTTACCGACCGACCAACCATTTTTAGACGTACTTAGGAGATTATTTTGAGCAAGGTTAGCCGTTTGTTATCCCCGCTTGAGTCAATGCAGAACGCATGGGGATTGTTGCTTAGGGATTTTCGCCAGTGGTGCACGCCAGCTGGCCAAAAGTCCATTAGAGACTGGAAAACGCGCCGCATTGAGGGCGCTATCATCGTAGCCAAAGGCAGCATGGTTGATGATGTTGAAAAAATGCTAAAGGCGGTACAACAGAACGAGAACGCCGAGGCGATGGGTGACACGACCAATTCAGGTACGTCAGTCAATCTACCAGTCATGGTGACGGCAATCAGTGCTATTGAGTCGTCGCCTGAACGAGAAGTCGTTATTGGTTCCTCAACGTGGCAAAACGTGGTGATCCCAACCGACCCGCTACAGCGTGTCGTACAGGCGAGAACAGCGGCCGTGGGTTATCGATGCCAAATTGCCTTTTTTGCGCCTGATCCTCACGCCGCGTCATCGATTACTAACCAGCTTGTCAGTTTTTGGAAGCACGAAGCCAAGCGCAGTTTCAAGGTTAATTATGAATTGGGTTTTGCTGGCGAGTCGATCATTAGTGATCAATGGGATTTTAGAGTGGTAGAAAACAGCCTATACCCTGATAAGGCAGAAGTAGGCATTGAGACAGTGCACGCCGTGACGATTGATTGCGTTGTGGTAGGCGTTGAGCCAAACGTGGTGGGCTTGGGCGGCTATGACGATGACATTACCGATACTGGCGAACCTGACGGCAGCATACCGCCACACTTGCCACCAGTAGGCGGCCACCGTGACCCACCTGAGAAGCTAAACAGCTTTGTGATCGAAGCGGACGTGATCGAGCGTGAAGCGAACCGACACACCCGCGTAACCGCCGATCCGATTACTGGTGAGATCAATCAATACGATATTAAGGACGACACACCATGAGTGATAAAAAACCCGCCAATCCAAACGCCGTTTATATCGACGCACGCGCCGCTACCTATGACGGCGAAGCCATACGCATTTTAGCCGTTACCCTTACTGACAGCGGCAAGATCTTGATTAGTAAAGAGGCTGAGTGGCGCGACCAACCGACAGCCAAGGGCGACACGATCGTTGTTACCGACACGCCAAGTGTTTTTAACCACTGGGGCTTGGCGTTCAACGAAAAAGAGCAGATGCAAGCGGTTATGTCTGCTTATAAAGCCGTACAAGCCGCTGGCTTGTTGGTTCTCAGTAGCGAGGTGCAGCGCTACGATCCCAAACAGGTTATTCAGACGCGTAAGGTTGATGAACGCGGCAAGGCGCTCGACTTTGACAGCATGGGGATTAATAACGGCCATATTGCGGTATTACTGGCAGTATGGGCGGCAAGATCAGCACACGGTGGTTATGTCATGACCCGCCAGCCCGAAGCCGAACAGGGCGAGGCGCAGGACGACGAGTTCGACATGATGCCGTTTAGCGTTTAGGCGGTGGCGGTATGGTTGATAGTTTATTAGAGCTACCCGAATGGCTAGAAGTGTGCGACCGATACCGCTATGACATAACACGTTTTGCGGTTGAAGCGTTAGACATGACGATCGAAGCAGGTCAGGCCGTAACCCCGCAGCAGGAATTGCTTTTTGAGTCTATCCAAATTCCAAGTAGTCGCACGTCCGTTGCGTCAGGTCACGGTACAGGTAAATCACGTAGCGCTGGCATCATTGCGCTATGGCACTTACTTTTTTACCCTGAATCGGTCATGCTTTTTACCGCGCCGCAAATTGGCCAGCTAAGGACGGTCGTTTGGAAAGAGATTAATATTTGTATTCAGCGTTTACGCAACAACCCCGCGCTGGGCTGGCTTGCTGATTTTGTCGTGGTACTGGCAGAGAAGATCTACATCAAAGGTTTTAAAGATACGTGGTTCGTTTTCGCCAAGACCGCGCCTAAACATCAACCGACTAACATTGCTGGCCAGCATGGTGATCACTACATGGTGTGGGCTGACGAGGCTTGCGGTATCGATGATGCGGTGATGGAGGTCGCTATCGGTGCACTGACCCATGAAAACAACAGAGCCGTACTGACAAGCCAGCCAGCGACCAATACTGGCTTTTTCTATGACACCCACCACAAACTAAGCTACACAAACGGCGGCGTTTGGATATCGTTAGAATTTAACGGCGAATTATCCCCGCTGGTGAGTGAGTCCAAGTTGATCGAGGCGCTATACCAGTATGGCAGCCGTGATCATGCGGGTTATATGATTCGCATACGTGGCAAGTTCCCCGAGCTAAAGGGTAAATTCTTACTGACGCGCTCAGAAATAACACAAATGCTTAAGCGTAAGCCAGTGGTCACGGAGGACGACGAGTACGGCTATATCATAACTGTGGACGTTGGCGGTGACGTTGGCCGTGATAGCAGCGTGATTAGTGTGTTTAAGGTGGTCGATAAAGACTACCAAGGCCGCATTGAGCGCCATGCGCACTTGATCGATATACCGCTATTTAGCAACCGCGCCAATATTAACGAGTTGAAAGCCAAGATCTATGCCACCGTTGCCGAATATGCTGGCGCGACCATTGTTATCGATCCTATGGGCGCTGGCATGGGATTATGCCAGTCGCTTAAGGCCGAGGGCTTGTATTTTGAGACTGTAAACTGGGGCGTGCCTTGTTTTAACAACAACCTAAAAACGCTTTACTTCAACAAACGTGCTCACGCCTATGTGACCATGGCAAAAACCGTTGAGCGTGGCATATTCAGTATTGCGCCAAAAGTGCGCCGTATGCACCAAACAATAACTAACCTTGAAACGCAAATGAGCCGCTTGCCGTACTTCTTTGATGAAAAATCACGCTGGGGCATTACCAGTAAAAAGGACATGCTAAAAGACGGTATCACGTCACCTGATATTGCCGATACATTCGCGTTCGCCTTTATGGAGAACATCAATTACACGCCAGCAAACAAGGTCGGTTTTAAAGGCAGTGACAAGGACAAGCAGCAATGGGAGGACTTGGACGAATTAGCCGAGCTAATGGGATAAAGCAAACATTAGTTTTATTCTATTTTTTTTGGCCAAAAACGCGTTTGTATATATATCAATAACTTATGCCTTAAATAAATTCTGCAGGATTGATAAATAACTAAACGGTTGTTTGTTGGATAAAGACGGAGCCACAAGCAAAAAAAACCCGCCGTGACCGTCACATGACCGTCACATGACCCTAATAAAAGCGATGGAACACAGCCCAGCACGCCAGCTGGCACGCGGTAAAATTATTCATACTCATTAATTGAATAGCGAATAATAATTATGACGGCAAGCACAACACCCATTGTTCTTAAGATCACCAGTGCTGGCAAGCAAGCGGCGCTACAAGCCAGCGGCGATGATACGAAAATACTTATCGATCTAACCCATGTTGCCGTTGGTAGTAGCGGGTACACACCGTCAGGCGGTGAAGTCTCACTGGCTAATGAAGTCGGTCGCAGCGATATCGTGTCAGGCGAGGTGGTAGGCGATACCTTACGCTTTACCAGCACCATGCACACGGACGAAGTGACACCAGTTTATGAAATGGGCGTATTTACCAAGACAGGCGTTTTGTTTGCGGTGGCCGCATCGAGTACAGACCCACTTGTCACGCTTTACCCTAACATTGCGTTTGTGGCCGCGTTTGGTATAACGATAACCGATATCGATACAGGTAGCGTCACAGTCAACGTAGACCCTAACGCCAGCCTAGCAACTGCTGTTATGCAAAACCACTTGGCGGCAACCGATCCACACCCGCAGTACGTGCCGTTAAGCCGCTTTCAGCTTTTACTTGATGTTATGTTCCCAGTCGGTTACTTGCACCACACCAACAGCACAGCCAACCCAAAACCTGAGTTTGACCAGCTGCTAGGCATCGATACCGCTTGGCGTAGGCTGGCGGGTAAGATCATCGTAGGTACAGATCCAAGCGACGACTATATCAAGGACGTGGGCTTGGTTTTAGGTCAAAAAGGTATGACAACCCCCGCAGTCAATAACGAGCGTCCGAACGTTTACCCGCTTTACACTAAAAACATTTTTGAGCGTTACAACCCTGATGACGTGATCGAGACTGTGTGGAATGTGACCGCCGATAAAACATCGATCACCGAGGGCGGGGCGGTGCGTTTTTCGGTGACGGCAAATAACGTTCCTGATGGTCAGATCCTTAACTGGGCGGTAAAAGAGGGCGCGTTAAACAGCGGTAGCAATGACATAACCGCGCCTGATAAGTCCGAAAGCGGCACGGTTATCTTAAGAAATGGCATAGCGTATATCGACTTTATCACCACGCCTGATGACAACGCCGACGAATCCCAAAAGCATGTACAGCTAACCATAGGCGCACCAGCCAGCCTATCGATCAATGTACCGATCAATGATCTTGGTAACACTGAATCGATCGTCCATATCACCCAAAGCACAACCAACGGCATACAGCTTGACGAGTATTACAAGCAACAAAGCGGCGCTTATCCTACGTCAACCGATAATATCCGTTTTATCGTTGACGAGGGCGTGGACATTATCGCGCCTGATACTGACACGCCAGCCATAACAGAGGGTGCAAACTGGCCAGCTGAATCACAGCCAGTCGTTGAGAACCACGGACGTATTTTAGGGCGCGGCGGTGATGGTGGGAAAGCGGCAACGACTTACTATACATTTGACAGGACTGATGAGCGCGTAAGTTTATATTCTAGGCAAGCAGAGCTAGGCGGCAATGGCGGCACGGCGATAAAAGGCGATATCACAGTAGATAATTACGGTTTGATAGCTGGCGGCGGTGGTGGCGGTGGCGGCGCAGGTTTGTTTATTAGCGGTGAGGGTAACTTAAACGGCAGTGATACTGGTGATGGTAGCACTAGAGGTATGGGTAATAGTGGCGGTGCTGGTGGTGGCGCACCACTAGGCAGACGTTACCCTAACCCTCATTCGTATGAGGAATATTTAGAGTTCTTCCCTACAGAAGAAAAGTATATGTTACCGCCGCTAAACAACCCCACAACAGGGCGTACTTACGATGTTTACAATGAGCTTGATATTAAAGATCCCAGCGGCACTGAGTCTTATCAAAGAAGCTATATCAGGGGCGAAGTCTTTAACCCTCAAAACGGAGGGCTAAAGAGCGAAATTATTAGATTTGACGGTTTTAGGCATTATGAGGCTGGACTTTCAGCCACCTTTTACATCCCTTATTATCTTGATGATAGCAAGACAACTTACAAACAGTGGTCTTGGACTAGCGATAGCGGGTGGGTAGACATAGGATTGCGACAGTCAAGCAGTGCAACGATAGACCAAAAAGGACTAGGCGGGATGGGCTTAAGCAGCGCAGGAGGGGTGGCGGGAACGAAGCGAATATCGGAGATCCCAAATTTTGATATTACCAAAAACAAAGGTGGTGACGGCGGCGCGTTCGGTGAGTCAGGGCAAGAATCATTGCTTGATTTAATATATATGACCGTTTATGACGGCTATACCACTACGACCGCAGAAATTATACCAAGGTCAGAAGCCACCGTAATAATGGAACCAAAAGACGGCGGCTTGGCGGGTTTTGTTAAAGAGGGTGACGTAACGATCACCAACTACTCAGCTGGCACAACCAAGGGGCGTTAATCATGGCTGACGCTATCATATTTAAAGTGACCAACGCTGGCAAGCAAGCACTAGCCAGCGGGGGCGTTATGCTGTCTCACTTGGCGATCGGTACAGGCAGACATGCCAGCACTGGTAATGAAACCCAGCTTGTAAGTGAAGCGGCGCGATACGCGATCATTAGCGGGGGCGTTGAGACAATCAGCAACGTACTACGGTTTAGCGCCGAGGTTTTTGTTAGTAGCAATCAATCTGTGTTTGAGGTGGGCGTGATCACTGATGACGGCGTGTTATTCGCTATCGCCAGTTCAAATGCAGCGCCATTTTTTGCCGTAAGCCCAACCCAAAGCCTTATGGCCTCGTTTGGCATGTTGCTTGATGACAGCGAAGCCGCTGGCGTGTCGGTTGCCAATAACAACCACAACAAGCCGCTGGCGATTATGGAGGGGCATTTAAGCACACCTAACCCGCATGGCCAGTATTTAGACATACTAAAAATGCAGCACTTGCTTGATACCGCAATCCCTATCGGTTACTTGTACTTTAGCCACAGCGATATAGACCCAAAGCCGTTGTTTGACGAGCTTTTAGGGGTAGAGACTTACTGGTGGCGCGTTAAAGGCAAAATTATCGTTGGCTCAGATGGTAATGACAAGTTTGTTGAGGTGGGCGGCTTTACGTTAGGGCAAGAGGGTATGACGACCGAGGCGGTACAGCAACAACCGTCTATGTATAAATTGCATACAACGCATATATGGGAACGAATATTACCGTACAGGTACTTCTACGACGGCAAACACAACTACGACGGCAGCGCCAGCTACCAGTAACCAATATCAATCAAGGACAAAAAAATGAGCAATTTATCCCTAACCCCGCGTTGGAACCCTGATATCAATCAAGTTGACATAAACGAGCCAATTTTAGGCGGTGACGGCGGTAACGCCAACCAAGCAACCCGCCAGCTGGGTGAGAATGTACTATGGTTGCGTGAATTGATTGAGAAGCTAGAACCAATCAAGGTGAATGACATTTACACCACCACTATAAACCACGCCAACGCCGCCGCCGTAGCAGCGCATCATGGCTATGGGGAGTGGGAACGATACGCGGAGGGTAGAGCGCTTGTGGGTTTTTCTACCAAGTCAAGCGACCCTGACGACTACAAAACCATGGGTAATGAGTTTGGGGCTAACACGCATCAATTAATCGAAGATGAAATGCCTATTCATGATCACGAGTTGGGAATATCTACTAGAACCAAAATCGCTCATGATGACTCACAAGAAAGCGATAGGACTGTAGACACAACAGGTACAAATGAGGATGGTTATGTAGGCGAAGCTGGCGGGAACCAGCCGCATAACAACATACAGCCGTCACACGTTGTCGGTCATTGGTTGCGCACAGCTTAATAAGGCGATCTTTTATGCAAAATATCTACCTAAACGCCGTTAGAACACACGTTGACTTACTGGTACGCCGATCGCGTACCGATAAGCTGATCGTGTGGGATATTGGCACGGACGAAGTGCACGACCCCAGCTTGATTGCTTACCGCGCCTATGGGAACCGCGATAATGCAGACATTGTAATGTTATGCGCTGGCACGAACCGCATAGGGGAACCGTTGCCGCGCCGTACAATCTTTTTACCCTTGCCAGCAAACTTAGCACAGCTTAAGCGTGAGCACATGAGTACAGGGGATAGCATCAATGGATGATTACCCCGAGGACTTTTTAAGCCCTGATCGTGAAGACAGCACCAGCTATCAAGATCGACAGCTTAACGGCATGACGCTTGACGAGCTTAGACGCTGGCGAACACAAACAGGTAAAACCGTTGGTCAGCAGCGCAAGCACGCCAGCCGCCAAAAACAGTATTTTAAGGACGTGCTACAGGATATCGAGCACGGCGAACGCCTGACGACCAAAAAACTACAGTCATTGGTTAAAACAGCCAAAAACCGCGCTGGCATTAGTGCTGGCGAGTTATTGGAATTTACACTAGGCGATACCAAGCGCAACCGCGAGTTAAAAAAGACGCTTAACGCCGCGATACTTGATGCCTATCTTGCCAATGTCAAAGCGGCCTCAAACAAGTTCTTAGGCGGTATCACGCCCCAACAAGTGATCAACCAATCCCGCGTAGAAGATATCAAGCGTGCTAATACTCAGATCCACCTTGCCAGCGTGTTTAAGCGCAAGGGTAACGTGATTCATTTTGTCACGAACGCGGGTATCGGTAGTAAGGATACGCACCACTATGTCACGGTACAGTTGCTCGACTATCCAAACTTGCTGCTAGGTCGCACCAAAGCGCCAACCGTTGTTGACGTTAAAAATGCGGTTATTGACGGCAAGATTCGCTTTGACTGTGATTGCGGTCGTCATCGCTACTGGTACAGGTATGTGGCCACCGTTGGTAAGTATAATTACGGCATTGACGAGAACCGTTACCCCTCAACACGTAACCCTAAATTAACTGGCGTGGCTTGCAAACATGCCTTACGTGTCATGAAGTACGTCACCAGTGCGCACATGATCGCCAAGATCAAAGATTATGCGCGTGAAGACATAGCCAAGGCCAACAACCAAGTCAAGTCGCACCGTAGGCCAGCCAAGACGCTAGAACGTGAAGCCATGAAGCAAACCGAGGCGCTTAACAACTGGAATGGCCGTTTGCATTGGAGTAAGCGGATTAAGCAAGCCGTTACCGCCGCTGAGAAGCAGATCAAGGCTGAGCAGAAGCGCCAGCAAACCAATTCGCCCCACCAGCCCACACAAGCCGAACGCGCCAGCTACCAGTACGCTAAAGGACAGATGGGTAAAAAGAACGTGCCAGCCAATTTTAAAGAGATCTATCAAACCGAGATTAACAACTATCAGAAAAAATGGGGCAATAAATGAGCTTACGGATAGAAAACGAGCTAGTAACCAATGGCCAGCGCTTAACCAATCGCATTATCACCTTGCGCAGTCAGGGAGTGATACCGACATTCGCTTTTAGACGTGTGGTTATACCAGTCGGTAACAGCACTGACGACCGCGCCAGCGATACATGGTCAGGACTTGGTACGGTAAGCAATAGCGACGAGCACGCGATCGACTATGAGCCATTAGGTCATGCAATGGTGTTAATGCTCGATAGCTTAGGCGGCGCGTTTCACGATACTGGCGGTTTTGTCTTGCCCGAGGAAATGTCATCAATCGTACTGGTTGAGCCTTACGATATCGAATTAGAGGGCGATGAACGCTTAAAAAATATGCCAAACTGGGAACCAAAAAAAGGCGATCTTCTTTGTTTTATGTTGAATGGTCATAAGGAGTACCACGAAGTCACAGGTATTATGGCACAAGCAATGCTTGCCAGCGCTGGCAAGCGATACGCATTGTCGCAGCGGTTCGATCTTGATTATCTTGATGCGTTTGATGAAGCTAAGATCAAGGACGTTGCCACGCCCTATGAGTAAAAACCGACACGCCAGCCATTAAACAAGCCGCCTAACAAGCGGCTTTTTTGCGTTTGGAACACCCCTAAAACGCCCATTTGAAAGCCTATTAATATTAATCCTATCAGTTTAGACGTTCTATCACTATCCAACCGACCATATAGGATTAATCCCATGGATAAGAAGCAAGCAGCACAATTCGACTCAGCAGCACATAAAGAGGTGCAAGCAACGCGCCGCCTTATGCGTTTTTTGGGCGACCAACACAACAACGGCGATCAGGTTGCCGCGTTTGACTCAATGCTGGCAAGTCACAGCAAAGGCCGTGATGCGGCTATGAGTGAATTACCTGAGTCGCTACAACGTATTTTAAACAGTAAATACATGGAAGACGGCCAGCAAGCGGTATTTGATGGTTTAGAAGACGGTATTATCGAATTTAAGCGCCGTAACGGTGGTGAAATGCCGTCAGAATATGCGCTTGCAGCAGCATTGACCACAGCGGCCGCGCCGTTTGGTGGTGGTGAGAAGCAAGACGCTGGCGCTGAATATGCGTTTGATAGCTTAACACTTGGTCATCATGAGGCGCTATCAATCGTGCCAGCCGCAACACAGGTGATCATTGCCTACGGTATCTCTAACTCACTACCGCTACTGTCAATGCTACCTAACCCAATGGGTAGTAATGAATTGCCAATCGTTTACGGTACAGCGGTTGCAGGTTTAGACATGGGCGTTATGACTCGTGGCGAATTGATGGACGGCGACAAAGCGGGTATGCCATACCTTGAAAACCGTCATACATTGGCTATGGAAAAGACGGCCGCTGGCACGTTCTCTCTTGAATCGCATGTGGCCTACACAGCACACAAGCACACCGATAAAACGATCAAATTTGTGGTGGATAAAAACTCAACTACAGCGCCGTTCTTAGGCGGCCGCGTTACCGTTATGGTAAAAGGTGTTGAGATTGCCAATGACAAACATCGTGATCACCCAACCAACGGTGGCCGCAGTGTGTTACAGCCGCTAGACCCAGTAGAGATCGGTTCAGATACTTATATCGTAACGACCGCCGTTGCTGATCTTGATACCAACACCGTTACCGTTAATTTTGACACAGCAAACGGCGTTGATCCTGAAGACTACGATGTAACCGTCGAATTGATCTTTGACTACGAGCGTAAAGACAGCAACGGTAACAGCATTTTGCGCGAACCATCGGTAGATATGGAGTTCTTACACCGTTCTATCTATGCACACCCGCACCGTTCACGTTCAACCGCGTCAATCGATGCAATCACTCAGCTATCTAATGAGCTTGGTATTAACTGGTACGGCGCGGCGCAAACAATCGCTATGCAGCGTTACTACTTTGAGCAGACAGGCCGCTTATTACGCACCGCGTTTAATATGTGTATGTCTAACCAAGATCCTAAAAATGGCCGCGTGGTTACGTTCGACTTTAACAAGACAGGCGTATCACCAACCAACCTACCTGATGCGTTCTCTAACATCAATATCACGTTGGGGCTGGCGCGTACTCGCTTATCTCGTTCTATCAATATGGCGATCGCAGGTTACGATCTTTATGTATCAGATCGCGGCGCGGCGTTCTTCTCAGGCATGGGTGGCCAAAACTACGAATCAACAGGCGTACCGTTTGGTGATCAGTATTCGGTCTACCGTATTGGCCGTCTTAAAAACAACGGTGCAAACGTTTATTACGTGCCAACAAGCATGGGCGTTTTTGACGAAGAAAACGACACCACAACCGCACACGCTTTGTTAGTGCCACGCGCTATCACGCCAGCACAAGCGCCGTTCGTAGGCTTTACCGCAGTACCGCCGATGGTACTAGCGTCTAATGCTAACGCGTTTGAAAAAGACGTGGCTATTTATAGCCGTATGGCTGGCGAAGTAAACCCAGTTCCACGCTATCGCAACCAGTGCATGTTGATTGAAATGATCAACTTGCCAGCGCTTTAATAAGTAAGCACAGGTTTAGCCACTAAAAGCCTTGCTGTCATAAGTGGCAGCAAGGCTTTTTTTAATCATAATTTTAACCACTACCCAAGGATTACCAATATGTCAGACGTAAAAGCATTGCCTGAAAACCTAGAGCAGCTAGAGCAGCTAACAGAGTTCAAGCGCGTATATAAAAAATATACGGTTGATCAGCTAGAAGATCTATTAACCGAAGCCGAAGTAGACTACCTAAGCGCTGATAATAAGTCAGAGCTTACATGGCGTTTGCTCGATCATCGTAACTTTGATTTTGAAGCCGCGCTTGCCGAAGCGAACGGCGAACAGTCAGAGCCACAACCTGAGCCACAACCTGAGCCACAACCTGAGCCACAGGACGCGCCAGCTGACGAAGCAGACGAGTCGACCGATCAGCAAGTGGATGAAGCAGAGCCAGCACCACAGGACGCGCCAGCAGACGAAGCAGCAAGTCGCCCTCAACGGATGAACCCTAGAGAAAGACACCAAAGAATGTTTAGAGCTTTGAACCCTACGCCAGCTGGCACGGCAGAAGCCGATCATGTGGCTGTTTTTAATGCAGGTTCGTTCCCTTTTTTCGAGACAGCGACCAGTACGCTAGTTCCCGCTAAAAAAACAACTAAGATCTATCCTAAAGCCTCAGCTGATAAAGATCAGATCTTGCGCAATATTAAGCAGTACAACCATACACGCGGTAATAAGCTACGCGTGAACAACTAAAGTGCTGGCGCGTTGGTGGCGATCGTAAGCAATTTCGATCGCCATTTTTTAAATATCATAAGGGGTTGATTATGATCGAGAGTAAAACACTAGGTAGCGCGGCTGGTATCCAGTATCAAGGCGTTATCGATAAGACAGAGACAAGCAGTTTACCGTCATTGGCCAATGGGGTTGTTACTGGTAAATTCAAACGTGGCCGCATGGACAAACCGTTCAAAGTTACGGCAAGCAACTATCAGGCGTTGTTAGGTCGTGATCCGTCTAATCCAAGCTATTTAGCGGTAGAAGACGCGTTCAAGCGTGGTATCAGTCAGCTTAGCGTATTGCGCACTGGCAGCAGCGCAAGCGGGGCAGCCAAGCCAGCGATCCCAGTTAACACAGGAACCGTTATTTTTAGCGTTGAGAGCTACGAGAACCCATCTAGCGAATATCCAGTATATATTTATATGGAAGATCCAGTGGGTGACTGGGCGCTTACGGAGTCAGGCGAAGTTATTGCTGATTCCACAGGTTTTACCGCTGATGGTGTTGAGGTGGATTTGTTCGAGGGCGGCGTAGATATATCGCTCACAGTTGTTACACCTGAAAAGAGAGATTTTGAGCTTGATGTAACCGCCGCTTATGTTGAGCTTTATTACGACGGTAATCACGACTACTACAACTCAGTAGGGATGGGTGCTGAGCCTATCGACAATCCACTGGGTGAGGTTGTTATTAGTCAGTTTTCGTCAAAAGTACCCAGTTTTTCAACAACACTTTTTAATACGCTCTTAACCGTGCCTGAGCATATACCGCCTGAGTTGGTTGATATTAGTTATTTGTTTTACCAAGCCTCACGCTTTAACCAAGACATTAGCATGTGGGATGTAAGCCATATAGTTAATATGAATAGCATGTTGGAACAGGCTGGCATGTTCAACCAAGATCTGTCTAATTGGTGCACACCTAATCTACCGTTTGGTGCAGCTAATATTGATAAAGGCGCTGACGCATGGGTGTTACCTCGTCCAGTATGGGGCACTTGTCCACGCGGTGAGAACGGTCGAACCGATTATACCGCTGATCTACCACTACCAAGCCAGCAACCAAGCGCACCTAACAGCTATATTCGAGTAACCCCAGTAACGCCAGTAGACGGTCTATTGGTTGGAGAGTCAAACAATACAGGAGAGGGCTTATGGCTGTCATAGCAGCTTGTTTAAAGACACGAATTAACAGTCAACCATTCGAGATTCAAAATTTTGTCGATCTTGATTATAACGAAGCGCCAATATCCAGCAACGAACAATTATCAGCTATGCGTCTGCTAAAGCGCTTTTTTACAGGGCTTGATAGATGGAAGGCTGTTATGCCTGATATGCCTGATCCGTTTGGCGGCTTAGGCGGCTTAGGCGGCATGGGTGATTTAAGCGCACCACCTGATGAAAGCGGGTTTATGATCGGTTCTCTTTTTGGTATCGAACACCCGCAATCGTTGACGGCCTACAATGAGCAGGAATTTAGATTAATGCTAAGCAATCTAAAGTCTGTGTTTACACCTTTTGAGTTTAGCGATCTAGTTGCTGCTACTGATCTTAACGACTTGCAACAGCTTATTGATACTGAGATCAACAGTCAAAACCCAACATATCAAATAACCGTTTATGTGGAACCCATAACCCTAGAGATCCACCGATGCAGCGAAAGCGATATAAACTCGCTTTTTGTGGAAGGTGTGCAAAGGCACGTTGATATGTTTGATTCGATAGTAGAAATGCTACCGCACCACTCACCAACGCTTGATGCAGACAATTACGCGCCAGCATGGTATGACCCATTTTTAGATACGATATTTTTTAAATCTCAATACGGTATCCATCAAGAGGCATTAAACGTAGCATGATAACGGAACACGCCAAAAGCCCTTAGTGCAACAGAGCCTATACTATAAAAACAGTATAGGCTTTTTAATAGGATTAATTATGATCGAGAGTAAAACACTAGGTAGCGCGGCTGGTATCCAGTATCAAGGCGTTATCGATAAGACAGAAACGGCCAGTTTGCCAGCGTTAGCTAACGGCGTGGTCATTGGCAAGTTTAAGCGCGGCCGTATGGATAAGCCGTTCAAGGTCACAGCCAGTAATTATCAAGCGTTACTTGGCCGCGACCCCACAAACCCTAATTACTTAGTCGTTGAGGACGCGTTCAAGCGCGGTATTAGCGAGGTAAATATACTGCGTACAGGTGGCGGCACAGGTGGCACAATCGTTGAGCCAACAAGGTACAGCTATCTTGATTTATCGCTAGGTAATCCTGATCCAAGTATCGCTATTCTTTCAAACACCTAAATTATTATATTTAACGACTAATAAACAAGAGGTAATTTATGTTTTATGCCGCATGTGCCAAGGTACAGATGAATGATGGTGCGCCATTTTTAATCAGTTTTTCAGATACTTATTTTCGTGATATTGTCGATCAGATGCCAGACGCAGACTTTGAGGACGCGGCTATTTTGGCATTACTAAACGGCTTTTTTCTAGCTGGTGATAGTTTTTTCAATGAGGGCTGGGGGCAGTATACCCCCATGGTTAATTTTAATAGCCCCGAAGCAGAACCCATTATTATAGGGGTGGTGTTAAGTCCTAATACTTATAGCGACTACCCAAATCAAACGACAAACAGCCTCGCTTGCTTTACTCAGGAGCTAGTGAGAGATTTTTTCAGTATAAGCGCACCCGTTAGTGAAATGTACACCCCTGAGCAGTGGCTAGAGGCGATCAGAACAACGCCGTTTGACGAGCTACAGGACTTAATCAGCCAAGCGTCAAGTGGCGGCATAGAATTTACAATCAATAACGCGCCAGCCACGCTAAGGGTGATGCCTTGCACGGACGATGACATGGCAGAGCTTGACCCATGGGGCGGCCTTGACTTTCCTAGAAAAGATATCTTTGATCTTGTAAAGGCGCGACTGACTAATACCAACAGCGCTTTAAATGAAAAAGGCTTAGCACCCGCCACGTATAATGCTGACGGTGATTATGTTGAGTTTCTATCAGAGTGCTCTATGGGTTTTTCATTTCCCGAAGCAGTAGTGGGCTTGCCGCGCTAATAATATTGGCTATGGAACACCCCTAAAAGCACAAATCAAACCTTGCCTATACTGATGGAATACCAACACAGTATAGGCAATTTATTATGAGCGCTCAGACCCTTTATTTAAGTATTCTAGCGTCTTCTATGACGCTTACGGAATCACCCAACCCCGCAGCGCTGGCAAGCGTTGAGCTTGTCACACAATACGCGTTTGACTCAAACGTTGTGGCAAAAGTTGTGGCGGTCGATGAAAAGACTTTTGCACCCAGTGAAGATCCCCTAAATAACCTTGTTTTTAAGATCAGTTTTAGCGACAAGATCGACGGCAGCGTATTAACGGAATTAAAAGGACGTTTATACACTGGTGGCGGCGTTGAAGCGTTAGAGGAACAGCACGCCGACGATTTTAGCTATATCACAGGTAAGCTAGACTTTTACGGCGCACTAGATAGCAATTACGACTTTTTCGAGTCGGTCAATACCAGTTATAGCGCAAACGATGCCGCCGCGATCATGACGGCGCTTGATGCTATGGGCGCGTTAAACGAGCTTGGCGCGTTTAGAACCAAAGAAGTTGAGTTGGCCGTACCAGCCAGCACCGTAACCGATCTTACGCCAAAAGAGATCAAAAACGCGTTGCTAGACATGCGCGACCGTCCACGCTACCTAGTCTCTTGTGAGGTGGCCAGCCTACCTAACATTGAAGCGCTGGCAGAGGTTATGGGTAAGATCAACTGTCACGTATTGCTTGATATTGGCAATATCACGGACTGGCAATCAGCGGTCGCACTGACTGAAACGCTAAGCATTAACGACCATCGTTTTTGGGTGTTTTGGAACCCTAACAAGTCACGCCCTAGCACCGCAACAACCGTACTGGCGCGTAAAAAATGGCGACCTTGTGTTGGTGACTACCTCGCACAACTATTGATTCGCAATGCCGCCAGTAACGCCGCAGGTATCCCGCCGATCTATCGCCCGATTGCGGGTTACGACTTCCCAGTATCATTCCGTGATATGGAAAAGATCAGCGGCTTAACGCTTGACGAAGAAGCGCAAAACGCCCTTGCCAGCGCTGGCGTGAACGTGGTCATCAATGAACGCTTTGAGGGCGGCGACCGCTTTATCTATGGCGATGCGCTAACCCAGTACAACAGCAAGACAAGCGCCTTACGCTTGATCAACTCGTCCGAGATTGAGACTTATACCGCCAATGTCGTGATCGGTATTGTTAAAAAGCATTTACTAAAGGGTATGAGCAGCTTTATTAAAGATGCGACCAGTGAGTGTGAGCGCTTTTTAGACGCGTGCGTTGTTGATGATAGCGGTAAGGGCTTATTGGTGCGCTCGTCGGAGCTTGGCGGCCGTTATTACGCGCTCAGTATCACACCACGCGCTGATGATCCGTTCAGCAAGGTAGATATCAAGTTTAGCCGCCGTCCGCAAGGTTGTGCACGCCAAGCATTTTTAGAAACCACAGTAACGAAGTAATAACCCCGCTGATCGCCAGCACGCCAGCGTTAGCGATCAGTACCAACCACAGTGTAAACACCTATTTTTTCAAGGAATAATTATGTTAAACCCAATGATGAGCCAACGCCGCCGCGATCGTAACCATGAGCGCCAACAAGCCCAGTTTGACGCGCTAAACCCAAAAGATGCCGCCGACAAGTTGGGCGCTGATCCAATCAGTGAACGTATGGCCATGGTCGCAACCAGTCAAATGCGTATTCAGGCACTATCTGTGTCCTTTATGCTTGCCGCCACGCTATCAGAAGCCGACTATGACGACGAAGATATCTTGCCAAGCGAAGTATTAGACGCGCTAATGCTTGAAGCGTTTGTCGATGATGACGACGAAGATATCGAGGGTATCGATCAAGACGTTAAAAACGTATTTTCAGCCCACGTTGCCGACGCACTATCTACCCTTGGCGTTGAAGACTCAGTGATCGATGATATGTTTGATGATGACGTTGAAGTGGCAGATGCCGCAACGCTTGCCGCCGCCGAAACGGTACTAGAAAACATGCCTGATGATGGTGATGATTTTGATGTGTTTGTGGCCGCGTTCGCTTATAGCGATGAAGACGTAGATGATGCCGAGGAATCAGGCGCGTTTGACAGCATGGACGGCCAACAGCCGCAGTTTGATGCCGCTGGCAAGAAATTACGCGTTGGCAAAAAGACGGTGAAAAAAGTCAACGGTAAAACACTGACTTACAAAGCAGTCAAGGCGATCCGTAATGGTAAAAAAGTGACCATCAACAAGCGTATCGGTGGTAAGCCATTGCTTAAGGCTGGCCAAAAAGCCGCGCTTAAAAAAGCACGCCGTAAAGCGGGTACTGGTTCCGCGATCAAAAAGCAAATGAGATCGTTTGGCAAAGGTATGCGCATGAATATTTACAAAGGCAATAAAAACCGCCTAAACGCCTTACAAAAAGCAGGGTCAGCGCGTTATTTTAACTCCTAATAACGACCAGCCAGCCGTAAAAAACCGCCTCAATATGGGGCGGTTTTTTTATTGGAACACCGCCAACGACCCGCCAAGCTATCCACCTACAATAGAGAAATAAACCAACATTCATTTTATACAGGTGGCACATGAAACTATCCGAGATCACAAAAAAGACCAAATTGGTTGCCGACTTCTCAAAACGACTGGCGTACAGCACAAAGCAAAAGGTAGTAGACACCGCCATTGAAAAGGTAAAGCGCATATCAGGCGCAAGCGTTCGCCCAGTCAGCATGGCGCTAGAGAATGGCCAAACGGTCAAGATCTATTTACGCTTGGTTGATGACGGCGAAAAATACGACATTTTCCGTATCGATGTTAACGGTAAGATGATTCCATTATCAGGCGATTTTGATAACGGTTATGACGACTCGTTTAATGCCTCAGTCGATGCACTGGCAACCATGATCAAGACAGGGCAAAAGAAATTTGATACCAAGCGTGCCAAGATGAAAGTGCGTAAAACCCCCGCTAAAAGTGGCGGCGGTAGCGCTAATCGACCAATGAATAAAGCCCAGCAACGTAACGCCTTGCTTGATGAGGTCAAAGAGCTGGACGTTATTATTCAAAACAAAGCCACCGAAAAGGCTGAGTTAACAGAGCAGTTGGCCAAGATCAAAGAATCCAATAAATAATAGGTGACACCATGCAAAACAGCTACATAGTAGACGCTTTTTTAACTGGCGCGGCGTGGATGATCCTTATCTTCTTATTTTTCGATTGTAAGGCACGCATTAAAGCGCTGGGTGACATGATGAGTAGTACCACATTAGGTGTGGCGCTAACCAAATCAGCCAAGGGTGCAACCAGTGTTGCCGTGCCGCTTGCCGCGTTCTACTTGTTTTTACTATGGCGCTTTTACGCTTTGATGGTGCAGACGCAAACGTGGGGCGCTGGCGGGGTAGGCTTACTGGCGATACTGGCGATTATGGGTGTGGGGCTGTTATGGCTGCTAATGATGCTTGTTTTTGTGGCACACAGTCCGTTTGCTCAGTTGGCCGCGATCGATGATGCAGCACGTAAGCGACCTATTAAAACAGACCAAGATATGCAGGACTGGCCATGATTGATGCCCCAAAAATAAAAGACATGATTGATCACTGGCTGGCCACGCCGCCAAATGGTTATTTTGGCCAAAGTTACGGTGCAGACGTGCGTACTATGCTATTGCGTGAGCTTAGCACTGATAACGCCGATGGTTTTTTAGCGCAGTTACGCCGTGATATTCCGCTATTAAACCAGCTTAGTGATAGTCAGCTTAGTATCAACACGGCCACCGCTGGCTATGACAAGTTATATATCTACCTAAGCGTAGGCGGTATTGATATCGAGCTTGGCGAGTCAACAACAGAAACCGTAGATCAGGACTACTACAATGTTCGAGCGCAATAATATACTAGAAAGCATAAACAGCAACATTAACGATTATCCCGAAGTGGCCGAACGCTGGCGTGCTGGCGATCCAACCGTTCGTGCCATGTTAACGTCCATCGTTGAGGTGGCGTTATTCCTAAAACGTGACAACGATGTGAACGCGATTGAGCCGTTTATTAAGTCAAAAAACCGCACCATTATTGCTGATGCAATCAATAAAGGCGTGCTACCAACGGCCACACCTTGCCAGCACCTTTTGACCGTTGAAAACAACGCCCAAAGCACCTTGAATATGTCGCAAGGCCGACTGATCGAGGACGGTACAGGGCGACAATGGCGCTTGCTTGCCTCACTCACGCTGGGGGCGGGTGAGGTTAAAACCGTTTTAGTTGAGCAAAGTATTATCAACCGCGTCAGCATGACCGTACCAGTAAATGAGCCGTTTTATACCGTGTCGCTATCAACCACAGACGGCGCGTACTTTTCAGGCATTGGCGTTACCAATACGACTACTGGTGAGATCTACCAGCACGCGCCTAAATTCATGAACGCCGCAATAGACGCGCCAGCCTATACCTTGCAAAGCGATGATCTCGTTAAGATCAACGTTATTTTTGGGGCGAGTGATCGCGCTGGCAAGACCGTACAGGCGGGTGAGGTTTACGAGTTTGCATTGACACAGAGTTACGGCGAGGTCGATACCGCCAGTCTAGGGCAAGCGGCGCTCAGTGAGATCAATACCAGCGATGAAAGCAAGCTAAACCTATATTTCAAAGCTGGCGATATGATCCGCGCTGGCGCTAACCCATTGACCATCAATCAACTTAGATTGTTAGCCAGTTTTCCATCAATGTATGACCGTAACGCGGTTTTCATGGGTAATTTTACCTTTTTGATCATGCAGCACTTTATGAGCCGCTTTGATTACATGGCGATATGGAATGAAGCCACGCATGAAAAATACTATGGCGCGTCATTGGATAGCATCAATCACTTAAACCTTGCGATCGTGGCTAAAAATGACGGTTCCAGCGAAGAAGCCCAGCTGATCACCGATATCAAGCAATTAGTCGCACGCGCCGACAGTTTGTTAGATGGGCGCGTTAGGGTTAGATCTGTGGTCGAGCGACCATACAACATAACCATTACAGGGCGTTTGGCCGCCGTGCACGATATGGACGCGGTACGCACACAGATTAAAGAGTTGCTATTGATCGGTTACGGCAAAGGTTCGCTTGCCGCAATCCACCATAACGCCGATGGGTTCAATCAGCTAGAGATTGCAACGCGCTTGCGTACTGATATATCAGCGTTCCAAGATCGCATTAGTGACTTTACCGTGAGCAGTGAAGACGTGAGCGCTAACCCAGTGAAACCGCATGAATGGGCGTTTTTGAATAGCGACAGTATCACCATTAACCTAACCCGAACAGCAGACAGTGGTAACGCGATATGGACGATGTAAGCCTAACAGCCAGCGACTTTTTATCACCGATTTTGAGTAGCAGCGCAGCCAATGAATTAGAACGCGCTATGGCTGGCGTGTTTGTCGCTACCATTCAAGATCAGATGATCGACCAGCTGAATGATATTTACAACTACGGCGTGCCTTGGCAGGGTGGTCGTACCGTTGTTGAGCGCTTTACTAAGCTAAACGGCCTTGCAGTGCTACGGCGCAATGATGACGGCTTAAGCGACAAGCTAATGAGCATTATTTATGCAAACTGGGAGTCTATGGCCAGTGAGCGCGGGTTAGGGTTTTTGCAATTTGTTTTAGACATGCTGTACCCGAACCAAAGCGAGGTCAAACAATTATGGCACTCAAAAGCGCTAGCTGACAGCTACCCAAACCACGTCAGAGAAACGAGCGCCGATGGGCTGTTTTTAACCAGCCGCGTGCGTATCAAGATCGATGCGTCAGTAAATATTGCTGAGCTATCAGAGCTTGCCCCAACAATGACTCGCCTTGTACCGTGGCAAGTTGTGCCTGAGATCGCCGTTAGCCTGAGCACCGAGGACACAGGGTTAACCGTGGCCGCCGCTGGCACGTTGCACCAAATAGCCAATTTTTCACCTTACTAACCTTAGATCGTAACGCGATCGATGGAACACCCCTAAAAACCCCGCCTAATAACTTGTCAAAATAGCTTTATCACTCATTCATTGATAAGGCTATTTTTTCATGAAAACAAAAACCCCCAGTCTTGCAGCCTACCGCAAGCAATACAACACGATGAAGTCGCTAGGCGCGGCTATGCTGGCGTGTAATGCGGTGTTGGTCATTGATGGTTACGAAGACCTATATATGCTGCTACAGAACTTCCAGCGCCCGATCTCAAGCCACCATGACCCCGCTGATGTAGATTTAGCACGCGGCCTACAAGCACACGCCGCTGGCACGCGTAAGACCAACTTTGAGAGCCAATGGACGTTTATTGAAACCGAAAGCGGCGCGATCTCACGATTTGCTGATGATCTCGTCAATATTCATGACGGCGTTATTCCACTGGTACGCATTTATGACGGCTTTGTTGATGACGGCGATAACATCAAAGGCGTGCGCGAATATGAGCTTATTGATTGCGCGATCACGTTTGCTGACGGCGGCGGTGAGATTGATGCGGCCAGCCGCAGCCAAATTTTGCAGGTACAGGCAGCATGTCGTTATAACTATTTTGGTGATGCAAGCAAACTTGGCTCAACAGGTACGGACGTTTTCGCTAACACCTTGAACAGCGCACTAAGCGCCCTTGGTGGCTTAACGCCTACTTTTTCATCAAATGACGTTACCATTTTTGGTTAAGGTGGCCTTGTGAGCGTTAATGATACAGACGTAAATCACGTTATTGGCACGATCGAAGATGCAGCCAATGATTTGTATGATGAACTTTTAACGACTGGATATTCTTTATTGCTCAGTGACGTTATCAAGGTGTTTGTTATTAATACCAAAAAGTATGCGGGGTGGTCAGGCGAGTTGCAGCATTGCCCCAAAAGCGATCAATCATGCGATAAACCGCTATTGGTTATTGATAGCAATACCGTTTTAGGTGTGGATAACTGGCTTATTGTTGAGCCAGTTATCCGCGCTCATTGCGATCTAGTACAGGCGCGGCGTATGGAGGGGGCGCAGAATTTGGGCGTTCAACCCGCTGGCATGTCATCAAGTGAAGCACGCCAGTTGTACGACGAAGCCGTAAGGGTTATGCAAAAAGAGGCGTTCCAATTCCAGCCGTTTAGTATTGAGATACCCGATGATGACCCGCGCTATCCCAACACTAGCCCTTGGCTGGTATGGCAATCATAAGACATGGCCGCCGATCTACTGGTGGCCACACCACCTAAACCATTATTACTTTTGAGACAAACGCGTGAATATTCAGCTTGAAGATGGTAGTCAAATTGGCGGCGGTAATTTAATCAGCGCAATCTATCGAACCGACCTTGTGCCAGTACCAGTGACATTAGAACTGGTGGTAAAGGCTGATGATAGATTGCGTGATTTATTTACCATTGGTCGCAAGATGACCACACCAAAAGGCGTGCCGCTGGTAATTATTAAGTCACAAGTGATCAACGAGCAGTCGGTTAAAGCTGGTCGCCGCGTTGCTGCTATCCATGTGATCGCCGTTCTTGCTGGCTGTGAAGCATTGCTTGGCGTGACCAGTAAGGCCGTGCACTTGGAAAAAACCAGTTTTAACGAGGTTTACCGAGCGCTTGGCGCGAAAGTGAGAATAACGCGTGATATCAAACTTGCCAGCTTTACATGCCTAAAAGGACAGCTACCAACCGTACCGATTGCACTGGCATTGCAGCGAGAAGCCGCCGTGGTATGCAATACCGAAAGCGGTCTATCTGTTATACGCCTAAACGAGCTTACGAACGGTAACGCTATCCTTTTTGATAAAAGCGCGGTTCAGTGGGTAGACAACCCTAACGAGGTCAGGCACGGCAACGTTAACTACCTATCGATCGATGACAATGGATCAGATATTTTAGGCACGGCAAAAGCTGAGCGCTCAATACAATACTATCCCCGCGCCGATACCCGCGAACTACAGAACCTACGCCGCATTTTGATCACTAAAGCCACAATCACGCGCCAGCTGGACGAGCGCTTGGACGCTGGCGCGGCCATAACGGTTGACGATCAATTATTGGTCACACTTACTGGCGTTCACAAGTACGAATCAGGCGCGTTAGGCGGTCGGTCAGTCGCCGCAACAAAAGCATGGCTGGCTCAGGTCGAGGACACCAAACAATGAGCTTTATATCCCCTTATATGCACCCCGCCAAACTGGTGAGCTATGACAAGGTTAACCGTACCGCCAAAGTCGCTATTGCTGGACTCACAGACGGCGTGGCAGACGGTATCACCGCAATGCTGGCATATCCCATTGGCGATGACGACTTGGACACCGAGCGTGAGCTATTGGCGGGGGCTGATGTATGGGTGTTTTTTGAGCAAGGTGATGTATCAATGCCAGTGGTGGCGTTTTACCGCCGTCACGGACAAGGCCGCGCAACCGTAGACGTGCGCCGCATACGTCAAGAGAATATCGAGCTATTGGCGCGTACCAGCATAACGCTAAGTGCTAAAGATTTTATCGACTTAAAAGCCAGCAAAATAAACCTTGATGCCGATACCGTGACCATTAACGCCAGTGAGCTAAATATCAATGCTGAGACAAACGCAAAAGGCGATATTAACCAAGTTGGCAATTACTTTATGACAGGCAATCAGCTGATCAATGGTGGCCAAACGATCAACGGCAACAGCGTGTCATACGGCAATCAGACTATTAACGGTAGCGTAAGCGCCACGGTAGACATTAAAGCCGCTGGCGTGTCGGTTAAATCGCACACACACGGCGGCGTGAAGTCAGGCGGCAGCGACACCAGTACACCCAACTAATTAATCAGGCGGTAATATGAAACTTTTTAAAAGAATGGCGGGTATGCTTATAACCGACCGCGAAACGAGACACGCACGCACGCCGTCAAGTATTCATGATGCAAATCATCAATACGATGCCATGAACCAATTTGAGCTTGGCACGTTCTACAACAAAGAAAAAATACCTCGCACACGCCAGCAGATCTACACCATGTGGGAGATTATGCAAAAAGACCCACAGATAGCGGAGGCGTTAAATTTGCACACTACCGCCGCGCTGGGTGGCCACGAAACGACAGGGGATATGATCTTTATGACCCCGCATGATCGCATTAGAGGCAAAGGCCGCCGCGCCAAAGAGCTACGCGATAAGGTAGAGCGTGAATCGCGTCACATGACCGAGATTATCAATCGTCACATATTCCCGCTGGCACGTCAGGCGGTCGGTTTTGGTGATAGTTATGCGCGTATCTATACCGACAAACGTACTGGCGTGGTTGGCTTGATGAATAACCGACACACCGCGCCGCCGCTAATCATGCCGTTTGAGCAAGCGGGGGATACAATCGGTTTTCATGCGTTAGAAGAAGAAGACTTTGAACGTTCAATCGCCAAGCTAACGCCGATGCAAATGCTGCGGGTAAAAATGCCGCGTATTACCAACGTACCGCAAATGTCGCTACAAGTTTGGCAAGATGAAAAAACACTGATCTATGACAACCGCTATGACAATCCGATCTTACCAAGCGAGGTTGGCGGCTCATTCCTATACCCAATCGAGGAACCGTGGCAGGACGTGACTATTAGCCGCGCTGGACTTAATAACCAACAGATTGCAGACAGCGTAAAGCAAGCCTTTTTAACGATAAACATGGAGGGTATGCCCCCATCGCAAGCTAAGAAGTATAGAGAGGGGCTTACCAAAATGCTTAGCAACTATCGCGGACAGGTAGAAGACGCGTTTAAGGGCGGCGAAGCGTTGTACGGTACAAGCTATCACGTTATGCCGCAATGGGGCGATAAGCAGATCTTGCAGTCAGTGGGCGATCTATCACAGCGCCAAGCGCCGCTTAATGAGGGTACGTTGATGCTTAACCTAAGACGCTTAGCGGGTGGCCTTGGTATTGATCTCGCACTGATGGGGTGGGCTGACATGCTGGCGGGTGGTTTAGGCGATGGGGCAGCGTTCCATACGTCAGCACAGATCATGAATAGATCTATGTTAATTCGTCAGGCAGTCATTGACGCGCTTAATCACCTAATGAGTATTCATTGGGGCATCAAGTACGGCGAACACTTTGATTCTAAAGAGTATCCATGGCAATTTGATTTTTACAGCGACCAAAACGCCGCCGCCTCACAAGCGCTCAACAACAAGCAAAACCGCGCTAATACAACAACCATTCAGGCGCAAGCTATACAAATGATCAAAGAGCTGGGCTTGGACAAAGAAACCTCGCAATTAATGCTAGAAGACGAAATGGGTTATGACATGGCCATGGCTGAGAAGATCGCTATTTCCATTACCGCGCCGCCACCAACTGAGGGCGATCACATGATGATGCCTGATGGACAACCCGCGCCGCCGCAAGACGACGAGCTACCCGACGAATTGGACTTTGACGATGAAGACTAACTTTTTTAACAGTGCAGCCAACAACGCTACCAGCTATGCCAAAAGCTATGCCAACAACGCTATCAACGCCGCTAAGAGCTACTTGCCAATACAGGATCTTAGAAAAATGTATGGCGAAGCTAGAGCGCATGAGATTTTGTTGCAGTGTATGTATGTCGTGACGATCGAAGATATCTACGGTATTGGCGGCGGCATACCGTGGTTTACTGATCAGACCTTAAGTTACCTTGTGACCGAGGCTGACTTGTCACTTGGTAGCGCCGATGCTGAATCGTTTTACGCTGGCGCGTTACCCGCCAGCTATCTAACGCAAAAGACCGCCGATGAAATGGACATGACGTTTATTGAAACCAGTACAGGCGCGATATTTAAGTCGTTCAGAGCGTGTTACGACTTGGCGTTCAACAAAGATGGTACGGTCAACGTACCAAAGGATTATTGTTTTAAGTTAACCATTGGCTTGATCAACCATAAAAAACCGCATGACCCGCCAGCCGTCACGCGATCTTGGATTGTGGCGGCCAAAAGCGGTCGTGCTGAGACTGGCGCGACTGGCAGAAGTGAAGTTGTAAAAGAATCAATCACTTTTCAAAAAATGCGGCCGTTAATTTTCGAGCGTTAACCCACGGAACACCCCTAAAGCACCTACCTCAAAACTTGTCAGAATAACCGTATCTTATTAATTACTCATAGGTACGGCGAAATGGCATACACCACACAGAATAAAGCGCACAGCACCCACCACATTACAACCCCCAACGGTCAATCGCTCAGTCGGTACAGTCGTTATGAGACTGGCCGCATTACTGGGCGCTATCGTGATATCCCAGCGGTACTAGCAGACAGCACAGGCTTTGACAGCGTGAGCTTTGATAGCGCCGTTGGTAGTGCTGATGACAGCTGGCACGTTGTAAACATTTTTGACTCAATAAATACCTATATCGACAGCATGGCCATTGGTGGCGCGATGGACAGCAACCACGCCCTACAGGTCGCCAAGACTCAGCTAGACAGTTTGGGCGGCACTCATTGCAAGCTGATCGCCAATAACGCCATGCAGTTTGACGGTATCGATCAAGATCACGCATGGTCGATTGACGCTATCAACAAGTTAATGAATAACCCTTCACAAAACAAAGGCTATCTACCAGTAATTACCGCGCCTGAATTGGTCGTTGAGTCCGAGCGCGTCACGTTTGACAGCGTTGAATGGGATCATAACGACAGCCTAGTCAGTCATGGCGGCAAAGATCGCAATTTGTACCTTGATCTTACCCGCGCCGATACCCGCCACGAGCTTGTCACTGATTTTGACTTGGCAGACGCGCTTTTTGAAATGGACGCGGAGGAAGCAGAGTTTGATGCGTTGATGGACACTAAAAGCCGTCTACCACTGCTAAAAGACCGTTTGTTCAAGGCGCTTAGCGGCCTAAGCAGCGACGATCTATCTGTAACCAACGTCACGCAAACTAAAGAATTTAAGCGCCAAGGCGTGATTAACATTGCGTTTGTCTTTGATCTATCGGACGGCCAAAAGCTGTCTATTTGGTTCCATAAGCCGCTAGAGTCGTCGTCAAAACTACTACCAACCGATTACATGGTGTCGTGGAAATGGATGTTAAACAAGCGTGACGTAACCGCCGCTTTGTCACCAAAACACGGCGAGAACGTGCAGCTACCCGCGCTGGCACGCCGCATCATGCGACTGGCAGCTAAGAACTCTAAACGCTTTAAAGCCGCGCAAGCACGCAAAGCCAAGGTTGAGCAAGAGCTATTGGACGCAGAACAGACGGTCGCTGATAGAAAGTCTACGATCAGCATGTTAGATATCGACATTATGGACTTAAACAAAAAAATCGATATGGCCATGCAAGAGCGTAAGAATGAAAGCGAAAAACCGCCTGAGCCTGAGAAGCCAAAGGGCGGCGCTTTTTCAGAGGGTGATGCGGTTATATGGATGGGTGAGTACGGCGAGATCAGCCGTGGCATATTCAAAAGCTATTCACCTGATGGAACTACGGGAATCTTTATTGATGACGGCGGCTCAATGAGAGCGCCCATAAGCCAGCTTGTTTTTAATCCTGACGTGCAGCTTACCGATGAACAGATCGCAGCCAAAAGCGAGGCCGACAAGTACAACGAAATGGAAGCGATTATCAACAGTTTGTCATCTTCTAGTATGCGCTTTAAAAAATGGGATATGACCGTAGAGTCTGTCCAAGCGCTACCTAAAGAGCAGTTTTTTAGACTGGCTGATGCACTAGCAAAGGCAGCCTTGCCAGCATACGAGCAGCTATTGATTGCTTATCGCGTAGGCCGTCAAGACTTAATCGGTATGGCTCAAAGTATCATGGATAATGAGAGAGCCGCTGGTGAAACGACCCCTGAAATCACCAAACGCCGTGATCGTTTGGCGCAGATATTAAACACCGAATTAACGTTGGCGGGATCAAAAAAAGACGATGACGATACGCCAGTTTCTATCACAGGCAATGAGATAAACGTAAGCGAGGGCGTAGACTTCAAAACAGCCAAAAACAATGCAATGGCTTATTTTGATGAAAACCTGAGAGACAAAGTGATTTTTTGCCAAGCCGTTGATAGCGATGTTCTTCTAAGAAGACGTGGCGGTAAACATATTGCAAAAGCAAATCATACATTCCGCGATAAATTGCAGCTGGTGGCCGCTATACCTGAAATGATTAAGAAGGGTAAGTTTGCCAATTATACAGATGCAAGCAAAAGTAAAGACTCAAACATTGAGGGATATTATGTTTTGCATGTTGATGTTGCGGTAGATGATGTTTTGAAAAGCGCAAGAGTGGTTCTTGAAAAAAACAATGAAGGCAAGGTTTTATATGACATTGGTATAAACAAAAAAGAAGCCTTGGCAGCTCTAGGGGATACTAACACAAACGCAATGTTTGATGGGTTCACCGAATCTAGCCAATACCAAGACTTCTTAGGTAAATCCTATCAAGATGATCATGAAAATGTCAAGCAATTTGACAAATTATCAACAAATGATGCAGCAGCTAGCGATCTCATCTTAAATATTTTCTTTGATGAAGATTTAGACCTTGCCAGCGACACTACCACGGATGACAAAGTAACCAAAGGCAGCGTCAACGAGTCAACGACAGTCAAAGGCACTAAGATCAGCAGTAATTTTGCGCTAGTAGAAGCAAAAAAACTAATCGTATCGCATGATGCGGCAGGTGTTGCCAATCCTGATTTTCCACAAGCATTACAGCCGCGTGATCGTAGCGATAAAAAATCCGTTGAGGCGATCAAGGCTAATGCTAAAAAACTTCAAACCGAAAAACTAGGTCAAACAGACCGAGTGGGGAACGGTGCACCTATCGTGGGCGATGACTTAATTGTTGAAAGCGGCAACGGTAGAGCTATGGCCGTAAAGCTGGCATACGATAATGGCGATGCCGAAAACTACCGCACATGGCTTATTGAAAACGCTGATGAGTTTGGGCTTAGCGCTGAACAGGTCGAAAACTACAAGCAACCAGTGCTAGTAAGAGTTCGTACTACTGCTATAGACAGAATGGATTTTGCTATTGAGGCAAACCAAGACGGCTACCCGCAGTATTTTGACAACGAAGAAAGCAGCAATGAAGTAGAAAAAACCGTTTCAGTCTATGTTAATAGCCGTGGTCGCGTATTGGCCACCGTAACCGAACAGGCTGGCAAGTACCATGTAAAAGGCGAGAACTTTAGCGGCGGTAACTATCCTGATGATGCCAGCGTTCTAAAACAGCTTGAGGTGGTCAAAGCAAATAATGCGTCTATGAAGTTGAAAGAGGGTAAAGAGTTTTTTAGCGCTGATGATACTGGCAAGAGCTACCCGCCAGTCGAGCGCGGCGAAAACGGTACTTATATCGCTTACATGAACAGCAAGAAAAAGGACAGCTGGCAAGCTATCCCTAATTCAGACGGTAGATTCACCGTTTACGCTGACAACGCACAAACCCGCGCTTATAGAACCAGCACGCCAAAAATATTTAACAGCCTTGATGAGTTGCTAGCCGCATACCCAGCGTTTAAAGGCATTAAAGAGCTTTATGCAGAAGATCAAGCCAGCGATGATGACGAGTACGACGAGATCGACAGCAGCGAATACCCGCAAATGTTCCTAGACCGTAACAAGGACAAGCTAAACATTTTAGGTATTGGCGATGATGATATTCATGTCGGACTTGAAGACGACTACGAAAACAAATCGAATTATAACGAGCTATACCACATTGATAACGGCCTTTTTGCACGACAAACGCTTAATTTTGCCGATGCCGTTTGTAAGACCGTGGACGCGGCGATCTCACTTGGCGCTGATGCTGTGGTCGGTGACTTCACAGCAACCGCTTATCAAGATTCAATGTTTGACGGCCTCGACAGTAAATCCAACCCAACTTACGGTATCACCGTTCAGATCGAAAAGGGTGGCGTTTACTTGCGTGCCAAGATCGATGCGTATGGCGAATGTAATATCTTAAAAGGCGCAAGCGGTACTGACGTTATCACCACGATTAAGCACGTATTCACTGACAACACTAACGAATATCAATCAGCGCTTGCAGACGCGCTAGACATACAGGTAGATGACGATATGAGCACAACAGACACGCATGATGAACCTGATACAACTGAGACAACTGAGACAACACCAGTAACGGAACCTGAGCCAGCAGAGAGCGCCGCCGCTAAACGTATTAACGAGATCGAGCAGCAAATGAGCGCCCCCGATTTTGACCCTATGACCGCCGATACTGACGAGCTTATCGACTTGGTAGATCAGGTTGAGGATGATGCGGAGCTGAGCGCGAAGCTGGACGCTATCAGCGTGACCTTGCAGCAAAAAATAGTTGCCGTCAGCATGAAAGTCCTTACTGATATGGCAGGTGCGTAATGCTGGACGCGCCAGCCAACAACAAAAGCCAAAAGCCTAACGGTAAAACGTTAGGCAGCGTTTGGCGTGAAAAAGGCTTAAACAAAAACCTTGTTGTAAACATTAGGCCAGTCGTTGAGGGCAATATCGAGGGTGGCCAAGGTCAACAAACCTATAGCGTTGATACCAGTCAGCCTACGGTTGAATCCATTTTTGAAGACGCTGATTTTTCGATTGAAAGCCAATACAGCACGCCTTTTGAGTCATCAAACCCCGAAGGGCGCTTACCTAACCTGATGGGTATGATTCAGTCAGGGCAAATCAATGCCGCTTATTACAGCTTGTTTGCCCTATCAAATGATCCAACTGGCGTGGGGGCTACGGTTGCCGAGGGCGTTTCAATGGCGGCTAATGTAACAGGCGTGGGTGATATGCTGAGTGAGGGCGCAGACAAACTTCAAGGCTTATTGGGGCGCTCAAACTTTACCAAGTTAAACAGCCGTCAGATCTTCACGTCTGCTAGCTCAATTCGTATCACTGGCACTCTATTTTTCCAAGCGTGGGCGAACGCGCAAACAGAAGTAGAAGACGCGTTGCAGCAATTACAAGTATGGTCGTCAGCCGCCGAGCTATCCAGTCAATCGCTATTGATTGGCGGGATAAAAGATGGTTTTTCAGAGGCCATGTTTCCCTCAATTATTCCCCCATTGGTACAACTTCAATACGGCGGTAAAACCTACAGCCCCATGGTGGTCGAAAGCGTATCAGCACCGATTACAGCGCCTATGACCAAAGACGGCAACCGTATCGCCGTTAGGGTACAGGTTGTTTTCTTATCATTAACCGCATGGGATGCACAAAACATCATTAATACAAGGCGTTAGTCATGACCACAACACTAGATATTAAATTATTAAACGAAAGCGTGAGCTTGCCTGATCTCAGTATTGGCGATGCCATAGACATTGCACACATACCGTCAGAATTTAACGAAAAACGCTTAAGCGCTTTAATTGGCCATTTAAGCGGTGATGCAGCGCTGGCAGGTCGATTAACCGCGCAAGAGCGTTATTACGTGCTGCTAAACCATCAAGCGACCACTGATCACAATTACAACGCCGATAGTGCTGGCGCGAACGATGAATACCTGATTCACACGATACAGCTAGACGTACCACATGAGGTGCAAGTGGGTACGTTGACTGTTAATCACTTGCTAGGCGCTCATGTCGTCGTTTTAGAGGGGATCTGTGAGAACGTGGCCGACTGGCTTATCGGACAAATGGTGTGCCAGCTTAGCGGTAACTTGGCCAGCGCTATTGGCGGCGATGATGTTATATGGGAACCAATACCGCCAACCATGACCGATAGCGAGATCAACGCTGTCATTCAAGAGCGTTTTAGCTTTATTAGCGGCTTGTCTGCTACAAGCCAGTTTAATGATCTTGTTGAGGCTTGCAGCAGCGGCGCAAGCCAGCTTACGCACTTTGTCAGATTAGGTAGCGACAACAGCGGGTTAACCGTACTAAAAACAGGAGGTGACGGCGCTATTGAGCCGTCACGATTTCACACCCTTGGCCATTTATCAGGGGCAGCCGCAAGACTTGCAACATGCGTTGCTTGAAGACGCTTTTACGATGGTGGAACACGGCAAAATGAGCTTGCCCGAAGCCCTTAAAATGGGATTGTCTTTTATAAAACTGTATCGAGACTCACCAAGTTTTGAGCGCGTATCAAAAACCATTGAGAACGAGCGTCTTTACAAGTCTGGAGTTATTGCTCGTTTAGATGCAGTGGTTACGACCAATTCAGCAAGACGGTAAATATATAAAATTTAGCATAATAAAAGGAGTGACACGGTATGAGCCACAAAGTCGCCACCGCAAAAATTGCGCTGGCAAACATTGTTGGTAACGGCGCGAATGTGGCTGCTGTCGGCGCAGGTGGTGAGGTTTTCGCCCGTGAGCTCGGTCAGACGCATTTGTTCTTATACCTAAATTTACCCATTTGGGTGTTCTTTATCTTGACCGTGGTGCTGGCCGCCATTGGATCGGTTGCATCCTTATACGTGGATGTAATGAAAGAGGCACGTTTGTCTTATACCCAAAAGTTTATGAATCTTGTGATGGGGTTTTTAGCGGGATTGATCGGCGCATTTATTATTTTACCTACGTTTGTATCGAGTCCAACAATGGCGATGCTGATGTTTACAGGGCTATGCTCAGGGTTTGCAGGCACGTTACTGGTCTTCAATCTTGGCGAGGCTATCCGTAGTACTGAGCTCTGGGATGGTCTAAGAAAAATATTTACTACCTTTACCCTTAACGGTATCAAAACAATGGCAATGAGCCGCCTTAGGTTATTGGCTGCGTGGATTTTAAAGGGGGATGACAAGTGAGCTACCTATACGCACTATTTGACTGGCGCTTGATCAATCTCATTGCCCCATTTATTGGTATTACCGTATGCGTTTACCTACTGATGAGTAAAAACACTTGCACGGTCCAAAAGTCAATATCAACCATATTGGCGCTGGGCGTACTGTCGTGGCTCATGCTCATTTGGGCGGACTGGGGCAGCACAATATTTGAGCCCTCTTATCAGAGTGCTTTAGCACGGGTAATCATGGTCTTTATGATGCTGATTGTGGCTTTTGTTTTACGCCGTGCGACCAAGCGCAATCGTTCTTTATCAATCAAAACAAGGATATTATCCGCTGAAAATGAGCTGCTAAAAGAACAGCTTAATATCATGCGCGGCAAAACCGAACCCACACAGGAGTAATGCTTTATGACTACTACCACAGTCACCGACACCGATATCTTTGCCAAATTGCGTGAGCACGTATCAGGTACCAGTATGCTGACACAACTGCTTGTTGATACTACCAATAAGGCAATGGAAGACGCAGCATTTCGCGATGAGCTGATTGAGCGCTTAGGCGTAATACCTGCCGTATCAACAGAGAACAGACCATACAATCTCACATTGGCGAACCTTCGTAAGGTTTATCCTGGCGTTAATGCTGAAGCGATTCCACTTATTTTAAAGTATGCACCGCAGTATGATATTTTGACTAAAAAGCAAATGTGTTCTTTCCTTTCAAACTGCATTGTTGAGTCCAACGGCTTTAATGCCAAGCGTGAAAGTTTTGCTTATACAGCGGGTCGATTGCGCCAAGTTTTTAGCACTCGCATTGCCTCTGTTTCGGCTGCCAAGAACCTGATCGCAAAAGGGCAAGTTGCCGTTGCCAATTATCTGTATGGTGGTCGTTATGGCAATCGCCCTGGTACTAACGATGGTTGGGATTATCGCGGTGGCGGCATCATTCAAAACACGTTCCGTAGTAACTACTATATCTTGCAGAACACGACAGGTATTCCGTTTGGCGACAACCCAAAGCATATTGAAGATTTAGAGAATGCAGTAAAAGCAGCAATGGCTTTTTGGCAGTTAAACGGCTGCAACGCCAAAGCTGAAAAAATCAATACGTATGATGATGGTTATACACTAAATACGCTGACTTCAAAGGGTATTGAAACCAAAGATTATAAGATGAATTATGGCGCTCGCATTGTCCGTGAGACGGTCAATGGTGGACTAAATGGCTATGAGCATTTTTGTCAGACATTAGAAAAGTGCTTGCGGTTTCTGTAATAACATTTATTCAAAGTCTAAATAGTAGTTGATAGGTTTAATAAAACCCCATCATTTTTGATGGGGTTTTTTGTTAGTACAGTGCAAAAATTGCCAGCCGTTTATGTGCCATATTTTGACTGGCATATAGAAGATTGACTTAGCGTGACGACATATTATATGTTATAGCTTAGCTCTATGTTACTTAAAATCTAATTTAGCATAGTGCTACATCCACTATACCTTTCATTATTGATATGGTCATCAATAATGAGAGGTATAAGCCTTAGTCTTATATACTAAATTTTTATACCCCATAATATTCTAACTTCTTGCAATAAAGCGTTTATTACTGGTTCATTAGCCCTGCTTTTAGCTACAACAAAATGTAATGTAGTAAAAAAATTTAATGTCGATATGATTTTAATATTGTTGTTTTTCTCAGCCAGAAGTGCTTCTTCCATTTCGAGAAAACTCAGACCTAGACCGCTTTTTACCAGTTCTAATCGAGTACCGTCATCACTGGTTTTTAATACAGAGGGTATGCCACTACCTAGCTTTCTTTTTAAAAATGTATCAAAAGGGCAATAGTCGCCCATCATTATCCACTGCTGCGTACTTAGATCTGCTTGTGTTAGTATTTTACTGCAATCAAGTGTTGTTGGTGCAATAGTCGTAATTTGTTGTTCCATAACTGCTACGCTAATAAAGTCATCGGGAATCTCACCAAAAATATAACCACCATCTAGTCGATTTTCTTTAATGTTATTAAGGGTTTTTCCAGTTGATTGTTGGTGAATATCCAAGCTAATACCTGGACAGTTTTCTTGTAGATTCTCGGCTAACTCATGAAGCTTTACCTGCTTTGCAGTTAAGTTAATACCTAGGCGGAATGTTCCTATTATTTCATGTTGGTTATTAGCCGCTAAATTTACTAGATCAAGAGCACTATCTAGGGTGATTTGTGCTTTTTCTAATAGAGCTTGACCTTTATCAGTTAAAGACATGCCTTTATGAGATCGGATAAATAAAGGGGTTGAGAGTTCTTCCTCAAGCGTTTTAATATGAGCACTTATCGCTGGAGGTGTTGTATACAAACGTTTTGCTGCTTTAGTTAAATTACCTGTTTGAGCAACGGCAACAAAAGAGCGTAAATGGTAAAATTCCAATGTCAATTTCCTCAATCAATTCAAAGAATACAGGATCGTATTCTCAGTCAGTATAAAGGCAAATTTAATACCTACTTCATTATTCCACCATTCATACTTATTGAACACTGCCTTCAGAAATCATGAATTTTGAATTAAATCAAATTGCGCTAATTTAGCTTCACTGAAGACGAACAGTATGATTCAGTCCCACACAACGAATAATACGAGGAATATTTATGCCTAACAATAGCAATGCATTTTCTTACCAAGCTGCTCTCACTCAACAATCAAACGAATTTTTTGCGACTAAACTAGTTTGCGAAACCGATTGTTCAGATGTTTACGCGGATATCAAGGAGCAAACTAAAAGCTATATATTATTAGACGTACGTTCTAGAGAGGCTTTTGATAAAAGCCATGCAATAACCGCTGTAAGTATGCCTCACAGTGAAATTAATAGTGAGTCATTTGCAATGTACGACAAAGACACTTTGTTTGTTGTTTATTGCTGGGGTCCTGGTTGTAATGGCGCGACTAAAGCAGGATTAAAAATATCAGCACTGGGATTTGCTGTAAAAGAAATGATCGGTGGAATTCATTACTGGGAAGATTTTGAACGATACCCTGTTAACCGTCGGGTGACTGAAATTCAAAAATAGCAATAAATATCTCAGTGCAACCACTGCTGATAGTAGTGGTTGCTATACTCACATACTCTAAAAATTAGCAATTTATATGATTACTTGTTTTGTTGAATATATTGTCCATACAAATAAAATCAAAGAGCTTTAATCGTACGCCAAACTCTGGATTCTATGAATGAATAAGTACTTTAGGAGTTAATATGGAATACTGTATTCGTGTAGCGCAAGTCAAAGATCATGAATTTCTATTATTATTGATGAAAGATCATGCTCATTTCGAGGGTCATGAACTTGTGTTATCTAAACAGCATCAACAGTTAGGTAGTTTAGAGTCACTTCCACTAACCATCTTCGTTGTGGAATCAAATAACAAGCTAATGGGTTATATGTCAGTAATAAAACAGTTTTCAACTTGGGACATGGACTGGTATCTATACCTTGACTGCTTATACTTGAATGAGGAAACTAGAGGCCAAGGAATTGGTATGGAGTTAATGCAAAAGATTAAACTTTTTTCACAAGAAAATAATATAAATACGATCCAGTGGCAAACACCGAAAGACAACCTTTCTGCCATTAAATTTTATCAGAAGCTCGGCGCAACTAACAAAGAGAAGCATCGATTTTTCTGGTCAGCGTGATGCTTTCCTAAATCCTGTGTAACTAAAGATCATTCAATCTGTAGAGGTCTCTAGAAATATACCTATGTCGAAATAATCAAGTGCTTCCACTGGTTCGGCATCCTAATGAGGACTTGGATATTAGGCTGTAAAAGAGTGATAGCAATGGTTTAGAAGAGTGAGGTATTATCCATGTACTTCGTTGTGTACATGCAGTGAGCTTTTGAATAGTAGATCACGTTATCCTTATTTACCGTAAACGCTATTATAGGAATAAGTACAGCTAACATCATATTGGCTGGCGCTTTCTTCCCAGTTTAATTTTCATATTCGCTAGTACCAATCCCGACAATATCAATGCCATTGCTAGCATCTTCCACCATGTCACGACCTCTCCTGTGAGCAGCACTGAGGTTGTCATACCGAATACTGGCACCAATAGAGCAAACGGCATAACCTTAGAAGCCGTATTTTGACTAAGCAGATGCGCCCACAGTCCAAAGCCTATTAACGTTGAGACATACACAATAAACCCAAGTGATAACCAAGACTTAAGCGATGCCTCGGTAAACGTCGCTAACTGCCATGCCTCGGTCTCAAATATGAGAGAAGATAGAGTTAAAATCACGCAAGCGATCAGACCACCCCAAACCACGAGAGTGAGAGCAGACAATGCGGATGCCTTATTCTTTCCAGTATTAGACGAAATAATAGCTCCGTCTGATCCTTGCTGCGTCGCTTGTGTTGACACCTGTTTTGAAGCAATGTTACCAAAGCTCCAGCCTATGGCCGCAATCAAGATACAGACAAACCCAGCCAAAGGCATATCACCACCAAGATTTAACGCGATGACGCTAAGCCCTAGAACACCAACCAGCATACCGATGATTTGCATGCGACTCACTGCCTCACCCAGTATAAAATACGCCAACAATACGGTGATAAAAATCTGAACTTGTAACAATAGTGCCGTCAATCCTGCTGATGCCCCTAAGTGCATGGCAGTAAATACAAAAGCATACTGCATGACAAACGTACCGATAGCATAGATAAATAATGTACGATTAAATTTTGGCAGCTTCAGAAAAAAAACCAGTGGCACAGCGGTAAAGAAGAAACGCAGGGCGGTGAGCATTAGCGGTGGAAAGCTTTCAAGTCCCCATGCAATAAAGGTAAAGTTCACACCCCAAATAAAGGTAACTAGTACAGCCAATGCGGTGTATATAGGAGTCATATCGTTGGCCTAAGAAATTATGGCTGGTTATTATATTTAAAAATTTTATGACAATCTCGTATTAACTATAGGAGGCTTTTAGAGAGCGAGCACCACACTTACAAACAATAGAACGGAAATGAACATCAATGTTACGCCGCCGATTTTTGTAATCAAGTATAGGTTATCTTGAGCTTTCCATAGATATCGACTGGCTAAAGCAAATACTTCTGCATAGCAGAAATGGATCAGTAAGACCAAGAAGCAAAAAGCTGAAGCTAAAATCAGAAATTGAGAAAGATAGGTTTGCTCAGTGTCGATAAATTGCGGAAATACAGCCATAAAAAATAAGATAGGTTTTGGGTTAGAAAGAGAAGTTAGCAAACCTTCTTTGAATAACCTACCAGCACTTGTACTACTCACATCTAACGTGTTGCCAGAATCTAGGACAAATGATTTTCTTTTTCCAATGGCCATTTTAAAACCCAAGTAAAATATATACATTGCACCCACCAATTGAATGGCCAAGAACATTTTCGTTGATGTTGCGATCACTAGTCCAATACTAGTAGCTGAGACAATAGCCACGCCTAGCATTCCTAGAGAGATACCTAAGATGCCATAAGCGGTCTTTTTTCGACCATGCGTGAGGGAGTTTGTAATACTTAGAATGACACCAGGACCTGGGCTAGCAATAGTGGCAGAGGCTATAAGGATATATAGGGCAATGTTATTCATTAAAATACGACTACCAGAGTAAGCTTTTGTTGGCATTCTAGCATTTAATTGATATTTTAAACTATGCTTATTTTAGAAAGGACAGTCATTCCGAAAAACGAAAGAGTATACGCCATAAAAACTTTCTATAGTCAATCCCCTACAAATTGGATACGGTGTCAGGCTCGCTTAGTCTACGACTTGTAGTGCTTTCACTCGCCTTCCTTGTATCCAAATTATATTGAACCGACTATAGTTTAAGCTATTTAAACTTACCAAAATTGGATTTGATAAAATATCTAATGACGAAAAACATTAAGATATTTCCCATAAATAACACAAGCATTAAGTAGGCATGGCCAACATTTACGAGAAGTTGATTCTTACCTTTGTGTATCTGATAAATAATTTCATCATCAGCGCTAATACTTATAAGTTGCTTATAAGGGTTGTGATACCAATATAATGTGGGTATTTTATACCAATGAACAGTAACTTCCTTACCTTGAATGAGTGTTATCTTTTCAGAAGGTATGCGACAACTGCCATTTCCATTAGGCATTCGCGCACCCAAATAACAATTGATAATCGTGTCGCTTCCATTGCTATTTAGGTTTAGCCAATACTCATTACTATAGGTTTCTCTTAGTGTTAAAACGCCTTCGCTGCTATAGATACTTGATTCATCAACCGGATATTCATCAGATTTTCTATCTACATCCATCACAATAAGCATGTAGATGGTACCTACTAAAACCATAAAGGTTAAACAAACAATGTATAGCTTTCCAAGGGTAGATAAATCACGAAAACTTAAGTTCATTTACTGATTTTTCCAAGTAGCAGCTTGTTGAATGTATTGTTAGTCTGCCAGATTCCAGTGTGAGTAGCTGGCATAGTCGTATTGAGTGCAAGACCTGTATAGCACACTGACCATAGATAGAATGTGTATGCTAAGTACACTGTGACTATTTCAGCGAGTTAAAACGTTGATATCATCACCCTACAGCCTATTATTAAATTTCTCACTAGGGTGCCATGCTTCTTCTGATAAGAGAGGTTATTGAATAATTGGAACAGAGAGTTATTTAAAATATCTAAGTGTTTATGTTTAATAAGAATGAGTGTTCACGTGGATCAATACCTTCCAAGTGTTGTTCAGTATGATATGTGATTACTAAAGATTAGCATTTTTAGATGACTTTTTTCCCTATGATACAATAAATAATTATCCTCAACCCATTTTTATCATAAATAAAATCAATGACTTAAAAATTTTCTAGTATGATAGGTGATTACTCAATGACTCATACATAAAATAAAAGTTAGAAGTCTTTAACCATTTAATCTACAGGAGGATTTGTTGTATTTCATGCACTTCTAACAGATTCATGCTTATGTAGGGTTTTTTTATTGGAACACTATAAAAAGCATACTTTTTTTGTTTGCCATAATTGATCATCTAAACACGATCAACTGGACCCATGGTTATGAAACAAAAACTCGCTCAATTAAAACGACTGCAGACAGCACTTGCCAGCTTGCAAGCGGCCACAGACATAAAGGCGCGCTTAATAGCCGCAAAAAAGCTCACTGACATATTGAAGGATATCGGTGCAATAAGCCCCCTAACGTTAAAAGAGGTCCAGCAAGCTGCTACTGTTTACGAATTGAATAATACGGGTGATGACGATTACAGTGACAATCCAAACGATGAGAATTATCGTTATGCCGATACCGGCTATATCGCAGGGTCGCACAAAGAACGTGCCAGTAGCCGTATTAAAGATTTGGCCAAAGACGGCATTACTGTTAAAGCTACTGATATTGAATGGGATGAAATCGAAGCTGATGCTTTAGTTGCTGAAGATGTGATTAAAAAATCTAACATTATGGGGAATGTGGACTATCAGGCGTTAAAAGATCAAAACGTGGAAGCCGGTACCGCCTATCTTATTCAAAAGGTTTTAGCCTCTGTGGCACCTGAGCCTTATTGGGATGTAATGGGTTTCTTGCAAAATAGCACATCAGGGCGCCGAGTTATTGGCGGCCGTACTGAAAATAAGCTAAGACTTGCTGCGCATTTTAACGCTATTCCAATTATTGATCAGAAGGCGCTGGCTCGTAGGGCCTATGTTAACGGTATCAATACGCTAAAATCACGCCTCACTGAGAATAAAAATATTATTGGTACCAGGGACCTGATTGCTGAGCTCAAAGCTATTGCCAGCGAAATGTCTGGTCACACTATTAGTGCATTGGATGAGGGCCAATATAATCAAGCAGTTATTAAAGTAACAGAGCAAAGAGAGTTTATCGAAAATAAGTCTTTTGAGTTTGAGAGCGAATACAAGGCGGCTGAAAAGCTTGCACTAGAAACCTTGGATGTGCCTAACGATACTGCCAAGGAGCAAGGTTTTGTAGAATATGTGGGTGGTAGCTTTAGGGCTGCTCGCAGCCGTGGTAGCTACTATGCACGTCAAACGTCAATGAGAAGCTGGCTTGCTGAGAAATATCCTAATATTGAATTCAACAAAAGATTTGCAAGAGATATAGCGCCGGTTGTCGTTAGTGAAGATATTGATAAGTATAAAGAGCTTGTGGACGACGTTGAACGAATCGCTCTGGCCAACAAGTTAGTGGCACTGGTTGACCCGCTATCAACCTTAGCATGGATATCGCTAGGAGAAAGATTCTGGAATATTGTAGAGCTGCAGTCAGACGCCTTTATCAAACATGCCAATAGGGCCATTAAAGGTAAATACAATGACTGGGAATTAACTATTAAGCCTGATAAAGGTCCATCAGATGAGCAAGGCAAGCATAAGGGTAAGAGAAAGAGCACTTTTGAGTTGATTGTTGCTGACAGTATTGAGCGTATTGGCGGTGACCCGGTAATGATTAACTCTACTGAAGAGTTAAAGGATACGTTTGGCTTTCGTGATATTCAGTCAGGTAATTGGGTACTGAAGGATAAAACCAGTGCTAAATTTCACGTTGAGAATGCGGCAGCCGCTATGATGGACCTGTCAGACATCGTGAAAATTGATCCTAAATCCTTGGCTTTTGGGGGCAGGCTAGCACTGGCTTTAGGTGCCCGTGGTACTAAAGGAGCTTTGGCACATTATGAACCGGTCCAGCGTGTCATCAATATTACTAAAATGAAAGGTGGTGGTTCGCTGGGCCATGAGTGGTTCCATGCGATCGACAATATCTTGGGCGAAGTGTTAGGCGTAGATGGTGCGACTGGTGCTGGCAAGTACTTAAGTATTGATCCTATGATGGTAGCTGAGAAGTCAATCAATCTGTCAGTAGCTTTTGCTAAGCTACAAGAGGCCATGAAGACGGGCGATGTTAGAGCACCTGAAGTATTTAGAATTACTGATAAGGATGTAGAACTTGCGCTACTTAATATCAAAGAAAATAGTACGCGCTTGGCTAAACTGATATTTGACGCTAAGGACGCCAAAGAAGCGGTAGATATTGTTGATTCAAAGCTTGGTTCGCCGCATAGGTCTAAGCGTAGGAAAAACCATAGCCAATGGCGCAAGGTTGCCGTTGCCTTTTTCAATCAAGATAAAGTAGGGGAGCCGATTGTTTTAAGCACTGGTGAGCCTATATCAGAGTTTTATGCCAATTCTAAGAAGCTTGATGCTGAGCGTTCAAGGCCTTACTGGTCAACCACACACGAGATGGCCGCACGTGCGTTTCAAGCTTTTTTAGAAGATAGTCTCAAAGACCAGAACAGACGTAATGATTATTTAAGCTATGGGGCAGATAATGCGCTATACGGCGGCTATCATCAGGCTTATCCTGAAGGCGAAGAACGTAGGAAAATTAATTTGGCCTTTGAGAGCTTGTTTGAGGTGATTAAAAGCGAGAAAATCTTTGAGAACGCTAGTGCTGACCAAGCCATGATGGATGCTATCTTCGGTTCGTCTAGTGTCTTCTTTGATGATAACTATAGAGATATACACTCACGGCAGTTATTTGATTAATGGATAGTAAATTATTTATAAATATAAAAACATAAGTAAGATAGTGATTTATCTAAAAATTCTTAAAAAACAATTGTAGATAATATACAATTGTTTTTTATTTTTATGATAGACACAATCATGTCATTTGCGAATCATCTAAAACCTGTTTTGATAACCAGTATCCAATTATGTAGCCTAGGTGGTCTTACCTGTCACGTCTATGCTCAAGCTGATCTAAATCAGATAGAGCAGCAACAATACAATCAATATCAACAGCGCCTTGATAATTTAGAGGATAAAACCTCTAAACCCTTTGTGAACTTCAGTGAACCAACGCCAGATACTAGCTTGAAACAGCCACCGCTTGGTGAAAGTCCTTGTTTTAATATCTATCAAGTTAATTTACAACTGCCTGATGAATCTGCTCTCAAAAGACAGTTTGCCACTATCTTAGGGCCTATAAAATACGGGCAGGGATCTATACTAGGTAAATGCATTGGTCAGCAAGGTCTGAATTATGCGTTGCGTAATGTACAGAATGAGCTAATCGAGCAAGGGTTTATTACCACTCAAGCGAGTTTACTTGCCCAAGACTTAACCAGTGGTACGCTTGAGATTACCATTACACCTGGTCGACTTGACAACGTATGGCGCGGTGAAGATGGTCACCCAAAGGTTAATGTTAGCAACGCCCTTGTGTTAGACAAAGGCGATGTTATCAATTTAAGGGATATTGAAACCAGTCTAGAGAACTTTAGATTACCGCAATCACATAGCACGACGATTGATATTATTCCAAGCATCAACGCGGCTGATAATGAGCAGTATGGCAGTAGTGATCTCGTTGTGACTCAAAAGCGTGCTAATCGTATACAGTGGCAGCTTGGTATTGATGACTCTGGAAACAAGGATACGGGTCAGTATCAAGGGACGGTGAGCGCCACCATCGATAGACCACTAGCATCAAACGATGTTCTTAATCTATCTTACACCCATACGATTGATCCTTGGAATAACGTAGATAGTGCCTCTAATAATGAAAGTATCTATGCGAACTACCGCTACCCCTATAAGAACTGGCAACTGCAACTAACACATAGTGATTATGGTTTCGATCAAACCTTAGCAGGACTGAATGAAGATATTATCTACAAAGGCAGATCCGATAATAGCGCTATTGATGTAAAAAGAATCATCCATAGAAATAGTAAGTCTAAGACGATTGCTACCATAGGTGGTTACCACGGTAATTCAAAAAACTTTTTTGATGACATCGAGATTGAAGTACAACGTCGTCGATTTGCAGGTTGGAAAGCCGGTATCACTCATCAACGCCAAACCAGCTTAGGTGAGTTTAATGCCAGTATGCAATACCAAAGAGGCACGGGTGCTTTCTCAGCAATAGCAGCTCCTGAGAGCTTTATCAGTGAAGCGGAATCACAGCCCAGTATATTGGAGGCGCAATTAAACCTCAGAAGTCCTTTTTATATCTCTGATGCCTCTTATCAATATAATCTGCAATGGCGCGGTCAATATAGTCCTGATGTTTTAATACCTCAGGACAGGTTCAGTATTGGTGGACGTTACACCCTCAAAGGGTCAAGTGAAGAACAAAGTCTATCAGGTGAGAAAGGAATGTTATTACAGCAAGAGATTGCGCGCATACTGCCGCTACCGAATCAGATGACGCTTATGCCCTATGTCACTGTGGATCAAGGCTGGGTCGATGGTGATAGTACGCAATTCTTAGCAGGGAAATATCTGGTCAGCTCAAGTCTTGGTGCTAGGCTCTATGCAAGCAATATCAGCATAGACGGTTTTGTAGGCAAGAGTCTGCAAGCGCCTGATTCATTTGATAAAGACACGGTCGGAGGTTTTAGAGTGACGGTGTATAATTAAAGATAATATAAAAATAAATATATAATCAGCAGATTTAAGTATACTTAGCTCATCTTAATTACTTTTAAGTATTGCATGTTGACTTTTTCGAATGTAAACCAGAATCTAGTAAAGCCTACAGTTATGTAGGCTTTTTTTATGCGTTAGAAATAATTTTAATAGCATTAAACCTTTGATATGGCTGTTTATATAGTATTAACTATAACATCAAAAAATAGTTGAAAATAAAGCTAGTATTTACAATAGTTCAGGATTACAATCTGAAAAATTAGTTACATTTGCTAACATTTATTAACTATTTAGAGTGATTTAGGACATGAATAAACAATGTTACCGCGTAGTGTTTAACAAAGCCCGTGGCATGATGATGGTGGTTAGTGAGGTAACCAAAAGTCAAAATAAAAAAGCAGGCAACAGCAGCGGCAAGAAATCTCCCGCTGCAAAATCAGAATCAAACTCCGGTATCAATGTCTCTTATCATCGTTTGGCCATGGCCATTCTATGCTGTCAAAGTATGGTCTACACCCAAGTACAAGCGGCAACCTCTGCCATACAAAATACGGCCAGTAATGTCCCAGTTGCCCAACGAGCGGCGCTCTTAAAAGCAGCCAACGGCACGCCTATTGTTAATATCCGCACCCCTAACAGTAATGGCTTATCGCACAATACGTATAACCAGTTTGATATCGGTAGTAACGGAGCTGTCCTTAATAACAGTATGGGATCTGCCAACACACACTTAGCAGGTAATATTGCGGGTAACCAATATCTTGCACAAGGCGTTGCCAATACTATCTTGAATGAAGTCCGTAGCAATGCTGCAGTCAAGTTTCAAGGCAATATTGAAATTGCAGGACAACGAGCTGATGTCATTATTGCCAGTCCGTCTGGACTGCAAGTACAAGGCGGCGGTTTTATTAATGCCAATCAAGCCACCTTAGCAACTGGTACGCCTAAGATTGACAGTGCTGGCAATCTGACAGGATTTGATATCAAGCAAGGACAGGTTCAATTTGATAATGCGGCGACAGGCAATGCACTGGGCGGCGATCTATACGATGGTAAAAACAAAAACCAAGCCAACTATGTAGATGTCCTAGCAAGGGCAGTAACAATTAACGGTCAGATTCATGCCAATCAAGATATTAATATCGTTAGTGGTAGTAACACTGTTGATTATGATACTGGCACAGCGACTAAGATCACTGGGACAGGAACTGCCCCAACCTTGGCAGTCGACGTCAGTGCGCTTGGTGGTATCTACGCCAACTCTATTAATCTTGTCGGAACGGAGAGCGGCTTAGGCGTTAGAAATGCTGGTAATATCAACGCTACTCAGCAGATTGTACTGACCAACTCGGGAAAAATTGAGAACACAGGTACGATAAAGACCACAAAAGCCCAAACCAGTTTAGTGAGTGTCAATGCCACAGGCACGACAGGTAGCATTGAGCACAGTGGCACCATCGGCAGCTATGGCATGATTGATATGCAAGCTGATAAAGACATTCTGCTAAATGGCGGTATCATCAGAAAGGAAAACCCCGGTACGAATGCTCAGTTGATGCCAGACATCTTACGAATGGATGCTGCTGGCGACCTGAAGATGTCAAATACCTCAGATGTTCGGAACTTCACTGTAGTAAACAATGAAGCAAATATTTACATGCATTCAGGTCGTGATACTTTCGTGGATAGTCAAAGTATCGTAGGCTCAAACGGCGGTATCTCTATAGATGCTGACCGCTATGTGCGTCTACTTGATGGTAGTAATACTTTTTCTCGTTATGCGCCACTGACCGTACACTCTCGAAATGGAACCTTGATTGATAATAGCAGAGTTACTAGTCGTGGTGATATACATATTAGCGCAAGTAAAGATGATAATACTAAGACTGCAGATACAGTGATTAGTAATAACAGTAAAATAACTGCCGAAAAAAACCTAACTGTTAGCGGTGAACGTGACGCTTATATCAAATCAGGTAGTAGTATCGCTGGAGCAAATGAATTTGCACTACAAGCTGGTCGCAATGCAGTAATTGACAACGCTGGTAGTATCAAAGTTACTAATGATGCTGCCCTACAAGCTGGAGAATTAGCCTATCTAAAGGACAGTATCCAACCTATCACTATTGGTAAACAGCTAAGTATTGAAGGTAAACAAGCAACAGTTTTAAATAGTACTGCTAATGCTAACGATGGTATTTACATCACCAGCCAAGGCAAAGCCACTACGATCACCAATAGCACTTTAAATAGTACAAAAGGGGCAGTTACGGCTATCGCCAATCAAGCAGCCCTAAACGTCAATAAGATGACCACCGATGCCAATAGTACTATCTTGGCAGCTGGTAGTAATGTCGGTGTTACGGCTAGTACCATTAAAGCCGATAATATAGTCGTTGAATCAGGAGCGACGACCACTATTAACGGACTTATGACCGCTGCTAAAGATACTAAGCAGATAGGTGGCACTAGTATATTGTCAAAAGAAAATATTAACGTCAGCAATAGCACATTAAATAGCACAGGCAATATAAATTTAGATAGTGATGGAAGCCTAATTCTCATAAATGATAAGATTAATGCTAAGGGTGTTAACTTAGAAACAGCTACTCCTAAAGTCGGTAGAAACGTTGAGACTAATAGAGTATCTGATGGTTATGTTGATTTTCAAGGAGAAGGAGATATTTATCTTCAGAAAACTGAAGTAGTATCAACTGGAACTTCAGGTACAGGAATTAATATAGTTTCTGGAAACTATTTAAATCTTGCCGATACTAAAACTAAATCTACAGGCAATACTACGCTAAAATCTAGCAATCTAATGGCTATCAATAATAGTGAAGTAAACTCTGATAAACATCTGGTCTTAGATAGTAATGATGAAATTCTTACCAATGCTCAACGTTATATATGGGGTATAGAGCCATTCGCACCATCGCTGGATAATCCATATTTTTATTGGAATCCAACTAACTTTGTGCCTGCTGAAAAAACTTGGATTACTAGCACAAGATCTCTGCCTGGAAATACAACGCTAAAGGCAGGCGAAGTATTATCTGTTGATAGCGCTTCAACTCAAAGCTATCAGAATACAGACATCATAGGTGGTGCTGTTCTTATCAATTCAGACTCTAATATTGCTCTTAATATTAATACTAGTATCGCAAGCACTGGAAATAATAAACTTGCTACCAGTAAAGAAAAACTTCCCGATGGCAAGGCTATCAGCACTCTTAATGGCGACCTATCAATCGCTAGCAAATCAAATTTAACCATTGACCCAAAAATTGTTAAGGTGCAATCAAGAGGTGATATCAGCTTAACCTCTAGAGAAGGCAAGCTTCATCTTAAAGGCTATGCGGGAGAAAGAAGTAGTTCTTTAGTTGTCTCACGCGGAGAAACTGTAAATTTAACAACTTCAGGAAATATTAATTTAACTGGCAAAGAAGTTCTGATCGAAGCTGCTATCTTGAAAAATGAGAACGACAAATCTATTGATTACATAGATTATACTAATGTAGATTTTACTAAATCAGACTATCAAGAACAAATAAATGCTATTGACCAAAAATATGTACCTGGTTTCAAAAGAGATTGGACAATTCCTTATACTCCAACTGGTCCAAATGAATATGTTAGAATCAATAATGAATATCAAGCCATAAGAGCGTTAGAAATTGCACAAGGGATTAACTCAACCAAACCTGTAGTAGGTGGTGTTAATATTACTGCTACTAATGGTAGCGTAGAGCTAAAGGGTATTAAAGAGAAAGTTAGTGATTTCACATGGGGTGTTTGGGAACCTATATTTTATGTTTCTAGTCATAGAGTTCAAGTTATTGAGGATCAAATCAAGTTAGTCAATGCTGAAATCACAAGTACGAGAGCTGATACTAAGCTATCAATACAGAACAAAAATATAGAGGTTGCTAAATTACAAGGAACGTTATCAGATCTCAATAAAATTTTAGAAACTTCAAAAAAAGCAAGTCGAGGTTATGAAAATAAAACAGTAACAATTGATTCTTATGGAACCGTTAACGTTAGTGCTCAGAATGGCGGCGTTTTGATGGAAGCTACAGATGTTACTAGTCGTAACGGTGGCATCAATGTTTTAGCCAAAGGCAATCTAAAGCCTATAGCCTTTACTGATGGTACAAGAAAGGACACTTACAACGATAGTATTCGTATTACGGGACTTGTCGATGTGTTCGAACAAGGAGATATTAGTGCAGGTAGGATTACAGGATCTAATTACTCTGATCATCAGATTGTTAATCAGCCAAAGCTTAAAGCAAAAGGTAATATACAAATATCAGGAGAAGGTAGTTTAGCTGAAGCCTCTGATACTTATAATTCTGCTACTAAATCCTACATTACTAATAATGGGGTTGTCTTAAACAGTGCTGACATCATCTCAACCGCTGGTAATGTTCGTATAGATGCCTCTACTGGTGATATAGATCTTGAGGCGTCTCAAGCATCCTTCTTAGATCGCTCTAAGTCAACGTCCACCTCTCGTAAGTGGTACGGCAAAAAGAAAAGTACTACAACTACTAAGGTTTCTAGCAACAACAACGCAGTTACAACGGATATTCAAGCGAATAATATTAGTCTAACATCTGATGGCAATATCAATATCTATGGTTCAGATATAGCAGCGCCTACTGGTACTATCAATATATCAGCAGGTAAATTACTCAATTTATATGCTGTTGATGATGTGAATTATAACAGTACTGAGATTCAGAAAAGATCTAGCTTCTTGGGTGTTCGCTACAATAAAGATAATACCAACGATACCCGCCAAGAGCTGACCCAACTACCAACCACACTGATTGGTGACAAGGCATACACTGCATCAGGTGGCAGCACGTTGTTGGAAGGTACAGTATTTAACACTTTACAAAAAGCTGTCATCAAAGTTGGTGTTGGGGAATATGCAGACGATAACGCTGTAGTGATCTTAGCACCTATTACTAATCAAATAACAACCACGCATACGCAAGATAGAGAAAGCACCGTTTGGATGAAAAAGGTCGATCAAGGCAGTGTCGTCACTATTGCATCGCTACCTAAGTTTAATCAGGTTCCAACGATCACTTCACCAGGTGGTGTGACAGTAGCTGTGCCAGTCGAAGTCACTGTCGATGCGAATAATAAAGCTAAGACTGATATTCAAAAGAGTTCAGCTGAGCTAGGCAAGATCGCACTTGATCTATCTAAACAACCAGGATATGAGTATCTTGCGACACTGGATAAAGATAACGATATCAATTGGGTACAAGTTGATCTGATTCAAAAGAATTGGGACTATACGCAAGAGGGTTTGACGCCAGGGGCAGCGGCTTTGATTGCTATTGCTATTACTGTCGCAGCAGGTCCAGCAGGTAGCGGCCTTACCGCATCTATGGTGGCTACTAATGCTGCTGGTCTTGCTTTGCAGACGCAAGCGGTTATTACACTGATTAATAACAAAGGCGACATTAGTAAAACGCTAAAAGATATGGCGAGTAGTGATACCATACGTAATATGGCAACGGCTGCGTTAACGGCTGGTTTAACTGCTAAGCTCAATTTACCACAAATGGCTAATAACGACTTTGCCAATAAGTTAGTAAATGGTGTTGCTGAAGGTGCGACTGGTGCATTTGTTAATGCTGCGGTCAACGGTGTGAACTTGGAAGATGCTCTAAAGAATAGTTTGCGTAGCTCATTAGTGGATGTATTTGCAGCTGAAACCTTTAGTAGCTTTGTAAAGAATATTGATACAAATGATTTTGCTGATAATCTTGCACATAAGCTTGTAGCCGCTGGTGTCGGTTGTGTGACTGCTAGTGCTAAGAAACAAAGCTGTGACGCTGGTGCACTTGGTGCAGCTGTTGGCGAGATGTTTGGAGATTATTTAGTTGATAATCCTAATGCGCTAACAGATATACAAAAGCAAGAAATTATCAATGCTGCTAAGTTACTTGCAGGATCTATAGCATTATTGACTAACGTGGATGTCAATGCAGCAGCTGAAATCGCTGGAACTGCCGTTAAAAATAATTCTTTGAAAAATATTGAAGATTACTGTGGTAGTTTTTCTGATTGTTTTGAAGAGTTCCGAAAGAAAGGTAGTATATCTCAAAGACCTACGGATATATATAAGGGGGACTGGCAGTTAATTGCAGTTTTGGACAAACAAGGTAAGACTATAGGCTATACTGCATATAACACTAAAACGAAAACTACAGATTTTATTGTACGTACAAATGAGGTTCAAGAATTTAAGAATGCAACACCTACATTAATAGAGAACGCTGTTGCTTTATTTGCTTTAACTCAAATGAAACCTAAGTATCAATACGATGCTGAAGTTGCTATTATGAATAGAGATGTAAATGCTTTTGGACAAGCATGGACTGATGCACTTTCTTCCCCTGGATATTATTTATTTGTCGGCTTAAACGCTACAGGAGGTGTAATTGCCAAAAATATTGGTAGTAAAGTTTATGTCTATAGAAAAATGTCCGTGGTGGAAGCTAACGTGACAAAAAGTTCCAATAGGTTACAACCTTCCATTTCTGGTTCTAACAGCAGTAAGTATTTATCAGAAGATCTTGCAAAAGTTAAGGCGTTCTCAAACAAAGGTGTAACTGAACCGCAAGTGATTGTCAGATTTGAGTTAGATCCTATACAGTATAATTCTATGATGGCAAAAGCAGTCAATCAAAATAACTCTAAAGGCATTAACGCTATAAAATTAAATAATGAAGGTATAACAAATCCTAAGTTAAATAACATTGGTGTTCCTAGTGGCATTTTAAATGACTTCAATAGAGCTATTAAACCTAATGGAGTGAAAATATATGAGTAGTACTAGAAAAAGTCAAAATATTATGAAAGAAATTACTGAAAACTTTAAAAATATGGATTTTGATACAGGTTATAATTTGCTCAATAATTCAGGTTTATCAGACGCGAATATTTTAGTATGCAGAGGAAATGCTGAATTCTATAAAAAGAATCACAGCAATGCCTTTGATTTTTATGGTCAAGCGATGGAAATAGATAGCACTCTGCGCATATCTAGAGATTTTTATTTATGGGCATCAAAGTATCTAGCTGAAGGAGATTTAGTACAAGCTTTTCAATATTATCAAGAAGCGATTGATATAGAGCCAGATTTTGTAGATGCTTATATTGACCTAGGAGCTTTAATGATAGAAATAGGAGAGTTTGCATCTGCAAAAAAATGTTATACAGATGCATTAGCCTTAGATCCAAACGATATTGGAATTAAGAAGAGTTTGGATAGCTTAAGTAAGTTTTAAAAGCACTTATAGAGTAGATTAAGGCAGTATTAGAAATTATGACTGAAATAGTTTAGCCCTTGTAAATAGACATCGAACAACTATTGCTTTTCGATGTCTATTTACCTAATTAATTTTGAATAGTTAAAACAATAATTGATTGAACGGAGCTTACTCAATAAATTACTTAAAATTTTCTGTTTAATAGTTTCTAAATAATTTTGGATTTATATTAAAGTTACTTCTAGACACTTCTCAATCAATTATTAATAATAATCGGATAAGAGATAACCCGTGGCTCAGGTGGTGGCGCCGTTCGCACTACCTCGGTCACGGGCTTATCTGTCGCTTTGTCTTTGATCCAAATATCAGCATAGCTGTCTTTACCAAACCATGCCGTACCGATATCAGTAGCGAAGTCCAGCTGATAATTCTTATTAGCTTCAGCATCAAAGGTAATCTTGGTCGGCTGCGTATAGTGCCCTGCCATACGGTAAGTGACGGTCATCGTATGCTCACCCGTCGTAATCGGGTAGACACTATCCCAAGTATCGCTGTAACTCTCTTTACGCTCTTTAGGGACGCGCTTACCATCGATCTCCATAATATAAGCGATGCGATCACCAACGAGTTTGGTATGTCGTGGTTCCATCCTACCCACGATAGTTGCGCTCGTACCTGATACGGGTGGCTGATAAATCAACTCAGGTGGTAACTCTTTTACATTTTTCATGCTCATACAAGCGGTCAACAACGGTAGCATACATACCAATACAGTCCATTTCATCGCTTATTCTCAGTAGAATTTATTTAATAATAGTCAGTTTTTCAAAACATCGGTTGGTAAAAATTCAATTGGTATAGTTTACCCATTTCTTCTTAAAACAGTAACGTTTTTATTAGAAATTATCATAATAGCTAGCGCGTGATGTGCTTTGAGACTGTTTAATCACTATTATTAAGATTTTTGGGTATACCCCAGCGGAACTCATTACTTCAACTTTCAAGCCTATTAATAGACTACTATAATGGAACCACTTACAACAGAGTTTTTTAATTCAAAAATTAAATAGTAAATTATTCTTCCTTTACTACAGTCATAATTATTAATCAGTAGTTGCTTTCAACTCGTCTAAATAATCAGCCCATGCTTGCATCATCACTTTGCGTTCTGGTAAGAACACAGTGCGATTATAGGCTCTGCCATGCATGTCTCTTACGCGATGAGCGAGCTGCTGCTCTACCAATGCTTCAGGAAAACCTAGCTTCTCTACAATCAAAGTCCTTGCTGTGGCTCTAAACCCATGTACTGTCTGTTTTGATCCACTGTAGCCAAGCCGCTTCAAAGCTTGATTCATCGTGTTTTCTGAAATTGGCTGGACAGTGGTATGAATAGCTGGGAATAGGTACTGGCTACGGGCGTGTAGGGATAACTCACGTATTAAAGCAATGGCTTGCGTAGGTAGTGGAACGATAAGAGATAGGCCAGTTCTGCGTTGAGTTTTTCTTGGCGTAAAAGTCCAGGTGCCTTCATCAAGATCAAAGTCATCCCAGAGAGCGTAACGTAGCTCGCCAGCCCTTACGAAAAGCATAGGCATTAGCTTGATAGCGATCCTAACTTCAAATGACCCTTGATACTCATCAATATCGTTAAGCAATCTACCAAGCTCATCCGTATCTAAGATAGTAGCATGATGTTGTACGACTGGTGTCTTTAATGCACCCAATAAATCTTGCGTAATATCACGCTCACAGCGTCCAGTCTGCACAGCATACCTAAATACTTGTCCTGCCATCGTACGCATCTTTACCGCTGTCTCAATAAGCCCTTGTGCTTCAGCCGATCTACATGCTTCTAATACATCCATTGGCTTGATATCAGTTATAGGCATGCTACCAAGGTATGCATTTAGCCGTTTCAGCTGCCTATAGTTATTTTTGATAGTAGAGGGGGCTATATGAGTCTTGCGGCTCATATACTCTTCAGCAACCATAGCGAATGTATTTTTAGACTCAAGCAACTGCTTGCGCTCTTCATCTCTTTTGATATCGCGTGGATCATCACCGTTAGCAAGATGATACTTAATATCAGTCCGCATCTGTCTTGCAGCTGCTAAAGTGATCTCTGGGTATTGACCTAGTGTTACTGTGACACGCTTTCTTGTGATAGGTGTCGTGTAGTCAATGCGCCAGGCTTTTGTGCCGGCCTTGCTAATATGTAAATAAAGACCACCGCCATCCGTTAAGGTATAGGGTTTGTCCAAAGGCTTGGCCTTATCGACTTGAGTATTGGTAAGGGGTTTGACGGTTTTTGCCATTTTTACAGTATCCTCTACAGTATTTTTGCGCTCATACTGTATAGAATACTGTAAAAATTACAGTAAGCAAGGGGTAATTATGGGTATATAAGGTAAGTTTTGGACAATAAAAAACCCCTGAAAGCCTCGTTTGTGGGGCGTTAAGGGGTTTTTTAGTGTATTCATGTGGTGCGCCCACCAAGACTCGAACTCGGATCGATCGCTTAGGAGGCAATTGCTCTATCCTGTTGAGCTATAGGCGCATTGTGGAGTGACATTGTAGAAAAAAGCAGTCGTAAAAGCAATCAGCAAAAAGGTAAATACAAATAATTTATTGCGATTCGCTATTACCAAGCGCATCAGCGACATTTACTGGGTTATCACCGGATGCCTTGCTCGCCTGTGAGGATGGTTCAAATAAGTCGTTTACACTGTTCTCATAACCATTAATATTATAGTACTCGTATTTTTCTAATATAGTTTGACCGGCACTTGAGAGTAAAAAGTTACGGAAACTAACGGCAACAGGATTATCGGTCAAAACCACACCTTCAAGTGCTTGATCGTCTTTTAGAGCATAATTGAAAGAGGTTAGCGTGCGTGCTTCTTTGTTGGTGCTATTGGCAGTAATGTCATCACTGTCAGTCTTATCGTCATCCGTATTGCTATTGACCGAGTTAGTACCTGTTTGATTTTGATTGCTACTGTGTTGAGTGGCTTTTAGCTTCTCTTGTATGGGCGAGAGACGCTCTTTGGACAGCTCGTTATTGGCAATAATAATATCTGTATCAGAGATAAGATCAGAGCGTTCGTCGTTCGATATCGTTAGTAACGTATTAGCAGGAATATAATTCGCCAAAACTTGTATATGAGGATAGCGAGACTCAAAGCTTACAATAACGTCATCTATCGGTACTTGTAGGCTTTGTTCCGCACGAATAGAAAGCGTACTATCAGGGGAGGTGTCCGTGCTTTCTTCGTTTGCGGCAGGTGCAGGTTGCCTCTCATTGGTCATAATAGGCAGCGGATCTGTATTTTTGTGATTACTGGTCCACAACCAAGTAAAGAGAGCGATAAAAATTGCTACTAGCAGCGAAATTAGTCCAACCAGTAGCAGTTTGTAGTCTTTCATATATTACTGCTCTCTATCTATTAATGGGTTCGTCTCAAAAGTTGTATCAGTCACTATATAGGATATAGCGTTTCTTTAAAGCTTGTGATCCATGACTTCATCAGTTAGCTCTGCCAACATATCCGCAAACACATCCTTTTCTATGGCAGATGATTCTAACGATTCATCGTGTTTATTGCTATCACTGTCATTAGTATTGAAATTAGAGGGTTGAACGCTTGCATCAATAAACTCATTAGCAGTCGTTCTTTCAAAGCCCATTGCTTGATGAGCTGCTAATGGTGATTGTCCCGCTGTCAGTCTGTCTTTTAACCATTTAAAGCCATGTGTCTCCCACCACAACTCAAAACGCGATAACGTGCTACCCCGCACTGCAGCAGGTAAATCTAAGGTGCGTAGTTTTTGTGCCAGTATAGGGTCGCTAATAGCTTGGTGAATACTAAGATATAGTGAGCGACTGTCATCAACATACGGGCGCCTGTTTTGCCATGATCTGTCATCGATTTTCATCCGTGGTAGGCACCAAAGCTCACCACGATAATAAACAACGTACAAACGCTGCTTAGGATGGACAAAAATAGCATCAATAGGACGTAATGGCATAATATTCAATAACCCCGTAAAAGTGTCGTTTTAATATAGGGTGTAACAGCTGATTTGAAAAAGCCACGCCCTTCATTTTTCATAGTCAAAACACTTATAACTATGCTCATGCTCAATGCGACAATAGATGTCGCAAGGTATTACAATATTGGTATTTATACTAGCAAACGATAACCATCAATGGCACACTGATAAATAAAGTGATTTTTTATCCTCTCAATATCTATTACTATCGTTTCCAATGCGCTTGGGTCATATATATAATGACTTTTGCTCATGATAACTAGCATAACGACCCATATACTAGCAGAAATGCCATACAGTAACGACTACCAAACATGCATTGATGAGTGTTGTTTTCAGCGCTGTCCATGCAGTGGCTGATTACTGACATGAGGCTTTTACTAGTATGTTTTAGCCTGTCAGTCACAATAAACAGCCTTTCTTAACATTCATATTCTACGCCTACTTTAATCAGATTATTGTCTATGTTTACCATCATTCAGTCGCACCGTACCGAAAACCTTGTCGATCAACTACTTGAACAATACCAGTCAAAAAGCCAGCATGTTTTTGAGCCCTTTATTGTTATTGTGCCCTCGATGGTATTGGGTGATTGGTTGGATAAAACAATTGCCAGCCGTGCGGGGATTAGTACATTGGTGCGTACTAAGTTTTGGGGCCAGTATCAATGGACACTCATGCAAGATGTGCTCACCAGGCACAATGCCTATTTGTTAGAAGCAGATCCTGAAGCGGCTACATTGAATGTGCCTGAAGTTGCTGTGTTGTCACCAACGGTGATGCAGTGGCGCCTGTTTGGTTATCTCACTTACTATCAAGATTTGATTGTTAAGGATGACACCCACCCAGTACATCCGCTATTGGCATCCTTGATTGATGAGCCGCAAGTAGCAACGACGCAAGAGGGCGTACAACAAGATAAGGCACAACAAGACGCCCGTATTTGGCAGCTGGCAAGTGATTTGGCAAGAGTGTTTAATCGTTACTTAACCCACCGTGAGGACTGGCTTGCGCTATGGTCACATAATACGCCGCTCAATGTAGACGCATTGATAGCAGATAAAGATGCGTTATCACTACGCTTTGATCAGTACGCACGGGGGACGCCGGAGTGGTTGGTGGCGCATTATGTGGAGCTTGAGGCAGCGCAGCGATTCTTATGGTCGCATCTGTTTGCCGACGTGCATCAACACCGTGTAAGCATTGAAAACACTTTTTGGTCAGCTCTGGAAAATAATAACGCGAATGAGCGTGCTCAGTTGCCCAAAGTATTGCGTATTTTTACTATTCAGCAACTGCCGCAAACCGAGCTCGATTTTTTGCAGCAGTTGTCCAAATATATGAAGATCACCCTATTACATTATAATCCTTCTAAGCTATTCTGGGCAGATATTGTTGATAAGTCTTGGCTACAGCGCCAGCAAATCATTAACCCTGAAAGTGTATTTTTACGTGATTATGGACATAGCTTACTGTCACGTCTGGGCAAGCAGTCTCGTGATACTTTTGCCATGCTTGCCAATTTATCAGGTAACGAGCAATATCAAGATGATTTAGTAGAGTGGCACGATAGTTTTGATGATAATCTTAGCCGTATCAGTGATGAAAGTGAGCACAGCATGGCTGATTTTGGTCGCTCTCAAGCCATACAAAACAGCCCAAGTTTATTGCGACGTTTGCAAAATGACGTATTGATGCTTGATGAGCAATCGACCCAGCAAGCTGCGGCAACAACAGTCTCTCAAGCCGTAAATGAGCAAATAGTGTTGGGCGCTGAGCCAGAGTCGCCATGGTATGACGATGACGTACTAGAAAACAAGCGTTTTGAAAAGGATCGTTTGTGGGCAATCTCTGCTCAAGACAATAGCCTAAGCATTCACTCCTGTCATAATTTGCAGCGTCAGCTTGAAGTACTGCGTATTATGATTGGCCGTTGGCTCAATGAACCTATTAAAACTGGTGAGAAAAAACGCCATATATCAGATATCGTGGTGTTATTGCCAGATGTTGAGCGCCATCATGCGCTGATTGGCTCTATTTTTGTTAGTGGCAAGGGTCAAGATGGCTTAACCTTGCCTGCGAAGGTGACGGGTGTTGTTGATGCTGATATTCGTCAGTTGTGGGAAGCGATTATTGGGTTTTATAAGCTGCTCGGCAGTCATAGTGCCCGTTTTGAGGCGGCCGAGGTTTTAGACTGGCTGATGCTGCCGCCCTTATTTGAGAGTTTTGGATTGACCCGTGAGCAGATGAGCCGTGGCTGCGATCTGCTGCTAGAAGCAGGCTTTGTTCGTGGTTTTGATGAATGGCATCTGAAACAAACTTTAGATATTAACGACTATGATTATCGCTTTAGTTTTGCCCAAGCGTTAGACAGATTGACTTTAGGCCTTGTGATGCCAGAAGCGAGTCTTAGTGACTGTTTGTACCCTTTAGAGGAGGGTGAGTGGCCAACTACTGCTGTGCCCGAGATGAGCTTGCCACTGGCGCAGGTCAGCCTAAATGACGCCATGATTGTAGAGGCGCTTTGCCGTATCTATACAGGCTTGGTGGCAAGGCGTGATGATCATACACAAAAAATGAAAGCAGAAGATTGGTTGGATCAGATTGAGTCCCAAGTGATCCACCGCTACTTTGGTGATGTTGACCAAACGCGTACGATGCGTGCCATTTACAATGCGATGAATGGTTTTAAATCAAGCTTACGTGCCAATCGTCACTACAGACAGTACTCTAGTGGTGATATTGACAACAGAGAAGTGGAGCAAAAGCTGGCAGGCGTTGAGCAGCTGCCACTAAAACTGAGCTTTATGCTAGACAGTATCGAAGCTGAGCTTGAGAGTCAGCAGGTCAGTGCGGAGCCTACTGGAGTGATTACTTTTGGGCGGTTTGGGGCGCTCAGAAACGTGCCTTTTGAACTGGTGGTGATGCTCAATATGGATCTCTCTGAGTTTCCTGGACGTGATCGTGACAACCGGTATGATTTGATGAAAGCAACCAATTCACGTCGCGGTGATCGAGTCAGCGAAGATGACGACAATGGGGCATTTTTGGATGCGCTGCTATGTGCTCGCAGTGCATGCTGGATGTTCTACAATGGCCAAAGCTTGACCGATACCCATGAACACCTACCTGCCAACCCAGTGAGTGAGTTGCTACAGTTTTTACAAGGTGAGGTACAGTGGCAGGTCAACTCACTTGAGACGTTGTCTGAGGATGTCGATCCAACGACAGAAAGCCTTAAACGTTATCTACCAAAGCTCATCAAGCAGTGGCTGGTTACTGAGCATCCAGCCCTGCCTTTTCATAAGAGCTTATTTGAAACAGATATTGAACATCCCCCTGTGCAAAATATTGATACCTACAGTGTCAACATTGACCCAAGCAATGACCCAAGTAATCCCGCTGATGATGTTCAGAATAGCAGTCCTACCGCTGCGGCCGATGAGCTAGACAATTTATTAAGTAAAGCTATGCGAAGCACCAAACTTGCTCAGAAAAAACAATTCCCACCTGCGCCGCTGTGGCACGCTGTGTTTGAGACACTACAAAGAAGAGAAGCCAGCAAATACCTACAACTCGTTGGCCTACCTACAAAAGCACAGTATGAATCAATAGCTAAGCTGCTTGGTCGTAGTATGGGTCAGCTTGGACAGGTAGATGACCAAACCATGTCTACATTGGCTGATATGCTGGGTCTAGATACACTTTTAGGCAATAGCGATACTGACAGTATGAATAGAGCAGCGCTTATCCAAGCAGTATCTGATAGCGTATTCAACATCGGTGAGATCGATGTTGAAGGTATGTTGATATATCAAGTACGCCACCCTGCCAAAGCTTTTTTGCGTACCCAAAAGGTACATGTAGTACAGGGCGAAGATGCATTAGCACATCAGGAACCGCTATTTTTGGACAGCTTAACGACTTATCAAATCAAAGAATATTTAATCAATAAGCTGGCGGCTGATAAGCGTACTGACAATACTGCTCCGCAAGATATCTCAACCTTGATGTATCAAAAAATCATACCAGCAGGGGTAGCACGCCAAACCACCCTACCTAACCAACAACAAAAGCTGCAGCAGCAGTGCATAGAGTTTGAAGAGCAATTAATTGCTAATGGATTTGTTGATAGTAGCCTGCTAAGTGAAGGCGTAGCAGACAACACTACAGGCCTACAGTTACTAACGCCCACCGCTGAACATCCTATTCAGGTGGCGCTGCCAACGATCTTGAATGGTACTGATAACGAGATACTGTGCAAGCTATTACCCGAAAAGGTTAAGATTAAAGGGGTAGTGCCGATATTACAATCAAAATCAGAATTACAGGCACTAGCACCATCAGTCCCTATAGATAATCATGCTAGCCGCGCTGCTGTTGAGACAGCGACGGCCTATGCTGAGCAATCACCCAAGCAGTGGTTGAATATACTGCCCAATTCTGCCAGTCCAAAACACTTACTCAAATTTTGGCTGTCGCATTTATATTGGCAGGTTGCCAGACGGACCACTGCTGAGCAGATAGCTTTAGATGACGGCGTGAGTATTTGGCGCTTTAATAAACCCAGCTCACAGGTAAGTGCCTATAAAGATTTCATCGCATTTAAACTAAGCCCCATCGTCTATGAAGATGCAGTGATAGAACTGATAAAGTGGACGATTTTTGGCAACCTATCGGGCCAAGTTCCCATGACATTATTGCCTGAGTATGCGCTCAATTATCTGGCTAAGTGCTCCAAATCGCAAGAAGATGATAATGAAAACGACAGCTATTGGCCAAAACGAGCAGACTTCTCAGATTGGCTAAGACCTAATTATAACTCAGACATGGTATACGACACTTGCTCTCAGCATGCCATTTGGCAATATGTACTGCGTGATCAAGATGCCTTTAGAGCATTATCAGCATCATTAACTACTTTGGCGCAGCCGTTGTATGCGCCGATGCTTACGGCACTAAAAGGATTGGATAGCTAGTGCTTAGTGTCTTTTTTATTCTTTTGATCTCATTAATAATAATTAAAAGTATGCGCTTATATGACAGATTTTACTGATACAGCCGATATTATTGAACCTTCTGTACAACCAAATTTATTTGATGATCATTCAGATGTTTTGGGTGACTCAGGGGCTATAGCTGAAGAAAAAGAAGAAATAGCGCCAGCGGTTGCTGTTGCATTAACGGGTCGTCATCTTATCGAAGCCTCAGCGGGGACAGGAAAAACGTGGACGCTGACTGGCATTGTGCTACGACTATTGATTGAAGCGCGGCGTGCACCGGAGCAAATCATCGCCACAACCTTTACTCGAGCTGCCGCCGCCGAAATGCGTCAGCGCATCCACGACCGTTTGGTAGAGTTCTATCAGCTATTACAGTGGGTCAACAACCTGAGTGCAGATACCAATAATAAAGATAACTTATATCCCAACCTATTGCAGGTACTGCCTGACAGTGACGATAACAATAACAATAACAATAACAATAACAATAATAACAAGGGTAAGTCGGAAAGCAATGACTCAAGCGTCGAATCAAATACCGAAATAGATGTTGATGAGTTTAATCAAAATGCTAGCCATGATAAGCAGATGGCTAGAGAAAAGCGCGCACAAGTCAAAAAACAGCGTGAAGAGTGGTTAATAGAGCAAGCCGAACATGTACGCCTAGATGGCATCATGCAAGATCCCGTGAATCTGCACTTGGTCGGTTATTTGCTTGATCATGTGTATAGCTATCCTATGGCAGAGGCGATTCGGCGCACTGCATTAGTATTAACGACGTTAGATAAGCTATTCGTCGGGACGCTCGATAGCTTGGCGCAAAAGTGGCTGATCGAGTACAGTAGCGAAACGGGTCATCAGCAAGGCATGGCGATTATCGAAGACAGTAGTATCGAGCAGGTTACGGACAGTATTATTCATGATGAGCTGCGTCAGTTTCAAAGCCGTTTATATCACGAGCAGCCCAAACTGTATGCGCTTATGGATCAGCAAGGTAAGCTGACTGCAATAGGTGATCATAAAAAATTCGTTTCTCGTTCGCTGAATTTTATTTCTGCGCCGATTGATGAGATAACACTAGAGCAAGGTTTTGATTTTGATGCGTATGAAAAGCTGATTCATGATTTTGCCCAGTTAGATCTAGCAGATATTCAGCCCTATCTAAATTCTGATTACAGAAAATCTCAAGGATTTAATGGGCGTTCCAATCTATTTAAACAGTTCGATGCACTTGTTGATGTCCATCAAAAGGTAGCACAATATCAGCTGACATTTAACAGCTATTTGAATGAACGTGAAAATAAGATCTTAACGTCGTTGCAGGACGCCAGATATCCAAATGAAGATGGCAAAATTAAGAATTTCAATAAGAATAGAGAAAAAGAGCATCAATCCCTCTTTGAGCTAGAGACCATCAGTAAGTTGATGGCGCTTTTAGATATGATGGAAGGGTTAAATCAGCATATCCTATTGGTTTTAGCCAACCTTAATCGTCATATCGTGCTTGCGGTACGCAATAGACTGCCAGTGATTTTAGAGGAGCGAGGAGAGACCACATTTAGTCTACAAATGGTGCGCTTAAACCAAGCATTAACAGGTCGGCAAGGCGACAAGCTGGCGCGTTATATACGTCATCATTACCCCATTGCATTAATTGATGAGTCGCAAGATATTAATGGCGAGCAAGCCATTATGATCGAAAGTATTTACTTGCCAAAGAGTAAACGCAAACAGTCGGATAATGACAAGAAATCCACCACCAAAAAATCCAACCATGAGTTTTTGCTACTGGTTGGTGACCCAAAGCAGGCGATCTATGGGTTTCGTGGCGGTGACGTGACCAACTATAATTATATGAAAGCGCAGTTTGACAAAAGCACCATTTGGACGCTCAACACTAACCGGCGCTCCACTCTCAGTTTGATTAATGCCCTCAACTGCTGGTTTGGTATACCTACAGCAACAACTGCTGAGAACAAGCTGGCGCAGCTAGGCAGTGGTATTTATTATCAGCACAGCAAAGCCGCAAAAAAGCAGAGTGAATTGTCTTGGTTTAAGAGTTCAGACGAAAAAGATAGTGGTTTGATGACAGAGGTACTCTCTACTCAGCCAGTGAGTGTACTACACTTGCCTAATGGAAAAGATAGCGAGCTTGACTATGATGAGTATGAAATCACCGCACGTCATATTGCTAGCTTGCTCAGTAGTGGTCAGACATTAAACGATCAGCCGATTCAGCCCAGTGATATTGGGGTGCTAGCCCGTACCAAAAAAGATCTAAAACAGGTTGAAGATGAGCTAGTCAAACTGGGCGTACCCACCTTGACCACCAGCGACGTCAGCATCTTTGAAACGATCATGGCAGAAGATATCGCAGCGCTACTTAGTGCCATGCTATACCCGTATCGTCATGACATGATTAATCGAGTGTTGACCAGCCATCTGTACGGACTGAGCATCAAAGATGTCCAAGCTATGATGACGGATCATGAATCAGGTGTGGTTGAGAGTGATGACAGACTTAATAGTATTAATCCAAATAGTAGCGATGTTCGAAACATAGAATATAAAAAGAGCTATCAGGATTTTATTACGTATCTAAAGGAAGGGGCACAGCGTTGGCAGCACTTTGGTATCTTGTCAGCGCTGCACTATTTATTGGATAGAAGCCCCATACAGTCACAAGGCGTTTGGCAAGCTCTAGCCGCTCATCCAGAAGGTGATCGACATATCATGGATTTACGCCATGTGATGGATGTATTGGCACAGTATGGCTTAGGCATGGGTGAGCATGAGCTGCTGGCTTGGTTTAGGCAACACATAGAGACCGCACCCAATAGTGATTGGGCGAAGCAGTATCCGCTACCGACAGAGTCTGGCGTGCAGCTCATGACTATTCATAAGTCAAAAGGGCTTGAGTTCCCCATTGTCTATGTACTGGGTATGGGAGACGCCAGTAGGAAGTCAGGCAATAATGAGAAGCATGGTCTATATCTATATAATGCCCAGCAATCGCCTTCAGCGTTAGTACAGCAATCCACAGAAGGTCAGTCAATAGGTAATCAGCGCCGTTTTTCTGCGTTACAAGGATCTGCCACTAAAGATGCTTACTTCACTGATATCGAGACAAATGAAGGTTTTGATGAGCTGCGCCGGCTTGGATATGTGGCATTTACGCGGGCTAGTGAGCAACTTTATGTGGTGTTGCGAGATCCTAAGAAGAATACAAATCCTGAATTAAGGCCAGTATTTTATTGGTTTGACTCTGCAGACGCAAAATTTGAATTACCTGACAGGCTAAAAGGCACGATAGGCATGCTTAGAGGGCATAATATCAATGAGTTTTATAATAGTCATTATGCTAAAACAGTAACGTCGACAGATACCAAGCTTACCATCGCACCCACGACAGAAACTATTGAGTATGCTGCTTTTACTGATGTCATGAAAACGAGCTATTTTTATGGTTGGGCTAAGACCAGCTTTACGGCGTTAGCTCGTCAGCTAGACGAATCAACACAAGCAATGGCTGTCGTAGATGAGCGTATTGATGATGCGATAGATATTGATATGACAGACACCGCAGGATTGGTTGAGTCTTATCCTAATAGTAGCCTTAATAGTAATGCGTCTCTCGAAAAAATTGATGAGATGAGTCTCAAGTCTGAAGACGATATTCGCTTTACCTTCATAAAAGGCGCTAATGCAGGTACGTTCTTGCATGAGATATTCGAAAAAATTGACTTTAACAACAAACTGCAGTGGTCTGGTGTGCTCGATAGAGCTATCAGTAGTTATCAGCTACCGCTGGTGTATAGCAGTGCTGAATATCAAAGCCGTAGAGCACAAGGCAGCCGAGAAGAGAGTGCTGTCTCACTTAACGCTGACGCAATAGATACAACGAAGCATGAGGCGTTGATTGTTTGGATTGAAGAGGTTTTGCGCACCCCGTTATTGGCGTCCAGTCAGCCGCTTTATTCTCTCAATGTAGAGCAACGCTTCGCTGAATTAGAGTTTAACATGGGACTGTCAGAGCGCTTTAAAGCAGAGGATATCAGTAAACTATTTCAACAGTATTTACCTGATGAGACAGACAAACATGTCAACCTCGTGCCGCAAAATAGAACGCACTTGTATCGTTACTTGCGCGGTGAGATTGACTTGGTTTATGAGCATGCTGGCAAGTATTACGTAGTCGATTATAAGAGTAATTATTTAGGAAATAGCCTAAGCGATTATAATGAAAGTACACTCAAAAAAGCCATGTCTAAAGCAGGATACTGGTTACAAGCAGCGATTTACCAAGTAGCATTACATCGATTCCTTTCAATGAGAATCGCTGATTATGCGGGTAATGAGGACAAGTATTTGGGAGCGGTAGAGTATATCTTCCTACGAGGGGTATATAACCCCAACGGTCAAGCAGCTGCTAGCGTATCGCAAGCGGCTAATGAAACGAGCGAATCACCCTACAACGGTCGCTATGGGCTCGTTACTTGGGATATTCCAATTGATTTTATTAAGGGGTTGGATGCGCTGTTTGGCATGCCTGACTAGTGGGCTCTGTACAACGATTTGATACCCAAAAACATTATATTGATTCACCAGATCATCACAGAGACATATCATGAGTAACAAGAGCAACAACAAAAGCAAAGCGACGGTTGGCCTACAACAAAGCTGGGCCAATACTATTAGTGACTATATTCTACTGCGTCGCGGGCAAACCTACTCAGCATATCAAGCGATAGATATAGAAGCTGATACTGGTAGCAGCCTAACCGATGATCCAACCGATAAGTTAGAAGACAGCTACTTATTTACTGCTTTATTTATGATGTTAGCGACTCATTTAGAGGAGGGGCATACTGTATTGACTATCACCGCTATTGAGCATGAAGTACCGTTACAAGGTCAAATTAACCATGAAGTAGTCACGCTATATGGCTGGCAGCAACAGTTATTGGAAATGCTAGCTATGCCGCTTTTTGTTCTGATAGATGATGTACAGCCAAGTAATGACGCTGGCGCCGAAATGTCCTTGTTTGATTTATTAGATACTTTATTTAGTAAGCGAGATCAGCTTTGGACACAGCTCTCGCTCAGTAACCATGAAAAGGACATGCTAAACAAGCGTTTTGATACGATTGCTATGCTATATCAAGTACTAAGAGATATGGATTTAGTTTCTTTCATGCATTTAATTAATGTTCATGCTTTGTTCGAAAAAGTTGAAACTAGTAGCAATAATAATAAAAATAGCCTAAGCAAAAGAAATAAACCAGTTATGTACAAAGAAATCCGCAACAGAAGTGCAGGAAAGTCTATAACTTTTTGGCTTCATCGTGCATGGCAAGCTGAATTTAATTTAGCAAAAAATATCAACAATATTTTGAATCAAAAAGTAAGCCCTCTACAAATAGCAATACCTCAGAGTCTTCACGAAAATCAAATAAAGGCGATTAATGTCGCTAACAATAACGCGTTTAGTATTATTACCGGTGGCCCAGGGACGGGCAAGACATATACTGTGGCTCAGCTAGTGATCGCGCTACAACAGGCTTCAGAGGGTAAGGGTACTGAAGAGAATATTATATTTAGTACAGATAGTGCCAGCTTAGCGTTAGCAGCACCAACTGGGAAAGCAGCGCAGCGTATGCAAGAGTCTCTACAAGTGGCTCTAGATGCAGCAGATGTAAAGCTGCAATTGCAAGAAGCGAAAACGATTCATCGTTTATTAGGTATTGGTCGAACGGGTAGTCCACGCTATGGTGCTGATAATCCACTGGGCGAAGATATCATTATCGTTGACGAGGCATCAATGTTAGGGGTTGAGCTTGCAAATTATCTTGTCAGTGCGGTAAAACCAGGCGCAAGACTTATATTATTAGGAGACGCCAATCAACTAGCAGCAGTCGATGCAGGAGCAGTATTGGCAGACCTGTGCCGCATTCCATTACTACAACCTATACATGCGGAGTTAACTGAAAGTCGCCGATTTAGTGCCGATTCAGGTATCGGAAGATTAGCTTACGAAATCAACAATACAAAAGCAGACACAAAAGCAATTTGGCAACTCCTAAAAAATGATAACGCATTGAACTTTCAACATATAAATATGATCCAGACAGAAGACTCTAAAGGTAACAAACTAATAAATAGCCTAAGCAATGAAAAAAATATTTTAAAAATCACAGAGAATTATAAAAAATATCTGAGAAAAGTAGAGAGTCTTTTGGAAACCCCGATAGAAAAATCTGTGCCACATTCGGTAAAAACTACAGTCGCATCACTAACAGAAACCTTCAACGAATTTAGAATTTTGAGTGCTGGTCATAGTGGAGAATGGGGCGATCATTATATTAATAATTATCTTACCCAGTGGCATCTGACTGAGCTAAAACTACCACTCGGTCAAAACACATGGTTTCATGGTCGCCCAATCATGGTGCTACAGAACAATTATGAGTTAGGACTATTTAATGGTGATATTGGGTTTTGTTTACAAACCTTAGATGATCAGAGTAGGTTGGAGGTGTTTTTTGAAAATAAGACGCAAGGGATTGCGGTCAACTTACTGAATGAGGAACTGATTGCTACAGCATATACAATGACTATCCATAAGTCACAGGGGTCTGAGTTCGATCATGTGGCAATTACTTTTGACAACAGCCATACTAGATTGCTGAGCAAAGAGCTTATTTATACAGCAGTCACACGTGCCAAGAAAAAGGTGACGATATATAGCACCAAACATGCTTTTGAAATAGCAGTTAAGACACCAACAGAGCGTCACACTGGTTTAGCCTTGCAGTTTTAACCATTGTTATCTATTTACTCTGTTTTTCATGCAATAAAAAAGCATCCAAGTTGGATGCTTTTTTATGATTGACACATTTCAAAGAGTATAAGGCTTAAACTTTATCTTCTTTGATAGCATAAATACCGGGTAGGTGACGCAAGTAACCGTGGAAATCCATACCACAGCCATATACATAGCGATCCGCCACGTTGATACCTACAAAATCAACATCAAAATCTGCAACTTTACGCTCGTGTTCTTTGTTTAATAGTACACAGCACTCAAGCGATAAAGGTTTTTCTTTACTTAGCTCTTCGACAACGGCTTTTAGGGTAATACCTTCGTCAAAAATATCATCAATCAATAATACGTGCTCGCCCTCAATGCTCACGTCAGGCTTGAATTTCCAGTCGAGGTCATTAGTACCTTCGTTGTCACGATAACGCGTCGCATGGATATAGTGCATACGATGATAGAACGTCAGGTGGGTAAGTAACTGGCCAGCTGGAATCAATCCGCCATTCATAACAACCATTACAATTGGGTTCAGACCAGCGTAGTGTAGATTAAGTTGAGCGGCTAGGCGCTCATAAGCAGCGGCTACTTCGATACTGCTGATAAGGCACTCTGAGTTGCGTAATGTTTTTTCGATTTCTTGGTTACTGATTTGGGTCATCGGGTGCGCCTTTGGTAAAAAGTGCCGCTTATTTTAGCAAATTTTAGTGAATTTGCCCAACGTCATAAAGCGTTTAGGACAAAATTAATCTAACTTTTGGGGTTATTCTGGCTTTTCTACAATAAATGGGCGGTAATAATTTGCTAAACGGTTAAGCGAGTCATTGGGTAAGTCGGGTAATAGCTTATTGAGGGCCATATTCATACCCTTATCAATTGCAGATTTGGCAACCGGTACTGACTTACGCTTGATCATACCAAGCTTTAACGTTTCGGCATAGCGAGTTACAAAATGGGTTAGTGTGGCATCGTTCATCGTTTCTAGTGCTGTCTTGAATTTGGCTCTATCTACGTGGTCTGGCGTGATAGCAGCAAACCCTTCAACGATGGTTTTTGCGTTTGTTTCAGACAGTTTAAAGCCGACCCGTTTGGCTCCCTCATTATCGATAAATGTCGCATGATCTCTCAAAAAATGAAAGCTCGGTAATACTTCTTCGTTATTTTCTTTACCCAATAAGATATTGAGTAGGGTATCGGTGGTACTTTCAATCGTTCCAACGATTTTACGCATAGATGCTTGACGCTCAGGGTTTGGAATAATCTCTACCAAACCAATCAATAAATTGTCCGTCAAGTCACGAGCAGTCTGATGTGTAAGCGCGTCGCGATAAGGATAATATTCCACATGTTCATCTGAAGCAACGACTTGTTCGGCCTCACTAATTAATGCTTTTAATTTATCTGAAGGGTGGAATCCAAAATAATGTGCCATTGCGCTTCCTTTATTTGTTGTTTTTCATCTCTTACATACGTTACATTTGTCGTGAAATCGGTTACTATTCAACCAGAATTTTAAATAAAGACTCACAACACTATATGCTACTTAGTGACGTGCTCTAATTGTAAAATGCAAGATTGTACTGATATTTGTCTTTCAACATTCCTACGATTTATCCAACTATGGGTGAGATGAGTCACTCACCGCACACTAATTTAGCATATTTTTTATATTTTGATTTAAAAAGCTTGAACTTATACGGCTACCTACTACTTGTCTAGGGAGAGATAAGATGAATAGTGCTATTGTACTTCTATTCGGCGTTGCTGCCATGCTGTGCGGCTACGTGTTTTACTCAAAATTCATTGCTACTAAGATATTGGCATTGGATAACAGCCGTCCCACGCCAGCACACACTATGAAAGATGGGGTCGATTATGTCCCCACCAACAAGTATGTGCTTTGGGGACATCACTTTACATCGGTGGCAGGTGCTGCACCTATTATCGGTCCTGCAATTGCTGTCATTTGGGGCTGGGTACCTGCCGTTATTTGGGTAGTATTTGGTACCATCTTTATGGCTGGTGTACATGATATGTCTGCCATTTGGGCAAGTATGCGCAACAGAGGTCAGTCGATTGGCTCTATTGCTGGTACTGTCATGGGCACACGTGTCCGTAGTCTGATGATGGTTGTGATTTTCTTGCTATTGCTGATGGTTAACGCCGTATTTGGTGTCGCTATTGCAAACATGATGATCAAAACCCCATCTGCTGTACTGCCAGTTTGGGGTGCCTTGGTAGTTGCGCTTATCATCGGTCAGTGTATTTATCGCTACAAAATGAATCTCGTTTGGGTGTCTATCATCGGTGTTAGTGCACTATATGGCCTTATTTATCTTGGCCCTATGTTCCCGATTGTATTGCCTGAGACTGTCTTTGGACTGCCTGATAATGCCGTCTGGATTATTATTTTGTTCAGCTATGCAGCTATCGCCTCGTTATTACCTGTATGGATGCTGCTCCAGCCTCGTGATTACATCAACGGATTACAGTTATTTGTCGGTTTGATTCTGTTATATGCTGCTATTTTTATTGGTACGCCAGACATCGTGGCACCAGCAATAAATACAACATTGCCCGTTGATACACCGTCACTTATGCCACTATTGTTTGTGACCATTGCTTGTGGTGCGATATCTGGATTCCATGGACTGGTTGCGACAGGGACGACATCTAAGCAGATTGATAAAGAGGAAGACGCGCGTTTTGTTGGTTATTTTGGCGCATTAGGTGAGGGCATGTTGGCGCTTGGCGCAATTTTAGCAGCAACAGCAGGCTTTGCGACACTCGGAGATTGGCAAGCGGTCTATCAAAAATTTGGTGATGGTTCTATCGGTGCCTTTATTGATGGCGGTGCGACTATTTTGAATGCTGGTGTGGGTATCGATATGGTGTTATCGCAGACGATGCTTACAGTTATGGCAGCATTGTTTGCAGGTACGACCATGGATACTGGCGTACGCTTACAACGTTATATTTTCCAAGAGTTTGGCGAGTTTTATAATTTACCAATACTGAATAAAAGCGTCGTGGCAACGTTACTTGCTGTTGGCAGCTGTTTACTATTAGCCTTTGGTGCTGGTGGTATTGATGGTGCTGGTGGTATGATTATTTGGCCATTATTCGGTACGACTAACCAGCTCATGGCAGCCTTGACCTTAATGATTGTAACGGTAATTTTGCTACGCAAAGGCAAGCCAGTTTGGTACACCTTAGCACCGTTGTCGTTCCTGTTGGTCATGACTGTCTTTGCATTGCTAATTCAGCTAAAAACCTTCTTTACTGATGGAAATTGGCTACTGATCATTATGGATATTATTATCTTGATCGCTACGGTCTTAGTGACGTTTGAGAGTCTATCCGTACTCCGTAAAGAGTGGTCGATACATAAAGGTAAAGGCGGAGAAGTTTAAGCCTTTAGCTGTCTAACATATTTAACAAACAAAAACGCTAGCAGCAATTGCTGGCGTTTTTTGTATCATATAGGCATGATAGATAACAATAAATAGGAAAAGGGGTGAGTGTATTATGGAAAATAAAAATATCTTAGCAGACACCAAAAATGTCCAACCATGGTGGCAACGGTTTGCTGCTGGTCTAAATGAGTTTTATCATGCGCCTTATCGACAGACAATGGCACGAGCTGCCCGTGATGAAGAAGATTTTTTTATGCTACTCATGTTTGCTGAGAGTTTGGGCATCGATAATCCTGCCAGCTTTTATACGTTAGAGTTGCAGCCATTATTTTTAGAGAACTTTCATGAGTGGCATACGCGTATGGGCATGGATAGATGTCCATTTGATCATGTTGGTTGTTGCTAGTGATTTGGTAGCTAGAGAAAAATAAAAACAGTTTGAAAAATGAGATAGAGATATGGCATTACATCCCTTACATGGATTCGTAGAACAGCTAACGACACAACCGATTATATTTATCGGAGGCAAGGGCGGTGTAGGGAAAACCACCACTGCTGCTGCACTTGCCAGCTATTACGCAAGCCAACAGCAAAAAACCTTAATTGTTTCAACCGACCCTGCACACAGTTTGGGCGATGTCCTAAATACCCGTTTAAAGAACGAAAAAACAGTCATCTCTCCCTACCTAGATGCCATCGAGCTAGATCCTGATATTATCGTTGACGAGCACTTTGCCCAAGTTGAGCGTACGATTAAGTCCTATGCCAATCCAGATATGATGCCCAAAATTCGTGAGCATTTGAGACTGTCAAAGTCAGCACCTGGTGCCCAGGAAGCAGCGATGCTTGAATCAATGTGTCAGCATTTGGTTGCAGCCGCGAGTGCAGGTTATGAACATATTATCTTTGATACCGCACCAACGGGACATACCTTAAGATTATTGGTACTACCAGAGATGATGGGAGCATGGACAGATGGTCTACTAGCGCAGCAGCGCAGACAAGCCAAACTGCGCTCAGTGGCGACGCATTTGGACAGTCACAATCAGAAAAGTAATCAAAAGAGCCATCAGACCGACAATCTCACAAAAGAAGTGCCAAACCCATTTGCAGCAAAAAAATCTGACCGCTGGGAGCAAGCGGTATCGGTATTAGAGAAGCGCAAGCAGTTGTTTCGACAGGCAGGATTACTACTACATGACCGCACCCAAACCGCAATTGTGTTGGTTATGACTGCGGATGTTCTGCCATTGGCAGAGACCAAGCGAGCTATTGAGCAACTAGAAGAGAGTAAGCTCACACCAGCAGCGATAGTTATTAACCAGCTGATAACGCCCACTCAATCGGATGAGTTTTGGCGCCGTCGTGCTGAGCGTCAACAGCAATTGATGCAAGATATTGAAAATAATTTTTCCAAGTATCTCTTGTATCCGATTTATCTACAACAGACAGACGTACGCGGCACAGAGGCATTAAGCGCTTTATTAGAGGCAAAAAGTTAGCGACAAAAAACCAAAGTAGCCCTATTAGGTTTTGCTTACTATATATGGTTACGATTCGCGCTTATATGATTGCAGCTTACCTGACAGCGACCATGCCATGTCTGTGCGTAGCAACTGCGCTTGTTCGGACTTGCCACTGCTAAGCGATGACCATTGCGGTTTGCCGCGAGCTTTTTTTAGCTCGCTTGGCAATTTGTGTGTGGGCCATACGGTAATAGATTGAACCTCTTCATTATCGTCATCATTATTTAATGATGTCTCAAGGCTATCTTTTTCGCCTTTGTATAACAGTTGAGTGGCGTCTGTCGCAGCATGACCGCGATGACGCAAGGCAGTGAGTAAGTCTATCGCTCGGGTCGCAAGCAATGTCAATGTCGCAGGATCGATATACAAGCGTTTTACTCCTGTGATTCTATCAGCAATACTACTGGTATTAGACAGTAACCCGCCTGCGATACCGCCAATTGCAGCACCTAAACCCAATGTCGTGCCAAGCGCCGCTGCATCAATACCCAACCCCAGTAGCGCACCCGCTGCGGCACCAGACGTGGTGCGGATACCATAGCTTTTGAGCAATTCAGGATCGAATGGGTCTTGTTGGTAGGCTTGCAGTTCAAGTGGGGTTGCCGCGACGGCATTGTCATAGAATTTATAAAGATTAAGAAGGTTGTGCTGCATCGCACGCTCACTTTGTCTGACCGCTTCTTGCATTTGGGCCAATACAGGCATCGGGTCATCATCTTCATTGATCTCACGTACGAATGCAGCGACATTCAATAAAAAATCCGCAATGATGATATTGGCTTCATCATACAGCTGTGCCCAGTCCTCAGTCCGGCGCTGCATCAATTGCTCAAGCATCTCAGAGTGGGTGAGCATGGTAGCAAGATTGGTCCATAAACGCATCTCGTCCTCAAACTCAAACGCAACGGAATCAAAACGTGTAGAGATATGTAGATTGCGTCTTGCCAGCATGGTCTGCCAGTCATCGATATTGGCATCCTGACTGTCAGTAAAATTAAAAACGGGCATGACAGGAATAGCCGCCCAAGATAAAATAGCCAGCTCGTCTTTATATTTACCCAATACAGGCTCGCGCGCATCTACCACATATATGGCCATATCACTTGCTAGCAGCTGACGAATCACCTTGGCTTCTTGGCTATAATCATAGGACAAGTCATAGCTGTCTGCACCTTGAGCAACATCGGCAGCCAAAAATTGCTGCAAACGCTCAATACCATCACGGCGACTGGCGGTATTATCCTCCAACCAGTCCATCAGTCCTGATGCATCCTCTAGACCTGGCGTGTCGTACAATGCTACCAGTATCTCCCCCGTTTTACTGTCTGTCAGGCTTGCTTGTTCTACATGGCGTGTGGTTGCTGCTTCGTTTTTGACCTCACCAAAATACACATCTCGCAATAAGGTACGCAGTATGGACGTCTTGCCAGTATTGGTATGACCAACCACTGCTAATTTTAGTGCTTCGCCACTGGCAATGGTTTTCTTTGTCGTATTTTTGGTTGCAGTTGGCGCTTGCGAGCTATTGGGGCTACTATTGAGATTGTCGTAGTTATTTGAGTCACGAGGCAACGCCTTATCTGCAAAGAGACCAACAGGCTTATGGTTTTCGTGAACATCTTTTTTATTATCATTATTCATAATTGCGTCTTATCATTATTGATGACTAAAATAGCCATATAAAGTAGCCATGTATTGTAAAACAAATCTGGTTGAGTGTTGGTTATGCATACGTACTATTGCTTCGATACATCGCCGTTATAAATCACTTATGAGATTGCGCTAGGCGGGCGTAGTAGTACCTTGAGCTTTTTCTTAAGCCCTTTAGCACGAAAAAACCGCTGCCACATGCGGTAAAAGACCCCAAATATCAGACTAATAATATTGTCATGGCTATCCTCACCAACTGCACCATATCTGACGGGATTATTGCTTATATCTTCTTCTACATAAGTACCAAACCAACGGTCAAAAATAATAAGGACGCCGCCGTAGTTTTGGTCAATATATTCGTTATTGGTGCCATGATGGGCGCGGTGATTGGATGGTGTGTCAAAAATATACTCAATCCATTTTGGGAATTTCCCAACCGTCTCGGTATGGATAAAGAACTGATAGATCAAATCTAGAGCATAAAAGAAAAACACCCATACCGGGTGAACGCCTAGCAACATCAGTGGAACAAAGAACACCCACCAGCCCGTTACTGAGTACAGCAGACTCTGGCGCATAGCAGTCGATAAGTTCATATTATCATCTGAATGGTGTACGACATGCGCTGACCAAAACCAATTCATACGGTGTGATGCACGGTGAAACCAATAGTAGCTAAATTCAACAGCGACAAATATAGGGATGGCTGTCAGCCATGTCACCTCGATGGTGAACAATCGATACTGATACAACCACAGGCAAATAGGTAGCACGATCAGTGCTTGGACAATCAGCTCAAACCCCAAGTAGGAACCACCCAAACTAAAATTGGTCATCGCACGGCGCCAGCTAAAGTGCTTACCGTTACCACGCCTAGACTGATAGAACCACTCCGCCAAAAACAATAAGAAGAAGGGACCGCCTGCCAGCGGCAATAACCATTCTTGCCAGTGTGCAGGTAAGATACTTGCCAGCATCGGCTGCCATGACTCGGGGGAGGCCGCTAGTATGCTTTGGTTTAGTGCCTCTTTGTAATCGTCTAATACCTGACCATACTGACCGAGCGTCAAGAGAGTATTGTCTGCTGCCATATCGGGCTCCTAGCCACTATAAAACATCCTTGTTAACTCAATGACCTTTATCGCTAATTTTTATCGGGTCATGAGAAATCCAACCGTTTATCCATCATACTTGTTTTATGTTGTTTTAGTTACGATGACAATTGCCATGAAAAAAGTGCCGTTAAAAATACGACTCTAAAAAAGTCAATAGTCTAATAATTAACGTCAACTAAACCAATTTTTCGCGCAGAGAGTGCGGTTTGCCACTGCTGATAGCGAACGGCTTGTTTGTCTATTGGGGCATCGTTAGGTGTAAAATCAGTATCAGTAAGTGGTTGAGTGTCACTGAGTAGCTGTACAATCAGTCCATCTGTTGCATGAGCGGCGATTTGGTCAAGCTTACGTAGCGTACCACGGTCAGGCAATGCCTTACTATGAATACCCAGTAGTACTTGTACTGGATGCTCATCCAAGTAGTCTTTGAGACGTGCCATGTCCTCACGGTCATCCACAATACCGAAATTCTCAATGCTTTCTGATTTTTCAAGACCTGACTGCCACCATGTTTGCTGATCTGAGGGGTATTCGAGTAGGGCAACCAGTTTTTTGCCAGCACTCACCGCCGCTTTGGGTGCGATAGGTGCTGGCGCTTCTGTAAAGTCATCGGCATCAACCACATGGCGCTGCCAAAAATTGATTATCTTTTGATAATACGGTTGCTTGATGTCCAAACGCATTTTTTTGCGGCGGAACATCAAGGCACAAAATGCCCATGCTATCGCGCGCGGCACAATACCGTACATAAGCAAACTACCCACTAGCAAGCCTGCCCATTGCCGCGCAACAGACAATGGCATGGCGTCTGTCACAAGGCGGCTTTGGGCAATGGCAGTACTATCTGGCACATCGAACCCAACCATACTGGGCAGCCAGCCGAGGATTTGAGTCAAGCTTACTAGCGCCTGATCAGAGAGTAGGGTCGACTCCCAGCTAAAGCTATACTGGCGCACAATCAACAAAAATATAATTGCAAGCAGCATACCCGTCAATGTCGCAAGCCACAACTGATGGCTAAATCTGCCCAAATACCAGCGCATACCGCTATGCTGCAACTGCCGCTCATAAAGATCGACTGCCGCCTTGGTCACATCGTCTTTACCGCGTATAAGGTAGCTTGGACTGGCAAAGCTGGCAAACCAACTGGGCGCTTGTTGGTCTCGATTGATGAGTGTCATGACAAGCCAACCGCCAAGCATAATAGTGTGAAACCCAAGCAAGCAGACCAGTACATAAAAGAAATTAACGACGTTGGATTGCAAGAGGGTAAATAATCCCAAAAATCCCGAGAGGCACCACACCACACTCATGACAATCATAATGCCTTTTATGCGACCATCAATTTTACCAAGCACCCGAGCGAGCGCCCCATTGCTATCGATACGGGATGCACGTCTATGCAGTTTTTGGATAGGTGTGCCAACCTCACCCTGTAGCTTTTCAGTGATAAGTAACGGGTCAGTAGCAAACACATGCTGATCGCTCTCTAAGGCACGTACTAGTTCGGTCAATTGGTCTTGAGGTGATAGCATAAGGCGCTGATATCCGTATAAAAACATCAATATAAAAATAAGATACAACAAAACGTCGGTTTAATCGCTAGCAATTATTGTAGCGTATATTGACTATAGCAAACCCTCATAAAATCAGCCAAAATAAATAAAGACTTATAAACAAGGAAAAGTATCACATGAATGACAAAATTTATTTAATTATCGGTGGTACAGGCGGTATTGGTCAAGCGATGGTTCAGCAGCTGGTGCAAGCCAATAACAGCCATGGTGTACAAATATTTGCCACTTATCATCGCACTGAACCTGATATCGAAACAGAAAACCTGCACTGGCTACCGATGGATATCAGCGATGAGGACAGCATCAAAAACGCGGCCGATACCATCAAGCAGACAGTCGGCCATATAGATTGGGTCATCAACTGTGTGGGGTTATTGCATACAGATACCGCGCAGCCAGAGAAAGCGCTGCGACAAATGGATACCGAGTTTTTTTTGCAAAATATGCAAATCAATGCGCTAGCAGGGTTGCTCGTCGCCAAGCACATCAAGCCATTGTTCGCCAAAGCTGAACGTAGTGCTGAGCATCCAGCGATTTTTGCGACCATATCGGCCCGTGTTGGCAGTATTACTGACAATCAGCTCGGCGGTTGGTATAGCTATAGAATGAGTAAGGCGGCGCTCAATATGGGTATGAAAAATCTAAGTATCGAATGGGGCAGGTCACTAAAAGACGTGTGCGTGGTTGTCATGCAACCAGGCACTGTTGATACTCAGCTCTCCGCGCCGTTCCAAGGCAATGTTGCTGAAGGACATCTGTTCTCACCAGCATATAGCGCGAAGTGCTTATTAGATGTCCTATTAGGGATGACGGCAGCCCAATCAGGCAGTTTTGTCGATTGGGCGGGAGAGTCGATACCTTGGTAGCAGTTATATTAGCTAAATAAGACCATAAAAGATGCGCCGTTAATCAGCCATAATTAGTAAGCCATGAATAAGTCCATAAACTCATTTACCGGTGTTTGTTCTAGTCTTTCTTGATCGTCACACAATTCAATGATCTGCTGACAACGGCTGTCGACAAAACGAGTTGCCAGACTGGCACGGAACTTTGCCTCTAATACAGGAATGCCTTCGGCGCGTCGGCGTTTATGACCGATAGGATATTCAATGGCAACTTTTTCTGTGCTGCTACCATCTGCAAAAAATATTTGAATGGCATTGGCGATAGAGCGCTTACTGGGATCATGATAGTCCTTTGAGTACTGTACGTTTTCTTCTACTACCATTTTGCCGCGTAGCTCATCAATGGATAGATGCTCCTCGTGATAGTCGTTCTCGTAGTGCTCCGCCATTAGATCACCTGTCAATAGTGGCACGGCTACCATATATTGTAAGCAGTGATCGCGATCGGCTGGGTTGGCAAGCGCGCCTTCTTTCGAGATGATGCGAATCGCTGAGTCATGCGTGGTCAAAACGATTTTTTCGATATCATCTACTCGGTCTTTGACATGTGGATGCAAAATGACCGCTGCTTCACAAGCGGTCTGAGCGTGAAATTCAGCAGGAAAGCTTATTTTGAATAAAATATTTTCCATCACGTAACTGCCAAAATCACGCTGAAAGGTAAAACGGCGCTCGTCTTGTGGCTTTGTGGCCAGATCCTGATTGGTATGGCTGAACAGCACATCATAAAATCCCCACTGCGGTGCGGTTAATGCGCCTGGGATACCCATCTCGCCGCGCGCGGTGATATCTACTAGGCGTACTGCACGACTGGTTGCATCACCGGCTGCCCATGATTTTCTACTACCAGCGTTGGGGGCATGGCGATAGGTGCGCAGTGCCTGACCATCAACGAGGGCTTGCGAGATGGCTGCCATGATGCGCTCACGGGGTAGCTGGTAGAGTTTGGCAACTACCGCAGTGGAAGCCAGTTTGACCAAAAACACATGATCGAGCCCCACACGGTTGAATGAGTTCTCAAGCGCGAGTACGCCTTGAATCTCATGCGCCATGATCATCGCTTCAAGCACGGCCTTCATCGTAAGCGGCGCTCGTCCTTGGCTGATATTTTTCTGACTGATATAGTCCGCGACCGCCAAGATACCACCCAAGTTATCAGAAGGATGTCCCCATTCGGCAGCGAGCCACGTGTCATTGTAGTCAAGCCAGCGCACGATACAGCCGATATCAAAAGCGGCTTTGATTGGATCTAGCCGATAAGCAGTACCAGGAACACGCGCGCCATGTGGTGTTATCTGGTCGGAACAATTAGGGCCTAAGTGCTTGGTACACTCAGGAAATCTCAGCGCCAGCAGACCGCAGCCAATGGTGTCCATCAGGCAATAACGCGCGGTGCTCCATGCCTCAGCAGCGTTCGATGATTCGTCATCTATTGAATAATTAAGCACATAATCGGCAATCTTTTGGATTTCGACGTCGTATTCCGGACGAACATTGCTCTCTACGGTTGCATTTTTTGTATTTGCATTGGCTGTATTTGAATGATTATCTGAGTGATTATTTGACATGGTTGTGTCCTCTTCCTTGAGTGTGCCGCTTTATTAACCAATGATTCTGGTTATCCTTTTAAAGCCATCGTCATTTAAAAGTAGCACACTCAATATGGAACAACCAATTTGAATTGTGTTAAGAATTAAGACCTTACTTGCCGTTTAAATCATGAGATATAGCAACCCTAAGATAAACAGCGCCGCTATAATAAACAGCAGAAAACTCAAAACTTTGGTTGTGGTTGATGCGGTGTCGGTGCTCTCTTTTTTGACTTTATTTTTCTTGGCGACATACAGTACCATCTTTACATGCTCGATATTGTCCTCGAGATAATGCTCGCCTTCAGGCACAAAGCCCAAAGACTCATAAAAACTTAGCAAGTACACCTGGGCCGAGATAATAATCGGGCGCTTTTTGCCATATTTTTTGCGACAGTGGGCAATCGCTTGTGTCATCATTTGCCGTGCTAGACCGTCACCTCTATGCTCGGACAGTACGAGCACTCTACCAATAGCTGGCATAGTAGTGTGGTTGGTTTTGATGGCAGGATCAGCAACCGATAGATTTGATTTTAGTTTGTTGAATTCGGGCGGAACGATGCGGCAATAGCCTACTAACGCTGCGTTTTGATGGGCAATAAGGTGCAAGCAATCGAAATCGACCTCATCCATATCTTGATAGGCGCAGCTTTGTTCGACGACAAAGACCTGAGAGCGTGCTTTTAAGATATGATAAAGATCAACTGAGGTCAGCTCGTCAAAGGTTTTTAAAGAAAATTCACAATTCATAATGGTCTAGCTTCTGGCAATAGGCGGTAAAATAGGGGCATTATAACGATTTAAACAGGCATTCACCATGCCTAACCATTTAGGGTTTGACTGATTTTGTCTAAGTTTAGACTATCGGACATAGCACTAAAGATCTCAAAATACTTACCGCGCTGGGCATACAGTACTTCATGTGTGCCTGTCTCGACCACTTCACCATTTTCTATGACTACCAGATCATCAGCATCGATGATTTGAGCAATATTGTGTGAGACCATGATGACGGTACGGTCTTTTTTGATGAGATCTAAGCTTTTTTTGACCTGCTGACTGGCGATAGCGTCTAGGCTGGCGGTCGGCTCGTCCAAAAACACAATAGGTGGGTCTTTTAGAAACATCCTTGCCAGCGCGATACGCTGCTGTTGACCACCTGATAAGGATTTGGCGGTACTCTCATAGCCATCAACTAACCCTATAATCTGCTCGTGGATAGAGGCTTTTTTTGCCGCAATAATAATGTCATCAATGCTGGCATTCATATTGCCGTAGCGGATGTTTTCACTAATCGTACCCGAAAAAATATGATTGCTCTGTAGTACTAGCCCAATGCGTTGACGCAGCTCGTGGGTATCGCAGTCGGCCAAATCATGCCCATCTAAACATATCGTGCCAGCGTCTGGCGCGTAGAACTTGACCAACAGATTAATAATGGTGCTTTTGCCAGCACCAGAGAGACCCACTAATGCAGTGATACGATTGGGCTTGATGGTGAAGCTGACGTCCTTTAGCGCTTGTGTACCATTCGGATAGGTAAAATCAACATTTTTAAGCTCGATATGACCTTTTAGATTGTCGCTACTGATGCCAGCAATATTTTCGACTTGTTTATCGTCTTCTAAAATATCAAAGAAACCTTCGGCATAGGTCAATGCATTATTGATCTGGTCGTAGATACGGTGTAATTGACGGATAGGGGCGGCGACGTTTTGAAACAGCATGACATGAAATAAAATCATGCCAATGGTCATCTCACCTTGTAGGACAAAATAAGCGGTGAGAAGGATGATAACCACGACGCCAATCTGCTCGATAAAGGTTTTGATAGCGTCATAAACAAAACCAATACTGCGAATACGCAGCTGATTATCCGTCATCTCTTTTTGAATGGCTAAGTGCTTCTCAGCTTCGATAGACTCACGAACGAAAGATTTGACGACGCTGATCGAATTGATCAAGGAGATTACCAAACCACTTTTGGCTTCGCGAAACCCGCGCATCTGCCGACGAAACCCTTGCAGACGACGTGCTTGCTTTTGGCTGATAAAGAAGTAAATGGGTATGATAATAAGACCGACCATACCAACCCAAAAATTGGTCGAAAACATGATGATAAGTGCCACAATTGCATTGGCAAATAGCGGTAGCATATCGATAAAGAAGTTTTGCACCAGGCTGGTTAAACTGCTAACCCCGTAATCGATACGGGTTTGCAATTTACCACTGTCATTTTCACTACTGGTATAAAACGCCATACGATAGGTAAGGATGCGCTCAATGATTTTTTGAGACAAATCACGAGACAAGTTGATACGAATCTTTTCACCAAAAAAACGCTGACCGAAAGAGATGAATATCGACAGGATCTCTTTGGTCAGGAGGACCGCACTAATAATCCCTAGCATACGTAAACCCGCCTGCCATGGCTCAGCAAGCGTGGCAATTTCTGTCAAGGTATCGACGGTATAACGCAGTACAAACGCATTAACCTGTGCGGTAAAGGAGCCTAATGCGGTCAGCGCCAAGGTAGCGATAATAAGCAATCGATAAGGTTTAGCAAATACCGCCAGTTTTTTGAGGATATCCCACAGCAGTGCCCGCCGTTCTTTCTTTTCGACTGGAGCTTTCTTGTCTAACTGTACACGGCGGGGTTGGGGAGGTGTCGGCATAAAACTCTATCGTAAATTAAAATAAGCCATGGCTACGCTTAAAATGCATCCGCTGGTACAAAAACTTCACCAATCATAATACGCCTTGCTGAGCGGCTCATCGACACTTTTTTGGCTTGCCAGCGGCCATCGACCAGTTCGGTCTTACCGCCGACGAGCAATGTCCCTGATGGATGACCAAAACGTACCTCTGTCAGCTCGCCAGCACCTGCCGCTTGATTGACGAGTGTGCCTTGTGTGGTTGCGGCAGCAGCAATAGCGACCGCGGCTGTACCCATCATGGCGTGATGCAATTGACCCATACTCATGGCGCGTACGACTAAATCAATCTCGTCTGCATCGACCGATTTACTACTAGAGGCCGTATAGCTCTGTGCTGCACCAACCCATGCGAGTTTGGGAATGTGTTGGCTAGTCTGTGCTTCACTTATGTCTTTGAATAGCCCCATTGCCACGCCGCCTGTAGCGCGAATCATCTCAAGCTTGGTAAGTAGCTCGCTGTCGCTATTGATGTCGCCTTGCAACTCCGTACCGGTAAAGCCTAAATCTTCCGCTTTCATAAAAATGGTTGGAATACCAGCGCTGATAAAAGTAGCTTTGACGCTGTCAGAATGTAGACCGCAGCCCGTCACATCGAAGTCATCGACCAAGTTGCCAGTAGGGAACATATCGCTAGTGGCATCTACAGGATCGATAAACTCAATTTTGACTTCAGCAGCTGGGAAGGTGACACCGTCTAATTCAAAGTCGCCCGTCTCTTGAACCTGTACTTTATCATTTGCATCTTTATAGACTGGCACATGGGCGATGATGGTTTTACCGATATTCTCTTGCCAGATAAGGACTTCGCAAATACCGCTTTCAGCATCTTCGTCGATACTATTAGCAATTTTGTCGGCATCGACCAGACCCATATTAATGGCACAGGCACCAACAGCTGCGGTTAAGTTGCCACAGTTTCCCGCCCAATCAATCATAGGCTTTGCGATATTGACTTGGCCAAACAGATAATTCACATCATGATCAGGTCTATCTGATTCGGATAAAATAACCGTCTTTGAGGTGCTGGAGCTACCATTACCTAGACCATCAATCTGCTTACCGTAAGGATCTGGGCTACCGATAACACGTAGCAAAAATTGATCACGTGACTTGCCAGCGACTTGGCAGCGCTCAGGTAAATCAGACAATTTAAAAAACGTACCTTTTGAAGTGCCGCCACGCATATAGGTGGCAGGGATGGGGATTTGGGGGGCGGCGGAAGTGGTGACTTGGGTCATCTTTAAGAGTCCTCTATAATATAATTGAGTCATAAATCCTTTAAAGTATTAGTTTAAAAAAATTAAGGGCTTTCTAATTTCTTTAAAATTAATTCAAATTCATAACAAGACATATTTTCTTCAAATATTTTTCTCAAATCTAGATAGTCGTCCGATATGTAATATAAAGTATCTTGCCTCTTTTGTGAGGTAGCTTGTTTCTTTGATAAAATAACACCAATGCTCATTAATTTCTCAAAAGTCTGGTAGATATTTTTAAATCTATTTTTAGCCTCTCGTTCAAGCTTGTCTGTAAAATAGCCATTGTTCCAAAAATAGCTAATAATCCTTTTTACACTTCTTCGGTTTTCATCTTGCTTTACATCTTTTAATGCAGTTTTCATTTGAAGCAGGTCATCAAGCCCTACAGTATTGCAAGTTGAAAAATCTATATTATTGTTTGAAATATTTGTAGTTAGCCCCTTATGCGACAACTTAGGCTTGAATATAGTATTTTTGAAAATAGTATTATCGTCAAAGACGCATTCTGAAAATCTATCATAGTTATCGAATAGACAGTTATTAAATTTAAGCCCTCTAAAATCGAAAGTTATATTTTTAGAATCTGAATGTAGGTCTATAATACTTAAGTTTTCTATATAGCCGTTTTTTTCGTACATTTCCTGGAGCAATCCAGTCCTTTCGCTTTTATCTAAATTATTACAAATATCTAGTAATAGAATAAATAAAGATGAACTAAGTAACATTAATTTCCTATCATCTTTTAAGTTATTTAGTTGGTAACCACCATCTATTAGAAACATTATTATTAATTTTAAATCTTCTGAAAAATTAGGGCTAAACCTATTTTTTAACATCGACGTAAATTCATTACCAAAACTAACTTGACGAATAAGAAGGCTAAAAATAGTTTCATCGATAGTATCAAAATTCTGATTAGCAAAAAAACTGTAAAGGTGTAAACATTTAAAGTAAGTTGCAAAGAAATCATACCTAAATGATAAATTACCATTATCATGAATAAGAAGAGGGTGATCCTTAAACTTTTTAAGATTTTTGGTTGCATGCATGCTTTCTAATATTTTTTCTAAATGTATTTCATTTAAAATACCATCATAGTCTATAGCTATTTTATTAAATATTTTTATCTGATCATCGATTTCGAGATTATCTAGTTTTATAATTTCACGTTCACATGATTTAGCAACTAAATAGTCATGAACATTAGAGCTATATTGAAGGACTTCGGTTTTAAGATCTTGGGTTAGATTATTTTCATCAGTAATAATATTTTCTTTTATCATATCTAGTATATAAGGTATGTATAGCGCTGGTTCATCTTCGCTACCGTTAATCTTGAAGTCAGATGCTATAGTCATGGATTGACGAATTTTTTTGCTATCACTATTAAAAACTTTGTTGAAATATTTTTCAGCTAGTTTTTCATCAAATGGTTTAAGCCTAAGAGTTCTTAAATCGCCTATTTTTTGTGAATCATCCCAAAAAAAGTCTCTACACGTCATTATTACTTTTGTTTTATTTAAATTTCCCGAGTAGTCATTAAATATAGACTCAATTAAAGTATCGAGTTTAAAGTCACTACCTTTCTTTGCAATTACCTCATCAATACCATCAAGAACTATAACTAGATTTCCATTGTCACTAGAGAGGGCTAATAATTTTTTATTGAACTTTTCTATTAAGTTGTTTTTTATTGCTAATATAGAGTAGAAGTCAAAAACATCTTCTATTTTATCCATCTTCATAATATCGTTAATTATTTCATGAGAGTTCACATATAAAACATTTACATTGCTTTGAGAATTAGATAGGTTTTTTATAAAGTTTTTAACAACAGTTGTTTTTCCACAACCACCACTTCCTTTAAGCACAAGTAAGGGATGGTTGTCACTTCGATACCATTCATTTATCAATAAATCTGCAGTTTTATCTGAGCTTTCCTCTGTATACGGTTTAATAAAATTCTTATTTAAATTTTGACCTTTATAGAACACGTTATTATTAAATAATTCTTCATAAAGCATGACTAAAGAAAATCTATCGATATAGTAAGCTTCTGACTTTTCATAGGATTCTTTAAATATATCAGATATCCTATTTATATCTATAAGCCCGCCTTTTTTGTTTATCGTATCAAGTAGAACAAACAATTTTTCATTTTTATCAATAACATTTAAACTCTTAATATGATCAAACGTCTTATTTTGAGATGTTTGTTTAGTGAAGTACAGGAAATATATTGGGTTTGAAAATTTACCTTCTATACTATAAAGCTCATAACAAATCCCAGTAGTGTAATTTCTTTCACTAGATATGTTTATTATATCTGCATTGGGAAGATTCTTATCTCTAAATGCATCTACAACTTTAAATATTGTAGTTTCATTTTCTGGATAAGATTTTATTTTTATATCTTGTATTATTTCTATTAATTCGCTTATTTGTGAATGATTAGCTATAATATTTTCTGGTGTTTCATCTGATTTTATTTTTCTGATCCAAACATCCCCATTCCTAGTTCCCTTTCCTGTGTTCGATTTTTGTTGTAATAAATAAGGAGCGTTATGTATAGTTAAAACTAAATTTACTGTATTGGAATACTTAATCTCCTCAATTTCTATTAGGCTTTCAATTTCATACAGCTCAGAACTATTTTTAAATTCTGGATAGCAAGAAAATCTATTTCTTATTTTCTTGATCAAATCTTTTTTTAGTTCTTCTAAGTCCATTAGGTCGTCTATATCATTTCCGCTTTTATCTTTAAAATAATTGTTATGTTCTTTAGTCTTCTCATCATAACCGAATATTATATATTTTTTAGGATTTTTTTGGTTCTCTAGACTTATCGTATTGAACATTGCTGATACATCTTTTAATAATTCATTCCATCCTTCTTCTTTCTTTTTAGACTCACCGTTCCAGTACCAATATGATTTAAATTCTAACCAAGTACTTTCATCACTAGCTACTAAATCTTCAAAAAAATCTATCATCTTTTAAGTCCTTTTTTATTAGTTGGCTGTAGCATGGATTTTCTGAATAAAACAACCTATACATCATATATAATACGTAGTCAGCTGAGTTCTATGAATTAAAAAATTTGAACCACCCCATAAGATCCTCAACAAATGGTGATAATAAATAGAAGCGTTATTATGCATAAAATATTGATAAATGTTGAGTAAAATATAAGCAGTAAAATGCGTTATCTATCTATAAGGCTATTTTTTACTTGGTTTATTATTTGCTGGGTTAATAATGATAGCGACAAGAGATAATCGTCAGATAGTTATCATCGACGGTATATACCAACCGATTAACGTCATCGATGCGTCTTGACCAAAGTCCGGATAGGTTTTCTTTTAGGGGTTCAGGCTTGCCAATGCCTTCAAACGGATTACGCTTACATTCGGTGATGAGTTTGTTAATGCGTTTGAGTGTTTTTTTGTCTTGCGTTTGCCAGTATAGATAGTCTTTCCACGCAGCATCTGTCCATGCTAGTTGTTCACTCATTGTTAGACCCTTTGCCTTTGGATGGATTACAGTCTTTGAGTTCAAGCATTTTCAATGTCGCTATCCGTATGCTCATTGTCATCGCTGCTACCATTACTTTTATCACTATCTTCTGCCGTATCAATTAGCTCACGCGTAACAGTCTTGCCAGCTTTATATTGGGCAATAGAGTCCGCTAAGTGCGCTGCATTGGCAGGAGATTTTAGCAGATAGACGGTTTCCATCAGGCTGTTGTAATAATCAAGCGACATCACAACGGCATCATCAGCGTCACGGCGGGTTACGATAGTGGCGTTGGCATCATCATTTACCGTGTCTAGGACGGACTTTAAGTGCTTTCTGGCTTCTGAAAAACTAACGACTCTCATGGCTTACTCCTTTCATGATATTTTGCATAACTTGTACAATATATAGTACATATTACGTCATTGGTTAAGTAAACTCAATATTTACCTACTATCTAGTACTTAGGAGCAAGTGACAAAACTCAGTGTATAGAAAGAAAAAGCAAATAAAAGCCGATGTCATATAAACAGGTTATACAACATCGGCGACTTCTATACTTTACTGCTTATCACGCTAAAACTTACAGGATAGCCTTAGACGATATCAAGCGTACCTTCGATGAATTCTTTAGCAAAGCGCTGTAGCATACCGCCTGCGTTGTACATTTTGACTTCATCAGCCGTATCTAAGCGGCAGATAATCGGCGTCTCAGTGGTACTACCATCGGCACGATGGATTACTAGAGTCATCAACCCGCCAGCAGAGACTTCACCTGTGACATCAAAGGTTTCCGTACCATCGATATTTAGCGTATGGCGAGTCGTACCTTCTTCGAACTGTAAAGGCAGCGCGCCCATGCCAACTAAGTTTTGGCGATGAATACGCTCAAAATCTTCAGCAACGACGGCTTCTACGCCAGCGAGACGCACCCCTTTTGCAGCCCAATCACGACTTGAGCCTTGACCATAGCCATCACCTGCGATGATGATAAGTGGCTGCTCACGGTTCATGTATGTCTCAATCGCTTCCCACATGCGCATGACTTGACCTTCTGGCTCTACGCGAGCCAGTGAACCTTGGACAACCTCGCCATCTTCATCACGTACCATCTCATTCAATAGCTTGGGGTTGGCAAAGGTGGCGCGCTGTGCGGTTAAATGGTCGCCGCGATGAGTCGCATATGAGTTGTAGTCCTCAGCAGGCAAGCCCATGGTATCCAAGTACTCGCCAGCAGCGGACGTACCAAGAATAGCGTTTGATGGTGACATATGATCGGTTGTAATATTATCACCTAGGACAGCAAGTGGACGTAGGCCTGTCAGTTTGTTTTTCTTAGCCATTTTGCCTTCCCAGTACGGCGGACGGCGGATATAAGTGGTCATTTCGCGCCAGTCGTATAGTGGGCTTAATGCCTTGCCCGTGTCTTTTTTGGCTTCATCAAACATAGGAATATATACAGAATTGAACTGCTCAGGCTTAACAGCCGCCGCAACGATGGCATCGACCTCATCATCATCGAACCAGATGTCTTTTAGATAGACGTCATTGCCATCCATATCTTGACCCAGTACATCTTTTTCAATATCAAAACGAATGTTACCTGCGATAGCATACGCAATGACCAGTGGCGGTGACGCTAAGAATGCTTGCTTAGCGTATGGATGAATACGACCATCAAAGTTACGGTTACCCGACAGCACTGCCGTGGTAAATAAATCATTATCAATGATTTCTTTTTCGATATCAGGGTCTAGCGCACCGCTCATACCGTTACACGTCGTACAAGCAAAGCCAACCACATCAAAGCCGATTTCTTGCAATTCTGGCATCAGACCTGCTTCTTCTAGGTACATTTTGACCGTTTTTGAGCCAGGTGCTAAGGATGACTTCACCCAAGGCTTACGTAATAATCCTTTGGCATTGGCGTTACGAGCAACTAAGCCTGCGGCAACCATGTTGCGTGGGTTTGAAGTGTTGGTACAGCTGGTGATCGCAGCGATAATCACTGCGCCATCTGGCATTAGACCATCTTTTGGCTCTGGTAGTTTTTGATCGGGCGCGTGGGCGATACCTTTGGCAACCAAATCATCAGTTGATACGCGGGCATGTGGACGCGACGGGCCTGCCATATTACGACCTACTGACGACAAATCAAACTCAAGCACACGTGCGTACTCGGCTTTTTCCATGCCGTCAGCCCATAGACCTGTCTGCTTGGCATACTGTTCAACCAATTTTATTTGTTCTTCACTGCGACCAGTCAGTCGTAGATAGTCAGTGGTTTGCTCATCGATATAGAACATCGCGGCAGTGGCACCATATTCAGGTGTCATATTAGAGATTGAGGCACGGTCACCAACGGTCAGCTGACGGGCACCTTCACCAAAGAACTCAATATAAGTAGAGACCACACCTGCATCACGTAAGAATTCAGTCATCGCCAGTACCAAATCCGTACCGGTAATGCCTTTTTGTAATTTGCCTGTTAATTTAACACCAACATAATCAGGCAGACGCATATATGATGGGTTGCCTAGCATGACGCTTTCAGCTTCTAGACCGCCGACACCGATTGAGATCACACCTAGGGCGTCGACCATCGGCGTGTGACTATCAGTACCAACTAGCGTATCGGCAAACGCGACTTCTTCACCTGCTTTATTGTGCACAACCTGTACGACAGGTGACATTTTCTCTAGGTTGATCTGATGCATGATGCCGTTGCCAGGCGGTACGACGTTTACATTGTCAAAAGCATACTGACACCAGTTAATAAAGTGAAAACGGTCATCGTTGCGGCGCTCTTCAATCGCACGGTTTTTCTCAAACGCATCTTCTTCAAAGCCTGCATGCTCAACGGCCAAAGAATGATCAACAATAAGCTGAGTTGGCACAATAGGGTTTACTTTAGACGGATCACCACCTTGCTCAGCGATGGCGTCACGCAAGCCTGCCAAATCAACAAAGGCCGTCTGACCCAAGATATCATGACAGACTACGCGGGCAGGGTACCAAGGAAAGTCTAAATCTTGCTTACCCTCGATATGCTGTTTTAGGGCATCGGTTAACTCTTCTGGTGGGCAACGGCGTACTAAATTTTCACACAATACTTTTGAGCAGAATGGTAGCTTGTCATAAGCACCTTCTTCGATACGCTCGACCGCTTCACGGGTGTCAAAGTAGTAAAGGTCAGTATCGGGAAGTGGTTTTTTGAATTCATCGTTCATGGGTTGTACGAGGGCGTTGTCCATAAGTCACCTTTGGCTGTTGGCTAATTTTCATAAATAGTTGAGCGTTAATATCAGGTAAAAAGTCATTCCTTTAGCAAAAACATCGTTTGCGTAGGCTTTGCTAAAGAAGTGATATTAAAAAATAGAAAGGTATGGTTTATATAAAGAGTAATAGGCATATGATGATTAAGCCTAAACAGTCAACAAGACTCAATCATCATATCGTTATCAGCCAGCACTATTGCTCGCTGATAACGTTACTCAATAAGCTGCCTAATAATAAGCATTTAACACTAAATACCTTAGCGCGCACTCATATCTGGCACTGGACGCAGATCTTCACCCGTATACTCTGCACTTGGGCGAATGATACGGTTATTAGCACGTTGCTCAAACACGTGAGCAGCCCAACCAGTCAAGCGTGAGCAGACAAAGATAGGTGTGAACAGTTTGGTTGGGATGCCCATAAAGTGATAGGCAGATGCATGGAAAAAATCAGCATTACAGAACAGTTTTTTCTCGCGCCACATCACTTCTTCACAGCGAACCGATACTGGGTATAACACTTCATCACCGACGTCAGCAGCCAGTTTTTCAGCCCAGCCTTTAATCACCACGTTACGTGGATCTGATTCGCTATAAATTGCATGACCAAAGCCCATGATTTTGTCTTTACGAGCCAGCATGCCCATCATCTCTTCTTCAGCTTCATCAGGTGAGCTAAAACCTTCAATCATATCCATAGCCGCTTCATTCGCGCCGCCATGCAATGGACCACGTAATGAGCCGATGGCACCAGTAATGCAAGAGTGGATATCAGATAGAGTTGAAGCACAGACACGAGCAGTAAAAGTCGACGCATTGAACTCATGCTCTGCATATAAGATAAGCGAGACGTTCATGACTTTTTCGTGTAGCTCATTTGGCTTTTCGCCTTTGAGCAAATGCAAGAAATGACCGCCAATAGTGGCATCATCTGTATCAGTCTCGATACGCACATTATCATGGCTAAAACGATACCAATAGTTGATAATCGACGGGAACGCTGCCAGCATACGGTCAGTTTGATCATTTTGCTGAGCAAAGTCAGTCTCAGTTTCAAGGTTACCGAGCATCGAGCAACCAGTACGTAGCACATCCATTGGATGCGCGTCGCTTGGAATGCGCTCAAGCACATCTTTTAATGCTTGTGGTAGCCCGCGTAGTTTTTTTAGCTTGGCTTGATAGGCATCAAGCTCGCTTTGCGTAGGCAAGTTACCGTATAGCAGCAGGTACGCCACTTCTTCAAAAATACACTTGTCGGCTAGCTCTGATACGTCATAGCCGCGATAGGTCAGACCAGAGCCTGATTTGCCGACGGTAGATAGAGAGGTTTTACCAGCGACTTGTCCGCGTAGACCTGCGCCTGAAAGTTCTTTTTGTGCTGCCATGTTTACATTCCTTTTGTGGGTAGCTTTTTTGGGTGAAAACAGTATATCTAACGATGTTTCTGATGAGAAATTTATTGGTTAATGACTGACTATAGCGCCAGTTGAGCGTTATGCAGGCTGTTCAGGCTGTGGACCGTCTAAGTCGACATTACAACGCTTAAACTCAGCTTCAATAGGGCCGTTCAAGACCTCCATCGCGCTGCCTTCGCCTTCTGCATTATTGATTTCCATATACTTGACACCCAGTGGCGACTCCATAAATGTCTGGATTTCAGTCATTTCTTCTGGAGTGGGGTCAGCCATTGGGGTTGCGACTTCTTCGCCATTCATGACGCGCAATTGCTCATTGCCAAAAGCAAGCAGCTTTTTGCCAACGTCCGACGTATAAAAGCTATCTAGCTCTTTTAACTCTGCATCGGTGAATTGACCTCTATAAAAGCTATCAACTTCGGCTTTACCCAAGTCCTTATTACGCGATTCAAGGCAGCTGACTTGCTCTTCACTGAGCGCACCACTATTGATAATTGGCGCAAACAGTAGACTGTTAACGGTATCTAACGTAATTGTCGTCATGACCAAGTCGTCTTGAGAGACAGCATCTGATGGCACAACTTGGGTCGCAGCAGTATCGGTTGCTTCACTGGTAGTTGTGTCAACGTTATCGACGGTTTCTGGCGTGTTATCACAGCCAGTTATGAGTAGCAGTGCCGCCAGCGTACTACTGAGTAGTAACGCTCTAAAAGCAGTATGAGAAGTAAGCAATGACATAAATAACCTAAAGGTAAATGAATACGAATTTTAAGAAGATAAAACACCCAGAGGTAGTTTATCTTCGCAGCGTTAATAACAACCAATCGCTAGTTACTTGTTACTAGCAAATAGCTTGTCTAATGTCTGCTCAAACTCATGATAATTTAAGAAGTCATAAAGCTCCATGCGAGTCTGCATGGTATCGACGACTTTGTCTTGTGTGCCATCATTGAGTAGATGCTGATAGACGTTCAGTGCCGCTTTGTTCATGGCGCGGAAGGCTGATAGCGGATACAGCACCATCTCGACGCCCACACTATACAACTGATCAGTGGTGTATAGATCTGTCTGACCAAACTCTGTCATGTTGGCCAGTACAGGAATGTCCAATACATCAGTAAACTTATGATACATCTCGATATCGGTTAGCGCTTCTGCAAAAATCATATCTGCACCCGCTTCTTGGAACGCAACAGCACGTTCAACCGCAGCATCCAACCCTTCTACCGATAAGGCGTCAGTACGAGCCATCACTACAAAATCAGGGTCAGTTTTGGCATCTAATGCTGCTTTTAGACGATCTACCATCTCTGAGATGCTGACGATTTCTTTGTTAGGACGATGGCCACAGCGCTTTTGAGCGACTTGGTCTTCGATATGTACAGCAGCGACGCCTGCTTTTTCCATTTTTCTAATCGTTTGAGCGATGTTAAACGCGCCACCAAAGCCTGTATCGATATCTACCAGCAGCGGTGTATCGACTGCGTCAGTGATACGGCGAGCATCTTCTAATACATTATCGAGACTGGTCATACCAAGATCAGGTAGACCAAATGAAGCATTGGCCACGCCAGCACCAGAGAGATACAGCGCTTGATGACCGACTTGGGTGGCCATCATCGCTGTATAAGCGTTGATAGCACCTGCGATTTGTAATGGTTGATTATTGTCATTTTTTTGAGTGAGAGCACTGCGAAAGCGCGCGCCTGCTGAAGAAGTTGTCATGCTAGTATCCTTGCAGATAGAGAAAGTATTATCGTTGTTGTGACTAATTATACCCAATTATTGACCTCTAAAAAGCTCGCTAATAGAATTATTAATTATCTAAAATAAAAATATATATTAAAATATTTAACAGTATTCATAATACGAATAGCATTATGTTTATATTGATGTTCCATTAGAATAAGTATTCATATTGCTCAAATAACCGTATTAGATAATAATCCATATTTTACATTTAGTTACAATTACTAGACCTATATTTTCTCTTTTGTTGAGAGTTAACCATCAAAAAAGCCCTAATAGCTAAGCTATTAGGGCTTTTGTTTGAGCCAGACTATAAATCTTAGTTTAAGAGAATAGACCTGCTAGGTTTGCTAAGAACAACAATGCAAAACCTGCCAAGAATATCAAACCTGCGATAGATAGTGCATTCATACCTGCTGATAGTTTCTTATGTTTTTTGACCAGTGAATAATTCAACCAACCAAAGATAGGTGCAGAGACAAATGCCGATATCATGGCAAACTTAAGCATAGCGCCTAATTGTCCGGTAAAGAACGTGATAATCACAAGCCCGCCACCGATAGCATAAGTCGTCCAAAAAGCGATCTGCTTTTTATTGATCTCACTCTCGCCTTTAAGCAAACGCCAGCACTCAGCGTTGGCGCGTCCATAACCATCAGCACAGGTAATAGTCGTGCCGAACATACACATAAAGGCGACAAAGGCCACCAGTAGTCTCGACCATTCACCAATAGTTGCGGTATACATATTAATCAGCTGGTTGATATACGCGCCGCCAACCAATTCAATCTCTTGCCCTGAGCCATACTGGACAAATACACCTAATGATAAGAAAAACAACGCCAAAACCGCTGAAACCGCATAACCCACATTAAAATCTAACAAGCCTTGGCTGTGTGTCGTGTGATCTGCTTTCACCTTGGCAGAAGTCCACATAGAAGTGATCGCTGCAAATTCAAGCGGTGCTGGCATCCAGCCCATCAGCGCCACAATAAAGCCTAATGTCGCCAAATTCCAAGGAGAGGCGGCAACAAAATCTACTGCCATCACGGTTGGCTTGCCAGCAGCAATGATAACCGCTGCGATGGTCGCTGTCGTAAGCGCAATCATAATCCACTTAGTGACGCCATCAAGTAGCTTATAGTGACCGGCTATCAAAAAGAACCAAGAGACCGCAACGATGATGAGAGACAACGCCATCGTCGATAGTCCAAGGGAGGCGGGTAGCATAAAGCCCAAAATTACTGCCGCAATCAGTGAGACCGCACCAGTGCTAATGACCGCTGATAGGATAGAGAGAATAAAATACACCCATAGATATAGCTTTGAGCGTTTGGCGTAGCCTGCAATTAAGCTCTCACCAGTATCGTAGACATAATCCGTTGCAAAGCGAAAAAACGGATACTTAAAAACGTTGGCCAAAACAATCATGATCGCAAGCTGCCAGCCATATATGGCACCAGCCTGTGTTGACGAAATCAGATGCGATCCACCGATTGCAGCGGTCGCCATTAAAATACCTGGACCAAAGATGCGCCAACTAAAGCCTTCTTGCTGTGCTGTGACCGTATCGTCAGTGGTACTTGGGTTATTGAGTGGTTGTGTGGTCATGAATACCTCTAAATGTTTAAAACGGCAAATTATCACTTACCTGTGTCAGCTTGCCAATGATCAGTAGACAATCGATTTATGAGTTGTTTTCTCTATAACGATTAATCTTGTATCGACTTTAGCACACCAATACGCTTCAGGAGAATGATTATTCTATTTATTAATAGTGATAGTTATTACTATTTGTTTGCATTGCCATTCTTTTTGGTTAGCATAATCACTCGCTAATATCAAGCATTAGTGAGTGATTATTTTTTAGCGGTTCTTTATAACACAATATCTATCCGATATCTGCTCATTTAAGCTTGAGAGACAAACTTTTGCGGTCGGTACGTAATACCTCGCTGCTCGTATACTTGATAGATGGCGCTCAATAAATTAGAGATACTTGGGTGGACAAAGTCTTTGAGGGTATGTAAGTAGATAGGGGAGGTGACATTTTCGTGTACCAAACGTTGATAGCTTATTTGTTCGGTACGTACGGTTTTTAGGCTGGCAGGTACCAAAGTAATACCTTCTCCGGCCGCGACCAAACCTAGTGCTACTTGCAAGTCACTTACCGTCGTCGTCATATACGGAGATATGCCGTACTGTGCAAATAAATGTAGTAAAGGTTCAGTGATCGGCTTATTAGATGCAAGTTGCTCGCCAGCATCAGCTCTGATTGGTTCATCTAACTGGGTGTTGTCTGAATAACTACGAGCGTGCGCCGAAGGCGTTACTGTGGCTGCTATCGGTAAGTGCGTTTGATGGTATAAAATCAAGCGGTTGTTTGCCAGATCTATCAACCGCTGCTCATCTACATAGGCAAGAGGATGCGATTTGGGTAGTGCGACCACATAGCGCTCATGACGCAGTAGTATTTGCTGAATCCAAGGGTCTTGATGCGCAAAACGCCCAAAACCCACGTCAATATCACCAGACTTGAGCGCCTCCATTTGCTGATATGAGCTAATATCTTTTAGATTAACCTCGATATCAGGGTCAGACTGTTTTAGCTTGGCGATGATTTCGGGTAGTAGACCATATAGCACCGAGGGCACAAACCCAATGTTGAGCGCAGTACTTGGCGCGGACAAGCGCTGGGTCATACTGGTCACGGTCTCGATTTCTGTCAGTATGGTGCTTATCTTATCGTAAAAGAAACTGCCCGCTTCAGTCAGATGCAGAGGTCTATGGTAGCGATCAATCAGCACCACACCGATATCGGTTTCTAGCTGCTTAAGTAGACGGCTCAAACTTGGCTGCGACAGCCCTGTTTTTGTCGCAGCAGCACTAAAGCTACGTAAATCTGCGACCGCAATAAAGGCATTAAGCTGTTTTAAATCCATATTATTGAGCCTATCATGATATATAGTCTTCATTAGGTGTTGTCTGAATAGGTGTGTATGCAATCATTTGAGATGATACGCATAAATATTAGTGATATCGAACAAATTGTGCTTGAAGATAGGAGTGTGAGCAACTATATTGAGAACTAATGGTGCTGTTACATTTTAGCAAGAAAATTATCATTCATCTTAGCAATCATTTACTGTCAGTTGAATAAACTGGCTTGGTGTTATTCTATGAGCGACGACAAAAAAAACATCGGTACTGACTTTGATGAAGAGTTGGCCAAACTGGTGCAAGAAAAGTCGCGTAAGCGTACCAAAAACGATATCTATGAGCGTTTTATTAGCCGTGTTAAGAGCACTGAAGATGACGAAAACATAAGTAACACAGATAAGTTAAAACCACTGAACACGGCAAATAAGCTACCTGCTTTTGAGCCTTTGAGTGCAACAGAGCTACTACTCTTTGAAGAAGACAATAGCGATCAAGCGCAAGTTTTAGAACCAGTAGATATCAAAACAACAAACGCTACCTTTGATTTTTCAAATCAAAACGCACTGTCCCAGATCAGTCGACCGAGTACAGATGCGCTTAGTGGTACTCTTAAAAGCAACACTCTGAGCAAGAATAATTATACGGAAACCCAGCGCCTCGATACTGGCTTGGACGATCAGTATGTAGACGATAATGAGGAGACAGATACTTCTTTTACTGATGAAGATTCGGATACTGAAGGCACATCATCAGAACCACATATCGCAGAGACAGCACCCTCACAGAGTACGACCACAAGTAATAAAAAACCTATCATCATTGGTATGATTTTTGGCTCATTACTGATCGCTATAATAGTGCTCACACTCATATTCACAGGTGTATTATCAACCTCTACATCTGAGGCTGATCGTAGTCTCGACAACAGCGCAGAAGCAGCACCTACTACAACCGATACGGCAGCTACAAACCTTGATTCAACTACTGTTAACGCTGATAACCAACCTACCACAGAACCTAGCTCTGACGATGACGCACTAGTACCAGTTATACAGCAAAGCACTCCAGATGACGATGTACAAAACATACCTAAAATACCTATGAGCGATGAGGTAGAGGAAGAGATTGCCAGCGATGTAACTACCTCAGAGGCCGAGGCAGCCATCACTTATGAGGATTTCAGGGAAGAGTCACAGACCACATTATATCGCGAGACCAACGATTAATTCAGTATGTAGTATCGTGTTGGCATCTATCATCATCCCATAACATTCTATCTAGCAGCTGACACCATCTAACCGCTATTTTCTAGATTTATTAAAAACGCTGTAAAAAACTGACACTTTAGTGCCATCGGTCATCTAATTTTGCGCATTGGTACCAAAAGACATTGTAATGTAACAAAAATACCATATTATTATACATATAAGGCGATTAGCAAACCGTCAATCATATGGACTGATTTGGTACTTACTTATGGACAGCTTAGAGAATTCAGGTAGTAAAGGTATAAATCGACCTACCAGCATGTTGTCTCCTACAAATACCAATAAACGACGAAGCACTGTGTTTACCATAGTCAGCGTCTTTCTTATTTTTGTAGTAGTGACCGCATTTGTCTCTTATCGTATCTCATCAACTATCTCTCAAACCTCAAATTCGGGAACTGGTTTAACCATTAGCCATGAGCACTCTTTGCTTTCTAGCCCAGAACACATACAGAACCCAGATATCCAAGTCAGCCATGTCATAACTGATGTTAGAGAATCAGACACCATTATTAACTATAATGAGTTTAAACAAGAAGCTCAAAACATACTGTTCCGTGAAGAAGAGGAAATCATACAGGCGCAGTCCAATCCACATACGCAGTCCAATCCACATAGTATCGCGCCTACGGTTAGCACAGAAGGTTTTAGAACAGAAGCGGATAAGACCTTATATCGTGATAGTGAGTATTGAATGTCAGTAATTGATGGTGATGGTTACCGTATCGGTGTACTGATCGGGCATAAAATCCGTACTCGGGACAGTGACGTATACTGTCTGAGAAGTGCTCGTACCGGTCCCACTACCAGTGACGCCATTGCCAGTCGCGTTTGCTACGTTACCCCATATGGCACCACTAGGACCTGCAGTACGGCGTAACTGATAAGGTACCTTGTCTGTATTGCTATCAGTACCACTCATCACACCAGCGCCAGCTGTATCACCGTTCGATGGTGCCAGCCCGATATAGTAGGGCGCTGCATTTGTACAAGTTATGTCGATAGCATCATTATTACTGCCGACGATAGTGGTCTGATTGGCCATTTGATTGCCCAAATTGATATCAGAGGTTGCATTGATAAGGCAGCTAGGCACTACTGTTGCCTGAGCGCTAAATAGTAATGGTTTTGTTTCCTTGCCAATGTCGGTAATACAGTTAGGGGTAGATAATAGCGCTAAGGTATCCGAATAAGTAATAGCAGTACCACTGGTGTTAAAATTGTTGATATATGTGCCTTGTGTGGCAAGGTTATTACTATAGCTTGGTAATAAAGACAGCTTGATTGGCACATCGACTGAGATACTACCTCTGGGGGCAATGGTATGTACGACCGATTTGTAGACTGAACCAGGCGTATTGCCCCATATTCGCTCTCCTGGTAACGTCATATTAAAGGCTAGGCGAGAGTTATTAATGGTGTTCTTCAAAAATCGTGGCGATATCACACTTGGGTTATTGTCACCACCATCAGCTGATAGGCAAACAGATACCTTCATACTAAGCAGCAGGTCAGTATTCTTACAGGTGTAGTTTAGCGTTGCATTGATACTGGCATCGTCAGCGTTGCTGGGTGTGAGCGCTGTACTTATAGTAATAAGGCTAGGGCTGACACTTGCGTTACAGTCTGCTGTCAAAATAGCATTGGCATGGCGAGCCGGTAGACAGCAGCCCATCAGTAGCACAACCCAATAACACCATTGATATACCGATTTCATGGCTGTTCCTTTTCGCAAGTAATCGGACCAATAAGCGGAATGTTATTGTCCTGATGCTGATAATCAAAGCGTACTTGGCAAGTATTGCCGTCAGGTGTAGTGACGTGTAGTACGTTTTTTTCAGCCAATATATCTAGATATACCTCACCATCAAAGCCCACGAAAGCATCTAATGTATCTACATTATTTACAGTTTTATTCGATATTACCTTTACCTGACTACCTAAGGGTAAGTGGGTACCTGTACCATCTTGTAGAATAACAGATGCTGCATTCACTGGTGTCATGTCTATATTTACTATCATGCCCACTTGTTCTGCTGGCGTTGCTTTCATACTGACTTGATCGACTCTCATGTTGGCAGGCAAATCCATAGGATTGATGCTTATTTTGTTATCCTGATAGGCATTGAGCGGGGATAGTAGCAATAATCCTTTATCATTGGTTCTGCCAATTGGACTGTTCTGCAATAGGATTGGCACATCAGCCACACCGCTTGTAGAGACAACGGCAAAGCTACTATTGATACTCTTTGATGCAAATAGCCCGCCGCCCATCATAACCAGAGCACCTGACGCACCGCCATACAAAGAATGATGATCCTCATTTAAGGTTATACCTGCTTTCAATTGTCCATAGCGTCCAAGATGGTTCAATTCCGCTAGTATGTCATGACGGTCCGCACTATAGCGAGATTGCGCGCGCCAGCCCATACCGCCAATATTGGGTGCCGCTTGTACCACATCAGCGACCAACAAAGATTGCTGCCCTTGCTGTTGCAAACTGCTACTTGCTGCGCGCTGTTGACCCAGTGATATAGAGGCACCAATGAGTACACTGCTATCAGCATTGTGAAAGTCGTGGTTCAGGTTGGCAATTAGCCGTATACGCTGGCCTATGTTTTTGCTCCAGTAGGCACGCGCAAGTTTTATTGAGTCCTGCTGATCGTACGTGACTTTATTGTAGCCAATACCAAAGCTTCCTGCATATTGGGTATTATAACCTGCTGATATCTGCTCGCTTCTATGAATAGGGGTGGATCCGTATTTGGCAGCAATGTCGCGATAGTTACCCTGTGTACCAGTAATCCCGACTCCTATATTGATACGACGGTTACTCCACGAATAGTTTGCACTATATTGCATACCATCAGCGTCTATATCCTGGCTACCCGCTAGCGATACAAACAAAACCCCACCGGTACGTCCTAATAGCCATGTGCCGCCCATACCTGCATTTTTGAGATTTTTGGTCGCTTCTATGTGAGTTTCTGCAGTGAATCGGTTGTTTAGACCGTAACGCCACGTACCACTAGCGGCGATGTCTTTAGCATAATGAAAGGACTCAATACCGTAATCTTTACGGACAGCGCCTACTTCAAATGACCAGTCTGATAACCCTGATTGCAATAATCGATGTGTGTTATATAAAGGAAAATCGAGCGTTTGGTTTTGACCTAGGGCATCAGTTACAACCAATTGTGCCATACCTGCACCCTCAAAGCTTGGCACGGTGGTCAGCTCAAAGGGACCTGCAGGCACGTTGGTATCAAACTGCTTAAGTCCATTGACATAGAGTTCTACTGCCGACGGCAGCGTCGCTTTACCAAAAAATGACGGTAGCGGTGTGGTTGTCTTATAAGGTTGCAGTGCAAAATTGCTACCGACCTGTAGACCACCTAGACGTGTGGGGCGCGTCCATGATAATGCACTGGTCAGCATATCACCTGCTTGAATACTCAACAGACTATCAGGAAATGACTGACGCCAGCTGGTATCTAAGCGTACCGTACGATGGTGCCAACCATCTTGAGCATGACTTTGTGCTGCCGTGATTGCTGTGTTTTTTAGTACCCCAAGTTGATTGAATGCTCGCATCTCTGTATAAGCATTGAGGCTATGGGTACTATCATCACCGTATGTGCCATATAGCGAATAGTTCAACAAGACGCCAGGCGATGTATGAGCCGTTGAGTGTTTAGGGCGATAAGTGCGATATACCGCTGGTTCTATGTCCAGAGCATCGATGGGCGCTATAAGGGTTAGGGTTTGCAAGCGAGCATTATAATCGATACTCAGTCCAGGGATATCACTTAGTGAGAGCGGTGTCACTGTGCTAGGGGGCAGCAAAAAACCAATGTGCCGTAATACATTGGCGCTTGCCCATAACTGCTCATCATGATGAATGAAATGAACCAAGCCGACATTCGAGCCATTCAACGTCACTTCTAGATATAAATCAAGACCTTCGTCCGGGTCGTTTGAACCTAACTCTGCACGTACGTCCTTTATATATGAATCGCTATGATCGCTTAGACCAAGTTTTGCCAGTCTTTGCTGATCAGCCTGATCTACTAGCGAATCAGCAGCATGGACACTAGATGTGACAGTGATGCCTAACACCAAGTTAGTGATCAATACCTGATAGCGTGATGTCGGGTATGATTTTATCTCCATTCATAAGCACCTCAAATTGACCACCCGCGGTGAGTACGGTGGGTGGTAGCTCGAACACCCATGTCATGGTGGCACCTGGTAATACGTAACCTAATAACCCTCTGGCAAGAACAGTATGGTTGTTACGCTTGTCTACAAAACTTAGTGCTGCGAGCTGGGCATGAGCATTACCACTATTGCTCACCTGCAGAGTTATCTGCTTGGTACTAGGCTGTCTCTGCATCTGCCACTGTAATATCGGCTGAGGTTTCTCTATAGATTTGGGCTGAATAAACACAGGCACAGAGTAACTTAAAACAAACTGTATCCCAGATTTTTTATTGGTCGTGTCGATGGGCAGCTCATTGATCAATAAACGATAGGCATCTTCTACGCCTGCGTCCTTGTTTATTTGCGTATTGGTTTTGATAATACGAACAAGCTGCTGTTCACTAGGGTTAAGTGATAGCATCGGCGGGCTGGCAAGTAGCCCACGTGATAGCTGTAATTGATCACCCGTACTATCTTGTGTCCAGTGATACACGCGTATTTGTGCACTGACCTTATCATGACCTGTATTCATCAATGTCAAACCGTCGGCATTTTGGTGACTCTGTAGCGAAAGGGAGATAGGAGATACTTGTAGTCCGCTCGCGCTTGCGCCACTACTATATATAAGTGTTCCAAAGAATCCACATATCGCAATGTGTCGTAACCTGTGACCTAACATGGTTGTCAGTAGGTCACATTGACAGCGACAGTGTCAGAGTAAACACCAGGCTCAACGTCTGTTGTAGAAGTCACTTTGGCATAGACCTTATAGCTGTCGGCCGCAATCGCCAATCCATTACCGATACCAGAGACGCCATTGCCATCGTCAGTTAGGTTTCCAGTATTGCCCCAAGCAGAACCACCTGCTGTCTGCGTCAACTGATAACCAATCGTGGCGCTATCAGGTCCTGTCATAACACCAGCGCCTGATGTATCGTTATTGGATGGTGTTAAGTTCACGATATAAGGCGTGTTCTTAGAGCAGGTTACGGAGATGTCATTGGCAGATGATTGTTCAGCAATATCTACTATCGCTGTATTGGCCACATAAGTACCAAAATTGATATCTTGATTGCCTGTTGTGGAGGCGACAGAACAAAAAGAAGTGATTGTTAGCTTAACATCAAAGGTGCCTGTTGCAGTCGCGGCCTGAGCAGTAGAAACGGCTGCTAAGCTACTAATAGCAAGAAAAGCGGTAGTAATTAGGTTTTTTTTCGATGACATGATTATTCTCCAAAATTATTATTTCGAGCGTTTATCAATACAACGTAGCGTTTTTATATGTACCTGCTCAGCACCTTCAGTGACCAGTTTAGTGAATAGAGTAATTATTAAGGATGCCTACAGAAACCATAAAACAAATATATCTAATTTATTATTGCACAACTTTTGTTTGATTGCACGGCAAATATATAGTGCTTTGATCATTGCCAGTTATCACTAAGCTATTGGCTAATGATCATTACGATTTGGTATACGCTTGATGTCACATCTTATTTATCTGCTGTACACAGAGATGAGGATTTTTTTGGTTTAATACATCATGCTCTTTTGTATGTCATCTGTTGCGCTCAACGCTACCGCGACGAAAGTGGCAACTGTCGCACTGTTATTGGACTGCTTGTATTGGATATGCACGGGTATGTGTGTGCTGACGTTGTTTAGTGTCATAAAGTGACACCTTTCACTATAAAGCTTGCGTACACAATAGGGCGCAATCGCTACCCCTAAGCTTGCAGCCACTTCAGTCACCAAAGTTTGCATGTGTTTTGGTTGGCTAATGATATTGGGTGAAAACCCAGCCTGCTTACACAGTGTGATGATCTCATCAAAGAGACCAACCGCTTCATCACGATTAAAAATAATAAATTTATCGTTTTTTAGTTGCGCTAAATCAATGGTTGTCTGATCGGCTAACGCATAGCTTTGGTTCACAATTGCTACCAACTTGTCGACATAAATACTGTGGCTGATAAAGTCATCGGCAATGGCGCTTGGCAATGGTCTTGAAAAAGCAATATCGATGCGGTCATTGTTGAATGCTTCTATTTGTTCGGTCACCGTCATCTCAAACAATGACACATGCACATGCGGAAATTTTTCTTTATAACTGCGTACCAGTTTAGCCATAAAGGTTAGGCAGGCCGAGCTTAGATGCGCAATATTGAGTGTGCCGACTTGTCCATCATGGGCATGCTTGACTTGTGTCTTAGCTTGTTCTAACAAAGTCAAAATAGTGGCAGCGTCTTTTAGCAGCTGCTCGCCAGCGGGCGTGATAGTTACCTCACGAGAAGTACGATTAAACAGAACAACACCCAATTCGGTCTCTAATGATGAAATATGACGACTGATAGCAGGTTGTACAGTATACAGCTCACGCGCCGCTTCCGAAAAGCTCTGATATATGGACACTGCCATAAAGCTTTTAAGTGTTTTTATATCCATATCATGAATTCCTTTTATTAATGTCTTTCATCAAAATCTTGCTCAGTCTTAATTTTTATCTATACATTATTCGTATGGATTCAATCATATATTATCGTTTTTGTTATGGATTGATAGATTCTATACTTGCGGCATGATTTATTAAGCCGAACAGTTATACCAGTAATAGATATCGAAATGACTAAGGACACATATGAACCAATTAAAAACCGCAGGTAGTTTAACCTTACTGTGTATTGCCAGTTTGACCATTATGGTCGGTACGTTACTGGCACCCGGCTTGGTTAGCATTTCGGCAGGTTTGGGTATTACCGACAACAGCGTGCTATTAATTACCTTGCCGTCATTGGGTGCGGTGGTATTTGCGCCACTGGCTGGCAAGTTAATCGATAAATATGGCGCGTATAAACTCTTGATGATTGGTTTGTTTTTATACGGACTTGCGGGCGCCAGTGCTTATCTTCTACATGGGCCAGCACAGGTGTTTAGCAATCGGTTTCTATTGGGCGGTATAACGGCAGTCGTCATGGCGAGCTGTACGGTACTAATCTCAACGTGGTATCAGGGTGAGGCGCGTCTAAAAATGATTGCCAAGCAAGGGATGTCCATTGAGCTGGGCGGGGTCATCTTCTTGTTTTTAGGTGGCTTGCTGGCTTCACAGTTTTGGGCATTACCGCTATCGATTTATTTGATTGCGTGGGTGTTCTTAGCCATGCTACTACTGTTTGTACCACGGCATCATGCAACTGCTGTAAACCATGAGCAGATTAATGAGGACGATAGCAAAACCATCATTAGTGGCTTATTTATAAAAAATGTGTATCTTATCTCAACTTTAGCGATGACCATCTTTTTCACATCGACCGTGTTACTGCCCATCACCATGAATGAGTTGAGCTATAACGAATCACAAATTGGTCAACTTCTGGCCTTTATTTCTTTGGTAGCGGTCGTTACCGCAGGCTTTATGCCAAAAATAATCAAATGGTTGAATGAACCAAAAGTATTGGCATTGGCATTTTTAGCGTTTGCATTGTCATACATTTGCTTTACGCAAGCCAGTACCTTGCTACTAACATTAGGCGCGCTATTGATCGGTATTGGCTTTGGTTTCAGTATTCCGCTGTTGAACCATATGACGGTAGAGCTAAGTGCTGCTAACGTACGCGGCCGTAACTTATCCTACTTTACGATGGCAGTGTTTTCTGGTCAGTTCTTTACCTCATTTATGGAGTACATGCCGGGAGGCGCACATAATGTGTTTATTATGTGCAGTGTGTTCAGCGTTATCATCAGCGTGGTGTTATTTGTGAAAGGTCGTAAATTTGCTTGATAGATTTCTATAGTGCTATAGAGATAAAGCAGAAAAAGGGAAAGGGTTAATAATCCTTGATTAAGCCAGTTGCTTTTTAAGCGTTCGTAAACGGCTTTTAAACTCTGAGCGGTCAACATAACAGCCTTTGAGACGACGGTCTCCAACATTTTCATCAAATGCATTACGACCGTGCAGGACGCGGCGATTATCAAAAACCACCATTTGACCCGCTGCTAATTTCAACTCAATCTTATAGCGACTGTCCTTTAATCGAGCCATCAGCTCTCGATAAGCAAGATAGTAGTCGTACATAACATCACTTGGTAAATCAAAAACATCTGCAAGATGGGCGTTGTATTTGATTTCGATAATATTGCCAAAGTTGTCTAGATTGATGACGGGGTGGTGCTCACGGATATCATGGACAGTGTCATGAAAACGAAAGGGAATAGCATACTCGGCAAGCAAGCGAAAATACTCAGGCTGATCTTCTCGTAACCCTTCTAACACCTTTAATCCGTCTACAAAAGTAGATTCGCCACCTATACTTTCATTGCTCAAAAAATGCAAAAATTGATAGCCTGGAGGCAATTCCTGATTTGGCAAATCGGTATGCAAAGGTAATGAGAGCGAGGTATAAGCCAAATTGATCGGTGACCTTTCTGATATCACATCGAATGTCATACCGAAATTGGTCTGCCGAAGATAATCGACTCGCATGGCGGTCTGCACACCAGCATCAGAGTCATCTGGCATATTATCAATGATAGTAAGCCCATATTTATCCAGCGCACTCATCCACTCATATAAAGCGCTGTCACTGGTCATGATGCTCTGTTGGTCATACATCGGAATGTGGTCAATAAACGTGCCATCCCAACTTTCGTAAGGACTGCTATGGTCCTTGGCCAACGCACTAGAATAACCGAACTCACGTAACCAGCTTTGTTCAAAGTGGCTGATATGCGCTTGTTCTGACCATTCAATCGTCAGCGTTGTATCATCAAAAGAGACAGAGAGTGGATGGATATCTTTTGAGACACTCAGTAAATCAAAGCTACGCTCGCCAGTGTGCGGATGAAAAGCCGATGGGCAGTTATCACGCAGCCAGATATAGTGATACGTACTGTCGATACCATCATTCCAGCGTATTTGAATGGCGTGATCAATGAGCGCAACGGATTCTATTTGATAGTCAGTTGCTACGGCGATGTCTAGAGATGGTGTTGCTTGAGGCGTTTCCATTGGAGCAGACCCTACATATACATGAAGTAAAAATATATTTTACGGTATCTTGTTAGGATCGGTTATTCAAACACCGAATTACGAATCATCTAATGGGCAATACAAATCAACGCAGTACTAAACTGCGATTAATATTTGGTGAGCTATTTTTTGAAGGGTTTTAAAAAAAATTGAGGCTTCGCGAACGAAGCCTCAATTAATGTAAGTGTTTTATTTGTCCCAAAACGGCTCTTAACCAGTATTGCGTAAACCCGCTGCTAGTGCATTAATACTACGGATTAATGGATCCTCTACGTTAATGTCGTCAGAATCTTCACTGCTCACAATATCTTGCTGTCTGGCACGCTTTAATAGCTCAATCTGTATATAGTTGATGGGGTCTAGATAAGCATCTCGCCACTGAAGGGAGGCGGCTAGATTTTGCTGGCTAGACAATAAAGAGTCTTGCTCAAGTAAGGAGTTCAATCCTGAATAGGTTAGTTTATGTTCATCGAGGACTTCGCTCATAATTTTCTCACGTAACGGCTCATCGTCACACAGTTGGCTATAGGCCTCGGCAATATTCATATTGGCTTTGGTAAAGGCCATCTCAATATTGCTCATAAACACACTAAAGAACGGCCATTTAGCGTTCATCTCTTTCATCAATGCTTCGTCAGCCTTAACGCTATCTAGGGCACTGCCGACGCCGTACCAAGCAGGTAGGGTAAAGCGTGCCAATGACCAGCCAAATACCCAAGGGATGGCTCTTAAGGTAGTTTTACTTGGGAGGCCTTTTTTGCGGTGGGCAGGACGTGAGCCAATATTTAATAGAGATATCTCTTGTACAGGCGTCACCTCTGAATAAAACTGATAAAACCCTTCGGTGTGATCCGTCAGCTCGCGATAACGTTGCTCGCCCGCGTCCGCTAAGCGTGTAAACAGCGCTTCATACTCTGGCAGCTCGGTCGGTTGTACCACAAACCTTGTTGAGCAGGCTTTGAGTGTACCCGTGATGGCCATGGTCAGCTCAAATACAGCAGTATCTGTATTGGCATACTTAGCATAGAGCACTTCGCCTTGCTCAGTCACTTTAATCTGCCCATGTAGCGTGCCGGCTGGCTGTGCGGCAATGGCTTTGTGCGTTGATCCACCACCACGGCTGACTGAACCACCACGACCATGGAACAACCGCGTTTTGATGTCGTATTTTTCAGCAATACTATTGATAGTCTGCTGGGCACTATAAAGTTGCCATGCTGAGGTAATGATTCCGCCATCTTTTGATGAGTCTGAATAACCCAGCATGATCTCTTGTGTATTATCCGTATTCTGTAGCAGGCCACGATACAGTGGATTATCTAACACGGCAGGCAATATTTTATCGATATTTTTTAGATCTTCAATGGTTTCGAACAACGGCGCAACTGGCAAATCAGCAGACAACTGGCCTTCGTCATCAATTCTGCATAAGCCTGCAAACCGCATGAGCAGCAATACCTCTAGCAGCTGGCTGGCATTATTGGTCATCGAGATCACATAGCTGCCAAAAGTAGCCTGTCCCACCAGTTTGCGTAGAGTAGCGACCGAATTCATCAGTGACAATTGTTCACGAGTTTTGTCTGTCAGGTTGTCAGTATAGATAAGCGGCGTGCCTGGTTTTTCTAGCAAGCGCGTCAACCACTCTTGACGTTCGGTTTCGCTTAGCGTTTGATAATCAGGCAGGTTAGAAGCACTGGCAAAGATATCTGCAATCACTTCGCCATGGTATGACGACTCTTGACGGATATCCAGCGCTGCCAAATGAAAGCCGCAAGTCTTGACCAAACGAATGATATCTAGCAATAAGCCATCGCTATGTGCTATATCGTGTGTACTGACACTTTGACGGATAATGCGCAGATCTTCTAATAACTCTTCTGGATTGGCATAGGCATCTTTTTCGGCTTCACTGTCCGTACCTTTGCTTTGGATGCGGCGATTGGTGGCTTTGACTTTAGTCAGGATTATAGAGAGCAGGCGACGATATGGCTCATTACTATAGTCATCGAGGTTATAGTCAAACACCCGCTGATCGAGCTCATCATAGCTTTTAATCTTGTCATATACCTCAGCTGAAACGGTGACAATAGTGTCACTATGAATCAGCTGGCGGCGCAGTTTTTTGAGTAGCACCTGATAGTGACGCAGCACGGTATCAGCATGCATCAGTACGGCAAGTTCTGTGGTCTCAAAAGTCACAAAAGGATTGCCATCTCTATCACCGCCAATCCATGAACCAAAGCTCATAAATGCAGGTAGTGGATAGTTTGTGAGCTCTGGATAGATATCGACAATGGCTTTTTTGATATTACGATATACTTTAGGAATGGCATTGAACAAACTGGCATTAAAGTAATGCAGACCGTTATTAATCTCGTCATATACCAATGGCTTACGGGTACGTACTTCGTCAGACGACCATAATAGATCAATCGTTTGCGCCGTTTGTTCTTTGGCTTGCTCGTAGGCGAAGCTGTTTTCAGACACGTTGTTTAGGGCGTCGCTATGCGTAAATAGACTTTGTAAGATATTCATCGTTGTACGGCGACGCGCTTCGGTAGGATGCGCCGTAAATACAGGTGTAAACTTCAGCTGATCAATGAGCTCTTGCATTTGAGCGGGCTCAATATTGCGCTCACGACACTCAAGTAAGGTACGACGAAATGATCCTTCCCAGCTTTGCTCGGACTGCATACGCTGCGCATGACGCTGCTCACGCAAATAATTCTCTTCGCTTAGATTGGCTAGGAAAAAATAGATAGAAAAGCCGCGTATGACGTTTTTTAAGGTTTGATTGTCCAAAGAAGCAATAAAATCGATAAGCTGCTGTTTATGTGTCTCATTCGGCTCACGGCGCTGTTGAATAAAGCCTTTGCGTAGCGTCTCAATCGTATCTAGCGTCTGCTCACCAGATTGGCGAGAAATAGCATCACCTAATAATGAACCCAACAAGCTGGTGCGTTTACGTAATACGTTGTTATCTAACGTCATCTTCAAACTCCTTCTCAAATGAATGGATATAATACTGTGGTTATCTTATGCGCAATATCCTATAGTTTTTTGCAATTTAACATAAATAGGTGAGACCTGCTTAATGTTAATGGTCAATTGTTTGTTTTGTTGACCCTTATCATACTATTGCTTATGTTTGGCTCAGTTTGTTTCTAACTTTCTTCATATATCTAACTGGTTTTAGTACAAGTTTGTCCTAATTACGTTCTAGGATTGTCTTGCAATTTATTTACCTCGCAGCTCATCTATATAATCAGCCCAATCTTGCATCATCTGTATCCTAGTATCGATTTCATCAAGTCTGTTGTAGGCCCCGCCATGTGTGTCTTTGATACGATGACCCAGCTGTAATTCTGTGACGATATCTGAATAGCGTAGCTCAGGCTGTTCCATAAGCAAGGTTTTAGCTGATGCTCGAAATCCATGCGCACATTGCACGTCTTTATATCCGAGCCGATGAAAAACCTGTACCAACGTCGCTTTGCTGATATAAGCATTGCTTGAGCCACGCATTGAAGCAAACACATACTCCTTATGCCCTGTGGTTGACTGGATATCTCGTAGACGCTCGATAACTTGCTTGGCTAAGGGAACAACTAAGTGCGAGACCATATCATCGCGTCCTTCGCCTTTGGTCGGGGAGAACGCCCATGTATTAGTATCCCAATCGATATCATTCCAGCGCATCGATCGCAGATCGATACTACGTACAAATACATAAGGCAATAAGTTCATAGCCTCTAGTGTGATTTTACTTGCGCCTTTGAATTCAGACATATCTTTTAGAAGTGTCGCAAACTGGTCTGGCTTAGTAATAGCAGGTAAGTGATTGCCTGAATTGGCGGGAGCCAGCTCACCGCGAGTATCGATAGCCACATTTCTATCGCACAATCCTCGAGCCACTGCAAACGAAAACACTTTTTCAGTATACAAGCGAGTGCTCGCACCAACAAAAGTGGCTTGATTGTTATTATTTTGAATTGACTCACATACACTCAGTATCATCTCGCTGGTGATATCGTTCATTCTCAAATCACCAATCTCGCTACACATATATCCTAGACATAAATCCCAAAATTTGAGGGTAGAGTCACTAAATGCGGATCTTTTAGACTTATTTTGATGGCGACCTGCTGTCTTGTGGTCGCGCCATGCTTGTGCAATCTCAGAAAACGTTGCATTTTTGAGGTGTGTGTATCTGTTGACTTGTTCTTTTTGCTGAATAGCTTTAGGGTCAGAGCCTTTGGCGACCATGTTGAGGATAGTCTCGGCTTTGTACTTCACCTCATATAAATCAATATCCTCGACTTTACCGAGCATCATTCTGGGGCGCTTGCCCTCGATATGCGGATGAGAGTAACGCAGGTAGTATTCTTTTTTGCCGTTTGGATAGACACGAATGCTCAAGCCTGCCACACCTGAGACACTAACTGAATAGTCCTTGTCTAGGTATTCAAGCTTATTGATATCGTTTATGTGATCGACAGCCATAAGGTATATCCGTAAATTTGATTGGGCAGTTGCATAAGGTTAATAACCAAAGAAGAGTATTCTCCAAAAAAGTACAAATAGTCATTGGACACCAATATGGACACTGGTATTTGTTCTAAAAATAAAGAATCTCTTATTTTATAAGGTCTGAAACGTACAATTATCCCCAAAGTTCACTTGGGGATAATTGTACCATATTTACCTACATATTCAGTAGACTACGTAAAAGTTGAGTTATAGAGCATTTTAACCGCTATTTAAAGACATAAATTTATAAAATAACAAGCTAAACGCTTTATTTGGTAAGCGTTACAGACGATTAATTACTAAACAAGCAGCCTTCTACTTGCATAGAATATAATAAACAGGGTGGTAGTACGGTTCTATGCAAGTAGGAGAGCGTATTTTGAGGTCTATATTTGTATCTTTTATCCTAAAAATGAATGTGTTCTACAAGTAACAGATAATTGATTACAGAAATCTAAAAATAGCAGTGAGTGTTTTATGGATTACTTACACCGAATCTATAGGAGATATCAATAATATTTAAATAGGGTAGGATAAATGACAAAGAATAAGATAAACTGCCATCGCAAGCGTTGACTTGATATATTTTATTTCAGACCAAGCAGTGGTATTAAATTACCAAGAGCTATCAGCCAAAACGGATAAATCTGAGCAAGAGCATAGAGTGATTAGTTAGGAATATAGTAGGTCGAGCATAAAAGAGCGCTTATAAAAGATTATTGATATTAAGGTGAATTACTATGGAACCAACACAAAACGCTATAGAACATAAACCTGTATTCATGCCCAAAGTCAACAGTGACAATCTGGTAAAAACAGATATGGTAAGAGTTGAGCGGCATGTGGGATTTGCTACCAGACAAAAGAAAAAAACGATCAATGACTTGCATCAAGTCATTCGTAAAAAATATGGGTTTAAACAAGTGCTGGAGCTGTCCAGTAAATCGGGCAATAAACTGAGTTTTCCGCTGAGTCCATTTAGCCTACAAATCACTAATGAGTATGATGGCAAGCAGTATAGTGTCGAAAATGCTTTTCAAGCCAGTATGGTGTTTGAAGATGGTGGTCCTTATGAAGACTTGTTGACTGTAGCACCCAGACAAGCCAGAAAAGATGAGCGATTGATGACATCAGGAGAGCTCACTGGTTACGACTACTTCGGTATGGAATGGGGCGTAGAGCCATTGACGACGTTTTATGATTGGCTATATGTGAATGCACTAAAGCAAAATCCTCATTTACATGAAGAGGTAATGCAATATCAAGCCTTTACTGATATTACTTTTAATCCTGCAAAATCTATTCATAATGCAGCCTACGCACTAGCTCTATTTGTGGCACTAAATAAACGTGAGCTGCTCGGTAATATCGAAGATCCAATGGCGTTTTATGACTTATGCAATGAGTTCAAAGTTAGCAATACCGAGCACCTGTTAGAAGAAGGTTGGGTTTAAGCGCTAGGCTAGCGCTCAATTGAGAATAATAAATAGTTTTGAATAAAGGTTGGGTTGCAGACAATAGTGCTAATCCAGATCTGAATCATTCCGCAAAATGTCATTTGCGAAATTAAGACTACCGAGGATGATTCGGTAGTTCATAGTAATGATAGCGATCACTTATTAAATACTTAGAAAGCAGTTGTCGCAAATTTTGCGACAACTTAAGTAATAGAATAGTTTTAACTTATTCTGGTTTTCATGTACTTAATGTACAAAGACCTGAAAACAATCTATGAACCCAGTCTTTTATAGAATCTATTTAACATAATATACATTATGCGAAAACAAACCAGCGGTTTTAGTAATTGACTGAATAGCAATTAGTCATAATATAATTTAGATTTTTTGCCCTGTGTTTTATCTTGGCTCAGTACTTTCAATATTAGTTTGGCCGTTGTTAGCGGCAAGTTTCAAGCAAATGATTACGCAAAGTATCGCCATCTTTGTTTAAGATCACGTCTGCAACTTGGCAATTGGCATTCTTATCATCACATGATAACTCATAATAAATATCGCTACCTTGCGCTAAGCTGACGTGAACCAATCCTTTATCAGTTACTGAAAACTTCTTATCCTGCGTATAGTCAGGATCTTGAGCGTTCCACAACACATCATAATCCACATTGCATGACATTTGGTGCTTATCAAAATAATCCTGTTCGAGCTGTATGGCTGCTTGTAAATCATCATCAGCATACTGCTGTAACACGGTAGGATTACTCATACCTTCGTCATCGATGTCTTGTTTATACATCTTGGTGATGGCAGCGATTTTCGTAGCGGCTCTTGTGTCATCTATTTGTGTTACATCTGCTATAGCACTACCGACAGTTGTCAGTCCTATGATCGATAGCAATGTTAGCGTTCTATACGTTGACATGTCAGTCTCTACAAGCTTTATCCTATAAGTGTTACGGTCTATTACATCATAGCCATATTAGGACTATGATGTAATATCGTATCATTCAGGTTCACTTACCAAGATCTTGATTACATAGTGCTTTTATATTGTTCCCTTTATCGGTTTCTATGATGATTTTTGGGGCTAATACACTCATTCATTGCCAAGGATATTTCTATGGCTATATTGACCACTTCTTATGAGAAAAAATCTGTAACATTGGCCTGTAGTAGCTTGTTATTGGCTACTTTGACTGCGACTGGCTGCCAGTCTGCCGCTGAGCCCGTCGAAACTACTAACTCTCAGGCTATGAGTAGCTCATCAACGATTGTCAGTACTGATATAAGTCGACAAACCCTTAGACAGCAAGCATTACGTATACAACGCGCACTGGCAAATAAGGACTTTTCTAGGATTGCTAATGACATTCATCCCACACGTGGCGTTCGTTTTTCCATGTATGCTTATGTACGTCCTGAATCTGATAAAGTCTTTAGTCGCATTCAATATGAGCAGTATTTGAGTCAGTCCAATATCCGCTTTACTTGGGGCAAAAAAGACGGCACTGGCGATTTACTCATCACGACACTACCTACATATTTGGATACATGGGTGAATGGTAAAACGTTCGATAACGTAGCCATTAGGGTTAACGAGTCAACCAATAATGGTAATTCAATCAATAACCTAAAAGAAATATACCCACAATCAGAGGTTGTAGAGTTTTATTATAATAGTACTGAAGCATACGCTGGCATGGACTGGCGTGTACTACGCTTGGTATTTGACGAATATCAAGGCAAACGTTATCTCATTGCGGTTATTAACGATCAATGGACGACTTAAAGACTTCAAAGGTGGATACCAAACTTAAGGAAGAATTATCGTAGCGCACTACCCTTTTCTGATTTTTAATAGTATATATTCATTTGAAAGAATGTTTTACTATTTTGACTCGAGAGGCTCTTGACGAAAAAACTTCACCATAATCTCATAAATATCGGGATAAGCATCTACCAGCTTTTGCGGGGTTTCAAAAAACACCTCACTAAGCACCGCAAAAAACTCCGCGGGATTGGTCGCTCCATAGCGATCTAATCCTGACTTGCGATGTGTTTGAAAATCCTCGAAATCACGGCTCATAATCTTTGTCCATCGCGCAGGATCCATATCGGGTTGCATTGGTGGAAAGCCATTGGCGCGGCCATTCATCATATCGAGTTTATGGACAAACTCATGAATAACCACATTGTGCCCATCGCGTTCGCCTGAATGTTTGGCATCCTTCCATGAGAGAATGACAGGCCCGCGCAGCCATGCTTCTCCACTACGATGCTGAGTACCTTCGTGGACAACACCGAACTCATCTATTGTGGTACTGCTGCTCTTGTATGAGCCGGGATAAATGATAATGGATGACCAACCAGCATACCATTCAAGACTTAGGTTTAAGATCGGCAGACACGCTTGTAGTGCAATGGACTGTTTGACAGCATCGGTAATCTCAAAGTCATGGGCACCAGTGATTGATTTGTCAGCTAAGAATAAAGTTGCTAAATCAAATAAATGTGACCTCTCATCAGCATTTAATCGATCTAAGATAACGATACGTTTGGCAGCCTGCATCCAATCAGCATGGTTGAACTCACTATTGTCTAATATACGCTGCTCACGCCAGTCTTTTATAATACCAAACATCGTCGCTACCCCTATTCTTAAGTTATATGTTATCTGTTTTTTATTGGTACTAAGCCTACTTGCAAGCCAAATGGGCGAAAAACTTGATTAAGCAGATCCACACTATAGTTGCCATTATCATTCTCTATATCTGATATCGTCTTGCGCGATACTTTTACAAGTGTTGCAAACTGCTCTTGGCGTACGTTTAATACTTGTACACGCAATATCTTTAATGCTTCACCTTGAGTAAGTATACCGTCTTGTAACTGTTCGACGACGTTGTTTTTGAATACCTTACGTGCATGACTGTCAAGCGGCAGCGCGTTTTTTGATGCACGCTGTTTTTGGTTGTTATTGATGAGTAAAGCCTTGTCTTCATGAATATCTTTATGGTAATTCATAATCCTACCTTTATCTTCGATACGTCTGATAGTGTCTGTTCTATCGGTCGATCTTTGAGTTTCTCAATTATGCAGGTCACACAGTTCATATAGGTCATGTTAATTCAGCAATCGCCATGCTTCTAAATTCTGGGGTAAATAATCAAAACCAATGGCTGGAAAGGATAGAATGTGCTCAGGCACACCCCTAGCAGCTAAGCGCGTCTTTAAATTCAATAATTTTTCTGCTGTGGTTTTAAGCTCGCCTAATAACACTTCAGGCGGTACTACGTCTGCTAGCTGCTCAGCGATTAAATCAAAGCGATAGCGACCTCCTGATTCAAGCTTATCAGGTGACCGTGCATCTGCCGTTTTCCATTTTATGCTGCGCGGTATCCCTTCAGGGTCTGCACGCATCGTTGCAAAGTCGTATATAGGTGTCAGCCAAATCTGATCTGCATCTCGCATAAAAGCATGATTACGTCCATGATTGTCTGAGTTGCCAAAAGCAATATTTAATAAATCGCACTGTACCCATTCGATGACAAAGGCTTGCTTATCAAAATAAAAGCCCTCATCCACCATGTTTGAGCTTTCAATAATTGCAATAAGTTCATGTATCACTGCATAATGATCCAACATAGCACCAGCACCCTTCTTCAGCATGCTATAAATAGACTCCATCGCAAAGCGCTTATAAGGCGAAGCTGACTGACCTATCTGAATATCAAAACGAGGCAACCACAATGAGGGGTACCTATCACCTTCGATTAGCCTCATACCATCAATATCAATCGTCTTAAACCCCATAGCCGTCAACTCATGATAATAATGATACTCTGCACGCAAGATGTCACAGTCTAGACTCGTCCGCTGACCTCGAGGGTATTTGACCAAATAGTACCTGTCCTCGCTGTCCGCCAGTTGCTGATTATCAATCCAAATTGCTTCGTCATCACGCCAGCGTAATAGTAACTTGGGGGCCTCACCGCCAGCACCCGTTGCACCGCCTGCCATGGCACCCTGCTCGCTTGCATACTCCAAAAAATTGACGTCGCGATCCGTGATGTCAGCCAGCGTAAATAAACGCTGCTCGTCTTGTGTAGGTAGAGGGACAGCCTCTTTGATACGCAAATGACCTATCGGTGCGATAGTTGCACGCCTGAGCAGCTCATAATCTTGCTCTGTCTTTGATAGCCGCGTTAAATCTAAACGTTGCATCCAATATCTGCGACTAGCGCCAGCCGGTATCATGTCATCTAAGACAGGTAACCAACCCTCTGTTATTGTCGTACCAAATAGTTCTACAGGATAATTGATAGATACGGCAAAGTGATTATCAGCTAAAAAATGCTCATAGCTATAATTATCACTGCCTTTATTATCTTGAGACAGACTTGTCGTCTCATCACTATATATAAGCTCTATCAATTCTTTGTCATCATTAAATATTAGCTTAGCAATGTCTTGCCAGCTATCATCAAGAAAGGCTTGTATGGTTAGTGATAAATCAGTCATATCAACTCAGATATATGATAAATATATTACTCATTATATATAGAATTTATTGATTATGAGTAATATATTTATCATATCATACTAATTTACAAATTTATGAGCGTTATATTACTCATAAAACTGTATTATTTTTTACCTTATTCATCCTCTTCTAACCTATCGAATCAAGCTGTACTTCAACCACACGCAGCGCCATTGATTTCCAGTCCAAGTCCAAACCATCAGTAAATACCACATGATGACTGATACTGACGTACCCGTGCACAATTGCCCATATGTCTAGAGCGATTTGCTGACGCTCTATCATACTCGTATCTTCGGATAAGTAAGATCCTGCGACTCGTACCAATTTTGCAAATGCGCTGTCCCGTGCAGCAATGGCTTCCTCTGATGGCTGATAGCCTGCATCAGACTCTCCAAAAATTAGCCGGTAATGCGCTTCATATTTTTCAGCCACGTTGAGATACCCCAAGCACGACTCTAGTACTTGCGCTTTGCTGGCTCTGCCATCATCAGGTATGACATCCATGGCTTCACGTACCAGATGAAACCCCTCGATATACAATGCATCTAATATGCCCTGCTTACCTTGGAAATGACTGTATATGCCGATGGTAGATAGTCCTGCACGCTTAGAGATAGCACGTACACTCAAAGCACTCCCGCCACCCTCCAAAAACAGTTGGGAGGCTGCATTTAGGATTTTAGTTCTAGCGTCCATTAGATTCTCACTATGTCTTGACAATTATAACAGTGTTATTTTAGTATATAACACTGTTATATACAAACAGTTGTTATTAAATATCATGGATGAATCATTACCTTAGGAGCAAGGATGCGATGAGTATTCAACAACTAGAAACGGACTACCTAATTATAGGCAGTGGTGCAGTCGGCATGGCTTTTGCTGACGTATTGCTAGCAGAGACAGATGCCAATATCGTTATCGTTGATAAGCATCATAAGCCAGGCGGTCATTGGAATGATGCCTATTCATTTGTCACACTACATCAGCCATCATCATTCTATGGCGTCAGTTCGCGCGAGCTGTGCGGCGGTACCCTTGATAATATAGGCTTAAATAAAGGGTTGTCTGAGCTAGCGACAGGCGCTGAGATCATGTCTTACTACGATAAAGTCATGCGGCATACCTTTTTACCTAGCGGGCGCGTCCAGTACTTCCCTATGTGTGAGTATCAAGGAGACGGTCACTTTACGTCATTGCTGTCAGGCACTACTCACAAGGTCAAGGTCAATAAAAAAATCATCGATGGTACCTACTTTAAAACCTCCGTGCCAGCAACCCACACGCCAAGTTTTGATATTGCTGATGGCGTCAAGTTTGGTCCATTGAACGACTTACCAAACCTAACTGAACCATGCGATGTTTATGTGGTCGTTGGCGGCGGTAAAACAGGTATTGATGCAGTTTTGTGGCTATTAGAAAACCAAATTGACCCTGATCAGATCACGTGGATTATGCCTAGGGATGCTTGGTTGATTGATCGTAAAAACACCCAACCATCACGCGACTTCTTTGTGCATACTATTGGGGCACAGGCGACTCAAGCAGAGGCAATTGCTGAAGCTAAAAGTATCAGCGATTTGTTTGATCGTTTAGAGCAAGGTGGGGTGTTGATGCGCATCGATCCAAATGTACGACCGAAAATGTTCCATGGTGCCACCGTCAGTAGTGAAGAAATAAAACAGCTACGCCGAGTCAAAAACATCATACGTAAGGGCCGCATCACTCGCATAGATAAAGACACTATTTATTTTGCTGATACGCATATCCCAACGACAACCAACACTATGCATATTGATTGCTCTGCCCGTGCGGTACCAGTGACAGAGACCTATACCGTATTTCAGGATAACACCATCATCGTACAAAATATGCGTACTTACCAGCCTGTATTTAGTGCCGCATTTATCGCGCACATTGAAGCCAGTTACGATGACGACGCCATCAAAAATAATCTATGCCGCGTGGTACCACTACCCAATCATGACACGGACTGGTTGGTAGGTATCGTGGCACAAATGCAAAACCAGATGCGCTGGTCACAAGAGCCTGCACTACGTGAATGGTTGGTGAACAATCGCTTGGATGGTTTTACCAAGTTGGTACAGCCCTGTGAGAGTAGAACGCCTGAAGAGCTGGCTATCTTGCAGCGTCTAAAAAAATCGATGCCACAAGCTGCTGCCAATATGCCCAAACTAATGGGTGAAGTCATGCAAATCAATGCAGAGCGTCAAACTAATACTGCCCACGCCTAAATAGATAGCTATCAAGGAGATAGATATGCAAGAATTTCAGACCAATAAAACGGATTTTTCTAAAGCACGTTTACAGGAAACACCAGCATGTACCCTCAATGAGGGTGAAGTACGTGTCAAAGTCGATCGCTTTGCCTTTACGGCTAATAATATTACTTACGCTGTCATGGGTAATCAGCTGCGATATTGGCAATTTTTTCCGCCGAATGGTGACGAGCCTGAAAAATGGGGAGTCATTCCAGTATGGGGATTTGGTGATGTTGTGGAGTCTAGTAGCGACGCCCTACCTGTTGGTGAGCGTCTATTCGGTTATTTCCCGCCAGCGAACGAGCTGATTATCACGCCCAAACGCATCACGCAAACCAATCTGATGGATGGTAGCGCCCACCGTTCCGAGCTACCACCTGGTTATAACCTGTATCAGCGCGTCAATCACGAACGAGGTTATGATCGCGCCAACGACAACCAGCGGATGCTGCTCTTTGTACTGCATCTAACTTCATTTTGCTTATATGACTTACTAAAAAGTAATGATTGGTTTGATGCAGAACAGATCGTTATCATCAGTGCCTCGAGCAAGACCAGTATAGGTTTGGCATACGGTCTGGCCGAGGATACAGATGCCCCGCATGTCGTCGGTCTTACCTCCGACCGCCATACAGACTTCGTTGATTCGATTGAGGCTTATGACAGTGTATTGAGCTACGACGCTCTTGAGCGAATTGATGCAACCAAACCTACCGTTATTGTAGATATGTCAGCCAATACCGATGTCCTGAGTAGGCTACATAAGCACTTAGGCGACAACATGCGTTACACCAGCAATGTCGGTCTTACCCATTGGGATGAGCCGAGACATTCTGAGGGCATCATTCAAGCGCGTAGTCAGCAGTTCTTTGCACCCAGTCATGTGCAGCAGCGTATGAAAGAATGGGGCCCTGAAGCGTTCAATAAGCGCTCTATGCGCTATATTATGATGAGCATGGCAAAGACCAGTTCATGGCTGAACATTCAAGAGCTTGACGGAGTAGATGGTTTATTGAGTGCTTATCAAGATATCTGTGATGGCAGGATAGATGCTGATAAAGGCTTGGTAGTGGTCATGAAGGATGAAGATTGATATAAGTCAAAGTGACTGTTTATTCGTTACTAATAACTAATTAGCTGCTAATAGCGTTACTCATAACATCAAATAAAAAAGCAGAGAGCCAATTACTGCGCTCGCTGCTTTTTTGTGTTGGGTCTTTATTGGGAAGTCTCAAGTTAAGTTTTTAGAGACTATAACTTCAAGACTTAATATCAGGGCGCCAAACCTTCCTCTTGTAAGTAATCATGCAGTCCTTCTGCAAACTGACGATATCCTGTAGCATTGGCATGGATTCTATCGGATTTTAGTGTGTCATCAGATAGTACCGCTGACCAGCCGCCTGAGTATAGCGGTATGTCCTTCTCACCAGCTACCTCTTCATACAGCGGATTGTCACTTACTTTACCGAATAATGCACTGGCACTTAGGTATGGTTCAGCAATCAGGACGACATCAATATTTGCAGAGTGTAAGGTATCAACCGTTCGCTCAATATTGGCACGGGTCGTATCAGGCTTAATACGCTGCAATACATCGTTCCCGCCCACCCCAAGCAGTACCAAATCAGGGGACTGTTTGGTGATATCTTCTACTCGAGCCAGCACATCGGCAGAGGTATCACCGTTGACACCTGCATTCACCACTTCCCACTGGCTCAAGTCAGCAAGCACGCTAGGGTAAGCTGTCTCTGTACTAGCGCCATAGCCATAGGTGAGTGAGTCCCCAAGCGCTATCACCGTACTACCAGCGGGCAATACCTGGTTCTGTGGTTCACTACTGCACCCAGTCAATCCGATACCAAATGAGAGTCCTATACTCGCCAGCAGCGAAAACCGTCCCCGTAGCTTCATGCCTGCTCCTGTTTCTATACCAATTAAATTAAATTTATCATCATCAAGCTGTTATTTTCTAAAACCTATTATTTAACTCTTGTTGTATGTTACTCAGTAACCGTTGTATAGTTCATACAGGAGATAGACTGCCTGTTGGGCGAAATACAAGTGCTACCTAGCTTAGCACAGACAGCGTAGTCGTCATAAAGTATAACTTTACCAAGGATACGTGAGGTACTTATGAACAAAAAATCATCTCAATCCCAGTCTCAGAGTCAATCTCAAGAAGACTCTTCAAAAGATCAAACCAAAGAACAAAGTCAGACGCAAAACTCGAATAAAGCCAAAGCCACCTCTGACGCCAGTATAAAAGACAAAAACAAGGATAATGTTTCGGAGCAAGCGCAAAACCAATCACAAAATTCAGCAGATGCCACCCCCTCACAAGCACCCAGCTTTGATGAACTCCAAATAAGCGAAGGTCAGTATCGTCCAGTTGCAAAGGCCGTTGGTGATTGGCTTGATAACATCAATATGGACGCCCTCAATTATCTAAACGAACAGGCAGAAAACATCTTTTACCGCAAAGGGGTTACCTTCACGGTCTATAGCGATGCCAAGAATATTGAACGTATGATTCCGTTTGATATTATTCCGCGTATTATTGCCGCGAGTGAGTGGAAACAAATAGAGGCCGGCTGTAAACAACGTATTACCGCTCTGAATGCTTTTTTGCATGATATTTACCATGACCAAGCCATTATGAAAGCCGATATCGTACCTGCCAGCTATGTGTATGCCAGTGGCTGCTATGAGCCATGGATGATGGGTATTGAACTCGACAAACCGATCTACTCACATATCAGTGGTATCGATTTGATTCGAGACGAGTCGGGTAAGTTTTGTGTTCTAGAGGACAATTTGCGTACACCATCAGGTGTCTCATATATGCTTGAAAGCCGTAACATATCAGAGACACTACTGTCCGACATGTTCGCTGATACTCCTATTATGGGTATTAGCGACTACCCTAGCCGTCTTAAAGCCTGTCTTGCCAGCTCAACCTCCAAATATGATCCACAAGTCGTCATTTTGACCCCAGGACGTTTCAACAGTGCCTATTATGAGCATGCCTTCTTAGCACATGAGATGAATGTACCACTTGTACATGGCTATGACCTGGTCGTTGAGGACAGCAAAGTCTATATGCAGGGTATTCGAGGTAAGGTACAGGTCGATGTGATCTATCGCCGCATTGATGATCCCTATATTGACCCGCTCGCCTTTCAGTCTGACTCTATCTTGGGTGTGTCAGGATTGATGAGTGCGTACCGTGCTGGCAACGTGGTTATCGTAAATGCACCAGGTACAGGCGTGGCAGACGATAAGAGTCTCTACCCCTTTGTACCAGATATGATCAAGTTTTATTTGAATGAAGAGCCTATCTTACCCAATATCGAAACTTACCAATGCCGTAAACCTGACGATCTTAAGTACGTGCTTGATAACCTAGACAAACTGGTGGTAAAAGAAACGCAAGGCTCAGGTGGCTACGGAATGCTCATTGGCCCAACCTCAACCAAAAAAGAAATCGAAGACTATCGCGTACGCTTGCTTGAAAACCCAGCCGGCTTCATTGCCCAGCCAACCATCTCGCTCTCGACCAACCCTACGGCTGTAAGCGACGGTATCGCGCCGCGACATATCGACTTGCGTCCCTTTATTCTCAGTCACGGTGATGGCACGGTAGATATTGTGCCGGGCGGATTGACCCGCGTGGCCATGGTTGAGGGCTCTTTAGTCGTCAACTCATCACAAGGCGGCGGTATCAAAGACACTTGGATTGTCGATGACAGTCATTCAGAGACTCAGCCAGCTGGCAAGTGTACATCTTTATCATCAGTCGACGCCAATGCGTCAAACAACGTTTCAGGGCATGCAAACTACTATGATCGCGTACAACCCTTGGAAGCAGGTTACGAGAGTTTAGACGATGCACCTATGATACTGCTACTCTCTACCGCCAGTCATTTAATATGGCTAGGTCGATACAGCGAACGCCTTTATCACTATGACGATGTCATGAAACAGCTCATCAAAGGTGATCTCAAAAAATCTCAGGTCAAACATCTGATTAGTCACTTAGGGTTCAATGCCGATAGTGAAGAGTCCCTTAGAGCCATGAAAGTACAAATGGTGTCTGATCTGGAACAAAACATCATTCCCAATATCGTGCAGTCGATTGAAGACAATGTACAAGAAGCCAAAGGTGTCATTGGTAAAGATACGGCTGAGCTCTATAACTTGATTAAGCGTCTATCAAGTGCTGGTACTTATCGCGCCGCGACTTTGCAGCTACATGCGTGTAATGCGGCGATGAAGCAAGAGAATCCGACAGTGACTTGTTTTTGGCAATTAGGTCGTCACTTTGAACAGCTTGAGCGAGCCGTCTTGTTGCAGGAGGACTCAATAGAGATCAGTCTTGACTTTAAGTACTGGATTAATCAATTACCAGAGAACACACGCTGGCGTGAGCTTATCCGCTTGACTAACCAGATGATTCGATCGAAGAAATTTAGTGACTTTGAGCTGATTAGCAAGGAGTTCAACCTCATACTGCGTCAGGGTGTATAGAAGGTGTCTAGCCAATAACTAAGAGTAATTGCTTATTGAGACATACGAAATAAACAAAAAATAGAAAGATGCTATAAGGAAAATGCCATGAAACTTCAAATCAGTCATCAAACCAACTATTATTACGATGAGCTGGCGCAGCGTAGTGTACAGTATATACGCATGACCCCTATGCAAATGCCGCACCAAACCATCCATAAATGGAATGTCATGCTGCCTAAAGTGGCAACCAGCCAAAAGGACGGTTTTGGTAATGACTGGCTCACGCTCAGTCGTAACGAGGCACATAACAACTTACAGATGCAAGCATCTGGTGTCGTTGAGATCAACACCGAAACCGAACGCTTGGAGGACATGGATCATGTCCCCTACCTGCTATTTACGGTACAAACCCCGCTGACTAAATGCTCACAAGCAATGCGCGAATTTGCAGCGCCGTATCTAAAAACGCCTACCCATGACAGCCTAAAATCTATGGCAAATGCACTCATCATGAAAATGCCTTTTGTCAAAGATGTCACGCATGTGGGCACAACTGCTGCAGAGTCTTTTGCGATTGGTGCAGGTGTGTGCCAAGATCATACGCATGTATTTTTGAGTGTCCTACGAGATCAACAGATTCCAGCGCGCTATGTGTCCGGTTATCTGTACGACGATACCGAAAACCATATGGCGAGTCACGCGTGGGCTGAGGTGTGGCTAGAGGGTTATTGGTATACTTTTGATATCTCAAATCAGGCATTCACGCCGAACTCACACGTGTATGTGGCTATTGGACGAGATTATCTAGACACGGCACCTGTGCGCGGCGTACGAATGGGCGGCGGCTACGAAAATCTTTACAGTCTTGTACTGGTCACAAAGCTATCATAGCGTTTGCTATTTTTATTACATTTATTTATTGAGGATACCTTATGACCTATTGTGCTGCCATTCGTCTAAAAGACGGTATGGTTTTTGCCAGTGACACGCGCACTAATGCTGGTGTTGATCACATATCGACATTTAGAAAACTGTATCAATACGGAATTGAAGGCGAGCGCTTCATGGTGCTGCAAACTGCTGGTAGCTTAGCGACATCGCAAGCGGTATTCAACAAACTACAAAACGACATTGATCAGCGTCTTGAGAGTAATCTTAATACGGTCGCCACTTTGTTTGATGCTGCGCAAATGGTTGGTGAATGTATGCGTGAAAAAATGAACTATGCCAAATCAGTCGCCAATTCTAGTCGCGATGGTGCTTTTACCAGCTCATTTATGCTTGGTGGTCAAATCAAAGGTCAGCCCCCTGAGCTATACCTGATTTATCCTGAAGGCAATTGCATCAAAGCCACAGAAGACACGCCGTTTTTTCAGTTGGGTGAAAGCAAGTATGGTAAACCTATTTTGGATCGTTCTGTCAGCTACGACACAGATGTGAGACATGCAGCGCGCGCCTTGATGCTCTCATTCGACTCAACCATCCAATCAAACTTGTCAGTAGGTATGCCTATAGATTTTGTGCTTTATGACAATGACAGTTTAACCTTACCAGTAGGCCGCCGTATCGATGAGAATGATGAATACTTTAATACGATTCGTCATCAATGGTCAGAGGCGCTACGTCGCACTTTGGTTGAACTGCCTAAATGTCCTGATGGTTATTGGGGGTAGTGTTTTCTACTAGGGCGTGCCCTTAAACCCAATTTAAAGACCAGTCGTCATATCCATAAAATCACACCATCAAAAACGGTGCGGTACGACTGTCTTTTGATTGGGCTACCTCTTCTGGTGTCCCTTGAGCGACAATCAGCCCGCCTGCATCACCAGCCCCCGGTCCGATATCAATCATCCAGTCGCTATTGCTAGCCACCTGCATATCATGCTCAACCATGATGACTGTGTTGCCTGCATTGACGAGACCATTTAACTGAGCCATCAGCATGGACACATCAGCAGGATGTAGTCCTGTGGTTGGCTCATCTAGTATATAAAGGGTATCACCTCGCTGGGTGCGTTGCAGCTCGGTAGCAAGTTTAATTCGCTGGGCTTCACCGCCTGATAGCTCAGTAGCCGGCTGACCTAAGCGTAAATATCCAAGTCCAACCTGTAGCAACGCATCTAGGGCACGCAGTATAGACACTTCATCAGTAAAAAACTCATGAGCGGCTTCAACCGTTAAGTTTAATACCTCAGCGATGTTTTTGTCTCGATACGTGATAGCAAGCGTCTCGTCATCATAGCGCTGTCCATGACAGACTTGGCAAGGCGCATAGACGCTTGGTAGAAATAATAGCTCCACACTAACAAAGCCTAAACCTTCACAGTTTGGGCAGCGTCCTTTGGTCGTATTAAACGAAAACCTGCCAGCATCATAACCGCATGCTTTTGCTTGCTCGGTTGCGGTAAATATCTTGCGTACGTTATCGAACAGCCCTGTATAGGTTGCTAGGTTCGAGCGTGGCGTCCGTCCGATCGCTTTTTGATTGATGTTGATAAGACGGCGTATATGCTCCATGCCAGCAACAATCTCCCCGCCTGTGACTGATTCAAACTCTTGTTCAAGCAAATCGGCCTCACCTACTGGCGCCTCTGTAATTGTTTTTTGTCCCAGTGCTTCATTGATAAGATCAACCAGCGCTTGGCTGACGAGGCTTGATTTGCCCGATCCTGACACCCCTGTGACGCTCGTCATCACCCCAAGCGGAAACTCAACGTCTAAACCTGCTATGTTGTTTCGCTCGATACTTGCAAGCTTAAGCCATGCTGAGGGTTGCCTTGTATTAGATTTTGACTGAGCATTAAATGTTTTATCGGCAAAGAGGTATCGACCCGTATGCGACTGCGTGACGTCACGTAGCCCCTCTACAGGACCGCTATAGACAATCTCGCCGCCACGCGTGCCCGCTTTTGGCCCAACATCAACCACCCAGTCAGCGTGTCTAATGACACTGACATCATGCTCAACGACAAACACAGAATTACCTGCAGCAATCAGCTCATCTAACGCCCCAAGTAGTGCTTGCGTGTCGGCAGGATGCAGTCCAGCTGATGGCTCATCAAGGACATAAACGACCCCGAACAGCTGCGAGCGAATTTGAGTGGCTAACCGCAGGCGCTGTAGCTCACCAGGAGAGAGTGTCGGAGTGGTACGTTCAAGCGAGAGATAACCCAGACCGAGCCTTGTCAACGCCTCAACACGAGAGAGGATATCGCTGGCGATACGCTGAGCGACAATAGCCTTTTCGCGGTTTGGGGTGTTATCAGCGATTTTGGTACGCGCAGTTTTCTCTAGTTTTTTTGCCATATCTGTAAGCGTAAGCTGTGAGAGCTCACCGATATCAAGACCTGCAAATTTGACTGATAACGATTCTTTTTTTAACTTTTTGCCGAAGCACTCTGGGCACTCAGATATCTGCATAAACTGCGAGACACGTTTTTTGGTACGCGGGCTTTGGGTAGTGGCAAAGGAGTGTAATATAAAATTTTTGGCACTGGTGAACGTACCCATGTAGTTTGGCTTTTCGCCCTTTTCAATCGCTTCACGTGTTTGCTTGATATTGTATTCAGGATAAACGGGCACTGTTGGCGTCTCATCCGTAAACAAAATCCAGTCACGCGTTTTCTTCGGTAATGTATGCCATGGTTTATCAATGTCATAGCCTAGTGTGGTCAATATACGGCTAAGATTTTGCCCTTGCCATGCTGGCGGCCACGCTGCAATCGCGCGTTCTCGTATGGTCTTGGTGTTGTCTGGAACCAATAATTCTTCGGTAACTTCAAACACACGGCCAATCCCCGAGCAGGTCGGACAAGCACCATCTGGTGTATTGGGCGAGAATGCATCGGCATATAGTATTTCTTGCTCTGCTGGATAATCCCCTGCACGTGAGTACAGCATGCGCAAACCATTCGATATCGTCGTCACACTACCCACAGAAGATCGTACCGAAGGTGTCCCTCGCTGCTGCTGCAACGCGACTGCTGGCGGCAACCCTTCTATAGCATCAACATCTGGCTCATCAACCTGATCGATCAGTCGTCTGGCATAAGGCGACACCGAATCAAGATAGCGACGTTGTGATTCGGCAAACAATGTACCAAATGCCAATGATGATTTTCCTGAGCCTGATATACCAGTAAAGACCACCAATGCATTACGCGGTAGGTCAACATCAATATTTTTTAGATTATGAACGCGCGCACCTCTAACCTGAATATTTTCTTGGTCGGGGTTGTATAGAGCATTTTTCACTGTGCTGGTCTTATTGACCGTCTTTTCTATATTTTTTGGGTTCGCCATAGCGTTATTATTCCTATCAAGTCATTATTTATTTTTAACGTGCTTAGCTGTCTGTATTCTTAGTTATCTTTATTTGATTAGCAGAAATACTAACACGTACCTATGCAAGGCCATGGCTGGGCTTACGTATCAATAGCATAGATAGACAAAACAATAACTCAAGCTCTCCAGCATTTAATAATAAAAAACCTACATTGATGCAGGTTTTATTTAGTACTAAAGTTAGGATAACAGTGACTTGTAGGTTAAGACACGACCAACCGCATCAACTGGGTACTGATATAACCGCCAAACGTCCCGACGGCATAACCCAAAATACCCAAGAATACACCAACGGGCGCAAGCGACGGATGAAACGCAGTTGCAACAATAGGCGCAGAGGATGCGCCGCCCGTATTGGCATTGGAGCCAACTGCTAAGAAAAAAAATGGCGCCCGAATGAGTCTAGCGACGGCAAAGACAATCACGACGTGGATACTCATCCATAGTAAGCCGATGAGCAATAACCGCCACTGAGAGACGATACCGGCCAGATTGATTTGCATACCGATCGCAGCGATCAGCACAAAGATGAATACCGTCCCTACTTTGGATGCGCCTACGTGGTCAAGGCGACGAATTTTGGTGAACGAGAATGCCACCCCTATCAAGGTGATAATGACTACCATCCAAAAAAATGAACTGGCAAAGCTGTATTGCACTGCCCATTTGTATGGTGCAAAGAAGGCAGCAATTTGTCCGCCAGCAAAGTGCGCGACTCCTACCATGGCAAAACATAAGCCGAACATCACCATCAAATCATTGATAGTCGCTGGGCGGGCATGATCGCGCTCATAGCTCTCGACGGCCTTAATGACTTTATCAATACTACTGGTATCCGCCCTTAAGAATCGATCAATCTTAGCACTATGCTTTGCCATCACCAAAATAGCGAGTAGCCACAATGAGGCGTTGGTAGCATCGACCAAAATCATCATACCAAACAAGTCATCACTGACCCCAAACAGCTCCTTCATGGCCGCTTGGTTAGCTGCGCCGCCGATCCAACTTCCAGCCACGGCAGAAAACCCACGCCATAGCGTATCATCAGTGAACATGGCAGGTGACACCCATTTGGCAATCCCTAAGCTGATAGGTCCGCTGATGATAATAGCGACACTGGCGGCAAAGAACATTGCAATGGCCTTCCAGCCTAAGCCCAATATTTTGGGTACATCCATAGATAGCGTCATCAGTAACAAGCTGGCTGGCAACAGATAAGTGGCGGTAAACCCATAAATTTGCGCGCCAACCCCGTCAGCGAATACCCCTAAGCTGTTTAGGGTTGCTGGGATAAAGCAGCAGAGCACAATACCAGGCAATACCGCATAAAACCGACGCCAAAACTTACCCGGTAGACCCTGAGTATAAAAAACCAGACCAATGATGGCCATGATTATACCAAAGGCCAATGGCAAGTTATCGATTGCTAGATTTGAGGTGGCAGGCATCAACGTGCTCCAAGACAGACAACAGACAAAAGTAAATCAGTATAGACAAGGCAAAAAACTCGCGCAAGCAGCCATCAATGATTAATTTGCTGAATGCTCTTTGATTGAAATAGCAAAACCACAGTAGCCAAAACACTCACTAAGTACCTAAAAGTATGGCAAGACCACATAAAAAAACAGACACGCACAAAAAAGCCAGATAACAAGTATCTGGCCTTTTATTACTATATATAAGCGATCAATGATATCAATCGCTCAATATAACAGTACTACGAGTTGTTACCACGGTTGCCGCCGTTAGAGCGACCTTGGCCACGGCTGTCAGAACGACCCGCTGGACGACCTTGGCTACCGCTTGGACGACCGCGACCTGTTGCAGCGCGCTCACCACGTGGAACACCATTGCTATCGCCACGGCTAGGACCACCAGTACGCTTGCCTTGATACGGCTTACCGCCTGAACGCTCATTTGGCTTGCCAGATGAGTCACGTGGCTTACCTTGATAACCGCTGTCGTTACTAGCACGTTGGCCAGTTGAGGCACTATCGCTTGAACGACCACGGCCTTGACCACCGCCACTAGATTTACCAGCATAGCCACCGCTTGAACGACCACGACCTTGACCACCACCGCCGTTAGAACGACCACGGCCGCGGCCACGACCTTTACCTTTGTTTTCGCTAGGTACGTACGTTTTCTTAGGCTCCATACCTTCAATAACACATACTTCCATCTTACGATCTAAGTAACGGTTGATGGCATTTAGCTGTGGACGATCATCCATGCTACATAGGCTGATTGCGACACCAGTACGGCCAGCACGACCACAACGACCGATACGATGGACGTAATCTTCTGTCTGACGTGGTAAATCATAGTTGATGACGTGCGAGATGGCTGGTACGTCTAGACCACGAGCAGCAACATCAGTCGCTACCAGGATTTTGCATTTACCATTACGCAAGTCTTGAACAATACGGTTACGCTTACTTTGTGGCAAGTCACCATGTAGGAAGCTTGCTTTATGACCGGCTTCTTGTAGCTGTTTTGCCAGTTTTTCAGTACTGCGTTTGGTCGCAGCAAAGATAATGATTTGTTCCATATCTTTATGGCAAACAATCTTATCAAGCAATTTGTTTTTGTGTTCAAAATCATCACAGTAGTACACTTTTTCTTCGATGTGTGCAGATTCTACTTTGATAGAAACACGCTCAGGGTTTTTAGTGAAGCTTGCCGCGATTTTACCTACTGGGCCATCCCAAGTCGCTGAACACATGATGGTTTGACGATCTGTTGGCGCTGCACGAAGGATGTCGCTGATATCATCAGCAAAACCCATGTCTAGCATGCGATCCGCTTCATCAAGTACCAATACTTCTAGGTTTGACAAGTCAACACGACCTGCATTGATATGATCAAGTAGACGACCAGGAGTTGCAACGATAACTTGAACGCCTTTTTTCAAAGCAGTGATCTGACCGTTGTATGGTGCGCCGCCAACTAGTGGTACACAGAACAAACCGCGCATGTCTTTAGAGTAGGTACGTACGCTATCGTGTACCTGCTGAGCAAGCTCACGCGTTGGCGTTAGGATAAGTGCTTTGGTTAGCTTGTCAAAGCTAGTCGCACGGCTCAAACGATCGAGTACAGGAATAACGAATGCGGCTGTTTTACCACTACCCGTTTGCGCTGATAATAGAAGGTCACGACCTGCTAGTGCAAAAGGAATGGCTTGTTCTTGAATAGGAGTTGGATTGGTATAGCCACTGCGATCAAGTGCAGTAAGAATTGGCTTAGCAATGCCAAGATCAGTAAAAGTGACTTTGTTTTCTTCAGTGGCGTCAGTAGTAGCCGCTTCAGTATTTGTAGTAGTGTTTGGCGTGTCAGTGCTTTCGATGATACCGTTTTCAGCGGCAATTGTAGATAAGATGTCAGTCATAAGAATCCTTGGTAAGTATAAGCTGCTGTAAATTCAGCAAACTTGATGCATACCACTGATAACCGTTCACCACGCTGCTCTTATTAACTGACTACCGAACAATATAAAATTATCGATAGCTAGAAACCAAGCCAATAGAGCTTAGCGTCTTTATAATAAATGCGTTCGTGCTGTCTGACGTATTTTGGTGGTAGTGCCGAGTGTCTTATCCTTGCTTGATATACGCTCATTATCGATGCTTTGTCCAAAGCAGATAAAGGCAAACAGCAACCAATCTAGACCCTATTTATGGGGCAGTAGATAAGATATGAGTCAAAAATAACGGATATTGTTATAAAAAGGTTATTTAAGTACACAAAATCATCGGCAACAATTACTTATGGTCATCCTAGACCCAAAATCGCAGGCGATGTTATCAATCTCATAATTCACGATAGCCTGAACTAACGTGGCGACGCAGTATAGCACAATAAAAAATTATATGTACCTATTTCTTCAGATACTGAGTAAATAGGCTTCATATCATCAATATTGAGACTATTAAATAGTTGATCTCATACGATATATGACTATCTGACGACTTTGACATCAGTGACATAGGTCGGTAGCTGCCAAGCACCGCCCGCATCGATAAGTCGGCAAAGTCCAGTGGTGCTCTCGTGACTTTTCTCAAACGCGCGTCCTGTCCATACCCAGTCAACTTTGCTCATACAGTCGCCGATACCGCGTCCTTTTTGTACTGAGCTCAGCTTACCTTTGTCATAGCTTGTGGCGCTGGTCGTCACCAATGTCGGCTTATATGGTTTGCTATCATTGAGGACCCATGCACCGCCACCTGCGTTATAAGCGGCTGTCCAGCAATCATGCTGTGCCAGCAATTGTGAACCATTCAAACGACTGACACGCCAAGGAGACTTGTCCGATAGATTTGGGCAGTCGCCATCTGCATCCTTCATCGTGCTCTTCATTAATGACGCTAATTGAGAAGACTTCATGACAAATTTTTTGTCATTACTCGAATCAGCTTTACCACTTGGCTCTACAAAACGTAATACTGGTACCGCTCTGGGTGGTAGTACGCTGCTATTCGACTTCGCTGTGCCATCACTAGTGATAAAAGCGCTTGGCGTGCCTACTCGTCCTTGGACATCATCAGCTTTTAGCATGACCGCACTAGCGCCTTTGTCTGAAAGCTCCCAGCGTGAGTTACGCAGCGTCAATGTGATCTTACTCGATCTCTGCAGTGCATTGATGAGCGCTGTCACCTGTGCTTGAGTGAGCTCAGCGTTACCTGCCGCTGTAGAGTATGGCTTGGTTTCGCCGTAATTTCTATCGTTAATAGATAGGGATATTCGATGACGGTTACCCAACTGCATTAAAGCTTTAGAAGAGCTGTCTCTTGCGCCGCCAAGTTTTACCTTGCCATCCACACCGGCATCTGCCCCTGCACGGCGTGTCAACAATATAGATACGGGAAACTCGCTGTTATTTTCTGCTTGATACCCTGCCAGCCGGCAAGTGCGGGTATTGTCACAGACCACTTGCCAGTCTTGACTGGTAAATTCAGTGTGTGCATGTGACACACTCGCTGTACCGAACAATGCAGCCCCGATAGCGGCAATCATGGGTAAGCGCATTTTGTTTTTTGTGCGAAAGACAGAGGCGTTTTTTATTATTTTAGCATCAGACTCCAAATGCCCGTCACTATCCACGTTATGAGCATCACAATTTCGTCCCTTTACATCCATGCGGTGATCAACCTCATTATCATCATTCAAGCCATTGACGCCCAAATGATCAGAACAGCTCAGCAGTGATCCTGTGTTCGTGTTGTTATAGTCCTTCATAGTCATTACCCATCAATCGAATAAGTATAAACACCTGTCCATTACGACAGTAAACCGCTATCTTAACGCACCAATGTTTCTATCTGTTATTCTAATGTAGCATTATGTAAGCATAAAATAAAGTGCACCTCTGTCCCTATATCCATAAACCAACATTAAAGCAAAAAAGGCTGATAAGTGAACCACTTATCAGCCTTGCTATGATGCTTAGACAGCCTACAACGTCTAGGTTAGTTGATTGGCTTTAGCTCCAATGCTATCGCACGTTTGACGGCAGGGCGCTCAGCAATGGCATGAGCCCAGCGCTGTACATGTTTATAGTCTTGTACTTGTAAAAACTCTGCCGCATCGTAGAGCTTACCGAGTACCAACTGTCCATACCATGCCCACACGATCATATCCGCTATATTGTAGTCAGCCTCGTCATTGCCACATAGGTATAGGTTGTCTTTTAGATGAATATCCAATACATCAAGCTGACGCTTAGTCTCCATTGTATAGCGGTTGATTGGGTACTCTAATGGCTCTGGTGCATAGGCATAGAAATGTCCAAAGCCGCCACCTAAGAAAGGCGCGCTACCCATTTGCCACATAATCCAAGATAGGCAATCTGCTCGCGCTTTGCCTGGTGATAAAGGCAAGAATTTGTCAAACTTTTCTGCTAAGTACATCAAGATAGCACCTGACTCAAAAAGTGCGATAGGCTCGCCTGCGGTATCTGCAGAATGGTCAACCAAGGCTGGAATTTTTGAGTTAGGGTTTATCGTCACAAAGCCAGAGCCAAATTGCTCACCTTGAGAGATATCAATTTTATACGCATCGTACTCAGCGCCACTAATACCAGCTTCAGCCAGCTCCTCTAGTAATATATTTACTTTGACACCATTGGGTGTGTTTAGGGAGTATAGTTGTAGCGGCGCATCCCCTATCGGTAGCTCTTTGTCATAGCGTGCTCCAGATGTTGGGCGATTGATGCTAGCAAACTTACCGCCATTATCTTTATCTTGTGTCCAGACTTTAGGTGGCACGTATTTGTCATTTTGCACATTGTCAGTTGTTTCAGTACTCATAAAATATCCTTAGTGATGACTATTCATTATTATTCAGCTTGTATTTGCTCTTATTGTTTGGTGACTGTCTTCTTAGTCACTCGATAATACGACTGGCTGGCAAGACTTTACTATAACGACAACCTCTATTGACATTAAAGTCCTATCTTGTAATCAATGTTGCGATTCCATGGCTACCATGACGTTAGACGATTAATAGATACCGTATGGAAAATGCTATAGCTCGCCACATAGTCTATTAGCAGGTTCTGTTATCGCCTCCGTTACCTTGAGTCACTTTTATTATCATTCAGGCTTTCTTATACTACTCAGCTTGTATGGCGCACTCTGATCGCAAACCTACGATCTTTCCTACTTCATAATCAGACCCCTAATGGGATTGACATGCTAACGCTTACCCCGACACAAGATAAATATCTACCCTATGTACTGGCGGTAGCGCTGTTTATGCAAATTTTAGACGCCACTATCTTGAATACCTCGTTACCGCAAATGGCGCAGGCATTAGGCGAGTCTCCCTTAAAAATGCAATGGGCAGTCATCAGTTACGCACTGACATTAGCGATTTTTATCCCTATCAGTGGGTTCTTAGCAGATAAATATGGCACCCGCCGTGTGTTCTTATCAGCGATTGTGATCTTCTGTATTGGCTCAGTACTGTGCGCCGCCTCGCCTACCCTAGATTTTTTGATTGGTTCACGGGTGATACAGGGTATTGGCGGTGCGATGATGACGCCCGTTGCACGTCTGATATTGGTGAAGTCATACCCACGCAATAAGCTGCTCACCGTCATGAACTTTGCGGTCATACCAGCGTTAGTCGCGCCCTTAGTAGGACCGGTACTGGGCGGCTATATCGTGCAGTATGCCAGCTGGCATTGGATATTTTTGATTAACATGCCAATGGGGATAGCAGGGTTTATCATGGGCAAAAAACTGGTGCCTGCTTTGTTTGAAGATACCAAGCGTCTGGATTGGACAGGGTTTTTACTGTTTGCCGCTGCCGCTTGTGGTTTTACGCTTGCCGTCGAGTTTGGCTCACATACAGGGCGCGGACTTTATGGCTTATTATTTGGTTTGGGCGCGAGTTTATTGATGGGCGCCTATGTTTGGCATGCCAAGCGACGATCAACGCCTCTATTCCCCTTGAGTTTATTTGATATTCGTACCTTTCGTATTGGAATTACTGGTAACCTATTCACCCGCCTTGGTATCAGTGCTGTGCCGTTTTTGCTACCGCTACTGCTACAGGTGGTGTTTGAATATTCACCCTCGCAGGCAGGGTGGTTGCTCGCCCCCATTGCTGTTGGCGCTATCGGTATCAAGCCTTGGGTTAGCAAAATTATCCAGCGTTTTAGCTATCGCAAGGTTCTGGTATACAACACTTTATTTATGGGCTCTCTCATCATTGTATTGGCGCAGTTTAATGATGCCTCGCAGTGGTTGTGGTTTATACCCATACTAACCATAATGGGCGCTTGTAACTCAATGCAGTTCAGTGCAATGAACACCATTACAATCGGTGATTTGCAAGGAGCGCAGACCAGTAGCGGGAATAGCTTGATGGCGGTCAATCAGCAGTTGGCTATTAGCTTCGGCATTGCTTTTGGGGCAGCGGTACTAAATATCCTGCGTGAGCGCTTGCAAATGGATACGCTAGTCGCCTTCCAAACCACCTACTGGATATTAGGGATCTTGACGATACTATCAGGGTTATACTTTTTGCGCCTAAAACCTGAGGACGGTCGCGGCTTATATTGAATATTAACGATAACGGTTCTAAAAATACACATTGTTAAAGGTCGTTAAAAGACAATGCTGTCAAAAATCATGTCATAGATGACATCATTACTTTTAAAGGCAAAGCGTACACACATAAAAAAGCCAGCGTATCACTGGCTCAAAACCAATAGTACGCTGGCAAGTTCATATTACGCCTATCTATAATAATGACCTAAGGCGCGTCATCATCGTTGATCTGTGATTGGATATAGCGCTCTGCACCAATACTCTCAATCAGATCTTCTTGGGTCTCTAACCAGTCCTGATATTCTTCGTTACCATCTTTCAAAGTGACCAGTAGTTGACGAGAGACATAATCAGACTTTGTCTCGCATAGAGTGATGGCATCAGTAATAATACTAAATTTTTGCTTTTCTAAACGCAGGTTGCAATCGATGACCTCTGGCACATCTTCACCAACCAACACTTTACCCAGTTCTTGTAAGTTTGGCAGGCCACCTAATAGTAAAATACGCGCAATCAAATCATCTGACCACTTCATCTCAGCAATAGATTGCTTATAGAGTGAATCGTTAAGCGCCTCTAATCCCCAGTGACGAGCGATACGCGCGTGCAAAAAATACTGATTGATTGCAATCAACGACTGCCCAAGCACTTTGTTTAGTGCGCGAATAACTTCTTTATCCCCTCTCATTACCTCTCTCCCTTTCATATTTATACTAAATGCTATGGTGTTTTATTCATGTCTATTATGATATCAGACAAGATTAGGAGTCACCTCAGCCATTTGGCTTTGTAGGTAATTGGGCAGACCAATCATATCAATCAAACGTAGCTGCTGCTCTAACCAGTGTGCATGATCCTCTTCCGTATCTTTTAGCTGCTCAACCAACATCTCACGCGTGACATAGTCATGCTCTGCTTCACAAAGCGCGATGCCATCTTTTAAATGCTGCTGTACTTGGTACTCTAAATCTAAATCAAGCTGCAACATCTCAGGAACAGTGCTACCGATATTGATTTTATCGACTGTCATCTTAGGGGTGCCGCTCAGCATCAAAATACGGCGGACAATCGCCTGTGCGTGCAGCGTCTCATCATCCATTTCGTGATGGATACGATCATATAATTTGCCGTAGTGCCATTCAGCATACATCTCTGAGTGGATAAAATATTGGTCACGAGCGGCAAGCTCGCCGCCTAGCAAAAAATTCAAATAATCAATAACTTTTTGGCTACCTATCATAATGCGTACTCCTCTATTTATTTTTTGCACTTCACCTTATATTCACAATTAAATATATAAGGACAGCATGATTGGTAAACTGGTCAGTAAAGAGCAAAGTCAACAAAACATCTTACAATCTTAGACAGATATAGTAGCATACAGGCGCTATATAGCATGTAATGTTGTGAACTAAGAATAAGATGCTAATTGAGAATTATAATTGTCTACAATTGCTAATCAGGATACTTGATACAAGTCTGTAGCAAGTAGGTCGGTGTATCAAAGAGGTTATATGGACGCTTGCAACCTACCCCTTATGTATAATGAAAGAGTAAATGCAATATATTGAATATATATTTTTATGTTGGAAATACAATAGCTTACGCTAAATATACTTAAACCGCATATGCTAAAACATCGAGACTGGCATGATGCTCGTCCAAGTAGTCATTAACCATAGGCTCGCAGCATCCACAGCACGTTGCCACATCTAGAGTGTCTTTTAGACCATCAAGGGTATCGACACCAGATGCAATAGCTGCCTTGATTTGCTTTTCTTTTACGTTGTTGCAGATACATACGTACATGAACGGGCTCCTCTGAATACCACTACTTATTCGATGAATCACGATATGCAGTATAATAACGATAACTATTATCATTTTCAATAACATTTAACATCTTTTTTTAGTCGCAGCAGTATTACTATGTCTTTTTTCATCTATTTATGTAAGTGGATATAAGCGTGCATGTAACCGAATATTGTCGAAGGTAGTGAATTAACGATGAACTGTAATTTTGCTTATTTTTTAATCGATTTTGTAGATAACTGCTGTTATATTGAACCCCTATAAACGAAGCCCATTGGAATTTTCCTATGTCTGATAATAATTTTACGATACGACCTATTGATTTGTTTAAAGTCTTATCTGATCCGACACGCCTAAAAATATTTCAAATTCTTTTCAAAAAAGAAACACGTTGCGTGGGCGATCTAGTAGACATGCTTGATCAGCCGCAGCCCACGATATCGCGGCATTTGAACCATTTGAAAAAATTAGGTATCTTAAGCTGTGTACGTGACGGTACATGGATGTGGTATGAGGTCGCTGATGATTTACCAGAGTGGTGTCAAGAGATCTTAGACATCACTTATGATCAACTTGCCCCAAGTGATATCGACAAAGACGAGTCAAAACCTGCTTAAGTATCATAAAGGCGACGGTTCAGTTCACTGTAGCTAAGATGATGAGAGCAGCCAATAAAAAAGCCTACATAAGTAGGCTTTTTTATTGGCTCGTCAGCTGCTTATGTCAGATCTAAGAAGTCACTGATAAACGCATTGGCTGGCTGATGTATCAGCTCCTCTGACGTCCCTACCTGCTCTACTCGCCCTTGGTTCATCACCACAATCTCATCTGATACGGCGCGAGCTTCTTCCTGATCGTGAGTCACCATGATGCTTGTGATACCGAGCTCATGATGGATGTTTTTTAGCCACGTACGTAGCTCTTTACGTACTTTGGCATCTAGCGCGCCAAATGGCTCATCAAGCAGTAATAGCTTTGGCTTTACAGCGAGTGCGCGCGCTAGTGCAATACGCTGACGTTGACCACCTGATAACTGATGTGGATAAGCATTGGCCACTTGTGGGAGCTGTACCAGATCTAGTAGCTCTGCCACACGCTTATTGATATCCGCTTTACTAGGTCGCTCATTTTTTGGTAGTAGTGTTAGACCAAAGGCGACATTGTCTGCGATGTTCTTATGGCGAAATAGCGCATAGTGCTGAAACATAAAACCAATATGGCGCTTTTGTACAGGGGTATTGGTGACATCTAACTCATCAAACAATACCTGCCCAGAGTCAGCATATTCTAAGCCTGCGATAATACGTAGCAACGTGGTCTTACCGCAGCCTGAAGGACCTAATAGCGTCGTCAACTTGCCAGTCGGTACAGTGATATTGATATTATCTAAAGCCGTAAAGTTACCGAATTTTTTATTAACGTTGCGAATCTCAATGCTCATAATCGTATCTCTTATTATGTCTTTTGTCGTATCGTAGCAAGGTACTGGGTAGCTACTATGTCAGTCCTATTAACACTGCCAAGTTGGATATCGTTGAATCGCGTTACTTATCACTTATCAACACTCTCAGCTGTTGCAGTCGTTGCATTGGCACTTACTGGTAGCTCAGGTGCACTCGCTAAACGCTCAGACTTTGCAAACTTACGTTCTTGCATTTTGGTCATGACTTGCTGAATCAATAGCGTTATCAAGGCAAGTGCGGCCAGTAAGCTCGATAAAGCAAACGCAGCAGTAAAGTTATAATCGTTGTAGGCAATCTCAACCAATAGCGGCATGGTGTTGGTCTCACCGCGAATATGACCAGATACAACGCTGACAGCACCAAACTCACCCATCGCACGCGCATTGGTCAAAATCAAACCATACAGCAGTGCCCATTTGATATTAGGCAGTGTCACATGCCAAAAAGTCTGCCAACCACTCGCACCTAAGGTTAACGCTGCTTGCTCCTCAGAGTCGCCTTGGGTTTGCATCAGCGGTATCAACTCCCGTGCGACAAAAGGAAAGGTCACAAATAGTGTCGCCAAAATGATACCAGGTACGGCATAGATCACCTGAAAGCCCATACTCTCAAGCCAGCCACCGATTGTAGAGTTCAGACCGAATAGCAGCACAAACATCAAACCGGCAACAACTGGTGATACTGAGAACGGTAAATCAAGCAGTGTGGTCACCAGCTGCTTGCCTTTGAACTGGTAGCGTGTGACCAACCATGCAATCGCAATACCCATCACCATATTGATCGGCAACACAATGGCGGCAGTAATCAACGTAAGCTTGATGGCTTGCAATGCTTCAGGATCAACCAATGAGGCAAGATATAACTGCCAGCCATTTTTGAATGCTTCATAAAACACAGCCAATAATGGCACCACAAGCATCAAGACCATAAACAGCACGGCAATAACAATAAAGGTGCGGCGTATCCATGGGGAATCTTTAGTCGCTGCGTTTTTTTGGTAGTCGTAGCTATTGGATATTTGCATATTAGCGAGCTCCTACACGGCGCGACAGTTTCCACTGCATGATATTAATGGTCAACAAGATAATAAACGATATGAGCAGCATAAATAGTGCGACCGCAGAGGCGCCTTGAATGTCAAACTGCTCAAGCTTACTGATGATAATGAGTGGCAAAATTTCAGACTGCATCGGTATGTTGCCAGCGATAAAGATAACCGAGCCATACTCACCAGTCGCACGAGCAAACATCATACCTGCACCCATCAGCAAGGCAGGCAATAACTCTGGCAAGATCACTTTACGAAATGTCGTGAGACGATTGGCACCCAAAACCGCAGATGCTTCTTCAAACTCGACTGATAGCTCAGCGAGTACTGGCTGCACGGCACGAACGATAAAGGGAAAGCTCACGACGACCAGTGCCAACCAAATACCTATTGGCGTAAAGGCCACCTGAATATCAAACTTGGCAAACCATTGACCAATTAAGCCATTAGGCGCATATAGAGTCGCCAGTGAGATACCTGTTACTGCCGTTGGCAACGCAAATGGAAGATCGACCAAAGCATTGATGAGTGACTTTCCCCAAAACTCATAGCGAACCAGCACCCAAGCGACCAATGTACCAAACACCATGTTGGTCAGCATCGCCAAAAACGACATCCATAAGCTCAGTTTGATAGCAGCAGTGACCTGCGGCTGAGTAATGGTATCCCAAAACCCAGTCCACCCCATCTGGGTTGTGGTATAGGCCATCATGGCAAACGGTAGGACTACCAATAACGACAAGCTAAAGACAGTTATACCCATGCTCAGACCAAACCCAGGTAGCACATTGCGCTGACGCAAACGGGTTAGCCAACCCTTTTTATTGGCGGGTTTACTGGCAGAAGAAGATGTTGCACTCATAGTGATGTCCTATTGCCTAACTGGTGGTACTTAGCGAGGGTGCTCACCGTAAGACCATTATTACTATTGTTATAAAAATTATTATTGGTCGGCTTATGATATAAAGGACATAGTGCGTACGACCATGTCCTTTATGGGGTGCTTCATAACTAACTGTCGAGCTAATCAATGTCTAGCGCAGTAGCGGCTCTAAATCATTGACTAACAATTACTGCGGTGCATTAATCGCTAGCTGGTCAAACACACCACCATCGCTGAAGTACGTGCTCATGATCTCGTCCCATGTGCCAAAGGCATCGTTCGGACGGAAAGTTTCAACTGGCGGCAGTTTATCTCCATTTTTTTCAAGAACGCTTTGGACACTAGGGCGCAAGTATAGGTCAGCTGCTAGCTGCTGAGCAGGCTCACTCCACAAGTAATCAAGATACGCTTTGGCAGCGTCTGTAGTGCCCTTTTTATCTGTTACGGTCTTCACGACAGCCACAGGGCTCTCTGATTTGATTGAGTATTTTGGATACACGATATCGACTTGACCAGCACCGAAATCAGTCGCTGCTAGGTTTGCTTCGTTTTCAAAAGTGACCAAAACATCACCGATACCGCGCTGTACGAAAGTCGTCGTTGCTGCACGTCCGCCATTCTCATAAACTTTGACATTTTTTAGCATGTCTTTGACGTAGCCTTTAGCTTTTGTTTCATCTTCATTAAAAGCATGTAGACCATAACCATATGCACCTAAGAACGCATAACGACCGTTACCTGTGACCTTCGGATTGGCCATGACGATCTCAATACCGTCTTGGGTCAAGTCTTCCCAGTCTTGAATATTTTTTGGATTGTCTTTACGTACCAAAAATACGATTGTACTGGTGAACGGAACCGCATTGTCTGGGAATTTGCTTTCCCAATCTGACTCAACCAAGCCTTTTTTCTCAAGTAACTCAATATCAGAGCCTTGGTTCATAGTAGCAACATCTGCTTGTAGGCCGTTAGCAACAGACAACGCTTGCTTGCTTGAGCCGCCATGCGATTGCTTAATTAAGATATCGCTGTCTGGGTTCTCAGCTTTATAGTGCTCAACAAACAATGGGTTGTAGTCTTTATAAAAGTCACGTGCCACATCGTATGAGACATTCAGTAGCTCAATGCTCTGCCCTTCTGCTGCCGTACCATCAGCGTTAGCAGCCGCATCAGTCGTCTCGCTATTGCTACAGCCAGCCAGACCAAGTGTCAAGGCAACGCCAGCAATACTTAAGGCACTAAGAGTTTTACTTTTTTGTTGATAACCGGCTACGTCTGTCATAAATACCTCAAAGATGTCTGTTGTGTGATGCAAGTATGCTAACAGTGCCATCTTATTATGTTTAATGATGAATATGCGTATGTTATTGCCAAAAGGGAATAACAAGCGGACAATTCTAAACATATCAATAATTTATCACACTACGAGTTATGTATAACTGTTGGTTTAGCAATGGACAGTGTTGCTACTGGCACAAATGCGATCTGCCTTACATATGCCTTCTTGTATGTACCTTAGTAATGATAGGCAAGATAGACAGTTCTACAAATTAGATAATCAGCGGCTACTTGCTGCTCGTCTTGGTGCTCGCCAGCTGATCAAAACGGCCGCCATCGACAAAAAATCCATCCATAATTTGGTTCCATGAGCCAAAGACCGTCACAGGATCAAACGTCTCGATATCAGGTAATGTATCCTTGTGAGTGGCTAGGACTTGCTCGTTACTTGGGCGCATGTACATCTCTGCCATGAGCTCTTGTGCAGGCTTGTCCCATAAACCTTTCAGATAAGCATTTGCCGCTGCCGTCTTACCTGATTTTTCAGTCACTGCCGTGACCACTGCTACTGGGTTGGCGATGGTAATAGAGTAGCTTGGATAGACGATATCGACCTGACCTTTGGCAAACTGCTTGGCTGTCAAATGCGCTTCGTTTTCAGTCGTAATCAGCACATCCCCTAGGCCGCGCTGAGTGAAGCTGGTAGTTGCTGCACGCGCGCCATTGTCATAAGTGACTACGTTTGCTAGCAGCTTTTTGATAAAGCCATCAGTTTTAGTAGGGTTTTCGCTGCTCTTTTCTTTAAATTGATGCAGCCCATAGCCATAAGCACCTAAGAACGCATAGCGTGCCGTGCCACTGGTCTTGGGGTTAGGGATAACGACTTCGACATCATTACGTGCCAAATCTGACCAGTCTTTAATGTTTTTTGGATTGCCCGTACGAACCAGTAGCACCATCGTACTGGTATAAGGGACAGCGCCATTGGGTAACGCTTGCTGCCAGTCAGTGCTGACTAAGCCTCTCTCGACCAATAAGTTCATATCGGTTTCTTGATTAAAAGTCACCACATCAGCCTGCAAACCATTGGCCACGGACAGTGCTTGCTTACTTGAGCCACCATGTGATTGGTTGACCTTTACCTCGCTGTCTGGATGGGATTTGAGATAATCAGTACGAAATAGCTCATTGTAGTCTCTATAAAAATCGCGAGATACGTCATAAGAGACATTGAGCAGGCTAACGTCTTGTGAGTCGTTATTGCCAGCTGCGACGGCATCATTCTGTGTGGCTTCAGTTGGGCTACACCCAGTCATTATGGCCGCTGCAGTAATGATACTGCTGATACCAAGAGTCTTGGCGGATAGGCGACGGTCACTCACGAACTGAATGTTTGTTGTTTTTTGCATGAGATTCTCAGTAAAGGTAATAGAACGTTTGTGCCAAAATAATTTTCACTATGAATGACTATTTTGGAGGACGTTTTTATTTTTGGGTCTTGGGGAGGATGAAAGCTATGCTATCAGCATAAATAGCAAACGCTTAGTGACGAATTCGCTTATCGAATAGTGATGTTGGCATAAGTGCTGTCAGTCTTTGTTTGACAGCATGAGGAGTAAAAAAAGGTACATCACTGCTGGCAGGTTTATTCAGTAGACTATAATTTGGGTAATCGGTACCATTGTTTGTATACGATAAGGTTTTCAGACCCTAGTAATTTGAATCTTTACCTTTTTACTCGACCAAAGGCATTTATATGACTCTTTCGTACCGTCGCTTTTATTCTGCTGGTAGGCTCATGATGATCACCTCTGCCCTTATGGCTTTAATAGGCTGTAACAACATGTCGCCTACTATGAATAGCGCTAATCAAAGCACTATCAAATCAGTAATTAGTTCAGTAGATGAAGTTTTTGCAGACAAACTTTCAGCGGATTATGCTTCTGCAGACTACGATAAACGTGCTCAAGGCTATGACTGGGTTGGCGTAAAGGTACGAGCAGAGAGTGATCAGCAGATTGATATTAAAGTTCGTTCACGCAGCGATATCAAAAAACCTACTTGTCACTTCGATGGCAAGGCGATACTCATGGGGCAAGATGCCGCTCACGGTACGATTTTTCAGGCACAGGTAAATGACAGCACCGCCTTTTTTCAATTTAAAGATGACACTCTCACCATCGACAGTACAGACAAGTATGCACTGAACTATTTTTGCTCAGGTGGTGGCTCGCTTGCTGGAGAATATAAAAAGTTGGCAGCAGGTCTAGAGATCTAATAGTCAGCGCTGGTGTTTGGAAATAGTAGAAAAAAAGGTGCCAGACCATAAGTCTGACACCTTTTTTATAACTGGTTTCGTACGCGTTATTTATACTGATGATCAGTCGTTATACCGCAGACGCCCCTGTTAATTTAACTTCAGCACGTTCTTCGCGAGCGATACCGGCGTAGTAATCACGCAAAATCTGTAATACTTCTGGACGACTAAAGTTATCTGGCACATCCATGTCTTCTGATAGTGCTTTACGCAGTTTAGTACCTGAGACTTTAACGTGCTCAGAGGCATCGTGCGGACAAGTCTTGTCAGAGGCCATCGCATTACAAGCATTACACCAGAACGTCCAGCCAATTTTTAGTGGTTGGGTGATAAGGTCATCTTTACCAACATGTTCAAAAATCGTTTGTGCATCAAACGCACCATAGTAATCACCCACACCCGCATGGTCACGGCCGACAATCAGGTGGCTACAGCCATAGTTTTGACGGAATAGCGCATGCAGTAGCGCCTCGCGTGGACCGGCATAGCGCATGTCTAACGGATAACCCGCTTGGATAACAGTATCTTGTCTAAAGTAATTATCGATTAGCGTTTTGATGGCTTCTTGACGGACTTCTGCTGGGATATCGCCCGGCTTTAGCGCGCCTAGTAATGAATGAATCAATACACCATCACAGATCTCAATTGCAATCTTGGCCAGATATTCGTGTGAACGGTGCATTGGGTTACGCGTTTGAAATGCCGCCACTGTCTTCCAGCCTTTAGCATCTAAAATTTCGCGTGTCTCTGCGGGCGTTTTGTAGATCTCTGGATATAGTGTTGGGAACTCGCCTTCACTCAATACTTCAACGCTACCGGCAATATTGACAGCTTCTTGATTCAGTACTTGCTGAACACCTGGATGCTCTGAATCGGTAGTTGTAAATACTTGCTGGCACTCGTGCTCTTTATCGATAGTGTAGGTTTCTTCTACTGTCAAAATACCCATGACTTCGCCATCTTGAGCAACTAAGGCTACTTTGTCACCTTGACTCAAACTGTCCGCAGTCTCTGTTGGCGCAGATAGCGTGATAGGAATTGGCCAAAACAAGCCTGCGTTTTCGCCGCTTTGCAAGCGCATGTTGTCTACCACGCCCTGCCAGTCCGCTTGATTCATAAAACCATTTAGTGGCGTGAAGCCGCCGATACCGAACATGATCAAATCACCGCGCTCACGTGAGCTGAGGGTAATAGATGGCAATGTGCTGGCAAGCTCTAACGCTTGAGCACGTGCATCATCATTTAATAGTAAAGGTTTAAGTACGTCACTACCATGTGGCGGAACGAGTTTTGACTGGGTCGGAGCTTGAGTTTGAGTCATATAATTTTTAAAACCTCTTAAATAAAAGAATGGTCGAAGAAAATAAGTTGCTGTAAAGTGTCGCTTATATAGGTAGCTGCTAGCAAAAAATAGTGTAATAGTCGTTAGAGGAGTAATAACCATCAGGCATTGAATTTGATACGCATAGGCTACCTAACTTTCGTTATGAAAATTTATGCTGTGTTTGGATATGGATATGTCTGAAAGGAATTTATGATTCTGAGTGCAAGCTTATATCATGTATAGCTGAATTATGCGCATTGCACCCGGCAATAAAACCTATTACACACGCAAATCATTTTCGTCGCTGATTTTAAAATTAAAAACAAAACTGAGATTACGTCATGTATCAATATAATTACGCTGACCAGACTTTGGTAGAGGAACGAGTTGCCCAGTTTCGCGACCAAACTGAGCGATTTTTGGCAGGTGAGCTGCCAGAAGAGCAGTTTTTGCCACTGCGACTGCAAAACGGCCTTTACATCCAGCGTTATGCGCCAATGTTGCGTATTGCCATTCCTTATGGCTTACTTGCCAGCTATCAATTGCGAAAATTGGCTGAGATTACTCGCAAGTATGACAAAGGCTATGGGCACTTCACGACCCGTACCAATATTCAGTTGAACTGGCCAAAACTAGAAGACGTGCCAGATATCCTAGCTGAATTGGCATCGGTACAGATGCATGCCATCCAAACCTCAGGCAACTGTATCCGTAATACCACAACGGATCCGTACGCTGGTATTCATAAAGAAGAGATTGCTGACCCACGTCCTTACTGTGAGATTATCCGTCAGTGGTCAACCTTCCACCCTGAGTTTGCTTTTTTGCCGCGTAAATTTAAGATTGCTGTGATCGGTACCAATGATGACCGCGCAGCAACGCAAGTACACGATGTCGGTTTACACGTAAAAACCAATGATGACGGTGAGATTGGTTTTGAAGTATTGGTTGGTGGCGGTCTTGGACGTATTCCTGTCCTTGGTAAAGTTATCAATAAATTCTTGCCACGTCAGCATTTGCTGAGCTATTTAGATGCTATCTTGCGTGTCTATAACTTGCATGGCCGCCGTGACAAAGGCAGCAAATACAGATCACGTATCAAAATTTTGGTCGAAAGCATGGGCGGTCCAGCGTTTGCTAAATTGGTCAATGCTGAATGGGAAGCCCACACCAAAGATGGCCCACTTACCTTGACTGATGAGAACTTTGCAACAGCGACTGGTTTCTTTAGTGAGCCTGACTATGCATCGTTCGACGCACTACAAGTACAGTCTGAGCTACAACAGCAACTAAACGCTGATAAAGACTTTGCCAATTGGTATAACCAAAACACCGTAGCGCATAAAGTAGCAGGTTATCGTGCAGTCGTAATCTCGCTTAAAGCGGGCTTGGTTGATGGTAAATACGTACCATCTGGTGATGTCAGTGACTCGCAAATGGATGCACTAGCTGATTTGTCTGATAAATACAGCTTTGGTGAGCTGCGTGGTACGTATCAACAGAACTTAGTATTCGCTGACGTACAGACCAACCATCTTTATGAGTTATGGCAGCAGCTATCTGACCTACATTTAGCACGCGCAAACATCAATACCCTAACAGATATGATTGTCTGCCCAGGTTGGGATTATTGCTCGCTTGCCAATGCAACGACGCATAACATCGCTGAGCAAATCGAAAAGCAATTCGATGATCTTGATTATCTGTATGATTTAGGTGAGATTCGTCTGAACATGTCTGGCTGTATCAATGCCTGTGCGCATCATCATACAGGCGATATCGGTATCTTGGGTGTTGATAAAAAAGGTGAACATTGGTACCAGATCAGTCTTGGCGGTAACTCTAGCGATGATGCCAAACTTGGCAAAATCTTAGGCAAATCCGTCCCTGCTCTTGAGGTCGCCAGCACCATACAGCAGATCGTTGATGTGTACGTGGACTTACGTGCCAGCACAGACAATGACGTCGAGAGTTTCGGTCAATTGGTTGAGCGCGTTGGTATTGATCCATTTAAGGAGAAGGTCTATGGCTAATCATCATATTTTGGACAATCATGGCGTAGACATTAGTAGCCAAGACACCTGGCATGTACTCACTACGAATGATCTGCCTGAAAGTATCGTATCGACTAATATCACGTTGCTTGAGCTACTACAAAAGCAAGAAAAGCCTGATGTGATCGTACCGCTTACTGACCTATTAGACGAGTCAGGCGCGCAGGCTGGTGGTCTGATTAAAGAGGTTTATGAGCTGATCGTACAGCACAGTAGCCGACTTGGATTATGGGTTACCGCCGATACAGATGCTGATGCACTAGAAGGCATTAGTGAATTACTATCAGCGCAGGCATTGATTGTTATTGATGTGCCTAAGTTCGCTGATGGTCGTCACTTTAGTTTTGCACGCACCCTGCGCCAAATCGGCTATACAGGTGAGATTCGTGTTGCTGGTGCGTTTGGCCGTGATCAAATTGCTTATATGTTACGTGTGGGCGTTGATAGCTTTGTATTGAGTGAGCATGACCTAGAAGCTGATTCTAAATTTGGCATTGAGCAAGCCTTTACAGCGCTTGCTAGCAGCTATGATGGTCGAAGTGCTTCGGATTTACCGATGTTTGCATCATCAGAGCCATCGGTCGCATAGTTGTCGTATTAACTACAAAACTTTATATTCATCACTGATAATTTTATATTAATAACCATTAAGGAACGTATTATGAGCCAACTACACCCAAACCTAGATATTGACCAAGCCAACCAAGACTTGCAAGGTAAATCACCTGAGCAAATCGTTGAGTGGGCACTGACTCAAGCAAAAAATCCAATTATCACCACCAACTTCCGTCCATACGAGTCAGCGATTTTGCATTTGGTTGCTAAGCAGCGTCCTGATATCACAGTATTGTGGGTAGACTCAGGCTACAACACAGATGCAACCTACCAATTTGCTAACAAATTGATCCGTGACCTTGATTTGAATGTTGTGACCTATATCCCAAAACAAACGGCTGCCCACCGTGACGCGACCATGAACGGTATCCCAGGTATCGATAACCCTCAGCATGACGAGTTCACTGAGCAAGTTAAACTTGAGCCATTCCGCCGTGCACTAGATGAGCTAAAGCCTGATGTCTGGTTTAACGCGATTCGTAAAGACCAAACTGAGTTCCGTCAAGGTCTCGACGTGCTTAGCTTGTCAAAAGACGGTGTATTAAAAGTAGCCCCATTGTTTGAAAAAACAGATGCTGACTTAGATGTCTACTTAGAAGATAACAACCTACCAAACGAGCATGACTACTTTGACCCAACGAAAGTAGAAGAAAGCCGTGAGTGTGGTTTGCATACTCAGCTATAGTAAGCTGCTTGCTGTAGCGATTGTTTGTTGAACAATGGCTACAGCTATATCAATAAAAAATCCCGCTTGGCTCTATGAGAACCAAGCGGGGTTTTTTTGCCTTAATTTATCAGTTACTTATACTGTCAGCTATTCCTGTTTTTAGATAAAATATGAATTTATATCCCAAAAACGAATATATTAATGCCAATTCACTAGGTGAGAGTATGCCTGTGATACCTCATAATGACGGCATTCCTTATACCTTCTCCACCCTTTATAATAAACAATTAAATATATGGTGACGCTATGAACACCTTCCCGCTATTTTTTAAATTAGAAGGCCGTAAAGTGCTCATCGTGGGCGGCGGCGAAGTGGCACTGCGTAAAGCGGACTTGCTCAGCCGCGCTGGCGCGTGCATTACGATTCTTGCGCCAGATATCAGCCATGAGTTACAAGCTTTGCTAACGGATGATAAACACCAGTTTATCTACGAGAACTATAATAAGCACTATATGTTAGGTGCACGCGTGATTATTGCCGCGACTGACGATGAAACGCTGAACCATGAGATTCACGCAGATGCAACTGAGCTAAATATCCCAGTCAATGTGGTCGATACGCCGCCATTGTGCGATTTTATCTTTCCAGCCATCATTGATCGTAACCCCATTGTGATTGGGATTTCATCAAATGGTAAAGCGCCGGTATTGGCACGGCTATTACGAGCACGCCTTGAAACCTTAATCCCTCAAGGTTATGGCAAATTGGCTAAGCTGGCTGGTGATTTTCGCAGTGAAGTAAAAGCCAAAATACCGACGCTCACTGGCCGTCGTCAGTTTTGGGAGCGCGCGTTTGAAGGTCAGGTCAGTCAGCTCATGTTTGCAGGTAACGAGACGGAAGCTATTGCCCAATTACAAGCTGATTTAGACAGTGCTGCCGCTGCTATTCATCATAAAAACCACTCTGATACCCCAGTAAATACAACGCCTACGCTATCGGATGATTCAGACAAAAAAACACCTCCCGTGGGTGAAGTCTATATCGTTGGTGCAGGTCCTGGTGATCCGGAGCTATTGACGTTTAAAGCGCTGCGTTTGATGCAGCAAGCAGATATTGTCTATTATGATGCCTTGGTATCGCCACAAGTGCTGGATCTTTGCCGCCGTGATTCTGATAAAGTATTTGTCGGTAAAAAACGCAGTAACCATACGGTCGCTCAGCTTGGCATCAATGAGTTGTTGGTCAATAGCGCCAAAGAAGGTCGCCGTGTGGTTCGTTTAAAAGGTGGTGACCCCTTTATCTTTGGACGTGGCGGCGAAGAGATCGAAAGCTTGCGAGCACATAATATACCCTATCAAGTTGTACCGGGTATTACTGCAGCTAATGCCGCTGCTAGCTATGCTGGTATTCCCTTAACTCACCGTGATCATTCACAATCCGTGCGTTTTGTGACAGGGTTCTTGAAGGCTGGCGCACCCAACAGCAACTTCAAAAATTTCTTGAATACGGATGAAACCGTCGTGTTTTATATGGGTTTGCATTCGCTGGCACGTTTGACTGAAGGCTTAGTTGACGCTGGCCGTAGTAGTGATACTCCCATTGCCATCGTCTCTAATGCCAGCATGCCCAATCAGCAAGTACTGACAGGTACGCTTGCAACGATTGTTGCCAAACAAGAGGACGCTCAGCTGCCCACGCCTGCCCTATTGATCATGGGAGATGTGGTTAGTCTGCATCATGATTTGGCTTGGTATAACTTGCAAAATCAGCAACATAGTGATGCTTTGGCTAAGAATTGGCTGCGCGGAGGAGTCACAGGCGAAGCTACTAAACAGCCTATAGACCAGCAAGCACATGCACTATCGATGGTAGCAAACCTCGCGATGCAGCAAGAGGATGGACCCGAGCAACTGATTATTGATTAGCCTTTCCTTACTATGTAAAGCTTATCAGCAAAAAGATTTTTCTTTATAACTATAAAAAACCCTGCCAATCATCTATTGGCAGGGTTTTATTTTGGCAACAGAGAAAATCCCAACGATTCTTGCTAGAATGAAAGCTACCTAACCCCTATTCTGACGTTTAATAATAAGCCGAACTATGCCTCCATCTATTGCTCCTAAATATACCTCTACTAAACCTTTAAAAATATTGCACACGTCTGATTGGCACTTGGGTCGACGTCTATATGGTCGTCTGCGTTATGAAGAGTTCGAGACGTTTTTACAGTGGCTAGAGGTTACCATTAGCACACAGCAAGTAGATATATTGATTGTCGCAGGTGACATCTTTGATACCATGACACCCAGCAATAAAGCCCAAGCGCTATATTATGAGTTTTTGGGTAGGGTCTCGCGCTCGTGCTGTCAGCATGTGGTCATTGTCGCAGGCAATCATGACTCACCGACGTTTTTGGATGCGCCAAGCAATGTACTCAAATTTTTGAACGTCCATGTGATAGGCACAGCTTGTGATGATTTAGAAGATGAAGTACTGGTCTTAGGTGATGATGATAACAATCCTCATTGCATCATCGCCGCTGTACCCTACCTGCGTGATCGTGATGTACGTAGCAGTAGCGCTGGCGAGTCTGCAGATAGCAAAGATGCCAATGTTATCAAAGGTATTCGCGCCCACTATGATGCAGTAGCAAGTATTGCAAAAGGACAGCAGGCAGAATTAATAAAAACTCATCAACGGCATATCCCTATCATTGCCACAGGTCATCTATTTGCAGCAGGCGGCAAAACAACCGGCGACGATGGCGTGCGTGATCTCTATGTTGGCTCACTTGGCAAAATCTCTGCTGATATGTTTGATGAAGGTTTTGATTATGTCGCCCTTGGGCATTTGCACGTGCCGCAGCGCGTTGGTGGCCGTGAGAGTATTCGTTACTCAGGTTCACCTATCGCCATGGGTTTTGGAGAGGCCAAGCAACAAAAACAAGTGCTACTTATACAATTTGGAAATTCTGAATCTTTTGATAATGACAGCTTAAGTCTAAACGTTATCCCTCAGCTTGCCAGCACAGACGCTCCTGTCCAAACCGCAAAAATTGAAAAGCCAATAGAGAAAACAGCTAAAAAAGTAGTTAGCCAAGTAGAGCTGTTCATGGACGATTTGTTTGGTTTTGACGAGCCAATAGAAGATACAGAAGCAGAAAAAATAGTGATTCCCAATGGCACTTCTACTCAGCAAGATCAAAGCAGTCAAACAATACCTGCTAAGACTACCACTGCCAATAAAATGCTGCACCATAATGAGGGCAATCAGATGCAAGTAGTTTCCCTACCCATTCCAAAATTCCAACAGCTGGCGCAGATATCTGGTGACCTGCCTATAATCTCACAAACGATAAAATCGCTCACTCCAGCTGAATCTGTTTGGTTAGAGGTAGTTTATACGGGTGACGAGATTGTGAGTGACTTACGTGAGCAAGTACAAGCGATGGTAGATGGCTTGCCATGTGAGGTGCTAAAAATTAAAAACACCCGCACTTATAATAAAGTGCTTAACCAACAGCAAACCTCTGAAAACTTGCAAGACTTAAATGAGATGGATGTGTTTGAGCGCTGCTTGACGATAAATGATGTGGTTGAGTCACAAAAAGACTCGTTGCGCGATGCCTATGGTCAGATACTCTATAATCTACGTCATGAGGACAAACAGGCGGAATGATATAAGGGATAAATCATAAGCGTACTTCTATTTTCTATCTTTCTAAATTTTCGCAGCTGCTGCTATCACTAATAATAAGACACCTCCATGCGCCTAATCGAACTCAGACTCAAAAACCTCAACTCTCTCAAAGGTGAATGGCATATTGATTTTGCTGATACAGCATTTATCAATGAAGGTATCTTTGCTATCACAGGACAGACTGGCGCTGGCAAGACCACCATATTGGATGCGATTTGTTTGGCGCTATATGGTGAGACACCAAGAATTAATAGTATTAGCAAAAGTAGTAATGAAGTCATGACGCGGCAAACAGCGGAATGCTTCGCTGAAGTCGTGATTGATTTGAATGGCGAGCAGTACCGTTGCCGCTGGGGACAGCGCCGTGCTTACAATAAAGCGGACGGCAATCTGCAAGACGCAACTCATGAAATCGCTCAGATACACGTTGATGATCCCTCAAAAGAGGACGAGCTGCTAGAAAGCACCTTAAAACATACCAAAAACAAAATCATTGAACTGACTCGGATGGATTTTCAGCAGTTCACTCGCTCCATATTGCTCGCTCAAGGCAGTTTTTCAGCATTTTTGAAGGCAAAAGCCGATGAACGCGCCGATATTTTAGAAAAAATTACAGGTACTGATATTTATGCCACTATCTCAGCACATGTCCATGATAAGAAACGCACTGAGGAAGAAATCCTCAACAAGCTACAATACGGTTTAGATGGCTTAGCACTTTTAGATACTGTAGAAGAAAGTCAATTAAGAGCCGAATTGCAGTCATCTCAAAGTGTTCAAAATACGCAGCAGCAAGACATTCAAAATTTGGCAGAAAAAATTAAATGGCTAGATAGTGTTGCAGAAGCAAAAGAAAAACTGAGTAGCTATCAACGCAATCTTGATAGTGCCCAGCAAGCGCAGCAAGATTTCATCCCTAATGCCAAGCGTTTAACTGCCGCCAATATGGCGTTGGAGCTTGATAGTCAGTTTAGCCAGCTGATTCATAGCCGCGACAACCTAAAACGCTTGCAAGATGAGCAGCAGCAGATAAATCAGACATTACCTCAGCAAAAAGACCATCAAAAACAAGCCACCACTCGTCTAGAGTCCGTACAAGTCCGAGTGCAAACGGCTAGCAACGTATTACGGGATACTCTGCCCGATATTGCAAAGGCGCGTAAATTGGATACAGACATTGCGCAGAATAGGTACGCTTTAGAAGAGACTAAACAAAGACAACACGCTTTATCTATGAGCACTCAGCATTTGCGTCAAGAAATAAACGATCATAAAAAGTCAGCTGAACATAATCAAACTCAGTTAGTAGAGGTAGAAGGTTATCTCACAAATAATAACGAGCTTAGCGACATTGACAGCGATATTGCTAATTTTGAGAGTTATTGCAAACATCTAAAGTCATTGCTACAAGACAATGTTGACCTAAACATCAACAAAACTAGCCAGCAAAGCGATATAGAGCAGTATCAAAGCCGTCTTAAGACCTTGCATGAACAGCAAGAGAGGCAAGTAATCGAAGAACAATCGCTGCAAACCAAGACCACAGCATTGCAACAAGAGCAAACCGCTTTAACTGAAGTACAATCTTTATCTGAGATGCGGAATGAACAAGAGCAGATCGATAACCTCAGTCGTCAACTTGAACAAATGGGGCTGAAAGCGGAGCAGCTTAATGAGATTAGTACACATACCAAAAACATAGATATCACGCTACCAGTGATAAAAAACGAGCTAGTAGAATTGATTAACATCATTGATGATACAGTGTCTGCTATCCACGCTGCTAAAGATAAGCGGCAAGACAAACAAACACAGCTGTATCTACTACAAAAAGTAGCCACGCTAGAAAGTCACATTGCCGATTTAAAAGACGGTCAACCCTGCCCCCTATGTGGATCGCTTGAGCATCCTTATCGCACAAATCATCCCCACGTTGTGTCAGATACCGAAGCGGAGCAGATTCAGCAGCATATAACAGATTTAGACACCACCATATCCAATTTGGAAAACCGATTATCTGCGCATCGTATCAGTCAGGCGACCAAACAGCAGCAGCTTGAGCAGCAGCAAGATCAGAAAAAATCGCTACAAGATCAAGCACAAAAACTAGCGGCTGATACCAATCAGTCAATCCGTTTGGTGCTTGATGGAAGCTACTCGCCATTTATCGCGGCAACGATACCGCCATTGCAGCAACGTGAGCCACAGGTAAATATACTACCTCTATTAGAGCGTATTCAGCATCAACTTGTAGCACGTAGAGCGTCCCTAAAAGAGACTCTGCTCAACTATGAAACGCTTGGAGAGAAGCTTGCTACCATACGCGATGACATAAGCGTGCTAGCGCAACAACAGCATAAGCTGGCAAGCGACATTAGTGAGATTGAGACGGATATCAAAATTAAGTCCGCGAGTATAGATAATATTAACAAAGAGGTTCACGATAACTTCTCCAAATTGGTAATTCTCAAGAATGATATCGTACAGTTGTTAACCAAATATACTGCGGGCAGATTTCAGTCAGAGTCGCTAGCACAGATACGTACTTCGCAGCTCACTTTATCCCCTCTGATGGATAGTATTGATAACCAGCTCATACTAAGTGAGGCGGATTGCCATACGCATATCAATACATTTCGTCAGCAGCGTGCAGCATTACTCAGTATAAGAGATGAATTCAATCAATCTAAAGAAACGCAGCACACGCTGACGACAGCACTAGGTCGTCTAGACCTACAGATCGATACCAAACAAACCCAGTTGGATAACAACCAACAGGAGCTTGATAAGCTGGTTAAGCTCGTGACTGAAAAGACAGAGACGCTTGAACAGCTAAAAACGAACAGAGAAGATGTTTTTGCTGATAAAGACCCTGAAGCAGAAGAAAAGCGTTTGCGTGAGTCGTTAGAACAAGCGCAAATTGAGCAAACCTCTGCACAGCGGCAGCTCGATAACTCTGAGCTTGAGCTTAAACAATTGCTTAACAAACAATCTCACGTGACTGAGCAAGTGACTACCGTAATAGGTGCGCTCAATACTCAAGAAGACGCTTTTAAATCAATACTTGCCGCCTCCAATTTCATCAATGAAACGGATTTTGCGAATGCGCGCCTGCCCATTGATGAACGTAATACGCTCAAGCAGCAGCAAGAACGTATTGATTATGCGCTAAAGCAAGCGCAGTCTTTATTAAAAGAAACACAGAAAGCATTGGAAGATAAGCAAGCTAACCCGCTGACAACAGATGACAAAGAGACACTCACTCAACAGCATACTCAAGCACAAGAAGCGTCTAATAAACGCATTGAAGCAATTGGCGCTATTAGTCAGCGACTAAAAGACAATGAGGACAAGAAAAGCACCCAACAGGCACAGATAGAGGCCATCAATGCTCAAAAGGATAAGCTGCAAGTGTGGCAACAACTACACAAATTGATTGGCTCATCCGATGGCAAAAAGTATCGCACCTTTGCACAGGGTTTGACCTTTGACCTCATGGTTAATCATGCCAATACTCAGCTGCAAAAAATGAGTGACCGCTATCTGCTAGCGCGTGATGATGACAGCCCTCTTGAGCTCAATGTCATTGACAACTATCAAGGCGGCGAGATTCGTAGCACCAAAAACCTATCAGGCGGTGAAGGCTTTATTATTAGTCTTGCTCTAGCACTCGGACTATCACAGATGGCCAGTCAAAACATTCGCGTGGACTCGCTATTTTTGGATGAAGGCTTTGGGACATTGGATGAAGAGTCTTTAGATATTGCGCTGGATACGCTGACTAATTTGCAGCAAGAAGGGAAATTAATTGGCGTGATATCCCATGTGCAGGCATTAAAAGATCGTATTTTGACCCAAATCAAAGTAGAAAAGCTCTCAGGTGGATTCAGTCAGATAACAGGACAAGGCTGTCAGCGAATCGCGAGCTAACGTTTTGTTATTGCACGCGTCTCATAAGGCAAAAATAAAAAACCACCGAACATTGCGCTCGGTGGTTTTTTTGAACATACGGCTATTTTGTGTTTAGTGGCTAATCATTCAGCTACTCGTTACTTAGTAGCTGATTATTTGGCGACTAGTTACTTAGTGACTACTTATTTAGTTACTAGGCCACTCAGCTCACTCATCAGTACGGATAGTGTTGAGAGACCAATTTGAGCGTCTGCATCGTCACTATACATATCGTCAAGCTTCTGCATTTCTGTAGTGACCGCTGCCAGTTGGTCAACGTGTCGTGCTCTCCACTCACTAAAGGCTTGCTTGGCATCTGGTTTTGATAGTATTGCATCCATCAGTAGGCGCAAGCTGCGTGACAGCTCATTGACTAGTGCATGACGTGCACGGCGATCCCAGTAGTCTTGCTGTGGTAAATTGGCAATATTGTCCATCATCCAATCTAACTGCAACACTTGATAAGCTTCGAAATACAAAGTTGCGATCTCATCGACAGGACGCTCATATTGCTCAGCAAGCAACGCAGCATCAAGCGCATCGACATGATACGGTAGCATTGCAAATAGCGTAGCATCGTTATCAGACAGCTCTTTTTGCATTAAATGCTTGGTATCTTCTTGCAGATATTGAGCAAATTGCTGCTCGATAAAGCCACTTGGTTTGGTCAGTTTTTCAACACTGTCACTAAAGCGGCTAATCATATCAGCGACTTGCAGATTTTGCCCAAAGGCATTGATAAACCAGACCACACCGCGCTCTAATGAATCACGTAAACGCAGCTCAAGGTTCAACAGCAGTGTTGCATCTACCTGATTATCTAGCGCTTCTAGTGCCTTCCAAGCGCGCGATACATTAAATACATCGCGGCTGATCACATAACCTCGGACGATGGCTGCCAACGATTGATCAGTTTCTTCAAATAGACGGAATAGCGCCTCAATACCTAAGCGGTTGACCACGCTATTGGTCAAGTAAGTACTGATGATCTCACGATGCAAGCGGTGTTCCGTCATCTCATCAAAGAAACGCGAGGCAAGCTCATCTGGGAAGTACTTACGTAGCTCATTAATGAAGTATGGATCATCTGGAAGATCGGACAATAACAGGCTGTCATACACCCACATTTTGCCATATGCCAAGACAACTGCCAGCTCAGGATTGGTCAGTCCACTATCTGTTTTTTGACGTTTTGTAATTTCTTCGTCTGATGGTAGATACTCAATCGCACGATCAAGACGCCCTTCACCCTCTAGCATCTGAATAAAGCGCTGATGATCACTTAAATTAGCAGCGGCTCTGATATGACTTAGCTCAATCGCTTGTGGCTGCAAGTAGTTCTGACGTAACACCAGTTCTGCTACGGTATCCGTCATACTCTCAAGTAACTCATTACGCTGTTTGAGCGTCATATCACCTTGTTCAACTACTTTACCCAGTAGGATTTTGATATTAACTTCATGATCCGAGCAGTTAACGCCGCCTGAGTTATCAATCGCATCGGTATAGACACGACCACCATTTTGGGCATATTCAATGCGGGCTTGCTGAGTAAAGCCTAGGTTGCCGCCTTCGCCAATGACTGCGGCGCCAAGCTCACTACCATTCACACGCAGCACATCATTGGCACGATCACCAACATCTGCATGTGTCTCATTCACGCTTTTTGCATACGTTCCAATACCGCCATTCCATAGCAAGTCCACTGGCGCTTTGAGTAAAGCACTGATCAGCTCATTGGGGGTTAACGTATCAGCACTGATTTCAAAGAGAGACTTCATCTCAGGACTGATCACGATGGTTTTGTCTTGGCGAGAGAAGATACCGCCGCCTTGGCTGATCAATGAGGCTTCATAATCTTCCCATGATGAGCGTGGCAACTCAAACAAGCGTGCGCGCTCAGCATATGAGGCTGCAGTATCTGGATTGGGATCAATAAAAATATGCAGATGGTTAAAGGCAGCAACCAGCTTAGTATGCGTTGATAGCAGCATGCCATTGCCAAATACATCCCCGCTCATATCACCAATACCGACCACAGTGAAATCATCACGGTTTTGAATATCTTTGCCTTGCATACGGAAATGACGTTTGACTGACTCCCAACCACCACGCGCCGTGATACCCATCGCTTTATGGTCATACCCTACTGACCCACCTGATGCAAAGGCATCATCAAGCCAGAAGTTGTACTCTGCTGCTAGCGCGTTGGCGATATCAGAGAATGTCGCAGTGCCTTTGTCCGCAGCAACAACTAAGTATGGATCGTCTTCGTCATGGCGTACCGTGTTGGCTGGCGGGACAATCGTGCCATCAACGATGTTATCTGTGACATCGAGCATACCACGCAAGAATGTCTGATAACAGGCGATACCTTCGGCTTGGAACGCCTCACGACCATCGGCCATACTCTTGGTCTTGACGATGAAGCCACCTTTAGAGCCAACAGGCACGATCACTGCGTTTTTGACCATTTGTGCTTTGACGAGACCCAGTACTTCGGTACGGAAATCTTCCATACGATCTGACCAGCGCAGACCACCACGAGCCACTTTTCCGCCACGTAAATGCACGGCTTCGACGCGCGGTGAGTAGACAAATATCTCAAACATTGGTTTCGGCTTTGGCAGATTTGGAATATCTGCTGCCAAGAACTTAAACGACAAGCGATCTTTGCGCTGACCATCACTATCCGTCTGATAGAAGTTGGTACGTACCATCGCGTTAATCAGGTCTAAGTACCAACGTAAGATACGATCTTCATCTAGGCTATCCACATCTACAAGTGCAGCGGTTATTTGCTCTTGGATTTGCGTAGATTTTGCCTGACGATCGTCTTCACTATGCTTAGGATTCATACGCGCATCGAATAAACTACCTAACGCTACGCTGATATCACTGTTTTTGACTACCGTTTGCTGGATATAGGTACTAGAGAACGGCGCGCGTGCTTGTAACATATAGCGCGACAGTGCACGCAGCAGCACCACATCATAAGTATCAAGCTTAGTAGTTAGTACAAGCTCATTGAATGAATCACTCTCAACACGTCCTGCCCAGATTTGTTTTAGGCTGTCTTCGAACTGACCACGAACGACTTGCATATTGACGGTATCGACATGCTCAAGGGTCAACTCGTACTCTTGCATCCAGATAGGCTGCTCTGGCAAATCAAACTCATATGTCTGTGCTGAGATGACTGACACACCAAAGTTCTCGAGTATCGGTAATACTTTTGACAAGATAACAGGTTGCTCGCGACCATACAGTTTTAGGTGGAGCTGGTTACGTGCATCGCCTGTCGACTGGTATAAATGCCACAGCATCGGGTTCTCTGTAGTCAATCCAGCCAAACGCTTGGTATCCTCGACGGCAGTACGCGCATCAAAACGCTCTTGGTATGCCGCGGGAATATAATCTAAAAAGCGACGACTCAAGGCATTGGCTTGTTGCTCACCGACATTATCGAGTAGCATTTTTTGGTAGTTATCATCCCATGACTGCATGAGTGCTGATAGTTTGGCTTCAAGCGTTGCAATGTTGACGTCATTTACCTGACCGGGCACAGTACGCACATGGACATGTACGCGGGCATGCGCAGATTCATTAAATTCAGTCGTAAACCCTGATGACATGCCGTTGTAGGCATCTTTTAGGACGTTCTGTACCTTAATGCGTAGCTCCGTGTTGAACTTATCACGCGGGATATAGACTAGGCACGACACAAAGCGCTGGTAATGATCGATACGGCTAAATAGACGTAGGCTTTTCTTATCTTGTAATTGACTGATACCAGAGACAATTGGATATAGCTCTTCAACGCTGGCTTGGAACAAGTCATCACGCGGCAAAGTATTGATCACATGCATCATCTTATGGTGAGCATGACCATCACGTGGCAAGTCTGCCATAGCCATAATCTTATTGGCTTTTTCACGCAATAGCGGAATTTGCTGAACTGTCAGCTGATACGCTTGTGACGTTAGCAGACCGATAAAGCGATACTCACCAACCAACTTACCATTATCATCAAATTTATGGATACCCAAAAAGTCCATATATACCGAGCGATGGATCGGTGATACACGACTTGATTTGGACAGCATCAATACGCGTGGTTCAGTCAATAACTGCTTTAGCCCTTTAGGTAGTTGACTAAAGCTCTCTGACAACTTGTCTTGTTCAGAGCCGCGTAACAGACCAAGTCCACTATTGCCAATGGCAAACAGATCTAAATTGGTCGGTTCGCTTACTTCGATTTCGTGACCACCTTCTAAGCGATATTCGCGATAACCTAAGAATATAAAGTGGTCATCTAATATCCAATCCAAGAACGCTTGAATTTCTTGCTGTGAATAAAACACTTCTGGTAATGGTTTGTTAGACAACTCAGCTTTGATGTCATTGAGCTGAGCACGCATTTGTTTCCAGTCACCAACGACCGTATCAAGCGTATCGATTTTAGACAGCAGCATTTGCTGTAGAGCATCCAAGTCTTCATTATCTTGATAAGCGATTTCACAGTGAATCAATGACAAATGAGAGGTTGCACTTTCATGTGCGCCTTCAACATAGGTAATCTGACCATCATCATCACGCTTAACACTAACGATGATGTTGTACGTGCGGTGCACATCGATGCCTTCAGCCTCAAGGCTCATCAAGATGGTATCGACTAAAAACGGTCTATCATATGCGACGATTTGGATCACCGTGTGTGAGCTATGAAAGTGTTGCTCTTCCGCCAATGGGTTAAATACGGCTAGCTGCGGCTTGCTGCAATCATAGGCTTTGAGCAACGTAAAATGATGTAGCGCCATGCCCGCCAAGTCAGCATTGCTAATCGCCTCTGCAGTCTCTTGATGCAGCGGCTGATAGTAGCTATGAATAAAATGATCAAATAGTGATTTGTCTTTTTGTACATAGCCGGTAGCAATATCGCTTATCTGGCTAATGCGCTCTTTTGCGATACTGAGGGAGTTTGGCATTGTCCTTCGTCCTTTTTATAGATTTGGTTTGTCTCTTTATTTATGTTTATCAATCCGTATCAACTGCTTTTATTGCACATCTCTTTTCACAGAATCGTTGTCAAAAATTGCAATATAATGGCAGTGTGTCCAGTCACGTGACTTATTATTTTATAACTTCTACAGATTTTCTCCTTTTTCGTTCTTATTTTTATAAATATGTAGCAATCAGGATGTAATCCTACTATTACAGTGAAGTTTAACGCACCTGCGGCGTTAGCTAAAGCGTACAACATCATTTCATGAATCAGTGATATGTCGATAACCTTTGCTAATGAGACAATGATGACGCAGCCAGTAATATTCAAGATTAAATGCTGGCACGTGGATACTCATAGTAATCAAGACTGTTTTTTTGTTAGAATATGTCGACATATTTACGAGCGTACGACTAGCTCATTATTAACTTAATGCTAAGGGCAAACGGTATGATGAATATTTTGGTGATTGGCTCAGGTGGTCGCGAACACGCACTGGCATGGCAGTGTGCAAAAGATGACAATGTCGAAAATGTCTATGTCGCTCCAGGCAATGCAGGCAGTGCACTTGAACCTAAATGCCAAAACGTCGTCTTAGCGTCTGTGAACGCTGATGCGAGTGAGCACGCCGCTGTCATCGAATTTTGTCAAAATAATAGTATTGATATAGTTATTGTTGGACCAGAAGCACCTTTGGTTACAGGTATCGTCGATGCCTGCCGCGAGGCTGGTATTAAGGCATGGGGCCCTACTGCTTACTGCGCGCAACTAGAAGGTTCTAAAACCTTTGCCAAAGAGTTTATGGAGCAGAACCATATCCCAACAGCCGCTTATCAAGGGTTTACAGAGGCTACTGCGGCTAAAGCCTATGTCGATGAGCAAGGCGCACCCATCGTGATCAAAGCGGATGGACTTGCCGCTGGTAAAGGCGTCATCGTGGCTGAGACCATCGAGCAAGCGCACGAAGCAATCGATGATATGCTCGCGGACAACAAATTTGGGGATGCTGGTAGCCGTGTGGTGATCGAGCAGTTCTTGCAAGGCGAAGAAGCCAGCTTTATTTGTATGGTCGATGGGGAAAATATCTTACCCATGGCAACCAGCCAAGATCACAAGCGTGCTTTTGAAGGTGACACAGGTCCGAATACAGGCGGGATGGGTGCGTATTCCCCTGCGCCTGTCGTGACCGCAGATGTGCATAATAAAGTTATTGAGCGCGTCATTCAGCCAGTTGTTGATGCAATGAAAGACGCAGGACATCCCTATACTGGATTTTTATATGCAGGTCTTATGATTGACCAAGCAGGCGACCCATATGTGATCGAATTCAACTGCCGTTTTGGTGATCCAGAGACGCAGCCTATCTTGATGCGTCTGCAATCATCGATGGTAGATTTGGTCGCGCAAGGCTTATCAGGTCAACTACCTAGCGAAGCAAAATGGGATGAGCGTCCTGCTTTGGGTATCGTTGTTGCCTCAAAAGGTTATCCTGAAACCTCATCGAAGGGCGATGTCATCGCAGGCTTGCCAGAACTAGATTCGACAAACAACAATGCTGTCAAAGTATTCCATGCAGGTACAGCGTTTTCTGATAATAATGAAAATGAGATCGTCACTAATGGTGGTCGTGTATTATGTATTACTGCCTTAGCAAGCAATATCTCTGAAGCCCAGCAAGCAGCACTAGCAGTCACTGCTGCCATTAGCTTCGACGGTGCACAATATCGCCGTGATATTGGTCATCATGCCATCACTCGTGAAAATGCGTAACGAGCTTATACCCATCAAGAGCCATTAAACGCTCATCTTGCGTTGTCGTTTCAAAATTGGTGCGTATACTTTACAGCATTATTCGACCTAGCATAAAGCTAGGTCTTATTTTTGGTACGCCGTATAACGCTCAGTAATAATACTCGAACCATCTCACGGCTTACAAAGTAACTATCAACAGCCAGCCTACGCTCATAAACCCAATGTGCTTTATATGGTACAATTTTATACCCGTGCATCACATCTCCCTTGTATTGTGGGTATCGAACCCGCAAATCAATAGCAACTGGATGAATGATTATATTTATGGCAAATGATACGTCTAAACCTTCTAGCAACAAGCAATCAATTGATAGTCTAAAAACCTCAGGGTTTGATCGCCGAATGTCGATTGCCAAAACCTCCTTGAATATTGGTCGTCGTTGGGCGGGCAATAGCGTGTCTGGCATGTTTTTAAATAAAGAAGCACGTACAGCACGTAACCAAGCGTTTATGGAAGCTCAGGCAAATTATCTAGCATCAGAGCTTGGCAAGTTAAAAGGTTCAGTCGTCAAAATCGGTCAAATGCTAGCAATCTATGGCGAGCACATACTGCCGCCAGAGATTACACGTGCCTTACAAACGCTCAATGATGATACCGCAACGTTGACGTGGCCTACGATTGAAAAAACATTGCATAAATTATTGGGTGAAAAACTAAGCGAGCTAGATGTCGACCCTATTCCTATTGGAACAGCGTCTCTTGCTCAAGTTCATCGCGCTACCGTACTGGCGACAGGTGAACAAGTGGTACTAAAGATTCAATACCCAGGCGTGGCTGATGCCATCAACTCCGATCTTGCTTTATTCAAGCAGTTGCTAAAAGTAAGTAATATCGTTCCTCAAACACGCGCACTTGATGCTTGGTTTGAGGAGATACGTGACCTACTCCACCATGAGGTTGATTACGAAGCAGAGGCCGCAACGACAGAGCGCTTTTATGATCGTTTAAGTGACGACCCGCGCTATATCGTTCCGAAGATCAACCGTACCTACTCTAAAAAGCGCTTACTTTGTATGTCTTATGAGCCAGGTATCACCGTGGTCTCTGATGAATTACAGTTACTACCTCATGAGCGCCGCAGTGCAATCGGTCAAGCTGCTATCGAAATCATGATGCAAGAGATTTTTGTATGGGGTGAGATGCAGACAGATCCCAACTTTGGCAATTATTTAGTGCGCGTCAGCGAAGGCGACGACATCGATAAGCTTGTTTTGTTAGATTTTGGCGCTATCCGCCAATTCGATAATCATTTACTGACTATAGCCCGCGGACTGCTACGAGCAGGATACCGTCACGATCATCAATCAATGATGCTTGCGATGACAGGATACGACTTTTTCGACAGTATGAGTGACAAAGTACGCTCTGATATTGCCTCGCTATTTTTACTGGCGACAGAGCCTTTCAGTGATCCTGACAATAATAAAGATATCCCTAGCGAGTGCTTGAATGAGCAAAAATGCTATATCTGGGCTAACAGTAAACTGCACTCACGCTTATCCGCCAAAGCCACTCGCGCAATGCAGTCCTTCGAATTCAATCTCCCGCCAAAAGAGTTTATGTTCATTAGTCGCAAATTCATTGGCGCATATACTCTTCTGACAGTTCTTGACGCTTATACCAATTCTAATAATTTGGTTAAACTCTACCTATAGTTGTTAATTCTAGTTTTTAAGTTCGAGATTTTTTGGACTGCTCTTCCGGAGCAGTTTATTATTTTTTCTTTTTACTTGCTTAGGCTATTTTTTATTCGATCTAGTGTCTAGCATTCTTCTGTTACTTAGGTCATTTTCCTTCATACAATGATGTCGCTTGCCAATCATCAAATCTGGTTTTATACCATTTAGGCTTACGGATATTCAACTCCCAGCACACTTCTTGCCGTGCCAAATACTTCACTTCAAAGTGAGTACGCTGACTATCTGCAGGGACTTGATAACGAGAATTTGGAAGACACCATACCTTAGTTGCCTGAAACTCTGCGTTGTCCATATATGCTTCAATATTGGTGACCACTACTACCTCACCATTTACCTGCAAGCGAGACAATAAGAATTCAAAGAAAGGCATATTTAGCCATTGTTGATTGGGGTTCTGCTGTTCGGGGTTAGGATAAAGAATAAAAATCTTGCACAGGCTATTGGGCTTTATAGCATGTACGGTCCAAGCAATAGCATCCGCATGAATCGCATCTAGGTTTGATAAGGCCTGTAGCGTAGTCTGTTTTGAGAAAGCTTCAAATTTATTACGGGTGCGCTCAATCGCTATTAAATGCTTGTCAGGATTCTGCGCTGCAAAGCTCAGCGCGTGCTTGCCCTTCCCTGCTCCGATCTCTAGTATCAGCGGTTTTTCACTCAAATTTTCGTTGATGATTTTAGGTATCACAAAGTCACGCGGTGCTGAGAGTCTCTGTGGTTGAAACGCTCGCGCTTGCTGATGAGTGAGCTCAGTATTGTCTGTCATTTATTATCCTTAAAGCATTTGTCTTTTGTCATTATTCGGCCCCATGCTATTATATAGCCAATCTAATTTAATAGTAATATAGTGATGACCAGTCCTTCAAAATGCATCCTAATGTAGATGATGATAGAAGAAGGCTGCGCGTAAATGATATTAATGACATCAAGGATACTTCCACTTTTATTATGACTGACTCTAATTCCAATGCTACGCCCAAAACCTACCCTTGCCCACGCTGCGGCACACAGACTGCCTGGCAAGACAATAAATACAAGCCATTTTGTAGTAGTCGCTGTAAGCTAATCGACTTAGGGGCTTGGGCAAATGAAGACTATACGCTACCTGCAGAAACCACGCCCTTCTCTGACGAATTATAACCCCCTATTTTACTCAATTTACTATACCAAGGATGTCTTACATGTCTGCTACCTACCTCATGCCTACTTACAACCGTCAACCTATTAGTTTTACACGTGGTGCAGGTAGTTGGCTCTATACCAAAGATGATACACCATACCTAGATGCTCTAACTGGTATCGCGGTATGCGGACTCGGGCACTGCCATCCACAAGTGACAGAGGCGATTGAGCAGCAGGCGTCTACTTTGATTCATACCAGTAACTTGTTCGGTATTGACTGGCAGGAGCGTGCGGGAGAGGCGTTATGTATGGCCGCCCAAATGGACAGTGTGTTTTTTGCCAATAGCGGTGCTGAAGCGAACGAAGCTGCACTAAAAATTGCACGCCTGTATGCGCATCAGCAAGGCTTTACGCGTCCAAAAGTGATCGTGATGGAGCAGTCATTCCATGGTCGTACATTACTATCGCTATCAGCTACTGCCAACCCAAAGGCTCGTGAAGGGTTTTATACGCTAGATGAAGACTTTATCCGTGTGCCATTTGGTGATATTGCTGCAGTTAAGCAGGCAGCTTTGGATCATCAGGATATTTGCGCCATTTTTGTAGAGCCAATCCAAGGTGAAGGTGGTCTAAATACTGCGGCAAATGGTTTCACCTATTTAGAAGAGTTACAGGCAGAGTGTGATGCTCACAACTGGCTATTTATGCTCGATGAAGTACAAACAGGTAATGGCCGTACTGGTAAATATTTTGCTTATCAGCATAGCAGTGCTCGTCCTGATGTATTGACGACTGCTAAAGGCTTAGGTAATGGCTTTCCAGTCGGCGCTTGTATGGTACGAGGCCGTGCTAATGGTTTGTTTGGTGCAGGCAGCCATGGCTCTACTTACGGTGGCACACCTTTAGCCAGTCGCGTGGTACATAGCGTGTACGATGTACTCACCAATAGTGACATTATGGAAAATGCAGTGACTGAAGGTTTGTTCATTCGTGAAAGCCTCGTTAATGCATTAGGACAACATGGTGTGAGTAGCCGCGGCGCTGGTATGATGATCGGTATTGCGCTACCAGAAGATATGGACTGTAGCCAGTTGGTAGATCGTGCGCGTGATGAGCAAAACCTAATCCTCAATGTAACGGGGGGTCATGTCGTCCGTTTGCTACCTCCACTTAATATGAGCCGTGATGAGAGCACACAAGTTGCTGAACGCTTGATTGACCTACTAAGACCCTCATTCTAAGGAATGCTTGAATATATATAATCAAAAAAGCCTATAGATATCATTATCTATAGGCTTTTTTCTAGCTATTTATTTGATAATACGACTGTCTAAAACAAACCGCTCTAATGTGCATGGAAATATTTTTTTAACACTTCTAGACAACGAGTGATTTTGGCAGGTTGTTGGTCACGGTTTAGAGTGACCGCATAGAGAACAAAGCTTGGCAGTTGATAGCCAGTTAACACTTCTACTAGCTCTCCACTCTCAAGCTCTTTTTTGATGTCCATTTCCATCATTCTAATCAAGCCATGACCTTCTTTTGCCAGAGTCGTGGCCATAAAGACGTTATTGGTATAAATACGCGAGTTCATTTTGATACGTGTTTTCTTACCAGTCTCTGTTTGAATCATATCAACCTGATTGGCCTCTTTCATAATTTCAATAGATATCAGTTGATGGTCGGCCAAGTCTTTTGGTGTATTGAGCTTAGGGTGGTGACGTAGATATTGAGGCGACGCTACGAGCAACTGACGTACATCGGTGAGCGGATGACTACTTAGGCTTGCATCATTGATCGATGGACTCATACGAATCGCAATATCGATACGCTCATCAATCATATCGATATAGTGATTGTCTGCCAGATAGGTGACACTAAGATCATCGTGTGCAGCCATCCATGTGGATAGCGCCGGCAGTATATGGTTTACACCAAGCTCAGGCGTCGTCGATATACGTAAACTGCCTGCAAGCTCATCACGCAACTGGTTGACTTTGATTCGACCTTGTTCAGCAGCATTGACCACATCTTTTGCAGACTCATAAAAGCTCTCACCCGCTTCTGTTAAGCTTAGCTTACGAGTTGAGCGGTGTAATAGTACAACACCTAGCTCATTCTCTAGTGAACGAATCTGCTGACTGACTGCACTGGTGGTAATACCAAGCTCACGAGCTGAGCCACTAAAAGAACCATGTCCGACCACACTGGCGAACACAGCCATACCGCGTAAATTATCCAACATATTCTCACCTAAACTTCATTTCAGTTTTTAATATAACTTAATCATTATAACGACTTTTGATTTATCTTATCGTTACTAAATATTTTCTCTTATATAAGAGCGCCCATTTGTGCTGCGGTAAAAACAAAAATATCAAGGCGATAGCGTATCATCACCTTGATATCTTATATAAAACCGTATTTAAAACATATTCATATTTGAAATAGTTTTAATAACCGTTTTTTAGAACTTAATACAGTTGGACCTTGCCCATTTTGCCCTCGCCCCGCTCCGTCAAATACTGCATCACTGGTGTGTTCAGCAATTTTGTCTCAGCAACCGTTTTTGCTTGCTCTAAGCGTTTTTGTTGACGACGCTCTGGTGTTTTATCATCACTTTGCATGATGCTATTATCGATTTTTAAATCAATCTGTGCCTGTGTGAATTGCTGTTGCAACTTTGCAGCCAGTTGCTGAAAAGTCGCTTGTAAATGCTTGCTGTCCACACTAGTCAAGAACGTTGCATTGCCATTACATTGACCTGTCATTGTGCCTTGACGAGCAAGTGCCAACTCATCTTGAGCTAACACTTCTGCTTCACGAGCAGTCTGCAGCCAGTAATCCCATTTTTCCGAGCTCCACTCCCCTGTCAACTCTTGGGGCGCACAGCGTAACAAAGAGCGCGGGTCTTCATCAGATGGTAATAGTAACTGAGAATTATTTGCGTCAGGCTCAACAACAGGTTCAGGCTCAACAACAGGTTCAGGCTCAACAACAGGTTCAGGCTCAACAACAGGTTCAGGCTCAACAACAGGTTCAGGCTCAACAACAGGTTCAGGCTCAACAACAGGTTCAGGCTCAACAACAGGTTCAGGCTCAACAACAGGTTCAGGCTCAACAACAGGTTCAGGCTCAACAACAGGTTCAGGCTCAACAACAGGTTCAGGCTCAACAACAGGTTCAGGCTCAACAACAGGTTCAGGCTCAACAACAGGTTCAGGCTCAGTACTGACAGCTGACTGTACTAAGTTGTACTCTTGGTCACTAATATACTCAGAGCGAAAATTCTCGTTATCATGAGTGCTACTTTGCTGCTCATCATAACTGTGCCCTTGATCATCAATCTCGTAAGGCTGTAATGGTTCTGATGCGCCATGCGTCATGGCATCCGAAGATGTTATTTCTGAAGACGACGTTGAATCAGGCGACTCTGTAACTGGTATGCTGGTAGTAGATACCTCACCATCATAGGTGTTACTTAGTACTTCATCGACCGGCAAAGGACGAAACGCTAGTAAGCGCAAAATGCACATCTCAAGCGCTTGCATAGGGGTACTAGCAAGCTTGACGCCTTCACGTGCTTGCACAACAATCTCATAGTACAGCTGCAAGACATCAGGACTGATATGCTGGGCGAGCCTACAAATATCTTTTGCTTGCGCCTCATTAACATTGAGAGCGACCTCAGGCAACAGCTGAGTCAATGCCAACTGATGTAGCAGCTCAGCCAACCCATCAAACATGCTGGTCGCATCTACCATCTGCGCGCGCATTTGCTCGATATGTGCGGCAACGGCTGATTTATCATGATTATAAATATCTGTGATCAAGCTGATGAGGTCAGCCGCATCAATGAGACCGAGCATGGCATTGACAGTCGCATCATCCAGTGACCCTTGACCAAAAGCAATCGCCTGATCTGTCAGTGACAAAGCATCGCGCACAGAGCCTTTGGCAGCGCTTGCTAATTGCCAAATGGCCGGCTGCGTGTAGTCAACCTGCTCTTTGGTCAAAATATTTGCCAAATGTTCGCTAAGTAATACCTGCGGTAGTGGGCGTAGCACAAACTGTAAGCAGCGCGAGATAATCGTAATCGGCAGTTTTTGTGGATCAGTCGTCGCCAGCAAGAACTTTACGTGTTCAGGTGGCTCTTCCAACGTTTTGAGAAGCGCATTGAAACTATGCGTCGACAGCATATGCACTTCATCAATCAGATAGACTTTATAACGCCCTTGGCTTGGCGCGTAAGGCACGTTGTCTAACAGCTCACGCGTGTCCTCGACCTTGGTACGGGAAGCTGCGTCAATCTCAATAAGATCAATAAAACGCCCCTGATCGATAGCGACGCAGTTGTCGCATACCCCGCACGGTGTGCTCGTAATACCAGTATCACAGTTCAAGCATTTAGATAAAATACGCGCAATCGTCGTCTTACCCACACCGCGCGTACCAGTAAATAAATAAGCATGATGCAGACGATTATAATCAATTGCATTAATCAGCGCCTGCGAGACATGCGTCTGCCCAATCAACTCATGAAAGTTCTTGGGTCGATATTTGCGAGCTAAAACTTGATATTGCTGCGACATAGCTATCCATTGTGCCAAGTGGTTAAAATTCTTATTTTAGATGCTGTTTTTCGATATTTATTATAGCAAAAAGCCAGCGCATTCGTCTGGCTTCTCACAAGTTTGATTATGACTGAGCCGCATTCAATAAGCGACTTTGGTTAACGACTAATTAAACATTAATCATTTTTGCGGCGCATATGCGGGAACAAGATCACATCACGGATACTGGCTGAGTCAGTAAACAGCATTACTAAGCGGTCGATACCAATACCTTCACCTGCTGTCGGCGGCAAACCGTATGACAATGCTTCGATGTACTCTTCGTCAAAATGCATGGCTTCGTCATCGCCTGCGTCTTTTTCGGCAACTTGACCACGGAAACGCTCGGCTTGGTCTGCTGGATCATTGAGCTCACTAAAACCATTAGCGAGCTCACGACCACCAACAAACAGCTCAAAACGATCAGTAATCTCAGGATTGTCATCACTACGGCGCGCGAGTGGTGAGGTCTCAGCTGGATACTCAGTAATAAAGGTTGGTTGACGCAGTTGATGCTCAGCCGTTTCTTCAAAAATAATCGTTTGTAGTTTACCCACACCAAACACATCTTTTACTTGCTGTTTCAGCGTCGTTGATGCGTACTCTGCTAGGTATTCACGATCATTGATACGTGCCATGTCGAAGTTTTCTGCATACTTTGCAATCGCATCAGACATAGATAGACGAGCAAATGGTGCTTTTAGGCTAATGGCCTCTTCTTGATAAGTCAGCTCTGTTGTGCCCAACACATCATTTGCTAACTGATTAAACATACGCTCAGTCAAATCCATCAGATCATGATAGTCAGCGTAGGCTTGATAAAACTCAATCATGGTAAATTCAGGGTTGTGACGGGTTGAGACCCCTTCATTACGGAAACTGCGGTTGATCTCAAATACACGCTCAAAGCCACCAACGACCAAGCGCTTGAGATAAAGCTCAGGCGCAATACGCAAATACAAAGGCATATCTAGAGCATTGTGGTGCGTCTCAAAAGGACGAGCTACCGCGCCACCTGGAATCGGATGCATCATTGGCGTTTCAACTTCCATAAAACGCTCATTCAGCATAAATTGACGAATACCGCTAACGATTTGACTGCGAATCATAAAGGTATCACGAGTGGTCTCGTTGGTCATCAAGTCAAGATGACGATTGCGATAGCGCGCTTCTACGTCAGCTAAACCATGGAATTTGTTTGGCATCGGACGTAGCGATTTGGTCAGTAACGTAATCTCTTCGATGTGCACATACAGATCACCCTTACCTGAACGACCGATATAGCCTGACACCCCAACGATGTCACCCAAATCTAGAGACTTAATGCTTGCACGCGTTTCTTCATCAAGCTCTTTACGTGCCACATATAGCTGAATACGACCTGACATATCTTGAATCACGATAAATGAGCCACGGTTGAGCATGACTCGACCTGCTACATTTACCTGTGTCTTTTCGCCATTCGCAGCTTTCTCTTCGATCTCTTGCTTTGACACACCATCAAAAGCGGCTTGTAAGTCTTGCGCATAATCAGTGCGTTTGAATGTATTCGGATACGGCTGTTTTCCTGAAGCACTGATATCGTCTAGCTTGGCTTGCAGTTGTGCGATTAGCTCGTTAGTATCTTCTACAGTTGGGGTTTGGTCTTGGTTCTGATTATTGTGCTTTGACATGACACTCTCAATATTATTAGATAATTAAATGGATAAACGAAAACAGAAATCAATACTTATTATTATAAAAGCAGGCACTATTATACAAGGGTATAATAGTGCCAATATTACATAGAATTGGCTACTATTCACCGCCGCCAATACTGGCCATCAAATCAGCCTGATGCTCACGCAACAACGCATCTAGAGTCTCATCCAAGTCGCCTTCCATAATAGAGTCGAGCTTGTATAAGGTCAGGTTGATACGGTGATCGGTCATGCGCCCTTGTGGAAAGTTATAAGTACGAATACGCTCTGAGCGGTCGCCACTACCGACCAAGTCACGACGTATGGAGTCCGCCACATCGACCTGTGCTTGTACTTTGGCTTGCTGGATTTTAGAGACTAGCATTTTCATAGCATGCGCACGGTTTTTGTGCTGGCTACGCTCTTGCTGACACTCTACCACGGTACCGGTTGGAATATGCGTCAAACGTACGGCTGAGTCAGTGGTGTTCACGTGCTGACCACCCGCCCCACTTGAGCGAAAAGTATCCATCTTGATATCAGCAGGATTGATATCAACGGTATCATCAATCTCAACCTCTGGCATGACGGCAACCGTACAAGCTGAGGTATGCACGCGACCTTGGCTCTCAGTTTCAGGAACACGCTGTACGCGGTGAGCACCCGATTCAAACTTTAGGCGACCATATACACTATTGCCAGATACACGAGTGATAATCTCTTTATAACCACCATGCTCACCTTCGTTTGCAGAGAGCACTTCTAGTGTCCAGCCTTGAGTCTGTGCGTATTTTTGGTACATGCGGAACAGATCACCAGAGAAGATCGCTGCCTCATCGCCGCCAGTCCCTGCACGAATCTCCAAGAATGCAGGTACTTTATCATTTGGATCTTTTGGTAGCATCATCACATTGAGGGCTTCTTCCATCTCTACGATGGTATCACGTGCCGTCTCAATTTCATCTTGCATCATCTCTTTCATGTCAGGATCTGTCGCATCGGCCAGCATTGCTTCTGCATCAGCCTGATCCGTTTCTGCACCTAGATAGTTCTGCCATAACGTCGTGATGTCCATCAAGTCGCTATGTTCGACAGACAATTCACGGAATTTATTATTATCACTAATGACACTAGGATCTGATAACAAGGCGGTGACCTCTTCATAACGGTCTACCATCTGGTCTAAACGCAGGCGTAAGGATTCTTTCATAAAAGGACTTTTATTTAAATGAGGGGAATAAGAGCGTGATTATAGCAAATTTTTTGGGTTAAATTAAAACCTCTGGTCATTCTTGTCGATATTCTCAGTAATCTTGATGTTATCTTTCTAAACATCTCTCTTTATATTTAGATGTCAGGACCTAATTTCAATGGCAAAAATGATAGCCAAAAAAATAGCCAAGAACATTCTTGGCTATTTTTTTGGCTAGTTGCTAGTTGCTTAGTACTAATTACTGGTCACTTAGTATTAAACCTTAGTAATAAACTAAGGTATTAAACTTTACGCACTAGTACTGACCCGATAGAGTAACCTGCACCGAATGAGCAGATAACACCCAGATCACCTGATGATAGATCATCTTTGTGGCGATGGAATACAATCATAGGGCTCGCTGAGCTGGTATTGGCAAATTCAGCAATCACACTTGGTGCAATTGATTTATCTGCATCTTTACCGACGACAGTACGTAAGATCAAATCCAACATATTGGCATTGGCTTGATGTAACCACATCATCTTAACATCAGATGTTGGGATATCATTTTCTTGCAAGTGCTCAGTGATAATTTCAGAAACTTTCGGGCAAACTTCACGGAATACTTTGCGACCGTTTTGCAAAAATAGCTTGTCAGTGACCGGTGCTTTGATATCTGGATACATCTCTGTCTGTGCCGCTAGGTATTCTGAGCGATCCATAAAGCCATATTCGTTTTTGATGTTGGTCGAAAACTGCGTAAATAGCTTAGAGTTTAGAATCTCGTACCCTTTTGGCGTATCGAGCTCTTCTACGATAGAGGCAGTCGCCACATCGCCAAAGATAAAGTGGCTGTCACGGTTACGCCAGTTTAGATGCGCTGAGGTAATCTCAACGTTGACCACAGCAATACGCTTGGCCAAACCTGAGATAATAGAGCCGTGGGCTTGTGATAGACCAAAAGTCGCCGCACTACACGCAACGTTCATATCGTATGCAAAACCACCAACCATGCCGATCTCATTCTGAATTTCGATAGCAACCGCAGGATAAGTACGCTGGAAGTTTGAGCAAGCAAGGATGATACCATCTAAGTCATTGGCTTCAAGTCCTGCATCAGCCAAAGCGTCTCTGAGCGCTGCTGCACCCATTTCAGCCATTACTGACAACTCTTCGCCCAAATTACGGTATGGAATAACTGGTGCCATGATTTCAGTATTTAAGATACCGTCTTTTTCCATCACATAACGTGATTTGATACCAGATACTTTTTCAATAAACGCGGCTGAAGAAGGCTCAAGTGCGGTCACAGTCTCTGCTGCTATCTCGTCAGCATGTTCGGTATTATAGTTTTCAACATACTGGTTGAATGACTCTACTAGCTCTTCGTTACTAATGCTATAAGGTGGGATATACAGGCCTGTGCCTGTGATACAAGTCGTCATGATAAGCTTCCTTGTCTACTACTATAGTGCTTGGAATAAGCATAAAAGTGAAAAAATAATAGCCATTCAAATTCAGTGAATAACTGTAAACTTAAAATCAGTGTGTTTATTATGCCTGAATATTATAATTTTTCTAATACTTTGTTACAAATAATCTGTTTCTTGCCATAAATAAGCAAAGACTGACTTCATTTCGTAATAGCTACGTTATAATTAGCGCCATTCTATTCTAAACAACCATACATATCGCTATACACTCATATCTAGGAATGCTAATGGTAGAACTTTTCAACTGGTTATTTGGTCAATACGCCGACTACTCTACAACGTTTATTGTGCTTGAATTGATTGCCGTTGTCTTTGGTGTAGCTAGTGTCTTACTTGCCAGCAAAACCAATATCCTTGTCTTTCCTATTGGATTGGTTAGCACTGCTATATTCGTGTACCTACTGTGGAAATGGCAATTGTTTGGCGATATGTTCATCAATGCTTACTATACGGTAATGAGCTTGTATGGCTGGATCAACTGGTCAAAGAACAAGAAAAACCAGTCTATTGAACACAAGCAATCAGACGCCAATCGCGTCCGTATTGAGCATTTGCACGCAAAGGATATTCCTATACTTACCGCTTTGGCAGCGGGAACGATAGCTTTTGTAGGATTGGTTTATTATTTCCGCCCAGTGATCAATAACGGTTTTAGCTTCGACGGTGCAGTACTTGGCATGCATCTATTTACTTGGGTCGACTATACTGACATGCTCACTACAGCTTTGTTTCTTATGGCGATGTGGCTCATGGCACGGCGCAAAATTGAGCATTGGATACTATGGATTATCGCGGATGCGATATCGGTACCGCTATACTTTTATAAAGGCTTCACTTTTACCGCACTACAGTATGTAGTCTTCACTCTCATCGCAATCTGGGCATATTATGAATGGCAACGGCGCTACCGCATACAACCTCGAGCAGCATACGCCTAAATCTGTCATTAACGTCGCTGTACTAGGCGCAGAAAGCACAGGTAAGACGACCCTATGTCGTGATTTGGCAGCGCATTTCGACAGTGTATGGGTATCAGAATACATGCGCACCTACTTACAAGCAAAATGGGATAATGAGCAGCTGACATGTACGTGGGAGGATCTACTGCCTATCGCACAAGGACAGATAAAACGGGAGAACACCTTAGCCAAACAAGTCGCCCAAACCCCTAATAAAAACCGTTACTTGTTTTGCGATACCAGCCTGTTTGAGCTGATGACTTATTCTTATTGGTACTATGGCGACTGCCCTACGGCCCTTGAGCAAGCAGCATTAGCCCATCATTACGATTTGATACTATTGACTGATGTAGATATACCGTGGGTCGCTGATGACTTACGTGACAGCCCGCACCAACGTGATGAGATAAATGCCTACTTTGCCAGTCAACTCAACAAGTATAAAAAGCCATTCCAGCGCGTTGGCGGGAATAGGGAGCAGCGCGTTCAGCAAGTAGTAGCGCAGCTTACTCACATAGATACATAGACACATAGAGTAGGCACTACGTGTCATGACTAAAAATTACACGACTAAAAACAGGTTGTATTTTACCCACCATTAATATCATTTGTTTTTTAAAACTTAAGAGATATCCATGCTAAAGAAGTTTGAGCTGTACTTAGAAAAAACAATATTCAACAGCCGCTGGATACTGGCACCTTTTTATCTGGGATTGGTACTAGGCATCGTTTTACTATTTGTTAAGTTTGTTCAAAAACTGTGGCATATGTTTGCCGATATACTTATAGCCTCCGAAGCCAGTGTGATTGTAGATATATTGATATTAGTTGATATCTCGTTAGTCGCCAGTTTATTACTCATCATTATATTTAGTGGCTACGAGATTTTTGTCTCAAAAATTGACACTGGCGCTCATGACGATCGTCCTAGCTGGATGGGGAAAGTAGATTTTTCTGGTTTAAAGCTCAAAGTCATCGGAGCTATCGTCGCGATCTCAGCAATCGATCTTCTGAAATCTTTTATGGATATCTCTAGCGGAATGAGTGAGCTCGATGCTGATAAGCTGATGTGGAAAGTGATCATTCACATGACCTTTGTATTGTCAGGCTTATTATTTGCTGTTATGGATAAAGTGGTCGGCGATACCAAAAAGCACTGATACTTAGAACACTTACAGGAGCAACTTAGTTTCTCAGTAATCTGGTTTCAAAGTCATAATCTATTGTGCTGTCTTACATCATGATATAGAAGACAGCACGGTATACTCATTATTTGACGATTTTGTTGTTTAATGCTTTAGCCCAGTTTCTACAATTGTCTTCGCATCGCGGGCAACAATGATCAGGGTCAGGTATCTTATTGACATAACCGCAATACATACAGGCATAGTAAGTATTTACCTCTGTTTCTTCGACTGCCTGATACTGCTTAGGGAACAACGGCATACCGTAATCTGTTTTTTCAGCGGTGTGCAATAAAATACTAAAATTGCCGTCAGCTTCGAGCAGACCAACACGAACTTGCCCTAAATGCTCAACCCCTTGCTGGCGCATCTCAGCAAAAAACTCATCATGTGACATCTCACCTTGCTTAATTTTATCAAGTACCAACATGCCATTTTCTACAATATAAAGTGATCTTCCCTCCAACAGGTCTTCAAAAGGCTGGAACTTCATCATCGCCCAGGTGCAAAACCTGTAGAGGGAGATGACCGTACCCATGATCAATACCGCCTGAATAATAGGCAGATCTTCGGTGAACATGGGATCGCCTGCAATAGAGCCTAGCGATAGAATAATGGTCAGCTCAAAGATAGAGAGCTGACGAACGCCGCGCTTGCCTGTGAATCGCAAGAACGTAATAATCAATACAAACATGACAGTGACACGTATTAAAATTTCAACGGCAAACAACCAAGTGGTGTCATGAATAAAAATACTTGCCCAATCCATACTACTGCTTCCTATTTATTTATCTGGTTTATTGTGTTTAATGGTTGTCTTGCTAATGGTTCATTTGATGCGAAATAGATTACCTCTATACTCCAAACCTTATCGTTAATACAACTATCGTTATTCTCATTTAACAAAGATTTTTTGTCACAAGTACGACAAAATATCTAACCTTATAAAACCACTGTCGCTCTAATTTTTATCTTTTTCATTATTACTTCTACTAATAAATAAGCTATCGTTATAGCGACATACCTAAGAAATCAAAGCTAGAAGTTAAAACCAAAAACTAGAAATCAAGACTATAGGCCAAAAATTAAGATAAAAACAAAACACAATGCTTGTCTATTTAGACACACTTACTCATTTTAGGAATCATCTTTGAAAGCCACTATTTATACCATCATTGCGTTAATTGCCTTTGCCGCAAACTCTCTTTTTTGCCGAATGGCATTGGCAGAGGGTTATATCGACGCTTGGAGCTTTACGATTATTCGCTTACTAAGTGCGGCTGTGTGCTTAGTTTTTATTATGGCGATTCACGCTTACCGTCTAAAGCGTCAATCTCGCACGACTGACAGCGCCGCCACTGATGCAATTTTGAATGATAAAGGCAGCTGGTTCAGTAGCATCAGCTTGGTTGTTTATGCATTGTGCTTCTCGATTGCCTATGTAGAGCTTGATACAGGCACTGGAGCATTGATTTTGTTTTCAGCAGTACAGCTTACGATGATTGGCTGGGGTATCTACCAAAAAGAGACGCTAAGTACATTGCAGTGGCTAGCATTTATCATTGCCGTAGCAGGGTTTGTCTATCTGATGCTGCCATCAGCCGCTATCCCCTCACCCTTGGCTGCATCACTGATGGCGATGAGCGGTGTAGCTTGGGGAGTATACAGCATACGCGGCAAATCGTGTGTCTCACCACTGCGAGCGACAGGATTTAACTTTGTACGAAGTTTGGTAGCCGTTCCCATATTACTGTTGGTGGGCATGATGTATTTGGACGATATGGGTTTATCGAATATTGAGATGCAAAGCATCACGAGTGAAGGAATACTGCTGGCCTGTGCCTCAGGAGCGATCGCTTCTGGTCTGGGTTACAGTATTTGGTATAGCGCGATGCCATTATTGAAGAATACACAAGCGGCTATTGTTCAGCTGTGTGTACCTGTGATTGCAGCGGTGCTAGGTGTGGTATTTTTGTCTGAGCAGCTCACTATGCCATTTATTATTGCAAGCGTCGTGATTTTGGGCGCCGTCTTAGTATTTATTTTGAATAAAAAAAGCCCCAACCTAGTAAGGTGAGTACTTATGATAATCTTTCACTAGCTTGGCTTGTGACAAAAGGTTCATGCTACTATTCTGTTCTACTAGATAGTATAAAACCGCCCCGATTTGTATAAATCGGGGCGGTTTTTATATGAGCTATTACTTTTGCCAAATGGCTACTATAGGCCAATTAGAGCCAACATAGAACACCGTTAGACAACAGTAACTTCTAAGCGAGTCTCAACGTTGCCGCGCGTTGCATTAGAGTATGGACATACCTGATGCGTGGCTTCAATCAGCTGCTGCGCCTGCGCTTCGTCGATACCTGACACTTCAACATACAACTCTACGTCCAAGTTGTAACTACCATCTGCTTTCATACCGATACCTACTTGCGCAGAAGTCTTCGAAGAGGTAATAGGCAGTTTCATATGCTGCGCAGTCATGCTCAAAGCGCTATCAAAACAAGCTGCATAACCCATAGCAAAAAGCTGTTCTGGGTTGACGCCTTCTTTGTCTTGCTCTTGAAAAGAAACCAAATCAAAACCCAATGAGCCATCGTCTAGCCCAGTATGACCAGAACGTCCACCAGTCGCTGTCGCGCGAGTTTTATAAAATATTTTCATAATCAATAACTCCTTGTTTCATATTATTAGAGATCGTGCTTACGCTGTTGCGATAAGACTATTATAGTGACGTCTGCTTATAGGCGTTAGAACAGACCTCTATAACTCTTGCCTAATCCTATAAATTTTCATACTATCAGGCAACAACCTAAAACAAGCAATGATGATGAATCAGACAACGATAGATCAACTACTCAGAGTACTACCCAAAAACAAAACCATCGAATCAGCCGTGGCAGGATTGTTCTTCTATTGTGCTGATAGGTCAAGCAAAGCTGTCAGCTATATACAAGAGCCAAGTATATGTATTGTCTTACAAGGCGAGCGAGAGATTTACTTAGGAGCAGACTGCCAAAGGTTTGATAATAGCAATCTGATGTTTTGCCCAGTCAATATCCCGCTTAGCATGCATATCAAACACGCTTCTATCGAAAACCCTGTCATTGTCTTATCCATGAAACTAGACCTAGCGATGATTAGAGATATTTTAGCGCGAATACCTGCTAACCAAACAATAGTAAGCGGTCACTCAGGCATAAAATGGCAGTTAGACGATACGATAATGGCGGCGTTTGAACGGTTGATAAACTTGCTTGATTATCCAAATGGTATTGGGTTTTTGGCATCTTTGATTCAGCAGGAGATATACTATCGCCTACTCTCAGCAGAACAAGGAATCAAGCTTAGGCAATTGGTCGTCGATGGCAGTCATACACATCGCATCGCCCAAGCTACTGACTGGATAAAGGCACATTTAAATCAACCTATCATGGTCGAGCACCTTGCCAGTCGATGCGGTATGAGCATCTCAGGGTTTCACCAGCACTTCAAGGAAATCACCCAATTAAGCCCATTGCAATATCAAAAAAACCTGCGGTTGATGGAGGCAAGGCGTCTGATTAAGAGGCACGGAGCACAAATATCACAGATCGCCATGCAAGTAGGTTATGAAAGCCCTAGCCAGTTTAGCCGAGAATATAAGCGACTGTTCGGTGTGAATCCGAGCAGTGATTTGTAGTTATTATTTTACTCTTTAACAGTATAAGTTTTTTCGCTTAGGCTATTTTATATCGTATCGTTCAAACCCCTTCTTCAGAAATGATCGTTTTTAAATTAAATAATTTATGGCGTATTTTAAATATATGGAAAAATTGTTTGACTTGCCTTTATATTCGTATTATAACATATAGTATATATTCAAATAAAAGAATATATAGACGTAGATAAATCTACGTTCATTAATAGATATGCTGGGGAGGAGATTGACATGATTCGTTTAAGCTACACTCTCAAATGCTGGGCACTAGGTATCACTTATTTTTCAGTGTTTTACTTCTTGGTTGTCATGAGTGACCCCGGCTTTAGTAAATATCTATACATGTTAGCCCTAAGCACACTACTCTTCCCCATTGCCAAACGTGCAGTGGATGTAATGACAGATTTTTTTACCCCAGATATCGAGCTATTTAATGGTTTACTCCCATCCATCCTGATCAATGTGGTGATTTGGATACTGACACCATTTATCGTGGCATTTACCGCCATTGCGTTTATGCTCTATAGCATGGGAGTACTGACAGAAAGAATCAGTCATTAACTACCAATAAAAAAGAGGGCTAGATTAGTAATGACTAATCTAGCCCTCTTTTTGGGTTTAATATATAAAGATACTCTATGCTAGCTTACCTTATCCCACATTTTGCTAAGACGTTTGGGTGATACCGCCATACGGGTTTTCATCGGCTGAGCAAATAGCTGGATCCGATACTCTTCCACCATCCAGCGATACTCACTGATGGCTTCCTTGTCCGCACGTCCTGCTAATCTTTCCATATGCAAGTCTAGCGCGTAGACACCATCAAGATCGGCGTCTAAATTGTGCTCTAAACGCTCAAGGCGAATCTCTAGCGCTTCAAGATAACGCGGATACTGTTGCCAATGGCTATAATCCATACGGTAAACAAAATTAGCCAAATGTAAATCTTCTAATTGATCTTCAATGTCATCGATAGACTCTCCAAATATCTCACGGTCTAACATCAGTAGCCCCTGGCGAATACGTTGCCAGCGCGTATAGACATTTTTGAGCGTTTTGATAACGCTTTGACCTGTCAATAAGAAATTACTCAGCACAACTTCGAGCGTCTGTGCATATTCTTCAGGGGTAAATGGTAGCTCCTCACTCAGACCCACTGCGATATCATCAGCGCTCTCTGGTAGGTTTTCGCTATGGTCAAACAGGACATAGTGCTCTTCGAGTGCGGCATCCAATGTGGTATCAATAACGATTGTTTTTAGTTTTTCCATATCACCCAGCGGTGCAAATGCCAGTTTGAATATTTTATCTACTTGACTGGTCAGCTGTTTTTTCTTCGCACCAAGCTTCCCTTTGATCAAGGTTAATACGCCGATACGATGCGCTTGTAGTGCTGCATTGACATCGGTGTACTGGTGAATGGATACTGCCTCTCCTGCCTCATCAGCAACGAGCGCAGCAAACTGCTTCATGACCACGCCTGCGCTATGATGGTTTTTGCTAAAGGCAAAATGTTCAGGGAAGTCAGTATGCGCACCTTGTTGCTCATTAACCGCTTGGCTAGTCTCGGAAGCATGGCGAATCTGCAACGTTTGCAGATCACGACCTTTTTCGATGATACGGTTTTTGTCATCAACCACACAGATTTGTGGTTGCAAATAACGATCAATCGTAGAGGGGCTAAAACTCTCCGGCGTCACAGACATAATACCGCGGCGATTGAGCGCTTGGCACAGTTGTTTTAATAACCCTTGTCCGCCTTGTTGCTGCAACTCGTCAAATAGCCTATCTGCGGTATCAGGTATCGGGACGATCTGGCGACGGATATCTTTTGGTAATGATTTGAGCAACTGTAGCACCAACTCATAGCGCCATCCTGGCACACCCCATAGCAATTCAATCGCATCGAGCTGTGGTAATGCGGCAAGCGGTACGCGTATGGTCACGCCATCATCATCGCTTGCTGGATCAAAGATATAACGCAGCGGCAGTTTTAGATCACCCAGCTTCCATACTTCTGGGAAGTCGCCCGTGGTTGGTGCTTGGCTAGTGAGTACATCCTCGTCAGTAAAAAACAGATACTTGTTGTCGTTTTTCTCTACCTCTGCCCGCCAGTCTTCAAATGTTTTGCGGCTGGCAACATACTCAGGAATCTTTTTGTCATAGAACTGATAGAGCGTTTCTTCATCAACCAATAAATCACGGCGACGTAGCTTGTCTTCGATGCGCTCAACATGAGCAACTTTGTCCATATTATGCTGCAAAAATGGCGCATTGCGACCGAAATTACCAGTCACAAGACCATCACGAATGAATATCTCTCGTGACTCGACCAAGTTTACTTGCTCGTAATTGGTGAGCTGCTTACTGATAATAATCAAGCCAAATAAACTAATCTGCGCGTACGCTTTGACTCGTCCTGTCTTTTTGGACCAATGCGGCTCAAAGTAATGATATTTGAGTAGGTCTCCTGCCGCCGAGGTAATCCATTCGGGTTCAATTTTGGCAACGGTACGCATAAACACTTGGGAGGTTTCGACCATCTCAAATGCCATAACCCAAGGCGGTATCTGTTTAAATACCGTACTGGCTGGGAATATCTTGGCTTTTTGCTGGCGCGCCGCCAAATACTCACCGCGACTTTCAGTTTTGTGCGCGATAATAGACAACAAACCTGTCAATAAGGCTCTATGCAAATTGGCATATTTGACAGCTTTTAACGCTTCGTCTTCGATCGCTGTTGGGTCATTCTTGGCAACATTTTTATCCGATATTTGTGAGTCATTGACATCGGTTAACTTAAGCTCAGTGACCATTTGTACCAATTGACGATGCGTCTGGTGCCATTCGCGTACACGCGGGAAACTTAGATAGTTCTTTTTTGCAAACTGCTTACGCTGATTACCGGACAGTTTATTGCCGTCTTCGTCCTTTTCAAACAGTGCCTTCCACAGACTTAGATAGAATAAAAAGTCAGAGTCGTCTTGACGAAATACCGCATGTTTTTGATCAGCTTGTGTGCGCTTATTGGCAGGACGCTCACGTGGATCTTGTACCGCAAGCGCTGCCACCACGATGAGCATCTCACGAATACAATCAAAGTCAGAACCAGCCACTAGCATACGTGCCAGCCTTGGATCGATTGGCATACGTGCCATTTTCTGACCTGTTGCTGTTAGGCGAAGATGATCGAGCCCTTTTTGACGCTTTGATGATTTGTTTTTATCTTGCGTAGTATCTTGTTTGGATGTGATGGCGCCCAGTTCATCAAGCAGCTTGTGACCATCAGTGACTAATCGACTATCAGGTGGCTCAATAAAATCAAAGTTGTCTACACTACCTAAACGTAGGTTTGCCATCTGCAATATCACAGAAGCTAGATTGGTACGTAAAATCTCAGGCTCAGTAAATTCAGGACGACCGCTAAAGTCCTCTTCAGAATAAAGACGAATACAAACCCCTGGCGCGACACGGCCACAACGACCTTTACGCTGGTTGGCTGCCGCTTGCGAAATTGCTTCAATCGGCAGACGTTGTACGCGTGAGCGATATGAGTAACGCGAAATACGCGCAAATCCCAAGTCGATTACATAGCGAATACCCGGTACTGTCAACGCCGTCTCAGCGACATTGGTCGCAATGACAATACGTCGACCTCGACCTGACGGCTGAAAGATACGCTGCTGTTCTTCATAGGTCTGCCGTGCAAACAGTGGCAACACTTCGGTATGACGTGGACCGTGGCGCTCAAGTACTTCTTGCGTTTCGCGAATCTCTGCCTCAGTCGCGGCAAATATCAGGATATCGGCTTGATCGGCATGACCTTTACTCTGCGCGTCGCTAAAACACTCCTCAACAGCGGCAACCACCGCACGCGGTAAATTCTCTTCAAAATCATCATAGCTGTCGTCTTCTGAGCTATTTACTGGCTCATCAGTCAGTGGACGATAGCGCACCTCTACTGGAAAGCTGCGTCCTTCCACATTGAAGATAGGCGCAGGGACTTGCCGTTTGAGCTTGGCATCATAACGGCTAAAGTATTCACTAAAACGCTTGGTATCGAGTGTTGCTGAGGTAATAATTACCTTTAAATCTGGACGTTTGGGTAGCATCTTTTTGAGATAACCCATGATAAAGTCGATATTTAAGCTACGCTCATGTGCTTCATCAATGATAATCGTATCGTATTTACTCAAAAAACGATCATGACCCAGCTCAGCGAGCAAAATACCATCAGTCATTAGCTTGACTACAGATTGCGCTGATCCTTGCTCGTTGAAGCGAATCTTGAAACTGACCGTATTGCCTAGCTGCTCTCCGAGCTCTTCTGCAATACGGTTTGCGACGCTACGCGCGGCCAAGCGTCTTGGCTGCGTGTGCCCTATCTGTCCAGTAATACCGCGTCCTGCCAGCATGGCAAGCTTAGGTAATTGCGTTGTTTTACCAGAACCTGTCTCACCCGCCACGATAATGACTTGATTGTCGATGATGGCTTGTACCAGATCTTCTGCACGTTGACTTACTGGCAGATCAAGATTTAACTTAGCGGGCAAATCGCTTGGAATACTGTCGATGCGGGCTTGTACTGCTGCTTGAGAGCGCGTTTTTATCTTATCGTATTGGGCACGCTTCTTAGTCAGCACATCGTCTTGATTGTTTTTTTGCTCAGAATCATGATTGGATTTTTTATTTTTAGACACGGCGGCACGCGTCAGCTCCCGTTCAAGACGGTTTAAATAGTAGCTGTCTTTAGCAAGTACAGGTAGGTCGGCTAATGGTTCCACCGCTCTTTTTGTATCTTCAATTTCATTTGTACTAGGAGTGCTTAAATTGTTTTTCTCGGAAGTATCTGGCATATTTGCTTAGGCTATTTATTATTAATAAGTGATTAGATTATGGAGGCAAATAGCAGGCGATTCAAGTGAGTCCTGTATTGATTACACACCTGAAATTCACACTATAACTATGCGCGATAGAACGCCTGTCTTAGCTGTGATAAAAGTATCGACGCACGTAGCTGAGATAGCATGGATATAAACATTAGATTGCACATACTTAAAGCCGCAGAGAAGGCTCAGCTAGTAACATTAATCACTATTGGGATAGGCTTTGGTATAAATAATCTGTTGACTGGCAGCAGCACCCTCAAAAAAGGCATGTATTTTTTGTAATGATAGTCTAGGAAAAGGCAGATGTAGCGACAGTATTAATTTTTCGAACCCCAACATCTCATTAGCCAACTCTCTCGCTACGTCAGGACAAATCTGCGGGTTTTCATAAAGGTTGTCAATTAGCCACGTCAATCGTGGAAATTTTGCGTTATTATGAATTTGATAAAGTATGGGCAGTAGGTCATCAGATATCTGGCAGCGCATTTTGCGAATTAGACCACTTTTGTAATACATATTTAGAGCCATATTATGATAACTTCCTTAGGTTCTTGATACTTAAGTATCCCACATACTCTTTATCTTCTCCAATCTCAATATTGTTCTTCCCTATCTCAACGATAGGCTCAATCAACAGCTGAACATTTGAGAGCAAATCATTTACGTTATAGATATCATCTATATCAACCTCAAACTTATCATCGATATGAGAGGCGGCATCGAGAAGTGAATCGATATCTGTAAAGGTGAACTGTTTATAAAAGTCGCTTTGCTTTGCTTGCTTAATGGCCTCGGCCTGACTGGTGGCGACAATAAGCAATTTATAATGAAACTCTTCGAAACTGCCCTGCTGATAGCCGCCCAAATTGATAAAGAACAGCTTTAAGTCAGCATCTTTGCCTACTTGCTTACCTGACTCAATCAGTTTAATCGTGTAACCATCAACCTTAGTAATCGCTCGATACGAGTCGATATGCCATTTGTTTTTGACCTCTGACCAATGCTGATTGATGTCTTCTATCAGCTCACTGACCTGATTGGCGACACCAAAAAACATGTCGTGCTGCTCTATCAGACGCCCTTTGGGACGACCACCAAGTTGAACCATATATAGAGTGAGCATGTAACACCGTCCTTATAATAATTTAATGGTAGATCATGGTTGGTGGCTTTAGTCATTTCGGCTAGCAATAATGCTGAGTCTTCCACACTACAATACTCGCCCAGTATTTAAAGCAAACGCCCAGTCTTCGCGTCCATTTTTGGAGGCCAGTGTAGCTGCTTTTTTATGATCATAAGCCACCTTGATATGCTCAGTTTGCCAACGTTTACCTTGTTGAGTATCAATGCATGTTATAAGAGAATAGTTAGCATAAGGTGAATAGGTCTGCATTTTATGGATGATAGGCAAATCATCTTCGTAAGCGGGGTAACCAACGCTACCACAATTAATAACTGTTTGACCTGATGATAATACTACTGTTCGCGGAATATGGGTATGACCACAGACAATGACCGCACTATCGACACCATCAAGCAGTGATGAAATAGAGGCATCATCACGTACTACTGGCTGCCCTGTTTTAATATCTTCTAGTAAATACGTCATGTCATCGGTTGGTGAGCCGTGGCATAGGTAGACATCCTTACTTAAATGATAATCGAACGGCAAAAACCGCATCCATTCAATCGCATCTTTAGATAATTCTGTGACAATAAAACTCAACGTTGAATTGCTAACAATTTCTGCTGTCGTTGCTTCATAAATCTGCCTATCCTGATTACCTCGTATGGTAATAATGTCTTCTTGATGTTCCATTAACAGCTCATAGGTAGCCTGAGGCGCTATTGGCCCATATAAAATATCACCAAGATTTACGATCTGATCAGCACCGCGTTGTTTGATATCAGCAAGCACTGCCTCCAAAGCAAAGACATTACTATGAATGTCTGAAATCGCAGCGATGGTTGTTGTTTTTATTATCTTGTTCATGTCTCTACTCATTCATCAAAAATTGCTTCACAACATCAACAGTTGCTATCGGATTTTCTTCATGCGGTACATGACCCAAATCATCAAACACCACAAGCTGACTGTTACGTATATCCCTGTGAAATAATGCCGCGTTTTCTACAGGTATGAGGTTATCTTTTGCACCCCATAATATCAATGTCGGTATATCCAACTGCTTGATTTGTTCTTGATGACTATCACTATCGGTTTCTTTTAGACGACGAGTCAAGGCTTGCCGATTGCCTTGGCGTAGTGTCAATTCATAGTATCTATCAACTAAGTCATCGTCGACCTTACTCTCATCTGCATACACGCTCACGACGCTTTTTTCGACGACACTTCTGGGCAAGATATAATTTAAAATAGGCGCTATTGCAGGATAGCCTGCAACCTTAAAGCCAATAGGAATATGTTTGGGTACTGCTGGATAACCCACTGAATCCACTAATATAAGCTGTTCTATGCGATCAGGATACAAGGCTGCGGTACGCCAAGCAATTTTACCGCCCAACGAATTGCCTGCTAGAATGACACGATCTATATCCAAGCTATCGAGCACTTGAATGACAAATTCAGCATAACGCTCACTGCTATATTGTATGCTTTGGTCAATATAAGGACCTGTTAGACCAAATCCTGGTAAATCCATACTCACAACACAGTATTGATCAGAAAGCGCCTCTGTCCAGCCACTCCACGTATGCAAGCTTGCTGATGTTCCATGCAACAAAACAATGGTGCTAGTAGAAGTGGTATCAGGAGAGGTATCAGCCCCTGCGTCTATTGATGCTGTTCTACGGTTTGCATGACATATACCGGATTGCGTCACATGTGCCTGCGTACCTTGTATGTCTATAAATTCACTATTAGGTAGCTGCCAATGCTTTAGCTCAGTGACAGTACGGTCTGGTGCCCAATACAATGCTATGAGTGCCACTAGCACAACAACTATAGCCAAGATAAGAAAGATCGTTATTTTTAATAAATACTGTGTCATGTGATCAAGTCCATTTAATAGTATGACATTAGGATATGCTGTTTTTTCTAAGTATTATTTTTAGGTATAGCCCTAGAAGTTGATTGACGATTGGTCGCGAGCAGCAGCGACAACAACTGACGTACATCATCATGTTTATCCAACTGCTACTCACTATGGGTATAAGAGCAAATTATAAGTAGTTTATTTTTATGAAGCATAACAAGTCATAAAAAAACCCGATGCTTAAGTCGGCCTTAAACATCGGGTTTGATTTCTCACCAGTACGTATGACTGGGTTTTTGACTACTTAACTATAGCAAGAAAAAATACGCCCAGAAGCCAATGATAACAGTCGCGATAATATTCAATATAATACCAGTGCGCACCATCTCTGTCTGCTTAATTAAACCAGTACCGAATACAATAGCATTTGGCGGCGTGGCAACTGGCAGCATAAAGGCGCACGACGCACCGATACCAATGACCAATACCAGCACTTCATGTGGCAAGCCCATTTGCTCTGCAATCGCTGCAAATACAGGTACTAGGAGCGCCGCCGATGCCGTATTGGAAGCAAACTCCGTCAAGAAAATAATGAATGCAGATACCGCTATCATAACAACCAACAGCGGTGCAGCAGACAGTGCACTTGCCACAGTCTCACCCAGCACCAATGACGCACCTGATACTTTTAAGATAGTCGATAGCGCAATACCGCCACCGAACAACATGAGCACACCCCAATCGGTATTGTCTGATACTTGCTTCCAAGACACCAGTCCTAAACTCACCACTGCCACCGCGGCTGCCAGTGCAATAATGGCATCCGTATCAGTAATATCGAAAGCGGCCCCAATTTTCTTAGAAAAAATCCAGCTCAGTGCCGTGATAATAAAGACAATAATAGTTGCGATACGTGGCTTATTCCAAGCAATGGGCTCATCTTCGGCGAGCACGACTTTGCGATTGAGATTGGGTTTTAAGAATACATACATGGCACCCAGTAATAGCGGTAGCAGTACCAGCATCATAGGGATACCAAACTTCATCCAATCAACAAATGCAATATCTAGCGCTTTTGCCGCAATTGCATTCGGCGGGGAGCCGACAATTGTACCCAGTCCACCAAGGCTGGCTGAGTAAGCAATACCTAACAATACAAAGACAAACGTTCCTCGGTCTTTTTCACGATCGACCTGTGTCAAAATACCTAAAGCTAGCGGTAGCATCATCGCTGCTGTAGCTGTGTTCGATATCCACATGGATAAGAACGCAGTCACACCAAATATCAAAAATACAGCGGTACTGAGCTTGCCACCGGACATCGATAAAATCTTGAGGGCTATTTTTTTGTCTAGCTGCTGTACGTGTAACGCGGCTGCCAATGCAAAGCCACCAAAAAACAGATAAATAGTGGGACTAGCAAAGCTCTGCAACCCAATCTCAGCATCGAAATCTGGTATACCAACCAATGCGCCTACTACGACTACTAGCAGCGCTGTAATAGTGACGTGCACAGCTTCTGTGAGCCATAACGCTCCAATAAAAAACAGTACGGCAAGACCCTTATTGGCATTGATATCGAATGGCAATACGTTATAGATGACCATTGCAATAATCGCCGCAATGGCGACAACGATCAACCCCTTACCCGTACCCTTTGGAAAACTATCGGTAAATAAATATTCATTGCCATCATTAGGCAGATGGCTGTCCAGTTTTTGCTCTGACATAAAATGTCCTTATTGAATCAAAGACGGTATAAAAAACCCAATATAAAGACGCATTTTTCTTACTAGCGACTCTCTTCTCATTACCTTAAATGCAAACTTTAATTAAGGTAAAAATCTCTACACATGCTACTAATATATATTTTTAATTATTATCTATATCTAATATAGATATGATTAAAGCGGTTACCTCTAGTAACGTATTCTGTCTAAAATTGGCACTAATGGTTGGTTACACATCGTCACTAAACAAGCGCATATTTTATATGTACAACGTAGCATCGGTCTTTCATACTAGATGAGTTAAACATTACCTACGTCATAACTGGTACAGGCTTGGCGTAAGTTTTCCTATTGGAAACCAAATAAAAATAAACTGGAGCACTTTATGACAGACTCAAATAAAACCGATGCAACGACTAAAATGGCACCAAAGGACATCAACCAAGATGGCTTAGCCAAAGAAGATCAGCAACGTACTGATGATTCTATGCTCGATATGATGCAAGGTATGCATGAACACGAAGATCACAAAGAGTAAGACAAAGAATAGTGTTTTAGGGCAGGCCAATTCTCAATATAGTCGCTTGCTTATGTAACACAAACAGTAAACATAATAAGCGTTTATCATTTTGATAAGCGCTTTTTTAATGTTGACCGTTTTTTAACAGAGATATAAAAACTGATTTTTGCACAGGCTTTGTTGTCCTACGACTGTGGTCAGAACGACCAGAGGATCACAGTCAACATTAGTAAATCACACCCTACTAGACTAGCACCAAAAAAACAATACCCGATAATAGTATAAGAATCCGATGCTACCTTAATAATAAGATGGTGCGGGAGTCAGTCGACAATACAACTGCGTGGCCTAGCGAACAACAATGATAGTATAAGCAAAAAAGACAACCTATCGGCTGTCTTTTTATATCACTGAACGAATTATTTTAACAACCGTTATGCATGCTAGTCACGCTGCTGAGTGAACAGACATGACTCTCACTCACAAACAGTGTGTAACCCATTACTTTGCTGGTTCATCAAGCATCATCAGCTGTTCGCTGATAGCAACGGTATTAAACCCTGCATCTACAAACATAATCTCGCCCGTGATACCAGATGCCCACGGCGATAGTAAGAATAATGCTGCATTACCTACTTCGGTCTGGGTGATATTGCGTTGCAGTGGTGCAATCTTTTCGCTGACATCAAGCATTTTGCGGAATGACTTGATACCGCTAGCCGCAAGCGTACGGATAGGACCAGCTGATATTGCATTCACACGAATACCTTCACCGCCCATAGACGTCGCTAAGTAACGCACGCTAGCTTCGAGACTGGCTTTTGCCATACCCATGACATTATAGTTTGGCAACACTGAAATACTGCCTTCGTAAGTCAAGGTCAACATAGAGCCATGGCGCATTGCTAACAACTCACGAGCGGCCTTTGCCAATGCAACAAAGCTATAGCTTGAGATATCATGCGCAATATGGCTGCCTTCACGTGTGGTAGCACTGACAAAATCGCCATCTAGCTGATCCATCGGCGCAAAACCAATCGCATGTACGACGCCATCGATACCATCACCCCAGTGGGCAGTCACTTGCTCAAAACAAGCAGCGATTGAGTCATCAGAAGCAACATCACACTCTAGCACCAAATCTGCTTCGAACTTTTCGGCAGCCATATCGACGCGTTTTTTAATTTTGTCGTTTGGATAAGTCAAAATCAAAGATGCACCTTCGCGGTGCAACGCTTCTGCGATAGCCCAAGCGATAGAGAGTTTACTTGCGATGCCAGTTACGACAAATCGTTGTCCTTGCAGTAGCATAAGATTTCCTTTTGAATCAATCGAGATGATTTAGAATAAGAATTTATTTAGAGTAATGAGAAGATTGAGACTACTAAATAGTACAAATGAAAAGATGAGTTATTATACACGAATTAATTTAAGTAAACAGTCGTAAACTGTATTTGATTCTTGTCTGTAGGTTCGCTAATACAACCAGCTAATCAAATAAAAATGCCTAACAACGATGTATTAATTCAAGCAATGCCAACAACGAACGCTGTTTGCAAGTCATTGAAGTGCATTTTAGCATTGGCGCCTCACAATAAAACGTGTGAACGTTAATATTTCGCTTATTGTTTGTCAAAATCCTACTTCAAATACTAACGCTGCACTGTTGCGATTAAGTACCAAACACTTCCTTATAGATTAAAGACTCAACCGCTCGCCACAGCAGTATGAAGTTCAGTAGATTTCGAGTATAATCACAGCCCTTCCCAGCTTGCACAATTTTTATAAGAGTCCTCACATGATAGGATTCAGCGTTAAGCTACACCCACATTTTGGATGGCTGCCAAACTTATGAGTAACACCCCAATAACAACTCCAGATTATAAAGAAAGTACCGAATCTTATCGCCAACTGATTGGATCGACTGGCGAGGACTTGGATCGTCCGGGTTTGCTAGATACGCCTGTACGTGCTGCAAAAGCTTTTGCTCACTTGACTCAAGGCTATCATCAAAGCATCGAAGAAGTGGTCAATGACGCTGTTTTTCCATCGACCAATCGTGAGCTGGTACTGGTGCAGAACATTGAGTTCTATTCATTGTGTGAGCATCATATGCTGCCGTTCCATGGTGTCGCTCATATCGGCTACCTACCTGATGGTCAGGTATTAGGGTTGTCAAAGTTTGCCCGTATTGTCGATATGTTTGCTCGCCGTCTACAAATACAAGAAAACCTGAGTGAGCAGATTGCACAAACTATCATGGATGTCACTGGCTGCCGCGGTGTGGCGGTCGTTATGGACGCATCACATATGTGCATGATGATGCGCGGCGTCAGCAAACAGCATTCGACTACGCGTAGTACTGCGATGCTTGGCGAGTACAGTCACAACATCCAAGCTCGTAACGAGTTTTTGGGCGCTGTCCCTAAGCGTCAGCCTGCTTTCTAAATGCTGTGAATGATTTCACCTATTATAAATAGCAAAAAGGACGCATTTAGCGTCCTTTTTATTTGGTTAAAGATTTAGGCTCAGACTATGACTACGACTAATCAATATAAAAGGTATTTATTGACCGAATATATAAGACACACCAACTCGTCCACCAAACCTTGAATCAGCAAAGCCAAATGCGCCACTAACTGACGTGCGACCATTATCTAGCATAGTAGCAGCACCAATAGCCACAGCACTCTCTCCCTCATAATGACCCATCCCGCCAAACACAGCGACGTTACCTGGTCTGAGATTGGGGATAGCTTGTTGTGTCGCTAAAGAAATCGCGACACCACTGTTTGCTGTTTTTTCTACATCATCAACTCGGCGGTTTACGTCATTAGAGTAGCTCTGAAAACGACTATTTAAAACGTCATACTGGTTGTCAGTATAAGTGTTGGCGTCATTTACTGCATTAAGCCTTGCTGTATCCAACTGCCTGAGGTTGACTGCATCTGTACTCTGTACCCCATCAGCCACATTGATTACTTGACGTTCATTGCCTACTGAGCCAACTGATACTGTATTATCACGGTTTGCTGTAGAGTCGCTTCCGAGAACAACTGCATTGTTTACTGACGTGCTGATGCTGTTTCCTAAGACGACTGTGTTATTACCAGTGACTGTATTATTATTGCCCAAGCTATAACTGCCTGTGCCACTTACTGTGCTTGGATCACCAATTGCACCAGAGTTTTTACCAGTTACCAAGTTACCTACACCAATACTAATAGATTGGCTCCCTTCAGCTACTGCACCATTACCTATTGCAATAGCATCTTTACCAGTGGCTTGGGCTGGTGTCGCTGTACTATTAGAAGTCTGTACAGCAACATTGATATTAGCATCCTTACCTGCCTCACCTTTAGCACCGGTCAAACCTTGAATACCTTGTTCGCCTTGGGCTCCCGTCTCACCTTTAGCACCGGTCAAACCTTGAATACCTTGTTCGCCTTGAGCGCCAGTAGCGCCAGTCAGACCTTGGATACCTTGTTCGCCTTGAGCGCCGGTTTCACCTTTAGCGCCTGTCAGACCTTGGATACCCTGTTCGCCTTGGGCTCCCATCTCACCTTTAGCACCGGTCAGACCTTGAATACCTTGTTCGCCTTGGGCTCCAGTTTCACCTTTAGCACCAGTCAGACCTTGGATACCTTGTTCGCCTTGAGCGCCAGTTTCACCTTTAGCGCCAGTCAGACCTTGGATACCCTGTTCGCCTTGAGCGCCAGTTTCACCTTTAGCGCCAGTCAGACCTTGAATACCTTGTTCGCCTTGAGCGCCAGTTTCACCTTTGGCACCGGTCAGACCTTGGATACCCTGTTCGCCTTGAGCGCCAGTAGCGCCAGTCAGACCTTGAATACCTTGTTCGCCTTGGGCGCCAGTAGCGCCAGTCAGACCTTGGATACCTTGTTCGCCTTGAGCGCCAGTTTCACCTTTAGCGCCAGTCAGACCTTGGATACCCTGTTCGCCTTGAGCGCCAGTTTCACCTTTGGCGCCAGTCAGACCTTGAATACCTTGTTCGCCTTGAGCGCCAGTTTCACCTTTGGCACCGGTCAGACCTTGGATACCCTGTTCGCCTTGAGCGCCAGTAGCGCCAGTCAGACCTTGAATACCTTGAATACCTTGTTCGCCTTGGGCTCCCGTCTCACCTTTGGCACCAGTCAGACCGATGTCGCCTTGGTCGCCTTTTGCACCAGTTAGTCCAGTATCACCTTTCACGCCCTGAGCACCAGTGTCGCCTTTGGCACCAGTCAGACCGATGTCGCCTTTTGCACCAGTCAGACCGATGTCGCCTTTGTCTCCTTTTGGACCTGTCTCGCCTTGTATGCCTTGTATGCCTTGTATGCCTTGTATGCCTTGAGCGCCCGTCAGACCAGTATCGCCCTTATCTCCTTTGTCACCCTTATCGCCCTTGGGTCCTGTCTCACCTTGTATGCCTTGACCACCATTTTCTACACAAAGTTCTGGAATACCAATTCTCAGACACTCTTCGTAGGTTGCAGCTAATGCAGATTCTACTGTTACACAGACGCCACTAATAGCTAACATACTGATTGCTAAATACGATGCCTTCTTACTTGTTTTATGACCTTCTTTATGAGTAGAAATATCTGTTGTTGCAGAAGCAACCGTACCTTGTGATTTTTTCAACATAGCTTGCGTCCTCTGAAGTGGTTTCGCGGTTTAATAGCAGTAGGATTGATTACAAAACTAACTAAAAGTATACATTTTAGCAATTATATTACACAAAACGTTTCAGAAGAACAAATATCAGTGACTGGATAGCAAAATCAATGCATAAAAAAAGCGCTCACTATGCCGTTTAAACACTAGTGAACGCTTTTGAATTTAATAAATAAGTACTAGCTGATTGGTCTGACTTCATCTATCCATTGACCGTAACCAGCGGCTTCCATATCTGCGAGTGGAATAAAGCGTAATGCTGCTGAGTTCATGCAATAGCGCTTACCTGTCGGTGCTGGACCATCATCGAATACATGACCGACGTGCGAGTCCGCATAGCGGCTACGAATCTCAGTACGTGTTGAAAATATACCGCGATCTTCTTTTTCAACGACCAAATCAGTATTTAATGGACGAGTAAAACTTGGCCAGCCCGTACCAGATTTGTATTTATCGCGTGAAGAGAACAATGGCTCACCAGATATCACATCGACATACAGTCCAGGTTCTTTATTGTCCCAATATTCATTGTCAAAGGCGCGCTCAGTACCATCTTTTTGAGTGACTTTATATTGAATATCAGTGAGCGATTTTTTTAACTCGTCTTGTGCTGGTTTTACAAAGGTATTTGGATTGAACCCTGTGCTGACTGTACTGCTAATCGTCTGACTAGATATCATTGGCTCTGCACTACTTGCAGTAGGCGCAAACTGGCTAAAATCTAGCTCATAGTCTTTACCGTATACGCTTTCAATAAACTGATAGCGACCAGAATTGAACGTGTAGGCTTTATAGCGTATCGGGTTCTTTTTGTAATAATCTTGATGATACTCTTCAGCAGGATAAAACGTGCTCGTAGGTACAATCTCAATCACGACTGGTTTTTCGTATATCCCAGAATCTTGCAATGCTTGCTTAGCAGATTCTGCTATTTGCTTTTCTTGAGCATTGTTATAAAAAATCGCTGGACGATACTGTGTACCACGATCGACATACTGTCCTTGATCGTCAGTTGGATCAGCAATTCTCCATAGTGCTTGCACTATACCGTTATACGTGATTTTCTTGGGATCATAGTATACTTGCGCCGCTTCTGTATGACCCGTACCCCCTGCCGATACTTCTTTGTAGGTTGGGTTTTCGGTATTGCCGCCCGTGTATCCAGATACCACTTCAACTACGCCTGGGATTTTTTCATAACCTGCTTCAACACACCAAAAACACCCGCCAGCTACTGTGGCTACTGCCAGTCCTGGAGTAGTCGGTGCATAGGGATTAGCGCCTGCTGTGTTTTTTACAGTGGTGCTGTTTTCAGTAGATGCACAGCCTGCATAAAGCGCACTGCTCGCAATGACAATCAGTCCCATAATTTTAGAGGGTGATATGCGATTCATAAAAATCTCCTAAACGTAATGTTATTTAACTATCCTAACGCCTATGTGTCACCATAACATTCCTGTATTGTTACATATTACAATTTATTAAGTTAATTTTTATCAAATTCGTATGAGTGGAAGATAAATTAAACAATGATATGATGATCATTCTGTATTTTGGTCAATACAGTATATAAACATTATGATCGATGTATAAAGAAAAATCAGATATTTAACAGATATTTTAGGCATGTTATTGTCTCAAACGTATTAAAAAAGCCTATCCTCAAAAGAAGAATAGGCTCTTTATTTATCATAAGCGTGTTAGTAAAAAACTATGACACCTTTTGGATGTCTTCTTTTGCTTCATTGTCACTTGCCTGCTTAATTTTCGTTAATATCTCTTTGATTTCAGATGCTGAGAGATACGTCGGTACCGCATAGGTATCGCTGACTTCTTTTGCAGCAGCTTTTGCAATGTCATCAAAATCACTGGTTTGCATACCACTAACGGTTGGGTCGATATTCAAGTCGGCAATCAACTCTCTGACTTGTGCAATGAGATGGTTTGCTATTTCACTATCACCATTGCCTGCTTGACCGTCTTGTACCATACCAGTTCTTTTTGCCAGTGCTGCCAGTCTCTTTTTACTTGCTTTGCGATTGACGTCAAGTACATAAGGCAACACGATGGCATTAGCGCGACCATGAGGAATGCTATAATAAGCGCCTAACTGATGCGCGATAGCATGAACATAACCCAAACCTGCTTTGTTAAAAGCGATTCCACCATAATGGGCAGCGATCCCCATCTCCTCTCTAGCCTTTAGATTTCCCCCATCTTTATACACCAGTGGCAGGTAATTCATGACAGATTTGACGGCAGAGGCGGCATAGTAGTCTGTCTCTACGCTTGCATTAGCGCTCATCCATGCTTCTAATGCATGTGTCAGTACATCAATGCCTGTATCTGCTGTGATATGGGCTGGCATTCCTTTCATGATAACAGGATCAATCGCTGCGGCGAGTGGCACCATTCTTGGATCGATAGACAGGGCTTTTTGGTGTGTTTTATCATCAGAGACGACTGCACCAAGTGTTGCTTCTGAACCAGTACCTGCCGTGGTAGGCACACAATATAGTGGCGCTGATGGCTTTCTTGCTTTAAGAATGCCGATTAGTTGTTGAGGCTTGCACTTGTTGCCTTGAGACATCGCGATCATTTTGGCAGCATCAATCACTGAACCACCGCCAATAGCTAAGACAGCATCGCAATTGGCATCTATAGACTGACGCAGTCCTTCTTCAACAACCTTGAAGGTTGGATCTGGCGTAATACCATCATAGACATGATAACGGATATTTTTTGCATCTAGATAGTCAGTAATCTTTGCAGGTATACCAAGCTTATTTAGCACGGCATCAGTGACGATAAACACATTGGTATTACCTTCATTTATGAGCATATCACACAGCTCGTCACAAGAAGACTCTCCAACAAACAACATCGGTCTTCTGATAGGTATCACATAAGAGACTGCTTTTAGTACTTTGGCACGTGTCTTAGCAACGGCCAAGTAACCAGCATGCTGGAGTCCTGTGCTATTGACCAGCTTGGTCATACTGTTTTGTTTTTTCATGGGTACAAAAATCCTTTTCAATGATGATTTTAACCGCGATAACAACTGTGTGACCAGTTGATGGTGTTTGAGTACTATTGGCAGAATAAATACTTATGCCTGTAACAAAAAGGCTCAGCTAGAACTTAGTTAAAATTTGGTTAGCGCTGGCGACTGTTTAGAATAATTGTACCACTGCGCTTTTTGGTATGTCGCTATTATTATGAACTGCTATGTCCTGATTGCTAACAGCACGTTGCTCCAGGCTACTACTCTAAAGTGCGATTTGGTATATTCGTCCAAAACTTAGTTTAATATAACGTTCTTAGCTTAAATTGTACTCGCTTTTAGTAACTGCTGTGCATATGGGTGCTGTGGGTTATTAAAAATATCTTCGGTATATCCTGACTCCACGCACATGCCTTGTTTCAGTACCATAATGTGCTGACATAGTGCGCGTACTACCTTTAGGTCATGGCTGATAAAGACGTAACTGACTTGCAGTTTTTCTTGAATTTCACGCAGTAGACTGACTACAGCGACTTGCGTGGTACTGTCTAGTGCAGAGGTAGGTTCGTCCAATATGAGTAGGCTTGGTTTCATGATGAGCGCGCGCGCCAATGCCACACGTTGACGCTGTCCACCAGATAGCTCATGTGGATAGCGCTGCGCAAAGGACAAAGGCAGATGTACTGTTGCTAGACTCTCCATCACTGCTTGCTGACGAGCACCTTTATCTACGCCCTGTACCAGCAGACCCTCTTCCACGATTTGCATGACCGTCATACGAGGGTTGATACTAGCAAACGGATCTTGAAACACCATCTGTATCTGCGAGCGGAACGTACGCAATGCACTCTTTGACAAAGCCGAGATATCTTGCCCATTGACCATTATCTGTCCATCGATACGTGCTTGATTACTGAGTAATTGACTGAGCGCGAGAGCAATGGTGGTTTTGCCAGAGCCAGACTCACCAACGATACCGAGTGCCTGTCCTTTTTGCAGGGTCATATCGACATTTTTGACCGCATCAAACCAGCGCTTGGTACTGCCGAATAGACTTTTTTCGATAGGGAACTGTACTTTGAGATCACTCACTTGTAGTACGTTCAAGCGTGTATCTGCGTTATCGTCTATCAGCGTTAATGCCTGACCGAAGTCTTGCTGAATGAGCGTACGAGTATAGTCTGCTGCGGGCTGCTCAAATACAGTAGCGGTATGACCCTGCTCTATCGTTTGACCTTGACGCATGACGATAATCTCGTCGCTGTAGCGCCTGACCAAATTCAGATCATGGCTGATTAGTATCATTGCCATATTATGTTGGCGTTTGAGATCATCCAATAGTGTCAAAACCTCATGCTGCAAGGTCACATCTAGTGCTGTGGTGGGTTCGTCAGCAATCAATATGTCAGGCTGCTGTGCTAGCGCCATAGCAATCATCACTCGTTGACGCTGACCACCTGAGAGTTCATGCGGATAGCGATTTAACTTATCAGCAGGATCGGTAATATTGACATCATTTAGCAGCGCGATACTGGTGTCACGCCATTGCTTTTTGGGTACACCGCTTAGACGTAGAGACTCCGCAATTTGCTTAGCGACTGTATGCAGCGGATTTAACGCTGTCATTGGTTCCTGAAATACCATACCGATACGCTGCCCACGAATAGGACGTAGAGCTGCGTTACGTGCTTTGTCATTCGCTATAGGTAATACAGACATACCTGAGGTGTTTGATGTGCTTGCCAGCTGAACGGTACCATCAATAGTCAAGCTCTCTGGTAGCAGGCCTAGGAGCGCTAGGCTGGCAATCGATTTGCCAGAGCCTGACTCACCAACGATCGCTAGAGTCTGCCCTTGTCGTAGCTCATAAGACAGCTTGTCTACTAGATTGACACCTGTAGCGGTTGTAATCATCAACTGATCTACGCTCAGTACGAGCTTGTCTTGCGTCTGATGAATGCCTTTATCTAGCGTCTTTAGTACGTTGCTTTTAGTAGCGATTACAGTATCAGTCATATCAAGAGCGCCTCGGATCAAATGCATCACGCAATGCTTCACCGACGAAGATGAGCAATGACAAAATAAAAGTCAGACTAAAAAACCCTGATAAGGCCAGCCAAGGGGCGTCAAGGTTGTTTTTCCCTTGCACCATAAGCTCCCCTAAAGATGGTGAACCAGGTGGCAACCCATAACCCAAAAAGTCCAGCGCGGTCAACGCAATGATATTGGCGGTTAAAATAAAAGGCAGCTGCGACAAGCTTGACGCGAGCGCATTGGGCAAAATGTGTCTGAGCATGATTTGACTATCAGAAACGCCCAAGTTGCGGGCGGCGCGTACATAGTCAAAGTTACGAGCGCGTAGGAACTCTGCCCGCACCAAACCCACCAGACCCATCCAGCCAAAGAGCAACATCATAGCAAACAGCATGCTGATACTGGGACTAAACAGACTCACTAAAATAATAATCATGAAGAGCTGCGGCATACCGCCCCATACTTCCATGAATCGCTGTCCTGCCAGATCCACCCAGCCACCATAGTAGCCTTGCACTGCACCTACGATAATACCAATCAAGGCACCAGCGAGGGTTAGCGCCAGACCAAACAATAACGACACTCGCAACCCATATAGTATCCGCGCCAGCACATCGCGCCCCATATCATCAGTACCTAGCCAGTTCTGCGCATTGGGCGCCGCGGGATAAGGCAGACCAAGCTCAACGTTGGGTGTCTGATCAGCAAACGGAATGGGCGGCATCACATAGTAACCTTGCTCATCGATTAGCGACTGCACTGCAGGGTCTTTGTAACTGGTCTCGGTCTCGAACACACCGCCAAAGGTTGTTTCAGGATAGGCTTTTAAAACAGGAAAATAATAGTCATCTTGATACTTCACTAGTAATGGTTTGTCATTAGCGATGACATTGGCCGCCATACAAATGACAAATATCACTGCAAAGACAAACAGCGATATCACGCCAAGCCGATTTTGGCGAAAGCGCGTGAGCCTTGCTTGCCAGATAGGATTTAAGCGCTGTTTCGTCGGTATAGACGGTTGCTCATGGATTTGCAATTTATCTGGTTCGCTATTACCAGTCTTACTCTTTAATGGAGATTGATTGCTTGACATTAGCGTCCCTCAAAATCGATGCGGGGATCGATCAAGTGATAGCTCAAATCACTAATCAACTGTAATAGCAGTCCCACCAACGTAAAGATAAACAGCGTACCAAATATCACTGGATAGTCGCGCTGCTGAATCGCTTCAAAACCTAGCAAGCCCAAGCCATCAAGTTTAAAAATAATCTCAATCAAAAAGTTACCCGCAAAGAAAATACCCACAATAGCAGCCGGAATACCTGCGATGATAATCAACATCGCGTTACGAAATACATGTCCGTATAGCACTTGACGCTCACCTAAGCCCTTAGCGCGAGCAGTCAATACATACTGTTTGCCCAGCTCTTCTAAAAAGCTAAATTTGGTCAGATACGTTAATCCTGCAAATCCGCCCACTGTGCTTGCTAGCAGTGGTAGTGCCAGATGCCAAAAATAGTCTTTAACCTTACCAAGCGCGCTTAACTGATCGAAATTCTCAGACGTCAATCCTTGTAGCGGGAAAATATTCCAGTAGCTCCCTCCTGCAAAAAACACCAGTAAGATCACGGCAAACACAAACACAGGTATCGCATGCCCAATAGCAAGCAGCATGGCAGTGGCTTTATCAATACCTGAACCATGGTGCATGGCTTTATACACACCCAGTGGAATGGCAATCATATAAATAAGCAGTGTACTCCATAGCCCAAGCGATATTGAGACTGGTAGCTTTTCTACAATAAGGTCAGTTACTGTTTGACCCTTAAAAAACGACTCACCAAAGTCCAATTGAGCATAGTTTTTTAGCATCAGCCAAAATCGCTCTGGTGCCGATTTATCAAAGCCATATTGGGCATTGATTGCAGCAACCATCTCCTCAGAGAGACCACGCGTACCTTGATAAGTACTGTCACTACCACCTGCGCTACCCGCACCGATATTACCACTGAGCGCGCTGTCTTTTGCGCCCTGTTCAATCAGCGCCAGCTGCTGCTCAACAGGACCTCCAGGTGCTGCTTGTACAATGACAAAGTTGGCAAGCAATATCAAAAATAGTGTCGGCAATATCAGTAGTAGTCTTTTTAAGATATAACGACCCATAATGGCGACTTCCTAGATGAGATAAAGAAAGATGGTAATAATGACAGCAGCGGGCTATGTTGTGTTGAGTATAAGCAAGAAAGCAGTCGCCGCATCAAAAACGCGCTCTAAAAGTTATTTTTTAGCTCGCGTAATGCCGCAAATACCGTTAAAGACTTCTCGTCATCGATATTCGTTTTGGACTCAACCCCAGCGATAACACTTGGCTCTTGCGTACGCAAAAACACATTGACCGCGCGCTCATGCTCTAATGTCACTGGTAGTGTTGGCACGCCGTGGGCAGTATTCGTCTCAGCTTGTGCGAGTGCTTGCTGCATTTGCTCATTGGCAGGCTCAATAGATAGCCCAAAGCGTAGATTACTAGCCGTATACTCGTGTGCAGGGTACAACAGCGTATCTTCAGACAGACCATTTAAGCGCTTAAAGCTATCATGCAATTGCTCAATGGTACCTGTAAATACACGACCGCAACCTGCACTAAATAGCGTGTCACCGCAAAAGCAATGTTTTTGCCCATCAATATCTAAGATATAAGCCATATGGCTAGCCGTATGCCCTGATACATCCCAGACCTGTGCTGAGCAGCCCCATGCACTTACTGTGCTACCATCTTTTATCGTTTGGTCTTCATCAACCCCATGCTCACTATGCGCAACCAGATGAGTCATAGGATACGACTCTTGTAGCGCTACAACGCCGCCGATATGATCATGATGATGGTGAGTGGTCCAAATCGAGGTCAGCTCCAGCTCATTTGTCTCCAAATAATCAATGACTGGTTCAGCTTGACCGGGATCAATGACGATTGCTTGTTTATTATTATCATTAATTAACGTCCAAATATAGTTATCATTGAATGCTTTAATAGGGTGAATACGGATACTCATGTTAAATCCTTACCAATAGTTATTTTTGTTGCTCGTTATTTTTGAGTTATTTAATATCGATTTTATTCCATAACCGAAGCCTGCACACCTGACCATCAGTTATTATAAGATCAGCGCTGTCAATAGACGCGGGATATTACTTTGAGCGCTGATTATTGCTTTAAATACTTATTGATGCGCCCTTCTGCTTCTTTATCAACCCACCAGTAGTCGATACCAACGGCATTGGTTGGCAAGGTTGCTGTATGGCGATATTGATCCCAATACGCCACATTGGTCCCAGACTTGCCATATAATGGCACGACATAATGACCCGCTCGCAGCAACCGATCTAGCACTTGCGTATACAGTACAATCTCATCGCGGTCTTTAGCACTACCAAGTGCAGCAACGACCTTATCGACGGCAGCATTTTTGATACCAGCGCTATTGTGATTGCCTGGCTCATCAGCGGCAGCGCTACCCCAAAACGCAGCCTGCTCAGCACCAGGAGATAGGCTTTGAGCGAACACGTCAACGACCATATCATAGTCAAATCGGCGCATACGCTCATAGTACTGCGGCCCGTCTACTTGACGCAAACTTGCGTCAAACCCCAAACGCTTTAGATTACGAATATAGGGCAATAATACACGGCCCATGGTCTCACCCGTCATCAGCATCTCGATCTGGGCGCGCTGACCATCAGGCTGATATAACTTCATATCGTCATAATAAAACCCAGCCGCCAGTAGTAACTGCCGCGCTTCTAACAATCCTGCACGATTAAAACCATTGCCGTCACTGGTAGGCAGCTGCCATTCGGCTACTGTTGCTTTGCGCTGAATAGGTTCAAGCTCAGACAATAGAGGCGTTAGTACCTGCATCTCTGCGTCAGACGGCGTGCCTGTTGCAGCAAGCTCCGACCCATGGAAAAAGCTCTGCAATCGCTCATACTGACCATGAAACAAAGTTTTATTCATCCATTCAAAGTCATAAGCGGCTGTTAAAGCCTGTCGAACCCTAATATCCTGAAAGATCGGTCGACGCATATTCATGACCAGCGCTTGCATCGGCACTGGGTTTTGACTGGTTATCGTTTCTTTTTTGATCAGTCCTGCTTTTACCGCTGGGAAGTTATAGCCACTTACCCAATTTGATGCTTTGTTTTCGGGGCGGAAGCGGTATTGACCAGATTTAAAACCCTCAAAAGCAATCTCATCACTTTGATAATAAACAAACTTAATCATGTCAAAATTATAGCGACCACGATTGACCATCAAATCACGGCCCCAGTAATTAGGGTCACGTAGATAACTGACTGAACGGCCTGCATCAACGCGCCCCAATTTATAAGGGCCACTGCCCATTAATGGCGTCAGGCTAATGGTCTCAAAATTTGCATCGATTGAGGATTTGGCAAAGATAGGAAACTGCCCGACTGTTAGTAATATCTCTTTGTTTTCAGTAGAGGCAAAGACGAACTTTACTTGCTGATTATCAATAATCTCAACGTCTTTAATATCTCCCAAGTAGCTACGGACATACACGGGACCCTTATTCAATAGCGCCTCAAAAGTCGCTTTGACATCATGACTGGTCACAGGTGATCCATCCCAAAAACGGGCTGCAGGATTAAGATGATAAATAATCCAGCTCGTATCATCTGGGTCATAGGTCACTTTGCTTGCCAGCTGCGGATACATGGTAAAAGCTTCATTCAGTGAACCCGTCATCAATGTATCGTACAGATAATCGGTACCGATCATTGCCACACCTGTGGTCATCCATTTGTTGGCACTGTTGAACGTGCCGCGGGCATCGAGAGAGAGCGTACCCCCTGATGGTGCTCTTGGATTGGCATAGGGCATGTAGGGTGCATTAATGTACTCGGTAGGGCTATTATGCCCAAGCGCTGTCTTTGTAATGGGCGCAGCGATACTGCTTGGTATCCAGCTGACAGTGACGGTTAGCAACGCAGCTTTTAGCAGAGTATATTTTATCATCATGATCTTCTAATCGACCTCTGTGCTAACCAATTTAAGTACAAAAAATGAAATACTGACGGCAAAATATCATCATCGCAAAATTTTATCATAACAAACTTAGGTTTTTTAACCTAATGGTTTGCCATGTTGCCCAGCATAGATGTCGCATTATCAATCATAAACATCTAAACTTATGCTAGTAAATAGACTCAAAAAAAAGGCGCAACCGTTATCAGTTGCGCCTACTTACTTATAAGTTTATGTACTTGCGTCCTTCGACATTGAGACATTGAGACATTGAGGTACGTATTAAGTTCTATAGCCACCTCTTGATCGACTCACCTAAGCATGCTTTTTTTCAAACGCGATCATAAAGTCAACCAACTGCTGTACCCACTCAAGCGGTACAGCGTTGTAAATACTAGCGCGCATACCACCCACATCACGATGGCCCTTTAGATTGAGTAGACCAGCTTTTTCTGACTCTTCTAAAAACATCTTATCCAGACTACTGTCCGCTAACGTAAACGGTACGTTCATGATAGAACGGTATTGAGGGTCTACTGGGTTGTTATAAAAGCTACTGTCATCAATTGTTTTGTAGAGTAGATCTGCCTTTTGCTGATTGATCTTACCGATAGCAGCGACGCCGCCCTGCTCTTCTAACCAATCAAATACCAATCCAGCCAAGTACCAAGAATACGTTGCTGGCGTGTTAGACATTGATTCTTTATCTGCTTGGTGCTCATAATTCAGTAGCATAGGGCACCACTCGCTAGCTTGCCCAAGTAAATCATCACGAATGATGACGATAACCAAACCTGCAGGACCAATGTTCTTTTGAGCGCCCGCGTAGATCATACCGAATTTGGACACATCGATAGGCTGTGACAAGATAGAGGATGACATATCAGCAATGATTGGCGCCTCTACTTGTGGCGGCTCAAATATCTGCAAACCATGAATGGTCTCGTTGGCACAGTAGTGAAAATAAGCAGCATCTTCACTTATGCGCCAGTCACTTTGAGGCGGTACGCTAGTAAAGTTGCCTTCTTTGCCAGTTGCAACCAAGTTAATCTCACCCAAACCGAGCGCTTCATAACGCTTAGCTTCTTTGATAGCCTTACCTGACCACGCACCTGTCGTCAAATAATCACCACGCCCGCCGTTCAATAGGTTTAATGGAATAGCAGAGAACTGCAAGCTGGCACCGCCTTGCAAAAACAGCACTTTATAGTTGTCTGGTATCTCCATAAGCGCGCGTAGCTTGGCTTCTGCTTTATCAGTGATTGCCATATACTCTTTGCTACGATGACTCACTTCCATGACCGATAGGCCACGTCCTTGCCAGTCAAGCAGTTCACTCTGTGCACGCTCTAATACTGCTGTTGGCATCGTCGCAGGTCCAGCACAGAAATTTGGTAAACGATGTGGCGAGGTACTGCCAGTTGGGCTAATAGAAGCAGTTGGATTGGTGGGCGCTGGGTTGGTATGCGTTGAGTTGATGGACATAATTACGATCCTAGGTGTAGGGAAATAAATAAGCTTATTTTATTTCGGTTTGTTGATAAAAAAGGTATAGCAGTATTAGTGTAGACGTATCTTACGAAGATATCTGTTCCCACAACTTTCGCTTAGCATCGCTGTCTGCAAGCATATCGTCTAATGTCGGTACGATAGTAAGATTGGGATGATAAAGACCGTCAGGTAGCGCCGTCAACGCAGCAACTTGTATCTCTTCGCGCAGGCCTATTCGAAAGATATAACCAGCAAGACTAGCATTAGCAAGCTCAGCTGTGTCCATACCAGCGCAAATGGGAAATGATGTCTCCTCATGAGTGAGTGATAGCGCTTGGGTAATATTTTGCCACAGCTTTTGGCTGTCACTACTGAGTGCTTGAATATCCACCAGTATCACCCAGTCACCGTAACGACCACCTTGCAAGTTGAATGGTGCTACCTTTTTTGAGCCAGCATCATTATTACTGCCTTGAGCAAATGAGTGCCGCGCTACAGGTTCGGTCGTCGACTGCTCTATTTCGTTGATGGCTAATCGGTCTGTCTCTATACTTGAGGTATCATCGTAACTCGAGGTATTATCATATTCCGACAGCGTATCAAAGCTATACGTGACAGGGTTTTGAACGCTGGCTTGTGGTACACCGTCATCTCGTCCATTAAAATCACTACTAATGTCGTTATCACTGCTGATATCGTCATAGCTTGTAATATCAGAACTTACGATATCAGAGCTATCAGTACCATAGTCCATCAGTGATGGATCTACTACGTCTATAGAACCAGCACTCGCTAACTCAGTGTTTTTTGACTCAGTATTTCTCGACTGGTCACTTGTTAACTCAATAGTAGGATGGTCAGTATTTGATTGATACTTTGGCGATGCCGCAATATCCTCTATAGTGATGGTCTTTGACTCAGGCTGCACCCACTGATCGATACCCATCATCGCTAATATTTGGCGTTGCTGCATACGGCGCTGCAATACACTCAGCGGGTCTTGGATATCACTCATACGACTCTACTGTCCTGATTATGTTATCTATATCATCTATAGATGGGTTTGTAATTTCGATGGCACTGATCGCACAAGCATAATGCTATCTATTAAGCGCGGATTATCAGGTAAGAAGTAATCCGACATGGGTCAAAAAAGCTCTCGAACACCCAGCCAGTATTCTGCCATCGCAAGCAAACAATCATACTCATCTTGGCTGATTATCGTATCGTGTAGCATCACAGTATGCAATGTACTTAGACACTGTCGATAGTCATTATGAGTAGGCCTGAGTGCATCAGTATCATTATAATCTATTTGACTGTCATACTGTTGTCTCTCTTGATCACTATCAGCATTCTGAGCACTTTTGGAGCTATTAATAGACTGTTTGGTGTTAACAGGAACGGCAGCAATAACTGCCAATAACTGTATACTATTTAAGTGTTGAGCAGTCAATAATAGCCATTGTAAATTTGCATCGGTAACTGTCGACAAATCAATATCAATCAAGCGCGCATGACGTCTCAAGTCAACAATATAATGCACCACACTCTCATCACCTTCACTCAATCGCGACCGAGCGTGCATTGAGATCATCTGACCTTTGGCATCTTTTGATAATCGATAAGCCAGTAACACTATAATCGATACCTCAGCTGTATTGAGACTTTCAAATACCTGTCCTGACGGATCTAGCTGCGTACATATGTCTTTTATACCAGAACTCAGTGTCTCTAGCTCCAAAGATGGCGCGTCTATATCGTATAAAACCTCAGACAGCATCGGTAGCAATTGCAGTAGATGTAGCGCTTGCCATAATGAAGATATTGGTGACTGCTGCTGCGCCAAAGCTGCCAAATCATTCCAAGAAGTCGAGCTTGAATAAATGATGTCCTTAACTGACTTTTTGTCAGATAAATGATGAGTGAGGCATTGGGTGACATCAGATGTAAATTGTTGGTTCAATAAACTTAATATCCCTTGCTGATAACGCAACAACATCGTACGGCAGTTTTCTTGTTGTTTATAGTACTGATAGCTATCATGACTATGATTATCATGACTCTTATGCTTTAATTTTCTGATAGAGCTCTCAGATAGATCATGTTGTCTTAGTTGCTTTAATGCAAGCTCAATCAAAGCGCTATCTAGACGTCGATCCACACTGGCAACTTGCGTCAATAGCTTAGTATCTACCCTATGTGATAAAAGCTGCTCATCGCTAGAGTTGTTAGTTTCCACCGCGCCAGCCGCGCTCCAAATATCTATCAAACTATAAAACACATTCGTTGATAGTGGTCGCCTTTGATGACAAAGCATAACTGCCTCAATCAATGCCAGCGCGCCTAGAGGATGATGGCTATGATCGATGATGTATTGCGGTAGTAATACCTTTTGCCTATCGCTGATTTCTACCAATGTATTTTTTGGTAAATCAACATCAGGTTTTGCTTGCCATGGCTTTAGCGTACTATCGTCATCTACAGATACAGCTTCTAATTGTAAGCGACCATCAATAATCTTGTCTGTCTCTTGAGTGAATTCAAGAGCTTCGTCTGCTTGATAACTGTTTCTATTTTTGTGACTATCAGAAATAGAGCGCTGTTCGCAAGAACTATCATTACAGTACCCCTTTATGGGCTCATCTATGCTCTCATATTCAGTGCTACTTTTTTGACTGAAACTTGAAGGTAATCGGCGTGAAGATTGATTTGTTACTTTTGTCTTTCTGCTTAGGCTATTTTGAGTAGTCACTGCCTCTGCTTCACCCCAGTTACCTATTCGGCGCTGCCTATATATTTCTTTAATTTTTTGTTGGTTGAGACGTTTTTCTGTCGCCACTTGTATGGCAAAGTCATGATAGGCATCTACATTAATAGCACTCATACGCTCGGTTAAGCTTGGATGAGTGGCAAACCATGATACGTCTCCCAAATCAGCACCACTACTGGCAAAGAAAAAATGACTGAGCCCATTGATATCAGCAATACCAGTCAAACGTGACCCAAGTGAGTCTTGGTGAATGGCTTTTAAGGTTTCTAAAATAGCAGGTGTACGCGTCAATTGTACGCTGGTTGCATCAGCGAGTAACTCGCGCTGACGGTTAAAGCTATGTTTAATCAGTTGAGCACTTGCCATGCTCGAAAAGCTCAGACCATGCAGCAGCAATGTCCACATACTGCGCGGTGCATGTCGATCAATCACTGGTCTATTTTGCACCCACCTAGACTGTTGCTTGGCGGATGACTGCTGTTGCTGCGACTGTGTCTGCCAGTACGTCACCCACTCACTGTGAGTGGTAAAACTGGCCGTTTGCGCTTCTGTACTGCGCGCAAGTACATCAACCTGCCTTTGTGATAGTAAATTTTGGGAGATAGTATCGTTATCAAAGTAACGATAATTAGAGATATGATTGGAGATCGGATCACTCCAGTCGTACAGTATCTGCAGACCTGCCAGCACTACCATTAGCTGTAGATTAAAATTGGCATCACCATGCAAAATATGACCATACTCATGACCAATGAGACCATATAACGCTTCATCAGATAGCTTATCTAGCGCACCTTGGGTAACGACAAGTACCATATCTTGACTGTGGCGACCAGCGACGAAACCATTGATACCTTGCTCATCGGGCAATACATATAGTATTGGTGTGCTCAGTCCCGACGCGATCGCTAGCTGCTGTGCTATTTCATAATAGCGACGATAGACTGGTGGAAAGTCACGCTCGTCACTTACTGCGATATGGCGCGCGCTATAACGAACCTTGTCTTCACTTTTATGTTGATGCGTCACCCCTTGACTGTGCTGCCAGGGTACCTGACTGTTATCAATGAACAATCTAACGCCCCCTACCCGCTGAGCAATAGCACGTCCACCCGCTCTCAAGCGCTGATACTCTAAAAAACTACCAACAAAAAAACTGCCTAGCGTCAGGATAATAACCAGTATCAATACCCAGCGGTATACACCGCCTGTAAATATCGTCAATAGTAGGCCCATGACAGCGAGCGCTACTGCAATATGAGCAAGCACAATTAAAAAAAACAGCCCATATAACAATAGACTGCGCCGCGTACGTATGCGCTGCTCACCAAAAAAATCCATGATCGTAGGCTACCTAGTATTTGCTAAATTTGTCGAAGCCTTAGCCCATATTGACGTTCGGTGCTTGACCAATGGCGTCTCTGTCTTCGAATACCAAAGGACTGAGCGGACGAAAGCCAAAGGTCGTACTGACAAGATTGTTAGGAAATACTTCTCGGTCATTGTTATAGAACATAACGCTGTCATTGTAATGCTGGCGAGCAAAACCGATTCGGTTTTCAGTATTGGTCAGCTCATCCATGAGCTCCTTGATCATCCTATCGGCTTTGAGCTCAGGATAGGCTTCCACAACTGCTGAAAACTGACTTAGCGCTTTAGACAGCATTCCTTCTGCTTTGGCAAACAGTGCCATATGCTCTAGTGAGTCTGGCTGATGTTTATTAGAATCTTGTAGGTCTTGAGCATGATTACGCGCGCTAATCACTCGTGTCAGCGTCTCTTCTTCGTGGCTCAAATAACGCTTGGCAGTTTCGACTAGGTTTGGAATCAGATCATGACGACGCTTTAATTGTACATCTATTTGAGCAAAGCCGTTCTTTGCTTGGTTACGTGCGCGTACCAATCTATTAAAAATGGATACCCCAAATACGACCATGAGCACCACAAACGCAATGAATAGCCAAACAAACATTTTCATAACCAAACCTCAAAGTGTCTAGAATATTAATAAAAGTTAATACATTGTATTTTAAATCATATTAACCAATGAAGCTTTTGAATTGAACAAGAAATTAAATAGCGCATTAAACCAAAGCTTGGATGAAATTTTAGACAAAAAAAAGCCCTTTGCAATGAAGGGCTGGACACATCGTAAAAGTATTTTAAATAAAAAGTATCTTTAATATAAAACGTTTTATCAATGTCAGTATCAAATTTTAGGCAAAAAAAAAGCGACTCCAAAAGCACATCCTCGGCACACATTATAACTATTACCGTTGCTACCTTCCGGTCCTGGCGGGATTCATAGAACAATGTTGCGAGGCTACCAATGGAGCCACCGGATGTAGATTATACAAGGATTTTTTTATTTTGCAACCCCTGCGGCCAAACTGGTTTTAATAAGTCGGTTATAGCTCCCACTCAAACGATGTTTTTTCTTCTGACACCGACCAAAGCTTGGTGGCTACCCTCTCGTCTAAAGCGACTTCATCTAGTGGACATGCCCCAACAGGCCCAACTGTTTGCGCTCGTTTTGTAGGTCCATAGAGTTTTTTCTGCCGAAGATCAGTTTGCGTGGCACACATCACCTCAGGCCACGACCCTTTCTCGGCAGACTGGGCAATAAATTTAGACAATACAGACCATAGCGCCTTGTTAAGAGCACTCGCTGTATCCTGCAACAGGTTTGTACGTGAGGCGCCAGGATGACAAACATAAACGTTGACCAGCTTACCTGCGCTTTCGATACGCCTTTGTAGCTCAAAAGCAAACATGACCTGTGCTAGTTTACTTTGGGCGTAGGCGTTCCAAGCAGTATAGTTGTGATCAAAATTCAAATCATCAAACTGAATGGTTTTTTTACCCATTTTATAGGCATTGCTACCTACTACCACGATACGCCCTTTGGATGATTCGATACGCTCAAAAAGCAAGCCACATAATAAGAAGTGTCCAAAATAATTGACACCCAACTGGCTTTCAAACCCATCGACTGTATGTTCTTGTTTGGCGACTTGTGCGATTGCAGCATTACATATTAGCGCATCAATGTTTGGAACGGTTTTTAGTAGCGTAGCAGCCGCTGCTCGCACACTATCAAGCTCCGCTAAGTCCATACGCACAAAACTCACTTTAGCCTCAGTGCCAAATTCCTGTTTCAAGGCTTGTATCGCGGCAGCTGATTTTTGCGCATTACGATTTAACATGACCACACTAGCGCCTTTACTTAGTAAAATTCGTGTGGCTTCAAAGCCCGCCCCCGAATTGGCGCCAGTGATCAGATAAGTTCTATCAACAAGAGAGCCAAGTAATTCAGGAGTCCAGCCTTTTGGTCCAAATGGATTGTTTGTAGTCATAATATAGTGTCCTATTCGTGATCTAGACGCATACTATAACTCTCAGCTATGGTGATAAATAGGCAACATACTCTCTAAAATATGCCTATTTGTATCATCGTATTGAGTACTGCACACACAGGTGCTAAATTGATACTGTGTTTTTAATCGGCGTACCTCTCAATGAGTAAAGAGCAAATTAAGCAGATTATCGAAAACCACGTTACAGAAGATGGTATGACAGAGACGGGGCTAAGGGGTGTGAAACTCTTCCGGATGACCACATCTGTGCGATGTGCACCAGCAGTATACGAGCCCTCCGTAATTGCTATTGTCAGTGGTGCAAAAGAAGCTATTTTAGATGGCAATCTTTATGTGTATGACAGTAGCCAGTATCTCTGCTGCTCTATGTCTATGCCAATAGAGGCAGGTACACCTGCCGCATCCCTTGATAACCCATTGATGGGCGTATATATCTCTTTAGATACCAAGGTAATGACCGAGCTTGCTATTGAAATACATAGTAATGCGACAGGCATCATACGTAAGCGACAGGACACTCCGCAGCCTTTGGGTCTGTCGCTTTCGCACTGGGATGATAGTTTCACTGAGGCATTACTACGGTTACTAACCCTAATAAATGACCCGGTTGATGCCTCAATACTTGCAGAAAGCCGTTTGCGAGAGCTTTACTATGCGTTTTTAAAGGGTGAGTCAGGCGCCTCAGTACAGCGTGCATTTGGTGTTGGTAACGAAATCGCTCAGTCTATCGAGTATCTGACAGCGCGGTTAGATGATGTGATTACTATTGACGCCATGGCCAAGCATGTAGGAATAAGCCGAGCAGTACTACATCGTAAGTTTAAGCAAGCCACCTCGATGTCTCCTATTCAGTTTGTAAAATCTATGCGTCTGAACACTGCCGCCATGCAGATAGCCACTGGTACAAACGTAAGCACAGCAGCAATGCAAGTAGGCTACGCCAGCTCGTCACAGTTTAGTCGAGAGTTTAAGCGTCTATATGGATGCTCTCCTAAACAATGGATCAACAACAATCAGCATTTAGATAGCATTTCTTATCCGTAGCTCGTAAAAAACGCTCAATCGCACTTAACACTTAACACTTAACACTATTAGTGCCCTAAAGAATAAAATTCTGCTAAAACTATCACGATTATATTAATGGTTTTATTTAATAACTGAGTAACGTAGCTCACAAAATTCTCACAGCAAATTAGATAGATTTTGCTATTTTAAGGAATGAAGTTGCACATATGTCAATATTTAGAACACAAAAGAGACAGCTTCTTGTATAAGAACGGATGGTAAAACATCCATATAAAGATCAATAAAATTAATTAAGGAGACAATGATGAAAAACACGTTACTCAATAAAGCAGCGCTAGCGTCTGGTACGGTTTGTCTAATGACGGCAATGATGGGAAGCGCCCATGCAGAACCAACAGGCTACGATCAACTGACCTTTCAGACAGAAATAAAAGAAGAAATCCAGAACGACGAAGTACGAGCCAGCTTGTACAAAAAGGCGCAGGCAACGGATGCCAAAATGCTAGCCACGACGCTCAATACCTCAATTAATAATGCCATGAAAATTGCCAAACGCTATCCTAGCGTTACTGTGACCACAGGACAACAACGTACCTATCCACGCTACGATAAAAACGACAAAATCATCGGTTGGACAGGTCAAGCAAATATAGATTTGAAAAGTACCGATTTTGCCGCTACTAGCCAACTTATTGCTGATCTACAAGCAACCTTGGTCATGGACAATTTGAACTTTGGTGTCTCAGATACCAAAAAAGATGCGCTAGAGCAAAAACTAATGACGGAAGCCTCCCGCGCGTTTCAACAGCAAGCTAAGAGCCTGACCCGTGCTTGGGACGCCCGTGGCTATCGTGTCATCAATGTTAATTTGAACACCGGTAGTAACTACCCACGTCCTATGTATAGCGCCATGAGCATGAAATCAGGCATGGCAGACGAGTCAGTACCAAGCCAAAGCTTTGAATCTGGTAACAGTACCATCTCAGTCACTGCTAACGGTACCATCGAGCTAACTAAATAAGTTAACTTACCTCTCAAATAATCAACTGACATTAAAAAAGGCAAGCATCATCGGTGGTGCTTGCCTTTTTATTTGGCGAATGATATCTATCTCAATTAGTCGTTACTGAGACTGAGCCACTTCCTGTTGACGCAGTTTCAACAGTACCTTTTGATACCAAGGCAAATTCTGATAAGCCAAGAGCTGCTGCGCAATTTTTTTATTGTTTTGTAGCGTCGTATTATTTTGGATGACGTATACCGTGCGTGTGACTTGCTTGATTACCTGACCGGTTTCGCTTTGTATGACAACTTTGATCGTATGAGCACCTGGCAGCACGTCTATAGTACCAATCGACGCGCTCAAACCTTGTGCTACTTCCTTATCATCTAGATAAATACGCACGCTGTCATCTGCTTGTAGCGCAGGATTAACCTGTACAGCGACATTGATACTTTGCGCTGGGCGACGGTAGGCTCTTTCTTCACTAGGTTCAGCAATCGCCAATTGATAGTTTACTGGTGCGTTGGTCTTAGTACTGGCAGCAGAGGCCGTAGGAGTAACTCTCGTTTGCGATACATTCGATGGCAGGCTATTTGCATCAGAGCTACCTGCCATGCTAGAGCTGGCTGACCTGCTTGTTTCATTGCCTGTCGTAATAGCAATTTGACTGACTTGTTTGCCAGCTTGCTGCTCATAATCCTGCGGTCGATCGGTAAAGGTGACTTGACCGGTTTGCTCATCAACCACTTTATAGATGGGTGCTGCATTGCTTAGTGGTGCGTAAAGACTTGCTATCGCAGCAATCGTCAATAGCCCTACTTTTATGTTGCCTCGTATAGAGTGTTGCGTTGATAACAAAGTCATGGTCAATCAGCCTAATTAGTGTCTGCTATTAATATAATGATATACCAACCATTATGCGATACTTTCGATGCAAAATCAGCAATGTTTGAGGCGTCTTTACTATTCATCTCAAATAGCATTATCTGATGTTAGTACATTCTTGTCTTAACGGCACAAAAAAACCAGCCAAGATATACTTGACTGGTTCTTTTTTGTTGAATTAACTCAACAGACTAATCCATGATTAGCAGCTGTAGTACATGTCAAACTCAACAGGATGCACAGTAACGTTCAAGCGTTGTACTTCTTCTTCTTTCAACGCAATGAAGGCTTCTAGCATATCTTTAGTGAAAACATCACCTTTTAATAAGAAGTCGTGATCATCTTTCAATGCTTGTAGTGCAACATCTAAACTCTCTGCAACCGTTGGGATTTGTGCTTCTTCTTCTGGTGGCAAGTCATACAAGTTCTTGTCAGCAGCCTCACCTGGATGCATTTTATTCTGAATACCGTCAAGACCTGCCATCAATAGCGCAGCAAATGCTAAGTATGGGTTAGCTGTTGGATCTGGGAAGCGAGCTTCGATACGTACCGCTTTTGGGCTACTTACATGTGGCACACGAATAGACGCTGAACGGTTAGACGCTGAGTAAGCAAGCTTAATAGGTGCTTCGTAATGTGGCACCAGACGCTTGTAACTGTTCGTTGATGGGTTGGTAATTGCGTTCAATGCACGAGCGTGCTTGATGATACCACCAACAAAGTACAATGCTGTCTCAGACAGACCGGCATATTCATCACCAGAGAACGTGTTTACGCCATCTTTTGAGATTGACATATGAACGTGCATACCTGAACCATTATCACCAACGATTGGTTTTGGCATAAAGGTCGCTGTTTTACCAAACTGGTGAGCAACGTTATGAACAACATACTTCAACTGCTGAACTTCATCCGCTTTACGTACCATCGTGTTGAATGCAACACCGATTTCAGACTGGCAAGAAGCAACTTCATGGTGATGAACTTCGACGCGGCCTTCGCCAACGATTTCTTCGATACGTTCACACATAACAGAGCGCATATCATGCGAGCTGTCGATTGGCGGTACTGGGAAGTAACCGCCCTTGACGCGTGGACGATGCGCCATGTTGCCCCACTCATACGACTCATTAGTCGACCATGCTGCTTCTTCAGCAGTGATCTTATGACTAACGCCAGACATGTCAACTGACCACTTAACATCATCAAATACGAAGAATTCAGGCTCAGGACCAAAATAAGCCGTGTCACCGATACCTGTAGACTTCAAATACTCTTCTGCGCGGCGAGCAATAGAACGTGGATCACGATCATAGCCTTGTAGCGTTGATGGCTCGATGATATCGCAAGTCACAACGACAGTAACTGCATCAAAGAACGGATCGATAAATGCCGTTTCTGGATCAGGACGCAAGATCATATCAGACGCTTCGATACCCTTCCAACCAGCGATAGATGAACCGTCAAACATTTTGCCATCTTCCATGACGTCTTCATCAACAGTAGATGCTGGGAAGCTGATGTGCTGCTCTTTGCCGCGTGTATCAGTAAAGCGAAAGTCAACCCATTTAGCATTAGAGGATTGAATAAGATCTAATAATTTGTTCGACATACATAATCTCCGTTGTGTTGGTCACGTTATTGCAATTTAAAATTATTGGTGCCATTTTCTTGTTAAAGTATTCCAAGTGTACTCTTTTTAATATCGAACAGCGCATTCGATATTATGCTCATTATCAGCACTATTTATCGTATTAGTCAAGACGCTGGTCTAAGACGTTTACTTAATTAGACCTGCTCTATCTTAACGGCCTAAAATACGCCAAGTCAATTCTAACGTCATTCTAGCAATATATAACTGATAATACTGAACGCTTCAGGCACTTATTGGCGATCACTGGCTAACGATTATTTGAGACCACTTTTTGTAATCATAGATAATCATAGCAGCGTCAATGCAAAGGCTGTGCCAGTTTATTGAATCGATTATCTAAAATCGACTCATACAAGTGCTTATTGTTAATAATTACAGTATCTTACAATAAAGCATAGTACTTGTCAGCAGTAATGTTTATTCGATTGCCTTGTATTTTGCTTTTACTTTAAGCACCAACAATAAACACAATGCACCAAATTAGTGCTGATAGTAGTCATAGTGATGCCACTGTTCTGTTGTGGTGCGTCATCAAAATATTAAGTTACGATTTTATTTGTAATGACTAACCCAAGTCGATCAGTATGATGAAAAACCTGTTTTAAAATGCGGTTGCCTAGTTTACAGGTGTCCTACATTTGATAGCAGAGAAAATAGTGGTAAGATAACGGCGGCGTCCAAAAGCCGAGAACATCATGGATTTTTGATGCTCTTTATCAATGTCTACCTCGTAGATACGCCCCATTCTGAGAAGTATAAAAAACCAATAATTTGGAACGCTCATGATTCTGATGATCGATAATTACGATAGTTTTACGTACAATATCGTACAGTACTTCGGTGAATTGCAGCAAGACATCACGGTTTGGCGTAATGATCAGGTCACTATTGAGCACATTCAGACCCTTGCCCCTACTGTGATCGTTATTGGCCCAGGTCCTTGTGACCCTGATCGCGCTGGTATTTCGCTAGAAGTGATTGAAGTATTCAAAGGAGTAATTCCTATACTTGGTATTTGCTTGGGACATCAGGCTATTGGGCAAGTATTTGGTGGACAAGTGGTCAAAGCTGGTGAAGTCATGCATGGGCGGTTATCTGCTGTGTATCATAACGACCAAGGTATATTCTCTGGACTACCCAACCCATCAAAAGTGACGCGTTATCATTCGCTCGTCATTGACAAGAGTAGCCTACCCAACTGTCTTGAGCTCACTGCATGGACACAGAGCAGTGATGGTAGTATCGGAGAAATCATGGGCATACGTCACAAGGAGTTTGCTGTAGAGGGCGTTCAGTTCCATCCTGAGTCGATATTGAGCGAAGCAGGTTATCAATTGCTCAATAACTTTTTACAGACTCATGGCTTGGCTATCCTAACATCCGATGAGCTACCACAAGTTGGTTAGATTTGACTAAAAGTCATATTGATAAAAAATACTGTTTGCATAAACTCATGCCAAATTTTACACAGATTCACATAAAAAATAATCATAAGCGAGATCATAATGAATACAACAAAAATAGAAGAAACGCACACGCCAGAGAGTATTGAAAAACTGTCTGATGCCCAAACGCATCAACTGCTAACCTCTGCGCTCGGTAGAATTTTTCAGCATATCGATCTAACCTTTGATGAGATGTATCAAGTAATGCTTATTATCATGCAAGGCAGATGTAGTGATGCCATGATGGGCGCTATCTTGACAGGTCTACGCATGAAGGGTGAATCGATTGATGAGATTACCGCATCAGCCAGTGCCATGCGTGCACTAGCCGCCAATATTGAACCAAAGAATTGCGATTATTTAGTTGATATCGTTGGTACTGGCGGTGATGGTGCCAATTTATTTAATGTCTCGACTGCATCAGCATTGGTGGTCGCGGCGGCTGGCGCGCAGGTTGCCAAACACGGTAATCGTGGCGTCTCGACCAAGTCTGGTAGCTCCGACTTGCTTGAGCAGGCAGGTATCAGTCTAGCGCTTAGTCCAGCACAAGCAAAAGACTGTATTGAGAACGAAGGTATTGGTTTTTTGTTTGCTCCCAATCATCACAGCGCCATGCGCTATGCTAATCCTGTACGCCGTGAGCTAAAAGCGCGCACGATCTTTAATATTTTGGGACCATTGACCAATCCAGCCGGTACGCCCAACCTAGTCATCGGTGTGTTTACCGCACAGTTGTGTGAGCCGATCGCAAAAGTAATGAAAAACCTAGGTGCGCGTCATGTCATGGTTGTCGGTGCAAAAGATGGTCTAGATGAGATCAGCCTGGCAACGTCAACCACAGTCGCTGAACTAAAAGATGGAGAAATCTCTGTTTATGAGATGATGCCAGAAGATGCAGGTATCGAATCCCAAACCCTGATCGGTCTCGATGTTGATTCTCCAGCGCAAAGTCTTGAGCTTATTCGCGCCGCTCTGTCTGGTAATGATACTCATGATCGCGCCGTCCTCAAAGCACGTGACATGATTGCGTTGAATGCAGGTGCGGCGATATATACTGCAGGCCTTGCCAGTAACTACCCTAATGGTGTCAGCCGAGCACAAAAAGTCATACAAAATGGTGATGCTTTACTTAAACTTGAATCTTTGGCTGCTTATACACAACAGCTCGTGGCTCAGGATTAGTTTACTGCCATTCATAAAACATAAACTTGTTCATTATTTTCTACTCAATTTAACGATATTCGGACACTCGTATGACCACAATTCACTCAGACATACCTTCGGTACTACAACGCATCGTCGCAACCAAAGTAGAAGAAGTAAAAGCAGCTCGTGAAGTACTGCCCCTTGAGGATTTACAAGCACAGGTCGCAGCGGATCATAAATCGCGTCGTGGATTTGCAGCTGCCTTGCGTGCCGTCAGCTCTACAAGCAATGGCGTTGGTATCATCGCTGAGATCAAAAAAGCCTCACCATCTAAAGGTGTCATCAATCATAACTTTACCCCTGCTCTATTTGCTCAGCAGTACGAGCAAGCAGGCGCCACCTGTCTGTCCGTGCTGACAGATCGTGATTACTTTCAGGGCGATGACATCTACCTGATTCAGGCGGCCAACACCTCAAGCCTGCCAATACTGCGCAAAGACTTTATGATTGATGCGTATCAGATATATCAATCTTACTTGCTGGGTGCTGACTGTATTCTGCTCATCATGGCCTGCCTAGACGATGCACAAGTGCAAGAGCTGCATGCGCTCAGTATCCAGCTTGGTATGGATGTATTGATAGAAGTACATACCCAATCCGAGCTTGAGCGAGCGCTAAAGCTGCCACGTTCAGAGCATAATATTTATGGTATCAATAACCGTGATTTGAATACATTTGATGTGGATTTACAAACCACGCTTGATCTAAAAAGCAGGTTGATCGAAGCACTTGCGACTGATAGTGATGCAGATAACGCTGATAAAAAACCGCTGATCGTAACCGAAAGCGGTATTCATAGTAGCGATGATATTCGTCTGATGCTTAGTAATGAAATTCAGCACTTTTTGATCGGTGAACAGTTTATGAAAACGGACCATCCTGGACAAGCGTTACAATCCTTACTTGCGGGCGTTACAGTAGACGAGTAAAGTAACTCACATATTCAAGCGGCGATAGCACCAAATAGTTTCTACAAAGCAGGCGTGCTATCAGCTAACCCAACATTCATTAATCAACGATACGTTAACTTTTATGTCAAACTCTCTGTTTTCAAAAGAAATGCAAGACCAGCTCAAAGAACTAAAAGGCCAATTGAGTAAAGGTCGTGATACCAATTCACCTGAAGGTGAGAACCAAAAACCAACTGAGCCTGTATCACTATTGACTCAAAAACAAGTAAAAAAAACCGTCAAACAGCTCGATAGCGAACATATCGATGATGATAAGGTGCTGTTCATGCAAGCCATGCACGGGGTGAATCAGTTAGAAGACAAGAACGTCCGCTCACCTGCTAGCACAACCAAAGCAGGCAAACCTGATGCAGCGACACTTTCAAAACGTGCAGCAGCTCAGGGTAGCGAAGCCAGTGATTTAGGTGCAGGATTGTCAGATATGCAAGCCCTACTGAATCCTGTTGCGGCTGAAGCTTATTTGTCCTATAAGCAGCCAACGCTCCAAAACAAAATTTTCGATCAGCTCAAAAAAGGTAAGTTGCGCTGGTACGATGCAGTAGATATTCATGGCTGTACGATAGAAGAAGCGCGCGATGCCATGACTAAGCTGCTAAGCCAAGCAAAACAAAGTAACGAGACCATGGTAAAAATCGTACATGGCAAAGGTAGTGAAGCAATTCTAAAAACCTGTATCAACGGGTGGTTGCGTCAATTGCCAGAAGTACTGGCCTTTTGCTCTGCACCGCCAAAAGACGGCGGTAATGGCGCTGTACTCGTATTGCTCAAGAAGCCAAAGGCAGACGGCGAATAGATTACTCGCTAACAATTGAGCGGTATTAAAAAAAGGACTACAACCAAGTAGTCCTTTTTTTGTCTGTAGCTTATATGTTTTTTTAATTGTTTAACGTTTAGCCCTCTGCCTACTAACGTTTAGCCACTTACCTACTGATATAACCCACCACTCTTTGCTATGATATCTGTCAAGACACCTACTCATTAGAAAAGCGATCTTACCATGAGCATACATACCATCGAAAACAGTCAAGAGCTACAGGAGAACATCACTGCGTTGATTGCTATTGAGCCAAAATTTTCCTCCGTCTATGAACAGGTAGGCACACCTAGTCTAAGACACAATGCAGGTGGGTTTGAGCAGTTGATGAGAGCGATGGTCGGTCAGCAATTATCTGTAGCGGCGGCGGCTAGTATATGGCAACGTTTGGTTGATGCAGAGTTAATAACGCCGCAGGCAATACATCAAGCGACGGACGAAGACCTAAAAGCTAAAGGACTATCTAAACAAAAAACTCGCTACGTCCGCTCATTAGTCGATCATGATATCGACTTTGCAGCATTGGAAACCTTACCAAATGAAGAGGTTATAACAACCTTGACAGCTGTGATAGGCATTGGCCGCTGGACTGCTGAGATGTACTTATTATTTTCTTTAAAGCGTGCAGATGTGTTTGCTGTTGATGATCTAGCCATCAAAGTTGGCGCCATGCATTTACTAGGATTAGCAGATCGACCAACACCTAAGCAACTCAAAAACCTTACTCAGCATTGGTCACCCTATCGCAGCGCTGCCAGCCTACTGCTTTGGTCATACTACGGCTCACTACGTAATAAAACCGCTGTGCCGTTGTAACAACTACTGTCATGAAACATGATGCTATTGAACACAACTCTGTTGAACTTCACACCTGTCGGCATAGCGCTTATGGTTGATTCCATATAGAGAGATTGAATTTGTTTTTTGTGTGTTTAAATTTACTTTTTCTAAGCATATGACTTTTATGTTTTAATGCTTTGAGTGCCCCTTTTCTGGTAACGGTTGCCATAGATGAATTGGGTTTTTTGGTATCGTTTCTGATGTTGTCATTACCTATATTGTCGTTAAGGCCAGTACTAGCATGATTGTCACTGCTGTCTGTGCTTACCGTTGTCTCATCACCATTACCGCTGCTATCATTTGATGTATCTTCTTCTATTGTTTCATCTACCGTACTGTCTATATGATGTTCAAGCTCAGCCTGATTGACGATCAGCTGCTGGGTGGGCAATGCATGCTCGACCTTGTATTTTGCCACTTGGTTCAATACCTCAACGAACAATACATTTTGCTTGTCATAGAAATCAACAACGTTATTGGCGTTAAGATATGCCTGTAGCTGAATCACGTAACAGTCTTGACGCAGCTCTGAAATATTGACTTGGTTCCACTCTTGGTTAGTCATCTCATGTTCTTTCAGAAAATTATCCAAATCTGTGACCATTTTGAATACCACATCGATATCAGCGTTACGTTTGAGATATAGCTTATGGTAAAACTGAAACATATCACGAGAGGTAAAGTTTTCAATTTGCATCGACGAAAAATCACCATTCGGTACGGTGACAATCGTCCGTGATAAGGTGCGTACGCGTGAGGAGCGAATACCAATATCAATAACGGTGCCTTCGTAAGTACCAAACTTACAATAATCACCGATACGTACGGGCGAATCCGCCACCACCACGACACTACCAACGAGGTTTTCAATAGTCTTTTGCGCACCAAGTGCTAAGGCTAAACCACCCACACCCAATGCAGCAATACCAGTCGTCAAGTCAAAGCCCAAATTGCCAAAAATAACGATGACCGCGAATATCAATAGTAACGCTTTGACTACTTTTCGCATCAGTCCCAATATCGAGACACGCTCAGTGTAGTTTTTCTTATAGCTTAGATTGACCGCTCGCGTAAATATGGCATCGATAACCCGCAGCAACAGCCAAGTGGTTGCCACCCATGAAGCAATATCAGTAAAGCGATTGACAGGCTCACGCAGCGTGACTGACACGCCAGCATAGACCATAACCTCTGACAATATCAGCGCCATGATAACGACAGCAAGTGGTAATATTACTTTGTTCGGTAATGGTAATGGCGTACCACGCACACGAGGATAAGTGATTCTTAATAAGTGATACAGTAGCCACACAGCAATATACGTGAGCACAAAACTACTCACAATCATCGTTAGCGCAGCGACCAAATCAGCCAACTGATAGCCAAAGAGTTTTTTGCCGTCAAGTGAGTCAAAGGTATAACGCGATACCAACGTCGGCTCAGTATTTTCTATGACTTCTGGTACGGAAGCGAGCGTTTCACTTGAGAACTGCCAGTACTGCTCGTTATCTTCGGATACTACCCTTTCTAGTAACAATGAAACATTTTTTTCACCGATACTGATCACACCCACATTTTCTTGGTTGGGTGGTAACTGGTCGGTGAGATTGCCACCAGGCAGATTACTAATCTGCAAATCAGGCTGGAACCGCCCTCCTGCATCTAATGCTTGCTTGAACTGACGCACAACGGTCGTTGGATTATCAGACTTAGATAGGTTTAGGTAGTTACTCGCCAGCAAATAATCGTTTTCGCCCAGCGCACTGATAAAACCTTGTACGGTATCACGCGGCGTATCGCGCCCAAATGAATCAGGTAATGGTCCACTTACCATCTCTTCACTACTGTCGCCACCTACCCCAAGCGCGCCTGCCTCAAGAGCAAAAGCCTTATTGGGTACGGCAATACTTACCATCATGACCAACAACAGCAAAACAGCTGTTAACGGTATCTTAATGATGGCGTTTAGTGAAAGAAACGCAGTAGTAGGCGGCAGATTATGCTTAGTAGACAAGACAAACCTCTTAGCTTTATAGGTGGCACGATGAAGAACATAGGATATCTGTACTATGATAACAATTATTTATAACAGCAGTGCTTTTGATTATGCGTTTTTGTTGTCATCTATGTGAATGAGCGGGCCTAATTTTTCATCTCTCTCCATAATCAAGAGGAAGTTACCTTTGATCAAAGGATCAACATCTCATCATGAATTCCACTCACGCTACCCTGAATAAATATTAAGTTAAAGTGGTTTATAAAATGCTAACTTTTATAGATAATGAGCGCAGCCTTACTTATATGCTTTTTTTTGTAACTTTTGATGCCCATCACATCAAAATAGTTACCTTTTATTTTTGCCATCCTTCATGGGATTACTCTGGAATTGATTATGTTTTCTTCACGTTCGTCATCGAATACCTATCTTCGTCTAAGTATCTTAAGTGCGCTTGGTTTACTTGCCGTAAATACTGCGATGGCAGCTACCATTCAAGATACGACTATCAGTGATAGTGACTTGCCACAGGTTGACCTTGATGAGATCGTCGTGACAGCGACGCGTACGCCTACCAAGACCAGTAACGTAATTGCTCAGACAAGAGTGATCGATAGTGAAGAGTTGCAGCGTTATCAGGGTCAAAGCGCACTTGATGTATTGAAACGCCAACCTGGTGTCAGCTATTACACCAACGGGGGACCTGGTACGGTCTCAAACTTTTATATGAGAGGTTACGATAACAAGCAAATCTTAGTATTGATTGATGGTATACGTTATAGCTCATTAAGTGCAGGTGGAGCAACTCTAAGCCTACTCCCTGCTGATCAAATTGAGCGTATAGAAGTAGTCTATGGGGCTTCTGGTTCTAGTATTTATGGCGCTGATGCAATGGGCGGTGTGATTCAAGTTTTTACTAAAGGCAGCAACGTTGAGCGTAGTGAGTTCTCAGTAACCGCAGGCATAGGCTCAAACGATGAATATCTATACGGTGCTAGCGCTCAGTTTACCAATGGTAAAGGCACTTCGGTCAGCTTATCTGCTAGCCACAATGAAACCGATGGTATCAACGTAACGCTACCTAATAATTTTGGGTACAATCCTGACGATGATGGCTTTGAGAGCGATAACTTTAGCATTGCCTTAAACCAACGTATCAATGAGCAATGGTCTGTAGGTGCTAGCGGGCTATATAGTAAGTCAACGACTGAGTTTGACAATGGGCTAGAAAATGATGCCTACTCTGATCAAGAAAACGGCTCAGCGCAAGCTTTTATTGATTGGCGTTATAGTCCTGGTTCTTCAGTGAAGTTACAGTATGGACACTCTATCGATAAGTCTGATACTCCGACATATAATAGTGTTTATGACACTAAACAAAACCAAGTTAGCTTAGTCGGTCAGCATCTATTGCCTGTAGGTCAAGGTATATACGGTGTAGAATATCTCAACCAAAGCCTTGATTCTAATCAATACAATATTGACGATCGTGATGTGACTAGCGCCTTTTTAGGCTACGTACTAGCCAACAACCAATTCGATGCGCAAGCTAATATACGTTTTGATGATAACTCTCAGTACGGTGACGAAACGACCTATAATTTAGGCGGTGCCTACCACCTCACGCCAAATCTACGCGCTGGTGCTAGCTATGCTAAAGGGTTCCGTGCACCAACGTTCAATGACTTATTTCCAGGTTTTGGTGGAGACCCCGACTTAAAGCCCGAAACGAGCAATAATTACGAAGCATTTATTGAATATGATACTTTGTTACAGTCTACACGTTTAACAGGCTACCGTAATAACGTTGATGATTTGCTCGCAAATGATGGTGTCCCTACTACCGATAATCCATTTGGTAGCATTAAAAATATTAACAAAGCAAAAATTGATGGTATCACCTTAACTTCAGATTGGACGATTGATAATTATCTGTTTGGTGGTAGTTACGATTACCAAAAAGCCAAGGATGACAGTGGCAACAGTAGTGATGGCAATTATCTACCCGTTCGTCCTAAGCATAAAGGTTTGATATATGCAGGTTACCGCTTAGAAAATGTAGATGTTCGCGCGGAATACGAATATATAGATGACTATTATTATAATATCTCTAACGCTGACTCACAGTTTGTTGATGGTTATGGTCTGCTTAATATCAGTGGCAACTATCAACTGAACTCAAACCTTTCATTGACAGCCCGTCTTAATAACATTACTAATAAGACCTATGTTATTGCTCCAAGTTATAACACTGACGGTACTAACTTTTTCACCTCTCTCACCTATAACTGGTACTAATGTTGGCTGAGTAGCATCAAAAAATATCTAAATATAAAAGGTCATCTACAGGTGGCCTTTTTTTATACCTATGAAAAACATACAGGTACTTATGCCATGACTGCCTATCATTTATCTCAGTCAATAGGTGACAATTAACCACTCATCTATTACAATAACGACCTCCGAGAGGTGTTGCGCCATAATAGTGATTTACTGCATTAATATTCTAAAGTTATGCAATCACAGGTTATGTTAGGCTCGGTTAACTGTTGAGTATCCATCGTTTTGGTCGCTCACAGCGCAAACAACGGCACCTGCGTTTTTATTCTTTTTATCATTCGTTAACCACTGATAGGAGCATATTATGGACGCAGTGTCTACTACACCATCTGCCCATACGATCGATCCCTCTTTCACTGACTATAAAGTCGCTGACATCAGCCTTGCTGATTACGGCCGCCGTGAAATCACTCTTGCTGAAGCCGAAATGCCTGCCCTAATGGGCTTGCGTCGTCGCTACGAAGCAGACCAGCCACTCAAAGGCGCGAAAATCGCTGGCTGTATCCACATGACTATCCAAACTGCCGTACTTATCGAGACACTTGTCGCGCTAGGTGCTGAAGTACGCTGGACCTCATGTAATATCTTTTCAACTCAAGACCATGCTGCTGCGGCTATCGCTGCTGCGGGTATCTCTGTTTATGCTTGGAAAGGCGAGACAGAAGAAGAGTACGAATGGTGCCTACGTCAGCAAGTACATGTTGGCGGCGAAGCGTCAGGTCAGCTTTGGGATGCCAACTTGATCTTGGATGATGGTGGTGATTTGACCGCTCTTATCCATGATGATTATGCTGAGCTTCTTGATAACATCCATGGTATCTCAGAGGAGACCACCACTGGTGTACATCGTCTGGTTGAAATGCTTGGCAACGGCACACTCAAAGTACCTGCCATCAACGTCAACGATGCAGTTACCAAGTCTAAAAATGATAACAAATACGGCTGCCGTCATAGCTTAAACGATGCTATTAAACGCGCTACCGACATGTTCCTTGCTGGTCGCCGCGCTTTGGTTATCGGTTACGGCGATGTAGGTAAAGGCTCTACGCAGAGCTTACGCCAAGAAGGCATGATCGTACGTGTCTCAGAAGTTGATCCAATCTGTGCTATGCAGGCATGTATGGACGGCTTTGAAGTATTATCACCATACATCGACGGTGACAACACTGGCGGCGCAGACAACATCAACAAACGCTTGCTTGAAGATACTGACATGATCGTCACGACCACTGGTAACTACCATGTTTGTGATCGTCATATGCTAGCAGCATTAAAACCTGGTGCTGTGGTATGTAACATCGGTCACTTTGATACCGAAATCGACACTCAGTTTATGCGTGATAACTGGCGCTGGGTTGAGATCAAACCACAAGTGCATCAAATCTTCCGCTCAGATGACGAAAACGATTATTTGATCTTGCTTGCTGAAGGTCGCCTAGTGAACCTAGGTAATGCTACTGGTCACCCATCACGCGTGATGGACGGCTCATTTGCCAACCAAGTACTGGCACAGATGTATTTGTTCGAAGAAAAATTTGCTGATCTGCCCACTGATGAGCGTTTTGACAACTTATACGTTAAAGTCTTACCGAAGAAGCTGGACGAAGAAGTAGCCGCTGCTATGGTTGCAGGTTTTAACGGTACCCTAACTAAGCTGACCCAAAAGCAAGCCGAATATCTAGGCGTACCTGTTGAAGGTCCATTCAAGCCTGATGCTTATAAATACTAAAAGGAGCCTGACTGTGAGTAAGCCTGCTTTCTCCTTTGAGTTCTTTCCTGCAAAAACCGAGCTGGGTCACGAAAAGCTTCTCAGAACTTATGATGAGTTGAATACGCTGTCACCAGCGTATTTTTCAGTGACCTACGGTGCTGGTGGTTCGACCCGCAACCGTACTTTAGATATCGTAAAAGCACTAAGCGCACGCGGAGATACCGAAATTGCGCCGCACATGTCTTGTATCGGCGATGACAAGTCTGAGATCGCTGAGTTGCTTGAGTTTTACAAAAGCTTAGGGATCAGACGTCTTGTCGCATTGCGTGGTGACTTACCATCAGGTCAGGTCGGTATGGGTGAACTCCCATTTGCAGTAGATTTGGTCAGATTTATCCGTGAGCATTCAGGTGATCACTTTCATATCGAAGTGGCTTCTTATCCTGAGATGCACCCACAAGCACACAGCTTTGAGTTCGATGTCGATAATCTGGTAAATAAATATCATGCTGGTGCCAATGCATCGATTACGCAGTTCTTTTATAATGCAGACAGCTATCTATATCTGCGTGACACACTAGAGAAACGCGGTATCGATACCGATGCACAGCCATTGGTGGCTGGTATTATGCCAATTACCAACTCTAGCAATCTGATACGCTTTGCTGATAGCTGCGGTGCTGATATTCCACGCTATGTACGTAAGCGCTTGGCCGACTTTGGTGACGACAACAAAGCCATCCGTGAGTTTGGGTTTGATGTGGTTTATCGCTTATGTGAACGCTTGATTGCCGAGGGTGTGCCAGCCATGCATTTTTATAGCATGAATAAAGTCGAGCCAAACAAACGCTTGGTTGAAGCACTAGGCTTAACTGCTGAGTAAGATTAACTGCTTAGTTGTTGATATTTATAAATAAATCTAATTGACTGATTGATAACTGGCGCTCTTAGGAGTGCCAGTTTTTTATTGGAAAATTTTGGGCTATTACCTTTCATATTTTATAAGATACACTTTATCTTAATTATTTTTTTATTTTTCCTTCACTGTGCGATAGTATTGTCTATATAACGAGTGGTTGCATTAAACAATAATTATCATAAAAGCCATGCCTTTAGGTGGCTCAAGTGATATTCTATGGACCCGATAATAAACGCTCCCAATCAAACAATAGGAATAAGACCTCGTGCGACGTTTTTTTTATACCATTGATAGTGACAACGCCGATGCCCCGCTACTGCCTAAATTGAGTGAACTGTCTCAGGGTAGCGATATTGAATTACCAGACAGCATCATCCATCACTGGTGCCGAGTTTTGCGTGCCAATGTCGGTGATCAGGGCATCCTGTTTGATGGGTTCGGTGGTGAGTATCAGGTACAGCTACAGACGATCAGTAAGAAGAAAGCAACTGCTACCTTACTCTCTCACTTTAACGATGACCGCACCGCACCTGTTATCAGTAAGATTGGGCTAGTAATGAGTCGCGGTGAACGTATGGATTACGCGATCCAAAAAGCAACAGAGCTTGGTGTAACTGCTATACAACTGCTCAGCAGCCATCATGGTGAAGTCAACTTAAAGCCTGCACAAGTTGAAAAAAAGCTGGCGCATTGGCAACAAGTAGCCATAGCAGCTTGTGAGCAATGCGGTCTCAATCGCCCGCCACTTATCCTGGCTCCATTGTCTATTCGTGACTGGCTAGCCCCTACTAAATTCCCAAACGATAAGACAGCGGTCAGCCCTATTGTCTCTACACTCAGTAAAGACAAGTACTATGAAGTACTAGAGAGCGCAGCAGATTTACGATTGCAAATGAGTGTACCGGCAGCAGGTCAACCTGCCAAACCAGAGATACTGGAAACTGTGCTTAAACAAGAATCACCATATATTGAACTATTGATTGGTCCTGAAGGTGGGCTTAGCGATGATGAGTGCCAAAAAGCAGAATCAGTAGGTTTCGCCCCTTGGCAAATCGGTACTCGAGTGTTGCGTACCGAGACCGTACCTGTCGTCGCTTTGACGACCTTACTCGCCTTGTATAGTTATAATAAATAATCAATAATGATAGTCATTATCTTTTAAGTCATGATTAAAGTACAACTTTTGTTTTATATTGTGTAGAATTAAAAGTGATCTTAGCTCAATTTTAGTCAGTTGAATCACAGTCTTTATTTGTTTCTATGAGTCATTATCTTTTGTGAGACATTATTATGAGCAATTTTGACCCTATCCCAGTATCGATTAAACAGCAATTAATGACCGAACTGTGTGAGCAGATAGACGATGCCATATTTATATTGGATGGCAATTTGCGTTATCTCACGGTTAATGCCAGTTATGAGCTCCTGATTGGTTACAAAGAATCATTTTTGGTCGGTCGTCCACTTGGTATTTACGCTGCTGAATTTTTGTCAGAAGAAGAGCAGCTTATTTTAAAAGATATAAAAAGCAATCTAAGCGAGACAGGGTTTCACGAGCTTGATTTTTCAATGGCTAATCGCTATGGACAGATGATTGACTGTCATGTGACCTATCGAAAAATCTCTGTTGAGGACGTGGTATATCATGTTGGCATGCTACGCGACATGTCTTCGGTTGTTAAAGATCAAAAACAAGTTGCGCACTTGCTCAACTACGATCAACTTACAGGATTACCTAACCGTAAGGTGTTTTTGAGCCAGACCAGCGATATTTTATTAGATACTTATCAAGAAGTGGTCATCGTACGTCTCAATATCGACCGTTATCGCAATCTGGCAAACTTATTAGGACCTGATGGTATCAACTCCTTAACAACCAGCTTTGTAGAACGCATTAAGCAACTCGAATTGGCACATTTACGGTGTTTATCTCACTTTGGTGGTGATGATTTTGCATTATTGTTTGAATGCAAAGACGGCAATATGGTACGCCATCAGTTAGATACACTGATGCAAATGTGCGAACTCCCTTTCCCTATGAATGACAGCGCCACAACGGACGCAAATATTTATTGCCATGTTTCAGTGGGCGTCAGTTATTTTCCTAAAAACGATGGTCAAGTGACAGGTTTACTAACGAAAGCAGAAAAAGCATTACAGTACGTCAAACAGCATGGCGGTGACGATATTCGCTGGTACGACAAGACCATTGAAGAGGCAACGGCAGGGAGTCTACAGTTAGAAGCCGAGCTTAGAGTGGCGACTACTGACGGTCAGTTCGTTCCCTACTATCAGCCAAAATTCTCGTTAGATACGGGTGCCATCACGGGTTTTGAAGCTTTGGTACGCTGGCAACATCCTACACGTGGTCTGCTAAAGCCCATACATTTTATTGACGCTATTCTCACGCACAAGCTATCATTTGAGCTGTTTTCACAGATGGCAAATCAAATTGCCAAACAGTTATCTGAGTGGCAGCAGCAAGGTTTTTGCCAACATATCTGTATCAATGCCGACGCAGCTGAATTTAGCCATCCTGACTTTTTTGATATGGTCAGTGGCCTGCTAGTACAGCATGATATTGCTGCCTGCCAGCTGCATATTGAAGTGACTGAGTCTTCCTTGATTCAGCGCCATGACAACGTTAGACAACAGCTCAATTCACTCAAAGAGCTGGGGGTTTGTCTTGCGCTAGACGACTTTGGCACTGGTTATGCGTCTTTGAGTTATTTACAAGAGTATCCATTTGACTTTATCAAAGTCGATAAGAGCTTTATATCCAATATTGAAACGGATCGTACCCAGCATGCGATTGTAAAAGCCATTTTAGATCTAGCCGTTGCTTTAGATATGCAAGTAGTGGCGGAAGGTATCGAAACTGAGCAGCAACGCGATGTGCTCCTAGACATGGGCTGCAAACAGGGGCAAGGTTATTGGTTCAGCAAACCCATCCCTGCTGATGTTGCCACTGAGATGCTGCTCAAACAATATACTACCGAATAATCATATAAATGTTCGTGTCTTAAGACCCTTTTAATTAGCAGTGTTTATTAAACACTGCTTTTTTATTTTATGCCCTATTATCATGGCGTTAATCCTGTCAGTAACGTTAGATTCCTATACGGTTATTACTGATGAGCATTGGTGCCTAACGTCGATTGCATAACTGATGCAAGGCGGGTTCATGACTTATCAGTGCTGTGACCAAACTTGTATAATCATCTATGAAAGCCTATCTTTTATAGTGAATTTGTTGGAGCGCATTTAATCTCTTATTGCCCCTAACAATCACTACTCTTTTTAACACTATTTTATGTGATCGACAGCCTGATTGACCTGCTTTGCTGTTTGTCACTTATTTAGATTTTCAGATTGGCTAGGTAAGAGCAACGCGCTAGAAAATAGTGCACCATATGCTTGCTATGAATGATCATCGACTACATTACAAAAAGGACAGGATACCATGCAATATAAAGCCCCTATTCGTGATATGAAATTTGTCATGCATGAGCTTCTAGATAGTACAACTCATTATCAAAATATTGATGATTATGCTCATATTGAAGCAGACATTGTAGATAGCTATCTAGAAACAGCTGCAAGCTTTGCTGAAAACGAGCTATCGCCATTGAACCAAAGCGGCGATGCTGAAGGCTGTCATTTCGAAAATGGCGTCGTGACCACACCAAAAGGCTTCAAAGAAGCCTATAAGCAGTATTGTGAGCTTGGCTTTACTTCATTGACAGCTGAAGAAGAGTTTGGTGGGCAAAATATGCCAATGTCACTAAACTCAGCAATCTCTGAGTTTATGGGCACTGCTAACTGGTCTTTTGGCATGTATCCTGGTCTGTCTGAAGGCTGTATGGCGACTCTAGAGCATCATGGTACTGATGAGCAAAAGCAAAAATACTTACCAAAGTTAATCTCAGGCGAATGGACTGGCGTCATGTGCTTGACTGAGCCTCAGTGTGGTTCAGATTTGAACCAAGTACGTACAAAAGCTGAGCCTAACGATGATGGCACTTACAACATCAAAGGTAGCAAGATCTGGATCTCAGCTGGTGAGCACGACATGTCTGAGAATATCATTCATATCGTTCTAGCTCGTCTGCCAAATGCGCCAGAAGGCACTAAAGGCTTGTCTTTATTTGTGGTCTCAAAATTCCACGTCAACGATGATGAGAGCTTAGGTGAGCGTAACGAAGTATCATGTGGTTCTATTGAGCACAAAATGGGTATCAAAGCCTCTGCGACTTGTGTCATGAACTATGATGGTGCAACTGGTTACTTGATTGGTGAAGAAAACCGTGGTTTGAACGCGATGTTTACATTCATGAACGTGGCACGTATCGGTACTGCCATTCAGGGGGTTACCGCAGCTCAGTTCGCTTTCCAAGGTGGCCTTGCGTTTGCCAATGATCGTTTAGCGTTTCGCTCTTTGAAGGGTGCTAAGGCTCCTGAAAAGCCAGCAGATCCTATTATTGTTCATCCTGCAGTTCGCGATATGTTATTGACTACCAAAGCATTTGCTGAAGGTGGCCGCGCACTTATCGGTTATATGTCTCAGTTTGCTGACATCGTTGCTAAAGGTAATGGCGATGAGCAAAAGTATGCCAATCAAATGCTATCTTTCCTAACGCCAATCGGTAAAGCGTTCTTGACTGAAACAGGTCTAGAAGCGGCAGGTCATGGTGTACAGGTCATGGGTGGTAGTGGCTTCTGTACTGAATATGGTCTAGAGCAGAACGTACGTGATACGACGATTGCTTGTATCTATGAAGGGACAACTCAGATCCAGTCACTTGATTTGATTGGCCGTAAAGTTCTAGGCTCACAAGGCAAGCTACTTGCAAACTTTGTAAAAGTCATTCAAACATTCTGTGAAGACAACAAAGAAAATGACGAGATGGGTCAGTTCATCCGCCCTCTTGCCAAGCACATTAAAGAATGGGGTGATTTGACAGCACGTGTCGGCATGCAAGCCACTGAAAACCCAGATGCTGTCGGCGGCGCGGCGGTCGATTATATGTACTTTAGTGGTTATGTGACCCTAGCTTACCTATGGGCGCGTATGGCACTGGTTGCTCAAACCGCTATTGCAAATGGCACTGGCGAAAAAGCGTTCTATGACGCGAAGATCAAAACGGCTCAGTTCTACTTCGCTAAATTATTGCCGCGTACCACGACCCATGTACAACGTATCGGTACTGGTGTTGAGCCATTCATGAGCATGGATGTTGAACAGTTTGCTTTTTAATTAGACATTAAGCACTACTGACACTGTATTTTATCGGCAACATACCACGGTATGTTGCCGATTTATTTTGTGCATATGCTTATAACTATATAAAAGATAGCCATCAAGAAGATGGTAGTCAGCATAATTATAATTATGACTGTAATCTATACTTGTTAATTAGATACTCTTGATACGTACTGATGGTTTTTAAGGCTTATTTAAACACTACAATAGCTGCCACTAACTTTTGGTGCACGCACTATTCACGAAGAAATACACTAGCATACAAGCTTATTTGTTAAACTTTGAGCATGAATCGCTAAGGTTATATCAAGAGAACAGTTGATAATCTTAACACCTCCAATTTTATTCATTTGAACCAAAGGAATGTTTATGGCTGTTTATAATGCCCCTCTTAATGACATGCGTTTTATTTTAAATGATGTATTTAAAGCGCCACAATTTTGGCAAAATAACGAAAACCTAGCTCATGTCGATATGGAAACTGTCGATATGATTTTAGAAGAAATGGGAAAACTGTCAAAGAATATTCTACTGCCTATCAACCGTAGCGGTGATGAAGAAGGCGCAACCTTTGAGGGTGACGGCGTTGTTACGACCCCAACAGGTTTCAAAGATGCCTACAAACAGTATGCTGAGTCAGGTTGGGTTGGGTTAAGTGGTAACGCTGAGTACGGCGGTCAAGGCTTTCCAAAAATGGTAACCATGCTTACTGAAGAAATGGTTTTCACGGCAAACCAATCGTTTGCCCTGTATCCAAACCTGACAGTTGGTGCGACGCTTTGCTTGAACGCTGCTGGTTCTGAAGAACAAAAACAGACTTATCTAGAAAAAATGTACAACGGTGAATGGTCAGGAACTATGTGTTTGACTGAGCCACATGCCGGTACAGATTTGGGTATTATCAAGACTAAAGCCGTTCCTAACGATGATGGTAGCTTTGGCATCTCTGGTACCAAAATCTTTATCACTGGTGGTGAGCATGATCTTACTGACAACATCATTCACCTGGTATTAGCAAAGACACCAAATGCGCCAGAAGGCTCAAAAGGTATCTCACTATTTGTCGTACCAAAGTTTTTGGTTAATGCTGATGGTAGCTTGGGCGAACGCAACACGCTAGCTGTAGGTTCTATCGAGCACAAAATGGGTATCAAAGCCTCTGCAACTTGTGTCATGAACTTCGATAATGCTAAAGGCTGGATGGTTGGTACAGAAAACACTGGTCTGTCTTCAATGTTTATTATGATGAACTACGAGCGCGTCACGATGGGCCTACAAGGCCTTGGTGGTTCTGAGCTTGCTTATCAGAATGCTGCTTTATATGCTAATGATCGCGGTCAAGGCCGTAGTGATACGCAGCTACAAAGCCCAGAAAAACCAGCCGATGCTATTATCCATCATGCAGACGTGCGCCGCATGCTATTGAATGCCAAAGTAAACAATGAAGCGTCACGTTGTTTTGCTATGTACGTTGCCAAAAATCTTGATGAAGAGAAATTTAGTACTGACCCTGAATCAGCAAAAGCGGCTTCTGCTCGTGTCGCTCTATTAACCCCTGTTGCCAAGGCGTTCTTAACTGATAAGGCATTAGAAGCAACCGTTGATTGTCAGCAAGTCTTTGGTGGTCATGGCTATATCCGCGAGTGGGGTATGGAGCAGATCGTTCGTGATACGCGTATTGCTCAGATTTATGAAGGGACTAACGGTATTCAGGCGCTTGACCTGTTGGGTCGTAAAGTTGCTCGTAACAATGGTAAGTATGTCACAAACTTCTTAGAAGAAATTCGTGACTTTGTGAACAACATGCAAGCAGATCACGCTATCAAGCAAGCTACTCTAGATGCAGCAGATACTATTGAAGAGCTAACCAAAACGGTTCTTAGCAATATTGGCGAACGCAAAAATGAAATCAACGGCTGTGCTGTTGACTACATGCATGCTTTTGGCTACCTAGCCTACTCTTACATGTTTGCGCTAATGGTCGAAGCTGCCAATGGTCAAGAAGGCGAGTTCTATACCAACAAAGCTAAGCTTGCTGACTATTTCGTTGGTCGTGTCCTACCACGTATCAGTGCTCACGCACAGATGGTTAAAGCTGGTAGTGATCCAATGATGAACTTTGATCTTGGCTATTTCGATGTTCCTGCGAGCTAAATGGTCACCTTGAATACTTTATAATTCTTTGATAAAAAGGACAGTCTCGTTACTGTCCTTTTTTTTGTCAAAATAAATCCTAACAAAATAATTCACTATCGATGCGTCGTTACGATTAAAATAACGCAAGACAAGGTGTCGCTACGCAAAATTAAAATCTCCTAAATCTAATAAAGCCATTGCTACTCATTATGTGATGCATAGTGTCAAAGTATCAAATAATAAAAGTAATAGAAACAACTACAATAAAGGGTGCGACGTGTCAGAATTAAAACGCATTTTACAACAGATTACTGCCCTAAGTGATGTACCTGATGCTGCGGTGCTCAAACGCTTAATCGATGAACTACGAGTCAGTGACAAAGAACCGGCTTTAGCGAACGAAAATATCCAATCCCTTATTGATATCTTGCATCAGCATCCAGAATACGGCGATGGTCTCTCTAGCTTTGTGTTAAAACTGATTATCCAATACCGTCAAATCGCGCTGTATACCGATACTGGTATCATGTCAGATCAAGGCTTCTTTAATAGTTTAAGACGATTGATTGGTCATCGTTTTTTGCCAATACTCCCCCAAGATGACTCTGTCGTTGAATTGATTGGTTATCTATTCGACAAGCGTACTGATGAGCGCTGGCTTGCCAATATTGAGGCAGAGAAATGGGATAAGCTGGTAGAGCTTATTAGAGTAGAAGAAAAGCACCTAGATTTGGTCGCCACGGCAAAAAACAGTATTTTAAACGCGATCATTATTTTGTCTTATCGTATTAGCGGACTTGGCTTGCATCCTGATCTGATGGACTCCTACCCGCAAATGCTCAACTACTCCGCTTCTTTTGTAGCTCAAAACCAAGAAGCCGTACTCTTTGTCAATCAATACAGACAAGCACATGAGCTCGACACTTTAACCGATATAACCCCTGAACATGCAGTTGATCCAGCGCCATTGTTAGTTATGATTGAGCAATGCGAAGATATTGTTGCCACTATCCGCAAGCGCATCTATAAGACAGGCATCTCCATTCGTCTGACCAATATGATGCTGCGTTTGGATCAAAGCTTACAGCGCATGCGTATTTTGACAGAGCTCGTCACAGACGATCACCAAAGACGAGATCGCGCCGTCATCGAGCTGATACAGACGCTGATCACCACTGCCAGACAGCGCTATAGTATTGGCTATTTGATTGATAATAATACCAAACTACTCTCACGTAAGGTCACCGAGAACGCCAGCCGCGTGGGTGAGCATTACATCAGTACCGACAAAGCTGGCTATCAAAAAATGTTCAAAAAAGCTTCTATTGGTGGCTTTTTCATTGCATTTATGGCCACCATCAAGATATTGGCTTACCATTTAGCACTCGCCCCTATGGGAAGGGCGTTTATCAATAGCATGATTTATGGTTTGGGCTTTGTATTTATTCATATCATTCGTGGCACAGTAGCGACAAAACAGCCCGCTATGACGGCTGCTGCTATCGCCTCTACGATATCTGAAGGCTCTGGAAAAAAATCTCATCAGCTAACCAAGCTATCAGAACTGGTCGTTGATATTTTGCGGACTCAGTTCGTTGCTATCATGGGTAACGTGATGTTGGCGGTGCCTGTGGCGCTTATTATTTCCTTTGCCTGGTTACAGTATACAGGCGCACCAATGATTGATTCAGAAAAAGCTGGTCACTTACTACACGATCTAGACCCGTTTCGCTCGTTAGCACTCCCTCACGCTGCCATCGCTGGTGTTTATCTGTTCTTATCTGGTCTCATTGCAGGATACTATGACAATCTAGCAGTGTATAACCATGTGGGTGCACGTATACAGCGTCATAGGTTCTTAAAATATATATTGCCTCAATCATGGCTCAAGCGTTTGGGCGGCTTTATAGAAGCCAATCTAGGCGCTATTATGGGCAACTTTTTATTCGGCGTATTCTTAGGTAGTACAGCAACCATCGGCTATATCTTCGGCTTACCTATTGATATTCGCCATATTGCTTTTGCCTCGGCCAACTTGGCACATGGACTTTTCAACATATCTGCTGATGAAATAAATTGGAGCCTCATTCTAATTTCTATACTTGGCGTAGCACTCATCGGTATGGTCAACCTCATAGTCAGCTTTTCACTGGCACTGTTTGTTGCCCTACGCTCTAAAGAAGTGCGGTTTTTTGAGTGGAGTCGCCTCACAAAACTGGTGTTCGGTCATATCATTAGCCACCCTTCTGACTTCTTTTGGCCACGTGATAAGCCGATGGACTATGCACGTATCGATAGCCAAGGGCACATGATATTTGACGACACCTCAGCACAAAAGAACGGAAAGGCAATACCAAGCAATTATGTGGTTCGCCGATTATCTGATGTCAGAATACTGCCTGAGTCTAAGCAAAATGAAGCTCAAAACTCGAAGACAAGTACAGACATATATTATGACAGTCAACCAGAAGGTGATCACACTCAGCCTCACAACTCTCCAAAAAAAGTCGTGGATCTAGATGATGGTTTGACTGATGAAGAGCTGAACAATGCTCCTTATACCGATGATATTCAGTATGATAAGACGACCAAAACAATAAGTGTCGTCAATAGCGATAACCTCGATGAAGAATATCATGCTGATCCTGATGACAAGCCGACTGGCGATGCCAAAACCCCCTTACCAAAACCGAAAAAACCACCGAAACTACCCAATTAGGGGGATAGCTTTGGTGGCTAGATACTTGGTAAATAGCTGGTTTTAAAACCATAGTGTTCATAACGTTCGTTATGAACACTATGGCAGTATTGAGTCAAGCACTAGTAGACACAAACAAGCCCAAAAATAGCAGTGGCATGGGACGTACGGGGCCGAGCTGGCAGCCTTTGATTAAGTGACACTTCGAGTATAGCGCTCGCTTTGCAACGATAAGTCCATAACTAATCAATTTTTGATGCGTTTCAGGTTTAATAAAGCCCGTCTGCATAGTGCTATAGTCATATCTTACCTTTTTAGATTGAAAAACGGTACTATGATAATTCAACTCTGTCAGGCATTGCTACCTGACTTAAGTACGCCAATCTCTGATATACAAAACAGTTCATCGCAAAATATTTCGGTTTCGATAGACCTGCGCGGCTTAGGTGTCGCCTCGTATCTATTAGAAATCCCACACTGTCCTTAGTCCACCAGACCAACACCCTTAGTGAGTTCAAACATGATCCTGAAACTTGATGTCAAACTTCATTATCGTCTATCCGAGCCGATGGACCTTTTACTTCAAATCGAAGCTGCCGATCTTGTCGATCAACAGGTGCGTTCGACTGAGATTTGGACATCAGACGTTGCACATTTTTCACGGGTCTCAGCCGATGATGGCATAGGAGAGCGGATCTGGATTCGCGCAGAAGGAGATTTTAGCTGTACTTACCTCGCAGAAATTGCAGTTGACCGTCCTGCCTTGGACATATCGGTACTGCCCCAAGTGCCTCTCCATCTTTTGCCCGGAGAGACGATCAGACATTTGATGCCATCTCGATATTGCCCATCAGATCAGTTCCAAGCCTTTGTGGATGCTGAGTTTGGCAATCTCGCTGGCGGTGCACGGATTGCGGCGATGCGCGATTGGATCGAATCGGCGTTTAGCTATGTGCCAGGATCAAGCCACGCTCAGACCACCGCACTTGACAGCTTTGTTCAGCGTCAGGGCGTCTGCCGCGACTTTGCGCATGTTCTTGTGACACTAGCGCGCGCGTCGTCGATACCAGCTAGGTTCGCAAGCGTTTATGCGCCCGATGTGACGCCACAGGACTTTCATGCCGTGGCGGAGGTCTATCTCGGAGGGAGCTGGCATCTTATTGATCCGACTGGTATGGCAGAAGCCGACACGATGGCCCGCATCGGTGTTGGTTCCGACGCGTCTAGCGTCGCGTTCCTAACGGCGTTCGGATCCATGGATTTTGTCAACCAATCAGTATCTGTGACCAGACAAGCTTAGGGGCCTGACCCTAGGCATGCCATGTGGCGTGTTCAAGAATAAGTAAAATCTGCTATAAGCGAGTAATTGCATCGGTGTATTGTTTGTTTCAAGACCAATGCCATTACTCATGTACGATAGAGACTTCACTAAAGTATCTTATGCTGCTGCCTTTTTGGAACTCATCCCTACTCAGTCTCTCAACCTATTCTCAAAGTCGTATATTTATTCAAAGAGCTATCGGTATCTAATCAGTGTGGTATATGGGTGTTGAGTTGCTGACCATATAACCACAGATGAATGGACAAAAAATTAATGTCTAGTATAGAAAAAAGACTGACCCAAGCAGATATTTTTTACCAAAATAATGAACCAGAGCTGGCTCTTGAGATCTTAAATGAAGTAATTACTGATAGTAATTCAACAGATAGCGAAATAGCTGAGGCTTTAAACCTCAAAGGAATAACCATAGAGCTTGCTCCATATCTTTCTGAAGATAAAGAAAACTACTCTGGACTTATTTATTTCCAAAAAGCTTTGGAATATATCCCTCACAACACTAGTATTCTATTTAATGTACTCAATTCATTTTCTTGTATAGACATGATGCAAGACTATACTCAAAAAAACAAAAGTGCTTTTATGTGCGCATACGATGTCTTGAATAATGACTTGTATGATTTTTTAAACGAAGAATCCAAAAGTGAATTGCATAAATTTTCTTCTAAATATCACGAATTTCAAAATGAATGCCTTTAGGGCACACACCAAAAGAGCCAGTTATTTAACCCTTTAAACGTATTAATGGACCGCTTAAAACACATCACTTACCTAGCCTTATATATCAAGATGTTTATAGCCCTCGGTACGAGCTTTAGCACCCTGCACCTGAAGTAAGAACCTGTCCATCACCCAGTCTATAAGCTAATAGATAATTACCCCAAACGCAGCCTCCATCAAGCGCGCGTGCATGTGGCAAATCAATCTCACCTTTTAGCGCCGCCCAATGACCAAACAGTATTTTACGCGTGCGCGGTACTTGCCACTCAAACCACGGCAAAAAGTCTTTTGGCATCGGCTCATCTAGTCCAGCGTTAAACTCAAACTCAAGCATCCCATCTTGCTTACACAGTCGCATACGAGTAAGGTAGTTAGCGATTGCACGCATCTTGGTAAAACCATTAATACCTGCATGCCACTCATCCGCTTGTTTGCTATAAAGATTGGGGAGTAATCGATCCAGCTGCTTTAGGCTGCCTTGTAGTTGTGCTTCTAGCTGCTTGGCATATCCTGCTGCTGCCTCAACAGTCCAATGTGGCGGGATACCTGCATGTACTAGCACGGTATGCTTATCTGGATAAGCCAACAACGGCTGCCGACGCAACCATTCAAGCAATTCATCACAGTCATCAGCGGCAAAGATCGGTGCTGTTTTGTCCTTGCTTTTGAGCTTCGCCGCACCGCGCCAAACAGCTATCAAATTAAGATCATGATTACCTAATACAGTGGCTGCTGCGCCTTGCTCACATAACGCTTTGACATCGCGTAATGTATTTAATGAGTCCTCGCCGCGCGCCACCAGATCACCCGCAAACCAAAGCTTATCTTGGTCAGGATCAAAATCTAGCGTCTCAAGCAACTGTAGATAAGCCGCATAGCAACCTTGCAAATCACCGATGACATACTGATGGCGAAAACTCATAATACCTCTATGATCTTTATGTGATGATAATTAGCAGTCTATTAACTTAAATCTTTAAAACTCAACCCTCTACCACTTAAACCTCTAAGTTGCGTGCCTGATTGCTTAGGTTCACAAAATCTGTAACGCTCAAGGTCTCAGGACGCGCCTGCGGATCAATACCACAAGCGTCAAAATCGCCTTCACTCAGTGTTGGCAGCAAGGTCGATTTTTTAAAGATAGCCCGTAGGGTTTTGCGGCGATGGTTAAAGGTCTCACGTACCACAATCGCAAAATGCTCTTCGTCCTCTGCTACTACGGGTTTGTTAATATGCGGCGTTAGTCGAAATACTGCACTGGTGACTTTTGGCGGTGGGTTAAAGGCACCACGCGGTACTGTTAACAAATAATCGGTATCACAATGATACTGCATGATGACAGACAAACGACCATAGGTTTTGCTGCCCACGTCTGCTGTGATACGCTCAACCACTTCTTTTTGTAGCATAAAATGCATATCTTGAATCACATCGGCATAGCTGAGCAAGTGAAATAAAATAGGTGTCGAGATGTTATATGGCAAATTACCTACTACGCGCAGCTTACCACGCTCTTCGCTATATAGCTCACGATAATCGACATGCATGGCATTGTCTTTGATGATCTCAAAATTTGGGTGACTGTTAGCCCCAATACGAATACGCAAGCTGTCTGCCAAGTCACGATCCAGCTCTACCACTGTCATCGCATCCACTTCTGCTAGCAAAGGCTCAGTCAACGCGCCCATACCTGGTCCAATCTCGATCAAATTGTCATCACGCTCGAGACGAATGCTTTCAACGATTTCACGAATCACACTGGTATCATGCAAGAAGTTTTGACCAAAGCGCTTACGCGGTTGGTGTTTGGCAGCCTTTAAGCTGTTAGAGATAGATTGAGCATCAAATGTAGAGTTGGACATAAAAGAGTCTTAATGTATAAAAGAGAAATGGGCTATGGCAGCAATGTGCTGGTATTATAATGGCGAATTATACCACAGCTCATAATTAGGGCGTGTTTTTGAGATATTTTATCTATAAACCATCTGAAATGTAGCACAATAAACATGGCGGCTTTTTATTCTCGAACCATCTAACATAAGACCCGTTATGGGAATAAGGGCGGTACCCTAGTGAGGACTTGAAACTTAGGCTGTGAGCTAATGATATCGGTATATTAAGTTATTTAGGTAGTTGCGGTGTACTTCATTGTGTACATACCGTGAGCTTTTGGATCATTATTTTTATTTATCATAAGCGCTGTTATAAGAGCAATCGTATATTTTGAACTTTCCAATACTTTAATAACTGTTCTACATTGACTTCTAATTACATATCGAGATATCATGGTTTATGAATATAGAAAATGTAATATCCGCTCTTAATAACCCCATGCGCCGTCAAATCCTTGAATGGTTAAAAGACAGGTCGAATTTTCCAGCCTCATTACCAGAGCACGCTGATTTAGACGGTGTGTGTGTGACATATATCCAAGAAAAAGCAGGATTATCACAATCAACCATCTCGAATTACATGGGTGTATTAAAAAAAGCAGGATTGGTCATTGCTGAACGTCATGGACAATGGACATTTTATCAACGTCATGAGGCCAATATAAGAATTTTTCTTAATGAGGTTGAGAAAGAGCTACTAGAAATCTAGTAAGCAGCCTTACTAAAATCAGAGGTGTTCTATCTTAAGACAGCGTAGCATTAACATAGAATATCGAGATATTTCAATATAACGATGGAGCGTATTAATGAAACAACCAACGACCAAAATTAACTCATCCAACCTAGTAGATACATTAGGTCAGTCACTTCAACTGCCTTGCGGGGTGGTGCTAAAAAACCGAATGGTAAAGGCTGCAATGTCAGATTCTCTCGGTGATGGGCAAGGTGATGCAACGGATGCTCAATCACGTCTTTATGAGCGTTGGGCGCAAGGCGGCGTAGCATTGTCATTGATTGGCGAAGTACAAGGTACTCCTCATTATCCTGAGAAGCCTGGCAATTTAGTACTAAACCCAAATTCAGATATCGAGGCATTACAGGATTTGGCACGCCGCGGATCTATCAATGGTGCTCATCTTTGGCCGCAGCTTGGACACGCAGGAGCGCTTTCATATTTGCCTATCAGTCAACCTAAAGGCCCTTCTGCCTTAGATCTTGCAGAGTTAAAATGCAAGGGGATGAGCATAGAAGATATCGAGGCGTTACCAGCTATGTATGCAAACGCAGCCATGATTGCTAAAGATGCAGGTTTTGGTGGTGTTCAAATACATGCAGGACATGGGTTTCTTCTAAGTCAGTTTTTATCTCCATTGTTCAATCGCCGCACCGATGGATACGGTGGATCTATAGAAGGAAGATTCCGTGTCGTATATGAGGTGATAGAAGCCGTTAGAGAGGCGGTGGGCGATGCATTCCCCATTGGTATTAAGATAAACTCAACCGATCAATTAGAAGGTGGCCTAACAGAAGAGGATGCTATGGGAATGATTGGTATCATTGATCAGACTTCTATCGATCTGATTGATATCAGCGGTGGCACTTATTTTCCAGGAGCGCCTGCAAGCTCAGACAGCAGCTCTGGTAGTGGGCCTTACTTCGTTAGTTTTGCACAACGTGCAAAACAGATAACCACTATTCCTATTATGGCGACAGGCGGTTTTAAAACGCGTCAGCAAGCTGTTGATGCTATTGCGAGTGGCGCGGTCGATATGGTCAGTATAGGTCGTGGTATGGCATTAAATCCAAATCTAGCCAATGACTGGTTAAATATTGAAGGTGGTGACTCAAAGTTTCCAAGATTCGCTACCAACCCTCCAGGCGGCGTCACTGCCTGGTATTCCATGCGACTAACAGCATTAGCAGAAGATAATGAGGATGCCTTCGATTTAGATCTAGAATCTGCTATGAGTGTTTATGATGCAAGAGATGAGGCTCGTTGCGATGAATGGCGTCAAGTATTTGGCGATGTTTAGAGTATACCCCAAGGGAACCAAAAAAACAGATCTCTTAATCAATTAACAGACCACTTAAAACAGACTGACATAATGGAACCACTTATATTAGGTCGTATTTGATTATTTATAAATAGGCATTGCTCACACCAAAATCATCCAGTACGACGTGAAAAACACCTATAATGCGATAGATCATAAAAAAGGTATCAGATAATAAGCGACTTATCCGCCATCTCATTCGCCATATTCAATGCTTGGTATAAGCTGGTCGCACTCGCCCCGCCCCGCCCTGCCAAATCTAGCGCCGTGCCATGATCGACAGAGGTGCGAATATAAGGCAATCCTAAGGTTAGATTAACCGTATCGCCAAAACCGTGCGATTTGAGTACGGGTAAACCCTGGTCATGATACATAGCGATGACCGCATCGCAATTGGCGAGATGCCTAGACGTGAATAGCGTATCCGCGGGCATTGCCTCTGATATATTGACACCTGCATCGATAAATTCTTGCAAGACTGGATTGATAATATCAATCTCTTCACTTCCCAAATGTCCACCCTCGCCTGCATGTGGGTTAAGACCGCATACCAAGATACGAGGCTGTGCAAGACCGAATTTCTCTCTCATATCATCGATGACGATTTGTACCGTTTGGCGCACATTGTCTGCCGTGATGGCAGCGGGTATATCTTTTAGTGCCAGATGGGTCGTGACAAGCGCCACTTTCATGGCTTGATTGGCAAGCATCATGACCACTTTGTCACAACCACTTTGCTGCATAAAAAACTCGGTATGACCGCTAAACATAGTGCCATCCAATAGCTTGATATCTGCATCTATGAGCGCTGATTTTTGCAAGGGACCTGTGATGATAGCGGCGACTGTTTCATTTACTGCTAGCTGATGAGCAATATCTAACTGCCTAGCCACCATTGCTGAATTGGCGATATTGATTTGTCCGCCCACAACTGATGCGACACAAGGAATATTAAGAATGATAAAAGCACTATCAGCATCTATATCCTGCTGTGGTATTTGCTTGACCGTATTCATATCAACATCATTTGCATTGACATCAATGGTTTGCCAAGTAGGTGCTTTTATCAGTACGCCAGCAGCAATAAGCTCATCTGCTCTTACTTGCATCGCGCTTGCATCGGCGATCACCCACATAGGGCGATCAAAATCTTGTAGCTTGCCCTCTGCCGCCAAACTCAATACGACATCCATGCCAATACCTGCAGGCTCACCAGTCGTGATTAATAATGGACGTTTTTCTGCTGTCATAGTCATAGCTTTATTTTCCATAAATTTTTGATTTTATTATATTTATCGTAAATGCTTTCAGTTTTTACGTCTAGGTACTGTGTATCACTTCTTACTTTACGCATAACAACCACTGTAGATTTAGTTGCTTACCCAGCCTAAAAAACCACATTATGTGTTAAACTTTCGCTTCTGATTGTAGCATTTGCAGGCAAATCTAAAACCATGTTTTAGTATTTCTAACGTAGAGAAATACTGTGCCTGTTTTGCACGCTCATCGACATCCTTTTTATACCCATTTTGACTCATTAGGCACTCATGGCAGAAAACGATAAAACCGACGACTTACTGAATCAGACACCGCCGCACAATATCGATATTGAAAAGGCATTGCTCGCGTCTTTGATGAGTATTGAAGAGGCGTATGACAAGATTGCCGATATCGTCACCAAAGATGACTTTTATGCGGGGCGACATCAATATATCTTTGATGCCGTTGCCCATCTGGCAGCGGTGAATGAGCCTTACGATACCGTTATGGTACACGACTGGTTAGAGGCGCAAAAGCTGCTCAAAGGCGCAGGTGGTGATAGCTATCTGGCCGATATTTTGAGCCAAAGTCCGGCGACGTTGTTCAACTTGACCGCTTACGCCCAGCGTGTGCGTGAGCTATCAACCCTGCGTCAGCTGATTACTACGGGTAATGACATGCTGACCCTGGCCTATAATCCAAAAGACCAAAGCGTCAGTGATATCTTGGATAATGTTGAGGGCAAGATATTTAGTATCAATGAGCAGCATAATAAGCGCGCTGAGCAGCGAGGTCCTGTCGGGATTACGTCTGTACTTACTAATGTCATTGACAAGATTCAGGAATTAAAATCCAACCCTGACGGTATGATTGGGTTGCAGACGCCATTTGCCGAGCTGAATAACAAAACTCAAGGCTTGCAAGCAGGCGATCTAATTATTGTCGCTGCGCGTCCGTCTATGGGTAAAACCACTTTTGCGATGAACTTGGCAGAAGGGATTTTGTTTAATGAAGACTTGCCCGTTGTGGTGTTTTCGATGGAGATGCCTGCCGAATCTATCGTGATGCGTCTGCTGTCCTCGTGGGGCGCGATCAACCAGACACATCTGCGTTCTGGACAAATGAATGAAGATGAATGGGCAAAGATGATGAACGCCATTCAGCATTTGCAATCAAAGCACTTATACATCGATGACAGTACTGCCCTGCCACCGTCTGAGATGCGCTCTCGCTGCCGACGTATCGCCAAAAACCATGACGGTCGCTTAGGTGCGATCGTAGTCGATTACCTGCAGCTCATGAAAGTACCTAGTCTAGATGGTAACCGTGTGGGCGAGATTTCTGAGATTTCTCGTAGTCTAAAGGCACTCGCACGTGAGCTTGAGTGCCCAGTGATTGCACTATCGCAGCTTAACCGCAGTCTAGAGAATCGTCCGAACAAGCGACCTATCATGTCGGATCTACGTGAATCTGGGGCGATTGAGCAGGATGCCGATTTGATTATGTTCATCTACCGTGATGAGGTTTATAATGAAAACTCAGACCACAAAGGTGTGGCCGAAATCATCATCGGTAAACAGCGTAACGGCCCTATTGGTACTATTCGCTTAGGCTTTGAAGGGCAATTTACGCGCTTTATTAATCTAACGCCAGAGTACTATCAAGGCGTTAGCTTTGAGAATGACGAGTAACCAGTCTTATAAATATCGAACTGATAATACTAAGCTTTGTGAATATTAAGGCGCAGTTGCAGTCTAACAAATAGTGTTTAATATTTAGTGTTTAATATCTAGTGTTCAACAACATGGCCAGTGCCGCATCAGCCCAATTGATGCAGCACTGGCTTTATCACTTCATAATTCTACTTACAAAGAAGACGATTATGCGCACCATCACGATAAAACCAAAAGCCATCACTCATAACCTTAACGAAGTAAAAAAGCGAGCACCGCAGTCTAAAGTATTGGCCATGGTCAAATCCAACGCGTATGGTCATGGTGTGGCGGCTGTCTTACCAGCACTACAGCAAGCGGATGGCGTTGGGGTAGCAACTTTGACTGAAGCACTAGAAGTCAGACAGCTAGGCTGGAACAAAACAATCGGTCTAGTAGAAGGCGCCTTTAGCGCTGATGAATGGCAGCAAGCGATTGAGCATGATATTAGCTGCGTGATTCACCACGGGCCACAGCTGGAATGGGCACTACGAAATGTCCCGCCAGCCAACAGTGCAACCAGCGTAGTTTGGCTAAAATATAATACTGGCATGAATCGCCTAGGTTTTAATGCTGAGGGCGTACTGTCTGCAGCAAAGCGTCTATATGAGGCAGGATATCAGCTGATACTGGCCACGCATTTTGCCAACGCTGATGATCATGATCATCCATTAAATGCCATGCAAATTGAGCGTTTCTCAAGCGTGCTAGCGACTCTAAAAGACACCATTAGTCCAGATATCCAAGGCTCATTGTGCAATTCTGCTGGCATCGTCAACTTCTCAGAGCACCACTATGACTGGGTCCGTCCCGGTATTATCCTATATGGTAGCTCGCCTGTGACAGATAAGAGTGCGCAGACTTTAGATTTGCAGCCAGCAATGGATTTCAGTGCGCAAATCATGGCACTACAGACGGTCTGTGCCAATGATGCTATCGGCTATGGCAGCCACTGGCAAGCGCAGCAAGACACCCGAACGGCACTCGTTAGTGTCGGTTACGGGGACGGCTATCCACGTGTGGTCAATGACGACGCTTATGTCATAGTCATCGATGCCAATAGCAATCAGAGCTACCGCTGTCCTGTAGTTGGGCGTGTAGCAATGGATATGATTGTCGTAGACGTCAGCAAAACACCAGAAAGTCTGGCTTTGGACAGTACCGTTACCCTCTGGGGCGATACGCCACGTGTCGATGAGGTCGCAGGACATGCTGGTACGATTAGCTATGAGCTGCTATGCCGCCTAAGCATACGCCCGAATCGTATACAGGCATAATGATCAGAACATGCTTGAGTTTGATCATTTTTTGGCTTACCGAATCATTTTTAGTCTAGCTTGCAGGCTATTTAATCTTGGTAAAATTGCACGTTTACATTGAAAGTAAATACGCTATACTAAAAGTTTGTTGTCAACCCAGTATATGCCCTGACGCGATACTATTGAACCCTGATGACGTTTCACTGACTGCGATCGACTGCTAGGATTACTATGAGTTTGCGCCATTTTTTAACTTTATCTGATTTAACCAAACAAGAACTAGAAAACCTGATCAAACGTGCAAGCGAATTGCGTAAGATGCAACATGCAGGCGAGATATATCAGCCTTTTGTTGGTCGTACGCTTGGTATGATCTTCGAAAAATCTTCTACCCGCACCCGTATTTCTTTTGAAACGGGTATGGGGCAATTTGGCGGTAACGCTATATTTTTGTCACCCAATGATACTCAGCTCGGTCGCGGCGAGCCACTAGAAGACTCCGCTCGCGTGATTTCTAGCATGGTTGATATCATTATGATTCGTACCTTTGGTCACGAAAAAGTAGAAACCTTTGCTGAATATTCAAGCGTACCTATTATCAATGCATTGACCGATGACTACCATCCTTGTCAATTGCTCGCTGATATGCAGACGTATTATGAACATCGCGGCAGTATCGAAAACAAAATCGTCACTTGGGTCGGTGATGGCAACAATATGTGCTCATCATTCATGCAAGCGGCTAACCAGTTTGGTTTTGAGCTGCGCGTGGCAGCACCTTATGGATTTGAACCTGATCCAAAGCTTATGGAGCGTTTCTCACACTGCGTTAGTTTGGTAGAAAACGTCCAAGATGCGGCAAAAGACTCTAACCTCATTGTCACCGATGTATGGGCAAGTATGGGGCAAGAGTCAGAACAAAACACCCGTGCACGTCGTTTCGCCCCTTATCAAGTGACGCCGTCTCTACTGGACAAAGCCGACCCTGAAGTGGTGTTTATGCATTGCTTGCCCGCCCATCGCGGCGAAGAGATTTCACACGACATGCTAAACGATCCGCGCTCTGTCGTCTGGGATGAGGCCGAAAACCGTCTACATGCGCAAAAAGCATTGATGGAGTTCTTGTTAAAAGACAAAATCAAACTAACTGCCTAGCTTAGGCCAGCCTGTAAAAAGCTAGTAAGGTAAATGATAAGATAAGTTATTAATACGTTCAAAAATAAAAAAGCCGTCCAGATTTGGACGGCTTTTTTATTTGGATAAAGGCTTGAGATTATATTCTTAAGACTGTATTAGCGTGTAAGTGTCGTCACGCCATTTGCCCCAGCTTTTAATAGCACATCCGCTTGATTGGCCGCAAAGATACCATTACAAACCACACCTACGATATTATTCAGCTCTTTTTCTAGCGCGATTGGATTACTGACATCCAAGTCATACGTGTCTAAGATAACGTTGCCATAATCGGTGACAAAGTCTTCACGATATACAGGCTCACCGCCCAATTTGGCTAATTGACGTGCGACATAAGAGCGAGCTTGTGGCAGTACTTCAATCGGTACTGGAAACGCGCGACCTAAGATCTCAACGCTTTTGCTCTCATCGACCATACACACAAACTTGTTAGACGCTGCCGCGACGATCTTTTCACGCGTCAGCGCACCGCCACCACCTTTGATAAGTTGCAAATGCTCATTGACTTCATCAGCGCCATCGATATAAATATCTAACGTACCAGCGAAGTTCAAATCGACGATGTCGATACCAAGCGCACGCAGCTTATCTTCTGTTACCTGTGAGCTGGCAACCGCGCCAGCAAGCTTTAGTTGCGGTAATAACTCAATCAAACAGTTGACCGTACTCCCTGTCCCTACCCCAAGTATCATATCGTCTTCAATATAGCTTAGGGCAGCGCGGGCCGCGGCTTGCTTTTGTGCTTGCTGATCACTCATCATAAATCCTTGGAAAATAAACGTATGGTCTTAAAAGAAGTAAAATGCGCGGCTATTATAACCGATGCTATTAACGGATGTTAGCGCAATCCTAATTCTAATGTATTGTCGTGCATTTTAGTCATGTGGTTTGATCATAGCTTACAGATGTTGATCACACAGCTCTACGTCATACCTATTCAGGCATGAAACCCTAAGAAAACTGTAATTGAGTCTTGCAAGATACTCAAAATCAGCATAGGCTAATCTATTTCATTTTTATATTCATTCTGTTTAGGGATTACTATGCTGTCACACTGGGTACGAGCCATACTACAAGCCACCGTCTATGACGTTGCTATTCAAACACCACTTGAAACGGCACCCAAGCTGACCCAACGTTTTACCAACGACATTCGTTTCAAACGTGAAGATTTGCAGCCCGTTAAATCATTCAAATTACGTGGTGCTTACAACCGTATTAGTCAATTAAGCGACGAGCAAAAAGCGCGCGGCGTCATCTGTGCTTCAGCAGGCAACCATGCACAAGGCGTGGCTTACTCTGCACGTAAACTGTCGCTAAACAATATCATTGTTATGCCAACCACTACCCCTGATATCAAAGTAGATGCCGTCAGAGCACTGGGCGGCAATGTGGACCTGCATGGTGATAGCTTCGATCAGGCAAACCGTTATGCGATTGATCGCGCTGAGCGTGAAGGACTCACCTTTATACCGCCTTATGATGATGAGTTGGTAATCGCAGGACAAGGCACTATCGGTCTTGAGCTGACCCAGCAGTGGCGCAATATGGATTATGTATTTGTTGCCGTCGGTGGTGGCGGTCTGATCTCAGGTGTTGCCGCATTTTTGGGAGAAGTGGCGCCGCACGTCAAAGTCATCGCAGTAGAGGCCGAACAGTCAGCGTGCCTAAAAGCAGCACTGGAAACAGGTGAGCGCGTCAAACTTGAGCAAGTCGGATTATTCGTTGATGGTGTGGCAGTCGCACAGATTGGTGAGTTGCCTTTTGACGTTGTGCGTACGCAAAAGAGCGATAACTCAGGTCCCATCGTTGAACCTGAAGTCATCACTTGTACCAATGATGAAGTCTGCGCCGCTGTCAAAGACATCTTTGAAGAAAATCGCAGCATCGTTGAACCTGCTGGCGCATTGTCAGTGGCGGGTATGAAAAAATATATCGAAGCCCATAACATCCAAGACAAAAACTGCGTCGGTATCATTTGCGGCGCCAATATGAATTTTGACCGTCTACGTTATATTGCTGAACGTACTGAGATTGGTGAGAAAAAGGAAGCTATCTTTGGGGTCACTATTCCTGAAACAACGGGTGCTTTCTTAAACTTCTGCCGCAGCCTACATGGTCGCAATATCACTGAGTTTAACTACCGTGCTGACAGCAAAAAATCACCAGACTCTATGGAACCTGCCTCTATATTTGTTGGTATTGCGCTAAAAGAGGGCGAAAAAGAGCGTCAAACCATCAGTGGCCAGCTGGAAAATGATGGTTATATCGCTCATGATCTGACCGATGATGATATTGCCAAGTCACATATTCGTCACTTGATTGGTGGTCATGCCAAGGTCGAAAACGAACAATTACTACAAGTAATATTTCCAGAACGACCGGGTGCACTGCTTACTTTCTTAGAAAAACTGGGTGATGACTTCAATATCACGCTTTTCCATTATCGCAATCATGGTGCTGCTGAAGGTCGTGTATTGGTCGGACTGCAAGCATCCGAGGGTAACTCACGCCAGCTACAAGATGCTCTCTTGGATATTGGTTACGACTGTACGACGGTCAATGACAACATTGGCTATCAACTATTCTTGAGATAATGCGTTCATGAAGTGACCCTCTAAGATTACTTTCCTCAAATGATTTACAAAAAGCGACCTTTCATATGATTGGTCGCTTTTTGCATTGTGATATTTAATCCTGAGTATCGTAATCATAGTTATAACCATAACCATAACCATAAAAATCAATTTTACAAAAACCAAAGTCATAAATGCCCATTTGCAAATATCAAAGTTGCCCTAATATTATTTGTATAAAGACATAAATCGATATAAAAACGAATGCAAAAGGATGATTATGAAGAAAAACCCCGATACTAACAGTCAAGCACTGGTCAAAATTCGTCTGGACAAATGGCTGTGGGCAGCAAGGTTTTATCGTACCCGCACGCTTGCCAAGCAAGCTATTGAGAGCGGACGTGTTCACTACGGTGGTAGTCGCGTAAAAACCAGCAAAGAGATTTCGGTGGGCGATGAGCTAACCATTCGCCAAGGTTCAGCGACCGCTATGACCGAAAAGACAGTTGTCGTCGAGGCGCTATCTGCACAGCGCGGTAACGCTAGCGCAGCTGAGGTACTCTATTCGGAGACCAAGGAGAGCGAGACGCGGCGCGCCTATTATGCTGAGCAGCGTAAACTTGCCAACCTCGCTCGCCCTGATAACAAACCCAATAAAAAAGAACGCCGTGATTTACAACGCTTTAAAAACAATCAGGAGTGATATACGGTCACACCCATATTAGCTGCTCCCATAAACATAGACATACAGCCATTCTTTAATGACGCTATTGTCTAGTCTCTACCCTTGCCATTCAAGGTATTAAGCGTTACGCTAGTAGCTGATTTAATCAATGACATGCTAATAAAAGTCGCATTAATAATGCTAGACTCTTATAGCATGTTTTTTTGTTATAGAAGGTCATATTATGCTGATGAAAGCCTGTACTCCCTCTTCCATACTACTGGTTTGTTTGGGAAATATTTGTCGTTCACCCACCGCTGAGGAAGTTTTTCGTCAGCAAGCGGCCATTGCTGGGTTATCGATAAAAATAGACTCAGCAGGCACCAGTGACTCACATGTCGGTGATACGCCCGATGCACGTTCACAGCGCCATGCCAAATCTCATGGCTATAAAATCAATAAATTAGTGGCTCGCCAAGTTAGTGCCACTGACTTTCGAGATTTTGAGTTAATTTTGGCAATGGACTCACAGAATTTGGCTGACTTGCAAGCTATTAAAGACGGTATCACAGAGACAACGGACGACTTGGCCAAATTAGCACTATTCAGCGAAGAAGATCCTACCTATTGTGGCAGCGATGTGCCAGATCCTTATAAAGGGGAAAGTGATGACTTCGAAGAAGTAATCGAGCGCATCGAATCAAGCGCACAAGCTTGGATCGAGAGTTGGAAAGCCTGCTAGTCATAAAGTCTGTATTTCTACGACTTTTGCATGCGCTATCCTTTATAATGAACAGTTTGTCATTTGTTATTTATTTGCCATATAGGCTATGTTATGACCCAAGCTCTACGCCTTGATCTCGACGCTCAAACCACGACCACAACTGATTGCGCAGTGAGCGTACTGTCCAATCGTTCAGTTGATTTGTCTCATAGCAATACAATGGCACTGGCATGCGCGGCTGATTTTGCAGTGACGTTGACAGATGAGGCGCAGCTTGATGACTTTATGGCATCTGGTACCGAGGCTACGGCAGATGAGCGCTCAATATTCGTGTTATCTGGCGGTAGTAATGTTTTATTACCAGCATCGCTAAATGCGGTGGTCTTGCGACCAAATATGCGCGGTATTCATGTGTCTGCTCAAACCGAGCATTATGTAGATATTGAGGTAATGGCTGGGGAAAACTGGCATGATCTAGTTGTATATACGGTCAATCAGGGCTGGTATGGGCTAGAAAACCTTGCATTGATACCAGGTCTGACTGGTGCTGCACCAGTACAGAACATCGGTGCTTATGGGGTGCAATTAGAAGACCGCTTACAGTATGTACGTGCGTATCATTTACCCAGCAAAACGTGGCACAATCTATCGACTGCCGACTGCGATTTTGGCTACCGTGACAGTATTTTTAAGCGTGCGCCAAATACGTGGCTGATTAGTCGTGTGGGTTTTAGACTACATACCGACCCAACCAATATTCTAGCCAGCTATGGCGACGTCCAAACCGTAGCGCAGCGCTATGCCGAGCAGCAAGATCGCAATCAGCCCACTCCTATTGACGTGATGCAAGCGATTATCGAGATTCGGCAACAGAAACTGCCAGACCCTAAACAGCTGCCCAATTGTGGTAGTTTTTTTCAGAATCCTATCATTGATCAAAACCAATTTATAGCACTGCAAGCAACCTATCCTGCTATCGTTGGTTATCCGATGCCCGATGCTATGGTCAAAGTTGCCGCAGGCTGGCTCATTGAGCAAGCAGGTCTAAAAGGTGGCGGTATCGCGCCTGTTTTTACTCATAAGCAGCAAGCACTTGTACTTACCAATCATGCCCCTTACCATGCAACGCAAGCAGATGTGGCCGCCGCCCAGCACTATATCGCTGATGTTGTATATGAGAAGTTTGCTATTCAGCTGTCACGTGAGCCTGTTTGGGTAAATATCGATGGCTCGATTGGACACGCTGAGCATGTGGTCTAAACAATCATGGTCTAAGCGCTTATGGCGAAACTATTTACGTTCAGCTGAACGAATGCTCAAGCTGTTTCGCATCATTAACATTACTTTTATACTAGGCTCGACGTCTATTATTCTAGTATTGATTAGTTTGTTCACTCCCCTATTTTCGCAAGCGGTTGTTTACGTCTTTGCACTGCTACCCTTACCCAAAATACCGCCTATTGCTACAAGCTCACCGCCTACTGCTTATCTGGTGCTAGGTGGCGGCTTGACCAATGACAATAACAATCAAATCATCCTCAATCGCTATAGTCTGAATCGTGCGCGCACTGCTGCAGGCGCTTATCACGACCTTCCTTTACCTATTGTACTCAGCGGTGCCGAAGCGCCTTGGCTCGGGCAGTGGCTGATTGAACACGGTATCGATGGGCTAATAAGTGAAAACGCCAGTATGAATACTTGTGAAAATGCACGCTTTACGGCCAAACGAATTCCGCTACACCACGTTTATCTTATTACCGATAGCTATCATATGGCACGTGCCCGCAGACAGTTCGCGTTAAATGGTATCAATAGCACACCGCTGAGCGCGCCATTACCCGTTAGGCGTGACTGGATGAAACCTGCACAAAACCTGACTCATTCACGGCGCGCAGTCTATGAAGTCGCCGCCTACCTGCGTGATGTGATACGGCCACAGATGGACTGTCGCCTCGCCGATGATGTGACTTCTCAGCAGTTGATGACGCCAAGAGGTCGTCCAAAAAAGGAGTCTGATGAAATCGAGCCTGATGAATAAGCCTCAACACGGTCATATTGCTGACTTACTATTATCTAAGAGCTTGCCCCAATCACTACGGATCATCCCATACTTCTGAGATGGGTGTATAATAATACAAGACACTGCTATTTAAGAGATTTGCCATGCTCAGTATATTTTTATTAATTCCGCTAAGTCTTATGCTGTTTGTGGTTGCTATTTGGGCAGTGCGTTATGCGGTAAAATCAAATCAGTTTGAAGATTTGGACAACGCCTCACAGCGTATCATATTAGATGACCGTCAAGAGCGCAGACAAACTCTGCATGCTCATGATCGCTCAACGCAGCCTCAGTCATCTGAGGAACCAATAGCATTAGATGACAATGTTGACACAGACGGGGTTCATTCTAATAGAGATACAAGCCCAAAAAACTAACCTCTATCCATACATTATGAGGATCTTTTGTTAGACAATAATCGTGCCTGTAGACACAGGATGTACAACTTTTAGGAGAGGTATCCATGACCACAGCTTTACTTGTTGCAGCCTTGCTAATGGGGTTTTTTGGCTCACCGCATTGTTTGGGAATGTGTGGCGGCCTTGTGACAGCATTCGGCCTTTCTATGAAAGATGTTAGCCCTATCAAGCGCCGCGCTTTGGTTGCCACCTATCATCTTGGACGCTTGACCAGTTATGCATTGCTGGGTTTGGTCGCAGGCTTTATCGGTATTACCTTATTAGAGCCTCTTATGAAAGGCAATAGCATGCCGCGCATCTTATTAGGTATGATACTCGTTTTTGTCGGTGCGACCATGCTAGGCGCACCATTTTTGACCAAGCTTGAACGTTTTGGTATGCGTTTTTGGCAGTACTTAAGCCCGCTTCGTCAAAAGGTATTTCCACTCAATACATTTCCGCGAGCACTCATTGCTGGTCTGCTATGGGGATTTTTGCCTTGCGGTTTAGTGTATGGTGCTCTACTGATTGCTGTGGTCGCTCACAATCCACTAAGCGGAGCGGCATTAATGTTCGTGTTCGGCTTAGGGACCATACCGATGCTGGTGGCAACGCATGAAACCGTCGGCTGGTTACGTGACAAGATTGGGCGTTTTCGTCTAAGACAGCTAAACGGCGCGATAATGGTGCTCTCAGGGTTAGCAGTGGCTGTCGTCCCTATCGCTATGACAAGTATGCATGGCGGACACGGAGGTAGTCATGCACAAATGGATCATGGTAGCCACTCTAGTATGATGTCTGAGACAGACATCCATGACATGAGTCAAATGGAGCACGACATGTCTAATATGGATCACAGTATGCATGATATGGATATGGAGCACGATACAGACATGGGTCATACTATGGGTGATGACACTGCGTCTATGCATCATGCCCATTGATTTTACATCTGTATCAGAATGATATTTAATTGCATTATTTGCATAAATAGCCATTAGTCGTTATGTAAAAGCAATCGCATAAAAAGCCCTCGATATCTGCGTGATATCGAGGGCTTTTATTTTGCATGAGGCTTGTTTTTCATTAGGTTTATTTCTAACGCTACTTGTTTTTAATGATAATGATCTAAGTAGTTTTCAGCTCATAGCAACTATTCTTGCCACTGTTCAAGCGAAAATTTAGTCTCTAAATGCTTCTCTAGTGCTGGTATGTTAAACGCATCATCTTCGCTAACAAAGCTGATACTAATACCAGTTTGTCCAGCACGGCCAGTACGACCAATACGATGTACGTAATCATCTGGCTGATCAGGTAAGGTATAGTTGACCACATGACTGACATCATCCACATGTATACCGCGTCCTGCAACATCCGTTGCTACTAGAATAGAAGCATGACCATCCTTAAAACGCTGCAAATATTTCTCACGTTTTTGCTGAATCACATCGCCTGACAACATAACAATCTTATGGTCTTGACGCAGTTTGTGATAAAGACGCTTAACTTGGTCTTTACGATTGGCAAACACAATGACTTTTTCAACAGTTTTATCACTGATAATACGCTTTAGAGCTTCTAACTTCTGGTCTTCTGTCAATAAGTAAAAATGCTGATCAACCAACTCGCTGGTCTTGTGCTCTGGTTCGATTTCAACGAACTGTGGCTCATGTAACCAGCGATAGGCTAAGTTCATGACATCTTGGTTAAACGTGGCAGAAAACAGTAAGCTTTGACGATCAGTATTAGCCGGCATACGGCCTACTAGGCGTTTGATATCAGGAATAAAACCCATATCTAGCATACGGTCTGCTTCATCTAGTACCAACACCTCTACTCGGTCAAGATAGACCATACCTTTATTGGCAAGATCAATCAGACGACCTGGCGTTGCTACCAAAATGTCAACGTATTGACGCTCAAGCTCATGCTGCTGAGTTTCGTAGTTCGTACCGCCCATAATACAAACACTATGCAGTGACGTGTACTTGGTCAATGCTATACAGTCATCAAATATTTGCTGAGCAAGCTCACGTGTCGGCGCCATAACCACTGCACGTGGCTCACCCAAATAGCGCTCTTCATCGGTAGTAAAGGGACGCTTGAGTAACGCCTCCATAATGGTAAGCAGAAATGTTGCTGTCTTACCTGTACCCGTCTGTGCCTGTCCGATAGCGTCTTGATTTGCTAGTGTATGCGGTAGGATTTTTGCTTGGATAGGGGTTAGTTCCGTAAAACCCAAATCACTTACTGCACGCAAAGTCGCGACTGAAAGTGGCAAATCAGTAAACGTTGTAAAATTACTCAAAAAAATATCCTTTTAAATTAGTTGCTTGTACTTTATCAATCACAAATCAGCTCACAATAAAGCTTCATACTGACATAAGTGTGACCAATAGCAGTCGCAACATTATATCTATAGATGGCCGCTAGACATACGGGTACAAAAAAAGCCAAGCCCAATACCTGACCTACCAAATATGCTGCTGTTAACTCAACATGGGTAAGACAAGATGGGCTTGACTCAGTAGTATATCAGTAGTTCGTACAGACATTATAACTAAACCGCTTTAATGTCTGGATAGATTACTCTTCTATCTTTCTGACTTCTTCAGCTTGAAGGCCTTTATCACCTTCTACCACACTGAACTCAACTTTTTCGCCATCCTTCAAAGAACGATAACCATCACCCTGAATCGCGCGGAAATGGACAAAAATATCTTCTCCGCTGTCACGTTGAATGAAACCAAAGCCTTTTGAGTCATTAAACCACTTAACGATACCTTGCTCACGAGCTGACATAATATTACTTCCTAAAAAAGTCCGCTTAGCCCCAAATTCCTTTGCAACATTGCATATAAACGGGGTCTAAGATTATGAAATCAAAAACTTAAGAGTACTGCTCTCACTACAGTCATCTTTGTATTGCTTGTACAAAAAACAGTTTGTTTGAACAACCTATCCTTTGTACTCATGACTGTAACAAACTTGCAATGTTTATTGCATAAAAAATATCATAGCACGGGTTTTTAGCAACATAAAGACTTTTAACACGCTTTTTAATACCTAATCTAATTTTTTATATAATTTTTTTATAACCCGTTCAGCAAGCTGTTATGATAAATAGATAGCGTCAATCAGCTTATTACGTAGAAACTTTCCCATTACAATAGATCATTCACATTTTTCGATAGCGACAGAGAGTATTATGACGTCCTCCTCTTCATCTCTTGAATCTCAAAAAACGGCTCACCAAGATACTAACCGGACCCTTACCCGTAGACTGCTATTGGTTAATGGTGTCAATTTAAACTTACTGGGCAAGCGTGAACCTGAGATTTATGGTTATATGACATTAGCAGATATCGAGCAACGCCTGGTTGAGCGGGCAGCCAAATATGGTGTTACGCTGGTGTGCATACAGTCAAATCATGAAGGCGATCTGGTGGATCAGATCCAACATCATGGCTTACTCACAGACAAAACTGACCAAGTCGATGCAGTGATTATCAATCCTGCTGCATTTACCCACACTTCTGTAGCCCTACGTGATGCGCTATTAGCCACACAAAAACCATTTATAGAAGTGCATTTGTCAAACGTGCATGCGCGTGAGCCTTTTAGGCATCATTCTTATTTGAATGATGTTGCTGTGGGTGTGATTTGTGGTTTGGGTCATATGGGCTATGATATGGCACTCGACTATTGGCTACGCACTATTTATGCAGATCAGATAAACACTTAATGTGCTGCTCGTTGTTTATCGATCTCTTTATGTATACTGTCAATCTCTTCTTATCTTTCACACAGTAGTCAAACAGTAATTGTCTGATGAAAATAATAGAATTACAGCTGAGCACACAACCCACTATATGGTGATATGAATGGCAAAAACGTCCGGAAAGCGCTTTATGAAACTCGCTGGTATGACAGCAAGCATCGCCGGTAAAGCCGCTAAAAACTCATTTAAGCACCTCTCAAGCGATGAAGAAAAGCGACTGCAAGCTCGTTCAGACTTGATGCAAGATGTGGGTGTTCAGATTGCCGAAACTTTAGGTGAGATGAAAGGTGCGGTGATGAAAGTAGGACAGATTGCCTCACAATACAAAGATGTGTTTCCACCTGAGGTTGCCACTGCTCTAGAAAAGCTCCAAAAAGATGCCCCGCCAATGCCCTATGCGCAGATACGTGCGCAAGTCGAGCGTGAACTCAACGCGCCTATGCCAGAGTTATTCAGTGAGTTTGACGAGACGCCATTTGCCGCAGCATCTATCGGACAAGTGCATAAGGCCGTTTTGAGCTCTGGTCAAAGAGTGGTGGTCAAAGTCCAGTATCCTGATGTTGATGAAAACTGTGATAGTGATCTCAAACAAGTTCGCATGGCGCTAAAAATTGCCGGCGTACTCAATATGAGCAAGCAATTACAAGAGCAGCTTTTTAATGAGATTCGCCAAAGCCTACACGATGAGCTTGACTACGTTAAGGAAGCGCATAACTTACGTGTGTTTGGTGCTTTTCATGCAGACGATGAAGGACTTATCATTCCTAAGGTTATCAGTAGCCATTCTTCCAGACGTATTTTGACTTTGACAGAAGAGATGGGAGAAACACTGACGGTTGCCGCAACGTGGGACAATGATATAAAACAAAAAATAGCCGAGCGTTTGTTTCACTTTACCGCAGGACAGCTATTTGGCTTGTACCGCATGCATTGTGACCCACATCCAGGTAACTTCGCCTTTCGTCATGACGGTAGCGTAGTTGCCTATGATTTTGGCGGTATTCGTAGCTATAGCGATAGCGAAGTCCAACTGTTCCGTCGTTTCGCAAGACATGCTATTAAAGGCGATGTGACCGCACTCGAGCAAGACCTTGTCGCTCTAGATATTCGCCGTGAAGATGACAAAAACATCCCCGGTGAGTTCTATGAAAAATGGCTATCGATTGGCCTAAAACCTTTATCCATTAGCCCTTATCAAGAAGGTGCCTTTGATTTTGGCAGCAGTCAGATACATCATGATGCTATTGCCCAAATGCGCACGTCATTGAAATACTTTGGACAGTTTCAGCCTTCCGCTACAACGATGATGTTGGATCGTACCATATCAGGACAGTATTGGAACTTGGTCAATCTAGATGTCGAAATCGACCTATCACCACTCGTTGACGAATACATTGAAGCCTAATGAATCGTCTAACGGTTGCTATACAACTGGTTGCTAGCTACAAAATTGCTCACTAAATATGTAACGCATGACCACAGCGATCGCAAAAGTCTGCGCCTACGGCATGTCCAAATTTACCGCAGTTGGGGCAAGTCACTGGATTAAGCTGTGGACGCATATTACGAGCAAGCTCAGAGGTAAAGATACCTGTCGGTACCGCAATAATCGAATAACCTGTGATCATGACCATGGTTGCGATTGCCTGCCCTAGCGGTGTCTTGGGCGACATATCACCATACCCAACTGTCGTCATCGTGACGACCGCCCAGTAGATAGACAGTGGGATACTGGTGAACCCATTCTCAGGCCCTTCTACCACGTAAATAATGGAACCAAAGATAGTCACAAGCAGTACAAGTGATAAGAAAAATACCGTGATTTTCTGTTGACTGGTCCTTAGTGCAGAGGCCAAAAAACCAGCCTGTTGCATGTAGGCTTTGAGCTTGAGTACACGGAATATACGTAAAATACGCAATACTCGTATCACCAGTAGATACTGTACGCCCACAAACATCAAACTCAAATAACTCGGCAGTACAGACAGTAAATCCACTATACCAAAGAAGCTAAAAGCATAACGTAAGCGGTTGGGTGCTGAGAACAGTCTTAGCACATACTCAATGGTAAACAGAATAGTAAAAAACCACTCTGCATAAAAAAACAAGGTGCCATATTGCAAGCGCATATACAGCACACTATCAAGCATGACAACAGCAACACTGGCCAAAATCGCAATCAGCAAAACAATATCAAAAAGCTTACCCGAGCGGGTATCTGTCCCTTCGATGATGATATGTATGCGGTTACGCAAGTGTGTCAGAGCTTCGGCAGTGGGTTGCTTCATAGAATCAGTACTTTATAAAATCAATGGCTTGATAGCACTCAATGATTTAAAATGTGATGGATAAGGGCAAGTTGGTCAAGACGGCTAAAACTGGTTTATAATATCGCTCACTTATCATAGTGAGTACAATCTATAAGTTGCCACAGTGTAGCAAAAAAGCACCTTTAACAACATACAAATCGTTAACGTGCCAGTAGCGCTACTACCTCAAGCAGACAAAGTAATGATAGTATGGAATCAGACAATCACATACTAAAGAGTGCAACTATAATTCTTTTTACCCACAAAAAATAATACGTAGAATCTAAGGATGTTATATGGCAGGCCATTCAAAATGGGCAAATATTAAACACCGCAAAGCCCGTCAGGATGCAGTAAGAGGCAAGATATTTACCAAAGTTATCCGTGAAATCGTCTCAGCAGCCAAACAAGGTGATCCTGATCCTGATAAAAACCCACGCTTGCGTGCCGTTATCGAAAAAGCCCTATCGGTCAACATGACTCGTGACACGATCAACCGTGCTGTCGACCGTGGTACAGGCGGCGGCGATAACGAAAATATGGAAGAAGTCAGCTACGAAGGCTACGGTGTTGGCGGTGTGGCGGTACTTGTCGAAACCATGACTGACAACCTCAATCGTACGGTAAGTGAAGTCCGTCACGCTTTTACCAAATGTGATGGCAACCTTGGTACATCAGGTTCAGTGGCTTACCTGTTTACCAAACGCGGTGAGATCACTTTCAATGATGTGAGCTTAGAGGATGAGGTGATGCTAGTAGCACTAGATGCTGGCGCCGTTGATATCGAAAACGATGGTGAGAGTTTGCTTGTCATTACCGAATGGGAAAGTTTCGGTAAAGTCCAAGATGCTCTAAATGCAGCAGGCCTGGTCTCTGATAATGCTGAGGTGACTATGTCGCCATCTACTACGGCTGAGATCGATAATATCGATGATGCTGAAAAGATCATAAAAATGATTGATATGTTAGAAGATGCGGATGATGTGCAAGAAGTTTATACTAATGTGAATTTCTCTGCTGATGTCATGGCGCAACTTGAGGCATAATCTGATTAGCAGTTTAAAAAAAGGGCTAAATACTGATGTGTTTGGCCCTTTTTCTATGGAAAAAATAAATAAAACTATTTTTTATACCATGCATCTTCAAGCGCTAGCAAATATTCCTTTTTATCCAGCCCGCCTGTATAGCCACCAAGCTTGCCATCGCTCGCAATGACACGATGACAAGGGACAATAATACTAAAAGGATTCTTACCATTAGCCTGCGCGACCGCACGGAATCCCTTTGGACTGTTGACACGCTGTGCGAGTGTGGCATAGCTAATGGTTTCGCCATACCCAATACCTTGCAGTGCCTGCCATACTCTTTGCTGAAACTCAGTACCCATAGAAAAATCCAAAGGCAAATCCAGCGTCTTACGCTTACCAGCAGCGTAATCTTTGAGTTGGAAAATCGTTTCTATTAACAACGCTTGAGCAGGTTCACTCATGCTTAGGCTATTACTATCTATAAAGGTGAAATCTTCATCTGACATACCGTAATACTTTTTGATTTTAGGGACAGATTTTGAGCTATGCCATGAGTTACCTGCCAGCAGCCAGTTGGCTTCAACGAGCACAGGCTTACCATTCTCATTGACACGAGCAATCAGTGTGAATCGATGCAACCCAACAGTTGCTGTGGTAACTATCATGGCGTCTACCTCCCTATTCTTTTAAAAATAATTTACCAATTAAACTGGCTATCTTATTCTTTATCGTCGGTCTCAAACAAAGCGGCGACAAATTGTTTTGGACTAAAGGCGCGCAAATCATCAATAGACTCACCCACACCAATGTAGCGGATAGGCACATCTGTCGTCTCAGCGATATTGAATACTACGCCCCCTTTAGCAGTGCCGTCCAGTTTGGTAATAGTAATACCCGTCAGAGGTACAACCTTGTTGAATAACTCAACTTGATTGATGGCGTTCTGACCCGTACCAGCATCGAGTACGATCATACCTTCATGCGGTGCGCTTGGATCAGCCTTACGCATCACGCGTACGACCTTCTCTAATTCTGCCATCAAATGTGTCTTATTCTGTAGACGACCAGCTGTATCGGCTATAAGGACATCGATATTTTTGGCTTTGGCAGATTGCATGGCATCAAAGATGACAGAAGCACTATCAGAGCCATGCCCTTGCGCAACGACTGGGATATCATTACGCTCACCCCAAATTTGCAGCTGCTCGGTGGCTGCTGCACGGAACGTATCACCTGCTGCTAGCATGACTGACTTACCTTCACCTTGTAAACGCTTGGCAAGTTTACCAATGGTTGTTGTCTTACCCACACCATTAACGCCAACCACTAAAATAACAAATGGTTTTTTGCTGGTATCAATGACCAATGGCTCAACTTTAGGCGTCAAAATATCAACCAGTTCGCTTTGCAGGGCTTTATATAACGAGTGTGCATAGATCAGATCACCACGAGCAGTCTGCTCGGTGAGACTCTTAATAATACGGTTGGTCGCGTTGACGCCGATATCAGCAACTAGCAACTGATCTTCGACCTCTTCTAACAGCTCATCATCGATCTCTTTACCACCGATAAGAATACTGACCATCCCTTCGGCCAAGTTTTTACGCGACTTACTGAGTCCCGTTTTCATACGGTTAAACCAGCTGCCTTTTTTCTTATTCTCTTGCGGCTCTACTGGTTCTTCTACTGGCTCTTTTGGACTATCAGTTTGTATACTGCTGCTGTTAGTTGGACTCACGCTTGGCGTGTCTCCCAACTGCTCTTGCAATGGCATGGTGGGTACGGTTGACACGGTATCAGAGTTGTTTGCAACATCTGTCTCTGTGACACTCGAAAAGCTTTCAGAATCTCCTTTAGGTACGTTATGCTCTTCAGTCATAATGATTGGCGTGGCCAAAGCAATATTTTCTTCTGCATCGTTATTTGAGATGTCTTGGATTGTCGTACTGTCCTCGAGTACAGCTGCGCGCTCAGAATCATCAACGATGGGCACCGATTGCACCGGTAGACTGGGTAAGGTAATATCATCGTCATCTAAGTCATCAAGACCATCATCTAAGTTAATGACTACGCGGTTGTTATTGTTTGGGTTATTCATAATTTTGCCCTAAAAGTTATCATTATCAGTTATTTGTTCATTGTAGATAAATTTATATGTCTTTATACGCTTATGAGCGACGTGACAATGAGTTTCAGCCTATTTTAGCATAATTAAAGTCGTGCTCAGCCCTTACTATAATAGACTATCATTAAAATATATCGGCTTTAAAAGTGGATAAAAATTTCTAGAAAGTTTTGCTTAAGGTTTGGACACAAAATTCTGACTTGTAACTGGCTAGACTTCGCCTACTCTACCAAGACTATCAACGACTCTTTATTAGGAAATGCTCATGTCTCTACTCTCTAAGCACTACAAAAGCATCATCAATATCAGTGCGGCTATTTTGTTAACGACAACGGTATTGTCTGTGGCAGGCTGCAGCACCACGCAAGAGTTCAGACCCACAGCTAGTGTCATGGTAGGCACTCAAACCTCTTTATGACGTCCATTATCACTATGACTCCTTAGCACTACGATCCATTATTACTATAACTGTCGTCATTCTCTTTAGTCATCATTTTATATAAGTAGACCATACCATGCCATTGCCTTTACCACTACCGATCAGCCCATTACGTATTGCTTGTGCCTTGGCGATAGCAGCGTCACTGACCGCCTGTCAGACCAGTACGATATCTGCTAGCTCTACAACTACTGCTACTAACTCAGTCGCAGCAATCGGTACAGGGCAACCTAATTCAGACGCAAGTAGAGAGTCAGCACCATCTGCACTGGCAATGGACATGTCAGGTCGACATGAGTATCAGTTAGAAAACGGTCTGAAAGTAGTTATAAAAGAAGATCACCGTGCCCCAGTCGCTATGACACAAATCTGGTATCGAGTAGGCTCGGCAGATGAGCCAACTGATAAGGGCGGTATCTCACACGTGCTTGAGCATATGATGTTCAAAGGAACCACCGACGTATCAAGTGACGATTATGAACGGTTGATTGCCAAATTTGGTGGTGTCAACAATGCCTTTACCAGCTATGACTATACGGGGTACTACGAGCTGTTTCCTGCTAACCGCATGCCTTTGGCTTTAGAGCTTGAAGCAGATCGCATGAAAAATCTGACTTTCGATGATAAAGAGTTTGCCAAAGAGCATCAAGTCGTTATGGAGGAGCGCCGTCAACGTACTGATGATAATCCACTTGCCAAAGCTTACGAGTCATTTCGCCTGCTAGCACTACCTGACAGTCCGAAAGGTGAGTCTGTCATTGGACCGATGAGTGAGCTTGAGTCAATCAAACTCTCTGATTTAACAGACTGGTACAAGACATGGTATGCACCCAACAATGCCACTTTGGTCATCGTTGGTGACGTACAACCACAAGATGTGCTCGCGCAAGTCAAACGCTATTTTGGCACGCTTGCACCAAGCGACGTACCTAAACGTAATGCTGTCACTCAAAAGGGCTTTCGAGGGTATCAAAAAGTAGAGTCTGAGCAGGCCGTCCAAGTGCCTGTTCTCTTAATGGGTTACAACGTGCCTAGTTTGGTGACGGCAGGCGCAAATGACGAAAAACAGGCCTATGCCCTCTCCCTTGCTCAAGACGTACTCGACGGTGGTCTATCTGCACGCTTAGAGAGCCGACTGATACGTGAGCAAGGTCTGCTAACTACCGTTGGCACTTCTTATGACTTACTCGATCGCGGCGATGGACTGTTCTTAATTCAGGCAACACCGCGCGAAGGTGTCAGCTTAGAGCAAGCGCAGCAAGCCATAACGTCAGAAATAGAAAAGCTCAAAACAGATCCCATTGCTGCCGACGAAATCAGCCGTGCTAAGACTAATACGGTCACAGGCTTGATTTATGCGCAAGATAGCATGGAGGGACAGGCACGTATGATAGGCTCGCTACAGTCTATTGGTTTAGATGATAGATTGCTTGCCAAGCTGCCAACCAAACTCGATAGTATCAGTGTAGATGACATTCAGGCTGCCAGTAAAAAATACTTGGTTAAGAACAACCTTACGGTGATGCATATCGTGCCACCCAAAGAAAAGCAAAACCAAGCAAAGTAACGGCTGCCTATCATCAAGCGCCTAATAAAAATGACGATAAAAACGTATTTTTAATAAGAAGAACATCATGATTCAGAATAAGTATGACTCTCAAGTAAGACAGAAAATATCAAGTGCTAGCTCATTGAAAAAATGGTCATATCTTAGCAGCAGCCTCGTACTTGCTTTGGGTATATTGACTACTACCGCTCAAGCTGAGACAACAGGTGCTGAAGATTACCGCGCACCTGCTGCCGTCGATGCCAGTGCGCCTATTGCGGCACTGTCTAAGCTGACTAGTATTGATAACGCCGAACCTCTAAAAGTCACCGTGCCAACAATCCAACAATTTAAAACTAAGGCTGGCGTCCCTGTAAAATTCGTAAAAACCACCGCCTTGCCAATCGTCGATATAGACCTGCGCTTTAACGCTGGTAGTGCGCGTGACGGTAGCATCAACAAAGATGGTTTTGGCATCGCCAACATGACAGCGACAATGCTTGAGCAAGGCACTACAAGTCTAGATGAAAACGCATTCACGCGAGCCGTTGAAACTTTAGGCATCAATTTGAGCAGTAGCGCGTACAAAGACATGTTTATTGTTTCACTACGTAGCTTATCTGATGACGAGCATCTGCTACCTGCTGTTGACTTAATGACGCAGATGGTGAGTGAACCTACGTTTAATGATGATGTTCTAGCACGCAACAAGGCACGACTACTGGTTGGTTTACAGCAGCAAAAACAAGACCCTAACAGCCTTGCAAGCATTGCTTTTAATAATGCATTGTATGGCAACCATCCTTATGCGCACCCCTCGGTAGGCACACTCGAAAGCGTGCCTACCATCCAAAAGCAGCAGTTATTAGACTTCAAAAATCGGTATTTAGTGACAGCAAATGCTTCTATCGCTATGACGGGCAATTTGACATTAGTCCAAGCGAAACGTCTGGCTGAAGAGATCACCACCAAGCTACCTACAGGACAGGCCGCAGCAGAATTACCTGAACCCACACCCCTTACTACAGCGCAGCATATACACATCCCATTCCCAAGTACCCAAACCACTGTCCTAATGGGTCAACTGGGTAGTAAACGTGCAACCGATGCTGTGGCGCAGCAGCAGCAAACCAATTTTGCAGTTGGTAATGAGATCATGGCAGGTAGTGATTTTAATGCGCGATTAATGACTGAGGTTAGACAAAACTTGGGTTATACCTATGGTATTTCAGGTTCAATGAGTCCGATGCTAGCACGAGGCCCTTATCAGATTGGGTTTTCGACGCGCAACGATAAGGCGCGCGCAGCGATCGATGCAAGCTTAGGAGTTATTAATAAGACACTAGAAAAAGGTGTCACGCATGATGAGATGCGCTTGACAACAGATAACTTAAAAAATAGTTTTCCAATGGGCTTTGCAAGCAATGCAGGTATTAACGGCTTGTTAGGAATGATGAATTTTTATCAATTGCCAAATAATTATTTGGCTGATTATACCAATCGTATTGATCAGGTCACGCTTGTAGAAGTGAATAAAACCATGCGTGATACGCTAAAGCCTGATGATTTTTTGATTGTAACTGTGGGACAAGATGACCCTTGGAAAGATAAACCAGTGAACAAATAGATTATTTAGGAACATATACAAATAAATCACGTCAGCTATGAAGGACAGGAAACACATCCCTCATAGCTGACGTTTCAAGACTCAAAACACTGCGATACAAATCTCATGATAGACGCTACTATAAATACGCGTTATCAGAAATGGTCATTGCAACATCATAACTGAGGTCTTTGGGCTTATGGGTTGCTCCGTTATAGCTCAATCGAATGATATGCTTGTCATAAGACGTTACCTGGTAATCTCCATTAGCAAAGTTATGCAGCGATGGAACTATCAGTAATGCCTCGATTTGACGACTGTTAGTTGCTACTGAAATACTTTGACCATCTCGCGGGTATAGAAAATAGTCGCAATAGTCGTTTACCATGACTTCTGCAAGGCGCTCAATGACCTGACTGCCATGCCCTTCTTCTATTAGCTTCGGACAGACATCAGAGCGTTTTGATGCCAAACGTGCATAAGAGTTTTTAATACCGTCTTCAATATTTTTAGAGTTTTTTTCAATATTATTACGGCTGATTGTATTCTTATCTGTGACCGATGAGCGGCTGTCAGAATGCGTTTGTGGGCTGCAGGCACTAACAAGTAATGCGGATAAAAATGCCGTACCTACTAACGCGCCATACATATATCTTGAACGAAAAAAGCCTTGGTTCTTATTATTTGACTGACTGTACTGTTTAAGTGTCGCGCGCTGCTTTGTCATAAACCCTGCTTGTGATAACGTAATCTTCTTCCTTGAAGAGCGACAAGGATACAAAGATAGGTAAGAAAAGTACTATCATTAAAGCATAAACCATAAATACCAAACAAATTTTCAGTGAACTTATGCGTCTAGCTTATCGTTCTATATCTACTTTTATCCTAGAACTTATCAGCGCTATATTATAACGTCTCTATCTACTTTTACCATGTAAATCTAGGTTTTTATCTGCTAATTATTTGCTAGTAACGGCAAGAAGAGTTGCTACTTGCATGGTTGAAGCCCCATTTACGATAACCATCTGTGTCGAGATGGATGGCACCTGTAGAATACAACCCTAGACCGAAGTTATAGGCTTGACCTTGATATTGCCAAAATTGACATAATCCATCTTGCATAGTACTAAGACGCCATAGATTATCTTCATACTCTGGCACCCAAACATCTATCGCACTAGCATTCATATGTTTACTACCATCTGCACCGCCTGCACAGTCATTGAGACCAGGACTGCGGTATACCGAACGTATCTCAGTGCTCGGTGGCAATATCCCTTGGTTTTTTAATTCGCTATATAGATGTAGTGTCGGTACGATATTCGACCACAGCTCTTGCGGTGGCAATTGATAGGGCTCATAACCGCATTTCTGCCAGCTACGCGCTGTGGTCAGTAACTGAGACAATGGCGGTACATTTCGCGCCCCTACGCGCGAGCTCAGATAGCTTTGGTACTCTGCCACCTGCCTAGCACGGTAACTGTTACTATTGAGCCATGCATTGAAATCCATGCTGGTAAAGTCGTTATAAGCGCTATTATAAGTATTGCTTGCTGTGCTATAGCTATTATTACTGTAGGTTGTATTGTAGATGGGCTGGCGGCGGTTGATACTGACGCGTTTGCTTTCTTCGATAGATATGCTGGCATCAATATTGAAATCACGCTGCTTTTGTGCAATCAAGCTTTGCATACTATCGCCACCTGATGAGTTTCCCCCATTCGACTTAGTCTCATTCAACATAGTCACGCCGGGACGCTGGTTGGCAACATTATTAGAGTGCGTGATATAGGCATTACTACTGTCACTATTACTCTGACGCACTACGATACGGCGCTCACTATTATCACTTATAATAGCGGCATGTACATTGACACTGCTTGCAAAGACAATTAGTGCCATAATAGACTGGCTAAACTGCCTACGGTTATGGTTGTTTGATTTTATCATTGCAGGAATCTACCGCTAAAAACGTTTTATCGATACTATCAAATTTTCAGCAAGCAGGCTAAACTATCGCCTCTAATCTGAGGCATGCTATTCGTAATTAACACTTATCCTCATAATCTTTATAATTATGTGACTTTATTGCCTAGATGTTAAAAATCGACTCACTGTTTTTTCTATAGTTTCTACTAAAATAGATAAACCACAGTCTTATCAGACATTTTAGACGACGTCTCCCTCTTACCTAATTGCTAGTCAAACTCTGCCTATGTCTTCTAATCCTCAATACCGTTTTTCACGTCAAAGCCATCACCTAGGTCAGGGTCATGCACCGACGCTGTGGCAGCGTATTCATATCGATCCGTGGCTGACCTTGTTATTGCTAACGGTTTGTTGTATTGGCTTGACGATTTTGTATAGCGCGGCCAGTCAGGATGTGGGTATGGTCATACGCCAGATGGTGAGTTACGGTGTGGCTTTCATAGTCATGTTTATTATGGCTCAGATACCGCCCAGTCTCTATCGTACCTTCACGCCTGTATTTTATGTACTAGGACTTATACTATTGGTGCTAGTAGATGTCATCGGTGAGGTGCGTATGGGTGCCCAGCGATGGATCAGAATACCTGGATTTGGCAGTGTGCAACCCTCAGAATTCATGAAACTTGGTATGCCTATGATGTGTGCTTGGTTTTTATCAAAACGTGATCTGCCACCCTCAGCATCCAGTATTGCCATTACCTTGGCGCTCATTATCGTTCCTGTACTATTGATCGCAAAAGAACCGGACCTTGGAACATCACTATTGGTAGCAGCAAGCGGTATCTTTGTGCTGTTCTTAGCGGGGCTGTCTTGGCGCCTTATTTCTGCTGCGGTTGTTTTGGCGATACCCTTTATTGCGTTTGCATGGAATTTTTTATTGCATGATTATCAGCGTACGCGAGTATTGACCCTACTCAATCCTGAGGCTGACGTACAAGGCGCCGGATGGAATATCATTCAGTCAAAGACCGCTATTGGTTCAGGTGGTCTTACGGGAAAAGGCTACTTAGAAGGCACACAGTCACATTTGCATTTTTTACCAGAGGGACATACTGACTTTATTATCGCTGCCTTCTCTGAAGAGTTCGGTCTGATGGGCGTCATGCTACTCATGTTTATTTACTCTTGCCTACTAACACGCGCCCTTTATATTGCGCTAACTCACCCTGACGTCTACAGCAGGCTATTAGCAGGTGCTATCGCCATGTCTTTTTTCGTATACATATTCGTCAATGTCGGTATGGTTGGCGGTATTTTACCTGTCGTTGGTGTCCCTCTACCTTTTATTAGTTATGGTGGTACTGCTATTGTGACTTTGATGGCAGGATTTGGTTTGCTCATGTCCATTCATACGCACAAGTCTGGCTAACCAGTGGTAGCTATCAATTTAATACTTTATAAATCAATATCTTATATGGTATAAACCAGCACTCAACCCTTGAAATATCCATACAGGCATACCATATAACCATTTATATTCTGTACATTCCATCTCTGTACTCTACTACAAAAAGTCCTAGTATATTGATAGCTTCACGGTCGTTAATATTTTGTTACTTTTAATAAATAGGACATAATTTGTGCTCAGAATACTCTATATTCGACTCCGTATGCTATATAAGCTGTTGTTATTTAATTACTTATGAGATAGGTTAGCAAGCAGGTATTTTTCCAACATTATTTGATTATAAACCAAGGCTAAAATATTTTATTCCTTGTTTTTTATAAAAAATTGCGTTAACCTCATTTACTGTACTTCGATACATAACCAGTACATAGCTACTAACAAACTTTGCATTTAATTATATTTTAGTTGTAGCTCGGCCGTATAGTTGTCATCTTGTCGATTTGAGGCTTTCAAATACACTACTTAATTAACGGTTTAACAACAAAGCATCACGTAATCATATTTAAACCCTTCATTAATTTAGCGCTTTTAGAAAGTTGGTATATCAGACATTTTGTAGATACGACGTATAGTGATATTTACTTTTAGAGCTAGACATAAGTATTTAATAAATATCACTAACTATCATTTGAGCATGACCTAGGTAACATCGATAATTTTTACCGTTACTTATGATCATAAAATGAAAATTACCATACATAAAAACCTATAAGGGTCTTATCATTAATCGTCAGTGAGCTGACACATTAATACGAAGACTTCAGAAAATGAGTTACGGTCAGCATGATTTGACATCATCATTTTCGATCTAAAAAATTTAGAGCTAGGTTTTAATGTATAAGCTATAGAGGTATTTATGAATAAGCGTTTATCTGGTTTACTTACTATGTCAGCAGTTTTATTCGCTGGATCTGCAGTTGCTACAAATGTAAATGCTGTAGAAGCTAAAACCTCCCTTGCAATGATTACGCAAGATAACGCCTCCCATATCGATCGTGTACTTGGTGAGCTTAGCCGTCAACATGATGGTGCATCAAGTCTGGTCAAATCAGCACGTCAGCCTACCTCATTAGCGCTTAGCAGCTCTCTATTGGCTAGCGATACGACCCAAGTTACCAATGACGAAGACGTATTAGAACGTCTGACAGCAGTCGCTTCTAATTCAGTGAGCAAGTTCAAGCAAACAGGCCTAGCTTCTTGGTATGGTCGTAAGTTTCATGGTCGCAAAACAGCCAGTGGTGAAACCTTCGATATGAATGCGCTAACAGCAGCGCATCGCTCACTGCCATTGAACTGTTATGTCAAGGTTACTAACAAAACCAATGGCAAAAGCGTTGTCGTAAAAGTTAATGATCGTGGTCCATTCCATGGCAACCGTGTATTAGACTTATCTTACGGTGCTGCCAAAAAACTCGGTATTACGAGTAAAGGTGTGGGCAATGTCGCGATTGAGCGCGTTTCAGGACCTTAGTTTCGAGCCAATGATCTAGCTACCTAGCTGAATCAGCCCTATACAAATTAGACAGATAAAAGCGCCTAGTTCATCATGAGCTGGGCGCTTTTTTGTGATGGGTTATCATCGTGTATAAAGCCAATTATTCTTCTTAATATTGGCTATAATTCAAACGCGCTTTCGATAGCATCGTCAAGACGCTCAACCGCAATCACATTGATTCCTTTGAACTGCGGCGCACCTTTAGCAGGCGCATTGGCTTTTGGAATAATCGCATGCTTGAATCCATGTTTCATCGCTTCTTTCAAACGTTCCTGACCATTAGGTACTGGGCGGATTTCACCAGAGAGACCCACTTCACCAAACACTGCTAATGACGAGGGTAACGGTTTTTCTTTAATACTTGAGGCGCATGCTAATAGCACCGCTAAGTCAGACCCTGTCTCTATAACTTTGACACCGCCCACAACATTGACATAGACATCTTGTCCACTAGTATGAATCCCGCCATGACGATGCATAACCGCTAATAGCATCGACAAACGCTGAAAGTCTAATCCTAATGCCATCCGTCTAGGTGAGCCTTGAGAGTCATCAACCAATGCCTGTACTTCTACTAGTAAAGGCCTTGTACCTTCACGGCTAACCATGACCACAGATCCGGCAACAGGCTTATCATAACGGCTTAAAAATATAGCTGATGGATTGGCAACTTCTTTTAACCCCATATCAGTCATACCAAAAATCCCTAGCTCATTTACAGCGCCAAAGCGGTTTTTGACCGCTCGAATCATTCGAAAGCGTGAGTCAGACTGACCTTCAAAGTACAGTACCGTATCAACCATATGCTCAAGCACACGTGGACCTGCTAACGTACCTTCTTTAGTTACGTGACCGACTAAAAATAGCGCGGTGCCTGTTTGTTTTGCGTAGCGTGTCAAGATAGCAGCAGACTCTCTAATCTGGCTAACACCGCCTGGTGCTGAGTTGATGGCATCGGTATAGATAGTCTGAATAGAGTCAATGATAGCGATGGCTGGCTGCTCTTGAGTCAAAGCGGCACAAATGGTTTCCACGTTGGTCTCTGCCAATACGCGAAGCCTATCAGCAGGTAGGTCTAGGCGCTTAGCGCGCATAGCCACCTGTGCAAGTGACTCCTCACCTGTGACGTATAGTGCACTCCCTGCTAGTGATTCAGCACGCGCCATATTGGTTGCTGTTTGCAACAATATAGTTGACTTACCAATACCAGGATCGCCACCGATCAGCACAACAGAACCAGCTACTAACCCGCCGCCAAGCACTCGATCAAACTCACTGATACCTGTTGGCAAGCGCGTATCTAACGTGACGCTTACTGCATTAAGCGGCATGACTGCGCTATGAGTACCTGAGTAGTTACCAGCTGCTGCACCCGTATTACGAGGTGTGGCTCGACTCGGCGTAGACTTAGCACTACTCTTATTATGATGCGGCATGCTGACATTTGGGGCTTCAACCAAACTATTCCATTCGCCGCAATCTGTACACTGCCCTGCCCATTTGCCAAAATGCGCACCGCACTCCTGACAGACATAACTACTTTTATTTTTTGCCATAAATAATAAGCCTTATTCAGGTGGTTAATCGAGAATAATCAATGAAGTAACGAGATGTTTTTATAAGCGTTAAAGAGATAAAATACGCAGCCATTGACGTTATCGGCTGTGTTTTATAGGTGAGGTAATGTTCAACGTATAAGTATTATGGTTGCTATTATAGCTATAGGAGAGGTGTTCGCTGCTGGCCTTGTGGGTCAATTCACAATACTAAAGCCAACAGTCTGTATAAATATAAGTATGAGAAAAAATATTAGGTTTTTAGACTATACTTGGAAGTCTTTACCTAAGTAGACAGATTTTACCAAATCATTATCCAATACCTCAGATGATGTTCCTTCAGCGATGATCGCACCCTCCGAAACGATATAAGCTTTTTCACAGATGGCCAATGTATCACGAACATTATGGTCAGTGATCAAAACACCGATACCACGGTTTTTCAGTGTTAAGATAACGTCTTTGATATCACCGACAGAAATAGGGTCTACACCTGCAAACGGCTCATCCAATAAGATAAACTTAGGATCAGCTGCCAGTGCACGAGCAATCTCACAGCGGCGACGCTCACCGCCTGATACGCTCATCCCCAGCGATGTACGTACATGTTCTAAATGGAACTCACCAATCAGTTTTTCAAGCTCCTGCTGCTGCTCAGCTTTACTTAACGCTGTACGAGTTTGCAGGATGGCTAATATGTTGTCTTCGATAGAGAGCTTGCGAAATATCGATGCTTCTTGAGGCAAATATCCAATGCCAGCACGAGCACGCTCATGCATAGCATATTTGGATAAGTCCATTTTCCCTAGAGTGACGCGGCCCTTATCCATATTGACCAATCCGACTACCATATAAAAACTGGTGGTTTTACCTGCCCCATTGGGACCTAATAGCCCGACAACTTGGCCCTGCTCAACAGAAAACGAGACGTCTTTAACGACCCAGCGCTTACCATAACGTTTGCCTAAGTTTTGCATCGTCAATCGAGCGACAGGTGCCGTACTGGTATTTAATGCTGAAGGGTTTGTATTTTTATTATCGCTCATAGCTCACTCTTACTTTCACAAAATTCAAGCACTGCCAAAGCCAAAGCCTTGTTTAGCTGCTTATATTTTAATCTTACGACTATATTGGCGTAGACTAGCGTACACCGCTTTGGCTAGTATTGTTGTTAGGCGGGAACACGAGCTCTACTCGTTGATTACCACCAGCAGTTGCTTCCACATCACCAGCTTTTAAGCTATAACGAATTACATTACCAGCAAAACTTGCCCCATTCTGTACCAGCTTAGCATTTCCCGTTAGCGTGATGATGCCGGATACTGCATTGTAATCAATCTTATTGGCTTGACCTTTAGCCAGTCCTTTTTCTTGCGTGACCACTTGCTGCATAGTGGCTGGACGACCTGTTGCTACCGCTGAGTTGATACTACGTTGCTGAGAGAGATTGACAGTGATGTTATCAGCAGTCATCTTAAATGTACCCTGAGTAATGATGACATTACCTGAATAACTGGTGACACCAGTACGCTCGCTATAAGTAGCCTTATCCGCTAGCAATTTTATTTGTTGATTGGCATCTGATGGCAATGCATGACTATATAACGGTAGCGCTAATAGCATAACTACTGGCACGGTACGTAAGTTGTGTAAGCAGCGTGATGATGCACGTAAAGCAGGCAAAAATTTAGATTTCATATAATGGCTCATTTCATAATTCGTGATAGAAATTGCAAACGTCATGCTAGCTGCTATTTTCACATAATGGATAAAAAGGTTATGGGTTAAAACAATGCTTTATCTTGACGATCAGCTGGCATAAAAGCGACCGCGACTTGACCAAATTCATACTCACCTGTTTCAAGATTGGCTGTCATACTAGACGCTTCAAAGCGGTTCATGCCTTGTTCGATTTGGACGGGTTCTTCACTGTAGACTTGACCTGACTTTGTATTGCCTTTTAGCGTAGTCCCTGTCACTTTTATCGGCTCGATATCGGATGCGTCTTTATTCCCTTCGCTCACCAATGTAAAACCACCTGACAGGCTCAACTCCCCTGTCTGTTGACTGATAGCAGCAGTGCCCGCTTGAATACGATAACGCTGTTCTGTTGATGGCTCCCAATTCATCGTGATACCTGACATCTCATCTTGATCGGTTTCAGGATTATGAGTTAAAGACTCAGCAGTAAGCTCATACTCAGTTTCGCCTTCATCATTCGTTTGGACTGCTTTGATGTCAGTGGCTTCATAATCGACATCTGTCGTTTCAATATTGACTGGCGGCGTTACATCGCCCTGCTGCTGAAAAAACCAACCAGCAATGCCTGCAATGATTAATGCTAGTACAATTAAAACACGTGTATTCACGACTGTTTATCCTGAGTTTGAGCTTCATCAAGCGTATAGCTCGCGACAAAGTCTTGATAATGTCCATGTCCTTTTAAGATAAGGTCACATATCTCACGTACTGCGCCAGTACCACCCGCTCTAGTGGTTACCATATCGCTACGCTTGATAACTTCTGCATGCGCGTTTGGCACTGTTGCAGCAAATCCCACCGTCTGCATCGCTTTGATATCTGGTAAATCATCACCCATATAAGCACAGTCGTCAGCAGTAATGTTAAGTTCAGGATCTAGAGACGATAGCAACTCGTTCAACGCAATGAGCTTGTCATCACGTCCTTGTACCACATGGTTAACACCCATCTCTGCAGCTCGTTTATTTACCATCGCACTACTACGACCAGTAATAATAGCGGTCAAAATACCATAACGCGCGAGAGACTTAACACCTACGCCATCATGCACCGAAAATGCTTTGGTCTCGATACCATTAGCATCATAGATGATTTGACCGTTGGATAAAATCCCATCGACATCCATAACCAATAGCTTTACTTGTCCAGCTTTTTTTATTAAGTCTTGCATTGTTTTTCTCATCCTGACGGCTGTGTTACTGAGTATTTTATCTTATCGCATCATCAACGATCGATAATATTATTTAACACCAGCTTGTAATAAATCATGTACGGTAATAATTGCTTCTAGATGGTCTTCATCATCGATAATCAGTAATTGACTGATACCGTTTTCATTCATGACGCTCAAAGCATCCGATGCACGCATGCTCTTGTTAGCACGGCGTGGATTGCTCACCATCACTTTATGCATAGGTGTTTGTAGATCAATGCCTTTTTCTAAGCCGCGGCGTAAATCACCATCAGTGAATACGCCAACAACTTTATCACTATCATCAGTCACTACTGTCATGCCTAAGCGTCCAGCAGACATTGTAAATAGCGCTTGCTGTAATGGTGCTTGCTGATCGATTAGCGGTAGGTCTTCTGATTTGGTATGCATCAAGTCTGCGACACGCGTTAATAACTGACGACCCAAGGCACCAGCTGGATGAGATAGTGCAAAGTCCTCAGACGTGAAATTTCGCGCATGTACCAAAGCCACCGCTAGAGCATCGCCAAGTGCTAAGGTAGCGGTCGTGCTCGACGTAGGTGCAAGATTAAGTGGGCAAGCTTCTTGTGACTGACCCAGCGTCAGCACAATATCAGCGGCGCGTGGTAGCATACCGCGCTTATCACGACTGATGCTGATTAGGGGTATATTAAGGTGTTTGACCACTGGCAAAAGCATTTTGATCTCATCAGACTCACCAGAGTTTGAAATAGCAAGCAGCACATCACCTTTTACGAGCATACCCAAATCGCCATGTCCAGCTTCACCAGGATGCATGAAAAAAGAAGGCGTACCAGTCGATGCAAAAGTCGCTGCTATTTTACGTCCAATCAATCCTGACTTACCCATGCCAGTGACTACAACGCGACCCTGACAAGCCAAAATAATATCGCATGCTTGCGCAAACCTATCATCGATCTGCTCTGTCAGTAACGCCAATGCGGATATCTCGGTATTGATCGCTTCGATAGCAGTAGTAATGAATTGCTCATGGGTCAAATTATTTTTAGTATCACTCATGAATCTGCTCTATTTTTATAGTGAATCAATATAGTATTTTACTATACTCTGTTTCATATTAATAATGGTCTACAAGATTTATAATACTGTCACAGTCTAATAGACTTCCTAACAGCCATGAACCTGTTTATATAAAAAAAACCCACTATCGTAGCAGGTCTTCAATGGATACATCATAGCTTGATAGTGTATTTTATGCAGCACACTAAGATCATATAACTATTTAGCTGTTGCTGTCATTTGATCCATCATCTGGCTTGTTTTCAAAGCCTGTATTGTCTGTTGATGCATCAAAGCCGCGATCCTGACCAAAGCCGCCGCGCTCAAAACCGCGTTCCTGACCTTGACCAAAGCTACCACGTTCAAATCCACGTTCTTGACCTTGGCTAAAACCACCGCGGTTGAACCCACTACGGTTAGAGGCAAAACCGCGTTCGTCAAACCCACCAGCAGAATTGCTACCACGTTCAAACCCACCGCCTTGATAGCCAGCTGGTGCCGCGCTTTGAGGTTGTGTAGTAGAGCCTGTCGTCGTACTGCTACGTGGATTGCGTGCAGGTACAACTGTTGAGATCGCGTGTTTGTATACCATTTGGCTGACAGTGTTTTTTAGAAGTACAACATACTGATCGAATGATTCAATTTGACCTTGCAGCTTAATGCCATTGACCAAAAAAATAGAGACAGGAATGCGATCTTTGCGCAGTGAGTTCAAGAATGGATCTTGTAAAGTTTGTCCTTTTGACATGAAATCTCTCCTAAATATTATATAGTTATGTTTTGGATGCCAATTATTCTAAGTGTCAATTTAATTATAATGGCTAAAAGGTAGATACAATGGTATTTTTTCTTTGTAAAACGTATCTAAATCAATATTGGTTGCTCTTAAGTGATTCCACTTTATCGCGAATACATTGTTATTGTAAATAAGTAAGTAACTACTTGTTTCATTAATTATTTTTATCTACAAAAGTCAATTATTACTGGTTTGTGGCGTAGAAATTCGGCATAGAAACATCGTCTCTTGCTTCATTTTCAGCCAATTTAAAGTATAACAGCTATCTATGCGAGTTTTTGAAACTAATTGTGATTACTTTCTTATACATACGCGGTATTCGTTATAGCGGCAACTTGTATATATGATGACGCCTACACAACAAATTAATGTTCAAAAAGTTTATATATAGTTATTTGTATAGATAATCTCTCGCTTGCGCCATTGTGGCAAATGTTTGTAATACCATATTACTACCAACAGGTTCGGTAGTGGGGTCAAAATCTACCACGTTATCTAACGAAGCGCTAGGCAACTGCATGACTTTTCGTAACCATGTGTACTGACGCTTGGCCAGCTGCCTCGTAGCATATAATGCCTTATTTTGCATTTCCTGACAAGCAAGTGCCTCAGCCTCGTGACTTGTTGGCATTGACTGAGCAGTTGATTGCATCATGCCATATTGCGATTTGTTTTCTCTGGTTAGACTATCATTCACTTCAAAAGCGTCATAAAACTGAGCTTTATCTAAGTGCGGTTTATCAAATATCTCATGATCAATGCGAACCAAATACTCTAATACTTGTCGATAGCCGACGCAGCGCATCGACGGCATGTTAGGTGTCAACGAATATTTCTCAAGTAAGCCAATAACCTCAGTTACTAGCCCATCATTCCACATAATATCTAGACGTTGTTCAATACGTGCGTGCAGCCATGGACGGTCAGGCATAACCGATAACGCATACCACTGCTGAGCTGGATTATGTGCCAGCGCTTGTTTTGGTTGACGCTGCCACTCACTTATCGGCTTATGTGTCTGCAAATAGACTTCAATCGCGCGGGTAATACGCTGGGTGTCAGTAGCGTTCAAACGCTCATAACTTATCGGGTCGATGTTACCCAGATAGTCATACAGTGCCGAAATCCCCTCTTGCTGGCGCCATTGTTCGACGCGCGCACGTACACTATCATCACTATCAGGCACTGGAGATAACCCATCGAGTAATGCCATGTAATACATCATTGTACCACCTACCAACAGCGGTATCTTTTTGCGCTCATGACACTCATCAATAAGGCATGCCACATCAGTAACGAATTCAGCAACGCTGTAGCTTTGTGTAGGGTCAATGATGTCAACTAAATGATGAGGATAGCGTGCCAGCTCAGCCGCTGTTGGCTTGGCCGTACCAATGTTCATGTCACGATATATGAGTGCTGAGTCTACCGAAATCAGCTCATAACGCCCCGTATCGTATAGCTCATATGCCAATGCTGTTTTGCCGCTAGCGGTTGGTGCCATTAGACACACTACACTGTTATCCGGCAAGTTTTGAGATACGTTATCAGACGAGGAATGCATGGCGTTGCCTTTAGTCAAGTGAGGGTGGCAAAAGTGAAGCTCAGTTTAACAGCTATGATTTTGAAGATAACATCAACGCTACTAGACGGCTGCTGTCTATGACTTTGAGCGAACTATTTTTTAGTATCTCAGTGAGATCGGTCTCAAATATTATAGAGTCCTGTGCAGACATTTGAGAGTTGATCTCACTGAGTTGTTGATTGATATCGCTAGCACTGTTTGGCATTTGATTTTGATTAAATGCTTTGCTATCGAATAATTGCGATTCAAATAATTGATTCACCTTGGACTGCCAGTCTTTGACACTTACTAATAGACATTGACCTTGGTTGTAAAATAGCAACCAAGGCAATGTATTGTCATCTATGTTCGAGTTAATAGACGTAGCGGTTACCACGTTACCCAAACCAGTCACGATATCTAAGCAAACTGGTAATGAAAATGCGCGCAGTTTCATTTCAGCAGAATAATGTGGAGCGTCACTATTATTTTGATCTGTTGAATCACTAATGTGAGAATGTGTTGATTTTTGAGAGGATGTTTCTATTGGGTTTGATCTTGTTGGATCTGACTGATAGGACTGCCTAACAGACTGTACTTGCGGGCGACGTCTGTGAGTATCTGTAGGCTGCGTACTCGATGTGAACATTTCAGACGAGCGACCTGTAAGTGAGCCACCCATCAAAGCATTACCATCTGGTAGCTCTGAGCAAACCTCTTCAGCAGTATCAACCATCGGCGTAGATGTGGTCTTGACCGTCTCAATCGTTTTCAACTGAGTGCGGATCGTATGGCTCAAATGCGCCATGATGTTGTTAAGTGGGCTTATTTTGATACGCTGTTTCGATGGATGAACATTGATATTTAACCACTGGGTTGGTAATTCAAAATAAAGCGCGTAACCCACACCTGCCAGCTGGGCACTCTGAGCCAGTTGACGCATCTGGTTACTAATCAAGGCCTCTTTTACCAATCTCCCATTCACATAGATCAGCTTCGGTAAGGCCGTTTGCTCATGATGCATCGGCCACAGCCAACCGCTAATCGAGACTTGGCTTGTCACCATATTATCGTACGCTATGGGCTGTTGTATAAGGCTCGATAAATCTATCGATATGTTGAGTGCATCATCCGTCAGCGCCATACCAGTGGCTTGCTCTAGACGCGATAGTGGCAAACGTTTATTGTCACTACTACTGTGGGTGCTTGCAGAGAGCGATAGCCGTTTTTTATTATCATGACATAGTGTTAAGGCAACATCAGCTCGTGCTAGTGCAACTTCGCGAACAATCGTCTCGATATGACCAAACTCAGTCGCAATAGATTTCAGGTTACCACGGCGTGCAGGCACATTAAAGTATAGATCTTTTACTACAATGGTTGTACCACGATTATGCACGATTGGCATCAGTTTTGGCGTATCATCCAGCACACCAGCGACCTGTAATTGACGACCAATGCCACTATCATCATGGCTGCTCGTCAAACTTAAACGAGAGACAGCAGCCATCGCTGCTAACGCTTCGCCGCGGAAACCCAGCGTCGTGATACCGTGCAAGTTGGCAACATCAGCGACTTTGCTGGTAGCATGACGCGTGATAGCCATGACCATATCGTCAGGATATATACCTGTACCATTATCTACCACTTCTATCGTACCCATACCACCTTGTGTGATGCGCACGTCAATATTGGTGGCACCTGCATCAATGGCATTCTCAAGCAGCTCTTTGACTACTGCGGCTGGACGCGTCACGACCTCACCTGCTGCTAGTTGGTTAATGAGCAGCGGTGATAGTTTTTTGATACGGGTATAGGAGTAGCTATCTGGCATTATTGACTGTCATGTGTTGGAAAGTTTCGAGCGTATTGGCAAGCATTGCTTAGATTTTCAAGTTTGTTAAGTCTATACCTTGTGCTTGTCCTGTGTTCGATAATCGCAGTATCACTTGGCGGGCATCATTATCGGTATCATCGCTTTCGTCTTGAGTCATATCGATATATAAAGCTGGCAATGGTAGATAGCCATCAGCACGGCTTGCCCATTCGATAATAACGAGCGCTTCAGGCTCATCTAGATATTCATCAAACCCAATAAAAGAAAGCTCTTCTGGGTCTTGAAGACGATATAGGTCTGCATGATACACAGGCTTGGTTGTACCGTTATTTTGCTCAACACTATAAGGCTCAACCAACGTGTAGGTGGGACTTTTTACCGCACCGGTATGACCAAGCGCCTGTAACCAATAGCGAGTTAAGGTGGTTTTGCCAGCGCCCAAGTCCCCTGCCAGCCATACACCACCCGCTAGTGGCAATGCTGCTAATTGCTTAGCCAATGACTGGGTATCTTGCTCAGAGTTCAGTATCAGCGTTCGCACAGTGCAACTATTTTTGATTGATTGGTCGTTATGCATTAGTCTGAACCTGCCTGTACTTGCATCGTCACCGTTGGATTAGTAAAGCTTTCACCGCGAATCAGCTTGGCATACAGATCAGAGTCAGTCCATTCAGTACGAACTTGCTCACTAAATTCAAAGTCCTCTAAGACCAGCTTACCCATTTGCTCGTTTGTCACATCGTCAGCGAAACACTGCGCGTACCCTGTCGCCGTCTCATGAGCAATCACTGAATAAACACTAACATCTGCTTCGCCATTTTGCATTTGCGTCTGGCGCAGTATTTCTTGCGCCCAGAAAAATATCACACGTGAGAACTGTTCTGCCGATGGAGATACTGGCAGACTTATCCAGCGCGCGCTGAATTTTTTACACGCTGCAACATACTCAGGATCGTCTTTGTTCCAAAAACAAATCGCATGGTCAAAGCTGTCGATAATGTCTTTGATCGAAGATTTTAGCAGCCCAAAGTCATAAACCATTTGCCCGTGATCTAAACGATTAGCCTCTAAAATCAGCTCAATCTGATAGCTGTGACCATGAATTGAGTGCTTGCAACGCTCAGAGCTACAGTTGCGAACGATATGAGCATTTTCAAATTTAAACAGTTTACGTATACGCATAATAGGGTGACCAAAACAGTGAGCACAATGGTGCTAAATGTTAATAAATAAGAGTTTGCCGCGTTTATGCATCGGCTTTTAGCCATTATAGCAAATCGCTATGTATCCGTAAGTAAGCACTTATAAATACCATGATTGATTGAACAAATTAGCTGTAATATGATTTAGCTAACACAATGATTTTGCTAAAGAAAGTAAAAGGAATAAATCGTAGGCGAATTGTGCGAGTGCTATCTATTACTAATACTTAAGCCTATACTCGATTTAGTAAGCGACTATGTTAGTCGTCACCATACTTACCTTAAGTCAGCTCAATTAGCTTAGCGGGTTGTATGCGTTATCTACAAAGGAATTACCATGAGTAAAGGTCAAGACAGTAAAAAGAATGTCAAAAAGAAGCCGCTTCTGACAGCAAAAGAAAAGAAAGCGGCGAAACAAGCGAAGAAAGACGACAATGGTAGTATTTTAGGCAAACATTAATATTTCTCGTATCAATATGCCGATCTGACCTAATGGTTTGATTGGTATTTTTTTGAATTGGTCACTCGTTTTCGTTAGGCATTACGCGGCGCAAACATAATAATCGCCATGCCAAGTAGCGCGACCACAGCACCTATTATGTCCCATGAAGTCGGACGAATACCATCGACAGCCCATAACCATAGTATTGCCATAAAAATATATACACCGCCATAGGCTGCATAAACCCTACCTGCAGCGGTCGGATGTAATGACAGCAGCCAAACAAATGCGACTAAACTCAGCGCGCCAGGTATTAGCAGCCAGATTGACTTACCTTCTCGCAGCCACAGATAAGGCAAATAACACCCTGCAATCTCAGCCAATGCGGTCAGCGCAAACAGCCCAACGGTTTTTAGTTCTGTCAAAGCTACCTACTCCTCAACGGTGATAAATCCAGTAAGATAAGGTACGGCATTGCCAGAAATGAGTACTCTATCCCCTACCACAGTACAGTCAAGCGCGCCGCCTCGGCTAGATGCTTGATAGGCAATCAATTCGCTTTTGCCCAAACGCTCTGCCCACAAAGGTGCAAGCCCAGTATGAGCCGAACCAGTCACTGGGTCTTCGTCACCGCCATTTGCTGGCCAAAAGTATCTAGAGACAAAATCATAATCATGATACTTTTGTGAGGTTGCCTCACAAGTTACCACCACATCATAAGGTGCTAGCTGCTTCAATTTGTCATTATCACGCACAACATTCAATACGTCGGATTCAGAGTCATAGATAACAAAATACGCTTGAGTATTGCGATAGACTTCAGTAGGCACAATAGAAAGCCCTGCCAATAAGCTATCAGGAATCTCATCAATTTTTTCAGGCATTGTATTGGGAAAATCCATTTGTATCTTGCCTGATTCTGTTTGGACAATGGTAAGTATACCAACTGCTTTGGCTGAAAATTGAATAACCTTTACGTTCGGATTTTTCTTAAACAGCACGTAAGCAGAAGCTAAGGTCGCATGACCACAGAAGTCAATTTCAGTCAGTGGTGAAAACCAACGAATATGATAGACACCGTTATCATCAGTAACGATAAAAGCGGTCTCAGACAAATTATTTTCGGACGCAATAGACTGCATCAAAGTATCATCTAACCATTCATCTATCACAATAACCGCAGCGGAATTACCTTTGAACAAAGTATTAGTAAAGGCGTCAATAATATTTATTTTTAGTTGCATAGGATGTTCTCATTTTTATTATTTTTTAGAGATTAATCTTGGTCATCATTATCTTCGGATAAATCAAAATAAGAAATAGTTGACCAAAACTTAATACTTAGATCGATAGGCAACACTTTCGGTGACGTTGTACTGTAGCTAACCAGTATTGGTAACGAGCTAATATACCTAGCTCGCTAACTGTCTCGAAAAACCTCGCTATAGTTGGGACAACATAATTATTTTAGCACTTTGACAATATTGAAATAGTATGACAGATAAAACCACAGTAAACTCTATCGTAGCAAACAAACCTTTTAGATAACTATCTACCGAGGTCATACAGATAATACATATAGGAAGTCAGCCTCATGATGCGCATTGGATTGTTCTTGTTAACCAACTTGGCCGTGATCGTAGTTTTTAGCATTGTGTTTGGGATACTGTCCAGGTTTTTTGGGATTGGCGGTGTATACACGGCAGGTGGGCTAAACTATGTCAGTCTTGCTGTTATGTGCGGTATCTACGGTATGGTTGGCTCGATGGTGTCACTCTTTATATCAAAGTGGATGGCTAAAAAATCTACGGGTACAGTAGTCATAGAATCGCCACGCACCGCTACTGAACAGTGGCTAGTCGATACAGTAGCAAAACAAGCGCAAGCCGTAAATATCGGTATGCCTGAGGTTGGTATTTTTAATAATTCGCAGCCAAACGCGTTTGCAACTGGCTGGAATAAGAATAAAGCACTAGTAGCAGTGTCGTCTGGTCTACTACAAAATATGAATAAAGATGAAGTCGAGGCCGTATTGGCGCATGAGATTGGCCATGTGGCTAATGGCGATATGGTAACCCTTGCGCTCATTCAAGGCGTGGTCAATGCGTTTGTGATGTTCTTTGCGCGCATTATCGGTAGCTTCGTGGATCGTACTGTTTTTAAAAACACCAGTGATCGCCCCGGTATCGGTTACTTTATCACCAGTATTGTGATGGATATTTTGCTTGGATTTTTGGCGTCTGCCATCGTGATGTGGTTCTCACGCTTACGTGAATTCCGTGCAGATCAAATGGGCGCAAAGCTTGCTAGCCGCGAAAAAATGATTAGTGCGCTTGATGCACTGCGTCCTTCTGCACAGCGAGCAGATCAAATGCCTGAGAGTATGAAAGCGTTTGCGATCTCATCAGGACAAACGCAAGGCTTTAGTATTGCCAATCTATTCCGCTCACATCCAACGCTAGATGACCGTATTGCGGCGTTGAGAGAATATAATCCTAGTCAAGACTAACTTGGGTTACTGTTTTATGATGTACTCTGAGTATAATTTATAGTTCAATTTAATGGTATATAAGTTATGCTTACTATAACGTTTATCTAGTGCATAAATGTACCCTACTCTTTGAACCTATTTCTTTCTCCACTCACGCGTTCCACTAATATTAGACATTACATCATTAAAATCAAAATTGGGATCTATATTGGGTGAGCGTTCACCTGATTTTTGATCATAAATATAGCTAACACAATCACATCTATCATCTATTTCACCACAATCAATACATTCAGAGTCAAAGAAATCAATCATTCTATCAACAGCATCGTATGGTTCATATTCATAGAGAAAATTACCATAACCAAAACTACCATGTATTCTACCATTAATAAAATCATCTACGTCGTTATGCGTTTTTATATTACAATCGAAAATTTTCGCAATAGGTCTCATAACTACTCGGCAATAATCAAAGCTATATAGTTGAGACTTAAAAAATACCTTTCCATCATGAGCAGATAAGTTATGGAAATTCAAATCACCATACATTTTTATTAAATCAGCATACCTTTTTTGTTCTAATTCAACATGCTTGAACGAGTTGTTAACAGCATCTAACAATTTGAACTTATTATTTATATGAGAACATCCGTCTACATGATATTTTTCATCAAATTTAGATATGAAATCCTTTCTTTGGATGACACTTGAATGGTCTGATGATTTAGTAACTTTTTTGGCAATAAAAACCATGTAGTCTATCGCATGAGATAATATCGTATTAAAAGAAAAAGCGTGGTGAAGTAAGACTTGGTTTTGACTCAATAACGCAAAGAATTCTTCAGATGCTGGAATCAGCACGTCATTTATATAAGAAAGAAGATATCTAGCATCACTTTCTTCTGATACTCCTCTATAAACTTCCATTTTTTCCCTTAAATATTAGCCTTAGGTTGCTCCCAAAGCGCCGAGAAAGTATATATAGTTGTGAATTTATTAACTCGCTTGTAAGCGTGCAAATCAAAACTTACTTAATATATATCTAACCACAACAGATAGTAGCAAGAACGCAATGTCACCGCTAGCCCTCTTTATTCGTATAACCAGACACAAAAAAGCCTATCTATAGAAGACAGGCTTTTCTAAATAACATTTGCTAATTAGATATCAAACTCTAGCGCTCTATCACCTTCGCTATCTTTGATACGCGTTGGTAGACCAATCTTGTTGAGTAGATTAATAAATGGCTTGGCATCTAACTCTTCGACGTTGACCATCTTGCCTGCATCCCATTCGCCAGTTGCAACTAGCATGGCTGCCGCAACAGGGGGTACGCCTGCGGTATATGAGATACCTTGGCTACCCACTTCGTTGTAAGCATCTTTATGATCTGAGACGTTATAAATGAACACTTCAGTCTCAACGCCATTGATTTTGCCTTTAACCTTGTCACCAATACAAGTGTTACCTGTATAGTTTGGCGCCAGCGAGCTTGGATCTGGTAGTACGGCTTTTACAACTTTTAACGGTACTACTTCTTGACCTTCAGCCGTCATTACTGGCTGCTCAGACAGTAGTCCTAGGCTCTGTAGCACGGTGAATACGTTGATATAGTGCTCACCAAAACCCATCCAGAAACGGATGTTTGGTACATCTAAATTAGCTGACAATGAATGCACTTCATCATGACCACTCAGATAACTGTTCTGCACGCCTACAACTGGCAAATCATCCGTACGTTTAACTTCAAACATCTTGTTAGACTGCCATTTGCTGTCTTGCCAAGAGTAAACGGTACCTGTGAACTCACGGAAGTTGATCTCTGGATCAAAGTTAGTCGCAAAGTATTTGCCATGGCTACCCGCATTGATATCGATGATATCAATATCAGTCACTGAACCTGCATCCATCATGTCGTAGCCAAGACGCGCATAAGCGTTGACCATACCAGGATCAAACCCTGCACCTAAAATAGCAGTGATATTGTTGTCTGCACAGCGCTGTTTGCGTTGCCACTCGTAGTTATTGTACCACGGCGGTGTCTCACAAATCTTACGTGGATCTTCATGAATCGCCGTATCTATATATGCCGTGCCTGTTTCGATACAAGCTTCTAGAACGGTCATATTGATAAATGCCGAGCCAACATTGATGAGTATTTGTATTTTTGTGTCTTGTATCAGCTGCACAAGTGCTTGGCTGTCCATCGCATCGACCTGATGCGTATGCAAGACTGCAGCTTGTTTAAAGCTGTCTTTTTCTTTTACGCTCTGCGCGATGGCATCGCATTTGTCTTTGGTACGTGAGGCGATATGGATCTCGCCGAGTACATCATTGTGCATCGCACATTTATGCGCGACCACTTGAGCGACACCGCCTGCTCCGATGATGAGTACGTCTTTTTTGTTAGATGTGGCTTGTTGGTTTGTGTTCAATGAACAATCCTCCTTTGTGTCCCTGTCGATACCGTTGATCGCGGCTATGCAAAACAGAAACGAGTGAATGATATGCGTGAATTAAAAAGGAAGACCGAGGAAAACCCACGCACCCGTCGGGCAAATACCACTCCAGTATTTGCCCGAGGCGATTATAACAATTTTTATTCCCTTATCGGTAAAAAATATGCATAAAAAGCAGAGATACTAAAATACTCACTAATGCAAACTAAGTCTTTGTTTTTTAATACTTAAAAATATCACAAACCGACAATAGCATTGTTTAAAAAACTAACTCCTAAGACAGGCTGGCTTTGTAGTCTTGGTAATCAAACTCACGCTGGATATCGATACGACCGTCCAAACGACGAATCACAATTGCAGGCATGTTGACCCCATTGAACCAGTTTTTCTTCACCATCGTATAGCCTGCGGCATTGCCAAAGGCAATCTCATCCCCTATCTGTAAGTTACTTGGTAATGCATACTCACCAAAGATATCGCCTGCCAAGCAAGAACGACCATAGATAATCGTATGGTCTGCTGACTCTGCATTAGCTTCAGACGGTGCAGCTTCCGCTGGATTACCAATAGGTGCGATGTCAGCAGTAGCATTATTGATCGCAGCAATCGGTGCTGACTCACGGTAAATCAGTAAATCAAGCATATGTGCTTCGATAGAGGCATCAACGACGGCTAAGTTTTTTTGATTATGCATCGTATCTAGGACAGTAGTGACCAACGTACCCGCACCATGGATACTTGCTTCACCCGGCTCAAGATAGACTTGCACGCCATACGTCTCGCTAAATGCTTTTAATCTGTCAGCGAGCTTTTCTAGTGGATAATCAGGCGCGATAAAGTGAATGCCACCGCCCAAGCTCACCCACTCAAGCTGTGCTAATACATCACCGAATCTGTTTTCAATATCAGCCAAACTCTCACTAAAAGCGTCAAAGCTGTCGTTTTCGCAATTGTTATGAATCATAACACCAGTGATATCACTAAGCACTGCTGCAATTTTGACTTTGTCATGCTCACCAAGGCGGCTAAATGGACGCGCAGGGTCAGCAATCAAAAACGATGAGTTGCTGGTCTTAGGATTTAGTCGTAAACCGACTGGAATACTTTGCGCCGCTGCTTGGTCTTTAAAAGCATTGAGCTGAGAGATTGAGTTAAAGATAATCTTGTCAGCGTATCTCAATACTTCTGGCAGTTCATCTGCACTATAGGCAACGCTATAGGCATGTGTTTCTTTTTTATCTTGGCTACCCGCCTCGGTATTATTACCAAAGGTTTCATATCCCAACCTGACTTCATTGAGCGACGATGAGGTCGTACCATGCAGATAAGGCTGCATCACATCGAACACGCCCCATGTAGCAAAACATTTCAACGCTAGTAATGCCTTGGCTCCAGACAACTCACACAGACGCGCGATGATTTTCATATTGGCGACGATGGCCGCTTCATCGAGCACATAATATGGGGTTGGTGGTAGTGTTGTGTTGGTAGAATTTTCTAGATTTTTTGCATTCATAATAGATTACCTAATAGACACTCTGCTGTTGGTATCTTGACAGACAGATATAAATATTTGCGCTATAGTAGACTAAATTCATCATAATTAGAATATCTTATGGCACTCTCAACCGATTATTCCACCTCTGCCAGCCGATCTCATTCTTCTCAACTAGACCCAAAAGACATAGATTTGACTCATCTCGATCCTGAGGCACGTGCAGTGTTGGATTTTTGGTTTAATGAAGACAATGAAGCCTGTTGGTTTGAACAAAACGATCATTTTGATAAACAAATAGCGGATAAGTTCAGTAGTACTTGGCAGGCAGCTGTGCAAGGTGAATGCGTCACTTGGCGTATCGCGGAGTCTTCACTGGATGGTAATAGCTCGGTTACGGCGCTGGCAGGACGATTAGCAGAGATTATCGTGTTGGATCAGTTTTCACGCAACCTATACCGCGGTCAAGCGAACGCTTTTGCTCAAGACGGTATGGCAATAGTACTGGCACAAGAAGCGGTTCAGCAGCCCTACTTTGATACGCTGCCGATGCAGTGGCGCAGATTCATCATCATTCCATTTATGCATTCTGAATCAGCACTGGTTCATGACCGTTATCTGCCGCTATTTCAGCAGTTGAATGATCCAACCACATTGGACTTTGAGTATCGCCACAAAGAAATTATTGATCAATTTGGGCGCTATCCGCATCGTAACGAGGCGTTAGGACGCGACTCAACCAATGATGAAAAAGCCTTTTTGCAACAGCCAGACTCCTCGTTCTAAAGTCAAAACTGCTAATGATTAGTTGTATAACACGCTCAATGATAGTCAAAGGTGTTTTACAAAATAAGGGCTGAACCAGTTATCTGTTTCAGCCCTTATTCTACCCTATCGTCTCAATAGCCGAACTGGTGTTTTAGTTTACCTACTAATAATTTACTTGACCTGTGGTAAACGTAAATGATTGGGTTTCAGAAGCTTGGTTGTCAACCAATATATCAAAGCTCACTTGATACTTTGTATTACCATAAAGACCACATTGTTGACTCTGGTCCGCACGACGCTTAACTTCACAGCTTTTGAGTGCATCGGTCAACGGTAATATAAAAGCTTCGTTCTCTGGTAGCTCGTAGTTGGTATTGCTGTACGGATCATTGTCAAAATCAATCAACTGAATCGGTACATCAGTATTACGCTGAGTATCACGGAACTTGATGTTACTGACTTTGATTTTATCTGCTGATGGCATACTCACATAAACAGGCTGTCCGATAGGATCAGTACGCAAATTGCGACCAGTTCCTCTAACAGGGTTTGGCGACTCATTATATAGCGCAGTTACTGTACCAGTCACCCCTTCGCATGGATAAGTAAAGACACCTGATACGGACCTATTTCTTGTCGCTCTTGTCGCTGAGGCATGGCTTACTAAGACATAGCCTTGATTAAGGGTTGGATTTTTGGCATTAGGTTTGTAAGTAACCATCCCTGTGCCGATCAGACTCGACGTTGGCAGCATCAAAGAACGCAGATGATACGGTGCGGCTAGCAATGACTTTGCCATTGAGGTTGCCACCATATCTACACTCAAGAAATTACCTGCTGAGCTGTAATAGACAGATTGAGCGATATTTTCTGTCGCACCATATTGTGCATTACTGTAGTTTGCATTTAACAATCTATCTGAGAAGTCTAGGCCACCAAAGAATGGATTGTTGTCGCCTGTGACGCTAGCAATATCACTGATTTCATTTTCGACATGGGCATTGAAGGTGGTTGGTGTGCTATTAGCAAATACATATTTGATATAGTTTGCATGCTGAATCGCAATATCGTCCAGTTTTGTATCACCAGAGAGACCACTTAGACCACAGCTGGTTCTGGCCAGACTAAATTGATTATTAGCACTTAATGCTGCTCGTGCGTTGTTGTCTACGGGTTCCTTATTTGTATTGTCTGGTACATCTCCGGCTGACTCTTCCTCTTCATCGGGCGACGCTGTAATAGGTACTGAAGTAATTGGTTCTGATACGATATCTTCTTGTGTTTCACTCGGTGGATCATTAGGTACAGAGCTGCTATCGGAGTCTCCACCGCCGCCGCCACCACAAGCCGTTAAAAACACTGTTAAAAATAGTACTGAAGCGAGGCTTTTTTGAGGGATATGAGCTGTCATCTTTTATCCTATAAAATAGTTATGTATATAAATCATAGTGGAAATAAAAAATTAAACCAAAGCTTAGTTATTGATTTTACAGGTTTTTATATTGGTATGAATATATTGTAATATACTTTATGGACTTTTGCTCGTTATTTTTAAAAAACAGTCTATTAATTCATAATATATGTCGCTTGATTGTTATGGGATTTCGGTACATTCGTGATGATTAAAATGCTCGCTGTTCTGCATTTATCTACTTTCTAACGACTTTCGTACTGGTGCAAAACTACGTCTATGTGCTGATAGCACACCGTATCTGTCAATTGCTTCCATGTGCGCGCGCGTCGGGTAGCCCTTGTGTTTGGCAATACCATACTCTGGATATTGCGCATCAAGGCTGTACATGGTCTCATCACGGCTCACCTTTGCTAATATACTGGCGGCGGCAATACTCGTATGGCGCGCATCACCCTTCACCCACGCTTGGCAATCAACGCCAGATAGCGTCATATCTAATTCGTCAAATATAGCGGAGTTCAGATCAGGGCAACGATTGCCATCGAACAGCACCTCAATCTTTACGTTATTAGGCAATGCGTCTTCAGCGACTGTGGCCGCTAAAATACTTTTAAAAACTATTGTTAATAACGTCTCCGTACACAGCCGCATACCAAGCATGGTTGCCTGCAATATATTTACCTGATCGATGACTGCTGCTGGTATGTCAGCGATGACATACCCTGTGGCATGCTGTTTGACAAGCGGATAAAGGATATCTCGCTTTTTTTCACTCAATTTTTTTGAATCTGTTAGAGTCGATAGTGGTGTGTCTTTTAGCGGCTGTGCTTCGATTAGTCCTGACCACAACGGGGGCAGTATTGCGGCGGCAACATTGACGCTACCCAGTAATGGTCCACGCCCTGCTTCATCAACACCAATTTGTAGTACTGTCTGCTTAGCTTCTTTATTACTGGTGAAATATTGAGTGAGTAGTTCCGAAATATTCATCTGCCCATATAAATGTATGGGTGCTACCAGTTGAATATACTGACCTTTAACATCGATATTCTCGATCTTGATATCAACTGTCTGAATTGAGTTTTCTATATTGTGTTGATCCGTACTATGTTGATCTGTACTGTGCTGAATAGGCATCATGTTAAAAAGTCTTTCTTGTTTAGGTAGGATTGATCGTCTTAGTATTTTGCATAAACCACTGCTCAATCATACTATTTGCTGGTTCATGGTTACTTTGCTGCTGTAATGACTGTTTTGTCGCTAGTAAACCCTTTAGTTGTTCGGCATAGGCACGTGGCTGCAGTAGACGCATCACGGTACGGCAAATATTGTCACCGCTTGCCTGCTCTTGTATAAGCTCAGGCACAATTGGCGCACCAGCAAGTATATTCGGCAATGCCACATAAGGCACCTTTACCAAACGTTTGGCAATCTGATAGGTCAGCTTATTTAATTGATACACCACCACCATCGGTCGTTCAAGCAGCATCGCCTCCAACGTTGCTGTTCCAGATGCTAGCATCACAATATCTGAAGCTGCCATGGCCTGCTGGCTAAATTCTGGTTGGGTGTCGTCATAAACGACCACAATAGCTTCTCGTAGCTGCTCTGAGCGTTGATCTATAACCTCTTGGACAATATACTGATGGTTTTGATCCACTGTCGGAATGATAAAGCACAGCTTAGGATCTAGCAGTATTAACTTTTGAATACCATCAAGCATTAAAGGCAAAATAGCCGTAATCTCACCGCGCCGAGAACCTGGCATCACACAAACAAGCTGACTCACATCATCAAACCGTTCAATAAAAAACTGCTGTAATCCATCATTGTGCCAAACGAGCTCGCTGCGGCGCTGATTGATTGGTGTGTCTATCAATGTCTGATCGATAGTTCGTAGCAGTGGATGACCCACGCAGATCGCCGGATGGTTATGACGCTCGTAAACTGGTAGCTCAAATGGAAACAAGCACAACACCAGATTGGTTGCTGCTTTGATATTGTGGATACGTGACTCACGCCACGCCCAAATAGAAGGGCTGACATACTGTACACAGAATACGCCTTGCGGCTTGAGCTTTTTGGATACCCGTAGATTGAAGTCTGGCGCATCGATACCAACAAACCAATCAATACTAGCCACATCAAACGCACTCAGTAGCTCGCGGCGCGCTTTGAGCAAATCTGGTAGCTGTGACATGACTTCCACCAGTCCCATCACCGCAAGACGCTCTAATGGAAAAATACTCTGCAGCCCTTGCGCTTGCATTTTGGGACCACCAACACCAACCCAGACGATATCATCACGTAGATTGTTCATCTGCTGCATGAAATCTGCACCCAAGCTATCTCCAGACACTTCGCCTGCCACGATACCTATGACTAGCGGTGCAAGGCGTCTGTTCGGTCTTTGAGAGTCCGCCTCTGTCTGGCTGACTAAATCAGTATGTGAATGAGACGTAGCAGAATCTGTCATGACAAGCTCTCAGTATTAAAGAATAAAAATAAACCGCTATTATAAAATATAACGCCACAAATCAGTGATAAGTATTCACAGATGATGTGCAAGTCTGTCTACCATATCTTTAAAGTAACATTTTAGCCACCTACCGCTGATGTCGCTATCATACGTGACGATGATAAAAATAGCTAAACTCGCACGTGAAACCCAATTTATAGAACCTAAGCTATGAGACTCAAGTTCTGAAACCTAAGCTATAAAATCTGAGTATCGACCGTATAAATTTTGATTAGTCATTATTAGCAGATAGAAAAAATAAATCCCAAACGTGCATTTGCAGTTTTAAATACAATGCTAAGACGTATCTCATTTTGGAAAACACACCCTAAATGCATGGAAGTATAACTAAGTTTTAGATTCCTCATTCCAGTTATCAGTCAATTAACTGCCTGACTACCCTTGTCAACCAAACATTTTGTCCGCATAATGAATATTCCTATAAATCAGCTAGACGATATATAACCATGACAACATCAGTTACCCATAATGCAGATATTGACGACGTGAATATTGAAAAATTTATTCCTTTGATTACGCCCGCTGAGCTAAAAACTGAGCTACCTCTATCAGATGAAGCCTATAAAACCGTCCTAAACGGTCGAAACACTATCCAAAACATCTTGGACGGCAAAGACAAGCGATTGTTTGTGGTCATTGGACCTTGCTCTATCCATGATATCAAGGCGGCACATGAATATGCTGATCGCTTAGCCGTATTGGCAAAAGAGATCGAAGACAGCGTATTTGTAGTCATGCGTGTCTATTTTGAGAAGCCTCGTACCACGGTCGGCTGGAAAGGGATGATTAACGATCCCGATATGAACGATAGCTTTGATATCGAAAAAGGATTGCGCACCGCACGTAAGCTACTGCTTGATCTGAATGAAAAAGGGCTTCCTTGCGCCACTGAAGCACTTGATCCAAACACCCCGCAGTACATGCAGGATTTGATCAGCTGGTCGGCAATTGGCGCCCGTACTACCGAAAGCCAAACACACCGTGAGATGAGCTCGGGCCTATCTTGTCCAGTGGGCTTCAAAAACGGTACTGATGGTGGTATGACGGTTGCTGTCAACGCGATGCAAGCCGTTAAAGAAGGTCATAGCTTCTTAGGTCTGTCTTCAGATGGTAAAGTCTCTATCATCAAATCGAAAGGTAACCCTTACGCACATGTGGTACTACGCGGTGGTAACGGTAAACCTAACTATGATGAAACTGCAGTTGCTCAAGTTGAGAACGAGCTGGCCAAAGGCAAAACCAACAGTAAGATCATGATTGACTCGAGCCATGCCAACTCAGGTAAAGATCCGTACCTACAGCCGATGGTCATCAACAACGTTGCTGAGCAGATTCAAAACGGCAATAAGTCAATTATCGGTATGATGATCGAAAGTCATCTAAAAGGCGGTAATCAAAAGCTAACTGCTGACTTGAGTCAGCTTGAGTATGGCAAATCTATCACTGATGGTTGCCTAGATTGGGACAGCACGGTTACCGCATTGCGTAGCTTACATGACATGGTAAAAGACGTCCTACCAAACCGCTAATCGGTTTTAAGAATAACCTACTGTCTAGCAAAAACTATTTGGTAAAAACAAAAAGCCCGTTTGGCACTAATAATTAAGTGCCAAACGGGCTTTCTTTATGACATGCTATTTTGAAACTCTAACACTTAATGAGCAATGAAAAATAACTAGAGCGTGTTCCTATTTTAAAAATGGTGATGAAAATGAGATAAATCGCAGACAAACAAGGAAAATAGCGCAGATAATATCGAGATATTGACCAGCTATTTGACGCCGTGTGGCAAGATTTAGCCATTTTTAGCCCATTTAGTTATAAACATTTTAATTAGGGACATGCCCTATAGTTCTCAATCAAACAAAGCCAACCCCATTTCAGGATTGGCTTTGTTTTTATATCATGGTTTGTATGATTTCTTCACAGTCTATGATCAGTCATCTGCCGCGCCCAGTACACTGTCTAGACTCTCAGTCACATGTTTAGATGATACATTCTTTTGTAGGTCTAGTAGCTGTTCATGTGCCATTTGACGATGCGGCTCAGCCAATGTATTCCAACGTGCTAGTACTTGTAGCAAACGCGATGCCAATACAGGGTTGGCGTCATCTAACTGTTTGATAACATCGGTATACATTTTTAGACCTTCTGCCGTCCATAGTACTGTTGGTTGCGAGCTAAAGGCACTAATGACTGAACGAACGCGGTTAGGTGTATTCCAATCAAAATCTGTATGTGTAAGTAGCGACTTGACCACGTCAGGCGTCACACTGTCAGCAGCGGCTTGCACGCTAAACCACAAGTCGATAACCAGATCGTTTTCTTGAAAACGCTGGTAGAAATCAGCGAGATAATGATCTGCATGTGCCAATTGATGATTGACCATTGCCTTGAGTGCACCAAAGCGCTCAGTCATACAGCTGGCATGATCGTATTGTTGCTGCGCCCAGTCTGCTGAACCGTCAACATTAGCAGTCAGTCCCATATCAAGTACAACGTTACGCAAAGCTCGGATACCACGAGATTTAGCACTGTCTTCATAAGACTGCATTGGCAGATTATTATACAAGACTGCCCACTGGTCTTTGAGTCTGTCTGCTACTTGTTGATATAGTCCATCACGCTGCTCTTTGACTAACACTGGATTGTAATCCTTAGAGATAGCAGAAGCCAGCTCCTGTGCTGAGGGAATATCAAGTAGCCTTGCCGCCAACATTTCATCATCAGCTGCCAAGACAGGCAACGACTGCTCCAATGCCTCTAGATACACATCAGGGCTACTCTTTTCGCCTTTTCCTTGCAGCAAAATACGATTGACTAGCATCTGAGTCACTTGCCAGCGATTGAACCCATTGGTTTCATGCTTGAGCAAAAATGCTAAGTCTTCATCTTGATAATCATAATTGAGCTGTACTGGTGCGCTAAAATCACGCAACAAAGAAACCACTGGCTCGCTTGTCATATTATCAAACACAAAGGTTTGCGTTGCTTGGTCAAGTAGCAGCATACGCTCAGCAACAATACTGCCAGACTCTTTGTCAAACAGTGCCGTTGCTACAGGTATCGGCAGTGGTTTTGGCGCATCAAATCCACTAACATGACGTGTCTGCTGGTTCAAAGTGATGGTCAGCGTCTGCGCGGTACTATCATAGGTTTGATGACCCGATAATACTGGCGTACCAGGTTGGCGGTACCAATCGATGAAGTCTTCGACTTTTTCGTTAGTGATGCTAAGTGCGGACAAAAAGTCTTCAACGGTCACGGCCTGCCCATCATAACGGCGGAAATACTCGTCTGTCCCTGTACGAAAATCGTCTGGTCCTAATGTGTTTGCGATCATACGTACAATTTCAGCACCTTTTTCGTAGACAGTCGTTGTATAAAAATTATTGATCTCAACGAAGCTCTCTGGACGTACCGGATGGGCTAATGGGCCTGCATCCTCAGCAAACTGATGTGCGCGCAGTGTGGCTACATCATCGATACGCTGCACAGCACTTGACTGCTGATCCGCTGAAAATGACTGATCACGGTAGACCGTAAAGCCTTCCTTTAAACACAACTGAAACCAGTCACGGCAAGTGATTCGGTTACCTGTCCAGTTATGGAAATACTCATGGGCGATGATAGCTTTCACACTAAAGCTACGTGCGTCGGTGGTGGTTTCAGGACTAGATAACACACAAGCCGTGTTAAAGATATTAAGTCCCTTATTCTCCATTGCACCCATGTTGAACTGACTGACGGCAACGATCATATAGCGGTCTAAATCATAGGCGCGCCCATAATTAACCTCATCCCACTTCATAGAGTCTTTTAGCGCTTGCATACCAACATCACATTTATCGATATCGGCAGATTTTGCATACACTTCTAGTAAGACTTCTCGACCTTCACTCGTCGTATAAGAATCTGTCAGTACATCCAAATCAGCGATGACACAAGCAAACAAATAACTTGGCTTGTTGGTGGGATCCTGCCAGATTGCATAATGACGCTCTGGCGCATCAGTGACCTCGCCTGCTTCAACTAAGTTGCCATTGGCCAATAGGGTTGGATAGCGCTTATCTGCCTCCAATCGAGTGGTAAATATCGCCAGTACGTCAGGACGATCAGGATAAAAAGTAATCTTGCGAAAGCCTTCTGGTTCGCATTGGGTCACGAACATGGTGTCATCACCGCTACCCGCCATATACAGACCTTCTAGCGCGGTATTGGTCTGCGGGCAGATACGCACCTGAATATCTAAGGTAACCTGATTAGGGGCATCATGAATCATCAGCTTACCGTCTTCTTGGCTGTAGTGATCAGTTGTTAGCTCGTTACCATTCATAATAAGGGCTAATAGCTCTAACGACTCACCAAATAAAACAAGATCTCCTATGGTCTGGCGCGTCATTTCAAGTGTACTGTTTACTAGTGCATGGTCTTCAAATAGCTTAATGTCTAGATGAACCGTCTCAACATCGAAACTTGGCTTCTGATAATCTTTTAAGTTAATTTTGCTAGGCGCATGCGGTGGTACATCAGGCATATCAGGATTGATAATTTGAGCATCAGTTTCAGCAGTGGACATATGATTTCCTATTATTAATGATATAGATGGTTGATATTAATACTGTTGTTATTGCTTTTTTTAAAATACGTATCGCATTCAAGCTCACACTGTCGTAGCTGCCTGACGTTTATAAACAGTCATTTACGATCTGTTATTTATAAACAATCTTGTTTATATTAGGCTTATACTTAAGTTGATGGCATGCATTGCTTAATATTGCTTATTCACGAGGGACTGTCACCCTATTATTGCTAGTCTGACTATTTTTACTAGCCTGATAGCTAGATTGACCTAAACCCTTAAATTTCAAGTGTAGACCTTGAGATAACTGAGTTATCATTTACAGATAATACGCGCCTTTTCTGTGCAGCTATGCTTACTCGCATAATTCATAGCGAGCGTTGATCTAAAAATCAAATAAACAAATGGACGCGAGTTATCAATTGGATAATGTCGCTTAAAATGATTTAATAAGCACACCAATGACCCACCTCCAATAAACGGCCCATGATATGACAACACATACTGCCAAAACCTCAAAGATCACTCTACCTTTGCTTAGAGACTATGTCGATGCCCTTATGCCATCACTTGGTAGCTCACGTGACACCTCAATGAATAAGCAGGCACAAACGACGGGGGGTCAGACTGATGATACCACTGAGCTGTTATGGGTTGTACATGACAAAACAGAATTATCAGCGCTGCAAACACAGCTAAAGACTTTACCCGATAACAGCAATGTGCCAGTCCAATCGTGGCATATATCGACTTTATCAGAACTTACCAAACAGCATCTACCTAAGCGTTATGAGCTTGCCTGTTTTTGGCTACCTACCCTGTCCCATGAGACATTACAACAATATATTCCTGCGCTCATGCGCTATCGTGATCTATATGCAGCACATCTACTGGTTGCTCTTGATAGCTCGATAGATCTAAAACCTTATGGATTTACACCGTTTGATATTTTAAGCGAGCCATCCTTGGATGCTAATCAAGTTGAATCAATCACCTCATCCACAGTATCAGCGACACTTTGGCAGTTCAATTTATATGATTATAAAAAACTACCAAACTGGCTCAATGCTGACTACTGGGCAAATCCAGAGAATTGGGGCAAGCATCGCTGGTGATATGGGTTCTGTCTATGGTTATTTACAGTAAAAATACTTACATAAATTAACAGTTAGTATATGATAGGAGAGATTGCTCAAGCTTTATGGTAAGCAGTTTAAAAAAACAAATTCAATTAAAATTTCAGGAGCTCGTCATGTCAATCAGTTTTTCTAAGATCGCTGTTCTTGCTGTGCTATCAAGCGCTGTGGCACTAACCACAGGTTGTGCTACTAAACGCTCTACCTCTGAAGTTGTGGTAGCTCCGCTAGGTATTCCAGGTGGCCAAGTTGGCTATAATGGTGCCGTTATTGTTGATAACTCAAACGCCGTAATTACTGGTGCAGAAAACTTACAAGCAGTGGTTTATTTCGCCTTTGATAGTAGCGAAATCACTGCACAAGCAGCAAGTGTCCTTAACCAGCATGTGAGTCTACTAAACTCAAATCCAGCGGCTGGTGTTGTGATCGCAGGTCATACCGATGAGCGCGGTAGCCGTGAATACAACATAGCCCTAGGTGAGCGCCGTGCACAAGCAGCACGTAACTATCTTGCTGCTCAAGGGGTCACTGCCAACAACATCCGTGTTATCAGCTATGGTGAAGAACGCCCTGCTGCTGCCGGCAATACTGAAGACGCCTATGCCCAAAACCGCCGTGCTGAGCTGTCTTACTAAGAATAGTTAAACTATTAGATCCTTAAAAAAGCCCAGTAATATACTATTGCTGGGCTTTTTTATATTTTATTATAAGCGCTATGGGTACCTGCAACTCATGGGCACGACAGTTGTTTAAAGAACGGCCTACCTTGAATTAGCGTCAAGTAATTTGATATCTGAAAAACCTTACATTTTGACTGAAATCCTTAACGATTAATTATGATAATACCAGCCTCAAACATAACTCACATTCAATATACTCAGCTCGGTCATGACATATGGTGCGTGACTGCCAAGGTGAGCGAGTCATTAGCTTGTCTGAATATAAACAGCACGCTGTACGCGTCAGTTCGGTCGTTATCATCTGGGTCATTATGTACAGACCTTACTAATCTGAGTGATTGTAAATGGCATTATGTATCTCTACAAAAACCCATGTCGAAACGTAGCATGGCTCGTAGACAGCGTGAGCAGCAGCGTCAAGGCGTCAGGCACCTTCTACAAAACCTACTTAAGAAACTAGACATCGAAGACACCTTAGACGAGTCGAGCTTCCCTTATCGACTTATAAACAGTAAATATTACGTATGTTTTAGTCATACAGGTGCCCATAATAAAAATCATAGCAATAGCAATAAGACGTCACCGAGTCAAATAGCTCTAGTCATCAGTCACCATCGTCCTGCTGGAATCGACATAGAGCACAATAACGTGGCTTGGCACGTCGCACAACGTTTCTATTCCGATAACGAGATTGCTGTTTTGCAGACATTACCAACAAACAAACGTGACCCTATTACTAAGTTACTGTGGCAAATAAAGGAAAGCTTTATAAAAGTTCACCAGTACACATTAGCACAAGGTTTAGGGATGGATTGTTCTGAGCTCTTACCTGATTTAATTGACGGCATGGGGGAAGATACCTCTACTAATGAGACTCGTATCAGTCATTCTATTTACCAGATTACAATATTAAAATCTCAGCAAACCGTCATAGTTTTTTGAGAATATGGCACCCTATTCGAAACAAAAAAACGACCCTAAAAAGGGTCGTTTTTTTGTACTTCGATTCTTCTCACGACAGCATCTAGGCTGCGATTGGATTAGAAACGGTAAGTTGCACCAAGTTTAACGATTGGTAACCACTCTAAGTAGTCTTCGTTCTGAAGCTCAGCATTGGCAGCAGCGGCAGCTTCAGTAGCAATAGCATTAGTATTACTAGCAGTTACTTTAGAATTTACATCACCTAAATATGCAGCGCCTAGTTCACCAAATACACCGAAGTTGTTAGTGATGTTAGGACGGAAGCCTACGGTTAGGTAAGGAGCAAGTTCGTTACGATGTTTAACACTACCTTTTAGAGTACCAACTGCATCAGCATCATAATCTACGTCATTGATTCTATAGTTACCGTCTTTAGAATTGGCGTTAATGTTGATTTCGTTGTCAGGTACGATAACACCAGCACCCATAGTAAACCAGTTCGCCATTGGGCGTACTTGAACGCCTAGGTATGGGTTGCTGAAGTCAGAATCAACATCATACTCGATATCGTCTACGTCAAAATCACCACCGAACAAGTCAGCAACATCGCCACCAGCCCAACCAGCTTGTAATTCAACTTTTTCGTTAACGCTAAAGCCAACGTTAGCACCGTAACCCAAAGAACCAACCTCAGCGCTTACAGAAGCTGGGTTTGTAACAGTGTTGAATAAAGTTTTGGTAGTACCAACAACAGCACCAGTAGTGTTGCGTAAAATACCAGCATCAGAATTGTATGCATAAGAAGGCTCTGCTGCTTGATAAGCAACTGGCTGAGCTTCGTACACAACTGCATCATTATCGTCAACAACAATTACTGGCTCAGCAGCTAGTGCCGCAGTAGATGCTAGAACAGCGGCAGAGATTGCCGTTAGTTTAATCAGTTTCATAATTATTCTCCTAAAGTGTGAAATAACTCGCCCATAAAAAACGATAGTTATGCTTTTTTTAAACCATCATTTTGTTGAGGAGATTAAAACAATTTTGGCTGTAAAAGTCACCCCCAAGGGTGCGCTTTTTATTTGCCGTTATGTAAAGATTGCATAGGTACTGTAATAATTGCTACACCAACCTGCAAAACTTCGAATTCCTGTTACACAACGCTCTCAAAGTAACCAAACAGTGTAGACATGAGTGTCGGCGGGATTAATGTTCATGTAAAGGTATTACAAAATATTTCACTATAATGACTGAGTATAATGTGCAGCTCAATATCAGTTATATAGCTTATTACTACAGAGTGTTGCAGCTTGTGATTGGACGTATCTTATGTTGCTTGTACAAATAAATTGTAAATATAGGAAATAATGATACGAATGCTATTATTTAGTATCACTAAACCTTGTCTAGGCTTTATATTGTGCTAAATTAGAGGTAAGAAGAAACTTTTTCTAAGACGTCTTTTTTTATTACCCTTTGTTCTACTTATGAAAGCGTTGTGCGCTTCTATACTTTGATCTTTTATTAATACTGAGCCTTTTATATGCCTAAAGTATCGTCAATTACCCGTGTACTAGAGATCATAGAAGCTGTCTCTTACGCTTCTAAGCCTCTGTCTCCACTCGAGTTGTCACAAGAACTGGATATCCCCAAACCAACCATTCACCGTCTGATTCAAAACTTGGTCGATGACGGTTTTTTGACTGTTGATATCGGTGGTGGGATTATCCCTGGTAAGCGGGTACGCAATCTGAGTGTTGAGCTTTGGCAACAGCGATTGTTCTTCAATGAGCGCCAGATGATTTTGCAAAAACTGGTTGACGAAATTAAAGAAACTTGTGGTATTGGCGTTCCATATCATATGGACATGATCTATACCAATCGCGCGCAAACAACCCTGCCCTTGCAGATATACCTTCCTGTAGGAGCCAAGTCGCCCATGTGGTGTACAGCGACAGGTAAGCTATACCTCAGTCAATTATCTATTACCAGCCGTATGAAGATACTACAAGGATTACCACTAGATAAATTCACTAAAAATACCATTACTGATATTGATGCCTTGAACGCTGAGCTTGATCGTATCGCTGATACTGGCATCGGTATCGATAACGAGGAGTTTATTTCTGAAATGGTAGCAGTAGCAGTGCCTATATTAGACAAGAAGTCACGTTATCTGGCCTCACTGTACCTGCATGCACCGACGATACGCGTGTCCCTCGATGAATTACTGACTTATGTACCTCGGCTACAGCAAGCCGCGCAGGATATCCAAGCCCTCGTGTATGACCTACAGAGCTGATATCGCGCTTATCATGCACCAAAAAGCGCCGCGCTATAGTCCCTAGCGCGGCGCTTTTCTGTTTTATCTGATATCTAACAAGTATCTATTGGCACATCACAAGTGTCTATTGATAAGCACCACCTATTAATAAGCAACAGCTATTAGCAACATTACTAATAGTCCCTATATCAGTATTTAAGACAACAGCGAGATATCATGACGCCCCATAATACTGGAAAAGTCTTTGTCGCCATTCTCTAGAGTGTGTGATGCATACAACTCCGTTGCTTTTGCACCCATCGGCGTGTCTACATGAGTGTCTTGAGCGGTTTGCATGGCAAGATTCAAATCTTTTTGCATGAGCTTACTCATAAATCCGCCTTGGTAACCATTACTAGATGGGACATTTTTCATGACCTGTGGATACGGGTTATAAACCTCTAATGTCCAGTTACGACCTGAGCTCTGTAGCATAATATCCGACAAAACTTTAGGGTCTAGACCATTCTTCACTCCTAGGTTAATAGTCTCTGCTGTCCCTGCCATCAAAATACCTAGCAGCATATTATTACAAATTTTCGCAACTTGTCCTGCGCCATGCGTACCCGCATGAAAGATGTTTTTACCCATAACGGCAAGTATCGGCTCAGCACGAGCGAATGCCTCAGCGTTACCGCCAACAATAAAGGTCAAACTACCAGCAATCGCGCCGCCCGTCCCACCAGACACGGGCGCATCCAAAAACTCAACACCCAGTTTACTCGCAGCGTCTGCCACGGTTCTGGCATCAGCAGCTGCTATCGTACTACTATCAATCACTAGCGTACCTTTATTCAGCTCTGCAAGTAGACCACTGGAACCGTTGTCGCCTAAGTACACCGAATGCACGTGCTGCCCTGCAGGCAACATACTAATGACAACTTGAGCATTACTCACAGCCTCTTTAGGATTCTGCGCGACACTAGCACCTGCTTGCTGCAGGCGCTTGGTAGCAGCATCAGACAAATCAAACACAGAAAGTGTATAACCTGCCTTTAGTAAGTTCTCTGCCATGGGAGCACCCATATTACCAAGTCCTATAAAAGCAACGTTTGGTTTAGAGGTGTCATTATCTATTGTACTTGTATCCTTTGTACCCATCTCATCACTCCTTGATGATTGCGTAGGCATTGCTACCTACTTATATTGCGTTAATAATGGTTGATATGATTACTATTTGCGACTCACTGTATCTTATGAACCAGCGAGCCCTATTGTCTTAACTGACATAGATTGTTTGAAATAACATGGTTATTGAGAGTCGGTGGCGCTCCCTGTTGGTGAATATTCTAGACCTTATGACCCTTCTAGCTACGTTTGAGCTTATCGCACAAGCTGACTGGCTAAAGCAGTGGCATCCAACCAGCCTTCTAAAGGATGCTGACCTTTAGGATAAGGGTTATCAAAGTGCTGATCAATATATGCCTGCCCTTCTACACTGAGACAGTCTGCTAGTGAGCGTGACCATTGTGGATTCTTATCCTTGTCAATCAGTAATGCCCGCACGCCTTCCTTAAAATCAGGATTAGCCGCACAATGTACCGCGATATTGGTCTCTAGATACAAAACCTGCTCTATCGATAAATCGGCAACTTTATGATATAGCGCATGAGTCAATGCTGCTGTCACTGGGCAACCATGACGATAGGTGGCAACTGCTCGCTGTGTCCAGCTGTCTTCTGCAAAATCTTTGCTCAGCTGTACGAGCGCTTCATCGTTTTGTAGTAGTGCGTCGATATCAGCCAAGCCACCGCTGTTCATGAGTTGCTGAATAGGCTGCCAGTACGTCGCCAGCTTGCTATCAGGTAGATCCGCTGCAGGTAGTGCTGCAAGTGCACGGCTAACAATACTATGAGCACTGTCATTATGGAACTTGTCCATATTGCTCGTACTGTCTGATGTTTGCCAATTACTTCGTTTTAGACGCTGCATGATAGCGTCATAGTCATGACTGGCAACAGCATACTCCGCTAGATTCGCTAATAACGCATCACTGCCATTGCACATCGCGCCTGTCAATCCTAAAAATAAACCTGTCTTGGCAGGCATACGCTGCAAAAACCAACTACCAGAGGCATCAGGAAACAACCCAATTGTCACTTCAGGCATAGCAAAACGGGTACACTCAGTCACCACACGATGACTACAACCTGCCATTAATCCCATGCCGCCACCCATAATGATGCCGTCGCCCCAAAGTATTAATGGCTTTGAATAAAAGTGCATTTGACGATAGAGACGATACTCATGACTGAAAAACTCAGTCGCATAAGGATTGGGCACTGGCGCATCGGTAGACATACTATCATACAGCTTACGAATATCACCGCCCGCACAAAACGCCTTGTCCCCTGCACCTCTCAATATCAACGCCACTATCTGGTTATCAACTTGCCACTGCACTAACTGCTCTGATAGCAGCTGACACATATCAACGCTGAGCGCATTGAGCGATTTGGGTGTATTGAGCGTCATTACCCCAATGAGGTGACCACAATCTGTCGGTTCAGTATTGAATAATACAGAGGCCTCTTGCTTGGTATTGATCGAAGGCTTTTGGGTATCGTCGGTAGCTGCTGTCATAAAAGTGACCTACAAAGTTAAAAAATTAAATAATGTCATAAACATTATGACCCAAGCATTTTAAGCAATGCTTATTTATTTTGCCAACTGGGTTTGCGTTTTTCTAAGAATGCTTGTACACCTTCGCGCTGATCCATCGTGTCAAACAACTTCACAAAAGCTTCGCGCTCATGAATAAGGTTTTGGGCAGGCGGGGTATCTCTGGCTGCTTGAATAAGTCCTTTAGAATAACTGACAGCAACAGGCGATTGCTTTGCGGCTTTTTTGGCCAAGTCTTGAGCGGCTAGTAGCCCTGCACCTGTTTCAGTGACCTCCTCCACCAAGCCAATACGTAATGCCGTCTCTGCATCAACGCGTTCGCCGCACAGTATCATGCGCTTTGCCCAACCCTCTCCGACGAGCCAAGGTAGGTTTTGTGTCCCACCTGCACATGGCAGTAGACCTACGCCCGTCTCCGGTAGTGCCATCTGTGCATGCGCTTCTGCAATACGAATGTCACATGCGAGCGCACACTCAAGTCCACCGCCCATCGCATAGCCGTTGATCACCGCAATGCTGACACCGCGATAAGCAGACAATGCTTCAAACGCCTCACCAAATGCAATCGCCATGCTTATCGCACGGCCTTTATCACCGTCCGAGAAGTTATTGAGATCTGCGCCCGCTGAAAAAAACTTTTCACCATCGCCATGCACGATTAACGCGTAGATATCGTCATTGGCATTGAGATCGGTGATGAGTTGTTTGAGCGCATGCAAACTGTCCATTGTCCACGTATGCGCAGGAGGGTTGTTCAATGTCAACGTGGCAGTATTACCATCAATTGATAGGTTTAGATTGGTATAATCTGTCATAAAACATCCTTGTTTTAGTCAAGCGAAAAAGTATGATATCGTCACAATAATAACCATAACAGCCTATTAGCGCAGTTGGCTTAGCGCCTCGTCTTGTAAGACCTGACGTGAAATAATTACTCGCATAATCTCATTGGTACCTTCTAATATTTGATGCACGCGTAAATCTCGCACGTGACGCTCAAGTGGATATTCATTTAGATAGCCATAACCGCCATGTAATTGAAGGGCTGTGTTGGCAACATCAAAACATAGATCCGTAGAGAGACGCTTCGCCATTGCACAGTAGGTAGAAGCTTGCCCATCATTACTATCGACTTTATCAGCCGCTAAATAGAGCATTTGACGCGCAGCGGTAGTCTGGGTCAGCATGTCGGCAAGCTTAAACTGTACGGACTGTAAGCTAGCAATCGGGCTGCCAAACTGGCTGCGCTCTTGTACGTAACTGGTTGCTGTTTCTAATGCAGATTGTGCCGTACCCACAGCGCAGATACCGATATTGATACGACCACCATCCAGTCCCTTCATCGCAATACGAAAACCCTGACCTTCTTCCCCTATCAGATTCTCTACTGGGACTTTGACATCTTTAAAACTAATCGTCCGCGTCGGCTGGGCTTTCCAGCCCATTTTTTGCTCGTTTTTGCCATATTCGATACCAGCGCTATTGGCATCTACGACGAACGCTGAAACGCCTTTTGGACCTGCCGCGCCAGTACGCGCCATAACTACCAATACATCGGTTGATCCTGCGCCAGAAATAAAGGTTTTTTCGCCATTCAGTACGTAGTGATCACCTTGCTTATCCGCCTTGGTGCGTAATGATGCGGCATCAGATCCTGCATTTGGCTCTGTCAAGCAGTAACTACCAAGCCACTCGCCACTGACCATATTGGGCAAATATTTTTTGCATAACGGATCGCTGCCATACTCGCCAATCATCCATGCTGCCATATTATGGATACTCATGTAGGCTGCCACAGAGGTATCACCCCACGACAGCTCTTCAAATACCATTGCGGAGTCGAGTCTTGGTAATCCCAAACCGTCGTATTCTGGATTGGTATAAAGCCCCAAAAACCCAAGCTCACCAGATTTTTTGATGACATCTATTGGGAAGTGCGAGTTGCGGTCCCATTCAGCAGCATTTGGCTTGAGCTCTTTTTGCGCAAACTGACGGGCCGTTTGGCGAAAGGCAATCTGGTCATCGGTTAATGCAAAATCCATAGGGTTATCCTTGTTCTTATAGATCAAATAGAAAGTCTGTTTGATGCACCCTTTGATAGAGTGCGAGTAAGACATTTGATAAGGCATGCACGCCTTACAATAGCGGTATAACGATAATAAAATTGCGACCAATAGTATCGCAAGTAGCATCAACGTTATACCGCAAATATAGTCAATTAGTTATTATATTGAAATCGTTGTATTGACACCGCGGCTCGCTTCATCATCGAACCAACGTGCAGTGACGGTTTTGGTCTGAGTATAGAACTGCACCGCTTGCTTACCATAAGGGCCTAAATCGCCCAGTTTGCTGGCACGCGAACCTGAGAAGGAGAACATTGGTAGTGGCACAGGAATCGGTAAGTTGATACCGATCTGACCGACTTGAATGTCTTGTTGGAATTTGTGCGCAGCCGCACCTGACTGGGTGAATATCGCCGTGCCATTGCCATGCGGATTGGCGTTCAGTAGTGCAATCGCTTCATCTAAGCTATCAGCGCGCATGATGCAAAGTACGGGTCCAAAGATTTCTTGTCGATAAATTTGCATATCACTTGTGACATTGTCAAAGATAGTTGGCCCAACAAAGTTACCGTTCTCAAATCCTTCAACGCTAATGCCGCGACCATCCAGAATTAAGTCTGCACCCTCTTCTACCCCAGTCCCGATCAAATGCTCGACACGGGCTCTTGCGGCAGGCGAAATCAGTGGTCCTAGGTCTTTGTCGTTTTTGCCAGCTGAAACGATTAAGTTTTCTGCCTTGGCTTTAATATCATCGATCCATTCTCCAGCAGCGCCTACTAACACGACAACTGAGAGTGCCATACAGCGCTGACCAGCGGCACCAAATGCCGCGCCTGCTAGCTGATTGAGCGTTTGCTCTTTATTAGCATCAGGCAGAATAACGCCATGGTTTTTTGCACCCATCATACACTGTGCACGCTTACCTGATTGGCTGGCACGTTCATAGACGTGTTTACCAACGCTAGTAGAACCCACAAAAGAAACGGCTTTAATATCTGGGTGGTCACAGATGGCGTCGACAGTTGCTTTGCCGCCATGTACCACGTTCAGCACACCTTCTGGTACGCCTGCTTCAATTGCTAGCTCAACCAAACGCATAGTCACCATCGGATCTTGCTCAGACGGTTTGAGGATGAACGTATTACCCGTGGCAATCGCCATTGGGAACATCCATAGCGGAATCATCGCAGGAAAGTTAAACGGCGTAATACCAGCGCAAACGCCGAGCGGCTGCCAGATGCTATAAGTGTCAACACCTGATGCGACGTTTTCTACAAAGTCGCCGATTTGCAAATTGGCAATACCAGCGGCATGCTCGACCACTTCTAAGCCGCGGAACACATCGCCGCGTGCATCAGCAATCGTCTTGCCTTGCTCTGCGGTCAATATTTCTGCTAGCTCATCCATATGCTCACGAATAAGTGCTTGATAGGTCAAGAAAATACGAGCGCGTGTGGTGATTGGTGTTTTGCGCCATGTCTCAAACGCGGTTTGGGCGGCTGCAACGGCTTGATTAATCTCATCATTGGTGGTTTGCGGGACTTTTGCGATGACTTCTTGGGTCGCAGGATCGGTAATATCAATCCATTCATCGGTATTTGACTGTGTGAACTGACCGTTGATGAGCTGTTGAACGTGGTGCATAAGATATCCTTATCTTTTTTGCGAGACTACCGTGTGACGGCACCTGAGTATTCACTGGTGAATGAAACGCGATGAGCGTTTATCTATAAAACATCATTAAAATTCTAAATTTTAAAATGATTTATTTTGTATCGTTATTGACTATAGCAATAAATCATTTTTAGGGTCAAGCGCTTTATCAACATTTTCATTAAGTTTGTTTTGTCAAAATGCGATGAGTAAACAGATTGCTATAAGAAAACAGCAGAAACAAAAAAGCCCATGAGGTTTCATGAGCTTTTGAATGGTTGGGGCGTGTCCCTAATTCAAACGTTTATTACTAAATGTGCCAAAAATGGCTAAACCTTTGACAAACGGCGTCAAATAGCTGGTCAATATCTCGATATTGTATGCACTATTTTCCTTGTTTGCCTTCGATTTATCTCATTTTTATCACCATTTTTAAAATAGGGACACGCCCTAGTCTAATTTTGATAGGCAGTAGGCAACTTATTAATCGTTTATGATTAATAGTCTTTCATTGATTGCTTAATCGCATCGATAGCGGCTGGGTTATCGAGGGTCGACATATCTCCTGTAGGCTTATCTTCAGCCAATGCACGAATAGATCGGCGTAGGATTTTGCCAGAGCGAGTCTTTGGCAGTGCTTGCGGGAAATAAATAGCCGCTGGCCTTGCAATACCGCCCAAAGATTTGACCACCGCACCGATGACTTGCTGCTCAATACGGAAGCGGTTTTCGGTCGTTTCGACTTGCGTCTGATCTTTTAGCACACAGAATGCGATGGGCAGCTCTCCTTTTAACTCATCTTGAATGCCTACTACAGCACACTCTGCCATATCTGGATGCATACTGATGGCTTCTTCGATCTCTTGCGTCCCTATCCGATGACCTGCGACGTTGATCACATCATCAGTACGCCCCAATATATAAAAGTAACCATCTTCATCTGTCACGGCATAGTCTGATGTAGAATACTGCTGCCCATCAAACAAACCAAAGTAGCTACTGATAAAGCGATTGTCATTACGCCACACCGTAGTCAGACAACCAGGCGGCAGTGGCGCTTTGATTGCAAGCAAGCCTTTTTCTCCCGCTTTGCAGGGGTCACCAGTCTCTTCATTGATCACCTGCGCCTCATAGCCATACATAGGATAGCCAGGTGATCCTTGCTTATGCGGTTTATGATCAAATTTTGGTGTGTGACTCAAGATGGGCCAACCAGACTCTGTCTGCCAATAGTGATCTAAGATCGGCACGCCTAAATGCTGGGTCAGCCAGCCGGCCGTTGACTCATCAAGTGGTTCACCTGCTAAAAAGAACGATTTGACACTAGAGACATCATAGCGGGTCATCCAGCTCTCGTCTTGTTTTTTAAGCATACGCACGCCCGTGGGCGCTGTAAACAAAATATTGACTTTGTTGGCCTCAACGATACGCCACCAAATACCAGGATTCGGTGAGTGTGGTAGGCCCTCGTACATGACACTCGTCATGCCTGCTAGCAGTGGCGCATAAATTGTATAAGAGTGCCCAACTGCCCAGCCAATATCCGATATTGCCCAAAACGTCTCACCTGCCTTACCATCATAGACATAATCCATCGAAGTAGTCAGTGCGACCGCATGACCGCCAGTATCACGCTGCACGCCTTTGGGAGTACCTGTCGTACCAGAGGTATAGAGCAGATAAGACGGCGTATTTGACTCAAGCCAGACGGGCTCCACAACTGCATGCGCCTCGCAGCTGTGACGTCGTTCGGTCGCATAATCGACGTCAACATTTCTCGGCTCAAAGGGTAGGATACCGCGATTGACCACTACTACATGCTCAGGCTTAGTTATTGCTTGCTCGACGCCCTGATTGACAAGGTTTTTATAATTAATAACCTTACCATCACGCAGACCTGCATCTACCGTAATGACCATTTTTGCTTCAGCATCATCCATGCGGATAGCCAAGTTATGGGCTGCAAACCCACCGAAAACGACTGAATGTATTGCGCCAATACGAGCACAAGCCAGCATGGCATATGCCGCTTCTAGAATCATCGGCATATAAATGATGACGCGATCACCCTTACCAATCCCATGGCGCTGTAGGACATCAGCAAAATAATTAACTTCTTTATATAGGTCGTTATACGTCAGACGACGCTTGGTATAGTCTGTATAAAATTCGACGTTGTTGCCCAGATCTTTAAACGAATTAACGACTGCTGGAAAGGTCTCTATCAATTCTTGATTGATTTCTGATGATACCCAGACAAACGCGTCTTGCTCGGCACGATCCGCCAGATGACGATCTACGCAGTTATAACAAAGATTGGTCTCACCGCCGACAAACCATTTAGCAAATGGTAGATTACTGTCATCGAGAATTTGCTCAGGCTCTTTGTGCCAGTAGATGCGCTTTGCTTGCTGCGCCCAGAAATCCTCTCGTTCGATAATAGAGTCGTGATAGATATCAGCAAATGTAGGCATGTCTGCTGTGTGAGTAGAGGCTGGGTGTTGGGCGTGGTCACTCATAATAGCTGTCCTTAGCATAAACGAGAAATGAGGCAATGTTATTTTATCATCGAAACGCTAGCAAGTCGTCATCGCATTAGGAGCGCTATCTGCACGTCCGACTCTACGAGTCTTACACGGTTCCGATTATAGTAGACAATGTCTGGATAAGTACTGGTCATCCTTGCCAGAATTAAAAAACCGATACATTACGTATCGGTTTAAAATGTAGCAGAGCCTATTGCAAAGGTCAACTATTAAGCGTGTAACGTGCACTACATTTTGACAAATACAAATGTTGAATGTTCAACTGATAGATATGATTATACCTGTGTCTGGTTGGCATATATCTCACGCATGACCTTTTTGTCATGTTTACCTACTGATGTTTTTGGCAGCTCATCTACAAACTTAAACTGACTTGGTACGCCATATTTAGGAATGATACCGCGCTCTACTGCTTTCTCTGCGATGGCTTTGATATCGTCAGCGCTAGTATCTTGTGCAGTAGGCTTTAGGACAACCAATGCTAGTGGACGCTCGCCCCACTGCTCGTCACGCACCCCTATCACCGACACGTCAGCTACTGAAGGGTGCAGTGATAGAATCGTCTCAATCTCAAGCGATGATATCCACTCACCACCAGACTTGATCACATCTTTTAGGCGATCTGTAATTTTGATATAACCATCAGGACGTATGTAGGCAATGTCCTGAGTGTGCATATAGCCACTTTCCCACAACTCTTTACCAGCATCGTCGTTTTTGAGATAGCTTTGGGTCAACCAAGGCGCTCGTAGTACCAGCTCACCTGTGTTGTCTTGTCCTTTGCCAACTGATTTATTGCCTTCACCCCAAACCTGAGCATCTACCATAAGTACAGGCTTACCTGTCATACAGCGACGAGCAATGTCTTCTTCTTCGCTCATTTCAGGCTCATCAAGACTAAACTCAGTCAAACTGATAAGTGGCGCGGTTTCTGACATACCGTAGCCTGTATAGACTTCGATACCCTGAGCCATTGCTGTTTTTGCCAACCCTTCAGTCAACCTTGAACCACCAATGATCATTTTTAAACCATTGAAGCTAACATCACGATCTTGGGCTTCTTTGAGTACCATTTGCAGGATGGTAGGGACGCAGTGAGTGATGCTGACTTTTTCGTTGATGATTAAGTCCATCAATGTATCAGGTGCATAACGCCCTGGATAGACTTGCTTTAGACCGACCATCGTCGCTGTAAATGGGAAACCCCATGCATGGACATGGAACATCGGTGTCATCGGCATATAGACGTCACCGTAGCTGACACCTTGTTTGTTGGGGAGCATACCTAGAGTGGCAGCCTCTGCTAGGCTATGCAATACCAATTGGCGATGACTAAAGAAAACCCCTTTTGGGTCCCCTGTTGTACCAGAAGTATAAAAAGTCGTCGCGATGGTATTTTCATCAAAATCTGGGAAATCAAACTCCCTGTTAGCAGCGTCTAGTAGGGCTTCATACTCGCCTGTGACACGGCTTTGGTTGTCACCAAAGACACCTTCAGCCGTTACTCCATTATCATCGAGCCAAATGATGTGCTCGATACTAGAGTTTTCAAATTGATAGTCTTTGACCAGTGGCGCAAACTCAGAGTTGAGCATCAGCACTTTGGGCTTGGCATGGTTAATGGTGTACAGAACTTTTTCTGGGGAGAGACGAATATTGACCGTTTGTAGGATGTACTCTGACATCGGTACCGCAAAGTAAGACTCAAGATAGCGATGACTGTCCCAGTCCATAACCGCAACCACGTCACCTGCGTCGAGATTTAGGTTTGCCAATACATTAGCCAATCGATTGATACGTTCAAACAGATCTTTATATGTGAAGCGCTTTTTGTCCGCGTAAATAATTTCTTGTTCTTGCGATACTGTTTTTGCACGGTTTAGTAGCTGCTTGACCAGTAATGGATAATCATAGGCAGATGGCGCGCTGTGATAAATATTTGACATAGATCTGACTTCCTTGTTTGTTGTATTTATAGGTTATATAGTCAGAGAACTGCTAAATAGCTACGACGTTATCCTCCCTAGACGTACTATTTGTACAATCTGCAGTCGGCTGCCTTGTACCTGTTTTAGACCTCTTTGACTATACACAGTAATGATAAGTAGTAAAAATACTCATGTGGAATGTTTTGCCCAACCATTCTCATTTCTTAATGAGTTTTTATAATGAACGACAACCTTATTAGGTTAATAACATCGTTATAGATAGTAAGAAAAAAGCAGCGCCATGTAAAGCGGGCTTACATTAAGTAGCATAATGGGCAAATACATAATGTAGAGATCAGTCAGCTACTTTGACTGCACCGTAGTTTTGACCATCCCAACGCTGGCTATTATCAATGCCAATATTTGTACGATGACTAATAGCCCTACGGTCATAGACCACTGCCCGCGTGCATAAGCCATACCGCACAACCACGCGCCGAGTGTGCCGCCTGAGTAGTAACCCAGATAATATAAACCCGATGCCAGTGACCGTCCTTTTTTAACATTGACAGCGATATAGCTGATGGTCGCTGACTGGGTAATAAACACGCCAGATGACATAATGGCAAGTCCTATAACCACGCCCCACAATGGTGTCACCAACGTTAACAACACCCCGACCATCGAGATAACAATCGCCACTCGTACGGTACGCGCTGAACCGAATCGACGTAATAGTGACGTAGACAACGGTGTAATAATGACCCCAAGTAAGTACACCGCAAAAATATTCGCAAGTGCACCAGTCGTCAGCTGATATGGCTCATCTGTCAGATGTAAATTAATAAAAGTAAAACAACCGACCAGTGAAAATAAAACGCAAGCACCCAGTAAACAAGAGGTGACCACGTAGCGATTGGTGACGTGCTCCCCTAGTGTTTGTATCGCTGAGCGAAAATTGGGATTGGGTACAAAATGACGAGACGACGGCAGCATCTTACCGACCCATACCGCACCCAGTAGCGTTATCGCTGTCATGACATAGTAACCATGACGCCAACCGATCAACTCATGCAAATGCCCTAGCAAAAACCGGCCCATAAAACCGCCGAACACTGACCCTGAGACATAAAACGACATCAGCTCGGTGACTGCGCGTCCCTCGAACTCCTCACCAATATAGGCAATCGTCACCACTGTAATACCTGGTACGGACAGCCCCTGCATAAAACGCCATAAACCTACCCAGCCGATGCTGGAGCTTTGGGCGATCAAGAATGTCGGTATGGCTAAGAATAGCAACGCACCAACCACAAATGATTTGCGACCGACAGCATCTGAGAGCATACCCAAAAACGGTGACATGATGGCAATTGCCAGTACCGTAGCGCCAACGATCATGCCAGCTTGTACTTCAGTCGCAGCAAAATCCACCATCATGACGGGGAGTACCGCTTGGATAGAATATATCTGTAAAAAAGCGAACATACCTATCAAACCAATCGTAAGCTTCAAAACCCACGACACTGAATGACTGAATGAAGGCGATGATTTTGTGGCAATGCTTTGGGATTTATCTGTAGGATTATTCACAAGAGAGCTGACTATATTGGTTATGCTATGACAGTAGATCGAGCGTGTCATTAGCTTAAATGGTAGGAAAATATAACGCGAATTTATGACATCGACTTTTTATAGCTATAGCGTAGACATGAAGCCGTAGAGGATAAATAGCTATCATAATAATAAGAGAGGCATGTTAGCACATCAATTAATATACTCAGGTTTAAATGTGTTATTGGCAATTGATAGTGCTCTTGACTTAGATTAAAAATTTAGGTTTAGATCATTATGGAGACGCTTGCCCTTATTAGACAAAACTCTATTTACTGATTGAAAGTGAGAGATGGTTTTTGCAACAAGCTCAATAACTACAGTAACTTTTAGCTATCAGACAACAGCTATAATCGCTGATTGTAGACTGATGGGCAGTTTTCGTTTGCTGAGATGACATTTGGATAACAACTCTATTTCATTTTTACACATCTACATTGCTTATATCTTTTCTTGTACAGACATTATTTACCAAACCATTAATAATCGCATAGTGTTATATATAAATAAGTAAAATTATTGAACAAATGAACAGTAAAGGAGAACATCGATGAATGATGAAATTTATGATTTAGGTGCAGGGTTTTGGAGTATTCGAGGATCATTTATAAAAAATGGCATTATCGATATTGGTGTTCAATGTTCTCTAATAAAGCGACCATCAGGACGATTTATTTTTTTGGATAGTTACACGTTAACGGGAGATTTACGTCAACAAGTCATGGCACTGACCAATGAAGGTAGAGATGTCGAAGCCGTCCTCAACGTCCATCCATTTCATACGGTACACTGTGCCCAAATGGCAAAAGATTTTCCGCAAGCGACATTTTATGGCAGTAGCAGACATCCGCAACAAGTCCCTGAAGTGAGCTGGGCAAATGATTTGGTAGAAAGTGACGCGGTCGCTGAGCATTATCCTGAGCTTCAATTTTCCATACCTAAAGGTATTCACTATATTGCGCCTGATGAAAACGTCCATGCAAGCTCATTGCTGGTATATCATCCTGCTAGCCAGAGCATCTATGTCGATGATACTTTTGAGATACCACCGTCAAAGCTATTCAATGCAGTACAGCCCAATCTTGGCTTGCACCCAACCACCAAAAAAGCACTCAAAGAAGAACCAAACGCGGGCAAGCACTATTGCGATTGGGCAGTAGGTCTGGCACACGAGTGGCGTAATGTTCGTCATTTTTGCGGCGCACACTCAGGACTGATGGTATTTGAGGAAGGTCAATTTGAAGCAGCGCTCTTGTCAGTCATTGATAACACTCGCAATGAGCTTGAGAATCAATGATGCTAAAGAGGTCTATGTTTGAAAGGTACAATATCTAAAAGCATAATTTTTAGAAGTTAGAATTTTTATAATCTGCTATGTCTATAAACGATTACGGTAAAATCTAAAGAACAAAAATTGAAAATCATTGTGATTTTTTGAGTCAACATATTGAATAAGGAGAATTATAAATGTCAGAACAAATTCATGATTTAGGGGCAGGATTTTGGAACATACGCGGGTCATTCCGTATTGGCGGTGTGGTGAACATTGGTACCCATTGCTCACTTGTCAAACTGTCTTCGGGACGCTTTATATTTTTAGACAGCTACGCTTTAACAGGTGACGTTCGAGACGAAGTCATGGCGCTGACCAACAATGGACAAGATATCGAAGCTGTCCTCAATGTCCACCCCTTCCATACGGTGCATTGCGCCCAAATGGCAAAAGACTTTCCGCAAGCAACATTCTATGGTAGCAGCCGTCACCGCAAAAAAGTGCCAGAAGTGCGTTGGGCGGATGATCTAGTAGAAAGTGACGCGGTCGCCGATCGCTATCCAGAGCTCAAGTTTTCGATGTCAGAAGGTATCGCCTATATCTCCTCAAACGAGATGATTCATGCAGGATCGCTACTGGCCTATCATACTGCTAGCCAAAGCTTGCATGTTGACGATACATTTATGAGTCCACCAATGAAGCTACTAGAGGCTGTATTACCTGAGCTTATACTACACCCTACCACCAAAAAAGCCCTGAAAAATGAGCCAAACTCGGGCAAGCACTATTGTGACTGGGCAGAAGCGCTAGCACATGAATGGCGCGACGTTCGTAATTTCTGTGCGGCACATTCTTACCTTGTACAATTTAAAGAAGGTGGATTTGAAAAAGCATTGGTCAAAGCCATCAAAAAGGCTCGACCCAAGTTAGAAACAGCCTAGACTTGTGTATCGACGAACGTAGTCTGTGTACATAGATTTTATCAATACAAAGGAGGCTACCATATTAGTAGCCCCCTTTTCGTGTATCTTGCTCAATATCGTAGAGTGAATCTTTTAGTACTATATCGCATAACTTATAGCTGCAGAGCGGCTACGATTAGAGATACTATTACTATTCCTGTGACATAGGTTCGCACTTTAAAATAATTCTGAGTAATGATACGCGCTTGATTGAGGCCATAATCAATCACCCACATACTGGCAAAACTAGCTGCTAATAACCAAATAAAACTGACCGTAGATAGTATTAAAAACCCGAACCATAAGACAAGCGCTATCATATTGCTTAAAAAGGGTAATTTAATAGCCCATCTATCATTATCAGCTAAGCTCAGATGATTACCCCAATGCGCGCCTGCCATAAACGAAGCAATCACCAAGCCATATATACTCAGCACCTCAGTCGTCTTTCCCAATACCAGTATCGTATCACTATCTATAGCCAGTAAAAGTGCGCAGGCGATAAAGGGTATAGCGCCTGCAAAAGTGAGATAAGGACTTGGTTTTTTCATGGTCTAAACCTATTTTGATGGTATGGTTAGTCTATTCAAAGCTGTAGCCTGCACATCCGCAATGTTTAGCAATTATTCATCGCTCTTTTTAATATTGCCTTGCCAGTGGCGAATAAACGCACCTTCTGGATCGTATTGCTGAGTTTGCTTTTTAAGATTGAACTGTCGGGACCCTCTTGGATCAGCACCCACACCTGCCAAATACTGCCAATTACCCCAATTGCTGCCAACATCATAATCAATGAGGTGTTGCTCAAAGTAAGCTGCCCCGTAACGCCAGTCAAGACCCAGCTCATGGATAAAACAGCTTGCGACCAGTTGCCGTCCGCGGTTCGACATATATCCCGTGGTGTTCAACTGATTCATGCACGCATTCACGATCGGATATTGTGTTTGACCCCGCGTCCATTGTGATAGACGTTCTTCATCTAGCTGAGTTTCTGGCGAGTGCTGACCGATACCTGTGAACCAAAATAGCTTTTGCTGATGCGTCATTGCATACCAATAGAAATACTCGCGCCACAGCAGCTCAAACCATATCCAATAGGTAGAGCCATTGGCGATAATGTCACGCTCATAACGGCGCAGACGATTTAATACCGTATTTACAGAAAGTGAACCATTGGCAAGCCACGCAGAGAGTTTGGTAGACTGTATCCAGTTATCAAGCGCATTTCGCGTGGTCTTATACGTACTTGGTGCCTCAGAATCAAAATAACGCTCCAAATGTTTGAGACCGTTTGTCTCCCCGCCTCTAAAACTATCGACCTCTTGCAAGTCGCATTGATGCGCGTCACAAAAATACTCACTCTTGTCAGCCATACTCTCAGGCATTGGCGCCAGTGACTCTGGCGTTGGAGAAATAGCCGCGTCTTCTTCTGCATGCAATAAATCATGATCGCTTTCAATTTTCTTACGAAATTGGGTGAAGCTCTTGGGTAACTGATCTAGCGGTAACTCATCGAATAACATGGCCGTTGTCTGGACATGCCAGCGTATCTGCGGATGTTTATCCTGTAGTAAAGCATATACTTGGTTCTGATAATAATCAGAGGTTTTACTGACACAGATATCCGTTACTTGTTGGACTTCAATCAGCTCTTGCAACTGCGTAAGCGTATCTGTCACTACAGCGTCTTTTTTTAGATACAGCAATCTATTACCAAGCTGCTTCAGTGAGGCATTCAAATCAGCCAAGCTTTCTTGCAAAAACTGCTCGCGAGCACTACCCATAGTGTCATAATGATAAGCGGGATCACTGTTTTTATCATTCAACCCCTCCGCCAATGACGATGCATAGACAAGCAGTAATTTTCCATTGCTAGATAGGTTAGCTGCTGTCGACAATGTCGCATTGTCCGCTACTCGCAAATCATTATGAAATAAGACCAATGTGACATTTTTATCGGATGGCTGATGTGACATACCTAAACCTCGTGCTATGTATTTTAATTATGATATTTAAGATTTTAGAGTAGCTTGCATAGACAGTTCAATGTAACTTGAGTATAGAAAAGGCAAGTGAGTACGCTATAGACATGGTCAAATCATGCAAACAAGTAGATATGAAAGCAAGCAAACATGGAAACAAACAGGCGACATATTTTTTGAAGCAATAATATAAATTCACTATCTTTTATCAGCATCAAACAGTGAGGCAAGATAGTGACTCTACTTAGCATATATCAGATGTTGATTAGGTAAGATGTCATACCCTAAATATCACTTATAACCATTGACTCTCAAGAGCCTGGCTGCTTAAATAACTTACCTCTAGGAGAATACAATGACTAAAGAAAATACAGCTGAAGAGAATAAATCAGACGAAAAACGCAAACTTATCAATCGGTTTTTGATGAAACTCACAAAAGATCAGCCTCAAATGTATTACGCCACAACCTCTGAGATATCTCGGAGTATTCATACCATGATAAAGGAGCATACCAACCGCTTGTCAGTAGAAGAGCAAGCACTGGTAAGACGCATGTCCATCGAAGAGATTGAGGGATTATTAGGTTTTCATGCTAGATAAATGACTAAGGCATATCCTCATTTTAAAAATCGTGGTACGCCCGAGCTGGCTCTCACATGTATTGTTCTCAGTTGATTGCTGAACGCCATAAAAAAAGACCGCTATCAAAGCGGTCTTTTTTGTTACCAATTGTTCTAATGTAACACTACTAGAATGGATACTGACGTGGTTCATTTTGCATTGAGATCCAATGCGTTCTAGTGAACTCTTCAAGCACCCACTCGCCATTAAAACGACCGATACCTGAGTTTTTCTCACCCCCGAATGGTGTATTGCTTTCATCATTGACTGAGATATCGTTGATATGAGTCATACCCGCTCGAATACCGCGAGCGAAGCGCAGACCCTTTTGCATATCGGCTGTGAATACCGCGCTAGACAATCCATACATAGAGTCATTGGCAATCGACAATGCATCTTCTTCGTCCTTGGCACGGATGATACCTACTAATGGTCCAAACACTTCATTACATGACAAGTCCATCTCTCGCGTGACTTCGGTAAAGACATGCGGCGGTACGACTTGACCTTCAATCTCGCCACTCAATGCCATTTTAGCGCCTTCTTCTTGTGCTTGAGCGATTTTATCCTTAAGTGATTTGAGTTGTTTTTCATTGATGATTGGACCGACAGCAGTGTCTGGCTTGTTTGGATCGCCTACATTTAGTGTTTTGACATGAGCCAAGAACCGCTCTACAAAATCATCATATATCTCGTCTTCTACAATCACTCTATTGATCGCAATACAGATTTGACCTTGGTGCAAGAATTTACCAAAGACAGCCGCTTTAACAGCTTGCTCGATATCCGCATCTTTTAATACCACGAACGGGCTGTTACCACCCAGTTCAAGCGCGACTTGCTTGATATACTCGCCGCCATTTGCCAGCTCACCGATATGCTTACCTACTGATGTCGACCCTGTAAATGACACTAGGCTTGGCGCTTTGTGCTCAACGATGGCATCGCCTATTTCGCTACCTGAACCAACCACAACATTTAACAAGCCTTTTGGCAGACCTGCTTCTTCAAACACTTTTGCAAGTAATAGACCACCTGTTACTGGCGTGTCACTAGCAGGCTTTAATACGACAGCGTTACCCAGTGCAAGAGCTGGTGCAATCGAGCGCTGGGTCAAATGTAGTGGAAAGTTCCATGGACTAATAACCGCCACGATACCGATAGGCTCGCGGTAAATGAAGTTTTCTTTGCCAGGGGTATTCGATGGACGAATCTCGCCATGGACACGATTAGGGAAAGTCGCTGCTTCAAGCGTGATCGCGCGTGTAGCACCGAACTCAACCATCGCTTTGATACGAGTACTACCTGACTCTTTGATCAACCAATCGACGATTTCTTCTTGGCGCTGATCTAATATGTTGACCACTTTATACAGCACAGCAGAACGCTCTGCAGGTGTCTGCTTAGCCCACGCTTCTTGAGCTTGGGTTGCAGCATCATACGCTTCGTTCAGCTGATCTTTGGTCGCTTGTTGAATCTCTACGAGCGTATCGCCGTTATAGGGATTTGTATTGGTATTAATGCTATCATCTTTACCTTTTTGCCATTCACCTGCGATGAATTGCAAATGAAAGTCATTGTAGGCATTGGTATCGTTCGTTGACATAATAATCCTTATTTTACTTTGTTATGTGACACATTTATCTTCAATATCTAAAATAGTGTATTAGCAATGGGCTATCTGTTTAGTGACTGGTAAGAATAAAAGCCACCTTGCTAGACGACTGGTCTAATGCTACCATAGCTCTTAATAAAACGAGACAACTTTGTCAGTAAATATTGTTGATGAAACGTAACCACTACAGCTAAATATTATTAGAATATGCCGACAATATGACGCTCAATGAAGCCTGACTACTCTATTTGTACTACTATCAAGGGAGACTATCCTATCTATGTCTACTGTTACGGACACGACTACAACACCAGATACCAAGGCGCACTTACTGACTACTGGCTACCAACTGATAGCTAAGAAAGGCTTTACAGCTGTTGGCTTAAAGCAAATTTTGGACACAGCAGGTGTTCCTAAAGGATCTTTCTATCATTATTTCGCTTCTAAAGAAGCGTTTGGTGAAGCTATTATCGGTCACTATTTTAGCCTATACAAAGCGCGCTTAGATGTTATTGACGCTCAGAGCGTTACTGCTCAGCAGAAACTGTATGACTACTTTCAGAATTGGTACGACACGCAGCAAAATGGCTGCGACCACGAGAGATGCTTGGTAGTCAAGTTAAGTGCAGAAGTTGCTGATATGTCAGAGACCATGCGCAAAGCACTTGATACAGGTTATCAGCAAACTACCCTTTGGCTTACCGAGCAGATCAAGGCTGGATGGATAGATGGCTCAGTACCTCGTCTAGATAATATCTCAGCTGAGAGTATGGCCAAGCGCTGGTATTTTGCCTGGCTTGGAGCAAGCTTGATGGCCAAAATCAGTCAAACAAACACGCCTTTGGCTGAAATCTGGCAAATGACGACGACTCAGATGGGTCGATAGATACTTAGATCAATAGGTTCTTAAGCTAATATTTTTCATACACTCTTACAATAAGCTATCTTCGGATAGCTTTTATTTGTTGTAAGTTTTCAGATAAGTCATCTTTAATTAATTCGTCTTTAATATGGATAGCATGCCGGATAAGCGTTCAACTGCCATACTGTTCATATTCAGTCATCTATCCTCCCATGTATAACAATTTATTCTTGATGCTTTTGTCCCTCTTACTGTCTCAGACCAAAATTTTTTATACGACAGTTTTGTAAACATTACTAGACGACTGGTCTAATTGGTGTACAATGCGCATAAATATTCAGAGTATATGCGTATAAGCATTGCTCGCCACTCATTGTTTGATATCAAACATTTAATAGAACCATTTCATTAACATTAGGAATTTTATGAACAACTTTCAATATTACAATCCAGTACGTATCGTCTTTGGCGAAGGTCAAATCGAACAGTTATCAGACCTAGTACCTACTGATGCCCGCGTTCTGATTACTTACGGTGGCGGTTCAGCGCAGCGCACCGGTACATTAGATGAAGTAAAAGATGCCTTGGCAGTAAGTGGCAACCGCACTGTTTTTGAATTCGGTGGTATCGAAGCCAATCCAGAGTTCACAACGCTCTTGAAAGCTGCTGATATGGTCAATGAACACAACATTGACTTCCTATTAGCAGTTGGCGGTGGTTCAGTCATCGATGGTAGCAAATTCGTTGCACTCGTCTCATCACTCACTGAGGAAGACGGTACTGTCTCACGCGACCAAGCTTGGGATGCGCTGACTGGGTATTGCAAAAACATCGACTCAGCTGTGGACTTAGGCGCAGTATTGACGATCCCAGCAACGGGCTCTGAGATGAACTCAGGCGGCGTGATCAACTATAGCGAGCGTCAAGCAAAACTACCATTTGGTAACCCACTTGCCTTTCCTAAGTTTTCAATCTTAGATCCAATCAAAACACTTACCTTACCTGAGCGTCAGGTTATGAACGGTGTTGCTGATGCATTTGTCCATGTGATGGAACAGTATTTGACTTATCCAGTAAATGCAAAAGTTCAAGATGCCTTTGCTGAAAGCTTGCTAAAGATCCTTATCGATGAAGGTCTAGTGGTTAAGCAAGATTCAGACAACTTAGAAACACGTAAAAACATTATGTGGACAGCGACTATGGCACTGAACGGTCTAATCGGTACAGGCGTACCTCAAGACTGGACAACGCATATGGTTGGTCATGAACTGACGTCATTGCATGCTATCGATCATGCACGTACGCTAACCATCGTCTTGCCATCAGTAATGCGTGAGCTAAAAGAAAGCAAAAAAGAAAAGCTACTTCAGTATGCACGCAATGTATGGAACATCACTGATACCGATCAGGATGATGACACCATCATCGAGACCGCTATTGTCTACACTGAAAACTTCTTCCGCGAGCTTGGCTTGCCAGTTAGCCTAGAAGACGTTGATTTGACTGAGTCAGCAATTGACCCAATCATCAAACAGCTCGAAGCCCATAACATGATCAAGCTTGGTGAACATGGCAAAAACGACTTAGATGTATCACGTCGTATCTTGGAGCGTGCTGTAACTAGCAAAGCCTCGTAGTCAGAAACATTATCATATTAATAAAAAATACATATCGTTATGCTATCTATAGTAGTAGCTATTCCATGCTAAATAGCTACTACATTTAACACCACTATTATAATCACAATGAATAACTATAAAGGAGTCCTATCATGAGCTTCGACAAACAACAAAATCAAGAAGTAAACCGTCAAATCAAACTTGCCAGCCGCCCTAATGGTGAACCAACCGCTGATAACTTTGATATGGCAACCAGCGATATTCCAACGCCAAACGAAAATGAGATGCTACTACGCACGGTATACCTATCATTAGATCCGTATATGCGTGGACGCATGAGTGATGCAAAAAGCTACGCTGATCCTTTAGCAGTCGGCGATGTCATCATGGGCGGTACTGTCGCTCAGGTCGTCGAGTCCAATATCGATGGGTTTGATGTCGGTGATTTGTTGGTATCAAACTCAGGCTGGCAAGACTATAGCGTCAGTGATGGCGAAGGTGTCCTGAAATTGGACAAAAACATGTCAAACCCTTCTTATGGTTTGGGCGTATTAGGTATGCCTGGATTCACAGGTTACATGGGTTTGACTGATATTGGTAAACCACAAAAAGGCGAAACCTTAGTGGTCGCAGCAGCTACTGGCCCTGTCGGTGCAACGGTTGGTCAAGTTGGTAACCAATATGGTCTACGTACTATCGGTGTGGCAGGCGGCAAAGAAAAATGTGATTTTGCGGTCAATGAGCTTGGTTTTGATGTCTGCATCGACCATAGAGCTGACGACTTTGCTGAGCAACTAAAAGCTGCCTGTCCAGATGGCATCGACATCTATTACGAAAGCGTTGGCGGTCAAGTATTAGATGCTGTTCTACCGTTGCTAAACGATCATGCGCGTATTCCTGTATGTGGTCTCGTATCACAGTACAACGCAACCGAATTACCTGATGGTAAAGACCGCTTAGGCATGCTGATGGGTCTTATCTTAAGCCAGCGTTTAACGGTCAGAGGTTTTATTATCTTTGAAGAGTATGGCGATCACTTCCCAGAGTTCTTAGAAACCATGAGTAAATGGGTAGAATCAGGCGATGTCAAAACCAAAGAATATATCGCTGATGGTTTAGACGATGCACCCAATGCTTTCGTCGATATGCTAAATGGCGACAACTTTGGCAAAACAGTTGTCAAAGTAGCTGACGTTAAGTAGCTACTGATAGTTGTCAATCGTTGTTAATAACTACTTAACAACATAACTAGCTAAGATCACTACTGAAAATTACGTTTGAAGCAGGAATAATACTAACAGTCATTTAATGACTACGACTCAACTGCTCACTCACAATAGACAATAAATAAGGAAAACTATGAACATTTTAATGGTACTAACTTCTCATGACCGTCTAGGCGATACTGGTAAAAAAACAGGGTTTTGGTTAGAAGAATTTGCAGCCCCTTACTATGCATTTTTAGATGCTGGCGTCAACGTGACCCTAGCCTCTCCTGCTGGCGGTCAACCACCACTAGATCCTAGTAGTGATACCGAAGACACGCAGACCAAAGACACTACTCGTTTCAAAGAAGACAAAGATGCGCAGGAGCATTTGGCTAATACCAAAAAACTTGCTGACATGAAAGCGGAAGATTTCGATTCAGTTTTCTACCCTGGCGGTCACGGCCCATTATGGGATTTGGCAGTAGACCAAAACTCTATCAATCTGATTGAGACTTTTGTTAAGCAAGATAAGCCTGTCGCGTTTGTTTGTCATTCTCCTGCAGCACTAAAAAACGTCAAAGTTGACGGCGAGTACTTAGTAAAAGGCAAAACAGTCACTGGCTTTACCAACTCAGAAGAAGATGCCGTTGGCCTAACAGACGTAGTACCGTTCCTAGTAGAAGATGCACTTAAAGCTAATGGCGGTAACTACGAAAAAGCGGCTGATTGGGAATCGTTTGTCGTTGAAGATGGTTTGTTGATTACTGGTCAAAACCCAGCATCGTCAGAAGAAGCGGCTACGCGCCTTGTTGCCAAGTTAAAAGGTTAAGACTCAGAAACCAATAAATCACACCATGCACTAAGGTCGATATTATGATTCGCTTACATCATCTCAATCAATCACGTTCATTGCGTACGCTTTGGCTCTTAGAAGAGCTAGGTGTGCCTTACGAAGTTGTTAGTCACCAACGTGATGCCAAAACTCATTTGGCACCAGACTCGCTAAAAGCTGTGCATCCACTCGGTAAATCTCCGGTTATCGAGATGGATGGGCAAGTCTATGCTGAGTCAGGTGCGATCACTGAGTTACTGATTGAGAGATTTGCACCAGAGCGTCTACGCCCCGCAACTGGTAGCTCTTATTATGGCTACTATTTACAGTGGATCGACTTTGCTGAGAGCTCACTCATGTTGCCATTGATGCTAGAGCTATTTACCAAAAAAGCAGGCATCGATGACAATGAGTTTTTGAATGGTTATATTGAGACAGAAAAGACAAGATTGTTCAAATATTTGGACACATCGGTTGAAGGCAAATCCTTTATCGTCGGTGATAAGCTCAGCGGTGCTGACTTTATGCTGTCATTTGATTTGATTATTTTGGCCAAGCGTCAAAAGCTTGACGCTTATCCTCATATCAAACAATACGCTGAAGCGCTTGCCAGTCTGGATAGCTATCAGCGCGCTATGCAGTTAGAAGCAAAGTATGACGAGTCTATCTAGACTTTTGTTTTAATTACTGCATATCAATCGTATGATGTACATAAGCAGCTCTTTATAGAGCTGTTTTTTGTGCGTACTCTATTTTGTGCTTGTAGTGGTAGCGACAGTATAAGAATAACGACAGTGCAGTGATAAAGGAAGTAAAACTCGCTTTGGTATGTAAGAGATTGAGAGTTAGGCGTACACAACCGACACCACGTTGCCACGTGGCTTATAATTTACGTGCACATGACAGAAGCTCCGCCGAACTCGTGATAAAATCTTTTTAGCGATTATTGAGTTACCCCTCATACTCCCTCAGTCAATCGACTGACCTTTGACGTTTAAAACACCAATGACACTGTCCTGACTCCCCGTCTGGAATTTGTCCTATGTTGCTTCATTTCTTTATACAGATTGTGGTCCGCCCATGACTAACGAATACCAGTTTAAGCCCCATGAAAAACCACTCATGGTAGGCTCTCCAGCCAATCCTGATCACCCTACCCGCCGCAAAGTATTTTATCTACTGATTGGAATATTTATTGGTCTCACAGCCAGCTTCCAAAATGGTCTACTTGTTGCAAACCTCTCTCAAATACAGGGCGAGATGGGATTAGCGCCTATTGAAGGAGGCTGGATATCTGTGAGTTACAACATGACCAACGCTTGTATTACTGTCCTGCTGTACAAGATCCGTCAGCAATTTGGCATGTCACTTTTTAGTAAGATCACTTTATTCTTCCTACTGGCTGCCACAAGTCTGCAATGGCTGATTAGTAGCCACTTGCTAGATACGCCTAGTATTAGAATCGAGCCCTATTATCTAGAGATTGTCGCAAGGGGACTTAGCGGCATGGTGGCCAGTGGCATGACCATATTGGGATTATTCTATTGCCTACAAGGCATGCCAACCGTCAAACGGACTAGTGGCTTGATACTAGGGTTTGGCTTGGTGCAGCTTGGTATTCCTTTATCACGTATTATCTCGCCCTACCTTGCCATTGATGGTCAGCTTGAAAACTTATTCTTATTCCAACTTGGTTTGGCATTGATTTGTTTTGGGCTAATTAACCTTCTGGAGCTACCACCAGGTAATATCGAAAAGGTATTTGAGAAACTTGATTTTTTAAGCTTTGCCTTTTTTGCCAGTGGTTTGGCTGCGTTGGCTGTCGTACTGGTACAAGGTCGAATATTATGGTGGACGACGCCTTGGCTCATTTATCCGCTTATCATTGCTATCGTTGGGATTAGCATTGCACTATGGATTGAGACCCATCGCAAAAACCCAATGTTACAAGTCCGCTGGATGCGTAGCCGTAATATTATCGCCTTTATGGTGACAGGTGCTGTCATGCGGATTTTACTGTCTGAACAGACTGTCGGCGCCGCAGGATTACTTGCTACGCTAGGCTACGGCGGTGATCAGCTGATTACCTTTTATATCGTCATATTGGCCGCCAGTGTATTGGCTTTAGTCATTAGTATTTTTAGTACCAATCCAATGGATTTACGCCGGCCTGTCATTTTTGCGGTAGCATTGATAGCGTTGGGTTCTTGGATGGATGTTGGTGTGTCTATCAATTCAGCACCTTATATGTTTTATCTCAGCCAGTTTTTAATTGCCTTTGCCGCCGTATATTTTATGGGGCCTTTGGTTTTTGAAGGGTTTTTGCGCGCTATTGCCAGTGGTCCTGCCTATATTATTAGTTTTTCCGTGATTTTCGGTATTTCCCAAACCATTGGCGGCTTGGCAGGTGCAGCAGCTATTCAAGCGTTTACTACCATTCGTACGCAAGCACACTACTCAGATATGGTCAGCTCACTTAATTTGAGCGATCCTGCTTTTAGCGCTCAAATAGCGAGTACTCGTAATATGCTATCAAGTCAGACCACTGATGCTGCCCAAGCAAATGCTGGTGCAGCAAGCCAAGTGCTACAAGGTATTCAGCGCCAAGCAGCAGTTGCAGCGTATAGCGATCTGTTCTTTTTGATGGCCAGTCTTGCCACTGCTGTTACGATTATTTTACTGCTCAATTATATTTACAACCGTTACCATAAACGCAACCCGCTGGCTAAAGAGCTCGCTGTCATTGCAAAAATGCGTGAAACCAAATAACTCGATTTGTTGTGTCAACAGTCACGTTCAAAACTGCTTGGTGTTTTTATTAAAAATTTAGGAGCGCGTCATGAGCCAAAACAAACCAGATGAGCTTAACCAAACCCCTCAAGCGTCTACTGCTGCACCAGCGACAGACACACGTACAGAGTCGCCTCCTACTCAAGCACAGACGTCTGCAAATACAACGCAAACAACAGAAAGTTCTGATGCTTCAGATAGCAATCAGACACCCATGCCAACCGAAGAGCCAATTACAGACACAACTGGATGGTCCCCTAAGAAAAAGTCCTATCTGAATTTAGCGTTTTTGATCGTGCTGATTGTCATAGGTGTGGCATTGATATTGTATGCGTGGAAGTTCCCCCCATTTACACCTACCACGCAACAGACCAATAATGCTTTTGTCAAAGGTCAGACAACCATTATCAGCCCACAAGTTTCTGGTTATGTCACTCAAGTGGCAGTGGAAGATTTTGCTAATGTGAAGGCAGGTGATTTACTGATAAAAATAGATGACCGAACGTTTCAGCAGCAGCTCGAACAAGCCCAAGCCAACACTGAAGTCGCTGTCACTAACCGCGCTACTAATGATCAAGATACACAATCGAGTCAAGCACAGATTGAAGCACGTAGAGCGGATGTATACAGTGCCAAAATCAATGTAGAGAGTGCTCGCGAAGACGTCAATCGCTACCAAGGTTTAGATGCTATTGGCGCTGTATCAAAAGCAGAAGTGGCTCATATCAAAGCACAACTCGCTCAAGCACAGGCAAGTTTGCAACAAGCAGAAGCAAACCTACAATCTGCGCAAGAAAGCCGGGCAAAAACCAGTGGCAGTCGACCTTCATTGGATGCGAACATCAAAAATGCGGAAGCAGGCGTCAAGCAAGCAAAAATTAATCTAGACAATACTATTATTACAGCACCTGAAGCGGGTCAGCTCAGCCAAGTCAGTGTTAAAGAAGGTCAGTACGTTAGCGCAGGCACTCAGCTCATGTATATCGTACCAGAGGGTATTTGGATTATTGCAAACTTCAAAGAAACTCAGATTGCCAGTATGGCAGTTGGTAAGCCTGCAACTATTCATGTCGATGCGCTTGGCGGTACCAGATTTACGGGGCGCGTAAGCAACATCTCGCCAGCGACTGGTAGTGAGTTTAGTGCAGGTGCGGCCAATCCTGCAACAGGCAACTATATCAAAGTGGCTCAGCGCATCCCTGTACGAATAGACTTAGACCAAAATCAGCCTGAACTTGCACGGTTGCGTCCTGGGATGTCAGTCTCCGTTGATGTCGATACCAAGGTGAAATAAAAAGTTAAATAAAAAATAATACAGAATAAGCTAAATAATTAACATAAAAAAGCCACTCTAAACCCAGTTCCCTTGGTATCTAGAGTGGCTTTTTTAGTTGTTTATGATCTGTAGCTTGCAACCATAACCACTATGGTAGTAAACGCTTGGTAGTCCAGCTTACTTCATGTCCATCATGACTACTCTCTTTCGTATACATAATTCGATCATGCATGCGATTGGCGCGGCCTTGCCAAAACTCAATATTCTCAACCGTAATCTCATACCCACCCCAAAACGCTGGCGTCGGTACCGTAGTATTGGTTGGATGTTTTTCTTGAAGTTGTTCAAACGTTTGCTCCATGACCTCACGATTGGCAACTTCACCACTTTGCGGTTGACTGACCCACGCACCTACTTGGCTATCGTGCGGGCGTTTTTGAAAGTAGCTCGCAGATTTATCAGCATCAATCTTAGCGATGCTACCACTGATACGAATCTGACGCTCGAGCTCGTGCCAAAAAAACAGCACTTCTGCATTCGGGTTTTCTGCAATATCCTGTCCCTTAGCGCTTTCGTAATTGGTATAAAAGACAATCCCGGTATCGGTAATCTCGCGCAGTAAGACAATACGTACGCTAGGCTTGTTATCTGCGCCGCATGTCGCTAGGCTCATTGCATAAGGCTCTTGGACTTTCTGTGCGAGCGCCTCATCCATCCATCCCTTAAAAAGCTCAAATGGTGATGCTGGTACTGACTGTTGATCAAGCTCGCCTTTCTCGTATGAGAGGCGTTGGTCGGTAAAATCCATGCTCATGGTCATTCCCCATTATAGAATTATGATGTTATTATTTTGGTGACTCTCAGCCCAGTACTGGTTTTAACCCAATATTGACCTGATCTGATCAGCCAAATCATTTGCCATTACGTCACATTCTATTTCGTCATCTGACTCGACCATGACTCGAATCATAGGTTCAGTACCTGATTGGCGAATGAGTAGACGGCCACGGCCTTCTAAGGTTGCTTGAGCTTTGTCAAAAGCAGCAACCAGTTCTTCATACTGAAATGGGTCTTGCATCTGAGACAGTCGCACATTGACTAGCTTTTGCGGCAGTACCTCAAAACCCTCAACAAGCTCACTTAGAGCACGTCCTCGTGCCTGCATCACCGCCAATACTTGCAAACCTGCGATGATGGCGTCCCCTGTTCTGCTCTTATCTAGACATAAAATATGACCAGATGGCTCGCCGCCCAATATCCAGCCATTGGCTTCCAAGTCCTGCATTACATAGCGATCGCCTACTTTTGCACGGGTAAACTCAATGTTTGCCGCTTTTAGCGCCAACTCTAACCCCATGTTACTCATAAGCGTACCAACGACACCTTTAACTTTGTTTGTCGCTTGGGTTGCAAGCACATACAAAATACCATCACCATCGATTAGATTACCCATCTCATCGACCATCACAATACGGTCACCATCCCCATCTAATGCGATACCGACATCTGCTTCATGCTTGAGTACTGCTTTTTGTAGGCCTTCAGGATGCGTAGAACCACAATCAGCATTGATATTGATACCATCAGGTGTGTTATTAATAGCGATAACAGTGGCGCCCAGCTCACGCATCACTCTAGGCGCTACGCTATAACCTGCCCCATTGGCACAATCAACCACGATGGTTAAATGACTAAGGTCATATTGATAAGGGAAGCTGCCTTTACAGAACTCGATATATCGACCTTTTGCATCATTGATGCGATTGTTTTTACCCAGCTGCGAAGGATCGATGATAGGCATAGTGACATCATTACCATTAGCGCTACTCATAATGGCTGTCAGCTTGTCATTGATAGACGCTTGCATCTCATCACTGATTTTTTTACCGTTACCAGAAAAGAATTTGATGCCATTGTCATAATAAGGATTATGTGAGGCTGAAATAACAACGCCAGCATAAGCATTGAAGCTGCGAGTTAAATGGGCGATAGCAGGCGTCGGTAGTGGACCGAGCATATGAACGTCAACACCAGCCGCATTGAACCCTGCCTGCAATGCGCCTTCAATAACATAACCTGAGAGACGAGTATCTTTTCCAATGACCACACTTGGTTTGCGCGCAGGGTTTTCATTATTTTCTATGAGAACCAGTCCCGTGACATAACCCAGCTTTAGGATAAAATCAGGTGTAATAGGCAACTCGCCAAATTTTCCACGGATACCATCAGTACCAAAATAACTCATTATGTCTCTTCCTCAAGTCCAAAATAAAAGGCCTAACGTATATGTAGGCAAAATCATTATTGTAATAATCTGTTTTGTATTTTACAAAAAAAACAGCCAACAATAATAAAGCATTGTTGGCTGTTTGTATCTCAAGACCACTGTAGCCCTTAAACTGGGCTGGTTTTGAGACCGTATAGGACTATAGAGTAGCGTTTAGCTTACTCGGTAGTTCGGCGCTTCTTTAGTAATCTGCACATCATGAACATGTGACTCTTTCATGCCTGCTGAGGTTACTTTGATAAACTGTGGATTGGTACGCATATCTTCGATAGTCGCTGAGCCCGTATAACCCATAGATGAGCGCAGACCACCAACCAATTGATTGACAATACCAGCAACTGGACCTTTATAAGGAACACGGCCTTCGATGCCTTCTGGTACTAGCTTCTCTACGCCATCTTTGGCGTCTTGAAAATAACGGTCTGATGAGCCGTTTGATCCTGACATCGCGCCCAAGCTACCCATACCGCGGTAAGCTTTATAATAACGACCTTGGAACAGCTCAACTTCGCCCGGCGCCTCTTCAGTACCTGCCATGAGCGACCCAACCATGATGCATGATGCACCAGCAGCGATGGCTTTTGCCATATCGCCTGAATAGCGGATACCACCGTCGGCAATCAGTGGGATGCTGTCTTTCAGTGCACTAGCGACGTTATCAATAGCAGAGATCTGCGGTACGCCAATACCAGCAATAATTCGCGTGGTACAGATAGAACCAGGACCGATACCAACTTTTACGGCATCAGCGCCTGCATCACGTAAGGCTATTGCTGCTTCACCAGTTGCAATGTTGCCGCCGATAACTTGAACGTGCGGATAGTTCTTTTTGATCCATGATACTTTATCGATCACACCTTTTGAGTGACCATGTGCTGTATCAACAACGATCACGTCGACGTCAGCTGCGATCAATGCTTCGACACGTGCTTGTGTGTCTGCACCAGTACCAACCGCTGCACCCACACGCAGACGACCTTGGTCATCTTTGCACGCATTTGGGTTGTTTTCAGCTTTGGCAAAGTCATTGACCGTAATCAAACCACGCAAACGGAAGTTATCATCAATCACGATAACTTTTTCGATGCGGTGTTCGTGGAGTAATCTTTTGATGTTTTCGTTACTTTCGCCTTCTTGTACCGTTACCAGCTGCTCTTTTGGCGTCATGATCTGGCTAACTGGTAGCGAGAGGTTGGTTTCAAAGCGCCAGTCTCTGTGAGTGACGATACCCACAACATTATCTGTGCCTTTTTCGACGACAGGGACACCTGAGATATTATTATCTTGTGTCAAGCGCAGTAGTTCACCAATCGTCATCTCTGGATGTACAGTGATAGGATCGACAACGGTACCCGCTTCAAATTTTTTAACACGGCGTACTTGTGTAGCTTGCTTTTCAATATCCATGCTCTTGTGCAAGATACCCATGCCACCAAGCTGTGCCATTGTAATCGCCATTTCAGACTCAGTCACGGTATCCATCGCCGCAGAGATAAGCGGAAGATTAAGCGTGATGTTTTTGGTCAAACGAGTAGAAAGATCAGCAGTCTTTGGCAGAACTTCCGAATAGGCTGGCAATAGTAAAACGTCATCAAAGGTTAAGGCTTCATCGACAATTCGCAACATACAGACCCCTAGTGGTGGTTATTTTGATGGGTAGGAATTCATGGCTTAACATATCAGTCGTTGCAGCTGCCTGCGCAGTGTCGACTCATCGCTAACCACTCAGTTATCCTATAAAAATAACGCCATATTATAACAAATAAGCACCTCTCTGACATAGTCTATTTGTCAGATTATTTTACATAAATGAGTCTTTGTATACTGATAGACAAACTGTGCAGCATTTGTCTGTCAATAAGCACTTTATACCCTCGATGAGTTTTTTCTAAAGCTACTCACCTGATTTTAAGGTAAAACGCTCTGTCGGTAGGTACGCGTTTTGCTGCTCATATAAGTAACCAAGCATTTTCTCTCGTACTTCACAAGCAAGCGTCCATGCCTCTATAGGACCTACTCCTGCAACTGCGCCGCGCAACTGAACGGTGTTCTCTGTCACATCAACGACAAATATTTCAGGCTCAGTATCTCCATCCCAGAGCTCATTTTCTTTGGTCACTGATATAAAGTGCTGACGAATGGCATCAATATCTGCGCCATAATCGATGTATAAGAATACCGGACAAGTCTGATGCACTTCGGTATGGGACCAATTCTCTACCTTTTCGGTGATTAGCTCACGCATTGGCACGATCAATCGACGCTCATCCCAGGTTTTGAGTACTGCATAAGTGTAACGCAAGTCTTCAACGGTACTAAAATTACCTTCCATGATCACACTATCACCAATTCGTACAGGCTGCGTCACCGCTACCTGTACCCCAGCGATGATATTGCCTAGTATAGGCTGTGCAGCGATACCAAGCACCACGCCCGCAATACCAGCCGAGGTCAGTAATGTTTTGCCAAGCCCTTCCATATTGGCAAATTCACTCAGACCTATCCAAATACTCCCCAATACCATGACAAATATAAAGACGCGCCGAAATATCGATACATAGGTGCGACGACGACGAACTTTGTCAAAGTGCTCCTCTGCCAAGTTTTCGATCTGTAAGTCTTGATAGCGATTTGCAAAAAAATTGATAACACGTATACCAAGCCACATGGCACTCAGTACCAGTCCAGTCCAAATTAGAGGGCGGATGGAGGATGCGACGGCATCTAGATAAGGAAATCCACCAGATACTAAGGTAAAAACGAGTGAAAAACTGATGGTAAATGTCAATGGTACTGTTAACTTGTTGACCAAGTCAGTCACACCATTAGCACTATTGGTGTACTTGTTATATTTCTCCTCATCGACATATCGATTGATGAGCTTTCCTGTGCCTTTACTCAGTAACCACCCTAAACCCATGGTCAATAAGAAAAAGAGCACTAGCGATAAAAACTCCCATAGCGCAATCCCAAAAAACTGTAATTTTAGCCAAATAGGTAGATAGCGCTCAAACTCTGCTGGATGATACTGTTCATACAGATTTTCGATATTGCCAACGGTTTGCGCAGAGAACACCCATGTTGGCGCTTGATCTTCTACTCGTACCCGCTCCAAATGAATGGGCACTCGGCGCTCTCGATATTCAATATAGCCAAGTTGAATCGAGCGCCTAGGAATACCCATGACGCTGCTACCATTGCCAAGCGGCGGCTCAATCAAACCATCGGGGCGATCTGGCATATCATCGAACACATATAGCTCTTTTTGAGTGAGCAGATAATCCAGTTGCTTGGTCAGATCAAGCGCACGGCTGCGCTGATCTTGCTCATCAATCAAATTCATGTTGAGTGCGTAAGCTGCCAAGTCATACTGCTGCTTCATTACTGCCGACTGGAAAAACTCCAAGGTTGCGAGTGGTGTCGCCAGATTGGGCGGCTTGTCTAGAGGTGGTAGTCCTTCATTGATGGTGTTGAGCAAATAGTAATTTGCGTTATATTCACCCGTGAGTCCAGTATCGCCTTGCAATGTACCCGCTTGCTGTACTGCGCTACGCTCTGTCGGGTCAAATATCTCTTCGCTGATATCGGAGAGATTGACGCTAGTACTTTTGACCGTGTTTACCTGTTGGACAGCATATTCCGCTAGATTGTCCGGCTTACTAATTTCTTGCGAATGATTCTGTTCACTGCCGCTTGTTTCAGCATTAGTGTCTGCTGCATTGGCAGGTATATGAAGGGCACTGATGGCTATAATAAAAAAACCTAATATAGTTTTTAGTGCATGATGGTGAGTACTAGGGCGCTCTGTATTGTGCCGATCTATATTGCGGTGCTCTATATGTCGACTCCTATGGCTTACAGCCGGTGCAGCAACATGAGCATCAACGGTAGTATTTTTTAGAGTAGTCATATTTCAAAGCCAGTAGTCTAAAATGGAAGTGAGTATAAAAGTTGCATTTGATATGCTTTAACCTAATGTAGTGTACAAAAAAAAGCCAGCACAGCGCTGACTTAATTTACAACTATATTCTCACTATTTAAATTATAAATGGTAACTGCTCAATTTAGGCACGGCGCCACGTCGTCCCAGCGCGACTGTCTTCAAGCTCAATGCCAGCATCTTTTAACTGCTCACGAATCTCATCAGCACGTGCAAAATTTTTGCCCGCTTTGGCATCTGCACGTTCGATGATTAGCCCATCAATAGTCGCATCACTCAGACCACCTTCTACCTGATCACCAATCACCGCTTGCAAAAACTGCTGCACTGGCTGTTGCAGGATATTCAATACCTGCGCTAGTGTTTTTAATTGCTGCGCTAACTGCCATGCTGTGTCTATGTCTTCCGCTTTGATGGCTTTGTTGATATCGCGGGCGAGACCAAACAAGACGCTGATTGCCGTCGAGCTATTGAAGTCATCATTCATTGCTTTGATAAAGTGTTGACCCGCGTCACTACCGTATGCGCTAGCAACCAAACCTGCATCTACTACGATTGGTTGTTCTTTTCGTTGTTCAGCCAATTTCAATGCGTTGTATAGCCTGCTTAGGCTATTGTGTGCTTCATCCAAAGCACTATCAGAGAAATTGACTTGGCTACGGTAATGACTAGACAACAAAAAGAACCTTACCGTCTCTGGTAGGTACTTTGCCATCACATCACGAATGGTAAAGAAGTTGCCTAATGATTTAGACATCTTTTCGCCATCAACATTGATAAAACCAACATGCATCCAGTTGCGTGCATATTCGCAGCCAGTTGCTGCCTCAGACTGCGCGATCTCGTTTTCATGATGCGGGAATTGCAAATCATGGCCACCACCATGAATATCAAAAGTATTACCTAAGCATTTAGTCGACATAGCCGAGCATTCAATATGCCACCCTGGGCGCCCCTGTCCCCAAGGTGAAGCCCACTGCGGCTCGTCAGGCTTGGCAGCTTTCCACAGTACAAAATCAAACGGGTTGCGCTTATCGTTTTCGACATCTACTCGCGATCCTGCCTGCATATCGTCGAGATTACGCTTCGATAGTTTGCCATAGTCTGCAAAACTATCAACCGCATAATAGACATCGCCATTATCACCCGCATACGCATAGTCGCTAGTGACGAGCGTCTCAATCATTTGCTGCATGTCATCGATATGATCAGTTGCGCGTGGCTCAGCATCTGGCATCTCGCAACCGAGCGCCGTCGCATCTTCATGCATTGCCGTAATAAAACGCTGCGTTAATACGCCAATCTCTTCACCATTCTCAGCCGCGCGCGCGATGATTTTGTCGTCGATATCGGTAATGTTACGCACATAGTTCACGTCGTAACCCAGTTGTGCCAACCAACGCACCGCCATATCAAACCCGACCATCACACGAGCATGTCCGATATGACAATAGTCATAGACAGTCATGCCACACACATACATACCCACCTGCCCTGCTTTGAGCGGTTCAAACTGACGTTTGCCGCCAGTCAGTGAGTCATAAATGGACAGCTGAGACATCGCATCTGTAAGTGGTGTGGTCATAGTAAGAGAACCTTTTAGCATAAATAAAATAGAAAAATTAAAGATATCGGCTGCAGCGAACAAATTCAGCCATAGCGATAGTATGATTATAATTGTCAAAAATTAACTACGGTCAATACCGAAATATAAAACGTAACCCATTATCTTAGCGAAAACAGGCGTAAAATACTACAATGAGCAAGCAACTACCACCCTTCAATGATAAAAACCACTAAGGATGTAAAGATGGGCAATCGCTTGAGCAAAATATATACACGTACTGGAGATGACGGCAGCACTGGTATGGCTGATGGCAGTCGCCTCAGCAAAGCTGACAACCTGTTCAGCGTTATGGGTGATATCGATGAGCTCAACTCACACATCGGTCTGGTACGCGCACAATTACAACAAAATAAAGACCAGTCCATTAGCGAAGACTTCTCCCAGTCCCTAGTCATTATCCAGCACTTATTATTCAATATCGGCGGTGAGCTTGCTATGCCAGAGTACGAAGGTGTCAGTACCATGCATATCGAATGGCTCGAGCAAAAAATCGATACGATGAATAGCACGTTACCACCGCTAAAAGATTTTATTTTGCCGACAGGTTCTGTACTGGTGAGCCAACTGCATGTGGCACGTAGTGTCTGTCGCCGAGCTGAGCGCCAAGCAGTATTATTAAAAGAGCAGCGCCCGTCTGCTATACGCAACACTGCCATTAGCTTTATCAATCGCCTATCGGATTGGCTATTCGTCGCCGCGCGCTTCTGTACGGATCCAGAACAAGTCTCTGAAGTGCTGTGGGACAGTAAAGTGTTGCAGCATTTTTCTGAAAATTAATGAAAACCACTGAAAATCATTAGCCATCACTAATAAATTAGACCGACCCTCAGGTTAGTATTTGAATACTCACAAAAAACCCCGAAACAATAATGTTTCGGGGTTTTTTTACTCAACGATAGTTATTAACTACCTGTTGTAAACTACTGATAAAATTAGGGATAAATCAGACTGCTTAGTACGTAGCGCTCTCGTCTTCGATAATGACCATGTCGATGGTTTCATCTTTAGGCACTACTTTTGGCGTCGTTGGTGTTACTGGTTTGTTCGTCTCAGTAGGAGCGGCAGGCTGATTGTTTTCTGTTGAGCTGTTTTGGCTGCTAGTAGGGTTGTTGATGGTCGGCGGCGTGGCAGGCTGAGTCGGACGGATCGGCTCAACGGGCGTTACCGTTCTTGGCTGCTGACGAGCGGGCGCTGGCTGCGTGTTCTGTGCAGGTGCAGGACGTTCAGCAGCGCGCTGGGCACGTTGCTCGTCCATAGCAGTTTTTAATACAGACCCTGCCATTACATCTGCAACGACCGTAAGTAACGCCGGCTGTCCAGCAATACGAGTGCGGACTTGCCCGCCTTGTGTACCGACAACATAAGTAAAGGCATCATCGACGAGCATATTATTATTGATACGAATATTATCTTGCGCTAAGCGTGACTGTAGGCTTGGCTGATTATTGGCTGCTTGTATCTGACTGGCTTGGTACAAATCTTCGCTTGGCAGCGTCATGCTGACACTTGCTTGGCAAGTTGTCATGCCATTATCGTTGGTTTGTTGCAAGATAGCTGCGTTCTGCACATCGATGACGATACCATTGGTCTTATCACTGACAATACCGCTTGCTAAACTGATCTCAGCATCATTTGCGTAGTTGGTAGCCAACGCTTGCGCCTGTTGGTTGAGCGTATTTCTGAGCGCAGTTTTGAGGCGATCTTGTACCATTGGGTCATCACAACTGACTGCAGGAGCAACTGCCGCATCGGTAGCCGCTGGCTCTTGTTCTGTCATTTCTGCCGCATCGTCAGTCTCTTCCACCTCTGAGCGATCACAACCGGCAAGCGCCAAACTACATACCAACCCAATTCCAGCTACTTTATGCCACTTGCTCAAACTTACATTTGCTACGCTCATAGTTACTTTACTCCCAATTTACTGGTTCTTACCGCCACTGATGGACAGTGTTTAACACTCAAACGACAGCGTGATTTTATAGACCAATCACGTTGTCGCGTTGAAAACCACATCATTATACGGTGTTTGGTTGAAATGGTCATTAGTGTAGCCCATGGACATACAAATAGCGCCCCTCATTGTGTGTAAAACCTGTGTTTTGTTGCAAAAACATAACAAATGCCAACGTTGTTTTTCGCTACAGATAATAGATGCAACCAGTATTAGTCATATCAAAGATTTTGTTAGACGCTGCTACTATGACGATATATGATGACTCGTAAGATCCATCAGTAGTCATTTGATATGGTAAATTTTAAAAATACGCGTCTGTTGGGCCATCGAGGCGCACGTGGTGAAAGTTTAGAAAACACGTTTTCAGGTTTTGAGTACTCTCAAAACCTGAAAACAAAGGGCTTGGCAGGGGTTGAGTTTGATATACAACTGAACGCTGATGGTCACTTAATTGTGTTTCATGACGATGATTTGGAGCGAATGTGTGGCCAACAGTCACGTGTGGATCAATTGGGTCTAACAGAGATTCAATGCCGATTGCAGTTTGGTCAGCCCATCATGACTTTGGCGAATATTGCAACGGTGCTTAGCGGGTTTAGTGTGATTGAGCTTGAGATTAAAACTCATAACCGAACCAACTATGCAGTATTGGTTGAAGCACTGGCGCGAGAGCTCATCAACACTACCTTTGCAAACTTACCTATTGTGCTAACGAGCTTTGATATGGAGCTGCATAATCGGTTGCAACGTCATAAGTTATTGTCTCATGTGCCGCGGGGGCTCCTTATTCGCACCCCAGAGGCCTTAGCAAGAGCGACCAATACCGCGTTACAACTTGGCTGTATTCAACTGGGGGTTTACTACCCGCTCTTGACCCACGCCATCATTAAGCACAGCCATCGCTATGGTCTGCCCGTAAGCGCTTGGACAGTCAATGACATCAATACTATCGAGCAGCTCATAAAATGGGATACTGATGTTATTATCACTGACTTTCCTAGTCATCTATTGCTGCCTTAAAAAGTCTGTTTATTATTTCTAAACCTTCGTTGGTGGTTTTTAATAACCTATACAGCCAATACATATCTTGCGTGTTAGTTACACTTCTCCTTCATGCCTGATAAGTCACTCTTATTTTTGGACAATACCGTCTATAATCCATACAAGTTATTGTTATTTAGCAATATTTTTATAGTGTATAAGTGTTCACTTTATCTGTTTTTTCAGGTACTATGGGGACTTAAATTAATACCGTTAGGGATATTATATGATTGCAAAAAAAGCACTTGGCTTACCGCTTAAAGGCTTACGTTTCGCTATCAAATCTGGTGATACGCTTGTAAAGACTGCCAGCACTCAAGTAACGCGTTTTAAAACTCGTTTTGATGAGAAAAAAGCGCAAATGGCTTTGGATGAGCAGCCTGTTGCAAAGCGCAATTATGCTAAAGATTCTGAGCAAAATGATGCTATGACAAAAGAGCAAAGCATCGACATGCGCGAGTTTGAATTTACAAAAGCACCGATCAATTGGATTCCGGCGACTATTTTGGTAGCGACACCCATTGCCGCTGCTATCATTACGCCATGGTACTTATTTACTCATGACGTGAGTGCACCTGTATGGGGTGTGTTTGGTGCCTTTATGGTATGGACTGGCATGAGTATCACAGCGGGTTACCATCGTTTGCTTGCGCACCGTGCTTACAAAGCGCATCCAATTGTCAGAAACTTTTTATTGCTAGGTTCTACTTTAGCAGTACAGGGCTCTGCGTTTGACTGGGTCTCAGGTCACCGTGTCCACCATCGTCATGTTGATGATCGCTTGGATGATCCGTATTCAGCGAAGCGCGGATTTTGGTTCAGTCATATTGGCTGGATGCTACGTAACTACCCGAGCGGCAAGTTTGATTATAAAAACATCCCTGACTTGACCAAAGACAGAGTGCTACAGATTCAGCACAAATACTATGGTCTGTGGGTCGTGGCTATGAATGTCGGCATGGTTGCCGCTGTTGGTTGGCTACTGGGTGATGTTTGGGGCACATTGGTCATCGCAGGCTTACTGCGCTTAGTACTGACGCATCACTTTACGTTCTTTATTAACTCGTTATGCCATATGCTGGGCACTCGTCCTTATACAGATACCAATACGGCCCGTGATAATTTCTTCTTGGCTATCTTTACGTGGGGTGAGGGTTATCACAACTATCATCACTTCTTCCAATACGATTATCGTAATGGCGTGAAATGGTGGCAGTATGATCCAACCAAATGGTTGATTGCTGGTTTATCAAAGATTGGTCTGACTTCTGATCTGCGTACCGTGGATGATACGACGATCAAGCATGCTGAAGTTCAAATGCAGTTTAAAACGGCGCAACAGCAAATTGAGACAGCGACCGTAAGCGGTATTGATCTACCTCATGCGATGAAGAGCTTTCAAGATCGCATTAAGTTTGAATACGACGCTTTCACGCAAACCGTTGAAGAATGGCAAGCACTAAAAGCAAAAACAATCGAGCTTAAAAAGACAGAATTTGCTGATCGTTTGCACGAAGCTGATGATAAATTGAAACATGATTATGCCAAGATTGAGCAAAAAATCCTTGAACATAACAGCAATCTCAAAACAGCATTTCGTTCTATTGGTGTTAGTCAAAAGGCAGCTTAAAGTTTAGCCAATCAATCACCAAGTGATTGGTACTGAACTGGTACTGACTGATTATTAGTAATGGCACGGTTTCTCCTTCCCCCTATCTTCATAGCTAGGGGGATTTTTTTGTCTGTGATTTATACTTTTTATTTAATGCGCTCCCAAGAGCATAGATGACAGAATGCAATAAGGTGATTAAGTGCAACCGCTCTATCCTGCTAGCTAAGTACTGTATAGACTAAGAATGCTAAATAAGGTTAGTTTTTAGGACAGAGATTACAAGAGATGGACAGAGTGCAACGATGACATATGAGAGCTATGTTATAGTAAAACCCTCACTTTTATATTTTAATGGAAACGGCCTGTATGCGTTATCAAAATACCTATGCCAACCTCGACACACGCCTTCATCATGAGCAGCCGCCGACACCACTCGACAATCCACGTGCTGGACACTTCAATACACAAGTGGCACAGCAATTGGGCTGGGCAGAGAATGACGAGCTGATGACTCACTGGGTGGATATTTTAGGTGGTCAATACGTGCCAGCTGATTTTAAACCATTAGCCATGGCCTATGCAGGTCATCAGTTTGGACAATGGGCAGGGCAATTGGGTGATGGGCGCGGTTTACTCATGGCTCAGGTTCTGGATAATGACGGACAATCACAAGACTTACACCTCAAAGGAGCAGGACTGACTCCCTACTCGCGCATGGGAGATGGACGTGCAGTACTGCGCAGTACCATTCGAGAGTATCTATGTGGTCATGCATTGACCCAGATTGGTATCTCTTCTTCTAATGCTCTGGGGTTTGTGGTCTCTGATACGCGAGTACGCCGTGAGCGTATCGAAGCAGGTGCCGCGTTGATGCGAGTCGCTGATAGCCATATCCGTCTTGGTCATGTTGAATGGATCGCAAGCTTTGCGCCTGACTTACTTGGTGAGTTTACGGACTATATGATTGATACTTACTATCCAGAGTGCCGGGATAGCGAGACGCCTGTACTGGCGTTTTTGACTGCCGTCGTTGAGCGTACGGCGCGTATGATTGCTGATTGGCAACTGATTGGCTTTGCGCATGGCGTGATGAATACAGACAACTTGTCTATCACGGGTAGCACCTTGGATTTTGGGCCTTTCGGGTTCATGGAGCGCTTCAATCCAGCTTGGATCAACAATCACTCTGATCACACGGGTCGCTACGCCTACCAGAACCAGCCTGCTATCGGACATTGGAATCTGAATGTTTGGCTGCCACACTTTATGCGCTTAGAGGGGGTGACTCGTGAGACGCTTGCTGACTGCCTAGGTCCTTACGAATCAACCTTTATGCAGCATTACCAACAAGGCCTGTGCCGCAAGCTTGGGTTACCACACCAACGCGAAAGCCTAGGTTTGGCCTTTGAATGGTTAACACTACTAGAAGATAACTTACTCGACTATACCAATAGCTTTCGCGCTCTACTCGGTCTAATCGCACCAAATGATCATCCATATGAGCAAGACCTACTAGCTAAAATGACCACTGAATTGAGCGCTGATGCGCAGCAGGTCTGGCAGGACTGGTCGATGCGTTATCTGGCACATATCGAGCAGCTACCAGTTGAGCAAGCCATCAACGATATGGAGACCAATAACCCAGTGTACGTACTGCGCAACAGCATGGCGCAGCGGGCTATTACTGCCGCAGAACAAGGGCAATTTGAAGAAGTTGATCGAGTCTTCCGCTTATTAAGCAATCCTTATGACGTTCAGGATATTGCGTCCGATTTAGATACTAATGCACCTGCGCCTGACACGCCGCAGATGCCTATCAGTTGTTCATCTTAGTGGATACATATACTGTAATATTTTGAAACATTATAAAATTATGGTTGATATTAGACTATATTTTTTGGCATTATCAACCAGCTAAATAACGAATATCATTTTATTATATTATTCACACAATTCACCGCTGTTGACTAGGCAGTGAATTGCCAATAGTGCTAGAATGACTATTTTTGCTAGATTGCTTTTTTGACTTGATCTTTGATCACCGATCATGATGCCTATGGTCGCTAGTCGTCTAATGTCTTTGTACCCTCTAATTATTATCTTATAGTAATTTTTGAGGGTTAGACGTTATGTTCATCACCATTTAATTTATTCCAATTTATTCCAACCATGGCAATTATTATGAATGACGATACCACTTCGAATACGGATAACCTCAGTACAGAAAAAGAGCAGTTTGAACAAGCTGCCTTACATTACCATGAGTTTCCACGCCCAGGTAAAATATCAGTAACCCCTACTAAGCAGTTGGCTAACCAACGCGATTTAGCACTTGCCTACTCTCCAGGTGTCGCTGTACCGTGTCTTGAGATCCAAAAGGATCCAAAGCTTGCCTCTAAATATACGGCACGTAACAACTTAGTTGGTGTCATTACTAATGGTACTGCTGTACTCGGTTTGGGTAATATCGGTCCATTGGCATCAAAACCAGTTATGGAAGGTAAAGGCGTTTTATTCAAAAAATTCGCAGGTATCGATGTTTTTGATATTGAAATCGATCAAAACGATCCAGACAAGTTTATTGAAGCGGTTGCTTCACTTGAGCCTACATTTGGTGGTATCAACTTAGAAGATATCAAAGCACCAGAATGTTTCAAAATTGAACGTGTACTACGTGAACGCATGAACATTCCTGTGTTCCATGATGACCAACATGGTACTTCAATTATTGTTGCCGCAGCAATGCTGAACGCTTTGCTAATCACTGGCAAAAAAATCGAAGACATCAAAGTAGTCTGTTCAGGCGCAGGTGCTGCTGCTATTTCTTGCCTAGATATCATTTGTGCGCTTGGCGTTAATAAAAACAATATCTTGGTGTCAGATTCTCGCGGTATTATTAGTACTAGCCGTGAAAACCTTGACGAAACCAAACAACGCTACGCTCGTGACACGACAGCTACTGCTATCGAAGAAGTCATGGACGATGTTGATATGTTCCTTGGACTATCCATGCCAGGCACCTTATCAGAAGATATGGTTCGCCGTATGGCAAAAGACCCTATCGTCTTTGCACTTGCCAACCCAACACCTGAAATCATGCCTGAGCTAGCGCACGCTGTGCGTCCAGATGTGATCATGGCGACCGGACGCTCAGATTATCCAAACCAAGTAAACAACGCGTTGTGCTTCCCGTACATTTTCCGCGGTGCATTGGATGTTGGTGCAACTACCGTTAACGAAGAGATGAAAGTAGCCTGTGTAAAAGCAATTGCTGCGATGGCACACGTTGAAGCAACACCAACCACCAACGTCAGAAATATCGAGACCATGAAAAGCTTTGGTCGCGAATACCTGATCCCAGGACCTCTAGAGCCAAACTTAATCATTGAAATTGCCTCTGCTGTTGCCAAAGCAGCGATGGATTCAGGGGTCGCGACACTGCCTATCGAAGATATGAAAGCCTATCGCCAGCGTCTGTCTGAGTTTGTTTACAACTCAGCGTTTGTGATGAAGCCTATCTTTGCGCGTGCTAAATCTGCGCCAAAACGTATCGTATACTGTGAGGGTGAAGACAACAACATCCTATTAGCCGTACAGGTCGTTGTCGATGAAGGACTGGCTCAACCTATCTTGGTTGGTCGTCCAGCGGTCATCTCAGCCAATATCGAAAAACTTGGTCTGCGTCTAAAAGATGGTGTAAACATCACTATCGTTAATCAAGATGATGATCCACGCTATAAAGACTACTGGCAGGGCTACTACGAGAAGAACAAACGTCGCGGTGTAAGCATTGAACTTGCCCGTCGTGATGTGCGCCGTAAAACCACTCTGATCGGCTCTTTGTTGGTTGACAATGGTGACGCTGATGGCATGGTATGTGGTACATTCAGTGATTATCAGATGCACTTAGAATATGTCAAAAACGTCATTGGTAAAAAAGAAGGCGTGAATGATTTCTATGCGATGAATGCGGTATTGATGCAAGATCGTAATATATTTATTGCTGACACCTATGTCCATGAAGACCCAACCGCTGAGCAGTTGGCTGAAATGACGGTATTGGCAGCAGATCAGTTACACCGCTTCGGTATCACGCCACGCGTTGCGCTAGTGTCTCATTCTAACTTTGGTGCCTCAAACCGCACCAGCGCTGTCAAAATGCGTAAGGTTCATGAGCTGCTGACTGACATGAATGTAGACTTTGAATTTGAAGGCGAAATGCAGGGTGATTCAGCGTTGAATGAGAATATTCGTCTGAACGATATGCCATCAAGCCCACTAAAAGGTGCTGCAAACTTACTTATTTTGCCAACCCTTGATGCCTCAAACATTGCCTTTAATCTACTCAAAACAGCAACAGGCAGTGCGTCTATTGGTCCTATTTTATTAGGTACTAATAAGCCAGTACATATTTTGACGCCATCAGCTACTGCACGTGGCATCGTCAACATGACTGCATTGACTGTGACTGAAGCGCAAGACCTAGAAAACGAAAAATAGTCGTATACTGTACTTAGTTACCATACATTGCACTTAGTACAAATACATTATTAGAAAGGGCTCTGTCATTTATTGGCAGGGCTCTTTTGTTATAATAAAACCAGTCAGTGCTCGTTCATAGCATTGACTGGTTTTATTATGGTTCGCTATTGAACTGATGATTTACAGTGCAATACAAAGAGGCTTTTATGCAAATCTACCTTGTCGGCGGTGCGGTACGTGATCAACTGCTAAAGCATCCCATCAAAGATAAAGACTTCGTTGTTGTTGGCGCTACTGCCGCAGAGATGCTTGATGCTGGATTTCAGCAAGTAGGTGCTGACTTCCCTGTTTTTTTGCACCCTCGCAGTCATGAGGAATATGCGCTAGCCCGCACGGAGCGCAAACAAGGCTCAGGCTACAAAGGCTTTAGCGTACATGCCAGTCCCGATGTCACCTTAAAAGAAGACCTGCAACGTCGTGACCTAACCATCAATGCCATGGCTATCGAGGTCACTAGTCTCACGGATGACACCCCTATCAGCGGCAACGTCATCGATTACTATGGTGGATTGGAAGACTTAGACAATAAAATCTTACGTCACGTGTCTAGTGCTTTTAGCGAAGATCCATTACGAGTATTAAGAACGGCTCGATTCTATGGACGTTATTACGATTTAGGGTTTATTATCGCGGATGATACTTTAACGCTGATGCATCACTTAGTGAGTTCAGGAGAGCTTGCTCACTTGAGTGCAGAACGCATTTGGCAAGAATCGAGTCGCGCCACCATGCAACTATCACCGCAAGTATACTGGCAGCAGTTGTTTGATATTGGCGGACTCATAGAGCATTTTGCCCCACTACATGATGCTTGGGAAGACACTTGTATACGAGAGACGGTTCAGACTGCCTTGTATTTTGCAGGTCAAATGCGCTTAAACTTATCACAGCGTTGGACGCTATTGATGATAAGCCTTGCCCCTTCACTATTTAAGAGCGAAAACTCTGAATCTGACTTTAACGTATCAACTGCTACAAAAAGCATTAATAGTATCGGTAACACAGCCAAAGTACCCAAAACACATACTCAGTTCGCTACCCTATTTGCGCAGCAAGCCAATAAACTATGCACAATAAACAGTCTAAGCGCTGCTGACAAGATTGACCTATTGCAAACATGCGGCGCTCACAAGGAGCCAGATAAACTATCGCAATTACTTGTGTGTAGTCATGTCTTACAACTGGCCATACAACATCGTCAAATGATGCTAGCGCTAAATAGCTTTCATGCTATCGGTATGACTGACATTGCCTCAGACCTTAAAGGCCCCGCTATTGGGGCAGCCTTACGCCAAAGTAGGATTGATCACTTACAGGCACACGGCTAATATTAGAACGCACTCAAAACAGTATTCTCAGTATTCTCATTATGAACAAAGAACCTAATGCATTTCAGCGAACAAGCATGAGTACTCAAACACCTGTTATGCTGGTAACGGGTAGCGCCAAGCGTATTGGTGCAGCGATTATTAGAGCAGCACACAGCCAAGGCTACTGCGTCATTATTCATTGTCATCGTAGCGAGACAGCAGCGAACCGTTTAGCAGCTCAACTCAACGATATGCGTGATAATAGTGCCATCGTTATCGTTGCTGATCTGGCAGTAGTCAATGATGACACGGCATTGAACCAATTTGTCCAAAATGTCATGTCCGCCTTTGGACAGCTTGATGTCCTGGTACACAATGCGTCAAGATTCTATCCTAGTCCACTTGGTGGCATCAATCATGCGCAATGGGATGAGCTGTTTTTGACCAATGCTAAGGCACCTTTATTATTGAGCCAAACGCTACTGCCCTATCTCAAACACCAGCAAGGCTGCATTATCAGCTTATTGGATATTCATGCGAAGGATAAACCGTTTGCCAATTATACAGTCTACAATATGGCAAAGGCTGCCCATCGAATGATGGTGCAATCGCTAGCACTAGAGCTCGCACCAGATATACGCGTCAATGGTGTCGCACCTGGTGTGAATATCTTACCTGATCCTAATGGCGACCAAGCCCTCGATCTCACACAGCAACAAGAGATTATTGACTCAATTCCTATGCAAAGAATAGGCAAGCCTGAAGATATTGCGCATAGTGTGCTGTACTTGATACAGGCACATTATGTCACTGGCGAGATTATCACTGTGGATGGTGGGCGTAGCCTCACGATGGCTGGTAGTGGTTTTTAACTAAGACCATCACTTATAAATAATTTCTCGATTTCTTCTTATCTTTTACTTGAAAAATTAAAAAATTCAGGTATCATTGTGCGTCTAACGTTAGGGCCCATAGCTCAGTTGGTTAGAGCAGAGGACTCATAATCCTTTGGTCGTAGGTTCAAGTCCTACTGGGCCCACCACATTTAAGTATTAATAAAAAAGACCTTCAAGAGATTGAAGGTCTTTTTTATTGTCTGCTGTTTTTTGTTGGCATACCAGAACTCTATGTATAAGCGTAAGCACAAACACTTGAGTCAGGCCTCTTCGCTAGCAACGACTAATTGTTGATAGGCAATTGCTGATTCGATGCCAGGGATATATACTCTTATAAGAGAATGTATCTATAAGGGAGATTAAATTGTTTATTAATCATAGCAAGTGCCCGAAATGCGATACCAAACTAAAGCGCTCTGATTGGCGCTGTAAACACTGCGGTCACCAGAATTTGACGAACTGGAAGTTAACGTTACCTATGTGGGGCATAGGCATTTTTATCGTCATGGTGACCATACTGTTTATCATCAACAACTTTTGTGGTGCTGAGTTTTTCAGGCCTTTTACCAATAGCTATAGCGTGATGTGTTAGTTTTAGACCCAAAAAAAGCCTAACCATTGATTCAGACAAGCTTTTTAAGGTCAGCAAGCGCTCTGCTCCTGCAAGTCAGTAATAGATTGATATCATCACTATCTGTCCGCAGTTGGCAGTTTTTATGTGGTTATTGAAGATGGCTTAATAAGATCCACGTGCCGATAGCGATCAGCATAAAACCACCAAACACTTCGGCTCTATGACCGATTAGTGAGCCTAATATCCTGCCTAACATCACGCCCAGCGTGACCATTACCGTGGTGGCTAAGCCGATGAGACCTGCCGCTAAGAAAATATTGACCTCTATAAATGCCAAGCTCACACCGACAGCCATCGCATCGATACTGGTACCAAATGCCGTTATAGCAAGTTTAAAGAACGAATGTCTACGCGGTGCTTCTATTGATTCGTTACTTGGCTTAAAGCCCTCATACAGCATATGCATACCGAGAGCAGCAAGAATAACAAAGGCGACCCAGTGATCCCATGCTTCAATGAAAGCAGTGTCTACAAAAGAGGTGGCAGAACGACCGATAAGCCAGCCAATGATAGGTGTGATGGCTTCAATAGTGCCAAAGATAACACCCATTCTCAGAGCTTCGGTAAAACGAGGATTTTTTAGATTTGCGCCTTTACCAATTGCCACAGAAAAGGCATCAGTAGACATAGAAAAAGCAAGTAAAAGAAGAGCAATAGGGTTCATTTGAGTATCTCTGGTCGAGTATAGAGTCCACGACATAGCCACACCCTCGACCTGCAGTGTAGATATATCGATGGTCTCGCCAACCGAGAGGTGTTCGTACCATGGCATGTGGCCAAGTATGTTGATACGGACGCTTTCGTAGAACGAAAACAGGCTACTCCCCAAAGAACGCTTAGACTACCATCTATACGCTATAAGTCAATCATAAAATATCAACCTAGCAAGTGTTTGACCTGATATGGTTAAAAACATATAGCGCTAGTAAATACTTACTGGCTACATACACCTATTAAAGCGCTATCAACATTTGATTTTTTATACTAAAAAACCTTTCATACTAAAAATTAGCACGAAAGGTTTCTAATATTGATACTTCTTGGACAATATTACTGTTTAGTAATCAACGGTATAGCTCAAACCATAAGTCGTACCTGAGGCAGGTAGGCGGTTCAAATCACCAAAGGTCGTTTGATGATAGACTGTTAAATAGTCTTTATTGAGCAAATTATAAACGCCATAGTCTACTCGGCCGACTGGCATTTTTACTTGTCCCAATACATCGAGAGTCATGTAACCTGTAACTGGCAATGCACTAGAGTCAGGATCTTGCTGTTGGTCTTTAAAAGCTTCATCATCACCGCCAATTGCTAATGCTTGCAGGCGAATATTGCTTCCTTCATCAAACTGGTACTGGGCAAATGCGGTACCTTTGAGCGGGGTTAGACGTACGGCATCCAATTCTAGCCAGTCGCCATCTTTATCATACTGACCACGGGTATAGGCCACACTACCGCCCACTTGCCACTTATCATTGATATCATGACTAAGCGAGCCCTCTACCCCATAGACACGCTCATCGGTATCGACAACTTCTACGGTATAGCTGTCAGTAAAGCGCACGACTTTGTCTGATTCGTTATAGAATCCACTCAAGCGTGCTGCTGTATCACCATGTTTGCCTTGCCAGCCAAACTCGTAGTTGTTGATCGCAATCGGTTGTACGTTGTCTGAGTTGACCACAAAGCCTGCACGCACATCACGCAGCGCGCGTTGTATATCTGCTGTCGTAAACCCTTGTGAAAAATTGGCAAATACTTGATCATTTGGGGTTATTTGATAGCTGGTACCAAGGTTGAACAAGGTTTTGTCATGGTCGGTACTGCCTTTTTCTACGTCGCCTGCTTGATACTCAATGCCATAAGCTGCGCTTGTCGCACTGATAGCAGAACTATTAAAATACTCTTCAAGCAGCTGTTCATAGATGGGCGTAAAGGTATCAGTCTCAGATTTGAGCTTTTGGTAACGTACGCCAGCACTGGTATGCCATTTGTCAGTTATATCTACGTCTGCATTGACAAAAGCGCCCCATTTATCGATGGTCGTATCTGGTCCACCGTTATAAGTAAGCCCATTCGTTTGAGCACTTAAGCCATTACTAGCAAGGAACGTATTTAGGTCTTGACCGTAGTAAGTTTGCGCACTATTTTCGCGTTCGAAATCAGCACCGTAGCTAAACAGTGTCTTTTTTCCTGCAATTTCCGTTTCGGTTTGCATGGCTGCTCGCAAACCCATTACTTCAATATCAGCTTCTGACTGAGTGACAAATGTTGCAGCACCTGCCAGTTTCTTCAATGTGTCTTCATCAGTTAGCCCATTGGCTTGCCATACCTCAGTCGCTTGGTCTCCTGCGGTTTTACCAGAAGGGTAAAAACGGCCTTTTTCATCTCGGTAGTAACCCGTCAAGCTTAAGCTAGACCCTGATCCCACAAAATCATCATCACTATAATTTAAATTTATCGAGCTTTTTTCGGTATAAGGCTCATTTTCTACATTGGCACCATCAATGGCTTCTAAAGACGGGCTGGCACCAAATAATACTGCCAAGCCATCACCGTAGTCTGGGCCATAGTCAGTATCTTGCTTATCTTTGTAATAAGTCGCTGCAAGATCAAGACGTTGGGTATCCGTTAGCTCTATACCTAGGCTACCATTCACACTCAGCGATTCAGTATCTTGTTGATCCGTTTGGTTCACATCTGGACTGATACGATCGCCATGGCTATCGAATTTGCCGCCTTTGCTATCATAGTCGACGTCTAGGCGACCATACATCCGCTCACCGCCATATCCTAACGTCTGCCCCACATGATAACCCAATGAGTCAGACTCAAAATCACGACTGCTACTGACACCCACTCTGGTCTGTCTGATAGGACCGTAACCTACGAGAGATTTGGTCACAAGATTAATCAAACCACCTGCTGCACCAGCACCGTAGATACTGGTAGCGCCCGAGAGTACCTCTACTCGCTCAAGCTGCGCAGGATCAATACTGTTTAACTCGCGTGAAAGACTGCGTGAGCTGCTCAGAGGTACACCATTTAGCAGAAACTGCACAGGACGACCGTGCATAGTGGTGCCATAATTACTGGTTGAGCCACTACTAGCACCTAGACTTGGAATCAGCTGTGCCAAAATATCACCAGTCGTACGGTCGCCTGTTGCCTGCACCTGAATCTCGTTTTCGGTGATTACTTGGGTGACTGATGGCATCTCACTGATTTTTTGTGCCAGTGCCGTACCTGTTCTCGCTTTAGCCGTAACATTGATAGTGTCTAAAGTCACATTAGGTGTCTCATCTGACGATAAATTTGATGCTGAATTTGACGTCAGTTCTGTTGAAATCTGCGTATCTAATACGGTATCCGCTTCATTGGTATTGGTTTGAGCATATAACTGTTGGCTGATGCAGAGGGTAAGAACAGATAGAGCGACTTGATGATGGCTTTTCATGATTGTTTCACTTAGATTATTTCAATGAGTTGATAGATAAATAGTGGTATGAGTCATATTTAGCTAATATTACTGCATGTACTAACTTTGTGAATGATATTCTAAATGATAATCATTTTTATTTCCATATGTATTTTTACATTACTAGCGGGTGAAGATTATAGCTATCGTAAGTTTAACTGTACAACTTCCCGTTAGGAATTTGATGAGCTATTGAACAGTTTATCTAACTCATCGTTACTATATGCCTCAAAAAATAGTTGGAACTTTACCTCATCCTCTCTATGCTTCTTTTGGAAATCTGGTAATAGCTGCTGTGCGACATTAATGGGCAACACGAAGACCCCGTCATTGTCCATAATGGCGATATCGCCTGAATGAATCGTCGTGGTCTGCTCACCAAAATGATAGGCAATATCGGATGCTAGCGTGCCTTTTATATGATCGCTTTTAAATGTGGTCACAGCACTGATACCTTGTGCAAATACAGGAAATCCCAATTGTTGAATTTGTACCGAGTCCGTTGCCTGTCCAATGACAATGACGGCGGATAGCTTCTCATAGATAGCGGCGCAAGTGCGCAGTGCTCCCCAACATGCCTTGATACCTAATATTTGAGCATCAATACATAACACATCATTAGGCGCTGCTTGAATCAATGCCTGGTTAATCACATCCGTGTTGTCCGAGGTTAGTTGGACTGTTAACACTCGGCCGACTATGGTAGCCGTGCAGGGACTGAGTGCTTTGATATCTGGTAAATACCCTTCCTCAGTCAGATGACCAATAGTTGAAGTACCTATCTCTTTATAGCTATCTATAAGGTCGTGAATATCGATTTCAGTCATAATGTTCTCACTATCGCACTTTTTAGCTTTTTTGTTTCTCGATAACTTTTATCGCATTGTTAATTTCTAAGTAGCTATTAGTTAGTTAAATGGGTTCGTTGGCTAGCTGATTTTTTAACACGCCTGAACGGGTTGATCGTTTTGCTTTCTCCAGCTGGCATACTGCCATGAGGATCAGAACCACGGGCAATAACGGGCAATAGCAATGTTTTATGCGGGTAATGTGAATTGTTCAGTAGCTCGTCACGAAGTATCTGACGTTGATCGTCATCAAAATCGATAGTCACCAAGGATTCCTCAATACTGGTCATTACCTCGTGCCACAGCGTCTCTTCATTGATATGATAGTGCTCAACCAATGACTCGATAATCGCTCGAATATTGACTAGCAATCCTAGCGACTGTAGATAAAATATCAGCGCTTGCGGCGTCTCTCGATATAAGCGGTTTTTAAAATCTGGTGGGCTTAAATACTCAGGATTTGCTATTTGATGACGTGCCAGCCATGGTAGATGAATGCGTACGGAGTCATGGTCACGCAATAACAGACTGGTAAAATGATTGTATTTTAATACGATAACAATATTTTGCCCGTGCATCTCAGGCGCAAATCCTAGGCGTAGACAGCGCAGTATCGTACCCAAAAACACGTCACAAAGATTTTTAAAACACGCTATGACAGCGGGTCTTTTATTCTGTGGCGCGCCTTCTTGAAAGCTGTCTTGAGCACTATTCTGGTTAATACTATGAATGCCCTCCTGAACAATGCCATCAAAAATGTGATGACTAACACCTTGCTGATATACCAACATACCCAAGCTTGCCATAGGAAACAGTCGAATCGAATCGTCAAACAGATCTGCTGGTAGTTGGCGTAGCATCGCGCCTAGATGCGTGGGCTTTTCTTGATAAAAGTAAGGATTTATAGCGCTTTTATCATGCAAATGAGACGGAGACATATAGCCCCACCATAGACGTTCATCCCATAACTGTAACTGTGCTGATAGTACAGAGTCTAACGTTCTTGCCTGCATCAATATGGCTTGGTTTTTTTCACCATTGATTAGCTTGAGGGCTGGCAAGTAGCGCTTTGAGTTCAGTGCATACACACCTATAGGCAGCTTAATGCTATTTGGCGTATTAGTATCAATCAGCATACTACGCATGGACGAGCTGGCATAAGTGATGAGCGCATCAAAAGTCAGGGTGACAACTGTACCATTGGCAAGATCGTCGGCATACATGTCATCAACCACATGAGTCATTTGCCAAGGGTGTACAGGCATCGCAATGTGCGTATCCGCTATTCCTTTGTCATCTAGCTCTCGCATCAAACTCTGCTGCTGCGTAGTGTCCAAAAGATAAGACGCTGGATTTTGTATTGTCATGTCTTGAACATGCTCTGCCACCATGACATGGCTTTTGGCAATGGCGACCCATACCAGCGTGATAGGCTGATTAAACTCTGCCATATAGCGTTTGTATTCTGTTGCCGTAAAGCCCAATTTACCTTTTGCCAGTGGATGAAACGGACGATCCATCAGTGAGGCCCACTGCTCCGCTGCAATCAAGGTTTGATGCCAATGCGGATACTGACAAACTGCCGTTGTGATGTTTGCTGCTACGGATTGTTGCTGAGCTATAAAAGAAGCCTCTAAGCTCTCTTTTAGCTTTAAGGCACCGACGTCAGATAAGCTGGTACTGTCCATCATTGATAAAAAAGTATCTAGCAAGTGCTGTGCTAAGCTTACTGGCTCTAGCCAAGCATTTTCTACATAATGGTTGTTATTGAGATTGCTATCAACAGTGTTATTGATATTGCCCTTAAGGTTATGTATGACAGGCAGACAAGATTTAGACAATCGCCACGGTGATGCGTAAGCAGGCTCTACCAATAGTAATAACTGTCTATCTTGGTCAACCTGCATCACCATTAATGGGTTATCTTGGTCAAAAAAATCTTGATATTGCTGTGGTAGCGACGCTAAAATTTGATGCGCGTGTTGAGCTTGAGACGCTTGTGACGTCTGATGATTTGCCAAGTACTCAGTAGTGGTTGTCACTTGAATAAGGCGCTCCTCCACCCATTGCTCTAATAGAAAACACTCTACTAAATGGCTAATCAACGACCATTGAATAACCTCGATATTTGGCTCAGGGTTTGCATCAAGGGAGCTTTTTTTCACAGGGATTTGCACAGGGAATAATGTATGCATCGTTTTACCCCTGACTCTTAAACAATGGGTTATTGATATATTTAATCGGGAATGCTTTATCTCCGAACAATCGGCGCTTAGCCAATGACTCAATGCGCGTTTGTTCAGCGAATACATCAAACAAGTCAAACCGTACTTGATGCTCTGGATGAGAGCTTTGATAGTCGGTCACGCAGTCAGCAACCTGCTGCCAAAATGCAACTTCAGAATAGTGATAATGCGTCTGCATAAAAATCGCAATGTCTGACAACGCCACAAAAAACAAGCAAGCAACCGTCATATCCCGAATACCGTCGGTATCTTCGGTCTCGATGAATGAGCCTCTATTTAAGGCAGCATGAGCAGGTGGCAAGCTACAAAAATCTGGACGCAAGTGTTGTTGGGTTAAGTGCTCAGGTGAATAACGAACCCCATCATGCAAATCTTTTAATAATATATTTATGGGATAGCCATCTTCATGTACCAAGACGATGTTTTGCGCATGGCATTCTAGTGCCACACCATAACCAAATAAGATATGTAATAAAGGGGTGATAGTGACCTTAATTAACTGCGTAATCCATGTTTCTACACCATATTTGTCAAGCCAAGGTGCTATCAAATGTGAGCCATCAGCATTGACATAGCTGACACCATTGAGCGGAAATGCTGTTTGACCTTTTGATAGATATTGGTTCACGTTTTCTCGCCAAATCGCAGCTAGCCCGCCATACATATTTGGATGCTGATAGCCGCGCGCACGTAGCGCCTCATGGTCTAGACTAACGCCAACGGTCTCACCTAAAAACGCAATAGGTAATGCTTGGGCGGTCTTGTCACCTGCAATCAGTTGGTTTAACCACGTAGTGACAACAGCGGCATTCATCACGGTATGCTTTGCCAATATTCGCGTGCTTGAGGTATTAATCAGATGCATACTTAGCTTTAGGTAGGCTTTATCATTAATAGTGTCATTGCTACCATTGTCATCGCCATTTCCAAGCATCGTCAATGAGCGAATAGACTGCTGAGCACGGTACTGATGACCTGCATCACCCAAATAGATAACCTCTTGCGTGGCAAGTAATGGTTGTAATGCTTGAATCAAGGTGTTTTGCCATTGCCAAGGGTGCGCAGGTATCAGGCAATAGTTATTAGCCGTCTCGTCTACTTCATTACTAGCTGTACCTTCGTCTTGCTTATTTTTGGTTGTAAATACTTCTGTGAGTTTGGCATTGAGGGCAGAAAATTCATCCGCACCTATATAATCTTTTACCCATTCATTTACAGCGATACCAGTAGTGGTATTGCTCACCATTAGCTCTTTTTTGACCGCCAACCATACTACGCCGATGTTTTGATCAAACTCTGGGCCATAGTCATAGTTATCTTGCAAATCAAAACCAATACGAGACTTAAAACACGGATGATAAGGATGCCCTGCCGTCAAATAGCCTTCGAGTTGCTCGTAAGTTAGCGTATCAATAGGCACAGGCATATTGGAAGCCAGTATCTGAGATTGTGTTTCGTTCACTAAGGTATGGCGCAGCTCTTTGATAAAGCTGTCTTTGAGCTCTGCACCTTCAATATTGAGCAAGATATCACTAATCACATGCTCAAGCATGGCGTCTTGGGCAACACCGTTAACCACTCGCTGTACATTCAGCTCATTCAAACGAATGATGTCAAAACTGTAATGAACATAACCTTGTGCGGTATAACTGACATCATCACCTACTTTGATAACAAAATTCAGCAGCGTCTCATTATCAGCACTGTCATGAGCGTTGTTCGCACTTTCAAATTCAAAATCAATAATATTTTCATACAACAATGCCTGTAGCAATTGCTTGATCACTCGTTGCTCAGCGCGTGCCATAATTTTAGAATCGACAGGCACTTGCCACGGTTTAGTCGCACAAGTAACGTCAGTACTATGATGGCTATTATTGTTTTTCGTAGAGTTTGCTAGATTATTGGTCATAGATATAAGCTTCCTGTCTAAAAATTGAATCAAATAAAATTATAAATTTAAAGCGAATGATAATTATTTACATTAATAAGTTAAAGTAAACCCCGATACGAAGTATTTATTTATGGGGATCGTGGTAATTTGCACGCTGAAGGAATCGTGAGCAATAAAAGCACCGCGATTACTACCAATATTTCTTGGATCGCGCTCGCCATACCTTGGCTACTGCCTGCTGCTAATAACTGCGCACCTCGACTGTCTATATAAATGGTGGACAGCGTGATAAATATGGTAGAGATGATGCGGCGACTGATATTATTAAGTGCGGCACCTTCAGTGACTGATTCTTTGGGTAAGCTACTAAAACCAACCGTCGTGGTCGGCAGATACGCCAAACCCACTCCAATACCGCGCATACTCATAATCAGCATGAGCAGCCAAAGCGTTGGCTGATACAAGCACCATGCCAGCATCAAGGTAGATAGAGCGCTAATCCCAATGCCCACGATGCCAATCCCTCTGGCACCTTGCTTATCTACCTTCTTGCCAGCGTAATGCGTGGTGATACTGGCTATGAGCGTCGCGACCATCAGAACAATACCTGTCCATAACGCACTTTCGCCCATCACATCTTGTATCAACACGGGCAATAGCAAGAGACACAGCATCAAACCGACTGTTTGGCTAATGCTAATGATATTGCTGTGCAAATAGGTTTTATTGTTAAACAAGCGCACGTTTAATAACGGGTGACGCTGACGACGCTCATATGCCCACCAAACCATTGCAGATAGTAAAAATCCGACAGACAATAAACCCAATGTGGCTATCTTTAATAAGCCGTCACTGCTGAGTAACCCACCAGTAAAATCTATTTTCAGCGTGCTCAGCCACACCATCATGGACAATAGCCAAATGAGCAAACTGACAAACCCGATAGTATCGAAAGGGCTTTTTTTATCATTTGAGCGTATGTCAGGAATTAGGCGCCATACCATCGCCATGACTGCCGCACTGAGTGGCAAGGTAATGGCAAACAGTGTCCACCACGCAAACTGCTCAACCAAATAAGCCCCTACCAAAGGGCCAAACGCCAACGACATCATAATAACAATGCCCCATAGCGCCATTACTCTGCCATGCTGCTGCTTCGGATAAATCTGATACAGCATACCAATAGATAGTGGAATGATCAGACCACCACTCAGCCCTTGTATGGCTCTGGCAATGATAACAAAGCTCATACTAGATGCCAGCATGCCAATGGCTGAGCCCAGCATAAACCCAAAAATTGCCGCCAAATAAACATGCTTAAAAGGGTACTTTTTGTTTAAATAGCCACTCAGCATCAGCCCCACACTCATGGCCAATACATACGCATTTAGCACCCAGCCGCCCATCACAATATCGACATCAAACACCGACATAAAAACAGGAATTGCTGGATTGAGCGCACTATTACTAAAACTCACCACCGTACCGCCGAGTAGTAATGTCAGTAATACCTGCTGCACCTTTTTATCGTTCAAGCCATGACTGCTACTCTTAGAGGCTTCGTTTATAGGCGACTCATTGGTAAATACCCTATTTATAGGAGCGTCGCTCATTAAGCCGTAGTACCGTAGAAATTCAGATAACCTCTAGATTCCAAAAACTCATCGCGATTGCAGAAATACAATGAGGCGGTCTTTTCTGGCATCTCAATCAGACGTTGTACGCGATAAGCGAAGCTATCAGCAATCCACTGATATACCTCAACCTTACTATCCGGCTCGACTACAATTTTCTTGGCTTCAGTATGCTCAAATATAAACTTGCTGATCATCATACCCGTTGGTTTTAAATAGCCTTTGCCAACCACCGCTGGATCCCCAAGTAAAATATGCCAACCCATATCCGTCTCTTTGGCTTTGTAATACTGAGACAAGCGATCACGAGCCGTTTCATAAATCTCTGTATAGCCAATCGGCTTATCATCACAAAGTATGAGGTAGAGACGCTGATGATCATCGGCCAGCATTTTTTCAAAATGGGTTTTTAATTGCGGCATTGGGAGATGAAGCTGCCACTGATCAACCACATGCTCGGCATGCATCCATTTATACAGCAATGGCATATCATCTGGGTATTTGACAGGTCTCAACGCAAACGTCTTTTGATAAGCCTCAATGCTAAAAGTGTCGGGCAGGTTTTGGGTGATGGTCGGCATGACTTACTCCTAGTTATTATTTTGCTATGTGGTTAGTGTTCTTTAATACCGTTTCTGTTAAATATAAGTTTTATAAAACACTACGTGCCAAATTTTTGAAACACTTTTAAGGCATCAGTGTCGTAAGTCTGCTCACCTGTCAACTGATTGATGATGCACCCTGCTCGATAAGCACCCAGCCCCAAGTCTGGTGACCCAACGCCATGGGTATGCACTTCCTGGTTTTGCACAAAAATCTTGCCATTAGTCACAATATCTTTTTGATGCGTCAGCACATATTTCAGTACATAGTCTCTATCAATGACTGGCTGATCAAACTCATCGTGTGCGATAGCAGGCAGTAGCGTATTTAAGCACTCAGGCAGACCGTAACGATAGCCTGTACCAGCAATCACACAATCATACTCAGCAGTAAAATCTTGATTCTGTTCACGCTGTCTAACCACCAGTTTTATAATATCTGTCGGCTCTTGCTCTTCTAGCATTGTTGTCAGAGTTGACTCAATTACTTCACAGTTGGACAGCAACGTCGAATGCAGATCTTGATTGGTAATACTGCGCTCATAGAGACGATGATAAATATCGCGTATGGTTTCAAATCCCATGCCTTTATAGAGTAGGTCTTGCTTGGCAGTGACTTGGGGCTTGGTTGCTGAGTCTAAATGATAAAAATAATCTGTATAAGCCGGGCTAAAATGCTCTAAACCTAATGGGGAGTATTCCATGGGGAAAAACCCTGCCGAGCGAGTCATCCAATCTAGCTGAAACTTAGGGTCGTCATTAGTACTATCATCGCCATCAAACTGTTGATCAAACAGCGTTCGATATACCTCTGCTGAAGACTGCCCAGACCCCAACACTAACACTTTGGTCAGTTTGCTTTCAGTCTTGGTGCTATTCACATCAAGGCTACTCGCATTGAGGCTGTCCAAATCAAAATTGTCTGCAAAATGAGCGGTGTGCATACAGCGGTTAGGCGCTTGTTTGGCAATGTCTTGCAACGATGGTGGTAGCGTGGCCTGTGTGCCCGTTCCTATGACTAAGTTTTTAGCATGATAGGTGTTTTGCGTGCCTTGCTCACAGACGGTCACTAAAAACCCATCATTATTGTCGTCAAACGCCACGTCGATCACTGCCGCATCAAAATTCAGACTATCTAGCTGCTCTGCTACCCATTGGCAATAGTGGTTATACTCTTTACGATAAATTTTAAACTCTTCTAAAAAGTAAAACTTAAGCAATCGCTGCTGAGTATGCAGATAATTCAAAAAAGAATACGGACTGGTTGGGTCTATCAATGTCACCAAATCTGCCATAAAAGGCACTTGCAGCGTGGTGCTCGGCAATATCATGCCTTTATGCCAATTAAACTCAGCCTTTTGCTCAAAAAACTTGGCGGTTACGTCGGTCTTTGTCAGTAATGCCGCCAGACTCAAGTTAAACGGCCCTACGCCAATCCCAATAATATCTAACACGGTCGCCCCTTAGTGATTTGGTAGTAGTGCTTTGATAGTTACGTTAATTCTGGTGTTCGTTTCTATCGAACCCCAACTTATATCGTGTGCTTATCTTTGCCGTCACAATATGCTTTACTACATCACCATGGGGTTTGGGATGTCGACATAAATAGACTGGGTCTCAACAGGTGCGGTCAGCTCATCGAGCGCATAGAGTCTGGTGAGTAGATTGCCCTTGAACGGCAATGTAGGGCTGCGCAATAGCAAGTCAAATAACGGACGATGTGGGTATTGTTGCTCTAATGCCATTAAACATTCTTTAAACGTCGTGATTAATGCATCCTCACTCACAAGCTGAGTACGAGCAATGGCAGTGATTAAGCCAAATATACTGTTACCAACTAAATAATAGGCAAAGCGTGAGTCGGCAAAGTCTTCTGGAATGACACACTCTCCTTCGCTAATCAGCTCTGGATAAGCATCAATGAGCGGCGTGGCATACTCAGCAATATAGCCAAAGCCTTGATTGTCTCTGGCCCAAAACTTAGTAGGATAACCGCCTTTTAGCTCGATGAGACTGTTCTGCTGATGTACCTCAAACCCGATACCATGCTGATAATACATATGAATAAGCGGTATAAAACCAACTTGTAAATAAGTGTCAAACCACTGGACAGCCACCTGTTCTAAAGACTCATCTGTCCGTTTATGGATAGACTTAAACAGTGTCTCTAAGCGATTGGTGAGACGAGTAGGATGGTCTTGGCTTAAGCTGGCAAGATTGGTGACTTGCGTATCCTCTGTGAAAGGGTTGTCACGTAAGATACAGATGGTTCCATCAATGATTTTTCCATCCACACGTAAGGCAATCCAAGCAGGGTCATTCAATACCGCAACCGTAGGGTACTCGGTTTTGAGCTGAGTACCATAGTCGCTACGCCAGATTCGGCAGGCATGCATACCGCGCTTACATTCTTTGGGCAGGTTAATCCGCACCGAATTGGTAATCGCCACAGACAACGACAGTTTAAACATCCAAGGCGCATCGAAGGCCGCTAACGTGCGTACTGATGTAGTCGGATGCAGATACCAACCAAGCTCACCCAAGTCAAACAACTGACCACTCTCTAACAGCTTTTGGTACCAAGGTTGCTGCTGCAAAAACCTTGCTTGCCAAGGGTGCAATGGCAACAGCTTATAGTCAGGATTCTCAGCCACAAGTTGCTGTTGATAGCCACTCATATCAGTTTGTAATTTAGATTTGAGCGCTGTGGTAATGCTATCCCCATCTACGAATTCTTCTGCAATGCAACTGGGGTGCACTAGCCAATAATGCAGCTGGGTTTTGCTACTGGTCTCGGGCGCATACTTCGCCCACTCATCACCATAAAATCCTGCGCGGCCTTTGGGTGTGGGGTGCATAGCATGACCGTAAATAAGGTTTTGTTCGGTTTGAATAAAGTCTTGCTGATAGTCAACGATGTCATCAATCTCATCATTACGATGCTCTAAGATAGTCTGCAGCCCCTCATAACTCTCAATCCAGCGCTTTAATACGCCATTGGCATCTAGCGTCGCTTTATCTTTATAACGATGCACAATATCTTCAATAATCAAAGATGCCAAACTCATAGCAGAGGACTTTGTCCATTGGCTATTTTGTAATGAGACATCCGTTTGATTGTTTGATAGCTGCTTATTTAATATAAGCGGCATGTCTGCCAAACGATGCTGACCTAATTGACTCACTCTATCAATAGGTACAACCATTACCGTGTTTAAAGGCGCTAGCTTTAGAACTAATAGTGGCTTATTCTGTGAGGCCTGCTTTTGTATATCGTCTTGCTGCGCTAAGGCAATAATATCGCCGCGCCCAGTCTCAAAACAGTAAGCATTGATTAGATTTTGTAGTGTGAGTCGATCAAGCGTTCTATGCTGCATCATATTATTTTTTCCCATCAGCTTTTAGTCTTTCAGAATTAAGTCGGTTAAAACCAGCAATATCCATCTGCTCAATGATGTCTGCAATATCATTGATTTGGGTATTGGGATTTAGAATGGTGAATTTAAGGCAAAGGTGCTGCTCAAACTGGGTGGTGGCCACATTGGCAATATTATTGACCAATAATTCTTGCGCAATGTGACGATTAAGCTGTGCGAGTTGGTCATCAGACAGCGCGGTATCTTTGGGTGTAAAGTAAAACAAAACACTGCTGATAACAGGCTTATGTACCAGTACAAAATTTTCATTTGCATCAATCAGCTGTGCCGCTTGCTTGGCAGTATCCAGACAGTTATCAATCAAGGCTGCATAGTCATCTGTTCCTAGTAAGTCTAGCGCCATCCACAGCTTTAAGGCATCGAATCGGCGTGTGGTCTGTAAAGAGTACGTCACCAAGTTTGGGATATTGTCTTGTTCATCATCAGCAGAGTTTAGATACTCACTATGATGGCGAATGCTCTCGAAATTCCGATTGTCTCGTAAAAGAAAAGCGCCGCAGCTAATCGGCAAGAAGAAATGTTTGTGAAAATCTAAGGTAATAGAGTCAGCCTGATTCAGACCATTAATCAAGTGTCGATAGCGCTGTGATAATAGTAATGCCCCACCCCATGCTGCATCGACATGTAGCCATATCTGTGCATCACGGCAGATCTTGCCAATAGCCATTAGAGGATCAATCGCACCCAAATCGGTGGTGCCAGCCGTTGCAATGATGGCCATCACATTGTCCGCACCTAGCTGATTTATCTGATGTTGTAAGTCAGACATCAGCATGGCACCTGATGCATCAGTCGCTACTTTAATGACGGAACGTTGACCTAGACCTAGTAGCGCCGCATTTTTTTCAATAGAAAAGTGCGCCTGGGCTGAGCACAGGATTTTGCCACTTCGCTGACCGATCAGGCCGTCTTTTTGCACATCAACGCCCTTAGCCTTATAGAATCGATTGCGTGCCAGCAGTAAACCCATCAGATTACTTTGCGTACCACCACTGGTAAAGACACCACCAGCGTTATGGCCTATCTGTTCATCAAAGAGAGCACCAGAGATGTCACCAAACTGACAACGTTGACGTAACCAGTGTATTAAGTCTTTTTCGATATAAGTCGCTGCTGGACTTTGATTCCATGAGTCCATACTTTGGTTAGTGGCCGCGATAATCATCTCAGCAATCTGTCCGATGACTAGTGTGGGTGGATGCAAGTGGGCTAAGCAATTCGCATTGGCCGTCGACACACAACTGGGTAAAAAATTACTTTGAATATCAGCGAGTATCGTGTCGATGTCTCGGCCTTGCTGACGGATGCTAAAGGCATTGGTTGCTTGCACTTGTTGCGGTGTGCCGCCCAAATATATGTTGTTGTCGTCTAGCCACTGTTTGATGACAGCGCTGGTTTTTTGCATATGCGTGACATATTGCTCACTGGTTTGCTGGTTTAATAAATGCAAAATGTCCTCACTTGTTTATTCTACGATGGTATAAATCGCAAATAAGTGACTTATTATGAGAGTCGTTATCAGAGTTTTTTTTATAAAAGTGTGAATCATGCTAAGGTGCTGGCAAGACTATTGATTGTCTTCTAGCGCCATATCAAGCCTTTGCAAGACTTGCTGCAGCTCATCTTTGGTTATATTGAGTGGCGGTAATAACCGCAGTACTGTGCCACCACGCCCGCCCTTTTCAATCACCAATCCATGTTTAAAACACGCTTGTTGGATTTTGGCAGCCACCTCACTGTCTGCTGGATAACTACCGTCATTTTGCTTAGGCAGGTTTGGATTAACGATTTCTATGCCAATCATGAGACCACGCCCTCTGACTTGACCTATTTTTGGGTAGCGCTGTTGGCGTATTTTTAGCTGCGCCATAAACCACGCGCCTATTTCTAAAACATAATCCGTAACGTTGTTGTCTTTTAAGTAATTGAGAGTGGCAAGGCCAGTCGCCATCGCCAATTGATTGCCTCTAAACGTGCCAGAATGATTGCCTGCCTGCCATACATCGTATTGTTTTTTGATACCCAATACCGCAAGTGGTAGCCCACCACCGATTGCCTTTGACATCACAATCATATCGGGATCGATATCCGCATGTTGATAAGCGAACCAACGTCCTGTACGGCAAAACCCTGTTTGTACTTCATCGATAATCAGCATGATGCCCAGCTCTTTTGTCACTCGGCGCACATGCTTCAGCCATTCTATTGGCGCAGGATTGACACCACCTTCCCCTTGTATGATTTCTAAAATGACTGCGGCAGGTTTCACCACACCGCTTTCTACATCTTTTAGGAAATTTTCAAAGTAGCGCATATGGGCGTGGATGCTTTGCTCAAAAGGCAAGCCAAATGCGCAGCGATACATATTAGGATAAGGCAAAAACTGTACCGAGCTCATCAAGCCTTCGATACCTTGTTTAGGTGCTAAGTTCCCTGTCACCGCCAGCGCACCATGCGTCATGCCATGATAGCCACCGCTGAAACTGACAACACCTGAACGACCCGTGACTTGCTTGGCCAATTTAATAGCCGCTTCTACCGCATCAGCACCCGTCGGTCCGCAAAACTGCAAGCAATACTCATCGCTATTGGTCGCGAGTAACTTGTACATGAATTCGCTAAATTTGTCTTTTAACGGCGTGGTGATATCCAATGTATGCATCGGTAAATTGCTTTCTAATAGATCTTTGATACTTTCTATGACCACAGGATGATTGTGCCCAAGTGCCAGCGTGCCCGCGCCTGATAGGCAATCTATATATTCATTGCCTTCCACATCGGTAATCCAAGCACCTTTAGCTGATTGGATCGCAAATGGCAGCTTACGTGGATAACTACGAACCTTCGATTCAAATTGTTCTTGACGATTTAAGTAGCATTCATTATCAAGTGATTCGTCTAATAAGATCGTGTCCATAGCTTCAGCCTTGTTGTTGTCAGTCGTCTTGGATAAACATTAGAAAGTAAGTTGTGACGCTTACTTCTTAAAATACTGCTCATTTATTTTGAATGATAATGTAAATGATAATCATTATTATTAATGAAGCGTAGTATCTACTACCAATAACTTACTGTCAACCCAGTTTTAAAATTTTTCGGTAAATGAGCACGATAAAAAGAGCTGTTAGCACGAAGTTAAGAATGATGAATTTAAAGATGAAGAAAACTATCAAAAACCGTTGACCGATCAGTGACGCACAGCTACTGAGCACAAATAGTTCCAGACTATCTGTGCTCACTTATATTGTTGGTTAATAGCTGTCTAAAGACAGCTGTTATCTATTGGCTGAGGCTGGCACCTTACGAATGAGCCATAAGAAATAACCACCACCGATGATCGCTGCAACCGTACCTGCAGGTAGCTCATAAGGAAAAATAACATAACGCCCGATCCAATCCGCTATTACCATAACAATTGCCCCTAACAGTGCCGCTAGTGGTAACTGCCTTTCAAGCTTCACAGCGCCCAGTGAAGTCGCTAAGTGAGGTACCATTAAACCAATAAAGCTCAATGGCCCAACGGCAAGCGTACTAGCCGTGCTAAGCGCCGCTACTAACACCAATAGCGATAGCGTCACAGGTGTCACTGCCACACCCAAGTTACGAGCGACTCCTGCACCTAAGCCAAGGACACGCAAGGGTTTAACAATCAACACGCTCAGTACCAATAAGATAATCGCGATACCAATGAGATACCATACCGTACTGGGCTGGGCGCTATAGGTCGTGCCCGATAGCCAGCTGAGCATCGCCTCTAAACGCGGGTCGCCTGAGAGCTTGACCATATGCATCACCCCATCCATCATGGCGGCAATGCCGATACCGACCAGTAATAGATAACCTGAACTGACTCTACGTGCCAACCAAATAACCAGCAACAACACCGCCATCGCACCGGACAGACCTGATATCAATAACGTCCCTGCTCCTGCAGACAGCCCTAAACTTGGCAATAATAAAAACCCTAAAATCACCCCAAGTGCGGCACCTGAACTGACACCCAACACCTCAGGACTGGCCATAGGGTTACGCGTTAGAGTTTGTAGCAACACCCCTGCGACTGCCAGCATCAACCCTGTTGCCGCAGCGCTCAAGCTACGAGGCAGACGATATTGCTGCGTGAGCGCCCAGTCTGTACTGAGACCCCAACCGTTGATATCTTGCACAAATAAACAAGCAGCTACAATGACAGCGATCACACCAAAACCCCATTGCCAAAATATAATGCTTGTATTTTGGCCAGTGGTCATAGGTGTCACTGTCTCTATCCGCGCGCGGCGCTGACGCAAAATCAGCCAAATAATAAGCGGCGCTCCCAAAATACCAGTCATCGCACCCGCTGGAATTTGCATATCCAATATCGGTTCAAGCAACAAAGCAACGTTGCTGGTCAATAGCAATAGCAACGCACCAAGTCCAAATGCGGTTGTCAAACGCTTACCAATAGAGGAAATACCTAGCGCATTGACCAAACTTGCGGCGCCAAGCCCAATAAAACCAATCAAACCAACTTCGCTAATAACCAGTGCCGTCACCACCGCCACGACAAGTACCACCAGAGCTCGAATACCATTGATAGGTACGCCCAAACGTCTCGCTTGCGAGTCATCCAAACTCATCAGGGTTAGCGGTTTTAACAAAGGCAAGCATACTAACATCGCTAGGACAGCCGTTGTTATCAGCGCATAACTCGTATCCCAGCTGCTTTGAGCCAAAAACCCAGCAGCCCACGACAACATACCATTACTGCGCTCCGCAAAGAACAATACCAGTACATTGGCCACTGCGGCGAGCAAAATATTGACCACCAAACCTGCCAGTATCAAAATAAGGGGATTAAATCGACTAGGTGCTGATAGGGCGAATACCAAGCCCATACTGATGACAGCCCCCACAAAGGCCACATAAAGTCCACCATAAATCGCCAGACTGGGTAAAAATAGAGTGACGATAAGCATGGCTAACTGTGCACCCACTCCCACACCTAACGTGGTGTCTGATGCTAGAGGGTTCTTGACCAGCTGCTGTAATAAAATACTAACAACACCCAGTAACCCACCTGCTAAGAGCGCAACCACACTGGTGGCGACTAAGTGGAGCTGTGTCGCCATACTGGCAATATCCAGTTGCAAACTTGGCAAAAACAGCTCGCTGATTGGACGCGTCCAATCTCGATCTAGTAGTGCCCAACCACTCCATCCTGATAAAGCTATCAGTCCAATAAAGGTCACCCACAGTCGCCATGGTATATTGCTCGATGACGTCACATCAGGTTTTGGTCGATTTGGTAGCTGCGGCGATGCGTGTTTTGATGAGGTCGACGCGGATAGCGATGATGGCGAATTCGCAACCGTTTCCGTTTGAGAAAGTGATGTCATAGCATGAACACTGTCAACGTTATTATCGATGTTACTATTGATATGATTCGTGGTATTGGCGCTCATAGTGTTGCCCCGCCTTTTAGTGAAACTTCCGACAGGTTATGTGCCAAACTGACTAGTGACGACATGCCCCCATAAATCCATACTGGCGGTAGCTCCGCCATACAGCGATCAGCTCCGTAACCTAAACGCTGCCACACCAAACTGTCTTTGATCTCAGCTTTGGTTATCGGACTAAGCGGATCTATGATAAGTAAGCAAGTCTCGTCGTCTAACTGAGCCAAATCTCCCATTCTTATAGGGACAAATCCCCATTGATTACCCTCCCCTAAGACTACAAGTTCTTTATTCATTTTGTCTAATGCCACTTTGAATAGACTGTTATCCACATACATACGCATGTTGTTGGCATCGGCAAACTGTACAACAGCGAACTTTTCTGCTTTTGGATAACGCTTCTGGAACTGCTGACTGGCAAGCTGTATCTCTTTTTTACTCTGTAAGATATAGTCTTCAGCCATTTTGGTATTATCAATAAGTACGCCAAGCTCCCGCGTCGGTTCGGTATAATCAGCCCATGTTGCTATCTCGCCTTTCGCTGCAAACATCACTGATTCAGCTGGGACATCGCCATATAGGTTGCGAGCATGCTCATAAAAATAGTTATCTATGACCATATCAACTGGTAGCTGCGCGACTAGCTCAGCATTGGGTTGATAGCGAATGCCTAAATCTGTTATAGACGCTGGTAGCTTAGGACTACCAACCCATCTATCCCACACTCTGACGTCACCTGTCGCAATCGGTGCATGTCCCATAGCGGTCAATGTCGCCGCATTACCCCAGTCGGGGGAGACAATATTGAGCCTGTCACTGGGGTTATTTTGTGACTTGTTACGTTGTGGCTCATTTTTCTGAAATTTAAAGTGATCTTCAGAGTGAGTCTCATCAAGTTGGGTAATGCTTTTTTCGGATGCTGAGTGACTACAAGCACTCAACATTAGGATTACTGCTATGGAGACTACAAATGCTAATGGCTTAACTAACATCAACATGACTATCAAGCGTTTGAAGAATGGATACTGATAATGAACACAAAGCATAAAGGCGTATCTTTTTGGACGAGTGAGAAAAGAAGAGAGGTAATGCGATATTAAGCGACAGCGACGAGCTGTCCTGTTATAGGATGACTGAGCAGCTGCATATCGACATTGAAAATATCGTGTAATACAGTAGGTTGCATGGTGCTTGCGATATCGCCGCTGTGGCACACTTTTCCGTTTTTTAGGGCGATAATGCGATCCGCATACTGCGCGGCCAAATTGATGTCGTGAATGATAATCACCACACTCAAGCCTTGCTCATCTACCAAGCGACGAATAAGCTGAATGACCTCAATTTGATAGTGCATATCAAGAGCAGCAAGCGGTTCATCGAGTAATAAGTAGCGAGTATCTTGAGCTAGGCACATGGCAAGCCAAGCACGAGCGCGCTCACCACCTGATAGTGTTGCCGTAATACGATCCGCGAATGCCTCTGTTTGGGTAACCTTTAGCGCTTGCTCGACTTTATCTCTATCAGTCTGAGTTGGCTTTTGTAGCCATTTTTGATGTGGATAACGCCCCAACATCACCAGCTCACGAACAGTGAATCCAGCAGCGTCAGGCAGTTGCTGTGGCAGATATGCCATTTGCCGTGCCAGCTCTTTACTGCCGTAATCGCTAATATTGGTCTCATCTAATGTGATCGTACCCCCACTACTCGTCATCTCTCCTGCCAGTGCCTTGATCAGTGTCGACTTGCCTGACCCATTATGCCCAACTAGCGCCACCAACTGCTTGGGGTCAATCTCACAACTCACATTGTCTAGTAAAGTATTGTCTTGACGTCTGATAGTCAGTTGGTTTGCACGTAACATATAGGTACTCGTTGTTGGTCAAAATTGGTAAAAGTAAGGGGCAGTCGCAATCGCTCTCTCAAAACGAAAACGACAATTAAGATGATTTTACTCGTAAATGATAATAAAAACAATTATCATTAACCAATTGAATGTTTAACTTCCTATTCCATAATTTCTGATGAGTATCAATATGGCCAATATCCTTTTATCTTCTGAACGTAATAGTTATGGTACAGACAGACCATATACCCGCTTAAACGCCCCTGAATTAAAAGACATCATCAGTCATATTAATGAAGAACACATAGATGAGCTGTTAGGGTTTTTACAGGCATTTACCTCTATATCCACCGCTGAATTAAGTAATATAGAGGTACGATTGACGACGGTTTACGCTGAAGGTATCGACATACAAGTGCAACCAAAAAACGTAGATTATCACTCGATTATGGCTCAAAACCAGTTTGAGCAGAGTCAGACTTTTTTTATCGCTTTTGCCGACTCCATTACGCATCCTGATGAGCTGCAAGTTCAATATATTGCGCTCAAACAAAAAGCCGATAAAAAATTGGGCAAAAAAACAATCAAACTGACCAAGCAAGTATTTGATGTACAAGACAGTTATAGAGTCAGCAAAAATATGCTGCGCCTCCAGTTAAGCATGCCCATACCCAGCAACGCCAGTAAAGTCGAACGCCCCGCCTCAGTACCTACAAACGAAGCCGGCTACGCTTACTTATTTGATTTGGATCACAACGCGCTGACTCAGGAGGCAACAGCTGACACTACTGATAGTAGTGAAGAAAACAATCTACGCCCTGCTCGATCTCATTGTTATTACACTTTGAGAAAAGCGTGGCAAACGTCTACAGATATGCTGGCTTTGGTCGATGTGTTTTTGCATGGGGATACGCCAGGCGGTAGTTGGGCTCAGTCGCTACAATCAGGTGACACCGTGGTGACCAAAAGAGAATTTCCCGAAAAAACTGAGCATTTGCGTGACGGACAGGCGTTACTGATTGCGGATGAAACGTCTATGCCGACGGTCGCTCGTCTACTGGAGCTATGGAAAAACCCTAAACCACCATTGGTTATTTGTGTGACGCAGGATATAGCCGATCAATGTTATTTTGATGCTGTAAAAATGCGTAGCAGCCTTGATGGTATTGATAACGACAACAGTGACACTGATAGTGATTGCAATACTGAAAGCCGCAAGGACAATCACTTTACCGTATTACCTATAGTGACCAATCAAGCAAACTCGGGAGCAGAATTGGCTACTCTGATTGACAGTCAGTTAGGGGGTTATTTGACTCATAATCCTCTACAGATCGATAAAGTTTGGGGGGCATTAGAAGCGAATACTGCCAAAGCATTGCGCCCACTATTAAAAGACCGACTGGCGCTCAGTCGTGCCGATGTCGTGGTTAAGGTATATTGGCGTCACGATTAGTTTAGCCCTATAAGATAAAGCGCAAAGCCCACTCTATACATAGTTAAGCTTACTGACGCATCCACTATTAGTGTTTGCAGCAACGAATGCTTGTAGGGTATAGTTTTCATTTTGAACGTTTAATCAATATAGTGTATAGGCAGACAGTTTTATCACTGATATTGTAGATGATAGTCGAATAGCACGCAGATGCTCATTGCTAATAGACTGTCTAACTTCTGTGCAAGAACGCACGGTTATTTATTCAATTCAAGGACGACATATGAAAACCCTTAGAACCCCTGACGACCGTTTTACTAATCTACCCGATTATGATTTTGCCCCAAACTATCTGATGGTCGATGACACCGAGGGCGGTGAGCTGCGCGTACATTACCTCGATGAAGGCCCAAGAGATGCTGATCCTGTACTACTACTGCACGGGGAGCCTTCTTGGAGTTATCTGTATCGCAAGGTCATTCCGCTACTGACGGCTGCAGGGCATCGTGTCATTGCGCCAGACCTCCCTGGTTTTGGTCGATCGGACAAGCCTGCATCGCGTACTGACTACACTTACCAAAGACATGTCGACTGGATGCAATCTGTACTTGATCAGCTAGATTTAAATAATATTACGTTATTTTGCCAAGACTGGGGTGGTCTGATCGGTCTACGATTAGTAGCAGAGCATCCAGATAGGTTTGCTCGAGTAGCTGCTGGCAATACCATGCTCCCAACTGGTGATCATGATCCTGGTGAAGGGTTTCGTAAATGGCAACAGTTCTCACAAGATACGCCTCAGTTCAATGCAGGAGGTACAATCAAAAGCGGTACCACGACAACGCTATCGCAAGCGGTGATTGATGCCTACGATGCGCCTTTCCCTGATGAGTCATACAAAGAAGGCGCTAGGCAGTTCCCATTACTGGTGCCGACTACGCCAGATGACCCTGCTTCGGAAAAAAACCGTGCCGCATGGGCCAAACTTAGTAAATGGAAAAAGCCTTTTATTACGCTGTTCAGTGATTCTGACCCAGTGACTGGCGGTGGCGATCGTATTTTGCAAAAACTCATCCCTGGTACGAATGGTCAGCAGCATACAACTATCGTTAATGGTGGGCATTTTCTACAAGAAGATCAAGGTGAAAGGTTGGCTGAGCTGCTTCTCAAATTTATTCGTGATAATCCTGATAAATCTAAACCTTCTCAATAAGCAATTGAGTCATGACGCCATATAGGCACCATCAATAAAAAGCACCCTTACTACCATTATGGCAATAAGGGTGCTGTTGTTAGAAAATATCTTTTTTGTATTGTATTTTTACACTATATTTTTGAAAATATCATCGATGTACCTTTCGACCGCAGCATCGTCGCTAGTCACTTGAGCATAAGTTCTCAGACCTATGATCTGAATCTGAAGATAGCGTGCCAATTCAGTCGATTCTTTTTCTGCACTGATTTCACCGCTCTCAATAGCTTGCTCAAACCAAGTGGCAAATGAGGTCTCTATTCCTTCTAAAATCCCTGTCGCGTGAGCCAGTAGCTCTGGGCTATCATTCTGAGTCAGTTCGGCGACCGTTTTTACGATCATACACATACCACTTGGTGCTGTTGCCTTATTACACACGATCACAGTGTGAATAAAGTGTCTTAGTCCACCAAGCACCGTATCTTTTTGTGCCATACAATTGGCCAGTCTTTTTGCGCCTTCTGCTGCATAGCGATTTAATGACTCTATAAATAGCTTGTCTTTGCTACCAAAAGCTGCATAGATACTGCCAGGATGCATGTTGACGACGTCTTGTAAGTTGCGCATCGACGTTGCATGATAGCCCTTTTCCCAATAGAGATTTTTGGCTTTTTCGATCACATCCTCACGATTGAATTTTATCGGAGCACTCATAATTTTCACCTTAATAGCTTTGCCTTAAAACCTATTTTAAGGCAAAGTTTGTAGAATCAACCTTAGTTCTTGGTTTTAATCACTTTTTATATTATAAGGCTTATTGACCGCTTTTGCTTTGATTAACTGTTTTTATCAAAATTTTGTGGATAAAGTGCGCGTGCCGCAACGTCATCAAAGTCAGTCTTAAAATCAATACCTTTAGGGATATCGCGGGCTTTTTGTACCGCAGGACGGGCATCAATGTTCGCAAACCAACGCTTTAGATTAGGATAGTTGTCCAATCCTGCATCGCCTAGTACGACCGCTGCCTTATCAATCCAGCCCCATGCAGAGATATCCGCAATTGTGTATTCATCTCCAACCAGATATTCGCGATCTTGTAAATGCGTGTCTAGCACTTCGTAATGACGCTCAGCTTCACGAAGATAGCGATTGATGGCATAAGCGATTTTTTCTGGTGCTTTGTGTCTAAAGTGAACCGATTGACCAGAAAAAGGACCCAGTCCTGATGCAATGAACATAAGCCATGACAGCATCTCGCTACGGTCTTCTGGCTTGCCTGCCAATTGTCCTGTCTTTTCCGACAAGTACATCAAGATAGCAGTAGAGTCAAATACACGCTTGCCATCATCTTCGAGCGCTGGAGTTTTACCATTTGGATTGATGGCACGGTACTCAGGCGTATGCTGCTCACCTTTTAGAGTATCAACAGCAACGAGCTCGTATGGCAAACCTGTCTCTTCAAGAAACAGTGCCACTTTCATTGGGTTTGGGGTTTGATGAAAATAAAACTTAAGCATAATCTTATCCTATTGGGAGATAGTCGTTTGATGACTATAAAAGGCAGTAGAAAAAACATAAAAAATAGTAGAGAGAACAAAAATAGGCGTCATGATTTGAAGCGTTTTCTTATTGTCTGGCAAACACTATAGCCATAAATGAACGTTCGTTCAAGTAGCAATATATGTTGATATGATAAATTATGTACCCATACAATCCACTCTAACTGTCTCACCAACTCATAATAAAAAGGATTAAACATGTCTACATTAACGATTATTGCTCATATAACGGCAAAAGATAATAGCGTTGCTCTTGTCAAATCTGAACTTGAGAAACTGATACCCATAACACGTGATGAGGAAGGATGTATTCGTTATGATCTGTTCCAAGATAACGACAGCCCTGCTCATTTTATGTTCCATGAAAGTTGGGCAACGCGTGAATTATGGCGGGTTCATATGGAAAACCAGCATCTAAAAGATTTTTCAGCAGCGACTGAGGACGCCGTCGAGTCGTTTGTTCTGCACGAGATGACTGAGGTTCGTTAACTTCCTCTCCAAAGCTCATACTCACTCGATAAGTGTCAACGTCAACATAAAGAAATAGAAAAAGGATAACAGTCTGCTCCCTTTTTCTATTTCTACTCCTATTCTTTGGTACATATTTACTCTAGCACTGTCATGGTGCGGCAATGACTTAATTATCTCTCTTTGTCAGTGCTGCTTATGACCCGCCAATACGCTTTTATCACTTTATAAACGTACTCACTTACACAGTGTTACTTCATTAAGATATTGATATTATTATCATAATTACTACAGATCGTAGAAATGTAATTTGGTCATTACAATTTAGTTGAACGATTACTCAAATAATTATTGAGCGATTGCTCAATATCATTTATAGTAGTCTCTATTGCTTCGCTTACTAAGCAAAATTATCAACTTTGAGTAATCATTCAAAATAATGATCGATATCAAATCAACGATTACTTTTAGGCTATCTTAAAACCCTAAAATACGTTAAGTTTAAACCGACTACTAGGAATTATATTATGACCGAATTTACACTACACGATAAAGACAGCGCGCCACAAGAAAGCAAAGCGTTGCTTGATACCTCTATCAATGCTTTTGGTATGATCCCAAACCTACATGCTGTCATGGCTGAAGCACCAGGTTTACTAGAAGGATATCAGCGTCTTCATGAGCTTTTCTTGAACAGTAGCTTTGATGATGAAGAAACCACTGTCGTATGGCAAACTATCAACGTCGAGCATGCCTGCCATTATTGTGTTCCTGCTCACACTGGTATCGCCAAAAGCATGAAAGTAGATGATGCTATTACTGATGCGCTACGTGATGAGACTCCACTACCAACCGCACGTCTAGAAGCACTGCGTGATTTTACACTTTCTGTTGTACGTGGTCGTGGTAATGTAGACGATAGCGCCGTTCAAGCGTTCTTGGATGCAGGTTATACCAAACGTCAAATTCTAGAAATTATTCTAGGTGCAGCTCAAAAAGTCATGAGCAACTACACAAACCATCTGGCTGATACACCTGTAGACAAACCATTCCAAAAGTTTGAGTGGCATAAAGCTGTTTAATAGCAGCACCAGCCTAGCGCTGACACCGTCAATTTGATGTTTTCATACTGTTGTTCGAAACATCTTCGGGCAGCAGTTTTTCATTTTAATATATCGCTAATGAGAGATGATATGGAACATTTAGAGAAACCCTTACAAATAGACATCGTGTCAGACGTTGTATGCCCTTGGTGTGCCATTGGCTACAGTCAACTGGCTGAGGCATTAAAGCAAACCAACACCCCTCATGAGATTCACTGGCATCCCTTTGAGCTCAACCCCAACACACCAGCTGAAGGACGGAACTACCGTGAGCATATCATGGGAAAATACGGTACAACTGCTGAGGATGTTAAAGAAAGCCGAGCTAGAATGACAGCCGCAGGCGCGGAAGTTGGCTTTAACTTTCAGTTCACAGATGACTTTCGCACCTATAATACTTTCAATACCCATCAGCTACTACATTGGGCCGATGAGCAAGGGCGTATGCACGATTTAAAGCAAGCGTTGTTTGTCGCACACTTCGTCGATAATCGAAACGTAGGTGACAGTACAGTACTTGCAGGTATTGCAGCAGATATTGGACTGGATCGAGCTGAGGCACTTGCGGTTATCGAAGATCAACGCTTTGCTAATGTGGTACGTGAATCGGTACAGCATTCAAGACAGCAAGGCATTCAAAGTGTGCCATCGGTTATATTTAATGGTCGCCATCTGGTAAGCGGTGCTCAAGGCGTCGAGAATTATAAAGATATTTTAAAGCAATTGGCAGATATGCCAGACTAAAAAATTGCCTTACCTGACTCATTACTTGTATCACGTCTTATCTATAATATTGAGCACATTAACCTAGAAGGTACCATAATTATGTCAAGTTCTAATCATTACGAACCGCCTAGTATTTGGACATGGGATGCCGAAAGTGGCGGCAAATGGGCGAGCGTCAACCGCCCTATCGCAGGTCCAACCCACGAAGGCGAATTGCCTCGTGGTAAGCACCCTCTACAAATTTATTCGATAGGTACGCCCAATGGGCAAAAAGTCACTATTATGGCAGAAGAGCTACTGGCTTTGGGCGTTGTAGAAGCTGAGTATGATGCGCATCTGATCGAAATCGGTGAGGGAGACCAGTTCTCATCAGGGTTCGTTGATGTCAATCCAAATTCAAAAATCCCAGCTTTGTTTGATACCGATACCGGTAGCCGAGTATTTGAAAGTGGTTCTATCTTGTTTTATCTGGCCGAAAAGTTTGGAAAATTACTTCCAAAAGACGCAGCGGCACGCACAGAAGTGATGAACTGGCTGTTTTGGTTACAGGGCTCTGCCCCCTATCTTGGCGGCGGTTTTGGGCATTTCTATTTTTATGCACCAGAGAAGTTTGAGTATCCTATCAATCGCTTTACGATGGAAGTCAAACGTCAATTAGATGTGTTAGATCGAGAGCTGGCAAAAAATCGCTACCTAGGTGGCGATGAATACACAATTGCGGACATTGCCACTTGGCCTTGGTATGGCAATCTGATACTTGGAGAAGCCTACGAGGCAGGTGAGTTCTTACAAGTTGAGAGCTATAAAAACGTGCGCCGATGGGCCAAAGAAATTCTTGATCGCCCTGCTGTACAGCGCGGTCGCAAAGTAAATCGCACTTGGGGTGAGCCCTCCCAGCAGCTTCATGAGCGTCATGATGCTTCAGATTTTGACTTAAAGACTCAAGACAAGCTGATCGCTGATAGTGCTGATGCAAATAGCGGCACTTATATAGATTAAATATTATTTTTTAGAAATGAGTGTTCATCATTTTTACTCTCGATGTTGATACCGTTAGGTACGTTTATGACGTGGTGTTGTAACGTACTGTAATAAACCAACATCTCATCCATAGTGATTGTTAAAGTAGGCAATGAATACACTCACTCATAGCACACCATCATAAAAAATCAAAAGGATAAAAACATGACAGACAATTATGCTCAAAAAATCAAAGCTGGCGCTACTTTCCCTGAAATGAAAGTACAAGTACTCAATGGAGAGCTGACAGAACTTGGCAAACCTGAGAATGGTCATGACTGGAAATTGGTGGTTGTATACCGCGGTAAACACTGCCCTATCTGCACTAAGTATCTCAATACATTAGAGACTGTGCTACCATCATTTTATGACAACGGCGTCGATGTGATTGCTGTATCTGGCGATAGTAAAGAGCAGCTAGAAGCTCATTTAGAAGACTTAGATATTAGCTTCCCTATCGCTTATGGGTTAACTGTCGAGCAAATGAATACGCTAGGACTTTATATCTCTGATCCACGTTCAGCGAAAGAGACAGATCATCCATTTGCAGAACCTGCTGTGTTTGTAGTGAACGGTGAAGGCAATATACAAATTGTTGACATCTCAAATGCACCTTTTTCTAGACCTGATCTTGAAGCGCTTGCAAATGGTTTAGTATTTGTCAGAAAACCAGAAAACAACTATCCTATTCGCGGCATGCATGTCTAATCAGTCCTACTCTATATAGACGAAAAAATATAGGCAACAGCTTCTAAAGAGCGTATCAAGGTCATTCCTTGGTACGCTCTTTTTACGTTAGAAATGAAATTTTTTGCCAAAGACGCTATTTATTATTTGTTGTTAACACTCGTACACTGAGATTTATTTCTGCTAAAATTGATAACAACACTACCAATATCTTATCATTCAAATACTATTAACATCTCATCATCTGTATGAGCAAAAGGATCTACTATGCGATTGAAATCAATCGTCCAAAAGCTACACGAACGCGCCCCAATCTTGGGCAAAGCGGCATCTCTAACGACGGCAACAGGTGTCATTACTTTTAATAGTATGTTGGCAGGCCCGCCGGTATGGATCATGGGTGCAGCCAAGGCCATTACTGGAGCAGCTGTCGCTGACAAAGCTGTCATCGATGTCACTAATTATTGGATCAATAGCAACAATGCCGTCATCGATAATGTATTACCGCGCAAAGATTGGCGCATCAGCTTACCTGATGACGTACATACAGATGGTAAATACTTACTGGTCAGCAACCATCAGTCGTGGGTCGATACCAGTATCGTGCAATATATCAGTGAAAAGCGGTTACCATTGACGCGTTTTTTTACCAAGTTTGAACTTATATATATTCCCGTGATTGGTCAGGCTTTTTACTTTCTAGACTTTCCGATGATGCGTCGACATTCTAAAGAAGCCATCGCCAAAAACCCTGCGTTAAAGGGTAAAGATATTGAAGAAGCAAAACGCGCCTGCGCCTTACTAAAAGACAAGCCCTTTACGCTACTGAACTATCTAGAAGGCACCCGCTTTACGCCTAGCAAACGGGACAAACAAAACTCGCCTTATAAGCATCTACTAAAGCCGCGTGCTGGTGGATTGTCACTTGCTTTGAGTGCTTTGGGCTCAGAGATCGACGGCATGCTAGACATGACGATTGTCTATCCTGATGGCGTACCCACCTATAGTGACCTATGGAAAGGTAACATCAAACGTCTAGGCGTCGATGTCCGCCATATCGAGATACCAGAAGATCTATTTACGGCGATCAAAAACGGCGGTTACGAAACAGATGAAGCGATAAAAGCACAGATGTTTGATTGGGTTGAACAGGTATGGCACAAAAAAGATCAGCTTATTACAGAAATGCTGGCTGAATTTGAAACCAAAGACGCCATGCAAGATGCTTAAGCTAAAAACATTCTAGACTAAAATACTGCTAGGTTAAAAACAGAATAAACGCTCTATACCAATAATCTTTATTATTTGATAACCTCAAAGTAATCAGTGCAGGTACTAATATAAGATAGGTAGCGCTATATAATGATGAAATTTCGTGAAAAATGGTTTTGGGCATTAGCTCTTGCGGTACTGGTGCATGTGGGCGTTTTTCTCGTTTTTTATTTCAATGCCAATCATGCTGATACGGCAGAAATGGCTGACAGTAGTATGAATAAAGATCAGCCAGTCGCTATCAGCAATACACCCTCAGCGCCTAATGATAAAATCTATACCACCACTGTCACCAGCACTAAAACGTTGGATAACGAAGGTAGCGGTACCGATAGTCGCGATAAGGTAGTAAACGTTGATATAGTAGAAAATGACGGCGTTGAGAATAGTAACGCTTCAAAAAATACTGCAAGTAACAGCAAACCTATCACCACCGCAGATAATGAAGAACCCAACTCACCTGAGGTATCTAATAGCAAGGCTAACGTTGCCAAACAATCTACCACTGCTAAACAGTCTATTACTACCACCGTAGAAGCACCGCAAAGAATCAGGCTTCCTGCCCAAAGAGAACAAACCCAAAGAAACCAACCTTTAGAAAACCAAGTAGACAACACTCCTCAATCTATACCCGCAAATTCTGAAAATAATATGGAGCAAGCAAAAAATAATGCAGGGTTACTAGATCGGGATATCCCCACACAAAAGAGCAATGTAAAAGTAGATAAAGACTATCTCTCAGCAAAATCTGAAGTGGAAGGAATTAATGATCAGTTGAGCGCAGCCATCAACGAAGTCAAGAAGCGCAATCAACAAAAAATCGATGAGCGGCAGCAATTTAGAAATGAGGCGAATGCTCAAAATAGCCAGATACCCATCGAGCAGCCTAATCAAAACAGTAGAGGCTTTGAGTAACCATATGGTGAATACTTGAGACATCTAAGCGGTTACGTTCACATATAAAAACCCCTAGCGATTAACTAGGGGTTTTTGTATTGTTGTTAGTCATGATTTTATATAAATGAATTAGCGCTCACCTAGACCTTCCGATAATGTCTTGGTAATTGGCTTGGTGAGATATGACAATACGGTCCGTTCCATGGCTTTGATATCAACAGAAGCGGTCATACCCGGCTTGATAACAATTTCATCACCGCGACCCTTAAACTCCGCTCCATTGATCACAATAAGTACGCGGTAGTAAGGCTCTTCTCCTTTAGGGGTTTGCTCCATCAGGGTATCTGGGCTGATGTAGTTGACAGTTCCTTCCATCGCACCAAAGATAGAGTAATCATAGGCATCGAGCTTAACCGTAGCTTCTTGACCTTCTTTAACATAAGCAATATCGGCAGGGCTGACCTTAGCATCAATGACCAAATCACTACTGGTCGGCAGGATTTGCATAATGACTTCACCTGGCTTGACGACACCGCCAATAGTGGTCACGTTAATATTTTTTATTTTACCTTCTGTTGGTGCCATTAGCCGCTTCTCTTCTAGCACTTGTGCCCGATCTCGTAACTGTTCAAGCTCGGTATCCAGCTCTTCTTGAGCTTTGGTCATTTCAGCCTGTGCTTCTTCGAAGTATTTATTACGCTTATTATTTATTTGCGCTTCAATATCAGCCACTTGGCGACTCAGCTTGATAACATCGGCCTGACTGACATCGCCATACTCTAGCAATGGCTCATTCATACGTAGCTCTTGACGTGCCAGCACCAGCATTTTTTCAAGAGAAGAGACCTCTTCATTGATAGCTTGACGACGTCTATCGTATAGTGCTCTTTGGTTTTGGACATACTCAGGATACTGTTGAACCCCTTCAGGGAACACTAATGGCTTCTCAAAAATCTCAGCATTTAATCTTGCAAGCTTAGCCGTTAATGCTGCTGTTTTGGATGCAGAGTTATCAACAGCAGCTTTGGCGCGCTCCTCTTCTAGAACGACCAGTAACTGACCTGCCTTGACGTCTTCGCCTTCTGAGACAGCCAACTGTGTCAACACGCCGCCTTCTGATGCTTGAATTTCTTGGGTTCGAGCACTAGCGATGACGGTTGCTTGAGCACGCGTAACTTGATCAATCTTGGCAAATGATGCCCAAACTATCAAACAGATAATACCAACGAGTGCAATCCAAATACTCAATCTTGAACGATTAACCTTGGGCTTGGTGGGTGTGTACTTATACTCTGACATGCCTACTTCCCTTGATCATCTGTTGAGTTTTTGATTTTAGTCGATTTTATACTGATATTTCTAACTCTAGATGCTGCAGGTTTGGTGTTATCAGCATGCTCTGATGATGGTTGATTGGTTTTGTGAATAATTTTGTCTTTTTGCTGTACGGTTGTCTTGTTTCTCGCTTGGTCGTTTTTTCGAAGCTCATCGAGTACCGCCTGTTTTGGACCGTCAATAATAATACGCTGGTTGTCCATAATAATGAGTCGGTCAACCAAATCTAGCAAGGCGGTTTTGTGAGTGGCGACGATAAATGTCTGCCCCTGTGTCAACTCCTGACGCAGGACCTGCAGGCAACGCTGTTCTTGTCGATTATCCATAGACGCAGTCGGTTCATCCAACAAGAACACATCAGGCTTGGTCAATAATAAGCGCGTAAATGCAACCAGTTGTTTTTGTCCACCTGATAACCCTTTACCGCCTTCACTAATCGGCAAATCCAAACCGCTTGAGTGACTCGATACCAAATTGATGAGCCCTGTCCTATTTAACGTGTCTTGTAGAATGTCATCATTGGGTGCAGCCATACCGATTAGCAGGTTTTCGCGCAGCGTACCCTGAAACAGTCGATGGTCTTGTTGCAAATAGCCCAAGCGTTCACTGAGGGTCTCTCGGCTGATTTGATGGATATCAAGACCGTCTAACAGCACACGCCCTTGAGTCGGCGCATACAGCCCTGCCAGTACTTTGAGCAAGGTAGATTTACCTGAACCGATAGGTCCAAGTATCGCGATACGTTCTCCTGGCTTGATAGAGAGCTGCGGAATGCTAATGGCTGGACGGTCGTTGTCTTTATAGTTGAATGCCAAATCATCACACTGATAAGCGCCTTTGATATGTGTGGGTGACAATGGGTAGGCAACGCCTTGATTGTCCTGCTCTAAGGCAAATAGACTCTCAATATTCAACTTGGCAGCTTTGGCATGAGCATACTGCACCAGTAAGTTGGGTATAGACATAACAGGCGCTAGCACTCTACCACCTAGGATCGAACAAGCAATCAATCCACCCATCGTCATGTCGCCTTGCATCACTACAAACGAGCCAACAATCACGATACCCACATAGCTGGCTTGCTGCAGCATCTGCGTGAAGTACGTTAAATTGTCATTAGCATGCTTCATATCCAAATCGTTTTTGATAGTGACGTTCATCACATCAAGCCAACGCGAGAGGAACTTCCAACTGCCCGCCCCCGCTTTTATGGTCTCAACACCTTCTACTGCTTCAACCAACAGTCCTGTTTTATAATAAGAGGCGGTCGCACCTTCTGACGCAATGGCATCAATGCGTTTACGCGCAACCAGCCCCATCGTAATCGCGATTACTGCGGCCACCACTGGCACAACAGCCACTAGCGGCGATCCGATAAAAGCGATCAAACTGATAAAGATAATGGTCATTGGCAAGTCGACCAAACCGAACAGCGTGCTTGCCGTAAAAAAGCTGCGTACTTGCTCATAGCCGCGTAGCTGTGCTGCCATAGAGCCAACCGACCCTGGCATCTGATCGATACGTACTTTCAACAATCGTTGGAATACTTCTCTAGATAAATACTGATCAAGACCGACCACTACTTTATCCATGATTCTCGATCGTGAGAATTTCATAAATGCTTCAAAGACAATGACTAAAAACACACCACTCGCCAAAATGATGAGGGTGTATTCGCTACGAGTCGGTATGACCCGATCATACACCTGCATCGAAAATAAAGAGACGGCTAATGCCAGCATATTGATCAAAAAGGTTGCAATAACAGCTTCAGCTAGAATGCCTTTATAGTTGCCCAAGTCAGACTTTAGTAAGTCAGAAAATGACGCTTTACGCTGCTTAACATGATCTTCTTTTAAACGAATCCGTAATACCAAAGCTAGCTCATCGACACGGGTATGTACCTGCTTGTCCGCTTGTCTAAAGTTCCAGCTTTTTTGCGGCGTCTGACCGTCGATGACGCCCCATCCCAAATCTGATCGATATGCCAATAGAGGCAAAAAGGCCGCGTCAGGCTGCTCTAATATCTCAGGGGTATCAGTAATACCAATCCCTTGTAACACAGCAATGACACCGCCCAGCTCATGAATACTTTGACCTTGCCTGTCCGATTGCTCACTATGGCGCTTGACGACATCATGCAGACGAATATTGTCTACCGGATAGCCTTGCTGACCAAGTAAGTGCTTGATAGCCTCGGTCAGCGTTTCAGTCAGATCAACGTGCTCTGTGTGCTGCAACTCATTGTGACCAACAGACTGAGATGATGTCTTTTGTAATTGTGCACTCATATGAATCACTTATTTAATATTTTAGATGGTTGCGTATGCAAGATATAACGTGCGCTTAAATGGCTACCTAACGGTTTGTTATATTTCTTTGTTCCGTTATCGGCGTGATGCTGTAGTCATCATTCAGCATGAGATACTCGCCATCATTTAGTCCCTGCTCAGCAGTTGCCGGCAAACTAATCTCAATATACTCTTCTTCTACATCGTTTCTGCCATAACCAAACTCACGACTGGCGCTGCTTTTGTCTTGCTTATTGAACCACTGTTTTACAGAATCTACGGGATTGAACAAAGTCACAGGCTGACGGTTGTGAGAAAACTGCTGCCACTGCATGATACCAAAGTCTACTTGAAGACTATAAAATGCGCCCAACATCTCTGCTCGGGTCTGCACCAGCTGTACTTGATAATCATTGTGCTCACGTACGGCGTTAAGTACCTCAAGCCATGACTTACGACCTGCGATAAACTGTCTGCGATAAGAGTTAACCACAATCTGAGCGCCAGCTACAGCAGCCACCAGTGAGGTCTCTCTGTCTTTTGCGCTGACGAACTGCTGATACTGTACTTGAATATTTTCTATCACGTTACGCCGCGATGCTTCTTGGTTTTGCACCAAACTGTTGACTTCTGCCTGTGATGCTCGTGCTAGTGCAAAGTTGGAAAACCCCGCACCTGGTTCATAGGTTAGCCCCAAAGAAAACTGCCCATCATTTTCATTATCTTCATGGTAATAAGCTTGCTCGTACTGAGCATAGACCGTTGGGTAGCGCGCCGCTTGTTGTGACTCAACCCCTTGCTTAGCAGATTCGATTTGATAGTGCTCTTTTACAACAGTAGGATTGTAGAATCCTGCCCTATCAAAAGCCATTCTCTCAAAATCAACAGATTGACGCTTGGCCTGCTCGACCAATACTTTGATATTCGGTATGCTCGTCACGCTCATTTGAGACAACGGCTGACCAATAATTTGCTCGAGCCGAGCAGCGGCAATACGTTGCTGCTCAACTGCTGCTTGATAAGACGTCTGCTCTTGCAAAATCCGGTTCGTCACTAGGTCAAGCTCAATACGGGCTGATACACCCTGACCAACACGGCGCTGCATCATAGCCTCAAAATCACCAAGCTCTTCTAGATTCTCAACATGGACACTTTGTGTGGCGACAGCTTGTATATAGCTCTGCCAAGCACCGATCGTCGTTTTGGCCACCGAGTTTTGCTGCTCATAGATATATTCTACAGCGGCTTTGTCATCAAATATGGCTTGGTTCACATCTGCTGTGAGTTTACCACCCGTCCATAGAGGCTGACGAAGAGTGACCTGTGAGACAAAGTCATTGTCTCTGTCATAGCCCGAGCTAACGCTTGGTGTCGGTAAAAGGTTTAATTTAGCTGCGTTGATACCTTCAGTCGTTGCTTGTTGACTGGCGCGGGCTGATCCTACCAGCGGATGAGTTTGAATCGCTTGCGCGACCAGACTGTTGATTTGAAAATCCTCTACTGCTGCTTGGGCCGTCATGGTAAAACACATGCTCGTTATTAGAACAGTCATAAGATGATGCACTGCATGACGGCTGGTTAACTGTTTTATATTTGGCGATTTTTTCATATTAGTTTTCAATGAACGCTCTTATTGATATGCTCTTGAAGAAGTATACAACATCTATGCACTAAACCTTACTAGACCTTAGTCTATAAGGCAACAATTCATATGCGATATCAGATGAAACTTTCTGAGCTTTCCATACATATATAAAGCTAAGTCATACCTGGTTCTTTTTACTTAAACTTACCTTTTTCATTGAGTTCACTTTGCTCACTTAAGATAAGTACCACCTATTTTTGTTGATAGTAAACAATCCCTGATAAATCACGCTCTACATCATCGATTGACTCTCTAAGCGAATGCTGACGAATAAAAATCTGTACAAGATCGTTTGCAGTACTTTATAAAACATAGCAATTTTTGGAAAGAAATAACTATTCATCAATCAGATAGCTCTCTGTTCGTCCATGTCTTAATTATGCCTTATGGTTTTTTACTTTCTTATTTAAAAACCAGGCTATTATATTTATTGCCTAATATACTTTACTCTATCTCAAAAATATCTATAAAAACGTCGTAAAAAACGCCTCCATTTTGGAAGCGTTCTGTGCATTAAAATAAGATCAGCCAGTCTTAGATAATATTGACGATATCAGTATCAATATGAACCTGTGTATCATTAGATGACTGCCATACGTTATACATCTCACCTTCTGAGGTAGTCTGTCCAGTATTGGTCCAACTATCACCTTCTAGATTAACTGTATCATCGTTATCACCTTTGACATAAATAGTAGCATCAACGTCTTTATCTGCTATATTTAAAGTATTCGCACCAATACCGCTAATATCAATGATATCAGGCTGCATCATGTCAGAGAGGCTAATGATTTGACCTGAACCCTCAAAGCTTAGAGTATCGATCCCTTCGCTCGAAGTGGTTAGTAGCGTATCAGGTAATTCTATAGTGTCATCGATGGCAAGTGTGAAACTTTCATCTAACGATATGCTCCGTGCAGCAAACGTTCCACTATTGGTACTGTAATCGAGCGTAATATCCAGATTTGCAGTAGAAGACTCACCATTCTCTGCAGTGATCGTATACTCAAAGCTATCTACATCACCATAAGTGCCTGTAAATGTCGCGTCAGCAACATAATTATAACTACCGTCTGGATTGATAGTAAGTGTGCCATATATACCATCAATGGCACTACCATCAACCTCGACAGGCAAACCATCTACTAATGAGACAACGGTACCAGAAGTAATCGTATCTGCACCATCAGAACCTATGTCAGTAATAACATTTCCACCTATGAAAGCACTGACTGTATCAGGCGGCGTATAGTTGGTAATGACATCAGAGGTGGTACGAATAGTAAGGCTACTTAATAATGAAGCATCTAAAAGTCCGCTACTGTTACCTAGCGTCACATAATATGTGCCACCATCTTGAAACTCTGGTAAAACTAGATCATCTGCGCTCCACCTAGCGGGCAAGACACCTGAACCCTGAAGCCAATTCTCCTGCGTAAAGGTTAGCGTAGCCTCAGAGCTGTCTTCTTCTACTCGATAGACTAAAAGATCAAAATCATTATCTCCAAGAGCCAAGAGATCAAAAAGCCCACCTAGACTCAGTGTAGCAGACCCACTGCCATCAACGGTTACTTGGCGAGTGGTATTGTCAGCCACAGTGAAAGACAGCGCGTTATCAACGCTCAGTAAATCTACGTTAATGGTATCTGCGAGCACGCCGATATTGAGAAGCCCTCCCACTTCAGTACTTTGTAAAGGTGCATTGGTGGTAGATGACTCAAAACCTATATCTAATGTCACCTCATTATCGAACGCTATTGGTACAGTCGTGTCAACAGTGATAGTAGCAGTCGCGTCGGTGCCCGTATTTCCAGCAGGGTCTGTTGCGGTAGCACTCAATTGCTCAGCGCCCTCACCCATTGCCCTTACTTCTGCCTCATCGACATTGATACTCCAGTCACCAGCTGCGTTGACAATAGCCGTACCTAAGATATTGTTTGAGCCGTCAGTCAACGTAATTGTGTCGCCTGAAACCCCCGTACCTGTTACAGCAAAACTTGCTGCGGCTTCGGTACCATTAACGATGTTGTCACCAGCGATAGGCTCATCAATCGTTGGAGCATCTGGTGGCGTCGTATCAACGATTGCATCAAGACTAATCACCAGCTCTGCTGTATCACTAATAACGCCATCAGAAACTGTATAAGTGAATGTCTCTGATTGACCGTTTGACGCAAAATCACCATTCGCCGTATATGTATAATCACCAGTTTCATCAATAACCAAGACACCATACTGACCTTGTATCGTAAACACCGTGATACCATTGACGACCTCGGTGGCAGGTTGTGACTGAGTATCATTGCTATCAATATCAGTTAGTACTGTATCCACCGTTACCGTATCTTCACCTGCCTCACCTAAACTTGATGTATCAGGGTCAATCACATTACCAGTAATGACAGTATCATCAGCATAGTCGAACTCAGTTACTGTCGCTGTAATATCTGTGGTTTCGAGTAGGGTTAAGGTATTGCTAAGAAGCACAGCAGTAATATCATCAAGTAATGGATCTAAAACACCTAGTCCTAATACATTATCTTCCAGTATATCTACTACAGCATCGAGACCTAAACCTTCATCCCCAGCCGCAGTTAATGCAATATTGAGAAGACCATTAACAGTACCTCCTAAAACTGGACCTAATGCATTATCGATTGTGGTAAAAACAACTTCTTGATTATCAGGACCCAGTACAACTCCTGCTTCACCTAATTCTGCTAAGGTAAGACCATTGACTAAAGCTCCTAAAGCACTTTCATCATTTCTCACCACAATAGTATAGTTATCTGGTTCTAAACCAGAAACTGTCGCAGTCAATGTATCGTTGCCAGTTAATCCCAATAACTCGATTCCAATAACATTACCTACCAATGGCTCACTACCAGTAGTGCCAACGTAAACAAGCTCATTGTTGCTATTATAAACCTCTATATTAATTGCATCCGCTACTGTCACTAATGCCGTCTGACTAACTTCGATACTGACTGTACCATTTGTACCTGCACTCACAGTAAAGCCAAGACTGCTATCAGCACCACCAGTACCTTCAGCGGCCCCCAGAACATCTAAATCAGATTCACTGATCGGGTCATAGTACGTAACTTGCAACGCTCCTAAATCAAGATCATCTAGATCATCACGGGCAGTAAAGGTCGTGTTAAGATCAAATTCGACAGCAGCACTCGGAGCACTGACATTTTCGTTTGCATCTGTCACCGTAGCAACCACCGTATAGGTACCATTATCACTGATACCATCAATGCCATTTGGAATCGTGATTTCAGCGATACCATCTCCATCATTGACATCAAGGTCAGCTGCGGTCACTTCATATTCCACGGTAATAGGGTTACCAGCATCAGGCGTCACTGTTAAGGTCACTGTGTCACCTGCAACGGTGCCAGTTGGTAGGGTTACTTGAGTTTGAATACCATCTGCAAACTCTTCTGCATTGACACCATCAAGTGCTTCAGGAATTAATACCGCAGGCGCCGTAGTATCACCAACTGTAGCACTGTCGGTACCTGTCGAACCAGTGTTACCCGCCTGATCAGTCACATTTGCGGTAACTGTTAGTACTACCCCTTGTGATGGAACTGCAACCGCAAAGTTATACCCGTTGTCTAGCATATCTTGAGTAATCAAAGTCGCCATACCATCGACCGTTACAATGTCATCAACCTCAGCGTTGTCTGGTAAGATCACAGTAACCTCAACCAATCCATCGTCGTTTAAGTCAAAGCCGTTAACTAAATCATCACCATTACCAATGATCACAGTTGGTTGACCTGGCGCTGTGGTGTCAACGGTAAAGCTCACCGCGTTACTAGGCGCACTCACGTTACCAGCCGCGTCGGTTACGGTGGCAGTCACACTATACTCACCATCGGCAGTGATGCCATCGTCTGCATCATTTGCAATGGTCACGTCAACAATACCGTTACCAAGATTTGCATCAAGGTCATCTTCAGTCACTTCGTACTCAACGGTGATCGGATCACCACCATCAGGGGTTACTGTTAAGGTTACTGTGTCGCCTGCAACGGTGCCAGATGGCAGGGTTACTTGGGTTTGAACACCATCTGCAAACTCTGCGGCATTGACCCCATCATCCGCTTCATCATCAATGACCACGACTGGTGCTGCGATAGCGGCATCTGCTTCGCCGCCAGGCGCCACGGTATCTACCGTTATGGTGGTCGCAGGAGACGCGGCACTCACGTTACCGGCGGCATCTGTAATGGTGTAGCTGATGTCATAGGTGTCATCAGCAAGTGGGGTGTTTGGTGTTAGGGTGTTCCCCACTAAGGTGGCTGGTACGGCCTCGCCATCGACCAACAATGTCGGTGTGCCGTTAGCCAATTCACCATCTGGTATGACCACACCTGGGGTGTTGTCGTTGGTGATGCCGTCATCAGGGATGGTTTCGGCAGGGTCAAGCAAATCGCCATTGCCATCTACGTTGTCGGTGATGACTGGCGCTGCAAGCGGTGTGTCAGGCGCTGTGGTGTCAACGGTAAAGCTCACCGCGTTACTAGGCGCACTCACGTTACCAGCCGCGTCGGTTACGGTGGCAGTCACACTATACTCACCATCGGCAGTGATGCCATCGTCTGCATCATTTGCAATGGTCACGTCAGCAATACCGTTACCACCGTTGGCATCGAGGTCATCTTCAGTCACTTCGTACTCAACGGTGATCGGATCACCACCATCAGGGGTTACTGTTAAGGTTACTGTGTCGCCTGCAACGGTGCCAGATGGCAGGGTTACTTGGGTTTGAACACCATCTGCAAACTCTGCGGCATTGACCCCATCATCTGCTTCGTCGTCAATGACCACGACTGGTGCTGCGATAGCGGCATCTGCTTCGCCGCCAGGCGCCACGGTATCTACCGTTATGGTGGTCGCAGGAGACGCGGCACTCACGTTACCGGCGGCATCTGTAATGGTGTAGCTGATGTCATAGGTGTCATCAGCAAGTGGGGTGTTTGGTGTTAGGGTGTTCCCCACTAAGGTGGCTGGTACGGCCTCGCCATCGACCAACAATGTCGGTGTGCCGTTAGCCAATTCACCATCTGGTATGACCACACCTGGGGTGTTGTCGTTGGTGATGCCGTCATCAGGGATGGTTTCGGCAGGGTCAAGCAAATCGCCATTGCCATCTACGTTGTCGGTGATGACTGGCGCTGCAAGCGGTGTGTCAGGCGCTGTGGTGTCAACGGTAAAGCTCACCGCGTTACTAGGCGCACTCACGTTACCAGCCGCGTCGGTTACGGTGGCAGTCACACTATACTCACCATCGGCAGTGATGCCATCGTCTGCATCATTTGCAATGGTCACGTCAACAATACCGTTACCAAGATTTGCATCAAGGTCATCTTCAGTCACTTCGTACTCAACGGTGATCGGATCACCACCATCAGGGGTTACTGTTAAGGTTACTGTGTCGCCTGCAACGGTGCCAGATGGCAGGGTTACTTGGGTTTGAACACCATCTGCAAACTCTGCGGCATTGACCCCATCATCCGCTTCATCATCAATGACCACGACTGGTGCTGCGATAGCGGCATCTGCTTCGCCGCCAGGCGCCACGGTATCTACCGTTATGGTGGTCGCAGGAGACGCGGCACTCACGTTACCGGCGGCATCTGTAATGGTGTAGCTGATGTCATAGGTGTCATCAGCAAGTGGGGTGTTTGGTGTTAGGGTGTTCCCCACTAAGGTGGCTGGTACGGCCTCGCCATCGACCAACAATGTCGGTGTGCCGTTAGCCAATTCACCATCTGGTATGACCACACCTGGGGTGTTGTCGTTGGTGATGCCGTCATCAGGGATGGTTTCGGCAGGGTCAAGCAAATCGCCATTGCCATCTACGTTGTCGGTGATGACTGGCGCTGCAAGCGGTGTGTCAGGCGCTGTGGTGTCAACGGTAAAGCTCACCGCGTTACTAGGCGCACTCACGTTACCAGCCGCGTCGGTTACGGTGGCAGTCACACTATACTCACCATCGGCAGTGATGCCATCGTCTGCATCATTTGCAATGGTCACGTCAACAATACCGTTACCAAGATTTGCATCAAGGTCATCTTCAGTCACTTCGTACTCAACGGTGATCGGATCACCACCATCAGGGGTTACTGTTAAGGTTACTGTGTCGCCTGCAACGGTGCCAGATGGCAGGGTTACTTGGGTTTGAACGCCATCTGCAAACTCTGCGGCATTGACCCCATCATCCGCTTCATCATCAATGACCACGACTGGTGCTGCGATAGCGGCATCTGCTTCGCCGCCAGGAGCCACGGTATCTACCGTAAAGCTCACCGCGTCACTAGGCGCACTCACGTTACCAGCCGCGTCGGTTACGGTGGCAGTCACACTATACTCACCATCGGCAGTGATGCCATCGTCTGCATCATTTGCAATGGTCACGTCAACAATACCGTTACCAAGATTTGCATCAAGGTCATCTTCAGTCACTTCGTACTCAACGGTGATCGGATCACCACCATCAGGGGTTACTGTTAAGGTTACTGTGTCGCCTGCAACGGTGCCAGATGGCAGGGTTACTTGGGTTTGAACACCATCTGCAAACTCTGCGGCATTGACCCCATCATCCGCTTCATCATCAATGACCACGACTGGTGCTGCGATAGCGGCATCTGCTTCGCCGCCAGGCGCCACGGTATCTACCGTTATGGTGGTCGCAGGAGACGCGGCACTCACGTTACCGGCGGCATCTGTAATGGTGTAGCTGATGTCATAGGTGTCATCAGCAAGTGGGGTGTTTGGTGTTAGGGTGTTCCCCACTAAGGTGGCTGGTACGGCCTCGCCATCGACCAACAATGTCGGTGTGCCGTTAGCCAATTCACCATCTGGTATGACCACACCTGGGGTGTTGTCGTTGGTGATGCCGTCATCAGGGATGGTTTCGGCAGGGTCAAGCAAATCGCCATTGCCATCTACGTTGTCGGTGATGACTGGCGCTGCAAGCGGTGTGTCAGGCGCTGTGGTGTCAACGGTAAAGCTCACCGCGTTACTAGGCGCACTCACGTTACCAGCCGCGTCGGTTACGGTGGCAGTCACACTATACTCACCATCGGCAGTGATGCCATCGTCTGCATCATTTGCAATGGTCACGTCAACAATACCGTTACCAAGATTTGCATCAAGGTCATCTTCAGTCACTTCGTACTCAACGGTGATCGGATCACCACCATCAGGGGTTACTGTTAAGGTTACTGTGTCGCCTGCAACGGTGCCAGATGGCAGGGTTACTTGGGTTTGAACACCATCTGCAAACTCTGCGGCATTGACCCCATCATCCGCTTCATCATCAATGACCACGACTGGTGCTGCGATAGCGGCATCTGCTTCGCCGCCAGGCGCCACGGTATCTACCGTTATGGTGGTCGCAGGAGACGCGGCACTCACGTTACCGGCGGCATCTGTAATGGTGTAGCTGATGTCATAGGTGTCATCAGCAAGTGGGGTGTTTGGTGTTAGGGTGTTCCCCACTAAGGTGGCTGGTACGGCCTCGCCATCGACCAACAATGTCGGTGTGCCGTTAGCCAATTCACCATCTGGTATGACCACACCTGGGGTGTTGTCGTTGGTGATGCCGTCATCAGGGATGGTTTCGGCAGGGTCAAGCAAATCGCCATTGCCATCTACGTTGTCGGTGATGACTGGCGCTGCAAGCGGTGTGTCAGGCGCTGTGGTGTCAACGGTAAAGCTCACCGCGTTACTAGGCGCACTCACGTTACCAGCCGCGTCGGTTACGGTGGCAGTCACACTATACTCACCATCGGCAGTGATGCCATCGTCTGCATCATTTGCAATGGTCACGTCAGCAATACCGTTACCACCGTTGGCATCGAGGTCATCTTCAGTCACTTCGTACTCAACGGTGATCGGATCACCACCATCAGGGGTTACTGTTAAGGTTACTGTGTCGCCTGCAACGGTGCCAGATGGCAGGGTTACTTGGGTTTGAACACCATCTGCAAACTCTGCGGCATTGACCCCATCATCTGCTTCGTCGTCAATGACCACGACTGGTGCTGCGATAGCGGCATCTGCTTCGCCGCCAGGCGCCACGGTATCTACCGTTATGGTGGTCGCAGGAGACGCGGCACTCACGTTACCGGCGGCATCTGTAATGGTGTAGCTGATGTCATAGGTGTCATCAGCAAGTGGGGTGTTTGGTGTTAGGGTGTTCCCCACTAAGGTGGCTGGTACGGCCTCGCCATCGACCAACAATGTCGGTGTGCCGTTAGCCAATTCACCATCTGGTATGACCACACCTGGGGTGTTGTCGTTGGTGATGCCGTCATCAGGGATGGTTTCGGCAGGGTCAAGCAAATCGCCATTGCCATCTACGTTGTCGGTGATGACTGGCGCTGCAAGCGGTGTGTCAGGCGCTGTGGTGTCAACGGTAAAGCTCACCGCGTTACTAGGCGCACTCACGTTACCAGCCGCGTCGGTTACGGTGGCAGTCACACTATACTCACCATCGGCAGTGATGCCATCGTCTGCATCATTTGCAATGGTCACGTCAACAATACCGTTACCAAGATTTGCATCAAGGTCATCTTCAGTCACTTCGTACTCAACGGTGATCGGATCACCACCATCAGGGGTTACTGTTAAGGTTACTGTGTCGCCTGCAACGGTGCCAGATGGCAGGGTTACTTGGGTTTGAACACCATCTGCAAACTCTGCGGCATTGACCCCATCATCCGCTTCATCATCAATGACCACGACTGGTGCTGCGATAGCGGCATCTGCTTCGCCGCCAGGCGCCACGGTATCTACCGTTATGGTGGTCGCAGGAGACGCGGCACTCACGTTACCGGCGGCATCTGTAATGGTGTAGCTGATGTCATAGGTGTCATCAGCAAGTGGGGTGTTTGGTGTTAGGGTGTTCCCCACTAAGGTGGCTGGTACGGCCTCGCCATCGACCAACAATGTCGGTGTGCCGTTAGCCAATTCACCATCTGGTATGACCACACCTGGGGTGTTGTCGTTGGTGATGCCGTCATCAGGGATGGTTTCGGCAGGGTCAAGCAAATCGCCATTGCCATCTACGTTGTCGGTGATGACTGGCGCTGCAAGCGGTGTGTCAGGCGCTGTGGTATCTCGAATAGCATTGGCTGTTACAGCAGGGGAGATATTACCAGCCGTATCTTCGATCCTGACAGAAACTTCTAATGCAGCTCCTTCTTCTGGTGCAGGTATTTCCACCTCAACATTACCAGCTTCAATATCGTCATTAGTCAAAACCTTTTCGACACCGTTGACAATCACGGTATAACCAACACTCGAACTGTCTGGCAAGTCAACAATAACATCTACCTGATTGCCCTCTATCTCGTCAGCTGTGATAAAGGCATCTCCGTTACCGATAGCTACACCGTCTGGCGCTTCAGGCGCATCATCTGTGTCTCGAGTAGCATTAACTGTAACAGCCGTCGACTCGTTTCCAGCTACGTCTGTGATACTGGCAGTGACTTGCAGTGACTGACCTTCTAGTGGTGCATCAATAGTTACGGTTGCCATATCATTAGCAATGTCATCATCGGTTATTAGCTGGTCGATACCATTAACAGTAACAGTGTCACCTACAGAAGCATTATCTGGTAAACCAATAGAGACAGTGACTTGATTATCACTAATCTCATCAGCGGTGATCAAGGCGTCACCATTACCAATATTAATACTTGGAGCATCAGGAGCAGTAGTGTCGGGGGCGTTTACTGGATCAGATTCTACTGAGGTATTACCTGCCGCATCGGTAGCAATGGCATTAATCGTCTCACCATTGGCAAGCGGTGTATCAAGAGTTACCTCGTAGACACCTGTGGTAGCATCTGCTATTGCTGTACCAATAACATTGTCATCTGCATCTAAGATGTCTACGCGACTGCCAGGCTCGCCGCTACCTGTGACGGTCGTACCGTCGAAAGCATCAATACTTGGGGCATCAGGGGCGGTAGTATCAGGGGCGTTTATTGGATCAGATTCTACTGAGGTATTACCTGCCGCATCGGTAGCAATGGCATTAATCGTCTCACCATTGGCAAGCGGTGTATCAAGAGTTACCTCGTAGGCACCTGTGGTAGCATCTGCTGTTATTGTACCAATGACATTATCATCTGCATCTAAGATGTCTACGCGACTGCCAGGCTCAGCGTTACCTGTGACGGCAGTACCATCAAAAGCATCAATACTTGGGGCATCAGGGGCGGTAGTGTCTGCTTCTGAACTATCATCATCGTTATTATTACTACTCCCTCCCCCTAAAGCCGCTGCTGCGACTCCTGCACCTGCTAGACCCAACAACCATGGTAGCGCTGCAAAACCTTCAGCATCTGTCGCCCCTATCCACCAAGGACTGGAGTACGCATTTCCGCCCAGAGAGTGACTTTGAACCTCGTCTACCTGCATCTCAGTGACGTAATCTGTCACGTCACCTGTATCAGGTAAGTAGTAGTAATAATTTCCATTTCCAGCAGCACCGACAAGTGCGCTGTCAATATCATAAAACCCTTCAATAATGAGATCAGGGTTTTGACTATTATTCTCAAAAGAAACATGTAGATCTTTACTCACACGCTTAGTGACTATATTGTTGGGAGCGCGTCCAGCTGCTACATCAAAAATCTCATAATTCGTTTTGTCAGTAGCTTGTATCACTGTAGGTATATTGTTTTGTGTAATCACAGTGTGCTCAGCAACTGTCCCGACTTGATTGTTGGCCTTAACGGTTATAGTTTTCATAAAATCATCCTTGATTAAAGAATTCTAAACTAGGTTGCAATCTAGAATCATAAGTGAATTTTTTTGTCCTTAATTTTTGATAGCGATAGCTGGATAATGGTTTGGAAGACGTGCTCAGTATCACCAGTAGTGATGGACATAGTATCGACGTACCTCATGGTACCTAGAGACATAGCCTCTACGTCATCTCGTTTTACTAAGATGTTGTCAGTGATATTAGTATGGAATTGAAAAAAGCTTGGCTTATGGCTTTTGGTTTCTTGGCTGTATGGTGTTTGACCATATATAGACTTGTACAGAACGGCAGGTATATTGCAGAGATCACCAATATTAAAGTGAGCAACATTTTCTAGGCATGTTTGCTTATCAGTTATCATTCGCCGGATGGTAGAAGGCGTTACATTCGGTAAGCAAACCTGCAAGTATGGTGTTATACGAGGAATATATTGACGTTTTCTAGAACGAGGCCCAGTACTATCGAGGGTCTTGTTTGTTGATGTGATCAAAGAATCAGGACTACGGGCAGGTCTTACTGGGTCAGCCACTTCATCCTGGCAACCTACTAATTTCGCTAATTTAGCCGATAATAGTCTGGTTGATATCATCATAACCATCGACCTCCTGTCGATAACAAACACACCTTACTAATTAATATTTTCAAATTTATATTTTTTAGACACAAACCATCCCCGTAGAATATATATCTTCTTTGTAAATATATATACCTTAGAAAATCTGCTTCTTATATCAATACTATTCTTTTACAATTTTAATGCAATACGGCTATTATTATAAAATTGTAAACAATGTTTCATTGTGTTTTTTATTAAGACTTTCTCCTGCTCTCTAGACCTTACGGTACATACATTCTTATCATTAAATATAATAAATTCTTTTGATAAAAAGGTTCATAACACTTGTATAAGTATCAGAAATTATTGTAAAAGTTTAAAAAATCTCAAATCATCTAACTATATCAATAAGAGTCTATCTTGCTAGTTTTAGTCAATATAGATAAATAAGTCGTCAACTGTTCTGGCTTCATCCTATTTTTATTTATTAAATCAGCTCTATTATATCTATATAAATAAGTAAAAATTATGAATAGAAAAAATATTACAAGCAAACTGAATAAAATAGCACTGATATTTTAGTAACCCTTAACCAATTAAAAATTAGTTATACATTAATATATAATAAAAAACTTATTATATTTTTATCGAGAATTTTCATAAATGCAGCTTATATGACAACAGTAATTGGATAGACTTAATTTGATTAATAAATGCTGTGCTTTACGAGTGTCCAGTCACCTCATCTTAGGCTTCATGAATATATGAAAGAGTAAATCCTTCGGTGATTTTATATTTGGAATGACACATAGAATATTCCTGACTAATCAGCAGCAGTATTGTAAGTTGTTGGCAATGTTTGTACGTAAAGGTAAAGAATTATACAGCGCTCTATATGCTCCGCATAAAGATGAGATCTCCAAAAAGAGGTTTTAGAGGCCATAGTAGAGAATGATACTTGATTACTTTGAATGATAGAGAGGCGTTAAACGCGAGATGCTTAGATGCTTAGATGCTTAGATGCTTAGATGCTATATGACAGTAGTACGGTGGCAGGTAATTGCAGACTGGTCTAATACAAGTAGATACATACAGGTATGGTTATATCCACTATAGATACTAGTGTAAATATGAACTTTTAGTGCGGTGTTTTATAGACGTGAGGTGCTTAAAGCCCAATTATCTGGCTCAAATGTCCCATCTTTAGATATATCGTAGCACCCTTTGGTCCTGCCTTGGTCTGTGCATATGTGTCTGTAGGTAGACGTATCCACCCATCACGCTGATATACTTGTCCCTCGTCTAGCAGCTCACCTGCCAACACTAACAACTCTGCACCGCCGCTGACAATATCAGTAAATAGCAACTCGCCAGCGTCTATACGTAGCAAGCTAACCTGCTCAGTCCCATTTGAAAAAAGAGGACAGACATCACGGTTGCCTTGTCGCTGCCAATTGGTCCTATCTTGAGTATCGATAGCCACATGACTTGATTCATCAGATGTCATTTGTCGCAGTTTAACAAAGATCACCGCGCCTTCATCGCTATAGGGTTTGTGACCTGAGTTTGGCGGGTTACGTAAATACCAACCTGCTGGATAATGTGTGTCGTCTGCAGAAAATGTCCCTGACAGGACTAGAATCTCTTCTCCGCCCGGATGCATATGATGCGGAAAATAAGAGTTCGGTGCATAGCGCACAAGACTGGTTGCACGGGCTTTTTCTTCACCCACGCGGTCTAGCATGACACGCTCTACGCCGCTCTGAGGCGACTGTACCCATTGATGGTTTGCAGGTGTAAGGGCAGCACGGCATGAGAAATCTGCATTGATACGCATAAAATATTCCTAGGATAATGTGAAGTTGCTGAATCACTCATCATCCAACTCAAGCGGTTATTTGGCGCGCTAGATAACCGCTTATGACAATAAATAGTAGACGATGACACTGTGTGCGTAGACCATATGTGCTTAGACCAATAGCCTAGCAAAAGCTGGTGTGAGCTTAATCTAGTGTCTCTCTAATAAAGAAACAAGCAGCCTAACAAAAAAAAGCAGCAAGGACTTACTGACATATTAATTAACGCACTAAAATGACAGGTGACAACGTACTGGCGATGATTTCTGTCGTGGTGCTCCCAAGGAATAGCTGCTGCCACTTAGAGTGTCCGTAGGCACCTACCACCATAATATCGATATGATTATCTACTTGAAATGTTAATAACCCATCAACAGTATCAGCAGCAGATAAGTGATGTGCTTCAACCACAAAGCCTGCGTCCTCTAGCTCAGCCGCGGCGCCGCTCATACTTTGCTTGGCAGCATCATTATGATTACCCACCATCACGATATGACCTTCCAAGCCTTTTAATAAAGGGCTTTTTGCTACCATCCATGCCGCTTTGATGGAGGTTTTACTCCCATCAAACGCAATCATATAGGATTTAGGCGTTTCAAAGGTCTCTGAGCAGATCAGTATGGGTATGTCCGATCCACGAGCCACCGTCTCGATTTGGCTACCAATATTGATTCGGCTGTTTTTATGATCTTCACCGCGCCGTCCCATCACGATTGCACGGTTTTCTGTTTTGAAATGTTCAATACTAGGCAACAGCTTACCGTGGCGCTGATACACGCGCACATTGACATCGGCGAAGTGATTTTGGATATGACTTTTTGCGTCTTGTACCAAGGCATTGCTATAGCTATTAACGACCTTTGCTCTTTGCTCATCTAATTGCGACAACTCTTGTAGCAAGAACTGGCGACTGTTTATCCCTATCGCCCCTGACAAGTCACGTCTGACTGAAGCGGGTACATCGCTGACATGTAATAGCCCAACAGGTAGGTTCAGTCTGCTGGCATACCATGCTGCATAGTCACAAACCGATTCGGTTACTGCTGAGCCGTCAATACAAGCTAAAATATGCTGTGAGGTTGTCATAATCCATCCTTAGATTGTGTTATTTATTCTTATATAGCTTGGCATATACCGCCAACCTACGCCCTCTATGCGAGAGAAAGCGTTACAAACGCTATCCCTTAATTCGATGATAACCAATTTGGACGGTTTCAGCCAGTGCGTAACCACAAGCGCTACTAAAGTTTGCTACAATACCTCCTTTAGTGTTTATGATTCAGTATTTAAGACTTACGTATCGTTATTTAGGTGATTAAATTATGGCAAAAAACGCCCTACAGGCTCAACTATTAAAGGCTGGATTGGTCGATAGTAAAAAAGCCAAAAAAATCAGCAAGCAAACTCAGCATGCCAAGCGTACTGGCGACTCAGAAAGTCTAGAGACCAAAAAAGCGCTGGCAGATGCCCAAGCAAAAAAGCTTGAAAAAGATCAGCAGCTCAACCAACAAAAACAGCAAGCGCTAGAAGAAAAAGCATTAAAGGCTAATATCATCCAAATGATTAAGCAGCATCAAATAACGGATACAGATGGTGAGGTCAGCTATCAGTTCGTTGATGAGTCTAGAGTAAAGAAAATTGCTATCACACAGAAGCTGTATGATCAGATCGTAGCAGGTCATGTCGTGATCGCACGACTAGAAGACAGCTACGCCCTACTTCCTCGTCCATTGGCAGATCGCATCGATACAAAAATGGAAGGCTTCATGGTCGTGTCTAATGACACCGCTGAAGAAGTACTAGAAGAGGATGATCCTTACGCCGCTTATGTGATTCCAGACGATTTGATGTGGTAGGTATCTCGTTACTGCTGTACTGCTTAGATAAGTTTGTAGTCAAAACCCCTTCATAGAATCAATGTTTTATGAGGGGGTTTTGCTATCTAGAGTCAGCTGGCATAGACATTCGCTTGCCAAACTGCTTGAAAGTGCATTGTCTACAATCAAGAAGAAAGCACCTATGACTGGTTATGCTTCTTTAAGCGACTATTGCTGGTTTGGTCGAAAAAAGTAACCAAGCCCTATAAATACCATATTATGAATGTATAAGCTTGAACAGTCATTCAATAACCACTACAATGCGATTTTAAGGTATTCAGCGGTAATCTTTTATTTATATTTGAGTAATCACTCAAATATATAAGTATGTCGACTATGTCTATTGACATGTAATAGTAGACGTTTGCACTGTCATCATCTACGTAGATTACCTATATAGCTGTGTTTATATCGTTCTTAATTCACTTTCACCCTTTCTCAGAAGAGATCACTCATGCCAAAACACTTACCTCTCTCATTACTATTACTTCGACTGGGTGTTTTTATTGTCTTTCTTGTTTGGACACTAGACAAATTCGTAAACCCTGAGCATGCTGCCAATGTATTTGCTAAGTTTTACGCTCTAGAAAACTTGGGCACTAGTATGGTTTATGCGGTTGCTAGCTTGCAGATCATTCTCATATTGTTGTTTGTCGCGGGTTTATTCAAAAAATGGACATACGGTATTATTTTATTGCTCCATGCTGCCTCGACCTTTGCCACCTTTCATCTTTATCTTCAGCCCTTTGACAACTTGCTGTTCTTTGCCGCATGGCCGATGCTAGCTGCTTGCTTGGTACTGTTCTTGATGAGAGACTATGACACTTGGACACTGGGCAAAAACACTGCTGTGGCATAATTTTTGGTTGCATCTGCTGTTAGACTCTATAATTACCAAATAATATAAATACCAGACAGCAGGTTGCAGGTCATATACTATAGTTCTGAGGTTTTACGTTTTGTCTCAGGCATACCAGTAAACCGTTCAGCGCAGTAGCTCTATACAATTACTACCATCACGTCATGACACTACTCATAGTGCAATGACGACGACTTTAGCCTTCGCCACACTATTAGGCCGGATCCCTCATGATTAAGAGAATATTTTTAATACTATTAATATTGATACTAGCGGCAAGCTTTTTTTATTTTGACCTCAATCAATTACTGACGCTTGACGGCTTAAAAGGGTCGATGGCTCAGTTCAATGAGTATAAAGCACAGTCCCCGTTACTGGTTATCGGTGGTTTCTTCTTACTCTATGTGGTCGTCACTGCCCTATCCTTGCCAGGCGCTGCTATTTTGACTTTGGCAGCGGGAGCACTGTTCGGATTGGTGCAAGGCTTACTGATTGCCTCATTTGCCTCTACTATAGGTGCAACGCTCGCTTTTTTGACCTCACGTTATCTGCTGCGCGATACCATCAAGCAGCGCTTTCCTGAGCGTCTGGCAGCAATTGATAAAGGCGTTGAAAAAGAAGGCGCGTTTTACTTATTTACCTTGCGATTGGTACCGATATTTCCGTTCTTTTTGATTAATCTGTTGATGGGCGTTACCGCTATCAAGTCATGGACTTACTATTGGGTTAGCCAAATCGGTATGCTTGCTGGTACTTTTGTTTTTGTAAATGCAGGGACACAGTTGGCACAAATTGATAGTCTATCAGGGATCTTATCATTCGATTTGATCCTCTCATTTGCGCTATTGGGCTTGTTCCCATTGATCGCAAAAGGAGTGATAAATATGTTCAAAAAAAGACGCGTCTATAAGAACTATAATAAGCCCAAAACCTTCGATCGCAATATGATCGTCATCGGCGCAGGTGCAGGCGGTCTAGTGACCAGCTATATCGCCGCGACAGTCAGGGCAAAAGTCACCCTGATTGAGGCAGGAGAGATGGGCGGTGACTGCTTGAACTATGGCTGTGTCCCAAGCAAAGCCATTATTAAAAGTGCAAAAGTCGCAGAGCAGATGCGTGATGGTGAGAAGTATGGTCTTGAGAATACCACGCCGCATTTTTCATTCAAAAAAGTCATGGCGCGCGTACACGATATCATCGCGGAGATTGCACCGCACGATAGCGTCGAGCGCTACACTGATCTGGGCGTTGAAGTCCTAAAAGGGTATGCCAAACTGATCGATCCATGGACGGTGGAGGTCACCCTCAATGATGGTGGCACTCAGACGCTCACGGCACGCACTATTGTGCTTGCCACTGGTGCACGCCCCTTTGTCCCGCCACTTCCAGGTATTGAGGAGACAGGTTATGTCACCAGCGATACCTTGTGGGAGAAATTTGCAACGCTTGATGAGACACCCAAAAAGCTCGTTGTGTTAGGTGGTGGCCCCATTGGCTCTGAGCTGGCACAAGCATTTGCGCGTCTAGGCTCAGACGTCACCCAAATCGAACGCAGCACACGTCTTATGAAAAAAGAAGATGAGGAAGTCTCCGAGTTTGCTCAAAACGCACTAGAGGCCAGCGGTGTCACGGTCTTGACATCTCACCAAGCGGTTCGCTGCGAGATTCGTGATGGCAAAAAGTACATTATCGTTCAGCAGCTAGGTGATGAGGATCAAAGCAGTCAGCAAAAAGGCCTACAAGAAAATCTACAACCAGAGATGGCGCTTGAATACGATGAGCTACTGTGTGCAGTCGGTCGCAGCGCTCGTCTTGAAGGTTATGGACTTGAAGCGCTCGGTATCGAGACAGATCGTACTGTGGTTACCAATGAATACCTAGAAACGCTATATCCTAATATTTATGCAGCAGGTGATATTGTTGGGCCTTATCAGTTCACACATGTTGCCTCACATCAAGGGTGGTATGCTGCGGTCAATGGCTTGTTTGGTCACTTTAAGAAGTTCAAAGTTGATTACCGAGTGATTCCATGGACGACCTTTATTGATCCTGAAGTCGCTCGCGTGGGTTTGAACGAGCAAGAAGCAATCGATAAAGGCATTGATTTTGAAGTGACGCGCTACGACTTTGAAGAATTAGATCGTGCGATCACTGATAGCGCTGCCAAAGGCTTTATTAAAGTCATTACACCCAAAGGCAAAGACAAAATCCTAGGGGTTACGATAGTGTCCGAGCACGCTGGTGATTTGATGAGCGAGTTTGTACTCGCAATGAAACATGGCTTGGGACTGAACAAAATACTTGGTACTATTCATACCTACCCAACATGGGCGGAGGGCAACAAATACGTTGCTGGCGAATGGAAACGCAACCACGCCCCTGAAACCGTATTGAACTGGTTAGAGAAATATCACACATGGCGTCGTGGTTAGCCGCCTGTATGGCCATTGAATGACCTGATCGACAAAACAAGCCTGAGATCATCTGGTTGAGCTAAGGTGTGTCCTTAATAGTTTTTATCAGCTCAACTCAGACATATAAGCATAATGGAAGCTTCAATGGACCCAACCTCTTCTCTACTGATGCTAAGACGCTTCACAAAATGTAGTGCTTATGCAGCGATGCTTGGCATTTGTATTGGTATTTCTGCCAGTACCGCATCAACCAACAGCACCACGAGTGACCAAGCGTTATCGCCATGGCAACAGATAGAGGCGCAAGGTAAGAATCAAGACGTTTATTTTTATGCGTGGGGCGGCGATCCACAGATCAATGCTTATCTACAGTGGGCGGCCAAGCAGGTTGAAGATAAATATAATATCAACTTGGTCCATGTCAAACTGAGCGATACCAGTGAGGCTGTCAGCCGCGTACTCGCAGAAAAGTCAGCCAATAATAACGATCAGGGCAGTGTTGATCTGGTATGGATTAATGGCGCTAACTTTGCCACCATGAGTGAAAACTCATTGTTACTCAAGCAATGGGCAAATAAACTGCCAAATTTCTCATTAACCGATCCCAATAATAATCCGACAGTCAATTATGATTTTGGTGTACCAACCGAAGGAATGGAAGCCCCTTGGGGACAGGCGTCATTGACCTTTTATTATGACAGTCTCTCGGTCAATACACCGCCGGCCACCCTTGATGAACTCAGCACTTGGACAGCACAGAATCCTGGACGCTTTAGCTACCCAAAGCCGCCTGACTTTTTGGGTATGAGCTTTTTAAAATATGCCCTGGTCATGCTCCATGAGCAGCACGATGCTGAGACCGGTCAAAACACCAAAGCACAATTGAGCCTGCCTGCCACTGAACAAAACATCGCGCTCGTACTAGATCCATTGTGGGCATTTTTGGATGACTTTCATCCGACGCTGTGGCGTGATGGTGAGCAGTTTTTACAGACAGGGGCACAGATGCGCCGTTTGGTCGATGATACCGAGCTGAGCTTAGCCTTTACCTTTTCAGCACCTGAAGTGCCTGCCGCCGTCCAGCGATTTGATTTGCCCAAAAGCATACGCAGTTATGCGATGAGTGATGGTAGCTTGAGTAATACGCACTTCGTTGCCATTCCTTACAATACAAGCCACCCACAAGCCGCGCAGCTGGTCGCTAACTTTTTGATGAGTCCAGAGGCGCAGGCGCACAAGCAGACCCCTGCCGTGTGGGGTGACAAAACGGTATTGGTCCAGTCAATGCTTAATCCTGAGCAGCAAGCACTGTTTGATAGTAAGCAAATACATCCAAGCGCCCTACCCTTTGACAGCATCACGCGCACAGTGAGTGAACCGCATCCAAGCTGGGTAGATGCCATTATGCAAGGTTGGCAAATTCGTTATGGGGTAAGCCCATGAGTCAGGGTTTTGACAAAATAGCAAAGACGCAAGCGCGCGCCAAACCTTTTCTCCTTGAGCAAACAGACTGGTTTACACGTATTGTCACTTTGAGTCCAAAACTCTTGGTTTTGATATTGATACTACCTGTATTGGGCGGTCTGATTGGTGTGGTGTTGCCTGCTTTTGGCTGGGTGCCTGCGCTCGATAGAACCACGCTTAACTTACAGAGGTTTACTGAGCTTTGGCAAACGCCAGGACTTACTCAGATGGCAGCCTTGAGCGTTGCTACTGGACTCATCAGCACCCTACTTGCTTTTATTCTCGCACTGATGATATTGGCAGCCTTTTTTAACAGTATTTGGCTACAACGTATTGAGCACTTACTAAGCCCTATCTTAGTCATTCCTCATGCTGCAGCCGCTATTGCGGTAGGGTTTTTGATTGCGCCGTCTGGGATGTTTGCACGGCTCATCTCTCCGTGGCTCAGCGGCTGGGCGTTGGCACCAAACGGTATATTGCCACATGACCCTTACGGCATCAGTATTATATTGGGTCTAACCTTAAAAGAGCTCCCATTTCTGTTATTAATGGCGTTAGGCGCGTTAGCACAGCCTGAGCTTGGTAAAAAGCTACGACAGCAATATAAAGTCGCACTCAATCTCGGCTACTACCCGATCACTGCTTTTTTTAAGGCAGTATTTCCTCTGTTATACCCTTTTTTACGTCTGCCCATATTGGCGGTACTCGCTTATGCCAGTGCAAGCGTCGAGATGCCATTGATACTCGGTCCTAACACCCCGCCCACGCTCGCCGTCTCTATCATGAATTGGTTCAATGATGTGGATTTGACCTTGCGTATAAAGGCCTCTGCTGGAGCACTATTACAGCTGGCATTGACGGCAGGGTTGGTCGCTTTTTGGTTAGGCGGTGAAAAAGCCATCAAAGCATGCTGCGGTGCTTCTTTGACCAATGGCAAACGCCAATACGCGGATAAAGCATGGCAAAAAATTACTGGTGTACTTACTGTCTTCGTTATCGGTTTTATGCTGCTCTCGCTTATCGGTCTGGCATTATGGTCTATTGCTGGCTATTGGCGATTCCCAGCGCTGCTACCAGAGCAGTTTGTCTGGTTGCATTTTGATAGTGCCTTTGCACAGATGGATACGCCACTTTTTAATACCCTAACTATCGGTCTTGTCAGCACTGCATTTGCGATTATACTTGCCCTGTTGTGTCTAGAAGCTGAGCAATTGCGTGCAAAGCATCTTTCAAACTTGACCAGTTTGATTATTTACTTACCACTACTGGTGCCCAGCATTGCCTTTTTGTTTGGCTTGGTGTGGATGCAGCAATTAATCAATTACCAATCAGCATTTTTCAATGTTGTCTTTGCGCATGTGTTATTTGTCTTACCTTATGTGTTTTTGTCACTTGCCAGTAGCTATCGACGTCTAGATCCTCGCTTTGCCCATGTGGCAGCCAGCTTAGGTGCAGCACCAATTAAGGTGTTCTTTCAGATCAAACTGCCGCAGTTGTTTGCCCCGATTTTGATAGCTATCGCACTTGGTCTAGCGATTAGTTTTGGTCAATATTTACCTACACTATTAGCAGGCGGCGGTCGTATCGCCACGATAACGACAGAAGCGGTGACACTCGCGAACGGTGCCAGTAGGCGCACCAGTGCCGTTTATGCCATCATACAAATGGCGCTGCCGCTCATTGGTTTTATACTGGCTTGGATATTGCCAAAGTTATTTTTTAGAAGTGGCGCTCGCTAGCAGTCTGATCGTTCATAAAAACGGTCACCAAAAATATCAACCATAAAAATATCAGTCGTTCAAAACGCATATAAAGGGTTCTCGATGCCATCAACTTTACAGATAAAAGACTTGCAGCTGTTTCGTCAAAACGAGCGATTACTCAGTATGGATGAGCATATCGCTGGTGGCGACATACTTACCGTAATGGGACCTTCTGGTAGCGGCAAGTCAAGCTTACTGAACTGGCTGACGGGATCATTATCCAAGGATTTTACGTCAACTGGTACGGTATGGCTAAACGATCAAGACGTCACTCACCTGCCAGCGCACATGCGCGGTATTGGCGTACTGTATCAAGATGCGCTGCTGTTCTCGCATTTGTCAGTGGCAGGCAATATTGCTTTTGCGATGCCAAAAAACAATAAAGACGGTGGTAAGAAGCAACGACTCGAAAGAATAGAGCACGCGTTAGCACAAGTGGGTTTGGCAGGTATGGGAGATCGACACCCTGACAATCTATCAGGTGGTCAACAAGCGCGCGTGGCATTACTACGGACCTTGCTTGGCGCACCCAAAGCCATACTACTGGATGAGCCCTTTAGTAAGCTTGATACTCAGCTCAGACAAGACACGCGCCAGCTGGTCTTTGAGCAAATACAGACATACAAGCTCCCTGCTATCATGGTGACACATGATGAGAGCGATGCCAAAGCAGCAGGCGGCAAAATCATTCACCTTGATCGATAGCCTTGGATATTATGCTCAAACATCCAAACACAGTATAAGCGAACCACAAAAGGCACCTTGCATGCTAGACAAGTTTCTTACGCCTGTTATCAAACCGATCCTTAATCCTGTCGTTGTGGTCTTACACAAACGCGGTGTCACCGCAGATCAGTTGACAGTCGCTGGGTTCTTGATTGGGATGTTGGCATTGCCGCTCATCGCCTTTGAGCTGTGGTATAGCGCACTGGCAGTAATTATTGTGAATCGACTCTTTGATGGTCTTGATGGTGCATTGGCACGTCATGCACAGCAAAGCTCCAGCGCAGGTGGCTACTTGGACATTACGCTAGACTTTTTATTTTATGCTGCGGTGCCACTTGGGTTTATATTGGCCAATCCTGCACAAAACGCTATTGCAGGCGCGTTATTGCTAGCGGCGTTCATAGGAACTGGGTCGAGCTTTTTGGCATTTGCGATTGCCGCAGAAAAATTCAAATTGGATAAACCTCAGTTTAAGTACAAAAGCTTTTACTACCTAAACGGCCTCACTGAAGGCACCGAAACCATCGCGCTATTCATCGCTTTTTGTATTTGGCCACAGCATTTTGTGCTACTTGCCAGTATCTTTGCGACTGCTTGCGCGATTACGATCTTTACCCGCATCCATGGCGGCTACCATACCCTCAAGCAGTTAGAGGCTTCGCAGCGATAGAGATATCTAATCCACTGCTAGGCTTTTGCTGAATGATCAAGTCGCAGCGCTTCTATAGATGAGGCCATATCTTCAGCAAGATTATGAATCGCCGCACTATCGACATCACGCTGTGCGAATGCACGCAGACCCATGACCTCCGCCTGTAGTCGTCGTCCTAGCCTCACTGCATCAAGCTGACTGTCTATCTCACCTATCTGCTGAGCCTTTTTAAAGCACTCTATAAATCGCGTCTCCATCCCTACCAGTAGCAGCTCAACTTTCTCTAGTGCCGCCTGCTCACGAGCGCCTAGCTCTAATAAGCTTTTGACCAGCATACAAGCACGGCTCGGCAATGCTTTATCACGAATACCGCCCAGCTGCCTGATATAAGCGGCCAAACCTGATAAAGGCGTTTGATGATGGCTCAATACACGCTCAAGCTCGGTCAGTCCTAGGCGAGCGTAGTATTCTAGCGCCTCTTGAAACAGGCCATCTTTACTGCCAAAAGCAGCATAAATACTCCCTGGACGCATATCGAGCGCTTGTTCGATATCTTTTAGGGAAGTGGCATGAAAGCCCTTTTGCCAAAAAAGCTGTAATGCTCGCTCCAGAGCGTCTTGACGATTGTAGAGTGCGCTGCGTGACATACTATGCCCCATGTAAAAAGCCGTGACATCATATAAAAATGAGCACGGCGATAAATTTGAATGATTGCTCAATTTTATCCTGAATGAGCCCTCCAGTAAAGTTAATGCCTTTTAATAACGTTAACAACCTTGATATAGTAAACAAATTAGTCAATAGAACATAAGATGCTAATGCCCCTAGCTATCAATCACCATATAGCTAGGGGCACGGCTCTAAAGTATCTTATAGAAGCATAAGCAATCTAATCAGTGAGCATTCATTGTGTCAGCAGTACGTGCTTGCTCTTTTGGTAAGCAGATAAACCATCGCCGCCCAGCTCGCGGCCGATACCGCTTTGCTTAAATCCGCCCCAGCCCGCTTCTGGCAACACGATTTGCTGCTCATTAATCCAAAAGTGACCTGCTTGGATTTGTAGTGCCATTTCTAGCGCTACAGTCTCATCGGCACTCACGATAGTCGCTGCCAAGGCAAATTTGCTATCATTGGCTAAGCGAATGGCTTCTGACGCTTCGGTAAAAATTGTACTGACCAATACAGGGCCAAACACTTCTTCCATCCATAACTGACTGGTCGTTGGCACATCTGTATAGATGGTTGGCGTTGCAAAATATCCTGCGCTATCCACTATCTTGCCACCCGTTAAGCACGTGAGCTGCTCGGTCGTGGCAATATCAACGTATTTTTTGACTTGGTCTAGTTGCTGCGCGCTCACCAATGGACCCATTTGAGTATCGGTATCAAAACCGTCACCGATTTGTAGATTTGTCGTTTTTGCTTTTAAGGTCTCAAATAGCGACTCAGCAATACTTTGGTGAACAATTAGCCGTGAAGTTGCTGAACATATTTGACCCGCGTTGGTAAATATACCACCAATAATCAAATCACAAGCGTGATCAATATCGGCATCTGCACAGACTACGATGGCAGATTTACCGCCCAGCTCTAGGCTGATATCTTTGACGTTTTTGGCTGCTTGATTCATGACCTTTTCACCGACCGCATTACTCCCGGTAAATGAAACTTTATCAATCCGTGGATGACTGCTCATAGCAGCGCCCACTTCAGCTGCTCCCGGTAAGATATTTACCACGCCTTTGGGCAATCCTATCTGGGACAAGATATTACCCAGCATCAGCTCTGGCAATAGGGTCACCTCAGACGGCTTTAATAATACCGTACAGCCTGCCGCTAGCGCTGGTGCTAGCTTCCAAGCTGTCGTCACCATCGGAAAGTTCCAAGGGGTGATCAGCGCACAAATACCCACAGGCGCGTACGTCTTTAGCAGCCTGATGCCCGACTCAAGCGTAGATACCTCAGACCATGTGGCCTGATCGGTGATGAGAGTGGCATAATAGCGATAGCAAGCAATCGCATCACCAACGTCTATCTTGGCCTCCTCAATTGGCTTGCCGTTGTTTAGCACCGATAGCCCAACCAATTTATCAAACTGCTGCTCCATAGACTCTGCAATCGCGCTTAGATAACGGGCGCGTATGCTCACATCAGTCTGTGACCAGCTGGCATAAGCCTCAGTAGCAGCACTGACTGCTGATTCGACATGAGCGCTGCTACACAAGCGTGTCGTGGCAATTATTTCGCCTGAGTTGGGGTCATATAGGGCATGGCTATTTTTATTATCAGAATCGGTCGTGAGGCTGTCAATAGCGACCCAGTCGCCATTAATATAAGCGGCATTTAATACCACTTCTTCTTGGGCGACCTGTTGGGCCTTTTGTCTGGTTAGGTATGTAGCGTTTGCTGTATTCATGAGTATTCTTACCTCTTATTTTTTATAGTGTTTACTTTACTGATGATGGTTATAGGCATCCTATAACTAATGGCGACCTACACACTTATATCAAAATAGCAGGACCACCAGTTGCCGTATCGTTTAGCCAAACCTCATCGTAACGTAACTGTCTAATACAGTAGATGCGCCACTGAGGTAATCACTACCAAGCTAATAAGCGTACGCAGCATAAAGATAAAAAACAGCTCTAATACGTTGAGTTTGATGTTTGATTTTAAGATAAGCGCACCGACTTCAGACATGTAGATAATCTGAGTGATTGAGGCCGCACCAACGATAAATCTTGTCATCTCACTCTCAATACTCTTGCCAACCAGTGCTGGCAAGTACATATCTGCAAAGCCCATAATCATAGCTGGCGCGGCTTTTGCGGCCTCTGGAATCTGCAACCATTCAAGCAATGGCACAAGTGGGGTCGCAAGCCAATTAAAGACAGGCGTGTACTCTGCTAATCCAAGACCAATGGTGCCGATAGCAAAAATAACAGGAATCAGTCCAAAGTAGATATCGAACAAGTTACCAACGCTGCGTTTGAACACATAACCCAAGCTCGGCATAGAGTGTGCACGCGTGACGGCGCGATTGATCGCCCACTGATAAGTGGTGTACTGTGCAGGAATACCTTCGTCCAGCATGCTTTTGCCAGCATGATAGGTATCGGGTTTTAGTGATAGTGGCGGTATACGCGGCATAATGATTGCAGCGATAAAACCAGTCAGCGCAATGGTTAGATAAAAGTAGACAAAGTTATCGTCCACGCCGATGGTTTTGGCAACAACATAGGTAAAGGCGATAGAGGTCACTGAAAAGGTAGTGGCGATGATGGCTGCTTCACGCTGGCTATAAAAGCTCTTATCATACTGCTGCATGGTGACCAGCAAACCAATAGACGCCGCTCCAAACCATGAAGACATGGCATCAACAGCTGAGCGACCCGGCAATTTAAACAGCTTTATAAAAATCTTACTGGCTAAGGTGCCCAAAAACTCCATCAAACCAAAATCAGTCAAAAATGGCAGTGATAAAATGGCAAAGAAAAATAACGGAATGAGGATAGGAATCAAATCTTCAAAAATGACGCCGCCGGTATTACGATTGATAATAAATTCAGGACCGATCTGTAGATAAATCATCCACACAAATAGCATACCCAAAAATCGGGTGGTCAGCCAAAACCAATCAACATCAAAAAGGTTTTTTATCAGTGAGTCTTCAGGCAGATTGGGTTTTAGCACCTTGACTGCCAGCGCGCCCAGCGCAGAAATGGTCACAATTGCCATGGCAATATAAACCACAAACCCGCCTAATACTGCTTGCAACGTATCGGTTAACACGCCCAACAAAATCGTGACCTTACCATCCCACTCAAACGGTATGATAAATAGGGCAATACCCAATGCTGAGAACAATAGAAACTTCCACATTGCTGCGCGCCACTGCCCTGCCTGCGGCGTTTCTGGGTCGACAGTATTGTTCCCTAAAATCGGCTGCTGCGATTTATCAATAGCATTCGTCATTTAACTTCTCCTTAATGGGCGATGATCGCCAGTTTTTCCATTTTTCTGTCTGACCGATACCTGGATTTAACGAGTTGGTTGGATCCAGTTTTTTATAAAAGTGCTTTAATTCAGCCTTGGCGGAATACATGTGCCCGACATTATGTTCAGCAGGATATTCAATATGACGCTGGTCATAAAATGCTAAGAGCTCTTCCTTGAACTGCTTGGCATTAGTAGTTGGGTGTAACAAGTAATCTTGATGCAGGACATGACAAAAAAAATGTCCCAAATAAAAGGTTTTGCTGACTTGATCTTGCAGATGCTTGGGTAACACTTCATCCCAATCTACAGCGTTTCTTGGCAAGGCGATGTCAGTCGATAGCAGCTCACCAAATTCAGTGTGGTTGAGATTGTGATAACGGAACATAGCAGCTGTAGCAGCACTGCGAAAAACCAATAGCGCTTGTGATTCAGTCTCTGTACACGTATGTAATGTGCCTTGATACTGCTGCATATGGTGTTGCAAAAACGTCTGCGCAGCGGCAATGTTATCGTTATTACTGTTACTACGATTACCATCGATGCCATTTGCCACCTTAATAATCAGATGGTACTGATATGAGCGCGCCTGCGTACTCAACGAGACAGGTAATGATGGCGGCACAACCCTAGAGATCAGTTGCAATATCCGATCAGGCAACGTCTTTGGTAGATGCCACTTGTCCAGATAATAGCCTATGGTTGCTTGCAGCCGATACAGCAATCCTATCTTGCTAGCAGGTAGTTTGCGCATACTCAGACAAATGTCACGACCATAACCCAACGTAATCTCGTTGTAGTCTTTGTGCATATATTCTGCTAAGACAGGCAGAGCCAGCTCGCTTTTTAACCACTGCTGTCTGAGTGCCGTCAAGGTATCTGCGTCATCAGACGAAATATAAAACGTTTGCTCTTGCTTGGGTTTGGCAAATGTCGCCACTCTAACCGCAAATACGATTACCTTGCCCGCTGAGCCAGATGCTTCATACAGACCGCTAGCATCATTATTAAATCTAGCTGGAGTATCGGCATCGCAATCACGTACTTTGTGTTGATAGTGCTGGTTGCAGGCTTTACTGCTCGTACTGTCTAACTGTTTTTGGAACCTGCCTGTTTGCAAGTTCTCAAGTATCTCTTCTGGATACGTCCCCAGATTCAGCCCTAAATGATTGATCAGCTCAAACGCGCCTTGGGCATTGCGTCTGGCAAATAACGCCATCTCAGTATAGGCAGGGCCACGCTGCACCAGCATACCGCCTGAGCTATTGCAGATACCACCTATCACTGATGCCCCAACACAGCTAGAGCCCAGTACAGAGTGTGGCTCACGTCCTAATGGCGCAAGCGTTGACTCTAACTGCTGCAAAGTAGCGGCTGGCAAAGCAACCAGCTCTGTTGCATCGTTGAGCAAGTGCATGCCGCCCAATAACTGCATGGACATCACGACTAGTGGTCGGTCATACTCACCGTTCAGTGTTGAGCCACCGGTCAATCCTGTATTGGCCGCTTGCGCGATGATAACTACGTCCGCAGCGGCACAGATATTAATAGCGCGCCATAGTGCCACAAGTGAGGGCGGTGTCACAACGGCCACGGTAACATCCGTCACTGCCTTAATTGCCCCTTGTACATAAGGTTGTTGCTGGCTACGGCTGGTCAACACATTACTCACGCCAACCACAGCCGTCAATTCTGCTAACAAGCGCGGTATTCGCTTCTGTCTATTTTCCGACAAGTTGTTGGCATTTGGCATCGTTGACGTACTTCCTTGAACAATCAGTTTTATTATTAGTAGCGCTAATATTGATAGCGTTAGCTAAAATAAGTGATAGTTTTCCCCATTTCTTCTAAAAACTCATCCGCTTCATCAATCTCATAGATGATTGGCTGCTTGCCTTTGATATCTGATTGCAACGACTCTAGCAGCTGCTGCTTATCGGTAATTCTGCGATAACCAGCGCCAAATCCTGCAGCTAATGGTTCAAAGTTTGGCGTTTTGATATTGACACCGATCAGTGGCAAACCGCCCTCTTCCATATAACGGCGAATCTCGCCATAGCCTTGGTTGTTCCACAGCAGTACAATCAATGGCAGTTCAAGCTCGGCTGCACAAATAAGTTCCGCAATGGTAAATTGAATACCACCATCTCCGATTAAGCTGACGACTGGTAGGTTTGAACCAATCATAGCCCCGATCGCAGCGGGCAAACCATAACCTAGCGTGCCAAAGCCCGTTGAGGAGTTAAACCATTTGCGCGGTGCCAATGCTTCAAAACCAAGGTTGCCGCTATAGACAGGCTGGGTTGAGTCGCCCACAAAAATCACGCCTTCCACCTCATCTCGAATCAGTTTTAGCAAGGCGTTTTGACCGGCAAAGTCTGGGGTTGTCTCTTCTATGAGCGCTTGTTTTGCAGCATTCACTCGTGACAATGCCTGATGGTCGAATACCTGCCCGTTTAATATCTGAGTTTCTAAACGATTGCATAGACCACTGACAGCCATCTGTGCGTCAGACAATACCGCGATATCCGCGATAAATGGACGCTGCAACTGCTCAGCATCACAGTCGATACGCACTAGTGTGCCATTGATTTTGAACTCACCATTAAAGAACACATCGTAATCGGTCTCGCCAAGCTCCGTACCAATGGCGAGCACCCAATCTGCCTCTGTAATCACCGCTCGACCCGCGTCTAATGACTGGTTACTGCCTAGACTTAACGGATGGCTAGGTGGCAGTAATCCTTTAGCATTGATGGTCAAAAACGTAGGCGCATCGATCAGCTCTGCCAATCTTTGTGCATCGTGATCGACATCGACGCAGCCACCACCATAAAGCAGCACTGGGTTTTTCGCGATTTTTAATGATTCGATAATCAGATCTAACTGCGCAGAGTTTGGTAGTGGTCTCATCACTTGTGGTGAATTTAGACTATTAGCCATACCTTTTAAGCTGGGCGGCTTGGCAACATGGCTGGCATCAGCGGTAATGACATCAATAGGCAACTGAATATGGACTGGTCCTGGACGTGCGCCATTAAATAATGCAAATGCTTCGGCGATAACTTTGGGCAATGTCTCAGGCTGCCAGATGGTTTTGCTCGTGAGTGCTACCTTACTGACCATGCCTTGCTGATCGTGCAGTTCATGCAAATGCCCCTCCCCGCTCCCCGTGTCTTTTACCTTATTGACGCTAGAGATCACCAGCATCGGTATAGAGTCAGCCAGTGCTTGCGCCATCGCTGTCATGATATTGGTCATGCCAGGGCCTGTGATGATAAAACACACGCCAATCTTGCCTGAGGCACGGTAATAACCATCTGCCATGAACCCAGCACCCTGCTCGTGACGCGGGGTTATATGACGAATATTGGTACTCGGTAGACCGCGATATAGCTCTACCGTATGCACGCCCGGTATGCCAAACACCGTCTCTACCCCGTAATATTCTAGCCACTGGACGAGCAACTCACCACAAGTAAGAGACGGGATTTTGGGTGATACAGGAGGCGTTTGTGTCAATTGGGTCATGGGGTAATTATCCTAAAAGAGTCAGTAAGTATGGAAAATCGCTTATTGCTTATCGTGGTTATTTATAGCGTTGTTATCTATTTTCAGTAGCTATTTATGTTGAATAGCCATTTGTTTTAGATTCTATCTAAATGCGATCAATCACAAATCATGATGGCGTAACCAGTCATCAATCATCACGTGTAAACGCTTGCCTGAAAAACTAGGAAAGTGACCGCCATGAACGACACGCACAGGCAGCGCATTGAGACGGCGCATGCTTTTGGCATAGTCAGTCATGTCGCTATGCCATGTATCTTCGATCAATGGACCGTCATAGATAAGATCGCCAGAAATGAGCGTTTCGCTAGCCGCTTCCCACAAGGCGATACCGCCTGGTGAGTGACCGGGTGTATGAATCACCTCAAATTGACGATTGCCCAAATCAATCATGTCACCATCTTCTAATGGCATAATTTTGGCAGGTGCAGCAATTTTGTAGCCGCAATGAGCGTAAGGCTCGGGCGGTAGCGCGTCAAACATCTCGTCATTGACGAACATATCTGCCAGCGTACGGGCATTGTCTGGCTCAGCGAGAATATGCGCTTCAGCAGAATGCACGTGACAGCAGTCAAACTCGCTGGCAGCGCCGATGTGATCAAAATGCGTATGACTGGCAACGCCCACGATATCGCGATCTGTGAGTAGAGCAACGTGACGACGCAGCGGTACTGCCCCTAATCCAAAATCGACTAACAAATCGCGCTGGCTGCCGCGCACGTGCCACAGATTGCAGCGAAAAAACGGCTTAATCCACGGCTCATCGATGAGCGTGACACCATCGCTATGCGCGGTGGTGCGATACCAGTTCTCTGGTTTGATAAGCGCTAGTGATTGTTTACTCATAAGTCAGCTCCATTAGAAATATCCAAGCGGCTGAGATTTAAGTCACTGGTATTTAAGTCACTAAGATAGTTTTGGTGTGTACGGCTCTCATCAATACGGGCGAAATCGATATCGACGATCATCGTGCCAGCCGTTAGGCCAAGTCTGCCGAGCACCTCACCATCGGGACCGGCGACAATGCTATTGCCACAATAATGAAGGTTTTCTTCTATGCCCGAGCGGTTGATACAAGCGACAAAGCATTGATTGTCCATGGCGCGAGCGCGCACTTGAAGCACCTGACGTTCTGCATTTGGCAGCATATTGGCTGTCGGTGATAGGATGATCTGCGCGCCTGCTTGCACAAGCTCTCTAGCTACTTCTGGGAATTCGTTGTCATAGCAAATCATCAAGCCTAATTTGCCAAAACGCGTATCGACCACACAGGGATTTTTACCTGCTGTAAAAAACTCGTGTTCGCGATCCCACAGGTAGCGCTTATCATAAGTGGCAAGGCGCTGTCCGTTGTCGTCTATTAGAACGGCAACATTACTCAGCCCACCACTATCTCGCCGTTCAGCAAGACCAAATAACACATGTAAATTGTACTGATTAGCAAGCTTTGCCACTTGAGCCACAATTGGCCCATCGATCGCTTCCGCTAAATCATCAAGGCGCTCAAAGATGTTGTAGCCTGTAAATGCAAGCTCTGGTAGTGCGATCAGATCTACTTTTGCCTCAACGGCTAGGCGGCAAAGCGATTCTAGTGCATCTAGGTTGGCAGATGGTTCAGACCATAAGGGATTGGTTTGAGCAATCATCAGTTTCATAATGATGGCTCCTCGTTAGCGGAAATAATGGCATCATTCGGACGGGTAAACACCGTCGCGCCTAACCAGTAGAGTCCACCTGTAATAATAAAGACGGGTAACGATGCACCAAACGACGGCGGAGCAATCAATGTCCAATAAGCCGCTAGAGCCGCACCCATCACATAAGCTGCAATCGCAATCTTTGCAGTAGGACGTCCCAATTGATGAGTCGCATCAAGCAGTTTTGCCGTATAGCCTTCTTTACTAACAAGGTAATAATCGACAATCATAACGGAAAATGCGGGGATAAATAGCGCGCCTACGATCAGCAGGAAGTTTTGGAACTGATCTAAAATACCCGGAATCAACGCGCCAAAAATAGTGACCAGACCAATGATAAGAGCAGGCTTCCAAAAGCTCATATTGGGTTTAATGTTCATACAAGAAAGCGTGGCGCTATAGACTGCCATGACATTGGTCGTCATGACCGAGAAGAAAATAACCAGTGCGGCTGGCAGGCCAAAACCAAAGTCAGCGAGCAAGCGCGTCGGATCATAAGTCTGCTCCATACCATACATGATAGACAGACCTGAGATAGTAGCGCCCAACCCCATGGCAACGATGGCTGCCACAATGTAACCAAAATATGTACCCCATATGGCAACTTTTGGGGATTTACAATTGCGATTGTAATCGGCGGCAGACGACATCCACGAGAAGGCAGTGGCGATGACAATATCAAAGGCGATACCTAATGTAATGCCATTACGCGACTCAACAGGCATCTCAAAAAGTCTTGAGACATCGTAATGTTGGTTGAGTTGATAGAGCACTATAACGGTAAGCGCCGCCATTGCCAATGCAGCCCAGCGTTCGACAAGCTCGATGCCAAGGTGACCACGTAGCACAATCAGCACCACCACGGTCTCGCACAAAATCACAAACAGTGGCAAGTTGCTATAACCTGTGGTGGCCTCAACCGCGTAATCAAGACTCATGCCAGCCAATAGCGCCTGAATACAGCTCCACGCAATCAGCACACCCATATTTACTAACGAGATCAATTGACTACCAACGGGGCCATAAGCACGGCGCGTCAGCGCCATCGATGGCAGTCCGGTACGCTGCCCCATTAGACCGACCAACAGCAGCGGAATCGCCCCAATCAATGAACCAATGAATACGGTGGTGATAGCCATCGTGAACTGTAAATCAGGTACGAGTAACATGCCCGTCAAAATGGTCGTCACCACAATATTGGCGCCAAACCATAACGCAAACGTACCAATCGAGCCTAGACTTTGTCCAGCCTCATTTGGAGAAAGTGTGTCTTGACCAAAAAACGAAGAGGATTTACTCATTGGGGTCTTCCTTAACCAAATTGCATTCATACCAGCGGCTAAAAAACGCTGATAACCATGTCCTTGTCTACTCACATACCCTATTCGGATAGCTGCTTTACCTGCAGCTCTAACTAATAAGCGGCTGCTCTTAGTAGACGGCTTTTACCTTATCGTCATAGCGTACGCCTGGTAAGATACATAGCATCTCAAACAGCAAATTTGCCGCCAGTACAGAGGTGTTGCCAAATGGATCATATGGTGGTGATACTTCGACCAAGTCTCCACCGACCACATCAAGACCGCGCATCCCGCGAATGATTTCGATACCTTGCGTGGAGGTCAAACCACCAATCTCAGCGGTACCCGTACCAGGCGCAAACGCAGGGTCAATCCCATCAATATCAAAACTTAAATAAACAGGACCATCGCCGAGCTTTTCGCGTACTTCTGCCATGAGTGGCGCAAGCGACTTATACCAGCACTCTTCAGCAGGCACGACGCGAAATCCTTGCTGGGTTGACCAGTCAAACTCTTCGGCGCTATAACCTGTACCGCGCAAGCCAATTTGTACCACACGGTTGCCATCGATGAGGTTTTCTTCGACAGCGCGGCGGAACGGTGTGCCATGAGCGATTTTTTCGCCAAACATGTCGTCGTTGATATCAGCGTGAGCATCGATATGCACCATACCGACAGGGCCGTGTTTTTTGGCGAGTGCACGCAGGATAGGTAGTGCGATGGTATGATCGCCGCCTAGCGTGAGCGGAATGGCACCGTGCTTAACGATTTTTTCTGAATAGAATTTTTCGATGATATCAACGCTTTTTAGCAGGTTGAATGTATTGATAGGAACATCGCCGATATCGGCCACTTGCAGTGACTCGAAGGGAGCCGCACGCGTGGCGACGTTATAAGGGCGAATCATTCTTGACTCATCACGAATCTGTCTAGGACCCAATCTAGCACCGCTACGGTTCGAGGCGCCAATATCTAGAGGCACACCAACGAATGCCACATCTAACCCTTCGGCATCAGCCTGAGTTGGCAGACGCATCATAGAAGCGAAACCGCCAAATCTTGGCATGTCGTTACCGCTTAATGGTTGATTGAATGTCATAAGTTACTTCCTTGTCCGTTTTGTTTATATATACAATTTGCTACATACGATTGACAATACATAAATATAAGGGAAGGAACCATGGTAAAATTTAGAAGTAAACTTTTGGTTTTTCGTAGTAAATTGTCTTTATCGGTTATTAACAGAAGTTTAGAAGCAGTAATACTGATCAAATACTAGTGGCTAAAAAGATACATCGTCGAGGCAGGACAATGTTAAGACAGTACGTCATTGAAAAAAGGAATCGATTTTGATATTAGATGAGCTGATAAAAATAGACATCAAAACACTACGTAGCTTTATGGCTATCGTGGAGTGCCAAGGCGTCACTGCCGCTCAGTCACGTTTGAGTGTTACAACCTCGGTGATCAGTGGTCATTTAACTCATTTAGAAGATCGTTTAGGCATGACATTATGTCACCGTGGTCGAGCAGGGTTTAAGCTGACAGAGGACGGTGCGGCGGTCTATGAGGCATGTTTGGGTTTTACCGAATCAGTCGCAAGCTTTCAGCATCAGCTGCATTACATTAAGCAATTAGATTCAGTACACGGTGGCCATATCAGGCTGTGCTTGATTGATCAGATGCCCAAGTTTTTTTATGACGCGCTTAGACAGCGTCTTGCCAGCAGCTACCGTGATAACCCACTGATTCACTTTTCTATCGACGTACAAAGTCCTGAGAGCATGTTAGAAAAGCTCGTAAGTAACGAGAGCGATATCGGTGTGGGTTATTTTGGCAGCTTTCCACCGCTGCTTACGTTTCAGCCAGCATTTGTTGAAAAGCAAGTGGTCTGCTGCGGACGCGAGCATAGGCTTTTTTATAACTCAGATGATTTGACACTTGAGGGTTTAGAGCAAAATTATCCATGGATAAAAAGAGGCTATGTGGTTGAACATCATATTAATCACATCCGACCTAAAACCTTGAGCGCCACCACTTACCATATGGAGGCGACCGCGCAGCTTATCCTTGCAGGTCATCATGTTGGTTACTTACCGCGTGATCTGGCGAGGCGTTACGAGGGTATGGGACTGATGAAAATACTTCTGCTCAATGAAGCAAGCTACGACGTCGAGCATCACTGGGCGTACCGGGAAAATCAGCCCAAGCAAGCAGCTGACTTCTTAAACAAGATGATGAATTTGCTATAAAAACAGGATGACTATCACATCTCTGTAGCAGACGGTTGTTGGTGCTTTAGACCGATACTTCTTAGCTTACCTTTATCACCCACTTCTTTTATGATCAACGACCACTCGTCATTTACTACGATGGTATCGCCTGATACTGGTGCGGTACCTAAGTGTGATGTCATATACTCGGCGACCGTCTGCTCCCACATGTCATCTTGGCTATTGGCATCTGTCTTTTTCAGCTTTTTTACTAGGGTATCGGACGCCATAACTTCTGCAAAAAATGGTAAATCACCGAGCTTAACACTGGGAGATAGTAGCCAATCGCCATAAAAATCATCAATCGCCTTACGATCTAGAGTCGTATCATTGAAAATTTTGGCGATTTTACTCGCATGATTGCCTCTCATGGCATACCAGACGCTATCGCCAAATTTTAGCTTTGTGTTTTCGTCCACCACAACAATTTGCTGTCCCCGCACTAGTGCAAAGATGCTGATCTCATCGGGGTTGATGCTTCTAGATATTCCCATAGGATGACGGCCAATGGCAAATGCGCCTGATTGCGCTTCAAACTCGTATAAAGTAATACTCGCCTTATCTGATACCCAGACCTCGTGTTCCTCTTTCGGGTCTTTATTGGTCGGAATACGCACCTTAAATAAATTTGCCATAGTAGGAATGGTCGTGCCTTGTAATATGAGCGACAACACCACAACCCCAAACGCAATATCAAACAGCATAAAGGCATTATCTATACCCGCCATAACAGGCAAAATAGCAAGGGTAATAGGTACCGCACCGCGCAAACCAACCCAAGAGATAAACCCAATCTCGCGGTCTTTAAACTTGAATGGCTTCACACTCGTATAGACCGCGATAGGACGGGCAACAAATATCATAAAGACCGCTATCGCCACTGAATAATGCCAGACATTAAGGACGTTTGATGGCGTGACCAATAGTCCCAATACCACAAATAATACCGCTTGTGATAGCCAAGCAAAGCTGTCCATCACGCGCATCACATGCTCGGTTGAGCGTACCTTGTGATTGCCTATTAGCACCCCTGTCAGATACACTGCCAAAAACCCACTACCGCCAATCAAGTTGGTCGCGGCAAACACTGCCAAGCCTGCTGATAGTATCAAAATGGCATACATACCCTCTGCCAGATGTATCTTGGGCAATAGCCGAGATAACAGATAACCAAAGATCAAGCCCATTCCCAAGCCAAAGCCTAACTGCTCCAACAGTAAAACTAAAAAACCAAAAACCGTTTGCCCAGCGGGATCAACGTTCAAGGCAATGAGTCCTGTCACCAGCAATATAGCCAAGGGATCGTTGGCACCAGACTCTAGCTCAAGCGTGGCTTGGACACGATCGTTGAGCTTGACGCCGCCGTTACGCAGTAGAGAGAATACCGCTGCCGCATCGGTCGAGCCCACAATCGCCGCCATCAATAGACCAAAACGCCAATCGACATCGAGTAGCCATGTGACAAACACCCCGAGCACCAGCACGGTGATCAGCACGCCCCATGTCGCCAAGGTAATCGCAGGTTTTAGACCGACCCGAAATGATTTAAAGGACGTACGCAAACCACCGTCTAATAGAATACAGGCGAGCGCTGCTTGACCCACAAAGTTGGCAATCCCATATTGAGAAAACTCAATACCCAAGATACCCTGCTCACCTGCCAGCATACCGACGATCAAAAATAGTAATAGCAATGGCACACCTAAGCGTGCCGACAATGTGCTCGCCATGATACTGGCAAAGATTAGCACTGACCCTACAAGGTATAGGATATTTAAGGTATCCATTTTTGAAGCCCTATTTTTATCGTTGTTATATTAGTATGTGGTGCAGCATAATAGTAATCGATTGCCAAAATATTTGCGTTATCCCACTGTGAGCAAACATCACGCCAGATAGCCTTTGATCATAAATCTTTTGCTTGCCTATCTACACTTCCTCTATCTTATCCAGCACCCCTATTCTCACAGAATGCTCTCTATCATAAAACTCTACGTCTGAATATACTGCCATGCTAATACCAAAATTGCCGCTGCAATCAGCCAAGCGACGACGCCTAATAGAAGTGCTTTATACAGTCCGATATAACTGATGCTAAAAAATACGGCAAAGGTATAAATCAGGTGCGGTATGACCCCTAGCATACTAAATATCAACGCGACCTTTAAATCTGCGGGACTACGCTCAGTACCAACAATAAAGTGACTGATCAATGTAAAGGTAGGAAACAGCGGCGCAAGTGCAGCCAAATAAAAGAACCGAGTTTGTGCAAATAATTGAATAGCCAGTACCATCAACGCGCCAATAAGCATTTTTAACCAAATCACGACGGGGTTATCTCCTATTGAATATAAAGGCTAAACATAGCCCAATCAGCCATGATACTAGAGTCTACGAATTGACATAAGAGGCATCGCTGATTAATTGACTAGGGTGATAAAAAAACGCAAAAAACCCCATTTAGCCATGTTGCTAAATGGGGTTTTCACTTTTATTCAGTAAACTTTTACAAGTTACTTAATCCTTCTTTGGTTTTAGTGCGGCGCTAATATCGGCTAGCAATGGCGGAATATCATGCTTATCAGCGATGACTTCTATCATTACAAGCTTATCGGTAGTCGCGGCAGCTTTGTTTAAAGCCGCTTTTAGCTCGCCTGCTGTTTCTGCTTTGAGCAATACACTATTCGCTTCAGTGGCGCCAAACGCTTTTGGCATGATCTGCCAATCGCATTTAGGAATATCGTTGTAGTATTGGTTCTCGCCATGGATGGCGCGCTCCACCGTATAACCATCGTTATTGATTAGGACGATGACTGGATTGATACGCTCTTGAATCATAACCGCCAGTTCTTGGATAGTAAGTAGTGCTGAACCATCACCAATCAATAAAACACTGCGCTTATCTGGCGAGGCAACCGCTGCACCTAAACTGGCTGGCAACGTATAGCCGATCGACCCCCACATTGGCTGCCCATATGACGTCACGCCCTCTGGCAGACGCACATCACTGATACCAAAGTATGCTGTTCCTTGCTCAGAGAATACTAGGTTATTACGATCTAAGCAGTCAGCAATGATATGCCATAGGTCGTCTTGGCGAATCGCCTCATTATCCCCGCCTTTTTGTTCATGCGGCTTAACTGGCTCACAGAATGGTTTTGGTACGATATTGATGCCAGAGGTCATGACTTCATGCAAGGCCTGTAACGCATCTTGCAAGGCAATCGGTGCAAAGTTCTTTCCACTGATAGAAGCACGCTCATAATGCAAGTCGACTACTATACTCTCGTCAATATCTTGGCTAAATCCTGCGGTAGTGGTGTCCGTATATTGCACCCCTACTTTTATGAGACATTCGCAGTTTTCTACCGCATCTTTGACGATAGGACGTGAGGCAACACCTGCATAAGTCCCAGCCCAGCGATCGCTGTTTTCATCAAGTAAGGTCTTACCCCAAGACAGCGTGGTATAAGGAATATCGGTGTCAGCGATTAACGCTTTGAGCTGTGGTTGTAAGCCCAAACGATGCACCATCAGATCTGCCATTAGTGTGGTGGTCTTATTTGGCAAGAATTCTGTTAGCGCTTGCTTGAAGTCCGATAATGCCGCTTGACTGGTGATATCTTCTTGACTATCGATCAGCTTGGTCGTTGGTGGATAGATAGGCTGACGCGCGACGTCTGGTGAAAGCAGTAGGTAACCTGGACGATGCTTTTTGAGAATCAGTCGAATGACTCTATCAATTTCTGAGGCGGCATTTTCAGGGGTAATCTGCGCTCGTGCTACCGTCACAGGCTCGACCATCTTAATAAAATGATTGAATACGCCATCGCCCAGCGAATGATGAATACGGCGCTTTGAATCTTGCAAAGCAGTGCTTGGTGCCCCTACGATATGCAATACAGGCGCGTACTCGGCAAAAGAACCTGCCGTCGCATTAATAGCGGATAATTCCCCTACCCCAAAAGTCGTTACCATAGCGGCAAACCCACGCTCGCGTGCATAGCCGTCGGCCGCATAGCCTGCATTTAGCTCATTGGTGTTACCTACCCAGCGTAGCTTATCAGAGGCAAGTACATTGTCCAAAAAAGTTAAGTTAAAATCACCCGGTACGCCGAATATCTCAGAAGCACCTGCTTCTGCAACACGATCAAACAAATAATCAGCGATGGTATACTGTTGACTCATTTTTCATCCCTATGACTTATCTTTATAAGTATTGATAACTGTGAATGTAATTAAAGCGAAATTATAAAATGCGTTCCAGCTTATTTATATATGCAAAGCTTTTGGAATACATATTATAATAAACCGTTATAACATACATTTGTGGGCAGAGGACATGCCTATTTTAATAACTTTAATTTTTTTCGTCATAGGTGTTGACACCCAAAAAAAACTGCGTATAATACGCCTTCATCAACTGACGATAGTCAATTGATAATTAGCGGGAATAGCTCAGTGGTAGAGCATAACCTTGCCAAGGTTGGGGTCGAGAGTTCGAATCTCTTTTCCCGCTCCAAATATGGCTTGAAAGAGCACTAAAACCCTCATTTCTTATATAAGAAATGAGGGTTTTTTTTGTCTCATTTTTGGCGCTTGTAGCGATTTTTAGTATGGACTAAACAATCCAGTTGCTACACAAATAGGGCTACTAAAGAAATTCACCGTGAATAGAACGTAACCATTTCAAGCTAACTTTTTAAAGCGGAAATCTCATTTTAACTATTAAAGTTATATTATAATTAGAAAGCTTTAAGCTGATAAACGGCTGCTATAATTGAGTTTATTTTGCATGTTTTTGATATAACTCAACACAGGTTGCGCAATGTTTATATCATTAGTATCATCTAGCTTTAAAATAGCTCAACGACAATTAGGGAAAACCTTATGGCAAAGTTAGAATCAAATATCGAATTAGAAGCTGCGGCATTTCGTCGCTTATTGGCGCATTTGGATGAGCGTAAAGATGTACAGAATATCGAGCTGATGAATCTTGCTGATTTTTGTCGTAACTGCTTGTCTAAATGGTATAAAGCTGCGGGTGAAGAGCGTGGTATTGACATCGACTACGAAGATGCACGCGAGCTCGTTTATGGTATGCCTTACGCTGAGTGGAAAGAGAAATATCAACAAAAAGCCACGCCAGAGCAGTTAGCGCGCTTTAATGAGATTGAAGCTGCCAAGAACAAAACCAATTAAAACCAACGGGTAGCGGCTCAAATAAAATAGCTACTACCCGTAAGTTACATCAGACGAGCTCATATGACTACTAGATTAGCGGTTTTCTATAGATTTGAGTATGCTACTAAACCCTATGGTTCCTTGTTTTTGCATTTGACGGTCGAATAGACGACCAACTAATGGCAATGGTACCGTCAATCGACCCTCAGATACCCACGTCACGTGTGTGGTGCCATCACCCAAGTCTTTTAGGTCAATGACGCCTTTGTCGTGTCGCATCTTGATAGGTTTAGATTTTTCGATTTGGTATTGCATATGAGTAGGACGCTCAAACGCTGTAATTCGCTCCCAAAACTTAACAGGTCCTGTCTTAATGGTGCGTAAAGCGCCAACGCCATTGCGCTCCTCATCACCTTCAGTGACTAACTTAGCTACTCCTACCGCTTTAAATGATCCATAGCTCGCATGGTCACTCAAGGCTTCAAAAACGTCATCAATTGGTTTTTTGACAATGCGCTCTACTTTTATTTTAAACATAATAGTGTCTCGTTAAGGTTAGAATTATTTAGCTTACTGGCATTTCAAAATAAGTAAAGCAATCAGATGTTAACGTGAAGAGCGCTTAGCCCCGCGACCTTTTGAGGGACGCTTACCGTTTGTAGTGGGCTTACCGTTGCCACCAGCATTCTTGCCACGACCAGTGGGACGTCCATCTCTACCTTTGGACCCTGCTGGCTTTCTGGCATCATCCTTGGCATGTTTATTACGCCCTTTTGAAGCGCCCGCCGATTTTGAGGATGACTTTGACTTTGATGAGGTATCGTTATGAGGCTTTTTTCTTGGTGCTTTACGAGATTTTTTGCCTGAATGATTATCTTGTGACGAAGAGTTCTCTACAGCCTTGAGCAAATCAGTTAACTCCTTTGGCGTGAGGTCTCGCCAATCGCCTACAGGGAGTCCTTTCAGACTGACATTCATAACTCGTGTACGTTCAAGCTTGACGACGTCATAACCAAAATGCTCACACATACGGCGAATTTGGCGGTTCAGACCTTGAATGAGTGTGATATTGAATATGTTGGGCGCAACCTTAGTTACGGGGCATTTTTTCGTCATTTTGCCTAGCATCGGCACGCCACCTGCTAGCCCTTCAATAAAGCTGTCCGTTATCGGCTTATTGACCGTGACCAGATATTCTTTTTCGTGGTTGTTACCAGCACGCAATACTTTATTGACCAGGTCGCCATTGTTGGTCAAAAAGATCAGTCCTTGAGAGTCTTTGTCCAGTCGACCAATCGGAAAAATACGAACCCCATGTCTGACAAAATCGACAATATTGTTTTTCTCAGAGCTTTCTGTCGTGCTCACAATACCCACGGGCTTATTTAAAGCAATAAATACAAAATCATCAGGCTCTCGTGGCTCAATCAACTGTCCGTTTACTTTTACGGTATCACCAGCGACCACTTGATCGCCGACCGCAGCACGCTTGCCATTGATGTATACGTTACCCTGCTCCACAAAGCGGTCAGCGTCACGCCGTGAGCAAATACCACTTTCACTGATATATTTATTTAGACGAGTCGAGGAAGCGTTAAACATAAAGCACCGTTTTACCTGATAAGAAGTATTTTTACTAAAAAAGCCTACATTGAATGGGACGTCCATAACGAGACTGCTGACATTATATAGGAAATCCAGTAACCCTTTGAGCAGAGATGGGCAAAAACCTAGAAATATATACAGAGTCGTGTAATCGTAAATAGCGGTAAGGTGACTTATTAATGATAGCGACTCTCAGACAGGCGTATACGGAGTCATTCGTAGTGTACCTTTTATAATGACAATGGTACTGATGCAATCCATCAACTTTGATGCTTACTTCAGTAAAAGACTACCTTACCATTCATCGCTTTCAATGACCAAAGAACTCTGATACAAATAATAAGGTTAAAGGATTAACACAGATATCACACAACGTAGATATGACGCCCTATTTATTGTGCGTGTTATCAGACTCAATAGTGTTCACACAAGGAAAAGATCATGCCAAATATTAATGTCAACGGAACCACCCTGTTCTATAGCGATGACGGTCCCAAAGATGCGCCAGTATTGGTACTAAGTCACTCGCTATTTTTTGATCACAAAATGTTTGTTCATCAGATAGAGCAGTTATCTAAAACCATTCGCATTATAAGTTATGACGATCGAGATCAAGGTCAAAGTGCGCGTTCAGAGCTTGTAAGCGTTGATATGGATACACATACCAATGATGCTATCGCTTTGATTGAGGCGCTTGAGCTACAGCCTTGTTTCTTCGCTGGTAACTCTATGGGCGGGTTTATTGCGCTACGTTTAGCCGCTCGTCGCCCAGACTTATTAAAGGGTTGTATTGTACTTGGATCTAGCGGAGAGCTTGAGTACAAACTAGCCGATTTTTCGCCTTTGGTAGAAGGATTAAGTGCACAAGGTACTGAACCATTTATCGATACGCTTATGTACATAATGTTTGGCGATGATTACTTGGCAGATGCCTCTCGAGCAAGCGAGCGTGAGTACTGGCGCGAACATATGCTAGAGCTAGAACCAGACATTGCGCGTAGTGCCGATGGCGTTATTCATCGTACGGGTATACTAGATGAGATTGAGGGCTGTCAGGTACCTATGCTGGTATTGGCAGGTGAGCAAGACCATGCGTATGAAGTACCCCTGTCAGAAAACATTGTTAAAAAGGTAGCAGACGGCAAAATGTTTGTCATTCCAAAGGCCGGTCACTCCGTAGCACTTGAGCAGCCAGAAGTCGTCAATAAGTTTATTGTCGACTTCATCTCAGCACATTCGTAATGATATTAGAGGCGCTTAACCATAGTAATCAAAGGGCGCTTTAGATATCTAATCTAAAGCGCCCTTTTGTGGTGGACAAATGACTACTCATCGTATGAGATAGCGCTTTACCTTACTCGGCATCATCTAAAAGCCTATTTAACTCATCTACCATGGCATCATCTATGATACTGTTTTCTACATAGCTGACCATTTCATCTATAGTTGTCAGGTCCATTTCTCGAATACCTAACTCAGCCAGTTGCTTGTTGATAGACGCTAAGCTATCGTTGTCTTCAGCATCATCTAATAAGTCTTCTTCGAATCGACCTCTAACAAACCAATACATCTTTTCAAGTACCGTGTCTTTTTTGGTCAATGTAGAATAACCATCGCCGTAGATAAACAGATTGAAATGATAAGGTATCTCTACATCATTAATAAAAAAGGTACGCTGGCACTCTAACGTGTAGGCTTGGATCTCTTCACCTTCCACACTATTCGCGCTTGTATCGTCTTCGTCGTATTCAATCACTTCCTCTACCAGTCCGCCAAGTAGTTGATAGTCGCCTACTTTGATTTTGTGATTATAAATAATAGCAGAGTCTGCGATTGCATCGAAAATAATAGCACTAACATCTAACGTATGATTATCAATATCATAAAACGCTTTGAGCGCTGGCAGAAACTCTGTCAGCTTATCTTCAGGTACTTGAATAAGGAACTGCTGCTCATATATTTTGATCATATCTTCAGGAGCATAGGTATTGGCAGTATCGTTCTCATTTCTACCAGTAGGCTGCAAAGGTAGGAAGTTATATGGGTTATTTGTGGTCATTCAGAACGGCCTTTTTGCTTAAGTTAATGTGTTGAATGTCTGTATTTCTCAGTCTCTAAGAGCCTTTGAACGTGATACTATTTTTCAGTACCGTAAGAATTTAGGACTTATGAGTGTATTGTCTCTTATTCAGACAATTTTAGATAGACAGTTATAAATATACACGTTCAATCACTTTACTTTAGACAGGCAGTCTAAATGGTACAGACTAAAGAGACGATACTAGCCAGCAGCGGCTTGGTATCGCCTTCAATTACTAATCCAACTTTCACTTTTCGCTAAAGCTACTTACATACTAGTCGTTAAAAGGTTCGCTGCCACCCAGGCGTTGTATGATGCTCGTCTTGATGTGAAAATAATGGATGCGCTTTAGCTTCATATAGATTCAAAACAGGGGTCACACAGACATCCGTTGCTGCAAATACGTCCTGCCAATGCTCAAGCGTCTGACTGGCGAATGTCTCCACCATTGTTTTGGTGGCTGTTTGACTTTCAGGCGTAGTTGGCATGATCCCAAGCTGCCAATGTATGTTTTTAAGGGCAGGCAAATCCAAAACCTCGCATAAACCTTGCCAAAATTTTAGCTCCAATGCACCAACGGCCATATAGCGTAGGTCAGCGGTTTGGTACAGTCGGTAACATGGCAATGCGCCACCTAAAAAATCGTGCTGCGGCATAGGCGGCGTTGCTGAAGTATCACCTGACAAACGATTAATTAACTTGCCGGTTACCTTTGGCATGACCATATGATTATAAAGGCTATGCGCCATGCTAATAGCAATATGTCGTCCTTTGCCGGTACGCTGGGCGGCAAACACAGCAGCCAGTAGCGCAATCACCGCTGTATCACTACCACCTGCCAAGTCCGCAAACTGGATATTGGGCATGGCCTGCCCGCCCTCTGCTGTTTTTAACTGATCAAGTACACCGCTAATAGCCATGAAATTGATATCGTGACCGGCCTTGTCAGACCAATGATGAGTTACTTGAGAGTTATCTTTTAAGTGGGCGTCTTCTAAATGCACACCTTCTCTTCCGTGAGACTCTTCTCTTGTGTCTTTGCCTGCCACACCATAACCAGTAATCGACACCATGACTAGCTTTGGGTTGATAGTATGAAGCGTCTTGGCATCTAGTCCGATGTCCGCAAGGATACCTGGACGAAAGCTGTCTAGCATCACGTCAGCATTTTTAAGATGTGCTTTTATACTGTCTATCGCTTTAGGATCATGAAAGTCATGCTTCTCAGTCGTCTTACCATGGTTTAAAGCCGCAAATAGCTCACCAAACACGCGAGCAGGATCGCCTTGTTTGGGTTCTATTTTGAGGATGTCTGCCCCTAGATCTGCAAGCAGGCGCGTGGCAAAGGGCCCTGGCAGGTTACGAGTCAAATCGACGATTCGTAACCCTTGTAGACAATCTGCCATTTGACCATGATTTGATACATGTACATCAGTCATCAGAGAACGCCTCGCCTTTGGCTGCCATGTCTAACAATATCTGGGCAGGCTCGAATCGTTCGCCGTATTTGGCCGCCAGCTCGCGACTACGCTTGACGAACTCACTGACACCCATTGCATTGATAAACTGTAGCGTCCCGCCGTGCTGTGGGGCAAACCCCCAGCCAAAGATAGACCCTATATTGGTATCGGCGACCGAGCGTACGACGTTTTCTTCATAGCATCTCGCAGATTCATTGGCTTGAATAAACATTAAGCGATCAACTAGGTCCTGCTGTGAGGGTTGCTCTGACTGTGGTGGATACAAGTTGATAAGCTCAGGCCATAAATGCTTATTACCGTCTCCTGGATAATCATAGAACCCTTTGCCATTTTTCTTGCCTTCGCGCCCATGCTCATTGACCAACGTCTTTAGTATCTCGTAAGAAGGGCGCACAGTGACAGATTTGCCTTCGGCTGCCATATCCACCTGCTGCTGCTCGCTGACATGTAACGCTAGACTCAGTGACACTTCATCTTGCAATGCCAGGGGCGGCATAGGCATGCCCGTTCTTAATCCAGCGACTTCGATACTACGCGGATGGACACCCTCGCCCAGCATCGCGATGCCCTCTGATACATAGGTACCAAATACTCTAGAAGTATAAAATCCATGGCTGTCATTGACGACGATAGGCGTTTTGCCGATTTGCAAAACATAATCGAACGCTTTGGCGAGCGTCACATCGTCGGTTTGCGCGCCTACGATGATCTCAACGAGCGGCATCTTGTCTACTGGTGAGAAAAAGTGCAGACCAATAAATTGATTTGGACGAGTGCTGGCTTTTGCCAGTCCTGTAATAGGTAACGTTGAGGTATTAGACGCATAAATAGCTGTGCTTGGAATCACGGCCTCACTCTGCTGGGTACACTTGGCTTTGATTTCTCGGTTTTCAAATACTGCTTCGATGATGAGATCACAATCAGCCAAATCATCGTAAGAGACGGTTGGCGTGATACGTGTTAAGAGGGTTTGTTTTTTCTCTTCGGTAGCGCGCTTTCGGCTGATGGCTTTATCCAAAATGTTAGCAGAATACGCTTTGCCTTTTTCAGCATTCGCAATATCTGTATCCAATAGCACGACATCTATACCTGCTTTAGCAGTGACATAAGCGATGCCTGCGCCCATCATACCAGCCCCTAAGATACCGACTTTTTTGGTCGGTGTCCGCTCAAACCCTTGAGGGCGAGACTGACCTTTTTTGATATTATTCAGCTGCGTCCATAGGGTGTTGATCATGTTTTTTGATTCAGTAGACAGCACACAAGCGGCAAAATAACGCGACTCAATTTCAAGTCCCGTATCGATATCTACCAAACAGCCCTCAAACACACAAGACATAATATGAGTAATCGCTGGATAGTTGCCGTGAGATTTTTGATTGGCCATAGCTGGGGCGATGGAGAATATAGGCACCACTTTGGGGTGTTTGCTATCACCACCAGGGATTTTAAAGCCTTTCTTATCCCATGGCTGCTGCACGCTTAGATTATTTTGAATCCAGTCCTTAGCCTGCACCAGCATATCTGCATGATCGATAGCTGTCGCATCAATCAGACCGATGTCTTTCGCCGCAGCGACGCGCAACTCTTTGCCTTGCGTCATCAGCTCTAGTGCCACTTGAATACCGACCAATCGCGGCAAGCGCTGCGTACCGCCGCCGCCCGGCAGCAAGCCCAATTTCACCTCAGGTAGACCAAGCTTAGCCTTCGGCGTATCAATGGCAATGCGATAATGACAGGCAAGCGCCAACTCTAAACCACCGCCCAGCGCCGTTCCCGTCATCGCAGCGACCACAGGCTTGCCTGAGGTTTCAAGCTGACGCAAACTCCCTTTGAGCGCTTCAGTTAATATAAATGCTTGCTCTGCTGTCTCGATCTTACCCAATTGGTCGATATCTGCGCCAACTACAAAGGTGTCTTTGGCAGAAGTGAGAATCAAGCCTTTGGCTGAGTCATCATTGATAACGCTATCGACCATTGTGGCGAACGACTCCGTAAAACCGTCACCGATGACATTCATTTTGCGTTTGCTTTGGTCAATTGTAACGGTGACGATGCCATCGTCATCACGCTGGGCGGAGAAGTTTTCTAATGCTTTAATGACTGTCACGCTATCTGTTGTCTGGTTAGCTGCCTGGTTGTTTGTCATCATTTTTATCCCTTAAATGATTCTTTATCTATTGTTTTTTGCCTACTTGTTTTTCATTTTATTTGAGAAAGAAGTTAGACACGCTCGATGATGGTGGCAATGCCCATACCACCGCCCACACATAGCGTGATCATGGCGGTCTTGAGGTCACGGCGCTCTAACTCATCGAGGACGGTCGTCATTAGCATCGCACCCGTTGCCCCAAGCGGATGACCCATGGATATTGCACCACCATTAACATTGACAATATCAAGCGAGATTCCAAAATCATCAGCGGTATTCATCGGGACAGCAGCGAATGCTTCGTTGATTTCCCACAGGTCTATATCAGAGGCTTGCATGCCCGCTTTATCGAGGGCTTTTTGGCAAGCTGGCGTTGGACCTGTCAGCATGATGGCAGGTTCTGAGCCAATAACTGATGCCATCGTGATTTTGGCGCGTGGTTTTAGACCTGCTTTTTGACCAGCAGCAACGCTACCGACCAAACAAATGGCTGCCCCATCAACGATGCCTGAAGAGTTGCCTGCATGATGTACATGGTTGACGGTTTCAATCGTGGTATATCGGTCCAATATCACGCTATCAAAGCCCATTTTACCTGGCATAACAAAAGAAGGTTTAAGACCCGCTAAAGTCTCGACATTGGTATTAGGGCGGATGGTTTCATCTTTATCCAACAGCATCATGCCATTGATATCGGTGACAGGAACGACAGACTTGTCATAATAGCCCTTCTCCCACGCCTGTGCAGCGCGGCGATGCGACTCGGTGGCAAAGGTATCGACATCACTACGACTAAAGCCTTTGAGCGTCGCGATGGTATCCGCACCCACGCCCTGCGGCACAAAGTGCGTCGCTTCATTGACGCGTGGATCCATGTACCATGCACCGCCATCAGAACCCATTGGCACGCGGCTCATGGACTCAACACCGCCTGCCACTACCATATCCTCCATACCTGACATGACCTTGGCAGCCGCCAGATTGATAGATTCTAGACCAGAAGCACAAAAGCGAGACAAGGTTAACCCAGCCACACTTTGCGCCCAACCAGCATCAATGACGGCAATACGTGCAATATCCGAGCCTTGTTCACCCACTGGCGTCACGCAGCCAAGCACCACATCATCGACCAAACTGGTATCCAAATGGTGGCGCTGCTCCATCTCTTTTAATAGGGTACGCGTTAGCCAAATCGGTGATGCCTGATATAAGGATCCATCCTTTTTTCCTTTGCCACGTGGCGTACGGATAGCATCGTAAATATATGCAGTCTCAGTCATAAAAAATCCTTTTTTATTTTTAAACAAACCATCATTTCAATCAATAAGCAACACGTCTACATGAAGCGCGAAGCCAGCTCTTTCATAATCTCATTGGTACCGCCATAGATTTTTTGTACGCGGGCATCAGCGTATAGACGTGCGATAGGATATTCTGTCATATAGCCATAGCCACCAAACAGTTGTACACATTCATCCAGCACTTCACATTGTTTTTCGGTAACCCAGTATTTGATCAGTGACGCATGCGGTACAGACAATTTATTCTCAAGCATTGCATCTACTGCCGCGTCACACATGCTGCTAGCAGCAAGATAATCGGCATAGCACTCTGCCATCTTGAAGCGGGTATTCTGAAACTTCCAAATAGGCTTACCAAAAGCTTCGCGACCTTTTACATAATCTAGGGTCAAGTTGATCGCTAGCTTCATCGACCCAATACCTGATAACGCAATGATCAGACGCTCACGTGGCAACTCCTGCATCATTTGTATAAAACCCATACCTTCTACCGTACCTAAGAGGTTGGTTTGCGGCACACGTACATTACTAAAGAACAGCTCTGAGGTATCTTGCGACGTCAGACCAATCTTATCGAGATTGCGTCCACGCTCAAACCCTTCTACTTTATCGGTTTCTACGATAATAAGTGAGACACCTTGCGCGCCTTTTTCACGGTCTGTTTTGCATGCCAATAAAATCAGATTGGCATGCTGACCATTGGTGATAAAGGTTTTTGAACCATTAATGATGTAGTCATCACCGTCTTTTACCGCATAGGTTTTGATGTTTTGTAAATCAGACCCTGTACCAGGTTCGGTCATAGCGATGGCGCCAATGTATTCGCCTGTTGCCATCTTGGGTAGCCACGCTTGTTTTTGTTCCTCAGTACCGTGGTCTAAAATATAGGGCGCGACAATACCTGAGTGCACCATGCCGCCAAATCCTGACTGATTGGCCTCAGTCTGTGCGTAGATAAGCGCCGCCTCATGACCAAAATCACCACCGCCGCCGCCATACTCGCTTGGTATCGCCGCACACAGAAACCCCATTTCGCCCGCCTCTTCCCACGCATCGCGATCAATCATGCCGTTTTTGCGCCACTGCTCGTCTTTGGAATCCCAAGATTGGAACATTTTTAGGGCACTGTCGTGCACCATCTGATGCTCTTCGGTCATCCAGTTCGGAGTGAATTTTTCGATACTCATAATGTCTATCCTTGACAAGGTTAAGTGAACAACAACGATATCTACGTTATTTTAGTAAAGAGACAAATTACGGTAATTTATATTACCATTAGCTATATACTATAAATTCATTGTATTTGCTGATAACTGAGTCTTATACTAGGTGATGAAAAATAAATTCGCAATCAAATGAGTAAAAATGGTAATTATCGTTACTCATTAAATATAAATGAAATATGCTTTTATCAATCCGGCTATATCATCAGATATCTAGCGAGTGATATGCATGGATAGACCATGACTTAACGTAGTGTTAAATTATCGATGCTAAATAATCGATGCTGAATAGGCAGTGATAAACAAGCAGTAACAAACAAGGAATGATAAGTATGACCGTCGCCAATCAGTTAGATGATGCCAACCCAACTCGAACTCTAGCCTCTCTATCCGATATGCGGCCTGCAACTTTGGAGAAAATTGAGAAGGCGGTTCGTCAAGATTTTGCAGGATTTGACGCAAATGAGGTAACGATGGCACAGATTGCAAAATCTGCAAATGTCTCATTGCAAACGCTCTACAAGTACTTCGGCGACAAACAAACGCTGTTTTATACCATTATGGATATTGTGCTGGGCAGACTGGCTGCTCGTATCATGGATCATTTGCAGGGTATTGATAGCGTCCAAGATCGCCTGCGAAAAACGCTGTGGGTGTGTTTTGACTTTGTCGACTCGCACCCAGATGCGGTGATGGTGCTCTCATCTGTATCGGCATCACGCATACGTAATATTGCAATTTATGAAAACAAAGAATTAATTGGCGCATTTTTGGCAGTACTAGAAGATGGGCAAAATCGTGGGGTACTCAATGACACCGTTCCCTTACATATACTCTTCGATGTGTTTATGGGCTTTATCAGTCGTCTTGGACTCATGCATACCATTCGCCAAACAGAGACACCCATAAATGCAGAGTTTGATGCACTATTCACTATTTTGTGGCGTGCTATCTCTAAACCTGAGGTTTAATATGATACTTGTACAACGATTCTTATGCCTCAATGTTTAGCACAAGAAGGTATTCAACACACTAACCGTAATTAAAAAAACCAAAAAGCCCCATGACAAAGTGAGGCTTTTTTCTGTCTTTTAAAATTTTTTGTTTTTTGAAACTATTTGTCTTTTAAAATCAATCTGATTATTCAGTCAATATAACTAATCAGTTAAGCTGATTGTATATTCACAGTATTTCAGATGCTACTAGATTTCGGCAATCCGTACTCTATATGTTCGATCCTGTGATTGGGTTTCTCGATAGTCAGCTGATAACTTTTTATAACCCCATCGTATGGCAAATGGCTCTCATACTGCTGATAGTGCTCACAGATACACTCTTCAATCGCTGACTTACGTGCAGCATCGTCTAATTTGGCAAAACCATTGGGCAGATATACTTGCGCAAAACGCGACGCTGCATCGCGAGACATCCAGTTTGTGCTACTGACAAAGGTAAAACCCACATCGGCACGCAAGCTATATTTGGGTAATGTATCAGAATGGTTCGCTACATCATCCTTAATCTGAGCGATGTCTTCTGCGAATGGCTGATACGGTATCTCAAGCACAGCGAAAAGTGCTATCAAAAATTCATCTGCCGTAAAGTATTTATCCATATAGCTGCCATCGAGTCCGAGGTGCTTGTTCGATAGCACATGGCGCAGGCGGTCATAGGCAGGTATGGTGTGTTTGAGAGGATAGCCCATTTGCTTGACGATATCTTGCGGGCGCAGCTCAAGCGACTCTATTTGATTAATTATATACTGCGCTAGAGAATGGCGTGGATGATAACGACGGGTATATTTAGATGGATTAGTAATGTGGCTCATGATATTGAACACCTTAGACTCCTGTAACTCCGACAAAAAAGGTTGAGATATGCCAAATAGGCAAAAAATCAGGCACAAATGAGGGTGTCGGAGTACAGGCTCATGCGCTTTACCAGAGTTGTTTTATATCGTGCTGGAAGTTGCAAGGTTTGAATGCTGTCACAAGGTTGGCCTCATGATCAGTCAGTCAAAACTGTTAAACCCACGATAGATCGTTCAACGATGATAGCACATCAGATGACAGAAAATAAATACTGATATGTTTACTTATTTTGCAAATATCAGCAGCTGCTGTTTTGAGCTATAAGTATGTTTTAATCTTCGTTATGATATGTCGCCTTATCTCCCCAAATGATAGAATTAAAGCGCTCTAATATCATTGCTCAATAGCACTGTATACCATGCTCTCTTTTAGTAAAGTCTACGTAACATCTCTTATCAGAAAATATCTATGACGATCCTCTTTGACTTGCTATCTTGCACCGCGACCCTTGTATTACCAAATGTCTACCCCACCTTGAGTTATCACCCGTAGTATTAGCACCTGCTTTATATTGGATCTTATGACACATAACCTTGAGGCCAGCGCAAACGCTCGCCGAACTCAGTATTTTCAAGTATTTTTGATGGGCGTTAGTGCCTTCATTATGAACACTACAGAATTCGTTCCTGTGGCACTGCTCAGTGATATCGCTCAAGACTTCTCTATCACTACGGCGGAGACGGGATGGATGCTGACACTCTATGCTTGGATTGTCGCAGCGATGTCATTACCCCTGATGCTACTGACCAGCCGATTTGAGCGCAAACGACTGCTGTTGGGAATTTTTGCGGTATTCATCGCCAGTCATGTGCTGTCTGTATTTGCGTGGAGTTTTGACGTGCTGCTCATTAGCCGCGTCGGTATTGCACTATCGCATGCGATATTTTGGTCCATCACAGCAGCTATTGCCATACGCGTGGCTCCTGAAGGCAAAAAAGCGTTGGCACTCAGTGTACTGGCGACTGGCACTTCATTGGCAATGGTATTGGGTGTGCCGCTAGGTCGCTTGGTCGGTCAATGGTTCGGTTGGCGCGCCACCTTTGGCGGTATTGGTGTCATTGCGCTGGTTGTATTTATGCTACAGGCGAGGCTTTTGCCCACGCTGCCCAGTATGTTTGAGGGGTCTTTTAGAAAAATTCCAGAACTACTCAAAAACCCACTTTTGGTCTGCTTATATTTGCTTATCTTATTGGTCTTTACCGCCCACTATACGGCGTATTCTTATATAGAGCCGTTTATGCGTCAGGTTGGTAACATCAGCGAAAGCGCAGCGACTTTTGTGTTGCTGCTGTTTGGCGCGGCAGGTATTTTGGGCAGTATTATATTTAGTCGTTGGGGCGATAGGTTCAATACTCAGTTGATGCTGATGTCGACGATATTGATACTGGTAGCGATGCTGACACTATTGTTTGTCGTAACCTCAGTATGGGCGCTTAGTCTCAATGCCATACTGTGGGGTACGGCGCTGATGTTGCTGATTATCTCGATGCAGGCCAAAGTCATCATGGTGGATGTCAACGCCCAAGACATGCTTATGTCGATGTTCTCAGGTATTATTAATCTGGGAATCGGTACGGGTGCGCTATTTGGCGGTTATGCTGTCACCCACATCTCGCTGTCTAGCGTCGGCTATGCGGGTGCTGCGATTGCCAGTCTTGCGCTACTTCTCATGCTATTTATGATAAAACGTTTTCCTGAGCTGAGTCGGCGACTGGGTTAATCAAAAACACTATCAAAAGATAGTCATTAAAAAATAGCAGTAAACATGCCAGCCATATAAACGGGCTGGTATTTTTTTGTCATTGTCTCTTAGATCATTGCAAGAATTTACTTAAACATTCATTGAACGAACGTTCACGTATAGTTATACTGATTTCTATTGGACAAAAGTATGCTTAATCGATAAGCATACTTAATAAAAGATCGACAAGGATTGAGCACACAAGGATGCGTGTAAAATGAATGACACTAAAAACAGGGACGCTGTTGTCTACGATCTGCCTTTAATGGCATTGAATATTGCCAGTTTTCAGCTTGTTGGAGGTTGGTGATGTCGAACGGAACAACTCAACGAGAGAACCAGAACAGCACCGCACCGCTTAGACTAGGCAATGTGCATTATGCTTGGATCGTCGCTATGACTGGGTCTGTGGCAATGTTCTGCGGACTAGGATTGGGGCGATTTGCCTTCGGTATGCTATTGCCATCTATGTCATCTTCTTTGGGGCTGAATTACACCCAAAGTGGCACATTGGGATTTACCAACCTAATAGGCTATCTCGTCGCCGTACTTCTGAGTCCATTGGTGCTACCGCGACTTGGCACTCGCAATACTGCGACAGCCAGTCTGCTCCTTATTGCAGTTTCTATGCTTGGTATGGCTTTTACGACAGGGTTTCCGGCATTATGTGCACTCTATGTGCTGACAGGTATCGGTAGCGGCGGTGTGGTTTTACCAATGATGAGCGTCATGTCACATTGGTTTTTTCCATCGCATCGCGGACTTGCCTTAGGATTGGTTATGGCAGGCCCGGGATTTGGCATCATACTATCAGGTTTTGTGGTACCCAAACTTGTGCCCCTTTTAGGTCTACTATCCTGGCAGACAGGCTGGCTCATTTTTGCTGTTATCAATGTGGTAGTGGCTTTGCTGACTTTTACTTTGATTCGCAACCATCCAGATGATGTGAGGCAAGACCCTTTTGGGCGTATCCCTACCTCACCTGTCAAAAACAAAAAAAAGCTAGAACGCAGCAATATCAAGCTACTTGTACATTTGGGTATCATCTTTGCGATTTATGGTGCCACTTACATGGTTTACGTCACCTTTATCGTCACTAGCATGGTCGGCGCTTATCAACTGAGCGAGGCGACTGCTGGTGGCATTTGGGCATGGATTGGACTGCTTAGCATGTTTTCAGGCATGTTGTTTGGTTGGATCTCTGACCACATTGGCAGACGCCTTGGTCTTGCCTTGGCTTTTTTCTTCTTGGCTATCGCTTATCTGTTGGTCGGACTCACTGATTGGCAGTTAGGGCTGTATTTATCAATTGCCTTGTTTGGCATAGTGGTGTGGAGTGTTCCTGTCATCATGGCTGCCTCTGCAGGCGATTATTTTGGAGCGGCAGCCGCAGCAAGTGCGCTCGCGGCACTGACGTTTGCTTTTTCAGGTGGACAGGCGCTTGGACCTGTGCTGGCAGGTTATCTTGCAGAGATGACTGGGGACTTTAGTATCAGCTATCTACTATCTGGCATCGCAGCTTTTGTGGCACTTGGACTGTCTCTGTTGTTGCGTCCACAAAAATCAACTTGAGACTGCTATACGTACACTGATACTCCTAGCTATACGGGCACTGTTTTTGATAGCGCTTTTTCTGTAATGCCTTATATATCGCACTACTCTCTACGCTATGTATGATTAGAAATGTGTTGGGTTAAATATAGAGATGGCTCAGTTAAAATAGCTGATCTAAAAAGTTGCAATCTCCATATGCATCATATACTTACCGCTTCTCTATAATAGAGGACCATAATTAATTGCTACAGATTTTTTAAAGCTTTGCAACTGATATTTTGACCGCTATGTTCTTTTATTTTTGCTATCAAAAGGATTGATAGCTTGCCCAAAAGCAGTTACACTCGGCTGACAAACTATTACATTTACGACAAGGAAGTCGCTATGTCTCGTCATACCCTTCTCCCCGCAGTCAGCCAGACTACGCTCAAAACGCTCACCAAAAGCATGTTAGCCATTACGCTATGTACAGCAGGATTTGCTCACGCTAATGATTATAGTAGCGTGACTTTTTTTGGTGATAGCTTGACCGATGGCGGCTATTTTAGCCAAGTTGTGCCAGGTCCTGCTCAGTTCACTACTAACCCTGATAATACCTGGGCGACCTCATTTGCTGAACAGCTAGGTACAACCGCTACCCCTGTGGTGTTCGGTAGTCCTCAAACTGGCAATAACTATGCTATTGGCGGTGCAAGAGCAGGAGAAGATGAAGTGTTCCCTGGTGGTGTTCCCATTGCTTCTGCCAATAGCCAAGTCAGTAATTACTTAGCTGATAACAACGTCGATCCTAATGGACTCTATGTCGTTTGGGCAGGGGCAAATGATTTGCTGGCGGCGGGTGAAGACTCTGATAATGCTCAAGCTACCATACTAGGCGCAGTAGCCAGCCAGATCGATACGATTAATACTCTAAAGGATAATGGCGCAAACTACATTTTAGTGCCTAATATTCCTGATGTTGGCCTGACGCCTAGATTTCTTCCAGATCCAAGTTTAGAAGGACAAGAGCTCGCAGACGCTTTAGCCGCCCAAGGGGCTGCAACTGGCGCAACTGGTCTATACAATCAATTTATGCTCAGTGGCGTGGCGGGTACTGGGGCTAATATCATACCCCTAGATATGTTTAGCTTGTCACGAGAAATCATTGCATCACCTGCTCAGTATGGCTTTACCAATGTTACTGATGAAGCCTGCGGTGACAATAATAGCTCTCTAACTTGTGGACCTGATGATCTTGTAGAGGCAAATGCTAATGAAACCTACTTCTTCGCTGACGGCATACATCCTACAGGGCGCACTCATCAATTAATTGCAGATTATGCAAATGCGGTTGTTACGGCACCAAGTCTAATAGGCGTTTTGCCTCATATTGCGACGACCACTGGACTGGCAACCAATGAGCGCTTGCAGTCACACATCAATCAAGTCCAAAATAGCGTGCAAAAACCTGCCCGTACCCTATGGGCAGTCGGTGAAGTTGCCAATCAAGAGATTGCAGGGTTTGACGGTGACAATAACACTCAGGTATTGCTTGGTGTAGATTTTGCTCATCCAAACTCAGCCAACGCGGTGACAGGTTTATATGGCCATATCACCCAAAAAGACTTTGAAGACTCCGATGTCGGTACTGGTTTGAGCGACATTGATCTTGGAGAGGTTGGTTTTGGTGTTTATCATAGCAACAACCTTGGCGGTTTACAGCTCAATGGTGCTGCAGGGTTTGGCAACATGGATGTCGATGTTACACGTAATGTCACACTTGGTGGCAACCGACAACAGTTTGAGTCAAATGCTGATGGCAAGCGCTTCTATGCCAATGTACAGGCAGGCTACCCTATGCAAGTCAGTCGCATTGCCATCACCCCTTATATCGGCGCAACAGCAAGCCGCGTAAAAATCGACGGACTCAAAGAAAAAGAGATGTCTGGCATCGCCATGCAGTTTGATGAACAAAAATACTCTACGACATATGGCAAGCTCGGGCTAAAAGCCAATCATACCTTGATGGAAAACCTCAACGTATTTGGTGATATTCATTACCAAAAGCAGCTGAGTGACAATCGCGACGCGGTAACCGCACGTTTGAATACGCTACCGAACATCAGCTTTGAGACGCCTACGATCGAAACTGATGATGATAATGTTGCTATGACACTTGGTCTGTCTAGAAGCTTTGGCTTGTTGAACGCCAATGCTGGTGTCACACATTTACAAGGTGATGATGACGACTCAACCAGCTTATTTGTTGGTCTTAGCGGTGCATTCTAAACAAGTAGCGAGTCTGTAATAATGGATTGCGGTATAGGTGATAACTAATCCCCTATACCGATTTTTATTTTAAAATACCTATAATAGCTTTTACCGCGTAGCACCTTCTACGGTATATACCTTCTATTGAAAATATGTCTTAACAACAAAATCTAATATAGCAAACCTTCTAAAAATCCACTTTACCGCGTAAGGCTTTTGTTTTACCACGCTGGGTTTTTTGGTCTACGCGTTTGCGTTTGGCGTTTCTACTAGGCTTGGTCGGTTTTCTGGTTTTATTGACGTAAGTGGCTTTTGTGATAAAGCTCTGCAGTCGCTCAAATGCGTCAATCTTATTACGCTCTTGCGTACGAAACTGTTGCGCTTTTATGATGAGCACACCTTCTTTGGTGATGCGGCTATCTTTGCTGTCTAGCAATCGCCGCTTGTATTCGTCGCTCAGACTTGAGGAATGAATATCAAAACGCAGATGAATGGCAGAGGATACTTTGTTGACATTCTGCCCGCCTGCACCTTGTGCGCGTATCGCACTGATTTCAACCTCGTTGTCATTGAGGCTGATACGGTTGTTGATAAATATCATAGTATGCTTTTATAAAGTATGGATAGATGTCATCCATGATATCGTATTATAGATTTGCCTGCTACTTTGCCAGTAGCTGGTTCAATAGTTGACGACTGCGCGCAATCACTGGTGCATCCACCATCTCTCCCTCTATTTTGAACACGGCCCGCCCGCTGCGCTCGTACTCATCCACCACACGCTGAGCAAAGGATAGCGCCTTAGCTGTTGGCTGTAATGTCTGCTGGACGACAGCCACTTGTTTGGGATGTATACATAGCATTCCTGATAGACCCATCTGTGACCATAGCTGTACTCGGTTATTTAGTCCAACTTCATCATTAAAATCAGGATAAATAGTGTCGATAGGCGGTGATAACTGGTGTACTGTTGACGTTAGAATGAGTTGATAGCGAATCTGATTGGCGATGACATCTGCAGCAGCTGTCCCTACTTGAACCTGCAAGTCGTTGCATAGATCCAAAAACCCATAACTAAATGCCACTAGCCCAACTGCCTTTGCCATACTATCGATCTGGTACAACCCAACAGCACTCTCGATCAATGCAATGACAGGTAAGCCTGTGACCTGATGGACACTATTGATGTCTTCTACTCTCTCAGCTTTGGCTAATACCACACCCGCTAAGTGTGGCATTTGCTGACACAGTACGATGTCTTTGAAGAATGCTTCACTGCCTGCCTTGTTGATACGTACCCAAATCGATCGATAGTCTTGAGTGCTCTCTTGGTCTCTGGTTTGATTGTGGTGCTGGTGGTCATAGTAATCTTTTAATGCCGCACGTGCTGTTGCTTTATCCTCTGGCGCTACCGCATCTTCTAAATCTACAACGACCGCATCTGCACCACTAGCAAAGGCTTTGTCTACTCTATCGATTCGAGTCGCTGGTACAAATAACCATGTTTTATTTTTAGAAATGGTATGTATACGGTCATTGTTCATCGATCCCATACTGCACTCCTTTTATAGTTCAGCAAAAATTAAATGAGAAAAACCGCATGAGCATTAGTCCCATACGGTTTTCGATAGTAACAATATTTTGACTGACGTCATGTTAATTAAGCCAGCATACCACCATCGACAACAATAGTTGCACCAGTCGTATAGCTTGAGGCATCCGATACCAGATACAGTACGGTACCTGCCATCTCATCAGGGTCAGCTACGCGTCCTAGCGGAATTGAGTGTAATGCCATTTTCAAGACTTTATCGTTAGTCGTCAAGGCCGAGGCAAATTTGGTATCGGTCAGGCCTGGCAATAACGCATTGACACGGATATTTAGTGGACCACATTCTTTGGCAAATGCTTTGGTCATGCTAATGACGGCAGCTTTGGTGATTGAATAGATCCCTTGCTTGTCCCCTGCTACTAAGCCGTTGACGGATGCTGTGTTTAAAATCACACCGCCGCCCTGCTCTTTCATCATTTTGCCAGCAGCCGTTGACATAAAGAAGTAACCACGAATATTCACTTCAACGGTTTTGTCAAAAGCGGCTAAATCTGTGTCTAAGATATGACCATAGTATGGGTTGGCTGCTGCATTATTGACCAAAATATCGATTTGACCAAACTCGCTTTTGATATGTGCAAACGTTGCGTCAATTTGCTCCATATCTCCCACATGACAAGCAAAAGCGCTTGCTTTATAACCATCAGCGACAATGCTGTCAGCGACTGCTTGGCAAGCGTCGATTTTGCGGCTAGAGACGATGACATGTGCGCCTCTTGATGCCAAGAGACGGGCAATAGATTCACCAATGCCTCGGCTAGCACCCGTTACTAGGGCAATCTTGCCCGTTAAATCAAATAAATCTTTCATCATTATTCCTTATATTTTTGGATATTTTATACGTGTGAGATTCACTGCTATACATATTAGTGGCTAAAGTAATTCGGTTACTAAGCTTGTATGTTTGAGCCTATATATTCAAGCCTCATTCACTGAACGCAGATAATCGCTGTCATACACAACAGCGATTATTGAACACTAATAAGCAAACCACAAGCGCTCACCGATTACGCTAGCATACCACCATCTAAGGTGAATGCATGACCGTTCATAAAGGTGCTCTCATCACTGGCAAGCCACGCAATCGCATTAGAAATCTCGTCAACGTTTCCTAAACGGCGTAGCGGACTAGCTTTGATAGTTGCTTGCTGCGTACGCTCATCCATAGACGCCATAGTATTGCGTACCATTGGTGTATCGATGAAGCTTGGGCAGACCGCATTAAAACGAATATTAGCGCGAGCATACTCGTGGGCTGCTGATTTGGTGAGACCCATAACTCCGTGTTTGGCAGCACTATAAGCTGAAATCATAGGCGCTGAGCGTAGACCTGCAATAGACGCTACGTTAATCACATGACCGCCGCCACTCGGTAACATACACTTAACTGCGGCACGCATACAGTGCCAGACGCCTTTTAAATTCACGGCGATATTGCGATCAAACTCTTCATCACTCAGCTCATGCATCGGTGATGGTTTATGATCGATGCCAGCGTTGTTTACCACCACGTCTAGACCGCCCAGCGTTTCCATGGCAAAATCAAATAATGCGCGCACTTCATCACCGCTGGTCACGTCTACTTTTTTAAAGACGATACTGTTACCAGCATCCTGACCTTGCTGGGCAACAGCAGCACCCATTTCTTCTGCCATATCTCCGATGACCACTTTTGCGCCGCGACTGGCTAACAATAATGCACTTGCGGCACCAATGCCTGAGGCACCGCCCGTGATCAAAACTCGCTTGCCAGCTACATTACTAGCTACGTTTGATGCAATTCCATCTGTATTTGATGTCATGATTTATCCCTCTACCTTAAGTACTAGTTTGCCGAAGTTTTCACCGTTAAAGAGCATCATAAGCGTATCAGGGAACGTCTCAATACCCTTAACAATATGATCTTTCACTTTCATGTCGCCTGACTGAATCCAGCCTGCAATTTCTTTCATGGCGATTGGATATTCTTTGATATTATCGAATACCACAATGCCTTCCATCCGAGCACGATTGACAAGTAGTGACAGATAGTTCGATGGACCTTTTACTTCTGTGGTGTTGTTATATTGGCTAATGGCGCCGCAAATAACGATACGAGCATGTAGGTTAATTTGCGTAAGTACATCATTCAAGATGTCACCGCCAACGTTATCGAAATAGACATCGACGCCGTTTGGACAGGTTTTTTTCAGTGCTTTTTTCACGTCTTCGTTTTTGTAGTCAATCGTTGCATCAAACCCAAGCTCATCGACCAAGAATTTGCATTTCTCAGCCCCGCCTGCAATACCGACGACGCGGCAGCCTTTGATCTTGGCAATTTGACCGACCAAGCTACCCACAGCACCAGCAGCACCAGAGACAACAACGGTCTCGCCTGCCTTTGGCTGACCTGTTTTTAGCAGACCAAAATACCCTGTCATACCTGGCATACCAAGTACGCCTAGGTAATAGGACAACGGCGCTAGGTTTGGATCGACTTTATGCAACCCAGTACCATCACTTACCGCATACGACTGCACGCCATTATGTCCTGCCACATAGTCACCGACCGCAAACTTTTCATGTTTACTCTCGATCACTTCACCGACCGTACCACCGCGCATCACATCACCAATCTGTACCGGCTCGATATAGGATTTTGCATCATTTAGCCAGCCGCGCATAGCAGGATCGATAGAGATATAGTCAATTCTAATCAGTAATTGACCATCACTGATAGTCGGTACTTCTGTTTCGGTATAATCCCAAGTCTCAGCGCTTGGTGCGCCAACAGGTCTTGCTTTTAGGCGCCATTGTTTGTTTATCGTTGTCATGTCTCTTTCCTTAGAGTTGTGCTTAGAACCAATCCGCTTGCATATCAGTACAAACAGCGTTGGTGTTGGTTAAAATCTCGATATCGCGCTTAATTAATGGCAGTTCCCAATCGATAAAATACTTAGCCGCTTGTATCTTGCCCTTATAAAAGTTCTGCTGCTCAGTATCTTGTGTAGTGCTTAGTAGCTGCTCGGCTTTACTGGCTTGACGAACCCAAATCCAACTCAGTACGATTGAGGCAAAGATATTCATTAGTGCTTGGGCATTACCTGTAAGCGTTAACGCTTCCTCGGTCTGCAACACTTTGCTTAGATGTACCAGTACTTCGTGCAGATGACCCATATAAGGTGTCAGTTTACCCGCAAGCGCTGCACTCTCAGGCGTGGTGATACTCTCTAGGTCTTGAGTGATTTCACGCTTTAGGATTTGAATACCCAAACCACCTTTTTGCCACAACTTACGAAATGACAAATCTAATGCCTGTACACCATTTGTGCCTTCATGAATCGGATTTAGGCGATTGTCACGCCAAAACTGCTCAGCATGATATTCACGCGTATAGCCTGCTCCGCCTAGTACTTGAATACCTAAGTCATTGGCTTTTGGGCCATATTCAGATGGCCATGCTTTTAGTACTGGCGTTAGCAAATCTAATAGTTCGGTGAGCTCATTTTTTAGTGTTTCATCTTCACAGGTATTGATACGGTCAATCAGATTTGAGCCGTATAGACATAATGAAATACCACCTTCAGAATAGGCTTTTTGTGCCAGTAGCATACGCTTGACATCGCCATGCTGAATGATAGCAGTGGCGTCGTCTTCAGGCTTGTTGTTCGGTGCGATGCGGCCTTGGGTACGGTCTTTGGCATAATCTAGCGAATACTGATAACCGCGATAGCCGATCATCGACGCACCAAAACCAACAGCAATACGGGCCTCATTCATCATCTTGAACATATAGCGCAAACCAAAGTGCTCATCACCAATCAGATAACCATAGCACTCGCCTTCATCACCGAAGCTCAATGCGGTAGAAGTCGCCCCTCTATAACCAAGCTTATGAATCAGTCCTGTCAGATGCACATCGTTACGCTCGCCAACAGACAAGTCATCGTTCAAGCGATATTTCGGTACTGCAAATAAAGAGATGCCTTTGACCCCACCTGGACCGCCTGGGATTTTGGCCAACACCAAATGCACGATATTGTCAGACAGTTCGTGATCGCCGCCTGAGATATAAATTTTGCTACCTTTGACTCGATATGAGCCGTCGTCTTGTTTGACTGCGGTGGTCTTGATATCAGCAAGTGATGAACCAGCATGTGGCTCTGTCAGCGCCATGGTTCCAGTGAACTCACCTGTCAGCATACGCGGCATAAAGGCAGCTTTTATCTCGTCGCTAGCAAAATGGGAGATAACGTTGATTGCGGCAGTGGTCAAAAATGGATAAGCCGTTGTCGACGGGTTGGCTGCCATGAAGTAGCCTGCCACGGCAGTCATGACGGTTTCAGGCAATTGCATGCCGCCATCTTCGAAACTATAACGACCGGCGATAAAGCCAGATTCGCGAAAGGCGTCAAAAGCAACTTTGACATCGCTTATCATGCTGACTTTTTTGCCATCGAACTGCGGCTCGTCCTTGTCTGCAATATGATTGTGCGGCAAAAACAAATCGGTTGCGATTTTGTTTGCGGTCTCTAATACTGCGTCAAACGTCTCGCGGCTATGTTCTGAAAACTTTGAGTGTTCGGTGAGTGTTTCAGTGCCTAGTACATCATACAACTGGAACGGTAACTCAAAATCATTGAGGAGTGTATCTGCTGCCATAGTGTTCTCGCTAACGAATTAAATGTGGTTATCAATTGATATTAATCTAATTTGACCTGCCTCCGTATTGTCATTTATGACATAATTATGGTCAAATAAGACATATATGGCGTATACAGTTGGACAAAAACACCAACCAAACGGCTGTTTTGGTACATATATCAATGGAGAATTAGTGACTGATGCCTTACTTCAAACCTTTTAAAATGATTATCCTTGGCTTCGATGGCGTACTTGGTAGTGTCCTCTCTGGCGCATTGGATTTATTTTCGTTTACAGGCGTTAGCTGGCAACGGTTCTCGAATGAGTCTGTAGAGCCTCGGTTTAACGTGCAGATAGCAAGTCTAGGCGGCGGGGATATTAGATGTAGTAACCGTTTGATCATGCAAGCTCACTGCGATATTCAAGATGTGACAGAGTGCGATTTATTGCTCGTCCCTACCATTGGAGATTCTATTGACAAAGTATTGACGCAAAACAGCGAGCTGCTACCACACCTAGTGCGGCTTGCAAATACCAATGCTGATATTGCGAGTAATTGTAGCGGGGCGTTTTTTTTGGCAAAGGCGGGATTATTGGATCACAAAGTAGCCACCACTCACTGGGGCTATGCCAACAAGTTTAAGGCAGATTTTCCACTGGTCGATTTGCAAGAAAACCAGTTTGTCACACAGTCAAGAAGTCAGTCGAGTACTCAATCAGGCAATATATTCTGTGCGGCAGGTGGTAGTGCTTTTTATGACCTAGGGCTTTTATTAATAGAGCGCTACTGTGGCCGTGAGATGTCTACGCAAGTGGCAAAGACCCAAATTATCGATAGTAAAAGAGGCAGTCAAAACAGCTATACCAATGTGACTTTACACAAACCACATTCGGATCATTTGATTAAACAAGTCCAAGACTACATAGAAGAAAACTTCCGCCAACCGTTACAGATCAGTAGCCTAGCTGCCATGATAAACATCACACCGCGGACGTTGAACAGACGCTTTCAGTCTTGCGTCGCGATGCGACCGATTGAGTATATTCAAGCTGTCAGAATCGAACAGGCCAAACGCTTACTAGAGTTGGGCGACGTCTCGATAAAATCACTGGCCTATCAAGTTGGTTATGAGGACATCTCGTCATTTACCCGACTATTCAAACGTGCAACAGAGCTCACTCCTAAGGAGTATCAAGATAAGTTTTCACGGTTGGCGATTTAGTAATGCTAATGATTATTGGTTTAAAGTTAGTAGTGAGAGACTAATGCCCAATGCTTAGTATAAGTACTTAATGCTTAGTCCTTAGTGCTAAGCGATCAAGGGCTCAAGGGCTAAGTAGGCTGCCACAAGCCCTCTACATGAATAGCGTCAGCCTTGATAGTTGGATAGTCGCTAAATACCAGCTGATAGCCACCATCTGTATCAGGGTTGAGCTGGCACGTGGCACCAAGTGGGAAGCTGTGCTTTTGGCCGATATGACCAAAACGCATACCACTATAAACCGGCAATCCTGTTAGTTCATGCAGTTGGCGAATGACTGTAGCAACATCATAGCGCTTGTCATAACTGTCCTCGCCTGCACCAGACAACGCCCCAAGTACAATCGCTTGTTGATGTTTGAAGACACCTGCTAGGTACAAGTCATACAACATACGCTCAATACGATATGCCTGCTCCCCCACATCTTCTAAGAACACAATACCACCATCAATGCGAGGCAGATACTCACTACCTGCCAATGCAGATACCACGCTCAAATTACCACCCCAGATAGTACCTGTTATTGGTTTTGGCTCACCGCTAGCTAAGATACTAGGCAAATTTTGACTGGTCAAAGATGCGTCTTGTATGCTGATGGTTAAGCGAGGATTGATTAGCGCTTCAGCAAACTGCCGACAACTGACATGGTCGGGCGCTGATTTGCCAAACTCACTATAGAGCATGGGGGCCGCCAGCGAGCTCATTGACCCTTTTGCCAGTAATGCACACTGAAGAGCTGTCACATCGCTAAACCCTGCGAGTATCGTGCCGCGCTCTTTTGTGATACGACCAAGTGTCACCCAGTCAACCATGGGCAATAGTCGCATCGCACCGTAACCACCGCGGACACCAAGTAGGAGTTTTGGTGCCGCTATCGCACCAGTAGCAATATTTTGAAAGTCACTTGCCCGCTGGAAGTCCGTACCCGAAAAGCGCAAATACTGACGATTGGTAATTGTAGGATTATTTACTTTAAACCCCGCACAAGCCATACGATCCAATGCCAATTGGTTACGATCGTCACTGCCGCCCACATTGGAGCTGGCAAAAATCCGTGTCTCAATAGTTGGGGTAATACAGCGCGTTTGGGTTAGTGACGACTGTGAGGGTAATGATGAGTGCTCATCCGATAGTGCCATCGGTAAATCGTCTTTGGTCAGCTGCGATATATTATTAGCATCGGCAGTACTCGCGGCAAGTACTTGAGAGATGCCTTGAGTCGCTAATGCAACTGTGCCCGCACCGATACCCACTTGACGCAAAAACTGCCGGCGGTTTAGTCTGGCGCTGATACTAGTCACTAGTTTTGAGCGCTCATTTCTAGCTAATAGAGTGTTTGAACCCATACGTTACTACTGCCTATATACTTTTATTTTTGTTGTTTATCTATGCTGTGCGATTTTGTACTGATATATATTTATCGCAAGACATACTTATGTCCATACCCGTTACTATAGTCGTGCGCTCATATTGTAACGTATCTCACCAGCAGACAAGTTGCCCAACCTTTACCTATATTTACTTTTTCGCTACCGAGACACACAATATAGGTTGATTGAATTTGTTACTGTAAATACGAATTCATCGAAAATAAAAAAGGCAAAATTTATGTTTAATAAAAAAACGAACAAAGATAAAGCGCTTGACTCTAATTTGGAATATTTACTTAGTAAAGAAAGCAAACTAAAAGAAAAGCTAGAAGACAGCGGATACCTTGAACCTTTTAGTGATGATCTGATGCTATTTATGAGTCTTGTCAAAGACTATTACAAAGGTGACTACCGTAAGATTCCTTTTAAAACCATTTCAGCTGGCGTTGTTGGTGCGATATATACGTTAAACCCAATTGATTTGATTCCTGATTCTATTCCATTCATCGGTCATATCGATGATGCACTGGTACTTAGATTTTGCTTAAAACAAGCCAAAAAAGATCTGCAAAAATACAAAGAATGGAAACAAGAACAATCAGATGCCAAAGCTAAGTCAGAAGCCAAAAAAGATGCCGATAAAAATAGTGACGACAAGGCTATTACTGATAAAGAAACTAACAGTGATAAGAAAGATGGCGACAAGAAAGACAGTGATGAAAACAGCGCCGACCTAAAAAAAGCATCATAGCCATTAATTAACTAATCCAAGTAATCAATCGATCAAGTTTTGTGACACATTAAATGCTAATAAAACTGTATTATCGAACAAGCTGATAAACCAAAGCCACGACCGTTCATTTAAGATTCGGTCGTGGCTTTTTGCTGTCAGCCCATCTACTGGCATGCTTTAATCAGGGACATCGTATCTCGCTTTTTCTGGATTGAGTCCGAACGAATAGACAAAGGTTGCCACCAAACTATTGATAATAATAAAAGGTAAATCAATCGAAGCATGACCAAGTGCATAACGACCAATCAACCACGAAACAATGAGCATAATGATAAAAAACCCACCCAAATATGCCAAAATAGCAGGGTGCTTTAGATTGTAGGGCTGTTCAGGTGTCGGCTGTTTTTCTAATACATAGGTTCTTATCGCCCAGCCCGCTGCATAAGAAAATCCGCCTAACACGACATAACTGAAAAAATTCATATTGCTTAACTCTAATGGTATGACTGTTTATAGCAAAATACGGTTTTAAGATACGATCTAAAAATACTGTCTTTTATCAATAATGCTGAAGGACATCGTTTTAGATACTCTCATTGACATTATCGATAATAATATCAGCATGGGGATTACCTAAAATATCCGTATTGATATCATCACACTCTACTCGGTAGATAGTGTTGGCACCTCGGTAAATATAAGACAAGTACTCACTGTCTAACAGTGGGTCGATATTTGCATAGGAGGGCTTGACATGGGCCAGTACCAGCACTCGATCAGGACGACCAATAACCGCATCAACGTTGTCAGGGTCAATAGAGAAGAACTGCGGTATATCACTATTTTCAATCACCTCTAATGTCTCAGGATTATCCCAAACACGTTTGGCTGTGGCCGGCTCTTTCATCTGCATCACCCAAGCGCCTTCTCGTTGACTAACCTTTATCTGGGCAGGCTCGTCTTGGCTCACGGTATAGCAACCCTCAAAGACAGACAGGTCTGTCGCAACCTCACTATCTGCTTGAGTACTGCTATCATTACAAGCACTCAAAAAGAGCGCGCTACTGGCAGTCACACTGAGCATCAGATAAGTCAGTCTTTTATAAGAAATGTTTGAGCGTAAGGACATAATAGGGTTACCCTGCAGTTATGTGTTAAAAGCTGTCTTTGAGCGAATCATTATTGCATAATCATCAAAGCGACGTTATCAAAGCAATATCAAGGAGCCATCTAGAACCAGTTACCTATAACTGGTCATCTATAACTAGTTATCTACAACTTAGTTTCGCTACTTTTTGCTACGGCGCTTGTGTGTGATGTTGCTGGCAGTACGCTAATGTTATTTTAACAGAAAACAATCAGGTTACTATTATGTTGTGAGTAGACAGAAGGGTTTTGCGATTTTGTGCGTGGTGATTGCCCCTATTTATTATAGATTTGCTATACTCACAACGTCAGCACTTGGTACATATAGCATGAACAAGATGCTTTAGCACAATGCTATGCCTATCCTTTATCAGGTCAATATTCTTTTATGTCAGACAACGGTAGTAACCCTATGCCATCCATCACAGACAATGCAACCAATCCACTAGCCGCCAAAGCAAATACCACCGTCGCCTATACTGATGGCGCCTGCAAAGGTAATCCTGGCGCTGGCGGTTGGGGCGCGCATCTTATATTCAGTGATGGCAATACACAAGACCTATATGGCGGCGATACCGAAACCACCAACAACCGCATGGAGCTAATGGGTGCGATACAGGCCCTGACGCATAGTCCACATGAGCAGAGGCTTGAGATTTGGACAGACTCCAGTTATGTCCAAAAAGGCATTACCGAATGGATTGAAGGTTGGAAGAAAAAAGGCTGGAAAACAGCCAGCAAAAAGCCCGTCGCGAACAAAGACCTATGGCAGCAACTAGATAAACTGTGCCAGATGCGCGATGTGAGCTGGAACTGGGTCAAGGGTCATGCTGGACATGCTGGTAACGAAAAAGCAGATGAGCTGGCAAATTTAGGAGTCACATCAGATAGTGGTCATACAGCAATAGCTGAATCGGACATCACTAAAAAAAAAGACCACGTGACGTCTGATAAGACCCAGAACTCATCTAATGATGATTGGCTGAAGTTCGACCCATTGGGTTTAGATATGGCAGACGATGAGTATGAAGAAGACACATTAGAGGATGAGTCGCCGGTTCATGACTCCCATCAAGCTACTACCAGCACTACCACAAATAAAGATGATCGCGCGCAGGCTACGCATCATCACAGCAACAGCAATACCCCGACGATTATCAATGATATGCCAGAGGTCAAAACATCTATGACTGATACCACCATAAATAGCGACACAATGAGTATAGATCCTGATGCTCCTAAGTTTGATGGGGATACGAGCCGTGCCAACCCTCATTTCAAACCGCTGCTACCAAAACCAATACATCGTCATGAGGCAGATCGCCAGCTCATTATGGATACGGAGACCACAGGACTTGATGCCCTAAAAGGTGACCGAGTCATTGAGGTGGGTATCGTAGAGATGGTTGGACGTAAATTCACTGGTGAGAAACTACACGTCTACATCAACCCGCAGCGCGGCATGGATGAAGAAGTCATTCGTATTCATGGTATCTCTGAGGCGTTTTTGACTGATAAGCCTACTTTTGATCAAGTGGCACAGGCCTTATATGATTTCATGGATGGCGCTGAGATTATCGCTCATAACGCCACGTTTGATATGAACTTCTTAAATATGGAGTTTGCGAAAGTTGGTTTGAATGACTTTGCCAATCGGGTACAAGTCACTGACTCCCTGGTCATGGCAAAGCAACAATACCCTGGGCAAAAGAACACCCTAGATGCCCTAGTGCGTCGCCTAAACGTTGGCAAGCAAGACCGTACCTTTCACGGCGCCTTACTGGATTCAGAGATTTTAGCCGAAGTGTATTTGGCAATGACAGGTGGACAGGTCACCCTCGCCATTGAAGAGGATACTCAAACAGATGGTGGACAGACCGCTCATGCAAATTTCGCTGATTTGGCAAATTTATTGCTAGCATCATCTACAGACGAGACCGCCAATCAAAGCTGGTATAGCGCTTTGGCAGAAGACTACCCTGCACTCAACGCCAATCTCTAGCTGATGTCTAGTTGACGTTTGGCAGCTGATCGTCGTTAACTCAGCGCAAACAAATATAGGCAGTCAAGTGCCGAAGCACGATGCATACTGTAAACAAAATTGTCTAATATTCTGTTGCCGTCGACTGACTCCACATCAACAATTGTACAATATAGTCTTGATTATTATTAAATAAAACGTTAAAACATCACTAACAACTATTTTATAATTCGAATTTATACCATTGTTATTCTCATCAGTACATTATGGAAAAATACTTATGGACCAGTCTGCGCAAATGAAGTTAACCGCCCCTACGCTTAGTGTTACTGATTTTAATCTACCCTCCCTTCATTTGTTGCATGATGAGGTTGTCGCCACACTTAAGGATACTGAGATTCACTTAAGTGAGTTCAACGACGATAACAGTCAAGCCCCTTTATTATTAGACTCTATTGGTGTCCTAAAACAGCTGTCCCGTATTTTTAAACTGATCTCTTTGGTCGGTGCAGAGCTGTTGAACGATGCCATCGTTGATGGTCTACAGCGTCTTTATGATAGTGGCGATAATAATGATGTCGATCTAATCATGGATCTATCAGAAGCCATCATGACGTTGGATCGCTATATCGAGTTTGTCCTACTAACTGAATCGGTAGAGCCGACTTTATTATTACCCGTGGTCAACAAGCTTAATGCTCACGGGCAGAAACCGCCTATGGTTGTCGAAGACTTTGCTGCCTTTGGCAGCAGTAGCGTCATTATCGCCAATCCGGAACAAAATTTCGAACCGCTCAGCTCACTTAATTTGGATACAGAACTACTCACTGATGCGTATCGCAGTGGTCTTGGAGTAGCGCTACTGAATCAAGATGGCGATATCGATGCCAACGAGCAGCAAAGACTCGATGCGATGAGCGCTGCCTGTGCATTGATAGCGTCACAGACCAATAGTTTATTTTGGCAAGCAGCGACGACTGCTGTTACTGATCTTGCAGCGGTTATGCCATTAAGTTTGAGCCAAAAACATACGTTAATTTATTTAGAGCAGCAATTTCACAGCTATTTACCAGTGATGGACACACGCTTTGCTGATTTGGTTAGCTTTGCCTGCCAGCGTGATAGCGCAGCGGCACAGCACTTGCGTGAGCAGTATGCAAGTAACCATTTAGAAGGTACTCAGCTTGATGAAATGAAGCGTTTCTTGTTTGGTCCCAATCGCGCGCTTACCGATACCTTAAATACTATTATTCAAACGCAGATTGGTTCGATCAAAGAAAATGTGGACAGCTATGCACGTGGTGACTCGATCAATCCAATCGATATGCATACCGCACAGATAATCGAAGCTTTGACTGAGCTTAGCTCAGCGCTACGTCTGCTTGGACTGTCAAATGCTGCCAATAGCCTTAGCACCGCAGCAGACGCTGTCAGTCATTGGCAAGCGCCGTCACCAGATGATTTTGACCATTTATTATTGGCATTAATGCATGCAGAGAACGCAGCCATTGCCATGGCAGAGATGCATACACCAGGGGCGATTTATCTACCGCTAAACAACCCTCACATCTCATTGCATCAGCTCAATACAGCCAACGATACGCTGATACAAGAGAGTCGTACTGCTATCGCAAGTGTCGAGCAAGCCATCAATGACTACTTGGCAGAGCCTGAGCGTGATATGTTAAATATTCAAAACGTCCCTGGCATGATGCGTCAAGTCGCAGGTGCAGTACGCTTCTTACAGCTGCCTACTCCTGCTAGTATGCTGAGTCAATTGGCTAACTATATCGAGCAACGTATAGAAAGCGAACGACGCATTGAAGACAGCACATTGGCCTGCATCGCTGATGTCATTATGGCCGTCGATCATCATTTAGATGGCTTTGAGAATAACCGTCCTGTTAGCAAGCAAGCCCTTGATATTGGTCAGCAAAGCCTGAGCCACTTACTTGCTGCGTGATAAAGTGGTCTGAATGTCATGGTTATAACGTTACCGCCATGACATTTATCTTAACTATCATCGATAAGATCATTTACTTTAAATAAGTCTGTATCTAAGCCGATGCAGGTTTATCTCAAACTGTTTGGAAAACTTTATGGCACATGCTTTTGTACTGAGTGGCGACACTGTTCTATGTCGTCAAATGCCAGATGGCTGGTGGCCGTGGCAAATTGAACTGCCCTCAAGTCGCAATAACTCAGATGAGCCTGGTTATCAGGTTGGTCATGTCACGCTACACGAAAGCCTGTCGCCGCATCATTGGCTGTCCAATAGTACTGCTGATAACGAAGACGCTCAAACTTTTACTGCCCAAGCAACCACTGCCATGACTTATAATTATGCAGTCGCGCACGGCGTAACGCTGCCTATCATCGCTGAAAGCAGTGATAGTGTATTTGTCCCTTATCGCCAGCTGATGACTCATTTGCCAGTTGCTTTGTCAGATCAGATTAGCCAAGCCATACAATTATTGGGCTGGCAAGCAGATACACGATTTTGTAGTCGCTGTGCTAGCCCTACGGTGCATGCCAACCAAGGCGAACGTGCTATGGTTTGCCCTGTATGTAGGCTGCGCCAGTATCCTCGCGTACAGCCGTGCGTCATTACTGCCATTACTCGCCCAAACCCAGTGACCGGCGAGCTACAAATCCTATTGGCTCATCACCATCGCCATGGACAGCAAAAACTGCCACCCATGTATGGTTTGATCGCAGGATTCGTAGAAGTTGGAGAGAGTCTAGAGCATGCAGTCGTCCGCGAAGTGGCAGAAGAGGTGCATATTAGCGTTTCAGACATCCGCTATGTGAGCAGTCAACCATGGCCGTTTCCCTCTAACTTAATGCTAGGGTTTCGCGCGTCTTATGCCGATGGTGATATCATCATTCAAGAAGAAGAGTTATCACATGCTGACTTTTTTGATCTATCTAATCTACCTAGAATCCCGCCAAAAGGTAGCATCGCTCGAGATTTGATCGATCAAATTGCTACCGAGCAAGGCGTCTTACTATTAGATTAGAATGCGCTGATATCAGCGTGATGCTGCATTATATTGAGAGTTCTGTAGTGGCTCATGCATTGCGCAAGCCCACACGCTGATACTGCCATTCTACCAGTCTAGGTATCAACAATCCTGCAATCACAATCGCCATGCCTAACAATTGCAAAGCAGTCACTTGCTGACCATAAGCAAACGCGGTGAGCGCGGCAAATACGGGTACAAAATTGAAAAATAAAGAGGCATTGGTAGCGCCTACTTGCTTAACACCAGAAATCCATAGTAGATAACCACCAACCGTACCAAAGATACCAATGAACATCAGGTCACCAAAGACACTGCGACTGATCGCTAGGCTCTCTTGTATAGGGTGCACATCTGCGCTAAACAATACCATAAGTGAGATCACCCCAAGCCCTGATAACATACCAACCAAAGTATAAGGAATCATTGGCATCCAGCGACTGATACCTTGGGTCAGATAGGTATATAGACTCCAGCACAGCATGCCCAAAAAGATAATTTGATCACCATGATTGAACTCAAACCCTAATAGTTTGGTAAATGCGCCATCGGTCAGTACCAGTAGTACCCCAGAGAGACAGACCACCAAACTAAACAATGCGCCTCTCGTAGGGAACTGGCGCTGCGCCACAGAACCAATCAAAGAAGTAACCAACGGACTCAGCGCCATAATCAAGGCGCCGTTGTTGGCATTGGTCTGCGCCAAGCCTGTGAATAGCCCCAAGTTTAAGCCGCCAACACCGATGATAGAGACGCCAATCGCCCATGCCCATTGTTTTGGTGTGAGCGTTGGCAGTGGCATGTGCTTGTATTTTGCATAGAGGTACAGACATACCGAGGCAATACCGAAACGCCACACGACCAAAGTCAAGGCATCGACCTCATTCAAAGCGTGTTTGCCAACGGGAAAACTTGCACCCCAAAAGAAAGTGCACAGTAGCAAACACAATACGGCGGTGGTATTCGCTGAACGGCTCATATGACTTCCAAAAAACTTGCGAAAAGATAAGCACCAGTGTATATATTTTAAATACGGTATAAACAAGCAATAACGAGAGCATAGATTCCGAATATGAAATTTAACTACTCCCTTGACGATATGCGCAGCTTTTGTGCGGTTGTACGCTATGGTAGCTTTCGCCAAGCCTCAGTGATGCTTGATATGCCACTATCCACCTTGAGCCGCCGCATTGCCAAATTAGAGACCGATCTGGGACTGAGATTGCTCAATCGTGATGCACATCGTGTCCAGCTAACCCATGCCGGACAGCTGTATTATAAAAGCAGTGCTCATCTCTTTGACGAGCTAGAAAATGTCGCATCTTGCTTGCTACAAGATAAAGACCAAGCCAAAGGCACTATCAGAATCAGTGCCCCTGTCAATTTTGGTAGTGATATTTTAGCGCCGCATTTCAACGCCTTTTTGAAGCAATATCCAGATATCAACTTAGATTTACGTTTGTCCAATCAAACCATTGATATTGATGCGCAGGCAATTGATATTGCTTTTCGTATTGGTGAGCATAGTGCCGATCACTGGATTGGACGACAGTTGACCCATATTCGTTTTATGATTTGTGCCGCTAGCAATATCGATGTATCTGATATCCAAGTGCCTAGCGATTTGGCGAAGCATCCTACGGTACTGTGCACGCCTATGTCGACTTGGCATCTACAACATCGTATGACTGGAGAAGTACACACATACCAGCCCATGAACGATGTACGTCTAAGGGTTGATAATATCAGCCTATTGACTGGAGCTATTGCTGATGGTATCGGTCTAGGCTTTATTCCTGATTATGATGCAAATCCTTTGATCAACTCAGGCAGTTTGCAATGGGTACTGCCTGAATGGAATAATCAGCCAAGAGGCTGCCAGATGCTCTATCGTGACCGTGATAACATGCCTCATCGTATGCATTTATTAATTGATTTTATCCTCAAACGTTTTGGCAAATAAGTGCTACGCAAACACTCGTTTTGTAATACCTACTAGTATTATTAGGTTTGAGCCGATGGCACTAAGTCGTAATCGTTAGGTTTGGGCTTATAATTTTTGAGGATACTGTGGCTTTAAGGCAGTGCTGTTTTTTTGATAATGCTGTCTTTTTAATGTTGCTATTTTGGTATTTGATCATGATGTTTTACGACTGCAAATATGTTAATCTTTTGCGGCGCAAGACAAGAGCGATTATTATAGATTGTGCAGATAAACCGTATAGATAGACTGGTTAGCTATTAAACGTATGATGCTGCTAGTTAGACCTGTGATATATCTATAGCACATCCGGCAAGTCACTACTTATCTACATATTGATCCCTATCAGTGACACTACTGACAATGACTGACATTAAGGCCAGTAATACCATGTCTCAGACCGACGACTATCCACAAGCAGCATCACGTGTCACTAAAAATGCTGAGCAGACACGTTTGACAGACTTACCGATTTTGTTTAAATCACTACATATCGATACCCTGCCCGCTGAGATACAGACAAAAATTGCACGCGTGGATGCTTGTCTACCGCAAACACAATGCGGACTTTGTGAGCATCCAGACGGATGCCTGCCGTATGCAGCTGCTATCGTATTGGAGGGAGAGGCGTACAACAAATGCGTGCCTGGTGGTCAGCCAGTGACTGATGCGATCGCTCAGACGATTGGGATAGACACTCAGAGCCATACCCTGAGCGCTGCGCCCTCACAGTGGCCGATAGATATGAAATCTGGTCGTCCAACAGAGGTTCGTGCGGTCATCCGTGAGGACGACTGTATTGGCTGCACCAAGTGTATCCCAGCGTGCCCAGTCGACGCTATTGTCGGTACGGGCAAACACATGCATACGATCTTTACCGATTTGTGTACGGGCTGCGAGCTGTGTATCGCGCCCTGCCCTGTCGACTGCATCGATTTGGTCACTATTGATCGCGAAGTATCTGCACCTGAAAGACTGGCCGAACAAGAAGATTTGAGACAGCGCTACCACACGCATCTCAAACGTGTGACAGAGCAACTGGCTGATACCAGCAATAGCAGACCTGTGGTCAGTATGGTCGAAGCCAAACTGAATAATGCAGCGAGCCAGTCTCTAAACATCAGCGAAGCACAAGCAAAAAACACCATTGCAGCTGCCAAACTACGTACCAAAATCAAAAAGTTAGAGAAACAGCTTAGCGTCCGTGCTAATGACAAAAAGCAAGTAGAGCTTGAGGCGCTACAAGCAGAACTCGACTCACTGCAAGTAGCCCTATGATTACGTGATTGATACCTTAATAAGCAATATAATTGGTCTCACTATCATATAATTTTGCATACTCACTTCATTAGATAATAGCCATAACACCATGAGTAAAACGGTCAAACATAAGACAGCTGATACCCCACCTTCACGGCGAATGCCCAACCGCGATGTGCGTCCATTCTTCGAAAAGTTAGAAGCGGCCATCGATGAGCCCGTCACTGAACTGCATTATAAAAGCAACTTTGAGCTGCTGATTGCGGTCATTTTATCCGCACAGGCTACCGATGTGAGCGTTAATATTGCCACTCAGCAACTATATCCTGTGGCAAATACACCTGAGGCGATACTCGCGCTAGGTGAAGAGGGTGTCAAATCTTATATCAAAAATATTGGTTTATATAATGCCAAGGCCAAAAACGTCATCAAAACCTGCCGCGATTTGATTGAGAAATTCAATAGCACCGTCCCTGATAATCGCAAAGATTTAGAATCACTAGCCGGCGTTGGACGTAAAACCGCCAATGTGGTGTTGAACACCGCTTTTGGTCAACCTACTATGGCGGTTGATACGCATATTTTTCGGGTGGGTAATCGTACCGGTCTTGCTACTGGTAAAAACGTGCTAATCGTCGAAAATAAGCTGGTTGAACGTATACCCGATGACTTCATAGTTGACGCCCATCATTATCTTATTTTACACGGGCGTTATACCTGTCAAGCACGCACACCCAAATGCGGTGCTTGCCCTGTCTATGAGGAGTGCATGTTCAAAGACAAAGCTAAATTTTTAGAACTATAATGACCATTGATTGTTTGCCGTTTGATCACTGTGTTTTACTTTTATGGACCGATAAAGTATTGATGGTGTGATGACATGTCATGATATGGTGTGACAAGCTGCCATAATACGATAGCTGTACTTTATAAGAGATACTTTCAAATAAGGGTGCCACATGCGTACGATTACCGCGCTAGTGTTCGATGATTTTGAGACCTTGGATTTATTCGGACCCGTTGAGATGTTTGGGAGCTTGCCTGAGCATTATCGTATCCAATTTGCCTCAATGGCTGGTGGCATCATCCGCAGTAAGCATAACGTACCTATGCAAACAGTCGCTGTCAGCGAATTAGCCTGTCAGACGGATATTGTTTTGGTACCAGGCGGGTTTGGTACACGCCAGCTAGTCTACGATTCATCCTTTTTGCAAACGCTAACAACTCTCACTGATGAGGCTGATTGGGTACTGAGCGTCTGTACTGGTAGCGCCTTGTTAGCAAAAAGCGGCGTGTTAAATGGCAAGCGAGCAACCTCTAATAAAATGGCATGGCAATGGGTGACTTGTCAGTCGGATCAAGTGAATTGGATCAAGCAAGCACGCTGAGTCATTGATGGTAAGTTTTATACCTCATCAGGGGTTAGCGCAGGCATGGATATGGCACTTGGTTTTATCGCTGATAGACATGGCGTCGAGAAAGCCTACCAAGTGGCGCAACATACTGAATTTCGTTGGCAAGAAAATAGCGACATTGATGACTTTTACCGCCCTTAATCCATCACCAGTTACCTCACAACACCATACATTGCTAGAGTTTTACCTCGATACACGGTAAAATATGCTAATTTTTTGATTCGTTTTCGTCTTTCATTTTTCTATACATTTAATAATGACTGAGTTTGTCGACTACAGTCCCTGCAATTAAGCGACCCCATTATGCGTGAATACAACTTATTTACCTCAGAATCTGTGAGCGAAGGTCATCCTGATAAAATGGCTGACCAAATATCAGACGCTATCCTCGATGCTATCTTACGTGAAGACCTACATGCCCGCGTAGCTTGCGAAACTTTAGTAAAAACAGGCGCGGTCATCCTTGCTGGCGAAATCACCACAACAGCAAACATCGATTTAGAGCGTCTGGTTCGTGATACGGTTAATGGTATTGGCTATCATCATTCAGATTTAGGGTTTGATGGCGAGACTTGTGCCGTCATCAACATGCTGGGCAAGCAGTCTCCTGAGATCGCTCAAGGTGTCGATCGTAGCGATCCTGAAGAGCAAGGTGCAGGCGATCAGGGCTTAATGTTCGGTTATGCCAGTAATGAAACGGACGTATTGATGCCCGCCCCTATCGAATATGCTCACCGTCTGATGGAGCGTCAGTCTGAGCTGCGCCGTGCAGGCGATCTACCGTGGTTGCGCCCCGATGCCAAAGCACAGGTCACTCTAAAATACGATGGCAATCGTCCTGTCGCTATCGATGCAGTCGTTCTATCGACACAGCATGACCCAAGTATCTCGCAATCAGATCTACAAGAAGCGGTGATGGAGTCTATTATCAAGCAGGTATTACCAGCTGATCTGTTACATGCTGGTACACGCTATCATATCAATCCAACAGGCAAATTTGTCATCGGTGGTCCTGTGGGTGATGCTGGTCTAACTGGACGTAAGATCATTGTTGATACATACGGCGGTATGGCACGTCATGGTGGCGGTGCATTCAGTGGTAAAGATCCCTCAAAAGTAGATCGCAGCGCCGCTTACGCAGTACGTTATGTGGCGAAGAACATCGTCGCCGCGGGTCTTGCTGATCGTTGTGAGATACAGGTCAGTTACGCCATTGGTGTGGCTGAGCCAACCTCTATCTCAGTCAATACTTTTGGGACGAATAAAATCAGCAACGATGAGATCATCCGCCTGATTCGTACCCATTTTGACTTGCGCCCATATGGCATCACTCGTATGTTGAACTTACTACAACCCATGTATCAGCAAACGTCTACCTTTGGTCATTTTGGTCGTCAAGGCTCAGAGACTGCCTTTACGTGGGAAAAAACAGACAAAGCTGACATCTTAAAAACTGACGCTGGATTATAAGCGTCACTGCCTTAGAGTCTTTACAACCCATTTTATATACTAAAAATTACCGACACTTATTACTAGGAGCAGCTTATGCCTCAGGACAATATTCAAGATGGCAACACTCAAGACAGCAATGTCGAAATCACTCCTGAAATGCAGGCGTTTTATCAGCGTGCTGACGCCATTATCGGCATCGCAAACAGTCAGTTAGGTCCTGATGCTCATTCAGGACAGGTAGGCGCTTCTCTGTTGTATGCAGCTGCTCGCTATAGCGCATCAGTTGCTTCTATTGGCTTTGTTAAAGGCGATGATTTTGCCAAAGAAAAAGACGATATTGTTGAGTTTTATGTTAAACAGTATCGCCAGATGCTAAGCGACAACTTGACAGATTATGCGCAAAACTTCGATAAGTATGTGCAGCTAAACCAAGATGATAAGCCAACTGAATAAGTAGGTCTTATCCTCTTAGGAACTTATATCTAAGCATGGCAGTAACCATCTTTATCAAATAAAAACCCAAGCTCATTAGGCTTGGGTTTTTTGTGAAAGATTATTGAGTAGACAGCTATAGATTGGCTATTATATGATTTAGCAGTCTCACTATATAGCTCATAGGCGATAACAGGACGCTATTGGACGACATAAACAAGGAATTAGCCTCATGCAACATAACCTACCTCAATTACCACTCTTAGCATTCGTTAACCCGTTTAAGTCATCATGGCTTATTTTGTCCCTCGCTCTTACATCGGTACTAATACTAACAGGTTGTAGCTATACTCCTGATAGCGTCAACCCTATTCAGTCAGGCACGGACAATATCGCAGATACGCTTACCCAGTGCCCAGCTTCTCCCTCTAACAACACCATATGCACCATGCAATATGAGCCTGTCTGCGTGAAAACTCAAACCGGTTCAGTGATAAACTACCGTACTGCGGGCAATGCCTGTTCAGCATGCAACCTACCTGAAGCCATCGGTTATACAGAAGGCGAGTGTCATTAACCATTAGGGCATTATTAGTAGCAACATCTACTCAAGCACACATAAAAATACCCAACTGTCATAAGCTGGGTATTTTTATGGCGGCGAAGACTAATGGCACCATTAACATTAAAACATTCGATTTAAGAATTAAACTTCTTTTTCAATGGCTGGTGGTCCTTTTAACAACTCTTCATCACGGAACTCATTGGCAGAGTTGTGCTCTGCTGACTCTTCGGTAGTGAACCACTGCTGATTGCGATACAGTATCAAACGATCTCGGCTCAGGCCACGTAATAAAGAATACATCATCACGACGATCACAATAGCGAACGGGAAACCTGAGACAATAGAGGCGGCTTGTAGTGCACTCAGTCCACCTGCTGCTAATAATACTGCAGCGATAACGCCTTCAGAGCCTGCCCAAAATAAACGCTGGATTTTTGGCGGGTTGGTATCGCCACCTGATGTCAACATATCGATAACGAAACTGGCTGAATCTGATGACGTGACAAACCACAATACAATCATTATTACGATAAGCAAATTGACCGCGCCCGTTAGCGGATAAGACTCCATCAACTTAAAGATAGCACTACCTGTATCTGCTTGTACCGCCTCGATAAGTCCTGGACTAGCAATACTGGGATCTGCTGCTGCCATAAGTTCCATATTTACTGCAGAACCACCAAACGCAGTAAACCATAAAAATAAAATCGTAACAGGAATGAACAGCACTCCTAATATGAACTCACGAATGGTGCGTCCTCGAGAGATACGGGCAATAAACACCCCAACGAATGGTGACCAGCTGATCCACCATGCCCAATAAAATATCGTCCAAGAGGACTGCCAGTTTTCTTCGCCCTTATAAGACTCTGTCCAAAGACCTAACGGCACAATTTGATGCAAATAATTACCAATATTCTCTATTAGACTATTAAAAATAAATTGAGTGGGCCCAAAAATAATCACAAAACTCAGTAATATAATAGTGAATAATATATTAATATCACTTAGGCGTTTGATACCTTTATCAAGTCCTACAAACAGAGACAACCCTGCTAGCATCGTGATAATACCTATCAAGATAATCTGCACCGTAATACTATTAGGAATACCAAATAAGGTCTCAAGACCTGAATTGATCTGTAGGACACCAAGACCTAACGTCGTGACCACCCCAAACATCGTACCGAATACTGCTAGTGTATCTACCGTATGACCCCAACCACCGTAGATCTTTTTACCCAACATTGGATATAGTGTCGAGCGTATCGCCAGTGGTAAGCCTACCCGGTAATGGAAATATGCCAGTGATAGCGCGACCATGCCATAAAGCCCCCATACATGAAAACAGTAATGAAGGAACGAGATGTTCATCGCTTGTTTTGCTGCAGTAACAGTTTCTGGTTCTCCTAATGGTGGCGCCATAAAGTGATACAGTGGCTCAGCGGTACCCCAATAGAGCAGGCCAATACCAATACCTGCCGAAAACAGCATACCAACCCAAGAAACAAGATTGTACGCAGGTCTCTCATTTTGATGACCAAGCCTGATATCGCCGTAGCGGCTAAATATCATATAAATACTCATGGCCAATGTTAAATTGACCACGACAATAAAGAACCAGCCAAAGCGCAAAGAAACAAATGCTTTTGCTTGATTAAATACTATTTCTGCTTGCTCGTTGAATAACGCGCCAAAGATAATAAAAGCAAGTATCAATATTGCTGACGTCAAAAATACAGGTTTGCTTACCCGCGGAAAAGGGCCTACTCGGCCAACTTTTACATGATCCATAGGTATTCCCCAAAAAAAAGTGCGTAACCATACCAAGGTATGAGCCAATTATCAAATATAACACTCAAAAAACAGTCGCTAATGTATAGGTATGGTATCGACACTTTGACAGCTGTTTTGACTAACGTTCATTTATTCTAAATAGTCCTCATTTATAGAGTCCAATAAAGAAGCCCCAATTTATTAAATTGGGGCTTCTTTGAACAAACTGAATAACAACTTTAGTGCTTAGTCACCTTTTACGATCTTAGGTGGACCTTTTAGTAAATGCTCATCGACGAACTCGTTAGCAGAGTTATGATCTGCTGACTCATCTGTGATAAATCGCTGCTGCGCACGGTACAAAATCAAACGATCTCGGCTAAGTCCGCGCAATAGCGCATACATAATGACAAATATCACTAGAGCAAACGGTAAGCCTGCGACAATAGCCGCCGCCTGTAGGGCAGAAAGTCCACCAGCTGCTAACAATATAGCAGCAATAATGCCTTCTGTCGTTGCCCAAAACAAGCGCTGGATTTTTGGTGGATTGGTATCACCACCAGCCGTCAGCATATCGATAACAAAACTGGCCGAATCCGATGACGTCACAAACCATAGCATGATCATAACCACAATTAATAGCGTGATAGGTTTTGCCAACGGATAGTACTCAACCAATTTGAAGATGGCACTACCACTGTCTGCTTGTACCGCTTCAACCAACCCTGGGCTAATACCTGTCACAGCAGAAGCAAGTTCCATGTGAATAGCAACGCCGCCAAAAGTCGTAAACCAGAAGAACAAGATAAGCATTGGGATTAACAATACCCCAAGCGTAAATTCACGAATGGTACGACCACGAGAAATACGGGCGATAAAGATACCAACGAATGGTGCCCAGCTAACCCACCATGCCCAGTAGAATACTGTCCAGCCGCTCTGCCAATCGGTTTCACTGTAAGACTCACCCCATGTACCTAGTGGTACAATCGCAGTCAGATAATTACCGATGTTTTCGATGAAGCTATCGAAGATAAAGAGCGTTGGTCCTAAAATGACCATAAACGCGAGCAATACAACTGTAAAACCGATGTTGATGTCACTAAGGCGCTTGATACCTTTGTCCAGTCCCATCATGACGGAAGCCGCTGCTAGCGCTGTGATGAAAGCGATCAGACCAAACTGTACTGTCAGACTATTTGGCGTACCAAATAGCTTTTCTAGTCCAGAGTTGATCTGCATGACGCCAAGTCCAAGTGAGGTAACCACACCAAACATCGTACCGAACACGGCCAAGATATCAACAGTGTGACCCCATCGGCCATAAATTCTTTTACCCAGTAAAGGATATAAAGTAGAGCGAATCGATAACGGTAGACCGCGGCGGAAATGGAAATATGCCAACGATAGCGCTACGATTGTATAGATCGCCCAAGCATGTAGTCCCCAATGCATAAACGAGATATTCATCGCTTGCTTGGCTGCTTCTACTGTCTCAGCCTCACCCAGTGGCGGTGCCATAAAGTGATATAGCGGCTCCGCTGTACCCCAATATACTAGGCCAATACCAATACCTGCGGAGAACAACATACCAATCCAAGAAAACAGATTGTACTGTGGTCGCTCCGTTTGGTTACCAAGCCTAATGTCACCATAACGACTCATCGCCAAGTAAATACAAAGTATAAGCGCGACGTTGACCAATATAATAAATAGCCAACCGAACTTATCAGTAATAAAGTTCTGTAAAAAACTAAAGACAGCCCCTGCTGTTTCGGTGAAAAGCGCACCGAAAATAATAAATCCAACAATCAACAGTGACGATGTAATAAACACAGGTTTGCTCACCCGTGGAAAAGGCCCTAATCTACCTACTTTTACTTCTTCCATGTGCAAGTCTCAAAATTCAAGGAATATTACCTTAACAAAATAGGCTTTAACTATCAATCAATTACAAAATAAAACTTGATAAAGCCTCTCGTTTATCCTAAATGATTTTATGCTTATTTTAGAATAACTACATAAAATCATGATAATAAGCCATCTGGTTCAGTGACTATTTCGGCATTAATCTGAGTAATTGCCCGCCATCACCATCCTCCAGCGCCCACACTTGTCCATCGACTGCCATCACGCTACGAATACGCTCGCCCATATCATAACGATAACGCTCAGTAGCACTATTATCTTCATCGACACTCACTACGATGAGCGCTTTTGAGGACAAACCACTGATTAGGAAATCACCTTGCAATGCTGGGAAGTCATTATGGCTACCTGCGGTATATAGACTTAGTGAAGATGGTGAGATAACAGGCGTCCATGTGATTTTAGGCATCTCGAACTCAGGACGAGTATCATGGTCTGGGATTGGTGTCCCTGAATAATTGCGACCATTTGAGACAATAGGCCAGCCGTAATTCTTCCCTTTTTCAATCAGATTAAATTCATCACCACCCTTTGGTCCCATCTCGTTAGCCCAAAGCCTGCCATTTTCATCGAATCTGATGCCGAGCACATTGCGATTGCCCATTGTCCAGAACTGAGAGGCAATATCATTGCTGTCACTGACAAATGGATTGTCCTTTGGTACAGAACCATCAGCATAAAGCCTAATGATTTTACCCAAATTCATACTCATATCTTGTGCTGGTTCTTTGTCTTGGCGTTCGCCTGAGCTGATATATAGATAGCGTCCATCTGGTGAAAATAGCAATCGATGACTGTAATGCCCTTGTCCTGTCACTTTTGGAAACTGCTCCCAAATGGGCGTGATGGATTGCAGCATGGGTGCGTTAGTACCTAGTCCTGCGAGCGTCGCCTTGATAACTTTTGCGCCAAATGTATTGCTCTCGCTTCCCATCCCCGCTTCTGCGTAGCTCAAATACACCGCATTAGAAGTCGCAAAATCTGGTGCTAGTATAATGTCTCCTAACCCACCTTGCCCACCATAAGCAACTTCAGGTACGCCTCCGACCTTTGTTTTGCTACCTGTTGCGGTATCCACAATGAATAACTCGCCTGTTTTTTGGGTGACCAGTAGCTGTGGCGATTTGTTGGTGGTACTGGGTAGTGCGGTCATGGCCCAAGGCTCATCAAAGGTGGCCACTGACTTTGTTGTAAACTCAGGCTTTTCTAGACTGACCTGAGCATCGCTTACCTGCATATCCGCTTTAGGCACTTGCACTTCTTTATACTCTGTCACTTTGTTGCTGGTGTTTACTGTTGAAGAGTTAGAGCAAGCTGCAGTGCTGAACAGTAAAGCTGCGATTACTAGTGGCAATGCTAAAGGTTTATTAATACGCTCGATATGAGTTGTCATTGTTTTTCCTCTTTATTCGGTTTGCACTTATATTGCTAGTCATTTATTTATAGCACAGTCCTGATAGTTAAGAGAGATTTAAAACGTAAAAGAATCGTAGCGTAAAATAATTGTCTAAACGAAAAACCCCTTACCTACGATTGTAGATAAGGGGTTGATTTAGCGTATATAGTAAGGTCAAACAGACATTAACGATAAAGTGGTTAGCTCATTCTTAGCTTATCAAAAGTTAATTTGTCATCGGCACCCACATCGACTTTGATAATGTCACCAGCGACAAAATCACCTGCTAATAGTTTCAATGACAATGGGTTTTCGATCTCTTGTTGAATGGCACGCTTGAGTGGACGCGCACCATAAACAGGATCGTAACCGACTGCCACGAGCTTATTCATGGCATCTGCCGACAGCTCAATATCCATCTCACGCTCTTGGATACGCTGACGCAAGCGATCTAATTGAATGTCGGCAATACCTGCCATCTGCGACATACCAAGCGGATGGAAGACTACAATTTCATCAATACGGTTGACGAACTCTGGACGGAAATGCTGCCCAACCGAATCCATCACTTCTGCCTTGATATCGTCATAGCTCTCACCTACCATCTCTTGAATCTTATGCGACCCTAAGTTACTGGTCATGATAATAACGGTGTTTTTGAAGTCTATCACCCGTCCTTGTGAGTCAGTCAAGCGACCATCGTCCAATACTTGCAGTAAGATATTAAACACATCGGGATGGGCTTTCTCCACTTCATCGAAGAGTATGACGCTATACGGCTTACGGCGTACCGCTTCCGTCAATGTACCGCCCTCTTCGTAACCGACATAACCTGGAGGCGCACCAACTAGGCGACTGACGCTGTGTTTTTCCATATATTCACTCATATCGATACGTACGATCGCATCCTCAGAATCAAATAGGAAGTTTGCCAGTGATTTGGTGAGCTCAGTTTTACCAACACCTGTAGGTCCCAAGAACAAGAACGAACCAGAAGGGCGATTGGGGTCAGACAAGCCTGCACGGCTACGACGTACCGCGTTTGCAACGGCTTCGACCGCTTCGTTCTGACCGATGACACGCTCATGGAGCTTTTCTTCCATGGCTATCATCTTATCACGCTCACCTTGCATCATTTTGCTGACTGGAATGCCCGTTGCCGCTGCCACGACTTCTGCGATTTCGTTGTCTGTTACCTTATTCCGTAGTAATTTGACACCGCTACCTTCACCTGTCTGCTCTTTTTGCTCAGCCAAGTCGGACTCATGGATACGGCGCTCAAGCTGCGGAATGGTCTCGTATTGCAGCTTACTCATGGTCTCGTAGTCACCTTCGCGGCTAGCCTTATCATAGGCAATACGAGCCTTATCCAACTCGTCTTTGAGCTGTTGACTGCCTTTGACCAGCGCCTTCTCTGCCTGCCACACTTCATTAAGATCGGCATATTCTTTTTCTAGCTCTGCGATTTGGGCATCGAGCACTTTGCGCTCGGCTTGCGCGCCAGCATCTTCCTCATTTTTGAGCACTTCGCGCTGCATTTTTAGCTGAATCAGGCGGCTATCAAGTTTGCCTAATGATTCAGGCTTGCTATCCATTTCCATACGCAAGCGACTGGCCGCCTCATCAATTAAATCAATCGCTTTATCAGGTAGCTTGCGATCCGTAATATAGCGATGACTCATACGTGCCGCCGCGATAATGGCACTGTCTTGAATATCGACGCCATGATGCAGCTCGTAACGCTCTTTTAGACCCCGTAATATCGCGATGGTATCTTCGACCGTTGGCTCATCGACTAGAACCTTTTGGAAACGACGCTCAAGTGCCGCATCTTTTTCGATGTACTTGCGATATTCATCTAACGTCGTGGCTCCAACACAATGTAGCTCACCGCGTGCTAGTGCTGGCTTTAGCATATTACCTGCATCCATCGCGCCGTCGCTTTTGCCCGCTCCAACCATGGTATGCAGCTCATCGATAAATAAGATGACGTTACCTTCTTGCTTTGCCAAGTCGCTCAATACGCTTTTGAGTCGCTCTTCGAATTCACCGCGGAATTTTGCCCCTGCAATGAGCGCTCCTAAATCTAACGACAGCACTTCTTTGCGGCGCAGACCCTCTGGTACGTCACCATTAATGATTTTTTGTGCCAAGCCTTCGACGATGGCGGTTTTACCAACGCCCGGCTCACCGATGAGCACTGGGTTATTTTTGGTACGGCGCGACAGTACTTGGATGGTACGGCGTATCTCTTCATCGCGGCCAATCACTGGATCCAACTTGCCAAGCTCTGCTTGTTCAGTCAGATTGATCGTATACTTATTGAGTGCATCGCGCTGATCTTCTGCGTTTTGGTTATTGACCGTATCATCACCGCGTAGCTGCTCAATGACCGCTTTTAGTTTGCTAGCCGTTACGCCGGCACTTTCAAATATCTTTTTGGTTTCGCCTTGCTCAGCGAGTGCCAACATCACCCATTCAGTAGCAATGAAATCATCGCCTTCTTTTTGAGCCTGACGATCTGCCAAGTTCAAGATTTTAACCGAGTTTGGGTTTAGATTAACATCTCCTGTTGGTTCCGCAATAGTCGCCTGATTGTCTAATGCTTTGGCAACGCCATTTTTTAACGCGGGTACAGAAGCACCCGCTTGTTGGCAAATAGATAAGTTAGATTCATCTTGCAGTAGTACGCCAAGCAAATGCACAGGATCGATACCCGTATGATCACGACCTAACGCTAGGCTTTGTGCTTCTTGAATTGCCGATTGCAGTTTTTGAGTAAATTTCTCAAATCTCATATGTATATCCTTTTATAATTCGTATTATCAGAGGTCATTTTAGACGCTAGTGCCCTCTGTTATCTGTCATTTATATAAGGTATATATACAATTATTTCAAGACAGTTACGCCATAAAACCTTACTAAAAACAATGATATTTAAAATAGGGAAAACTATCCTTTATAAAGCATCAATTTATACTTACATCTTATAATTATCATAAACTTAAACCGTTTACTCAACGATTTCAATTAAGGTGCCAACCTTAACGGCTGCCATAATGGTGTCCATCTCGTCATTGGTAACCGCGATACAGCCATCGGTCCAATCTCGGCTTTGGTTCAACCAGCCCAAATGCCCAAAGCCATTCATTTGTCCATGAATCATGATATCGCCGCCTGGGCTAACGCCTAGCGACTTTGCGTGTGCTTTGTCCGCCGCATTTGGATAGCTAATATGAATGGAACGATACGCAATAGAGTTCTCGTTTTTGTAATCTAAGGTATAAATACCTATCGGCGTACGCTGATCACCTTCTTGCTGTTTATGACCAACTGGGCTGTCGCCAAGCGCGATACGATATGACCGTATGACATTGCCCCGTGCCATGAGCTGTAAGACTCGATCTGATTTATCCACAAAAACTTTATCAATAACTGTCGAGGATGGCATAGGCTCATTGGGTGTTGAGGTGCTTTCACTATAGGCAATAGCGCTAGTGCTCGAAAAGAAAATGAGGCTAATACTGATAAGTATTAGCAACGAGCGCGGATATGATTCACTTAATTGGTAAGATTTTTTGCAAAAAAATGACATGAAACTTGATCCTTATCATCAACTCTCAAGAGTAATTAATAATACTGTATCAAAGAATCATGCCATATTATGTAGATCAATTTTGTGTGAAAATAATGAAAGCAACGAGAGCTAGACCATACGAATGGCACCATCTAAGCGAATGACTTCACCATTTAGATAGGCATTATCAATAATATGGGTCACCAATTTGGCAAACTCATTGGGAGCGCCCAAACGTTTAGGATAAGGCACGCCCGCCTCCAACTGTTCACGGGCTTTTTCTGGAATAGATTCCATCATCGGCGTAGCGAAGACACCCGGTGCGATAGTCATCACGCGTATACCGTGACGAGCCAGCTCGCGAGCAAGTGGTAAAGTTAATCCAACCACGCCTGCCTTGGACGATGAGTAACTGGCTTGGCCCACTTGACCATCAAAGGCGGCGATAGAGGCTGTGTTGATAATAATACCTTGATCCGCATTTTTTCCTACATGGTTCTTTTCTGCATTGGCATCTGTAGTGCTGTCACTAGCCAAACGCTTAGCAATACTTGCTGCGACCAAACGGGCAACATTGAATGAACCGACCAAATTAATATTGACCCCGCGGCTAAATGCTTCAAGGTCTGCCGGATTGTTATCACGATCTAGCAGCTTTTGTACGACTACGATACCAGCACAGTTGATTGAGCCTTGTAAGCCGCCAAAAGCTGACTCTGCCATCTCAACCGCTAATTGCACTTCATCACCGTTGGTGATATCACAACGCACAAAACGTGCACTATCACCTAGCTCAGTGACCAATGCTTGCCCTGCTGACTCATTCAGGTCAGCGATGACGACGTTACCACCTTGATCTACAATCGCTCGAGCCACTGACTCGCCCAAACCTGATGCACCGCCTGTGACCAAAAAGCTGTTTTGTTTAACTTGCATGATTATTCCTTTAGATTTTGCTTCTTATTAGATATTTTTCTATTAAATTTATGGATGCTTTATCAACTTATTTATGCAGCAGACAGACTACGTAGCAAAAAGCGTTGAATCTTACCGCTTGGCGTTTTGGGCAGTTCTGTCACAAACTCGACCTCACGCGGATACGCATGAGTAGATAAGCGTTTGCGTACTAACTCTTGGATTTCTTTGGCAATCTCATCGCTACCTTCGACACCGTCTTTTAGCACCACATAAGACTTGATGGTATGACCACGCACTTCATCCGGCACGCCCACGGCCGCAGACTCTGCAACGGCGTCATGCTCTAAGACGGTGTTTTCGACATCCGTAGGTCCGACGCGGTAACCTGCGGTAATAATAATGTCATCATCACGGCCTGAGAACCAGTAACTACCGTCACTATGACGCTCGACCACATCGCCTGTTAGATAGTAATCCTCTACAAAGGCTTGTTTTTCATTCCAGCTATAACCACGGAAATAGAACGCAGGCGACTGACTGACCACGACTGCTAACTGTCCTTGCTCACCATCTGGCAGTACAGTCATATCATCACCTAATACCACTAACGTATGACCTGGTAGTGCCATTCCCATTGATCCCACTGGAGACTCGTGCGTTAACGCATGATGCGCACAGCAAGTCATGCCTGTTTCTGTTTGCCCATATTGATCTTTTACCTGACAGCTCAAATAGGTCTCGACCCAGTTGACAACTTCGGTATTCAGTGTCTCCCCTGCTGAGTTGGCACAGCGCAAAGACAGCTTGGCATTATCATCTCTATAAGCACCTTCATCAACATTATCGAAAACGCCGCTGGATTTCATCATACGAAATGCGGTGGGTGAAGACGCTAAGTTGGTAATTTTATGACGCACCATAAAGTCACGAGTATTGGTCGCATCGAATCCTGCTTCATTAAAATAAGTGGTGATGCCCAGTAACATAGGTCCCGTGATGGCATAGTACAAACCATATGCCCAGCCGGGATCTGCCATGTTCCAGTACTGATCATCTTCGCGCAGATCGATGGCGTAACGCATATATAGATAAAAAGCAGGCAGTGCCGCTAACGGAACACTAACGCCTTTTGATTTACCGACTGTACCTGAGGTAAACATCTGCAAAAATGGCGCATCCGTATCGAGCGTGACTGCCTCTATCATTTGCGGTTGTGCTGCCATAGACTGGCTATAGTGATCATCACCCCATGTCTGAGCGTCCTCAGTACCACCAACCAATACCATTTTGGTTTGCGCGGCTAAGTCTTCAAACTTGCTGCGGTTCTCTAGATTGGTAAAAACAACTTTGGTGTCAGCCTTATCCATGCGGTATTTGATTGAGTCATAACCAAAAGCGGTGAATAATGGCTGATATACCGCGCCGATGCGCCATGTTGCCAATACAACGGTTAGTAGCTCGGGTGTACGCGGTAGCATTGTCGCCACCTTGTCTCCCGCTTTTACGCCGTACGACTGTAGCAAGTTAGCGATTTGAGCGCTTGCTTTGTCAAGCTCACCAAAGCTCATGCGCGTGATATTGCCTGCCGTATCTTCGTGTACTAGCGCAGCATGGTCAGCGCGGCCATCGCGTACATGACGACCACAGCACGCCATATAAGCATTTAGTCGATCGTCTACATGCTCGCTAAAGATTTCTGACAGCAGCGCATTCATATCAAAATTATTATAGTAATCGGTATAACTCTTTGGTGTGCTGGTAGTGTCTGTATCAACATTCGTAGGAGTTTGAGTGGCGGTATTCATAAGCTAATCCTTTAGCAATAGCAGGTAACTGTTAAAATGGTATGTATGATTGCAAAATGGTCACATCCTATAGACCGTTTTATACGTTCGTATTTATCATGCTCTATTAGTAACGCATTTTTACGCTTATTTCAATACATAACGTATCATTTTTATTTTATATAGATAAAATTTAACCATAGCTCATTATTATTAATGAGTTATGGTCTAGTGCTAAATACCTCAATAGTTATAGGTTATAGCTGTTTTTGAACCCTTTAGCTCGAAGCCTTCAGAAAGACATTGATACTGCAATATTAAGGCTTGAGCACCCGTATCCAAATACTTATCTATAAATGGCAATACTTAAACGGCAGCACTCAGAAAACCTAACAATGCTTTTTCTTCGCAGCTTTGGTACTTTTTCGTTCGGCCGCGACGCGCTTGCTTATAGCACTCAAAGAACTGCCCTGCTAAAAAACGCTGAATGACAATAGGATGAATATAAGACGCGCGGCAAACGGTTGGCGTGTTGCCCAGCTCTGCTGCCACACTTTTTACCATATCAACAACCAACTGCTGACGCTCAGTACTTTCTGGAGCACTTGCCAATATGCGCGCGCCTGTGGACGTTTGCAGCTCGTCATATAGGTAGCTTGCTGCAAGCACACTTGCCATCCACGTGCGAAAATCCTTTGCACTGTATAGCTTACTCTCACAATCTGTACCGCATGTATGCATGCGCAGATATTCGTTGATGTCGCTACTATCAACGACTTGTTTATGTCCGTCATCATCTAAGTATTTGAATATCTGATAACCCGGCAACTCTGAGCAGGCTTGTACGATATCAATCAATCGCTCATCTTGTAGCTCAATGTGATGCTCTTTTGCGCTCTTTCCTACAAAATCAAACGCGAGTCCAGTATCCGTTTCGCTCACATGCTTGCTACGTAGCGTACTCAGACCATAGCTTTTATTTTGCTTGGCATAGCGGCTATTACCGATACGAATCAGTGTCGTCTCAAGTAGTTTGACGATGGCTGCCAGTACATTGGTGCGTGACAGCGACTCGGCCTCTAGATCTATCTCAACTTGTGCGCGTAGGTTAGGTAGCACTTCTGCAAATCCTATCATCGCGTCAAATTTGGCTTGGTCACGAATATTATTCCATGAGGGATGATATAAGTATTGCTTACGTGACTTTTCGTCTCGTCCTGTTGATTGCAGATGTCCTTTTTCGTCTTGGCAGATCCACACCTCCGACCACATGGGCGGTATCACTAACGCATCAAAACGTTGACGCAGCGCTTTGTCTTTGACGGTCTTGCCTGTGGCATCACGATAAGTAAAACCGCGACCCCAGCGTCTACGCTCGTAGCCTGGTTCATCGTCACTCACATAGCGCAAATTAGCACGGCGTGCCAGATGCTCGTAATCGTGGCGCGCATCTTTTGTAATCGTCTGCTGACCTGCCTTTTCTGTTTCCTTTGTCATAACACTATATACCTTCGAGAATTCATGGTTTTAGCATAATTAATGACCGCTTTTTTTGCTGTTTGTTTGGCACAGACAAAGTGTAATGCTGTGTAAAATAGGGTTTTTAAAATGGTAGCTTGAACCTCATTTAAAATACGACACATAAAAAAACGCCAAGCATAAAATACTTGGCGTTTTTCGTTTTGATACTGCTATAACTTAGAGCTTACTATTTACCATACACGCATAAGTAAGCGGTTTCGACCTCTACTTTTACTTGGAACTTTTGATTGGCTTCAACCGTGAATTGCTCACCAGCATTAAACGTTTGCCACTCATCACTCTCTGGTAACTTGACGGTTAATGCACCGCTTACCACACTCATGGTTTCAAATTCGCTGGTGCCAAACTCATACTCACCACTTTCCATAACACCGACTGTCGCAGGTTTGGTCGCTGTTTGAAAGGCGATAGAAGTCACTTTATCATCAAAATAGTTATTAACGCTTGGCATAATTTTCCTTAATTAAATGTGGGTAGATATATTAAACAGTTATGAATATCTCGATTCTGTTTTATAGTCCTGCTTTTAGACTGGCTTCGATAAATTGATCGAGGTCGCCATCTAGCACAGCACCAGTATTGAAGGTTTCAACACCAGTGCGCAAGTCTTTGATACGAGAGTCATCGAGCACGTATGAGCGAATTTGACTGCCCCAGCCGACGTCAGACTTACCATCTTCGACCGCTTGCTGTGACTCCATACGTTTTTGCATCTCAAGCTCATAGAGCTTAGCCCGTAGCATCTTCATTGCGGTTGCTTTGTTGCCATGCTGACTACGCTCATTCTGACAGGTTACTACCACGCCCGACGGCTCATGGGTAATACGTACCGCAGAATCTGTGGTGTTTACGTGCTGACCACCCGCGCCAGATGAACGATAGGTATCGATACGCAAATCAGCTGGATTGATATCAATTTCGACATTATCGTCAATCTCAGGCGACACGAACACCGCAGCAAACGAGGTATGACGACCATTATTACTATCAAATGGTGACTTACGTACCAAACGATGGACACCAATTTCGGTGCGCAACCAACCAAAGGCATAATCGCCTTTGATCTCAATCGTCGCCGACTTAATACCAGCCACACTACCTGATGACACTTCAATCACGTCGACCTTAAAGCCATGCGCTTCCGCCCAGCGTGTATACATACGCAGTAGCATTTCTGCCCAATCTTGTGCTTCAGTGCCGCCACTGCCCGATTGGATATCCAAGTAGCAGTTGTTTGGATCCATCTCACCGCTGAACATTCGGCGGAACTCTAGATCAGCCACGCGTTTCTCAGCGCTATCTAGCTCGCTCTGCACGTCAGCTAGCAGTGACTCATCTTCTGCTTCGACAGCCAGCTCTAGCATGGCAGACGCGTCTTCTAGTGTGGTTTCAAGAGAGACTACCACATCGATGACACCATCAAGGTGACTCTTTTCTTTATTAATTTTGGTCGCGCGCTCTGGATCATTCCATAGCTCAGGGTTTTCTAATTCCAAATTAACTTCTTCTAAGCGTTCTTGCTTACCATCGAAGTCAAAGATACCTCCGTAAGTCCTGTCCACGCTCAGATAAGTCTTTGATCTGTTCTTGATACGGATTAATTTCCATAAATGTTCCTGTTTTTTCTAAAAAATAAATAACGAATACGGCGCTATTTTAAATGAGATTGAGACTAAATGGTTCGCTAATTATCGCTATTGCTAATATGGCTAGCTTAAATAATCTAGATTGACCAATCTTCTACTGCCCAGCGATGTGCCAAGGCATGCGCATGTAACGCATCATCAGGCGACACACAAACGGCCACATCAGCCCATTCGAGCAATGGGATATCATTTTTGGAATCTGAATAGGCGTATGTTTTTTCAAAGGTGATGCCAGCAGCTTGTTTATTATTCAGCCACTTGTCTAAATGGTAGATTTTGCCTGCTTGAAAGTTTGGTTTGTCAGTGAGCTTACCTGTATAGCGATCATCTTTAATCTCAAGCGGCGTTGCCAATACATTGGCGGCTTCAATACCAAAACGCTTGGCAATGGCGGATACCACAAAGTCATTGGTCGCAGAAATAATCACCACATGGTGCCCTTGCTCGATATGCTGACACAATACTTCCATCGCTTTTGGACGAATATGTGGCTCGATTTCGCTCTTGATATAATCTTCTCTTAACTCATCAAGTCGATCAAGTGGCAAACTGCTCAAAAATTGCGCGACAAACTCATTGTATTCTGTTGCGTCTAGCGTGCCCTCTATATAATCATTATAAAATTTCTGATTGGCAGTTCGGTACTGAGCCTCATCGACAAGGTCATGCTTGACGATATATTCGCCCCAGAGATAATCGCTATCGACATCGAGTAACGTATGATCTAAATCAAATAACGCCAGTTGCTTTTGTTGTTTTTGTGCTGGATCTGCCTGCATAGTGAGACCTTATCGTTAATTGCGAAAAAATATGAGTGATTTGATAAAAGTGATCTAATAAAAAAGTACAAGAAATGAGGGTGGTCACTAATTAAGAATGACAGCATCAAGCAAGCCCAGCTGCCACCTTATAATATTTTTTTAGAGTCTGCTTCGTCTATATAGACTGGTTTTGTCTGTCTTTAATCAGGCATCGCCACTTCTGTCAGTCCTGTTTTGAACTTCTGGCAACGCTCAGCATAATGTAGCGCTGACATTTTTAGCATAGCAGCTTGCTCATCGGTTAGTGTTTTGACAACTTTTGCAGGCGCGCCCATCACCAGAGAGTTATCTGGAATGACCTGCCCTTCAGTAACCAAGGCCTTTGCCCCTATGAGGCAGTTTTTACCAATCTTGACATTATTGAGCACCACGGCACCAATACCAATAAGACTGTTATCACCAATCTCACAGCCGTGTAGCATCGCCAGATGGCCGATGGTAACATAATTGCCAACTGTGACCTTTATGCCTGCATCAGTATGAATCACACTGTTCTCTTGAACATTACTATAATCACCGATATGAATGCGATCATTGTCACCGCGTATCACGGCACCAAACCAAACATTGGCTTGATGACCCAGATACACATCACCCATCACTTGCGCTGAATCTGCTACCCAACCATTGAATGGTGCGGCAAACTCAGGGGTTTTGTCCAAATACTGATAAATCATAACGACTCCTTGTTATCTTAATTGTTATCTTCATTATTGTTATAACAAACGATCATAAAAATTGAGTATATCGCTGCGCTGTTCATTGTGGCAAAGCCAACTGCTAAAATCCAGCGCTATTAATGGCTGATGAATATCAATGTTATTGAAGATGGTGCAAATTTGTTTTTTTAGTGCTTAGGCTATTTTACTCAGTCTGTATTTCTCATAAAAGCTCAATTTTCCTTTATGTAATGACTATTAATCCAAAGAATCGGCTAGCCATACTCGTCTATTTTATATATAATACGCAAAATCTGTGCCTAAGCGAGCGGACATGATGCAAGTTACCTATTCACTATCTAGTGGGTTTTGTAGTTTTCATCAATAATGTCTTCTCGCTTTTTTGTGGAAAATTTTTGTGTATCGCCCTTTTACAAGCTTTATGTGACAGTCGTCAGATGCCGTAAATAAAAGGATACGGAGCAATATATTGACTAGCGAAACATGATGGCACTCACCAATAATAGCGGAGGCAATCCTTGAATTCATCAGCAGAAACACAAGCAATTTTGGCACTAGCAGACGGTACAATTTTTCGCGGTGTCAGTATAGGCAGCCTAGGTCATCGTGTTGGTGAGGTCGTATTTAATACCGCCATGACAGGATACCAAGAAATCCTAACTGACCCAAGTTATGCACGCCAGCTGGTGACCCTAACGTATCCGCATATCGGTAACACAGGTACCAACGCTGAGGATACTGAGTCTGGTAATGGTCACAAGGTGTGGGCTGAAGGTCTAATCATTCGTGATGCAACGATGGTCACCTCTAATTTTCGCAACTCAGAATCTGTAAGCGACTATCTACAGCGTAATGAGACCGTTGCTATCGCTGAGATTGACACGCGTCAGTTGACACGCCTGTTACGTGATAAGGGTGCGCAAAGTGGCTGTATCATGACCGCATCAGATGGCGAGACTATCAGCACTGATGATGAGCAAAAAGCAATTGAGTTGGCTCAAGGCTTTGCTGGTCTAAAAGGTATGGATCTAGCAAAAGAATGCTGCACCACAGACCGTTTTGAGTGGACGGCAGGCACATGGGATCTATCAGATACCCTACTCAATCGTGATATTCCTGGTAGCCATGACAGCGGTACGGGCGGCTTCTTTAAGCAACTTGGCACCCATATTGATGCCAAATACAATGTCGTCGCTTATGACTTCGGTAGCAAAACCAATATCCTACGTATGCTCGTCGACCGTGGCTGTCACGTAACGGTTGTCCCAGCACAGACGCCTATTGCAGACGTGCTCGCTATGAACCCAGATGGCATCTTCTTATCAAATGGCCCTGGTGATCCTGCAGCTTGTGATTACGCGATCGATAGCGTGCGTCACATCATTGAAGAGACCGATGTGCCAACGTTTGGCATCTGCTTAGGTCATCAGCTGATTGGTCTGGCTAGCGGTGCAAATACCATCAAGATGAAAACGGGCCATCATGGTGCCAACCATCCCGTACAAGATCTAGCGACTGGCACGGTCATGATCACCAGTCAGAACCATGGTTTTGCCGTTGATGAAGACACGCTACCTGATAACGTTAAATCTACCCATCGCTCACTATTCGATGGTACTAACCAAGGTATCGAGCTGACCAACAAGCCTGTCTTTAGCTTCCAAGGTCACCCAGAAGCCAGCCCTGGTCCACATGACTGCGCGCCATTGTTTGATAAGTTTGCTGAGATGATGGAAGCGGCTAAAACTGCGAAAGCTTGAGTGGTTGCTTATTAATAAATAGTAAATGAAACCTTGAATCGCACATTGCGATTCAAGCGACACTGAATAAAAGTAAAACACTACAAGCATAAAACGCTAGACGCGTTATTGAAAATATAGATTACTCAAAATATCACCCAAACGAAGGTAGCTCTAATTATGCCAAAACGTACCGACATAAAAAGCATTCTTATCATTGGCGCAGGCCCTATCGTCATCGGCCAAGCATGTGAGTTTGACTACTCAGGCGCACAGGCGTGTAAAGCACTAAAAGAAGAAGGCTACCGTGTCATCTTGGTCAACTCAAACCCTGCGACCATCATGACCGATCCTGTCATGGCGGATGCCACCTATATCGAGCCGATCACGTGGCAGACGGTTGAGCAAATCATTGCCAAAGAGCGCCCTGATGCGATCTTACCAACCATGGGCGGACAGACTGCCCTAAACTGCGCACTAGACCTAGACAAGCACGGCGTATTAACCAAATATGACTGCGAGCTAATTGGCGCGACCAAAGACTCAATCGAGATGGCAGAAGATCGCGACTTATTTGACAAAGCGATGAAGCGTATCGGCCTTGAGTGTCCACGCGCTGAAACCGCTGAAACGATGGAAGAAGCCTTCGCAACCCAAGAAAAAATGGGTTATCCCTGTATCATTCGCCCTTCATTCACTATGGGCGGCTCGGGCGGCGGTATCGCCTATAACCGCGATGAGTTCATCGAGATTTGCGAGCGCGGTTTTGATCTATCACCAAACCATCAGCTGCTTATCGATGAGTCGTTAATCGGTTGGAAAGAGTACGAGATGGAAGTCGTTCGTGACAAAAACGATAACTGTATCATCATCTGTGCCATCGAAAACTTTGACCCAATGGGTGTGCATACAGGCGACTCAATTACTGTTGCTCCAGCACAGACATTGACGGATAAAGAATACCAAATCATGCGTAACGCATCGCTCGCGGTACTGCGTGAGATCGGTGTAGAAACAGGCGGCTCAAACGTACAGTTCGGTATCAACCCTGATACGGGCCGCATGGTCGTCATCGAGATGAACCCACGCGTATCGCGCTCATCTGCTCTCGCTTCAAAAGCCACTGGTTTCCCGATTGCCAAAATTGCAGCAAAACTGGCGATTGGTTATACGCTAGATGAATTGCAAAATGATATCACGGGTGGTAAAACGCCAGCCAGCTTTGAGCCTGCGCTTGATTATGTCGTGACCAAGATACCTCGCTTTAACTTTGAAAAATTCCCACAAGCAGACAATATCCTATCGACTCAGATGAAGTCAGTTGGCGAAGTGATGGCGATTGGTCGTAATTTCCAAGAGTCTATGCAAAAAGCCCTACGTGGTATGGAAACAGGCGCGGACGGTTTTGATGAGCAAGTGGATTTATCCAAAGTAGGTGCTGAGAAGGCTCGTAGCGAAATTATCAATCGCTTAACCATTCCAACCCCTGAACGCATCTACTATATCGCTGACGCCTTCCGCGTTGGTATGAGTGTCGATGAGGTATTTAATTATACCAAGATTGATCCATGGTTCTTGGTACAGATTGAAGACATCGTGAAAACTGAAGCAATCGTAAAATCACTCGGCTTTGGCGGGTTAACCGAGAAAAACCTACGTAGCTTTAAACGTAAAGGTTTATCAGATTTGCGTTTGGCTAAATTGCTTGGTATCTCACAAAAGCAACTACGTAAGAAACGCTGGGATCTGAACATTTACCCCGTCTATAAGCGTGTTGATACTTGTGCTGCAGAGTTTGCTACCAGCACCGCTTATATGTACTCAACCTATGATAACGAATGTGAAGCCAACCCAACCGACAAGAAAAAAATCATGGTTATCGGTGGCGGCCCTAACCGTATCGGTCAAGGTATTGAGTTTGATTACTGCTGTGTCCATGCAGCGCTTGCCATGCGTGAAGATGGTTTTGAAACCATCATGGTCAACTGTAACCCTGAAACGGTTTCAACCGATTATGACACTTCTGACCGTCTATACTTTGAGCCAATCACGTTAGAAGACGTGCTAGAAATCGTCCGTATCGAAAACCCAGACGGTGTGATTGTCCAGTTCGGTGGTCAAACGCCATTGAAACTGGCGCGCGCGTTAGAATCAGCAGGTGTAAAAATCATCGGTACGAGTCCTGATGCGATCGACCGCGCCGAAGACCGTGAGCGCTTCCAGCACATGATCCAACAGCTAAATCTTGTGCAACCTTCGAACGCCTTAGCAACGAGCTTGGAAGACGGCTTGGTTAAAGCAAAAGACGTGGGTTATCCATTGGTTGTACGTCCGTCGTATGTCCTTGGTGGCCGCGCGATGGAAATCGTCTATAACGAAGACGAGCTAAGACATTACCTACGTACCGCAGTTCAGGCTTCAAACGAAGCACCTGTCCTACTCGATCGTTTCTTAGACGATGCCATCGAAGTCGATGTTGACTGTGTATGTGACGGTACTGATGTCGTCATCGGCGGCATCATGCAGCATATCGAACAGGCGGGTGTCCACTCAGGTGACTCAGCATGTTCACTACCGCCATACTCACTATCTGACGAGCTATGTGACGTGATGCGCGCGCAAACAGTTGCAATGGCAAAAGAGCTTGGTGTTGTCGGTCTGATGAACGTTCAGTTTGCTGTCAAAGGTGAAACCGTATATATCCTAGAAGTGAACCCACGCGCTGCCCGTACCGTACCGTTTGTCTCTAAGTGCATCGGCACCTCATTAGCGCAGGTTGCGGCTCGCTGTATGGCAGGTACGTCGCTTAAAGACCAAGGCTTTACAACTGAGATTGTGCCTGCATTTTACGCCGTCAAAGAAGCAGTATTCCCGTTTGCTAAGTTCCCTGGTGTTGATCCAATCTTGAGTCCTGAGATGAAATCAACGGGCGAAGTCATGGGCGTGGGCAAGACCTTTGGCGAAGCATTCTACAAGGCCATTATCGGTAGTAACGAGCGTCTGCCAGGTCTGCCTACTGAAGGCGAGACAAAAACGGTCTTTATCTCAGTTCGTGATAGTGACAAAGCGCAAATCGCTCCAATCGCTCGTCAGCTGGTAGACTTTGGCTTCAAAATCGTCACAACGACTGGCACGAAAAAGGTACTGAGCGACGCTGGTATCGAATGTCAGCAAATCAACAAGGTCACTGAAGGTCGCCCGCATATCGTTGACGCCTTGAAAAACGGCAAAATTGACCTTATCATCAATACGACTGAAGGCAAGCAGGCACAAGAGGATTCGTTCTCTATTCGCCGCAGTGCGCTACAGGGCAAAGTATTCTATGTCACGACACTAGGTGCGGCAGATGCTGTTTGTAAATCTTACGCGATTGACTTACCGTTTGATGTCTATAAGTTACAAGATTTGCATGAGCAAGCAAAGTCTATTGGCTAGTTCTATTGACTTGGTAGAATAATTTCAGTAGATTAAGCATAACCATTAGGCTTGCCTAATCGCTCATAAAGGCATTGCTAAATACAACCGAGCGCTGCCAGAGAGCGACACCTTTATCATGATAGACCCAAAAGCATAGTGGCAATATTGCGACTATGCTTTTTATTACGTAAGCTTAAGTGTGGCTATGCTTGAATTGAGGTGAGATACACTCATAGATGATAGTCAGCTTACTTATTACGACGTCTTAATTATCATTCTTTTATATTTTATATCCATTGCAACAGCACTAACACCATCTCATTATGAGGTGGTGTGGTGTTATTGGTTTAAGGAAAAAACATGCAACGTTACCCAATGACTCCGCAAGGACATGCGGCTTTAGAAGCCGAATTAAAACAGTTAAAAAGTGTCGACCGTCCACGCATCACAGCATCAATTGCTGAAGCGCGTGAACATGGCGATCTAAAAGAGAACGCTGAATACCATGCTGCCCGCGAGCAACAAGGGTTTTGTGAAGCACGTATTCGTGATATCGAAGCCAAACTTGGTGGCGCTCAAGTCATCGATCCTTCAACACTACCAAAAGAAGGTCGTATTGTCTTTGGTGTCAGTGTCGTGATCGAAAATATGGACACTGAAGAAGAAAAGCAGTACAAAATCGTTGGTGATGATGAGGCTGATTTTAAAGCAGGTAAAATCTCAGTCAACTCACCAATCGCGCGCGGTCTGATTGGTAAGTTTGAAGGCGACGAAGTACGCATCGAAACACCAAAAGGCGTGGTTGAATACGAAGTTATGAAAGTTATCTACGATTAATCATACGCTCTGAATGGCAGGCAATTTAAGCAGTACATTATTAGTTAAGGCTTTATATTGCCAGACAATAAACATTTACTTTGTAAGTAGCCGCTCGATTCAATTGTAGACATTTTTCATCATCATAGATGCGACTTTCGATCTAGTGCATGTCCTCAATGCAACCCATGTCATAACGCAAAATGACATTACGCATTGATAGCATTTATACCGCTTTGGTTACACAATGCAGCTTTTATACATGATTTGTTTTGGCGCATAATTATTTGAGTTTATGAGTGCGCAATTATTGTGATATTGGGCATCGTTGATATTGAACACAGTCGACGATACGTCACATCTATGAGCTTTCGAATAAGTTCATACTGCGTTGCTTATTACTCAAGATAATGATGGTCTGATCATAGACACCGGCTATCGTCAGTACTGATACCCTCGTTATTTGGCATACTTTGTGGTGTCAATTGGCGAGGGTTTCGCTTATCTGGGCATTATTTATTACTGCTTTACTTACTGCTACTTTGTTTATTGATACTGCTAAGGAGTCTATCATGACCGTGAGAACTTATATACCAACAGCGCTAACCTCCACTGTATCTGCCATATTCGCAGGTACGATACTTGCCGCCTCTTCAGCACATGCTGCGCCTGAAATCGCTATCAGCTCATCTGTGGGCAGTAGCACTACCGTGGTTGAGCAATACTCCAATGGTCAAACAGCCACTATCACGGCAACACCGAACGGTATTACAATGCAAGATGGCATGCCTTATGCGGTGACGCAGGTCACGAACGTGCCACGCTATATCGTTCGCCAAGGTGCCAACAGCGCAGTCATCACTCAAGGCAGCACGACGGTGACAAGCGTACCCGTCACCAATCGAATGACCAACAGTGTTACTAAAGTAGATGTCATCGCCACACCTATCAATACCGTGACACAAGTATTACCTGTAACCAGAGCCACTCAGCTACCAGTCATAAACGCGCCAGCGACCACCGTCATTACCAATCAACCTACAACGAGTCAAGTAACTACGACTACCTTAGATACCCTGCAGTTGACCCCTACCTTTAGTACCCCTGGTATCGTAAACGCGAACACCAAAGTGATGAAAATCATGAAAAATGGTACTGGACGTGAAGTTGCTGTGCCTGCCAATCATATTGCTCCTGGCGATGTTATCGAGTATCACACCACCTATACCAATACCACAGCGCAGCCCGTTAATGATATCAATGCTATGATCTCACTCCCTAGCGGCGTGCAGTTGGTATCGTTGAATAGCCCGCTACCGACATTTGCCACCACTGGCGGCGACACCTATCAAACCATCCAGCAAGTTGGCAATACGGTCACCATACAAGAAAATTACTCTGGTCTGAAATGGAACTTGGCAAATCTTAATGCCAATGGCAATCAAACCGTCGTCATACGTGCGAAGGTTCAGTAAGCGTCTGCCTCGACTATAGCGTATGTTTTTTATACGTATCGCTCTAAAACAGGTCTTGGATGTTCAAGACCTGTTTTAACATATGACTCTTCTACTATTGGCATGGTATAACTGACTCTTAATCCTCTTTCCATAATTTACATCAATCAGTATTGATAATTACACCCATCACCTCCCTCCTAATCCCATTGTCGTATACGACACTATCTGTCGTGTTATTTTATTAATTTTCCTATTAATACAATGACTTAATACATATTTTGATAAAATAGTCGTTCATTAATTAATTGGTAATAACCGACTTATGGCAAACATCAATTATGAAAGATTACAGGGCAAACTCAATATTTTGGCAGATGCAGCAAAATACGATGTGTCTTGCTCATCCTCGGCTGGTACGCGCAAAAATCAAGGCGGCGGCTTAGGCGATGCCTCAGCTACTGGTATTTGCCACAGCTATACCGAAGACGGTCGCTGCGTCAGCTTGCTAAAGATTCTGTTGACCAACCACTGCATTTATGACTGCGCATACTGTACCTCACGTAAAAGCAACGACACCCCGCGTGCGGCGTTTAGTGTCGAAGAGGTCGTGGACTTGACCATGCAGTTTTATCGTCGCAACTATATCGAAGGCCTGTTCTTGAGCTCAGGTATCTTCAAAAATGGTGACTATACGATGGAGCGACTGGTCGAAGTCGCCAAACTCCTACGTACCCGCGAGCGTTTCAACGGTTATATTCATCTAAAGACCATCCCTGGCGCGTCAAAGGAACTGCTATTAGAGGCAGGGCTATATGCTGACCGCCTGAGCGTCAATATCGAGATTCCAACCAAATCAGGATTGGCTTTGCTTGCGCCAGAAAAATCACATGAGCAATTAAAAGCACCGATGGAAACGGTTAAAGAAGAGATTATCACTATCCGTGAGAGTCGTAAAACCCACAAAAAAGCACCTAAATTTACGCCCGCAGGTCAGACCAGTCAAATGATTGTTGGTGCGAGTAATGAGACTGACTTACAGGTGATACAGCTATCGAGTCATTTTTACAAAACCTATGATCTAAAGCGTGTCTACTATTCAGGTTATGTACCGATGCTCTCTGACAACCGCTTGCCTGCAATTGGCACCCCTGTGCCCATGGTACGAGAGAACCGCCTATATCAAGCAGATTGGTTAATGCGTTTTTATGGGTTTGGCGCACACGAGATTGTCGAGCCAGAGTCACCATTCTTGGATTTAGATTGTGATCCAAAACTGGCTTGGGCGATACGTCATCGCGAGCATTTCCCAGTCAATATTCAGACAGCGACCTATGAGATGATTGTACGTATACCAGGTATCGGTACCAAAACTGCCAAGAAAATTGTGAAGGCGCGCCGGTTCAACCAATTGACCATACATCACCTAAAAAAGATGGGCGCTGCGGTCAACCGTGCCAAATACTTTATCGCCACCACTGGCAAAAACGAGCATTTGGCTCACTTGACGCGCGATAATTTTCGTCAATATGTACTGGCACAAACACAGACCAAGTTTAAAGATCAACGTAGCGGACAGTTGGCTTTGTTTTAGATAGTGTTTGCTAAAAAAACAGCCTTTCCGCTACGGTATTTATGATGGTTATTTGCGATAACTATTTACCATAAAAACTTAGGACCAACCATGTCAGCACTTATGCAAAACGACGCTTACGCTATCGGTCAGTTAACGCCTAGTATCGTGCTATATGAACCAAGTTTTGAGGGGTGGCTCAGTGCGGTATTTTATGTCTATGCCAACCGATTGCAAAACGACATTTCATTAAAGCTCACCGCTCAAGATTGCTATGTGCCTTCATTGATAGCACAAGCGACTAGCGTTGCTATGGATGCAGACAACGCTGAGCGCGTGTTGGTAAAGCTAAATACGTTGCTAGGACGCTCTGGTATGCGCAATCTTTTATGGGGGTTCTTGTCGGAGAAGAATGATATCGGTACGACGTTGTTTCGTGTGGTCAAGTATGCCATCGACTACCCTAGCCGTCAGATCATGCAAGATTTAGGTCATTTAGACGTTCTAGAGTTAGCACAAACGGTCAAGTCGGTCGGGCGCGAAAAGCATCGTATGGAGGCATTTGTACGCTTTGAGCACACGACTGATGATATCTATTTTGCGCGGGTCGAGCCTGATTTTAATGTATTACCATTGATTGGTGAGCACTTTCGCCAGCGCTATCAAGACCAACACTGGGCCATCTATGATCTGACTCGTGGTTATGGCATTTATTATGATAAAAGTAATAGCACGCCTACTCGCCCTGCAGAGCTACAAACCATTACCGACCTCGATGATGCCGTCCTACGCAATCCTGCCAGTATTCATAGCCCTGATGAGCAGCGCTATCAAAAATTTTGGCAGGGTTATTTTACCAACGTCAATATCAAAGAGCGCAAAAACCCCAAGCTACATAGACAGTATCTCCCGCAGCGCTATTGGAAGTACTTGAGCGAGAAGCAAGTACTGCCTAATGCTGAACATCTACAAAAGCGTCGTTAATGAGTGTTAAGCATGTCGACCAGACAGGTATACTGATATATTTTAAGAAACCAAACCTCTTAGTCATGTTTGTATCTTGATGGTTGAGTTTTAATCGCTTTTAACTGACAATAGCAGCTCAATATTCTTAACCGGTGACCAACGCTATTATGAAGATTATGCGCTTACTGTCGTCTCTGAAGCATGATGAATCCGAGCGCGGTATTTTTCACCTTGGGCGTGCATTGGTCAAAAACGAGCATACCTCTATCATCGTCTCTAGTGCAGATGAGAGCAATGATCTGGTCAGACGGCTCAAGCGCGATGGTAATATCTATCATCAGCTACATATGAATAAAAAGTCTTGGTTGTCATTGCTGCAAGTCTCAGCACTACGGCACCTGATCGAAAAGTATGAACCTGATGTTATTCATATACATTCGCGTACCCCTGCATGGATACTGCATTTAGCGCTGCGACGTGCACGAGTTAAGCATTTCCCAAAGCTGGTCTCCACCATGTATGGGTTCTACCCCATCAATAAGTACTCCCAAGCGCTACTCAATGTCGATACCATTATTACCGTCTCTGATAGTGTCACCCAATATCTACACAAAGGCCTGCGCCGAGAAGAAGTAGACCCAAAAAAAGTCGTACGTATTCATCGCGGCATTGATACTCGGCGTTATCCTTATCGGCACAATCCTTCGGTCTATTGGCTACGTCATACGTTTGCCGAATATCCTGAGCTTGAGCACAAGAAGTGGCTCGTTTTTCCAACAGTTATCGGAAATGAGTATGGTCAAGAGTGGCTGATTGATATTTTGGGCAACCTGCAAGAGCAGTTTCCCAATATTCATGTCATTATTATGGATGATGATTACAGAGATGGTGATGTCATTCATGAAGACTTTCGTCAGCGTACCAATAGCTTGGGACTCTCTGAACGTATTACCTATGTGGGCAGCAAGCGTAATGACATGCGCGAATGGCTCTCAGCCGCCAACATCGTTATGGCGCTTGCCAATGAACCTGAATCAATTGGTATCAACGCCCTACAAGCGATCCACTTGGGCACACCTGTGATTGGTTGGGATCAGGCAGCTTTTAGTGAGATCCTACAACCGCTCTATCCGCAAGGACTGGTCAAAAAACACAATGCTAACTCGCTATGCAAAGCGGTACGCAATCAGTTAGAAAGTGTGACTCGTCCTGAAATGACCAACCAATTTACAATGCGTGAGATGATCGAAAAAACGCTTGCGGTCTATCAAAGCTTACATGAGGCGGCGATAGCGGAAGAGCAAGCCAGAGCCGATGCAATCGCCGTACGGCGAATCAAAAAAGTACTTAAAAAACCTGCTGTTGGTGCAGCGGTCAAGCATGTCGAACCTATCCCTAAGCGTCCAAAAGTCAAACTAATTAAGAAAAAATCAGATACAGCAGAACCAGATGCAGTAGAACCAAATAAAGTAGAAGCACCATCTAAAATAGACATAAACCCAGAAGCCTCTAAAGACAGTGAGAAGTCATAAGCTGATCGTGATAATTACCTTACACACAAACTCATTTATCCTGACTTTAAGAGACATGATTATTTGATTGAACAAATAAAAAGCCTAACGTTTGACGTTAGGCTTTTTTATATAGCGAATTCAGATACAACTAGTTTTTATATGGGTTTTCTTTTAGCCACTGCTGGTTAGCAATTTTTAGTTCATGTAGTTCATGATCCATGATCTCTTTACTCTTGCCAGGGTTTTTCATCGTAGCATAGCCATATAATGCAGCCCCTAAAACTGTCCAGCCAAGGAAGATCCACCACTCAATAGCGACGAGTGCTGACGGCATACCTGGTAGATAGAGTGCCAGCATACCCAGACTAAGCAGAATAGTAATGACGCCGACCAGCTTACCCGCTGGTACTTTAAACGGACGTACCATATTAGGTTCGCGGTAACGCAGCACTAAGAATGAAAGCGCCACACAAGTATAGGCGATGACGATACCGAATCCGCCCGCATCCACAATCCACACGAGCATTTTACGACCAAAGAGTGGCGCTAGTGTTGCAAGGCCACCGATCAACAAGATGGCATTGACTGGGGTGTTGTACTTAGGATGCAGTTTGCATAAGAACTGCGGTAGCATGTGCGTTTTACCCATTGCATATAGCAGACGACTACCACCAATAAGAAACGCATTCCAACTTGACAAAATACCAAGCACACCGCCAATAACCAGTAGCGTACCTGCCCATTTACCATTCCAAGCATTGGTCATCGCATCAGCGGTTGCCAATGTCGAATCTTGCGCTTGTAGTAGTGGCAAGGTTTTGCCCACACTCCATGCGACAGCAACGTACCAAAGCACGGCGATGATAATAGACACAATCAAGAACTTGCCGATGTTTGGACGAGATAAATTAATCTCTTCTGCAGCTTGCGGGATAACGTCGAAGCCCACAAACAAAAACGGTACCATTACCATCACCGTCATGATGCCGCCTATACCACCGATAAAGTTAGGCGCTTGCACGGTAGTAGACGTCTCAGCATTAAACAATAACGCCCCAACGAACAGTAATATGCCGACAAGAAAAATACCTACGACGGCGAGCTTTTGGAACCAAGCACTGACTTCTAGACCGCGAATATTGAGCCAGGTGACAATCACTGAGCCGAGCATACCGACAGCGACCCACGTGGCATAGACATCCCAGCCAGCGATATTCCAGAGATAGCCTTGGCTATAATTTGGAATAATATATTCAACAACGGTAGGCAATGCGACCGCCTCAAAAGCCACGACAGAGAAGTAACCGAATAAAATACTCCATGAGCAAATAAAGGAGATGTTTACTCCTAAGGCACGGTGGGTATATGTATGCTCGCCCCCAGTGATAGGCATGGATGCAGCCAACTCAGCATAGGTCACACCGATGAGCACAACGACCAAACCACCGATTAAAAAGGCACTGATGGCCCCCCATATGCCTGCCGAGATGATCCAACTGCCTGCCAGTACTACCCAGCCCCAACCAACCATCGCACCGAATGCAAGTGCAATGATGTCAAAAACACCTAACGATTTCTTTAATTCAGACATAACCTACTCCTTGTCTGTGTGTCATCCGTGTACGCCTTTTATAGCTACACTATTTCGATTTATTGGGATAAACCCATCATATTTACTGGTTTGCCCAGACCTTATCGTTTGATATTTTCTAATATTCAAAAAACAAAAACGGCGTCTTGACTGGCAAGACGCCGTTCAGAAACACACCATAAGTGAGTGCTACGAGGGCGGCCTTGCCATTATCTTAAATATAACTTTTTGACCAAAATCCGTGTTTGGTCAAAAGCGATCCATCGCTACAGTAAATGACACTCGGTAACTATTAAGCCGTTAGGATGTCTTTGATGATATCAAGACCTTCTTGTAGCACTTCATCTTCAACCGTTAATGGCACCATGACGCGAATGGCATTGCCATACATACCACAAGACGCTAATAGGAGACCTTTTTCAAATGATTTTGCTTTTAGGTTGGCTGCTGCTGCAGCATCGGGCTTGCCTTCGCTATCGATCAATTCAAACGCTAGCATAGCGCCTTTATAGCGGATATGACCGATACTGCTTAGGTTCAAACCTTTTAAGAACTCAGCAATAGTATCGCCAATCTCCACACTACGCTCTAGTAGGTTTTCTTCTTCAATCACTTCCATGACAGCAAGCGCAGCCACACAAGCCAGTGGGTTACCAGAGTACGTACCACCCAAACCGCCAACTTGCGGCGCATCCATTATATCAGCACGGCCGATGACCGCAGAGATAGGATAACCACCTGCCAAACTCTTCGCAGCCGTCATCAAGTCAGGCTCAACACCTAGCTGCTCAGTGGCAAACAACGTACCTGTACGGGCAAAACCACACTGTACTTCGTCAAAAATAAGCACGATGCCATGCTCATCACAGATTTCGCGTAGTGCCTTGGCAAATGATGGTGTCACCTGATGGAAACCGCCCTCGCCTTGGACTGGCTCAACGATCATTGCGGCCACTTCACTAGGATCGATGTCTGCTTGGAAGATCATATCAAGGCTATGTAGTGCTTGTGCTTCTGTGACGTTCAACTCTTCTGCAGGGAATAGCGCATGGAATACAGGTCCTGGCATCGGGCCAAAGTTCTTTTTGTATGGCAATACTTTACCAGTCAAGCTCATACACATCATCGTACGACCATGCCAGCCACCGACAAAAGAAATTACGCCTGGACGACGGGTTTTAGCACGCGCAATCTTGATGCAGTTTTCGACCGCTTCTGCGCCAGTGGTCAAAAAGAATGCCTTTGTATCACCGCTGATTGGCGCTTTTTCGCACAGCTTTTCTGCCAAGTCCACATAGCACTCATAGTTGATCATTTGTGCCGCAGTGTGCGTAAACTTGTCGAGCTGCTCATGGACACGCTGGGTGATTTTTGGATGGCTGTGACCGGTGTTCAATACTGAGATACCACCGACAAAGTCGATATAACGCTTGCCTTCGATGTCCCAAATTTCTGAGTTCTTTGCTCGTTCTGCAAAGATAGGAAAGGCAACCCCAAGTCCTGTTGGTAAAACAGCTTTGCGGCGCTCAAGTAATGATTGATTGGTAGTCATGGGAATGTCCTTTTCTGTGTTCGTAACATAGATGCCATCTAGGGATTGGCGGTTTGTAGTAAGGGGTGACTTAATTCATCCTTGTTGACTATCGAATGGCACCTTTTTTAAGGCACCAAAGATATTCAAAACTTTATTAGCTGATATCAGAGCACCAGTATTTGGTCGTGATATAGTCTTCGATACCGTATTTTGAGCCTTCACGGCCAAAGCCAGATTGCTTCACACCGCCAAATGGGGCAACTTCTGTAGAAATCAAACCAGTGTTGTGGCCGATGATGCCGTACTCCAGACCTTCGGTAACGCGCCATGAGCGGGCATAGTCACTACTATAAAAGTAAGCGGCCAAGCCATAAATCGTATCGTTAGCAGCACGGATAACTTCTGCATCGTCTTTGAACGTGAAGATTGTGGCAATCGGGCCAAAGATTTCTTCAGACGCAATGTCCATATCACTGCTGATATCAGTGATCACGGTTGGGTTATACGTCAGTTCCGAAGCATCATTGACACTACCGCCAGTAACCAGTTTGGCACCTTTGTCTAGAGCATCCTTGAGCAGGGCTTGTACTTTGTCCAATGCTTTTTGGTTGATTAGCGGGCCAATATCGACGCCCTCTTCCAAGCCATTGCCCACTTTTAGCGCAGCGACTTTTTTGACAAAGATATCTAAGAACTCGTCTTTAATGCTGTCCTGCACGTAGACACGGTTGGCGCACACACAGGTCTGACCTGCATTGCGGTATTTGGAAGCTATGAGACCTGCAGCGGCTTTCTCAAGATCGGCATCATCAAAAACGATAAATGGCGCGTTGCCACCCAGCTCTAATGACAGCTTTTTGATCGTTGGTGCGCATTGCGCCATGAGCGTACGACCGACTTCTGTAGAACCAGTGAATGACAATTTATAAATACGAGCGTCGCCCGTTAGGATTTCGCCAATGGTTGATGATTTGCCTGTCACGATCTGTAGTACGCCTGCAGGAATACCTGCTTGCTCTGCTAATGCGCCGAGCGCTAATGCTGAAAACGGTGTTTCGGTGGCAGGTTTGACGATAATCGTACAGCCTGCTGCCATTGCGGGTGCAACTTTGCGCGTGATCATTGCTGCTGGGAAGTTCCAAGGAGTGATCGCAGCACAAACACCGACTGGCTGCTTGAGCACAACGTGGCGAAGCTGGGTACTGTTGGCAGGAATAACATCACCATAAACACGCTTGCCTTCCTCGCTGAACCAGCGAATAAAGCTATTGGCATAGCCAATCTCACCACGTGACTCAGTGAGCGGCTTGCCTTGCTCAGCAGTCATAATGATTGCAAGATCTTCTTTATTGGCATCAATGAGATCTGCCCACTTTTGCAATAATTCCGCGCGCTCTTTAGCAGTTTTTGCAGCCCATTCTGCTTGTGCTTCATGTGCATAAGCAACGGCTTCATTGACATCATCGGTCGTGAGGCTTGGTACTGTACCGATGAGCTCGTCGTTGAAAGGATTGTTTACATCGAGTGAGGCGTTATCGCTAGCAGTATGCCAGCCGTCTTTAACGAAGCAAGATTGTTTGAGTAAATCTGGATTTGATAACTGTAGCGTATTTGACATGTTGACGCTCCTTGTCATATAGGTGGTATGTTTGTAAGAATAGGTATAATCGTAAATACTTATTGATAATTTTATTATTGTTCAATATACTGAACAGGTATTCTATATACGAGACATCATTATAAGAACGATAAGATGCGATTTGCAACCTTTAATCTCATTATTTTAATAATTACCTTGTATTTTTCTTTTATTTCACTGCTATAGGTTACTTATGAGCTCAACTGCCGTGCCTGCACTAGATAAAACGTTTCAGATTTTGGATTTGATTACCGATAGCTCACAGCCACTCACTGCGGCTCATATCGCAAAAGAGCTTGGGCTACCGCGCAGCTCCACCCACAATATTTTGCAGAGTCTGCTGACCAAGCATGTCATCTATAAAGATACTGACAGCCGCTTTCACCTTGGCTCTTATTTGATGTATTGGGCAGGTAAGTATGAGCAGCAGCAGGGTGTTGTACAGTTATTTAAAGATTTGATTGTGCAGTATCCAGTGCTACTGCAACACACGGTCACGTTGTCAAAGCTGGATTTGGGAGAAGTGGTGTTTTTGGCTTGTCATGAATCACCCGCCCCGCTTGGCTTTACGTTTCGTGCCGGCGTGCGCGTGCCTGCGGTGTTTTCAGCGACAGGTAAAGCCATGCTATCTACATTGTCTATGGGCAGCATAAAATCATTGTATGAAGAGAAGTTTCCGGTACCTATGACTCAGCATGGGGTCAATAATTTTGCGGACTTATCCGCTGAGCTTGAGGCAATTCGAGAGAGTCGAATATCACTCGATGATGGGCAACTGCGTGATGGGATGTATTGTTTGGGTACTTATATCCGCAATGCGTCAGGTACAGCGGTTGCCGGTATGGCAGTGAGTTTTTTGCAAGGAGAGTATGAGTCCAAACGAGCTGAGGTCAGTGCGGTACTGATAGAATTGGCGGAGCAGATTGAGCAGTGTTTGGGCTTTAATCCTAACGCTGAAAGATAGCGTTAGGGTTAAGTATCGGTGCAAAACTCAAAAACAATCTAAAAAATGCTATTAAACAATACCGTCGGCTTTTAGCTTAGCAATCATCCCACTATCATAACCCAAATCAGTAAGTGTACTGTCAGTATGCTCACTGAGCTGCGGTGGCGGTGTACGATACGTGACTGGCGATGCAGATAATTTGATAGGATTGCCGAGTGCTCTGACTGGGCTACCTTGCTCGGTGAAATTAACGATCATCTCTCGTGCTTGTGCTTGCGGCATTGCCAGTGCTTCAGCGACATTATGGATGGCGCCGCACGGAATACCCGCCTGATCCAGCACTTCTAGCCAGTATGTACGCGGTTGCTTGGCGAATTGCTGAGTCAATTCACCGCACAACAATTCTCGATTGGTCACACGTGTTGGGTTGGTCGCAAAACGCTCATCGGTATGCCAGTCAACTGCGAGCACATCGCACAGTTTGGCAAACTGACGGTCATTGCCGCAAGCTAGGATAAAGTGCTGCTCACCCTGACCGGCAAACACCTGATACGGCACGATATTGGGATGTTGATTGCCCAGTCTTGGCGGTATCTTACCTGATGCCAAATGATTCATACCGACATTGGCTAGCATAGACAGCGCACTGTCGAGCAACGCGACGTCTACGTGTTGTCCAGTGCCAGTATGTTGACGCGCCAATAGTGCCGCTTGAATACCAATTGTCAGCTGTAACCCTGCAAACAGATCAACAACTGCGACGCCAACTTTGTGCGGTTCGCCATCGCTAGGACCCGTGATACTCATCAGCCCTGACAACCCTTGAATAATATAATCATAACCCGGACGCGCCGCATCTGGTCCTGTCTGACCAAACCCTGTCAATGAGGCATAAATCAAACGCGGATGGTCTTGCTTGAGACTGTCATAGTCTAAGCCGTATTTTTTCAGACCACCAACTTTAAAGTTCTCGACCAAAATATCACTCTCAGCGATGAGCTGCTTAATAATGGTTTGCCCTATGGGCGTCGTGATATCTACCGTCAGTGATTTCTTATTGCGGTTAATGGTCGCGTAATAAGCTGAGGTATCGTCACTGAATACTGGCGGTGCCCAGTGCCGCGTCTCATCACCAATGTGTGGACGCTCAACTTTGATAACGTCTGCGCCCAGATCAGCCAGCACTTGCGTACAAGAAGGTCCTGCCAGTACTCTCGATAAATCAAGCACTTTTATACCGTGCAATGCGCCCTCTGGCATATTAGCTATATCAGTCATATCTGCCATAAAACTCCCTTATTGTGTCGCGTATTTTTTGATTTTTTAATCATAAAATTGTTATTCAGGATGTGATTACCAAGCAGTTATATCCCGAATAACAACTGAAAAACGTACGCTACTGCTTATATATGCTTCGTGAAAAGCCAAGCAGCAACGTACGTTAGGGCATGTTCCAAATCTGAACGTTTAACTTAAAGTCAGTTTAAAAGAACGCTTGGATACCTGTCTGTGCACGGCCTAGGATAAGCGCGTGGATATCATGTGTGCCTTCATAAGTATTGACCGCTTCCAAGTTCATCACGTGACGGATGATATGGAACTCATCAGAGATACCATTACCGCCATGCATATCACGAGCGATACGAGCGATATCTAAAGCCTTACCGCAGTTATTACGCTTGATCATGGAGATCATCTCAGGGGCGACATTGTTCTCATCCATCAGACGACCCACACGTAGCGCGGCTTGTAGACCTAGACTGATTTCTGTCTGCATATTGGCGAGCTTCAACTGTACCAACTGTGTTGCAGCAAGTGGACGACCGAACTGCTTACGATCTAGCGTATACTGGCGAGCAGCTTTCCAGCAGAATTCTGCTGCGCCCATCGAGCCCCAAGCGATACCATAACGGGCCTTGTTCAAGCAGCCAAATGGCCCTTTTAGACCACGGATGTCTGGGAAAGCATTGGCTTCAGGGACGAATACTTTGTCCATGACAATCTCACCAGTGACCGACGCACGTAGCGAGAATTTGCCTTCGATCTTGGGCGCAGATAATCCTTTCATGCCTTTGTCTAAAACAAAACCGCGAATCTCACCAGCATCATCTTTTGCCCACACGACAAACACATCAGCGATAGGACTGTTGGTAATCCACATTTTATTGCCCGTCAGCTCGTAACCACCATCAACGGCGCGCGCACGCGTTGACATCGATGACGGATCTGATCCTGAATCCGGCTCAGTCAGACCGAAGCAGCCGACATACTCACCTGTGGCAAGCTTTGGCAAATACTTCTCTCTCTGCTCTTCTGTGCCATACGCCCAAATAGGATGCATGACCAAGCTTGACTGTACGCTCATCGCTGAACGGTAGCCCGAATCAACGGCTTCTACTTCCTTAGCAATTAGGCCATAAGCAACACTCGATAAACCAGCACAGCCATAACCTTCAATCGTGACGCCAAGCAGACCCATCTCGCCCATTTGACGCATGATATTGCGATCAAAATTCTCATTACGATTGGCTTCAACGATGCCTGGCATCAGCTCTTTTTGAAAAAATTGGCGGGCGCTGTCGGTGACCATGCGTTCTTCTTCAGTGAGCTGGTCACGTAATAAAAAAGGATCTTCCCAATCAAAGCGCGGGCTGGTAGATGTTGCCATTTGGATCTCCTTGGTATCAGTCATCCTGACTGACAAATAGTGATTGATACATCATTTGGTTTAACAAGTGGTTGACTTCGTTATTCCGCTGTGCGAAACTTAGTTTCATAAATTAAAACTATTAAAACAAACTTTTGCCGCCCTGTAAACCCTTATCAAAAAATAGACATCAAAAGAGATAATCATTAAGACAAATGGAAATAAAATGACAAAACCCTTATCGACAGCTACGCCACTATTAGAACGCATGCATGGCATCATGAATCAGAGCAAAAAAGATAACGATCGCCAGTTTGTGATGGCACTAGGTCGTGGATTGGTCATCTTGGCTGCTTTTGAACATGATGAGCAACTCACCCATCAGCAATTGTGTCAGATGACAGATCTACCAAAAGCAACCATCACTCGCCTTATCCATACTTTGATTACGCTTGGGTTATTGCGTACGAATAAATACGGACAGTATCAATTGGGCAGTAGTGCGGTACGTCTTAGTGCGACTGCATGGAGTCGTCATGACATGGTGGCATACGCTGAGCCACTATTACGTCAGTTCGCTAGTGAAAATGAAGTATCAGTGAATCTAGCGACCGAAGTCGAAGGAGAAATGCGCTATCACGCCTGCTGTCGTAGCCCTGCTCGACTATCGGTCAACTTACAGGTTGGCTCCGCTGTACCCGTCGCACGCACTGCCATTGGACGTGCTTTTTATGCGGTAAGCTCGCAAGCGAGACAGACGGTCATTATTAGCAATCTACAAGAGAATTTATCTGTTGAGGAATTCAACCATGCACAAAGCGCTCTATCTAGCGCAGCGGAGCATTATGAAAAATACGGCTATACCGTGTCTGATGGAGAGTTTTCTACTGACATATTGGCAGTCGCGGTTGGGGTATATGATGTCGCTACGGGGCAATACGCGTATTCGCTCAATGCCAGTGTGCCAAGTGCCAACTGGGAAGCGGATGACTATGCTGCTATGATAGTGCCAAAGTTACAGATATTGGCTGAGCGGATTGGTGGCGGGGTTTAAAACAGTGACATGATGAAGATATAAGCCTTTTAGCCAGTCATAACACTTTTTTATTGATATAGGATAAAGGGCTGGTTAATTGGCTAGCTCTTTATCGTCCAACACCCACACCGCATCATGTCCAACAAAATACGTATGATGATCTGCCACTTCTATATTGTAGACATAGTCCTCATAAGGATTGGGGCAGACATCGTTATAGCGTCGCATCTGCTTATGAATACTTTCATCTGTTAATCCCATTGAATCGCCATACTTTTTGATACTGGCTAAAGCTTTTTTGAATAAACCTTCATCACCAATTCTATTTTCTTTGATTATTTTTCCCTCAAAGATTAGAGGTGAGTGCATCTCTCTTACAAACCTTTCTGCACTATGTGTCTTAGGCGCTATGTCTTGACGTAATCTTACATTCAATGTTTTATAAAGATCAGGGTCTATAATAAAGGGTGCCTTTTCATTGATGAGCAACTTGGCATCAGAAGTTTGCATATTGACGGTTTTGATCTCTTCTTTGAACGCTTCTTCTGTATTAGCTAAACTAACAAACTGATAGCCATTATCTGCAAACTTCACAAATTGAACCAGACCGTCCGTTTCCCATAAGTCATGTTCCTCAATACTCTGAGTATACGCTGTACCTTCGAGGAAGTTAGGTAAGGTGCGTACAGGGATAAACGAATAATCATCAAGCGCAATCGTATCACCATGAGCAGACGTTAGATATCCAGATGGCAAACACTCCGCCGATAGCCATTCACCTTCCTTATCTTCAGGCTGGCGAGTTACCCAGAATAGGTGATTGCTGGTACAAAAGATATAATTCCTACCCTTCTCACCTTGCTTGGCTACCGTTTCGTTAAAGTATTCAACTTTAAAGATTCTTTCCTTTTTCGGGGATGTAAACGTACTTATGACAGGCTGATACTCTATGTCACCACGACCACTTTCAAGCTTGGAGAGCACAGGTTTTGTTAAAATTAAGTCGCCCACTTTGATATCCTGAATCGGTACTAAACCTTTATCCGTATGGACTAAAGTACCTGAGGCAAATCCTGTGTTGTTCATCAACTTTCCTTTTTGCTTCTTTTATTATTCGTGGGACTGGTTGACCACGTTGGTGTTATGTACCCATAGTCCTGCTCGACCAATGAAGTAGGTATGGTTGTCTGCCACCTCAAAGTTATAGACGGTTGCCTGATATAAAATGTGCTCACCTTGCGCGTTGGTCAATTGATTGAACATCCGCATGGTGCCTCCATTATCTTCAATATGTTGGCCCAAATAGCCTTTCTCCTGATAAAAGCTAATGTCATCAACATATCCCATACCCTTATATTCTACTTCGCTGTAGTCGAGCATATGCGCTTCGGCATCTTGTACATAATCATCGTAGTAGTCTTCATGATAATGCTTTTTATACCAGTAATAATTTGGATTGGCTTCTAAGTTATCATTAGCGACTTGATAGGTAGGTTGCACACGCTCAACGGTATACATTACGCCATCAGTATTCACAGCAATTTCATACTGCTGTAGTTCGTCCACACGTTTAAAGTGAGGCCGGTCATAGAACTCAATATCTTCCTGTGGGTTCTCCATGGCACCGACTACCCAAACAGGGTGATTGGGCGTCGCTAGAAAATCACTGAAGCGACTAGCTGATTGAATTTTTTTATCAGCAAGCAGATAATTTTGAATATCAAAGTTTTCATCACCTGGTTTTAATCTATAAGGCGAAGTATTGTTTTTTTCTAGGCGCACGATCCACATCTCTTTGTCTTCATGCACAAAGGTCTTGACCACAGGCTTATACTCTATATCACCACTACCATCTTCAGGCTTGGAGAGTACAGGCTTTGATAAAACTAAGTCGCCCACTTTAATATCCTGAATCGGTACTAAACCTTTATCCGTATGAACGAGCGTGCCTGCCACGAATCCTGTGTTATTCATTGATTTTCCTTTTTTAAAAACTATTATTTAATCATCATGCATAATGTTAACTTAGCTCATCAAACCGCAGTCCAAATTTCATTAGATACTTACGCAATCTATCGCTATCGTTAGGGCTTTTTAGCTTATCGCGTGAATTAGCGTATAAATAACGCCCCACCGCTGCTTGGTTTTTATGACTAATACAAACTTCAATCATATACGCTAATTGCACCGCATCAAACGGATCAATAGTCGTCAGCATGTCTTCATCGAGATATTTTATTAAAATATTATGGCTACCCTTCTCAATGGTTTCACTATTTAAAGTAGTATATGGGCTATTTTTAATCACTTTATTGCATCTACTATCATTACTTGTTTATGCAACCGAACTAACGCAGCTCCTAACAACAATGATTTGGACAACCCTGTTACCCATTGATACCGACGTCGCGACCTCATACGTGTATGATGTACGCGACAAATGTAAGCATCTTATCTATCCAAAGAATAACTATTGAGCCTCGTTATGCCTGAATCTCGCACCAACCTAAATCCTGAAGTCAAAACCAGCTCACCGTATTTTATCGGATTATTGCTGCGTTATAGTATGTTTGGGGCAGCCATCTGTCTACTATTAGCAGGGTTGCTACTGATGCATGGCTGGCTGATTCTGATTGGCGGCTTAGGAGTTGCATTAGGCATTTATGATTTGACTCAATCCAAGCATTCAGTGCTAAAAAACTACCCAATAGCTGGACATATTCGCTATGTATTAGAAGATTTTCGCCCTGAGATTCGTCAGTATTTGCTTGAGGATGACAAAGAACAAGTACCGTTTTCACGCCAGCAGCGCGCTCTAGTCTATCAACGGGCAAAGAACGTCAGCGACACCAATGCGTTTGGTACGTTGGATAACCTCTATACTCATGGCAAAGAATGGTTTTTGCAGTCTGCTATCAGTGCCCCACTAGAAAGCAAAGACTTTCGTATCACAGTAGGCGGCGAGCGTTGTCAGCAGCCACACGATATGTCGGTATTTAATATCTCAGCGATGAGTTTTGGTAGTCTATCAGCGAACGCCATCATGGCGCTCAATCAAGGTGCAAAAATAGGCGGCTTTACGCATGATACGGGCGAAGGAGCTATCAGTCCTCATCATCGTAAGTTCGGTGGTGATTTGATTTGGGAGTTGGGCACTGGGTATTTTGGCTGTCGTGATGCCGAAGGTAATTTTGATCCACAGTCTTTTGCCGAAAAAGCCATCGATCCACAAGTTAAAATGATCGAAATCAAGCTGTCACAAGGCGCTAAGCCTGGTAAAGGTGGCGTGTTGCCATCGAGCAAAATCACGCAAGAGATTGCGGATACCCGTCAAGTGCCGACGGGTCAAGATTGCATCTCGCCCTCCTCGCACACTGCATTTAGCACACCGCGCGAGCTTGTCGCCTTTTGGCAGCAGCTACGTGACTTATCTGGCGGCAAGCCTGTTGGTTTTAAGCTATGTGTGGGTCAACCTTGGCAGTTTATGGCAATTGTCAAAGCCATGATTGAGACAGATAACTATCCTGATTTTATTGTCATTGATGGGGCTGAAGGCGGTACAGGTGCCGCGCCCGTCGAGTTCATGGACAATGTCGGTATGCCAATGGTTGAAGGGTTTCTGCTCGTTCATAATACTTTAGTCGGTGCAGGTATCCGTGACAAGATCAAGCTTGGCGTCAGTGGCAAGATTGTCTCAGGTTTTGATATTGCACGCATGATTGCGCTGGGTGCAGACTGGTGTAACTCAGCACGCGGCTTTATGTTTGCGGTTGGCTGTATCCAGTCGCGCTCTTGTCACACCAATACGTGTCCGACAGGTGTGGCAACTCAAGACCCATACCGTCAACAAGCACTCGATGTCCCAAGCAAAGCAGAACGCGTTGCCAGCTTCCACAAAAATACGCTAAAATCGCTCGCTAGCATCGTCGGTGCTGTTGGTTTACAGCATCCTAGCCAATTACAGCCTTATCATATCGCTCGTCGTCTCGATGATGGACAGATCAAGCTATTGTCCAAGTTTTTCTACTTTGCGGACAAAGACGCCCTGCTCGATCATAGCGCCCGTGCCGATATTTTTAATCAAATGTGGGTCATGGCAAACCCTGATAGCTTCTTAGCCAATAACGATGCGCTCATTGCTTATAACAAGGACTCACGTGATAAAGGTAAGGAGACGAGCGCGCCAACAGAGCATAGTACTGGATATAACGCTGAATACGACTCTGAACACTCGGATGCTACTAACGGCGGACAACTCATCGGCAATGTCAACAATACCTTTCGTAACTTCCCACCGACTGGCGATTGATAATTAATGATTAAAAGATGCTGATTATTGATAAGCGCCAATAAAAATTCGATATGCCAGCGAACCTTAGTAATCCCATACAACCACCCTGTTAAAAGACGCGTGATCGATGCCGACCTCTATTTTTACTCTATCGCTATCATTGGCAGTGCTTACGCTCAGCCTTAGTGCTTGTCAGCAAGAAGACACTGTTGTCTTGAGCACTGATACGGACAGCTGGTCTTGTCAGACAGCAGACTATCCCTTTACTTATAGCGTCTGCCGTGTGAATGCTAGCGCGTTGACAAGCGCCCGTTATTCGTTACAGTTATTTTGGCAGTCCACCAATAGTGCTCAGCCGCTATTGACCTTTGATGGATTGTTGGCAGCATTACCAGAAGACAAAACCCTCAATTTTGCGATGAATGCCGGTATGTATGATGAGCGATATGCGCCGATTGGCTACACTATCATTGAGGGCAAAGAGGTCAAGTCACTAAACCTAAAAGAAGGTGGCGGCAATTTTCATCTATTGCCTAATGGGGTGATGTGGTGGGACAAAGCTGGCAACGTGCAAATCACCGAAAGTAACGCGTTAAATGAACAGCTAAACAATGGTGATGTGCAGCCTTGGTATGCGACGCAATCTGGCCCCATGCTGGTCATCAATGATGAGATACATCCGCAATTCAACCCTGATAGTAGCTCAGTCAAACTGCGTAATGGCGCAGGCGTTTGTACTGATGGCAGCATACAATTTGTCAATAGCGATGCACCTGTGACCTTTTATCAGTTTGCAGAATTATTCAAGGATGAGCTGAGTTGTCCAAACGCACTGTTTTTAGATGGCGGCATTGCTTCAGCGTTATATGCGCCTAGTATCGACAAGCAAGACAAAAAAGAGATGGGCGTGATGATTGGACTGGTTGAAAACAAGAAATAGCCATAGTACTTATTATAAAATATGAACTTGCCATTTTTTATCACTATTTGTCACTCATTAAAAAAGCACTTAAGACGATGCTATCGTTCTAAGTGCTTTTTATTTTGCGCATACGAGCGTAGCAATAGCATTACCGCGCCATGTATTGAGTCATCTCCTCAACACCATGCAAGGTCATCGGGTACATTTTGTTTTCAAACAGCTTTTTGATCTCAACGATGGTTTGGGTGTACTGCCAGTAGCTTGGATTTTCAGGATTGAGCCAAGTTACTTTATCAAAATGCTCAAGTACGCGCTTGAGCCATACGATACCCGCCTCGTCATTCATATACTCGACACTGCCGCCTACTGTCATCAGCTCATAGGGTGACATAGAGGCATCACCGACGAAGATGACTCGATACTCGCGACCATATTTATTAAGTAACTCAAAAGTCGGCATCGGGGCGCTATGTCGACGGTTGTTATCCTTCCACACATAGTCATACAAGCAGTTATGAAAATAAAAGAACTCTAACGTTTGAAATTCATTCTTTGCTGCAGAAAACAGTTTTTCTAGTGCTTCAACGTGGATATCCATACTCCCACCCACATCGAACAGCATCAGTACTTTGACGCGGTTACGACGCTCCGCTTGCATATGAATATCAAGCACGCCCTTTTTTGCGGTACGTTTGATCGTTTCATGAATATCGAGCTCATCTGCACTGCCCGTACGTGCAAACTGACGTAGGTTACGTAGTGCCATCTGGATTTGACGGGTACCAAGCTGATTGTTGTCATCGAGGTTACGGTATTTACGCTGCTCCCAGACTTTTGCGGCGCTGCGTTTGCGAGATTCACCGCCGACACGTACGCCTTCTGGATGGTCGCCGTAAGCCCCAAATGGCGAAGTGCCACCTGTGCCGACCCATTTACTACCACCTTGGTGACGCTCTTTTTGCTCTTTTAACCGCTCTTCTAGCGCCTTCATCAACTCTTCTAATGAGCCATACTTCTTAAGCAGACGTCTTTGCTCTTCGGTTAGGTTTTTTGGATCCAGCTTTAGATCAAGCCATTCTTTGGGTACGTCTGTCAGTTTTGCCAAAAGCGCATCCATATCAAGGCTATCTACCCCTTCAAAGTAATCTGCCATTGCCCGATCAAATTTATCAAAATGACGCTCGTCTTTGACCATACACAGCCGAATCAACCGGTACATGTCTTCACGACTCGCAAAAGTAGTGAGTGCTGGGTCTTCAGGATGCGTCTGCATCATCAGCCCTTTATCTAAAGCGGCATTGAGATCAAGCAGTTCACGCGTACTGACTGGCACGCCATAGGTCCGCAAAGTATAGAATAGTTTTATAAACATAAGCACTGCACCACTAATTGACGTAAAACAAAAAAAGCATCTTCACCTATATGCGCTTAACGGCGCATCATATTGGCAAAACGCTGCAATAAATTCACATCCGCTTCGTTTTTGAGCAGCGCGCCATATAGCGGTGGAATAGACTTTTCGCCACGTAGGTTTTCTTCTAGCTCCTCTTGTGCCATGTCATCGGCCAGCAACAAGGTCAACCAATCAACCAATTCAGACGTTGATGGTGGTTTTTTGAGGCCTTGAATATTACGTAATTTATAGAATATATCCAAAGCATCGTTGACCAGTTTTTCTTGAATACCAGGGAAATGCACCTCGATGATTTGGCGCATGGTTTGCTCTTCTGGGAAGTCGATATAATGGAAAAAACAACGACGCAAAAAGGCATCTGGTAGCTCTTTTTCATTGTTTGAGGTGATGATCACGACAGGACGCTGCTCTGCGGTGATGGTCTCGCCCGTCTCATAAACATAAAAAGACATCTTATCCAGCTCATGTAGCAAATCATTTGGGAATTCAATATCTGCTTTATCGATCTCATCGATCAATAGTACGCTACGCTCTTTACTGGTAAAGGCATCCCATAGCTTGCCTGGCTTGATATAGTTACCAATCTCATAAACCTTGTCATCACCCAACTGCGAATCACGCAGGCGCGATACCGCATCATACTCATACAGACCTTGCTCGGCTTTGGTGGTCGACTTGATATGCCACGTAATCAGCGGCATACCTAAGCTTTCTGCGACCTCCTCGGCCAGCAGAGTCTTACCAGTCCCTGGCTCACCTTTGATCAGTAGTGGCTTTTGTAGTGTCATAGCCGCATTCACTGCCAGTTGCAGGTCATCTGTTGCGATATAGTTTTGTGTGCCTGTAAAGGTTTTGTCGGTCATAGTCAGATCTCGATTGTTGTTATAAATGAGGGGTTATAGATGAATGGATATGAAAAGTGGATAACAAATCAATATAATAAATTAGATTAGCACAGCCTGACGTATTGCCAAAATACTCATGCGTTCGCAGTTATTAACAATTGTTATGTGTGCCTAATAATGTGCCTAATAAAATGTCATTGTTGATATAACCTATAAATAGTCTTGCACACAAATAGTCTAGCGCGAAAGTAATATGCCACAAAATCAATCTGACACAAAAAAAGACACGCCTTGGTGTCTTTTTTATTTAATCTTTATATTCTGAACGTATGAGTCCATTGTGTAAGCAGGCACTACCTTTATGTCGCTTTCCAGATCTGTCACTTTCCAGATTTTATCGCTTTTCAGAGATTTTATTATCTGCTTTTTTGGACAGTGTACTGTCTTTCGTTAGACTAACATTATCTGCTTTTTCACTAACACCGTCTTTATAAATATTGTCTTTACGATGACTGGTTTCAGTATTAGCAGACAGTGTAGATTCATCAGACGGTTCACTCAGCGTAGCGCTGTCCGCCAAATAGCTGCCTGTCGTCAGTTGCATCGTCGCCTGTGTATCTTCTGCGCTGCGGCTACGTGCTTTATCCAGACTGGAGGCAAAAGCACCGCGTATCAGCTGCCACAAAAAACCGATGAATAATCCGAAAACCAATACCACTAATATCGGTAACATATTGGCAATCGCACCTGCAAAATCTTTCATCATGATAGCGTAGACCACACTGATGCTAGCTGGTGCAAGCTCACTGGCATCACCAAGCGCTGTACCTGGCGCTAATAGCACGGCAAACAATATCATCCAACTCATACCGCCTAGAGGCTTTGGTAGTACGCGTGCGACCAGTAGCCACAATACCAGCACCACAATAGCACCGCCAAGATAAGCATACATTGGCAGATCCGCGGGCGGTACGTTCTTCACCATCTGACCCCACCAAATAGCAATCTCGCCGAGAATGTCACTGATAGATTCTAATGGTAAGCTGTGTAAGATATTTTTTAACCAGTCCATGCGTGTGTTGTTACCTGCGTTTATCACCGATGACACATTGTGCCTAGCAGTGTATGGTGCGTGCTATCGTACCAAAATAAGACTCAATAAATAATCGATACATATCATCGGTGCCGATTATTTAATTCTCTATATAGATGTCGCGGACTGTCAGTTTATCACGACTCTCTACCCAAATGCATGTGAACGAATGTGTCACGGACGCTTTAACCATACCGCTGTAGAGACCACACTCTGGATCACTTTGCCATCATACCTCAACCAGCACACTAATCATAAATGCTGTCTTGTGCCTCGCGAGCGCGTAGCTCTGCTTGGCGACGCATCACATCTTGCGGTGGTAGCTGTACAAAATAGCCTTGAGACTGCAGTTTTGCCAGTACTTCCGCTTTATCAACACGTGCAAGTGTTGGCGTCGCTGCCAAATCCAAATGCATGACAAACTTACTACGACCTAACCCTGCACGAAAATCTTTTGGTAACACCCCAAGCCAGTCTTTTATTTCGTCAGTATCATCAGGATAATCAGGACGCGCAATGTAGACATACATGTCGTCATGTTTGGGAAATTTATAAATATCGCAATGCATAAAAACCACCTATCAGAAACTATGGGCGTAGGTTAGCATATTTCAGGTAAATACCAGTAGTTGCTTTGCGTTTTGCTATGGTAATTTTTGCGGTTATATATGGTTTGAAAGGGTTTAAAAACTGCTGATAGAGACAGAAAATACAATACTAACGCTCGCATACTGTCAGTAAACTGCCCAAACAAAATATAATTTTTGCTAAATTTATTGATTTTAATGGCGCGGATGACTTGTAAAAGCGCTTTGAACCTTTCATAATAAAAGCGTTTTTCAGGAGAGAGTTTGTGGGCATCCATTTTGTAGTGAACCGCATTGGTCATACAAATGGTGATATGAAAATCATAACTGCCACACAACCACCGAAGGCGCATCCACCCTGCCAATCGCTCAGGTAAAAGGACTGAAAAACGCATGTCACTGTTGTTTGATAGTGTCTGGTAGCATCACGCTCATAGCGCACTACCCCTTCAAAACACTTTAAACATAAGGCATAACAAATCTGGAGAGTGGTAAGAACGGACGACGTCTTACCCACCGAAGGGAAGAAAATACGCTATCATCGATTGTAGGGTTTATATCATTACCCATAAATGATGATTCGTGTTGAAAATCTCAGGTCACAGGACAGATGGGGCTTTAGCTCAAATTGACGTTCAGCGTCTATTTGGCTTACGTCTTTATCTTTGCTTTCTGTGTCACCCTTTGATGTAATATTTGCACCTTGCAGTATTGCTTCTCGCTACTTTTACGTTGCGCATTATGCCCAGCTCTACTGAGCTTGACTGATGTACACATAAGGATTTGTTATGACTGATACCCAAGATATTCACTCTAAAGCGCCTCAGCGTACCCCTTTTTACCAGTCTCACATTGATAGTGAAGGCAAACTGGTCGACTTCTCTGGTTGGGAATTGCCCATCAATTACGGTTCACAAATCGAAGAGCATGACGCTGTACGTACAGACGCAGGTATGTTTGATGTCTCACATATGGTTGTGACTGATATCAAAGGTGCTGATACTAAAGCATGGCTACAAAAGCTACTCGCCAACGATGTCAATAAACTCACTACCACTGGTAAAGCGCTGTATTCTGGTATGCTCAATGAGCAAGGCGGCGTCATTGATGATTTGATCGTCTATCTCATGAATGCAGAGGAAACTGAGTACCGTATTGTTTCTAACGCTGCCACTCGTGACAAAGACTTAGCACAGTTCAATAAAGTCGCTGCAGGTTTTGATATCGTGATTACTGAGCGTCCTGAACTTGCTATGCTTGCTGTTCAAGGTCCAAATGCTATTGCAAAACTGGCTCAAGCCAAACCAAGCTGGGCAGATACCTTAGCAGGACTAAAACCTTTCGTCGGTGCTGATTTAACAGACATTGAAGGTTCTGATTGGTTTGTGGCTCGTACTGGCTATACTGGTGAAGATGGCGTTGAAGTCATCATGCATGCTGACGACGCCCCTGCCTTCTTTGAGCAATTAAAAGCAAATGGTATCAAGCCTGCTGGTCTTGGCGCGCGTGATACGCTGCGTATGGAAGCTGGCATGAACCTGTATGGTCATGACATGGACGAGACCATCAGCCCTTACGAGTGCAACATGGGCTGGACGCTAGCACTAAAAGACGATCGCGACTTTGTCGGCCGTGAAGCACTGGTCAGCAAACGTAAGCAGTCAAGAGAAGACAACACCGCTATGAAGCAAGTGGGTCTGCTATTGACCACGCGTGGCGTATTGCGTGAAGGCATGACGGTGACTATCAATCAAGGCACTGATAACGAGCAAACTGGTATTATCACCAGCGGCACATTCTCCCCTAGCCTAAAAAATTCAATCGCGATTGCCCGTGTACCTGCCAGCCTATCAGAAGATGACAGCGTACAAGTCGATCTACGCGGCAAAGGTAAGTTCGTCGATGTACGCGTATTGAAGCTACCTTTTGTCCGCAACGGCAAGCAACAGTTTGACTCTTAGGTCTTATAAATTCTATCATTAGAGCGCGTTGTCATTTTGCACACGATTATAAAAATGACAACACGCCCAGCCTCCATTACTTTTGTTAATTAACCTCTATCATTTAGGAGAGAGACCATGAGCAACATCCCAGCAGAGCTAAAATATATTGCGAGCCATGAGTGGTTACGCTTAGAAGACGACGGTACGATCACTGTTGGTATCACTGACCATGCTCAAGACCTATTGGGTGATGTGGTATTCGTTGAGCTACCAGATGTGGGCGACATCATCGCTGTTGATGACGAAATCTCAGTGGTAGAGTCTGTAAAAGCGGCTTCTGACGTATATGCGCCTATCTCAGGTGAAGTTATTGCGATCAACGAAGCACTAGAAGATGATCCAGAAATCATCAACTCTGACCCATATGGCGAAGGTTGGTTCTTTAGAATGAAGCCTGACAATATCGCTGACTACGAAGCACTAATGACTGCTGATGAATACGAAAGCGACTTGTAAGACCTTAGAACTTATAAAATATTAGCTCATACAAATTATCAGCTCCGACTAAACGTTATAGATACTGGCACCAGCTGGTATCTATATTCTCTACTTCGATACCCTGTCTCATCAAAAGCGCTTAGTCGTTTTATGCGTTTGTTATATGAGAATAGTTGTACATAGATCATATAGACCGTCACAAATCATGATCGCTCGATGTTATTGCTCTCAAGCGTTATCTTATTGGCTCGTATTGCTCACATGTTTGACCTCTATTATAGATGTGCCTCAATACCGACTCGGACAGATGACCCAATTCCCAGCATGGATCCTAATATGAACTCAGACGCCGCCACCTTAGAGACCGACAATAAAGACCTCGTTGCCACGCCTACTCATACGCCAAACTTACAAGCGTTTCGCGATATTGTAGAGTCACGCCGTTCAGTACGCCGCTTCACTGACACACCTATTCCTGACAACGTATTGGCAGACTGTCTGCGCTTGGCCATGCTAGCGCCGAACTCTAGCAACCTGCAGCCGTGGGAGTTTTATGTTATCGATGATGCTGACAATAAGACACGTGCCATCAAAAACTGCATGAATCAAAACGCAGCAAAAACATCAGCACGTTTGATAGCCATCGTTGCCCGTACTGACATTTGGCACGACCACGCTCAGCAAGTACTGCGCGAATACCCTGACCAGCCAGTCCCAAAGAAAGTGAAAGACTACTACAACAAAGTCGTCACGATGGACTTTTTGCGCGGTCCAGCCAACGTAGTCTCAGCAGCCAAATGGGGCGCGACGCAAGTGGTCAGACGCGTAAAAGGGCCAATAAAATCGCCTTATTATACGTTTGAAGATACCAAAAACTGGGCAACCAATAACACCTCACTTGCTGCCGAAAACCTCATGCTAGCATTACGCGCTCATGGGTTTGATAGCTGTGCCATGGGCGGCTTTGATGAGCCTGCGATGAAACGCTTACTAGGCTTGGGCGACGATCAACACATCATTATGATGATTGGTGCTGGCGAGCGCGCTGACAATGGCGTGTACAACACTCAGTTCCGCTTTGATCAGACTCAGTTTGTGCATTACGTATAACGTACCGCTCACATTATTCCCTTAATTGCTATTTTGTTTATTACTCCCTTAACCAAGGATTGTCATGACTATCTCTCAAAACCCATCGTTTGATACCTTCCAAGGATTGTTCAACGAAGCTGAATTTGTCTATCGCCACTTAGGCTCAAATGAGACCAAGCAAGCTGACCTACTCAGCGCTGTTGGTTATAAAGATATGCAAAGCTTTATCAATGACACAGTGCCTGAACCAGTGCGCTTGCACAAAGAGTTGGATTTGCCAGTGGCGATGAGTGAGCATGCTGCACTTGCCAAACTGCGCACGATGGCAGACGACATCACTGTTAATAAAAGCTATATCGGCCAAGGCTACTCGCCTGTCCGTATGCCTGCTGTTATTCAGCGTAATGTCCTTGAAAATCCAGGTTGGTATACGGCTTATACGCCTTATCAAGCGGAAATCGCTCAAGGTCGTCTAGAAGCATTGCTAAACTTCCAGCAAGTATGTATCGATTTGACTGGTCTGGAGTTAGCTGGTGCCTCATTGCTTGATGAAGCGACGGCCGCTGCAGAAGCGATGGCCATGTCAAAGCGCGTAAGCAAAAGTAAATCAACACAGTATTTCGTTGATGAACGTGTCTATCCGCAGACGCTAGATGTGATTCATACGCGTGCGAAATACTTCGGTTGGGACGTGGTTGTTGGTGATTTTGAAACGGCTAAATCTGGTGATTATTTTGGCGCATTATTCCAGTATGTTGGCGTAGAAGGCGACGTTAAAGATTTAACAGATGTCATCAGTGCCGTAAAAGAAAACAAAACCTATGTGAGTGTCGTCAGCGACATCATGAGCTTGGTGCTACTTAAGTCACCTGCCGATATGGGTGCAGACGTGGCACTAGGTAGCACGCAGCGTTTTGGTATTCCAATGGGCTTTGGTGGTCCACATGCTGCTTTCTTTGCATTTTCTGATAAAGCCAAACGCTCAGCGCCTGGTCGTATCATTGGTGTATCAAAAGACTCGCAAGGCAATACCGCACTGCGTATGGCACTACAAACACGTGAGCAGCATATCCGCCGCGAAAAAGCCAACTCAAACATCTGTACGTCACAGGTATTACTAGCCAATCTCGCTGGTATGTACGCGGTCTATCATGGTCCAGGCGGCGTCAAACGCATTGCCACGCGTATTCATGCCTTTGCGACTGCTTTCGCTGATGCTATCAAAGAAGCCAATGACAGCAGCCTAAATGTAGTACACGATCAATTCTTTGATACCGTTGTGATTGATTGCGGTTCAGAAAAACTCGCTACTCAAATCTTCAAAAACGCAGACAACGTGGGCTACAACTTATGGCGTCTAAGCGACACCAAATTAAGCGTTGCTTTTAGTGAAACCAGCGATCAGCAAGATTTCAAAATCTTGACTCAGCTTTTTGTAAGTAAGTCTCACGAGCTACCTGAAACCGCTCGCGTTTCTCTCGATAGTGCGCATCTGCGTACAGATGATATCTTGTCACATCCAGTATTCAACTCGCATCATACCGAGCATGAAATGCTGCGTTATCTCAAGTCGCTCGAAGACAAAGATCTAGCGATGAACCGTAGCATGATTTCACTGGGCAGCTGCACCATGAAATTGAATGCCACCAGTGAGATGCTACCAATCACTTGGCCTGAATTTGCTAATGTGCATCCTTTTGCACCGCGTGACCAAGTCACAGGCTATATTGCGATGATTGATAGCTTGCAAGATCAATTAAAAGCAATCACTGGGTTTGATGATGTCTCTATGCAGCCAAACTCTGGCGCTTCTGGTGAATATGCTGGTCTACTCGCTATTCGCCGTTATCACGCGTCACTCGGCGAGACCGATCGCGATGTGTGCCTGATTCCAATGTCAGCACACGGTACCAACCCTGCTACTGCCATGATGATGGGCATGAAAGTCGTCGTCGTCAAAACCGATGAGAATGGCAACGTTGATATTGATGATCTGACAGCCAAATGTGAAGAGCACAGTGATCGTCTAGGTGCGCTAATGATCACTTATCCATCGACGCATGGTGTGTTTGAAGAAGGCATTCGCAATATCTGTGATTTGACTCATAAGCATGGCGGTCAGGTCTATATGGATGGCGCTAACATGAATGCTCAGGTTGGTATGATGCAGCCTGCAGACGTTGGTGCTGATGTCTTACATATGAACCTGCACAAAACCTTCTGTATCCCGCATGGTGGCGGTGGTCCAGGTATGGGTCCTATCGGTATGAAGGCGCATTTGGCACCATTTATGGCCAATCATACCTTGAGCCCTGTACACAATGCGCAAAAAGACTGCTCAGCAGTATCGGCAGCCCCTTATGGTTCAGCGAGCATCTTGCCTATCTCGTGGATGTACATTGCTATGATGGGCCGTGATGGTCTGCTAAAAGCGACAGAACTGGCATTACTAAACGCCAATTACGTAGCAGCCGAGCTAAAAGGCCACTACCCTGTCCTATATGCGGGTAAAAACGGCCGCGTGGCTCACGAATGTATTATTGATATTCGTCCGCTAAAAGAAGAGACTGGTATCACTGAAAGCGATATCGCTAAGCGCTTGATGGATTATGGTTTCCATTCACCAACGATGAGCTTCCCAGTCGCTGGTACGCTGATGATTGAACCGACAGAGTCTGAGTCAAAAGAAGAATTGGATCGCTTTATTAGCGCGCTAAAATCTATCAAAGCTGAAGCAATCAAAGCCAAAGCGGGCGAAGATAACTGGACGCTAGAAGACAACCCATTAGTCAATGCACCGCATACTGCTGCTATGATTACTGGCGAAGAGTGGACGCATCCATATAGCCGTGATACTGCTGCATTCCCGCTGCCATACATCCGCGCAAACAAGTTCTGGCCAAGTGTGGCACGCGTTGATGATGCATACGGTGATAAGAACCTAATGTGCTCTTGCCCAAGTATCGAAAACTATATGTAATCGTTACTGTTTAAACGCTACATGTATAAAAAACCTCCAAGCCAGCTACTGGCTTGGAGGTTTTTATTTTGCTGACTTTTTATATACTCGATTAACAGGTACTATTACTGATAGTAGTATTTATAAAAATGGAAAATGTATCCACAACGAGACACTTAACTTAGATTTTTCGAAGCAGTTAATTGGGCAATACTATGCAGCATAAATCACCTAAACGAAAGACGCGTGTCATCCTGATACATGGTTTACACCAGACAGCTTGGGTAATGCGCCCACTTGCCAAACGTTTGCAAGCCGCGGGGTTTGATACCTATCAATATAGCTACCGGAGCATGCGTGATAGTATCAAAACCAATAGCGCACGCTTAAACCACTGGTTAGAGAAAAACCATCATCCAGACCATCCTATAGATCTGGTCGGACACAGTTTGGGCGGTCTAATCATTCGTGATTTTGTCGCTCAATATCCTAAATGGCAGATTGGCCATTGTGTGACGCTAGGTACGCCGCATGTCGGCAGTGTTTGTGCCGATTATATCTGGCGACTGACCCCTGCTGTCGTTGGTCGCTCCTACATTGATGCCTTAGATGGTACTGTCGCACCACTACCACAGCATGTGACCCTTGGCGTGATCGCTGGCAATCGTCCTTATGGTTTGGGTCAAATGTTTTTGCAGTATCACAATCGCAAGCTGCGTAAATCAGATAAGCCACCACTCAAAGAGCATCTGGCACATGACGGAACCGTCTATATAGAGGAAACTAAGATTGAGGCGGCAGCAGATCATATCACCCTGCCTGTCTCTCATACTGGTATGCTCGTAAACCCAGAGGTCGCTGAGCAGACCAAATACTTCTTAGTGCACGGCATCTTTAAACGCTAACGATTAAACGCCATCTTAGATATCGGCTCTTAGCTTTACTAGACGTTATTAGGCATTGATGCCCATGCCTTGACGCAACTCAGTTTTGTGCTTTTCGATCACTGGTATCAAGGTTTGTATGACCCAGTCATTACGCCAGCCCTTCAGCCCTTGTGGCAATTGGCTAACATCTTTATCAAGAGCGACGACTTCATACAATTGTCCTAGCCATTTTTTGCGCATTAGTACGCTAGCAGGTACACCAGTCTCTCGTGCTTGCTCATCAATCGCTTGTTGCACCGCTTTGGACAGCACTTTATTTTTTGAGCGATATGGCGGCACTAGGCAGTCTGGATGCTCCGTGAGTGGCAAGCTTTTTGCCTCTCTTATTACTTTTAGCAACTCTTCACCATACAGACGCAGCATACTGCGGTGCATTGTTGTTTTGTGCGACAGCTCACGCATGCTGTTCGGTTTTTCGGTGACGATCTCACGTACCGCTTGTTTCTTAATGATAAAGGTACGCGGTTGATTGGTCGCACGTGCCAACTCTTCTCGCCACGTCGCCACTCCTTTGAGGATAGCCATTTGCTGTGATGTATAGCGATAGTCGGCCATCGTAAGATACATCGCATCGTCTTCGACATGCTGCGCATCATACAAGTCACTGGCATAGAGCTGACAATCAGCCCAGACATACTCGTACAGTCCTTGTGATTTTAGTGCATGCTCAATACTCAGATATAGTGCTGGCAAGTAGCGCACGTCATCAATTGCATACTGCTCTTGCTCATCTGTCAACGGGCGCTGTAGCCAGTCAGATTGACTGTGCTCTTTATCAATATGCATATCCAGTTGGTCGGCGAGCGCCTGCTGGTAGCCCATTTGCAATTGACCTGTTAAATAAGACAAGGCAATTTGCGTATCAAAGATATTGGTCAGTGGCGGACAACCAGACAGCAGATAAAAAATACCTAGATCTTCACCGCAAGCATGCCAAATAGCCACATCGACTTTACGCAGTGCTTCCCATAACTCTGCCAGCTGTAATTGCGGGGCATCCAGTAGATACACATGATCGCCAGTATTGAGTTGTACCAGTGCCAAACGTGGATAATAAGTGTCACGCTTGATAAATTCAGTATCTAATGCCACACGTCCGCAAGTCGCTAAGGCGTCAATAACCTCAACTAATTGATTCTGCTCACGCACCCAAGTAATCGCAACGTCATCAGCAATATCCAGCAATGCGTCAATGTCTAGTATATCAACGTCTAACGCTGCTGGTATCGTTTCAGTGCGAGCTGATTGCTCTGAGACATCAGTAGTCATGCTATCTGGATCAGGATGGGCTGAAGCGTTTGGAACATTATTGGACACGGGCAGATACCTGCATATATAAGAGAAAATAAAACGCTAACATGCATCTTATTAAGATTAAAGGAGAATACAATTATAACAACTTCATGAAACAAAGTGGCTAAGACTTAGTCTTTGTTAAATACTATAAAAAAGAGCGGTTCTGCATGGCTTGACCAAGTGTCATACTATCAAGATATTCAAGCTCGCCGCCCATCGGCACACCTTGTGCCAAACGCGTGACTCGGCTCACATGACGATTGACGGCTTCGCTAATAAAATGAGCAGTGGTCTGACCTTCAACGGTTGTGCCCGTTGCCAATATAATCTCTTCTACGGGTTCTTGCTTGACTCGCCACACCAGTTGGTCAATATTTAGATCATCAGCACTGATACCATCGATAGGTGATAAATGCCCGCCCAGCACAAAATAACGACCACGGTACCCTGCTGTCTGCTCAATGGCCATCACATCTGCCGCCGTCTCAACCACACATAGCAGACTGTCATCGCGCCTAGGGTCTTGGCACAGAGGACATACCTCTTCATCACTAAAGCTATGACAGCGCTGACACTCAACGATATCGCGCATGGCTTCATCGAGTGCTTGGGCAAGTGCCATACCCTGCGGGCGTTTTTTGCTGAGCAGATGTAACGCCATTCGCTGGGCGCTTTTTTGACCGACACCTGGCAAAATACGCAGCTGCTTGACTAGCTGATCAAATTTGGCTGTAAGCAAAGTGACTTTCCTTTAGTTGACTTTATTTAACTGAATTTATAAATCGTAGCTATAAAAATGGGGTCGTATCGTGTCGATAACAACCCCATTTTTGACTTCAGTACGACATATTTAGCGCTTAGAACATGCCTTGCATACCTGGTGGTAGACCCATACCTGAGGTCGCGCCTGCCATTGTTTCTTCATACAACTCGTCCGCTTGACGAACCGCATCATTGATGGCTGCCGCAATAAGATCTTCGATCATATCAGGCTCGTCTTCTAGCAAACTTGGATCAATAGTCAAACGCTTGACCACATGACGACCCGTCATGGTAACTTTAACCAGACCACTGCCCGCTTCGGCTTGTACTTCTTTGTTAGCCAGCTCTTTTTTAGCCGACTCGACGTTTGCTTCTACTTTCTTTTGCATCGTTTGTGCTTGTTGCATCAATGCTTGAATGTTCATAGTTGCCTCTTTATCTTTTATATTTGAATGTTATACGGTGCGCATCGTAATTAGTAGTCATGAACCACGTAAAGTTCATGTCATGCGTGAACAGTGATTATACCGCTATCTTTACAAACTGTCTAAACCGCGTGCCAAGTCTTTGATGATATCTTCGACATCTTCCAAACCGACTGATAGACGAATCAGACCATCTTTAACCCCCGCTTCAGCACGAGCTTCAGGAGTCAGGCGGAAATGCGTGGTCGTTGCAGGATGAGTAATCGTGGTTTTGGCATCACCCAAATTATTGGTGATAGAGACCATTTGGGTCGAGTCAATCACATGCCACGCTGCTTCTTTTGTATCGCGGCTGTTTGACTCACTACTATCAGACGCTTTGACTTCAAAACCCATGATAGCACCATAGCCACCTTTCATATGATGCTGACGTGTGGCAAGTTCGTGTGCGCTATGATCGATCAAGCCTGAGAAATGCACGGTGCTGACATTAGGATGATTGACCAAAAACTCTGCGACTTTATTAGCATTGTGACAATGCGCCTGCATACGTAATTTAAGTGTCTCAAGTCCTTTAGTAAATACCCATGCATTAAACGGGCTCATGCTGATACCGCCTGAGCGTACCACGGTAAATGCGTCTTGCATCAGCTTATCACTACCAACCAACGCACCGCCCAATACTCGCCCTTGTCCATCTAAATACTTAGTCGCCGAGTGAATAACCACGTCCGCACCCAAGTCTAGTGGGCGCTGTAATGCTGGCGTGGCAAAGCAGTTATCAACAACCAGTAAGATATCATTGGCTTTGCATAGCTCACTCAAGTAACCGATGTCACAAATCTGCGCTAGCGGATTGCTGGGACTTTCGCAATAAATAACTTTGGTGTTTGGTTGAACAGCATTTGCCCATGCGTCATTGTCAAAACAATCCACATAGCTGACTTCCACACCGAACTTGGCCATATAGTTGTTAAATAGGCCAATAGATGAGCCAAATAATTGATTGGCTGCGAGTAGATGATCGCCTGCTTTAAGGTACGCCAAACACATGGTCAAGATCGCGCCCATACCAGAGGCCGTCGCAACAGCACGCTCACCATTTTCTAATGCAGCCAACCGACGCTCAAAAGTACGTACACTTGGGTTGGTATGACGAGAGTAGACATTACCAGTTTTTGTACCGTCAAAATGAGCAGCAGCATCAGCAGCTGATTGGTAGACATAAGAGCTGGTAGTAAAGATAGGCTCTGAATGCTCACCCTCATCGGTACGGTGTTGACCTGCCCGTACAGCAATGGTTTGCATACCATAGTCAAGACCCAAATCTAAGGCATCATTGCGCCAGTTTGGATCCAACCCGTTGGTTGAGGCTTTTTGGTTCAAACTGCTTTCATCTTTCGTTTGCGACTGACTCATAGACGTTCCGTTGCTTTACTTTGGTTGGTATAAAATGACTGCTTATTTTTCTGATTATCAAGCAAATTCATCAAGGTTATCATATCATGTCGCCTTATTCTGCACATCTGGTTTCAGAGCACCCTGAAATATTATTATCATATACTGCACTGCTCACGTATACAGATTCTGTTATCGCGATATAAATTGGCTAGATTATAGTAAAAGCAGCCATTTCATCTAACAAAAATAACGTATTTATAATAGGCAGATATGCAAACAGCTGCTAAGCTGAGCGGCGATTTGGGTTTTGCCTTGGTGATATGATGATAGAGCATCCAATCAATGCTATCATCTCTAAAATAGCTGAACGATTTCAGCACATTACTTATTCATACATTTTATTTATCAGCATTATTTAGACTCACTAAGGTAAACTCGTTATGTCGACGTTCAGTATAAAAGCAAACACCTTATCGCTCAGTCTAACGCTTGGTCTGACTTTGGGTCTAAGTGCTTGCCAGAGTCTACCTGAGCAGCCGCACCTGTCTGATAGCCAAGAGCTATCTGCCCGAGTCAATGCATTATACCAACAGTCAGATAGCCCAGACTCTGAACCAGAAATTACAGCAGAGCCAAGTCCCACTGATCTGGTGACCGCCATCACTGCCCAGAATGAGATCCACCCTGACTTATCAGGCTACCATCCGATTGTTACTGGGGCAAATGCGTTTGCAGCGCGTAGTATCTTGACAGGTATGGCCACGCGCAATATCGATGCGCAGTACTATATTTGGCACAATGACCAAGCTGGGCAGTTACTTTTGAAAGACTTATGGGAAGCCGCTGAACGCGGTATCATCGTGCGTTTGTTGTTAGATGATTTTAATAACAGTGCAAAGTTTGATCAGCACTTGCTACGTTTTGCTAGCCACCCTAATATCGCAGTGCGCATCATCAACCCTTTGATGCACCGCAAAATGCCGACCTTAAACTACGTCACTGGTTTGCCGCGTATCAATCGCCGTATGCACAATAAGAGCATGACTTTTGATAAGCAAATCACCATCATTGGCGGACGTAATATCGGCAACGAATACCTAAGTAACGATCAAAGCAGTCAGTTTGCAGATTTGGATGTTTTGCTTATCGGAAAGGTGGTCGCAGACATTGACAATAGCTTTGGCAGTTACTGGTCATCTCCTTTGGCGTTTGATATTGAGACCTTAGCCGAATTTGATACTGACGTTACGCCTGACTTTTTAAAGGCTTTGGACAAGCTCGGTATCGATGAGCAAAACAACGAAGGCAGCAGTTTGACTGTCTATAAGGCTGCTATCGAAGACTCTACCATTGATACTGATCTGATCAACAAACAGGTGCCCTTTCGTTGGACGGACATGCAGTTCTTGAGTGATGATGTGGGCAAACTGTCTAAAAGCGTCTCCTCTGAAACCAATTTGGTTCACCAACTGCGTACGTTACTTGGTAGCCCAACCAAACAGCTGACCATTATCTCTTCTTATTTTGTGCCGACCAAAGATGGTGTCGATACGTTGGTGAAACTGGCTGAATCTGGTGTTGATATCAAAATCTTAACCAATTCATTTGATGCCACTGATGTCACTGCCGTTCACTCTGGCTATAGCCAATGGCGCCCTAACCTACTTCGCTCAGGTGTCAAAATATACGAGTTAAAATCAACGGCTGGTGAAGAAAAACGCGATAATAAACTGTGGCGAGCACGTAGCCAGTCATCGACCAGTTTGCATGCAAAAACCTTTGCAGTTGATGATTATCAAGTGTTTATTGGCTCATACAACGTTGACCCTCGCTCGGCCAATATCAACACCGAAATGGGTGTCATTATCAATGATGACGAGCTAGCAAGACAGCTACACGGTGCGCTTAGTGATGATTTGTTAAATCAGGCTTATGAGGTCAAGCTGCTAGACAATGGCAGTTTAGAGTGGCACACGATGGAAGATGGCAAAGAGGTCGTTTACGAGTCAGAGCCACGAGTTGATATGGGTGATCATATTTGGCTTACTATCATGTCTTGGCTACCCATCGATTGGCTGCTGTAGTATGTAAATTCTTTTCTAAATAGTCCTTAAAAGTACAGGATGTGCAGTTTCGCTTCTGGTAAAAGCCAGATCCTGTAATCAAAGTTCTTATTACAACACACACAAAATTACTGTTTCGGCAAATCATTGTTTATATACTTTGATTTGCCGGTTTTTATCATGGCCGATTATCTAAACGATGATCGTCTTAATGGCCACTTTACCCTGTGGAAGCGTGATCTATTATGCCGTCTCGTTCTCAATACGCCTTGATGTCTACAAAAGACAAAAATACCGTTATGTTCGTAAGCTTCATCAGTGCGATCGTCTTTTTTGACTTTTTGATTTACTTATACATTGCAGATATCGTGACCGCTGCGTTTTTTCCTGTTGATACTGACCCCAATGTCGCCAAACTACAAGGACTGGGGCTTTTTGTCATTGGTTACTTAGCTCGTCCGCTTGGGGGTATTCTGTTCGGGCGTTATGGTGATCTCAAAGGTCGAAAACCTACCCTTTTTCTGAGCATAATCGTCACGGCAGGTAGCTTGCTTGCGATGGCCTGTCTGCCTACTTATGCGCAGTGGGGCGCGCTTGCACCTGCGTTATTCATACTGCTGAGAATCATACAGGGCATGGCATTTGGTCTTTACGTACCGTTATCTTGGGTGTTTGTGGCGGAGCATGTGCCTAGACAGTATTTGTCAGTGGCTTGTAGCTACATTACCGCTAGCTTTTTGGTAGGGGTACTCTTCTCTAATGCGTTTTTTCTGTGGCTGACTGGCTTTATGACCACCGTACAGTTGACTGACTATGGCTGGCGTTTGCCGTTTTTTGTTGGTGCCTTACTAACCTGTCTACCATTGTTGGTATGGCGACTGGTTAAAGAGACCCCATTTTTCTTGGCGTTAGATAAGCCAAAAACTGGTAAGAATTTGGGTAGACCATTTACGGTGTTATTCAAGCGCTGCAAGCATTCTATCTTTGTCAGTATGGTACTGACTCTAGTGATATCTAGCATTACCTCTGTTATTGTCCTACTACTGCCAGATTTAATAGAAATCAACTTTACTTTAGACAGTGATTTGTTTAGCTTCTCTCACAGTTTGGGCATCGTATTTATGATTCTTGGCTGTGTCTTTTATGGCATGATCTCGACCCATGAGAACTTTGGTAAAATTTTGGTCATTGGTTCTGTTCTACTTATCGCTCAAACGTTGGCGTTCTTTTATCATTTGCAGGCGGGTGGCGATTATATATTGATTATGTATGCACTTTTGGGATTCTGTGCCGGTATCGTGGGCATGGTCCCTGCCATTTTAGTGCAGCTATTTCCGACCAATGTACGTCTCACAGGTATCGCTTTTTGTTATAATATTACCTACGGTATCGTTGGTGTACTGATCCCCTTTGGTCTTGGTTACGCCACGACGCTTATCAGCTTCTCACCAGCGCTATATATTGCCTTTGTAGGCTCTATCGGTATTATCATGGGGCTTTACTTCTATAATTTGCCCGAATTCAAAAAAATTGATCATGTTATTTTATAAATAATGGATCAGTCACTGATTTGAACAAAGTTTAAAACTAAGGTGCAATGGGATGTCTCGTCCATTGCACCTTATCCATTTATTTAAGACACAAATATTAAGGCTCAATAATCATGGTTGATATGACCAACAAACGCCTCTCCGTTGCGCCAATGATCGACTGGACAACGACAGATTATCGCTACTTTGCACGACTGTTCAATCCGCATACGTATCTATATACCGAGATGATCAGTACTGGTGCATTGATACATGGTAACCGAGCACGGCATCTACGTTTTGATACGCTCGAGCACCCGCTTGTATTACAGCTTGGCGGTGCAGACATCGATGAGATGACGCAGTGTGCTGAGTTTGCTCAGCAGTATGGCTATGACGAGGTCAATATCAATGTCGGCTGCCCCTCTGATCGCGTACAACATAATAAGATAGGTGCTTGTCTGATGGCAGAGCCCAAAACGGTTGCCGACTTGGTCAAGCACATGCAAGCAGCTGTCGACATTCCAGTGACAGTCAAACACCGTATTGGTATTGATGACTTTGACAGCTACGAGTTTATGGTCGATTTTGTGCAGACAGTAGCCGCTTCTGGCTGTACACGTTTTATTGTTCATGCACGTACGGCATGGCTACAAGGTCTTAGTCCTAAGCAAAATCGCGAGATACCACCGCTACGTTATGATGATGTCTATCGCTTAAAGCAAGACTTTCCTGAGCTAGATATCGAAATCAATGGCGGTATCGACACGATAGAAGACATCAAAATGCACCTGCAGCATATCGATGGCGTGATGATAGGACGAGCGTTTTATCATAACCCGTACCTATTAGCAGAGGCCAATAGCTTGTGGGGCGAGACAACACCCGAGACTATCCCTAAGCGCTCAGAAATCTTGGCACGGCTATATCCATATCTAGAAGAACAAATTGAAAAAGGCGAAGCACTCCCAACAATGACGCGACATTATTTGGGATTATTTCAGGGGTTGATGGGCGCACGTAAATGGCGACAAGCACTAAGCGGCAAACCTCAGCTTACTCTCGATGATGTCAAAAGAGCGGCAGATGAGGTATTGTTGTTAAATCCTGACGCATAGCACAGATTGGCATGCAGTCAATTTAACAGACTATAGATTTTAGTCACTACTGTCATATTGTCACTATTACAATGTCAATTTTGACTACGATACTTGTGAGAGATACTGCCACATCGCTGCCCCATTATTAATGATATGTAGTGCGATTGGCAGTAATAGTGACCCTGACTTAATACGGGCATAGCAAAATATCAGTGCCAGTACAGCAATAGTGCTGATCTCATAAATACCGTACTGCACATGGATAATAGCAAATATCAAACTTGTCACGATACTTGCTACTATCGCGCCGTGATGCACAGAGTATGACGGCGCTGTGAACTGCTCTGCAATCGCTGACCATAAGATGCCCCGAAAAATAACTTCTTCGTAAATTGGGGCAACGACTACCATCGCAAAGACCAACAGCCATATTGAGCTTACCGATTGATATAGTGGATCGACAAAAACCAGCGGTGTCATATCTAGCATATAGGTCAGCGCTTGACTGGCAATCATAAATATCAATAGCACGCCCAGCATACCCATACCTACCGCAAATGAAAACGGCTTCAATGTTAGGTACTGACGCACCTTACCGCCTCGTAGACGAATAACGAGAATACTGGTCGCTACCAACAGTATGCAGCCTATGACTATCGAGATACTTACGACCGTCCCATCATTACTACCAAAAAAGAATATATCCCCCATCGATGCATTTTTTGTAGCAGGTAATACCAGCTTGCCAGCAATATATACGCCTACCAATTGACTGATAAAAAACGCAAATACCATACCTACTGTTAATACAAATACTCCTAAGCGTGAAAACAATGGCGCACGATGAGGCAAGCGTTGCCTATCAGACGGTTCAGCTAGGTTATTTGGCGTAGAGTTTTTTGGCATAGGTTTGTTGGACACAGGGTTCTTGGACATATCAATATCACTTAGCAAATAGACAGTCAGCTCAGATCCAAGAGCCTGACGAGTTGATGGTACCTTACTTTTATTTTGGCAGTTGCTGCTCGATCAAGGCGAGCACCTGCATTGAGACAGACTCTGGATGCTCTAACGGGAACATATGACCCCCTTTATGAGTCTCATAAGGAATGCCTAAGCGCGACTGTATCTGCTGGGGAAAGCGGCGTTTTAAGAAGATACTGTCTTGACCTATAATTAAGGTAACAGGCACCTTCGGACCACGATTTGGGGCTAGCCAATACCAAGAAGGATTGGTGCGAAACACTTCGACTTCACTGGCTTTAGGAATGGCCAATGTGACCTTACCGTCTGCACGCTCGTGCAAGCCATGATTGATATACCCTTGAAAACTGCGTTCATCAAAGTTTTTAAAAAATCCTTTGTGGCGCATCTTTTCATAGGCCTCATCTCGGCTATCCCATACATCGCGGCGATGTTTGGACACACCTGCTGGTGATAGTTTGTCCATCAAGCGGTTATTCATAAGTGGCAATCTATCTGCTGTTTTTGCCAAATGCCACAATAAACTGACTTTGCCATAAATCCAAGGCGGATCCATCAGTACGGCTTGAGCAAATAGTTCTGGCCGACGGTACGTTGCCTGCAAGGTACACATGGCTCCTAGCGAATGCCCCACACCTACGACCTGCGCGACGCCATGCTTGTCACAGGCATCTTTTACACTGTCAATAATCTGCTGCGTTAGGCTACGCCAATGATCGTCTACGGGGTAATCGGGGGTATCGCCCAACATGGCGATATACTCAATCGTAAAGAACGCTGATAATTTCTCAAAGAATGGCTCGTAGACAGCGCTTGGCATCCCATTGGCATGGGCAAAATGTAGCACAGGTTTATTGGTGATCTTGGAGACAGGTAGCACCGCAAAGGTCTGCGAATTTATTTCATCACTCATAACAGGCTCTCGTTGAATCGTTTGGTTTGTCTATTATTTTTAATGGCTGTCATACTATTGCATTGTCGTATTGTTGCATTGCCAACATAAATACCAGACATGCTCTATAGCAAGTCTGATAATTGGCATATATGCGTCGCTTATCTGGTAATTCTTATAACTTTAAACCATATGTTTTATTTAAGGTTGCACAAAATTAAGGCTGAGCATAATTATATGCCCAGCCTTAACAATCATACACACTATATCTAAAACATAAAACGCTTAACGCATTTTTGCATCACCATCTTCTTGCGGTAAGAAACCATCAAGGCTGACGCTTGAGCCGATACCTGCCCCTAGTTTTACGGCAAAACGGTCCATAAACATTTGGAACGGGTCAGTTGGACTATAGCTGATTACAGTATCTAGCTCTAACTGACGACTCAAACTGGTAATGCTACCGTTGTCGTCCGCTAGTCCTAGCTCGATAGACTGCTCACCTGTCCAAAACAGCCCTGAAAACAGTTTGTTTTGTTCAGGGTTTTTGAGACGGTCGCCGCGACCTTCTTTTACTGCATTGATGAAATGCTTATGCGTATTAGCCAGCACTCCTTCAACATGCTTTTCTTCATAATCAGTCAATGGACGTGACAAGCTTAAGATGTCTTTATACTCACCAGCGGTAATCGTACGATCTTCTACACCAACTTTGTCCATCAGACCTTCGACATTGTAGCTTGGCATAATGACACCGATAGAGCCGACCAAGCTCGATGGGTTGACATAAATCTCATCTGCTGCAGAAGCAATATAGTAAGCACCTGATGCGCCGATATCACCGATCACTGCATAAAGCTTTTTGTCCGGATACTCTTCACGTAATTCCATCATAGTCTGCCAAATTTCATCAGACTGTACAGGTGAACCACCAGGTGAGTTAATATCTAATGCAACGGCTTTGGAGTTGCTGTTTTCAAAGGCACTTCTTAGCGCATCATTGACATCATAGGCGTTGGCTACATCATCGCTACTGATCACACCTTGCAGCTCCACTACAGCTAAATGCGGCGAGCTGGTATCTACGGCATCCATACCTGTTGGCGCGCTACTGCACCCGCGACCTAGGGTCAAAAATATCAATAAAATATAACCAAAGGTTAATAATTTAAAGAAAATGCTCCAGCGACGAGCGCGGCGCTGCTCGACCACACTAGCTAATAAGGTGTTTTCTAGCACCTTCCATTCTTGTCCACTCGGCGCGTTTGGTTGCTGCATTTGTGTTGGCTGATGTGGCGAATTATCAGGACGTTTGTTAGGGTCTGGTGGCCAGTTGGGCATATAACTTCCTAAGTCAGAAACAAGCTAAAACAATAAAAAGATGAGGTTGACAGATACCACTAGAAGTAATGGTCTCTATGTCAAATCAGTCATTGGTATTCATGGGGTGCTAAGTATGGTTGTATTTCGACCATGGTTCAATAGTATAACTGTGAAATATCACTATATTGTAACGCTGGTAGTATCAGCATTATTCTTGAGGGCGAACAGCTTCAATATCAACACTATTATCAAGCGTGTTCAACGACAATGCCACTGGTAATGGTTTATTATCGTAGGTCATGACAGTATCAACGCTTTGACGAACCATGACATCGGCTGCCACCTGAGAGGTACTATGACCTAGCCAGGTTGTATTTTTAAATACTGCGCGCTCGTCAGCCAGATCGGCCGTACATAGTAGCGACCACATTTGCCAGACGTGCTGGTGTGTATCGGTATCTAAAATCAGTCGTGAGCGAGAAGTGTCTATACGACTATCACCCAGATAGCTATTGGCCAATTGCAGGTGAGGATTTATAGGTGATGACTTGAGTGGATCAGCTGCATTGTATCTTCGTACTTGTATAGGTGTGCGGCTATCGATGGCAATTGTACAGTCCCAAACACTAGTGTCACCTATCTGACTCCAGCCTGTCATTGCCTGTATTGATATATCTCCGTTTGCAAGCTGCCATACACTTCCCTGCTCGCAGTTTTGGGCAATGATATTTGTTTGACTCTTGACACCGCTTGTTGTTTTGTATGCTTGCTGAAACGTAAGCCAATGCTCAGAGCGCCCTGCTTGCCAATATCGACTGATCGGTAGGCGCTCTCCCAAATGAATGACTGTTTTCGGTAATAACTCAGAGTTGTTGGTGCTAGAAATCATGCGTTGATTATCAGAGGTCAGCGTATCCGTCAGTCCGACGCTACTGCTCTGCACTATGACACTCTCCAAACGATTAACCGATAAGCTCCCCAGTTGCTGCTCTAAAGAAGCAGACAGTGTATCTGCTGTCAAGCTATTTGGCGTGGTTCGTGTAGAAGCGGGTCTGTGATCAGCTAAGAATAACCAGTTACTACTTTCCTTGTTTACGATAGGATATGTCAGCAATGCTGCCGTTGTATATGAATCACCCGTCGGTAGGACATACAGTGTCGGCACTATGGTCAGCGACTGCTGATTGGCATACACCGTCATCATTAATAGCGTCAATGGTGGCAGTATCAACCAACGACTGAGCAGACCTCTAGGCAATAACCAAGGCAAAATACTCAATACTACCATAAGCAATATAGCCATACTCACTGGTGTATAGAGCCATGCCTCTGACAGTGCTGGTAATGATGTTAGCCAATCAATCAGCTCATGTAAGCTGCTGACAATAGTAATCACTAGCGACCAAATACTATCGGCTACCATAGGTGATAACAGATAACACAGTCCTGCTAGTAGATTAAGCGGTACAATCACCCAACCAAAAAGCCCAATGGCAAATAAATTGACCACCAATCCCCATAATGAGGCCTTGCCAAATAAGACCAAGGTGATAGGCAATAAAGTAAAGAATAGCCAGAACTGTAGCTTAAGAATATGCCGGACAGCTCGCAAAGCATGCTTCAATAGCGCCGTGCTTACGTGAGTGCTTTTATTATTCGTATATGGCCCTGCCAACTCAGCGGTACTGTGCTGATGTAACGTATCGTCATATTTGAGCAATAGCGCTACTGCAATAAAGGACAACCAGTATCCTGCCTGCCAGAGCACATAAGGATCATACCATGCCATCAGTATGGCCAGCGCCAATAGTACTCGCATTGTACTAATAGGTAGCAATGTCACTCTCACAAGCCCAATCGCTAGTAGCATCCAAGCCGTACGAGCAGCAGGTACATCAAAACCTGTAAACAACGCGTAGATAAAGGCTGCGCCAATCATTGCCCACCAACGCACTTGCCAGCGCGGAATATAACGATAAAGCGCTGGACATAACTGATTAAGCAGCAGCACAATGAGACCACCTAGTACAATAGCCAAGAACAATACGTGCGTCCCTGAGATAGCCAGTAAATGAGAAATACCTGCCAGTTGATACAAATCTTTGGTATCTCGATTAATTAGACTACGATCGCCTGTGAGTAAGCTCAACGTGACAGCTTTAGCCTGCTGTTCTGCTGTCGTTTGTGCTGACCAGTCTCTATAAAAATGCTGTCTTAATTGCCAGCGCCCTATATCAATATGCAAGCGCAAGCGCTCAAGATACGAGTCAGAAGTCGGATCTTGATGTGACGCCTCATTCAGGCTAGCTTTGTTATTACTTACGGTTAGTGGGCTGATAGCCAAGATATTTGCGCTGCCATCAATATGCCGACCTCGCAACCAGCGATAGCTATCAAAACCAGAAGCGTTGTTGACTGCCTGATCGGAGTTCACCAATGGCGCCATTGCTAAGCTCATAAACAGCGTATCACCAGGCTGCAGATCATTTAGGATTGAGAGTGAGTTATCAGTCGATGTGCTTTTTGGATAAGCATGAAGTAATGCTCGGTACGTGACGTTACTGTCGTTATCTTGGTTAGAACGATTGGTATTGTTATTGCTTAGGCTATTTTTTGCTATATAGTCTCTTGTACTATTTGCCAAATCTTGAGGCGTTAATTCAGTTATTAATGGCGTTACATTTGCTAGCACGGCTACTTGTCGATACCCACTATCTGCGGTTGGACTATAGACACTATCGCTTAGCCCTTCAATACGAACAAGCGCTTGCACACGTATAGGATCGGTGATTTCTGCGGCTGCAGCTTTATGATGTGTCACTAACGCCTGTAGCGCGCTACCTGCTACCAACAAAGTGGCTAATATGGTAAATAAAAAGTACTTAACGATACGAGATGAGCGTTCAGCATTTTTTAATATGCTGCTTGAGGTGTGATGATTTGTTGCTGAGGAGACATGACACTGGGTAAGTGTCAGTAGAATAATAGAAAATAATATAAGTAAGATGAACAAACCAGACGTACTAGCCAGCCCTATCGAAAACAGTTCAGTAGGGATCGCCACCTTGTCTGCGACTGTCAAAGTCCCCATCATAGCAATAACGACGAGGCTGCCAATTAACCAATACACCAGCACTCCTTGCTTGATGGGCAAAATAAGATAACGTCGTTCGCTATGGTTATTTATGCCAATAAAGGCATAGACATAACTGCATTCGTAGACATATTGGAAGCAACTGAATGAGCATAGTTATGATGCAATAGCATTTATATTTATATTACCCTATACTGATGAGAAATACGAAGGTGATGCCTGTCTGACATCACTGCCCTATGTATACTCACTATTACTTTTTATCCATAATATTACTCTATACCAGCCCCTCAACATCATTGAGCGGACTGTGGTTAACGATTAAAGGCGATCCTGTGCCCCAAAAACGTCTAAAAGACTTACTTCCTACACCAGAAAAAGTCCTAGAAAGTCGCACCTTAAAATTATTCGCGCCGCATTTAGCAGACCCACGTTTATGGCATTTTAATCGCCATAGTCTCAACAAGGCGGTTTATATTGGTGTGCTCAGCGCGTTTTTTCCATTGCCAGGGCAGATGTTATTGGCCTTAATTGGCTCGCTTATTTTTCGAGCCAATGTGCCTATGGCGCTCGGTCTGACATGGATTACCAATCCACTGACTAGTCTACCAATCTTTTATGCTGGATATTATATCGGCGCAAAAATTATTGACGCACCTGTGATCAGTTTGCGGTTTATCGGTAGGATGATTGCAGACTTTAGCTTATGGGCGCTATCAGATGGTGCCAATCCATTTATTACCTATAAAGGCACAGTATCGCTGACAGCATTTTGTATCGGATTAACGCTTTTGGCGGTTGTAACCAGCATTATTTGTGGACTTGCCTTTAAGGCAGTGTGGCGCTATAAAACCGTTGCAAGTTGGCAAAAACGTCAGAAAAAACCCACTGACAAATTTTTTGAGCCTTAATACCGCTTATGTCAGTCCAGCGGTACTAAGGTTGTTTTTGATTGATACCGCTACTCTGCTTTGTTCTTATCTATGGCGGCTTTGAGCTTATCTGTAAAGTCTTTGTCCATAGAGACAATCTCAATAACTTCATCGTTTTTGCATAGCGTATAACGTTTACCAGTTGCGCTGTCTTGAACCTTGAGATCGAAATCAACCCCAGCTAGAGTAATCGCATCAAACACTGGCGAGATTAAATCCTTTTGCTCTTGTCTATCAATAGTCTCAAACACAGACGGATCGATATAAGGCTTTAATGGCTCATCACCTTCTTCAGCACTACCAAAAGCAGCGATTGGATCGTCATCTAAATTCATCATATGTGTTCCTATAAAATAGATACAGCAGCTGATTGGTAGCCGCCTCAGTATCTCTTGCTATTAAATATCTACTCGATAATACAACAATACATTTCGCTAGAATAGCCCTTATTAGCGCCAATAGACAATACTTATGTCAATCTGACATTCTCGTCATATGGAGGGTTAATACTGCTCCCAATGACCATTGCGCAGTAACAATTGACGGTCAGCAAGCGCCGCTAGATTGCGATCATGTGTGACCATCAATAATGCCGTTTGCATCGTGCTCTGTAGCTCTGACAACAGTCCAAAGACGCTTTGCGCATTGTCGTAGTCCAAGTTACCAGTTGGCTCATCTGCCAAGATAAGCGAGGGCTTGGTCACTAGCGCACGCGCAATCGCCACACGTTGACGCTCACCACCTGACAGCTCACCTGGTCTGTGCATCAGTCGATGCTCAAGACCGACATTCTCCAAAATCTCAATCGCTTGGGTGCGTGCCTGGGTCGTTGAGACTTCTGGACGCATGAGCAGCGGCATCGCAACGTTTTCAACAGCGGTAAACTCTGCCAACAAATGATGAAACTGGTAAATAAACCCCAAATGCTTGTTGCGCATGGCACCGCGTTCAGTCTCATTCATGCTATTTAGTAGCTGACCATGTAGCCATACTTCACCGCTGGTTGGTGTATCGAGACCACCAAGTAAATGCAGTAAGGTACTTTTTCCTGAGCCACTGGTGCCAACGATAGCGATGCGCTCACCTGCGTGAACCGTTAGATCGAGACCCGTCAATACTTGTGTACTGACTGCACCCTCATCATATATCTTGTTGATATTGGTCGCCTTCAAAATGGCAGACATAGCGCTTCCTTTATTTTATTTATTTTGATATTTGTGCGTTTAGGCTATTCGTAGCGTAGCGTTTGAGCTGGCTGAATCTTGGCCGCACGACGTGCTGGATAAATAGTGGCCAAAAAGCTCAGTACAAACGATGCCCCTGTAATCAATAACACATCAAGCAAACGCAGCTGTGAAGGCAAATAATTCACAAAATAAGCGTCAAAAAGATTCAGATTAAAGACTTGATTGATAAAGCCCAAAATATCGCTGACGGTCAGTGCAAATATCACACCCAATATCGTACCAGCAACCGTACCGATCACACCGATAACCACGCCTTGAACCATAAACACTTGGGTAATCAGTCGAGGTGATGCGCCAAAGGTCTTCAAGATCGCAATATCGGCTTTTTTATCAGTAACGAGCATCACAAGACTTGAGACAATATTGAAAGCGGCCACTAAGATGATCAAAAACAGCAGCAAACCGACCATAGCTTTTTCCATTTGAATCGCCCCAAATAGATTACCATGCGTCTGTGTCCAGTCGTTAGGATACAGTTGCTGAGGGGCAATAGCAGCGGCTTTCTCTGCTGCAGCTGGTGCCGTAAAGATGTCGTCCAGTTTCATACGTACGCCCTGCGCACCCTCAGGCAGACGTAATAGTTTGGCGGCATCACCCATCGGGATAAATGCCATGAGACTATCGACTTCTGGGCTAATAGTGAAGATGCCTGTCAAGGTGAAGCGCTTAAATCTCGGTATTACGCCTGCGGGTGACGGTGAGGCCTCTGGAAGCACTAGAGTCACCTTATCCCCTATCTGCAAGCCCAAAGACTGCACCATCTCCTCGCCCAAAACGATACTAAAGTCACCGCTTTGCAAGGTATCAATACTGCCTTCAATCATGTGCTCATTTATGATGGAGACATCTTTTTCGTATTCAGGCTCGACGCCAGTCACCATGATGCCTGCGACTTGACCGTTAGATGTCAGCATGCCCTGTAATTGGATAAAGGGTGCCACCGCCGCCACTTCTGGATCTTCTTTTATTTTATCCGCCAATTGTTCCCAATCGCCGATGATCTCAGTAGATACCACCGTGGCCTGCGGCACCATACCCAAAATACGGGTTTTTAGCTCGCGATCAAACCCATTCATGACTGATAGTACCGTAATCAATACGGCAACCCCAAGCGTCAAACCGATCATTGAGATGAGTGATATAAAGGAGATAAAGCCATTACTGCGCTCTGCTCGGGTGTATCGTAAGCCGATAAATAACGCTAAAGGACGAAACATATTCAAACTCTTTATCTTATCTACGTGCGACTTTATATAGGTTGGATAATGAGCAGCAGTCAATGCATCAGACATTTGCTACTGCTCACATATAAATCGAACACAAAAACAGGGTTTCAGACGAGCCAAAGACAGCCGTCAAAAGGGAGCTAGTTTGACACAATTTGGCTGATATGTGCCAGTCATTAGCAAGTACTGAGAGGATTTTTTACCAAAAAACCGGTTTCTGTTATTATTTTTGAGAGAGGGCTTGCTATTAGCCGTGTCCATACCTATATATTATATGCTAAAGACAATTGTCATTAACCCCACATTGTGATTTGTTCATGCTTTGCTGATCATATCGCTGACATCATAAACCAGTAATTTGAAATACTGAATGGTGTGTAAGTAACAGCAGTATTAGATACAAACCTCACGCTGACTTAATTTTGAGTATTTTCATGACCATAAATTATCAATATAAAAACATTCAATCTCCTACCAAGATCACGTTGACCGATGAGCAGTCTGCAGGTCACGGTGATCACTGGCGTATTTTGACCGATGACATGAGTCAAGATGTGCCAGAGTGGCTACAAAAAATGATTGAAGTCGCCGCCATGCCCAAAGGCCTGAATAACAATGTCAGTGCAAAAGACAGCTGTTTGTTGTTATCAGAAGATCAGCCTTGTCATATTAATCAAGTGCTAGCGATGAAAGATGGCAAGCCTGAGCGCTTTATCAATGCATATCCTTGCGTCGATAGCCCTTATGGTCTTGGCTGCAAAATCGAGCGCGTCATTGCCAATGACAACTCGCACGATGCAGTGTTACGCCTGCGTACTGCTGATGGCAGTATCATTTATGCATTTGATCAGCTCTATACGACCAACCGCCATCTGTATCAGCGCGATACCTCTTATTTTGTGAATTTTAGCGCATGGGCACATGAGATTAAGCTAAGCGAACAAAATGAGGTAATCATGGTAGAAGATCAAGAATCTATCCGCTATCACCGTGCCTTTAACGATATCGTTGCAGCAAATGACGGAAAAATTCCAGATGACTTACAAGCGCAAATCAGTGAGTGGAAACCTGAAACCAAAGAACAAATGGCGCCTGTCGAAATAAATCTAGGTCATATGTGCGCTTACTTGTTTGGCGATACCTTAGGACAAGAAGACGAGGCTTGGTGTCAAGGTCAAGTCCTTGGTAAACAAGAGACTGAATTTAATGGTAAATCCATTATTTTGTTTGATGTGGTGACGCTACGTGAGCAGGATGCAGATCCGTTTGTGGTGCGTATCGGTGCTCTAAACACACCAGAGACCGCCAGTATCAAAGTACACGACTATGTACAAGCCAATGTGTGGTTACAAGCAGCGATATATAAAGAAAATCAGCAAAGCGCAAAACAGCCATCAAAAGCCAGCTAATTACTAGATAGCTGACTGTATTACATGCTACGACTTGTCTTCACACAACAAAAATCCCCTAATTAGTATTAGGGGATTTTTTGTGTCTTATCGACTTTTGCCATTCAAAACTCTAGATTAAAAGTCGTACAAATACGTGATTAAGCCATTGTCGTCATTGATTTGATACGAGTATATAGCTCTTTTTGCTCTGCACTTGGGCGAGCAGTTTGTACTGCCATCAACTGTGACATATCACCTTCAACACGAATTTTGCCACTCATAAAGGCACCCATGATTTGGTTAGTGTCAAAATCAGTGATGATGGATTGTAGAATGCTGCGATCCAATAGCAATGTCGTGGTCGCATCGCTATTCAAACCGCGATGCAATAAGCCATTAGCAAAATTGGCTTCGATATCTTTTTCCGTATCAGATACTTTTAGGTTGATGATCATATTAGCCAGTGCTGGTGGCAAGTTTAACTCACCCGCTTCACTACCCATCTTCTCTACTTGCTCAAACCATTCATCTGTCAAAAAAACTGCCATGTTATTATCCTTAATTGGTATTTTGTTGGGTTAATACTACTATTTAGCGTATTGACCTCATTATCAATTTATTGAAATGATTGTTATTGATAGACTTATAAGACGTCGCTATCACTGATGTTCAGGCTCATTATAAGGGGCGATTTGATAATAAGTAAAACCTATTTGTATCGCTTGTAAGCCCATTGTTACAAAATTATTTTAGAAGCGCGTATTTACCTCTAATGAAGTTTGTCTTGGTTTGACACAGATACACATCTAGAATCGTGATAAAATTGAGTATAAAATAGGCAAATAGCGCAATAATAATAAGTTGCTTGCGAATTTTTATACCAAAGAGTTTGTATTTTGGCGCATAGTTCTGATGATATTTGATTAGGATTGCGTTACAATACCCTTAAACAGAGTCGGGAGTTTTAACCTAACATTACATAAAAATATTTTTTGTCAGCCGCCGCTAGCATACATCTATGGTCAGTGCGTTTTTATAGCCCTATAGTATGGGTATCTATCTTCATTAGTACCGATTTTTTCGTAATAATTAAGATATATATTTAGCCTTACAAGATGTTTGATGCTCAAAAACGGCGCGTCTTCTTATTTATCTCGATAATCTATTAACAATCCTACTATCGATTGGCTGTAAACAAGGTGCACAAAGCGCCTCTTTTTATCCATCAGTACCTACTGATATAAAACACCAGCCCATATTGATAGTTAATGAGATTATGGTGATAAGCACGGCAAAGAACAGTATGTACCGCAGCTATTATAGTTTATCAGTTTTTATAATACCTATAGCGCGGACTGTTGGTTAATTCTGTTGATAATTCGGGCTGTAAAGGAATCATCCAATGAGTTTACAAAACACAGCAGTCGCCCCAGTTGACCGTGAGTACGAAATTACTGTCGTAAGATTTTTTACGATTATGGCTGTCGTTTGGGGCATCTTCGGCATGAGTCTTGGTGTGTTCATTGCTTCACAGTTAGCATGGCCAGGACTCAACTTTGACATTCCATGGCTGACCTTTAGTCATCTAAGACCACTGCATACCAATGCGGTGATTTTTGCGTTCGGTGGTTCTGCCCTGTTCGCAACGTCTTATTACATCGTCCAGCGTACCTGTAAGACACGCTTATTTGCGCCGTATTTGGCGTGGTTCACCTTTTGGGGATGGCAGGCAGTTATTGTCGCAGCCATCATCACCCTACCGCTAGGTTTGACCACAAGTAAAGAGTACGCTGAGCTTGAGTGGCCTATCGATATCTTGATTGCTTTGGTATGGATCTCTTATGCCATTGTATTTTTTGGTACGCTCATCAAACGTAAAACCTCACATATCTATGTGGCTAACTGGTTCTTTGCCGCTTTCATCATTACGATTGCCCTACTACACATCGTAAACAGCATGGCGATTCCGGTTAGTGCGTTCAAATCTTATTCGCTATTTGGCGGTGCAACTGATGCGATGGTGCAGTGGTGGTACGGGCATAACGCGGTAGGTTTTTACTTAACGGCCGCCTTCCTTGGAATGATGTATTATTTCGTTCCTGTACAGATTGGTCGTCCTATCTATTCGTATCGTTTGTCTATCGTTCACTTTTGGGCATTGATTGCTTCATATATGTGGGCTGGTGGTCACCATTTGCATTATTCAGCGCTTCCTGATTGGACGCAGTCATTGGCAATGGTATTCTCTATCATTCTATTCGCGCCATCTTGGGGTGGTATGATTAATGGTGTACTCACGTTATCAGGCAGTTGGGATAAGTTGCGCACCGATCCGATCATCCGCTTTATGATTGTGGCATTGTCGTTCTACGCAATGTCGACGTTCGAAGGCCCAATGATGTCTATTAAGACAGTCAATGCGCTATCGCACAACACGGACTGGACAATTGGTCACGTACACTCAGGTGCACTTGGCTGGGTTGGTATGATTACTATTGGTTCGCTATACGTATTGTTACCACGTATTTATAACAAACCAAAGATGTACTCTATTAGCTTGATCACCACGCATTTTTGGCTGGCGACTGCAGGAACGATTTTCTATATCGTATCTATGTGGATCTCAGGTATTGGTCAAGGCATGATGTGGCTTGCTACGAACCCAGACGGTACTTTGGTATATAGCTTCGTTGATACTGTTGAATTCTCGCATTTCCCATATATCGGTCGTGCTTTTGGTGGCTTCTTGTATGTATCGGGTATGTTTGTTATGGCTTATAACTGCTATAAAACACTCAAGATGCCAGAAGGTAAGCCTGTAGATGTCGCTGATCCAACGGATCATGAACCTAGTGTCGAAAAACCTTCGACAGCTAACGTATAAGGAGCGATCATGGCTGGTACACCGCATGAAATTATTGAAAAAAATACAGGCTTGTTAGTCATTGGTATCGTGATTGCTATTAGTTTTGCAACGCTGGTTGAAATCGTACCATTGATCTATGATAACAAAGGCCCTGAAGAAGGTGGGGTGAATGCTCCCCTACCTGCTATGGAGCCTTGGACAGCGCTTGAATTCGAAGGTCGTGATATTTATATCCGTGAAGGATGTCACGTTTGTCATACGCAAATGGTTCGTCCACTACGCGCAGAAGTCGAACGTTATGGACCGTATTCGCGTGCCGCTGAGTCAACGTGGGATCACCCGTTCTTATGGGGATCGAAACGTACTGGACCAGATTTAGCACGTGTAGGTGGTCGTTATTCTGAAGACTGGCAAAGGCAGCATTTGATTGCGCCACGTTCGCTAGTGCCTGAATCAGTGATGCCTGGATTCCCCTGGCTTGCTGAAAATGAAGTAGATGGTGAAGACATTCAAGCTAAAATGCGTCTATTCCGCGATCGTTTTGGTGTTCCTTACACTGAAGAAGACATCGAAGGTGCTCCAGATGCTGTACTTGGTGCCACTGAGCTTGACGCTTTGGTTGCCTATCTACAGCAGTTAGGTACCGCAATGGAAGGACAGCGCTAATGGGTATTGGTGAATTACAAACAATTGCGACCGTTTCTGCCTTTATTGCCTTCGTAGGCGTTGCATGGTGGGCGTATTCGCCAAAAAACAAAAAACGCTTCGAAGAAGATGCACAACTTGCGCTTGATGACGAGGATATTAAATCCTTGTCTGAAGAGCAGCGCAATAAGGATAAACGATGACATTTTTTTGGAGTTCTTGGATCACGCTAATCAGTATCGGCTGCTGGGCTTTTATTCTTGGTGTCTTGTTGTTTGTTATCAAATACAAACCGAGCCTAGAAGACGACGGTACGACTGGTCATGAGTATGATGGCATCCGAGAATACGACAAAGCACTCCCTAAATGGTGGTTGGTAATCTTTTTTGGTTCAATCATTTGGGGCGTTGCTTATTGGGTATTTTTCCCAGCCATGTTCCCTAAACACTGGGAAGGTATCGCAACCGTAGAAGTCGATGGCGAAACAGTGCCTTGGACCTCTAAGAACGAGCTATTTAGTGAGCTTGAGAGCAACAACAAAGTATTTACAGATAACTTTGAAAAGAATATTTTGGTCAAAGCCGATGCAGCAGGTGCAACCGCGACGCTAGGGACACTGAATGAGTTGCAAGCGACTATGCGTCGTAGTGACAACCCACCAGCAGACTTACAGACTCAAATCGATGGTAAAGTAGCAGAACTTGCCCCCTATGTCGAAAAACTGTCTGAAAATCCAAATGCATTGAAAGTCGGTAGCCGTTTGTTCTTGCAGAACTGTGCGGTATGTCACGGCTCAAACGCTAAAGGTGCCACAGGCTACCCTAATCTGACCGACAATGATTGGTTATATGGTGGTGAAGCCAGCAATATCCTAACGACGTTACATAACGGGCGTGTCGGTGGTATGGCAGCATGGCGTGATCAGCTTGGTGAAGATGGCATACGTGCTGTTGCTGAATACGTCTTAGCGATGTCGGGCAACCAAAATGATTATGAACTTGATCAAACGAAAGTGGCTCAAGGTAAGGTTATTTTCAATGAGCCTACCAACTGTGTTCTTTGTCATGGACCAGATGGTAAAGGTATGATTTCAGCGGGTGCACCGAATTTGACTGATAACATCTGGCTATATGGTGGTGACCGCGAGACTATTCGTGAGACACTACGTTATGGTCGTGCTGGTGTGATGCCTAAGTGGGATACTAAACTAGGTAATGAGCGTATTATGCTGCTTGCTGCTTATATCTACTCACTATCAGACAAGACTGGTAAATCGCCTGAAGGCTCAATGGTTACTGCAGCAGCGACTCAGCCTGTAGCAACTGAAGAAGCAACTGCTAACTAAAATATAGTACTGTACATGGACGAGATTTAATGAAGGGAGAACTGTCATTACAGTTCTCCCTTTTTATATATCCTTGCAGAATTTTATTCAGAATGACTATGATAATTAATCATAGATAGTAAACATTATCACGATATAGTAATTGCTTTTCACGATTATAACCCCATTATTAGTAGGGATAATGTTAGAATAGCTGTCGTTCAAAATAGCCTGTTAAGTATGACGCTATAAAGTCCTAACTTAGTCTCTACTAATTTGATCTCTATAATCGACTATTTGGTAAGTGGATGAGACTGGTATTTGTCCAGTTCTCTACCCTCTATTTACTGACATTGATAACATCGTACACTCATATACTTCAACGCTAGAGGTATTTGTTCATCATGCCAGCAGACTGATTCTTTTTTTAAAGAGGCACGTTTATGTCAGCACAACAACCACCCAATAAAATTCCTGTCCAACAGATTGATCTTGATGCGACCAAGCATCGTGTCCACCCGAGGTTTGTCACAGGTTTTTATCAAAACATTCGTGTCATCACGATGTATGCGCTCTTAGCCGCTTTTTTACTTTTGCCGTGGCTGCGCTATAATGGTAGACAAGCAATATGGTTCGATGTGCCCTCACAGCACTACTATATTTTTGGCATGACTTTTTTGACTCAAGATTTTTATTTTATTGCCGCATTTGCCATCATTGCAGCGTTCACTTTGTTTATGGTGACTGTCTATGCAGGCCGTGTTTGGTGTGGTTATGCTTGTCCGCAAACGATTTGGACACATCTGTATCAGTATGTTGAAAAATGGGTCATTGGTGATCGCAATAAACGCATGAAATTTGACAAGGCACCCCTGAGTGCGAGTAAAATCTTCAAACGTACGGTGGTCTATTCGATTTGGTTTTTGCTTTCAGTTATCACAGCAGCGACTTTCGTCAGTTATGTGGCGGGCACAGAATCTCTGTATCATAGCTGGCAGACAGTAGGACTGATCCCTATACCTGATTGGCCTACATGGGTATGGGTATCGATGTTTATCTTTACCTTTGCCACTTATGCCAATGCAGGCTATATGCGTGAGCAGATGTGTGTACAGATTTGTCCTTATGGGCGTTTTCAGAGCGTGATGTTTGATAAAGATACCTTGATTGTCTCTTATGACTATGAGCGCGGTGAGCCGCGCGGTGCCCGCAAAAAAGGCACAAATCCTGAGCATCTAGGTGACTGTATCGAGTGTACTATGTGCGTACAGGTCTGCCCCACTGGTATCGATATTCGTGATGGCCTGCAAGTCGCCTGTATCCAATGCGCAGCCTGTATTGATGCGTGTAATGAGATCATGGATAAGGTTGGCTACCCGCGCGGGCTGATTCGTTATACAACCGAGCGTCAACTGGCAGAAAAAGAGCCTAGCCGCGTACTTCGCCCCAGACTGTTTGCTTATTTGGCTTTATTAGCGGTACTGTGTGGTGGGGTCATATATGCTCTAACAGATCGCGTGCCGTTAGAGATTGATATTCGCCGTGACCGCAATCAATTATCTTCCGTCAATACTGAAGGCATGATAGAAAACAGCTATATCGTTAAACTGACCAATAAAACACAAGATGCGCATGCTTATAAAATCACGCTAGCACCGCAAGATGGACTGAGTCTAGAGCTACGCTTTAATGATGTGCCATTAGAAGCAGGCGAAAGCTTTGATATGCCCGTTAGTATTTATGGTGACCCTGATGTGATTGAGTTTGGTCAAACGCCAGTGACCCTAAATGTGGTCAGTGAAGACGGTAAGTATCAGGTCAGTAAACAGAATGTCTTTACCACCCAAGGGCAGTAAACCTTTGGATTTTATATATTTCATTCGATAGTTAGCGATGCAGCCTATTATAAGCTATCGAATGAGGAATTTATTATTGAACTGGCAGCGCTTAGCCGTCAAATTATCCGTTGATACCTTTTATAGATATCTGATGTATAGATTTCTGATAAATAAGTATCTGATGAATAGGTATTTTATGTCTAATCAAGCACCGAACTTTAAGCATCAAGATACTCAGCCATGGTACAAGAACTATATGGTTGTTATCTTTGTCATAGGCATGCCAGCTGCGGTGGTAATCGCGTGCATCTGGTTCGTTTATTATTCCTACCAAATCCGTGACAGCGTGGTACGTGATGACTGGTATATGGATGGTAAGACGCTCTACCACGATGTATCACGTGACAAGCTCACTTATGATTTAGACTTGCATGGCGAAATGCAATTTGCAGATAATGGCGATATTGTGTTTTATCTTAATTATCCTGAGCAAAGCGTGCAGTCAGGCAAGCTACTAAACGGTGCACCACTCACCTATCCTGATACGCTGGATTTGTCTATCTCGCATGCAACCGATGTCAAAAAAGACCACGACGTCGTGCTACAGCATATCGAGGACAATAAATACAGCGCGCAAGTAGATCTTGATGTGGTAAAAGCCAAGTATTATTTGCAAGTGAGCAACGATGGTGAGGATGACTGGCGTATGCAAGATGTGGCAAAACTACCGCGCTCAACAGTTAGCTTTGACCCATTACCAGTCTTCGCTAAGAGTTAATGTTATTAAGTTATATCCTAGCTCTACTATCCATACGCAAAAAAACCAGCCACTCATAACAGTGGCTGGTTTTTTATGGTTTACTCAATGAGTATTTATTTATAAAGGTTAAATAATAAGGCTAAATAATAGGGTTAATCGTTGGGATTTTTTGGGCGGTACGCTCACTTTTTGAGGTACTGTCTGACGCTGAGTCCGACGCTACCGAATGTAACTTGTCGCTGGCGAACTTTGGATTGAACGTCTGCGTTCTTGGTGATACTGGCAAACCAATATCCGCCAAGCTATCAGTCTGCCCTGCCTGAATATTGTCACCCTCAAACAGACGCTCATCATTATCACGATCAAGACTCAGTGTTTCAAAGTCAAACAACTCACGGTCAGCTAATTGCGATGGCGCTACGTTTTGCATGGCCTTAAAGATAGAAGCCAAACGCTGCGGATGCGCATCATCCCATTCACGTAACATGTCATTAATAATAGCGCGTTGTAGATTGGTCTGACTACCACACAAATTACAAGGAATGATCGGAAATTCTTTTAATTTGGCATATTCAATGATGTCTTTTTCTTCGACATAGGCTAGCGGGCGAATCAGCATGTTTTGCTTGTCATCGCTCAACAATTTAGGTGGCATTGATTTGAGTGCACCGCCATGGAATAGGTTTAAAAAGAAAGTCGCAAGCATGTCGTCGCGATGATGCCCAAGCGCAATTTTGGTAGCACCGATTTGTTTGGCAAAACCATATAGTGAGCCTCGGCGCAGACGTGAGCACGCTGAACAGTAAGTTTTACCCTCTGGTACCACGCTTTTGACGATACTGTAGGTGTCTTTTTCTAAAATATAATGGGCAATGCCTTGCTCATTGAGATATGCAGGTAAAATATCTTCAGGGTAGCCAGGCTGCTTTTGATCCAGATTGACCGCGACGATGTCAAAATGAATGGGGGCAATGCGTTTTAATAACAATAAAATATCCAGTAAGGTATAGCTGTCTTTACCGCCTGAGACGCAGACCATCACCACATCACCATCTTCGATCATATTAAAATCACGAATGGCCCATGATACTTGACGGCGTAGCTTCTTTTGAAGCTTACGAAAGTATGCAGACGCAGTAGGCGCCTGAGTATCGGCAGCTTGCTTAGCAACGACATCCTCATTGCTAGACGCTTTAGCATCCGTGTCGGTATCGTCCTCTAGAACATAGCTACTAAATCCTGTTTCACCAGACATATGATCAGACATCTCATCAGAACTAGGAGCGATGTTTGGCGTAAATAAAGTTGCTGCGGTCATAAGTTACTCAATATCTTTATAAGAAGGGTTTTGCGATAAAACAGTTTGCAGTAAAGCACAGTGAATGATCTGTGGTGGCTAGTGCTTTTAAAGCGGCAATTATAGCAAATATTGCTAACAGATTGAAAAGAGGACAGTCATTTGGACTTTATTTTTATCAGCATACTGACCACGTTCGCCTTGGCTGCTTAATGATGCCTGATTGGTCGCTTCATGGTTCTGTAGTCGCTGGATTTTTGCTAAAATAGCCGTTTTCGTAAACCAATAATAGATATCACTATGACTAACGTTACTTTGCAGGATACTTCTCTCCCTCAATCCTCTGATACTGAGCTGGACGCTACTAACAAAAACCAAAACGCTGTTGTCCTATTATCGGGTGGTCTTGATTCGGTCACTTGTTTGTATTGGGCAAAAGCACGCTATGCCTCTGTAACAGCGGTCAGCTTTAATTATGGTCAACGTCACAACAGCGAGCTTGTCGCAGCAAAGACCATCGCAGAGACAGCGGGTGTTAATCATAGAATCATTGATATCGACATCGCTCAACTTGGTGGGTCGTCACTTACTGACCATAGCATGATCGTACCAGATGGTGACTCAGATAAGTTCCCTAGCAAAAAGCGTGACGAGATTGACAATGACGCTATCCCAAACACTTATGTGCCTGCACGTAATACTATTTTCTTGTCTTATGCACTAGCCGTTGCAGAAGTAACGGATGCCAACCATATTGTCATTGGGGTCAGCTCAGTCGACTACTCTGGCTACCCAGACTGTCGTCCAGAGTACATAGAAGCCTTTGAGCACATGGCCAATCTTGCCACAAAGGCTGGCGTTACCGGTCATCGCCTGTCTATTCAAACGCCACTACAGCAACTGTCTAAAGCACAAACGATTGAGCTTGGTCTGTCGTTGGGTGTCGATTATGGACAAACGATTTCTTGTTATCGTGCAGATGCGAATGGTTTGGCTTGCGGGGTTTGTGACAGCTGTGCATTACGTCGCCAAGGGTTTAGCCAAGCTGGCGTCACTGATCCTACTCATTATCAAGCAGGATAGAGACGACAGACTGCGGATCAAACAGTGCGATCAATCAACATTAGCGAAACATTCGCTTGCATTAACACAGCACGTCGCCATTGTATTTCAATCGATATAATTGCTATGGTATGAACGATTATCTTTGTCATCAGATGCAATTGATCGTTACAGTCAGCCATATACCGATGAGCTGATGACGCACTGAATACCAAATCTACAAAACTGACGCTACCTGTAAGAGGAAATTTATGAAGTTATTGCCAGTATTACCCCTAGCCTTGGCTGCCGTATTTGCCATGCCACAAGCCAATGCTACCGATATCAAGCAGGATAATATCAACTCTTGTGTCAATGGCGCAGTCAAATATAAAGTTGCTAGTAAAAACGACGCTACTAAACTGTGTAATTGTACTATCGGCGTGCGTAGTAATATGACGATTGGTCAGATGTGGGAAATCGAAAGCTACGCAAAAGACAAAAAGGACCCCTCTGGCTTGCCTTATGTAAAAATCATGCAAAAAGACTTGCAACAGTGTACGGTCGGGTTGGATTTGAAGCAGCCACAGAAACCTGCTTAACCGACTACTTATTTGATATACAAAAGACTGGCCATTGCCAGTCTTTTTTGTTGGCAATGAATGAGCAAAGTGTAAAACTGATTATTTATTTCTATTAATCTGCCTATAATAAGAACACGATAAATAAAACCAACATATAATCAAAACCAACAAGGATTTTACAATGGCCAAGCCAACCACAGAAACCATCGACCTACCTGACTTTCCAGTAACAATAGTACGCAAGCTCGCTGGTAACTTCATCCATGATGAAATCAGTCTAAAAGAGATGGTTGCCAATACGGACAAAGGTCTTATTCTCTATTTTTATCCAAAAGACAGCACCCCTGGCTGTACTACTCAAGCGACTGAGTTTACCGCTCATCTCCACGAATTTGATGATTTAGGTTATGACATCATTGGTGTCTCTCGTGATAGCGTCGAGTCTCACGAAAAGTTCATCGACAAGTATGATCTACAAATCCCGCTTATCAGTGACACTGATGAGCAGCTCTGCCAGTATTTTGAAGTTATTAAAGAAAAAAATATGTATGGCAAGATTACTTTAGGTCTAGTGCGCTCTGCATTTGTATTTGATAAAGACAGTCAATTGACTCATGCGCAGCGAAACCTACGTGCCAAAGACTACACCAGTCGCTTACTGACTATATTAGCATCATAAATTAGCCCCATAATCTATAAGCTGAGCCATTTAATCAGCAGTTACGCACTATCCATAAACATGATAGTCGCGTAAATAAAAAGGTCTTTGCCAATAAAACGCACTGCTACTACAACCCTTCCTACTAGAGAATAATATGAATAAACCGTCTGATACTGCTGATAATGCACCACATAACATCACACGCCACGTTTCTGTTGCCGTTATCGGCGCTGGTACCGCAGGTCAAAATGCATTTCGCCAAGCGAGCAAAATAAAGGACGACGTCGTCATTATCAATGAAGGGTTTTGGACAACAACTTGTATCGCAGTCGGTTGTATGCCCAGCAAGCTACTTATTGCGGCGGCTGATCGCGCACATGATGCCAATAACTCTAGCGAGTTCGGTGTTCATGCAACAGCAAAAATTGACGGCAAGCAGGTCATGCAGCGTGTGCGTGACGAGCGCAGTCATTTTGCCAGCTACATCAAAAAACAAGTAGACAGCTGGCCCGATCACAAAAAAATCGATGGACGTGCTCGTATTAATGAGCATGGATTGATTGAGGTAAATGACGAGATCATCTCAGCTGAACAAATCATTGTGGCGACAGGTAGCTCACCGTTTATTCCTGATGGCTGGGCAGACAAGCTTGGCGATACCATGCTCACCTCTAATAGCGTTTTTGAGCTGACAGATTTGCCCAAATCTATGGCCGTCGTCGGTGCTGGCGCTATCGGTCTAGAGCTTGCGCAGGCATTCACGCGTTTGGGCGTAGAGGTCACGCTCCTAAACCGAGTCAAGCAAGTAGCTGGTCTCAAAGATGAGGATATTAACCACAAAGCCATCGACTGCTTGAGTAGTGAGCTCACCATGCATTTGGGAAGCACCATCAACAATGTCGGTACAACATCAGATAGCGGTAACACGAGTGCGTTTATCGAATATGAGGATAGTGCAGGCACATCTCAGCGATGGCAAGGTGAGTATGTGCTGGTCGCTACTGGTCGCCGCAATAATATCAAGCAGCTCGGAGTCGAGAACTTAGGCGTTGAGCTTGATGATAAAAACCGTCCAAAAGACTTAAGTAAAAAGACGGGGCAAATTGGTGACTTGGATATCTATATTGTCGGTGACGCCAATGCCAATATTCCGCTGCTACATGTCGCTAGTGACGAAGGCTATAGTGCAGGCAATATGGTCTGCGAAAATACAGAAAACGCATATATCCGTCCACCTGCCCCGCCTTTTTCTATTGTTTTTTGCTCACCGCAAATCGTCAATATCGGTATGTCATTACCAGAAATCCAAAACGACTCAGAGCTTGAGTTTGTTATCGGTAGCGTGAGCTTTGACAATCAGGGCCGTAGCCGAGTGATGGGTGTCAATTGCGGATTGCTACATATCTATGGGTGCAAAAAAACCGATAGAATCTTGGGTGCTAGTATGGTCGGCCCTGATGCTGAATATATCGGTCATATATTAGCCACTGCGATTACCAATGATTTGTGTATCAAACAACTGTTAGACACGCCTTTTTATCATCCTACGATACTAGAGGGACTACGTACGGCGCTGCGTGATGTTCAGGATAAAATGAAAATTCCATATCAGTCTCAAGACACTCAGGAAGACAATTTTTAATTGATGACCAAGCAATCCTATGTAGTCATGAGCAGCATCTTATTAGATATAAGTCATGTTCAGTAGTAATATATTTGATTGCTTTGACCACTTGAGGTAATTTATTAGTAGATACCTCATATATAAAAATTTGTACAAACACACCCTGCATGGATGAGACAATGCCGATCGCCAGTGTTACCGACTTTTTTAAAGAGATCATTCGTGACCTGCATACTAGCCTCTACCTTGCTCTGGGTGGCTCTATAGATGAAGAGTCCCTTAACTGGTCTTCTCAGGCGGTAGAGCTGACAAGTACTGGCATCAAAATCCTAATACTGCTTGCAGTATTGGGGTTTTTTTATTGGTTGGCCAACTATATATTGAGACAAAGCAGAGCCAAAATTCATCTGAACGAGCGCCGTACCAAAATCGCTCGCTCAACACTACGTTACGTGTGGATTGTGGCGAGCCTGATTGCAATCATGAGTCAAATAAACTTTGAACCGGAAACGATCAAAGCCACAGTAAAAGCAAGCACTTGGGCTGGTATATACTACGTGCTCTGGGCATCATCAGGTCAAATCATTCATAAAGTATTGCAGCATTACGGTCTCAACGCCTCGATAGAGCAGCTGCTCAAAAATATTTTATCGGTGCTCATATTGGTACTCGGTCTTGCCAGCGTGATGGCACAATTTGGCTTTGATATCGTATCATTGGTTGCTGGTTTGGGCATTGTTGGCTTAGCAGTCGGCTTTGCAGCTCAGTCAACCCTTGCCAACTTTATTGCAGGTATTACGATTTTGCTAGAGCAGTCCTTTCAGGTTGGCGACTGGATTCATATCAATGATAACGAAGGGCGCGTGGTACTCATTGCTTTACGCACAACCCATATCCTGACGCGAGACAATATCACGGTCATTATCCCAAACTCCAACGTTGCCTCCTCTGAGGTAATCAATTTAACTTCCAAAAATTTCATCCGTTTTGATATACGTGTGCGTATTGCCTTCGAAGACGACATCGAGATGGCGCGCAAAGAGATTTTGCAAGTGCTCAGCAATACCGATGCGGTGCTCAATCGTCCTGAGACTTCCGCCACAGTGGCCGAAATCGGAGAATATGGCATATTTTTTATTGTACGTTTTTGGGTCAAACCAGCAGCCGTCGCCCGTATACCCAAGATAAAAGAAGTATTGCAAGAAGAGATCAAAGTTGCTTTTGATGCCGCTGAAATCTCGACGCCCTACCCGCATATGCGCCTGCTCATGCCAAAAGACGTTGACTACCCTATCGCAACCAAACCTTTTGCCACTACTACCCAAGTGGTGTCAGAAGAGTGACCTCTAGCAACAGATGAGTAGACACGTGACGTCTATAGACACATAACGTTATATGCCTGATCCGATTCTATGGGTTTGATCATATAGGTACGTCCTCATTTTGAACTATCCCACCGCGAATTATGGTAAAATTGCGGGTTACACCGTCCCTCTTATGATTTGCTTTTTTGTCAATTTAGCCCACAGGTATCCGTATGACCGAACAAACTGCCCCCGCATCTCTAGCAACCGCTACACCAGAGTTGATGCTTGATCTTATCATTACCTGTGCCGATGGGCTTGAGGCACCGCTGCAGACTGAGCTGACCAGCTTTGGTATTGAGAGCGACATCAAGAGTACGGGACGTCTTGCTGTCACTGGCAACTTGCGTGACTTATATACTATTTGCCTATGGTCCCGTGTCGCCTCACGAGTATTGATGCTCATCAAACGTCGAAACATCAACGCAGAATATGATGTCGCAGAGCAGCTCTATGGTTTGGCAAAATCGGTCAATTGGACAGAGCAGTTTAGCTTAGAGCAAACCTTTGCGATTCGTCTCTCTGTCGATAAGCGTGTCGCAGTAAGCCAGCAGTTTGCCATGCTACGTGTCAAAGATGCTATTGCAGACACTTTCAATGAAGTTTACGACAGCCGCCCTAATGTCGATAGTAAAAACCCAGATTTTTCTATTTTTGCGACCATCAATGACAAGCAAGCCGAGTTGTATCTAGATTTGTCAGGCACCAGTTTGCATCGCCGCGGTTATCGTGTGGCCATGACAGAAGCCCCACTAAAAGAAAACCTAGCGGCCGCCCTACTTTATAGTGCGGGCTGGCATAAGAAAAACGAGGCAGGCGATGCGCCTTACTACAATGCCTTGATCGATCCTATGTGCGGCTCTGGGACGTTTCTGATCGAAGCACTACTCATGCACTGCGATTACGCTGTGGGTATCGACAAAGCCGCCAATCAATTTGGATTTTATGAGTGGCAGCATCATGATGAGACGCTATGGCAAGAGATGATCGATGACGCTCAAACACGCTTTCGTGATGCCTTAGACATTGCCAATGAGCAACCAGATACCTTACCTCTTATACTAGGGTTTGATGCCGACAATGGCGCAATCATCGCCACCGAAAAAAACCTCATCGCCGCAGGATTACAAGACTTACTCCCGCTACTCGATATCGAAACCCGCGCCCTTGATCAACTGGGCAGCACGCTAAAACCACTAGTGAATGATGGGCGATTGAGTAATCCTCTAATCATTACCAACCCACCTTATGGTGAGCGTCTGGGTGATGAGGAAATGATTAAACCGTTATACCAAGCGATTGGGCTTATTGTACAAGACAGCTTTGCTGGTAGCGGTATCGACCCAATGCTCGGCATCCTAGCGTCTCGCGTTGAGCAAGTAGACATACTCCCTATCAAAGAGCCGCGTACCCTGCGCTGTCATAATGGTGCGATTACGGTTTATTTCCGTTACGGAACACTGATCTCTGGGCAAACGGGGCATCTTGTTAGTCAATTCGAGAAGCGTGAAATCGAAGTGGAAGAAGGACAGGATTTCATCAATCGTCTACAAAAGAATCTTGGCAAACTTAAAAAGCTTGCCAAGAAAGGCAACGTGAGTAACATTCGCGTATACGATGCTGATTTACCTGATTTCAAAGTAGCTATCGACTTATATGGTGATTACGCCCATGTACAAGAGTATGCACCGCCAAAAACTATCCCACCTGAGACGGCCAAAAAGCGCTTCAACTTGGCATTGATGGGTATTCGTGAAGTGTTTGATATTAACCGCGAACAAATCTTTATCAAAACACGGGCACGCCAGTCAGGTAATGATCAGTACAGCAAACAGAACACCACTGAAAAACGTGGCAAGTTTCATGTTGCCCGTGAAGATGGTGCCTATTTCTATGTTAACTTTACCGATTATTTAGATACAGGCTTGTTCATCGATCACCGTAATATGCGCGCACGCATCAAAGACAACAGTCGCGGTAAAGCTGTCCTCAATCTATTTGCTTACACGTGTACCGCTAGTGTCCATGCCGCTCTCGCTGGCGCTAAAAAAGTCACCAGCGTTGATTTGTCACAGAATTACCTAGATTGGGGCAAACAAAACTTTGTATTGAATGGTCTGGACGTTAGTCGAAACAAGTATCAATTTGTCGCGGCTGATATCTTTGAATGGATCAAAGACAATACCGAGCAATTCGACGTTATCTTTATTGATCCGCCGACATTTTCGAACTCTAAAAAATTCCAAGGTACCTTTGATGTGCAACGCGATCATGCCGCACTAATCAATCGTGCGATGAATCGTCTGACCTCCGATGGCGTCTTATACTTTTCTAATAACTTCACGCGCTTTGAGCTAGATGAGCAGTTGATAGAGCGCTACGATATCGTCGATATTACGCAAAAAACCATTGGCTTTGATTTTAATATCAAAAAGCCTATTCATCAGAGCTTTGAGATTCGTCATCGCCAGAGCCTATAATGTAGCAAATACGAAGGTTCTTTATATGAGTGGAGCAATGAGCAGTAGTCACATAACTGTCTGAAACGTAAGTTTTTTGCTCAATGTATATGAAATATAACCATGACCCAATCGGCTTTGATTGGGTCATTTTTTGTTGTTATGATAGAGCGTTACTAGGCGATGGGTTTGCGCAAATATAGCGTAACCATCGCCTTTTATTTCATAGTACTTCAAATAACAAGGATAACATTATGGCTTTATCACTCAATAAAGGCGGCAATCTATCACTCACAAAGACGGATCCAAACTTAACCAAGTTACTTATTGGTCTAGGTTGGGATGAGCGCGCCACCTCTGGTGCTGAATTTGATCTTGATGCCAGTGTGTTTTTGCTAAATGGTGCTGGCAAAGTACGCGGCGATCATGACTTTATCTTTTACAATCAGCTCAAATCTGACAATGGCGCGGTCGAGCACACCGGTGACAACCGTACTGGCGAGGGTGATGGCGATGATGAAGTCATCAAAGTCAATCTAACCCAAGTCCCTGCTGACGTAGACAAAGTGGTTGTGACTGTAACCATCCATGACGCTGCTGCGCGTAGCCAAAACTTTGGTCAGGTGGCAAACGCCTTTATCCGCGTAGTCAATGAAGAAACGGGCACCGAAGTGGTTCGTTTTGATCTAGCAGAAGATTATTCTGTTGAGACCGCAATGGTGTTTGGTGAAGTATATCGCCATAACGGCGAATGGAAATTCCGCGCGGTAGGTCAAGGTTACTCAGGTGGCCTACAAGCGATGTGTCAGCAGTACGGTGTCGACATCTAAAGGCATATCCGTAAAAGGCGTATCTATATTGGCATTTAGACCCTCATCGGTCCTAAGTATGACGTCCAAAACGTAGAGCAATCATCGTTGCAAATAGTCACAATTTTTAATGCTCAAATGACTAGTAATGCTTTACGTTTCGTTTAAAATTATGCATAAAAAGTGGTTAGCAATAACCACTTTTTTGCGGCTTGTGTCTATACTAGACCAGCTTTACGCAACCAGACAGGATGTGTCATGAGACATTTTTATTTAGATTTTATCTTTACCGCAATTGCGTTGGCAATCGCAGCATGGTGGGGATATTCACATGGCGGTATGGGTGGCTTGATAGCCACGCTCTCGATTACCGCTATTTTGGCCGTCATGGAGATTTCGTTGTCTTTTGATAACGCGGTGGTCAACGCCTCAGTCCTCAAAGGCTGGGACGAGTTTTGGAAAAAGATATTTTTGACCGTTGGTATTTTGATCGCAGTTTTCGGTATGCGCTTGGTATTCCCTATTGTCATCGTCGCTGTTACTGCTGACCTTGGTATGATGCAAGTAATCGATTTGGCATTGAACAACCCTCAAGAGTACTCAGCCAGACTGATGGCACATCATGCTGAAATATCAGCATTTGGTGGTATATTCTTATTACTGGTCTTCTTGAACTTTATATTTGATGACAAAGACGTACATTGGTTTAATTGGCTTGAGAGCCGCCTAGCAAAGCTTGGCAAAGTTGATGCTATGAGTGTGTTTGTTGCGCTTATCGTCTTGATGATTGCCGTATCGTGGGCTTCTGCTGAGCAATCAAGTGCTGTCTTGATCGCTGGTGTTTGGGGTATCTTGGTATACCTTGGTGTGCAAGTCGTATCAGGTATGCTTGAGGGTGACCTTGAAGCCGACTTAGAGAACGAAGAGAATGGCTCAGGTGCAGCTGCAACCAGCGCTATTATGAAAGGCGGTATCATTGGTTTCTTATACTTAGAAGTCCTTGATGCTTCATTCAGTTTCGATGGTGTGATTGGCGCATTCGCCATTACCAATGACGTTATCGTTATCATGCTGGGTCTTGCGATTGGTGCGATGTTCGTACGTTCTATGACTATCTTCTTAGTGGACAAAGGCACGCTTGATGAGTTTATCTATCTTGAGCATGGTGCACACTACGCTATCGGTGCCTTAGCAATCATCATGTTGTTGTCAGTCAAGTTCCATGTTCCAGAGATTATTACTGGTCTTATTGGTATTGCCTTTATTGGTTGGGCGCTGCTGGCATCACTGCAGCACCGTAAAGCTGAAAGAGCAAGCTTAAACTAAGACAGATTATTAGTATTGTATCTACTGTTACGCATTTAGGCAGGTCATATCATCAGGTATGACCTGCTTTTTTTCGTCACTTTTAGCGCGATATAACCCCATCCTTTATTCATGTATGCGTATACTACGAGTACGTCATTCTGTATGATGAGCGCTTGACTATAGGCACCCCGCTTCATTACCAAATGCCTCATCCTTCAACAATACGACAAAAATAAGACCTCATGATTGATATACAGCAAATTCTTGATGATATCGCCGCAGAAATGGCAGTTGAAACCGATCGCGGAAAAGTAGCAGACTACATACCTCAGCTGGCACATGTAGATGCAGACCAGTTTGGTATGGCAGTCGCTACCCCCGATGGACAGCTCTATACTGCAGGAGATGCTAGTACACTCTTCTCAATCCAAAGTATCTCTAAGGTATTTACCCTGACTATTGGTCTTGGCAAGCTAGGTGATGGGCTATGGACGCACGTTGGACGCGAACCATCTGGCGACCCCTTTAATTCGATTGTGATGCTCGAACATGAGACTGGTCGACCGCGCAATCCATTTATCAATGCCGGCGCTATTGCGGTAGTGGATGCTATTATGATGGGTCATAAACCCAAAGAGACATTGGGTGAGATTCTTCAATTTGTTCACCTCATTGCAGATGACGAGTCAATTCGCTTTGATCATAAAGTAGCGGCGTCTGAGATGGCGCACAAAGACCGGAACGCCTCTTTAGCACACTTTATGAAATCCTTTGGTCGTCTAAAACATGAGGTGGACAATGTATTAGGTACCTATTTTCATCAATGCTCGATTGCCATGAATTGCCAACAGTTAGCCAGTGCCGGTCTATACTTAGTCTCCAATGGGGTTGATAAGCACTCAGGAGTACGGGTGATCAATGAACACCGAGCACGGCGTATCAACTCACTAATGATGATGTGTGGTCATTACGATGGTTCTGGAGAGTTTGCTTACCGTGTGGGCTTACCTGGTAAAAGTGGTGTTGGTGGCGGTATTTTGACCATAGCGCCCGGTAAAGGCTCTATCGCGGTATGGTCACCAGGGCTTGATCATATAGGCAACTCTAAACTTGGATTAAAAGCGCTAGAGCGTTTTGTGCAGGAAACTGGTTGGTCAGTTTTTGCAGAATAAGCACGACATCTATACTTGCTTAGATTAGACATTTACTTTTCATAACAATGTCTTATCCACTATTGCTAAGATGATTAAAAAGTATCAAGTTTGCAGGGTTATTATGTCCCTTGGTAAGCATATAGTAAGCGCACAAAATACGCCTTGCTTAGTGAGCGAACGCTTAGTATAGTAAAACGTAATGATATACAGCATATAGCGTACAGCTCAGTTTTTTGCTGTTCTGGCTGATATATCAGTCACTGCACAACTTTTAATTTATTTTTTATAATTAATCCACTTAACTATTAATCCAAAGGATATTTGTATGGCTATTAGCTTAACAAAAGGCGGCAACGTAAACTTATCAAAAGAAGCGCCAGGTTTAACTAACATTACAGTCGGTCTAGGCTGGGATCCACGCGCAACTGACGGTCAAGAGTTTGACTTAGATGCCATTGGCTTTTTGATCAATGAAGCAGGAAAAGTCCGTAATGACCAAGATTTTATCTTTTTTAACAACCTAAAATCAGATAATGGCGCTGTTGAGCACACTGGTGACAACCGCACTGGTGAAGGCGATGGCGATGACGAAAAAATCAAAATCAATCTTGCTAACATCCCATCTGATGTAAACAAAGTAGCCATTTGTGCCATCATTTATGAAGGTCAGGCACGCAACCAAAACTTTGGTCAAGTTGGCGATGCTTATATCCGTGTCGTAAACGATAATGGCGAATCTGAAATCGCTCGTTACGACCTATCGGAAGATGGTAGTACTGAAACGGCTATGATCTTTGGTGAGTTATATCGTCATAACGGCGACTGGAAATTCCGTGCTGTTGGTCAAGGCTTCAGTGGTGGTCTTGGACCATTAGCAGCCTCTTATGGCGTCAACGTATAATATCAAAATAACGTAAACGTCTGACCAGCCAATTATCGCAATCACATGATTGCTTGCGATAATTATGAGCCATCAAGTGTGCCCTTTTAACGCATTTGATGGCTTTAAATTTAATTGGCTGACTAAAAAGCTATTTAAAAAAGATACTAGAATAAGGATTTGCCACCCATGTCCGCAACATTCAGTTTGATCGGTACTATTGAGCCTTTTTTACACTGTAATCTTAAAAAAGGTGATTCGATATATTGTGAAGCCAATGCAATGGTAATGATGGAGTCTAACCTTGAGTTAAAAGGTAAGCTCCAAGGTGGACTTATGCAGTCACTCATGCGCCGTTTCGCCAATGATGAATCATTGTTTCAGCAGCAGATTGAAGCGGTCAATGGTGAAGGCGATTGTCTGCTCGCGCCTACGCTAGATGGCGATATGCAAATCATCGAGGTCGGCAAACAACAATATACGCTCAGCGATGGTGCGTTTGTTGCCGCGCAGACAGGTGTCGATATTAGAGCCAATATTCAGCGTAATCTGGGCGGTGCCGTATTTGGGGATACTGGTGGCTTCATGGTCATGCAGACGCAAGGTCAAGGACAGGTCGTGGTATCTGGCTTTGGCTCACTATTTGAGATTGAGGTGACGCCAGACAAAGATGTCATTATTGATAACGGTCATGTCGTTTGCTGGGACTCGAACCTTGAGTATAAACTATCAGTTTCGACCAGTAAGAAAAAAGGCATTATGAGCAATATCATCAACTCTGTAACCAGTGGCGAAGGTATGGTTCTGAACTTTTCAGGAACGGGCAAAGTGATTATTTGCTCGCGCAATCGCGATAGCTATCAAGGTTGGTTACAGAGCGTACTAGGCAGTAGCTCAGGTGGACGCGGCGGCGGTGGCGGATTTTTAGATAATATTTTATAGCATTTTTTAATCACGTTTTTATTCGCAGTTTTTACTCACAATTATTATAAGGATACTCACATGGCAGTTAGTCTACAAAAAGGGCAGAAAATCTCCCTAAGCAAAGAAGCTGGCGGCGATCTGACTCAGGTTAAATTAGGTCTGGGCTGGGATGTCGCTCAAGGTCCACAAGATAAAAAAGGTGGCTTTTTAGGCAAACTATTCGGCGGCGGTAGTGGCGGCGACTCTATCGACTTAGATGCTTCATGCATTATGTTCGATGCCAATAAACAAGCAGTTGACGCTATTTGGTTCAGTCAGCTGAAGTCAAAAGATGGCAGTATCGTCCATACAGGTGATAACCGTACTGGTGACGGCGATGGTGATGATGAAGTTATCAATGTTGATCTCTCAAGAGTCCCTGCCAATGTAGTCTCTCTAGTATTCACGGTCAATAGCTTTACCGGTCAAACCTTTGAAACGGTAGAGAATGCATTTTGCCGTATCGTTAACGCTAACAATAATAGCGAAGTAGCACGTTATAATCTGTCAGCACAAGGTGGACATACCGCGATGGTAATGGCAAAAGTTTATCGTCATAACAACGAATGGAAAATGCATGCGATTGGTGAAACTGCCTCTGGTCGTACCTTCCATGACTTGATGCCTGCTATCACACCACATGCATAATTGACTTGATATTTTGATTGGATAATAATTTATCTGATTTATTGACTCATTTTATAATAAGAAAGCCCGTCTATTCACAGATGGGCTTTCTTATTTGCCCAGTCGCTTTTGTAGCGACGAGGGGTTTTTCGAGTAGTATGGTTCAAGCCATTACTTACGTCCACGCTTCCAACTAAAACCCCAGTTGAAGGCTTTATCCATTTCTTGATGACCTTTAAAGTATTGATTGATGCGCTCTACATTGATGCTGCCTTGTTGATTAACAAGGCGCGCAATGGCACACATTGGTAGATTACCCGCGCCTTCGGTCAAGCGGGTCTCAATCGGTGACTGGTCCGGTACATGAATGGTCACAACACCATCGGTTTTTTCCCAGTTTGGCGCGCCTTCATAAATAAAGGCGAAAATAAACACCTCTTCAATCTGTGACCACTGCTGACCATTGATATCGAGCCACTCACCGCCGCTCACCTGCCCCGTTCTATCATCGGCTCGCAAGCACACATACGGCGCTGTTTGCAGACTACCAAAACGGTCACCCAACGCTTGAATCAAAGTTTTTTCGCCGTTCTTTAGATGAATCATCGCGCCAACATCGAGATCAATACCGCTCGCTTGATGCTGTTTAAATAGATCTCCTAGGATGCCTTTTTTGGGAGCTGACTTGTTACTCTCTGGACGTTGGTTCCAATCTAAGTTCACTGAAATCTTACCAAAATTATCGCGTTTTTTAAGATTGATGCTTGATTGGTTTTTGGTTAACGTAATTTTGCTTAGATTAATCGACGGACTGGTAGGAATCGGTGGCGGAGTACTCGCTTGAGAGGTGTTGCCTGCTTTTTGCGTATTGATAGGTCGCTGCGTATTGATCGGTTGCGACTGATTTTGTACAGGGTTTTGCTGCTGCGCTGGCGCCTCATCTGCGATTTCGACTCCGAAATGTTCAGACAACGGTTTTAACCCACCCTCAAATCCTTGAGCAATAAAACGAAACTTCCAACTACCCTGACGACGGTAGCACTCCGCCAAAATAATGGCTTTTTCGTTACGCCCAGCAGCACTCAATTGGCAACTCATGAGTACCTGACTGTCTTGTAGGACTTGAATATCCACGTCGCCAACTTGGGCCAATGTCTGCGCGCTAGAAAATGCCAAAGCGATTTTTTCGACACTCGTAGGTTGTGCAGGTAAGTTGATATCAAAAAACCCATCACTATCGTGACCACGAAAGCTAACGCTGCCATCATCGCTACGGGTCTGTCCATAAAATATCATATCGCCATCGCCGCGTACTTTGCCATCTGTGGTTAGGCGATACGCCGCGCAGTCGATAGCGCTTTGGCTCAAGATACGAATACTGATATTGTCAGTTGGTAGCGGTGCATTGGCACCTGCCACCAATGTTTGGGGTTGCACTTGACTCATTATCTGTCCTTTGGATTATTTATTATTTCACTGTCGTTTTGATTACTATGTCCATCATCGTCATATAGTAGCATGGATATTATGAGAGTTTTGAACCGAGCAATCATACTTTGAGTCATAAAAACACTCTGAAAAACCCATGTGACTATTTCATGAGAGGCATTTATAAGAGGCGCCATTTGTATATAATACATGCTGCTAGATGATATCGTCTTGCCCTTATTGCTACCAGTTTTGCGGTAGCAATGCTGATTGATCCTGTTCCCTACACACAACGATAACGCTGAGAAAATTATGAATAACCTTGCTAACGATAGCGTCCACTCCACACCAGTAGCTGCTTGGTTAGCTGAAGGTCAGTCCAGCCAGCGCGATATGTTAGAGAGCCTGCAGACTCTAAAAAACCAGTTGAACGACTCTTTTAATATTATTGCCTCACACCGTCACAACCGTCCTGAGATTTTTGAATTTGCTGATAGCATCTATCGTGAGCCGTCTGAATCATTTATCAACGATGAAGCGCAAGCAATGAGTGCACCAGCTACGCCGCGCTGGCAATTTGTCTTAGAGCACGCCAAAGCAAAAAATGTCAAAGTATTGCTGACTGGGCGTAATGGCATTAATTACGAAGCACACCGTGAGATATTTGATGCGGTGGGTATTCGTTTGCTAACAGGAGCAACGAGCGTTGCAGCATTGGAGTCAATCGAAGATAAATTTGCCTTTATGCAGCAGTGTCATGAGCACAGTATTCCTGTCGCTGATGCTTGGCGCTTTGACAATACCGCTGAGCTTGAGGCTTTACTCGCTGAGCACGGTCATCAGCCCCTATGCGTCAAACCTGTCGTCGGTATTTTTGCCCAAGGATTTTGGCGCTTGGATACAGGTAAGTCTGAAGACAGTGCTTACGATAGCTTTGAGCATTTATACTTTACTGAAGAGAAAAAGATAAATACCGCGCAGTTTATCAATGCTTACAACAATAGCGTAATGGTACATAAGCGCCCTATTCCTATGTTGCTTATGCCTTATCTATCAGGGCAAGAGTACTCAATCGATGTGGTCTGTGAATACGGTGAAGTACTAGCGGCCGTTACTCGCTATAAGACAGGCAAGATCCAGCATATTGGCTATGAGCAATCAGTCATGGATGTGGTTATTCCATTGATTAAAGCCTTTGGCTGTGATGGTATCGTGAGTGTACAAACCAAAGCCGATGATGACGGACAGCACCGCGTCCTTGAGATTAATAGCCGCCCATCTGGTGGTATTGGTTACACCACGCATAGCGGGATCGATTTGACGCAGGTCGGTTTTGGCTATTGGCTTGGTTTAACCGAGAAACCAAAGCTGGCTGATATCACGCAGCAAATAGAACCGTGTCAAGTACGCTCTATCATGGTGAGTGTCAAAATTGAAGACACTACTGAGTAACTGAAGATGCTGCTGAATGCCTGATTGCATACTTAAAAATACGACGTGTCAATAACCACATGAGCAGGCTCAAAAAGTAGCCACAAAAAAAGGGTTTTAGATGATTATCTAAAACCCTTTATGCTGTATTCTTGTTATATCAATAGCAAAACAGCAACTTAAAACTAGTCACCAAATACCAGTGTTGCTTTTTTAGGTGCATTCTTAGATGCAATAAACCACAACAAGCCCAATACGATAGCCGAACCGATAAAAATCATAATCGATGAAGATATAGCACTGTCATGCGTATAACCCATATCCATCATATGACCAGTCATGTTCATCTCCATCGCTGCCATACCAACGTAATGCATACCGCAAACGGCGATACCCATAATAAACGCACTACCAAAACGCTGTAGCGTACCGCGTAGATTGAAGGCCAGCCATAGTGCCGCAATGGCAGCCACGATAGCAATCACAATAGATGTAATCAGAAGCGGTATGTTGTATGACATAGTCGCATCCATTTGCATCGAAGCCATACCAGTATAGTGCATGGCTGCAACACCCAAACCTGTCAAAACACCACCACCGATCAATCTACCGGTGCTAGAGTCGCCGCGTCCTACAATGATAATTCCTACAGCCACAAAGCCAACAGCCAGCAACATCGAGACAATCGTCAGACCTAAATCATACGTAACTGGCATTTTCATATCGACTGCCATCATGCCAATATAATGCATCGACCAAATAGCACCACCAATCGCAATCGAAGATAGCGCAACCCAAAAATAAAGGTCTGAACCTGGTTTTGCAGAGGGTACTCGAATGGCAAGGTTTAAACCAACATAAGAGCCAAATACTGCAATGGCATAAGAGACCAGTACCAAAAGTAAGTTATATTCAACTTCAATCATTTTTTTGCCTTTTGTGTTTAATAAAAACTGAGCCATATAACACTGATTTGGATCAACTGCAGGACATCATACGCTCGTTATTGGTTTACATAGACAGTGAGTTATCTATGCGTCGTGCTGACCTACCCGATGGTAAATTCGCAAATATTGGTACTACTGGCGCCGCAATTAGTCTCTTCGACTTGCACTCTATCTACAGCAGGGTTGCTTGCCAAAAACCCTTCTATGTATCCCACAACAAAGTGGCACCCTGAATGGTTGTGGTTTGCCGACTTGCAAAATGGACATTTGATTAAATAAATGACATTGTCTTTTGCTTTAATTTTGGACAACCCCTTCAGTGCTGGGACAAGCTCACGACTGATTGTCTTGGGCATTTTTAATGGGCTGCCCAGTGAGTAATCTCGCTGATAAATACCGCCACCCACCTTGCGTCCCAACTCTTGCAACGCTGTTACACGGCGATCAAAAGGTAGGCTTGCCTCATACTCACTAACAATGTCTGCTATCTTAGGATAATAGGCACCAATGGCGGATAGAACACTTTTTTCGTCTAAAACCTTTTGTGCAGGCGCGGTTGATGAGCTACTCTCGTCATCTATTTCTAAATTAAAAAGCGTGCACCCTTCAATCGAAGAAAGATCATCGATTAGTTCTTCTTGTGTCTTGGAGCCCATACTTCTCGCAATGACGTGGATGATATTGCCACCATTTCCTGATGACTCTTGTCTTTGGGAGACAAGTTGATAACCCGCTTTGATAAGTGGCGAGATGACATTAACCAAACGGACACGTTCAGAAGACGTCTCTAATGCACAAGAAAATTTCAAAGGTCACTCCTTTTCTAAAATACGACTAAGCTGCTATACCGAACCATTTATATATCAGGCAGCATGTCTGATGGAAGCATCGAGCTTCTATACCATTGACTATTGTGCAATATAGATATTATGGAAAGGCGATATGTAAAATTCTTTTTTAACCATGCTATTCAGCATAGAATGACTAAACCGTCTTATTTTTAATAACTGATAAACGTGTAGGCATAGTTATCAAACATGGTATTACTTGCAGCTGGGCAACTTTTAGCTTTTCGTATATTTAAAGATAAAAAGTGAGCTTTAAGATAAGATTGGAACGGCTGGTCTTGAGTACTTCAAGTACGTGGTTAATTAGTACTTAGTAAGTGGTTACTTTATAGCTTCTTCATTTACTTTGTTAACAGTAATCTGCAATAAAGTTACTAAACAGTAATGAATTTTAATCGCATTATCATGATATTTATCTAGTCAAGCAAGACTTATTGATAGATTGTCCGATGGATGGTGACTATATCCGATAGATGGCTATCTATTATATAAACAAACATTAGTCTGCTTAATACAACGTTTTAGCATTATCATTATGCTGTCTTCTATATATACTCTGATCTCTGTCATTTGTGCTTGCCACAGATCACCGTTGCTAGTAGATAAACATGCTGCTTATTCTAAAATATAGCGATACTTTTAATTTTCTATTTGTATCATGATGTATGAGCACTACTTTTTATGTCACTAGTACAACTACATTCAACACTATAATGACCGTGTGGATAAATAAAAAATCAATTAGGACTATATGATGACAGCACAGACCGCGCTCGTGTTAGGCGCCAACACCTTTATCACAAACGCGCAGTGCTCGATTACCTTCTCTACCGCCACTCCGCTTAAATTTGGACAGCAGCTTGGGCTACTATGGCTGCCTCTAGATGCGAATCGCAAAGCGGTTTGTAGCCCAGCCTATCTGCATGAACCGAAAGATTGGGCGACAATAAATAATTCAAAAGACCCAAATATATGGCAGCTTGACTTACCTACATTATTTGATAAAAAAGGCGTTTGTTTTTTACAGCTGATTGCTTATGTTTATCATGATCCTAATCTCAACCTACCTGCAGTTGAGCTAAAGGATGTTTGCTTAACGATCGATGATGGTGCCTTTCGCTATGACTTTACGGCGCGCGAACGTCACGTGAAAGCCGCTATCATCTTAGAGATATATCAGCGTAATGGACAATTCAAATGTCGGGCGCTTGGTGAATCATCGACCCAAGGATTGGCAAGTCTTGAGCGGCGCGCACAGGTCAGTCTCGATATGCGACCACCTGATACACATACACGTATTATGGAGGCCCAGCAACAGCACGCGCGTCCTAATAACGAAGTGCGTACGCCTCGTCAAGTGCAGTCAGGTGAGACGTGGACAGGCACGGCATTTGCCATTGATCCGTATCACCTGCTTACCTGTTATCATGTAATCGAGTCAGCCCAAATGATTGGTATACGCCAGCAGGGTCAGCCCGACCGCGAGGCACAAGTGGTACTCAGCGATATCGGTAGCGACTCCGCTATTATCAGAGTTAGCGACCCATTGCCTCACCATATTCCATTGGCGCAGCAGTGTAGTGATATATTGGGTGAAACCATTACAACGCTGGGATTCCCACTATCGGGACTCAGCAGTCAACTACAAGTGACGCAAGGCTGTATCTCAGGGCTAACGGGTTTGAATGATGATATCCGTTATCTTCAGTTTACCGCGCCCATTCAACCCGGCTCTAGTGGTAGTCCATTATTGCTACCAACTGGCGAGGTCGTCGGTATGGTGACTGCCAGTCTGGTCCATGAACACGCACAAAACATGAACTATGCGGTAAAATTTCAGTTATTATCTGCGCTGCTTGCAAGCGCTGGTATCAGCTTGGAGAATAGGACTGATAGATCAAGCGATATGACTTTAACCACACCGCAACTCAGCAAGCAAAGCCGTAGCGCGTTATGGCTGGTTGGCTGTCAGGGTTAATGGTCTACTACAATGATAAACTCAAAAGAAAAACGGTATTAAGAAAGGACTGTTATATCAATGAAACTCAAAAGCATAGCCGTTCTTATCGATGCCGATAATGCTTCAGCTAATAACATTAATTATATTTTACATAAGATAGAGGGCATTGGTCACATTGCTTGTAAAAAAATCTATGGTGACTGGGGCAACGTACATATTCAAGGTTGGCAAGAAGCACTGCTAAAGCATGCTATCGACCCAATACAACATTTCGCCTATGCTAAAGGTAAAAATACGACTGATATTGGTCTGGTTATTGAAGCTATGGACTTACTACATAGTAGACACTACGACGGTTTCTGCTTAGTATCTAGCGATAGTGATTTCACCGCTTTGGCGCTACGCATAAGAAAAAACGGTATTAAAGTCTTTGGTTTTGGCAAACAACAGACCGTCAAAGCGTTCACACAAGCCTGTGACAGTTTTTACTACGTGGAGGATCTAGTACCTTTACCAAAAGCACTACCCGTTAGCGAGCACAAAGATACGCCTAGCCTTGATATTAAGACAAAACCATTGCTGCCTGTCGCCGAATCCAAAACATCACCCGAAAAATGGACAACCAAAGCACTTCAGAAGCAGACACATCTTATTAGCGTTTTAAACAAGCTGATAAAAGAAGACCCAAATTCTGCCAAAGGCTGGTCAAATTTATCTTATCTTGCTAGCCATATTAAACAACACCATACAAATATCAAGTTAGATAGATACGGCTATGCAAAGTTTTCAGAATTAATTACCGCAATGGCGTTATATGACATCCGCACTGTGAACAAAGTGATGTCTATTAAACTAAAAGACGATTCACTGCCAACCTCGAGTGTAGCACCAAACGACAATGCCGCATCAGTATGTTCAAAAAAATCTAGAAATATAACGAATAGTAAAAAAATAGAGCGTCAACTGCCTAGTAAAAATAAGCAGGATAGTAATATAGAATCTAAAATTCATGCACCATTAATTATACCTCCATTTTTAACAAGCATTAAAATCCAAGCATCTAATATTATTGACGTTGCTTTATTCAAGCTTTATATGAAAGGACAGGCTAAGGATAATGATGACCTAATTTTTTGCGGTCAAACTCATGATAGATCTCATACTATAGAGCTGCGACAACAAAGCTGTTCTTCTATACTAATGACCCAAATTGAATGTGCTTTACATAAAATACCTAAAGAAGTAACTCAATTAATGGTTGTCTTGTCGACAAATGCACATCGTATATCAATAGATCAAAAAAACCCTCTTATTCATGTGCAGATACAAAACTATTGTCGAAATAATAAAGGTAGTACGGGTGATATTTTGTTTGAAAGTGACTTCGATATCAGTCAGAAAGATGGAAAAGGACTGAAACTATTTAACCTCACAAAAGTAAATGACGGGTGGAATTTTTCTGCTATTAATCAGGATGTAAAATACGGACTAAGACAAATGTGCGAACAATATGGAATAGAAATTAGCGATGAATAATCAATTATCAAAACCAGAACAAGCAAAACAAAGCACTTCCATCACCCTACCTCGTGGCACCCTTGATCTGGCCTATCAGACCAACTCAATGGCTAACAAGAGTAGCTTGGAACACAGCGACCACTATCAGCTAGAAGATCTGCTTGGATTTGCCCAGCGCATTAACCCAAAACGGGCGTTTTTGTTTGTCTCAAAAGTATTGGGTCGTCATATTCCCGTGGCACCCAGCACCATGCGGAATGCGTTTACTGATTTGGCCAATTTAGTTCCTAATGATTTGCCCGAGCCAATTTTAGTCATCGGTATGGCAGAGACTGCGGTTGGTCTATCGGCAGGCGTGCATCAAGCGCTACAAACACGCTATCCGCAGGCGCTGCTACTGAACTCTACTCGTCATGCCCAACATGATGAAAGCCTTGATCAGGGTAAACAAAGCGATACTAATGATGCTAATTCGTTATTAACGACTTTTTGTGAAGACCACAGTCATGCCAGCCAGCATTTGATTTATCAAAGTACAGATAGCATCACACAAGCACAGCTGCTCGCTAGCAGAACGCTAATCATGGTCGATGACGAAGCGTCAACAGGCAATACCTGTGTTAACGTCGTCACAGCCTTACGTAATGCAGGGCTGACACAATTAGAGCAAGTGCATCTAACGACTTTGGTTGATTGGTCATTGGATCAAGAGAATACAAACCAGCAGACAGATGACGCTCAGCCTGGGTGTATGGCGGATCGTTTGATTGGCATTGAGTTTCATCGTCATCACTTACTGTCTGGTGCATGGCAATGGACAGACGCGCCCAACCCAGAGCCTATCACTATGCCATCGGTTGATACTACCGCAGCAGGTAGTCAGGCGCTTGGGTTTACGGGCAACTGGGGACGCTTTCCTACATTAAATAGCACAGATGGCTTTGATAACTATCTTTCAAGTTTTAAGGCTACATTTGCACGCTTTCATGATCAAGACAGTTTTGATGTGAGTCAACTGCCCAAAAAAATATTGGTATTGGGCAGCAATGAGTTTGTTTGGTTGCCATTTTTATTGGCGGAATGGCTTGAGACAACATATCAAAACCTCAAAGCTGACACGGATACTATCGTGAAATTTAGTGCATTGACTCGCTCACCGATTGCGCTTGGCGGGGCCATCACTACCATGCTGAGCTTTCATGATAATTACGGATTGGGTATGACCAACTTTTCTTATAATGTTGGTCCCAATGAGTGGGACTTGATTGTGTTGTGTGTAGAAACGGCTGCTGATAGCGTCGATGCGATGTGGCGCGGTTTGGATAATGTTTTGGTGGTCAGTCCGACGACTTAAACCATTCTTTCACCTTCATATTTCCTGTTTATGGACGACGTCATGACTATCCCATTTTTCAAGCCCAACCACGATATTATCAAACCATATGCCTTAATGGATTTGGACGACACCCTTTTTCAAACCCAGCGTAAAATCGATGCATGGGACTTGCCTACTGCTGAGGCTGAAAACTTAGTATGTGCGACGGTTAATAAGCAAAACGAGCCACTCAGTTTTATGAGTCAACGCCAATCGGGCTTTTTTAACTGGTTATTGGCTAGTACCGACCTAATAGTCGTGACGGCACGTGACCGCAGTGAAATTAAGCGTGTTAAATTACCGTTCGACAGTTGGCAAGTATTGACTCATGGTGCCATTATTTTGACGGCTGATGGGCAGCTATTAAGCGCGTGGCAACAACATATGTATAACAAGCTTGCACCATTGCAAGATAAGTTAAACCAACTGAGCGAGCTGTTTGCTAGTCATAGCAAAAGTGAGCAGAGCCAGTTAGTATTTACGCCGCACATCGACCACTTTAACGATGGCTTTAACGATAAAAAATTAACGATTTATCTGGCGATCAAACACGCGCAAAAAGACTATCAAGCGTTAATAGATCTGGCTAAAAAACTGCCCACGTTAATACGTGATTTTGAGCAAGATTTTTATGTGCATGTCAATGCCAATAATCTAGCGATATTGCCCCATGCGGTTCACAAGCATCATGCCGTACAGTTTTTGTTAGACAATTATTTAGATCATCAGCGTCCCAGTTTTGGCTTTGGTGATAGCTTGGCGGACTTACCTTTTCTGCAACTGCTTGACTGGTACGGTATGCCAAGCCGCGGTCAGATGCATGAACACTATCAGTCTGAGCCATCTATTTAATTTTTTGGGCTAAACAATCAGTTCAAAAAAACAGACACATAACCTCATTATCATCACAAGTGCCATTATTCATACTATGACTTTACCTAATATACAGACCCATAGAGCCAATCTAAACAATTACGGCTCAGGTAGCTATCTTGACAGCGATGTGACGGTCCTACTCAATATCGTCGATAAAGACGCTGTTGCCGATGTGCCGGTCAGTCAAAAAGAAGCACTCATTCAAAGCGGGCAGCGTCACTACTCTGATATGTTGACCTTAGAGCAAGCGCCTACCGCGATGCACGAGCAGCTATACCGTCAAGCGTTGGCGCAAGGTGGTGAGAGAGCCGCAACTGATATTGCATACTTAGCGCACACCATACATGATGTCTTTGGTCATGATGTCAGTGATGAGGATCCGCTGGTCTTGGTGAGCTTGGTAAGGGCAGGTCTACCGATTGGCGTGCTATTGCAGCGCGCGTTGTCGGACACAGAGAGTAGCTACTATTTGCCGAGTATACATTATGGTATCAGTATCATTCGTGATCGCGGGCTTGATCCTGCGGCGCTGCAAATGCTGCTGGACGCGTACCCAAACAGTCCGATTGTATTCGTCGATGGCTGGACAGGCAAAGGCGCGATTTATCAGGAACTTGCGCGCAGCTTAGACGTATTTAATGACACGGCTCATCCTAGCTTTGCCAATATTTTTCACCAAGGCGCGAATGTTATTCCGCTATTGACTCTTGCCGATCCGGCGGGCGTTGCTTGGCTCGCAGCTAGCGCAGAAGATTGGTTGATTCCGTCTGGTCTGTTAAACAGCACCGTATCAGGGCTGATTTCGCGCAGCTTATATACCGAGCCGCAATCAGGTCTTCATCGCAGTGTTTTTTATGAGGATTTGATAGAGGCAGATCATAGCTTGGCATTTATCGATCATGTCGATGCAGCGAGACGCTCACTGACCGCGCCACCAGAGCCTTTGCCAACCTATCAGCAGCCGCGCTACCAGACAGCTGCATTGATAGATACGCTCGCAGCAGACTATAACATCACTAATCGCAACCGTATTAAGCCAACTATCGCCGAGGCGACGCGCGCTATCTTGCGCCGTGATCCGGAGCGTATATTGCTCGCGACCGCGGCGCATCCCGATACCGTACTACTGCGTCATTTATGTGAGCAACGAGGCATCACTATTGATGTATTAGGTGATAAAATACTGCCTTATCAAGCCATCACTCTGATCAAGCAACGCACGAAAGACAGTTAGTACCTGTAGCACAAATTCATCTCGCATGATTGAACGCTTGCCCCTTATTCCTCTATTTATGATGCCAACTATGTCAGATACCAAACACAATGAGTCAGAGCTTTACCACGATACCCAGTCTTATGCGCATCTGATTACTGAGCGTCATGCGATGGTCAGACCGCATACGCATCATCCCTATCAACTGGGTGCTAGCCTATACATGCCTGCTACTCGGCAAGATATTTGGCAAGTCATCAAGCGCGACAAGCTACCTACGATCAACAGTATTATTATTTGCCTAGAGGATGCTGTCAGTCATGAGGACGTTGAGCTAGCACTTGAGCGATTGCGTATATTGCTGGATACTTGGGCTGAACATGTCAACAGTATCAATGCGCCCTCTAGAGCCGCTGCTATTCGCGCACAGCATCCAACGCGACCATTGGTCTTTATACGTCCGCGTAGTCCATCGATGCTACAACAACTGGCGGACTATGCTCATATCGACCTGATCGACGGTTTTGTCATGCCAAAGGTCGATATGTATAGCTTATCGAACTGGCGGATGGCTTGTCAGAGCCTCAGTATCGACCACCTACTCATGCCCACACTCGAAACTGCCGCGCTGTTTAGTCCGCATCACAACCAAGAGCTGGCCATTGCTTTTAAGGAGGCCTTTAGTCAGCCTGTATTTGCACTCCGTATTGGTGGTAATGATCTATTTGCAGCGCTGCGTCTACGTCGGCCAAAAAGCAGCATTATCTATGATACGCCTATCGGCACCCTAGCCTATCAGCTGCTTGGCTGTTTCGTGCCGCATGGGTTTTATCTGAGCGCCCCTGTATTTGAATATCTGGATCAGCCAACACTGTTCATGCAAGAGCTAAACCATGATGTCAGCTTAGGTCTAGTGGGCAAAACGGTCATTCATCCAAGCCAAATCGCCTTAGTACAACAAGCCTACTGCGTGCCCCTCAGTACATTAGATGAAGCACAAGCCATTCTACATACTGACGCAAAAGCAGTATTTAAATACAACAACACCATGCTAGAGCCCGCGACCCATCGGGCATGGGCCACCGAAGTTGTCAACCGTGCAGAAGCTTTTGGCACTATTGATGATGGACATACGCCATATAGCTCGCGACGCTAGCCATCTGCTGATTATCATATCTACAGTACAAAAAGCCGATATCACATAAGCGATAGCGGCTTTTTTGTTAGGTTATTGAGTACTTTTCAATCAGCAAAGTACTGCCGTGCATCTGCTCGTTATCTATACTCTACTCGTTGTTTATACTAAGCACAACTTTCCAAGAACTTATTAAGCACTCGGTTGACCTGATCAGGCTCCTCTACTGTTGAGGTATGACCTGCTCCTTTGATAACCGCAAGCTTAGATCCAGCAATGGCAAAATGCATTCGTTCAGACTTATCATAAGGCGTTGCTGCGTCTTCATCCCCAACGATGATGAGTGTCGGTGTCGTAATCTCACCCAGTTGCTCATAGGTGCCTGTCCGCTCGATGACGCCCATGGTCGCCTTAACCACACCGCCTTTACGGTTACCCTGCAACATAGTGAGCCAGTGCTTACGGTCGGACTTGCGTAGCTTGTCCGTCAAAAACGTACTGCCAAACATAATCGGCATGACTTTGCTACTCACACGCTTTATACCGAGCCAACGAATAGCTTTTACCAGTTTACGATACTGCGGTATGTTTTTTGGATCTTCGGCGTCAGATGATGTCTCTAGTAAGCTGAGCGATAGCAGTAGTTCAGGACGCTTTATGGCGATACGCTGAGCCACAAACCCGCCCATGGATAGACCAACAAAATGACAGCGATCAATACCAAGCGCGTCGATTAGCCCAAGCGTATCTTCGGTCAGTGTCTCCATATCATAGCCAGATTTGGTAATCTGTGACTGACCCTGCCCGCGGAAGTCAAAAGCAATGCAGCGATAATCTGATTTAAAATATGCTACTTGTTTTTCGTACATCTGCGAGCTCCACAGCAGACCATGAGCAAACACAATGACAGGCTTTTGCGTATCGTTAGGCGCGCTGTCTTCGTAATAGATATCAGCATTATTGATATTGATAGTTGGCATAATCACATCCTTGTTTGATTCATTGAAAATTTATATGTCACATGACATTCTTCTATGCTCAGCTTAGAATATTAGCATAGTCTATAAATGCATTCGGCAATGACCTCCTTGCTAGATAATCACGTCCTTGGATAATCCTTATCAATTTATACGACAAAACAGCACTCTTGACCAGTGTATAGATGTGTCTTGAGCGCTCATAAAATGCCCTTTTATAATCCGAGCAAGCTGCTATAGTAATTGGCATTGAATCATTTTTACCTTTATCTTATAGCATTCTCACTGATACAAAATATTAAAACCGTCATTTAAATAAGGAAATCTATAATGTCAGAGCCTTTAGTCGATTATCAAGTTGAAAAACACATTGCGACCATTACCTTTAACGATCCAAAAAGCCTAAATGCTTTTGGTACCCCCCTAAAAAACCAAGTCTTGGTAGCACTAGACAAGGCTGAAGCAGACGATCAGGTACGAGTGATTATCTTGCAAGGCGCTGGCGGTAATTTCTCAAGTGGCGGCGATATCAAAGAGATGCTCTCTGAAGGGCTGGATAAAGAGGTTGTCTCTACCAAACTAAGAGGTATGGTAGAGGGTGCAGGAGAGGTCAGCTTAAAGCTACGCCATGTGCATAAACCTATCATTGCCAAACTAGAAGGCGCTGTAGCTGGTGCTGGTATGAACTTGGCACTTACTTGTGACTTCCGAATTGCCGCAGACAACGCAAAATTTGTACAAGCCTTTGTCAATATTGGCCTAGTGCCAGATGCAGGTGGTATTTATTTACTGAATCAATTGGTCGGTGCCGCAAAAGCAACTGAACTTGTGATGCTAGGTGATAAGTTAAAAGCAGAAGATATGGCGCGCTTAAATCTAGTAAATAACGTGGTGAGTGCTGATGAGCTAGATGCTACCGTACAAGCATTGGCGCTACGATTGAGCCAACTGCCAGGCAAAGCATTGGCTGCTATGAAAGAGAGCTTCAACGTACACGCCTTTGCTGGTTTGAGCGCAGCGCTAGATACGGAAGTAGAGCAACAGACAGTAATGGCAAAAACCGATGACTTTATAGAAGGGGTTAGCGCATTTATAGCAAAACGCAAACCTGTTTATCAAGGTAAGTAACAGGGTCAATGGCTAGGCAAGCTAAACGCCAAGTTAAATAACGAGACTGTAAGCACTTTAATCTGACAACTGAGTTTGTTTTGCTTAGATGGACTATAAGGATACTATCAAAAAAGGGCTGCCACTATGGCAGCCCTTTTCTATTCAGCGCCCTTTATCAAGAGGCCGTCGCGGGGTCATAATGATAAGGCAAGGTAAATATTTTATCGAAAATAAAGGTAAATACAAAGTTATATATTAAGAAGAAAACCATCAAAGCTGCCTCCATCATAAATGCTTCGATCAAGCCGACATCGTACCAGATGATGTATATTGGTAAGCAAATCAATACCAGACCGATTTCAAAAACTAGCGCATGCGCACTACGAATTAGCAGCGTACGCTCAGCTATACGCCTGCGCTGCTCCCAAGTCTCAAAAGCGGTGTTGTATAAGAAGTTCCAAATAATCGCAGCGAGCGATATCATCATAGCAGCGGGCAGCGATTCTGATGCATCACTATTGCTAAGCTTCATGAGTACAAAGGTAGAGGATATGATTGCCAGAATTTCAAACACAATCACATAGACAATACGGCGTTTAACTGGGGATAAGGTAATCAACCAAGACTCCAAAGCACCTGTATTTAAACAGCAAAGTGCATATCAAAGTATCGGTCCGTCCCGAGATAAAAAAGAGAGGTGAAATGCAGAGCCACGGTTTCCGCCTGCACTTATATTATACATAAGATGGAGAGAGAAGCCAGTTTTTGGTTATATTGAGAAGGCACTAGTTAAAAAGCGCTTTTATTTTTATGGTAACAAGCATTAGATTAGTGTAATACAACTCTTCGACATCGCTTTCAAATTGAATCTTTATCATAATTTTTAGATAATTTTAAATTATCTATCATCATTGATTTTATAAGTATGATTGAGTAGCAAAAAATTAATAAATCTATTGAATCTAGACTCAACATAAATCTCTTTATTTTTACTGAAATCTTGTATGTAGTCAAGGAGACTACTTCTAACTTCTGGGAAAATATAATACATCTCATAACCTAAAACTAATAAACTAAAACCTAAAGTAAAAAGCTGTTTGTATAGAACAGTAAAGTTTGACTCTATATTTCCTATAACTGAGCTGGGTTCTACAGTTTTTGCAATTAAAACGGCTACAAGTGAAAAGAGTGCAATCAATAGTGAAAGTATACGCACTAATGAGTTTCTATTAGCTACCATACTAAAAATATTAAACTTTCTAGTATCTGTAGAGTTTTCATAAATTGATTTCCAGTTAGCTACTTCTTTAGCAAATATAAACTTATCATTATTTATAAATATATTATCTAACCATATTTTTTTTATAATTTTTATATCCTCAATCCTTTTTTCGTAAGTACTTGAATACTCTTTAACATTTTCCCTAGAGTTATTATTACTCAAATCCTCTAAAATATAAGAGAATCTTTTTATTACTAATTTTTTATGATCTTCTTTTATACTTATATACATTACAAAAAGGCATAAGCATAAAGTAATAGTCAATATAATCGCACTAATTGAAGGAATTTTTGATATAACACTCATCTCTTTATCATATAGCAATAAGAAAGGTCTAATAATCATACAAATAAATATAATTAGTGTAGAAAAATACATTGCAACGAAAGTGCATTCTTTATATTTCTTTATCTCATAATCTCTCCATGAGATAAAATTATAATGATACTCATTTACAATTTCTGTTATTTTTATAGTTCTGTATTCACTTATTTCTGAGGTAAATTCCCCACCTTTTGGATCCTTTTCTTGCTCTTCTCTCATACGGTAATATTCTTCGAAATTCACAGAAAATCCCTCTAAAGGTAAAACTCTAGAACTACATTTTGAGGATGTGATTTTACTAGGTTATCTTCTGCCTAACAAGCAAACAAATATTGATTTAATCATTATATAATAAAGAAAACCCCGCATCATAACGATACGGGGTTATTTTTTACGTATAAAGTTTTTAGTATAAAGCTCTTAATTCTAAAAGCTTATGTACTCAAGACTAGCTCAATTGAGCAACGTTAATCTTATCTGCTTCTTCAGTATAGTCTTCCATACGGTCGAAGTTCATGTATTGATAGACTTCATCACCCATGCTGTTTAGCATGCCAGCATACTGCTGATACTCATCGTTGGTTGGCAATTTACCAAGTACCGCTGCAACTGCGGCAAGCTCTGCAGAAGCGAGATATACGTTAGCGCCTTGACCTAGACGGTTCGGGAAGTTACGAGTTGAGGTCGATACCGCAGTAGATTTCGGTGCGATACGTGCTTGGTTACCCATACATAGTGAACACCCTGGCATTTCAGTACGAGCGCCGGCTTGTGCATAGATATTGTAGTAACCTTCTTCCATCAACTGGCGTGCATCCATCTTAGTTGGTGGTGCAATCCATAGACGAGTTTTTAAGCTACCTGCTGGTACGTCTTGTAGCAGTTTACCAGCGGCACGGAAATGACCGATGTTGGTCATACATGAACCAATGAATACTTCATCAATGGTATCACCAGCGACGTCTGCTAGCGTTTTTGCATCATCTGGATCGTTCGGGCAGCAAAGAATTGGCTCTTTGATTTCGCTCATATCGATAGTGATGTCGATAGCGTATTCAGCATCATCATCAGCACGCATGAGGCTTGGGTTAGCCAACCACTCTTGCATTTGCTCAACACGGCGACTGATCGTACGCGCATCGCCATAGCCTTCTGAAATCATCCACTTAAGTAGCGTGATGTTTGAGTTTAGGTACTCAGTCACTGATGCTTCAGATAGCGTGATAGTACAACCAGCAGCACTACGCTCAGCTGAGGCATCAGACAATTCGAACGCTTGCTCAGCGGTCAAATCTTCTAGACCTTCGATTTCAAGAATACGACCGTTAAACTCGTTGATTTTGCCTTTCTTATCAACCGTCAAGTACCCTTCTTTGATCGCTTGATAAGGGATCGCATGTACGAGATCACGTAGGGTGATACCCGCTTGACGTTCACCAACGAAGCGAACACGAACAGATTCAGGCATATCAAGTGGCATGACACCAGTTGCAGCTGCGAACGCAACCAGGCCAGAACCCGCTGGGAACGAGATACCCATTGGGAAACGAGTATGCGAGTCACCACCAGTACCAACGGTATCTGGCAATAGCATACGGTTCAACCATGAGTGAATGATACCATCACCTGGACGTAAGCTGACGCCGCCACGGTTCATGATAAAGTCAGGTAGTGTATGCTGAGTCTCAACGTCAACTGGCTTTGGATAAGCAGCAGTATGGCAGAATGACTGCATGACTAGGTCTGCTTGGAAACCCAAACATGCCAAGTCTTTTAGCTCGTCACGCGTCATTGGACCAGTGGTATCCTGAGAGCCGACCGTAGTCATCTTAGGCTCACAGTACATACCTGGACGTACGCCTGTTAGACCACACGCTTTACCAACCATTTTCTGCGCTAGCGTAAAGCCTTTACCCGTATCGGCTGGCTCTTCTGGCTTAGCAAATACGTCTGAATGACCAAGACCCATATATTCACGAGCACGGTTAGTCAGGCCACGACCAACGATCAATGGGATACGGCCACCAGCACGTACTTCATCAAGCAATGTTGGCGAGTTTAATGCAAACGTTGATAGCACTTCGTCAGAATCATGCTTAGTGATTTTGCCTTCGTATGGATAGATGTCAAACACATCACCCATGTTTAGGTTATCAACGGCAACTTTTTCGATTGGCAATGCGCCAGAATCTTCCATGGTGTTAAAGAAGATAGGAGCGATATTGTTACCCAATACTAGACCGCCGCCACGTTTGTTTGGCACGTTAGGAATGTCTTCACCCATCAACCACAATACTGAGTTGGTGGCAGACTTACGGCTAGAACCCGTACCAACGACATCACCAACATAAGCTAGCGGATGGCCTTTTTCTTTTAATGCTTCGATTTGCTTCATTGGACCAACAACACCCTCTTCGTCAGCAGTGATGCCGTCGCGAGAGTTTTTGTGCATGGCTAGTGAATGCAATGGAATATCAGGACGGCTCCATGCGTCTTGCGCAGGCGACAAGTCATCTGTATTAGTCTCCCCAGTGACTTTGAACGTCGTATAAGTGGTTTTTTCTGGTACTGCATCACGGTTCAAGAACCATTCTGCGTCAGCCCAAGATTGAACCACTTCTTTAGCAATGGTGTTGCCCGCTTCAGCTTTTTCAGTCACGTCATTGAATGCGTCAAATACCAATAGCGTTTTCTTCAATGCTTCAGCAGCGTCTTGTGCAACTTCACTGTCATCAAGGGCAGCAACTAGTGGCTGAACGTTGTAGCCACCTTGCATCGTACCTAGGATTTCAACCGCTTTTTGCTTGCTAATAAGTGGCGATGACGTCTCACCCTTTAGGATAGCAGCCAAAAACGCAGCTTTTACGTAGGCTGCTTGGTCAACACCAGCAGGGATACGGTTTTCTAACAAGTTCATCAAAAATGCATCTTCGCCTGCTGGCGGGTTCTTTAGTAATTCAACCAACTCTGCTACTTGTTTTTCGTTCAATGGTAGCGGAACCGTTCCTAGCTCAGCACGTTCTTCGACATGTTTACGATAAGCTTCTAACACAATAGTCGTCCTCGTCAGTTGGGGTTTAGCACATTGCGTGGGTAGTCAGCATGACTGCCTGCGTCTATATACTATAGGGAATAATTATCCGTGCAATCATAGCTTAAATCGCTCTAAATGTTAATGGCTCAGTCCTGAAAAGGCGCATAGTAAGGCCATATCGAACATTTATTATAAAAATAGTGCCATCAATAATATGATTGTCATGCTCATTATAACTGGCATTTACTCAGGCACACGTATCAATAGGTGCTTGCTTTATGACTGAACAGACACCATATGACTGTTATACGCTTTTATAAGACATTATTAAGGACGACGAGATATGAACGATAGCAATACGGACAACAATACCAACTATGACAACGGTCTCAAAGTACGTACAGAGGTGATGGGTGAGCAGCATGTGAAGCGCTCGCTTGACGCGGCAACAGGATTTACTCAGCCACTACAAGACTGGATTATTGAACATGCTTGGGGCAGCACATGGCAAGATGATTCAGTGCTACCGCGCAAGTACCGCTCATTAATTACCATTGCCTTTTTGATTGCACAAAAAAGCCCGACCGAGCTAAAAGGACACATACGCGGTGCCATCAATAATGGGGCTAGTGTCGCTGAGATTCGAGAAGTCCTCATGCATAGCTTGCCATACTGCGGTGCACCTGCCACACAAGAAGCATTTCGTGCAGCCATAGATACCCTAAATGAGATGGAAATCGACATAGATATTTAAAACTATGGTCGCTAGAGCAATCGTAGTAACCTTAACGATATTGTACAAAAAATACCTGTTAAATTTCTGCTATAATATCGCCACTCATAAAACATTTTGATAATTCCATAAACCCTTATAATATAAAGGGTTAAGAGATAATTCTATTATGACAACTGCCGTACAAACACATGTACCTGCTGCTAAGGTCAAACCAAAAAAAGCCATCCAAGGCGAAAAGCTACGTGGCTACGATAAAGTTGCCCGTATCCCAATTAAAGTGATCCCGACCGTTGAGGCAAAGAAAAAGCCAGATTGGATTCGGGTAAAAATGTCATCACCTGCTGAAGTGGCACGTATCAAAGCCACTTTGCGTGAGCAAAAGCTCTACACCGTCTGTGAAGAAGCCGCCTGCCCTAACCTGCCACAGTGCTTCGCGGATGGTACAGCAACCTTTATGATTATGGGTGATATCTGTACCCGTCGCTGCCCGTTCTGTGATGTCGGTCACGGTCGACCTAACGAGCTAGATAAGGATGAGCCGCGTCATACCGCTGAGACCATCGAAGGTCTAAAGCTCAAATACGCGGTAATCACTTCTGTCGATCGTGATGATCTAAAAGATGGCGGTGCTGGACACTTCGTTGAAGTACTAAACGAATCAAGAGCCCTTAGCCCAAACTGCTTGATTGAAATCCTAGTACCCGATTTCCGTGGTCGTATGGATATCGCTTTGGACTTACTGACAGAGACCGCGCCTGATGTGTTCAACCACAATATCGAAACCGTGCCACGTCTCTATAAAGCCTTCCGTCCAGGCTCTGATTATCAGCATTCACTCGACTTGCTTAAAATTTACAAAGAGCGTCGTCCTGATATCGCAACCAAATGCGGCTTTATGGTCGGTCTTGGTGAGACTGAAGAAGAGATCTATGCCCTACTTGATGACCTAAAAGCGCATGACGTAGACATGATCACCATTGGTCAGTACTTACAGCCTAGTAAAAACCACGCGCCCGTCGATCGTTACGTCCATCCAGACGAGTTCCAGCGTTATATGGACTACGGCAAAAAAATTGGCTTCTTTAGCATTTGGGCAGGTCCAATGGTGCGCTCAAGCTACTTTGCGGATCGTCAGTACTACGGCGAAGATTGCCCAGCGCCTATCCGTAGCAAAAAAGCATTAGAAGCTGAAGGCAAACTTGGCTGCTAATCTAGCTACAAAGCGATGTAAAAGTAGTTATTAATAACATTTACTAAGAACAGTTTTTGAGAATACGAAAAAAGGGTGAATAACAAATTTGTTATTCACCCTTTTTTTCGCCTTGATAGATTATCAAAGGATTCAAACCCAACGTTTTACACGGTTAAAGTTGGCGTTGGCTTTCCAGCTGTTTTTATGTTGAGTACCGCAATACCTAGTACGATGATACCGCCGATGATACCCGTCAACATCTCAGGATAAATTAATAGCAAAGCACCAATCGCTAAGATGACACGAGTTACGGTATTCATCTGACCTCTAAAATACCCCTCAAGTGCTGAGCTTAGTGCAATCACACCTGTTACTGAGGTCACAACCACCGTGATGATATCTACAATAGGCGGTAGTGGGAAGTCTTTTGCCGTAACAGCGAGTCCAGTTGGGTCAATCATCAGCATCGTAGGATTATAGATGAACATAAACGGTACGATAAATCCAGCGAGTGCCAGTTTGAGTGACAAGAATCCTGTCTTCATCGGATCGCCGCCCGATATACCCGCACCAGCAAAGGCCGCTAGACACACAGGCGGAGTGATATTGGCAAAAATACCAAAATAAAAGACAAACATATGCGCTGACAAAATTGGAATATCAAAACCAGCCAACGCTGGCGCCGCCATCGTCGCCGTAATGATATAGGCAGGAATAGACGGTAATCCCATGCCTAATACCATAGATGCTAGCATGGTTAAAATAAGCGTAAAGAACAACGATCCCGCACCTAGCGTGACGATAGAGGATGTCATGACCGTACCGAAACTGGTCAGACTCACCACCCCAATGATAATACCAACGACCGCACAGGCCGCCATGACCGCAAGCGACTGACGCGCACCATCTTCTAATGCACCCAAAATATCAGAAAAGCTCATGCGTGTCTCAGCACGTAGCATACTGATGACAACCGTAAAACCAATGGTATAAGCGGCAGCATAACCGACAGGTACATTTTTGATTAACAAGAAAACCAAAAAAACAATCGGCAATAGCATATGACCACGTGCTTTTAGGACTGCTTTTACTGCTGGTAGGTTTTCTTTAGCGATACCTTTTAGATCGCGGCGACCAGCGCGGAAGTGTACCTGTGCAATCACACCCAAATAGTACAGCACGGCTGGTAATAAGGCTGCAAGCGCAATCGTACTATAAGGCAAACCTGTGGTCTCTGCCATGATGAACGCACTGGCACCCATAATTGGTGGCAAAATCTGCCCACCTACAGACGCACTCGCCTCAACTGCACCCGCGAAATCTTTGTGGTAGCCGACTTTTTTCATCAGCGGAATCGTAAAGGCACCAGTACTTACTACATTTGATAATGCAGAGCCGTTGATACTGCCCATAAAGCCACTAGAGATGACCGCTACTTTTGCAGGCCCGCCTTTCTTATGACCCGCAATGGCCAATGCCAGATCATTAAACAGCTGCCCCATCCCTGAGCGTGCTAAGAACGCACCGAATAAGATAAACAAGAAAATAAACGTCACTGACGCACCGATCGCTACAGAATATAAACCTTCTGTTTTTAGGAATAATTGACCAAAAATATCACCCATATCATAAGGGCGAGTCAAAAGCCTGTCAGGCATAAAATCCATGTGACTGACAAACGGATAGGCTAAGAATATCCCTGCCAATATCGGCAAAATCCAACCTGTAATACGGCGACTGCCCTCTAGCACACAGACCACAGTGATCAATGAGAATATCACGTCCATCTGGTTTGCCATACCGCCGCGTGAGGTCACAATGTCTTGATACTCGTAAATCAAGTAACCCATGCCAGATAAGGATAGCGCAAACCAAAGCCAGTCATACCATGCGACTCGACTGCGACTGCTTTTTTTGCTAGCTGGAAAAATCAAGAAAATCAATGCAAAACCAACACCCACGTGTACAGAGCGCTGTAGCAACGCTGGCATCGGGTTAAAGGTGATATACAAATGAAAGAGCGAATAAAGGATACAAATACCAGCGATAAAGTACTTCACTGGTCCTTGCGTGATATGACGTGTGATTGACTCTCGGTCGTATTTTTCCAATACCGCTCGGTTGACAGCCTCAGCATTTTTATCAACGTCAGCATCTGGCGTGGTATTCACGCTATCGTGATCCGTCACTTGGGAGTTCATGACAAAAGTCCTTTTTAAATCTATCAATTAAACCATACGTCTTAGGCATGATTACCACTTCAGAATAGTCTGGCACCCACTGGTGAATCAAGAAACGATGACCACCGTAATCGATCTCACCCTTGGTCAGTCTAGACACGACCCAATTGAGATTGGGCAGTTCTTCATTAATTTGATACCCAAGATAGCCAGGTTTTTGTATGGGAGCGAGTGGTTCAGTAGAGGGTGTACCAGCACCGAACGCTTCAAAGTAAGTGGTGGTGAGTAATAGCGTAGCACCCTCTGTACTGGTTTTATCTAGACGCTGATACTGCTCTTCCCACCACTGCTTTTCTACAGAATGTATCCAGCGCAGCTGAAAATCAGAGTCGGCGAAATAACAAACCTTGTCATCATCACCCTCGACGGCAACTCGCACTTCCACGACAGGTTGGAGCATCAAACCCATCCACAGCATAAAAAAAACCAGCGCTACAATGAATGCGGCGCCAGTTGATAACCACCATGAATTACTTGGCTGCTTGTTCGTCATAGTACTTCTTAGCACCAGGATGGATTGGAGCAACCATACCCTCACGAGCCGTTTCTAAGCTAATGTCATTAGCCGCTTGGTGTGCTGTTTTTAGACCGTCCAAATTATCAAACAAAGCCTTGGTTAGTTTGTAACCATCAGCTTCAGACAGATCAGAGCTAACCAACAACGCATTCATTATTGCTGCAGTTGGAATATCGGCTTCATTGCCATAAGTGCCCGCAGGAATTGCAAAGGTTTTGAAATAAGGCTTAGCCGCAATGATTTCTTTTAGCTTGTCTTGGTTGATAGTCACAATCTGTAAATCGAGGCCCTGCTCTAGCTCCATCAGAGACGAGTTTGGTAGACCACTACTAAAGAATGCCGCTTCAATCTTACCTGCTTTCATGCCATCAGCTGCTTCAGCAAACCCTAGATAATCAACAGTAACATCATCATAGGTGATACCAAACCCTTCTAGTAAGGTGCGAGCGTTTACTTCCGTACCAGATCCTTGATCACCAACAGCGATACGCTTACCGCGCAAGTCTTCAATGTTTTTGATACCCGATTTTTTCGAGGTGACGATTTGCACGACGTTAGGATATAGGACCGCAATCTGTTGAATGTTTGTGATTGGCTGCTCAAAGTTGTTTTTACCTTCGACTGCATCGGTAACCACATCACTCAATGCCAATACCATATCGACTTTGCCTTGGGTCAATAGATTAACGTTTTCAACCGATGCACCAGTGGTTTGGGTTTTTGAGTTAACGCCAAAGTTTTTGACATACACTTCAGACAGTGACGTACCGATGATGTTGTAAGGACCAGAGGCACCGCCGGTCGCGATAGTTACAAACTTTGTATCAAGCGTATCAGTGGCAGTAGCCTCAGTTGCCGTACTATCTGCCGCAGCGGTATCATCACCTTCTGAGCTTGGTGATGAGCATGCGGTTAGGCCTAGTGTGGCACTTAGCATGGCTGATAAAAGTAATGGAGACTTTAGAGAATTGAGCATTGAATTCATCCTTGAAGTAATCGATTTGATACATCTAACGGTATTAATAAACTGGCATTAATCCGTTACAGCTGAGTCATAATATAGCAATTTTTGTCATAAATAAACTAAAGTATTTTTTCTCTTTTGCTTTCAATGCCTTATATACAAAGCGCTTTGAGAAATTAGTCTTACTTTATTGTCTGGTTTATACCTTACAATGTTTCGCTAAGTGAAACCGTGTTTCATATATTTAATCAAAGTTTGTTTGCGTTGTAAACCTCTATCGCTATCAATTATTGCTATTAAACCAACAGCCTACCCTTATCTCATATTATTTATAACAAAATAATCGATACTAGCGCTTGGGTCAGATTTTCCGATTTATTTTTATTACTATTCAAGTTCTGCTATATTTCGTACAGACCTTTTTTATTGATGCAGCGTCTAAGATATATGCTTTATCAGCTAAAACAACATCATTGCTTTTTATAACCCAACTTGGATAACCTTTATGACAATATCTACAATAGAAGCATCAGAACCTTTGTCTGCTGATATCGCTATCATTGGCGGTAGTGGTCTTTATCAGATCCAAGCATTGACCAATAAACGCAGCATTACGATACAGACGCCTTATGGCAGTCCATCTGATGATATTGTTTTGGGTGAGCTAGAAGGTGTGACGGTTGCTTTTTTGACAAGGCATGGTCAAGGTCATAGATTAACCCCATCTGAAGTCCCGTATCGCGCCAATGTTTATGCCCTAAAGACACTGGGCGTACGCTATATCGTCTCGGTATCAGCCGTTGGCTCTCTACGAGAAACACTCAAACCGCTAGATATGGTCGTGCCCGATCAAATGATTGATATGACCAAGCAGCGAGTAAGTACGTTCTTTGGCGAAGGCGCAGTTGCTCATGTATCGATGGCAGATCCACTCTGCCCTGCTTTATCGGATATATTGACACGTGCCTATCACCAAGCAGATATTATTGAGGGTGACTGTCACTCGCAGGCAACTTATATCTGTATTGAAGGACCTCAGTTCTCAACTCGTGCGGAGTCAGAATGGTATCGTCAAATGCAAGCAGATATCATTGGCATGACCAACATGCCCGAAGCCAAATTGGCACGTGAAGCCAGCATGGCTTATGCAACATTGGCGTTAGTAACCGATTTTGATTGTTGGCACCCGACCGAAGAAGCTGTCAGTGCAGACTATGCGATAAAAAATCTGATGAAAAATGCTGAAAATGCTCAACAGGTGATCCAAAAAGCCGTTGCTTTGATTGCTGCTGAAATGCCTGAATCCATCGCTCATAGTGCCCTTGCACAAGCATTGGTCACCCCTATAGATATGATGGATGAACATACCAAAATCAGATTGGCAGCGTTACTAGCGTAGTCTTAAAGCGTATCCTCCATTGTGAACTGACTACTTCCAATCAAAAGAAAGGCTATTATCTCAAATAATAGCCTTTCTTTTGATTTAGCATATAGGTCTGAAATTTATACTAAATACACGCCTTTACTCTTAACAACAGCCGCCCATACCAGACGATGGCATCATAGCCTGATCAAATGGCATCAGTTCACCGCACCCTGCAAAAATACCATAGTGGCGACTGTCATCACCAATAAATTCAAAATGCGGTGCAAAGCGAGATTCTTGTAGCATCCGAAAGGTATTGCCGCAGACAGGAAATACCCGACCAGCCTCAATCGCATGATGCTTGTCTAGATCAAACCGATGCGGGGATTGCTCGATAGATCCTTTGTATATCACCGCTTGTCCATGATCTTCACAGGCATCTTCTAGCGCGGCAATCTTAAACAGGCGATAAGTGGCTGAGAAAAACTGTATATCACCGATTTTGGCAGCCAGTACTGGATCTGTAATCTCAAGCGGGCGATCTTCGACCAGACGTGGGTCTAAAAACCCTGCGCCTCTTGATAAACGAACAAAATCTTTCCAGTATAAAGCGCCACTTAAACACTCTCCATATAAGACAGGGTCATCGATTAGATGCTGCGGGATACGGCGATCAGCATAGACGTCAGAAAAATAAAATTCGCCGCCAGGCTTGAGCAGTCTCTGCACGCTCGCCATCACGGCAGCCTTATCTGGTGATAAATTGATAACACAGTTTGAGACGATAATATCAAAGCTACCATCAGCAAGATCCAATTCATCTAGTTTTTCGATATAACCATGCAAAAACGTCACATTGTCATAGCCAAACTGCTCAACATGATAGGCTTGATGTTCCTTTGCAACGGCTAATTGCTCGTCAGTCATGTCTACACCGACCACATGACCGCTCTCACCAACCAGTTGCGCGAGTGCATAGACATCGCGACCTGAACCACTGCCTAAATCCAAAATTCGGCAGCCCTCGAGCAATGCAGGACATACCAGACCGCAGCCGTAATAACGATTCAATACTTCATCATGGATGTTTGCGAGCAATGGCTTTAACCACACAGGCATATTGCTAATATCACAACATGCTGAGGTTTTTAGATCATCGGTACCTTGCAGCTCTTTTCCATAGTAATTTTGCACGACATCATGCATGACAATATCCTTATTAGTAGTAAGATCCAATTAAAAGTTAAGTGAATAACGGTAGAAAATCATATTTTATTTTTAGATTTTGTTGAGCGTATTGCACCAACCTGACGGTAAATTCTGTAAGTCTTCAGGCTCATCGATATCATGCAACGCTGGCAATAGCGCCAGTGTCCACCCTAATGCTGCGATACGTTGCTTGGTGACGTCAGCGACGCTCGCCGTACTCCAGCTGATGTCTGAAAAAAGGCTGCTATCAATCTGCTTGAACCCAAGCAACACATAACCTCCATCGGTTGCAGGAATCATCACCGTGTCATATTTCTCCAGCTGCTGTACGGCAGTCTGTATACGCTCTGCCGTGAGACTAGGACAGTCTGTCCCAATTAAGACAACTTTTTTATATTTTTCTAATACGTTCTGACTGGCTGTCAACATACGCATGCCCAAATCGCCCTCTGCCTGAGCAGACCATTGCATTGACTCGGGTAAGTCAAACGCTTGCCAGCAAGGGTTGTCTGGCGCGGGACTCACGCATAACTCGACCGCAAAGTCGGTAGCAACCGCTTGCTCTATACTATGTAGTAGCAGATTTTTTGCCATATGTGCAGCGCCATCAACACCTAATGCAGGCTGTAGACGAGTCTTTGCCATATTTGGTGCAGGATATTTAGCAAATAGAATAATGCCTATTTTTTGCTGGCGTGCTTGCGAGTCAGTTCTCGCGGTGTGAACAGTGCGAGGGCTTGAGTGCATCAGTAAAAGTCCCTTTCTTTTCTTGTCTACAATATCGATAAATTAAGTTGTTTTCTTTCGATTTAAATACTTATCGCAACCTCGATGTTGAATGCTTATCGCCATATTATCTGTGCTGCTTGTAATAGCGCTGTTTCAAAACATCAGGCGATACGCCGCGCCAGTAATCAAAACGCAAATGCCACATCAAAACAACCGTACGAACATTTCCATGTTGCTGCCAGCGCCGCGCTGATGTCGTCACTTTACTCTTTAGGCAAGCAGGTCTACTGATATTTTTTAGGCGCTTACATAGCTCAATATCTTCCATTAACGGCTGATCAACGTAACCTCCGAATTGTTCAAACACGGATCTTTTGACAAAGATGGCTTGATCACCTGTTGCAACACTGACCAAACGTGAGCGCTTATTAATCATTGCACCAACGACTTTAAGAAGCGGATGAGTGCTGTCCAAGCGCACATCAAAACGCCCCCATTTATGCTGACGCATTGCTATCTCTACCTTATCTATCGCGTCAGTCGGTAGCTGAGTATCTGCATGCAAAAACAGCAATACCTCACCCGTCGCTTGCCCAGCACCAGCATTCATTTGCCGCGCGCGTCCAGCGATAGACTCAATAACAAGCCAGTCAGTCAATGAGTGCGTCCTACTTGACACATCTTTTAGCAACTCTCTAGCGATAGAGACTGAACCATCATTTGAGCCACCATCGACTAGGATAACTTGCTGCGGAACCGGCCTAAGTCTACTGATATGACCAATAAGCTGCGGCAAGTTATCCGCTTCATTTAACAATGGAACAATGATAGAGAGGTTCAATGTATGTACCGTCATAGTAGGCAACTGCTAACCAATATCAATTGGAGCCTCGTCTTATTTTTTGTTCAGATTCCAATCATAATCAGTGTAGCTGATTTTTATCTTGCCCTGCTTTAGATCTGCTGTTTGCGCTTTGTTCAGCCCTAGAGATGAGCCATAACGACCCAAAAACCCTTCTAGATCATTGGTGCCACGCCAATTGGTAGCAAAGTCTTCTTTATACCATTTAAAAATCGGCGACACGCTTAGCGTACTTCCCTTTAGGCGGTTACGGCTACTGTCTGCCAAAAACTTAGAAGTTGCCTGCTCTAATTGACTGTTTAGACGTTTACCAGTAAAAGCATCATCTTGCAGTGCAGGACAGCCAATGCTGGCACAGTTGACCGCAAAATGAATACGCGGATCGTTGTAACGCTTGGAGCCACGAATGAGATTGTGCTCGATATCATCAAGCGAGCGTGTCTTACCTAATAGCGGAATAAAATCCTGTTTCCACGGCGAACCAAACAGACCACCGATATCTTTGATGGATTTAATATTCGGATATTTCGTCAATACCAAGTCGACCGTACCAGCATTATAGACATTGATCAAAAATGCCAACTGCTCGTTTTTGCTCCATCGATTAAACTCTGCTTGAGACACTTTACTCGTCGCCTCAAGGTAACTTGTCAGCTTACTCTTATCCGCCTTCATACCAGCATAATTGACCACAGAGGCTTTGCCACCATTGGTCATGGTCACATGTTTGTTTAATAAACTGTCCCAGCTTTGATGGTTAAAGTCAGCATAAGCGGCTGCACTTGATGATAAGATCGCGACCGCAAGGACTGGTTGCACGATTACCGTTTTCGCTGAAAAATTTAATCTTGACATAAAGCTAACTCCATTTGAGTCGATGATATTCTTTGTATAATTCTTTCGATGTGCTTTTTACAATTGTGTATATAAACGACAGACAGTATTGACTGCCAATAAGATCTTACTGCACGTAGATATTTACGGTACATAAGTGCTTATTACAGATAGGTGCTTATCTTTGCTAATCACTTCTGACCAGTTGTCATCTATTATGGGTATAGAATACTAAACAGCGGTATCTACTATCGTTTGATCTGTAATCTCTTCCTCTAGCGCACCGCCGCAACTACTGCCCTGTCCTGCTGTACAGCCGTAGCAATGATCAGCAATGGCAATGGCATCTCCAGAGGGGTCTTGAGTCAATAGATCACGTAGGTGCCGACGCGATTTATTGGGTACAGGAATCTCTAGTTGTTGATTGAAATCACAGTCAAACAATTCACCAAGCCAGTTGACACTGATGGTCGAGCGACACATCACCTCGGCTAAGTTGTCTGCCACGTAGTTTTCTTTGAGCAAGTCCATATAGGGATGAAATTCATTTTTGGCCAGTAGTACTGCACCAAAGCGCTGGATAGGCATATTGGTCAATGCAAACAGATGATTGAACTCGATATCGAAGTGCTCTTTTAGCTCACGCTTATAATCCGCTTCAAGCTGTTGCTGATTGGGCGGCAGCGTAGCACCTTGCGGATTATAGACCAGATTCAACGTTAGGTTTGAATCGGACTTACCGTAGCCTAACTGGTTGAGCTTTTGTAGCCCCAATATACTGTCGTCAAACGCACCCTTACCGCGCTGCTTATCTACGTTTTCTAGGGAGTAGCACGGCAGAGATGCGACTACCTCCACTTGATTGTCTGCTAAGAACTGCGCCATATCCTCATAGCCATCCTCCATGAGAATAGTCAGATTACAGCGATCTATCACTTTAACACCCAATGCACGAGCTGCTTTTACCAGATACTTAAAATCTTCATGCATCTCAGGCGCACCGCCCGTCAAATCAAGCGTATCTATATTTTGTGCTTGTAGCACCTTGGGTATCAACTCAACCAACTCACGCGACATCATTTCTGTACGATAAGGGCTGGCTGCCACATGGCAGTGCACGCAGGACATATTGCATAAATAGCCCATGTTGACTTGTAGTATTGTCAGTTCACGGCGTTTGATAGCTGGAAAGTCAGTATGCTCAAGTAATTCGATAGTCGATTTCATAATGGTATAAAACCCTGTTAGTCACACAACTAAAAAATAATAGCGCAAAGTCAAAAAAGCTTTAGACAAATACAAGTTACTGCTTTCGCTTACTATTTAAAAAATAGCACCTTGTATACTTCCCCGTTACTTTACGGTTTACCTAACCAATCATACCTCATTGTGAATCAATATTGACAACCAATATTATGGATATTATCTTTTATTCCAAATGAGCATGACTACGAATAGGATTTTACAAAGCGCTTATCAATATACCGTTTGAGATACCATAGCCCGCGACCTTGTAAGCTCCAGTCTCCCCAACTGGCAATGGCGTATTTGTCACCGCAAGACAATAGATACAACGTGCGTGCTTTTGGTTGATACTCTTGCATAGACTCGCCTTTTAGATATGCAAATAAATTATCAGCTTCTACCGCCCCGCCATGTACCGCATGAACACCTGAATGCGTCACCTCTTTATCTACGCGCGTGGCGACATCACCAACTGCAAACACATTGGGATGAGAGATGCTTTGTTGCAGATTATTAACTGCGACAAAGCCTCTATCTACTGTCTGAAGATCCGTGTTAGTCGTCCATGCAGCACCCACTACGCCAGTTGCAGCGATCACAGCATTCATCGGCAACGAGTCATGTGTCGTCGATAGGCAACCATTACGATAGTCAATCGCTCGCTCACGGACTATCTTAATACCGTGGCGCTGCAGCTGCTTAATAACGCGCTCTTGAAACCGTGTATTGAACCCTGACAGCAGCTGCTTACCGCACACCAAGGTCACTTGATGGTTATTGTTGATATGCTGTAGCGCGACTTGAGCGGCCATAACCAACTCGGTCGCGGCAGCCCCTGCGCCAACGATAGCCAGTTGATAGTTATCAGACTGCTGAGCATCCGCCAATATCTGCTGCCAGTGTGTGATGAATGCTGACAATGGACGAATAGCAATCACGCCTGCTGACGACTCTAACCACCTGATATCCGTATCTGCACCCGTGTTGAGTGACAGCACATCATAGTCGAGCGCTAACGCCTTATCATCAGCTAACGTCTCGTCACCAGTCGACATATCATTACCATCAGTCACTACAGTATTTGATGCGGCATGGACCTGAGTAATTGCCTGCTGAATAAATCGTACACCCGCACGCGCGCACAGTGATTTTGTATCGATACTGATGTCATCAAGTTGGTAATGTCCTGCCATCCAACCAGGTAGCATCCCAGAGTATATGGTCTGCGTCTGCTCACTAACCAAACAAATATCAATATCGCTCGTGTCTAGAGATGCGTCACTAATTTGGCGCAGCATACCAATATGAGCGTGACCCGCCCCTGCTAATAAGAGTTTCTTTATCGGTGAAGGTTTCATAGGCAACTTATCAAGGCTGACGGTGTGTTTAAGGGGTGTCTTAATAGACGACTTTAGGGCATATGGTTATTAGATATTTTCTAAAAGTAACATATAATTGAGAGTCTTCTGTTACGGGCAGACAGTAAGAGCGTAAACGGCTTAAAAAGCTCAACGTCTTTTAACAATATTGACCACACTTAGCTTTGTCGTTAAATTGTCCATGGCGTTTGTCCGGCTAACCATGAATTTTGTAAGCATACTGCTCGAAATAATATAAAATTATTTACCTACGCTGATGACAAAACACTTAGTATAGTGAGTCATAATAGAAGCCACGTGATAGAGTGATTTTTTAGAATGCTATTTTTCAAGTTTTCAAGTAGCTATTTTTGAGACATTATTTTGGAGCATTATTTTAAGATTTTTTCTTTAAAACATAGCTCTTTAAGATCTAACTCTTTGTGACCCTGCTTTGTAAGATACTGCTCTGTGAGATATTGCCCAATGCATTGTCACTCTCAAAACATATCAACAAAAAGTACAGACAATCAAAACCTGTCAAGGAACCTTATATGAGTACCCCTCTCGATACCAATAATCACCACATTCTCTCATCCGATAACACCCATTATTTACATCATGACTTCTTTGAACCTCGTGACAAAGGCATCGATATTCGCGCAACGTTACTGATCGTGCATGGAATGGCAGAGCATGGTGGTCGTTATGCAGATTTTGCGCAGTTTTTGGCGGACAATGGTATTGCGGTAGCAACCTATGATCACTTGGGTCATGGGCAAACTATCAAAACCGACGCGGATTTAGGTTTTTTTGGTGAAGAGCATCCCGTGCAGTCGCTATTAAAAGACGTAATTGTGATGGCAGACAACCTAAAAGCCCGCCATCCCGATGTGCCGCATTTTGTTATGGGTCATTCTATGGGCTCTTTTATCGTGCGCAACGTGCTCAAACATCACGCACATAACTTTACTGGGGCGATACTAATGGGCTCGGCAGACGCCAACCCACTGACCAAAGTTTTGCTTCCTATCAATAAGATATTAGCAAAAATAGCACCAAGACAGCCCAATACAGTGCTGGCAAATACCATGAATAAGATACTCAATAGCCAACTGAAAGATCGTACTGCATCATCGAAGTTTGCGTGGTTGAGTGAAAACACGGCTAACATTGAGGCCTATGAAGCCGACCCAAAAACAGGTTTTGACTTTACTAATAATGGCTTTATGACCCTATTTACCCTAATGGATACAGGACTAAATAAAGGCTGGGCAACCACCATCGCCAAGAATTTTCCAATGCTGTTTATTAGCGGTGAGGATGACCCTATTGGTAATATGGGACGCGGTATCCGCAAAGTTGTTGGCCGATTACACAAGCAAAAATTCAATCGTGTTGATATTCAGCTGTATCCCACTATGCGCCATGAAGTGCTACACGAAACAGACCACCAGACTGTTTATCAAGATATTTTAGCGTGGATAGACAACACCACGCCAGATGCTTAACAGTGGTAGCTGATTCTTTTTTACAGCATGTTTCAGGGATTTTATCGTCCGTACTTTCATCACGAGACACTGAACTTATTTGCTAAACGCTGCCAAATTAGCGACAATACGGCAAGTAAGTTTTTGACCCAGTGAATCCTATAAATAAGCCACACCTCAAAATCAATTATATTGTGAGGTATGGCCTATTTGAGATCGGGTCAAACCCGTTATATCACTATAATACTGAGTTACCTCCCCTTTCACTTATCTTAGGAATTTTTATGTCGTTACAACAAACTATCGAACAGGCTTTTGAAAATCGCAATGAGTATAGCCCAAGCACTATGCCACAAGACGTACGTGATGCTATCAGTCAAGTGCTTGAGCAGTTAGATAACGGTAGCCTACGCGTCGCAGAAAAGAAAGATGGCGAATGGGTCGTCAACCAATGGGCAAAAAAAGCCGTACTACTATCATTCCGCATGAACGACAACTATGTCCAGGCAGCAGGCGAGCATGTGCAGTTTTATGACAAAGTACCAACTAAGTTTGCTGACTGGACTGAAGCACAGTTCAAAGAAGCAGGCGTACGTGTGGTACCGCCAGCAGTTGCCCGTAAAGGCTCATATATCGCAGCAGGTGCAGTATTGATGCCATCATACGTCAACATTGGTGCCTATGTTGATCAAGGCGCTATGGTTGATACCTGGGCAACCGTTGGTTCATGTGCCCAAATCGGTAAAAACGTCCATCTATCAGGTGGCGTTGGTATCGGCGGCGTATTAGAGCCATTACAAGCCAACCCTACTATCATCGAAGACAACTGCTTCATCGGTGCACGCTCTGAGATCGTTGAAGGCGTGATCGTCGAAGAAGGCGCTGTTATCTCTATGGGTGTCTACATCGGTCAATCTACACGCATCTATGATCGCGAAACTGGTGAGATTCATCGTGGCCGTGTACCAGCAGGTTCTGTTGTCGTACCGGGTAGCTTGCCTTCAGAAGACGGCACGCACAGCTTGTACGCTGCAATCATCGTAAAAAAAGTCGATGCACAAACTCGTGCAAAAACATCAGTAAATGAGCTATTACGTTTAGCCTAGTATTTTTCATACTTATATTCTCGTACCCGAACGGTACAGACAGTAATAAATCTTCTTTATCAAAGACGCTGAAGCAAACTTCAGCGTCTTTTTTGCACCTTAATAGATACTGTTGCGTTATAATCCATTTTTTGGCTTTGTCCAAACAAAATCATCTATAACAAAACCTGCCTTTTTTACTACGATTGACAACGGCTTAATCGCTTTGTCAGCCTTTAACTGTATTTGACATATTATGAGTGAATCACTATTACGCAACGCCGCTATTCCTGTTACTGATCCTGAAGCCGGACTGCGTCTGACCGAGATTTTTTATTCTTTACAAGGTGAAGCAATAACATCAGGCTTACCGACGATATTTGTCCGTCTCACAGGCTGTCCGCTGCGCTGCGTTTATTGTGATACTGAATATGCTTTTACTGGTGGCGAACGTCAGTCTTTAGAGACGATTGTAGAAACCATCAAAAGCTATCCATGTAAGCGCATCTGCCTGACAGGCGGTGAACCATTAGCGCAGCCGAATGCTATCGAGCTGATGAAACGCTTGCTGAGCGATGGTTACGAGATATCTCTTGAGACAGCAGGTGCCCTCACCGTAGAGAATGTGCCGCCAGCAATTAGTAAAGTCATGGATCTCAAAACGCCTAGCTCAGGCGAAGTCGACAAAAACCTATGGTCAAACCTCGACTACCTCACCGAACATGACCAAATCAAATTTGTCATCATGAATCGTAAAGATTACGACTGGGCCAAAGAAAAATTAATAGAGCATAAGCTAGATGAGCTGGTCGGAACCGTTTGGTTTTCGCCAATGTTCAACGTTGCAGATGATATTGATGAGCAGCTTAGCCCTGAAGTACCTGTATTGGCACGGGAGCTTGCTGAGTGGATGTTGGCAGATGCCCTGCCTGTGCGCTTTCAGTTGCAACTACACAAGATTATCTGGGCGGACGCCAAAGGCAAATAGCATAACCACAGATGACATATCGTCTGCCTAAAACCAGATACAAACCGCAAGCATTTTCAAGGAGGAAATATGATAAGACTGATCTTACTGGGGCTACTATCAGGTGCGTTTTTTAGCTCAACGTTTGTGTTAAATGAGCTGATGAGCGCGGCTGGTGGGCATTGGTTTTGGTCAGCGAGCTTGCGCTACGTATTTATGTTGCTGCTACTGACGGCAATGATTGCTGTTCAGCACGGTATGGGACGCATCAAAGAGCTTTGGACGATTTTCTGTCAGCATATAGGCTTTTGGTGCATCACTGGCAGTATTGGTTTTGGTTTGTTTTATACCGGTATTTGCTATGCAGGTGATCATGCTAGCGGCTGGGTTGTCGCGGCAACCTTTATGTTTACGGTCGTCACCAGCTTGCTCGTCTTATTGGCATTTGGGCAGCGCTTTGACAAAAAATTCATCGTCTATGCGCTGATTGTCTTCGTTGGCGTCGTGCTGGTCAATATCAGTGAGGGTCTACACGCGCCTGCTGATACCAATGCTATTCCACTGACCCAAATGCTGCTATATGGTGCACTACCGGCGCTAATCGCTGCATTTAGCTACCCTATTGGTAATCAGTTGGTCTGGCAGGCCTCTTATAATGCCAAGCAGCATAAAATTAAAGAACAAGACAGCCAGCAACAGGCGCAGCCAATGCGTGCTGAGACCGCATTATTAGCCAGTGCTCATGATACCGCTGATACCCATAGTACTCAGCATGACACTACCGGTAGCTCCACCCTTCAGACTCTAATCGGACGCATCCCTGTTATCGATACAGACTTACTGCAGAACGCCTTTAACAAAGTATGGTTAATGACCGTAGGGAGTTTGCCATTTTGGCTTGTGTTAGGCATTATAGTCCGCCCTGAGTTGCCAGGCGGCGCGCAGGTATTCAATACGCTACTGGTTGCTTTACTATCAGGCGTGGCTGCGACCAGCCTGTTCTTATATGCACGTGAGCAAGCGGTGACCTCAAGCGAGGTAGCGGGCGTCGACTCGACTCAGGCAAGTGAAATTATCTTTGCTTTGATCGGTGGTATGATCCTGCTGGGCAACCCACTCCCATCAATCTTAGGATTGGTCGGTATTGTGCTGATTATTATCGGACTGATACTGTTTGCAAAAGATGGCTAAATGATGATCTAACAGCAAAATAGCTTTAGTTTAGGTCATCATCGTCATACCCGCTTTAACAACACATTTAATTATTTTTGATGATCAAGATTTGGCAATATAACCATGGTTAATGATTTAATTTTTCCTGATATTCTATTATATTTATTAGATATGGTAGGTATCATCGCTTGTGCGATTGCAGGAACGCTACTCGCGCAGCACAAAGGCTTTGATATTGCTGGTTGCATATTGGTCTCTATGGTCAATGCCATCGGCGGTGGAACCCTACGTGACATGGCACTAGACCGTCATCCCCTATTTTGGATGACTGATCTCAATTATGTGATTGTGATCACTGTAACGTCTCTTATCCTGCAGATATTTTTCCATCTTTATCATAAGATTGATAATGCACTGAAGCTTTTTGATGCTATTGGTTTGGCGGCGTTTAGTGTTATTGGCTTTAAGGTTGCATTGACACAAGACATGTCTCCTATTATCGCGATAATGATGGGCGTTTGGACGGCCATTATTGGCGGGATGCTACGTGATATTATCTGTAATGAGATACCCCTAGTGCTACAACGTGAAATTTATATCACTGCCAGTATCGCAGGATCTGTGACTTATTTATGTCTACAGTACTTGGGCGTAAGTGCTAGTATCAATGAGTTTATTATGCTCTTTGTGATTTTTGCCGTGCGTATGCTAGCACTTAGATATGACTGGCATCTGCCCTCTATTCGTTTGGTTGCTTAGTTATTAGCTGCTTAGTTGCTAATTACTTAGTTGCTAGCTACTGCATTTGCGATGGCAGGCTTATGGTAGTTTATTGACTAAGACAGTTCCGATGACGATCATTGAAAATAGTGAGAATGACTTATGTTGGCTATCGCACTGGATCCTGCCGTCCTAATCACTACTTTTGATCCGCGCTCTTTGATATATTTTTTTGATATGATCGGCATTGTCGCCTGTAGTGTTTCAGGAACGATTCTGGCGAAGCACAAAAACTTTGACGTCTTTGGTTGTTTGCTGGTTTCAATTGTCACCGCTATTGGCGGCGGCACGGTACGTGATGTGATTTTGGACCGTCATCCGCTATTTTGGATGGTAGATATGAGCTATCTGACGCTCATTACTATCTCGTCACTGGTGATGCAAATCTTTTTTCACCCGAACTCAAGGCGCGTCGACAAGTTTCTCAAGCTATCCGATACCATCGGTTTATCTGCATTCACATTGATAGGTATCAAGGTCGCTGATAGCATGGGCGCCAATGTACCGGTAGCACTATTATTGGGTGTGATTACCATTATTGTTGGCGGCATTATCCGCGATATGATCTGCAACGAGATTCCACTGGTGCTACAGCAAGAGATTTATATTACTGCCGCATTAACTGGTGGTATTCTCTACTTTGCGCTCAGAAACCTAGGCGTGACAGACTGGATCGTTGATATCTCTACCATGAGTACGATATTTACTTTACGTATGCTGGCTATCCGCTATGACTGGCAGTTTCCGACACTCGAATGGAAATACTAATCCGAAATCAAAAGATGGCGACTGGTATGAGTGCCCTCAAGCTTGATCGCACTCACACTATTTTAGTCTTAGCCCTGTTCTACTACCGCTAGATCTTTTATCATCAGCTGTAGGCTTTGCTTGCCATTCCATTCATTAATATCTAACTGAAACAGCAAATGTACTTTTTTGGCACGGTAATCCCAAGCATCATTGTCAAAATTAAAGCAAATTGCATCAATTGGATACTGAACGTCTGGATAGCGCAGCGACAGCTTCAGATGCTTGTCTTTTAATATTTTAAAGCTGAGCACTTCAAAGACACCATCAAACAGTGGCGGTGCAAACCCATGACCCCAAATACTGGCATCTGCGAGATGTTCAGCAAACCATAGACTAAAGTCACTCGCCTGCAAAGACCCATCAGTGAATTTTTGCTCTGCAAACACGTCGTCGTTCATTTGAGCCATTACTTCATTGAATGCGGTAACAAATGCTTCAAAGTTACGGCGTTTGAGGGTCAAGCCTGCTGCCATCGCGTGACCACCAAAATGGCTGATCAAATCCGGATATCGCTCGGCGACTTGTTCAATCGCATCACGAATATGGATGCCGGGGATAGACCGTGCCGAGCCTTTGATGGCACTGTCTGCATCCGTATGCTCAGTATCTGCTGGCGCAAAAACGATACTAGGTAGATAGTGGCTTTCTTTCAATCGACCAGCGACAATGCCAATGACACCTTGATGCCAGTCATCTTGATACAGAACGATACTACGAGCACTTGTTTTACTCGTCAGATCAGAGGTGACATCTGACCTGACTGTATCATCATGACTCTCATTCTGGTTATCGCCTATATGCTCATCAGTATTAACATCAGTCTCAATATTGACACCGCTATCATGAATATTGTCAGTGGTTAATGCCTGCACAATACTATCTGCTTGTGCCCGCATCTCGCCTTCTACATGACGACGTGTACGATTCAGCTGTTCAAGCTCTTGCGCCAGACGCTGTGCTGTGCTCCAATCTTCGGTTAATAAGCACTCAATCCCAATACGCATGTTATCCATACGTCCAGCAGCATTAATACGTGGTCCTAACACAAAACCAAAATCCTGTGCCTGAAGCTGTTTCGGGTCACGGCCTGCTTGCTCAAGTAATGCCAATATACCCATACAGCAGCGACCTTGACGAATAGCAGACAATCCATGATGTACCAAGATACGGTTATTCTTATCGAGTACGCCAACATCTGCAATGGTTCCAAGCGCAACTAAGTCCAGATACTGACTGACCTGTACTGTAGACTTGCCCGCTTGGCGGCGCAGCTTTGCCAGTCGTCCAAGGACATAAAATGCCACGCCAACCCCTACCAGTGCTTTACTAGTAAAGTCACAAGCAAGTTGATTAGGGTTTACGACGGCCTCAGCAGGTGGTGTCTCTTTAGTCGTGAGATGATGGTCAGTGATAATCACCGTAATACCATCAGCTTGGGCGCGCGCCACGCCTTCATGGCTAGAAATACCGTTATCGACTGTCACTATCAGATCTGGACGATAAGTCTCAATCCCTAGCTCAACAATCTCTGGCGTGAGTCCATAACCATACTTAAATCGATCTGGCACTAAAAAATCAACAACCGCATCCATCGCAGTCAGCGCACGCATCATCAGTGCGGTACTGGTTGCGCCATCGCAGTCAAAATCCCCAACAATGAGGATTCGCTTACGCTCATCGATAGCAGTATCTAATAGATGGACAGCGTCAGTAACACCGTGCAGCATATCAGCTGGCAACAGACCAGACAAAGCTGTCTCGAGCTCATCAGGCTCCATGATACCTCGCCCTGCATACAGTCGGGCAAGTGTGAAAGATTGGGCGGCAAGTGGTTGCAACGCAGTGGGTAGCTCGTCGATGCGAGTACCAGTATAACGGGAGGTTAAATTTAGCATGAACGTATTCTACTGGCTTTAGAGCGTGCTCACAACGACAATTTATAATGCCTCTGTATACTATTCATGGTTGCATATGCTTATCAAAATATTAGCTTCGCAAACACTTTAGATAGGTGATTGATTTGTATTTTCATCATCATGTAAAAACTGACATGTATAGGCACAGGCAGTCCTGTATTTACAAAAAGGGTGCATAGTGACAGTACTTTTCTGCATTTTGCTACAAAGCAATGATTGTATGCCGCTGATAAATACATAGAATAGTAAACAACTGAGAGACTTGCTATTTATTGAAATTTTAATTATCAATATTTTAACCATTTATAAGGACACTTTATGAAAACCACCCCAGCTGCTGAAAAACTACCGAATACAATCGATCCTAGCTTGGATCTTGATCAAGTCAAAAAAGAATGCCTAGGCATGGTAAAAAAGCGCGCCAGAGTATCTGCAGGTGTTGCTGTTATTCCTGTACCGTTTTTTGATGTGGCGGTCGATGCTGGTATGTTGACGCAATTGATTCCTGAAATCAGTGAGCGCTTTGGTTTGATTGAAGACCGTCAGTCAGCTATTAATTTAGAATCACGTGAAGTTCATTGGAGCGCTGTTAAAGACCGTACGGTAGATTTTGCTGGTCTGATGGCAACGCGTGGTATCGTTAAAAAGACAATTCAAGGGTTTGGTGGTCGTATCGCTGCAAAACAGGTTACCAAATTTATCCCATTGGGCGGTCAATTGGTTGCTGCTACTATGGGCTATACTATCTTTAAGAAGATTGCTACTGACCATATCAATGAATGCTACAAGCTAGCAAAAGACATTCAGCAAAAAGAACACGGCAAAAACGTCTAATATTAGTCAGATTTTGCAAAAAGCCAGCTGAGAGATATTCTCTTAGCTGGCTTTTTTATGCATGATTTAATTGAAAGCTGACCCCAGCTATTGGTTCATGATGTCATTGCGATGTTTTACTGATAATATGTAGCTTTAGAGACTACCCAACACCTTAAAGGATTAATTCATGAAAAAATTTTTGGCTTCAACAGTCATACTAGCCACTTTTGCGCTAGCTGGATGTACCACAACAGGTGCTACAAATAGCGGTACAGGTACAGCAATCGGCACCGCAAACGAGATTGGCATGAATGTCTTTAGAGCTGCGATCGACAACCAATGCCGTAGCCAAATTGAAAAACAAACCGCTTGGCGTGTTGCAAGCGTCGCCATGACAGAAGCACAGCAAGAATCTGTTAAAACCAACGTTTGTGGTTGTGTCAGCGAGCAAGCACCACAGCAGGTCACCATTGTTGAGTTGGGCAATGCCGCTATTGACTCTCAGTATCGTACTCAGTTGGTAGCGCAAGTAGTCGCAAAATCACTGCAGAGCTGCTATGCAAGTTTTGTTCAGTAGAATATATAAGCGTTAAAAAATAGAGAAAAAAAGGGGTGCACTATAAGTAATGCACCCCTTTTTTTCTACTCAGCTCTATACTACGCAGCCTAGAACTTGTTTTCGTCCACTGGATTTTGTGATATAGCAGCAGTAAAAGGAAGCACTTGGCTACGACGAAAGTACTTAGAAGAGCTATCAATAATTTTATCTACTTCCTTGATTAAATCATCGATTACATCATCATAGATACCATGATACAGCTCTTTCTCAAATGCTGTAAATGGGTGCTTACGCGATGCCGAACCTACTTCTGTCACCCCTTCTTTGCTATAAAAAATATCTACGCGGCCGTCACTATTTAGTACACAGTTCAATCGACCCCCTTCAAGCTCCATCTCTACCCGCTCAGGCATAAAAATATAATCATCCACGTTGATGAGCTTTTTTTCTACTTCTCTTTTAAAAAACGACTTGATATCAAACATAGTACAGTACATCCCTAACTTTATAATTATCAGATAAGTGAGCATGCCCAGTTGTATATTATTTATACGACATTTATATATGTGCTTATCGGGTCATGCATTACTGAACCATCCTATAAGATAGACAAAAGCTATTTAAGGTACAATATGTAAAACTGCGTTTGATGTTGGTAAAAACCCGCGGTCAATTTTGGTGTCGGAACATAGATGAATAGATATAAAGCAGAAAATGAAATTGCTCAGTGGCAACTTCCCTACTGCATTATCAAACTACCTTAACGAATCCAACTAAACCCAGCCTTTATCACGAAATGATTTGAGCACTTTTACAAATACTGCCATCTCATCAGGTCTGCCAAGCGTTAGCCGATTAAATCCAGTGATTGGCGCAAACTCCCGACCGACTGCGATACCATGATCTCGCATTCTATCGATGTAGGTTTGTACGTCTCCTTTTATCTCATGAAATATAAAGCTGGCTTGCGATGGCAGGTAGCATAAGCCCAGCTCATCTAACGTCTGCTCAACTAACTTACGCGATTGGTTGGCCGTATGTAGACTCAATGACAAGAACGCATCATCATCGAGAGTCGCTAACGCAGCTACAGCGCCTGACAAGTTGGTATTATCAATCGAGATAAACGCCTCTAGTTTGGCTATCATTTGCGGGCTAGCCACTGCATAGCCGATACGCATGCCAGCGAGCGCACATAGTTTTGAGAAAGTACGCACAACAACCAGATTATCCGATTGCTGCTGGCTGAGCCAGCCAATACCACTCTCAAAGCTAGAGTCTATCACATACTCCGAATAAGCTTCGTCTAATAAAAAATAGTGATCGGCTGGCGCAGACCCTACCCAATTTTTTAATACTGCAGTATTGATAATAGTCGCTGTTGGGTTATTTGGATTGCATAAATAAAATAAGCTAATACCGTCAAAGTCGTCAGCGACTTTTTGCATGTTTTGTAAGTCGAAATCGTAGTTTTCAGGGGCCAAAGGCACTTTTACCACGGGTATATCAATGGACGTTGCATATAGCTCAGCATAGGCAAAAGTTGGATGCGGCACGATGACTTGAAAGTTTTTACCTTCTATTAAGGACTTATTTTTTAGCATTTGGACAACGGTACGGATGTTCTCACTAGAGCCGCTGCCTAGTGAGATCTGGTTCTCTGCTACGCCGTTTATCTCAGCGACTTTGGTGATCAGTGCTGCACGCTGATCGTCTGGATAACGAAAGCCGATATCTAAAGAGTCGATAACAGCTTTTTTGGCAGCCGCTGACATACCCAGTGAGTTTTCATTGGAGTTAAGTTCTATCAAATGGTTAATAAGCACAGTGAATAATACGCCTAGTTTATGACCATTCCAAAAATTCAGTCTTGGATGACAAGCTTATCTATAAAGCCTGGTACAAGCTTTGGAATGCGATGTGGATAGTAAGAATGGTGCGCATATGGTAAGTGGCATTAAAACGTATTACAAGCGCCCTACTATTGAAAAAGCCATAAAAAAGGTGAGGTACTCAATAAGCACGTCACCTTTTTTTATTTATCAAACCAAACTATCAGATTAAATGTGCTTTTAACTCAAGCACTTTATCACGTGTTTTTGCTGCTTCTTCAAACTTCAAATCGCGCGACATTTGCTGCATCTGTTTCTCTAGACGTTTTATTTCTTTAGCAAGCAAATCAGGACTACGTAATATATTGATGTCGACATCTGGTAGGTTACTCTTAACAGGGATAGCCTGATTATCATTGGCATCCAAGCTTTCACCCGTATCAATCTTATCAGTAATACTGCGGCGAGCGCCTTTTGGCGTGATGTTATGCTCGACATTAAAGGCAATCTGCTTATCACGACGACGATCCGTCTCGTCTATCGCTTTTTGCATACTTGGCGTAATACGATCAGCATAAAGAATGGCTTTACCATTTAAATGACGTGCGGCACGACCAATCGTCTGAATAAGTGAACGCTCAGAACGCAAAAAACCTTCCTTATCAGCATCAAATATCGCCACTAGCGACACCTCAGGCATATCTAAGCCTTCACGTAATAGGTTGATACCGACCAACACATCATGTACGCCTGTGCGTAGCTCATGAATGATCTGCATACGTTCGACCGTATCAATATCTGAATGTAGATAAGCGACTTTTACATCGTACTCTTTAAGATAGCTGGTCAAATCCTCTGACATGCGTTTGGTCAATGTGGTAATCAAGACACGCTCGTCTTTTTCTCGGCGTTTGGTAATTTCTGATAGCACATCATCAACCTGCGTCAATACGGGACGTATTTCAATCTCAGGATCGATCAGACCAGTTGGACGGACGACCTGCTCTACTACTTGCTCACTGTGTTCAAGCTCATACAATGCTGGCGTCGCACTGACGTAAATCGTCTTAGGCTTGATACGCTCCCACTCTTCAAACTTCATCGGGCGGTTATTCATTGCACTTGGCAATCTAAAACCATAATTGACCAAGTTTTCTTTACGTGATCTATCGCCTTTATACATCGCCCCAATCTGAGAGACCGTGACATGTGATTCATCAAGGAACAATAACGCATCCTCTGGAATATAATCAAACAATGTCGGAGGCGCCTCTCCTGATGGGCGACCAGAGAGATGCTGTGAGTAGTTTTCGATACCATTGCAGTAGCCCAGCTGCTGAATCATCTCAAGATCATACTGAGTACGTTCTTTGAGACGCTGTGCTTCAATCAGCTTGTTGTTATCACGGAAGTATTCTAGCCGTGGCTCTAGTTCCTCGCGGATGGTATGACTTGCTGCCTCTAGTTTATTGCGCGGAGTCACATAGTGCGATTTTGGATAAATCGTAATACGTGGCACGCTGCGTACTGTTTTCCCTGTTAAAGGATCAAACCACGTAATCTTCTCGACTTCGTTGTCAAATAAATGCACACGTACGGCTAGCTGCTCAGACTCAGCAGGATAAATGTCAAGCAGCTCACCACGTAGTCGATACGTACCACGGCCAAAATCTAACTCGTTACGTGTGTACTGCATTTCTACCAAACGCTTGATAGTCGCCGTACGGTCTATGTTGTCGCCCACCACAACATGCAATAACATTTTTAGATAGCTCTCTGGGTCACCCAAACCGTAGATACAAGATACCGAGGCCACAATAATGGCATCACGGCGCTCTAAAAGTGCACGCGTAGCAGACAGACGCATCTGATCAATATGATCATTGATGGCACTGTCTTTTTCGATAAAAGTATCACTGGCAGCAACATAGGCTTCTGGCTGATAATAGTCGTAATAACTAACAAAGTACTCGACAGCATTGTTAGGGAAAAACGATTTAAACTCACCATATAGCTGAGCGGCCAGTGTTTTGTTGTGCGCCATGATAATGGTCGGACGCTGGGTCTCAGAGATAACCTTTGCCATGGTATAAGTCTTACCAGAGCCTGTTACACCTAACAATAGCTGCTCATCCATATCAGAGTTGATACCATTGACCAGTTTTTTTATCGCTTGCGGCTGATCGCCTGCCGGCTCAAAATCGGTAACCATCTCAAAAGCACGACTCGATATTTGCGTCCCTGACGCATTGACACCAGTGATTTCAGCTTCACCTTGGAGCTGTGTGGCCAACTGGTTTAACTGACGCGATGAACGCGGTTCAGGCATTCGCATAATTGATTTCTTCTTATTAACGTTTATAACAATATGGGGTTCAAACGGCGGATTTTAAAGGACAATAACGCCACTTATCTAGGGCTTACAAAGATTATTTCTAAATGAAGCGCAAGTATATAAAAGTGCTATTTGCTATATGTATAGCTTCAATAGTAGCGGATAAATATTGCATCGTTATAAAAAACGCACACAGCCTCTAATAAATTTACAAAGATTTTCACGGTTAACAAACCCTTTACACGACCACCTAACAAAGCCTAACACTGAGGGGTTCCATCATCAGTTTAAGCTGTTATTATCGATCATGAATTAACAAGCAAGTAGATGGCACTTGATCAAATAACGAAATTAATTTATCAAGTGTCATCAAACAAGAACTAATAAAAATACATTGGATATTTAATTCAATATAATAATTTTAAACAAATAATGGAGTACAATATGAGAGAACGTTACGCAAGTGGAATTTCGGACGAGACTGCAAAGAAAATGATTGATTTGCTAAACGCAAACCTAGCAAATGTTATTGATTTAACTCTGGATGGCAAGCAGTGCCATTGGAACCTACAAGGTACTGGGTTTATCGGTGTGCATCAGTTATTAGATGAAACATCAGATCGTATTCTTGAAGTGTCAGACACGATTGCTGAGCGCATTGTTATCCTAGGTGGTCAGCCGAATGGTCTAGCTAGTCGTGTGGCAAAAGAGTCTATCTTGGATGATTATCCAACTGATATTACTGAAGTAGATCAACACGTTCGTGAGCTAACTGGTCGTTATAAAAAAGTAGCAGAGACCTTAAGAGAAGCAATCGCTACTGCTGGTGATGCAGGTGATGAAGATACTGCTGATTTGTTTACCGAAGCAAGTCGTATTGTTGATAAAGATGCATGGTTCATTGGTGCCAACGCGCCAAAGAAATAACAATTTCATTGTTTTTGATGATTTTAGATAGATATTCCAAATTGAGAAAGGCCACCAATATTGGTGGCCTTTTTTGTGCTTTTGGTATTTTTCAACGACTAATTTATTGTATGTACAATCTTTTAATCTCATAGTGACTCGAACTACTTTTCAAGCTGGAGAGCCTTAATCTCTGCTACCATTTTCGGTACAGTGCTTTTCACTTTTTTCATAGTGGACTCCATAGCAATAGGCATCACTTTTTCCATATAATCGTTAAGCATAGCAGGTTGTTTCTCGATGATGCTTTGACCTATTTCACTACTATAGAAGGCTATCTGAGCGTCAACTTCTCTTTGGTCAAAGTGTTGTTTCGCTGTCTGCATATAGACGTTGATAATCTGCTTGTTCATATCTCCTATTTGGCTACTATTTGTCATTTCTTTACTATACTTACTAACAATCTCATCGAAACGTTGGCGTTTTTCTTGGCTTATGTTATCACTAGATATCGAAGATAGTATTGACTGCGTCACCTGTTCTGCCATACCACTGCTATTAGAAATATCGTTCGCTCGCTCTACAACCTTAGTCACTTCTGCCAATCGTACTAAAGAACTGTCCGTTGGCACAGCGGCTTGTGTGGATAGCATAGGTATGAGTATCAGTCCTACGGCACTCAATGACATAGAAAATATGGTATTTCTTGAAAAAGCTTTCATATGATTTCACTTGATTGTTGTGGATTAAGTTTATAATGAAATATCTGATAAAGTCAAAAGCTCAGCATTTGGCACCGATAGTGTCAAAATAGCTTCCTGAAATATAGGATTGGCTCGAAATAGGTTTTCAATTTCTTCGAATTTCTGCGCAATCTGCTCTTCTTTTTGGTTACCTTTGATATCTACAGCCGCAACCATAAACATTTTTTTGGGACCGACCCACTCTAGGTGTAGATATGACACACTATCGATATCTGGATGATTGAGTAGTTCGCCCAAGACGTACTCATGCATGCGTTCAGCAACTCGATGTCCTACCAAAAAGTCTCGGTTACGACTGATCAAAAAGATAGCGACCACTCCCAGTAGCAAACCTACAATGATAGAGCCTAGCGCATCCCAATAAGGCTCTCCTGTATAAGCATGCATACCCATCGCGGCAGCCGCAATCACCAAGCCAACAACAGCTGCCAAATCTTCAAAAAACACTCCGCGCAGCGTTGGGTTAGAGGTATCTACCACATAGCCAATCGCGCTGATATCTAATGCCTCTCCATGTTTTTTACTTTGTCTATAGGCCTGAATCAGTGAGAACCCTTCAAGCACAAATGCTACTGCTAGCACAATAAAAGCGACCGTATAATTGGTCTCAGACTCCGTAGTATTCCACTCTTTGATACCAGTATAGATAGAGACAATTGAACCTGCGGTAAATACACCAAACGCAGCAATCATCGACCAAACATAGGATTCTTTGCCATAGCCTAATGGATGGCTCTTATCTGCAGGTTTTATAGACTTTTTTTCTGCCACAATGAGTAATGTGCCGTTACCGGCATCTGCCCACGAATGAGCGGCTTCAGCAATCATCGAGGCGGAGCCTGTCATAAAAGCGGCAACTGATTTTGCAATTGCGATAATAAGATTGGCACCAACCGCTATCAATACCGTGACGAGTGAGCTTGAGTGTTCACTATCAGTTTCGGAATGGTTGTTGGTATTAGAGTTTAGGCTGGTATCATCTGATACTTTTGGATGACTGGCACCGCGAGCACGAGAGGGCTGTGCTTTAGGAGAGGATGATAGATGACGCTGGGGATTAGCGATAGATGGTTTTAGGCTCATGCTGGACTCACTAAAGAACAGGTTGATACTGAACGTATTTACTATAGATGAATAAATTGGAATACACATCAGCTTAAAGTAAGCGCGCTACAATATCAGTGTCTTTTTAGTGAGTCGTTACACAGGGTAATGATGGCTGAATATTCAGAATTGAAAAGCTATTCGTTCTGTTTAGTTTCTTGTTTTATTTAGCCTCATTATCATGCTTATCGAATTTTTGGCTTATGCTCTCAAAGTCGCAGCTTGGGCGATGTGAGCTTTCCATACGTTGCTGTTTGCGCTCTTTTGCTGCGTCAGCTCGGCACTGCTGCATTTCGTTTTTTATATCGAGTGGCGGCGCAGGGGTTGGTTTACCATTATCATCGATAGCTACCATCGTAAAGTAACAACTGTTGGTATGGCGCACTGTACGAGCACGTACGTCTTCTGCCTCAACGCGAATACCTACTTCCATCGAAGTGTTACCTACATAGTTGACACTCGCTGCAAAAGTAACCAACTCACCCACATAAATAGGCTCACGGAACATCACTTGATCGACAGACAGTGTCACTACATAGTTCCCGCTATAGCGACTGGCACAAGCGTAAGCGACCTGATCAAGCATCTTGAGCAAGTCACCACCGTGTACATTACCGATGAAGTTTGCCATATCAGGCGTCATCAATATCGACATATACAACTCGTGGTTTAGTGGGGCTTTTTTGGCAGTTGAGCTGGTATTGTATTGTGGCATAATATTCCTTAATGGGTTTGACATTTATTATGCCTACCATTTATACAGTAGGTCAGCCTATAGCACAAACAGCCCTCTGTCAGTAAACAGTCTATGTTATGTAAATCACCGCTCTACAAGTAGAGCGATATGTCAGTACTATATATATACGACATCATAGAGAGCAAGACGATATACCTTAACCTTAGCTCAACCAATGAAAACGATAAGCAAGCCAAGCAACAATCGCACTGACGGAACCTGTCAAAACACCGCCCCACACAAAATCAACCAGCGCCGTATCTAATGTAAATCCTTTATAAAGTGCCAAGTTGGTAAAGTCATAGGTACCATAAGCCATCAAACCAATCAAACCGCCAAGTAAAAAGATATGACCAACTGATGCGCCTGCTTTAATTTGTGGATATAAAACCAATATACAAAGTGCCAGTATATAGAACATATAGAACACACCAGCAGCCATCATATTTGGCTCATCAGCCAAAAGATGACCAATGCGCGACTCATAAAAAGCGCCTTTCATGGTCGTCAACCAAACAGCGTCAACACCCAAGAAAATAACCACAGCGGCAAGATAGATAAAAACGTAGCCCATAATGATATCCCTTATCAAATGAATAAAAACTATAATGTCAGCCGCGGCTGAATGAAATCTAGAAATGCTAAAATACGCGACGATACAGCACTGTTTCTATAATAAACCGCCTGTATCGATTCGCGATTGTTCGGTCTGTCTACCGCCTCAGGCAGTACCTCAACCAGTCGTCCAGACTCTATGTCTTTGCCAATCATAAAATGAGACAACAACGCGATGCCTTGATGCGCCAAGCATAGCTGCCGCAGGGTCTCGCCACTACTCGCGGTCATATAAAAACTAAGATCCACGGAAGACGTCAATGGCCAACTCGCCAATTTAGATGCGTCATTAAAATTGATCAATTTGTGATGGATCAAGTCTGCGACATCAGTGACTTGATTATGGCGATATAAATATTCAGGACTGGCTACCAGACGCAGTTTACTTCTGCCTAGCATACGCGCGTGCAAGTTCGAGTCTTTTAAGTTACCGATTCTGATCGCAAGGTCAGTTTTGTACTCAAGTAAATCGATAATATTGTCATGCGATGTCAAATCAAGCGTAATGTGCGGATACTGCTGCACAAACTCACCTACCAATGGCGTGAGTTGATGCAAGACAAACGGACTGGCTGCATCGATTCGTAAGTGTCCGCTTGGCGCTTGCTTTAACAACTTAATCGCCTCTTCACCAGTATGCAGAGTATTTAAACTCTCACGCGCATATCGGATAAAGACAATCCCTTCCTCTGTCAACTCTAAACGTCGCGTCGTTCTATTTAGCAGTGTGCATTGCAGCGTATCTTCGAGTCTGGACACAGCACGAGATACTTTAGCGACCTGCTGATTCAACAAGTTAGCAGCGCCAGTAAAACTGCCCGTATCCACTACCGTCAAAAATATCTCTATATCTTCTGTTCTAGCATGTCCTGTCATTACTGCTACCTTTACAAAACTGACAAAAGTATTTTGTCATTTGTGCTGTTTTTTGCAAACTATAATTCGGTCAAACTACGCCCATCATTTAATGCTTAGGATGTCATTATGCCACTCGCTTTATGGGCGCTCACGCTGAGCGCATTTGCAATCGGGACAACCGAATTTGTCATTGTTGGGTTAGTACCAACTATCGCAGCTGATCTGGGCGTCAGCTTGCCTTCTGCAGGGCTACTGGTCAGCTTATATGCGGTGGGCGTCGCTATTGGCGCGCCCATACTCACTGCACTCACTGGTCGTTGGAATCGCAAAATAGTGCTCATGAGTCTCATGGGTTTATTTGTCATCGGCAACTTGCTGGCTTGGCAAGCGCCCAGTTACGAGACGCTGATACTTGCACGTATATTGACCGGTCTGGCTCACGGCGTGTTTTTCTCCATTGGCTCTATGATCGCCACTAGTTTAGTGAGTAAAGAAAAAGAGGCCAGTGCAATTGCCATTATGTTTACCGGACTCACTGTTGCGCTAGTCACTGGTGTACCACTCGGCACATGGATCGGTCAGCATTTTGGCTGGCGTGCCACGTTTTTGGTCGTCTCGGTACTGGGCGTCATCGCTTTGATTGGCAGCGCTTTACTGGTACCCAAAAACCTCAAACAATCCATTCCTGCAACATTTAAAGAACAACTGCAAGTCATCGTAAAACCACAATTGCTGCTGGTGTATCTGATGACTATTCTTGGCTATGGTGGTACGTTCACAGCGTTTACTTACCTTGCCCCTATTCTGGAACAACAGACCAAATTTGCACCCTCTGCTGTTGCCCTCATCATGCTGGTATATGGCGTATCCGTTGCCATCGGCAATATCTGGGGCGGCAAACTTGCCGACAAACGTGGTCCCATCAGTGCGCTTAGTATCATATTTAGCGCACTTAGCATTGTCTTATTGCTGTTTACCTTTACGATGCAGTCAAAAGTTGCAGCGGTGCTGACTATCTTAGTATGGGGTGCTTTTGCCTTTGGAAACGTGCCTGGTCTCCAGATCTACGTCGTCAAACAAGCTGAAAAATATACGCCGAACGCTGTCGATGTCGCCTCTGGTCTCAACATTGCTGCATTCAATATCGGTATCGCGCTCGGCTCTATTATCGGCGGCAGCGTGGTCGAAAACTTGAGCTTGCAAGATACCGCTTGGATCGGTGCTGTTATCTCTTTGATGGCATTGGCAGTGACACGCTATTCGGGCGCCCTTGATAGACGGTCTGCACTAGCTTCCTAAGTCTGTCAGCACATCGGTCTCATACTTTACTGGTAGTATGAGACCGCACAAGCTCGACGGCAAAATCTTATATACTTATACCGAGACTGTGTCTGTCACATCTGCATCGTTAAATGTTCCTTCATTATCTGAGGCCGTTTTATTATTCAAAACAGCAGCTGGCAAATCAGAAAAATGTAAGGTATCGATATTGTTTGGTTTTACTGCAGTGACCTGCACCACACCAATGGTGCGCTCCAAAAACCCACCTTCACAGTAGCAGAAGTAAAACTCCCATAAGCGTATAAAGGCATCATCATAGCCAAGCGCTTGGATCTCTGTACGCTGTGCCAAAAACGCAGCACGCCAATCACGTAATGTATAAGCGTAGTCAAAGCCATAGTCGTGTAGTTGCTTGATGACCATGTCCGTCTGCTCAGTGAACTGAGTGGTCAGCTCTTGGTTAGATAGCAGACAGCCACCTGGGAAGATATGCGTCTGGATAAAATCAACCGAACCGATGTAATCTTGGTAGTTTTGATCATTGAAAGTGATCGCTTGTAGTACCATAAGACCCGTTGGTTTAAGTAGGCTGTCACACTTAGCAAAAAACGTTGGCAAGTACTCATGCCCTACCGCTTCAATCATCTCAATACTGACTAGCTTGTCGTATTGTCCCGTCAGCTCGCGGTAGTCTTGCTTGAGTAGGGTAATCTTATCTGACAGACCTGCTGCCATGACGCGCCGCTGTGCCTCATCGTACTGAGCATCCGAGATGGTCGTGGTCGTCACATGACAGCCATAATGTTTGGCTGCATAGATAGCAAACCCACCCCAACCTGTGCCAATTTCAATCACATTGTCATCAGCGCTGAGCTGTAGACGCTGGCATATGAGTGACAGCTTATGTTGCTGAGCATCACTAAGTGTCATGTCAGGCGTGGGATATACCGCCGATGAGTACATCATCGTATCGTCCAAAAACCGCTGATACATGTCATTACCCAAATCATAATGCGCTAAAATATTAGACTTAGAACCTGATTTATCATTGCTACGTAGCTGATGCTTGGCTTTTTCGAACGCCTTACTAATACCTGCAAAACGATTTTCAAGCTTGTTGAGCACGGCTAAGTTGCGAGCCGCCAAGCGAATCAAACCTGTCAAATCATCCGTATCCCATTCGCCATTGATATAGCTGTCCGCAAGCGCGATTGAGCCGCCTAACAATAGCTGGCGATATACGGCGCTATCATGGATTTTTAAGGTGACATGTAGCGGATGGCGACCCACTGCCGAGCTGCTTGCTGCATTGGACTCGACCTTGCCAAAACTGCTCGTCTTTGATTCGGGCTCAGCAAATGTTTCAATTAAAGTAAGACTGCCAAACTGAATATGCTGCAGTGCACGAAATATAAGTTTTCGAGCGACATTGTTTACGCCATCGCTTACTGGCTGTAGCACAGCGCTTTCATTGACGACTTTGCTCATGCGAGCGCTTAATTTCTCTAGTGTTGTGACTGGTGCTCTGTCGGTCGGTCGTGCTGACATCGTATGGTTGTCCTTGTCTAAGTGCTTTGTATTTTGGAATTGAGTATATAAAGGGTATGGCTACGTTTTAAGTTGATGCATCTTAAGATTCTTGATTTTAAAGTTATGGATGTTAAGGTTATGGATCGTTAACTTTCTAATCGCTCAGGGTTTTTTATGATGCGTACTTTTCTGCTGGCTGTCAGCTAGTTTTTCGTCATAATTGACGTAAGGTACTTTTTTGATCGCATATAGCTTAAAAGCATGCCAATAGATACGTACTAAAGACGTGGTATTCATCAATGGATTTTTGCGCAAGCTATTACGCACAGAGCGATCTGTCATCGGTATGCCCGATATTTTTATACCCGTTTTTAGGACTTCGCCGCGCTCATCACTGATATTAATCGCGATACGAACCTGTAATCCAGTAGTTGATTGCTCATCTGCCATATCTGTACTGCTACGCTTAACTGTGACCTGCCAGCGATACAACTGATCGATAGGGTTAAAAGGTGACACATGGAAGTTTTTATCATGACAGAACTCGGTATCCTCCCCTTCTAACAAAAACCCATAGTAATGACGCTTATCCCACGGCGTATTGGAAACTTCAGCTAGCAAATGCGTCGGTGTCTGCTGCTCGTCAAACCCTAAATAGAAATTGACTGGGCTAAAATACATACCTGCATTGCGGCAAACGAGCAATCCCAACATATCCCCTGTAGGTGTACTGCCTGCATGCTTTAAAAATGCTTGGCTCAGACGCTGCTCTAATGCTTGATCAGGCTGAATGCTGTCATCTATGCTTTTAACATTACTTAGGCTATTAGAATGCTGCAAATAATCATCAGGGCAGAACCGTTGTAGCGCCTTTGATTTTGCAGAAAACAAAGGCAGCGCTTTTGCCAGTAACTGCTTTGGCAATATCGTACTTAAAGGTGATGTTTTGACAGTCTTATGATCGCTGAAGGCTGCTGTACTGATTTCAGGTAGCGCGCGACCTGCTGCCAGTGCGCTAATATTGACCCCCCAATAGCGATACGGATAAACAAACTTATTGATACTGGGTAGCAAGCGACTGTGCCATGTCGTACCCTCAAATAACTGATGCGGCACTATAGGACGCTTACGAGTTAGATCATGCGCGGGCATAGTATTAGCAGATTGAATGGGTGTGGCCATAGACAGTCTCATTTTTAACGTCATATTTTTATAACATACATTCTTTAAAATATCGTGATATTACTTGGCTTTACGGCGACCAAATAAACCACGTTTTTTAGGTTGGTTGCTATTTCCAGTCTCACTCTGTAGACGCGCAGCGTATTCAACCAGCTCTTGATTGGTGGTCGCAATAATCACCTGACGTTTATCTAGCTTGCGCTGTTTTGTGTCAGCCTTTACTGGCAGGTCTTTATAGCGAAACGGCGTATGTGCACTCGTAGCGTCAGGCAAGTGTGCTGGATCAACCTCATCTTTGATATCGATATCATGACCGAGTGCCTGACAGACACGTAGACCACTGCGTACGCCATCTTCATGAAATCCATTGAACCAATAGGCACCGCAAAAATGAGTGTGCAAGCCGGCACCAGATATACTTGACCACTTGGTTTGCGCATCAACCATTGTGAGATCAAATATCGGATGACTATAATCAATACTTTTAATGATTTGTTTGTCATCTATATCATGGTTAAGCGTAACCAAATAATTGTGCTTTTTGGTTAGACGTTGCAAGATATTCATATGGTAGGTCAGCACGGGCTTTGCAGGTGTTTTCGTATTTACGTCAGTTTGTTTATCACCTGTTTTAGTACCTGAAATACTCTCATCTATCAGGTAATTCCAACTTGCCCATGCCAATGGCTTCTTGGGTAAAATACTGGTATCGGTATGTAGTACAGCGGTGTTTTTGGTGAAGCGGAAATGACTCAGCACCTCTGATTCATTAGTGCTGGCATCTTTTAAAATACTCAGTGCCGTATCTGCATGACAGGCAAAGACAACTTCGTCAAATACAAGGTGTTCGGTATCGCTATCATCACCTTTGTTCTGGACAGTCAATAACACTTGCTTACCATCACGCGCCACAGACTGGACTGGGCTGTTTACTCGCACTTTACCGCCCGACTTGATAAAACGTGGAATCAACTTATTGACGTATTGTTTTGAACCACCTTTGATTGTAAACCACTGTGGACGATTGACCACATCGAGTAAACCATGATTGTCAAAGAACTGCGCAAAAAACACCAGCGGGAAATCTTGCACTTCATCCAAGCTGGTCGACCAAATAGCAGAGACCATCGGCAGCAGATAGTTATCGGTGAACAGCTTACCGTAGCTTTCTTGCGCTAGGTAGCCGCCAAGGGTTTGCGTGGTAAAACCACTAACATCCTCTCCTTGTACGCGTGCATTATCATAGTCTTGACGCAACTGCTTGATATGCTTATTGAACTGTAAGATATCTTTTATAAATTGCCAAAACTTTGGATTAAGTACGTTTTTGCGCTGTGACAATAAGGTGTTGAGCGTATGACCGTTGTATTCAAATCGACGCGCCGTGTTTTTTACCGAAAAGCTCATGTCCGTCGATTGAAACGGTACTTGTAGGTCGTGAAGTAAACGAAAGAAATTCGGATAGGTACGCTCATTAAAAACAATGAAACCGGTGTCTATTGCACTACTCTCTTCATTACCGCTCTTTGCTTTTTTGCCATCCTGTAGTGCCACATCAATGGTATTTACATGCCCGCCGATATAATCGTTGGCTTCAAAAACGGTCACCTCATGTTGCATGCCCAAGTAATGCGCACAAGTCAGTCCTGATACCCCTGAGCCAATGATGGCAATACGTTTTTGCACTGGCTGACCGCCTGAATTTTTTATGTTGCTGTTATCGGTTTTTTGGCTGGTTGCACGCTTGGCGCGAATAAACGGCATAAAGGCATTCCCTGTTATATTTTTACTATGTTAGTGAATCATATATTCTATGATAAATTATTTTTTATTCAGCTTTTCACTGACTTGCTGCCAGACCAGATCAGGCAGCGTACCCAATGCTTTTAGTGGCATAGTAAGTTTTTTGGGAAACTCGATAACCTCATGACCGCTATCGATACCATCACGGATGGCTTGACTTGCTTGCTTTGGCGTCTGGATAAACGGCATAGGAAAGTCATTTTGCTTGGTCATTGGCGTCTCGACAAAACCAGGTACGACAAGGCTGACCGACACCTCATGTGGCGCCAAGCTAATTTGTAGCGTTTTCATCAGGTAATGTATCGCCGCTTTTGAGCTACCATAAGCTTCAGCACGCGCAAAAGGCACATAAGCAGATGCAGAGCCGATACCGACAAGGCGACCTTTTGAAGCAATCAGATGTGGTAATACTCCTTCGATAGCATGAGACAACGTACCCATATTGACTGACATGACTTTCATAAAGGCGCTGCTATCGAAATTTGGCATGTCCAGATATTCACACATGCCAGCACCGCAAATCGCGAGATCAACCGTTTCGATTTTCGCAAAAGCTTCAACGACTTTATCTCGATCCATCAGATCCAAATCAATCGTTTCTGCACCCAATGACTTAAGTTCGGCTAATGCCTCATCATCCCGGCCAACGGCGTAGACGGTGTGTCCTTCTAACAGGTAATCCTTTGTTAACTGATTACCGATACCAGATGTCGCACCCGTAATGAGAATATGTAGATTTTCAGTAGAATTTGTCATGGTAATTGTCCTTTTTAATATTCTTATAGTATGAAATATATATTGTAAAGTGTGCCCTTCATCTAGAATCTAAGGAGACTTATCTTGGAAAACCACACGAGACTCTTCAATGAAGATTATTTGTCTTGCTTGCCTTTGACCGACTGTCTTATTTCTAACATGCCGTATTGACTCACGCACCGTATTGATTGATTTTTATTAAGCTATAAGCCATCTTATTTAACAAACCTAAATAATTATAGTGTATGGCGATAGGTTTATTGTTGTGACTTCGCAATTGCTGATATAAAAGTGCAATATCTTCGCAAAGCTTTAGCCATTCAGATAGGCAACAACATTAACAGATGGTACGGTTCGCGATATCGCAACCGTTTACTATCGTTTTGTTATCGAGGTGATAAGACAGCTCTATACGGGCATGCTACAATATCAAAATAGCCATACGTACATTAACGAATGGGTTCGTTGATGGGCTGAAAAAGGCTATCTTCATGACAACATGAGACTGGCGTGATTATTGTTTAAGCCGCTTCGCATCTTGTCGTGACAGCAATAAAAACATTAAATAATTCATATCAGATTTTCTCCAATCCCACTCCCATATAAAAAAGGATCTCTCATGAGCGAGTTGCAACTGTCTGACCGCGTCAATAGCATCAAACCTTCTCCTACACTAGCGATTACTAACAAGGCCAAAGAGCTAAAAGCAGCTGGTAAAGACATTATCGGTTTGGGCGCTGGCGAACCTGATTTTGATACCCCTGATCACATCAAAAAAGCAGCAATCGATGCAATCAATGACGGCTTCACCAAGTATACTGCTGTCGATGGTACGCCAGAGCTAAAAGCCGCTATCATAGAAAAATTCAAGCGTGACAACGATATCAGCTACGAGCCAAACGAGATCCTAGTATCGGTCGGTGGTAAGCAGTCATTCTTCAACCTTGCCCAAGCCTTTATCAACCCTGGCGACGAAGTCATCATCCCAGCACCATACTGGGTCAGCTATCCTGACATGGTTATCATCGCAGAAGGCGTACCAGTCATCGTTAAGTGCCCAGCTGAACAAGACTTTAAAATCACCCCTGAACAGCTAGAAGATGCCATCACTGACAAAACCAAAATGCTGGTACTGAACAGTCCTTCTAACCCGACTGGTATGATTTATACGCTAGATGAGCTAAAATCCATTGCTGAAGTATTGAAAAAGTACCCACACGTCTATGTGGCGTCTGATGATATGTATGAACACATCCGCTGGACAGGTGATAAGTTCTACAATATTTTAAATGCAGCGCCTGAGCTAAAAGACCGTGCCATTATCTTGAATGGTGTGTCTAAGGCCTATGCCATGACCGGCTGGCGTATTGGTTATGCTGGCGGCCCTGCAAAACTCATCGGTGCGATGAAAAAAGTACAGTCACAGTCTACTTCATGTCCAACGTCTATTAGCCAAGTTGCTGCAACCGCAGCGATCAACGGTGATCAAAGTGTACTTGAGCCAATGATTGAGGCGTTTGAGCAGCGTTGTGACTTGGTTGTAGATGGTCTAAATGCTATCAAAGGTATTACTTGCCTGCGTCCTGATGGCGCATTTTATGTGTATCCAAACATTGTGCCACTTATCAAAGCGGCTGGTTTGTCTTCTTGTACTGAGTTTTCAGCTTGGTTATTAGATAAAGTTGGTGTGGCAGTCGTACCTGGTGATGCTTTCGGTCTTGGTGGCTATATGCGTATCTCTTACGCGACTGACGAGGCTACTTTAAAAGATGCTTTGTCACGTATCGAAAAAGCCGTTGCTGATTTAGACGTTGCCGAGTAACTTAATCAACGCCAATTAGTATTGCCAGTATTCTAGTAGATCTCGTATCTTGACAAACAAAGACGCCACATATTCTCTATATGGCGTCTTTTTTAGGCAGTCTTTAGTTAGTTTTTGACAAAAATCTTCTCTCAAGCTATTAAAATGATAATTTTTACTAATTATGCAAAAAAACGCTTGACGTATTTTTTATCTTTGCTAGAATACGCCCCACTTAGCAAGAACTCGTTAGAGGCTTCTAAGGCTCGTTGTAAGCGATCAAATACTTACAGCCTATTCTCCAATAGCTCAGTTGGTAGAGCAACGGACTGTTAATCCGTGTGTCCCTGGTTCGAGCCCAGGTTGGAGAGCCACATTTTAGTAGTAAACCTTTTGAGTCACTATAGATTCAATTATGGCATTTGCCAAAACCCCCATCAGTTTGATGGGGGTTTTTTTATGGCTATAATATGAGGGAAACTCTACCCTTATTCCAACGCTTCGATCAGCGCCTGCATTTCTTTTATCTCACGTTTTTGGGCTTCAATAATATCATCGGCAAGCTGTTGTACACGTGGATCTTCAATATCAGCACGACTACTGGTGAGAATAGCAATAGAGTGATGCGGTATCATGGCTTGCATCCAGTCGACTTGGTTGACCGTTGCTTGCGACCTGACACCCCAAATACCAACAGCAAACATCAATATGCTTAGACCATAAATCATCAAGTTGATCTTAGTTTTCTTGTACATGTTGGTCATAAATGCCAACATCACCACTGCCATACCCGCACCCATATATAGCGCCATATAGGCCCTAGTCTCACTAAAATAAACATGATCCCATTGGTAAGTGTTGAAGTACATCATGATATACATCACGGCAGTAGATGTCAGAATCATAAGCGTAAATTTCACATAAGGATTCATGCCTTTGTGCTCTGAAGCATTCATTAGTCAGTCTCCGTCACCGCTTAAACCAAAAAAACATGGTTGTAAGACGTATAGTTATCAATGTATCTATATAACTACAGGCTATAGCTGCTGAGCAATGGACTCAATATCTGCATATACTTGATTTGTACCGTCTTTGTTCATTTGCATAATCTGATAAGGCGAAAACTGGTCTTGATACTCCATACCTGGGCTACCGACTGGCATACCAGGTACAGCGAGCCCAATAGCTTGCTCTGGTGGGTTCTGTAAAAACTCTGCCACATATTTCGCCGGGACATGGCCTTCAAAGATGTAGCCATCGGTCGTCACTGCCGTGTGACAAGAACGCATCTCATCAGGTACGCTATAGCGGTCTTTAATCAATGACAAATCAGCTAGGTGCTGGGCTGTCGAGACTAACCCGTGCGTCTGTGCATGATCTATCCACTCTTTACAGCAACCACAATTGGCATCTTTGTAGACGGTTGCAGATACATTCTTCAAAATACCAGTCTGGCTCGCTTGCGTCTCTGCTGTAGACTCTACTACCGCTTTAACGTTTGCCTCTTTAGCACTGGTATTGACACTTACGTCATCAGTATTATCAGACTCTGCGCATGCCGACAATAGAAGCGCAGTAACCAATACAGCTGCCCCGCGGATTGGCATTAGCAAATACTGACGAGGTTGGATGATGGTGTTCACAGTAAGCATTGTCATTTTATACTCTCATTTTAGATAAAACACTGCTCGCATTTAGACCTTATCATGCCCAAACAAAGCTGAGCATCGATACGCTTATCAAATTGGCGTTCTAGTAAAGCGGGCTTGCTAATGCTTTGATTAGCTTGGCAGCATAGGTAACCAAACAACCAAAGCTAACAATGTTACGAATAGCACAGGAGGCGTAATCAACAAGCCTATTTTTATATACTGTCCCCAGCTGATTTTATAGTCTTTTTCTGCCAGTACATGCAACCATAATAAAGTGGCAAGACTACCAATCGGTGTAAACTTGGGGCCCAAATCATTGCCGATCACATTGGCATAAATCATCAGCTCTCGCGTCGCTGCGGGCACTTCTGCCTGATCAATCGCTAGCGCGCCGACCAAAGTCGCTGGCATATTGTTCATGATAGACGCGACAATAGCAGATAAAAACCCAGTTCCTACTGTGCCAATGACTGCGCCCTGCTCTCCCAACCAATTAAGGATTTGTGCGCCATATACAGTGAGACCTGCATTACCCAAACCATAAACTACCAAATACATACCGATGGAGAATAACACGATTTGCCAAGGTGCATTACGTAACACCTCACTCACAGAAACGACTGCACCGCGCCCGCCTTGCCACAAGCGACCAGCAATGGCCATCAAAACAAGGGCGGCCGCACCAGTGACAAGTGAAATCGGCAGCCCTAACGGTTCAGTCGCAAAGTAGGCAAGAAGCAGCAAGCCCAATAACGGAAATGCAGCCCGAAACACCAATGGATCTGTGATAGCAGACTCTGGAGCACTTAAGTTATCAACTGGATAGCGTTTTGGGATATGACGCGCGTAAACAACCCATAACACCAGTAGTGTCGCCAATACAGACACGATATTGACGGGTACCATGACCGCCGCATAACGACCAAATCCAATATCGAAATAATTGGCACTGACGATATTAACCAAGTTTGATGTAACCAAGGGCAAACTTGCCGTATCAGCGATAAAGCCTGTTGCGATGATAAATGCCAAAGCTGACGGTGGCGAAAAATTCAAACGCAGCAAGATAGCAATCACAATGGGTGTCAGTAGTAGCGCTGCCCCGTCGTTGGCAAAAAATGCAGAAATAAAGGCGCCGAGCACTATAATCATAGGAAACAGTAAGCGCCCTTGACCATTACCGAGCCTTGCCACATGTAGTGCCGCCCAGCCAAAAAATCCCGCCCGATCTAGGATAAGCGAAATGATAATCAGCGCCACAAAAGTAAAGGTTGCATCCCAGACAATATCCCAAACAATACCGACATCTGATAGCTGCACCACACCGAACACCAACGCGACAAGTGCGCCACCCATAGCGCTCCAGCCGATACCCAATCCTTTAGGCTGCCATATAACCAATACTAAAGTAACCACAAAAATAGCAAATGCAAGCATGATGCAACCTTACTTAAACTGACTTTGTTCAGCCGATTTTGTATAAAAAACTAGATCGATTTTTGATTAACGCGATTTGATACTTGCTCAGCACTTTCAACGCGTTCTGAATAGCGATCGGTAAGGTATGCTGAGCGTCCGCGTGTGAGCCAAGTAAATTTCACCAGCTCTTCACAGACGTCAACCAGACGCAGGTATAAAGGCGACATATCCATACGATTGTCGTCATTGAATTCCAAAAATGCTTTAGGGATCGAAGATTGATTAGGGATAGTAATCATCCGCATCCAGCGTCCGAGAATACGCATTTGATTGACCGTATTAAAGCTCTGACTACCACCACTGACTTGCATCAGCGCTAGTGTTTTGCCTTGAGTGGGTCGCACGCCACCTAGTGACAATGGTATCCAGTCGATTTGTGCTTTCATGATACTAGTGATACTGCCATGGCGCTCTGGACTCACCCACAGCATGCCTTCAGACCACTGCGCCAGCTCTCGCAGCTCTTGTACTTTGGGATGGTCTGAATCTACATCGTCAGGCAACGGCAAGCCAGATGGATCAAACATCCGCACCTCACAACCATACCAACGCAGCAACCGGCTCGACTCTTCAGCGGCCAACCTAGAGAACGAGCGCGCACGCACAGAACCATATAGCACCAGTATTTTGGGTGGGTGACGTGAATCATTTGGTGCAATAAGAGACTCGATGTCGATAGGCTGTAGATTATCGATATCAATATTGGGCAAGTCATCAATATTAGAGGTCGTCATAGATGGCTGCGTAACCTTAGCGTTTACCATGAGAGACAACCTCGCCATCTTCTTTGGTAAAGCTGCTTACTGGGTTATCTAACAGCTCAAAAACTCGCTCTGAAGGACGACATAAAGCTGCACCCTTATCAGTTACCACGATAGGACGGTTGATTAAGATAGGATGCGCGATCATCGCATCGATAATGTGATCGTCAGAGAGTTCAGGATTATCTAGCCCTAGCTCATCATTGATAGCTTCTTTGCTTCTTAATAGTTCTCTCGGAGAGATTTGCATTTGCGCTAATAGCTCAACTAAGCGATCGCGCGTCGGTGTATTTTTTAGGTACTCTACCACTTCTGGCGTTTCGCCTGATGCCTTAATAATAGCGAGGGTGTTACGAGAGGTACCGCAATTAGGGTTATGAAAAATCAATGGCTTCATAGTGATATTACCTATTAAGTGACTGTCGTTTAAGTGAGAGGCGTTTAAGTGAGGGTCGTTATTGAATTGATAATCGGTTTAATGACGGCTTTGTTCGACAGACGCAGCCACTCGGCAGCCACTCAAACTATCCATAAGTGAGGCACATAGCTCTGGATGCCCTGCACAGCAGTCTTGGAGTAAGAATTGAATGACGCTGTCCATATGGGAGAGTGATGCTCGATAAATGATTTGCCGACTGTGTCGTTGAGAGACTACCCAGCCTGCTCGTGCTAGCACCGCTAGATGAGCTGACATCGTATTGTGCGGCACACCAAGCTGACGGGCTATTTCGCCCGCAGGGAGACCTTCAGGCTCGTGGCTGACCAGCAGCTTAAAAGCCTTTAATCGAGTATCTTGAGAGAGCGCAGCAAAGCTTGCAATAGCATTAGTTATTTCCATATGTCCAATAATACAGACATATTAAAAATAGTTCAATGTTTTTTGAACGAGGTTTTCATTTCTTAGAGGCATCAGGCATTATTCATCATGGCATGATAAATCAAACCAACGCACCTTAGTAATGCACCACAAGCATTAGCAATTATCAGTTTCAGAAGTAAGACTGGATAGGAAATAATTTGATGCTACGGCTTGATATAGTATTACCTACCTTGGCAACTTATTATTTTTTTGCGCGTTTAAATATCCTACCAACATGAATCAAGCTAATTAGCTTAATTAGCGGTTTGATAAGTAGTTGTGCGCTGCCAAGGATGAATAGCCATGTACCGTCCGTCGTCAACGATTCTTTCAAAAAGAAAAAGCTACCAATCAAAAACCAAACAGCAATGAGTAAATCATTCACTGCACCCAAAGCGTCATATCGTCGCTGTATGACAATATGCTCTTGCCCAACATCAACATCTAACGCCTTATGGTCACTCAAAATTTATCCTTTACTTGCATGTATTTGAGTCATAGATATATCAATTGGCCAGCACCTCTGTCAACAAGCTACTGTAGAAAACCTATTAATTAAGACGTCTATTTTTAACCTCACTATCTACCGTTTAAGAGCTTTATTTCACCTATAGAATATTTAGACCTGAAAACAGCATAAATGAGACGCTAAATATCGATCCAAAGAATCGCTACTTATTGGATGAACACCTATATAAATATAAAGTTAATATATGTTATTGTATATTGATAGATATTCAGAGAATCTCAGTGAATAAAAATTCAATCAGACAAATCAATGTAACTAGTAAGATGCTACTGGCAAAAATCTCATTTGAAATAATTATAATAAGGAAAAAACCATGCTATTAGAAAAAATTAAAACACCTGGGCTGTCTCACCTATCCTATTTGGTAGGCTCTGGTGGTAAGGCAGCGGTGATTGATCCGCGTCGTGACTGCGCGATGTATATAGAAAAAACGCGTGCAGCAGGGCTTGAAATCACACATATTTTTGAGACGCATCGTAATGAGGATTTGGTCTCTGGCGCCCCTATTTTAGCAGCCTTGACAGGGGCTATCGTCTTGCACGGACCAAACCCAGAACAACCCGTTGTCTACGCTCAGACAGCACGTAATGGTGACTGCTTTGCCATCGGTCAACTCGAAATCCGTACTCTAGAGACTCCTGGCCATACCGATGATCATCTGGCTTATGCCCTGTTTGATACCGCATATCCAGACAAAGCCGTCGGAGTCTTTACAGGCGATGCACTATTCGTCGGTGATGTGGGCCGTACCGACTTCTATCCCGATCGTCGCAGGGAAGTGGCAGGTCTACTTTATGACTCGTTGCAAGACATTCTAGCACTTGGAGATCAGGCCATTATTTATCCCGCTCACGGTGCTGGCTCAGTATGTGGCTCAGGTATGGCGGAGCGTGAGTTTTCTACTGTTGGTCATGAACGAATAAACAACCCGCGCTTGCAGATTACTGATCGAGAAGCATTTATTGACTTTAAGACCAACGAAAACCATTATCAACCACCCTACTTTAGGTTGATGGAGCGTCTCAACATGGAGGGCGGTGAGGCGCCTCCTACTGTTATGCGTCCGTGTAACCTCTCGCTAAAGCAGCTGCATGACTGCAATGCGGATCATCTCATCGATATTCGTGAGCCAATGGCCTATGCATCCGGACACTTGCCTGGATCGATGAGCTTACCTGTCAATATGCTACCTGCATTTGCTGGGTGGTTTATTGAGGAAGGACAAAGCTTGGCACTGATTGCTTCTGATGAAGAGCAACTAGCGACTGCAATGGAGCATCTGGTACGTATTGCTTTTGATAATATTGTCGGGGGCTATGTGGGTGTCGTGCCAGCTGCTGCGCAAGGCGCGCGGATGCAGCGAACCCCTATGATTGACACCTCTGAAGTAAAAGATCGTCTGGACAATGCTCAGAACTGGACCTTGCTAGATGTGCGCGATATCGACGAGAGAAACGATAGTGCGATTGAAGGCTCACAGCATATCTATGTTGGTCACCTGAACGAGCGTTGGCGTGAGCTCGACCAGAGTCGCCACTATACATTGATGTGTGCCAGCGGCGCTCGAGCAACGATAGCAGCAGGATGGCTCGCTAGTCGAGGTTTTGAGCATATTGATATCTATCTAGGATCAATGGGCGCATGGCAAGCAGCGTATGACTAACCCGCTATCCGTAGCTAAAGCCTACAATGAGCCAAACGCATCACAAATTATAGATAATACACTTTAAGCAAAGCTCCTTTAAGACGCTGTATCTAAAATAAATATGACGACCCTTCTTTTATATCAGTCTTATATTGAGTAAAAGAAGGGTTCACGTTTTAGCCAACTTTTAATTGATATGACTTAACTACATATAAATCATAACTTTAGATTCTAACTCTTACTATATTTTCTTATCTGACTTATAACTCATAAAATATAGATAAAAACACAGACACAAAAAAACCTCAAACAATTAGATTGTTTGAGGCGAAACTTGCTTAAACCCGAAAGTCTAAATTCGTTTTAAATATGGCGCAGCGGACGGGACTCGAACCCGCGACCCCCGGCGTGACAGGCCGGTATTCTAACCAACTGAACTACCGCTGCTTAGGTCGTCTTAGCTTTTTGCTCCTATTTAAGGAGCCCACTTGCTAAGAAGTGGTGGGTGATGACGGATTCGAACCGCCGACATTCTGCGTGTAAGGCAGACGCTCTACCAACTGAGCTAATCACCCTTCGAACAATTGCAATGCAATTTATTCAACATCAACTGAGCCCTAAGTTTGTCACTAAGCTCTGCTGCTGTGGGTGTGTATTATATAGATTTACACATGGGTGTCAAACGCTATTTTCTACTTTTTGAGATATTTTTGACTTTTTTATCCAAATATTTAGCAAGCATATGTTTTTGTTGATTTTATATTTTTCCAAAAAATCAAAGTTTTTGGTAGATGCCATTTATTTATTCGCTAGTGCCTGCTCAATATCACTTTTGATTGCTTCTGGCTTAGTTGTTGGAGCATAGCGGTCAATAACCTGTCCTTTACTATCGACCAAAAACTTCGTGAAGTTCCATTTAATACCGTCGGTCAGCACACCACCTTTCTGATCCTTGAGCCATTCGTAGATAGGATGAGCGTCTGATCCGTTGACATCGGTTTTTGCCATCATAGGAAAACTGACACCATAGTTCTTTTGGCAAAACGCGCCAATTTCGTCATTACTGCCTGGGTCTTGGCTACCAAATTGATTACAAGGAAAGCCGACAACCACCAGCCCTTGATCCTTGTACTGTTGATATAACGATTCCAACCCTTCGAACTGCGGCGTAAAACCACATTTGCTTGCCGTATTGACGATTAGCAATACGTTATCTTTATAATCAGAGAATGCTTGCGAGCTACCGTCCATACGCTCAGCGGTAAAATCATAAATAGTACTCATTATTCATCCTTAAATTGAGGTTTGGTTATTTCTAGTGTTGGTTTAAAAGCTTTATCTTCGTAATGATATGAACAGTAGAAAATATTAAAAAGGAAGCACTCTGTACTTCCTTCTCACACTGCTAATAATAAAACCCTACTTCTCAGACTTATCTAAATCAATAGATACTGAGTTGATGCAGTAGCGCATACCTGTCGTCTCAGTAGGTCCATCTGGGAATACGTGACCCAAATGGGCACCACAGTTGCTGCAGGTGACTTCTGTGCGAGTCATGCCAAGCGAGTTGTCAACGTGCTCGTCAATCGCGCTGTTGTCGATACCTTGATCAAAACTTGGCCAGCCGCAGCTAGCATCAAACTTGCTGCTTGAATCAAACAAGCTAGCACCGCAGCCCTTACAGCGATAGACGCCATCATCAGTTGCATCGTTGTACACACCTGTGAATGGACGCTCCGTACCTTTCTCACGCATCACGTGGTATTCATCAGCACTTAGACGCTCTTTCCAGTCAGCTTCAGTCAATTGGCTGATCTCTTCTTTGCTTAATTGATTATCTTGCATAATTTATCCTTATTCGAGTATTTATTGTCTAATCTCGATAACTGTTTTATCGCCATATAATTATGAAAACGATGTGCCCTATCTGTTGGTTATTGCCTCACTATTCAAGGTATAAACAAAGGGAGTGCTGCTAATATTACGAGATACGTAGCATTGCTAATGAGATTGATTAAGCAAAATATAGCAAATTACCTCTACATAATAATGGGTAAAGATGTAATTTTGATACGCCCAACGCCTATTATTGATATACAAACATTCCTAATCGAAGAGTTGTTTATAGCTAATGCAAGTATAACTTGCATATAAGATTATTTGTTTAAAACTATTTGCAAAACACTTTTGAATGCAATAATATCTTGCATTAGTATTAAGTAAAAACACGTATCTCAGGTTATGAGTTTACTAATCAATGAAGGTTCCAACAACAATGTCTGATGATAAGAATAGAAGCACGCAAGCAGAACGGTTGGTCCAGTTGCGACATGACAAAGGGTTCACCGCTGAACAATTGGCACAAGCCATGACAGCTGCTGGTGCCAAGGTCAGTCGCGGCGCTATCTCAAACTGGGAACGTGGCACCAATGGCATCGTCTCATCAAAGCTGCCCACACTCGCCCGTATTTTGGGGTGTAGCGAAGGCTACCTGCTACGCGGAGAGCTAAAGGGCGAAGGCACTGACAACAATGAATTAACTGCACCTACAAAACAGATTACGCAAGATACAGATGCCGACATAGCTACTGAAATAGCTACTGACATAAATGCGACGTCACATAATCAAATAAATACCAAAACAGACACTATTCAACCTGCTATGTCTTCTCATACTGGCAAACACACACACACTCATTCGACGAACGGTCACGCTATGAACACCATCAAAAAATCTGACAAACTGCAGAACGTCTGCTACGACATTCGTGGCCCACTATTACAGACTGCCAATAAAATGGAGGCTGAAGGCAAGCGCATATTGAAGCTTAATGTCGGTAATCCAGCTCCGTTTGGTTTAGAAGCGCCCCATGAAATTTTGCGTGATGTTGCCATGAACCTATCTGAAGCTACTGGCTACTCAGATTCGCAAGGTATTTTTTCAGCGCGCAAAGCCATCTTACAGTACTACCAATCTAAAGGTCTGCTGTCAGCAGTGGATGTGCGTGACGTTTATCTAGGTAACGGGGTCTCTGAGCTGATTGTGATGACCATGCAGGCGCTGATGAATGATGGCGATGAGGTACTGATTCCGATGCCAGACTATCCGCTTTGGACAGCGGCTGCTAACCTCGCTGGTGGCACCGCTGTACACTATCGCTGTAACGAAGAAGACAACTGGCACCCTGATATTGAAGATATCAAATCTAAAATTACCAGCAAAACAAAAGGCATCGTGGTTATCAACCCCAATAACCCAACAGGTTCTCTTTATAGCGATGAGCTCCTAAAACAGATTATTGAGGTTGCCAAAGAGTACAACTTGATCATCATGGCAGATGAGATTTATGATCGTATTCTTTATGATGATCACGTGCACACCCCTATGAGCACCTTAACTGACGAAGTACTGGTGCTCTCATACAATGGCTTGTCAAAATCACACCGTATTGCAGGGTTTCGCTCAGGCTGGATGATGGTATCTGGTCGCAAGCAGCACGCTACTGACTTCATTGAAGGCTTGGATATGTTAGCCTCTATGCGCCTTTGTTCTAATGTTCAGGGACAATACGCTATTCAAACCGCTATGGGTGGTCACCAAAGTATGCAAGAGCTAACCTCTGAAAAAGGTCGCCTATATAAGCAGCGCGAAATGGCGGTCTCACGTCTTAACGCAATTAAAGGCATTTCTTGCACCATGCCCCAAGGCGCATTTTATTGTTTTCCAAAAATGGATCCAGAGATCTACCCTATCGACGACGACATGAACTTTATGATGGACTTACTTGTCGAAGAAAACGTATTGATGGTGCAAGGAACAGGGTTTAATTGGGACAAACCGGATCATTTCCGCTTGGTATTTTTACCTAACCTGCACGACTTAGAAAACGCGATGGATAGACTGGATCGGTTTTTTGCAAAAAAACGCCAACAGTTCGGTACCGATTAAACATACAGTTAGTAAACAAATAAAAAAACGCTTATTAGCATAAAACTAATAAGCGTTTTTTGTTGTTATTAGTATGGTCGCAATCTAAATATCGCGACAAAGCACATACTAAAAGATATTTTTCAAAACAATATAGCTGATCGCTGATAGTCCAGCAGCAACTGGCAAGGTGATTACCCATGCAAGACCAATTGGCTTCATTAGCGCCCAATTAGTGTCTCTATTGACGATACCAATACCAAGTACAGCACCTACCAAAGTATGCGTACTAGATACCGGTAGACCTAATGTTGATGCACCCATAACAACCGCAGCAGCAGCAAGCTCTGCTGAGAATCCTGACGCAGGATGCATTTTTGCTAGATTAGTACCAACCGTTTGAATCACTTCTTTACCGATGAACCAAAGACCTACGATCAACGCAACACCAAAAGTCAGCATAACAGCTGGCGGTACTGCTGCTTGTGAGGCAATCTCATTGGTACGGATAACGTCCATGATGGCAGCAAAAGGACCAACCGCATTAGCGATATCGTTTGAACCATGACTAAAGGCAAAGGCTGATGCGGTAAATACCTGCATCCAGCTGAACATAATAAAAGTAGCCTTGGTCAGATCTTCTTTGTGCTTACCGCGAATACTCTTGGTGTAGATAAAGGTCGCTAGCCAAACTAAGGCTGCGATCATACCCATGATCAAGAAACCCTGCAGCGTGGTCAGATTACTATTAACGTTTTTAAGACCTTTAAACACGACCAAAGAAGTCATGACTGCGCCGCCCAATGCAGCAATAATAGGCACCCATTGCTTAAGCGCTTTTAGCGTATCAAGATTACTACGCTCGTTTTCGATTTCATAAAGCTCTTTGTAGTAATCGGTTTCCAAATCTGTGACGACACAATCATCATCTTTATAGATTTCTTGATCACGTAACATCGCTGAGGTATAAGCCAGCTGTTCTGACTCTGTCAAACCATCCAAAAACTCTTTATGATTTTGTTTTAATACCTTTTTATTGGCTTTTAGCTCGCCAATATGGGCTTCTGTTTGATCATTGTACGCAATGATATTTTTCTTAATGAGACCATATAGGATATACGCTAATACACCACCTAGCAGCGGTGATAGAACCCAAGAAATAGCGATGGTACCAACCGTACCCCAATCGACGGTAGATAGTGCTGTCGCGCTACCGCCCAAATCAAATCCTAGAACGATAGAACTACCAATGACACCGCCGATAATAGAATGAGTCGTCGATACTGGTAGCCCTCTGCGTGTGGCAAATAGCAGCCAAAATGCAGCAGCGATCAGTGCTGAGAGCATGACATAGATAAACTGGTTGGGCGTGACTGTCAGACCATCCAAGTCAACGATACCTTTACGAATGGTATCGGTAACCTCACCACCTGCCAATACCGCACCAGAAACCTCAAATATCGCGGCTACCCCTAGCGCTTGGGGAATTGTTAGCGTTCCTGCCCCTACCGAAGTACCGAAGGAGTTGGCAACATCGTTACCACCAATGTTGAATGCCATAAAGACACCAAACGCGGTTGCCACAATGAACAGCGTCGTTTGCTGACGCATGGTGTAATCTAAACCCCACCACAAAAAGTAGACGGTCATCGCAATTAATAAAATGGCGAAAAATAGATTTACTTTCATAGAGCCGACTGGTTGAGTTGGCTCTGTAGAACTGCTGCTAATACCCATACGTTGATACGTCCTGCGTAAGCTGATTGAAATTATATGCGATTAGGACATTGCGTAGCATTTAAGCAGATGATGCTAATCTGCATTTCGACTGCTTGATATGTGCGCAATGTGTTTTCTAAACAGTGAACTTAAAATAATGAACTTTTAACATGCTATTGCTGCCGTAATCCTAAATCTATCGTTGCTTTTGCACGTCTGATTTAGGTCGATAATAGTAGGTCAACAAGAAATACTCCCTACCAAAAACACATCACTCCATATATCACAAAGCCGCAAGGTATAGTGCTCAATCATTCGATTACAGCATCTCGCGGCTTACAACTCTGATAGTGGTACTGTTTTTATTTATCTCTAGTACGGCAGTAATATTGGTTGAATCTCTGCCCTAATCATAAAATATTCGTTTACTAGGAGACTTTATGACATAACAGAGGCAATTTTGCCCCTATTATATTAAATATAATCACATAATGCATAATGATATTGCAAGATTTGTAACTGGGAATGTGTACGTTTGATGTCACTCTTTCTCGATGACAGATTGAATTGAGTATGTTTTGTTCCATTAGCCTATTAATAGGCAACTTGTAGGCGCTATCAACAGCGAGCTGTCAGTATAAACCACTGTCAAAAATCACTATTCAAACCATGACCATCACAGGCCTAACTATTAAAGTCCAGACATTAAAGCGCAGACATTAAAGCGCAGACATTGAAGCCAAGTTATGAAAACCAAAACATCAAAACTCTAATAGTGAAACCTAATCATTAAAAATTAGTTATTTTTATTCAGCTACTGCTGATAGCTGCTCAATCGCATGATCTAACACATCCAAACGTGCTTGGCGTTTTTCATTGGTTGCAATAACACACCATGGCGCTATTTTTGTGTCTGTGCGTGCCAGCATATCCGCGGCAGACTGCACATAATCAGACCATTTATCACGGTTGCGCCAGTCATCATCAGTCAGCTTAAATTTCTTGTGCGGTGTGTCTTGGCGATCCTCAAAACGTTTAAGCTGCTCTTTTTTGTCAATAGCCAGCCAGTATTTGATAACCAACGTTCCTGCAGCTGCCAAATCTGACTCAAAGCAATTAATTTCATCATATGCGCGCTGCCATTCGTCACTGGTTGCAAACCCTTCAATACGCTCAACCAACACGCGCCCATACCAAGTGCGATCAAAAATAGCGATACGACTGATACGATTGGTTTGCTCAGCAGGCAACCTGGTCCAAAACCGCCATAAGTAAGGATGCTGGGTCTCGTATAACATCGGTGCGCCAATATTATAAACTTGATACTCGCGTGGATCGAGTGCTGCCACCAGCCTCTTAATCGCACCGCCTTTTCCAGCGGCATCCATGCCCTCAAAAGCAAAGACAACATGGCGACCTTTGCGCGCACGTAATAGCTCAGCAAGACGCGCTTGCTTCTCTGCCAATGCTTCGCGGTAATCAGACTTACTGATTTTTGAGTCGTCTATATCGGTCAATTTCTTAGGTATCTTGACAGGCTTAAAGGGCTTTTTTTCAGCATTTGACTGAGATTTTTTCTTCTTAGATTGAGATTTTTTAGCATTAGGATCACTTTTGCGACTACTTACCAGTGAGGCTTGCATGGCATGCAGGACTTCATGACAGAAATTATCAGCGGCTACAGACTTGTCGTCGCCATCAATAATAATCCAATCACCTTGCTGTTCGAGTAGCGTCGCTGCTACCTCATTAAATGTTTCGATGACTTTTTTACTGTTCCAGTCAATTTGATACAAAAACTGCGGATCCGCTTCATTATCTTCTAAGCGACTTTGCAGCGTGTCAGCGTCAACATGAAACCAGCATTTCAATACTCTAGTATGATTGGCCACAAGATCTTGTTCAAACGCTTTTAACACTTTTAATTGCTGCTGTAGATAGTCTTGCCACTGAGCAATAGGTAGTGCGTCTGTGTCGATACTATTACTCATTAACTGAGCATTCGTAGACTGATCTTGATCACTTTTATCATCCGATGCTGCCAATCGCATGACATTGTATAGCAAGTCAGCATACCAATTACCGAAATACACCATCACATCGCCATGGCGCGGCATCTCACTCGTATGGGCTTGCCAAATAGGCTGATAGCTTAGTGGCGCCTGACCAATGGTTGCTTCAACCTTGAGTAGTCTTGGATCAACCCACTGTCTGAGCTGCTTAACTGATGTGCCCTTACCTGCCTGCTCCATCCCATTGACAAGCACCAAGAGTCCTGTTGGTTTGTTGGTGGTTTGCTGACGCGTGGCTCTTAATGCATATTGCGCTGTCACTAACGCCAGTCTAAGCGCATCCTCATCCATAGAGAACTGACTCAAAGGATTGGGCGTTAGGCGCTGCTCGACGACTTGCTCACTAAATTGTGCACTCACCGCTTGTAGTGCCGCAGGTTCAGTAGTATCATTTTTTTGGGACATGATTGGACTCGCTTTTATTTATAGTAACTGTATTTTTGGTAGCTATATTATTGCTCGGTCATTTTATTGTCAGATACTATCAAACCCTTTGACCAAGAAGCCTGTCATGAAGAAGCTGTTAATTAAGAAGCTATGCGTTAAGAAGATTTCCGCTAAGTGCTTCTGTACACAGCGGATTTTGGTAGCAAAACGTTCTTTGGATTGTCTTTTCGACTGTTTTTATATCATTCAATCATAGCACCGCGCCAATCGAGTAAATAATAGTGCTATGTAACAGTTTGGCATTTGTATTCTTATTTATTTTCTTTTAAGGTGAACACAATTTTCAGTGCTTGTTAAAATAGATGCTCAAACACTCACTGACTCAAATCAACATACCTACTTTTTATAATTTTAAAATATTATTTACCTCTATAGGATTTATTGCCATGGCCGCTTTAGCTGATCTACAACAGCACTTGAACCGTTTTTGGGCACTACCTCATCATCAGGATGAGCAATTGAGCATTAAGCTCAAAGAAGTACAAACATGGCAGCAAGCACGCATACGTCATACTCATCGCGCACTGTTTGAGCAGCCAAAAAACCAGCTAATGGCAGATTATTTTTTGACCCAGTTGTATGGGGGTGATGAATTCAAGGTGTTGGCTGAACAGCTAGCACGTATATTGCCAAAAGCCAAAAAACTAGAACGTCTTGCCAAAGAGTCTGCGTTGGAAGCTGGTAGCATGGGTATCCAAGCCGCAATTTTAGCCATTGAGCTAGACTTGCACTTAGCACAGTGGCTGCTCGATCAAGACTTGCCAGTGAACGAAGACAACATGCTGGCTGCTTACCGCGCTGTGGACGAAGAGGCGGAGCGCCGAGTACAGATTGCCAATCTAAAAGAGGTATGCTATCGCACGGACAAACACCTAAACTCATTCATGCTGAAAAAGGCGTTTGGTTTGGCAAAGACCACAGCATATCGTCACGGTTATCAACCGCTTTATGACTTTATTGATACAGGCTTTAAAGCGATGAAACCTCTTAAGAGTGTCAGCGACTTTATTGAGCCGTTTTGCAAACGTGAACTGCTGATCGTCGATGAGGTGCATAATAGCGATAAGCCAGTAGGGTTTGGTGTATCATAGAATACATAATTTAGAGTTCAATCAGCTCTTATAATACATTAGGCTGTATATAGCCTAATAAAAAACGATAGGGAAACACGATGACCGATACTTCAAACAATAATAGTGCCCATATTGACCATACCATACCTACCAATAGTCACCTGCAAAACAAACTGGTAGAGGACAGTATCGCTCATAATCAGCAGATAAGCGCACAGATATTGCGTGCCCAGACAGCGGCATCTAATGCAGATAACAGCAATGCCGCTCATGATAGCAACAATGACTTTACCAAAGTTCAAGATCTACCAACCGGAACGCCGCAAGGCCAGCAAACGACTATGCCAAACAGCAATAAGAGTAGCAGCGCTAACAACAGTACCGCACAAACGATCAAGCAAGCACTATTTAACCAACGCGATGACATCAACAATCCGCATACGCCAGATACTGATGGTGACGAGCCAACGCATTTTGGGTACAAGACCGTCAATAAAGCTGAAAAACAAGCACGCGTGGCTGATGTCTTTACGTCTGTTGCCAAAAAATATGACATCATGAATGACTTGATGTCATTTGGTATTCATCGTCTATGGAAGCGCTATGCTATTAGCCTGTCAGGCGTTCGTGCAGGTCAACATGTACTAGATATCGCTGGCGGTACGGGCGACTTGGCTAAAGTATTTAGCCGTGAAGTCGGTAGAAACGGTCATGTTGTATTGTCAGATATCAACGCTGCTATGTTAGAGGTGGGCCGTGAACGTCTGATCAATGCTGGCTGTAATAACGTTGATTTTGTATTGGCAAATGCTGAGACATTGGCACCATTCGATGATGAAAGCTTTGATCTAGTGACTATTAGCTTTGGTCTACGTAACGTTACAGACAAAGACGCAGCGCTAAAAGCCATGTACCGTGTGCTAAAGCCAGGCGGTCGCTTGTTGATTCTGGAATTCTCAAAGCCCGTGTTTGAGCCATTATCAAAAGCCTATGATTTGTATTCGTTTACCGCCCTGCCAGTCATGGGCAAGCTGATTGCTAATGATTCTGAGAGCTATCAATACTTGGCGGAATCAATTCGCATGCACCCTGATCAGCAGACCCTAAAGCAAATGATGCAACAAGCTGGCTTTGAAAACTGTGATTATCACAATTTAACTGCTGGTATTGTTGCTGTTCACCGCGGCTTCAAGGCGTAGAGCACAACTGGCAGTACCCTATTGAACTGACGTTAATACTTAATATCCTATGCGCTAATCAAGCGCTCACTTAACGATGCGAGAGCCTTATGCTAACTGTATTACTATTGGCTGGTGCCGAAAAGCTGATTAATATTGCGATTGCTAGTGACGAGATTACCAAAGCAGGTTTGGCACCACTTGCAGGTAAAGTATTGCGTCTCAATATGGGCATGCCTGATATTGACTTAGATGTCCTGTTCTCTCATGAGCGTCTACGTTTTGAGCCAGTCATGACTGAAAGTGTGTTTGAGCCAAGTGGCCAGATGAGCGAACGTCAAAAAGCCAGTACAGAGCGCGCACGTTTTGGGCATAGCCGGCCAGACTGCACCATCACCGTAGACAATCCCGCGCAGCTGCTCAATCTGATGCGCGGCGCCGAAGGTAATTTACCAATCGCTGGCGATTACAAAGTACTGATGCAGCTAAAACAGCTGGTGGCAGGTTTTGATCCCGATGTAGCAGGTCAGCTTGAGCCACTGATTGGCAAACCAATGGCCAGTCAATTACATCTTCTTATCTCTCAACTCAAAGGCACTTGGCGTCACAATGCCAAACGTGCTTTTGACGATGTCAGTGATTGGGCCAATGACGTCGCTGGTAACAGCACACCTGACCCCGTCGAAGTCGCTGAAGCCAATGACCTTAAACAGCAACTCTTAAAACTGCGAGCTGATGTCGAACGTGAACAAGCCAAGCTTGCTGCTATTAAAGAAGAGCAGGCCCGTTTCCTCAACAACTCATTTCATCAGTAGTTTGTTTTATGAGTAGCATATTTGAACTATGATCAGCAGCTAGTCTTGCTGATCATACTTACTACACAACATAGCGCCTACCCTATTTTCGTTTTTGCCCAGAGTACCCTATCCCATGCTACTATCCCACCGCGCCCGTTTACTTGAGCTTTGGCGTATTGCCGCCACATATCGCCTCGATACCCATTTTTCTGTCGAAGAAGCGCCGCAGCTACAACCTTTAGTGCGCTTGATTCGTACGCATCCGGCAGCATGGGGCAAGAAGCACCAGCCAAATGCCATTAAATATGCGCTTGAGGAGATGGGTACGCTATTCCTCAAATTAGGCCAGCTACTCTCAACGCGTCGCGATCTGGTACCGCCTGAGATCATCGCTCAATTGGTGCAACTGCAGGACAAAGTTAAGCCTTTCGACGCGGACATTGCTGTCGCGCAAATTGAGCACACGAAACATGGTCTTGGGCAGCCTATTAACGCCTTATTTGCGCGATTCGATATCAAGCCACTGGCGGCAGCCTCTATTGCACAAGTCCATACTGCCGCCTTGCACGACGGACGTGAAGTCGTCGTAAAAGTTGTACGTCCTGATATTCGTAATGTGATTGTTTCTGATTTTGAATTGCTACGAGAACTGGCAAGTTGGGCATCTGCCCGTATCGAGGCGGCACGCGCCGTACATATCATTGATATCGTCGAAGACTATCGGCAAGTGATGCTCAATGAGCTGGATTTGACGCTTGAGGCTGACAATACCACGCAAATGCGCAACAACTTCTTGGGTTCGGCATTGATGTATGTGCCTGAAGTGTATGATGCTGCCAAAAACGTAATGGTCATGGAGCGTATCCAAGGGGTGCCCATCTCACAAGTTGAGATATTCGATCAGCTGGGTTATGACCGTGCAGCACTAGCAGAAAAAGGTCTAACGATATTTTTTACGCAAGTATTTCGTGATAACTTTTTCCACGCCGATATGCATCCGGGTAATGTGTTCGTTGAGACGCCGCCTGTGCAGACACTGCACAAAGGTATGGCAGCAGTTGATTTGGGGCATGAGCCACGCTATATCGGCCTTGATTGTGCCATTATGGGCACTCTGTCAAAAGATGATCAACTTATCGTGGCACGAATGCTACTTGCAGTCATGAACAATAACTTTACCGCGGTCGTCGATATCGTTAGCCGTGCAGGCTGGATACCACCAAATGCGGATAAGCATGCTCTAATGCGTGATATGAAACGCACCGTGGGCCCTATGCTACAAAAATCAATCAACGATATCGACTTTGCTGGCGTGCTGATGCAGATTTTAGACATTGCTCGTCGTCATCATATGAGCATCCCGCCACAGCTGATGCTGTTGCTTAAAACCTTGGTTCATGTAGAGGGGCTCGGTCGCGACTTATATCCTGATCTAGATATCTGGTCGCTTGCTAAACCTATCTTGAGCAGTTGGATTAAAGAGCAGTTAGATCCGATGCGTAATCTACAGCAACTACGTCAACAACTGCCTGAAATGCTACTGTCTACCACTGATATTCCAAAGCTACTTGACCAAGGTTTACAAAGCCTTGCCTCACAAGGATCACGTCAGGACAGTCAACTACGTGAGATACAGCAGATTCGTGCAGACATGCTCAATGACCGTCGCCGCGATTGGTTGGCATTGGCTGGATTTGGGATCAATATTGGTATTGCAACGCAAGTGGGCTGGTTTGCACCCTTATTTTATTTGTTAGCTGTTTTAGTCGTTGTATGGCGTATCCTAATGTAATTATAATAGAACAAATGCCTGTTATTAGCGATATTAAATAAATATCGATTATGTTAATTTAAGGCTGAATAGTCGCATTATTTATAGGATCCATCATGTCATCACTAGCATTGTCACAGACTCATAGCACTCTCAAACCAGACCATAGCTTGGCTATTGCAGCACTGCAGGAACGTTTTGGCAAACAATTGAGTGTGAATTCAACAGTGCGTGAGCAGCATGGCCATACGATGACGTGGCTGGTCAATCAGCCGCCAGATGCCGTACTAACGGTGCAAGATAAGCAAGAAGTTGCAGCAGCGGTCGAGATTTGTCATCAGTATGAGATGCCCGTGATCGCTTTTGGTATTGGCTCATCGTTAGAGGGTCAGCTGAATGCACCCCATGGCGGTTTATGCATCGATATGCATGCCATGGATGCTATCTTGCAGGTTCATAATGAAGATTTGACTGTAACAGTGCAACCTGGCGTGACGCGTGAGCAGTTAAATCACTACTTACGTGATACAGGGCTGTTTTTTCCGATAGATCCCGGTGCCAATGCCAGTCTTGGTGGTATGGTCGCCACTCGCGCCTCAGGTACCAATGCAGTGCGTTATGGCACTATGAAAGATGTGGTACTCGCGCTTGAAGTAGTAACGGCGAACGGAGATATCGTACGCACAGGTACGCGAGCCAAAAAATCTGCTGCAGGCTATGACCTGACGCGATTAATGATTGGGTCGGAAGGAACACTGGGGATTGTCACCGAGATCACGCTCAAGCTGTTTGGTATTAGCGAGTGTAACGGTAGCGGTATTTGTCATTTTTCGACCATTGAAGATGCCTGTAAGGCAGTGATGCTAACTATCCAGATGTGCTTACCTATTGCGCGTATCGAGCTACTAGATGCGATGCAAATCAGAGCATGTAATCAATATGACAATCTCAACCTTACTGAGACGCCAACACTGTTTGTCGAGTTTCATGGTACAGAAGCAGGCGTTGCTGAACAGGCTCAACTATTTAGTGATATTATCGCAGAATTTGGCGGCCGTGATTTTTCTTGGGATACGAACGAAGCTGAGCGTAAACGTCTCTGGCAGGCAAGACATAATGCATATCATGCCAGCTCCGCGCTACGACCTGAGGCCAGTGCGTTATCCACCGATGCCTGCGTGCCTATTTCACGACTTGCAGAATGCGTGAGTGCCACCGCAAAAGATATTGAAGACGCTGGTATGATTGGACCTATTGTCGGTCATGTTGGTGATGGCAACTTTCATGTCTTATTGTTAGTCGATACAGGCAATCCTGATGAAGTCGCCACCGCTGAGGGCATTATCGGGCGCCTAGCCACACGGGCTATTGAGATGGATGGCACTTGTACAGGGGAGCATGGTATTGGACAAGGTAAACAAAAATACATGCAACAAGAGCATGGCAGCGGTCTAATGCTGATGCAAGCTATCAAGTCAGCGCTCGATCCTAAAAATATTTTAAACCCAGGAAAAATATGGCCTGAAGCTTTGCCCATGTTTTAAAATTATTGTAAAAATCACAGCCGATACTGAAATCAAAGCGACAACCAAAAAAAAGCGCCTACTTTCGATTAAAAGTAGGCGCTTTTCTATTTCGATATTTATAGCATTTGATCAATCGCCATCTGTGTCAGTACCCGTCCGCGAGCAGTACGCAGTACATACCCTTGCTGAATCAGGTAAGGCTCAATCACGTCCTCCAGCGTCCCACGATCTTCAGCCATTGCCGCTGCTACTGCTTCGACCCCAGCAGGACCGCCATCAAAACGCTCATGTAAAATCTCGATATAACGTCTATCCAGATGATCAAGACCGCGTCTATCTACTGCCAACATATCTAGCGCACTACCCGCAATCGTGCCATTAATGCTGCCATCACCTTTTACCTCAGCATAATCACGCACTCGGCGTAGCAAACGATTGGCAATCCGCGGCGTACCACGAGCACGGCGAGCAATCTCAATCGCCCCATCTTCACTCATCGGTACACGCATCAGACGTGCTGCTCGACTGACAATCGTTGTGAGATCAGCAATATTATAAAATTCAAGACGCTGTACAATACCAAAACGATCACGTAGCGGTGACGTTAACAGCCCAGCTCTCGTCGTTGCTGCCACCAATGTGAATGGCGGTAAATCAAGCTTAATAGAGCGCGCAGCAGGCCCCTCACCAATCATAATATCCAGCTGGAAATCCTCCATTGCTGGATATAGTATCTCCTCGATGACCGAGCTCAATCTATGAATCTCATCGATGAACAGCACATCACCTTCCTCTAAATTGGTCAGCATGGCTGCAAGATCACCTGGACGTTCGAGCACAGGTCCTGAGGTAGAGCGTAGATTGCCCCCCATCTCACGGGCAATGATGTTGGCAAGGGTCGTCTTACCCAACCCTGGCGGACCAAATATAAGCGTATGATCCAACGCTTCGTTACGGCCACGAGCAGCACCGATAAACACTTCCATCTGTTCACGTACCACTGGCTGACCAATATACTCAGCCAATAGTGCTGGCCGGATGTTGGCATCGGGTGCATCACTGGCACCTTCTAATGGATTAATTAGGCGATCTTGCATCATAGAATTTATCGTTATATTAGAAATATTAGTTAATAAATAGCATAACCAAACGCTGCGCATAAGTCATGCAAAACATCATTAAACAGGTGCCAAAACGAAAATAAGCGACACTCAATGTCGCTTATTTGTTTACTACTTGATGATGCTATATTGATAGCTGGTATTACTCAAAAGCCAGACAGTTGCTGTAGTGTAGCTTTTAGCAAACCTTGAGTATCAGAGAAACCATCCCCTTTACTCTTGGCTGCTTTTATCGCTAATTGCGCTTCTTTTTCTTTGTACCCTAGACTGATCAGCGCACCCTCTACCTCAGCGATGATACTGCCTTCGTGAGAAACCGTCGTTTCTTGAGGCGTCAATTTAAACGCACCATTATCAACTTCGATATTTTTTAGCTTATCTTTTAGTTCAATTAATAAGCGCTGAGCTGTTTTTTTGCCGATACCTGGTATACGAGTCAAGGCCGTCTCCGACTCTTGCTCGACATGCATTTTAAGTTCAGCTGCTGACATTGCAGAGAGCATTGCCAATGCCATTTTTGCCCCAACGCCATTGATCTTGATCAGTTGACGAAAAACATCACGTTCTTTGCGGTCAATAAAACCATAAAGCAGTTGCGCATCTTCACGGACATGAAAGTGCGTCCAAATACTTGCCTGCTCATTGAGTTGTAACTGACAAAATGACGGCAATGGCAACTCGATATCATAACCCACACCAGAGGTTGTCATGATACAAGCCGTCGGCGCCATTAAGTACTGCACCTGTCCCGAAATCAATCCAATCATCACTTACTACCTTTTATGTGGGCTATTATAAAAAAGACATCAGCTACCATCTCGTTATTCGCGACTACCTTTTACCAGTATAGTATACTACTGGTAAAAACCAACCATGCCTTCAAGACTGGTTGGACGGATTTTGTGCGCTTGACCTGCTGAACCAAATGCTTCAAAACGATTGGTACAGATGTCTGACATCGCAACCATAGAGGCTTTGAAGTATTTACGTGGATCAAATTCACTTGGGTTTTTTGCAAGGAATTCACGGATAGCACCGGTTGATGCCAGACGTAAATCAGTATCGATATTGACTTTGCGCACACCATGCTTGATTGCTTCTACGATCTGCTCCACAGGCACACCATAAGTTTCGCCGATATCGCCGCCATTTTCGTTGATGACTTTTAGCCACTCTTGTGGCACTGATGAAGAGCCATGCATAACAAGATGGGTGTTAGGAATGCGGGCATGAATCTCTTTTACACGCTCAATCGACAAGATGTCGCCTGTTGGTGGACGTGTGAATTTGTAAGCACCATGGCTGGTACCGATAGCAATCGCTAGCGCATCAACATTAGTGTCTTTTACAAATTGCTCAGCTTCGTCCGCACTAGTCAATAGCTGTTCGTGATCTAGCACGCCTTCTGCGCCAGAGCCATCTTCTTCGCCAGCCATACCAGTTTCTAGACTACCTAAACAACCAATCTCGCCTTCTACAGAGACACCACATGCATGAGCCATCTTGACAACTTCGCGAGTGACGCTCGCATTGTAATCATAATCCATTGGCGTCTTGCCGTCTTCACCAAGCGAGCCATCCATCATGACTGATGAGAAGCCAAGCTGAATTGAGCGTTGGCAGATAGCTGGTGACATACCGTGGTCTTGATGCATTACCACCGGGATATGTGGCCACTCTTCGATAGCAGCAATGATCAAATGACGCAAAAATGCCGACCCTGCATAGTTACGTGCGCCTGCACTGGCTTGAACGATGACAGGTGAATCACAAGCATCCGCAGCCATCATGATTGCACGCATCTGCTCTAAGTTATTAACGTTAAAAGCAGGAACACCATAGCTGTGTTCAGCGGCATGATCTAGAAGTTGACGTAAGGATATTAGGGCCATAAGACGCTCTCTGATTGGATTTTGAATAGTATGTTAGAAATGACGACCACTCTACTGCCTATAAGACGACATGCAGAATGATAAAACCCTAAATAATTTTGGGCGTGGTCATCACGCGGTGATTATAGCAAAAATTGTCCTGTCTTCGTAGCGGTTACCTGACTATTTGTCAGTCTGATTAGTGCATCTGCGCCAACCACTTCTATCATACTTGTTCTGAGTCATATAGGCTTGGTGGCATAGATTGAGTGACATATACCAAATCAAATATGTTGAGTCACGCTATCCATTATCCTAATAGCGCACAACGCAAAAAGCCTTGGCAATCACCAAGGCTTTTCTAGTATTTCGAGGCTTATAAAGCAATGACTAATTAAAAGGATGATCTATCAGTTACTGATAATATCCAAACAGTCATCAAAGTACTTATTACTTTGCTTAGTACTGCTGTTCTGCATCAACTGCAACATCGTTAGCACCGTCAGCAACAGCGTTAGCGCCATCAGCAACAGCTTCAGCAGTGTTTTCGACCGCTGTGTTAGTACCTTCAGCGATAGCATCACCAGTGTTTTCTAGAGCGTCTGTTGCAGCAGCACCCGCAGTTTCAGCGCCTTCAGCAACTTCATCACCAGCGTTTTGTGCAGCAGCTTCGGCTTCGGCAGCAGCAGCGTCTGTTTCAGCTTCAGCAGCTTCAGCATTCATTGCAGCATCATCACCAGCTGACTCAACAGCAGCTTCAGTGTTTTCTTCAGTTTGTTGGCTACATGCAGTAACTGCAAAAGTACCAGCAAGTACGCTAGCAAGTAACAAATGACGTTTTAACATAATAAACCTCTCGTAAATAATGCATGTCAAGATACATGGTCGCGCTATTTTATAGAGTGCGAATGAGACATGCAATAATAATTTTCAGTATATAAACAAATAATTACCGCTTGATAATGAATGACTACCGTTCTCACTCATGTAAATAAAAATAAGAAAAACAACAGTCAAAATATTATTTTCACAGACTACCTTAGATACCTATTATTAGTTGTACGTCTAATGTTACTAAACTGCTGAGTAACGTTAACTTCTTAGGCGTCAGTTTGCAGCGCTGCAACTGCCGGGAGTACCTTCCCTTCGACAAACTCTAAAAACGCGCCGCCACCTGTGGACATATAACTGACACCATCAGCAACTTGGTACTTGTCAATAGCCGCCAATGTATCACCGCCACCAGCTATAGAGAAACCATCGCTGTCTCTTACGGCAGTTGCCAGTATTTGTGTGCCTTGACCAAAAGCATCAACTTCAAAAACACCTACCGGACCATTCCACAAGATTGTCTTTGCATTAATAATGGCATCAGCAAGCTGCTCTGCGCTTTGTGGCGCGATATCCAATATCATGTCATTTTCGCCGATTGCATCAACAGACTTGATGGTTGCTGCAGCTTTCTGTAAAGAACCTGTAAAATCAGCAAAATCGATATCGCCTTTATCGGCAACAACGACATATTCCGGTAGTAAGATCTCAGTTTTGGACATAATATCACGCGCAGTATCGAGCAAATCTGCCTCATATAGCGAAGCGCCAACACTATGCCCTTGTGCGGCCAAGAAAGTATTGGCAATACCGCCACCAACAATAATTTGTGAACACACTTCAGCTAGGCTATGTAGTACTTCTAATTTAGTAGACACTTTTGATCCGCCAACAATAGCAAGCATCGGTTGTGCTGGCGTTTCAAGCGCTAGGCTTAAGGCATCTAATTCAGCTGCCAGCAAAGGCCCTGCGCACACGCTTTTACCTGCTTGACGCATCGCTTGCGTAACCCCTTCTGTTGACGCCTGTGCACGGTGTGCGGTACCAAAGGCATCCATGACAAAAACATCGCATAAATCAGCGTACTGCTTGGCTAGAGTCGTATCGTTTTTCTTTTCACCATTGTTGAAGCGTACGTTTTCTAGTAGTACAACTTCGCCAGGTTTTGCTGCGGTACCTTGCGTCAGGTAGTCACTATTAAGGCGTACTGGCGTCGATATTTTCGAGCCCAGCTTGTCTGTCAAATAGTCAGCAACTGGTGCCAATGAGTAGATGGTCTCAGGGTTGCCTTCTGTTGGACGTCCTAGGTGTGAGCATACAATCACAGCAGCGCCCTTCTCTAACGCCATCTCGATAGTGGGTAAACTTGCTTGTAAGCGGGCATCACTCGTAACCTTACCGTCTTTGATAGGGACGTTTAAATCCTCTCGGATCAGTACTACTTTGTCCGTTAAGTTCAGCTCACTCATACGCAAAAAATTCATTACCTGCTCCTATGTATCAACATATTTGTTAATTTACGACTGCTATCATTATTAATAAGACCAATAGCCTTGTCTATCTATAAGCCATTATATGCACTCAACGATTTGGATTATCGATTTGCATACTTGTTATTTATGTCTTTATCGCTCAACGCTCAGGCTGTTTATCCATGTGTTTTGTTGGACTGGATAAGCAGGTAGAAATCAGCGGCGATATATTCTACCAGTTTTCTCTCATAGGCTCGCAAGCATCGCTACAAAAACCTGCGTAATGTTGATATAGCGAGCTATTATTTTTAGACGTCTATTTCAACGAAACGACTATATTTACTAGCGTTGAGTCGATTCAATAAACAGTAACATTTCGTGGTGGTACTCAGCAGTCAGGGTCTTTATGATAGGAGCGTTGACAATAACAATAACCCCTTAGGAGCACATTATGAGTATTGATTTAGACACTGCAAAACAGAATCTATTAAAATTAAAGGACGAATACGAGTCTCGAATCGACAAAATTGAAGACCATATCCAAAACCCACAAGATGATCTCAATGAGCACTGGGAGGATCAAGCCATCTCATATCGCCAGAACGATATGCGCAAGAACCTAATGGGCGAAGCACGTCAAAGTCTCATTTACGTTGACAATGCATTGAGTCGTATCGAAAACGGTACTTATGGCGAATGTGAAGTGTGCGGAGAGCAAATCGAAGAACAACGATTAGAAGCACTGCCCTACGCCACTTTATGTATGGAACATGCCGAATAGTTATTCAGCTTTTTTATCAGTTCTTTCAAAAAATGTTATCAAGTAAGTGTTTTCCCTTTAGGCGGGTATTTTCTATTTAGAAAGTGCCTGCTGCCACTCATAGCAACGCTCAGCAACTTTATCTACTGGCAATCCCATGATATCGTTCACTACTGCTATAAGAGCAATAGGTATATCCGCCAGCTCTGAAATATTTTCTGCAGTCAATCCACCTATGACACATATCGGTATGTCCTGTTGACACCCTTCAATTAGTTGCTGACGTGAGACAATATTCGCATTTGGCTTAGTGGTAGAAGCAAATACCGCACCCATTGCCGCATAGCTTGCTCCGTTCTTTTTCGCTTCTTTGATGAGTTCTATATCACCGTGGCAGGTACGTCCAATGATTTGGGATGGTGCTAGAACTTGCAAGGCATCACTAACCTTTCCATCTGTTTGACCCAGATGCACACCGACGCCAAGCTTTACTGCCAGTTCAATGTCATCATTAATGACGACTGGAACCTCATATATGTTAGCCAACTCGACAATTTGCTTCGCTTCCTCATAGAGCATCGCATCACCATTTGGTAAGCTCATGATCTGCTTGCGGCGAATCTGTAATAGCCCAATCAAACCTGTCGATAGCGCTGCTTCTAGCTTTTGGTACAATAGACCAAACTCATCATCATTGGTCAGCAAGTAGAGCTTCGGTGGCGCAATAGATTGAGATTGTGGCGATTGACTCATAGTAAACATCCTTGATTTATTATTCTTAAACACAATAAAAAGGCCGTTATGTAAAATAACAGCCCTTTATGTATTCAAAATAAACGTTTTATACCGTACGGCGTGTTGCTAAGCTATTTAGGATGTTTTTGGCATCTCCCCAACGTGTCGCTGAGCTGTTTGCCCCTAAGATAACGATAATCGCTGGACGATTATTAACACGTGTTTCCATTACAACGCAGCGCCCAGCTTCATTGATAAAACCTGTTTTTGAGATCCCGATTGGATAATCACCTGCACGAACTAAACTGCTGGTATTGTTGGCACTGTAAGTGCGATTACCGCTTGAGTAGTTCGAGACAAAGAAGTCATAGCTCTTAGTAGTAGAAAAACGACGAATGACATCGTAGTTGCCAGCTGCACGTACCATTTTTACCAAATCATTTGAGGAAGCAACATTACGTTTATCAAGTCCAGTTGGATCCCCAAAAAATGCCGTGCTCATACCCAAATCTTGTGCTTTTCGGTTCATTGCACGCATAAAAGAACTGTAGCCACCTGGATAATTACGCGCTAAGCTTTTTGCCGCTGGGTTCTCAGATTTCATCAAAGACATCAGCAGTAGCTCTGCACGGTTCATGCGGTCACCTGATTTTAGACGTGAGCTTGCACGCTTAGGACCAACAAAATCCTCTGGATCAAGTGTGATCTCTTCACGCATATCGAGACCAGCATCCAGCACTACCATAGCCGTCATTACTTTTGTAATACTGGCCATAGGGCGCGCAATATCTGCATCTTTTTCGTAGATAGATTCGCCAGTTTCGGCATCAATTACTGCAACACTGCGCGAGTCAGTGCTGATTGGGATCATGTTGCTGCTACCAAATGCACCGCGGTAAGTTGTATTGTAACGAGCGCCATTGGTGTTGCTACTGCTCGCAAAGCTATTGGTGTTTGTGATATTGGTCGTACCATAACCATTATCGACTTTTTTGATGGCTGAGCTGTTAGACTTATACATAATGTTGCGTGCTTCAGATAGGCTGTCAGCACCGCCCCAACTCATACGGGCACTAGAGGTTGTCTCAGTGCTACCATTAATTGTAAGTGCGGCTTGTGCAACACTGCCCAAACTCAATGAAATCATAGCAGCGATCAATTGCTGTTTGGTTAATGGTAGTTGCTTCATTATGCCTCCTGCTGTCGCTATCACGCCAGTTACATACTGTCTGACGCCAAAAACGTACGTAGCGTTTGTAGATGTGTTTGTAAGTACTCACATAGAGCTTTTGTATTTTTAGTGTATCATGGTTTACATTTAAGTTTAATCTATCAAACTGATTTAGTGGTTTTTTTTGACTCCATTCAAACTTTGACACAACCAGTTTATATTGTGGAAACATTGATTCACAATATAGAAATATAACTTAACTTAGAATGCTATGATTCTTGATACCTTTCTATATTAACTGATAGTTTTCAAACGGACTAAATACTGATATTTGCGTGGTGCACTATCAGTGTTTTTTATATTCGGAAACAAAATATACCTCACAACAGTTTCGTTTTTCCTACGATCTCATTCTTATAAAAAATTCATTCTGACAAACAACAAAGAGTATGGTTATGATTAAAGTATTGGTGGTGGATGATCATGATTTGGTGCGGATGGGTATTAGTCGCATGTTATCAGACAGCCCCGATATCGAAGTAGTGGGTGAAGCAGACAGCGGAGATATGGCGATAAAACAGGCCAAGCAGCTACGTCCTGATGTGGTATTGCTAGATGTCAATATGCCAAATATCGGCGGGCTTGAAGCCACCAAACGCCTGATTCAGCTCGATATGGGTATTAAGATTTTGGCAGTGAGTAGCATGTCAGCCCAGCCTTATCCTTCCATGTTGATAAAAGCTGGCGTAAATGGCTATATCACTAAAGGGACTCCGCTTGACGAGATGATACGCGCTGTCAAAAAAATCTATCAAGGAGGTCGTTATTTCAGTCAAGATGTTGCTGAGCAATTGGCCGATGTTTTGTTGTCTGATAATGCCACTTCACCTTTTGAGTTATTAAGTGATAGAGAAAAACAAGTCGCCATGATGGTCGTCAATTGCCAAAGCCCTCAGCAAATTGCTGATCAATTATTTGTCAGTGTCAAAACCATCAACACGTATCGCTACCGTATCTATGAAAAAGTCGGGGTTGATAGTGATGTGAAATTGACCCACCTTGCCATTCGCCATGGTTTGATTCAACCCTAAGCTGCTCAGCACCTCTTTTTTGTAATGGTCAATTTATGAAACCTGCTACCAGACTCGTCTCTGCCATCACACGCTACATCCATCAAGATGATACGATTCCTTTGCCGCAATTGCGTAGATTGGGCATCATTTATAGCAGTTATCGTTTTATCGTCAGCATATTTTCTATGCTGATGCTATATATCGCTGCTCGAGCTGATAACAACGACTCTCTCCCCAGCTTCTTGCAGCAAACCGCATTGAGTTTTTATGTGATGCTGAGTTTGATTTTGCTGGGCCTGTTTTATGTGGTGAACAAGCAAATGCGTCGGCAACTCGCATTTGGTCTGGTGCTCGACGTTATTATATTGAGTCTATTGCTCTATACCGCAGGGGAGCCTGATTTACAGCTGACCATGCTATATATGGTCGTCGTTGCCGCCAGTTTCATGCTACTCCACGGCTCTCAAGCCCTAGTCATTACCCTACTGGCTATTATTTTTGTCATTTACCAACAGTTTTTCTATGCCATTGCCAATAGTATGAGCTTAGCTAACTTGGGTGATGCGTTACTGATGTCAGCCAGCTTTTTGGCAGTGGGCGGTTTGAGTTGGTCCATCTCTCAGCGTTTGGTGCAACTTGAAAAAGTAGCTGCAACCCATGCCAAAGAAGTCGAACGACTCAATGTGATCAATCAAGAAGTCATCACGCAAATGGTCAACGGGGTTATCGTCATCGACAGACAGCATATTGTCCTTGCGAACCTGGCAGCTCACCAATTGCTCAGCATTGCACAGAGCTCTTCAATACAAGCACATAAGACCTTGACGGCTACAGGAGATGACCGTAGCCATGCCGTTTTGTCCAACTTTGAACAGCAACTGAGCAGACAACATACTCAGCTACTCAAAGCCTGCTTATCAGTGGCTACAGGACAATCGCGTACGTTTACTTATGATGTGCCTGAGGTAGCCAATGCTTCGATATTTGGTAAGCTGCGTGTACAAATCACTCCACTAAAAGATGACAGTAAATTAATTATTTTAGAAGACTTACGCCGTGAACAAGCCAGCGCACAGCAATTGAAACTGGCATCATTGGGTCAGCTGACAGCCAGTATCGCACATGAGATCAGAAATCCTCTCGCTGCTATCTCACAAGCCAGCCAGCTCTTAATGGAAGATTTTACTGAGTTTGAGACAGATGAAAGTCTATTGGCCAGTGCACCAAATGTGGATATGGCGGGCAATCATGAGCTCTATAAAATGATATTTTCACAAACGAAACGGGTGAACCGTATCATCGAAGATATTTTAAAACTGTCGCGCCAACAAGCCGCTTCTCAGCAATCAATTGTATTGGCTGAATGGATGCCCGCATTTTTAGAAAACTACTTCAAAGGACACGACATTTTTCTACGGGTAAAAACACAACCTACTATCCAATTTGATCCTCATCAATTAGAGCAAATATTGATAAACTTGATCAATAATGGCTTACGTTATAGTAGCTATAGCCACCCTCATGCTTATGTGGAAATTGAAATTTACTACGCCGACAACGATGTTATAATCGATGTATTAGATGACGGTAATGGTGTAAGCAATGAAGATCTAAAACATTTGTTTAACCCATTTTTTACAACAGACAAAACAGGGACTGGTCTAGGGTTGTATTTGTCACAAGCTTTTTGTGAGGCCAATCAGGCACGCTTGCTATATATTTCTGAACACGAAAAAACATGCTTTCGTTTAATTATACCCGCTATTGACTCTGATCATAATTTTCAAGCTGTTGAATAAAACCTCTATTAGCATCGCTTTAGATCAAAACCTTGTTTATTTGTAATTCTTGAGTAGTCAATATTGATCATTATAGAAGCCAGGTATGATTGACATACTCTTTTACAAAAAGCGCTACCCTATCTGGCCCTAGCTATTAATATTTTATAGCCATTAAACACAATGAGATAATGTATGACAACAAAAGCGCTGGTCGTTGATGATGAAGTGGATCTATGCCGATTAATGCAAATCACTTTAACCAAGATGGGCATCAAAAGTGATGTTGCTTATACGTTGGCGCAAGCAAGATCCTACTGGCAGGACAATGATTATGATTTTTGTCTGACTGATTTAAAGCTTCCTGACGGCTCAGGATTAGAGTTGGTAAAAGAAGTTAGCAATAGCTCCAACACTCCTATCGCAGTGATTACCGCTCATGGCAGTATGGATCTAGCGATTGAAGCATTGAAAATCGGTGCTTTTGATTTTGTGAATAAGCCACTTGAGCTGCCACGTCTACGTCAGTTGGTCGAAAATGCCCTGAAAGTTATTCATCAAGATAACGAAGCACAAACCACACCTGAGTGCTCGCCTGAACAAAAACTATTAGACACTAGACTGATTGGCAACTCTGCTGTGATGCACCCTCTAAAAAATACTATTTTAAAGTTGGCACGGTCACAGGCGCCCGTATTTTTGTCTGGTGCGTCGGGTACAGGTAAAGAAGTTGTTGCTAGACTGATTCATGACTTAAGCCCGCGACGTGATGGTAGCTTTGTACCGGTGAACTGCGGAGCTATTCCTTCTGAGCTGATGGAATCAGAGTTTTTTGGCCACAAAAAAGGCAGCTTTACAGGAGCGGTTGCCGATAAACAGGGACTGTTCCAGCAGGCAAATGGTGGCACATTATTCTTAGATGAGGTGGCAGACTTACCATTAGCCATGCAAGTAAAGCTATTACGGGCTATTCAAGAGAAAACGGTCAGAGCCATTGGTGATACCAAAGAAGTCCCTGTTGATATCCGTATACTATCCGCCACTCACAAAGATTTGAGTCAGTTGGTGACAGATGGCACGTTTCGACAAGATTTATACTATCGTATCAATGTGATTGAGCTCAAGCTACCAACGCTTAATGCTCGCCGTGATGACATCCCTGTCTTGGCAGAACATTTTTTGGCACTAATCTCTGAAGAATGGCAACTAGACACCCCGCCATCGTTGACGCGTGATGCTTGCGCGCGTCTGCAACGTCACGATTTTGCTGGTAACGTTCGCGAGCTTCGCAACTTACTTGAGCGTGCAGTGACCCTTGCTGAGACCTCAGAGATTGACACCCATCACTTGGGGCTTCCTGACCTTGAGCAAAATCTTGAAGATACACAGTCTGATGGCGAAAACACCAACCAGAACGATAGTCAAAGCGTTCATAAACATGTAAACGAGCTAAGCAAACCGCAACCAGCTACTCAATCAATATCTCAAGTAGCAGAAAATCATGAGCAGACCTTGCAGCCTAGCAATGGGGTAACCGCTGTACAGACCAAGCAAGAAACAACGAATCTACATCCTTATCGTACTAATATTCAGCATTATCCATCGGTGATACAGTCAACACCTAGCCAAGCAGCAGCATCAACCACTCAAACGGATACGGATGAGCAAGCGGATACGGATAAAACAGTATCGCTCACTCATACTATCCAGTCAGACAATACCAACAGCAATATCACAAGTACTCAAGAACCCCTCGATGGACAGTTGCCTCCTCAAGGCTTAGAGCATTATCTACAAGAACAAGAAAGACAGCTAATTATCACAGCACTCAAACAAACTGGTTGGAACAAAACTCAAGCAGCCGAACTATTAGGAACCACTTTTCGCTCATTGCGTTATCGCATGAAAAAGCTAGAGATAGCAGAAGAGCAATCCGAGTAGTTTATCTCAGCACTGAACTGTTATATTTTAAATGACACGATGTATTATGAAATGTTGTTAAGTCCCAGCCAAATTTTCAGCTACTAGCCAACAGCCGAAGGACTACTGTACCGTAGCCTTCCGAACAAAACGAATGCCAGAATCAAGCGCACGGGCTTTTAACACGCCTAGTGCCTGCTGCTCCCATGTACTCTCATTGCCTGATAGCGCAATATCAGGCTCGACCCCGATGCCGTCTATTTGCCTGCCTGATGCTGTCATATAGTTAGCTACTGTGAGCTTCACTGCTTGCTCATCGTTGAGCGGTATAACAGATTGCACAGATCCTTTGCCATAGCTTACTTCACCGACGATAGTCGCCCGTTTTTGCGCCTGTAAGCTACTGGCTAATACCTCCGCTGCGGATGCGGAGTAGCGGTTTTGTAGCACAACCATCGGTAAAGGCTTAAGTAACGCATTTCCTTGTGTCGGTAGTACGCGTGATTGGTATTGGCGTGCCTGTACTTGTACGACATCAGTATCACTCATAAATAAACTGGCAACGCTCACTGCTGATGTGAGTACCCCACCTGGATTGTCACGCATATCCAATAACACTCCTGAGATAGGCGCATCCAAATCAATCAAACCCTCCAACAGTTTTTCGCGACTGTTGTTTTGGAAGGCAGGCAGTTTAATAACCGCCATACCATCAACGAGTTTTGTTTGAATAACTTGGGGGTGACTATTATTGCGCTGTAACGTTGTGGTGTGCTTGCGGCGACCCGCCTTAGACGTAATGATATCTACTTGTGTACCCGCAATGCCTGTCAGCAGCTGATCAATATCGTTGCTTTTCCTATTCTCATCAAGCTTGAATTCATCAATTTGGTGCAGGTAATCACCAACGGCAATTCCTTTCTTGTCTGCAGGTGAGTCATCGATAACGTCTGTCACAACCCAATATCCTGCATCTGCTTGATAGGTGACTTTGATACCAATATCGCCGACGTCACCCTCTGTAAAAGCACGTAAGTTTTCGTAGGCTTCAGCATCCAAAAACTCAGCATGGCTATCAAGCTTGGTTAACATACCGCTCATCGCGTTGTTGAATAGCTCCTCATCATTAACCGCATCGATGTACTGACGACGTACCAAATCTACGACAGACACAAAGGTTTTTAGCGTCTCAGGAGAAATCGCATTTAATGATACTTGCTGGACCTCTGGTGGAATGCTTGTGTCAATGCTATCGGCATCATCCATTAACGCACTCTCGTCTGGGACACTATCTATAGAATCATCTGACTCATCAGCAGCGGCTAACATATCAATATCATCTTCAGTTATTACAGCATCTGCATTTAAACTGATCAGTTGTAGACTCGCTGTAGGACTATCGGTAGATGCATCAGTTGGCACTGCTGCTTGCGCACTCGTACTGGCAACATACCACCCTAGCAAACCCAGTGCTAATAAGCGTTTAGGATCTACAGAATTGAGAAGTCTAGGCTTGAGATTACTGTTTGCGATTAATGATCTAAGCGCCTTTTTTCCCAATTGTTTGGACAAAGATGAACGCATAAGAGAAATAGGAGGCATAAGAAACTCATTTAAATAATAGAATGTATAAAATTATTGTTATGTATTACCGTATAAGTTAACACCAAAAGCCTCTCTCGGACTAGAGCAGTTTTGCAAATCATAGGGCAAAACATGTCATAAAAAAAGGGAAAGATAATAAATATCTTTCCCTTTTCTAGTTTATATTATTAATCTAATGAGCCCTTTTTTACAGGTTATCTGATGTACAGATAACTTGAAACAACCGATTTACGATGCTGAAACCAATAGACTCTCACCAGTCATCTCAGCGGGTGCATCGACATTCATTAGTGCCAAGATAGTTGGCGCCACATCACTGAGCTTACCACCACGACGTACCTGTAGCTTTTGCGTGCCTACGTAGATTAGCGGTACATGCTCTGTCGTATGCTGAGTATGCACTTGACCACTCTCGTAGTCTTGCATTTGCTCACAGTTACCATGATCAGCAGTGATAAGCATATCGCCACCAGCGGCACGCACTGCTGACTCAATACGACCAACACACACATCTAGTGCCTCTACTGCTTTTACCGCAGCATCGAAGATACCAGTGTGCCCAACCATATCACCATTGGCGTAATTGACGACCAGCACATCATATTTGCCAGATTCAATCGCTTCTACCAACTTATCGGTGACTTCAGGCGCGCTCATCTCAGGCTTTAGATCATAAGTCGCGACATCGGGAGACGGTACTAAGATACGGGTCTCACCCTCGTACTCTTCTTCACGACCACCACTAAAGAAAAACGTTACGTGCGCGTATTTCTCAGTTTCTGCGATACGTAGCTGCGTTTTTTCTTGATCTTGTAAGTACTCTCCCAATGTGTTGGCCAGAGACGTTGGATAGTAGGCAATGCTGGTTTTTGCATTATTGGCCAAAATATCTGAGTACTTTGTTAGCATCACAAATGCCGAAAGTTTCGGTTGTTTTTGACGAGCAAATCCAGAAAACTCATGATCTGGCAGTACAAACGCTTGTGCAAGCTCACGAGCACGGTCAGCACGGAAATTCATAAAGATTAGTGCATCATTGTCTTCAACCGTATAAGGCACTTCGTCGCGTCCAATTACTGTGGTGGGGCTGATAAACTCGTCAGTCTCGCGCGCTTTGTAAGCAGCTTGAACAGCACCATCTGCTCTTGTTGATAGACGCTCAGCTTTGCCTTCTGTGATTAGCTCATATGCTTTTTGTACTCGATCCCAGCGATTGTCGCGGTCCATTGCATAGTAGCGACCGATGATGCTAGCAATCTGTACATGCCCGCCTTCATAATGGGCATTGAGCTTGTTGATATAGTCACGCAAGCGATTGATGTACTTATCAGCCGACTTAGGCGGCGTATCACGGCCATCTAAAAAGCAATGAATAAAGACATTTTTGGCGCCGTGAACCAGTGCCGAATGGCACATGCCTTCGATATGATCCTGATGAGAGTGAACACCGCCATCAGAAAGCAAACCCATAATATGTACATTACCACCGCGCTCATTGGCGACTTTAACTGCATTAACGAGCGCTTCGTTTTTGTAAAACTCACGATTGGCAAGTTCATTTGAGATACGAGTTGAGTCCTGATAAAGCACACGACCCGCACCCAGATTCATATGGCCAACTTCTGAATTACCAAATTGTCCATCTGGCAAGCCTACATCTTCTCCTGAAGCAGAGATAAGCCCATGAGGATACTGTTGATATATTTTATCCAAATTTGGCATATTGGCCGCAGCAATGGCATTATCTTTATCGTCTTCGCGATGACCAAAGCCGTCTAATATCATTAAAACATGCGGCGTTTTTTTATTCGGTACGCCGTCTTGCTTACTGTTAAGCTGCGCCTGATTGTCATCAATAGATTCTGATGCTTGCTGGGTATTGGTCATATATTACCGCTCCTCGAGTGAATGAACGCCTATCATGCTGTGTTAAGGTCTTGAAAGCTCACTATATTAACACATATCTTAAAATAGCTGAAAAACTGACAATTTTTTAGTAATAAATGAACGGTTTTGTATCGTTTTTATACCACCGTATTTGTAAGCAAACCTATACCAGTCATGTAATCAACGCTACTGAGTATCAATCTGTAAATCACACTTGCAATCACTCATTTCATTAGTTAAGATGAATCTATTCTGAAGTGTTGGCTAGTAGATGTTTATTCCCTGAGCCGATAATGCTTTACCAGGATGTGGTACCTATTGTCTCATTGTGTATGCCTGCACCGCTTGCGGTGTATCAGGAAACCTGCAGAGATGATGACGCATCCGCCCTGAACTTCACGGTTCATGGGTCACCATCTTACAGCGGCACTTCGGTTGTTTCATTCGGTCTGTAAATGCATCGTTTATATTAGATGTTTTTGCTGCCACCAAAAAGCCCCTTTCGTTAATGACGAAAGGGGCTTTTTTATGTCTTATGTTTGACTCATTAATCTCTAATAATCACTCATCATTAGCAGACTTAGTGATTTTTTTCACATCTTTAGGAACGTTTTTGGCAGTGCCATCAACCGTTGTATGTTGTTTGAACACATCACCAAATGGGTTTTGCTGTTGCTGACCAAATGGATTTTGATTGTTCATACCACCTGCTCCACCGAATGGGTTTTGACCACCCATACCGCCAAATGGGTTTTGTCCGCCGCCCATTTGACCACCCATCTGCTTTGCCATCATTTCCATCATTTTTTGCTGATTATTCATGACATAGTTATTAGCCACATCTTTAAGCTTCTTTTGTACAGGTGGTAGTACAACCAGTAGCGCAAGCAAATCGCTTAATACGCCTGGAATCAGCAATAAGATACCCGCTGCTGCCATAGCAATACTTTTGATCATCGTAGACTCTGGCGGACGCATTGCAGGGTTCATCATGCCACCCGCTTTCATTTGCTGGGCCATTGGGTTTAGAGAAGCCATACCTTTACGCACAAGAGAAATACCGATAACCGCTGCAACAATGAACCACATGAACACCCACCAGCCGCTCATAAATTGAGCAAGCAAATACCACAGTAGCATCTCGATAATAAACCAAACGATGGCTATACCAACTATCTGACCCATAAAGTGTCGTCCTATAAAATAAAAACCAATAAATTGAGTGCCATGTAAATTAAAATGGCTAACATATGATGTATATGGGGATTGGTTGCTATACTATCAAACTTACGGCTCATTTTTAAGCCATAAAACAAAATGTAAGCAAGACGGAATACTATGGCAATTATTATTGGAATCGATCCAGGGTCACGTATGACTGGTTATGGGATAGTCCAGCAAACGGGTGATAAACTTACCTATATCGATGCAGGTACGATTCGCACAGATACTAAAGAGATGCCTGAGCGTCTCAAACGTATTTTTAATGGATTGACTCGTATCACACAGCATCATTTGAAATATGCAGATGAACCCATTTATACGGCTATCGAACAGGTATTTATGGCAGAAAACCCTGATTCTGCGCTCAAACTGGGACAAGCCCGAGGTGCCGCGATTGCAGCGATGGTCGCACTGGATCTAGAGGTATCAGAATATACTGCTCGGCAGATCAAACAATCGGTATGTGGCTATGGTGCGGCGGCAAAAGAGCAAGTACAAGAGATGGTTTGCCGAATACTGAAGTTAGAGGTGGTACCACAACAAGATGCTGCTGACGGTCTTGCCTGCGCTATTTGTCATGCGCATTCAAGTCACTCTATGAATAAGATACTATCAAATAGCTCTATGAGAGGCCGTGGTGGCTCCAAGAAAAAAGGGCGCTGGCGTCTAACCGAAGAAGACTTGGGTAACTTACGTTAGAACAGATAAGTGCTGTTAAGATAAGTGCTGTTAAAGTCATTAAACACTGACACAAATAGATACTCAAGCATAAGATAGGCAATAAAGACATGCGCCATTGGACGCGTTCTTTTATTGCCTATATTCATCCTAACTTTCGATATCTAGTAACTTTCGATATCTAATCACTTTCGACATTTAAAATGCCTATTTGTTTTGAAATGTTCAGATGGGTTAATGGGTTACATTGTATTGAGTTATTCTGCAACTGAGCTTTCGATAACAGCGTCTAACACATAAGCATAGGCGTCATCATTCGTGTCACTCTCTAGTGGCTCGTCGTTCATTAGTAGCTCACTGGTACCTAGCTGATAACGCTGTAAGCGCAGTACCTCCTCGTGCGTGCCATCGTGATGGTAGCCATCAATCTCTCCAGCAAACGTTCTCCACTTTCCTTCGTGAGTTTTTATGCCTTGGTTATCGTAGGTGACCGGCTTAATTTGTAGACACTGTTTATCATTATTCATTTCACAGTCTACTTTTTTGGCATTTACTGCCCAAAACACTGCCTCACCCTTGCTGTTGTATTTCGCTTGAGGGGTGAGTCTACCGCTCCAGACCAAGGTAGCATTATCACTGGTAAACTGCGTCAATACTGGACTGTCGCTCTGAGTTACCTTTAACTCACTGTTACCTAGCATCAGTGTACTCAAAGTGTTTTCGGCGCTATCGAGTTCGTCACAAGACATTTTGGTGCTCATACCTTCATCGATGATTAGAGTATATCCTTGTAGTTGGTAGGCGGCACTAATTGTATTGCAACCAACACTATAACTGAGCGTGTTCTGTCCTTGATGCTCATTGAACACTAGGGTAACTTGGCTGTTGATATTTGCAAACTCGGTCACAGATTGATGGCTCACATCAGTGACACTATCAAGTGTCCAACGATGACGAGATAAGGTGTCAATCAGCTGCGCTTCAGCATTAGACATAGTTGATCTGACTGGGTCTGATGTAGAGCTCACATTGGACGTCAGGTTTTCGCTCGCTACCGAATCCAATGCGTCGTTGACTTCAGTGCTATCTGACGCACTCTCTTCGCTAGTTGCTGTTTCTTTTTGACAAGCACTTAGCATTAAACTTATTGCCAACACACTAGGCAATAAAAATACTCTCGTTATTGGTTTCCTTGCTCTACCTACCATATTTCATACCTCGTAGTAAGCGTGTATCACTTTTTTCTATGACTGGTTTTCATACTGGCTTTTATTAAATGATCGTGTGGAATGAGATTATTATAATCAATTTAGATTGACCACTATAGACTGAGGGATATTGCCTTATGTAATGAAATGTTGATTTTTATTATTATTTAAACCTATTGTTGTTTGATGCCATAAGTATTACGAAAAAAAGGATAGCCGATAAATATCAGCTATCCTCAATGTTATTTCAAATGTATTTTGTTCTCAGGTTAATAAGTTTCTGTGTACCTGTACTTTAGTATTAGTCTATGCAGACTTGGTTTTGGCTATATTTTTAATACTAAAACGCTCATTCATCATTCGATAAAAGCGTGCTAGGTTTTCACCTTGTTCGTTAGGATTAATCTTGAGTACTTTACCGAAGTCCAAGCTTAGATATAGCACGATATCTGCAAAGCTCAGTTGCTCGCCTACTAGATACTGACGATCCTCTAATATTGTCTCAAAATACTCCATTGCCTTGATAGCTCGAGCAATTGATGGCGCGACGAACTCTGGTACCTGTTCGACACGCTGTGCTTTAGACGGGTGACTGTGCTGGAATGCCAGCATCAAGTTGTACATCACTTCAAACTCAGCAACACGGCGCATAGAGCAAACCTGGGCACGTTGTACCACATCATTACCCATGACCGAACGCTCACCATAAACGCGATCTAAATACTCACAAACTGCCTGTGAATCATTGAGCACGGTACCATCATCTAGTGTTAAGACAGGCACGGTCTGCATTGGATTCATTTGAGTAAAGGCTTCTGACATTTGCTCGTTTGCAGCAAAATCAATATCAATCACATCGATGTCGTCCATATCATCGACATCAATACCTTTTGAAGCTAATAAAATAAGTGCTTTGCGCGGATTGGGTGCGGTACGAGTAACGTATAGTTTTTTCATAGTAAATTCCTTGTAATAATGATTGAACAACAGCTTAGCGTTAATACGCTTTATTATGATCGTGGTAGTACTGAGTACCAATCTATTGATACTTTATACCACAGTTATAGCCTACTCTGACCCTCATGGCAAAGGCTTATTGCTCATGAGTCAAAATATAAAAAGCCCCACGACATTGAGTCATGAGGCTCTATTTAATCATATCTATGCAACCAAGCTAATTATTTGTTTGGTGCAGGTGTCGTACGCAAGTACGGCTTGATTTCTTTATGACCTTTTGGATAGTTGGCAGCAATATCTTCGTTCTTGACGCTTGGTGGAATGATCACGTCATCACCTTCTTTCCAATCTACTGGCGTTGCGATATTGTATTCATCAGACAATTGCAGGGCATCAATAACGCGGATGATTTCATCAAAGTTACGACCACAGCTCGCAGGATATGTCAGCGTTAGGCGCACCTTCTTGTTCGGATCGATGATAAACACACTACGTACTGTATGCGTACTGTCTGCATTAGGATGCATCATGTCATATAATTCAGCGACTTCCTTGTTGGGGTCAGCGATGATTGGGAAGTTCATATCTGTCCCTTGAGTCTCACCGATATCACTTGCCCAAGACTTATGATCTTCTAGACTATCTACAGAAATACAAATCGGCTTCACATTGCGCTTTTGAAACTCGCCGTTCAATGCGGCTGCACGCCCAAGCTCAGTGGTACATACTGGCGTAAAATCTGCTGGATGCGAGAAAAAAACGACCCAGTTGTCACCTGCCCACTCATGAAAATTAATATCACCTTCTGTGGTTGCCGCGTCAAAATTGGGTGCGGTATCACCTAAACGTAAATGTGCCATGCTGTATTCCTTAGCTATGTTGATGAACGCTGTTATTGACACGTCGGTCTCGCGCTCTATTATTATCCTCGATGTGCTTAGTAGTAAAAACCAAGCACATCCCTAAAAACTGACTTTATAGTAACAAACTGGTTATGAATGTCTTGTGACGGATTGTAATGCGGTTATTCCATTTACCACTAAGTAAACAAGTAACTATTCTCACAGCTTCTTATACAACCATGCCTGCATCCCACAAGCAGAACTCACCAAACTTGCCCTTTTTACTAGTGCCACCAGCAGCACGTCCAGCATCGGTCAATACAAGCTCACCCTCTTGCTTTTCTAGATAACCCGCTGCCAGCAGCTTTTCATTCAACTCTTGAGTTTTCAAACCCAACTCTTTAGCAAGCTTGGCGGTGGTCAATTTAGAATAATTAGGTGTGGCATCTGTCGTTGACGCAGTCGACGTTGCTGGCGACTGAGATGCTGTACTTGCTATTTTGGTATTAGATTCAGACTGACTTTGGGTGTCACTTACCTTTTCAAGAGACATTCTAACCTCATCACTGATACGAATGATGCGCTGTGCTTCTTCGTAAGTATCGGCATAAAGTTTGGCATCATCATTACGATAAATCAGCACGCCCATTTCATTATTATTGACTTGGCTAAATTCATAAAGATTTAAACTGGTAATAATGCATTCGTTTTCATTCAGGTAGCATTTGGCATGCAAGTTTTTGCAAAAGCTAGTACGAATAAACGTTAAGTTTTTTAACCAATTTATTTCCTCTGGATGTAAATCATTCTTGCCATAAACAATGCGAATATCGATTTTAAGGCGGTTGCGGTCTTCTAGCAGCTCTTTAATGCGTTCATTAAGCTTTAAGTATGGGCTAATAATAATCAACCGATCAGATGCATTTTTAATCAATTCTTCTAGATGATAGGTCGTCCCACTGCTGTTCAAAAATTTTGCCATGCTCATTTCCTCAAATATTACTGTCAAAAACTTTATAGTTGTCCAAAAAAAGCCCATTCCTAGCGTACTAGAAATGGGCTTGCTTGCAAACTACTATTGTTCAGTATTATCTCAATACATCAGCTTTCGTAGTAATGCCTTTTATAGATTTAGTCAGTATCAGATTAAGCGGGCTTATAGCTGTCGCGTAAGCTAACGATTTGGTTAAATACTGGCTTATCAGTACTGTGATCTTCGCTATCAGAGATGAAATACCCTTCGCGCTCAAACTGGAAACGCGTGCCAGCATCAGCACTAGCTAAAGATGGCTCAACGACAACATTTAGCTCAGTTAATGAGTTAGCATTCAATGCCTGATGAACGTCAGCGACGCTACTTGGATCCTCAACGCTAAATAGCTGCTCATACATACGTACGATTGCTGGTACGCCTTGACTGGCAGATACCCAGTGAATCACGCCTTTAACCTTGCGACCCTCAGGGTTGTTGCCAAGAGTGGCAGGATCAATCGTTGCTTTTAGCTCGACGACATTGCCACTCTCGTCAGTGATATGCTCAGTGACGGCTAACACGTAGGTGTTCCGCAAACGAATCTCTGGCTTTTCTGGAGAGAGACGCTTATAACCTGCTGGTGGTTCAATCTCGTAATCACCTTGATCAATGTATAGCGTCTCGGTAAATGGGATCTCGCGCTCACCCATGTCGACGTTAGGATGTTTGGGCTGAGTCAACCAAAGCGTCTGCGCCTCATCATCAAAACGCGCGTTCACACTATCGGCTTTTTGTGTCTCCCAGCTGCTGACCGCTTCGCTAAAGTTAGTAATCGTCACTTTTAATGGCTTTAACACCGCCATACCGCGCGCAGTCATTGTCTCTAATGACTGACGAACACTAAACTCCAATAGACGAAAATCAACCACACTATCCGCTTTGGTCACACCCACACGCTCACAAAAATCACGCAAGCCCTCTGGCGTATAACCACGGCGGCGCATACCAGCGACGGTCGGCATACGTGGATCGTCCCAACCGCTCACAATGCCTTCATCGACAAGTTGCTTGAGCTTACGCTTACTGGTCAATGTGTGATCAACGTTTAAGCGACTAAATTCGTACTGGTGCGGCGGCACATCAAAGCCGATTTTTTCGATGACCCAGTCGTAGAACGGACGGTGATCCTCAAACTCAAGGGTACACAACGAATGAGTAATACCTTCAAGCGCATCAGAGAGCGGATGAGCAAAGTCATACATCGGATAGATACACCATTTATCACCCGTCTGATGATGAGATTGATGCATCACGCGGTAAATAACAGGATCACGCAAGTTCATATTTGGACTTGCCATATCAATCTTGGCGCGCAAAATAGCCTTACCTTCAGCGTATTTACCTTCTTTCATATCATTGAAAAGCGCTAGATTTTCTTCGACGCTGGCATCACGATATGGTGAAGGCGTGCCCGCTTCATTAAATGAGCCACGGTTATCGCGGATTTGCTCAGGCGACTGTAAATCAACATAGGCATCGCCTTGCTCAATCAACTGGATTGCCCATGCATGCAGCTGATCAAAATAACTTGATGCGTGGTACGCCTCGCCTGCCCACTCAAAACCGAGCCACTTCACATCATTTTCAATATTATCAATGAAATCTTGTTTTTCTGCGGTTGGGTTGGTGTCATCAAAACGCAGGTTGCATACACCGCCAAACTCTTCGGCCACCCCAAAGTTTAGGCAGATAGATTTGACATGACCTAAGTGTAAGTAGCCATTTGGCTCAGGCGGAAAACGCGTTACAATTTGCTGGTATTTTTGCGCATTGACATCGTCACGAATGATATTACGAATAAAATCGTTTTTTGCTTCGTCTTTTTGTGCATTGTTGCTTGAGTGATCACTCATCGGGCATTGCTCCTAACGCAAATTGTCAGTTCATGGTGCGTGCCATCACGCATCACGAAACGTTTAAACTAAAGTGTTAAAATAAAACGAGAATATTAAAATAAAGCGAGAATATTAAAACTTAGATAGTGCGACCGCATTATCAAAATTTGTCAAAAATGGGTAAAGTTGCGTTATTCTATCAGGTTTCGCAAACGCATTAACAGCCTGATACATGACACGGGATAAAAAAGCCGTTAGACTACCCGTAACTTTTTAACCACCACTCACAATAGTGCTATTTAAGGCGCTGCAATCAAAAAGGAATATCCCATGGTAGACATGCCACCAGTAGTAGAACTTGAAACCAATATGGGTGCGATCGTTATCGAACTCAACGAAGAAAAAGCACCAAAAACCGTAGAAAACTTTTTAAACTACGTAAAATCTGGTCAGTATGACGGTACAATTTTCCATCGCATCATTGATGGTTTCATGATTCAAGGCGGCGGAATGGACGCTGAGATGAATGAAAAACCAACCAATGCGCCTATCGAAAACGAAGCGGACAACGGCCTGAAAAATGACAAAGGTACTATCGCAATGGCGCGTACCCAAGATCCGCATTCAGCGACTAGCCAGTTCTTCATCAACGTAAAAGACAACGACTTCCTAAACCACTCTGGCAAAAACATGCAAGGTTGGGGTTACACCGTATTTGGTAAAGTAACAAGCGGTATGGACGTTATCGAAAAAATGCGCAGCGTACCAACGGGTCGTTTCGGCATGCATGCTGATGTGCCAAAAGAGCCAGTTGTTATCAACTCAGCAACCATCATTACTCAGTAATAGTCATTCAATAGCAGCTAGTCAGTAATAGTTACTTAGCGATAGCTGTGAATGAGCGAGCATTTTTTAATAGAGTTTATTAAATCATGCTCGCTATACGATAAGTCACGAGGACAAAGATAAATGCAAAGTTTTAATCACTTAATCACGACCCGCCCTCATCAAGTGCGGCAAGTATTGATTAGCGATTTGCATTTATCGCCTCAGGAGCCTGCCTTAGTGCAGGCTTTTTTGGCGCTATTAGATGACTGTCTTGCCCTACCTTCACTAAAACGCCTCTTTATATTGGGTGATTGGTTTGAGGTATGGCTAGGCGATGATATGTATTTATCCCTATTAAAAGAAAAGAAGTCAGAGAACGAACAAATAACGCATTGGCTAACGCCGCTTATCGCCAAACTCAAGCAGCTACGTATCAATGGCTGCGAGATATTGGTCATGCACGGCAATCGTGATTTTTTGTTGGGTCAGCCGTTTTGTAATCTATTCGGTGGTGAGCTGATCAGCGAACCGTATACTTTGGCTATTGGTCAACAGAATTACCGCTTGGAACACGGTGACGCACTCTGCACGGATGACAAGAAGTATCAGTTCTTTCGTAAAATCATGCGTAACCGTCTGACTCAGTGGTATCTGCTCAACAAGTCATTAGAAAAACGCTTAGCCATCGCAGATAATATGCGCAAAAAAAGCCAGAAAAATAATGCCAATAAAGCCGCTTACATCATGGATGTGAATGATAAAGCCGTATATCAAGCCATCACCAATAGCGATGCGCTATTGCACGGACATACCCATCGTCCCGATATCCATCAAGCCACCGCTGATAAAAAACGCTATGTGCTTGGCGACTGGCGATTATTAGATAAAGACACTCGCCAGCCAAAAGTCAGTGCGGTAATTGGAGCAATAACAGATGACGAGCATTCAAACGACCGTTTGCATAGTAACGATTTAGGCAGTAATGATGCTGAGTTTGAATTGTACGAGTTTGAATTTCTGATTCGCTAAAATGCGTGTAATGGCGTTTTAAACTTAATGGCATTTTAAACAATGCATCTTCAAAAATATCTTTTCAATATAAAAAGGGTCTGTCGATAGTTCAACAGACCCTTTTTATGTTTACTACATGCTTGAGCTACTTATCGCTTGCTCTCTAGTCCATCAATTTAAAGAAATGCTGACGATAGTGCTTTAGCTCACGAATAGAGTCACGAATATCGTCTAAAGCTAAATGACTGCCGCCTTTTTCAAAGTTCTTTAGAATGTCAGGACGCCAGCGGAAACACAGCTCTTTGATCGACGACACATCAAGATTACGATAATGAAAGAAGCGCTCAAGCTCTGGCATTTGGCGCGCCATAAAGCGACGATCTTGGCAGATAGAGTTACCGCACATTGGTGACTTACCACTATCAACCCATTTATTTAGGAACTTGATGGTCTCAGCTTCCGCTTCTGCCAGTGTCACCCTACTACGGCGGACACGGTCGACCAATCCTGACTGACCATGTTGCTTGGTATTCCAATCATCCATCTTATTTAAAACTTGATCCGACACCTTGATCGCAAACACAGGCCCTTCGGCAAGCACGTTCAAATCTTCGTCAGTCACGACAGTGGCAATCTCGATAATCTCATCGTTTAACGTATCGAGTCCGGTCATTTCTAGATCAATCCACACCAGCCCTTTTTTGCCTTGATTCTTGATCTTAATCTTATTGGGATGGTCACCGGTAGCCATAAAATATCCTATCATTCATAATTTTGGAAAAGCAACTTTAGAAAAACAATTGAAAAAACGTATTACACGTAGACATCCATGCTCGAGCAGTATTGCAACGCGCTATTTGGTTCAGAAAACCTTTAGAGTCGTACAATATTACAAAACCACTGTCTGCCGCAGACGCTTTAGGCTGTATGTTAGCAAATTTTCACGCTACACTTAGCAATATTTTTATAATAGGTCACAAAACCATGGCATTAATCCGGCAACGCAAACTGACCAAGCAACAGATTCGTCGCATCGACAAGCAGCAATTGTCTAATCAAGACAGCATCGATGACAGCCTGATGGATGGCGTGGTCATGGCGCATTACGGTAAGCAATTAGAAGTACAAGTAACGAGCCTGCCTGCAGTGATACCTGAACAGCCAGAAGTGGCCCCTGATGATCCTGAGCCGTTTTGGCAAGCACTAGCACTCGGCGATATCTGGCGCTGCCACGTACGTACCAATCTACCGATGCTAGCTGCTGGCGACCAAGTACGCTGGAATGCTGACTCAAATACTGGATTTGGACGTATCGAAGCGGTTAAACCACGTACGTCACTGGTCTCTCGCCCTGATCGCTATCATAAACTCAAACCCGTCGCCGCCAATGTCGATATTCTAGCTATCGTCTTTGCACCATTACCTGCTGCCGCCCCGACCCTAATTGATCGCTATCTCGTGGTATGCCACCATGCAGGCGTCAAACCATTACTTGTCCTCAACAAAGCCGATTTATTGGCAGAGGAAAACGGCGTGGATACTAATGAATTACTGGCGCAGTATGCCGCGCTTGGCTATGAGAGCGTGCTCACCTCAGTCGATTGTCCTGAAAACATCGCTGAGAGTGATGAGCAAGAAGGTCTTGATGAACTAAAACGCTATATAGATAAAAAGCTGGTTATCTTTGCTGGTCAATCTGGCGTTGGCAAAAGCAGTCTAATCAACGCCCTTCTGCCTGACTCTGGACAGAGCGTCAATGTCATTTCGCAAAACTCTAAGCTCGGTCAGCACACCACGACGACCAGTCGACTGCTGCCATTTAACCCAGAAGACCTCACTCAAGGCGGTATCGTTGATACACCAGGGATTCGTGAGTATGGTATTTGGCACCTTACTCCTGACGATATTATTTCAGGCTTCGTTGAGCTAGCACCATTGGCCGGTGACTGCCAATTCCGTGACTGTCGCCATACTCACAACAGCAAAGGCTGTGCACTATGGCAAGCGGTAGCTGATGGTGAGGTATTGCAGCGCCGCGTTGAAAACCTCGTCACGCTACGAGAAGAGGCAGATACGAAGCCTTATTAATATTTGGCTTGTTAGTGTCCGTCTGAATTAAAAGCGTTATTGTGAGTAGATACTTTTATTAGGCTGAGAAGCTCCATAGATAAGTACAATAATCGCCCAATTATTGCCTGTGTCATCGCCCGTTTACTATAGATGACCTTATCGGTATAATAGCGCCTTGTTCAATATCATTGGGCTGGCTTCTCAGCTCAATAGAACACCTATTTTTTTGGAGGTATGGTTTGGATCGTGCGCTGGAATTTGTGGGCAACCACCCGTTTTTATTTGGTATATTAGCCGTACTTGCTATCCTGTTTTTTACCATTGAAAACAAACGTAGCGGTAGAAAAATATCGCCCAACACCCTTGGCATGATGGTCAACTCTCAAAACGCGCAGCTGATCGATATTCGCGCCAAGAAGAAGTTTGAATCAGGTTATATTCAAGGCAGCCGCAACATACCTTTCACTGACCTCAAAGACCGCTTAACAGAGATTCGCGCGATTGAGCAGCCAGTGATTATTATCTGTGATATGGGCGTACAAGCAGGCGCAGCCATTCAAATGATTGGCAAAGATGACGTCTATCGTCTAGAGGGCGGTGTCGGTGGTTGGCAAGGTGCTGGCATGCCATTGGTTGGTGTGAAAGACACTAAATCAAAGAAAGGTAAGTCAAAGCCTAGTCTAAGCAAATAGCAGGCTTACTTAAACAATAAGCTTAGTTAGTGTTTACCACTTCCTGACTGAAGATCGAAAAATGAAAAGACACCTTATAAAGAGGTGTCTTTTTTTGTGCAGTACTTATAAGGCAGTAAAGTTAAGGTGACAAAGTTAATGCTGTAAGGCGTTTTAAACTGAGACGGCTTGAATTTGTCGTACCTATCCCCACTTTAGTAGTGAGCACAACCGAATACATTTGTACTTTACTCATTGATAACAGACTATACCCATACGTAGACTATGATAATCAATCAGGTTATCTATAATAGTGCTGTTGTCTCACAAATTTATAAATAAGGATTAACCATGACTGTACCAGTTAAAGTTTATACCACACCTATCTGCCCATACTGCTCAAACGCCAAACAATTATTAAAAACTAAAGGCGTTGATTATGAAGAGATCGGTATGCATGATATGAGCCGTGAAGATCGCCAAGCATTGATGCAAAAAACCAATAACTACCGTACTGTGCCACAAATTTTTGTTGGTGATACCTTTGTTGGTGGCTTTGATGAGCTTAACCAAATGAACCAGCAAGGCAAACTTGACGAGCTATTAGCAGGTTAATCTGCTACTTTACGCTACTGTCTGTTTTTATGCCTATAAAGACAGACAGCGGTGGGTTCAAACATAGCTTTTGATTCAAATGTAGTCCTTGATATAAATACAGTATCAAGAAGTAGTGATAAAAACATCGAGTTTTCGTCCCTATTTATATTACAATGAATTTCTATTAAAATGACCGTTTGCCCAATTATTTGATTTAATTTTAGAGGATTTATCATGGCTGAAGAACAAGCACAACCACAATTGGCATTAGAGCGCATCTACGTAAAAGATATGTCACTTGAAGTACCAGGCGCGAGCGTATTCACCAAAGAGTGGAACCCAGAGCTTGATATCAACTTGTCTAGCAATGCTGAAAAGCTAGATGATGACCATTATCAGATCATCCTTACCGTGAGCGTTACTGCCAAAAATGCGGAAGAAGCAGCGTTTATCGCTGAAGTGCATCAGGCAGGTATTTTCTTACTAAAAGACATCCCAGAAGACCAAATCGGTCAAATCTTAGGTGCATACTGCCCTAACGTGCTGTTCCCATACGCTCGTGAGGTCATCAGCGACATCGTGACGCGTGGTAGCTTCCCGCAATTGCTACTAGCACCTGTGAACTTTGATCAAGCGTACGCACAAAGTCAGCAGCAAGCGCAAGTTGATGCTGAAGGTAATGCGTAATTGTTAATCACGTAGTTGTTAATCAAAAGTATATGAGCTTTGTAAGTCATAAATTTTGATAGAAAGACCGTTTGCTTATAATGAGTAAGCGGTTTTTTTTGGAGGTTTTTTTGTAAGACATAAAATCACTAGCAATAAAAAACCCTGCTATTAAACAGGGTCTTCAATGACTACATCGACTGGCTAAATCAATTAGCTACAATCAATCGTTAGCCTTTTAGCGCTGATAAGATCTGCTGCTTAACCTCATCAATACCTTGCGTACCATCAAACTTATCATAGCTAGGTGCATCATCACCCTCAGTCGCTTTGTCTTGGTAAAAACCAACCAATGCTGACGTTTGCTCATGATACGTAGACAGACGGTCGCGGATAGTCGCTTCTTGGTCATCTTCACGCTGAATAAGCGCTTCGCCAGTGACATCATCGATACCATCAACCTTTGGTGGATTGTGATCCACATGGTAAACACGACCCGAACCTGGATGCTGACGACGGCCAGACAAACGGCTGACGATTTCGTCATCAGGTACGCTTATTTCGACCACATGATCGATGGCAACATCAGCATCTGCAAGTGCTTGCGCTTGAGGAATCGTACGCGGAAAACCATCCAAGATACAACCATTGACACAATCAGGCTTAGCGATACGCTCTTTGACTAGGTTGATAATAAGATCATCAGAAACCAAACCACCAGCATTCATAATATCTTTGGCTTTTTTGCCAAGCTCGCTACCTTCTTTGATTGCTGCGCGTAGCATGTCGCCAGTTGAGATCTGTGGAATGTCATATTCTTTAGAAATAAACTGGGCTTGAGTACCTTTACCGGCGCCTGGTGGTCCTAGCAAAATAATACGCATCATTACACGACTCTCCTTAATAGATAGGATTTTGGGATTAATAAAACTTAGGGATTAATGGTTTGCAAAGCTACCTTACCTTGTGGCTTTGCAAACCTCAAGTATTTTCATAATTACGGTTATGAGTTGCTATGACTTAGCTGTTCATACAACACTGTTGCGCCCTTATATAACGGACAGTGTCACTAAGGTGCTAGCGACTTATAGTAACAGACAAGTCTATAGTACAGCGAACTTAAAAGAGTATTAAAACCATCCGTTATCTAACCGCTGCAAAGCAATATAGCTCACCTACAACCAGAATGACGCTGCTACTCTTTTACAGTGAGTAGACTACTCTACGGTATTTGCTGATTGATTTCTACATTGGCCTGAGTTTGATCAGCACTAATCACTACGGGATTACCTGACAGGTCTCCAGACTCTGCGACTGCGTTACCACTGTGGCTGATACGGGCAATGACTGCCAACTGTACTTTGTCTCCTCGAGCAGATCCTATAGTACGTCCTGGCATCATAGCATCAAGATCGCTTAGGCTAATAGTAGCCTCGCCTTGCTTGATGGCGCTGATCGGTAAGCGCTTGGCGGCAAACGGTGGTCCACCATTGACATCACGAATCGCGACAAACAACACATCATCAGCTTTTACCAACGGTAGCAAGCTTGAATTGATCTTAACGGTCACCTCAACACCTTCAGAGGCTTGCTGCTGCTGGATAGCCACATTCGCACTCAGCTCATCTAGGCTTGAGAGCGCCTGCGTATGATCGCCTGGCTTGGCAGAAATACTAGCACGCAAGCGTTTTATCCAGCCTTGTGCTTGATCAAAATTATTCGCTCGAGCCTCGCCCATTGCCATGAGCATTTGTGCACCTTCATGCTCTGGGTTAGTTGCCAATAACTCTTCTAACACTCGGCGACTATTGGCATCTAGCTGACCTTGATTAGCAAAAAAACTGATCTGCGCATAAGTCGCTGCAATTTCTTCGTTGTCAGGTGATAGACGATAAGCACGTGATAGAGCCTCTAGCGCTGAATCAGTCGCTTCTAATGATAAAAATAGCTCTGATAGGCGCATCCAGCGATTGTAGTCATAGGCATGGCGATAGACATTGGTCTGCATGGCACTAATCAGCTGATTACCATCTTCGATAGCCCAAGCTGGAGGCTGATCAATTTTACCCGTTAATAAATCATCAGCCACTTGACCTACTTTGTCCTCAGCAGCCCATAGCTCAAACACAGGAGTACGATCAGCGACCATCAAGTAGGCCATGGCTGTAAGGACGGGGACCCAAACGATGATGATCAATCGACTTTTGATACCAGGCGTGACCATAGGGGCGACTTCACGCTGAGCATCTAAGAGCTGACGTTCTAGCTCTAGCTTTTGGTTTTGATAATGGTGATCATCAATGATGCCACTATCTTTATCTGTTTTTAGCTCAGCCAAACGCTCACGGAACACGGCAACGTTGATATCTAATAGCTGATTGTCCACAGGCTTACTGTGTTTGCGCGGTGCTTTTAGCCATGGCTTGATCGCGATAACACCAAGCAATAAGGTAATAAGTAAGCTTAGCGCAATAAATAAGCCAACCGTAGAGAATATGGTCATTTTTTGCCCCCAAGGCTTGTAATGTCATGATCGTCTTTATTATCAGCACGCGATAACAAACGCTCAAGCTCCGCTTTTTCGGTGGCAGATAATGCCTCAGTAGTATGCTCTACTGCCACGCCACTGTCGCCACTAGCGACCAGCTGACGCCGTTTGCTTTGCCAAAACCACCCAATGATCAAGATGATGAGCAATAATGGTGGGAAAAACCACAAGATCCATGTCGAAGGACGGACTGGTGGCTTATAACTGATAAAGTCGCCATAGCGTTCCTGCATATAAGCACGAATCTCACCATCACTTCGGCCGTCTTTGACCATGTTGTAAGTTTTTTGCTTTAAATCTTGAGCAATTGGTGCATCAGAGCCTGCTAGGTTTTGGTTTTGACATTTTGGACAACGTAGCTCTTCAATGAGACCGCGATACTGAGCTTCTTGTTGTACAGAGTCAAAGTCATAAACATCAATAGCAGCGAAACTGGTCATACTCAATAAACAAGCGATGAGTACGCTTGCTAGCTTTGTTGTCAGGATTTTTATTTTATAGGCTATCATTTACATGCCTCCGCAACCTGATTCGGATCTGGACTGGTACCGTTATTATTGGCTTCGTTTAGCACCATCAAACAAGGCGTGATACGACTTTGCCAATTGCTCTCATTGATCTCACCGATAATATGCTGACGAATAATTCCCTCACCATCCACAACGAAGGTCTCAGGTGCACCCGTCAAACCCAAATCTAAAGCAAATTGCCCTGATAGATCCTGAATAGACATCGAGAATGGATCGCCGCCCCTATTTAGATAGCCCAACGCATCGCCGATATCATCCTTGTAATTAATACCCACTAAGTTGACACCGCGCTCTTCTAGCGTCATCAAAAAAGGATGCTCAATGATACAAGTCGGACACCAAGAGCCCCAAATATTCATGAGGAATGGCTGATCTGGCAGGTTGTCATTGGTCATGATACGACTGGTATCTGACAACAATGGTAGCTCAAAAGCAGGCACCGGACGCTCAAGTGCGGTATTGGTCACAATATCGGTCGGTTTGCCCAGACGCATATATAACATAGCAAGCAAGCCAACAAAAATTACTAAAGGTATTAAAAACCCTATTTTTAGTGATTTTTTACTTTTGGCTTTTCTGTTGCCTTGTTGAGCATTACTTTGCTGCTTATTGTTGTCAGGTGTTTTGTTTGAGGCTGTCATATCAATGATCCCCTGTTTTTGTAACTGACGCATCCAAATCTGCAACCGTCGTAAACCCTGACTTTTTGGCAGCGATCTGTGCAGGTGTTCTGGTTTTTTTAATACGGTAACGATTATCTAGCATGCTGAGCAATCCACCAAACGCCATAATAAGCGCACCCAGCCATATCCAGCGGATGAGCGGTTTGACATAGATACGGAACGCCCACTCGTTGCTGTCCTCAGCAATTGGCTCACCAAGTGCCACATACACATCGCGCATCAGGCTGGCATCAATTGCTGCCTCTGTCATCGGCATCATACTGATAATATAGTTGCGTTTTTCAGGGTATAACGTGGTCACTTCTTGACCGTCTTTACTGACCGCAACCTCAGCTTGAGTAGCATCAAAGTTACTGCCTTTTACTTCGCTAAACCCTTGTACCGTAAAGTCATAACCTTGGACATTGACACTATCGTTTGGTCCGAGCGCCACATCACGTTCAATACTGAGCGTAGTGGTAAATGCCACACCAATAACTGCAACGAGCACCCCAATATGAGCAGTTTGTTGCCCCCAATAACTTAGGCGCAACTGACGCAGTCCACTTAGACGACTTGGTGCGTTTTTGGTCTTGTCTTTAAAGTCGACCACCATCCAGAACAGTACCCAAAAGCTGACTGCCAACGTAACACCAATATTTAGCATTGCTGATGGACTGGTGAAATAGGCAATGATCGCGGCCAACACCAGACTACTTACGGCGATAACCATACCAGCACCCAGTAATGGGCGGCTGTCTTGTTTCCAGCGGATATTAGAGCCCATACCCATTGCCACTAACAGTAGCCAGGTTAATGGCACAAATAGCGCATTGAAGTACGGAGGACCAACAGAAACCTGACCCAGATTAAATGAATCAGCGATTATGGGATACAACGTCCCTAGCAATACGACCAAAGTCGAAATCAAAATGATAACGTTGTTAATCACTAAGAAGGACTCGCGCGAAACCAGACGATACTGGCTCTCAACTGTCAGACGCCACCCACGTACCGCAAACATCAACAGTCCACCGCCAATAATCACCCCAAGAATGGCTAGAATCACCAGACCACGTGTTGGATCAGCAGCAAATGAATGCACTGAAGTGATAACACCTGAACGGACAAGGAATGTACCTAATAAACTGAGGGCAAAGGCGAAGATCGCTAGCATGATTGTCCATGCCTTGAATACGCCGCGCTTTTCAGTCACTGCAAGCGAGTGTAATAACGCCGTACCTGCCAGCCATGGCATTAGTGATGCGTTCTCCACAGGATCCCAGAACCACCAGCCACCCCAGCCAAGCTCATAATACGCCCACCATGAGCCAAGCGCGATACCAACCGTTAAGAAACCCCAAGCCGCCAGCGCCCACGGACGTGACCAACGTGTCCACACCGCGTCCAAGCGACCTTCCCACAGTGCTGCCATACAAAAAGCAAATGGCACAACCAAACCCACATAACCCATATAAAGCATCGGTGGATGAATGATTAGACCAAAATCTTGCAAGACAGGATTTAGATCCGCGCCATCGACGGGCAGATTGGGTAAGGTACGATCAAATGGTGATGAGGTAAAGATGAGCATCGCCAGCATCATCATCTGCACACCAGCCAATATGACAAGTACACGTGCACGCATAGTGAGAGGTAAACCGCGGCTAAAATAAGAGACCAGTGCACACCAGGTGGCCATAATGGTCATCCAAAGCAGCAAAGACCCTTCATGACCGCCCCACGTCGCAGATAACTTATAGTACCAAGGCAACAACGTATTAGAGTGCTGCGTGACGTAGACAAGACTAAAATCATTGTAATAAAAGCCTGCCATTAATGCTGCAAATGATGTGATCATGGCCGCAAATTGCGCCCATGCAAGACTTGGTGCTAGACGCTGCCAAGCGACATGGTCACGCATAACGCCAATAGTTGGTAGTACCACCTGCAAAATCGCCAGTATAAAAGCGGCCAGCAAGGCAAAATAACCCAATTCTGTGATTAACATACGGTCTAACCTTGTTTACCTTGGATACAATTAAAGGTTCACCGATGGCATTGCTAGCCACTGGCAAACGCTAAATAGTCCTTTATGCGGTCATAGTTTACGGTCAAAAACTGAGGTTTTAGTGGCTATAGACGCACCTAAAACCCGCTACTATCATTGAGAGGTATCAACATGAATGGTTGATACAAAATGCTTATCTGTCACTGGTCTTACATTACTTTATTGATTCAAACTGTATTAGATATTGCGGTGTGTGACTATTTGAAAATACTTATTATTGTATTCTTGCTCACAGTGCGCTCACGATAGAATAATGGCACCAAAATCATAGCGTCTAAATTACAGCATCGAAGTTATGGTATCAAAATCATGGCATCGAGGGGAAAAACACCAGAACCAGATGTAACCACCCTGCCAAGAATCCTGTCAGACCGCCCAATACAATCAAGGTCATCTCATCTTCACGAAAGGCAGGACGCAGTAGATTCTGAAACTCATTTGGCGTTAGCGCCCGTATCCTATCGCGAAACAGACCAAATATCTTACTGGCGCGACTTTCATTGAGCTCAGGATCACGCAGTGGTACCATCGTCGCTACAATTGACTTATCGATAATGGTGTTTTTGAGCTGCCCATAATCACGGCGACCCAACCCCACACGTAATGTCGTGCTGATTACGGGTGACTCTAGTACTGTATATAGATGTGACTTCATCAATTCACGAGTTTGCGCTGAACGATCACCATACATCATCTCATTCATGATGTTCTCAAGAGTGACCAAGTCTTTTACCACAATCTCAGCGAAAACTTCAGACACTTCCTCTTGGCGCTTCATAAAGCCGCCTTGCAAACGATACCTTGCGATATGCGGCATCACTGGCTTGATAAACGGGAAGCCGCTCTGTACCGTGAATAGCTTTAAGTAAGGTATAAAACGGGGCTCTACTGGATTGAATACCATCCAAATGGCAATCCAGTTGGTCAAAAATCCCCAAATCGCGGCAAAAAACGGTACGGTCCAATGCTGAGGCACCACCAAAAATATAAACATCTGAATAATACCAAACACCAAACCGATCAGTGCGCTGATATGCCAGATAAAATCGATCTCTTTTTGACCGACCCTTAGGAACATGTTAACCATCAGACGACGGTCGTTCTCCATCGTGTTAACGATCATCTTACGCATATCGACTAGATCTTCGACATGATAAGTCAAATCTGTCACCAGCGACTGCATGATACTGGGCAGCTCTTTGTGTGCTTGGGCATAGACACGGCGCTTTAGGGCGTAAGGCAGATTACCCCATAGGGCGGGCGAATGATCGAGCATAATCTCATCAATCAACGGCTCAAGGTTTTTGTCCACCGTGTCAGTGACAAATAGCGCCATTTGCTCCGGTTCCATCGCCTTAAAAAATTCATCAAGCGAACCAAGTTTTGATAGCGTCTGATCAACAATGACGCCCGATATCTTGCCTGCTTTTCGCGGCACGATACCCTGCCAGCCGATACCTGGCAACCCAAAAAACGGGAAGTTAGGAATACGAATACCCCGAAACTTAATCGGGTAAAACAGCATCTTGAGTGCCATCCACACATGTACCCAAGTGACGAATGCCGTCACTGGTGGAATGGTCAGCATGGCAAAAAACTCTGGATGTTCAGCGATTGTCTGCCACAATGAATTTACGTCCATGACTTCTCTAGTCCCTGACAGGTTGATTGTCGTTGCTACTATTGTCGTTACTGATAACAAGTGATTAGCAAATTAGAACGTTTCAAAAGACGCTCTGCCCGTAACAATTGCGATAAAATAAATCGCCTGATTTTAGCATACTTGCCATTTATTAGCACATATAGACCCTCAGCAAGTTGTGACTAAAGATGACATCTTTTATACGGTATCTTTAGTAGCAAAGATATCAATACAGCCTGTCGCTTATAGGACGTATGGTCAGAACAAAATCAGCAGCCAATTACTGCACCCTTTCATTTGTTCTGTTATAATTTGTAGTGAAACAACAAAGACTCCCTACGTAACAGTCGATCGTACCAATCAACGCCTCATAAATTTCTCTCGTACCACGCTATGTGATTGAAACCATTTGCATTATCCTTTAGACTCACCGCACTTTGGTTGACCAAGCCGCCCATTTATTCCTCTTTTACTGACTCACTGACCAATTGGGCTCTGATTTTCTATGAATAAACCGCTAACTCCCAATACTGAGCAGGTCAATAGCACCTTTACTAACCGTATTATTATCTTTGGGATTTTGATATTGATTGGTTTGGGCGGCTTGATAACGCGTTATGGTTATCTGCAAGTCTATGCTCATGATAAATACACCACGCAGGCTGATAACAATCGTATCAAGCTCATCTCTGCACCGCCTAGCCGTGGTTATATTTATGATCGTAATGGGATTATTTTGGCAGACAACCAACCCGTCTTTACTGCCATGTTAAGCCCCGATGAAGTCGACAATCCTGAGCGCACCTTGAGTTTGCTCGCGCCTATCTTTGACTTAACAGCAGAAGACATTACGGATATTCTGGCGCGTTTAAGCAAAAACAAAAACGATCCTGTCACCATCAAAATCGACTTAACGGAAGCGCAGCTGGCTCAGTTTAGCGAGCGCAAGCCTTTTTTTCGCGGGGTTTCTATTCAGAGTAAGCTGACACGCGACTACCCTTATGATGAGCTGTTTGCTCATGTTATCGGTTATGTTGGCCGTATCAATGATAAAGAATCTAAGCGTATAGACAAAGACCGCTATGCAGGTACTGACCTGATTGGCAAAATTGGCATCGAAGACTATTACGAAGATATTTTGCTCGGGCAACCAGGCTACCAGTCAGTAGAAACAGATGCTCATGGCAATATCTTGCGCCAATTGGACACCAAACCGCCAACCTCTGGTAATGATTTAACCCTGAGCTTGGACTATGGCTTACAGACCATCGCACAAAAGCAACTTGATGGTCGCCGCGGTGCAATTGTAGCGATAGATCCCAAAAACGGCGACGTACTGGCGTTTGTCAGTAACCCAAGCTACGACCCTAACCCGTTCATATCGGGCATCTCATTTAAGGACTACGACGCCCTGCGTGAGGACCTGGATCAGCCGTTATACAACCGCGCCTTACAAGGCACCTACCCGCCCGGCTCTACTATCAAACCGTTCGAAGGTTTGGGCGGTATCCATTATGGCCTAAGGGATTGGGAGAGTACCATCTACGACCCTGGTTACTTCAGCCTACCTGGTGACTCACATCGGTTCCGTGACTGGAAACGCGGGGGGCATGGTACGGTTGATTTAAAAAAATCTATCGCGATGTCAGTCGACACCTATTACTACAAGCTAGCATACGAGATGGGTATCCAGCGCTTGCACGACTGGATGGTACGTTTTGGTTTTGGTCAAGACACCGGTATCGACCTTCCTAATGAAAAATCAGGCATCATGCCCTCACCAAAATGGAAGCAAGACACTTATGATAAGAACTGGCTACCAGGTGAGACGATCTCTGTCAGTATTGGCCAAGGCTATTTCTTAGCCACACCGCTACAGATTGCTAACGCTACTGCCATGACCGCCAGTAAAGGGCAACATATTACCCCGCACTTACTAAAAAGCAGCGATGGTGCCGCAAAGGTAAAAGTAATCACCAAACCAGATGGCAAAATTGATTATAACGGTAAGCCTTCTGACTGGTTACGTATGCACGATGCCATGGAGAGTGTGATAGAAGACGGAACAGGACGCGGTATCTACACCCCGCGCTACCGTATCGCTGGTAAAACAGGTACCGCGCAGGTAAAGTCTATCGCTCAGGGCAAACGCTATGATAAGTCTGCGATAGATAAGCGCCACTGGGATCATGCTTGGTTTAATGGCTTTGCGCCAGTAGAAGATCCACAAATTGCGCTTGCCGTGCTGGTCGAAAATGGTGGCGGTGGTAGTACTACAGCCGCTCCTATTGGCCGTGCGTTATTTGACTATTGGATGGTACAACGCAAAACTGATCCTGTACTACCGCCGTCACCCGATGAGCTCAAAGTCATCAAGCGACAAAAGGCATTTGAAAAAGCATTGCAAGACGCACTGCGTGAAAAAGAAGCAAAAGCTCTAGAAGCGCAGGAAGCGGCAGAAGCAGAGGCAGAAATACAGGCAGCAGCGGCAACCTCTGAATAGTAGTATTTGACAGTTATTGCTAAAAAACTATTACTGAGTAAATACTGCTAGGTACACCAATCTACATAAAACGCTTAAGCAAGACAGAGTATACGAGACCCCATAATGAAAAAACCCGCAAACGGACGCGTATCAAAAAAACCCCATAGGGCAAAAAGTGCAGCGGCAGGTGACGTGCGTATCATTGGTGGACAGTTTAAGCGCCGTATTGTGAGCTTTATCGATGCAGAGGGGTTACGCCCCACCCCAGATCGCTTGCGTGAGACTCTGTTTAACTGGTTACTGGCTGATATTCATGGTGCACAGGTGCTTGACAGCTGTGCGGGCAGCGGCGTGTTAGGGTTTGAAGCCTTATCTCGCGGCGCGGCGCACACTACTTTTATCGAAGTGAATAGCGCCCAGAGCAACATGCTACGTCAGAGTGCCGAGCAGCTACGCCTTGATACCGCCACTTATAGCGTCATCACTGGCACTGCTGAGCAAGTACTGGGTCAAGCCCAACTAAAGCAAGACCAACCGGCTCAGCGACCTTTCGATATTGTATTCATCGATCCGCCATATGCTCAAGATTTGTGGCAGCCTATTTTGACCACGCTCATCACAAATGATTTGGTCGATACAAAGACGCTTATTTATTTAGAGGCAGATAAGGATTTAAGCGCTCAGCTTAAGCAGTTAGAAGAGACGCTAAATGAGAATTTAGACTCTCAATCAAGCGTTACTCAGCAACCAATCGCTTTTGAATGTCTGAAACAAACCAAAGTCGGTCAAGTTGTTGCTGGACTTTATCAGCTGTCATTGTCATAATTGTACGGTAATTGCTAAGCGCATCATTAGCGATTATTTGTTAAGATCCTTTAGCAAAATCAATCAATACCTGTAAAAAATGTTTAAAACCGCTTAAAAACTGGCCTAACGCTGCAGTTTAACGTATAAAGGCGAAAATAAACCCCAATGCAGCTTGCAAGCGTAGGCGCTACTGCTTATAATGTGCAGTCTGTTTTTTGAGAGCCCCGTTCCCAGCTAAACTCTCAACGAATTCTAATTTTAAGGTTTTATCATGAAAACACTTAGTGCAAAACCAGCTGAAGTGACCCATGACTGGTATGTCGTAGATGCTGACGGCAAAACCCTTGGTCGCTTAGCCACTCAAATCGCAACTCGCTTACGTGGCAAGCACAAGCCTTCTTTTACTCCGCACGTTGATACTGGTGACTTTATTGTTGTCATCAATGCTGACAAAATCACGGTAACGGGTAAAAAAGCACAAGACAAAAAGTACTATCGTCACAGTGGCTACCCAGGTGGTATCAAAGAAACTAACTTCAATAAGTTGCTTGCACATAAGCCTGAAGATGTTCTACATAAAGCAGTTAAGGGTATGCTTCCAAAGGGCCCTCTTGGCTATGCAATGATCAAGAAGCTAAAGCTATATGCGGGTACTGATCATCCACATACTGCACAGCAACCTAAAGAACTAGACATCTAAGGATATACTTATGGAACGCAATTACGGAACTGGTCGCCGCAAGACGTCTACCGCTCGTGTCTTTTTATCAAAAGGTACTGGTAGTATCGTTGTTAACGGTAAGCCACTAGACGAATACTTCAGCCGTGAAACTTCACGCATGGTTGTTCGCCAGCCATTAGAACTACTAGACTCAGCTAATGCATATGACTTGTATGTCACTGTTGCAGGCGGCGGTATTAGTGGTCAAGCTGGCGCAATCCGCCACGGCATCACACGTGCATTGATCGAAGCTGACGAAACTTTGAAGCCTGCCCTAAAAGCAGCTGGTTTTGTTACTCGTGACTCACGTCAAGTTGAACGTAAGAAACTTGGTCTACGTAAAGCACGTAAACGTCCACAGTTCTCAAAACGTTAATCAAAGCGCTCTCTTATATTTTTGTTGCTATTGTCTTTTTCTCGGAGCGATAGCAGCAATATTCAATAAGAGAATAGTTTTGCAAAACCTTATAAGCTGTTTACAGCTTATAAGGTTTTTTTATGTCTGTTGAAGGCGTACTACTCATGTGGCTATTTCTATATAACGGCTTTCACTGTACGACTCTCCTTATAGCGACACTCATTATCACTATTTCTCTTTGAGATTTCTTCATAGAAAAGTAATGCATATCAATACTGCATAGTAGACACCTTCTAAAAATTCTAACTTGCAAAGCGTTTGACGCTACCCCATCATATCAATAACTTTTTATCATTAGCCGCGATGTCATAGACAGTGCTGTAGAAGGATATTATGAAAGCGCCTGAACAATACGACCCCAGTAAACCCTCTAGCAATAGCAGCGTACCGTCACCAAGTATGCAGCAGTCGAACAAGTCGCCTAACATACCTGCTGGTACCCCAACGATTACGCAGAATCATAAGCGTACGGCGCAAGCAGATAAAAAGCCATTTCAGTGGCAGTTTTTAGCACCAAAATACTGGGGCATCTGGTTGTTATTCTTTATTATGTTGCCAATGATGTATCTACCGCTACGTTGGCAGTTTTGGCTCGGACGTCAGCTTGGTCGTTTGATTTATAATGCTGCGGGCTCACGTCGGCGTGACACCCTAATCAATCTCAAGCTGGCATTCCCAGAAAAACCAGAAGCTGAACGCGAATTGATGGCCAAGCAAGTTTTTGTCAATCAAGGCATTGGTGTATTTGAAACCTTGTGCGCTTGGTTTCGCCCCAATGTGTTTACTAGAACGGTATCTATCTCAGGACTACAGCATCTGGTGAATGCTCAAAACGAGCAGCGGCCCGTCATCTTATTAGGTGCACATTACACCATGCTCGATTTGGGTGGTTTGCTGAGCGCGCAGTTTTTCCCTGTGGACTGCATGTACCGTACGCAAAACAATCCACTGCTTGACTGGTTTATTTATAATGGTCGTACCAATATATTTGGTAAGCAAATCTCTAGCCGAGATATGCGCAGCTTGGTCACGTCAATCAAAGCAGGACACGTTATTTGGTATTCCCCTGATCAAGACTATGGTCTCAAGCAAGGTGTCATGGCACCATTCTTTGGCGTGCCAGCAGCGACGATTACGGCGTCACGCCGTATGGCAAAAATGGGTAACAAAGCCAAGCCACCTGCGGTTATGGCGCTGCACACTTACCGACAAACGCCAGACAGTCTACCGCGTGGTAAGCGTCCACATTATCATCTGACTATCACCCCAGAGTTGGACAACTACCCAAGTCATGACGAGGTCGCTGACGCCACTCGAGTCAATGAGACTTTAGAGAGCCTCATTCGTATCGATCCTACCCAGTGGATGTGGTTTCATCGCCGTTTTAAACATGGTCCGAATGGTCGTACGGACATCTACAAGTAGACTTAATATTTGAATGCTCAACAGACCCCAATAAATTTGCTATACTTTGCGGCTGATATTTTGCTTCTTTGACCCTATATTTATAATAACTTGATAAACAAAATAATGGATTTTTCATGAGTAATAACAGCACCACTGGCAGCCAAGCTTCTGACAATTCAACTGAAAAAAAACGCATCCTAACTGGGATCAAACCGACTGGTATTCCACATTTAGGCAATTACGTTGGCGCGATTCGTCCCGCAATTGAATCCATCCAAAATAGTGATCACGAAGCGTTTTTCTTTTTGGCAGACTATCACGGTATTATTGGTTGCTACGACCCTGCTATCATCCATGAATCAACTAGAGCAATTGCGGCCACTTGGATTGCTTGTGGTCTCGATCCTGAGCGTGTGACGTTCTATCGTCAGTCAGATGTGCCTGAAATTCCAGAGCTCGCTTGGGTTTTGAACTGCTCATGTGCTAAGGGTCTCATGAACCGCGCCCATGCCTATAAGGCAGCAGTGGATATCAATACAGAAAAAGCCGATGTCGATCCTGATCAGGGAGTCACGATGGGGCTGTTTGGTTATCCTGTACTAATGGCAGCTGACATTTTGATGTTCAATGCGACCCATGTACCTGTTGGCCGTGACCAGGTTCAACATATCGAGATGGCACGCGATATCGCAGGTACGTTCAATCATCGTTACAAAACACTCTTTACGCTACCGACAGCGGTTGTAGACAATGATATACCACTACTCACTGGCTTAGATGGTCGTAAGATGAGTAAAAGTTACAACAACACTATCCCCTTGTTTGGTGAGTCAAACCCACAGGTCAGCTCCGAGAAACAAATGCACAAAGCCATCATGAAAATTGTGACCAACTCACAACTGCCTGATGAGCCAAAAGACCCTGATGACTCTGCTCTGTTTGAGATTTATAAAGCATTTGCTACTCCTGAAAAAATTGCTGACATGCGTGCACAATATGCAGCCGGTATTGGCTGGGGCGATGCCAAGCAAGCGCTATTTGATAAGATCAATGATGAGATTGCGCCATTCCGCGCGCGTTACGAAGAGCTCATGGCCAATCCAAAAGAGCTAGAAGAAATCTTGCAGATGGGAGCAGATAAAGCCCGTCGTCATAGCCGCAAGCAATTAGACAAGACTCGTCGCGCTATTGGTATCCGACCGCTTGCCAAACTCAAGTAGTCGTTTGATTGTCGCCATTTATCACTACTAGAGCGGATACCAAACGTGCAGACTAAGCCAAACACCAAACAAGCGGTTTTATCAAAAGCCGCTTTGTTCTCACCAGTGGATAAAACATCTACTCATAAAATATCTCAGTCTATATATAGTCAAAGTGACTATGCTGAATCAGTCAGTCATGATACTGCTCTACGTATCTATCAGACGCCAATACAGCATCTACCAGACGATCTTTATGTCCCGCCACAAGCCTTTGCGATTTGGCTAGAGCAATTTGCAGGTCCATTAGATTTCTTATTGTATTTGGTCAAAAAGAACAACGTTGATTTGACCCAAATGCCAATATTACCAATCACTGAGCAGTACCTTGCCTATATCAGTGAGTTGGATACTGAGCACTTTGAATTGGCAGGTGATTATCTCTTGATGGCCTCCACGCTTATTGCCATAAAGACAGAATTGCTCCTACCGACGCCTGATACGCCTACTGATGAACGCGACCCAAAAGCCGAACTGATTGAGCGTCTTGAGGAATATGCGCAGATTAAAGTAGCCAGTCAGCGCTTAGATGATCTGGTACGTTTAGAGCGCGATGTGTTTTTGGCGATGGTCAGCATGCCGGGTCAAGAGATTATGAACGCTGAACTACCCAGCTACTCGCCAACATTATTGATTGAGAGCTTATTTAAGATGCAGCTGCAGCCAGACTATCACATGCATACTATCAAAGTTGACGCCGTACCACTCTCTGACCGTATTGCCAGTATCAGCAGGCAACTGAGCACTGATGGTGCGCGCTCCTTTTATGAGCTATTAGACAAATCACAGGGCAAGATAGGTGTTGTCGTCAGCTTTGTCGCTGTGCTTGAGCTGATCAAGCGGCAGCTGGTCGGTGTGATTAACTCTGAGTTAGATGGTGAGGTGATAGCATCTGCTACCCATACTGCTGGTCAACGGCATACAGATGAGTCCTCAACACTGACATTGCAGTGGCTAGCCTAATACGCGTTAAAGCTATTTACGAACATTGTTGATCAAAAAATTGAAATAAGAGTACGTTTTAGATGGTAGATATTGACGAATCAAAGCCACATGATAAAACAGAACTTACAAGTACTGCTGCTTCTACCTCTATTGAAGCAAATCATGCTCACCTTGAAGAGACGAGCAAACATATTGAGGTACTATTGCATGCTTCAGAAGCGCCGCTAACAGCGCATGCGCTAAAGAAGCATTTATCATTATCTACGAAAGAGCTCAAGCAAACCTTGGACGTATTACAACAACGTCTAGATACAGGTGTGCTCAAACTACACGAAACGGCTAGTGGCTATCGCTTGCAGATAGGTGATGATTACAGCCGTTTGATTCAGCGCGTCTTTCCGCAGCGTCAAGAACGCCTAAGCCAGGCACTGCTTGAGACATTAAGTGTCATTGCGTATAAGCAACCAGTAACGCGCAGTGATATTGAGCAAGTACGCGGTGTAACACTGTCCAGCAATATATTGCGCCAGCTGTTTGATAAAGGATGGATCTTAGAGAAAGGCTATAAAGATACTTTGGGACGTCCAGCACTGCTTCATACTACTGCGCAATTCTTAGATGCGTTTGGGCTGAGTCATCTAGATGAGCTACCACCGATGCCAGATATAGATACTATACGAGCCATGTCTTAATTTTTCTATTAGGCAACCCAAACTATTCTCATAAAAAAGGACAGACCCCGTAGGATCTGTCCTTTTTATTAAATGTTTAATCTTACTTATACTGAGGTAAAACCTATTGAGCCACTCACCTATTAGTATTTGGTGATTAGTCTTTACTGATTAATGACATCAACGCCTTTTGGTGGGTTGAATTTAAACTGGCTGCTACCGATGCTAGGGTTCATTTTGATACCACTGAACTTGATAGAAGTCGTTTGACCTAGGGTGTCGTTTAGTACCATCATGACAGGTTTACCACCGCTAAAGCTCATTGATAGGCTCTTAAAGCTAGCGCTGTCTGATTTTGGATACAGCACATAGTAGTTTTTGTTGCTGTATGGCTGAGTGATCTTGAAGTTCTGATCAATCTTGCTTGGATCACCTGATAATAACAACGCTGGCGTATTACCTACTTGGCTGTCTACATTTTGCTTAGTCGCTTGTTCTAAATCTTTATCATAGATCCACATAGAGTTACCGTTGGCCACGATCAGCTGCTCTGATGGTGACTTGGTCTCCCAGCGAAAGTTATTGGGACGCTGGACGCTCATAGAGCCTGTGAAAGTACCACTGCTAGCCCCTTTCGTTGTTTGGCTAAAATTCGCAGTCATACTTTTGGTATTGGTCAACAACTTGTTCAAGCGTTTGGCTGCCGTCATATTGTCAGCAGGTGCCGCTGTAGCAGACTGAGTCAATGCCATCATAGGGGCGGCGATACCAAGTGAGGTCATCAGCACCCCTGCCAAAGCACCACTCATTACTTTTTGTTTGGTCGTTTGTTTCGTAGATACGGTCATCATAAATCCTCTCTAAAAAAGCACAGTTGCTTTAAAAATAGTTGTTCTAAAAATAATCGCTTTAAAAATACTTACTTAAGATGAAACAGTTTATTGAAGTTTTTATTTTATAAAAATGCCTATGTTTGCCAGTACCGAACTGGTATCAATCAGCAATGGCAACAGTGTGCCAGTTTTTTTATTACGCGCCTAGTCATGATTTGCAATCATTACTACGCCTGCCATACACGCTTGTAACCAATACAGTTACACAGTGAGATATGTCTTTATCGTCATTAGCTATGAGTATTATTTTGAAAAAATAACTCAGATAGAGTTTCAGACCATTGAGACGGTTTGATGGTGGATAGTTCGTTAAGACTCAACTCTTGAGTATATAGCTTCTGTATCGGTTCATAGGACTCTATAAACGTAAAAAGCCCCTACTACCATCAGGTAGTAGGGGCTTTTTTAATTATCCGATCATTCTATCCAAAGAACAAAACGACCTAAATAGATAATTATGCGTTTTCAACCGTAACATAACGACGGTTAAACTTACCTTTGGTCTCAAACTTTACAACACCATCATTTAGTGCAAATAAAGTATGATCACGACCCATGCCAACGCCTTCGCCTGCGTGGAATTCTGTACCACGTTGACGAACGATGATGTTACCAGCTACGATAGCTTGGCCACCAAATATTTTTACGCCTAGCATTTTTGGGTTTGAATCACGACCGTTACGGCTCGAACCGGCAGCTTTTTTATGTGCCATGAGAAAATCTCCTTGTTAATGTGACTTATCGCTTATGCGACAACTCTTAAGCATTTAGTGCGCTATTTAGCAATGATTGCTAAATGGGTAATTAGGCATTAATGGCTTTGATTTTTAACAAGGTATACCATTGGCGGTGACCTTGCTCTTTGTGGTAATGCTTACGGCGGTTGTGCTTGATGATACGGATTTTTTCGCCGCGACCATGCTCAACAACTTCAACTTCTACGCTAGCGCCATCAACGACAGGCTGACCGATTTTGACGTTATCGCCGTCAACAACCATCAACACGTCTTCAAATTTGATTGTTTCGCCTTTTTCTGCTTTTAGCAATTCAACTTTAAGCAATTCATCGACGACTACACGGTGCTGTTTACCACCAGTTTTAATTACTGCGTACATTGTATGACTCCGTTTAACCCGTGTGCCGTGGCTGATGTTATACCAACGCTTTTACGACGAACACGACAGGGAAAAATTAAAGGCAAGATTTTACGGCTTTTTGCTCATAAAAGCAAGCCGCACCTCTTGTTTTTGTAAGGTGGTTACACTAAATCACCATCGCTTGTGTAACGACAAGTTCTATAGATGATCAGAACGCCATAGGCAACAGTTCTAATCAGATGCTAGAAGCAATCACTACAACCGATAGTTTGAACCTAACGGCGGTTATTATAACTTATACAATCAGTTACTTACAGCCCTTTATAGAGCCATTATGTGACTGTGCCATCATTTAATAAGTGAACCGCTGTATTGCCCAAGTATGTGATATCTTTTATCAATTACAAGCTACTCTTTATGCACAGTAATGCTTTTGTAGCGTAATACCGACCTCTTCTGTCATCTACTTTAACCCACAATCTTCGCAGACAGCTATGCTATTATAAGCCAAACGTTACCTTACCCATGGATGGACGACATCAAGGTTATAAAAACTCTCTTTATTCTTATTAATATGACTATTTATTATGACTATTACCTCTACAGATAACACCCTACCCACTGCTCAAGTAACGCCTAGCTATGCTGATATTCAACGTATCGTCGCCGATGATTTTGAGGTGATGGATAAGCAAGTATTCGGTAGTCTGAATTCAAAAGTACAGCTAGTAATGAGTGTCTCTCAGCATGTCATTAATGCGGGTGGCAAGCGTATGCGCCCGTTGATCACGCTCTTATGTGCTCGTATGTTTGATGATAACCCCTCAGAAAAAGCCATGCACTTAGCGGCCATTACTGAGATGCTACATACTGCAACCTTAGTCCATGATGATGTGATTGATGAATCGGGACAACGCCGCGGTAAACCAACTGCAAACGCCACCTGGGATAATGCCACTGCGGTATTAGTTGGCGATTATCTGATTGCACGCGCTTTCAATCTTTTAGTCGGTTTTCAGAGCTTGCCCCTATTGCAGATATTTTCAGATGGGACTTGCGACATTGCCGAGGGCGAGGTATTACAGCTACAGCATCAGCACAACCCTGCGGCGACAGAAGAGGATTACTTACGCATCATCGATGGTAAAACCTCACGGCTGTTTATGATGGCGACCCAAGGCGCTGCTATTTTGCAAGACAAAACCGAGTATATGGCTGCATTGGGCGCATTTGGACAGCATTTTGGTAATGCGTTCCAAATTATTGATGATGTGCTCGACTATAGTGGTGACAGTGAGATAATGGGTAAAAACCTAGGCGATGACCTTGCAGAAGGCAAGCCTACTCTACCCACTATCAAAGCACTTGAGCTGCTAAAAGACAGTGATACCGAAGGCTACGAGCAGCTTCGTATCGCTGTACAGACTGGCAAAACACCAAATGCCGAGCAGCTTATTAACTTAGTAAGACAATCAGGCTCATTAGATTATTGTAAGCAGCGTGCTTTAGAAGAGACTAGACTCGCCCAACAAGCGCTTAGTACGTTACCTGACAACCAGTATCGTCAAGGACTATATCAATTAACCGAACTTGCTAGCGCACGACTAGTATAATCAAATCTGAGTCGTCTTTACTTTTAGCCAATTAAAAAGACCAGCCAGCTGATAAAGACGACTCTTCTCTTAACGCTTGAACCGCTTTCTTTAATTGTCAATCAACAAGACGCCGATAATTTAAAAACGACTCTCTCGAAGAATCATCCTCTCAAAAACTACTGTGTCGGCCAAATAGTTACCTTTCTTTAAGTTTCATAAATCTTTGCAGTACTATAATCATGTAAAGAATTATTTGGTAGGCGCACGCTGTTTGATAATGCTCGGTAAAGACATACTAATGATTGTTTTTTCTGGCTATAATTAGGGGTTGCTAAATTTTTTATTTTGAGTACAAACATGGTTTTTGGGGTCTTAAATACCCTAGTGCTCATATGGCTTTACAATTATAACAAAAAATTACATTATGTTTTGGTAGTGGGTTGTATCTCGGCTTATTAGCTGTTAACTAATATGACGCTTACTATAGCGCCATTTTGTGTATTCATAAAACGTAATATTGCTACTCTTTGCCATTTCCCCATTTGTATATCACTTGACTGTGGGGTTACCCCAATAGTTTATAATAACCTACTAAGTTTACTAGTCCACTTTATGATCTGTCTACGTTCTTGATGCTAAATCAGCCAAAGAATCCTACTTTATTTAACTCACTATCAGATGTCCTACTAGTGAGTTTTCAATTAATAAGTATCATCAAAGGCTGGGTCGATAGCGATGGCATAGACTTGCAGGATTAGTAAACACTTTATATCTCATACGCCAACATTTATTGTTTAATTTTTATACTGTCATTATTTATATATATTGCCGAGGACATTGATGAAGCACTCTACTCTTGCGCTTGTAATAGCATCTGTACTATCTGGAACTGTACTGGTCGGCTGTGACAAAAGCGACGACGCTGCTGGCGAACAAGCGGCACAACAGCAAATGCCGCCTGCGGTTGTCAACGTTCAAACCGTTACGTTCGATACCATTCCACAGGTACAAACTTTTTCTGGACGTACTGCCGCCTACCAAACTGCCGATGTTCGCCCACAGGTCAATGGGGTCATTGATGAAGTGTTGTTCCGTGAAGGAAGCAATGTCAAAAAAGGTCAGCCACTGTATCGCATTAACACCGATAACTATGCGTCGTCTGTCAGCAGTGGTCAAGCAGCCGTACAACAATCACAGGCCAACTATCAAACTGCTGTAGCAAACAATGCTAATGCAAAAGCTGAACTGGTGAGCCGCCAAGCGTCATTGGCACAAGCACAAAACGATCTACAACGCCTACAAGGTCTTGTCAGTATCAATGCCATCTCACAGCAGCAGTATGAGCAAGCACAAACAGCGGTACGTACTGCACAAGCTGCTGTACAAAGTGCGGCGGCGGCTGTCGGACAGACCCAAGCTGGTATCGAAAGCGCAAAAGCTGGTATCCAAACTGCCCAAGCTGGTCTCGATGCAAGCACGTTGGATTTGAACCGTACTATCGTACGCGCCCCTCTTACCGGTCGTACTGATCGCTCAAGCGTGACTGCTGGTACGTTAGTGAGCGCCGGTCAAGCGGATCCTTTAGTTACGATCTCGCGCTTAGACCCTATCTATGTCGACATCAGCCAGTCTTCTTCTGAGCTACTCAAGCTGCGTCAGCAGATAGCAGACGGCTCTGCTCAAGCGGGTATGAACTCGGTTGAATTAGTACTAGAGGACGGTTCAGTCTATCCAGTACGCGGTAAGCTTGCTTTGTCTGAGGCCAAAGTTGATGAATCAACAGGCGCGGTCACTTTACGTGCAATCTTCCCGAACAGCAACAATATATTGCTACCCGGTATGTATGTCACAGCGCGTCTAACACAGAGCGTCATTACCAATGCCACTTTAGTCCCTCAGAGCGCGGTCACGCGTACGCCTAAGAGTGAGACGCAGGTGTATATCGTTGATGAAAACAACAAGATACAAGTACGTCCCGTCACTATCAATGGTACTTATGATGGTCAATGGGTTGTCACTGACGGCTTGCAAGCAGGGGACAAAGTGGTTGTGATTGGCGGTGCTAAGGTAAAACCTGAGCAAGAAGTGGTTGCTAAGCCCTTAGAGAGCGCAAATCCTGCGCCAGCTGCACAAAACGCGCCTAATGCCAAAACGCCGCAGCAAGCGGCAAAAACGATGGATAAAAAGCCAGCTAGCACTGCCGCTTCTAGTAGTGAGACATCAACAGAAGCTGCTGCTAACTAATTCCATTCAGAGACAAGAAGACTTAGGGATATACTATGTCACGTTTTTTTATTAATCGCCCTATCTTTGCTTGGGTGCTGGCTATTTTGGTCATGCTCATCGGGGTGTTATCGGTTCTCAACCTACCGATTGAACAGTATCCACGTATTGCGCCACCGACGATTTCGGTCAGTGCAAGCTATCCGGGTGCTAATGCTCAAACTGTTGAAAACTCAGTAGTACAGGTTATTGAGCAACGTATGAAAGGTCTAGACGGCCTCATGTATATGTCGTCATCGAGCTCATCAAATGGTAGTGCCTCAGTGACGCTAACGTTTGAAAACGGTACTGATTCTGATACCGCTCAGGTGCAGGTACAGAATAAATTACAGGCTGCGATGAGCGCCCTACCTGAATCGGTACAGCGACAAGGCGTCAACGTCAATAAGTCGTCTAGCAGCTTTATGATGGTGCAGGCGTTTATTTCTGAAGATGGCAGTATGGATCGTAGCGATATTGCCGATTACATCAACTCTAATGTCCTCGATTCGATCAGTCGTGTTGAAGGGGTTGGTGAGGTTCAGGTCTTTGGCTCTACTTATGCGATGCGTGTTTGGCTTGACCCTTCACGCTTGCGTAGCTACAACATGGTGCCATCCGATGTTGTCAGTGCGATACAAGCGCAGAACGCTCAAGTATCTGCTGGTCAGTTAGGACAAGCGCCCGCTGATGCAGATCAACAAGTTATCAATGCGACCGTTACTGTCCAAAGCTATCTACAAACACCTGAAGAGTTCCAAAACATTCTGTTAAAAACAGACACGTCTGGTGCTCAGGTGCGTTTGGGTGACGTCGCTGATGTCGAAATCGGTAGTGAAAACTATAGTATTTTATCGCAATATAATGGTCAAGAAGCCGCAGGTCTGGGTATCTCGCTTGCTGGCGGTGCCAACGCACTAGAAACTCGCGAAGCGGTCAGCGCGCGTATGACTGAGCTTGAGAAAAACTTCCCAACGGGACTGGCGTCAGTTGTACCTTACGACACAACTCCATTCGTGAAGCTCTCTATCGAGCAAGTCGTACATACACTTATTGAGGCTATTGTCTTAGTATTCATCGTCATGTTCATTTTTCTACAGAACTGGCGTGCAACGATTATCCCAACACTTGCGGTACCTGTCGTTCTATTGGGTACGTTTGCGGTACTCTATGTTGCAGGCTTTAGTATCAATGTGTTGACCATGTTTGCCATGGTACTCTCCATCGGTCTACTGGTCGATGATGCGATCGTCGTCGTAGAGAACGTCGAGCGTATATTAGAAGAAGATCCTCACATCTCTATCAAAGATGCGACCACCCAGTCTATGGGTGAAATCAGCAAGATCGTTATTGGTATTGCGCTTATTTTGTCCGCAGTATTCGTACCGATGGCCTTCTTTGGCGGTTCAACTGGTGTGATCTATCGTCAATTCTCTATCACACTGATTACGAGCATGGTGCTCTCTGCCATGGTGGCATTGATATTCACCCCTGCCCTATGTGTGACGCTGCTCAAACGTGGTAAGAGCCACGACAAAAGCAGTACTGAGACGCAAAAAGGTTTCTTTGGTTGGTTCAATCGCGGCTTCTTTAAACTTAGCCGTTCTTACGAGAACTTCGTCGGTAAAAGCATTCGTTTTAAATGGCTTTATATGATTGGCTATGCCGCCATTATCGGCATCATGGCGGTTGTGTTCTTACGTATTCCTGGCTCATTCTTACCAGAAGAAGATCAAGGTATTATGTTTACCTTGGTTCAGCTCCCTGCTGGGTCGACGTTAGATGAGACGCAAGACGTACTGGATAAAGTCAGAACCTATTATGATACCCAAGAGACTGACAATATCGAGTCTGTGTTTACCATTGCAGGATTTAGTTTTGCAGGTCAAGGTCAAAACATGGGTCTGGCATTTGTTCGTTTGTCAGATTGGGAGGAACGCTCTGGCGATGAAAACACCGCACAGGCAGTTGCTGGTCGAGCAATGGGATACTTCTTCACTCAGTTGAATGAAGCACAAGTATTTGCCATTGTACCACCAGCCATTACTGAGCTTGGTAATGCCAGTGGTTTTGACTTGATGCTCCAAGATAGTAGTAATTTGGGACATGAAGGGCTGCTTGAAGCCCGCAACATGCTCTTAGGTATGGCAGCGCAGAATGACCAGGTCTCAGGCGTACGTCCTAATGGTCAAGAAGACTCACCGCAATTAAAAGTCAATATCAATCAAGAACAAGCCGCGGCTTATGGCTTGTCATTGAGCAGTATCAACAGTGTTATCTCTACTGCGTGGGGCTCAAGCTACGTCAACGATTTTATCGACCGTGGTCGTATTAAGCGTGTGTATGTCCAAGGTGAAGCGAGCAGCCGTACTAACCCTGATGACATCGGCAAATGGTATGTACGCAACGATATGAACGATATGATCTCGTTCGATGCTTTCTCTAATAGTGAATGGCAATCAGGCTCACCGCGTCTGACTCGCTACAACAGCCTACCGTCAATGAACATTCAAGGTAGTGCAGCACCAGGACTCAGCACTGGTGAGGCAATGAGCTCGATGGAAGCCATGATAGAACAGCTGCCTGAAGGTATCAGTTATGAGTGGACTGGTATGTCATTGGAAGAGCAAAAGTCAGGTGCACAGGCGCCTATGCTGTATGCGCTTTCAATCCTAGTGGTATTCTTATGCTTGGCGGCGTTGTATGAGAGCTGGTCTATTCCTGTCTCAGTCCTATTGGTCATACCACTTGGGGTCTTAGGAGCCGTAATCTTTACATGGCTACGCGGTTTTGCCAACGATATTTACTTGCAGGTGGGTCTACTCACGGTCGTTGGTCTATCCGCCAAGAACGCTATTTTGATTATTGAATTTGCCAAAGAACACCAAGAGGAAGGCTACAGTCTAAGAGAAGCGGTCATGACAGCTGCACGTCAACGTCTGCGCCCGATTATTATGACCTCGCTTGCCTTTGGTCTAGGTGTTGTGCCATTATTCTTGGCGAGCGGTCCAGGTTCGGGCAGTCAGAATGCGATCGGTACTAGTGTTGTCGGTGGTGTGATAACTGCGACACTACTAGGTATCTTCTTTATTCCGATGTTCTATATCTGGGTGCGTAGTGCATTTCCGCATAAATATGAGAACAACAAACCAAACGATAGAGACGATGGCAACGGTACGCCTGACTCGCATACCCCAATGCCTTCTGATAACTATCAGCCTGCAGGCCAGCCTGCAAGTCTTGGAGACAACAGATAATGAGTGCTCACAACATGTTTACTACTAACTCAGCGGCGGTGGCAGTTTCTGCTACCGTGGCACAGCCAACTCTGTCGCGCTTACGTAAAAATAGCAGTCGCTTGCTGGGCCTTACCGCCTTAGCAATTAGTATGGCCGCTTGTAATACGATTCCAAAAGCTGATATGAGTCCTGTTTTGGCAGAGCCAAACCTTCCTATAGAACAAGCTTATGGTGCGTTCGATAAAGAAACGATCAGCACCCCTGAGCAAGCAAGTGTGGCAGGTCAACGCTGGCAGAACTTTTATAGCGATGAGCGTCTAAAAGGCTTAATCGCTCTAGGTCTTGATAACAACAAGAACTTTGAAAGCGCTCGTCTGGCAATCGAAAGAGCACGCGCACAGTATCAAATCACTGATATCAGCGACATACCTACTATCAATGGTAGTGCAGGCTATAGCCGTCAGGCGCAGAACAGTGTCAGTACCAGTCCAAACAGTAACTACAACGTACAGCTTGGTCTTGCCAGCTACGAGTTAGATTTTTGGGGCAGAATATCTAGCCTAAAAGATCAAGCGTTACAAAGCTTTTTGGCGACTACTGCTGCCAAAGATGCTACCCAGATCAGTCTGATTAGCAACATTGCACAAAGCTATGCTAACTTAAGCTACAGCTTGGCACAGCTACAACTGGCAGAAGCAACGGTGCAAAGTCGTGAGCAGTCATTGTTTATCGCCAGTAAGCGTTTTGAAGCTGGTATCGATCCTAAGCTTCCCTCACTACAGGCCAGCGCTTCACTTGAAAATGCTAAACTTGCTGTCCTACGTGCGCAAAGTAGTATTTTGCAGTCGCGTAATGCTTTGCAGTACTTAGTGGGCGGGACGATTCCAAACGAGCTTATCCCGACGCCTGCCGTTAGCAATATCACCAGCCAGCAAATATTTAGTGCTGGCCTGCCAAGCGAGCTGCTACGCTATCGTCCTGATGTATTGCAGGCTGAGTACAACCTAAAAGCTGCTGGTGCCAATATCGAAGTAGCACGTGCCTCTTACTACCCTTCTATTAGTCTTGCTAGTAGTGTTGGTGTGAGCAGTAGTAGCTTGGGTGATTTGTTCAAAAATAGCGGTATTGGCTGGTCATTTGGCCCTAATATCAGTGTACCTATCTTTGATGCTGGTCGCTTGGATGCCAACTACGATATCGCTCAAATCGAGCGTGATCAAACTCTTGCAAGCTATGAGGACTCGATTCAAACGGCCTTCCGTGAAGTATCAGATGTACTGGCCACGCGTGCCACACTTGGCGAGCAGCTCGAATCACAGTATCGCTTGCAAGACAATTTTGAGCAGACCTATCAGATTGCTGATGCCCGTTTTAAAGCCGGTCTTGATAACTATCTAGATGTGCTCGATGCACAGCGTTCATTGTTCTCTACTCAGCAAGGTATATTGGACTTAGAGCTGCAGAAAATTATTAGTCAAGTTGAGTTGTACCAAGCACTTGGTGGCGGTGCTAACTTAGATGTACCGACCGTGATTCCTGTACCGCAATACACCAATTTAGCTCAAATAGCGTCACTGCCTAGCAACACTGCAGAGGCCAAAGCTGCGGATGCCATACAAGCCGCCAGCTCAGCACGCGTAACCTCTCCTCGGGAGGCTATCGCTATTAAGCAGGCGCAAACGACAGAAACCACTACCTTTAATCCTACAGCTATCGTCGATGTCAATGATGATGGCAAAAAAGATGCTGCGGTGGGTGTAATCACAGAAGAGACTCGCTTTAGCGACAATAGCGTGGAGCAAGTTCCTGTCACACAGATCGTTGAGCCTTAAATGACATACTCATAATGTGATGATGCAGCACTATCATCATATCGACAGTCGATAAGTATCATCAGCCCTACCGACTTAACGTGGTGGGGCTTTTTGCTTTTACTGACATCTTTTGGTTATAGTAGGCTCGCTTTATACAAGCTCTTTTTATCTGTAGCCACTGATAAAGAACAGATTTTGATAAGCCAATTCTATAAAATACCGATTATAGTGATATTATTTTAGCCATGTAACATGATAACTATTAGAACAATCATAAGGAACTATTATGAGCTACACCTTTAACCGTCAATACCCTACCACTCGTTTACGTCGTCTGCGTTATAACGATAATGTACGATCAATGATTCGTGAAGTGGAACTCCACCCTAAGCACTTTATTGCGCCTGTATTTGTCTTAGAAGGCGAAAACCAGCGCGAAACCATCGCTAGTATGCCGGGTGTTGAACGCTTATCGATTGATTTGCTAATCAACTATGCCAAAGAATTGTTAGCAGAAGGGGTGACAACCATCGACCTTTTCCCAGTAATCGATAACGCTTTGAAAACACCAGACGGTAGAGCCGCTTATGACGAAAACGCCCTGACTGCACGTACGATAAAAGCAGTCAAAGACGCTGTACCAGAAATGGTCGTCATGACTGATGTGGCATTGGATCCTTATACTTCACACGGTCAAGACGGATTGCTTGATGACAGCGGCTACGTCATCAATGATGCCACTATTGAAGTATTGGTCAAACAAGCCCTCGTACATGCGCGTGCTGGCGCTGATATCATCTCTCCTAGTGACATGATGGATGGTCGTATCAAGGCCATGCGTGATGCGTTTGAAGCTGAAGGGTTTTTTAATACCGCTATTATGGCTTACTCTGCCAAATACGCTTCTGCTTACTACGGTCCATTCCGCGATGCTGTCGGTAGTGCGGGCAACCTAAAAGGCGGACACAAAAAGCAATACCAGATGGATTTTGGTAATCGTGCAGAGGCATTGCATGAAGTGGCCATGGATATCAACGAAGGCGCGGATATGGTCATGATTAAACCAGGTCAACCTTATCTAGACCTTATCCGTGAAGTTAAAGATACCTTTGGGGTACCAACCTTCGCCTATCAAGTATCGGGTGAGTATGCCATGCATATGGCCGCTATCCAAAATGGGTGGCTCAGTGATGCTGTGATTTTGGAGTCTTTGATTGGGTTCCGCCGTGCTGGTGCAGATGGTATTTTGACGTACTTTGCGCTAGAAGCTGCCCGTCAGTTAAATAATTCGTAGTGTGAGCTGAACAGCTCTTGATAGCATAAAAGCCCCAGCTGCCTCATAGGAGCTGGGGCTTTTTGCATTTGTGCTCTTCTAGAACGGTACTCTTCTAGAACGGTACTCTTCTAGAACAGTGCTATTCTAGAGCAGATAGCCTTTGACCACCCTTATGAGTCAGATGTATTTATAAGGATTCACGATGATGCGCGGCCGTAAAATCAATAATAGGCCCAGCAGGTATGATACGCGTGGGGTTGATATTGGCGTGGCTGGTGTAATAGTGCTGCTTGATGTGCTCCATGTTGACGGTCTCAGCAATACCCGGCACCTGATACAAATCACGTAGATAACCCCAAAGGTTTGGATAATCGACGATACGATGCAAGTTGCATTTAAAATGTCCAACATAAACGGCATCAAAACGAACCAATGTCGTAAACAGTCGCCAATCAGCCTCGGTAATGGTGTCACCTATCAGATAGCGCTGCTGAGCAAGGCGTGTCTCAAGTGTCTCTAATGCTGAAAACAGCTCATTCACCGCCTCCTCGTAAGCTTCTTGAGTAGTAGAAAACCCAGCCTTGTATACTCCATTGTTAATAGCAGTATAAACAAATGCATTGATATCATCAATTTCTTGCAATAGCTCTGCTGGTACAAAATCACCTGCTAGTGCACCAACGTCATCAAAGGCAGAGTTAAACATGCGAATGATTTCTGATGACTCATTACTCACGATCGTATTTGTTTTTTTGTCCCATAAAATGGGTACAGTGACACGGCCTGTATAGTCTGGCTTTGCTTTGGTATAAAGCTCATAGGCATAATCTGCATTGATCACGGGATCGGCAATCACGCCTTCGCCCTCTGTAAACGTCCAACCATTCTCACCCATATACGGATGAACCACAGATATCGGAATGATGTCCTCCAAACCTTTGAGCTTACGATAGATGAGTGTGCGGTGTGCCCAAGGGCATGCCAACGACACATACAAATGATAACGATCAGGTTCAGCCTTGAATCCGCCCACCCCTGTTGGTCCTGCACTACCATTTACTGTTACCCAGTTTCTAAACCCGGCATCTTCACGCTCAAACCGACCACCACTACCTTCTGTGTCGTACCACTTGTCCTGCCATTTACCATCGACTAATAAACCCATATCGTTGCCTTATATCTTTTGATTTATATTAAAAAACGTTTAATTGCGCTTAGCTATGCCATTTAGCGTTTATATTAACATCTCTGTATTGCCCTTCCTCAAATCTTCGTTGCAAGATTGGTATGGTTATAGATGTATTGCTTATCTAAGATGTTATCTGTTCCTTATGCTGAACATATAGAACCCTATAAAGGTAAAATCTCTAATATTTTGATAATAACTGCAGATAGTGATAGAAAAGGCTTGCAAAGTCTGAGAAACTTGCTAAAATGCTCAACCTAAATAGGCGTATAGCTCAGTTGGTTAGAGCGCTACCTTGACATGGTAGAGGTCGTTGGTTCGAATCCGATTACGCCTACCAGATTCGAAAAGCCCCAATCTTAAGATTGGGGCTTTTTTTATGCTTATAATATAAGGGCTGTAGCGAAAAATACTTGCTTATATCGACTCATAGTCATGATTATACAATCAGATTTAAATCATCTAAAAAATTGACGGTGACCAAAACGTGACCTGCCCTTAAAAACCATTAAAATTAAAACCCTTTTTTTGACCTCTACTTCAAATTCTAAGCTAAAACCTATTTCTGAGTATTTTCCTCTTTATCATCTTTTATATATTCAATACCCCTATACTGAGTCCACTGAACATTCAATACCAAAGTGATTTAAGATTACTATCACTCTTGTTAAGTAATGCCTACCGTCTACGAGAAAAGTCAGGAACTGACTGGACTTGGTTTATTGAGATATGTCGTGAAAAACTGTCTGTTAGCAGAGCATACCTACCATTTATAAAAGAAAATGAGAAGGAGTTGCAGCGGTTCATTGATATTGCTGAGAAATTGCTGCCTTTGAAACGTTGGCTGGTGAGTAGCAACGAATATTTGTTGATGGAAAATATGCCATCTACCGACTATCAAGACATTAAGCAGCAATCTAATGAGTCGAAAAATGCTCTCCATATCGGTATTGCTAGTCAGGACCATAGAGAGCAGACGAACAAATGGCAATACTCACCACTACTACTGTTTTTTGTGCATATGATGCTGATTACAGATGAAACATTATCTATTGGGATTTTTGACCAGACAGATGGATAAGGATTTAATGGCAGATTTGGTAAAAGGGCTTGATACTGAGTGAGACACTTAACAAGACGACTGAAGCAATTCAAAGTATTAACATTAACTAGAAAAGTTCAAATAGTCATTCTGCTATTAACTTGGATATGGCTAATAGCTTGGGCAATACTGAGTTGGCAAGGTAGAGACTTCCCTTTAGAGTCTGAGCTTAATTATAGTGAAGGTATTGTAGGCAGTTTGGACGTAGGTGAGGGAAATCACATTTTTATGTTGTTAGATCTCAGTAATCTTAACCGTAAAGAAGTATATGGGTGCAGCTATTCAGCTTTTGATACTGACTCCTCTTGTTTCGGCAAAGAATATTTAGAACCGATTGAAGCTAAAAAAGCCGTGATAGGGTGGTATATACAGAAAGATTTTCTAGGGTTCCATAATGGAGTTAGACAGATAGTAAGTCTTAATGTGGAAGATGTCGAAGCTGGAATTAAGGAGGTAATCACTTATCAGGGGACTTTAGACACTATAAAGGGTATGAATACGTATATGAATACGGGTTTTATTATGTTTATAGCATTCTTTTATTACTGGTTTTGGCGTTTTATGGATTTTATAGAGTGAAAAGGATGCGGTACCCTAGTGAGGACTTGAATGTTTGGCTGTAGCTAAGTGATTTCACTGTATATGAGATTTTAGGTTGAATCAATGTACATCTGAGTGTACTTAATGATCGAAACAATTAATTAGAATATTTTTTAGTGCTGGCAACCCAATGAAGACTTACATCTTCTTCTTTCAAAGGTACAGTTTCAATTGTACGACCCTAATCATCAGAAGGTTCAATTTCATATACGGGAGGAGTCACATCAAAGATATGTACTACAGTTCCCACATCACACGATCTGATATTCTCTTGAATATCTTTTGATACCTTAATAAAATCGTTTATATTCAACATACTGCTAATCCTTATTTGTCATAAACTCTGTTATAAGAAGGGTTTTTGGGAGTATATTTGCAAGCATCAAACTTACATAGGCTAGATGCTAATATCAACCGTTCAAACAAACCAGTTAATATTAGAAAGGTAGAAAAGCTCAGCAAATATAAGTTTCTCATCCTTGATTCCTGACTCTATAGAACTTTTAATTAACTTCTCATCAATATTATCACCTTCATGAACTCTACCAATTATAGTTCGAACTCTATTTTCAGTATCAAAATAGATAGCTAAGATATTTTGTTTGTTCTCAATAAAAATATCTGGGAAGGTATTAGTTGATATCATATTTCTTATACTACCCATAATATCTATTAACTCACAAGTATACTCCGGATATTGTATCCAGACCTCGCAACAGTCGATCAGCATAGGATAGCCCTGCTCATAATTAATATCCCGGACATGCTTATCATCAAAATCAGACATATACCACTCGTCAAGCTCGTGGAAATTCTCGGTAGACAATAAGAATTTTATCAGCTCTTCTTTAAACATAATTCAGTCTCTAAACCCATTTTCAAATTGGTGTATTTACTCAATAAGTTATCAGTATGTGTTCGATACCCTATACAGGCATCGAGCTATTAAGGGGTTGAGGTGTCTCAACATATTTATAATAATCTAAAAACAGGCTCAGTGGTTATGGGCGTAAGGATACGGCTCCCTAGCGAGAACTTCAGCTATAAGCTTCACAAGATAGTTGATACTATGGGCTGATTTAGTTTACTAATAAGGAAAATAGAATGAGTTTTGTCGCAGGTACATTAGTACATACAGATAAAGGTTTAATGCCAATACAAGATATTAAAGTTGGAGATCTTGTATTGTCAAAAATTAATGATGATGGTGAGCTGGTTTCAAGGAAGGTAACTAAAACAGTTACGTCTTCTGAACCTAAAAGAATATATAAAGTTGAATACCACAACGATTCGCTTGATGAAGATATTAACTTAGATGAAGATGAGAGACACAATGATAGCTATATTTTTTGCACGGACATTCAAAAGATTAGAGTTTCAACCAACAATCTCATTAGAATGGGTTGGCAACCTGCTAAAAATTTATTTTCTAGAGAGTTATTCAAGAAATGTATCGACGAGTACTTTAAATCTTATGAGGAAGGTATCAATCCTCCTGAAATAGTCTCTGTCAGTAAAGACAAAATACAGTTATCAAAATTTTCTTTTTTGCCTGTTCGTACGCTACCAAACTTTCCTCAGGACTGTGCGTATACTTACAGCATGCCGCCTATAAACTTTATTCTTGCTAACATTGATTGGAGTAGCGACTTTGATGTGAATGATTTTTTAGACAGCTATTGGGAAGAATATCGAAACATAGAGTTTGTTAGTTTCGATAAAGATAGTTACTGCTTAGTAAGCTTAGGAGAAGAGAAATATTATAACCATGATAAATACCAATTAAATTTACCAACTGCTGATTCATTTTCACATGTTAATAAGCAGGTACCGTTTAAAATTGATATTGACTTATATAAAAAATTGAACAATCGTCTGTTCCAAGATACAAATCCTTATGCGAATCGTGATATTGAAAGCTTTAAAGAATTCTATAATTCACCAAGTTACTATAATGGCAACATAATAGAAAAGAATAAACTGGGTTCTAGTAAAAACAAAAAGATCTATGAGAATGGATTAATTAATCTAGAAAAATATGGAAACGCCGAGGGGTTGTTAGACTCTAGCATTCATGAAAGTATGGCACGTTTTGATGATCCTTGTCCCAATCCATTTATGACACATGTCTACCAACTAGAAGTAGAGGAAACTCATAGTTATTTTGTTGGTCAGGATGGTATCTGGGTATCTGACGGTCATACAGAGTAACCATGTAAAAAACGGGCGTTATGACAAATAACTTTGGATAGAGAGATTCTTTTTTACTAGTTCCTTTGGGTTATACCCTAAGGGAACCAGCTAACTCACTCTCCAAACCTATTAACAGACCACTTAAAACAGACTGATATAATGGAACCACTTATAACAGACTGCTGCATTAGCTTGTGTTGCACTCAAAACAATAAAACTTTGCACCATACTCTGTTTATTTCATCGTCTGCTTTTTGCAGGCGTTTTAATATTTTGTAGTAATCATTACGCTGTTTAAGTGTTTGCGCTGACATATTACAAAATTACTGTGTATTGTTGTCGCTTTACGTTAGCTTTCATCTGCCCTACATAATGCTTTCCAAATTGGTTATTAGGTCTTCACTCGTGACAACGCTGTCAACGCTGATACATGCACTTTTGCCTAACGCACCAAGGTTGTAGCTTGCAAACTCATGATATAAAGCAACCACATCACCCATAATTAATAGTGCAGGTGTTGGTAGTTTTGCCTCAGCTTGCTGCTCAGCGATATTACCAAGCGTACCGATGAGCAGCTGCTGAGTTGGTAAACTGGCATGACTAATTACAGCAAAAGGTGTATTACTGTCGCGTCCTGCGGCAATTAACCCTTGGGTCATCTCATTTAGTCTATTCAACCCCATATAAAAGACAACGGTCTGCGTACTGTCTAAGAGTTCATCGTAGTCATTGTTAGGTGCGCCCAACTTTTTGCAGGCGGTCACAAATTTTACGGCTTGCGCATGATCACGGTGTGTCAAGGGAATACCTGCTCTACTTGAGGCCGCACTAGCAGCAGTGATACCAGGAATAGATTCAAAATGAATACCATGACGCACCACTTCTTGCAGTTCTTCACCACCTCGTCCAAAAATAAAGGGGTCGCCCCCTTTGAGCCTAACGACCGTTTTACCTGCTAGCGCATGTTTGACCAGTAGCTCATTGATACCTTCTTGTGGTAGCGCGTGATTGGCACGGCGCTTACCGACGAATATCTTCTCTGCCGTCAGCGCACACATATCTAAAATATCCTCTGAAACCAAACTATCATAGAGCACGACATCTGCTTTTTGCATTACTCGTAATGCTTTTAACGTGAGTAGCTCAGGATCACCAGAACCTGCACCAACCAAATGTACCGTGCCCGTTTTCACACTTTTTTCTATACCTAATGGCTCATCGCTCACTCTAATATGACAATTTATATTGGGTAAATTCTGTGAAGTTAATGCGGCAATGAAGGTAGATGAATCAGTCATGGTAATAACTCCTAATAACACTGTTAATAACGCGCAACTCTGCACCTAACAATGGCATACCTAAGAAAAGAAGAGCATATAAAATACGGTGCAAGCCCTATGCCATATTAATGATCAAACTTTGCAACAAGCATTACTTAGGACGCATACCTATCGATCAAGGCATTAATTTGACTCACACATGAACCGCAGTTAGTCCCTGCTCGGCATGCCTTTCCAACCGCGTGGGCACTCATACACTGCTGCTTGGTAATTGTCTCGATAATAATATTCTCTCCAACAGCCATACATGAACATACTAATGTACCTGGATCAACATACCCTGTCGCTGGACGACCTGCTAGCAACCACTTATAGCGTTGATTCTCTGGTATCGCATCAGTACTGGCGAAGCAGTTGTTAAGCCAATGAATACTGGGTAGCTGCACCACTTGCGGCGCAAAACAAACGCTGAGTAGTAGCTGATCGCTTGGTATGTCAGACTTTGACGTACTAATCGATGCCCGATCTATCACTTTATTATTTGCCTCTACCTGCGTCGAGACGAAGCGAAGCTGCTTTGCTTGCTTGCTGCAAGTAAAGGCACTATTGATCGATTTATCGGTGAGAAATGCTTGATAGGTATTGATAAAATTTTGCCAGTACTCAGGGTTAAGCAGTTTACTGATGACTTTGTCTACAGGGCTGGCTAAAGTAATCAAGACGCTATTGGTTTGACGACTTGAACTCCATGTCAATGCGGGTAATGAGTTTGATCTTTCAGAAGCTGTATTTGTATCAGAAGAAGATATCAGCACTCCTTGATCCTCAGACTCTTCCTCAAAATCCAATAAAGTCTCACGCAGATGCACTATCATGGTGTCTTGTAGATCAGGATGCACCAAAATCTTGCCATAAGTTTTCATCGGCACAGGTATCACGCTGATTGCAGAATTTTTTAATTCAGGCTGTCCTGAATGCGGATCAACGACCGTTGGAATAAGCGCACCTACGCGAGCAAAACGAGCAAAGGCGTTGCTCCAATGCATCGGCATAAAGGCATCGCCTGCACTCATACTGTCGCTGATGGCAACTTGGGCGAGCACCTGACTGTCTGTAGTGGTGCTCGCGACCGTACGCGGCGGCTGGCTCTGTATTGATAAGTTTTTCTCATAGCAGGGACGTAGCTGTACATAATCGCCTTGGTCAACACCGAGCTGCTTGGCATCATTTGGATGCACGGTGAGCGTTGGTACAGATTCGTGTTGGTTGAGCTGCGGTGCAAGTCCTGTGCGCGTCATCGTATGCCACTGATCGCGAAGCCTACCTGTAATCAGCCGTAAGTCTACTGCCCCTGAGTCATCCTGATAAAACATACGACTGCCGTTATTTTTTTTACTATCAGTGCTTTTTGATCTTAATCGTCGCGGATGCCTGTTGGGTATACTCACGTGACTGGGCGGCGTAATGGCAATGAAACGTGTTTTGATTGGTGCGATACGTGCGCCGCCCCACTGAAATGGTGTCATGGCATCATATGCGTCACGACTGAAAGAAACGACGTCTTTATTTTGCTGCTCAAGATGGTTTGGGCTTTCCTCTATCGATGCTATCGAACCGACTACCATTGGAGAAAGATCTTTTGCTAAATTAAGATAGCGCGGTTGATTGCTATCTGACAGAGCTTGGCTGGCATCATTTCTATAAGCAGTTAGGGCGATATGCTCATTAAATATATCCCTAGGATGCTGATAATCAAACCCTGCCAAACCCATGCGTTTAGCGACTTGCGACAGTATCCACCAGTCAGGCTTTGCTTGTCCGAGTGCAGGCATTAAAGCCCGCTGGCGCGAGATGCGGCGCTCCGAATTGGTCACTGTGCCTGATTTCTCCCCCCAACCCTGTGCGGGCAAAACAATATCTGCACACTTAACCGTGTCGCTGTCGACGGAGCAGTCAGATACTATCACCAAATCACAGGTAGCCAGTGCGCGGCGAAACTTATCAGCCTCAGGCAAGCTGACGACAGGGTTGGTCGCCATAATCCAGATGGCTTTGATACGGCCATCTAGTATGGCATCAGCAGCATCGCAAGCTTTTACCCCAACCTCTGCGGCAAGCGGTTGCGGCGCTTGCCAAAAATCAGCCACCAAGTGACGATGCTGCTCGTTATCTAGGTCTAGATGCGCGGCAAGTAGGTTCGATAACGCGCCAACTTCGCGCCCGCCCATCGCATTTGGCTGACCGGTGAGTGAAAATGGACTTGCACCTACCCGACCCACTCGCCCAGTAAACAAGTGAGTATTGATGATGGCATTGACCTTGTCGGTACCACTCGCAGACTGGTTGACGCCCATACTAAATGCTGTGATTGTTTTATCGTTTGCAGCGACCAGCTCATAAAACTCCCTTACAAGTTCCTCACTGATACCGCATGCCGTCGCCACTTTATCAGTCGTCCATGTTTTCGCGGCCTCTAAGGCGGGCGTGACATCCTGACACTGCTTAAGATAGTCCTTATCACCACAGCCTTCTTGCTCAAGATAATGCAGCAGTCCGTTATATAAGTGGGTATCCGTGCCGACAGTGATGGGCACATGTAAATCGGCAAATTCACAAGAATCAGTACGACGCGGATCAATCACGATTAGTTTTTTATTAGGATCACGCTTTTTGGCGGCTAAAAACCGTCCGAATAAGATAGGATGACACCACGCCATATTAGAGCCCACCAACACCAATAAATCACAAGACTCTAAATCTTCATAATTACTAGGCACTAAGTCTGCACCAAAAGCACGCTTATGCCCTGCAACCGCTGAGGACATACAAAGACGCGAATTGGAATCGATATTATTATTACCAATAAAGCCTTTAATAAACTTATTGGCAACGTAATAATCCTCAGTAAGCAGCTGCCCTGACACATAAAACATTACGCTGTCACGCCCGTGTGTCGCGATAGTGTTATTCAAACGACTGGCAATATCATCCAATACTACCTCCCACTCGGCAGGCTGCGTATCTGTCGGTTGTCCTTTTGCCATTGATCGCTGTTTGTCTTGATAATAAGGCTGAGTCAACCTGCGCTCAGTGCCCAATGTTTGTGCCAATGCGCTGCCTTTTGAGCAGAGTTTACCGAAGTTTGCTGGATGATCAGGATCACCTATCACGCTGACCATCCCTGCCTCATCGATGTTTGCTAGCACGCCGCAGCCTACACCGCAGTAAGGACAAGTGGTACGAATCGGACTGACCAAATCCTCAGTGTAAATCGTAATACGAGATGACGGTACAACATTGAGGTCTTGCTCATCATTTGAGATGGTGCTGCTCATGAGGCCTCTCCTATTAGGTGTGCATCACTTGGCAAGACCGATTCGGGCTCAGCTGCTTCTATTTTCTCTAAATCGCAATAGGCTTCGCCAAAGATAAGGTCTTCTTTTATCGAGGATATGTCACTGCCATCAGTGATCAGTTGACTATAAAACCCGCTTTCACTCACATCACCGTACAGTACCGTGCCAATAATTTTGCTTGCTTTAATATAGAGACAAAGATAATGATTGAGGCTCGTTTGCTGATAGACCACGCGCTCTATCCGCATCATTTCACTATCATCAAAAGCAATCTGACCTGCTGAAAAAGCGGCGATGCCAGATACTTTTAATTTTAAAGATAAAGGTTTACTTATAAAGGGACGCCAGTGGTTTTTAGATTTATTTAGTTGTGAGTCACTATTGGCTGTCTTGCGACTTGAGATGCGTGGCGTTTTTAAGACAGACACCAAAGTATCGACCTGTTGATTGACAGGAGCCACCATCCCGAATAGCTCCCCGTCCAGCTCGACACACTCACCGATCGCATAGACATGAGGACAGCTTGTATGCATAAAGTTATCTACAAGGATACCTCGGTTAACCTCAAGACCACTTTGCTGTGCCAGTGTCATATTGGGGATGACGCCAACTGCCATGACAATAAAGTCTGCTGGCAGTGTGCGGCCATCCTTTAACAACAGACCATTAACCTCGTGTTGATCATTGACCGTAATACACTCTGTGTTGGCTAATACCTCCAGCTTGACACTTCGACTGAAGAGTTCTGCTTGTAGCAGATGAGCGGCGGGCATATCAAGCTGTCGGTTGAGAACATGACTATCGACATGAACCACTGTCATATCTGCCCCTTGAGACGCCAAAGCGCAAGCGGCTTCCAGACCCAGCACCCCGCCACCAATAACGAGACCCTTTTTTGCTTGGCGCGCGTACTCCGTCAATACCTGCACATCAGCAATATCTCGAAATACATGAACACCCTTAGCATCATGATTGGCAAAAGGGATGACGCGAGCTTGTGAGCCAGTAGCCAGCACCAGCTCGGTATAATCTAGGACTTGTCCATCACTCAATTCAATACACTGTTGCTTGGTATCGATGGCATCTACCGACGTGCCAGCCAATACCGTGATACCCAATTGCTCATATTCTGCTAGCTCGTATAAATATGTCTCTTCAAAAACCGACTCTCCCGAAAGTACTGGTGACAGCATGATACGGTTATAGCCAACTTGCGGTTCTTTGCTAATCAGTGTGATGGGTAAATGAGCTGCGCCTTTTTCTTGGCTGCTTTGCTGCTGGGCACGTGCCAGCTCAATGGCAAAACGACTGCCTGCCATCCCAGCACCTATAATAACGATGCCCGCAGTAGTCCGACGTTTAGAAAAAGAAGTATGGGTTGGTTCTGGTGAATCAAGTGACATAGGAAAATCATTCCTTAGCCGCAACACGCAGCGTTGAATAAAATGGCTTGTCGTACTATTTACGTTTAACAAGGTTTTATGAAAAATAAATCAGCAACGATATAATAATGACAAATTGAATAAAGCAAATGCTGTGCCAAACCAATAAGGGACGTCGTACAATCAGCGGTTCAGGATCTCTGATATCGTTACTGTTATCAGGGCTGAAGTCTTGTAAGAACTCACCAATCGCTTGATATCTTGCCTGCGTACTAGCATGTAGCGCACGCATCAACGCTTGTTGGCTAGCAGCTGGCACTCGGTTTTGACGCAGGCGTTCTGCAGGTACGATCAGTGAGGCAGATGGGTTCATCAAATCTTGCGAGCTAAATGGCAGCTCACCTGTGAGTAACTCATAACCAATCACGGCGATAGAAAACAAATCAGAATGCACGCCTTTTGGGGCATCGGTGTAATATTCTGGTGCAGCGTAGTGCAAATCGCCATTAGGAGGACGCGTACTGTCTTTTAGTATGGAGGAGCCAGCAGAGCCAAAGTCGATTAACTTGACCGCACCTGATTGAGTTAATAATATATTTTCAGGCTTGATATCTTGATGCAGTAGATAGTTCCGATGCATCACACGGACCGCCATGCCGATCTTAGTAAGTAAATCGTAAGTTTGCCAAATATCACAAGGGGCTTGACGATCCATAAACACTCGTAGGCTCTCCCCTTCGATATATTCCGTTAAATGATATAAATAAGTGCTACTGGCAGGCACTGGGTAGTAGCGCAAAAGCCCCGACGCATTAGACGCATTGAAAGTAGCACTCAGTTTTTTAGAGACATCACTGGTTAAAAGTGGATCATGGGAGGATACGCTATTGGGGTCCACTTGATTGTAAGCGGGCTCACCAATGCGTTTGTGCTTGGACAGGCTCAAACCGATTTTGCGTTCCTTTAAAAACTCACGTAGATAATGCCCATCAGCAATGACGTTGAGACTTGGTGACTTCAAAACAAATGCATGCTGGTCATCATCCTCTACTAAATACACCTCACTGCGAGCCGTGCGCGCGATGATTTTTTTGACCACAAAATTATCAATCTGTGCCCCTACTGCCAAGCCCGTTGGTAAGCGATAGTGATTGATATCCTGAGCGTGACTACTGTCGCTATCCACACTTTGATCAAGAGCAATGCCGTTGTCGGTTTCTCTGTGCGTTTTGCTCTTTGTGATTGCATCGTTCATACCCAGCATGATCACACTGAGGTTATCGTAACTGCCCTCGCTAAAGGCATGCTCACACAAACGCTGGCTTATCTGAAGATGGTCGATGATTTGATTGGGACATCCCACTGATTGGTGCATAACCTGTACCGCAGTACACAGCTCAAACTGTAACTCTGCTGGCGCGATAGACTCATAAACCCCATCAGTCATGAGCGCCAAACACTCGTTTTGATGCAAGGTAAACACCGACTGTTGCAGCTCAACTCGGGTATCAGCACCGATAGCAGCAGACAACGCCCCTTTGTCTCGTCCGTGGTGAATGTGATGGTCTTTGGTCAATAGCACCATACTGTCGATACCGATACGATAGATACGAGAGTCGCCTGTATGAAACAGATGAATACGGTCGCCTATGCATAGCAGTCCTGATAAGGTGGATAATAAAGCTGGCAGGCGCTCATACGCCTGCGGGAAATAAAGCGCATCATTGGCTTGGTGCACCGCCTCCTTAATCACGATGGCAATTTGATTGTCATCAAAGCTATAGAATGAATTTTGTACCTGATCCTGCGGTTTGCTCAATGAGTGATCTTGAGATTCGCTTGATGCCTCATTTGCTTGCACCCTATCTGTCTGTACCATCTCTGCAAGTTTTGAGGTGATATAGTGTGTCACTGTGTTTATCACTGACTGACTGGCTTGTTTGGGAAACTGGCAAGCACTGACCCCATCAGCCATTAGCACTAATAAAGGCGCTGTAAAAGAGGTATGATCGCCACTATGCGCTGACGATGATGAAAAGGATGATAACGATGGGAACCCATAAGGCAAGCAGGTCGTTATGAGTAGGCTATCTTGGTTCTCAGCTTTGCGCCCTGCCATCGTACAAAAATCAGGCAGCCACAATGCAACGTCCGCATCATGACTGCTTACTTGACTTGTCTCTTTAGGAGCTTGTTTGACGCTCTCATACATAATTTAGCTCACTTGTATTTGAGCAAAGCTGCCATCTGGCATCTCTTCAATAATAACGCCTTCAGGCTCTTTTAATAAAAACAGCGCCAAGAAGCCAATCACTGCTGTTGCGGCAATCACAAAGAAGAATGCCTGATACGATACCAGACTCAGTACAGTTAGATAGACCACTGACCCGACGTTACCGTAAGCACCCGTCATTCCTGCAAACTGACCTGTCATACTACGTTTAATCAAAGGAATCACAGCAAACACTGCTCCCTCACCCGCCTGTACAAAGAAAGAGCAGAACATGGTAATCAACAGCGCAAGTGCGATCGGCCATGAAGAGTCAACGACACCCATCAACAGATAACCAACGGCCAAACCTGCAGTGAGAATCAAAAGTGTGATTTTGCGACCAAATTTATCACTCAACCAGCCGCCGCCTGGACGTGACATGAGGTTCATAAAGGCGTAGCTTGATGCCAAGACACCTGCCATGACAATCGATAAGTTAAAGGTTTCTTGATAGAAAAGTGGCAGCATAGAGACCACAGCTAACTCTGAGCCAAAAGTCGCAAAGTATAAAATATTCAAAATACCGACTTGCTTAAAGTCATATCGGTGAGCTTTTGGCACAGGCGTGGTAAATACTTCCTTATTAAAACGATAACTACTGATAAATTCATAAACGTATAACACCACCAACGCAATATAGACGATGTTGACACTTGCCTGACTCAGTAAACTCACACCAGCTGGTGATAATTTCCACGCCAATAAGGCCAATGCCAAATACATCGGCAGTTTAAATACCATCATGAGCCAGAAGTCACCTGATGAAGTCACCATCATGGCACCCGATTTTTTAGGTTTGAAATACGTAGCACCCTTAGGGGTATCACGTACCATCTTATAAAAAATCACACTATAGAGCATCATAACCACCCCTGAGGTAGCCGTTGCATAACGCCAACCTTCCTCACCGCCAAAGATGGCAGCGGCCACAATAGCGACTGTCGGTAGTAGCAGTGCCGCGGCGGCAGAGCCGAAATTTCCCCAGCCCCCATAGATACCTTCAGCTGTACCCAGCTCATTAGCAGGGAACCAGTCACTCATGAGACGAATACCAACCACAAACCCTGCACCAACGAAACCTAATAAAAAGCGTGATAGCGCTAACGTGTTGTAATCTTGCGCAAAAGCGAAGGTGAAACAAGGAATAGCGCCAATGGCTAAAATTGCAGTGTAAACAAGCCGCGGACCAAAGCGATCGGTCAACATACCGATGATGACTCGGGCTGGAATAGTCAAGGCAACATTTAATATCAATAAGGTTTTTACCTGGTCTTTGGTGAGGTTCAAGCTCTCCCCTATCGCAGATAAGAATGGTGCATGGTTAAACCATACAAAAAAAGTGAAAAAAAACGCCATCCACCCAAGATGGAGAATTTTGTTTTTACCGCTAAAAGAAAAGATATTCAGCTTGTTTTTATTTGGCACATCAGGTTTCGATGAAGGCATAGACGATTTCCTCAAATGGCTAACATTAAAGTTATAAAAACACGTTATGAGTCAAAAACTTATCAGTTGCGACCATTAAGAGAGTGCAATGGATGTGCCAGCTACAAATATAAAATTGATATAGATATAAAACGTCATCTTTTTTAATAGGGCTACGCTTTGTACCAGATGGCTCTAAAGGCATCCCAATTAAATAATATTGCTTAGATAAAACCAAGTTACCTCTCGGTTAAGTAAAGTAAGCGATGCACCTTTAAAGTAACAATCGAAACCAATTTGGTGCATTTTTGTAACTATTTTGGTGCATAGGATATAAATGACAATTGTTAAAAAGATTATATTAAGCAACTACTTACAACAGAAAATAGCATCACCGAAAGTACTGGCATGACCTTATAAACTGGTAAAGCTACATATCTTTTAACTATATAAGGGTTCGATAATTGAATGTCATTAATTGTGTTTGGCACGATTATTGAGGGCTTAATAGTTATAGCCATATAAGTATTAACGACTATCTATCACTGAATCATCTAAAAATTAACTTGCGACTTTTGGATGGGACATTAGATGAAAGTATTTAAGCAAACCCATTACTGAGGATAGGCATATGAGTAGCACTATAGTAAGTACGATGAATAAAGCTAAATTAGTGGTGATTGGTAACGGTATGGTGGGACATCACTTTATCGAGAGAGCCATAGAGAAAGGCTTACACGATCAGTTTGAGATTCACGTATTTGCTGAAGAGGATCGCCCAGCTTATGACCGGGTGTATCTATCGAGCTATTTTGAACATAAAGATGTGAGTAAACTAAACTTAGTGGACTTGAGTAGGTATGAGGATGCTCAGATTCAGTTGCATCTTAATCAGCGAATCACAAACATCGATGCCGCCAATCAATGTATCAGCACGGAAGACGGTACCCAGATAGACTATGCTGAATTGGTACTAGCAACAGGCTCCTATCCGTTTGTGCCGCCGATTCCAGGGCGCGAGCATCCGCACTGTCATGTCTATCGTACGATTAAAGATTTGGATGATATTCTCAGTACTGCTGAGCAGCCAAAAGTCAAAAGAGGCGTCGTGGTCGGTGGTGGTCTGCTGGGTCTTGAGGCAGCTAAGGCCCTAGTCACACTAGGACTAGAGACTTACGTGGTAGAGTTTGCGCCTCAGCTGATGGGCGTACAGCTCGATGCTGCTGGCGGTGATATTTTAAAACGTAAAATTGAAGCCCTTGGTGTCAAAGTACTAATAGGTAAGAATACTAAGGCCATTATCGACAATACACTGTCGGATGAAGCATCATGTCATCTAACCATGCAGTTCGCTGATGATACGTCGTTGGATACTGACATGATCGTCTTTAGTGCGGGTATTCGTCCGCAAGATGGCATTATCAAAAGCAACCCTGAATGCGGTATCGAAATCGGCACCCGTGGCGGTATTCTGATTGATGAAGCCTGTCGTACCAATGCGCCGCATGTCTATGCCATTGGAGAATGCGCCGTATGGGACAACACCGTTTTTGGCCTGGTCGCGCCAGGCTATAGCATGGCCAGTATTTGCGCCGCTCAAATCGCGGGCGATCACGCTCAGACCTTTACAGGCGCTGATATGAGCACCAAGCTCAAATTAATGGGCGTCGATGTGGGTAGTATCGGTGACGCCCATGGCACAACAGAAAACAGCTTGAGCTACTTATACCAAAACCCTGCTGAGGGTATCTATAAAAAACTGGTAACCACAGCAGACAATAAACGGCTACTGGGCGCTGTACTGGTAGGCGACACTGAGGACTACAACAATCTCTTGCAGCTATTTCTAAACGATATTGACCTGCCTGCCCATCCTGAAAGCCTGATCCTACCCAACGTAGAAAAACCCACCATGGGTATCGAGAACCTGCCCGATAGCGCCACGATTTGCTCTTGTTACAACGTCACCAAAGGTGCTATTTGTGCCGCCGTTGAAGACGGTGCCTATACCATGGCAGAGGTGAAATCATGTACCAGTGCTGGTACCGGCTGTGGCGGCTGCGCACCTATGGTAAAAGACACATTAGGCTATCAGCTAACCGCGCTTGGTTTTGAAGTCAATAATGATCTGTGTGAGCATTTTGCTTACTCACGTCAGGAGTTGTATAGCTTGATTCGAGTACAAGGCATTAAGACATTTGATGCGCTACTGGACGAGCACGGTAGTGGTCATGGCTGCGAGATTTGCAAACCAACCGTCGCCTCTATTTTGGCGTCTTGTTGGAATGATTATGTACTCAAGCCCGAACTCACGCCACTGCAAGACAGCAACGATTACTATCTAGGTAATATTCAAAAAGATGGCACTTATTCGGTCGTGCCACGCGTGCCTGGCGGTGAAATCACTGCAGATAAACTCATCATCCTCGGACAAGTCGCCAAAGAGTTCAATCTATATACCAAAATCACTGGCGGTCAGCGCGTCGACTTATTTGGCGCACGTTTAGACCAACTGCCCGATATCTGGACCCAACTGGTCGATGCTGGATTTGAGACGGGCCATGCTTATGGTAAATCTCTGCGTACAGTGAAATCTTGTGTGGGCAACAACTGGTGTCGCTACGGTGTCGATGACAGTGTGGGTTTAGCACTTAGACTAGAAGACCGCTACAAAGGCGTGCGCTCACCACACAAAATAAAAATGGGCGTATCTGGATGTACCCGTGAGTGCGCTGAAGCGCAAAGCAAAGATTTTGGGATTATTGCCACTGAAAACGGCTGGAATCTCTTTGTCTGCGGTAATGGTGGCATGACCCCACGTCATGGCGAGCTATTCGCAACGGATCTTGATACGGATACAGTTGTCAAATATATCGACCGTATTATCATGTTTTATATCAAGACCGCAGATAAGCTTCAGCGTACATCCAAATGGCGCGAGAGCCTTGAAGGTGGACTTGAGTATCTACAGGCAGTCATTATTGAAGACAGTTTAGGTATCGCTGAGGAGCTAGAGTCACAGATGCAATTACTCATCGACAACTATGTTTGTGAATGGAAAGCCACCATTACTGATAGCGAAAAACTCAAACGTTTCCGTCATTTTGTTAATAGTGAGCAAGGCGATGACAATGTGGTATTCGTCACTGAGCGAGAGCAGATTCGCCCTGCAACCGATATCGAAAAGACGCAAATAAAAGTGACCGAATTGGCGTAATCTTAACGTGTCAGCGTCTATTAATATTAGACGCTAAAAAGCATTTTTTGTTGTTGGTCTCATTTATATTTTACTATTAAGGATCTTCTGATGACTCAGCTCACTGTGTGCAAAATCAATGATATTATTCCCGAGACAGGTGTCTGTGCGCTCGTAAACGGCAAACAAGTGGCTATTTTTTGCACCAAGCAAACACAGTTATTTGCGCTTGATAATTATGACCCGTTCAGTCAAGCCAACGTCTTGTCTAGAGGTCTGATTGGCGGCACCACTATTACTAACGAGGATGGCTCTGATGAAAATGTACTATATGTCGCCTCACCTATTTATAAGCAACGCTTTAATCTTGTCACAGGTCAATGTTTAGATGATAAAAGCATTATACTCGACACGTATAAAGTCGAGCTTGAGGGTAGCGATGTCATCGTAAAATATAACTAGGTATTTGTGTGTCTAGTACATACTACCTTCTAGACTATTGAAGCAGCCTTTGACTTTAAGAGTCGAAGGCCATTTTATTCTTCATCAAACCTTTTGTCATCCCCTAATAATTAATGAGATTGATGTCTGCTAGTAAGTTATCGATATTAAATAAGATTAGAAAAGCTATTTGTGATCATTCATAAATCAACACTAAAATGATAATGCACATTTATCACACAGGAATAAGACATCTTGCTTTATTTTTCTACAATCAATAACTGCACAGTAGATATATAGCAAAGTCTAAGCGCTTTTATCATCTTGAACAATCAGCTTGGACTCTATGTTGATCCCTTGTACATACAAAGAAGACTTTCTAAATGCAACCCTCTTATAAAGTTAAGACTTCCTTATCGTATCGAATATTTTAGACCTTCATAATGGGACCACTCATATTATGTCACTGAATGGGTTGTATCTCTTGCAGTTTGTTCGAATACTTTCTTGCTGTCATAGCGGAATTGAAAAATACTATTTTTATCATAAAACCAACTTATAACTCGTACTGCGCCCTGATGCTACAGATTTTTGCATCATACCCTTCTCTGCTAAATCATTCATATCTCGTAGCGCCGTGTCTATAGAGCACTTGGTCATGGCCGCCCATTTTTTAGTGGTGAGCTTGCCATAAAAATCAGTCAGCAAAATATTTAGCATTTTTACTTGCCTTTCATTTAAAGCATGCTGTCGATGCGTCTGCCAAAAGCCTGCTTTACTGATAACTTTATCCGTAGTTTCTTGAGCTACAATGAGGGATCGCTCTAGCGTTTGTAAAAACCACACTAACCAATCCGTGATATCTTTATCGCCTTTTTGCGTACGTTCTAGTATTTTGTAATAGTCATTACGCTGTTTAAGAATTTGCGCTGACATACTATAAAAGCGCTGGACACTATTATCACTTTTTGCCAGCATTCGTTCTGTGAGTGCTCGTGTTAGTCGTCCATTTCCATCATCAAATGGATGCAAAGTCACAAACCATAAATGAGCAATACCTGCTTTTATGACCAAATCTATATCGTCTTGCTCATTCGACGAAGTGTTAAACCACAATAAAAATCTATCTAGCTCATTTAGCAACCTATCTGCACTCGGGGCAAAAAAATGAACCCACTCACGACCATACCCACCAGACACTACTTGAATCGGCCCTTTACTATCATCACGGATACTGCCTGCTTGAATGCGATAAAGCCCACTATATCCATCTGGAAATAATGCTCGATGCCATCCGAGTAGATCATCTAATAATAGCGGCTGTTGATAACGATAGGTGGCACTTAGCATCATCTATACCACCGCATCGATCTTGCGAGTAGTGGTTGGCATACTGGTATTATCCAGCCCTAAATGCCGCGCAACTGAAGAACGAACTTGCTCATCATTTAGCGTCTCACCTTCTATCTCAGAAGTTTTGATAATCTCTAAGGTCACCGCATCCAATTGCGCCTCAACATTCAGATCGAATCCTAGTGTTAGCAGCTTTCCTAGTAAATGGCCTTGTAATATCCGCACACGACTGACGAGTGGCAATAGCTTTTTGTCCAACCATTGCCATTCAGTCCAGTTTGGATGTTCATGGATATAAGTAACATGCTTCATATGTTCCTCAGAAATATGCAGAGATTAGGACAGTAATCTCCTTATATCATGCAGAGAATAAGTAGTAGAGGCAATACGCAAAAAATCAAAAATGACAATAGTAGATGCAATAGGAATAGATTCTCAACGAACACACATGTTTTTTTGTTTTAAGAAGAGCTTGAGTAGAGGTAAAAACACTATAAAAATACAGTGCCTAAATACGAGTTAAATTTTATTAAACTATAATTTACATCGTGATTATTAAATCGTATAATATGTACAGGCTATTAATATCGGTGTATGTAAGATAATATCATTTTTTACACGTTCGTTGACCTACCTTGACATGGTAGAGGTCGTTGATTCGAATCCGATTACGCCTACCAGATTCGAAAAGCCCCAATCTTAAGATTGGGGCTTTTTTTTGTCCGTGAAATATGGGCTATCTCGATTACTGTTTTTCATTACCAAGTTTGCGCCTCAAGGTATGCAAACACAGTCGATGCCGAAATGGCGCCTGTCACGCCACATCGACTGTATTGCTATTATTGGTTCCCTACCCACACTCTATAAATATAGTAAGGCGGCTGGCCTTTATCGACGGTGCCGGTGAACTGCGGCGTTTTGTGTAATTGATTTACTGCAACATACAACCAACCATTCGTATCTAAAGACACATTATCAGGCCAGTCAAATCGGCTGTCTCGTACTAACGATGTTAGCTGTCCTTTCGTATCAAGCACATCTAGGCCATTATCGTTTAAGTTGGTAAAGTAGTGATTTCCATAACTGTCTGTAGTAGCGCCATCTGAAACGGGTTTATCACCAACACGTATAATGCTCTTGCCAATCTGTTCATCACTGGCTTTAGTTCTAAATAAGGTAGCATCTAAGCTATACCAAGAATTACCATTCATCGCGCCAAAATAAATTGTATTATTATCAGCGGACATCGTAATTGGGTTTATCCCATTGTTTGTCGGCTTGCCACCCATCATAATCTCAACACCATTGATTACCATTTTTGCATCAGCTTCAGGTTGTAAAGCGATATGATTGCCAAAACGACGCACTTCATTGGTGTTCATATCAATAGCAATAATGGCTGGATTGGGAATATCCGCTAAATAAATCCATCCATTTTCTCTATCAACCACCAAGTCTTGCACAAAACTATTTTTTGGTGCGATATCTGTCGGTATATCGATTTTGCTAATTACTGCGCCAGTGTCAATATCAAATCCCCAAACACGAGTTTTACCAATATGTTGACCCATATCGACAATCCATAACCCACCTTGATCGTCTTTGGTAATACCTAATGGTGTATCAATGGTCGCTTCACCATACTGACCTTTAGGAGATTGAAATTTGTTTGAAGGCCATGGCTGATAGCGGTTAGGTCCAGTCACTTCAAATAACTGTATCCCCTGTTCACCATCGTTAGGATGCACGGTAGAAAACACCCGACCGCCACTCGTAGCCATAACATTGCCTGGGCGGATAGGTAAACCGATAACCGTTTCTATCTCTCCCACTGTAGCTACATCGCTTTTTACTTGCGTGACGGACATAGCATCGCGCTCAACTAAACTACACCCTGCTAAAGCTGTCATGATTAAACCAATAATAAAAATATTTTTCATCGTGAATTCCTGAGTATTTAAAGAAGCCTATAACGATGTCCATTTTAACTTTTCTACCAAATATTTCTGTTCTTTTCATGATACCTCTAAAGTCATCAGTTCAAAGATAAAATTGGAAAATAGAAAGTTCTCTTATTTTTAATGCCAGTTTGATTTAACATCAGCTTGATTAGTCATTACATATTTTTGAGAGACATAGCGCTTCATCAGGGTAGTCAATATAGCCTGTTATCAAAGCTGTAATAAACATGGGCAGATAGGCGTAAGTCGTTACTCTTCTTAAATTTTCATCAAACTACGCAACGTTTTAATCCCTTATCATTCTTGTTGTCGGAAAGGGGTCAATAAAAAGACGCCTTATCTAATCGAAATCGCTAATGTTAGATGATTTTGCAAACTTGTTTATTCAACCAAGATATATAAATAGGATAACACCATGAAAAAGTTACTATTAGGCTCACTATTAGCTGCATCAACTTGTGTCGCGATGATTGCTCCTGCAACAGCCGCTACCAATACTGCCGCGCCAAGTTCAGCACAAATGCAACATAAAGGCGGTACGCACAAAGGACCACTTTCAAAAATCAATCTAACGGCTAAACAGCAAGCACAAGTTAAATCTATTCACGATAAGTATCGCAGCCAAGGCAAAGATGGTCGCCAACAGGCTCGAGCTGAGATTGCAAAAGTCCTAACAGCACAGCAACGTTCGCAATTAGAGAAAATGAAGGCTGAACATGAAGGCAGTGGTGAGCATCGCGGTCGTGGACATTAATACTAGATAGCTAAAGCAAATCCTCCAAAAAGTAAAAATAGCCCATCTACCATAGATGGGCTATTTTGCTATGCAACAGCGAGAACTATTGGAGGCTTTTGCTCCTAAGTAGCACTGAGTTTACTGGCTTATGCTTTTCATGACTCCTGCTGTCAACCCTGTAGTCTTAAACTTGGGAGATAATCCTGTTAAAAAATCATATGAGCACACAAGGCAATGATTGGTAATGAAATAAGTGTTCTTAATAGAAAAATGACTAATAACTGAAAAAAGCTCACTGGAATTTTGGTTCCTAAAATCAATCCGCCGACTTCTGACATGTAGATCAATTGAGACACTGACAAACAAGCGATGACAAAGCGAGTCAATTCTGATTCTATTGAAGAGCCTATGATGGCAGGCAAAAACATGTCTGCAAAACCTACCATAATCGTTTTTGACATTTCTGCGGCAAACGGTATGTTCAAGAGCTCTAAGAGCGGAATAAACGGCATACCCAAATAATCAAATACAGGCGTCTCTTCTGCAACGATTAAGCCCATGGTCCCTATCGCCATGACGACAGGTAATATCCCAATCCACATGTCCAAGATGTTTTTTAGCCCCTCTTTTAAGAAAGTAGCAAAGCTTGGACTCTTATCTGCCTTGTGGACGGCTTTGTGTAGACTGTGAGTGAATAACGTCTTCCCTTCGGGAATGGTTTCATGATCTCTATCACTGTTCTCTATCGTGTAAGTATCTTCAATTCTAGACAACGGTAACAGTCTCGGTACTATCAAGGCACAAACAATTCCACATAAAGCAACAACCCCAATCATATTGAGAAAGTAATTTTCTAGTTTGACCTGAGAGATGACGACCAAACAGAACGTAATCGAAACGGCTGAAAAGCTGGTGGCAATAACGGCTGCTTCTTTTTTAGTATAGAACCCGCCTTCTAATTGCTTATCTGTTAATAGGACGCCGATCGTTCCATCACCTAGCCATGATGTCAGGCAGTCGACAGATGACCTACCGGGTAAACCAAATAAAGGTCGCATTACTTTACTCAATAAAACTCCAAAAAATTCTAATAAGCCAAAATCGAGCAATAGTGGTAGTAATAACCCAGCTAAGAAAAATACGATAAACAGTATTGGCATTAGTTCATATAATATTAAGCCGCCAATATTATCTGAATATATTGCCTCAAACCCAAATTTAAAATAGGTCACGACAACAAAGAACGCACCAAGCATTCTAATCACAAGCCAAGGTGTCGTAACGTTCAGCAAATTATTTAGAAACGCATTATTCAAAATCAATGAAGGTTTCATAACTTTGGTATACAACGTAGCACACAAGGTAATCATGATTGAGGTGACAACGAGTAAGGGCAAGAGGTCACCGATATACCCTTGGATATAATCCTTTAACACAGATATAGGAATGGTAAATCCCTCTGCATAGGTGACAAACTTACCATCTACATAAGGAATGGGAAATACGAACAGCATCAAACCTATGATAGATGGTATGAAGAACTTTAAAAACTGTCTGATATTGATGCTGCTGGCCTCTTTGCTTGAGGCATTAGTCTTAATAATGTCCATATTATTTTTTGACTCCCTGTCAATTTCAACTACTATAAATAATGTCGTTCAGATTGGTTTTTGTGAGTTATTCCAAATTTTCTATACTAGTAATTATTTAAAAGGGAGTGCGTCACTTCTTCTAAAATTTTAAATATTCTGGTTGAGTCATCTTTTGAATTGTTGTACAAAGGATTGATCTCTGCCATCTCCCAGCAGCATACTTTTTCATTCTTAATTAACTCTATGTTGAGCTGCATGGCCTGCTCATAAGACAGACCATTCATTGCTGGCGTACCTGTCCCTGGCACATATAAGGGATCAACACTATCGACATCAAATGAGACATAAATATGATCACAATACTCTAGTTTTTTGAATATTTCGGCTACTGTGGCGCTGATGCCTTTTTTGGTTATTTCAGCCACACTATATAACGGAATTTTGTGTCTTTTGATTAACTCCATCTCCTCTTCTTGATAGTCTCTAACGGCACAAAACACGACGTTTTCTGGCTTGATTGATGGCTCATCAGATGCCATAAATTTCAATCGCTCCCAATATTCCTTCTCTTTTTCAGAGAGGTCATTACGTTTGCATTCCAAGTTGTCAATCGCACACGCCATGGCCAAAGGCATGCCATGCATGTTGCCTGATCCACTGGTATATGGTGAATGAAAATCAGCATGGGCGTCTATATACACCACACCGATCTCAGCATCAGGATGTGCCATTTTGAGACCATGCATGGTTCCTGCACAGCTAGAATGATCACCTGCGATAACGATCGGAAATTGATTATCTTCTCTAATCTCTTTTATTTTATGTGCCAATTTAGAGATAACAGGCTCAATCACATCAGCGTATTTCGCATGTTTAAATGACGACTCTTCTTCGTGTATGTATTCATTTTTGATACTGTCAAGTTGCAGTTTTTCATAGTAGTCTGCATTCATCTCTTTTGATGATGCGCGCAATGCATCAATGCCTAGTGACGCGCCTTTCTTGTGCCCTGCGACATCTGAATACACTTCTACTATTCGCACGTTTTTCATTAAGTCGTTCATTATGTTGTCTCCATTAAGTAAAGCAATTCTTTCATTATTCAAATTTATAATTGATCTTTTTAACCACTTACGCCATAGATGCAGCTTCAGTCGTCGCTATGCTACGATCTTTGTTGTGAGCTTTCACCACCGAATAAAGGTTTTTAGGATCTTGTTGATGAGGGATCAAATCAAGCAGCTCATAGGTATCTTGTTTTCTGATCAAATCACGCAAAAACACTAGAGCTGTAAAGTCTTCTGAGGCAAAACCAACGCCGTCAAATACGACTAAGTTATTGTCGTTGGTACGCGCTTCTTTCTCACCGTTTACGATGCGATGGAACTCTGTCACAGGAAAGTCTTGAGAGAGCTGTTGAATATCGCCTTCGATACGGGTTTGTGGTTCAAACTCTACAACGACATGATCGGCTCTTAGTAAAATATTGGCATCCAGCTCGGTTTTGCCAGGGCAATCGCCACCGATAGCGTTGATATAGACACCTTTGTTGACCATATCATCACGCAGGATGGTGGCGTTTTTCTTATCTGCCGTACAGGTCGTGATGATATCTGCGCCTTCAACGGCTTCTTCTGCGGTTTTACAGATAGTAATATCCAAACCTGAATCGGCAAGGTTATGCGCTACTTTTTCAGACGCAGCTGGATCAACATCATAGAGACGTACTTTTGAGATACCCACCACTGCTTTCATGCCCATTGCTTGGAACTCTCCTTGCGCACCATTACCAACAAGCGCCAAGGTTTTAGCGTTTTTAGGCGCACAGTGTTTGGCAACCAGTGCCGAGGTCGCCGCCGTACGTAGTGCGGTCAAGATGCACATCTCTGTTAATAAAATCGGATAGCCTGTGTCAACATCAGACAATACGCCAAAAGCGGCTACCGTCTGTAAATCCCGTTTGGTATTGATAGGATGGCCATTGACATACTTGCATGCAAACATGTCACCATCGCTGACAGGCATGAGCTCTATGACACCATCTTTGGAATGAGAGGCAAAACGACTGGATTTTTCGAATTGCTCCCAGCGAGAAAAATCCTGCTCTAGAGCATCTACCAATTCTTTTATGGTCTGTTCGATACCATGATTACTGATGATTTCAGCCATCGCCTGTACACTAACAAAGGGTACACCCTGCTTTTGAGATACGATAAATTTAGACATTCGTTTTGCTCCATTCCATGAATATTGTTTGTTGAATCGACAATTAATATGCTACCAACTATAAATGTCAGTTAAAATGTCAATAAGTTATTAAATATTGATATATTTTTGACATATTGATAGGTACTACTTATCACAATGTCAAAAAACCAATGAAGAAGGCATTTTTATGGCGTACTACACTTATGACTCTTTAGACAGCGAGCTGATATCTGAGCTGCGACAAGACGGCCGCGCAACCATCTCAATCCTTGCAAAAAAACTTAAAGTCTCTCGTGCCACTGTCCAAAACAGATTGGATAGACTGATTCATAATGGCGCTATTTTAGGCTTTACGATTCGAGTGCATGAAGCACTAGATAACGAAACGGTCAAAGCGATGATGATGATCGAGGTTACAGGAAAGTCTACGTCACAAGTGATTAGAAAGCTGCGCGGTATCCCGCAATTGATCAAGCTGCATACGACCAATGGGGCGTGGGACTTAGTAGCAGAGATACACACGACAAGCTTGAGAGAGTTTGATGAAGTGCTGCGGCAAGTAAGAGAGATCGATGGCATTCTTAATAGCGAAACCAGTGTTTTGCTGTCGAGTTTATGATGCAAGAGTACCTCAGAAGATATATTTAACACCGTCTAAAAATACCTTCCTGGTGAGGACGCAAGATTATCGCTATCATCAAATAGACTGCCTTGACAAAGGTAGAATGAATGCTTTACCCTTTAAGTAGAACATTCATTCTACCTTTGGGAGTTTTGTTATCAAAGAAGATATTGCTATTAAGCTCGAAAAGGCATTTAGCCAATATGGTTTTGCCGAACCAAGTGTTGCTCAGCTCAAGACGGCATGTAATGTAAGCCTGCGAACACTGTATAAGTATTATCCCTCTAAAGAGATGATGGTCGTTGCCGCCTTGGACTATCGCCACCAAAGATATCTCGACTTTTTACTCAATGAATCACCTCCTCCTGGCATGGCCTCTATTTTTCATATTTTTGACAGACTCGAACAATGGATGAAAGCGTTTGCACCACATGGCTGCATGTCTATGAGTGCCGTGGCAGCTTTTCCTGATGATCCAGTGATTGCAAGCTCAGTGCAGAAGCACAAACAAGAAGTCAGGCACTTTTTGGGACAACAAAGTCAGAGAGAAGATCTTGCGACAGCCATCTTTTTGTTACACGAAGGCGTTACGAGTTCATGGCCTGTATTAGGAACAAAGGCCATTATCTCAGCCCAGCGCACACTATCAACACTTTTAGAGGAAGACAAATGATGCAACCGATTCCAAAAACAATGACAGGTGTCCAGCTTATCGGTCATGGTGGACCAGAGATGCTTAAATACTGTGATGATATTCCTATCCCCACTGTCACTTCAGATGATGTGCTCATCCGAGTTTCTGCAGCAGCGGTCAATAATACGGATATCAATACCAGAACGGCATGGTACTCAAAAGGCGATAGCAGTAGCGCTGATGCCAGTTGGTCTGGCACTGCAATGAGCTTCCCTCGTGTCCAAGGTGCAGATGTCTGCGGTACGATAGTAGCAGTCGGTGATAATATTAGTCGTGAACGTATTGGGGAACGGGTTCTTGTTGAACCTTGTATCCATGAAATCGATGGTCAACCATTGAAATCAGCTGGTTACTACGGCTCAGAATGTGACGGTGGATTTGCTGAATATACAGTAGTCGCTGCCAAACATGCCTATGCCATAAATAGTACGCTCTCTGATGTCGAGCTGGCTTCGTTCCCATGTTCGTATTCTACTGCTGAGAATATGCTCACGCGAGCGAATGTCTCGTCGTATGATAAGGTATTGATATCCGGTGCTTCAGGCGGTGTTGGATCAGCAGCAGTCCAGCTGGCAAAAGCGCGCGGCGCTTATGTTATTGCTATCACCAGTCCAAGTAAAAACCAACAGCTGCTAGAACTTGGAGCGGATCAAGTGATATCTCGAGATGATGACTTGGTTGATGCAATAGGCGAAAACTGCATTGATGTCGTGATTGATTTGGTTGCAGGAAGGCAATGGCCTGAATTTTTACAATTGCTAAAACCAAGAGGTCGGTACGCTGTGTCTGGCGCGATTGGAGGCGCATTGGTTGAGCTAGATATCAGAACATTTTATCTAAAAGACTTAACTTTTTATGGCTGTACTGTACTTCAACCTGAAGTCTTCCAAAACCTCGTTAACTGCATCGAGCAACGTAAAATAGCCCCAATCATTGCGCGTACCTTTCCGTTAAAAGAGATACATACTGCTCAAGAGGTTTTCTTAGAAAAGAAACACGTCGGTAAAATCGTTTTAAAAGTTGCTCAAGAATAACCACTTGTCTCTCTTAACTTATTTAAAGTAGTCTGTTCTAAGTGCAGCCAAATCAATACAACTGCGGAGCATATATTCGTTTACTACATAGAGGATTCCTTACATAGGTATCTAACCTATTGATAAATCCTCTAGCATAACAATAATAAAGTTATCAAACGTGCCAATAAATAATACATGAGTGTGGTTGTCACTCCTGCCTCAAGTCGTTCAGGGTCGACTAGGTCAACACCATTACAATTCATTGAGCAGCGTACATGGCAATTGGTCGTGCTGAGACTGATATCATCCATGTCAGGAAACAAACCGCAATGGCTGAAGATCGTATCGTTGGGCCTGATGGCAAACTATACGCGCATGTCACAGCGACTTTTTTGATATGCAATAATCAGCTGATAGGCAGTAATGAGCGTAAAGATAGTTTTTACTCGACCTGCTTTTGATAATTGATGAAAATTTTGGTAGTTAACAAATAATAAGGCCAATACTATGCAAGCATTTGAACGGGCAATGACTCTAGGTGATAAAAAAGCCCGCTATTATGACTTATCCGCTTTATTTAATAATGATGCAAACGTCCCATTACCTCCTGCACATTTTTATGGTGGCAACGGTTTTGCAGTTGGTGTCTATCTGCCGCTATTAACCACGCTCAGTGAACAGTTTACTATCAACAGTCTCTCCATGCGTGGTTATTGGTACGATCTACCATCCCTCAAAAAACTGACTCGCGAGCAAGATGCTGATATATTGATTGATTTTTTGGAGAAGACACAGGATAAACCTGTCGTAGGTATTGGGCACTCTCAAGGCGCGACTGCTACCGCTATTGCAGCAGCCAAACGTCCAGAACTATTTTCGCAGTTATATTTGATAGAGCCCGTTACTTTTACCAAATCGCAGATGCTCACGATGAACTCAGCACCTGACGACTTAAAAATAAGTCGAGAGCCCTTCAAAAGTACACTAGCTAAACAAGTACAATGGCAAAGCGTCGAATCCTACTATGACTATCTACGGGCTCATCGCGCCTTCAAACGCATCAATAATAGCAATCTTTATGTCTTTGCAAAAAATAGTCTTGTCGAAAACAAGCAAGGGCAATACAGTTTGCTTTTCACCCCTGAGTAAGAATTGGCGAGCTACTTCGACACGCCTTTTGTCAATGACGCCTTAAAAAAGCTTAATACGATTGATTTGCCTTACACCATTATCGTTGGCAAACCTTCCATGTTTATCAGCGACGATGTTCGTAAAGTTTGGCAGCATCTGGTGCCCATCAACAAGATCATTGAGCTGCCAGATAATGGACATTTGCTACCGATGGAAGCACCTGAGCAATGTGCTGATATCATCATAAAAAATTTAGCGCTATGTCATTGAGGGATTTATAGCAGCAGCCTAAAAGAGTACGTATGAAGACCCGCTATACATCTAAGATAGTGAATCGCTAGAAGTAATGTTCGTAGAACCAACGACTTAGCCAGACATTTTATACCTTAATCTTAAAAATATGGACGGAAAAGCAGACTTTTCACACGGTAAAACAAACCTATAATGCAAAAATCATTTAAAATAAGAGGCAATTTGAATAAAAAATTAAAATATATTATTAAAAGAGGGCATGAATGAAGATAGAAAGCCATAGGAGACTAGAAAAATCTATGAAGGGTGTTCCATCAAACTCCCTTGTAAGACTCATCTATGTTAGTAAAGTAAATACTCTAGACAGGTCTGTATTTGAGCATATTCAGAGCCATTCAGATGTCTATAACAGAGACAATAAAATATCGGGATTTCTATGCAATGACGAAAAAAGTTTTCTTCAATGCTTAGAAGGCGGAAAAGATGTTGTGTTTTCTCTTATGCGAAGAATATTTAAAGATAACAATCATAAAAAAGTAGGCGTCGTTGCTGTTGAACAAGTCAGTCAGTGCCGCTTTGAAGATTGGCGTATGCACAGTCTCAACTTGAGCGCTAGTAATTGGCATAGACTGTCTGATCATGCTCAATTAGGAGAGATATCACCATTCAAACCTGAGCAATGGCCTTATTGGTTCGTTGAGCACTTCATCGAATGTGTGAGGAATTTTGACTACTCTAACCTCAGTCGTGACGAGGATTACATTACCTTCGATAATTTAGGTTACTCTGAGCTTGAAGAAAAGCTAACCCACAATAATATTTTGCTATTTATATTTCTTGGACTATTGGTCGCATCAACGGCAGCTGTGTTATTGTTCAGATATGACGTCATTACTTGATACCTAAGTTGGATGACTTATGACTCACTTGAACATATCTCAAGGGAATAGGAAATTAGGTATTTCATCCTCTTAATCGATGAATAACTTGTTTTAATGGGACTACTTGCCATAGGCTCGCGGTCAGTAAAAAGCCTCTACAAATCTTGTAGTCTTACCATAAAGTTAGCTTACGAAATGTTTTTCTAGATAACCTAAATCGTCTATTTCCTCTCGACCACTTCTTATCTATTAGACAATATTAACTTCATAACTGAACTTTTCTGCGAGTCCATATGACTCTCTATATTCGATGGGATCGCCTTCTAGATTTTTGGCAATGCGGCATACCTTTACTAAGTTTTCTTCCTTAGTGTTGGCTAGGTAGGTATCTATATGATTGGTTATGAAGAATAGGGTTTCTACAGCAGACGAAACGAACTGACCGCATTTTGTGTAATAAAATGGATAAAGAAGATTCTCGAAATCTTCTGGCGCCAAGTCAATAAATGCTTTGAAACGGCTCTTAGGTAACCAAATTTTCTCACTCAGTAACACTTTATCTTCAATAATACGCATACGCTCTATGTAAATGAGTGCTTTATTCTTACCAATATCTAGCTTTTGGTTAATATCATCAATACCTTCTATGACGATCACCTTTTTGACTACTCCGTTCGGTGTCGCATAACCAGCATCTTGGTCACGAAATTTAAAAAACCTTAATAAAGAACTTTCAAAATCTGGTCGTTTCAAAAAAGTACCCCTACCCTGGTATTTAGTTAATACGCCATCCTCTACTAGTTTTTCAACCGCTTTGCGAACCGTTCCGACTGATACTTGATATTTATCTGCAAATTCTTGCTCTGTTGGTAAGGGTGTATTTTCATCCCACTTACTTTCTGTCAGTAGCGTCAGAATATGCCATCTTACTTGCTCGTATCTTGGCATTTTAAAGTTTTCTAAATTTTTTAACATTTTGTCACCGCTATTTGGAAAGGTTTATATACCACAATATTCTCTTAGAGCACGCTCTAACCTTAGAGATTGAGACAGGGCTTATTACCCACTCAACATCTAAAAATCTTCTATAGTATTACCATACTAACGCTTGTCTTGCTTTTTACGGTTAATCTTAGCCAATCTGCATTGCTTTTTTGCTATTATTCTACTCAGTCAAACGTAAATTCCAAACTTACACGATTCTCTAATCTAGAACGTCGTTTGTCAATATCATCGTGCTGCTCGTTACTCTATAAAAATTGGTATGAGTTTTTGTAGAATTCATATATTTGAGACCAAGGAGCAGCTATGACTCTCTATGTTCTAGCCGCTATTGTAATATCTATCGCGCTCGGCTATACCACCAAAATTAATATCGGCTTATTTGCCATTGTGTTCTCATACCTGATTGGGTGTTTTGGTATGGGTCTTAGCGCTTATGAAATTATTGAGCTGTGGCCTCTCAAGATTTTCTTTGTCATTTTTGCCGTTACACTCTTTTATAACTTTCCTCTAGCCAATGGTGCTTTAGAGAAACTATGCAGTAATCTGATCTATAAATGCAGACATTTCCCATCCTCATTACCTTTGGCTATTTTCTTTGTTGCTACAATTGTTGCAGGCCTAGGGGCTGGTTATTACACTGTCTTAGCCACCATGGCGCCTATGATTCTATTGTTGTCCAAAAGAACCAACCTCAATATTGTGGTGGCCACCCTTTCAGTCAACTATGGTGCCCTAGCCGGAGCTAACTTTGTCACTTCACAAAGTGGCGTTATTTTTAGAGAGCTCATGCGCGGAGCAGGCGTCGCCAATGACAATACGTTCACTTATGCTTTGGGTATCTTTGTGGTTACCTTTTTGACACCAGTAGTAGTATTAGGTATTTATAGTTTTATTAATACCAAAAATAGCAAGATAGCGATCCAAGCTATAGCACCCGAGCCCTTAGATCGTAAGCAAAAACAATCTATTGTACTTGTATTTATTATGGTGGCCACGGTGCTTATTGCACCTATCCTAAACCTACTAATACCAAACGTAGAGGCCATCGAGTTTTTGAACGCTAGAATCGACATCGGTTTTATCGCTATTTTTTTCGCCATGGTTAGCTTGTTTTTGAAACTAGGTGACGAAAAAACAATCATTGCTTTAGTACCTTGGAATACGCTGATCATGATCTGCGGGGTCGGAATGTTGATCAGCCTTGGTGTGGAGGTAGGCGTTATTTATGAGCTAACAGAATGGCTCAGTACCAATGTACCTATCTGGATGATACCGATTTTAGTATTCATCATCAGCGCAATCATGTCAGTATTTGCCAGTACGCTTGGCGTGGTCGCCCCAACTCTATTCCCTATGGTTCCTGCCCTAGCCATTGCCTCTGGATTAAATCCTTTATTACTATTTATTTGCATTGTGATAGGTGCGCAAAGCTCATCTATTTCTCCTTTTTCGTCAGGAGGTAGCCTGATACTTGGCGCCGCCCAAGTACATATAGACAAAGATCAGCTTTTGAATACGCTATTATTTAAAGCCGTCCCCCTAGGTATCATTGTTGGAATGCTAGCAGTTTTAGTCATACAGCTCGTATTTTAGTATCTTATCTCTTAGCTTTCACTCATTTCTTGACCTGCTATTATCTTCATTGAACAACTATATTATAAGAGTCTTCAATACCCTTAGGCTTTCTATCTTATATGTGACTCAATTTTCTTATTATACTTTTCAAAATAATTACTAACTAAGTAATCACTAATTAAGCAATCCTTTATATCTTGCTATAGCACAGCAGTGCATGTAGGTATCACTATCACCTACGTGCACTGCTGTGCTCATATTTAAACATATCTATTTGTTTTTACTGTCTTAATTATCCACTTATAAACACTAATAATATTTTTATTAGTGTTTAGTATTGGTGCAATAGAGTCTTGATTAGCGAATCCTTGAACCACTATATCAAAATAAAATTCATATATACATACATATGTTTCTTGTTATTCTTAAAATATTCTGTTACTTTTGCAAAACGCTAAAAAGCGCACTGTTATGAAATTCAGCAACCTATATCGGTGTGACCTGAATTTCTTTTGCAATAACGCTATAGCTTCGCTCAGAATTTTATTGAGTTTTAATTGAAAATACACACAAGGAGTGTCGTGTGAGAAAACTATCCTATCTGGCTCTTGTCCTCTCAGTACTAACCCTCACCGCCTGTAATAAGACCGAAACGACAGCATCTGATGCCGGTTTTGATGCCCCTTCACGTCCAGAATGTATTGCCCCTGCAAAACCAGGTGGCGGCTTTGATTTGACGTGCAAGCTTGCTCAGGCTGGTCTAAGAGATACTGGTCTATTAGAAGATCCAATGCGAGTCACTTATATGCCAGGCGGTGTTGGCGCTGTTGCTTACAACAAAATCGTTGCCAATGATCGCGCTAACAACGACGCCATTATTGCCTTCTCAACGGGGTCTATCCTCAATTTATCACAGGGTAAATTCGGCAAATTCACTGAAAAAGACGTGAAATGGCTCGCAGCGGTTGGTACTGATTATGGTGCCATCGCTGTCAATGCTGACTCACCAATCAAGGATCTAGCAGGATTGGTCGCTGAGCTCAAGTCAGATCCCAAAGCAGTTAGTTTCGCCGCTGGTGGTAGTGTTGGTGGTCAAGACTGGATGCAGACCGCTATTTTGGCTAAAGCAGTGGGGGTAAAGCCTAGCGACATGACTTATGTTGCTATGGAAGGTGGCGGCGAAGCTATTACTGCCGTGATGGGTAACCATATTACCGTCGTTAGTGCGGGTATTGCTGAGATCATGCCGCAAGCCACTGCTGGTAAATTACGTGTATTAGCTGTGTTTGCAGATGAAAGACTGGGCGGTACGATGGCCGATATTCCTACTGCTGTAGAGCAAGGCTACGACGTTACTTGGCCAGTAGTCCGTGGCTATTACATGGGTCCAGATGTCAGTCCTGCCGCTTACGACTGGTGGAAATCCTCATTTGACACCATGTTGGCCGATCCAAAATTTGCTGAGTTACGCGAGCAGCAAGAGCTTCTACCATTCTCTATGACTGGCGATGAGCTAGAAGCATACGTTTATAAGCGTACAGGTGAGCTACGTGAGTTGTCTGCTGAGTACGGTCTTACTGATGCTGCGGCTAAATAGCCTCATTCAGATCATATTCCCTTAATGATTGAATACTGAATTTTCTAGTATTTATCGAAGGTTGACAGATGAGATATCTATCAACCTTTTTATTTTAAAATTTAAGGAGTACTCCTATGACAATGGAACGTGCGTTCTCTGGGTTGATGGGACTGTTTAGCTTATTTTTGATCTATTTAGCGATCGGTTATGTCGCTCCCATTGCCTATGACCCTATCGGTCCTCGGCCCTATCCTATTTTAATTTTTTCACTGATGGCACTTTTGACCCTAGTGATTGCTTTTCGTCCAGCACGGTTTACGAAAGTACTTGATTTGGGCTACAACAATGTAGTGATTCGAAACCTTGTTTTATGTGTCAGCACATTGTTGATTTATAGTCTGATTTTTGAGCCTTTAGGTTTTGTGGTTGCTACGACACTGATGTGTTTTGCGCTTGGTTTACTGTTTGCTGGCAACCCTATTAAAAGCCTTATCTTTTCAATTGTGATCAGTATTGCCTTGTATGCCTTATTTGACATGGCATTGGATGTAATTCTACCACTTGGCATACTATCAGGAATAATGGGATAGCGATTATGGAAACTTTTGATTTTTTAATGCACGGTTTTGCGGTCGCTACCCTACCCAAAAACTTACTGATTGCCTTAATTGGTGCCTTTATTGGTACTATCGTGGGTATGTTGCCTGGTCTGGGTCCTATCAATGGTGTGGCGATACTGTTGCCTTTTGCCTTTGCGCTGGGTCTACCACCAGAGAGTGCTCTTATTTTGCTCGCAGCAGTATATCTCGGTTGTGAGTATGGTGGACGTATCTCTGCTATCTTGCTCAACGTACCAGGATCTGCCGCGGCAGTTATGACCTCATTGGATGGCAACCCACTCGCCACACAAGGCAAAGCAGGTATCGCCTTGTCCATCTCTGCAGTAGCCTCTTTCTTCGGCTCTACGATTGCGACCATTGGTGTGGTCTTGTTCGCACCTCTATTAGCCAAATGGGCGGTGTCTTTCGGCCCTGCTGAATACTTTGTATTAATGGTATTCGCCATTACTTGCTTGAGTGGTTTGGTCGGCGATCAACCGATTAAGACGGCAGTCTCAGCATTGATCGGCTTAGGTCTGGCCACTGTTGGTGTCGATGCAGTGACTGGTATTTACCGCTTTACCTTTGATTCAGTCAATCTGTCGGATGGTATCCAGTTCACGACCATCGTTATTGGTTTTTTTAGTGTCAGTGAGATCTTAATCCTACTTGAGAGAACCAGTACTGGTGGGAAAATCATCGAGCAAGGTAAACGCAGTCTATTCAATCTAAAAGAGTTCACGTTTGCTTTTGGTGCCATGATACGTAGTGGCATTATGGGGTTTTTCGTCGGTATTTTGCCTGGTGCAGGTGCGACGATCGCCAGTGCGATGACCTATGCTAGTGAGCGCAAAATTGCGGGTGATAGTGGTAAGTTTGGTGAAGGCGATCTGCGTGGTCTGGCATCTCCAGAAGCGGCTAATAATGCCTCAGCTTGTGGTTCATTTGTACCGATGTTGACTTTAGGTGTCCCCGGCTCTGGTACGACTGCGGTTATGATGGGTGCATTGACCTTGTACAATATCACACCAGGTCCGCAACTATTTACAGAGCAGCCTGATATTGTTTGGGGTCTTATTGCCTCCTTGTTCATCTGTAACGTCATTTTGTTAGTAATGAATATTCCGCTAGTTGGCCTGTTCTCTAAACTACTTAATGTACCAAACTATATCCTAATACCATCGATCGCCGCTATTAGTTTCGTTGGGGTCTACTCTATTAATAGCACCACGTTTGACATGGTGTTCATGGTAGGGCTTGGGATATTTGGTTATTTCTTACGTAAGCTACACTTCCCTCTATCAGCGCTTATTCTAGGTTATGTACTGGGAGAAATGATGGAATCCAACCTACGTCGCGCTCTTTCTATCTCTCAAGGTGAGATGTCTATTCTATGGAGTAGCCCAATCACCATGTCACTATGGGTACTTGCTTTACTGATGGTATTTATGCCAATTATTCGCAAAATCTATCGTAAACGCTTCAAAAAGACTGCTGCATAAATTATTGCTAGTACGTCTCTAAATGTCTCTCCGGCGGTGGTTATACTCTATGTATGACCACCGTTTTTTTAGAGATATTTTTACTCTACTTTCAACAGTTATTTAACACTCCTAGCTCTTTTGTCAGCTGACCAAAATCAGCAAAACATCACTACTTGATGTCACTTATAAAATAGGATTTTATAGTGCTCTTTGTTTTAGACTTACTACAACCCATCCCAACTTGGCACTTATCAGGCTTATTTTTCGCTGGTATAGTCGCTTTTATTATCTCCACCATATCAGGTGGTGGCGGTGCTATGCTGCTGATACCAGTCACCTCTTCGATGATAGGGACAGCGGTTGCACCTCCTGTGATCAACGTGGCTACCTTTATGAGTAATGCCTCGCGGCTTTATCTATTCTGGCATGATATTGATTGGTCATTGACCAAATATTATGTCCCAAGCGCTGTCGTAGGCGCGTGGCTTGCCGCATTGGTGTTTAGTCGTTTGGACGCAGGCTGGATTCAATTATTGGTTGGTGCATTTTTAGTCTCTACTATTTTCCAATACAAATTTGGCAAAGTAAGTAAAACATTTGATATGCCAAAAGTAGGTTTTGTACCTGTAGGCTTTGCCATTGCTTTTATGAGCACATTAGTAGGTGGTCTCGGCCCTATTCTTAATCCTTTTTATATGAATGCTGGACTAGAAAAAGAAAGCCTTATTGCGACCAAAACGGCGAATTCTTTCTTCGTAGGTATTGTACAAATCGTCAGCTACACCTTTTTTGGGATACTTACCGTCAAGATATGGGTGTATGCTCTTGTATTAGGATTGGGCGCTGTGATTGGCAATGTTATTGGCAAACGCTTTTTGGCAGGCATTAGCATTAGTCAGTTTAGAGTAATGCTGCTGATTTTGATGGTGATTAGTGGTCTAATAATGATAGCAACAAATGCTAAAATCCTATTATAAACGACTCATTACCACTCCTACTCTTGAGCAATATCCATATTAAGTTCAACTTAGTAACCAAAGTAAGTAATGCTATAATATCCTGACAATCGATATTTTATGCAGGGTTTAGATTATGGCTCGTACCGCTAGCGCACTACACATTTTAGTAAAAGACCAAGAACTGGCTAAAGACATTATAGCCAAACTTAAAAAAGGCGCTGCATTTGATGTGCTGGCGAAAAAACACTCGACCTGCCCGTCGGGTAAAAAAGGCGGCAGCTTAGGTGAGTTCAAAAAAGGTCAAATGGTAGGGCCGTTTGATAAGGTTTGTTTCAACGGTGAGCTATTCACTCCGCATCTAGTCAAAACCAAATTTGGATGGCATGTGGTAAAAGTGCTTTACAGAACTTAGGAACTTGAGTTTAAGCACAGGAACTTGAGAGCGCGAGTTTAAGCACAGCAACTACAGTCACTGCCTTAGCGACAAGCCAGCTGTGCTATGCCTCATAAATAAGCCACCTGCTAAGTATAAACAGGTGGCTTATTTTTTGGATAACCAAAATAAAAATAGCTCTCTCTACAACTGTCATCGACTCAGTCTACTCGTGGCAAGACAGCACACTGTATGAATAACAGGCTTTATAAGACCTGACAAGCCTCATCAAAATCTAATCTTGGCAAGCGCTGATACAACTGATCGGGTTCACCATAGCCTATATTGATGAGTAGATTTGAGGACCAGTTACTGTCTTTGAGAAAGGTTTTATCCACTAGATCGTTATCGAACCCAGACATGGGACCCGTATCTAACCCCAACCCTCTGCACGCCAAGATAAGATACGCCGCTTGCATAGAGCTGTTTCTAAACGCTGTTTCCTTTACAAGTTCGGTACTAGACGTAAACCATGATCTGGCATCCGTATGCGGGAATAGTTTGGGAAGCTCTTCGTAAAACGCTTCATCATGAGCGACAATGACAGTGATGGGTGCTGTCATGGTTTTTTCGATATTGCCTGATGATAGTGCAGGCTCTAAGCGCGCTTTCGCTTCATCAGATTTGAGAAATATAAACCGTGCAGGTGAGCAATTGGCTGAGGTAGGCGCCATTTTAACCAAGTGATAGATCTCTTCAAGTAACGCATCTGGCACGTCTTTTTGCTGCCAAGCGTTAAAGGATCTGGCCTTACCAAACAGTTGATCAAGATCTTCTGAAGATAACGATAGTGAATCAGTCATAATACTTCCTCATTGACTTTAGTTTTTGGATAGGAATTGCAGGATTTTGCTATTGGTTGAGCAGGTCTCAGTGACTGTACTACCATGTCCACCTGTCAGCATTAACTCAAACTGGGTGTTTTGCATACTACCGGCTAACGCCAGACCACGTTGCCATGGCACCAAAACATCGTCAAGGTTGCTCAACACTAGCGTTTTGTTTTTAATATGTTTGGCATTTATGAGGGGCTGATAAGCCTGCAAAGCTTTTAATCTCGCTAGCACGTTCTCAATTGGTGCAAAGTTGACGATGGCTTTATCTTCTTTTTGTGTGAGTGCTTCTATGTTGTCTGAGATCCAGATCGGTGGGTACAAGAATATCGCTTGCGCGCGTACAAACGCCTCTACCCCTGTATCTTGTAGCAAGCTGGTTCGCATACTAAAACATTTGATAGTGTGAGGGTCTAGGCTCTCCCAACCATTCAAGATAACTAACTTGTCTAATAGCTCTGGTGCCTTATGAGCGACTTCCATACCAATGAACCCACCAAGCGCATGACCGACGAAATGACAATTAGACAGCCCTTCTGCTTCTAAAATTCCAATTAACTGCGCTGCCAAATCTTGCATAGAATAATTATCAGGTAAGCGTTCGCTATTAAGCAATACCCCTTCTTGTTCGTAACAAACCACATGATAATGTTCGGTAAAACGCTCAATTTGAGGTAACCAAAAGTCAGCACGTCCGCCTAAACCTGAACTAAATACGATCGTTTTTGACGAGTCGTTCTTACAAGGATATTTTTTGACTAACATAGGTGACCGTCCAATTGTAGTGAAATTTAAATGGCTATAAAAACAGCTAATGGCTTTACTATTCTAGGGTTACGTTGGGTTTACTAACTTGGCTCAGCGATACGCTCATCGCTTTCACAATACTCATGTGCCAGCGCTTCTTCGATATATTCAACGTTGCCTTTGCCTTTACTATCGACACTCTCATGAGACTTAATATATTTGATTAACTCATCTATGGTCCCGACTTTTAGGTTGTGGGTATCGGCAAATTTGATAAGATCATTTCTACGAGCCATTTCACCATCTTGATTGATGATCTCTACGATGACGGCAGCAGGCTCGAGGCCAGCCAGTCTCGTCAGATCGCAACCTGCTTCAGTATGACCCGCACGCTCTAGGACACCGCCTTTTTTAGCCATAAGTGGGAAAATATGTCCTGGGGTTACAACATCATCACAGGTAACGTCTTGGGACACAGCGGTTCTGATAGTCTGAGCTCTGTCTGCCGTTGATATGCCAGTACTGACGCCTTTTGCGGCATCAATTGAAACGGTAAAATTTGTACTGTAAGGTGCTTTATTGTTTTTACACATCAAAGGTAAGTTTAATTGTTTGCAGCGCTCAGAGGTCAGTGTCAAACAAACCAAACCCCTTGCATGTGTAATCATAAAGTTAATATCTTCAGGTTTAGCAAGACTTGCTGCCATAATGAGGTCACCTTCATTTTCTCTATCCTCATCATCCATGAGTATGACCATTTTTCCTGCTTTAATATCTTCAATGATTTCTGGTATCGTATTGATGTTCATAAAATCCACCATTTGCATTTATATTTGCTTTTGTATGTTGTCATGTAGGGCGCGCCATTTTTAGGGCTTAATTAATGACACGCTCTGACATGGTTTTCTAGGTTTGCTATGCCGTAGGTCTAGCTCATAGAAATAGTCGTATTGACACCTTTGCTCGCATCTTCATCGAACCAGCGCGAGATCACGGTTTTGGTCTGTGTATAGAACTGTACCGCTTGCTTGCCATACGGACCTAAATCGCCGAGCTTACTGGCTCTAGACCCTGTGAACGAGAACATAGGTAGCGGTACTGGAATCGGTAGATTGATACCTACTTGTCCGACGTCTATGTCTTGTTGGAACTTATGTGCATGGGCTCCAGACTGGGTAAAAATCGCGGTACCATTACCGTTTGGATTTGCATTGATGATTTGGATTGCTTCCTCAAGCGTGTCAGCGTATACAATACATAAGACAGGGCCAAATATTTCTTCGGTATAGCAGCTCATATCAGTGGTTACGTTGTCCAAGATAGTCGGACCAACAAAGTTGCCGTCCTCGTAACCTTCTACCTGACAGCCGCGACCATCTAGTCTGAGGGTTGCGCCTTCATCCACGCCTGCTTGGATTAAGCGCTCAACGCGGGCTTTGGCCTGTTTAGATATGAGAGGACCTAAGTCTTTGTCGTCCTTGCCAGCAGCAACCACCAGTTGTGATGACTTTTCTACAATATCATCGACCCATTGTTTAGACGCGCCAACCATGACGACAACAGACAGTGCCATACATCGCTGCCCTGCTGCCCCAAACGCTGCCCCTGCTAACTGGTTCAAACATTGTTCTTTGTTGGCATCTGGCATAATAACGGCATGGTTTTTTGCACCCATCATGCACTGTACACGCTTGCCCGCTTGACCTGCTCGATCATAGACATGCTTACCCACTGCGGTTGACCCAACAAAGGACATCGCTTTTATGTCTGGATGATCACATAGGGCATCCACGGTATCTTTGCCACCATGAACCACATTTAATACGCCTTTTGGTATACCTGCCTCAAGCGCCAACTCAACCAGTCTCATGGTGACAATTGGGTTTTGTTCAGATGGCTTTAAGATAAAAGTATTGCCGGTAGCGATGGCCATTGGGAACATCCATAGCGGGATCATGGCAGGGAAATTAAAAGGCGTAATGCCTGCGCAGACGCCTATCGGCTGCTGGACGGTATACATGTCAACGCTGCTGGCAACGTTTTCGATGTAGCCACCTTGCTGCAAATTACCGATACCTGCTGCATGTTCTACAACCTCAAGACCTCTAAACACATCGCCTCTAGCATCTGCCAGCGTTTTTCCTTGCTCTTCGGTCAGTAGCGCCGCCAGCTCATCCATATGTGCGCGTATCAACTCTTGATACTTCAAAAAGACGCGAGCTCGTTTGCTGATCGGTGTGGTACGCCAGCTCTGAAACGCCTCAGATGCTGTTTTGATAGCTTGTTCAATTTCATCAGGTGTGGACTGTGGTACCTTAGCGATCACTTCTTGAGTGGCTGGATTAGTGATATCAATCCATTGGGTGGTAGTTGACTCTCTAAATTCGCCATTGATTAGTTGTTGTACGTTGTGTGGTTGTGCATTCATGACACGATTCCTCAAATTGATATAAAACAGGGTTTTAAAATTATGTGTTGAGCTTTAGGAGCGGCTCTGTTGTAGCGGTTTCTTTATCAGTGGTTACGCTTGCCGCTTTTGGTTTGTTTCTAAAGTTGAAAACGAGGTTCATAAGAATGGCTAAGAAAGTAGCGGTTCCGATACCGCCCAAATCAAAGCCGGCAATATTTAATGAATAGTTGCCAGTACCTAAAATCACTGGCACTGCAGCGACCAACATATTGCCATTCTTACTGAAATCGATTTTTGCGTTCATCCAAATGCGCGCACCAGCGATCGTAATTAGACCAAAGACTACGATTGAAGCACCCGTCAAGATAGCCACAGGGATGGTGCTAATCAAGGTGCCAAACTTAGGGGATAAGCCCAATAAAATAGCAAAAACACCTGCTATGACAAAGACAACGGTAGAGTAGATTTTGGTCGCTGCCATCACGCCGATGTTTTCTGCATAAGTCGTCATACCAGTACCGCCTACCGAAGCCGAGAGCGTGGTACAGAGACCATCAGCGAAGAACGCTCTACCCATATACGGTGAGATACTTTTACCAGTCATGGCTTCTACTGCTTTGAAATGCCCAAGGTTTTCGGCGATCAGAATGATAAAGACAGGTGCGATGACTAATATGGCACTCATTTCAAATACAGGAGAATATAGTGTTGGCATACCGAACCAAGCCGCACTCGCTACTGGCGCAAAATCAATAGGCGTGCCCATTCCCATCACATTGGTTAAGAGGAAGTAAACAAAATATGCCGCTACCAGTCCTATTAACAGTAACAAGCGCCTTACCATACCTGTGGTAAATACGGCGACTGCACAGATACACAACACAGTGACTAACGCCATCCAAGAATCAAAGCTATTACCAATGACACTTTGTATGGTGACAGGCGCTAAGTGCAAACCGATAATCATGACGATGGACCCAGTGACCACAGGGGGCATCAAGTTCTCAATCCACTCTGCACCTGTCTTCATCACCAGTAGACCCATCAATGCGTATAAAATCCCGCAGACCACGGTACCACCAAGCGCAATGCCGATATTGGGGTTCATACCCGTGCCGCTATACCCTGTGACTGCTACTACCGCTCCGATAAATGCAAAGCTGGAACCTAAGTAACTGGGTACATGACCGCCCGTAATGAGGAAGAAAAGTATCGTGCCTATACCAGTAATCAACATGGTTAAGCTCGGATCAAATCCCATCAGCAACGGGGCTAAAATTGTCGCACCAAACATTGCGAATGAATGCTGTGCGCCCAAAACCACACTTTTACCCATTGGTAAGTACTCATTGATACCTACCGGTGTCGTTTCTAGGTTCCCAGTGTAGGGACGCCATTTAACAAACCATTTGTCCATTTCAAATATCCTTAAAAAGTAGAGGTGTGATACTTATTTTTTGCACTTACTTAGTCGATGGTAGTCTCGATTGAAATAGATGAGACTTTCACAATCGGGCTTGTGTTTGATATCCAATACTTCACAAATGAGAATATCGTGGGTTCCCACCGAGCTGATGAGTTTGATTTTGCAATCAAAAGAGATAATAGCGTCCTCTAATACGGGTGATCCTGTCGATAGCGTGGACCAACTACCTTGCTCAAACCTTTCTTCTGGAGCCGTCTTGCCGCCGAATACTCCGCTTAGATCTTGATGTTCAAGACCCAGTGTGTTGACGCATAGCACCATGTTTTCTTTAAAGGTATGGTATACAGAAGCGTTTCTGTTCAAACATACCAATAGGGTTGGCGGTGCGTCAGTGACACTGCATACCGCTGAGGCGGTAAATCCTGCACGCCCTGCTGGACCCTCAGTGGTGATAATATTGACGGCAGCCGCAAGCTTGCTCATTGCCTCTCTAAACGTCTTCTGCATGTCAGTTAAGTTATCTGCCGTAGGGGTGAATGATTCTTTAGACTTATGTTTCATTAATGAGGACTGCGTGGCTTGGCTTTCTTTAATTACTGTATTCATCTGTCATTTCCTTTTAAACAATATCTCACCACATATGTGGTCAACTAAATCGCCCTACTACCGTTACATGCTAGGGGGTTAAATGTTATGTAACTTAAACTCACTAACTGCAGTTTTTAAATAAGCTGTTTTATCCAACGTGTGCTATTGAAGCGATTTCGACTAGCGCGTCTGGTTTTACTAGTCCACATTGAATACAAAATCTTGCTGGCTTATCGTTGGGGAAGAACTCTGCATAGACTTGATTGACCGCGCCATAATCTGCCCAATCTTTTACAAAGATCGAATTAAAAGTCACATCATCCATATCGCCGCCAGCAGTTTGGATTACGTTTTTGATCGTCGTTAAGACATGGCGGGTTTGGGCGGCTGCATCACCCACATGTACGACATCGTTATTTTCATCAAAGGGTAGTGTGCCTGAGACATAAACAATGTTGTCAGCCTTGGTAGCGGGAACATAAGGGGCTAATGGTTTGCTGGTACCTTCAGGGATAATCACTTGTTTAGACATATCTATATTCCTATTAAGTTAGATTAAGTATGAAACGCTTGGTTTAGATTGCTAAAAACTGGCTAGGTAAAACGTTAGCTATCTGAAAAGCACTGCTGCATGCTGGCAACATCAGACACCCAACCAAAAAATGTTTTTACGTTATATACTGTGGCCTCATGAGCCTCTACTGGTCCTGCCTGATAACAAGCGTCATCTAACAACACCCCAAAATACTCAAGGAAAAACCCATCTCGAAGCGTAGATTCAACGCAGACGTTGGTTGCTATACCAGTGAGTAATAAGTTACGTATGCCACGTGATCGCAATACGCTGTCGAAGTTGGTGTTTGCAAAGCCGCTATATCGAGGCTTGTCTATAACGATGTCTTGAGGCGCAGGGCTCAGCTCGTCGACCAATTCGTAATCCCAGCCCCCTTTTGCTAATAACGTTCCCTCAAGCTCGGAGTTTTTACGCATGGTTTTTAGGGCGTTTGATTTGTGATAATTAGGCGATCCACTACCACCCGCCTCTACATATTTATTGTCCCAGCCATTTCTGAAGTAAATGACTTGTATGCCAGCTTGGTGCGCAATATCCACCGCTTGCTTGATTTTATCGATGACGGGTTTGGTTGCTGTGACATCGAACCCAGCCAAATCTAGATAACCGCCTTGGCTGGCATAAGCGTTTTGCATATCCACGACGATCAATGCCGTCTGTGAGGGGTCTAACTTGATAGGTTCAGGCAACGACTCTAAGACAGGAGAGGATTCCTTGGTAAAGTCTGCACAAATGGTATTAACCGAATTCATATCCACTCCTTTTATTAGGCTTCGCTGACAGCTTGGCTGGCAACTGGGGTATCGATATTGATGCGGCTCTTCATAAGGGGCTGAATCTTACTGCCAAAATCCTCAACACCTTGTACGAAGTCATCAAAAGTAAGTAAGACGCCATCAGTACCTTGTATCTCACCAACTTCGTCTAACATGCTGGCTACGTTTTCAAAAGAGCCGACCAGCGTACCCATATTGATATTGACTGGCGAAACGCTTGAGGCCATATGGCGAATATTGGTATCTTTGCCTGAGGTTTTGTCTTTACCGCCCTGTGACTGCAGCCAATCAATGGCTTCAAAATCCGCACCATCGTTGTACGATTGCCATTTTGCCTGCGCCTTTTCATCGGTCTCATCTGCAATAACCATAAAGAGCACATAGGTCGGAACATTACGGCCCGTCTTATCCGTGTGTACCTTTAATCGGTCATTGATACCAGCATAAGCGGTAGGTGTGTTTAGACCTTTACCAAAAACAAAGTTGTAATCAGCATGTTTTGCAGAAAACGCTAACCCTGTATCTGATTGACCCGCACAGATAATCTTCATATCCGCTTTTGGAATGGGCTTCACTTGACAGTCATTCATTTGAAAAAACTCACCCTTCAAATCAGATTGGCCTGTCGCCCACAGATCTCTTAAAATTTGGACATATTCAGATAGGTAGTCATAGCGCTTACCAAAATAATCGTCGCCTGGCCACATTCCCATTTGTCCATATTCTGCTTCTTGCCAGCCAGTCACGACATTCAATCCAAAACGTCCGTTTGAGATGCTATCAAGCGTCGATGCCATTCTCGCTACGATTGCGGGCGGCATGACTAACGTTGCTGATGTGGCATAGATTTTTATTTTGGACGTGACTGCCGCAAGCCCTGCCATCAAAGTAAAGCTTTCGAGGTTATAATCCCAAAACTCAGTCTCCCCGCCAAAGCCGCGTAGCTTGATCATTGAGAGCGCAAAATCAAAACCATAGTGCTCAGCACGCTGCACAATTTGCTTATTAAGCTCAAATGTTGGCTTGTACTGCGGCGCGTTTTTTGAAATTAACCAGCCATTGTTGCCAATCGGACAAAAAATACCTATTTCCATGAGGTCACCTATAAATTTCGAGAAGAAAGAAGATAGCTATAAAAGAAATAAAAATTCTTTTATGTTTTTTTATATAGCAAAACCTATGCCATATTTTTTTATTTATATTTATCAATAACTTATGTAATTTTATCCATAAATTTTTTAGACCATATGGTTTAAAAAAATGCATAGTGATAGTGCACCCTGTTATAAAACGGTGCAGTTTGTTATAAAATAGTGCAGAAACACTTGAAAAGTGAATTTTGATGGTAATCTGAATGGGGTGAGATTAATTAACGGTAAATAGGACACTCGTAAGGTCGATTTCTATAATCAACAGCCTTATAGACGAATAGGATATTCATCGCTGATAAGAGCGATATGTGGGCCAATAAGTGGCGCTTATCCCCGAGGGCTTCGCTCCTTTTTTAAATTCAATCAACGATCATCTACAATTCGATTTATGCAACTCTATAATGAAGGACATGACAGTGAAAGACAGCGTGCTAAAAGAAGAGACGGAAACAAGCTCAAAAGTACTAAAGAAAAAAGCGCATATTATCAATGCTGCATTGATTGTCTTTTCGCAAGAAGGACTAAATGGCGCGCGAATGGAGAGGATTGCTGAAGAAGCTGATATTTCTAAATCGAATATATTTTATTACTTCAAAAACAAAGAGGTTCTTTATATTGCTGCTCTAGAAACGGTACTCAGTGAGTGGTTGTCCCCTTTAAGCAATATCAACATCAACCAAGATCCAAAAGATGCACTAAAAACTTATATTGAAGAAAAATACAAGATTTCAAAGAAATCACCTGCAGCATCGAGACTATATGCATTAGAGATCATGCAAGGAGCACCTCACTTAATGGGGGTGCTGAAGGGACCTTTAAGATATTTGGTTCGAGAAAAGGTGGCAGTGATTGATGGGTGGATTGCAGATGAGAAAATTAAATCTGTTTCTGCTATTCATTTGATTTTTCATATTTGGGCAGTTACCCAGCACTACTCTGATTTTTCTACCCAAATTGAAGCGGTCTGTAGTCATAGCTTAAGAAACAAAAAATTCGCTAATGAGGCATTAAGTACGAGTATTCAACTGCTCGTAGACAGTTTGATTCCGTGATTGCGAGCAGATCATTTAACAGCAGTAATGAATCAAATCAGATTTAGAGATTTTTTGTACTTTTAACTCATACTTACCATACATAAGAAGCGCAGGGCATCATGTGATGACCTGCGCTTTTTGACAGTAATACTGTGTGACAAATACAACTGCTACTTAGACCACAGTGTTTTTAAATAGTATTTTTAAACAGAGTCTCTAAACTGTAGATAGGCATTGGTTATCGCCCCAGCATCCTCGATCTGCGGATAATGACCCAACACAGGCATTTCGGTGACATTAGCATTTGGAATCAACGTACGGTAATGATCCATCATGTGCTGACCTGATATCGGATCTTTAGCGCCAGCGATCAATTTAACCGGTATCGTACTCTTTATAATGGCACCTACCCAGCGCTCACGATATTGCTTACGCTGCGGCATATAGTTGATGAGTTTGTGCATCACTGCTAAACCCTCATTGTGAGTTAGTAGCTGCCATAAAGTATCGATGACATCCGGTGTAGGTGGCGTGCTGGGCCCAAAGACACGCTGCAGACTGCTCGCAAACTTCTGCTTAGTGATCAGTTTGGATACCAAAGGACCTACTGGCGAGATCAATAGTTTTTGAATTAGGATAGGTTTGTGCGTTTCAGGGAACAGACCACCGTTTAAAAAGCAAACGCTACCAATATAGAACTCATTATCGGTATGTACTTGCCTTGATAGCAGTTCTTGAGCCACGGTATCGCCATAGTCATGCGCCAATATATGATAGTCACTGACGCCGCATTGGCGCAAAACAGCCTGACAAATATCAGCTTGCTCACTGATTAAGTAGCGAGCATTCTTTGGTTTATCTGACAACCCAAACCCTAGCATGTCGAGTGTGATGACATAGTAGCGCTCAGTGAGCGCATCCCACATCCCTTCCCAATCCCAACTTGCACTAGGGTAACCATGAATCAGTAGCAATGCAGGCGCGCTTTTGTCCCCTGCATGCCGTATAAAAATCTGCTGACCATCAACAGTCAAATACTCTCCCTGTCGTTGCCATTCGTCCAAGGTCATCATTACTGGCTTACTCCTCAAATGATGGGTCAGTGCGACGTAGTTTTCTTAACAGTGCAGGCCATGCGATATCACCATTTGCGCCTCTCGTGACTTCCTCGGATGCCGCTTGAATACCTGCCAATATTTGAGCTGGTATCGGTGTCAATGCACCGCCCCCGCTCTGCGCTTTTATCTGAATCTCGCAAGCGCGTTGCATGATATACATATACAAAAACGCATTGGCCACGGTATCGGCACACGTCAGCAGACCATGATTACGTAAAATCATAAAGTGAGCGTCACCTAAATCAGCGACCAAACGAATTTTTTCTTCTGGGTTGAGCGCGACGCCTTCGTAGCCGTGGTACGCTAGATTAGACAAAGGAAATAGCGATTGTTGGGAGATGGGTAATAAGCCTTGCTCTTGTGCAGATACGGCAACACCGTCGTTTGTGTGCAAATGAATCACGCAGTGGGCATCGTCACGAGCTTCGTGCACCGCACTATGGATGATAAACCCTGCTGGATTGACATCGAATTCTGATGGCGCTAATTTTTCGCCAGCTTTGTTTACTTTGACTAGGCTAGAAGCGGTAATCTCTTCAAATAACATTCCGTACGGATTGATCAAGAATTCGTCTTCAGTACCCGGAACGCGGGCTGAGATATGCGTGAATACCAAATCATCCCAGCCATAAGAGGCAATGATGCGATAACAAGCTGCAAGATTGACGCGCATCTCCCACTCTTGCTCGCTCATGTTTTGGTGTACACTCGAGGTTGAATGCGTTTGTGTGGTGGTGTCCATAGCTGTTTGCATTGTATAGTCCTTTACAATTGTAGATATCCTGAAACATCACTCTACACTATTTTGTAACCCCAAATCTGTCAAAAACATTACACTTATGAATATCACTCATCATCTAGATAATGACCCTTGGTTTACTCACTTGCCAGCCGAAATCCAAACACAACTGGCACATAGCGCTGTGCTCAAAACGTATCAAAAAAACCAGATGATTCATGCGGTTGGTGATAATGATGATGCGGCCTTACACTTAGTTCTAGGAGGGACGATCAGGGTCTGTAATGTAAGCGCTAGCGGAAACGCCATGACCCTTACCCATCTGTCTAGTGGCGATTGGTTTGGTGAGATATCTATCATCGATGACAACCCTCGTACCCATGATGCGTGGACTACAAACAAGGTTACTTTACTGTCCATCCCTAGAAAAGCAGTGATCCACACCGCTGAGCAGCACCCAATTTTATACAAGCATCTCGCGCTCATTACCTGCGGGCGGATACGTAGAGCCTTTGACTGGATTGATAATGCGACCTCGCTAAATACATCCGCAAGACTAGCTAGTATGCTCATCGGGCTGATTGGCACTTATGGCAAGCAGGTAGGCGCTGATATAAAAATAGATCTACGCTTGTCGCAAGAGGAGCTTGGCTTCATGCTCGGCACCACCCGACAAACCATCAATAAGATCATCCAATCGTGGCAAAAACAGACCATTATCAATATGCACTATGGCTTTATTACCATAAAGAACAAGCCCCAGCTAATGGCTATGATGAACCCAGAATAATTTGAGTATGCTATAGCATCTATCAGTGAACGTCTTAACACACGTCTAAACGAACCATTCAACCTCTCTTCTATTGGCATAAGTATCAGAGATACCACCTTAACACCTTCTTAACAGCCCGTTTGGTATGGTAAGGAATGACGTTTCCTACCATTTTGTTGAGAAGTTCTTGTATGTCAATACCTCAAGCCGTCAAAATAAATACGCCCACAGCTCGTGGAAAAACCCATTTCCTAAGTCAGCTATATCATCGTGAAGTCAATCTCAGTTATCTTCTGATTACCACTGCCTTGTATTTGGTCGCGACTGCTAATACTGGATTTTTCGAGCAGGTGCTAAATGTCTATCCATTTAGCAAAAACATAGGTTTTATACTGTCTATTACGGGTGTGCTATTTGGACTGATGTGGCTGGTATTACAGCTGCTTTGCTGTCGCCAGATTGCCAAGCCAGTGTTGATAACGCTGCTGATTACTGCCGCCATCTGTGGTTATTTTACTGATGCTTACAGAACGATATTTGACACCAATATGCTAATCAATAGCATGGAGACCGATCAAGCAGAAGCGATGGGATTGTTCACACCCAGTCTGGTGATTCGAGTGCTGATATTGGGGGTGTTGCCAGCGTTTATTATTAGCAAAATTCGCTTAAAGCGCTTTACCTGGCAACTCAGCATTCTACAAAAAACAGTTACGCTGATATTATCTATCGCAGTCATCGCCGCTTGTCTCTTACCCTTTGGTGATCAGTACGCCAGCTTCTTTCGTCAGCATAAAGAAGTGCGCTCTTATGCCAACCCGATTACGCCTATTTACTCAATGTTAAAACTTGGCGAAAACTATATCAAGGAGTTGCGCCGTCCTGATACTTTCACGCTGCATGCGACAGATGCAAGGCGATTAACCCCTGACAACAGCATTGCAAAACCCAAACTGATGGTGTTTGTGGTTGGCGAAACTGCTCGAGCGGATCACTTTGGTTTAAATGGCTATACACGCAACACCACGCCGCTGCTCTCAAAGCAATCAAACCTTTATAGTTTTAAAAACGCGGTCTCTTGCGGCACATCGACCGCCTATTCCGTACCCTGTATGTTCAGTTATACCAATCGAGAAAACTACGACGTAGATACCGCTAAGTATAACGAAAACGTACTCGATACACTCAGCAAGCAAGGGATCAATGTCGTGTGGCGAGACAATAACTCTAGCTCTAAAGGTGTGGCTGATCGTGTGACTTTTGAGGACTACAAGACGGCTGATACCAATCCAAATTGTGATATTGAATGCCGAGATATTGGTATGCTTGATGGTTTTGATACACTGGTTAAGTCAGGCAGCTCACAGAAAGAGATGCCTAAAGACACGCTTATTTTGTTGCACCAAATGGGCAATCATGGCCCTGCTTATTACCAGCGTTATCCTAAAGAATTTGAAACCTATAGACCTGTCTGTATGACCAATGAGCTGTCGAAATGTGATGCCCAGTCTGTAATAAATGGCTATGATAACGCCATTCGCTACACTGATTATTTCTTGAATAACGTGATTGATACCTTAAAACCTTATGAACAAGATTATGATGTCGTCATGGTCTATATGAGTGACCATGGAGAAAGTTTGGGTGAAAATAATATTTACTTGCATGGTCTGCCTTATACATTTGCACCAGATACCCAAAAACATGTTCCTGCGGTAATTTGGTCACCGGACAGTAATAACATCGATGCAGATAGTCTCTCTAGTATGAGCAGTCAGCCGGTGTCACATGATTTTATTACGCCGACGTTGCTGAGCTTTTTTGGCATTACAACCAATGAGGTCAAAGGTGCACCAACCTTTTTTAACGTGCATCACTAACCTGTTTTTATATTGCGTTATCCTTTAAGCAACCACTATTTCTTAGGTCAGCATTATGTATAAGATACTCGTTATTGAAGACAATCCCGATATTGTCGCCAACATTTATGCGTTTTTTGAGCCCAAAGGCTTTGAGCTGGACAACGCACATCACGGCTATAGTGGGCTCACACTCGCCTCAAGCAATCATTATGACGTGATATTGCTCGATGTGATGCTACCAGGTATGAATGGCACGCAATTATGCAAAAAGCTCAGAGAAGAATTGCACGACAAGACACCAGTGCTGATGCTCACTGCGCGCGATACGCTTTTAGATAAAGTAGCAGGATTTGATAGCGGCGCTGATGATTATTTGGTCAAGCCTTTTTCGTTGATTGAGCTAGAATGTCGTATAAAAGCGCTCATACGTCGTCATGAGGATGATCATTTTGTACACAGTATCGCCGTGGGTGCGCTATTATTGAATAACAGCGAGCATACTATTATACGCGAAGGAAAATCCATTAGGCTCACACCAACTGGATTTAAAATACTGCATATCCTAATGAGTGCCGCACCAAGAGTCGTCAGCAAATACGAGATTGAAGAAAAAGTATGGGGGCAAGACATCCCAAGTAGTGATGCGCTACGCACCCATATGCATAGCGTGCGAGCGCAGGTCGATAAACCATTCGATAAACCTATGATTATCACCCTGCCTGGTGTAGGTTATCAGGTGATAGATCCCACTTAACTTCGAAAGCGCTCGTGCTCATTGAAGATATATCTTGTGCCACAAACCCTTACCCCCTATCGTTACTATACCGCTTTACTATATAAGTGCCTCTATGCTCAACATACACTCAATCGCCAATAAGTTTCGCTTCTCTTATTTTATATTTGCCTTACTACTATGCAGCGCTTTTGTCAGCATTTTTTTGTATGCAGAAAGCAGAATAGAGCGAGAATTGGTCAAAGCACGTCTATTGCAACAGCTGGAGATGAGTCAAGAAAAACATGGCGATCAGCCTATTTATACGGCTGACCCAGGCATTAAAATCTACCGCTATGATTATGCACCAGTCAGTCTGCAAGCCTCTGCGAATGACACCGTGCAAGAAACTGACGTTACTCTTAATAAAAGCATTGTTAACAAAGGCACTGATCAGAAGCGCACCCATCTACACTTTTTTGCGTATGAGCAAGGCGATCAAGCATATATTTTGACCTACATAGAAGGGGTTGAGATAGTGATGAGTCACTACCCTGTGTTAGAAATCTTTGAAAACTTAGAAGATATTTTTGCGGACACGCTCAAAGTGGCCGTAATACTGAGTTTACTTATCGCAGCTATATTCTCTCATCTGTCCTCCAAACAGATCATCAAGCCCCTACTCGATCTAAAACAAGCGGTTGAGAGCGATCATAAAAACTTAACGGAACTCACGCACTTGCCTTCTGAAGTCGGGGTGTTGGCGCGAGCGATCGATGAAAAAAACCAAAAACTCGAGCAATATCTAAAACGCGAGCAACTGTTTACAGGGGATGTCAGTCACGAGCTGCGCACGCCTTTGACCATCATTATGGGTGCCTCTGAGGTGCTAGCGTCGCAATTCCCAACAGACAGCCATCTAACCGAGTTTACCAATCGTATTGGTGATACCGCGCATGAGACTTCTGAGACTATCACAGCCTTGCTCTTACTCTCGCGCGCGCCTGAAAAGCTGAATGCACCGCAAACATCCATCAATAGCATTGTCTTAGCCGAGGTGCAGCGATTGACCTATTTGCTACGCTACAAGACTGTCACGTGTCAGGTAATCGCTGAGCAAGAATATAGTGCCTATGTGCGTCCTGAGCTATTAAAAATGGCATTGGGTAATTTGATAAAAAATGCGTTTCAGTATACCGATGATGGCGAAGTCACCATCACTATCGATGACGAAAAAATCATGGTCACTGATACGGGTCTTGGTATTCCTGAGGCGATGATGCCTCTACTCTACGAGCGATTTGAGCGATTGACTCATGACTATCAAGACGAGGGTAAAAGCACAGCCTTGTCACCGGAGCATGATATCAATCAAAAGGTTGAAGGCTCAGGTTTGGGGCTAAGCATTGTACAACGCATCATGTCTCATATGGGCTGGCAGCTGACCCATCAAGCCAATCATTCAGGCGGTAGCACTTTTAGTATTTATTACAAGTAGCACATGTTATAGCGCCAAAAAATCTCATCTAAAAAATACGCTCTTCTCTATTTAATGTTCATTACCACGTATCCTAGCCTCTTTATAGTCTCTTAACACTTTCTTAATCTCTCTCGTTTTATACTCAAGCTATATCGACTTTACCTGACTGTTTTTTTGGTCGTGCAAAGCCGAGAGTGCACCTTGATATTAATAGATCATTAAGAATTCTATATGAATAAAATTACTCCTATTAATCTTGAAAACAAGCCAGCCGAGCATTGCTCTATCAATCAGGTAGCACATCACAGTGCGCTCACGCCTAATAGCTTTGCAGAGAGCGCAAAAGGCAAAACGGGCTTTTATCGCATTGTAAAAGCTGCTGGCTATTCAATAGACGGCTTTAAAGCAGCTTACAAATTTGAGGCGGCTTTTAGACAAGTCGTGTGGCTCAATATTGCCCTATTTACTGCTGTCATTATTGTGCCTTTTTCAATTGGTATAAAAATGATGCTGGTAGTTGCTTCTTTTTTATCTTTGATTGTTGAGCTGCTAAACACGGGTATCGAAGCGTGCGTCGACCATACATCGACAGCCAAACACCCACTTGCCAAGATAGCAAAAGATGTCGGCTCGGCGGCGCAGTTCTTGTCGCTGTGTCTTTTAGCTACTTTATGGACAATGGCATTATCAGTCTTATGTTAATAAAGCATGATAAATACCTAGATAGCAGCACTGTAGATCGCAAAACATATGCCACATGAGACATCAATAACCAGACGAAACATCATTAAATAGTCATGCTGCAATCTATCATTATCTGACATACGTTACAGAGGTATCTATGACTGTAGAAGACCACTCAACAGCCTGGCTCTGGCTAAAATTACTGTGCGTAACCATCATTGCTACAATAATGTTTGAACATAGCCAGTTGGACCTACGCATCAGTGAGCTATTTTATAACAATGGACACTGGCTACTAGAAAAGGGCGCGCAGCCTTATGCTTTTATCTTTTATGATTTACCCAAAGCTCTATTAATTCTACTGGCAGTCTACCTCATAGTAGTGCTAATCATTAAGTATAGACAGCCTTTGCCCGACCTTGCCTCGCAGTATCGCCATAAGTTCGATAGATTTCTGCTACCGCTACCCGTTCGGGAGATTGGCTACTTACTGATTATAATGGTAATTGTACCGGCTACCATTGCCACGCTCAAAGGCTTTACCCATGTGAGCTGTCCAAACGACTTGGTTTCATTTAACGGTGATCTGCCCTACCTCAACCTGTGGCAAAACATCGTGGCTGCGACTCCTGCCAGATGTTTCCCAGCGGCTCACGCCAGCGCAGGGTTTTCTTTATATGGATTGGCGTTTTTACCATCGTTATACACATACCGTGACCGAATATTTACGATAGTGACGGGACTAGGTTGGACGATGGGACTGTATAAGATGCTCTTTGGCGACCATTTCTTTAGTCATACCTTAGTCTCGATGCTGCTATCGCTGACCATAGCCTGTGCGCTCGCTACTCTATTGTTTAGAGACACTATCATCAATAGCGTCAGTAGCGTCAGTAGCGCCAAAGGTAGCAATAGCAAACATGCTGATAGACGTCTGACTACTCTCGAAATACCGAACAACTAAAATAAATCTTTGGCTTTAAGTATAAGCGGATATAACCTCTATATATTTATCAAAATAATATGACTCATTATCTAAAAATACTGTATAAATAATGAAGAGCAATTGGTTTGTCACTGTTTAGCGCTATGGATAGTGCTTTTTGATGACATGCTTTATATATTACCCACAAAGGAATGTAGCCATGCGCTTCTTATGCATTGGACAAAAAATCCCGCATGTCTACTATTTATCGATTGTGCCATTACTGCTTGTCAGTACCATAAGTGACAGTCATGCCGCTACTTACTCTATTAATCCCACCAGTACGCACATAAAGTTTGCCATTGAACACTTCAAAAGCGCTGCCACCGCTGGCGGATTTTATAATATTAGCGGTCAACTACAATATGATCCAGATTTAAGAGCTGGCGACATCTCATTAATCATACCGATAGACTCTCTAAATACGGGCAATACCTCTTTTAATAAAAGCTTAACAGGCCCTGATTTCTTTGATGCAAAAATGCATCCTTCAGCGCGCTTTAAATCAACAAAATGGTACTTTAATAAGGCTAAGAAACCACAGGTAACACGAGTAGATGGCCAGCTTACATTGCATGGTGAGACGCATCCTATTAGCCTGACGGCCACCAAGTTTGAATGTGGCACAAGTGTTGGTTTCAAACAGGAAATTTGCGGTGGTAACTTTACCGCGATGATTGATCGCACAAAGTGGCATATAAACAAATTTGCATGGTTTGGACTGACCAAAAACCTAAAGTTAAATATCAAAGTGGAAGCGGCCAGACAGTAGCTGTTTCAATGCTACGACAGTCCCTTTTGAAAGTATCGGCTTTTATTGCTTTGCTTAATTTTAATAGAGATGACTAGTAACTATCAGGCATTTTGCTAGAAGGGAATATAGATGAGTTATAAGGATATTATAAAGACGCTTTGTAGAGCTATGCCAGTTGCGTCATTTTCTGCAGTAGTGGCATTAACATCAGGGCTGAGCGTACTTGCTACCGCTGCGATGGCAGAGACGGTCATTCTGCCGATGGACGCTTTACCTAGCAGAACAACCTTACCAAATGTCAGCCCAGCCAATAGTGGGCTTGCCAACCGCGGCGCTTACGTCGCCCGTACAGCAGACTGTATGGCCTGCCACCGTGAGGATTATAGTGGCGGCGTACCGATTGAGACGCCGATTGGCAATATCTATTCGACCAATATCACACCTTCTAAGAAATACGGTATCGGCAATTATACCGAGGCTGATTTCAAAAAGGCTTTGCGAAAAGGTCGTGCGCCAAATCATCAGATTTATCCTGCGATGCCCTATCCGTCCTATCATGGCATGACAGATGACGACATCAGTGCCTTGTTTGCTTATTTTCAGACCGTCCCTGTGGTAGACAATCCCCCTGAAAAAACCACGCACCTGCCTTTTCCATTAAATATCCGTAGCTTGATGCTGGCATGGAATGTCATCAACGTACCCTCTACCGAAAATCGCTCAGGGCTGACGACAACCCAGCAACGCGGTGAATATCTGGTCAATAATCTAGAACATTGTGGCACCTGTCATACGCCGCGCAATCTAACCCAAGGCCTCGATAAAGACCGCTACTTATCTGGTGCGCCACTCGGTAAATGGTTTGCACCAAATATCACCCCTGACAACGATACAGGTATCGGGCGTTGGAGCGAAATGGACATCGTGACTTACCTGCGTACAGGAACGCTTGATAAGCGCGCTTATGCGGGTGGACCGATGGCAGAAGCCGTGGCACATAGCACGCGCTATCTCACTGATGAAGATCTGATCGCGATGGCGTCTTATCTAAAAGTTGTCCCAGCCATTAAGACCGATGACTATCTCATACCTATCAATGTGTCTCGCCTACCGCAGCCAGCCAGCAACTCCATTACTTATGACTTATTAGAGCAAAAAGACTATCTGGCGCAGGCTAAAACGAATACTGTCAGCAGTGCCAACAATAGCGGCAGCAATAATAACTTGGGCAGCAACGCGCCAAAAGACTTATATCTAGCACATTGTGCCAGCTGTCACGGCGTGGACGGTTACGCTCAGCCTGATGCCCGTTATGCATCCATCGTTGGCCTGAGTAGTATTCGCCGCGTAAAGCCTGATGCACTCGTTGGCGTGATTGCCTTTGGGGCAAAAGGTGCCTTTAATACAGCACCGAAGATGCCAGGGTTTTCAAAAGATTTAAGCCCTGCACAGATTGCGAGCATCACGAACTATGTGCGCGTCACCTTTGGTGGTCTACCCAAAAACGATGTTAGCGCCGCCGACGTCACACGTGTGATAAAAGCAAAAAGCTAGCCCTAAGAATTGGCATTAGAAACAACTATAAAAAATGTACTTTAATCTTTGCCCTTTATCATATGGCAAAGACCAGCACGATAAGGATAAACCCATGAATGACCTGCTCCAATCTCCCACACGGCGACAACTACTCTCAATGATCGGCAAGACGGCAGGCGCGACCGCGATGTATCAAGCGATGACCACGTTGGGGTTTGCATCCGAGTCGAGCTTTAAAGAAGAGATGAATCTGAAAGGCGCACCAGCTGACGCCAGTATCGTGATATTAGGTGCAGGATTGGGCGGGCTGACTGCGGCCTATGAGCTACGCAAAGCGGGCTACAAAGTGACCGTGCTGGAGTACCAAAATCGGGGCGGCGGACGTAGTTGGACGCTCAATAGCGGTGATAAATATACAGAGCTGGGCGGTGCTGAGGTCACCTGCGACTTTAAAAAAGGCAATTACTTTAATGGTGGCCCATGGCGATTGCCAATTCATCACTACGCGGTTTTTCATTACTGCAAAAAGTTTGGCGTCGCATTGCAGCCCTTTATCCAAACCAATGACCGTGCTTATCTACATCGTACCAATCACTTCAACGGTGCGCCGCAGCGCTTGGGTGAAGTGCAAAACGATATCCGTGGTTATGTGTCAGAATTATTATCCAAAGCCGTTAATAAAGGCAGTCTCGATAGTACGGTTGATAAAGAGGACAAAGAAAAACTACTCGAAGGGCTAAAGGGTTGGGGTGTTCTGGATAATAACTATCGCTATGTCAAAAACCATGAAACGGGTAAGCATCGCGGCTATAGTGTGTATCCGGGTGGCGGCTTGATGCCAGATGCCAAGCCATCAACGCCGATACCAATGGATAAGCTACTAGACTCAGGCATGTGGTCAGACATTTATAGCAACTATACCGTGCATGTTCATCAACCAACCATGTTTCAGCCTGTCGGCGGTATGGGGAAAATCGGTGATGCGTTCACGCGTGAGTGCCGAGATATGATTACTTTTAATGCCAAAGTCACCAAAATCAATCAAGACGAGACGGGCGTCAGCGTCGAATATGTCGATAGCGATAGCGATAGCGATAGCGATAGCCCTAATAGTGCTGCCAAAACCGTGCGAGCAGATTGGTGCATTTGTACGATTCCGTTGTCCATACTGACTCAAATTGACATCAATGTGGCCGCACCCATGAAGCAAGCCATGGCAGCTGTCCCTTATGACAGCTCGTATAAAGTCGGTTTAGAATTCAAACGGCGCTTTTGGGAAGAAGATGAATGGATCTATGGTGGCATCACTTATACTGATCTGCCGATTACCCAAATCTCCTACCCTTCACAAGATATGTTTAGCACAGGCTCAGGTGTGTTGCTTGGCGCTTATGGATTTGGCGAGACTTCGTATAAGTTTAACTCCTTGACGCCCAAAGAGCGTATCAACGCGGCGCTCGCCTATGGCAAACAGATTCATCCGCAATATACCAAGGAGTTCCGCTCGGGCACATCCGTCGCATGGCACCGTATCCCTTGGTCGCTTGGCTGTTATGGTATCTGGAGCGAGTCGAGTCGTGAGCAGTATTACGAGACCCTCTGCGAGATTGATCACCGCATCGTACTGGCAGGTGAGCATTGTTCGCACATTCCTGCGTGGCAAGAAGGCGCGATATTATCTGGTATGGATGCCGCCAAACGCTTGCATCAAAAGGCCAAGAAACTTGGCTAAACTACTTTGTATAACCAGTCTGGCGCTGAATTAAGGATGATAACAATGAGACTAGGCACATTAGGGACAATCATGAATATAATGACAGCAAACCCGACAAAATCGTCTAGCTCAGGCAAGGCCGTAATAAAGCTCATAGTTGGCGGGTCGATCGCGTTGCTAACATTGTCAGGCTGTAGTCAGAATAGAACACAAGATGTAGCCACTATCGCCAATCCACAGACGACGCCTGTGATATCTAACAGCAGTTTTGACAATCAGGCCAGTCGCAATCAAGGCGCATGGGGCGGCGTATACATGTCCAAAAGTGAGTTGGCTGAACCCACTAGTAATATCGTCGATGTGCGCTCGATACCCAAAATGAGCGATGATGCCAGCATGCAGCAGTGGCTCGCCAAGTTTGAAGGCAGCACACAAGGTAAAACGGGATTTGCTACAACCAACGGTAAGAAACTCTATGACGACTCTTGTGCAGGTTGTCATATGCAAAAAGGTGACGGCGCGCAAGGCGCTGGTTACTATCCGCCACTGACCAATAACAGTAAGATGGAGTCAAAGTACTATATTATTGGCGTAATCATTAACGGCCTGCGCGGTATGCCGTCGTTTCACAGCATGATGAATGATGCGCAAATAGCTGCCGTCACACAATACGTGCATAGCGATCTCAATAACTTCACGGATACGGTCACAACGGATAATGTCGCACAATTACGCCATGACTTTCCACCAGGATCGGACCCGAGTGAGTAAGCAACTGAACAAGCAACTGAGTAAGGAGGGCTAGCCAGTTATTAAAGTATGCTATTTCGTAGACAACACTCAAAAAAACGCCACTGGATTTGATCCAATGGCGTTTTGTAGAAGATAAAAGTCAAACCCCGTACTAGTTGAATAGACCTATATAATAATATTGGTCGTAATATCAGTCTGAATCAACAGATCGTGCGTTCCATTGGTATCCGAGAAGCTATAAACATCGTAGCTAATACCATCCTGCGACACAGTAGTATTTGTATCCGTCCATTCATCGGTCAACGATACGCTATCAGAACTATCACCATTGATAATCAAATCTTTGTTAGTAAGTACCGTATCATTGATAATATCAAGCACATCATTAGTGGATAGATTGGTAAGCGCTTGAGCGCCATTACCTATCAGATTAATGGTTTCAATACTCTCAAACTTAGTTGAATTAAAAGTACCGAAGTCGATTGTCGTTCCTGCTACGTTAATGAGCAAAGTGTCGTCGTCATCACCACCATTGATGAGTAGGTCATCAGCGTCAAACACTATCGTATCATTACCCGCTCCGGCATCAATCGTATCTGCGCCTGCACCGCCGTTAATTGTATCATTGCCAATGCCGCCATTAATTATGTCGTTACCAGCATCGCCATTCAGGACATCGTTACCTGCGCCACCACTGATAGTATCATTACCGATGCCACCGTTAATGGTATCGTTACCGGCATTGCCAGTTAAAGTATCATTGCCAGCATCACCATTAAAAATATCGTTTCCACTACCACCGACAAACAAATCATCGCCTGCGCCACCAGTATATTTAAGCGCAGACGTCTGGTTTACTGAAATTAAAGCATCATCGTCAGGGGTGCCATTGAATACTAAAGTAGGCGCTACATCGATATTAATGGTACCTGGGTCTGTGACAAAAGTATCCCCATTGCCCGTTTCAACTGTTTCTAATGTAATGGTTAAAGGACCAACATAAGATGTCGCCGATTGTACACGCAAATTGTTAATACTTTCATAAGGTACTCCTTCGATAACGTAGGTTTGTATACTGGCATTCCACGTTACGTTCAATGGCGCGCCATCTCTGGTTGTTACCTGTAGTACATCACCATATAGATTGTCACCAGTCACAATGATATTAACGGTTTCACTGCCGTCAATATCTTCCATTGCAGCATTTAAGTTGAGCGTCGTCCACTTACCTTGGAAACCAACTAAGGTAGATGGATTGAATACGATTTCATCGGCCACAGGTGTCACATCTAAGGTCACTACAAGCGGGGTACTGGCCAAACCACTGTCACTGATGACGCTGACTTCAATACCTGAAACCGTGCCACTGACATTCTCAGGCGCTTGAATAAAGATATTATCCATCTCACCTACTTCACCACGATTAATGTTATTTAGCTGACTGGCATTGATTGACCATGAGTTATTGTTATTACCACCTGAGATGCCATTGTTACTGGCTAGAACTGTGTCTCCTGAGGTGTTGATGTAATACACCAGGTAACCATTAGGCACATCGTCTAAAGTGATCGCTGCTGCATCGTCTCCTTCATCTACTGGATTGATCTGATAAGGTATGGCTATGAGTGTATCCTCATCCCCCGTTGCAGTAACCATTAAATCATCATCATCTCTATCCAAAATAGCCAATGCATCTGGTTGTGCAGCAACTGCAATATCGTAACTGTGCTGATATGTCAATGTCACGCTATCATCACCACTGATCTCATCGACTTCATTGTGTGCTGCGTATACATTCACTACTGCCGTGCCATCTTCATTTTCGGCAGGGGTATAATTGACCGTGATCGTGTCAGCAGGGTTGATACCATCGATATCACTGTCTGTATCTGCAACATCAACGACGTAGTAAGTACCAGCAGGAATATCGCCCACTTCACCATCGGCCAACGTGATAGGTACTAGAGGGTTGTTACTACTATCAGTCAGCACACCAGCACCACCATTAACATCGGTCAAACCACTCTCATCGAGTTGTAGATAAAGCCTACCATCAACCAGAGAAACATAGTCTCCATCCGCACTATTGGTTAAGTTTATATTGATGGCGATAGGAGTATCCTCATTAACGGCCAATGCTGTGGTCTGACCATCGTTGTCGAAAGGATCAGTGACTGGTGTTATCTCTACATTAACGTCATCGATTCTCAAATTATCTTCTAAACCTTGGTCGTTCAGCGCAGTGAATTCAACATTAAAACTGAGCTCTTGACCAACATTAGCCTCATTGGTACTAAAGTTTTCAGGTGGTGTCAAAACAACATTACCTAGCGCTTGATTAGGTGTTAGCTCCTCGCTATCTTCAACGCTGATAATCCACTGACCTGCGACTTGCTGCACACTTACGTCTGGATTACTACTGCTCAACACTGTCCCTTCAGGTAGGTCGGTTAGTAAGAAGCTATAAGCACTAACTACATTTGTATCGCTCAACTCAGCATTTACTAAACTAGACAATAAAATAGCAGAATCTTCTGACTGAGGCGTAGGAGTGACATTGAGCGTATCAATCAGATCAACGGGGGCAGGATTACCGCCATTTCCATCTCTTGTTAAGGTAATAGGGAATATACCTACAACCGTCGCTTCACTACCATCGATACCCTCGCCATTGATATCCTGTGTGACACCTACTACAGTGACATTAAAGGTGCCCTCAGGGATATCGTTAGTGTTTGGGTTGCGAGCCAATACCAGTGTATATTCTGGCGCTGAGCCTGTAATGGCCGTATCTGGTACGTCGACATACCAGGTAGTACCCGCTAAGATACCGCCTTGTACAACAATACCATCAGGGACGTCGCGAACCTCTAAACGAGTAAAAGACTCAGTCCCATCTTGGTCAGGGGAGGATATGGCGATAATCGCTGATGCCGTATCATCTGTACCATTATTATTGATGCTGTTGTCTGTCACATCTACGCTTATTGTTGGCATGTCAGTCACTGCTTGGAACGTCACGTTTACATTAGCCGTTCCTGTTGGTGATTGACTGCTAATCGTAGCGTCGTCCTCAAGCAATGCGGTATCTGTATAAGTGTACTCAAAAGGCAATGTGACATTGTCATCGCTATGACGCTTGGTCTCATCGTACCTAATCTCAATCGTTTGATTGGGACCATATGAATACGTTTCACCTGCATTCAGAGGCACTTCGACATCATCGACACGTAGTGATAAGTCTCGATCTATCAGGTCGTCAGCTTTGATTGTTATGGTCTCAAGCGACTCATATCCAATATCGCTATTGCTTGGCACCACTGTATCGTCACTCACAAATGACGCAAGGAAATCGACAGTCGTCCACTCATCTTCAACCGCTAACACTTGCGGGTTGTTGACTACCCCATCAGCAGCATCAGGCGTAATTAATACAGAGACAACCTTAGCGTCATGAGTCGCACTATTGCCGGACACCACTTCCGTCGTCGTTCCTGTAATGGTCAGCTCGATATCACCAGCAAAGTTTTCAGGCGTTGTCAGTTTTGCTGAGCCGTCTTTGAGAGCGTCTAAAGATACAGACCAGCTACGAGTACCTTCACTTTCACTACCGCCTAAGAACACTGCTCCCGTGATGCCAAATCCTATAGGCACGCCTGTCACCTTGTAAGTGACCTGCTCTGCTGCTGGACTACCAGTATCATAAGCGGCAATATTGGCAGTATCAGCAAAGAACGCTGACAACGCTATGCTGTCATTGCCAGCGCCTTCGATACCAACATACGTATAATCTTTGGTGACAGACTGCTCATCGCTATCCACTATCGTTGCGGTCTCAGTTGCTAGGTTGTCGCTGACAATAAGATCTGCTAGGCCAACGACACTAATAGGTAAGTTCAATGTTGCGCTAGAAGCACTGATGTTTCCATCGCTCTCTCTACTGACTGCTGATACTTGGAGATTGGCTTTACCGCTGTAGTTTTCAGCTGGTACAAAGTATAAATCGCTCACTGTATTGGTATAGTCGGCAATGGTCACAGCGCCTCCTGTCGTGTCCAACAAAGTAACTGTCCCGTCATTGTCGACATATAGCTGAGCGCCTAGCGGAATGTCTGTAATAGTGACGTCATAAGATTCTGATCCATCATCGTCACGTGAGCTTGGGCGGATGTTCAAAGGAATACCATCGGTAGGAACAACAACTGCAACTGATGACCCATCACGATTATTGCCACCGCTAATTGCCTGATCCTCTAAACCTGTGGCAGGATCGACTCCTAGCGTAACTTGGTCAGCAACACCTGCAACTGTGAAAGTTAAGTAACTCTCACCACTCGTTACTGGCTCGATACTAGTATCTGTATCTTCATCATAGTCGATAGTCACAGCTTCTACTTTGACTGCTGTCTCAGCAGTAGCCGATACCGAAGTGACTGTATAATCGCTATAGTCTTGCGGCGGGGTCACAGTAACCGTATTCAGATAAGCGGCTGGGATATCGACACCCGTCCCATTATCTGTAAGCGACAAGGTATTACTACCGTTGTTATAGGTAAATACGGCGCCTTCAATGGCAGTAAACACACCATTGTCTCTACTACCAAACGTCAGATGAGCATAAGTCTGCTCAGAATCATTGAGGGCAGTAGTATGGCTTTCTTCTCCAAAATCAACCGTATCATCTTGGTTTGACCAGTTATCGAGTAATCTGAATGTACCGTCAACACCAAGGTCAAATGCAGCGTCTTCTTGCGCTACAGCAGTGTAAGTGTAGTCTGGATTAATGGTTAAGTCAGGCGTACCATCACCATCAATATCACTACCCACAACTTCGGCTACAGGCGTGATGTTAATCGTTTGGGTTAATGTGGTTGTTTCACTGATAGCAACGGCTACATCTCCATCATCATCCAAATCTGCACTGGTTACTTCAAAGTCGATATCAGTATCTGTTGAAGACTGCGCAGGTGGCGTAAGCGACAAGCTACCCAAGTCAGAGGTGTCGGTAATAACAATCACCGTACCGCCACTCGCGCCTACTGTATCGGTGGTACCATCGTTATATGTCCAACCTTCCGGCAAGGTAAATCGAATTGCAGTGATGATTTCGGCAACAGCTGAGCTGCCGTCTTGGTCATCAAGTACTGCAAAATTAAACTCATCAAGTGTGAAGGCTGTATCTTCAGTTGTACTAACATCATTCGCTACTACTTGACCAGCAACAGGTGTCACGGTCAGATTAACGTTAACAGTATCGATTAGCTCAACCGTTTTATTTCTTGGAGATGAGTCAGTATCGTGATCTTGGGTAAATAACGACACGGTAATATTACTCATATCTTGTGAGTTATATTCAGCTGATGTGATGCTAATTTGCGGCTCTGAGCCACCATTGACTCTCAAACTAGTAGATGTCGGTGCGGCAGCATTAACACCAATCAATACCTGACCGTTGGTATCAACAGTATACTCGGTCACCCTACTACTACCAGCAGGTATAAATGAGACAACAGCATCTGGCTGTAATCCGCTAATTACGAAACCATAGGTCTCTAGACTTCCACCTCTACCCACTAAGTCACCAAAATTGGTGGTAATAGGTAAATCAACAGACTCACCTTCATTTACAGTGACCGTTAAGGTATCTCCCGTTACCTCATTCTGGTCATAGCCAAAGGTACTATAGTCAATACTATTATCATCATTAGGGTTATTATTCGCAGCATTATTATCTTCAGTATCCGTCACAGCTTGGACTTCAATATCAATAGTAATGGTACTCTCTGCACCATCAACATCAGAACCATTTACTTGTGCAATATCGCCATTTTCATCCACTTCATATTCGGTCACTGACATCTCAAAAGAGATATCGGTGGCATCGTCGGCAGGTGGCGTTAGTGTCATCGCTTCAAATTCAGCACTGGTCATGGTGATGGTTGGTGTGCCTGCATTATTGATTATTTGGTCATTAGTCAAATAATCACTCAATAGTATGGTGATGTCAGCACCAGTTGATGCATAAGTATTACCCCCGTAGTTTAGGATTGCACCATCTGGTATATCCGCTAAGGTAATCAAACCAATACGTTCAGGGTTGTCAGTAGCATTCCCTATGCCATCTAAATCCGCATCATCACTAATAACAGGTGCTTGCAAACCTAAGCTAGCGGTAGTGTTATCTTCGTCAGTTGATAATGCAATATCATCACCAATATCTGGTGCATCTGATACTGGATTGACGGTGATCGTCAGTGTCTCTGTACCGCTTTCTGGAGTTGCGGCATTAGGACCATTATTGACAGCAATAGTGACCACTGGTACGGTGCCACTAAAGTTTTCAGCAGGATCAAAGATATAGCTTCCATCAGTGTTTATTGTCAGCTCACCAATGATAGAGCCGTCTATAGTGACGCTAGTAGCATCACCTACGTTGAATGTCCCCATCATACCAGCAACGGTATAACTATCGACAGTTAGCTCTGTATTGGCATCAGCATCTGCAGTATCGTTTGCAAAAATACCATTGGCAGCCGCCACTGATAATACTGTATCTTCATCGGTACTATCAGTATCATCTACAAGCGCGATACTATCATCAGTACCTGTAATGGTCACTTCAATGTAGCGAAGCTCACTGGTACTGATTTCGTTACCATTAGCAGCATTGGTGATACCTTCATTATCATTGACTTGTACGGCATAACGAATGGTGATAGTTTCCCCTTCAGGAAGGAAATCAATGACGTCAGCCTCAGCGTTAATACTCCAGCTACCCTCTTCAAAACTGCCTGCATTATTATCTGCTTCAAATATACTTGATAAGGCTGCTTTTTGAACATCTGTTAATGGGTTGGCATTGGTAAAGGTTGTGTTGTTTGAGTCATAGACATAGATGTTTTCTGCCGCGATTTCACTAATCGTCGGCTCATCACTGTCATCAGTATCCGCAAAGCTAAGGGTACCCGTTCGAACGATAGCAGTATCATCAGCCTGCTCGGTTATTGCTGCAGCAGTTTCGATGATGTTGTTACCGTTCGCAACGTTAGTGATGACAGGTCTATCGTTAGTACCATTGATAGTCACAGTCAAAGTGGTCGTACTGGTATCACCATCAGCATCTGTGATGGTGTAATTGAAGGTTTCGGTTAAAGGTTCATCATCGACAGCAAGATATTGTACTGCATCGTTATCAAGATCGTAACTGTAACTGCCATCTGCATTGAGCGAAAGCACACCATAGTCACCTTGTGTACTTCCGCCTACTGTACCCATCACCGTGGTAGATGTAACTGATTCTATCGCTGTGACAGATGTTGCGTCTACCCCTAAACTGTCGGCGACATCTGTTGCTGCTGCACCAGTAGTAATCAGTACATTACCTGATATGCTATCTATTTCTTCGGTAATACTGTTGGCATCTGGATTGGCAGTAGGCGCGGTATCAATGATACGAATATCTAACGTGTCAGATGAAGTCCCACCTGCACTATTGGTGAGATTGACAGTAAACTGGTCTAATACATTGTCACCAGCGGTGTTGTGCATTTCAGCACTGCCATCTTCGGTATATGCATAAGTGAGCGAGCCTGTGGCCGAGTTGTAATCCGTAATAACCAGTTGGCCTTCGCTACCATTTATAATCACAGGATTAGCAGCGGTGGCTGTGGTCACATCGACACTGTTGATAGTCAGCGCTGCGACACTTTGCGGGTTAGTGATATCGATAGCGCCAGTCACATTGTTACCTGTGCCTTCAACCACGCTGTTATCTTGTGGTGTTGTGGCTGCATCTGTATCTTCAATAGTGACGGTTGGCGCTATATCATTGTCAGTAATGGCGGTGGTAACACTTGCTTGCGTGCTATCAATACTGGCATTGAGTGATGGATTAGATAAAGCGATAGTATAGTTCTCAGAATTTTCAAACAGGGTGTCGTCAGTAATAGCAACCGTTACCGTTTTGGTTACCTCCCCTGGTGCAAAAATCAACGTACCTGAGTTTGCACCATAATCAGCCCCAGCAGTGGCTGTACCATTGCTGGTGGCATAATCAACCGTCACAGCCGTTGATGATGGGTTGGTTAAGCTAACGGTATAAGTGACCGTACCAGCATCTTCATTTACTAACGTAGCACCAACAATTGAAACAACAGGCGCATCATCGTTATCAATGATGGTACCAGTCGCTGTGCTTGGTGTGACTTGGTCAGTTGCGCTTGCTGTCAGTGTAATGGTTTCATCTGGCTCATCAACATTGTCATCAACAGTAGATACACGCACGATGATACCATCCGTACTATTAGCGGGAACATCCACACTAAAGGTACCATCTATAGCAACAGTAACCGTGCTAAAGGTGTTGCCACCATCTAAGCTTACTTCGACAGACGTATTCGTGTCTGTGCCAAGTACCGCTGTACCATTCGCTAACGTCAGCGCTACTGTTGTATCAGACTCAGATAGGTTGCTCAAATCAACGGTGAACTCAAGAGTATTCCCCTCAACCACACTGTCTCTAGTGACAATTGCAGTCGGCTTATCACCTGCTTGAGGTGTACCGTCTACCGCATCTTCGTCTAAAATAGTGCCAGTCGCAACAGCACTATCAATGTCTGCATTATCAGCACTAGTGACCACAAAGCTGAGCTGCTCACTGCTCTCAAAGATATCATCATTATTAGTAGTGACAATAATAGTAGGTGCTGTTTGGCTTCCTGCAGGAACTTTGAGCTCAAGTATAGTACTACCATCTAAAACTTCTGCTATGACCGTAGCATCGGTAATAACCACTTGATCACCAGTCGCATTGATATAGATAATCGAAGCAATATCTGCCGCTTCTACGTCACTACTTGGATCAACTGTCACTTGCACTGTAGTGTCAAAATTACTTTCACTATCTTGCTCAACCGTAAAGCTCAAGACATTGTCCACCCCTTCAATCGATTGAGCATCAGTGGCAGCAATGCTAACGCTCGGTTTGTCGCCCTCGTTGACGGTGCCGTCTGCTGCATTTTCATCGAAGATGGTGGCGACATCAGTGGCGGTGCCAATGCTGGCGTTGATCGGATTGCTGATGCTCATGCTTAGGGCTTCTGAGACCTCATAGATGGCATCGTCAGTTGGGCTGATGGTGAACGTTGGCAGGACACTGCTGCCCGCAGGAATGGTCACGCTAACCCCAGCAATGGCGTCCGCCACGCTGATGGTTTGCGTGCCATTGGCATCGGTAAAGGTGATGCTGTCAATGTCGCTGGCATCACTATCGCCAAGCACTAGGCTTGCGGTGACGGTACTGTCTTTGTCCGTTGCGCCCGTTTGGCTGATACTAAAGACGATGCTGTCGTCTGCCCCTTCGGTAGCGCTATCACTCACCGCGGCAATGCTCACCACGGGAATCGCGTCGCCGGCATCGATGATGGTGCCAGTGCCACTGTCATTGCCTATGGTAAGCTCGGTGGTTTCATCGTTCTCAAGGATGGCATCATTTGATGTCGGATAGCTGACGGTAAAGTCGGTCACCCCAGCAGGGACGGTGATGGTGCCATCATTATTGTTGATGACGCCGTTGCTAAAGACGGGGGCGTTGCTAAAGTCGGTGGCCTCGGTGGCGCTATTACCTGCCAAGTCAAAGTCATAGGTGACATCCGCTTCGGTGACGCCATTGACGGTGACTTGGTGAACCAGATTATCCCCTTCTGTGGCGCTGGTATTGCCCACGCTAACGCTCGGTTTGTCGCCCTCGTTGACGGTGCCGTCTGCTGCATTTTCATCGAAGATGGTGGCGACATCAGTGGCGGTGCCAATGCTGGCGTTGATCGGATTGCTGATGCTCATGCTTAGGGCTTCTGAGACCTCATAGATGGCATCGTCAGTTGGGCTGATGGTGAACGTTGGCAGGACACTGCTGCCCGCAGGAATGGTCACGCTAACCCCAGCAATGGCGTCCGCCACGCTGATGGTTTGCGTGCCATTGGCATCGGTAAAGGTGATGCTGTCAATGTCGCTGGCATCACTATCGCCAAGCACTAGGCTTGCGGTGACGGTACTGTCTTTGTCCGTTGCGCCCGTTTGGCTGATACTAAAGACGATGCTGTCGTCTGCCCCTTCGGTAGCGCTATCACTCACCGCGGCAATGCTCACCACGGGAATCGCGTCGCCGGCATCGATGATGGTGCCAGTGCCACTGTCATTGCCTATGGTAAGCTCGGTGGTTTCATCGTTCTCAAGGATGGCATCATTTGATGTCGGATAGCTGACGGTAAAGTCGGTCACCCCAGCAGGGACGGTGATGGTGCCATCATTATTGTTGATGACGCCGTTGCTAAAGACGGGGGCGTTGCTAAAGTCGGTGGCCTCGGTGGCGCTATTACCTGCCAAGTCAAAGTCATAGGTGACATCCGCTTCGGTGACGCCATTGACGGTGACTTGGTGAACCAGATTGTCCCCTTCTGTGGCGCTGGTATTGCCCACGCTAACGCTCGGTTTGTCGCCCTCGTTGACGGTGCCGTCTGCTGCATTTTCATCGAAGATGGTGGCGACATCAGTGGCGGTGCCAATGCTGGCGTTGATCGGATTGCTGATGCTCATGCTTAGGGCTTCTGAGACCTCATAGATGGCATCGTCAGTTGGGCTGATGGTGAACGTTGGCAGGACACTGCTGCCCGCAGGAATGGTCACGCTAACCCCAGCAATGGCGTCCGCCACGCTGATGGTTTGCGTGCCATTGGCATCGGTAAAGGTGATGCTGTCAATGTCGCTGGCATCACTATCGCCAAGCACTAGGCTTGCGGTGACGGTACTGTCTTTGTCCGTTGCGCCCGTTTGGCTGATACTAAAGACGATGCTGTCGTCTGCCCCTTCGGTAGCGCTATCACTCACCGCGGCAATGCTCACCACGGGAATCGCGTCGCCGGCATCGATGATGGTGCCAGTGCCACTGTCATTGCCTATGGTAAGCTCGGTGGTTTCATCGTTCTCAAGGATGGCATCATTTGATGTCGGATAGCTGACGGTAAAGTCGGTCACCCCAGCAGGGACGGTGATGGTGCCATCATTATTGTTGATGACGCCGTTGCTAAAGACGGGGGCGTTGCTAAAGTCGGTGGCCTCGGTGGCGCTATTACCTGCCAAGTCAAAGTCATAGGTGACATCCGCTTCGGTGACGCCATTGACGGTGACTTGGTGAACCAGATTGTCCCCTTCTGTGACGCTGGTATTGCCCACGCTAACGCTCGGTTTGTCGCCCTCGTTGACGGTGCCGTCTGCTGCATTTTCATCGAAGATGGTGGCGACATCAGTGGCGGTGCCAATGCTGGCGTTGATCGGATTGCTGATGCTCATGCTTAGGGCTTCTGAGACCTCATAGATGGCATCGTCAGTTGGGCTGATGGTGAACGTTGGCAGGACACTGCTGCCCGCAGGAATGGTCACGCTAACCCCAGCAATGGCGTCCGCCACGCTGATGGTTTGCGTGCCATTGGCATCGGTAAAGGTGATGCTGTCAATGTCGCTGGCATCACTATCGCCAAGCACTAGGCTTGCGGTGACGGTACTGTCTTTGTCCGTTGCGCCCGTTTGGCTGATACTAAAGACGATGCTGTCGTCTGCCCCTTCGGTAGCGCTATCACTCACCGCGGCAATGCTCACCACGGGAATCGCGTCGCCGGCATCGATGATGGTGCCAGTGCCACTGTCATTGCCTATGGTAAGCTCGGTGGTTTCATCGTTCTCAAGGATGGCATCATTTGATGTCGGATAGCTGACGGTAAAGTCGGTCACCCCAGCAGGGACGGTGATGGTGCCATCATTATTGTTGATGACGCCGTTGCTAAAGACGGGGGCGTTGCTAAAGTCGGTGGCCTCGGTGGCGCTATTACCTGCCAAGTCAAAGTCATAGGTGACATCCGCTTCGGTGACGCCATTGACGGTGACTTGGTGAACCAGATTATCCCCTTCTGTGGCGCTGGTATTGCCCACGCTAACGCTCGGTTTGTCGCCCTCGTTGACGGTGCCGTCTGCTGCATTTTCATCGAAGATGGTGGCGACATCAGTGGCGGTGCCAATGCTGGCGTTGATCGGATTACTGATGCTCATGCTTAGGGCTTCTGAGACCTCATAGATGGCATCGTCAGTTGGGCTGATGGTGAACGTTGGCAGGACACTGCTGCCCGCAGGAATGGTCACGCTAACCCCAGCAATGGCGTCCGCCACGCTGATGGTTTGCGTGCCATTGGCATCGGTAAAGGTGATGCTGTCAATGTCGCTGGCATCACTATCGCCAAGCACTAGGCTTGCGGTGACGGTACTGTCTTTGTCCGTTGCGCCCGTTTGGCTGATACTAAAGACGATGCTGTCGTCTGCCCCTTCGGTAGCGCTATCACTCACCGCGGCAATGCTCACCACGGGAATCGCGTCGCCGGCATCGATGATGGTGCCAGTGCCACTGTCATTGCCTATGGTAAGCTCGGTGGTTTCATCGTTCTCAAGGATGGCATCATTTGATGTCGGATAGCTGACGGTAAAGTCGGTCACCCCAGCAGGGACGGTGATGGTGCCATCATTATTGTTGATGACGCCGTTGCTAAAGACGGGGGCGTTGCTAAAGTCGGTGGCCTCGGTGGCGCTATTACCTGCCAAGTCAAAGTCATAGGTGACATCCGCTTCGGTGACGCCATTGACGGTGACTTGGTGAACCAGATTGTCCCCTTCTGTGACGCTGGTATTGCCCACGCTAACGCTCGGTTTGTCGCCCTCGTTGACGGTGCCGTCTGCTGCATTTTCATCGAAGATGGTGGCGACATCAGTGGCGGTGCCAATGCTGGCGTTGATCGGATTGCTGATGCTCATGCTTAGGGCTTCTGAGACCTCATAGATGGCATCGTCAGTTGGGCTGATGGTGAACGTTGGCAGGACACTGCTGCCCGCAGGAATGGTCACGCTAACCCCAGCAATGGCGTCCGCCACGCTGATGGTTTGCGTGCCATTGGCATCGGTAAAGGTGATGCTGTCAATGTCGCTGGCATCACTATCGCCAAGCACTAGGCTTGCGGTGACGGTACTGTCTTTGTCCGTTGCGCCCGTTTGGCTGATACTAAAGACGATGCTGTCGTCTGCCCCTTCGGTAGCGCTATCACTCACCGCGGCAATGCTCACCACGGGAATCGCGTCGCCGGCATCGATGATGGTGCCAGTGCCACTGTCATTGCCTATGGTAAGCTCGGTGGTTTCATCGTTCTCAAGGATGGCATCATTTGATGTCGGATAGCTGACGGTAAAGTCGGTCACCCCAGCAGGGACGGTGATGGTGCCATCATTATTGTTGATGACGCCGTTGCTAAAGACGGGGGCGTTGCTAAAGTCGGTGGCCTCGGTGGCGCTATTACCTGCCAAGTCAAAGTCATAGGTGACATCCGCTTCGGTGACGCCATTGACGGTGACTTGGTGAACCAGATTATCCCCTTCTGTGGCGCTGGTATTGCCCACGCTAACGCTCGGTTTGTCGCCCTCGTTGACGGTGCCGTCTGCTGCATTTTCATCGAAGATGGTGGCGACATCAGTGGCGGTGCCAATGCTGGCGTTGATCGGATTGCTGATGCTCATGCTTAGGGCTTCTGAGACCTCATAGATGGCATCGTCAGTTGGGCTGATGGTGAACGTTGGCAGGACACTGCTGCCCGCAGGAATGGTCACGCTAACCCCAGCAATGGCGTCCGCCACGCTGATGGTTTGCGTGCCATTGGCATCGGTAAAGGTGATGCTGTCAATGTCGCTGGCATCACTATCGCCAAGCACTAGGCTTGCGGTGACGGTACTGTCTTTGTCCGTTGCGCCCGTTTGGCTGATACTAAAGACGATGCTGTCGTCTGCCCCTTCGGTAGCGCTATCACTCACCGCGGCAATGCTCACCACGGGAATCGCGTCGCCGGCATCGATGATGGTGCCAGTGCCACTGTCATTGCCTATGGTAAGCTCGGTGGTTTCATCGTTCTCAAGGATGGCATCATTTGATGTCGGATAGCTGACGGTAAAGTCGGTCACCCCAGCAGGGACGGTGATGGTGCCATCATTATTGTTGATGACGCCGTTGCTAAAGACGGGGGCGTTGCTAAAGTCGGTGGCCTCGGTGGCGCTATTACCTGCCAAGTCAAAGTCATAGGTGACATCCGCTTCGGTGACGCCATTGACGGTGACTTGGTGAACCAGATTATCCCCTTCTGTGGCGCTGGTATTGCCCACGCTAACGCTCGGTTTGTCGCCCTCGTTGACGGTGCCGTCTGCTGCATTTTCATCGAAGATGGTGGCGACATCAGTGGCGGTGCCAATGCTGGCGTTGATCGGATTGCTGATGCTCATGCTTAGGGCTTCTGAGACCTCATAGATGGCATCGTCAGTTGGGCTGATGGTGAACGTTGGCAGGACACTGCTGCCCGCAGGAATGGTCACGCTAACCCCAGCAATGGCGTCCGCCACGCTGATGGTTTGCGTGCCATTGGCATCGGTAAAGGTGATGCTGTCAATGTCGCTGGCATCACTATCGCCAAGCACTAGGCTTGCGGTGACGGTACTGTCTTTGTCCGTTGCGCCCGTTTGGCTGATACTAAAGACGATGCTGTCGTCTGCCCCTTCGGTAGCGCTATCACTCACCGCGGCAATGCTCACCACGGGAATCGCGTCGCCGGCATCGATGATGGTGCCAGTGCCACTGTCATTGCCTATGGTAAGCTCGGTGGTTTCATCGTTCTCAAGGATGGCATCATTTGATGTCGGATAGCTGACGGTAAAGTCGGTCACCCCAGCAGGGACGGTGATGGTGCCATCATTATTGTTGATGACGCCGTTGCTAAAGACGGGGGCGTTGCTAAAGTCGGTGGCCTCGGTGGCGCTATTACCTGCCAAGTCAAAGTCATAGGTGACATCCGCTTCGGTGACGCCATTGACGGTGACTTGGTGAACCAGATTGTCCCCTTCTGTGGCGCTGGTATTGCCCACGCTAACGCTCGGTTTGTCGCCCTCGTTGACGGTGCCGTCTGCTGCATTTTCATCGAAGATGGTGGCGACATCAGTGGCGGTGCCAATGCTGGCGTTGATCGGATTACTGATGCTCATGCTTAGGGCTTCTGAGACCTCATAGATGGCATCGTCAGTTGGGCTGATGGTGAACGTTGGCAGGACACTGCTGCCCGCAGGAATGGTCACGCTAACCCCAGCAATGGCGTCCGCCACGCTGATGGTTTGCGTGCCATTGGCATCGGTAAAGGTGATGCTGTCAATGTCGCTGGCATCACTATCGCCAAGCACTAGGCTTGCGGTGACGGTACTGTCTTTGTCCGTTGCGCCCGTTTGGCTGATACTAAAGACGATGCTGTCGTCTGCCCCTTCGGTAGCGCTATCACTCACCGCGGCAATGCTCACCACGGGAATCGCGTCGCCGGCATCGATGATGGTGCCAGTGCCACTGTCATTGCCTATGGTAAGCTCGGTGGTTTCATCGTTCTCAAGGATGGCATCATTTGATGTCGGATAGCTGACGGTAAAGTCGGTCACCCCAGCAGGGACGGTGATGGTGCCATCATTATTGTTGATGACGCCGTTGCTAAAGACGGGGGCGTTGCTAAAGTCGGTGGCCTCGGTGGCGCTATTACCTGCCAAGTCAAAGTCATAGGTGACATCCGCTTCGGTGACGCCATTGACGGTGACTTGGTGAACCAGATTATCCCCTTCTGTGGCGCTGGTATTGCCCACGCTAACGCTCGGTTTGTCGCCCTCGTTGACGGTGCCGTCTGCTGCATTTTCATCGAAGATGGTGGCGACATCAGTGGCGGTGCCAATGCTGGCGTTGATCGGATTGCTGATGCTCATGCTTAGGGCTTCTGAGACCTCATAGATGGCATCGTCAGTTGGGCTGATGGTGAACGTTGGCAGGACACTGCTGCCCGCAGGAATGGTCACGCTAACCCCAGCAATGGCGTCCGCCACGCTGATGGTTTGCGTGCCATTGGCATCGGTAAAGGTGATGCTGTCAATGTCGCTGGCATCACTATCGCCAAGCACTAGGCTTGCGGTGACGGTACTGTCTTTGTCCGTTGCGCCCGTTTGGCTGATACTAAAGACGATGCTGTCGTCTGCCCCTTCGGTAGCGCTATCACTCACCGCGGCAATGCTCACCACGGGAATCGCGTCGCCGGCATCGATGATGGTGCCAGTGCCACTGTCATTGCCTATGGTAAGCTCGGTGGTTTCATCGTTCTCAAGGATGGCATCATTTGATGTCGGATAGCTGACGGTAAAGTCGGTCACCCCAGCAGGGACGGTGATGGTGCCATCATTATTGTTGATGACGCCGTTGCTAAAGACGGGGGCGTTGCTAAAGTCGGTGGCCTCGGTGGCGCTATTACCTGCCAAGTCAAAGTCATAGGTGACATCCGCTTCGGTGACGCCATTGACGGTGACTTGGTGAACCAGATTGTCCCCTTCTGTGGCGCTGGTATTGCCCACGCTAACGCTCGGTTTGTCGCCCTCGTTGACGGTGCCGTCTGCTGCATTTTCATCGAAGATGGTGGCGACATCAGTGGCGGTGCCAATGCTGGCGTTGATCGGATTGCTGATGCTCATGCTTAGGGCTTCTGAGACCTCATAGATGGCATCGTCAGTTGGGCTGATGGTGAACGTTGGCAGGACACTGCTGCCCGCAGGAATGGTCACGCTAACCCCAGCAATGGCGTCCGCCACGCTGATGGTTTGCGTGCCATTGGCATCGGTAAAGGTGATGCTGTCAATGTCGCTGGCATCACTATCGCCAAGCACTAGGCTTGCGGTGACGGTACTGTCTTTGTCCGTTGCGCCCGTTTGGCTGATACTAAAGACGATGCTGTCGTCTGCCCCTTCGGTAGCGCTATCACTCACCGCGGCAATGCTCACCACGGGAATCGCGTCGCCGGCATCGATGATGGTGCCAGTGCCACTGTCATTGCCTATGGTAAGCTCGGTGGTTTCATCGTTCTCAAGGATGGCATCATTTGATGTCGGATAGCTGACGGTAAAGTCGGTCACCCCAGCAGGGACGGTGATGGTGCCATCATTATTGTTGATGACGCCGTTGCTAAAGACGGGGGCGTTGCTAAAGTCGGTGGCCTCGGTGGCGCTATTACCTGCCAAGTCAAAGTCATAGGTGACATCCGCTTCGGTGACGCCATTGACGGTGACTTGGTGAACCAGATTGTCCCCTTCTGTGGCGCTGGTATTGCCCACGCTAACGCTCGGTTTGTCGCCCTCGTTGACGGTGCCGTCTGCTGCATTTTCATCGAAGATGGTGGCGACATCAGTGGCGGTGCCAATGCTGGCGTTGATCGGATTGCTGATGCTCATGCTTAGGGCTTCTGAGACCTCATAGATGGCATCGTCGACCACTGTGACATTAATGACTGGTGCCGAGCTCTGTCCTGCTGGTATTCTGACACTCGCTCCATTGATAAGAAAATCTTGGATATCATTTGCATTACTCAGAAATACAGTAACACCATCAATGTCAACATAACTAATAGAAGCAATATCTGCCAATTCGATACTGCTTGTATCACTAATTTTTACGTCAACTAAGGTGTTGAAGTTACTAATTTTGTTTTGTGATACAGCGAAAACTAACCCATTATCAATCCCTTCAATCGCTTGACCATCAGTTGCCACAATGCTGACCACGGGTATATCACTTCCTGTCATCGGATTGTTAGGATCGACTGGTGTACTACCATCAGTCGTACCATCATCATATACAGTCGTTTCTACAGTACTATTGGCAGTATCAATAGTAGCTCTGCCCGTGCTGACACTTGTGATCGCTACTTGAAAGCCTTCTGCTCCTTCATAGACATCATCATTGACAATCGGCACTCCAAAATCAACAGAGGTCTGTCCAGCCGGAATCGTGACTGTTTGCGTGGCTGGCGCACTATAGTCATCACCATCAGCAGATCCAGGTGTGATCGTTATCGTAACTGTAGTATCTGTCTCACTCACTTTATCCAGACTGACTGTGTACAACGCTGTATTCGCATTATCGGCAGCATCTGCTTCGCTTAGGTTCATCACCCCACTAAGGCTCACTATAGAAGCAGGTTCAGCTGACTCATTGTCATCATCACTGCCACTACTAAGGGCTGCTACTAGACCAGCTAAGCCAACTCCTGCTGCTGCAGGTATCCACCAAGGTATCGCAGCCGCCGCTATATATTCAGTGCCACCCAATGCCTGTCCTTCCACATCCCCTGTCTCTAGCTGCGTGACATAGTCGTAAGTCTCACCAGTATCTGGAATATAGTAATAGTACTCACCATCTTCGGCGATTCCGAGCAGTGCACTGTCTGCCTCGTCGTAGAATCCCTCTATTATAAGATCACTATCTTTACCATCCTTCTCGAACGAGACATGCAAATCATTTTTTAGACGCTTGGTAATAATATGATTGGGCGCACGACCGATTGCTGTATCATGAAACTCGTAATTAACCTTGTCCACAGCTTTAATAATAGTAGGCTTTCCATCTTCGGTGACTATTTGTACTTGCGCGACAGTCTGAGTTGCATTGTTAGTTTTTACTATAATCGTGTTCATATTTTTTACCTTCTATTTTTCAATTCAAATAATATAGATTACGATATAATTATATTAGGCAGCGTTAGTTGCCAAAGAGTAATTTCTTGAGGCTATCCTAAATGATTCAAATTCATTTAGGATAGCCCTTAGTCATCCATTTTATGGACGTTCTTCTACTACAGCGATGACGCGGCGATTAAGCTGTCTTCCTGCTGCAGTATCATTACTTGCTCTTGGCTGCGACTCGCCATAGCCAATAGCACTTATACGGTTGGGTGCAACACCGAACTCGTTAACTAGTATCTCTTTCACTGCGTTGACTCGGCGCTGTGATAATGCTTGATTGTAGTCATTTTGACCACGGCTATCTGTATGTCCCTCGATAGTTACCACAGTATTCGGGTACTGCTTCATAAACGTGACCAGTTCGGTCGTTTTTGCATAATAGGCTGGACGTACCATCGACTTGTCTGTCTCAAACAATATTTCAAGATCAATAGATATTCTTTCGGATAATGCTGGTGTCGGTGTTTTGATAACAGCAGGTGGATTAATTGGTGGTGCGGCTATGATAGGTAATGGGCAGTTAGGAACAACGCGACTGATTTGATGAGACTGATAACGCTTTTTCTCTAGTAGTTGCAATGCGCTAGCGGTAGTGATCTGCTCTAAGGTGCTTTGACCCTTTTGAGCCATATTCACATAAAAAAAGTAAGTTTGACCGCCTACTAACTCATACTCTTTTTTATTTTCCAGCAAGTTATTGTCCTTAAACCCCGTGGCATGAGCGCTTAATTGGTTTATACCAACACATGATTCAACAACCGTATAGTTGCCTGCATGGAGACTCACTTGAAACCGATTGTTTACTGCGATGTTGGCACTCGTTTGTTCAGAGTAACGGTCATTGGATCTAATAAATACCAAACGGGTTTTATCAGAAGATACATTTTGGTCTAATATATAGCTGATATCAGCATCAGTTTGGTTGTTCCATGCAACCTTACTCACATGGCGACTATCTCCATCGTTATCGATACTGTTGTTACCAGTCACAGAGCACGCTGTCATTCCTAATAACATGATCGGTAAGACAATGATATTGATAGACTTTCTGAGTATATTTTCCATGACTACTCCCTTACTTACTGTATTCCGAATCACCTTTGAACACTTATGTATACTTTTATGCTACCTGTTACTATAGTTGCATACCAGTACGGTCAAACCATCCAACCGACCGTACATCGCTTTTTACCTGAAAATTTTACCCTAAGTCATTAATTTTATTAATATAAATAAATTATCCGGATCGCTTTATCGTACAAAAACCTCTCATTCTTCTGAGCAGGTGCTATCTTACATGAAAATTCATCCCATAATTAAACAAACTATTGTTTATTTAAATATTTATAAAAATAATAGTTGCTGGTTCTTTAATGTTGCAAAATAAATGCCAACTCATACCACCTTTTAGAAATCCGTACTGCCATAAAATAAACCTCGCAAGCTGTTATGCTTGGCGAGGTTTTTTTTATGCAGAGTATTCTGTAGTAGTGACTACGCTAATGACTGTCATTCAATAACTCAAAGGTAATGATTAAATCATGACGATAAGTCATTTCGATGAGATCTAATATTGCAATATGATGGTCTGGATCTCTGAGTCTATAATACTCAATGCGTACTAATCTAACGATAAAAGACTTATTACTCAAGCAATATATACTATGAAGTAAAAGTTTATATACGCTGAGGCGGTACAGAATAGGTGCCGACTACGTGTGCGACAACGTCATCCGAGCCTTCCGAATACAGAGACACCTCACCCACTATCAGCGCTCGCCCTACTTTGAGTAAGGTGCATTCAGCGATAATACGAGCATCTGCTGATGGTTTACGCAAAAAATTAATCGTCAGGCTGGTCGTCACGGTCAAGGGCACGATGCCGATTTTTCCCAGTATCGCCACATAGATGGCGACATCAGCGACGGCCATCATGACAGGTCCCGACACGGTACCGCCGGGACGTAGCTCATTGATACCAATCTCGTGTGATAAGGTCGCGCCATGCGCGCTTACTGCTTCAACGACGCATTTTGTTTGGGGGAACTCCATTGCCATAAAGGCGTTAATTTCTTCTTTGGTTGCAGACATAATTCTTCCTTGAATGTCACTGTCTCGAATATCACTACCTTGAATATCGCTATATTAAATGTCGCTATATTAAATGGAACTACCGCTATTGCCGTTGTTAACACTGCCGACATTGCTATTTTCTTTAACACATCCGATTAATGTATCACAGGCGTGCCTTCGGTACTAAACGCAAATCCTTTATTGCTAAAATTCCCAATCATGACTGCTTCGATCACAGGTTTGACCGTCTCATCCACCCCTTCAACTTCGATAATAAAGTTAGCACCGGCGCCGCCTTCGTTCTCTTCTTTTTCAACGATATAGTTAAGCGTGGCCATCGCAGGTAGCTCGATTGGCTTGTCTATATAGGACTTGACAAGAGTGCCATCGGTATCGTAGTAATCAATTTTATTGATATATAGTGATTTTTCCAACGTGGTATTGCGTACGCTCAACGTCGCAGCCAGTAACACTTTACGATTGTCTTTATCGGTATAGATATCCGAATAAATGGGCACATAAAAGGTTTCTTTATAGCTGAACTCGCTACGATCCACATTGGACGTCACCTCTAACGCCTCAATCGGGTCCTGTTGATTCTCGGATAGGGTGACGTTCGGATCTTGCGCGGACGGATCACAGCCAGACAGTAGTGCCATAGCGGCAACCAATAGAGCGGCTACACTGCGCTTATTCATAAACTTCCCCTGTATCTTCTTATGCCACTACGCTGTTGAGCCGTTATTTGATTTTCACACCCACACTACGTAAAAACTGGTTGATGTGTTTGTTCGCGCCATAAATGACCAGTACATCGTGGTCTTTTAATACTTGCTCTGGCGTTGCCAATCCCTGAATGCTCGGTTTGCTCTGAGTACGACCAAAGCTGTCTTCATAATACTCATAGCGCAAGGTACTAAGCAATCGTATATTGAACTTTTGCTCCAATTGCAATTCATCGATGGTCTTACCGATCAATACACTTGGAATATTAATCTCTACCATACTGAAGTTATCGCTTAACTCAAACGAATCGACAAAATAACGTAGCGACAGTCGTTTGGCCCAGCGATTGGCCGCTTCTTTTTCAGGATGAATCAAATCGTCCACCCCAATAGCCTGTAGGACTTTTTCGTGCAGTGGGTTGATACTGCGGCTGATCAACCGCTTTGCTTTTAGGGTCTTAAATAACGCTGTTGCCATCACGTTTGCGCCCTGATCTTCGCCAACTGCCACGATGACGATGTCAGTATCAATGATGGGTAAGCCGCTTACGGTATACTCATCTGTGGCATCCATACAAAGCGTATGAGAGATAACTTCCTTATACGCTTCGACCCTTTGCATATTGCTATCAATGCCAATCACTTCATGCCCTTGGCTAGTCAATGCAGAGCCTAGTGACGCGCCAAAATTCCCCAATCCTACGATAATATACTTCATAACCTTGATGACCTTTTTTAAACTATATTTTTCGCTTCTGAACGTAAAATTATTTATGTATAAAAATTTAGTTAATCGTAATTTCCTCAGTTGGATAGCGATAATTGCGTTGGCGCATGTTTTTGAGTAGCGCAATAAATATCGTTAGCATACTGACCCGACCAACAAACATAATGACCGATATCACCACTTTGCTAAAATCTGACAAATCTGCTGTTAGATTCAAACTCAGCCCTACTGTACTGTATGCTGAAAAACACTCAAACACTACTTTGATCAAATCAAGCTCTGGCTGATCATAGCTAATGAGCGTCACACCCGTACCGATGACCAGCAGTGACAACCACATAATAGAAAATGCGCGGCGCACGGAGATCTCCGCAATTTGACGTTTGAATACCTCGATCTTTGTTTGCCCACGGGCTAGACTGAGTGTATTCAATAAGGCAATCGCAAAGGTACTGGTCTTAATACCGCCCCCTGTCGAGTTTGGTGACGCGCCAATCCACATCAAAAATATCGTCAGCATGATCGTTGGGAATGCAAGCTCACCCATATCAATCACATTGAATCCTGCGGTTCGCGGCGTGGCAGCGGTAAAGAATCCTGTGACAAGCTTACCAAAAATACTGGTATGGTCAGCGAGCACATTATCGTATTCAAATATCATCACTCCAATCAGACCGACCAGCAATAGCGCACCAGTCGTAATCAAGGTAATGCGGCTATTGATGTTGAGCAACCAAGGCTGATAAAAATAGCGCTGATCATGACGATACAGTAGTCGCTCGATGCGATGCCGTAGATAGCGCAGTACATTGACCACGATGGTAAAACCCATACCGCCAAAGATAAAGGTCATCGCCACGATCAGCTGTAGCGGGTAATTAAAGCGCAGCGAATCGTCATACATGCCCGCACTAAAGGTCGAAAACCCCGCATTACAAAAAGCTGAAATTGCATGAAAAATCGAAAAGAACAACTGCTCAGACCAATTCATATCGGGTATATCATAGATACTGATATAAATCAGTGCCGCTGCTACTGCTTCAACACCGAAAGTCACGTATAAGATTGACTTCAAGGTCGAGACTACGTTGCCCATACCGCGCATATACGACATCTCGCTGATACTCGCTTGCGTCTCATAACTGACGCCGCCCTTAAAAAAGTAACTAAAATAAGTCACGAATGTCAAAATACCTAAGCCACCGACTTGTATTAAGCCCATAATAATGGCCTGTCCAAACGTCGTAAAATGGGTCGCTGTATCCACGACAATAAGTCCTGTTACGCAAACCGCACTGGTCGCGGTAAAGAGCGCATCAATAAAGGATAACGGCTGCGTCGTTGCATTGGGCATCATTAGCAGCAGGGCACCTGCCAGCACCACCGCCAAAAAGCTTAGAATAAAAAACTGCGCAGGATGTAGAAAGGTACGATTAAGATTAAACTCGTGATCAGACAGTTCACGGATAAAGGTGACAAACACCGCTATTTTTATCGCGACGAAGCCATCAACAGCGGCAGACAACCCAAAACGCATCAGGTCAGTAAAGTGTGCCGCAAGTAAAATAATAATAGCGATACTGGTAAAGGCATCGAATACCGCCACTTTATTGAGCGTGAACGGCTTATTTGTGTAGATATAACGGCCAACCGTCACTACAAAGCTCAAAAAAATAATGACTAGATAAAAAATATGGAAACCTTGTTGTAGCCACATCGGCAGTGTAAAACCACTATCCAATAAAGCAACAACGACTCCGATGATGCTAATAAGAATCGTGACATTATTTAATAACCGATAACGCGTGGCTGCATTCATAGCCTGAATCCAAGACAACAATAACCCCGATACTTATACTCCTTTTTTGCCATATTCACAAAAATTGATTTGAGATAATCGTAACCAATTATGGGATCAATATAAGCTGTATGAGTAATTAAGATGGGTTATCAAATACTTACACGATTATAGATCTTTTATTGATGTACTTGCCCATTGGCGCGTTTACTAAGCGCCCTTCATTCTTCTTTCACTATGACCGTCGACATTTTTACGCCGCCCCATGTCACCAATGCGACGCCAATAGCAATCAGACAACCTCCCAACAGTAAACCCTCAGGTGGATGCTCTCCTTGCAAAAATATCGCAATAGGGACACCAAAGATGGCCCCGACCGCCCCCAGCAGACTGAGTAAAACAGGACCGCCTGTTTTCTGTAAAAGAAACAGTAATAAAAACTGACCAGCGAATACACCTGCCTGTACGGCTATTAATCCTAATGGTAGCCCACTCTCTAAAGGTATCGTGACAGAAAAGTTAAATACCGCACTAAATAAAGCCAGCAGTAGAGAGGCGGCGACTAGCATCCCCGGAGCGAGTGCACTAAATGCGGCATTATCAGGCCAGCGTAGTGTCCGGTATATGTTGCCGATGGCGAGTAGTACTGGTCCACACAGCGCGACCAAAATCCAAAACACGCTGGTATCTGGGGCGGAGAGCTTATGGATAGCCAACACTCCTGCTCCTAATAGTGCCGCAGCGACACCAAGCGCACGAGTGAGATAGAAGCGCTCTATGCGCAGCAGCAGTGCGCCAAGATACGTTAGCAATGGAGGTAAGGATATAATAAGAGCGACAAATCCTGCGCCAACATGAGGAATCGCTGAAAACAACAGTAAGTTGGCAGCCGCCACACTGACAAAGGCAGCAACGAAATAGTACTCGAAGCTTCTGGCACTAAAAGGAAGTGTTTCTTGTCTAATGAAGGCAACTATCATTAGGATAATAGCTGCACCAGTGATCGACCAAAACAAAAACGCTAGTGGCGTAAGACCGGTATCGACAGCATATTTGGCGAGATTGGTTGAGATACCTGTGAGCGCGCCACCGACCAGCAGGCAAGCAACAGGTACTAGCCAAGTCGCATTATGGTCAGGTTTTTGCTTGAGGGAGTCATTCATCAACTATCCTATTAGATGACGATGTTTTTGTATAACTATAGGTTTTCTGGCGATATTCACTCTTTGGACAATACTGTCGCAGGCAAGCTTTGTACTGCTATGGCTGCCGCATCAATAGCACCAGCAATATAACCAGGAAACTGTGCTGACCACTCACTACCGCAGCCTGTCAGATGGTCTTGCCATACGTCTGTTTTTGGTTTGGCTGGTGGTGCTACGGCATGTTGCCCGTTGCCATTAATATCAGCAGGCATCGCTGTTAGTGGGTCTTGCGCCCAGTCCTTGAGATACTCAGCTACCGGACTACTCGCCTGCGTACCAAACAGACGTACCAATTGCGCGCGGCAGTGTTGTTTTAGCACGATATCAGAGACACTTTGCCGTGCCTGCGCGGGTACACCAAAGAAGCCAAATAGGGCACCATGACTGTCTACAGTAGAAGCATCATGTATTTCGGTGAGTGGTCCTATCGCACTACGCGCTACCCCTGAGAGACCATTATCTCGCCAAAATGGCGTTTCATAGACTGCCACATATTTGGCATGGGGCGCCATCCACGTTGCTGTCTGTTGCCACAGTGTCATTAGCTCCTGTGGTAGTGCTGGCTCAAATGCTATCCGACCCGCTACCAGTCTAGGCGGTAGCGCAAGCAGGACATGCCGCGCTCGAGATATGGTCACTTGTCCAGAGGCATCTACGCTCTGTACGTTGATATACTCACCTACTCTACTTAACTGCTGCACAGTTTGATTGGTGATGATGCTTTTAGCGTCTAAGCGGGCATATAGCGCCTCAATCAAAGTCGTCATTCCACCGACTAGACGCATAGAAGACGGCGCGCTTTTGTAACCTTGCATTCGTACGGGCGGCTGATCAGTAGCACGCTCAACCATCATATCGCCAGCTTCAAACTGCGTAAAACGTGATAAATTTAGTGATTCAATGAGCGTACTTAACTGCGTCTGATAGTCAGGCCAAAACCAAGACGGTCCCAAATCAAATGCATCATCTTTATTAGCCATACCTGTGTCAGCAGCAGCCTGTCCATTATTGAGCGCGCCTGAGAAATTAGCGACTGCAATACGACCGCCTAATCTATCACGTGCTTCTAGCAGTCTATAGGCGATACCTTTTTGCTCCAACAAAAAGGCAGCATACAGTCCACTTAGCCCGCCGCCAACAATCACTACAGGTACGTCTTGCATATCAGATTACTCAATTCATAGAAGATTGATTATAGCTGAGACTACTCTGCCAATAGCTTGGTAAGCATCTCATCGATCTCAACCTTAAATTCTGTGTCTTCAATTTTGTTTGCCGTGACTTTAGCATTCTGCAAACTTTGGATGGCCGTTTCTTTCTCACCCATCTCAAGCTGTAGTACCGCCATAGAAAAAGCGATTGAGGACATATGATCTTTTGAGTTGATAGCAGTGGCTTTGATTAGTGCTTTGTCATAGATAACCAATGCCTCATCTAAATCCTCTGTAAAATCAGCCAGAGTTTCCCATTGCTCTGGATGGTCTTTATCCGTATTTTCGTTGTCGGTACAAATAGCTTTTAGCTCAGCATAAAGCTCGTCAAATTTCGCTTGATTGCCTCTACGATCGGCTTCTAATAGCTCTTCGGCTAACGTATAGATGGCTTTATAGATTTTGGTATTGATCATTTTTTTCTCTATTTTTAGTAAGGTGATAAAAGAGTACGTATGTGTATTTATGGTTTAATGGCGAATAGTTTGATGGCGAAAAATTTAATACAGGCAAGCTTAGCACGGTTACTGCTAATGATGAGTGTTTTCAGTTATCAGCAAACACATGGTATGGCTATATAACGTCCATGCCATCAGCGCTCTTGCCAATGTAACCATAAACGCATATCCAGCTCCAGTTGGTGATATTCAGGCTCCATATGACAGCACAACTGATAAAACGCCTTGTTGTGGTCATGCTCTTTAAAATGTGCAAGCTCATGCACCACTATCATGCGCAAAAAATCTGGTGGCGCGTCTTTGAACAGACTGGCCACCGTGATGCTATTGTGCGATTTAAGCTTACTGCCTTGTACCCGAGACTGTGTGGTATGCATTCCTAGCGCATGTTTTAAAACCTTTAACTTACTGCTATAGCTGACATTTGATAGCGGGCCAATCTTGCGCATGTATTGGTTTTTTATCTCATTAATATAGTGATAGAGCGCCTTATCACTTTGGATCTCATGCTGGGTGGGGTATTTGTTTTTGAGATATACCCCTAACCTGCCATCACTCATCATCTCTGCAACTTGAGTTTGAATGTGCTCTGGATAATGAGCAATGTATTTTAATGTAGTCACAACGATATCCTTTGCTTGAATGCTCAAATTTATTTGCTGATTAGCACAGTCTTAGTTAATTTTACCTTATACATGCTGCTTGTATTGACTTCTTGCTTTATTAATTCATTACTCTAACTGGTCATCATCTGCTTTCTGACTGAATTTTTGTCATAAAGAAACCCCATAAGCTGTCGTCAACTTATGGGGTGTTTTCTTATATAAGCGTTCAATGATGAGCTATCGTACCTATATAAATGGATAGCTATTTATAGTCAATTAACGCTCTAGATGTAGATACTGCAAGTGACGCTCGTACTGATTGAGAATATCGACCAGTACCTGCTCTTTGGTATAACCAACCAAGTCATACTCTTGCGACCCTTCTCTCAAGAATACCTCAGCACGATAATAGTACTCTGCATGCTTGCTTGACGTATTCAGCGTAAAGTTAGGACGCTCAGCTTTGATCAAATGTACTTCATAGATAAAGTCATCTTCATCACCATGACCGACACGCAGTTTTAGACCGTCAACTTGACCGCTGTCTTGATCCATACCAGCATCGATACCTTCACCAATACTCGCAAGATTATGGATATCTAGCGAGGTTTTTAGACCACCCGCTTCGAACTCTTTTTCGACATCACTCATGGCAGGCATCACCACAGTGTGCAAGAATTTTTCGACCTGCGCATGTCCTGGGAAGCTCACAATACGTTGCAAGCGGGCTTTCCAGCCTTTACCGTTATCAAGGACATTGGCAGTACCAACAGTACTCGCTTTGCGTTTGTTGCCTTCTTCTTTTAGTGACTTCCACATAGCTATCATGTAGAGCACAAGAATGATAGAGAATGGCAAGCCTGCGATCACAGAGACCGACTGCAATGAGCCAAAACCACCAGCAAACAATAAGCCTAGCGTAATAAGACCCGTTGCCGCTGCCCAGAACAAACGCAGCCATACCGGTGCATCAGTATCATTAGTCATGCCTCGTGAGCTCAAGTTTGCAAGTACTAATGCACCTGAATCCGCTGAGGTCACAAAGAATATCAGACCAATCACTACACCAGCAAATGACAGCACCTCGCTATAAGGGAAGTACTCAAATAACGCAAACATACCCATCGCAGCGTCATTAACAGCGATTTCGCCTAGCTCAGTTGCACCATTGGCAACCAAGTCTATTGCCGTGTTACCAAAGATAGAGAACCATGCAAAAATGAAACCCAGTGGAATAAACATCACGCCAAACACGAACTCTCGCAGCGTGCGACCACGGCTAATACGCGCAATAAATAGACCTACAAATGGTGCCCAAGCAACCCACCATGCCCAGAAAAATATCGTCCACCAAGATTTCCACTCGGCACCAGAAGCGCCATCATAAGCATAAACATCAAAAGTTTTATAAATAATGGTCTGAAAATATTGACCGATATTCTGGGTAAAGGTGTTCAATAGGTATACGGTATTGCCCATCACAAGTATGGCAAGCAATAGTAAAATTGATGACAACATGTTGAATTCAGACAGACGACGTACGCCTTTTTCGACACCTGTCATCGCAGAGATAGCAGCCGCCGCGACAACGCCCACGATGATAAGCGCCTGAACCATCTTGCTAGATTCAATGCCAAATACATGGGTCAAACCAGCGTTGGCTTGTAGCACACCAATACCTAAACTTGTCGCAATACCCATTAACGTACAGACGACACCAAAGGTATCAATACCATCGCCTAGCCAGCCCTTGATTAAGCGTTCACCAAATACTGGTGTCAGCGGCGAGCGTAGCGCTAGCGGCATGTTTTTGCGATAAGCAAAGTAAGCCAACGCCATACCAATTAAAGCATAAATACCCCAGCCATGCAGACCCCAATGCAAAAAGGTTTGCGCCAGTGCTTCGCGCATGGCCTCAGCACTAGCAGGTTCTAGACCTGTATGCGGGGTCAAATAATGCATCAATGGCTCTGATGCACCAAAGAACAATAGGTCGATACCGATACCTGCTGAGAACAGCATGGCCGCCCACGCCAAAAACGGAAATTGTGCTTTTTCGTGGTCTTGACCAAGCTTTATGTCGCCGTACTTAGAAAAACCAACAAACAATGCAAAGATACTATAAGCGGCAACCACCAACATGTAATACCAGCCAAACTTGTCTGACACCCAAGTCATGCTGGCGCTCAGCAAGGTTTCACTATAATCTGGAAAAGCAATGGTCCAGATTATCAATAAAATAGAAATAATAGCAGAGCCCAAAAACACCGTTTTGTTTAGGCTCAAAGGTTTCGTCACATCTTGTGATGGCGAACTGTACATAAAAGACCTCAATAGGTAAATTAAACAGGGTCCGATATTGCTTTGTCCGGCATAGTATTATGGATAATTGTCACACAATATATAAATCACCGCATGACGGACAAAGCAGTACCAATAAATAAAAAGCAAATAGAATTATAAACAGCTTCAACCATAACGATATTTATCGTACCAATACGTTAGCGCTGATGAAAAAGGCCTCTACTTAGAAAGGCCTTATAGTTAAAATTTTCTTATATTGTTATTTATTCAGTTACTGACATGTAGGTTTGTATTTAACTTAAATAGTCGAGAGATAGTCACGCATAGGCTCAGCGCGCAGCGGTGCACCATTGGCGACATAGTAATCTGCCGTTGATCGTGGCAACTGTACGCCTCGCATCTTGTCGACGATTTTTTCTGCCAACATGATCGTGGTGGCATTGAGATTGCCACTGATGATGTTGGGCATGATAGACGCATCGACGACGCGTAAGCCATCGATACCGTGTACCAGACCTTCACCATTGACGACGGAATCGTTGTCTTCGCCCATCGCACAAGTACAAGATGGGTGATACGCGGTCTCGCTATGGTTACGTACGTACTCATCCAACTGAGCGTCCGTTACCAAATCATCAGTCGGTGCAATAGCACGTCCACGATAAGGATCGAGCGCTGGCTGATGCATGATCTCACGCGTGATACGCATCGCTGCGCGGAACTCTTGCCAATCCTGATCATGAGACATGTAATTGAACAAAATGCTTGGATGCGCTTTTGGATCACGTGATGTGAGCTTGACGCGACCACGACTTGGTGAGCGTAACGACCCTACGTGTGCCTGAAAGCTATGCGATTTGACTGCACTACGTCCATCGTAACGTACCGCCAATGGCAAGAAATGATACTGAATATTTGGATGAGTGAACTTCTCATCAGTACGAATAAAACCGCCGCCCTCGAACTGGTTAGAGGCACCAAGACCGGTACCATTAAACAACCACTCAGCACCGATAGCAGGCTTATTCCACCATTTGTTTGCAGGGGCAATGGAGACAGGTAGCTTACATTCATACTGCATATACAGCTCTAAATGATCTTGTAGATTATTACCCACACCTGGCAACTCTAGTACTTCAGTCACGCCCGCGTCTTTTAACCACTGACCAGGGCCGATACCTGAGCGCTGCAATAGCTGAGGTGAGGCAATCGCACCAGACGAAACCACCACTTCACGAGAAGCATAAAACTTTTTGGTCTGACCGTCGTGCTCTACCTTGACACCAACGGCACGCTTACCATCAAACAAGATTACGTCAGTCAACGCCCCTGTCAAAATCGTAATATTGCTACGCGGCTTGGCACGGTCCAGATAACCGCGAGAGGTTGACGCGCGGCGACCATTAGGCGTCACGAATCGATCCATCGGACCGAAACCTTCTTGTTGATAGCCGTTTAAGTCTTCGGTACGCGGATAGCCTGCTTGTACGCCAGCTTCAATCATGGCTTGGAATAGAGGATTAACGCCTGGCTTTGAGGTAGTCATCTCAACAGGACCGCCAGCACCGTGATAGTCATTTTCGCCAACGTCGCGGTTTTCTGACTTTTTGAAATACGGTAGGCAATCCAAATACGTCCAATCTTCTAGACCTTTGATTTTTGCCCAATCATCATAATCCAGCGCATTGCCACGGATGTAGCACATACCATTGATAAGCGATGATCCGCCAAGCCCTTTACCGCGACCGCAGTCCATGACACGATTGTTCATATAGGGCTCAGGATCTGTCTTGTAGCCCCAATTATAAGTCGTGCCTTGCAATGGCATGGCAAGCGCGGCTGGCATTTGGGTGCGAAAGTCTAATCGATAATCTGGGCGACCTGCCTCTAGTAGCAATACTTTGATATTGGCATCTTGGGTCAAACGCGTGGCCAGCACATTGCCTGCCGATCCTGCACCAACAATAATATAATCGTACTCAGGTGTGGTTGATGTCATAACATACTCCATAATATTGAAAAATATAAATCGCTTGGTAGCAGTGAGGTCAAATGCACAGCGTCATCAGGCCCAAACTGCCCTCGTTTTCTCAATACCAATCATTAAAATACAGATTCAAACGCACCCAATTCTACTTGGATAGATTTGGTTTGAGTATAATGCTCAAGCGCTTCAACACCGTTTTCGCGACCAATACCTGAGTGCTTGTAACCACCGACTGGCATTTGCGCCGCTGACTCACCCCATGTGTTTAACCAGCAGATGCCTGCTTCGATCTGAGCGATGACGCGATGCGCGCGCTTCAGATCAGCCGTTACCACACCAGCTGCTAGGCCATAATCGGTATCATTAGCGCGGCGAATCACTTCCTCTTCGGTCTCATAGGTCAAGATAGACATCACTGGACCAAAGATTTCTTCACGGACAATAGTCATATCGTCGCTGCAATCAGTAAATACGGTCGGTTCGACAAAAGCACCGTTTGCAAGCTCGGCTGTCGTCACACGTGCGCCGCCCGTTAGCAGACGAGCACCGCTCTTTTTACCTTGCTCGATATAGCCAAGCACGCGCTCCATATGCGGGAAGCTGACTAATGGACCCATGTTGATGTCTTCATTCATCGGGTCACCCAGCTTGATACGATTCACACGCGTCAAGATGGCTTGCTCAAACTTTTCTTGTAGCGCTTTAGGGACAAATACTCGCGTACCATTAGTACATACTTGGCCGGTACTATAAAAGTTGGCCATCATCGCGATGTCAGCGGCGGTATCAATATCGGCATCTTCAAATATAATCAGCGGTGACTTACCACCAAGCTCTAAAGTCACGTCTTTTAAAGACGAGCTTGCTGCGCTTGACATAACTTTTTTACCTGTCGGTACGCCGCCTGTGAACGATACTTTGGCGATATCTGGATGATTGGTCAGTGCTTGACCTACTTCGTAATTACCTTGTACGACATTGAACACACCATCTGGCAATCCTGCTTCTGTAAAAATCTCAGCCAGTTTTAAGGCAGTCAGAGGAGTAACTTCTGACGGTTTAAAGATCATTGCATTGCCAGCAGCCAGTGCAGGTGCTGCTTTCCACATGGCGATCTGAATAGGATAGTTCCACGCACCGATACCAGCGACTACGCCTAACGGCTCGCGGCGAGTATAAACAAAGCTCGTATCACGCAATGGAATCTGACGACCCTCAATCATTGGTGCCAGCCCTGCATAGTACTCAACGACATCAGCACCAGTGACGATATCGACGTATTTTGTCTCGGAGTATGCTTTGCCCGTATCTTTTGTCTCAAGCAATGCCAGTACATCATTACGCGCACGTAATATCTCAACAGCCTTTGAGAGGATTCGACCACGTTCCACAGTCGTCATCGCGGCCCAGATTTTTTGACCTTTATGCGCGGCTTTTACCGCCTCATCAATCTGCTCATTGCTTGTTTGTTGGATGGTAGTCAATACCTCGCCAGTCGCTGGATTGATATCTTCAAAAGTAGTAAGCGTGTCATCGACCGCCAAGTAACGACCATTAACATAAGCAGTTTGTACTTGTTCTAGGTCAATAATGTCTGTCAAATTGTTGATATCTGTCATAAATTCTCCTTAGGACAATAGGCAAAAGCCGCCATATAAAGGCTCTTATCACATAATGTCGTCATTATTTAGTTTTGTGAATATAGTTTTCGTAGTTTTTCATTGATTAAATGTTGATTAACTCGAGCTCGTATCAAAATCACGCTGCGTCATTTTTATAAGTCGATCACGCAGCCTCTTTTTGTCTGCTATATCGACACCTGAAAAGTCCGAGAGCCAAATACCATCAGCAGTCAGACGGACCATGCATAGGGTTTCGGTATCGTCAGTTGCGGCATGTTTCTTTAATTGGGCATTGGCCCACTGAGCCCACATTTCACGTAATTCGCTATCCCCTAGCATCAACACATATAAGGTTGCTTGATTGTCATATTCTGCCTGCGCTTTTTCGCCCAGACTGATAGTGGCATCGATATAAGCACGGGTGAAAGCACCATAACTCACAGGATCCTTTGCCATAGCGGCATCTACTTCTGCCTCAAATTTGGCCATCGCATCATTGAACACTTCGATGACAAGGGCGTTTTTGGTAGCGAAATGATGCATAACGCCGCCTTTGGTTACCCCTACTGCATCAGCGACCGCCTGAAACGTTACCTTAGTCAGCCCTTGCTCTAGTGTTATCCGTGCCGCTTGATCCAGCAGCGCCCGACGAACCACTTCTGGCTGTTTTTTACGCTTATGAGCATTTTCCACTTCTATATTCATACTAATGCACCACAGAATTAGACAATAAGTTCATGACAACAACACCGCCAACAATCATAGCAATGCCGACTACTGCTGCCGTATCAAGGGTTTGCTTGAATAGCACCACACCCACAAGCGAGGTCAACACAATGCCTAGCCCGCCCCACAATGCATAGGCAATGCCCAGTGGTATGGTCTTGAGCGTCTGTGCCAATAAATAAAATGAGACTGTATAGAGCGCGCCCATCATGATGGTCGGCACCAGACGGGTGAACTGCTCTGACTTCATCAAAAAAGTCGTGCCAATCACTTCACATATGATGGCAATGGTCAGGTAACCGTAGGCAATTGTTGTAGGACTCATCTTTAGCACACCCGCCTTCATTCAAGCATTTACTAACAATGTACTTGTTAAATACATATTAAAGATACCGTATGGTAGGTATTTTATAGCAATACTCTAGCAATGTGAAGGCTGTCTTGCGTCTTTATTGTGTCAAATAGTGTAGTGACTGCTTTGATATTTAAAAAACCGTATATTTTTGCAGTAAATTAGCGTGCTGTTTTGATATCTATCTGAACTTGTCTGTATGCTGGACGAGATTTTTATAGATGTCCGTCATTGCTACAGCCAATTGCTACCTGTATTCGGTAAATATCAGTATCGAAATAGCTTATTTGGTAAGGGACAAACGCCTATTTTTGATAATTGTAATAATATTTCTGATTAATGGCATAATAAGGTTGACAGCCCCTAATGACTTGGCTAAAATGTGCCCCACATAACGCAAACAAGCCAAGAAATTGATTGGTAACAAAGCTAAAACGCTTAGTGTTATGACAGCTTATTCTCCAATAGCTCAGTTGGTAGAGCAACGGACTGTTAATCCGTGTGTCCCTGGTTCGAGCCCAGGTTGGAGAGCCATATACTAAAAACCTTCATCACTATTTGATGAAGGTTTTTTTATTGTTGCCTCTTTTATAGGCACTTATAATAATATTAATATGCACTTATAAGTTTAAGCGTATTGCATGGCTATAGTGTTATTTTAGGCGTTTTTGTTGTATGGTAAGATTAATTTGGATTGGGTTCGTTTTTGTTTGAGTGCTTTGCTCCTACTCACTAAAAGTAATGGTTTATTATGATACCTGTACGTATAAAAAATAAATTTTCTGATCATCCGCAAAAAATTATGCGCCCGATCAGTATTCGTTTGTCTGAAGAAATGATTGAGCTATTAGAAACAACGTCATCAGACTTAGGTTTCAAACGCATTCAAGGGCTTATTCGCTTATATATTCGCCAAGGTCTCGATCGTGACCATCAAGACTATACACTGGCTCATGATGAAGTTTTTATCGAGACACTACGCAAGCGCGGCGTGAGCCAACGTATCATTGATGAAGCTATTGTGGTTACTCACAACAATCATATCACGCACTCTTTGTCTGAGCTTCAAGACAACGATAAATAATACTCTCTATATTGAAATGAATATCGATCTGAAAACGACAGCTTGGACATCATGACTTGGCACATAAAGCCTAATAATGAGTGTCAAAAAAAAGACCACGTTTGCTGATGCGAACGTGGTCTTTTTTTGTCGATTGCTTTATCACTGTTAATGAACACTGCACCTTTTTTATTCTTGTACTCTCTTTTATTTATGCTGTTATCTGTCCTATTTAAAGGTATTCACTTTTTAGTACTTTGCACATTTTACTACCGCAGTTAGCCATAATTAAACACAACCTCTCCCTAAACGAGGTATATTAAGAAAATAGCCATCACTATTAGACAGGCTTTATCATAATAAAAATGCATAAGGGGGTGTACGATGAAAGGTTTACAGCGGCGTTTTAACAAGGCTTTGTATTTGACCATGACGGTTACGGTGCTCGCGCTTGCCTCTGGCTGCTCGTCGCCGCAAACAGATCCAAGCCAAAAAACCATACCTACTGATTCTGACCAGTGGCAAGACGAATTAGGACAAACCTTTGAACAACTACCTGCAGCCGATCAGCAAGTCCTCAGTCGCTATATGCTGCGTATGAAACTCAGCGATGCGTATGAGTCAGGTGCCATGCCGCGTACCACGATCAAGCAAGCCTTGATACAACAGCGTGAATACGAGCGCCTGCATCCTGATAATCCAACAGGTAAGAAAAGCCCTATTGTCTCTGGTGAGACAGCAAATGCGACAGCTCAGAAATACCCTGTCGCCCTGCTGCCCATCAAAACCAGTGATAGTGACAGTTTAAACCAAGTCAAAATGCAGTTTATGCTATCAAATCATGGGACAGTACCTATTGAGAGCTTCAAAGGTACGCTGACGATGCAAGACGATAACCTTGAGCAAGGCAAGAACTTCAATGTCCCTTTGATCACATTTGATCCTGCTATTGAGCCTGAGCAATCTGGAAAGATAGTCATCGATAGCAGTATCGAGGACATCAATGTCATGCGTGCGATCAAAAACACCACAGGCATGACCATTGAGATAAAAGAAGGCACCCTAGTATTAGTGGATGACCAGACCATCGAGTTTGGCAACTCATTAGCAAAATAGCTGTCCAAAGTAGACTAATAAAGACATCTATGAGATGTATGACTTAAACCTTTACAAATGCCCATAAAAAAATCCCCAATGATTGGGGATTTTTCGAATTTGGCGGAGACGGAGAGATTCGAACTCTCGAAGGGCTATTAACCCTTGTCGGTTTTCAAGACCGGTGCATTCAACCGCTCTGCCACGTCTCCATTGGTGCATCATTATATAGATATCATTTTATAATGCAAGCCCCTAATCTAAAAAAGTTCAATTAATTTTCAAATACGTTCTAATCAGATGATTATCGCTTGCTATAAGCCAGATGTAGGCACATATCTAGCAGCCTATTGGCATATCCCCACTCATTATCGTACCACGCAAAAACCTTGTACTGGTCGCCTACTTGCATGAGCTGCTGACCATCGATGATCAGCGACTCGGTCTGATGAATAAAATCACTAGAGACCAACGGCTCATCGGTATACGCCATGATGTCATGCAGATGTGCCTGACTGGCCGATTTGAGTGTCTCACGGATATCCTCAATACTGACATCTGGCGTATCAAATACAAAAGTCACATCAATGGCTGCCACATCGATAGTAGGTACACGTATCGAGTGCCCATTTATCTTGCCGACCATGGCTGGCAAGACACGCTCTGTTGCAGCGATACTACTGGACGTCGTTGGGATAATATTATAGCCAGAAGCACGTGCGCGTCTTGGGTCTCGATGCGCCTGATCGAGTACAGTCTGATCGGCAGTGACCGCATGAATCTCTGTCATCATGGCAGATCTTACACCAAATGCCTTGTCCAGTGTGTCAATCAGCGGCACCAATGCCTGCGTGGTACAAGACACGCTAGAGATAATCGGTAGCTCAAGTGTCAGCGCGTCTGTGTTGACGCCCATAACGATACAAGCGTCCACATCATCGAATGGTGCAGCACCAATAATGACCTGCTGCGCGCCTGCATTGATATGTAACATCGCCTGCTCGTAAGAGCGAAAATGACCGGTACACTCTAGTACCACATCGACGCCCAGCGACTGCCAAGATAGGTTTTGTGGATCAGGCTCTGATAGCATATTGATACAATATGTTAGATTGTTTTTGGTTAGACAAAGCTGGGTTTTGCCTCCATTATCCGCGTTACTTTCTATGATCTCAGCATCGACGCCCAATCGACTAAGGCGACCGTGTGTACTATCGAATTTTAGGAGGTGAAGCAAAATATCTGCCGGTGCCAAATCATTAATGGCGACGACATGGATAGCACGTCCCAATACCTCAAAGCGCTCTAGCAAGGCGCGCAGTACATTGCGTCCTATACGTCCAAAACCATTGATGGCGACTCTTAGTGGCTGTGAGTGCTCACCAGTCGTACGAAACGTCATCGCGATGGGATCGGAGGTCAACTGGTAAGTCGCATTAGAAAAATCAGGCATAACAAGGTATCGCTATCAAATAAGAAAGATAAAGAGTGAGCGCGGTCACTCTTGGCACGCTCTAATAGTGGGTTTGGTACTGTCGTACCATAAAATTTGCAATGACATTCTGTGCGGCAATAGATAGCTACCTGTGTAGCAACAAACACCTATGGCGTGATAAAAATCAGAGCCAAGCGAATGGTATTGTAGTCGATGCTCTGCTTGAGATGATCAAATATGGGGCGCAGCTTGATACTGCCATCATCATTGAAGTCATTTGGGTTGTTAGCGACCTTGATGGCGACATACGCATTGCCTACAGCTGTCATCACTTCATCGTCTGGACGCAGATGATCACAGGCAAGGCTGGGGTCTTGTGATTTTAGCTCACCGATATGACGCATGATGGTTGATTGTGACAGCTGACGCGCTTGTGAGATCTCTGCTATGGTCAGACTCTCCTCTAACAGCACTCTAGTCGCAAGCAAAGTACTCTCTGATTTATCAGAGACTTGATTGCCTAATTTTTGTTTTTTGTCTATTTGCGCTTGCTGCTGCTCGCGGCGCTTTTTTTGCAGCGCCGCATAGGCATCAATGACAGATTTACTCAGCGTTCCACCTGATTTTAAAACAAACTTCTTGTGTGCCTGCTGCATACTCTCCTCATCCAGCATGGCGTAGTTGACATCTGCCTCCGCAGACAGCACTAAGAATCGCTTGTCTGCCCCACGTGCTAGCGGGTCAAGTTGCAGACTCATGTCATTCATACCGAGCAGCTGTAACCCTGCCAGTGACTTGAGTCGTGACAATGCTACGTAGCCTTGACCCAACTCAAAGGTGCGTGACAGATCAATTTCAGCTGCATCAAGGGTCATGCCCTGTGATTTGTGAATCGTAATCGCCCATGCCAGACAGAGCGGAACTTGCAAGTAGCTTGCCAGCACATCGCCCGTTTCATCTTCGATGATCCATTCTTCAGGTTCAGCGATGACTTCACGTCCTGAGTTGAGCCGCACCACAGGCATTTTTTGCGTGGTTGTTTTCTTTGTTTTTGGTTTTTCTTTATCTTTCTTAGCAGTGGACTTCTTACTTTTTGTCGTTTTTTCGCCAGCAGCATCTTCATCAATGTCATCGCTGCTATCGTCTTCGATTAACGCATCATCATTTGCCTTACCATCATCAATCTTAACCGCTGCAAAACCGATCAGCTCACCCATCGTACCGTTAGAGACACCAAGCTCGGCATTGTTTTTGATAAACATGACCTTTGCACCAACTTTGAGGGTCAGCTCATCTTGAGTCCGTACGGTCTTTTTTAGGGTTTCAACCAGCTTACTGTCGCCTGTGGCAGTCGCCTCAAAGCGCATCGTCTCTCCCTCTAAAGAAGCAAGCTCTTTGTCATTGATTTTGTTGACATTGAGATTGTGCGTGTACAGACGCGTACGCTTGATATCGACGCTTTGATCATAAGTCGCCTCCAACGCCGCAATCGCCTCAAAGGTCACTTCTTGACGACGGATTTGGTTAAGGATATCGTCCAAATCTAGTCCGCCATTGGCCGCTTCGCTAACCTGTCTGTGTTGCTCTGATAGATAGCAAATATGAAATTTGGCATCGAGCCATGCCTCAGACATAAACGCGAACTTTTCACGATTGCTTTCGCCCTTGCTACCGATGGGCGGCAACTGAAAGAAGTCCCCTGCGACTACCACCTGAATACCACCAAAGGCTTTGTCAGTTTTGCGAATGTGCTTGAGCACTTGGCTGACTAGATTGAGCTGCTTGGCATGTAGCATCGATATCTCATCGATGACCAATACTGCCGTATCTTTTAGTCTGTCTGCCAAGAACTGCTTGCGTGATAAGGTGGTTAAATCCCGATCCGTCAGCTCATCTTTGATACCGATACCTGACCAGCTATGAATCGTTGTGCCATTCATATGTGTGGCTGCAATACCCGTACTTGCCGTTACCGCGACGGACACACGGCGTGCGCGCAAATAGTCGATGTATTGGTTGAGCGTATAAGTCTTGCCTGAGCCTGCTGAGCCAGTCAAAAAGACGTTTTGACCTGTTTTTAGGATATCAAGAGCAGAAGATTGACGCATAGACCCAAACCAACCAATATTATGAAAAAGAATAGTATACATACAAGGCTGCCACGGTTAACCCAATAACCATAGCCAGCCAAAATCGATGCTCACAATTATAGCAGCTGCAACCACTTTGCGGACTACTTTCACCCGCTCATATCACATAACTTAAAGTTATGTGATACAAAATATATCATTATAAAAAGTCATTATCGTTCTGCAAAAAAGCTCAGTACGATAGGATGATAACTTGGTTAGGAAGACCAAGGATTATTTTTAAATGGCCCTACACCAGTGACCATATTTTAGATAACCATAATACACAACAAGGAGTGGTTAATGTTATACGCTTATCCCAATACTGAAGACAGTCCCGTTCAATTCCGCGAAAAATACGACAACTTTATCAATGGTGAGTGGACGCCTCCTATCGATGGTGAGTACTTTGATAACTCCAGCCCAATCGATGGTAAAACCTTCTGTCAGATTGCCCGTTCGAAAGAAGCCGATGTAGAAGCGGCATTAGATGCAGCTCACGCAGCAAAAGAAGCCTGGGGCAAAACAAGTGTCACTGAACGCTCCAATATGTTACTCAAACTTGCTGACGGTATCGAAGCCAACCTAGAAGCCATCGCAATCGCCGAAAGTTACGAAAACGGTAAACCTGTACGTGAGACCCTCGCCGCTGATATTCCAATCGCCATTGACCATTTGCGTTATTTTGCTGGCGTTATCCGCGCACAAGAAGGCGGCATCAGTCAGATTGATGAAGATACGGTTGCCTATCACTTTCATGAGCCACTAGGTGTCGTCGGTCAAATCATTCCTTGGAACTTCCCTATTCTCATGGCAATTTGGAAAATTGCCCCAGCACTAGCGGCGGGCAACTGTATCGTCCTCAAGCCTGCTGAGCAAACTCCTGCTTCTGTCCTATATATGCTTGAATTGATAGGGGTAGCTGATATTCTGCCTAAAGGCGTACTAAACGTCGTCAACGGCTTCGGTGTTGAAGCCGGCAAGCCTATCGCTTCTAACCCACGTATCGATAAAGTCTCCTTCACTGGTGAGACTACGACTGGCCGCTTAATCATGCAGTATGCCAGCGAAAATATCATTCCGGTGACGCTAGAGCTGGGCGGCAAAAGTCCAAATATCTTCTTTGCTGATATTATGGATGAAGACGATGACTTCTTGGACAAAGCGGTCGAAGGTCTGGTGATGTTTGCCCTAAACCAAGGCGAAGTCTGTACCTGTCCCTCACGCGCGCTCGTTCACGAAAGCATCTATGATGAATTTATGAAACGCTGTATCGCTCGCGTCAAAGCCATCAAAATGGGCAATCCGCTTGATACCGATACCATGATTGGCGCACAAGCCAGCTCAGATCAATTAGAAAAAATCCTTTCTTATCTGGATATCGGCAAAAAAGAAGGTGCAAAAGTCCTGGTAGGTGGTGAGCTCGCCAAACATGATGGCGATATGGCAAACGGTTATTACGTACAGCCCACTATTTTTGAGGGCACCAATGACATGCGTGTGTTCCAAGAAGAAATCTTTGGTCCTGTACTCGCTGTCACTACTTTCAAAGACGATGAAGAAGCGATGACGCTTGCTAATGATACTTTGTACGGTCTCGGCGCTGGTATCTGGACACGTAATGGTACTCGCGCTTATCGTTTTGGCCGTGGCATCCAAGCCGGCCGCGTATGGACCAATTGCTATCACCTCTATCCTGCACATTCAGCATTTGGCGGTTACAAGCAATCTGGTATTGGCCGCGAAAACCATCTGATGATGCTCGATCATTACCAGCAGACCAAAAACATGCTGGTGTCGTACAGCCCTAAAGCGATGGGTTTTTTCTAAGCAGATTTTGACAACTCTTAATTTGTGACCATGCTAAAACAAGCATAAAAAATGCAATCTGTCGCAAGGTAGGTTGCATTTTTGCTTTAATAAACAATTAAAGTGCTGTTTTTGATAATTTATAGACTGGTCATTTATAGAACGGTAATTTATAGATAGAGGAAATATGAGGAGTTAATGATGAAAATTATGGCAACAGAAGCGTGTGAGGCGTTGATTGCGCTATTGAAGTCCAAGCACGGTGAGCTGATGTTTCACCAATCAGGTGGCTGCTGTGATGGTAGCTCGCCGATGTGTTATCCACTAGGAGAGTTTAAGGTAGGCGGTCAAGATGTGCTGGTTGGCAAGCTTGCTGGCTGTCCATTTTATATGGGCAAAGCACAGTACGATCTGTGGCAGCATACTGATCTGACTATCGATGTGGTCAATGGGCGCGGTGCGAGTTTTTCATTAGAGATCCCTGAAGGCAAGCGCTTCATCGTACGCTCAGAGATCTGTTCGGTATGAGACTATTCGGGACAAGATGAAAGGTTATTTGAAACAAGACAATATGGCATCAGTACTACGCCATGCACCCTGTGCTGCCCCATGGGCGGTTATACCCTACTGATATACACAGACACCGCCGAGTCATTTTTATTTTATTATTTCAGCAAAATAATAGATACTGTAAAGCATAGCCTATTTTAATTAGCATGGATGCTATAAGGAATATAAAATGGAATTTGACAAAACATTTGATTACGTCATTGTGGGCGGTGGCTCGGCAGGTTGTGTACTTGCAAGCCGTCTGACCGAAAACCCAGATATCAGTGTCTGCTTATTAGAGTACGGCGGTGATGGGAAAGATCTGGCTGTACGCGTACCTGCCGGACTGATTCTGATGGTGCCGGGCAAGCCGCTCAAACTGAACAACTGGTGCTTTCATACCACGCCCCAAAAGCATCTTAATAACCGTAAAGGTTTTCAACCACGTGGGCAATGCCTAGGCGGTTCATCAGCAATCAATGCCATGATCTACACACGCGGCAGCAAACTAGATTACGAGCGCTGGGTAGAAGAAGGCTGTACTGGCTGGGGGTTTGATGATGTGCTTCCTTACTTTATAAAAGCTGAAAACAACGTCCATGGTAGCGATGACTTACATGGCGATGGTGGACCACTGCATGTCAGCGATCTGCTCAGCCCGCGAGACATCTCAAAGGCTTTTGTCGAGGCGGCTATAGCGAACGGTTTGGACCATAACAAAGACTTCAATAGCGAAAAACAAGACGGTGCAGGGTTATATCAGGTCACCCACTTCCATGGTGAAAAACAAGGCCAACGCTGCTCCGCGGCTGCCGCCTATCTACATCCCGTACAAAACCGCTCAAACCTAACTGTCATCACACATGCCCAAGCCAATCGTGTCATTATTGAAGACGATCAAGCGACTGGTGTTGTCTACGAAAAAGACGGCGTAGAACACACGGTTCTGGCACGTCACGAAGTTCTCTTGTCAGGTGGTGCATTCGGTTCACCTAAGGTCCTTATGCTCTCAGGTATTGGTCCCGCCGAGCATTTACAGTCTCATGGTATTGAGGTCATAGTAGATGCCCCTGAAGTTGGCGGTAATTTACAAGACCATCTAGATGTGGTCTTTGATTACGAGGTCAATACCACGGATGTCATCGGTATCGGTATAGCAGCACTCTCGACATTGACCAAAAGCATTCGCCAATGGAGAAAGGACGGTACAGGCATACTCTCTACTAACTATGCAGAAGCAGGTGCGTTCTTTAGTGTGGGTGATGCGCCAAAAGAGTGGCCAAACACTCAGCTGCATTTTGTCATCTCACGTGTGATTGAGCATGGTCGAGACCTCAGACGTGGCTATGCGGTCTCTTGCCATAGCTGCTACTTACGACCTGAGAGTCGCGGTACGGTAAGACTGGACTCAGCGGACCCCTCTGCTGCCGTCTTGATCGATCCAAACTACCTCTCACATCCAAAAGACGTTGAGCAGATGGTGGCAGGCGCCGAGCGTACTCGAGCCATCATGCAAGAGTCAGCACTCGCCAAGTATATTACAGAAGACTACCCTGCCCCCTATCTCGAAAAAGATGGCATGCTCGGCTATATCCGCAATAAATCTGACACCATCTACCATCCAGTAGGCACCTGCCGGATGGGCTCAGATGATAGCTCGGTGGTTGACTTGGCGCTAAAAGTGCGCGGTGTAAAAGGACTACGGGTCATTGATGCCTCAGTGATGCCAACGCTTATCAGTGCCAACACCAATGCACCGACGATTATGATTGCCGAAAAAATAGCAGACCTTATCAAGGCAACTCATGATCATGCCAAAAATATCTCTGCATAAAATATAGCCAAAGATAATGTCGTCACATAGATAATTACCTTAAAAACATGTCATAACTGGTTACGTCAGATGCACGTAACCAGTTTATTTCTCGTCGTCTGTATTTAGTAAAAAATCATATAACACTGGATCTTAATCACTTTTTGGCACAAATTAGATGTATAGACAAAAATCAATAAAATTTAGCATATTCTACTAAATTCGTGCTATTGACAGCATAATGATGCAATTATTATCAAAATTAGTTCATTTATAGCTTGCACTACTGCAGATTAAGGGAGTATATTCGAACGACTTGTTTATATTTTTAGTTTCTATCGATATAAATTAAAGTTATAACAACCCATAATATGTTTCTTTTTGTATATACGAAAATATATAAATAAACATTCCAAGGTCATCAAACGCTTGCTCATGATATCCATAGTTGAACACCGCTATCTGGATATCATAAGTGACTACCTATCACTACATAGGATGTAATAATGCAAAAATCTCTCTTTAAACTTACCCTGTTGACGACACTCATCTTAGGCGTTAGTGCCTGTAGTGGAGACAATAAAACCACTGATGACTCTGCTGCCAGCTCTGATGCAAAAGCTGCCAAGACTTTGCTTTATTGTTCAGAAGGTAGCCCTGCTGGTTTTGATCCGGCGCAGTATACTTCGGGTACAGATTTTGATGCGAGTGCATTCCCTATTTATAACGGTTTGGTAGAGTTTAAAAGAGCGGAAACTGAGATTCAGCCAGGGTTGGCTGAGAGCTGGGAGATTAGCGATGATGGCAAAACCTATACGTTCAACCTACGTAAAGGCGTTAAATTTGGTAAGACTGATTACTTTACCCCGACTCGCGATTTCAATGCCGACGACATTGTCTTTACGCTAGAGCGTATCACCGACCCAGACTTTGAATTTAATAAATCTTATCCTGCTGAATTCCCTTATTCTGTTGGCATGGGGCTACCTGATATTATCTCTGATATCGAAAAGGTCGATGACTACACGGTAAAAATCACCCTGAGCGAAACCAACGCCCCATTTTTGCAGAACCTAGCGATGCCATTCGCTTACATCAACTCTGCTGAATATGCCAACACACTGATGGAAGCTGGTAATGCCGCTGATATCAATACCAAACCTGTTGGTACAGGACCATTTGTCTTTACCTCTTATCAAAAAGACGCACAAATTCGTTATACCAAAAACCCAGACTACTGGAATAAAGACGATATTCATATCGATAATCTTGTGTTTGTTATCACTAAAGACTCAGCAGTCCGTGCTCAAAAAGTACAAGCTGGTGAGTGTCATGTATCGGCCTATCCAAAACCTGCCGAGATTGAATCTGTCAAACAGTCTGGCAAGGCCACGGTTCTCGACCAACCTGGTTTCAACGTGGGCTATGTTGGTTACAACGTTGAAAAACCTCAGCTTAGTGATCTAAGAGTCCGTCAGGCATTAGATATGGCTGTGAATAAAGACGCGATTATCAACGCGGTTTATCAAAGCGAAGGTCTCAAAGCGACCAACCCAATGCCACCAACACAGTGGGGCTATGACGAGTCTCTAAAAGACGCACCTTATGACGTCGAAAAAGCAAAGGCCCTGATTAAAGAAGCTGGTGCAGACAATCTTTCTATCGACCTATGGTATATGCCAGTCCAACGACCATATAACCCAAATGCCAAGCTGATGGCTGAGATGCTACAAGCAGATTGGGCTAAGATCGGTGTCGATACCAAGCTGGTCACTTATGAGTGGGGCGAGTACCTCAAGCGCGCTGCTAAAGGCGAGCCTGATGTCATTTTAGCTGGCTGGACCGGTGATAATGGTGACCCAGACAACTGGCTAGGCTCATTACTGTCTTGTGACGCGGTCGGTGGCAATAACTACTCACGCTGGTGTAACAAAGACTTTGATAACTTAGTGACCAATGCCCGTCAGATCAATAATCAAGACGAGCGTGTCGCTGAATACGAGCAAGCACAGCAAATCTTCAAAGAACAACTTCCTTGGACGACAATGGCACACTCGGTCGTAACCGTATTCACTGCACCAAACGTCGTCGACTATAAGATTAGCCCACTTGGCTCAATACGCTTCGATGGCGTAAAAGTTGAATAACCTTGGCTGATTACGTCCTTGTATGACAAGCACTCTTAATTCATTAATATTTGTATTTATTGATATTCGGCTGGGTCAGATACTCTGCCCCGGCCGCACTTATATGAATGATATCAATAATATGGGTTGAATGCTTGGTCACGAATACGCTCATCACTGCTAATACTCTAATCATTGAACCACAACTATTGAGCAGCCCATGCTACTTTATATTCTGCGTCGCATCGCCATCCTAATACCTGTCTATCTTGGTCTCACCCTATCCACCTTTACTCTAATTCGCCTCGTCCCTGGAGATGCAGTCGAGATTATGATGGGTGAGCGTATGGTCGACCCTGAGCTACACGCTCGCGCGCTAGAGAGACTGGGACTAGATAAACCCCTCATCGCCCAGTATTGGGACTACCTAACGGGTATTTTGACAGGTGATTTCGGTCAGTCCTTCCGTACCCGTACCCCTGTACTGCAAGACTTCTTTGCACACTTTGTGCCCACGTTAGAGCTGGCGCTATGCGCTATTATCATTGCTAGCGTCGTTGGGATAAGTTTGGGTATTTTTGCAGCGCTACGCCGCGGCACATGGATTGACTACACACTCATGTCAGGGGCACTGGCAGGCTATTCTATGCCCATTTATTTGCTGGGGCCTATTTTGACTGGCATATTTGCCCACTACCTAGGACTTTTACCTGTCGCCGGGGTGATCTCTGTCGCACAGTTTTTGGATGTGCAGCCGCTATATGGCTCATGGCTACTCGGTTCCCTGACATCAGGCGAGCCTGGTGCGTTCTGGAACGTGGTCAAACACTTCATCCTGCCTTCTATTGCGCTATCGACCATTCCGTTAGCGATGATAGCGCGGATGACGCGCTCTGCGATGCTAGAGGTGTTAGATGAAGACTATGTACGTACCGCGCGTGCCAAAGGCTTGTCACCGCGCCGCGTGATACTGGTACACGTCATGCGTAATGCGTTAATCACTGTCGTTACAGTTGTTGGCTTACAGATGGCAACATTGCTCGCGGGTGCGATCATTACCGAGACAATCTTTAGTTGGCCAGGTGTTGGCAACTGGTTACTCGATGGGTTCTTCACACGTGACTACCCAATTGTACAAAACGGTATTCTACTGGTCGCCACTGCCCTGATTTTGGTCAGTTTATTTATTGATATTTTGTATGGTCTGATCAACCCACGCATTCGACATACGTCTTAATTCAACAGTGATAAATACACATATTATAAATAGTGAGGATTAGCGCTTATTTGGTTTTAAAGGTTTGTAGTAAATTTCTAATGATTGTTAGAAAAAGAAGCCTAAAAATCCAATGCACTAGCCACTATAGGAACTGCTCATGAAGCCTTCTGTTCTCCCCTCCGATGTCAAGCTTATGGCCGCCACACCGCCATCCTCTTGGCAACTATTTTTGTCGACGTTTTGCCGAAACAAAGGCGCGGTGCTTGGTTTTATCGTACTGGCACTAATGGTGCTTGTTGCCATACTCGCGCCCGCCATTGCACCCCATGACCCTTATGAGCTATTTACCGGTCAAGAGCAATTGCCCCCTGCTTTTTTGGATGGTGGCAATACGATGTTTTGGCTAGGTACTGATGATGCTGGCCGAGATACCTTGTCGCGAGTGATGTATGGCGCGCGTTATTCACTGTTTATCGGTTTGAGCGCGACCACCCTTGCTATGCTGGTCGGTATTTCTTTAGGACTTAGTGCTGCATTTTGGCCAAAGGTTTGGGGCAAGGCGGTCATGCTGGTTAATGATATTTTGATGTCCTATCCCAGCTTGCTTTTGGCCATCATTATTGCCGCTATCTTAGGCCCATCTATGACCAATACGATTATCACGATTGCACTGGTCTGTACACCGCCCTTTATTCGTCTGACTCGCGCCACTGCGATGGTAGAGCTACAGCGTGAGTACTTTATTGCCTCACAAGTCATGGGTGCTGGCGTACTGCGTCTACTGTTCGTGACCATTCTACCCAACTGTATGGCACCGCTTATCGTGCAGGCAACGATGATCTTCTCCTCTGCTATCTTAGAAGCAGGTGCGATTGGTTTCTTAGGCTTTGGCGTACAGCCACCAGATGCTGAATGGGGCGCGATGCTCGGTACGGCTCGTCAGTATATTCAAAGTAATGTTTGGCTCGCTATTTGGCCAGGTGTCGCTATTTTCTTAGCAGCATTGTCGATCAACTTGACGGGTGATGGCTTGCGTGACGCGCTAGACCCTAAACTCAAACAGGTGACCTAACATGACTGAATCATTACTTAAAACACCTACCAACCACACGTCTATGAATGGCGCATCAACAAAAGACTCACCGTTGCTGTTAGATATCGAAAATCTGTCAGTCACTTTTGGACAAGGTGTGCGTGCCTTTCGCGCAGTGGATGATGTGTCGTTAAAAATTACTCAAGGTGAGGTCATCGCTGTCGTAGGAGAGTCTGGCTCAGGTAAGTCGGTCACGATGATGGCGCTGATGGGACTACTGTCACCGTCTGCCACCGTGCGTGCTCAGCGGGTGATGTTTGATGGTAAAGACATGCTCGGTATGCCGCCGAAACAGAGACGCGGCATCGTTGGTAAAGACATCTCTATGATCTTTCAAAACGCCATGTCTTGTCTTAATCCAAGCTTTACCGTTGAAATGCAATTGGGTGAAGTTCTGCGCAAGCATCTTGGTTTGCGCGGCGCCGCCGTACAAACACGTATATTAGAGCTGTTAGAACTGGTCGAGATGCCTGACGCCAAAAACCGTCTCAAGGTCTATCCGCATCAACTATCAGGGGGAATGAGTCAGCGAGTCATGATTGCGATGGCGCTTGCTTGTGAGCCAAAACTACTGATCGCCGATGAACCGACCACTGCGCTTGATGTCACTGTACAAGCGCAGATCATGGACTTACTGAGCCGTTTGCAACGTGAAAAACAAATGGCGATGGTACTAATCACTCATGATTTGGGTCTGGTCGCTCAAAACTCGCGTGATGTCGCGGTTATGTATGCGGGACAAGTGGTTGAAACCAGTACCGTGCCAGAGATTTTTCAACATCCTGCACACCCTTATACAGAGGCGCTATTACAAGCCATCCCTGAGCTGGCTATCGGTCAGGACCGTCTGAATAGCTTACCAGGGGTTGTGCCCAGTCAATACGATCGCCCAACGGGTTGCCTATTGTCTCCACGCTGCCCGTATAAAGAATCCGCGTGTGATGTGCCACCGCCTATTTTGGATACACCAAATGGTAAGGTACGCTGTATTCATGCTGATCCTTCTTCTCGCACGTCTACCTCTCACACTGCTACTTTGGAGTCACAAGTATGAGTAATAAAGTGGTTTTAAAAGCAGACAATTTACACAAGCATTACCCAGTATCACAAGGTCTGGGCAAAGCAAAAGCATACGTGAAAGCGCTCAATGGTGTCTCATTTGAACTTGAAGCTGGTAAGACACTGGCAGTTGTTGGTGAGTCAGGCTGTGGCAAATCAACCCTTGCCCGCCAGCTAACATTGATCGAAGCGCCTACGCAGGGCGAGCTATTTATCAATGATGAAGGCACTACCGGCTATAGTAGAAAGGCGCTAAAAGAGTTGCGTACTGAAATACAAATGGTCTTCCAAAACCCGTATGGGAGCTTGAACCCACGCCACACCATTGGCTATCAATTGACTGAACCATTGGATATTCATACCAAACTGTCCAAAGAAGAGAAGCGCGACAAGATCAACGAGATGATGAGAAACGTGGGTCTACGTCCTGAACATGCAGGTCGTTTTCCGCATATGTTTTCAGGTGGTCAACGGCAGCGAATTGCCCTCGCCCGCGCCATGATGCTCAATCCAAAAATCGTCGTCGCTGATGAGCCAACTTCCGCGCTCGATGTGTCCATTCAAGCGCAAGTCTTGAATCTATTTATGGACTTGCAGGATGAATATCGTACTGCCTACGTCTTTATCTCGCACAATCTATCGGTCGTACGTCATGTTGCTGATGATGTGATGGTGATGTATTTGGGTCAAGCCGTCGAGCACGGCCCCAAAGAAGCCATTTATAATGCGCCAAAACATCCGTATACCATCGCGTTACTGGCAGCTGCACCCACGGTAAATGGACATAAAAACGATCTAACGTTACAAGGTGAGTTACCAAGTCCACTCAACCCGCCAAGTGGCTGCGCTCTGCATAAACGCTGCCCCTATGCCAAGCAGCAATGTAGCGAAGTAGAGCCACAACTGCGCGAATGGGATGGTCGACTGGTGGCTTGTCTACGCTTAGAAGAGATATATGGTTAAGGTGACTAAGGTTAGGATGATTAACGACTAATCAATATTCACTACGCCGCGACATTTAGGAAATTGGCTACAACCAAAAAAGGTCTGACCTGGATTCAGGCCTTTTTTTGCTACTCTCTTAATCATTTCACCGTTACATCTTGGACAAGTTGGTGTTTGGACGAGATTAGCGGTATTATCTGCCGCTTTAAGTATCGCAGGTTTATTCACTTTTGGCTCAGATTCTACAATCTCAAATGGCGTCACAAACACTTTATTGGCCATATCATGCGGCATACTGGTATGTGGTGTAATTGTTTGCTTGGTTTCCAGATTATTAACGGGTAACTCGCTAGATTCAATTTCAGTTTGACCAGACCATCGATGCACTTCTCTACTTTTTAGGATAGTTCTATCAACGGTTTCTTTTATTATAGGCTCAGGTGCGGGATTATCAGTACTCTCGCTTGGGTTACCATGCTTATCTTTTAGATAGGCTTTGTGCTGGCGTTTGGTGCGCCACGATTTGCTAAATCTATTGCTTTCTATCTGTTCAACGATAGATGTGACCTCGTCTTCAGTGAGTAGCTTATCTTGTTTCTTCTTTACATACGACACTATGCCACTGGTCAATACATGTTCGGGTAGCTCATCACGGGTTTTCAACTCACATTCACCGATAAAAGCAATCATCGAATGAAAGTAGCTCAGCTCCAATCCCAACAAATCAGCCAGTGTCTTTATGTGCAAATAGTTTTGGCGCAATGGGTTTTGGAATTTGAATTTACTTCCATTTGGGAATGATTGCGTCCACTGTCTTTGCTTCTCGCTACCATATATCCAGCCTTTATAGTTTTTGGTTTCAATGACAAAGATGCCGTATACAGAAACGATAATATGATCGATTTGGGTACTACCGCCATTGGCTAATGGCAAAGTAATACCGTTTAATCTATGGTAAACATCTTTTTCAAGCTTAAGCCACATGGCGACGTTGATAACGGTTTCACCTAGGAAACCTTTAAAGCTGGATTTTAGGGACATTGTAGATTTCTCGAGAAATAACTCATTAGGTTGATACCCGTTAAATGAAAATCTTTAGCCCATATAAAATAGCTATAAATACCATTACGCTAATTACAATCTTCATTAGATTAATTCGTCCACCTCCTCCTTCAAGTTCAATACTACTCAAAATACTTAGAGAGTCATTCAATTGCTCATTCCAATTACTCTGTTCTTTATCAACATGATATAAACCTGGCTTATATGGCTTCTCTAATTCTAATAAATATTTTTCCAATTCCTCCCACTGTTCGTTCGAATAACTTTGCATAGCTAACTTTATTATCTTTGCATCATTAGTTGCGTAGGATAAAGGAATAGGGTTGAAGTCTAGCCAATGTGCTAAATCGTCATTAGTTGAGGCAGTATAGAGCGCAACTGTTGGTACTCTATCGCCAACAGACACATTTTTTAATGAAGTACATTTCATTATTTTGACTACTGGGAAATGACCGTAACCTTTAGTTAAATTTGTATTAACTGCAATGAGAGTAGGATAAGTATCTACAACAATACCTCCATTTGAATCTCCACTTAGAAAATGCTCCTTTTTATTTACCCAGTAATAAAGGTTCATCACTACTGCAATAACAGTAACTAAGAAATACATAACATCGATGACCATCGTAGCTAATAATGAGCAAATTAGAAATAGTGTCAATAAGCTTACGAACATTTTATTATGACAAAACCATACCCATTTATTTAGCTCTGTATTACCGGGATTTGAAGCAATGCTATTGTCATCGACTGTATAATTATTGCTCATTTAATATCTCGCTCATCAAACCGCTCATCAAACTTGGTATGCAACTAAAAAGAGCTATTAGACTACTCTAACGGCTCTCTTATAAACTAAAAATTTAGTTTATGCTTAAATTACAGTAAACTCTTTATAGACATAACAATCTCAGATATATAGTTAGTCATAATAAGACTCTTTAATCATATCTGCGGTATATCTAGCATTCACTTTATTCAATAAACTAGTCGCAGTAGGAGCTCTATTATTAGATAATCCAAAATCTATAAATGTTGGCATATTAAACTTTAGTGGGACGCTTCCTTCATAGCTGTAAGTAATCTCTTGGTTGATTTTTCCATTTTGACTAACATCTACTAGAGTTTTAGTTAAGTATCCTGCATTATTATATTCAGCTTTATTAGTAACATTCTGAACGTTAGCTCTAAACCCTTCATATGTTTCCGTAGCACTAGTCGCTAAGCCTAAATTATTATAAGAAACTTCAATATCGATAACAGATGGTTCGTCATTAGTTGTCTTTCTAATAATATTTTTTTGATTATCATAGCTATAGGTAACAGCTCGAACACTTCCATAATCGATTGAGCTATCAACAACTTTTGTAACATTACCTTGATTATCGTAGCTGAGCTCTAAAGTATTACGCAATTCTCTAACATCATTATTAGTATTTTCATCAACTCTTACAAAAGATAGAGCAGACTTAGCTAGGTAATTATTAATATTAAAAGTTATATCTTCAACTCTGTCTATACTACCGTCGTTATATTCATCCGTCTCAATTTTTTCTAACTGATTAGAGCTATTATAAGTATATGTTCTTGTTGAATTATAGAAAAACCTCGAATCACTTGAATCCTTTTCTACTATCTGTTCGATATTACCGTTTGAATTATATTGATAAGTTACTGTTCTCTCAAAAATACTATCTCTATCAGAATTAGTATTGAACTCAGTTAGCTGACCTTTTTGATCATATACCCATACTTCGATACCATCATTTCGCTTATCGAGACCACGGGTTTGTTCGCGGCGAATTAGGCGATCTTTATTGTCGTAAGTAAACTGCGTTGAGGTATTAGCTCGATCAGGATTGCTAGATGATAGGTATTCTTGCTCAACCAGCTGATTTTTGCCATTAAAGTAAAAACTTTCAGTTGCATTTATATAGCCAAAACCGTCTCCTTTATAAGATTTAGTGCTGATGCCAGCAATAGTGGCATCCAAGGGTCTTGCATCTTTCTCGTTTTCAACGCCATCACCATCAACGTCTAAATCGCAGTCGTCAATGATTCCATCTTTATCTAAATCAGCTTGTCCAGAATTACTAGCGGTAACGTCTTTACATTTGTCACTAGGCGTAGTGACAGGCGGTTTATCAGGATTGTCATTACTCTGACTATCAGAATCAGAGCCTCCACCACAAGCCGTTAACGAAGTCGCGAGAAAAGCAATAGCAATGGCAGAGCTTGATTTTTTGATGGAATGGATGCTTGGCATGTAAGGACTCGCTTAAGAGGGTTGTTTAGTAGTTCATGCTATATACCAAACCACGTGTATTTGTTACATATTACAAACTTAAAATAACTTTTTATAACAAATATGATTATAGATTTTTATGAAAGCTAGTCAACATATTTTTATAGATTAAACAATAAAAAAAGCCACCAGATTTTTCCGGCAGCTCTTTTCTTAAACACTAACTAAGTCAGGTTTATTACACCAAACTATTTACCGCTTCAACCACTGCATTAGTCGTGATACCAAACTCTTTATACAAGTCACTTGCAGGAGCAGATTCGCCATAAGTGGTCATGCCAATGACTTTGCCATCTAGACCAACGAACTTATACCAGTAATCTACATGCGCGGCTTCTACTGCGACGCGAGCACGGATATTGGCAGGCAATACCGTTTCGCGATAGCTAGCATCTTGCTCCACAAAAATCTCAGCACATGGCATAGATACCACACGGACGCCAACACCATTCGCGCTAAGCGTCTCGTACGCTTCCATCGCTAGGCCAACTTCTGAGCCTGTCGCGATGATTATGGCTTTTAGCTCGCCTTGTTCTTTTGCCAGTACATAGCCACCTTTGGTGATGTTCGCTACTTGCTCACTATCACGTGCTTGATGTGGCAAACTCTGACGACTAAAGATCAATGCTGATGGGTTGTTTTCAGACTTAATAGCTTCTACCCAAGCACTGGCAGATTCAGTCGCATCACACGGACGCCATGTACGTAGGTTTGGCGTGGTACGTAGGCTAGTCAACTGCTCAACGGGCTGATGCGTTGGGCCGTCTTCACCCAGACCGATAGAATCGTGCGTATAGACATGGATGACGCGCTGCTTCATGAGTGCGCCCATGCGTACCGCGTTACGTGCATATTCCATAAACATGAGGAAAGTCGCTACGTAAGGGATAAAGCCGCCATGCAGTGCAATACCATTGGCAATCGCGGTCATACCGAATTCGCGTACGCCGTAATAGATGTAGTTGCCGTCGCTGTCTTTCTCGATGCCTTTCGCACCTTTAAATAGCGTGAGGTTCGATCCTGCGAGATCCGCTGAACCGCCTAATAGTTCTGGCAATAATGGCTGCAAGCTATTAATAGCGTTTTGGCTGGCTTTACGGCTAGCAACATCACCACCCGCTTCTTGAGTTTGCTGAATATAGGCTTGCGCTTGGCTAGCAAAGTCAGCAGGCAATTCGCCATTTAGACGACGTGACAATTCTGCAGCAAGCTCTGGATAGGCTTTTTTGTACGTTTCAAAGTCTGCGTCCCAGTTCTTTTGTTGTACATCACCTTTGGCTTTAGCATCCCACGCTTCATAGATTTCATCAGCTAATTCAAATGGCGCATGTTTCCAAGATAGCGCATCACGTGTCAAGGCGATTTCATCATCACCTAACGGGGCACCATGACTGGCCGCTAAACCTTGTTTGTTTGGGCTACCAGCACCGATCGTGGTTTTACAGATGATTAGACTTGGCTTGCCAGTCTCTGCAATCGCTTGCTCAGTCGCTTGGGTGATGGCATCAGTATCATGACCGTCAACTTTGATAACTTGCCAGCCATACGACTCAAATCGTGCTTCAGTATCATCGGTGAACCAACCTTCAACATTACCATCGATTGAGATACCGTTGTCATCATAGAAGAATACAAGTTTGCCAAGACCTAACGTGCCAGCGAGCGAGCACACTTCATGACTGATACCTTCCATCAAGCAGCCATCACCTAAAAATGCGTAGGTATGATGATCGACAACGTTATGACCGTCGCGGTTGAACTGAGCCGCGAGTGTCTTCTCTGCAATCGCAAAACCAACCGCATTAGCAATGCCTTGTCCTAGCGGACCAGTCGTCGTTTCTACACCAGGCGTGTAGCCAAGTTCAGGGTGACCTGGGGTTTTTGAATGCAGCTGACGGAAACCTTTAAGGTCATCAACGCTCACATCGTAACCTGATAAATGTAGCAATGAATAAATAAGCATCGAGCCATGACCGTTTGACAGTACAAAGCGATCACGGTTGTGCCAATTAGGATCAGCTGGATTGTGCTTCAAAAATTTGCGCCACAAAACTTCGGCAATATCAGCCATACCCATTGGCGCACCCGGATGTCCAGAGTTGGCTTTTTGAACCGCGTCAAACGACAGTACACGGATGGCATTGGCTAGTTTACGTTCGTTAATTGGGGTGGGCATAGCGTGTCCTAAGATTGAAGGAAAGTTTATTGGATTAAAAAAGGTTGTTGAACTGAATTTGCTTAGATATCTAAATAGGTGGCTCATTATAAACTAAGTAGCAACAATTTTCCCTGTTACTCCTAGTCCACAACTTGATCGGGTCACATAATAAAAAATCAATTGATCATTAACGACTTCAATATAGTGCTTCTCAAATTCTTGATAGCAAACATGCTCAAGCCATTTCTCCTCTAAATAATCTGCCATTTGCTGATAGCTTACGTTATTTGCAAATTTGCAGCATAACGTAAGCATGCAATTCGTCTCATCATGGCGTTCTTGATAAAGAAAATCACAACCAACATTATTTTCCATACAACAGAAAGATACATTGGCATCTATTTCAAATCCTAACAAGTCGTCGCCTATACTTTGGCCATAGATGAGAAATTGTGAGTAATTTAGCTCATCAATTATAGACAAAGTATTCATGATGTCATTACTCTCAGATTTCAATGCGCTCAGCACCGCCCATAAACGGACGTAATACTTCTGGAATCGTAATGCTGCCATCAGCGTTTTGATGATTTTCCATCACGGCTAGTAGTGTACGACCAACTGCCAAGCCTGAACCGTTTAGGGTATGCGCTAAGCTGGTTTGTTTGCCATCTTTAACACGGGTACCCATACGGCGCGCTTGGAAATCACCACAGTTAGAGCAGCTAGAGATTTCGCGATAAGTGTCTTGGCTTGGTAACCATACTTCAATGTCATAGGTTTTTTGTGCGGCAAAACCCATATCGCCCGTACATAGCTGTACAGTACGGTATGGCAACTCAAGCTGCTGCAAGATATATTCGGCCTGTCCTGTCATTGCCTCTAACAGGTCATCGGACTGTTCGCTAGTACCGACATTGACCATTTCAACTTTTTCAAACTGATGCTGACGAATCAGACCGCGCGTATCACGCCCGTGCGAGCCCGCTTCACTACGGAAACATGGTGTATGCGCGGTGAATTTCAATGGTAGCTCTTTGATATCCAAACGCTCGCCGCGCACCAAGTTGGTCATTGGCACTTCAGCGGTTGGAATGAGATAAAAATTCATTTCATCGTTATTCGTGTGATTGCTGAGTTTAAACAAATCATCTTCAAACTTAGGCAGCTGTCCTGTACCTTTGAGACTGTCTGAATTCACAATATAAGGCACGTACGTTTCAAGATAGCCGTACTTCATGGTATGGGTGTTAAGCATAAATTGGATTAATGCACGATGCAATTGTGCGAGCTTCCCTTTAAGCACGTTGAAACGGCTACCAGTCAACTTAGTCGCTGCTTCAAAATCCAGCATACCAAGCGTCTCACCAATATGCGTATGGTCTTGAATCTCAAAATCAAACGTACGCGGCGTGCCCCACTGACGCACTTCTACGTTATCGTCTTCTGACGTACCCACTGGCACATCTGCCGCCGGAATATTTGGAATCTGTAGCGCTGCTTGAGTGATGCGCTCTTGTAGCGTACGTAGCTCGTCTTCCGCAGCTTTGATCTCACCACTAACGCTTTGCATCTCAGCCAATAGCTCACTGGCATCTTCGCCTGATTTTTTTAGAGCACCTACTTGCTTAGCACCAGCGTTACGGCGCGATTGCAACTCTTCAGTTTTAACTTGTAGCGACTTACGCTCGTTTTCAATCGTCTGCCAGAACGCCATATCAAGCTCATAACCACGGGTGGCTAGCTGCTGCTGTAGGTCGCTCAAATCGCCGCGTAAGAGTTTCGGATCAATCATAGTAGTTGCCTGTAACACTAAAGGTGAATAAAAGGTTTATTAATATAATAGTTGCCCAACGTCTCGCTATCACTGTCTTTGTGACAACGGGCTATGGCGTTATGTCTTGTACCAACATATCTTGTAGCCGCTATAATACCAAGACCCAGCAGATTTGACCATGTTTTGGTCATTTTTGGCGGCTGTAGGTTTATTTTTGAGCGACCATTTCCGTTATGGTTAGCAGGTTGCATTTGTCTCAGGATCATATTCAAAGGTTTGACCGACCTAAACGCCCCTCGCTTACCCTTATAAAATCGTTAATATTACCCCTATCAGCGAACAGCCTTGCTTATATGTTTCATTTAAGAGTACTTTTCGGTAAGATAAGCGCATACCTTTATTCGCCTCCAGCCAAGTGGCGCATCATAGCTCGGCTTTGGCGATACAAACCCAACACTTTTAACACAAGTATTTGAGAAACCTTTATGGCCCTGTACCCTTACACGCTCCAACCTGTCGCCTTAAATCTGACTGAGGCGGAATTTCACCAAGCACAGTATGAACTGTTTGCCAGTGCCAGCCCTTCTTTTGGTTTATCAAGCTTTAAGACCAAAGAATGGATCATTATGGCAGTGGTTGTGATACTTGCCATTGCAGGACTCATCTTTGTGACCGGCTACTCAACCATTATATTTTGGTTAATGCTCGTTGGTGTAGTGATTTATCTATTGGCTCGTACGTTGGGTTTCAAATGGTATGTAAAAAGAGAGTTTGAAAAACAAGTCGCCGATCAAGAAATGCCAGATGAGATGCGTCAGATGAAGCTGGGTGTACAAAAGCATGGTTTAGTTATGGCAATGCCAAGCAACCAACCTGATATGATGAAAAACTCACAAATGCGCGGTATGCAGATGCGTGCAGGCGCAACTCAACAAGCCGTTATTCCTTGGACTGCTATCAAAAGCTGGGATGAGACTGACGACTATATCTTTATGATGTTTGAGTTGAAAGGTCAACAAGGCAGCCAAATCGTACCGAAACGCTTGCAAGCGCAGAAATTTCCAATCGACACTGTTCGTCAACATCTACAAGAAGTGGTTCCTGTGAAAGGATTGAACCCTGAAAACTTGCAGCCACCAGCATAGCTGTAATTAGGATTCTCTATCGTTTAGAAAAACGATAAAGAAATTTGATTTTACTTTTATAAAACCAATCGTAAAATTGCATTTATTAAATTTAACTTATTAATGATAGTTTGCTATTATTATAAGCATCAAAAGAAGACAGACATAGAGAAACAGCTGGTATGAACAGTGATTAGTAGAATTGAATCACTTTTTTTATCAACCTGATCTCTATTGATTTAAGCTACCAAAACTCTTCTTTATTACGTATCACAACACTCACATTATAAGGATAATACTATGAGTAATTCTAACAATGCTACTAACCAGATCGGCTTAGAAAAAGCAGACATGAGCGAAGTTATTGCGCAACTGAACAACCTACTATCAACATACCATGTATTTTATTTGAACGTACGTGGCTACCACTGGAATGTAAAAGGTGAGCACTTCTTTACGTTGCATCCTCAATTTGAAGAGCTATATACTGCTTTACAACTACAGATTGATGAGATTGCTGAGCGCATCCTAACATTAGGCGGCACACCACTTCACGCTTATAGCGATTTTTCTCAGCATACTAGCATCAGTGAAGACAAAAACGTTAAAGATGGGACAACTTGTGTAAAAGGCGTAGTAAATGGTTTGCAAGCCCTAATCACTGAACAGCGCCAAGTGTCTTCTCTAGCAGCAGAAAGCGATGACCAAGGTACAGCTGACCTTGTAGATGCCTACGTACAAGAGCAAGAAAAACTGGTGTGGATGTATAATGCATTTTTGGGTTAGTAATGATTAACTCTCACTAAATGACTACCAAAACCCAGACAATAAAAAAGCACCCTACGAGGTGCTTTTTTATTGTCAAAATTATGAAAGAAGAGATCTATTTTTGCATCCATTGACGCATTTTCTCACGTTCTGCAGGCGTTGCTTGTAGCCAAATTTGCATAAATGAGTCTAATGTATTGGTGGACGTATTTGCGCTCACAGCTGGCTGGATAGCTGTAGTCATTGTACTTGTATTAGCAGCGTTGTTGGTTCTTACAACTGGCTGATCCAATGACGCAATCGCACGCTGGTTCTGTAGCTCAGCATCGCCTGCACCGCCGAACACACCACCTATTGCTTTACCAAGACCTGAAAATAGGCCGCTTTTGTTACCAACCATGCCTTGCTGGCTGGCGATAACCGTATTATTTTGCTGTATAGCAAGCGTTGGTTGATCGGCATAATCTTTGGCTGCCTCATAGTCTTCTGGCTGATTAGGCATGGTCAAACGATACGTTTGGTTATCAGCCAGTTGTGCGGTCACACTAACATTACCTGAACGCAAGTAGTCATGCTCATCACGAGGTAAGTTATATAAGCGGTCGTATTTGGCCGTGATTGCGTGTTGACCTGGCTGGAGTGTAAATGTCTTCGTTAGTGGCTGAAACGCACTCTGTTTGATTTCCTGTCCATTAATGGCAGTGACTTTGATATTGTCATCAACCAATACTGTCACTGCTGCCTGTGACATCATAGAGACCGAAGTGGCACCTACCAATAACGACCCGATAGTTAATTTTTTTAGCAAAGAAATATTCGATTTCATAAGGCATTCCATTAATAGTAAAAGCATGTTGGATAAACAATTCGTATTCTTACGGTTATTCGTGTTCTGACTGCTAAAATTCTGACTACCAAAATTATAAATACTAAAAATCAAGCGGCATCGTATGTTGATCTTGATCCGTTGTCTCGTTGTCTACTTGTGTCTCTTGAGCGATATCAGCAAGCTCTGCTGCAAGCGTCTGCTCATCGATCGTTTTGAGCGCATCACTTATCACTGCTTTTGATATATTGCTACGTCCAAGATTAGAGAACATTGGCTGAATGTAGTTGAGCACGTCCATCATCGCACCAATCCGGTGTGGCCCTTCTGTCAATAAATAATCAATGATTCGATCATCAAACTGCCAACCGCGTCGACGCAAGATAGACTGTAGCAACGCTTGCCTGTCTGCCAAATCATGCCCAGTAGGCACCTTAAAGGTAGGCGCTTGTGCCAGACGCGTCAACAAGTCCCTCAATTGAAAGGGTAAATCATCAGCAGGTTTATTGGCAGCAAACAACAGCTGACGCTGTCCTTCGCGGCTACGATTGATCAGATGGAATAAGGCTTCTTGCCATTGACTGCTTTGCTCAAGCACTTCTAAATCATCGATAGCAATAAGATCAAAGTTTTCTAAAGAAGATAGTACATGGACATCGGTATGAATCAACTCATTAAGCGACAAGCAGATTGCTGACTTGTCCATCTCAATAAACGATTCGCAAATAGCAGAAAGCAGATGAGACTTACCTGTGGCAGGGCTACCAAACAGATATAGCTGACCAATCAGGCCGACATGTAACTGCCGTACTGCATCAATAATAGACATCCAACCAGGACCGGCAAAGTCGCTGAGACTTGCATCATGCTTAATGTCCAGATTGAGACTTAGCTGTGCTTCTGCCATGAATCATCAACTCGTGTTGCGTAGCGCAATATAAAAGTACAATAGAAAAAGGATAAACGGCTTTAACACTACATTAAGTGCTATCAGCGCCATCCGGTATAAATGTATGTGATAAATATAGTTTTTTGGTAGGTCAATTCAATGACTAAAAACCTAGTGATGAAAAGCCACTGATGAAATTCAATCTTTATGAAACAATTATCGTGGCGACTGATACTATCAACACTGCGCCTATATATAACATATTTGCAAAATGACTGACAAGTCTTTTACCTACTCAGCCTTTTCGTTGACTGCTCCATTATAACGTTGTGAGCATTTACACCCTATTTATCCAGAACATCCAACGTTATAGTATTTACTTCTTTTCAAACAACGCCAGCTGCTTGCGACCTCTATAAAAGTCAGTCGTACGATAATGGGCATACAAATGGCGGAACAATACATTCAAGACAGCAGATACAGGTAGCGCAATTAACATACCAACAAAACCCAATAAACTTGCCCCTGCTAATACCGCAAATATGACCCATAGTGGTGATAGTCCAATCTTATCACCTAATAGCAATGGTTGCAGAATATAGCCTTCTGCGGCTTGTCCAACCAAGAACGCCCCAACAACCAATGACAAATATGTCCAGTTGAGCCCAAACTGAAATAAGCAGGCAATGATAGCGGCGATAAACCCTATACCAAAACCTAAGTAAGGCACAAAACTAGCGATACCGGCTACCATACCGATAATAAGACCAAGCTCCAACCCAATGAGCTGTAACTGTATCGCATAAATAGCACCCAGTAGTACCATCACCAACAACTGACCTTTGATAAAAGCCATCAATGCTTGATCACATTCTTTTGCGATACCAATGACTTGTTTGCAATAAGGTCCTGGTATTGCCATCTTCCACGTATGCAAACGCTGATCCCAATTAAACAGGAAGTAAAAGGTCAAAATCGGCACCAATACAATAAGGCCTGCATTGTTAATGAAATTCATACTTGACGTTAAAATTTGGCTCATCATGGTACTGGCATCAGCAAACTTATAGTTCGTTTGCATATAGTCAACCAATGTATCAGAGAACTCTTTAGACTGTAATTGAGGCAATTGGACACGAGTATTGCTATTAAACCACTCTCGCACAACTTGGTTGTACCAATTAAATATCTTAGGCAGATAATCCCAGGCCGCTTGCAGCTGACTCCATAATGTCGGTATCAACCACCATAATAATAGCGCCATGCCCAATGTGATCGTCGAGTAGACAATAATAATCGCAACCCACCGCTTAAGATATCTCGATAGCCGCTTTACTAAAGGATTAAATAAGTAAGCGAGCATAAAGGCAAAGATGAATGGCACAATCACAGGCAGCATTAGATATAAGAGGAATACAGCCACCACCAGAACCACGACAATGAATAAACGTCGAAAAAAAGGATCTATTGACTGATTCATCATGCTGGATGCTCCTATTATTAAGCGGGTTTGAGATAGTGACAAAGCGTGAGACAACAGCGATTTATTAAATGATTGAGTACTTTTTGGTCAAAGAACTCGGTATGTAATCGACGAGCATCTTTAACAAGATTTTTTTGATATGGCTGTGTATTCTTTGGTACTCATCGACTGACATACTAATGATACTTAAATCATCATTTAGACAATCATTAGCAATAAATTTAGCGTTCTATTATCGCAGAATCCAACGAAGAATCAGTCATTTTTTGTTTCTTAGCAACTTATTTGCCACTTAATGCAAAACTTAGCCAAATATCGGTAAGTTGCTTTGCGAGTGCGGTCTATTTTTGGGTATAATGCGCCCACTGTTTGTAAACTTTGCCTTTAAACTTTATAGCGCTGATTGTAGCGTGATTGACTCCCTTACTTTTTAATCCCAATTATCTACCCCCAACTGTGAGATGACTATGAGTGACAAGCCTTCTTTAAGCTACAAAGACGCCGGCGTTGATATCGATGCAGGTGATGCTTTGGTTCAGCGTATCAAGTCCGTTGCAAAAGCCACTACTCGTCCTGAAGTCGTGGGTGGACTTGGCGGTTTTGGTGCGTTATGCCGTATCCCAACAGGTTATACCTCGCCACTATTAGTTTCTGGTACTGATGGCGTGGGCACCAAACTAAAACTAGCATTACAACTCAACCGTCATGACACTATTGGTATTGATTTGGTCGCGATGTGCGTCAATGATCTATTGGTTTGCGGTGCAGAGCCATTGTTCTTTTTAGATTATTATGCAACTGGCAAGCTGGATGTCGATGTTGCGGCGACGGTTGTGACTGGTATTGGTGATGGTTGCAAACTAGCTAACTGTGCGCTCATCGGTGGTGAAACTGCTGAAATGCCAGGTATGTATCAAGATGACGACTATGACCTCGCTGGATTTTGTGTGGGCGTGGTTGAAGAAGCAGAAGTCGTCACCGGTGAAAATGTCGCAGAAGGTGATGTACTGATTGCACTTGCCTCAAGTGGCGCACACTCAAACGGCTACTCACTGGTACGAAAAGTTATCGAAGTTAGTGGCATTGACGTGACCAATAGCGATGAGCAATTAGATGGTCAGCCTATTCAAGACGCTCTCATGGCGCCTACTCGTATCTATGTAAAAGCCATCAAGGCGCTACAAGGTACCCTTGGTAGCTCAGCGCTTCATGCGATGTCACATATCACAGGTGGCGGCTTAACAGATAACTTACCACGCGTATTGCCTGATGACCTAGCGGCTAGCATTGATACAAACAGCTGGCAGTTCTCAGAGCTGTTCACTTGGCTACAGACCCAAGGTAACATCGCGCAAAGTGAAATGTACCGCACATTCAACTGCGGCGTTGGTTTTGTCATCGTGGTTCCTAAAGACAAAGCAGAAGCAGCTATCAAGATATTGACTGACGCTGGTGAAAACGCTTGGCAATTGGGTGAAATGATCAAACGTAGCACTGATGACCAAGCGGATGCGGTGGTATACCGTTAATGTCTATTGATCAGACAAGCCAGCCTATCAAGCCATTACGTATTGCTGTTTTGGTATCAGGGAGTGGTAGTAACCTACAAGTGCTGATAGATGCTATTCAAGCAGGTGCGCTACCGATAGAAATTGTCGGCGTCATTAGTAATCGCGAAGATGCTTATGCATTGACACGTGCTAAAGATGCCAATATTCCAGTTGCTGTTTTGTCGCACGTTGCGAGTGGCAAACGCATGGGCATCAAGACCTTTGAAGCCCATGCCAATGAGCAGCTTGTCGCATGGCAACCAAATCTGATTGTTTTGGCTGGATTTATGCGGGTATTGAGCGGTTCATTTATCGATAATGCGCCTGCATCAATGATTAATTTACATCCATCTCTACTTCCCGTTTATAAAGGTTTAGATACTCATAAACGAGTCATACAAGCGGGTGATCGTTATCATGGCTGTAGTATCCACAAAGTGACAGCCGAGCTGGATGCAGGTCAAGTGCTGACGCAAGCAGTACTAAGTGTCGGTAACAGTGATACAGCGGAGTGTTTACAGTTACGGGTACAGAAGCTTGAGCATCAGCTACTACCGTGGACGATATTACTACTGGCAAAGAATGTATTATCCCTTGAAGCAAATGATACTTCATCACAAGCTAAGCAATATTTACCAACCCTACCATTGCAATTACTCATTGACGAATAAGAATGTTGGTGCATTGATATATAATAATATTAATTACTTGAGCTATTACTTTTGCATTACATAACGAAAAGCCCAGTCACTCACTATGAGTAACTGGGCTTTTTTTGATGACCATTTACAAACTAAATCATAAATGATCGCTTATCACGCTTACACGGCATTTTAAAATACGTGAACTGCTTTAATGTTTACAAACTCTTTGATACCAAATCCACCATGCTCACGACCATAGCCTGAGTCTTTCACACCACCAAATGGTAGTGCAGGATTTGCTAAGCCATAGCCATTGACGTAGACCATACCTGTATCGAATTGCTCACGGGCCAAGCGCACTGCTTTTTCTTCGTCTTTTGAGAATATTGCGCCGCCTAGACCGTAACGACTGTCGTTAGCAATACGCATTGCATCGTCTTCATCTTTCGCACGAATTAGTGATGCTACAGGGCCAAATAATTCGTCGTCGTAGGCAGGTTGGCCTTTCTCGACATTTTCTAAGATAGTTGCTGGATAGAAGCTACCTTTACCTTCTGGTACTTTACCGCCAACAGCAATCGTTGCACCTTTTGCTACGCTTTGTTCTACTTGCTCATGCAACTGATCTCGCAAGTCTGCACGTGCTAATGGACCGATGTCTGAACTGTCATCCATTGGGTCACCAGATTTGGTACCTTCAAACTTCTCTACGATACGCTTGCGAAATTCATCATATACGCTGTCAACTACAATGAAACGCTTCGCTGCTACGCAAGTTTCACCATTGTTGATCAAGCGAGCTTGAGTACAAGTTTCCACAGCGGTATCTATGTCTGCATCTTCTAAAACGATGAAAGCATCGTTAGAACCAAGCTCTAATACAGCTTTTTTGATTGCTTTGGCTGCTTGTTGTCCAACGATACGGCCGGCATCATCACTACCAGTCAGCGTCACACCGCGTACTTTATCGTTTCCGATTAGCTCTTCTGATTGATCATGATCAATCAAGATAGTGCGGAATAAATCATTCGGTAATTCTGATTCATGAAGAATCTTTTCGATCAATAAACCTGAGCCAGTGACGTTAGAAGCATGTTTTAGCAATACACTGTTACCAGCCATTAGGTTAGCAATCGTATAGCGGAACACCTGATACGCTGGGAAGTTCCAAGGCTGCATACCATAGATGATACCAATCGGTTGATAGGTCACAAGACCTTTTTTCATACCTTCGATATCACGTACATCATCAGCTAAAGAAGCAACACCGTTTTCAGCTGTGTAGTCGCAAATCGCTTTGCACAGACCTAACTCTTGTACGCTTTGGCTATATAGCTTACCGCGCTCTTCAGTCATGAGCTTAGACAGCTCTTCTTTATACTCCATCAGTTTGTCACCGATAGTTTTGATAATACGTCCACGCTCTTCGTGGCTCACAGTGCGCCACTCTAAAAATGCATTATGAGAAGCCTCAACGATTTTGTTGACTTCTTCATTGCTCATGTAGTCGTAGTTTTTTATGTCTTCACCAGTGGCTGGGTTTACAGTAGTAATATCTGACATATTATTGTCCTTGTTATTTGATTTTATGTGTTTGTATAGTTTTATGTGCTTGGTTATTCTGTATTTAGTAGCACTGCTACTTTTGATTCTTAATTATTTGTTGTTACATCGATAGCGGCGTTCGTTAATCACTCGTTCTCTATCTGCAGGTATATTACCAAGTGTGGGCGGCGAAAAGTTTTACAATATATTGTAAAGTGTGTTGAAGATGTTAAGAGTGTGACCGTCTTATTAAGAACGGCTAAATATTAGAAAAGACTTTATAGTAGCTCTAAACAAAAAGACCAGCCTAGTGGCTGGTCTATATAGAACAATCGAGTCTTTAAAACAGATGGTTGATAACAGGTATTTCCTGTGGTGGGTTTTCTTCTTCAGCTACCACTTGGCGTGCTACATGCATGATGAGCTGACGTAGCCATCGATGCGCTGGGTGATGCTGCAGCAGTGGTGACCAAGCCATCGTCAGCTCAAATTCAGGAATAAAAAACGGCGGCTCTTCCATCATAATGCTGTCGTTGTTAGCTTGCATTCTCGCCACACGGGTGGGCAATGTTGCTATCAAATCTTTATTTGCTGCAAGCATGGCTGGCATCTGATAATGACGAGTAAATACACTAATTTGGCGTTTTTGACCAAGGCGCTGCAAGGCCTGATCGATTGAGCCAAGTCCACCTGATTTTTCTGGATTAACACCGAAGCCTACACCCATACCTGTCTTAGATACCCAGACATGCTGCGCTTTTAGATAATTTTTTAGATTAAAACGGTTGGCATAAGGACTCTCAGAAGATAATAGACAACTAAACGTATCACGCCATACCAGCACCTGATGGAAGCTTTGCGGTATCTCATTAAAACGGTTGATTGCCAAATCAACACGCCCCTGCTCCATGTCACGATAAGAGACATCTGATGGGGTCAAAAAGTCCAAAATAACATTGGGGGCCTCAGAGCGTAGCGCTTTTACGAGCTTGGGTACCAAGGTCGCTTCGGCATAGTCTGAGGTCATGATACGAAACACACGTGACGTACTATAAGGACGGAACTCAGTACGTGGCTCTAGTACTTGAGTCAGGTCAGCGAGTATCTCCCGAATGCGCGGCTGTAGCTCAAGGGCGCGCTCAGTCGGTGTCATACCTTCAGATGAGCGTACCAGTAGCGGATCATTAAATAACTTGCGCAAACGCCGCAAAATATTACTCATGGCAGGCTGGGTAATACCAAGCTGCTCTGCTGCGCGAGTGACGTTTTTTTCTCGTAGCAACACATCTAAATGGACTAATAAATTTAAATCAACCCGCTGCAAATTCATATCTATTTCTCTTGGCTTTCGAATAAGTACCACTGCAAGTTTGGTATTCTCAATGCTGTAATGGCTAGTACTGTAATAGTTAATGCTGTGATGACAGATTGCAGTTTACAACAGCATCAGTCTTATAATTTTTTATTGATCTTGCTATACCAATCGCTAGTTATAACCCAATTTACCTATCGCAACATACTGTTATACATGCATTATAACCTATAAAAATACTAAAGATAACTATCATAAATTAGATAAATCTTGGTAAGACAGTTATAGTAAGTTCCATAAAGGATTTGCGAAAAAATAATCAAGTTGAGTCTTATGAGCTGATTGCAAACCAAAAAAACTCAATAGCAACTCAATAACTAAGTAGCATATTAATGGTTTTTATTGGCAGTGAAACATTACCAAGCGACTGTATTATTGTAACATCTCTTGTTACCCATTATGACATCGCTGCCCATTAAATACTGATATGCCTTAGCGATAAACGAATTATCATCTATAAGATAGTCATTATTTTCAACTGCTGAGTTTAGCAATTCCCTTGTATTAGTGCATCGGTTTGTTTAGGGTAAATAGAACTTAGACAGATTAGTAATGACCCAAATTCTACATATAGCTTTGTTAGTTTAATAAGAATCTTAGTAATAAACGTTTTTATTACTTTAATAATTAACTTATTTTTTACACCCCACCAAGGAGACTATAGATGTCAACTGCATATAAATCAGCGATCGACTTAGTACGTGAATTGAAGCAAAAGCACGGCAACTGGCAAAACATTAGCGAAGTTGATGCTGCACGTATGATGTCACAAAACCGTTTTAAGACGGGCTTGGATATCGCAAAATATACTGCAAAAATCATGCGTCAAGACATGGAAGATTATGACAATGATACGTCTCAGTACACGCAGTCTTTAGGTGCATGGCATGGTTTTGTAGCACAGCAAACTATGTATGCTAAGAAAAAATATTTCGGTACGACTTCTAAAACTTACATCTACCTTTCAGGTTGGATGGTAGCTGCTCTACGCTCTGAGTTTGGTCCTCTACCTGACCAATCTATGCACGAAAAAACGTCGGTACCTAAGCTAATCGAAGAGATCTACACGTTCTTACGTCAAGCTGATGCTAAAGTACTGAACGACTACTTCCGTGAGCTAAACGCTGCTGAAGAAGCGGGTCAAGATACTTCAGCCATCCTAGAAAAAATCGAAAACTTTGATTCACATGTAGTGCCAATCATTGCTGATATCGATGCAGGTTTCGGTAACGAAGAAGCCACTTACCTATTGACCAAGCAAATGATCGAAGCTGGTGCTTGTGCCATTCAGGTTGAAAACCAAGTATCTGATGCTAAGCAATGTGGTCACCAGGCTGGTAAAGTCACCGTACCACATGAAGACTTTATCTCTAAGCTAAACGCTATTCGTTATGCATTCCTAGAGCTTGGTGTTGAAGATGGTGTTATCGTTGCTCGTACTGACTCCGAAGGTGCATCACTAACGCAAAAAATCCCAGTATCAAATGAGCCAGGTGATCTTGCTTCTAAGTACATCGACTTCATCGAAATGGAAGAAGTATCTCTTGAAGATGCAAAAGAAAACGACAGCTTGCTTAAGCATAACGGTAAACTAGTACGTCCAGTTCGTTTGCCTAACGGTCTATATCAATTCCGTGAAGAAACTAACATCGACCGCGTTGTACTTGACTGTGTAACTGCTCTAGAAAACGGTGCTGATCTACTATGGATCGAAACACCTACGCCAGACGTTGCACATATCAAATCAATGGTTGACCGTATTAAAGAGCAACAGCCTAAAGCGAAGCTTGTATACAACAACAGCCCATCATTCAACTGGACGCTTAACTTCCGTAAGCAAGTTATTGCACAGTGGGAAGAAGAAGGTAAAGACATCTCTAGCTACAACAAAGATGACTTGATGAGTGCTGATTATGATGGTACAGAGCTTGATGCAGCAGCTGATGTTGCCGCTAAGAACTTCCAACGTGATGCATCACGTGAAGCTGGTGTATTCCATCACTTAATCACGCTACCAACTTATCACACGACTGCTCTTAGCGTTCATGAACTTGCTAAAGGTTACTTCGGTGAAGAAGGTATGCTTGCTTATGCAGCTGGCGTACAGCGTAAAGAAATCCGCGAAGGCATCTCTTGTGTTAAACATCAAGCAATGGCTGGTTCTGACCTTGGCGATGATCACAAAGAAATCTTCTCTGGTGACAACGCACTAAAAGCTGGTGGTGGCAAAAACACGATGAACCAGTTCTAATAACTGACAGATTAGCAGTATTTATCAAAAAACCGCCCTACGTCATGTAGGGCGGTTTTTTATTGCGGTTTAAATAATCAGAGAATGGTAGACTAATAGTAATAAAGCTATCAATCAGAGCCGTCAGTCAGAATTATTAGGAGCCAATATGCAAGAGATAGAGCTGAAGTTTTTGGTACCAGAGTCACGCCTAAAAGGTTTAATGCGTCAAGCAAAAGTTAAATCTTCCCAAGTGACGCAACTGGCTGCACATTACTATGATACGCCTGACCAGCAGCTTGCACAGGCAGGCATTGGTTTGCGCATTCGAAAAGAAAACGATACTTGGGTCCAAACCATCAAAGCCGCTGGTGACGGTATTGCTGCTCGCTTAGAGCACAATGCTGTACTCGATAATGAGCAAGTACAAACGATGCTTGACGATAATGAATTAATGCCTGATTTAACGATATATGAAGACACCTCGGTCGCCCCTGCACTGGCGGACTTTAAGCTCAAAAAACTACAAAAAGCACTGACGCGGTTGTATGTTACTGATGTACAGCGCACTACGCGATTACTGACAGAAAATAATGATGACGACATAAATAGCTGTATCGAAGTGGCCTATGATCAGGGAGAGATCATTCATGGCACTGATAAGACTCAGCGAAAAACCATTCAAGAAATAGAGTTCGAATTGGTGTCAGGAGATATAGATTTTTTGTTTATGACAGCAAAAACATGGTGTAAACGCTACAAGCTGTGTTTATCTACCGTAACCAAAGCTGAGAATGGTGGCTTATTGATCAATGAACAAGACCATAGTCCAGCCGTTGATGCCGATCTTAGCCAATTGCAAGTAGATAAAGACAGTAGCGCGCCCGCCTTCATAAGGTCTGTGGTACATAATTGTCTACTACAGATACTGCCCAATAGCAGTGCTATTATCGCTGGAAGCACTGATCACGAGCATATTTTACAGCTAAGAGTTGGAATAGATCGCCTGCATGCTGCCCTAAAAGCATTTGCTGATTTCTCTGATGAGATCAACCCTGAATGGCTGTCGATACTCGAACAGACGGCAAATTTGCTTGGCACTTATTATCAACTTGCTTATATTGGTTCACATATCGAGCCTGAGCTACAGGCACTCGGCGCACCTGCTGTTGACTGGACGACAGATATCGAAGATATAAAAATCACGCCTATCAATACGCTGCAAGCCAATGATTTTCAGATCACTTTGTTAGAGTTGATTGCTTTTACTATGAGTGATCCAAGCATTGAGCCTCACACTGATCAGCTTGCCTGCGATAAGTTGGCAAAGATTCTAACTAAACAGTATAAAAAGTGCATTAAAACCAGTAAAAAAATTGAGGCATTCAGCAGGCTTGATGACAATGACGATATAGATGAAGACGTGATTGATGACAGTCAATCAGAAGACAAGTTGTGCAATCATCTAAAAGAGCTGCGCTACGTTAGTGAATTTTCTATTCCCTTGCTAAGTAAGAAAAAATCTAAGAAAAAAACCAGACGTTGGCTAAAGCGGCTGGCAAAAGCGCAAGCAGCATTAGCACAGCGCAATGATGATAGCAAATATCATGCGTTTTATGCTCTAAAATCAGCCACAGATACAAACGCATTATATGGAGCAGGTTGGTTTGCCGCCATGCTTACTGATGACCCCACTTATATTGAAGCACGTTTGGCTAAATTCAGAGACAGCGCTACGTTTTGGTAAAGTTGTCATCTAGCACTGATGCTAATGACGATACTAACAACGATAAAAAAGACAGCTTACTCAATACGAGCTGTCTTTTTTATCGTCCATTTTTCCTGTTTAGTAGCCTCTCTCATCGTCGAATGCTCAGTATTAGTGGTTATAACTAGAATCATATGACTATAAGACTCTCTTATCTAAAGATAAGTTATCCACTGACAGTCAATTGGGCACGATGGTTACCGGCATGCCCTCTTCGACTTGTTCAAACAATTCAACAATATCTTCATTGCGCATACGCACACAACCATGTGACAACGGTATGCCCATCGGCTCGGTATCAGGTGTACCATGAATGTAGATGTACCGATCATAAGTATCACAGCCGCCTTGGCTGTTGCTGCCTTTGTTTGATCCTTCTTCCAATCCGCTTAACCATAGGATACGGCTCAGTATCCAATCGCGGTTGGGGTGACGCGTACCCAGCTCATCATCATATATTTCACCAGTTGGTACACGTCCTACAAACACGGCACTCATGGGCTCACTACCCCCTATTTTCATCTCGATAATATGCTTACCCAGTGGCGTACATCCACTATCTTGCTGACTTCCGATACCGTTTCTTGCAGTCGATATCGTGTATCGTGCAGTCTCAGCGTGCTGCTGATAAACCGTTAACGTTTGCTCAGCAATATTGATCACCAACTGCTGATCAGGTGTTTTGTTATGAGTCATAAATGTATCCAACGATCGGTCATTCATAAGATTACCATTAGCATAATCCGTAAAATGATTAAAAATTTCTATTATTAAGGGATTGTATCAAGGCATTGGGCACCGTAAGATAGGGGCACACTTTTTGATGCTAGCAGATTATGACGACTATTTCACCGACACGTGTGTCGATGTATGATTTTTTATATCATGATACCAAGCCAATGCTGTCGCTATTGGCTGATGCCTCACAGCTCTCGTTGCCACAAGCGCGCTTGGCAATGGATGCCAGCCTACAAGCAATTCTAAGTGCGCTACTTGCCTATCAGCAGCAGCATCAAGGACAGGTACTTAGCAAAAGGCTCTTCGGACGTGCTGCTGTCAAAGAATTGCGACAGTATAACTCTATGAATTTTGCAACCATGAAGGCAACACTATATCACCGTCACGATGCTGCAGATGCTGTATTTAGTGACAATGCACGTGTCATAAAAGCGAGCGATCATATTGCTGAAAAAATTGGTGCTACGACGCAACAAGTTCAGATTTTACTTACTTCTTTGTGCGTGATTGTGCTGCGCGAATTGGCGATTCTGGCAGAATATAGCCAACTTGATAATGACGAGCGAAATAAATGGTTTGCTATGCAGCCACAGTTTTTGTCAGCAGCAAGATTTAGTACAGATGAGGTGCAAGCAGTACCCGCTGAGACAGAAAATATCGATAATGAGCCTGATACGCTGACAGAGCGCTCAGATAATAGTGTAGATAGCGCCGCAGAGCTCACACTATTAAACACTGAACAGCTATCAGGTACGCCGCCGCCATTTGATACTTACTGGTACGAGTTGACTGGATTTAAGCCTGAAAACTATGAGCCTGTACAGGACATGCAGTTAGCGACTGGCAATTACTTAAAAGCCATTGGTCGCTCACCTGATAATTTACAGCAAGGTCGCCATAACGACATGCTGGTATTTACAGAGATGCATGCAGTTGTATTACCGCATCAACGCTGGCTATTACAATTGGCGAAGATCTCTGACATCTATCTTAGTCGGAATCGACTGCGTGTTAACTCTGAACCTGCCAACCCGCCCAAGCCGCCTTTGGTAAGTTTAGGTTTGATCGGTGGTAATCAAGATAACACTCCGACGACGACAAGTGAGAAGCCCATAGAGTATGAGAAATCTACACCGCTTTGGAAAAACCCTGTCATTCTCATCATCATACTGGTCATCGGTGTGCTTGGTGCGCTCGCTGCTCTCAAATATCAATCGCAAAAATCTGATGGACTCATATTGGCTACCGAAGAAGTACTAGAGCAAGATGCCATTGAAGAGCGTCAGCAGCAGGATGTCGCTATTGTCATGGTAGATGATGAAGATTCTGACACTGCAGTAGTGGCTGAGTAGGTATTTACTCTCGACAAATTTGTGTTCGAAAAACTCAAGGCAGAATCATGAGTAATATAATAAAAAGTGACTGTCAATAAAAAAGAGGCTCTATATTAATAGAGCCTCTTTTTTGTATGTCATTCAAATTAACCAATAGATATAACAGGCAAATCTATTTTGATAAATCGCGACCACGGCTGGCTTCGATAGCTAAGCGTAAACCATTTAGACGGATAAAGCCTTCTGCATCTTTTTGATCATAAGCGCCAGCATCATCTTCGAAAGTAGCGATTTTTTCGTCAAATAATGAATCGTTTGACTTACGGCCAACGACACTCACGCTACCTTTGTATAGTTTTACACGTACAGTACCGTTGACGTATTCTTGTGATTTGTCAATCAATGCCTGTAGCATCATACGCTCAGGGCTAAACCAGTAGCCATTATAGATAATTTTTGCATAGCGTGGCATGAGCTCATCTTTTAGATGTGCCGCCTCACGGTCAAGCGTTAACGACTCAATGCCGCGATGCGCTTTTAGCATAATTGTACCTGCTGGCGTCTCATAACAGCCACGTGATTTCATACCGACATAACGGTTTTCAACGATATCTAAACGACCGATACCATGTTTTCCGCCCAGTTCATTCAGCTTGATCATTACTTCATACGGCTTGAGCGTCTCACCATCGATAGCAACGATATCACCTTTTTCGTATTCTATTTCTAAATATTGTGCTTCATCAGGTGCTGCTTCTGGGCTAACAGACCAGCGCCACATGTCTTCTTCTGCTTCGGTATATGGCTCTTCTAAAATACCACCTTCAAAAGAGATGTGAAGTAGGTTGGCATCCATTGAATAAGGAGATTTTTTCTTGTTGCCAGCGTAATCAATAGCAATATTATGCTCTTCAGCATATTTCATTAAGCTTTCACGGCTTGACAAGTCCCACTCACGCCAAGGGGCAATGGTGACCACGTCTGGAGACAGAGCAACTGCCCCTAGCTCAAAACGAACCTGGTCATTACCTTTACCAGTTGCACCATGGCTGATAGCGTCGGCGTTGTGTTCTTTGGCAATCTCAACCAAACGCTTAGCAATCAATGGACGGGCGATAGACGTACCGAGTAAGTATTCACCTTCATAGATGGCATTGGCACGGAACATAGGGAATACATAGTCACGAGCGAACTCTTCGCGCAAGTCTTCAATATGAATATGCTTGATACCCATCGCTTGAGCTTTGGCTCGTGCTGGCTCAACTTCTTCGCCTTGTCCGATATCAGCGGTAAAAGTGATCACTTCCGCATCATAGGTTTCTTGCAGCCATTTAGCGATGATTGAGGTATCAAGACCACCTGAATATGCCAATACGATTTTATTAATATTTTTTGGATCAAGTTGAGCCATGAAAAACTCCTGTTATGAGAATGTAGTTTTGGAAAACGCGCTAAGATCAAATCGAAAGCAAATTGAAATACAATTACCCGCTCAGTGTACATCATATTTACTATAGGCAAAAGTCTAACTGCCACACAGCGTACGGTTTTAGCTCAATTTTCAAACCATACTATTTCCTAATCTCAGCACTTATATTTTATGTGATGAAAAAAACCAAATAACGTTCCCTAAATTATGTACAGATATTTAGCCTTATATTTAGTCAAGTGAGCAAATCTGTTATGATAGGCACACAGCATCACTCCCTTTTGTTTCCTTTATTTGACGATATAGAGCGCTTTGACACTATGACTGATTCGATTAGAGAATTGACCATCCTTCAACCAGATGACTGGCATATTCACTTGCGCGACGATCTAGCATTGAGCACGACCGTACCTCATGCAGCAAGTAGTTTCAACCGCGTGATCTGTATGCCAAATTTGGTACCACCTGTCAAAAATGCTCATGATGCGCGAGCCTACCGTGCGCGTATTATGGATCAGTTAGACGCCAGTGACTTGAGTCTGGAGCGAAAATCGGCTTTTGATCCACGTATGACTTTATATTTGACTGATAATACCACTGCTCAAGATATTGAGTTGGCAGCACAGTCAGGCATCGTACAAGCTGTCAAACTGTATCCAGCTGGGGCGACTACCAACTCTGCCGATGGCGTCACTAATATTAACGCTTGTGTCGATATATTTGAAGCATTAGAAAAGCACAACTTACCACTGTTGATACATGGCGAAGTCACCCAAGACCACGTAGATATCTTTGATCGCGAAAAACGTTTCTTAGATGAAGTGTTGGCTCAGATCATCGTCAAATTCCCCACACTAAAAATCGTGGTAGAGCATATCACCACCAGCGATGCTGCGGATTTTGTATTGTCTCAAGGCAACCATGTTGCAGCGACTATCACGCCGCAACATTTGATGTTCAATCGCAATCATCTGTTGGTTGGCGGTATCAAGCCACATTTTTATTGCTTGCCTATTTTGAAACGTGAAAGCCATCAAAAGGTGCTGCTGGATGTTGCAACCAGTGGTAATCCTAAATTCTTCCTAGGCACCGACTCTGCACCACATGCAACGGATAAAAAAGAAGCCGCTTGTGGCTGTGCTGGCTGCTATAGTGCAGCGACTGCCCTACCGTTATACGCCACTGCTTTTGATAGTGTGGGAAAAATAGACAAGCTAGAGGGGTTCGCCAGTCGTTTTGGTCCGCAATTCTATGGTCTACCTCTAAACGAGAGTACCATTACACTCGTTAACACCCCTATGCAAGTGCCAACTGACTATCCTTATTTTGATGGTGCTTCTCTGACGCCGCTTATGGCAGGTGAAACATTGCCTTGGTCTCTAAAGGCATAGTGCTCGCAGATTTTAGCACTTATAAAGAGATCTATTAACATCATGATATTAACGATGCCTTTGTACTATATTATTTAGTATTAAAGGCATTATTAATATCATAGGATGCTTATTTCTTATTCAATATACCAGTACGACTGATAAAAGTGATTTAACTTGATATGACCAACCAAAATACAGTAACTTTGCCAAGCGAAGAGTTATCAAACCCTACTGACACAAGCCTCAATGTGACTGCAAATACTGCGGCGGATGACAAGGTAGATGACGAACACGCACCTATGCGTTTAAAAGATCGTTTTCGCAAATTTTTACCTGTTGTCGTCGATGTTGAAACAGCGGGTTTTAATGCCCAGACTGATGCGCTACTAGAAATCGCCTGTATTCCTGTGCTACTTGATGAGCAAGGTGTATTTTATCCGAGCGAGGCATTTAATGCTCACGTTGAGCCGTTTGAAGGAGCAAATTTAGAACCAAGCGCTCTTGCCTTTACTGGTATTGATCCTAATAATCCCATGCGTAAAGCCATTGCTGAAGACGAAAAGTCTGCCTTGCGCCGTATTTTCAAGGGATTAAAAGATGTGCGGCGTGAGGAAGACTGTCGTCAGTGTGTCTTAATTGGTCACAATGCGCATTTTGACTTGGCATTTTTGAACGCTGCCGTATTACGTACCAATAGTAAGAACCACAATCCTTTTCACAACTTTTCGGTATTTGATACCGTGACCTTATCCGCACTGGCATTTGGTCAAACTGTGCTAGCACGTGCTTGCAAAGCAGCAGGGCTTGAATTCGATGGTAAAAATGCACACTCAGCACTATATGATACTCAAAAAACTGCTGAGCTGTTCTGCCACATACTCAACCATTACCCTATGTTGGCCAATGCCATGCATAATGAAGACGCCAAAGAAGAATCAGTCGACAATGATAGTGAATAAGTCACATATCATGTATTGCCAACCACACGTAATAGTGCTATTTGTAATACTTGATGACTTTGACATCTTGATTTGATAATCAATAGGGATATGATTGATATCACGATAAGCAGGCGGGATTACTTTTATGACAGTAAGTATCATATTCTAGGATGAACAATATGATTAACTTATAGTGAAACGTCGCTTTTGAGCGATGCAGTTATATCCTATAGATGCTTTGAGTTGCTCACACTGTCTTGGTAGCCAATACTACTAAGACCTAATTGGAGGGACTTCATTATGGATCCACAACTGAAACTATGGGGGACTATCATTGGTTATATGCTACTTGCTTTGACCATCAGCGCTTGTACTTCTTTATGGATTCGACATCATTTAAAGCGTAAAGACCTACATCCTCGCCGTGCAATTAAAAAAAGATATTTAATTTTAAAAAGACGTAGAAAAAGGCTTGACAGAAAGCGCCGACGCTATTAAAATACGCACCACTTCAGCATAAATGGTGAAAGCAGTTGAAGTGTTGTTACTAGTCCCCATCGTCTAGAGGCCTAGGACACCGCCCTTTCACGGCGGTAACGGGGGTTCGAATCCCCCTGGGGACGCCACTATTCGGCGTCATTTATTAGCACAAATACTTAGTATTCGATTAGACTAATAAGCGTACCACTAAAAGCCCTCTTCATAATCTATTATGGAGGGGGCTTTTTTTATGTTGATTTTTAGCGCTCAAACGATTCATTCAAACAAGAAAGCCAGCATCTAGTGCTGGCTTTCTTCGATTACATTCTAAGTTAAATATTACCTACTACAATATAGGTCTATCGATTACAGCATTAGCCACAACAATGTGGCAGCTATCATCAAACCCAGTACCGTCTGAATCAAAAAGAACGCCTGATGCTGACCAACAACTTTGCTCAAAGTTACCCCCAGAGTACTATACTTAACAGGTGGCGTATCGATTTCACCTGTTTTACTTCGTTCTTCGTAATAGCCCTGCAAAACATCTAAGAACCTCTCCCATTCACTAGTGTTCCAAGTCTGGGGCTTAAATGGCATGAGCTTTTTGAGTTCAGGGTCTTTGGTCATCCAACGCTCAAGTGTGATAGAGCGTAATGACCAGCTACCAAATCGGCGCTCAGTAATTTCCGAAAAATCTAAAATCTCTAAATCCTTGTGTCGATCATCTACTAACAAGCGATTTTTTAAGTTTGTTAGCGCCTGTTCTGAACCTTCTACGCATTGGAAAAAGTAACCGTTGCCGTAGCAAAGGATACCCGTAATATTATTGGTATGGTTACTATCAACTGCGGTCTCTGAAATGTCATTAAGCGTGCTAGGACTTGAAAGACCAGTAGAGGTAATCCGGCTTATATATACAAGACGGCAGAGATCTGTCGTTACTGGATTTGTCGAATCGTTGATTGTTGACAATCAGCTTCTCCCTATTATTAGGTAAATGTCGCTAAAACAATCATACTAACTTCAGAAAAATATAGAGACAACGCTTCTATGCGTGATGAATGAGTCTTATATATTATTGATTTTATAAGTTTTTATATTAATTGTATTAAGTTAGTTACATCATAGGTTAGTTTAGTCATCAAAGCAACCTCTTTCGATTGATAGTCTTATTTCTGTACAAAAAACATGTAACAACAATATATTATATTTCAAGTTAATATATGCGAGCTGATATATACCGTGATATAGGCTTTTTACTACTTACTATGATTTGATATTTGAGAAGGCATTAAGACACCAACTAATGATTGATGTTTATAGAATATGTGAATCGAGAATGGTAGCTGCCTTATATAAAAAGCAACTTGATCGTGTTGAGGGGAATGGAGTTAGGATTGAATAGTCAGAATTGCTGAGAGCAACACCGCATCATCGGGATACGTAAGCTTTATGTTTTGTCGACTACCAGACACTAGACGTATCGGTAACTCTAAATATTCAAAAGCACTGGCTTCGTCAGTAATACTGAGCTGGTGTTCCGATACATAATTTAGGACCCGTCTGAGCTGCCCTAAACGAAATACTTGCGGCGTTTGTGCTTGCCATATATTGCTACGGTCAATAGTACGCTTGGCATAAGGGCTTTTACTGCTGCCCTCTTCTATCGATACCGGCTTTGTATGAGAGGTTTTTAACGTATCTGCTACTGGTGTTGCCAAGATAGCGCCATAAGGCTCCCTCATCGCCGCTTCAATAACTTGATCTATATCAGCAACAGGCACTGCAGGACGAGCCGCGTCATGAATTAGTACCAGATCTGAATCATTCGCGCCTGTCTGACTGATTGACTCAACCCCTGCTTTTACCGACTGCCAGCGCTCTTCTCCGCCGACTGCGTAGTATGTAGGGATAGCAAACTCTAGCTGCTGCGCTGTATTATCATCTGCCGCTATAACCAACAGACACTTATCGATATAGGTACTACGACCGAGCCGTGCCACACTATGCTGCAATAATGTCTGATCTTGCAGTGTCGTATACTGTTTGGCGATAGACGCACCAAAGCGGCTGCCGCGACCAGCTGCGACAATCATAGCGTGAATGCTTGGGGGTTTATTCATAGTGGTGTACTCATGGTTGGGGCCATGACAGTATATTTAAAGGGGAACGCTGAAGAGGTGAAAGGTAATTACTGATTTTGTGATAGGTCATAACGTCCGGTAGTACTTCATACAAACTAGTAAGCGCTATGGGTCGTAGGTGCAGTAGACACTTGAACGAAGGTCTCATTGGGCTTAATCAGTCCCAGGTCTAGACGCGCATGTTCCTCTACCGCTTCAAGTCCGGTTTTTAAGTCTTGAACATCGGTACGTAATAGGTTGTTTGCTGCCACTTGATTGTCATTCATGCGCTGTTGATCTTCAATTTGAGTGGTCAACTTATTATGTTCAAACCGACCATTTTCACCCAGCCAATACTGATATTGCAATCCCAAAAGCACTGCAACAGCTAAAGCAAGTAGTATAAATTGGCTAAAGTATTTCATAAGATGATAACGCCAAACGACATAGAAAGAATGATAGTAGGGTTTTGAGCTGATCAGGCGATACATAAGTGATTATATACCGCCTGATTTTGACTGTCATCTCAGTTTACGATATCGGGATCTTTGACGCACAATACACATCAAAAATCCCAGTCAATCTCTTAACCACGTAAACCGATAAACTCTTCACGGCCACGATAGCTTGCACGTACTTGCTGCTCGATACGTAGCAACTGGTTGTACTTTGCAACGCGGTCTGAGCGGCATAGCGAGCCTGTTTTGATCTGACCTGCTGCCGTACCAACTGCTAAATCTGCGATAGTGCTATCTTCAGTCTCACCTGAACGATGCGAGATAATAGTAGCGTAGCCGTTTTTCTTCGCCATATAGATCGCATCTAGCGTCTCTGACAAGGTACCAATTTGATTAAACTTAATCAAAATAGCATTGGCAATATGCTTATCAATACCTTCTTGCAAGATCGCAGGATTGGTCACAAACAGATCATCACCAACCAACTGGACTTTATCACCGATCTGCTCGGTCAAATACTTCCAGCCATCCCAATCCGACTCATCAAGACCATCTTCGATAGAGATAATAGGATACTGGCGTGCCAGCCCAACTAGGTAGTCTGAAAATCCTTGGCTATCAAACGCTTTGTTGCCTTCGCCTGCCAAAACGTATTGACCTTCTTTATAAAACTCACTGGCTGCACAATCTAGCGCCAAATGGATATCTTCACCGGCTTTGTAACCGACTTGCTCGATCGCCTGCATAATGACGGTAATGGCTTCTTCGTTACTACGTAAGTTTGGTGCAAACCCACCTTCATCACCGACTGCTGTGTTTAGACCTTGTGATTTCAACACAGATTTTAAGCTGTGGAAAATCTCTGTACCAGCACGCAGCGCTTCTGAAAAGCTAGTAAAGCCTACAGGCTCAATCATAAATTCTTGGATATCAACCGTATTGTCTGCGTGCTCACCACCGTTCAAGATGTTCATCATCGGTACAGGCATAGTCAATGACGTCTGATTGCGCAGGTTGGCAATGTACTGATGTAATGGTAGATTTTGTGACTTAGCTGCCGCTTTGGCAGTAGCAAGTGACACCGCTAGCATGGCATTGGCGCCTAGGCTTTCTTTGTTTTCTGTGCCATCTAATGCAATCATGGCATCATCGATACCTTGCTGCTCAGTCACGTCTTTGTCCATCAAAGCACTACGAATTTGACTATTGACATTAGAGACGGCTTTTTTGACCCCTTTACCCATATAGCGAGCATTATCACCATCACGTAGCTCAAGCGCTTCACGTGAGCCTGTTGATGCGCCACTCGGAGCAGCAGCACGTCCGACAGTGCCATCAGCTAAGATCACATCAGCTTCGATAGTTGGGTTACCGCGTGAATCTAAAATTTCACGAGCGCGGATGTCTTTAATTGCGGTGACGTTGTTGGTTTCTTCAGCGTACATAATGTCTGTTAATTCCTTTGGTCATGCCAAGTTTGTGAGATAAATAACGGCAACTAGAATACAAAAAAGATAAAGCAAAATATCATATAGCACATACATCAAGAACACTCTAACCCTATATGTCATATAACTATACTGACATAGTAATGACAGGTTTTTTGAGCGCGTTAATGGTTGGCTATAGTGCTTGGCATCATAGCATATATTTTACCAAACTTCCCTTATCTTACACTGACTTGCGGTCATAAATATAATCGGAGATAAGCATATCTACTATAATGTTTCGGTCTGTATTCATACAACCCTACAGCCAAGCCAACACTTTTACTTATGCTTATGTTTTTATTAAAGGGTCTTTGTCCGTAGGGGAAACGGGTACTACCTGCTCAAGCTCAACGGCTGTCTGAAAACGTGTCAACCGTAGTGCATTCATTAAGACAGAGATGGAGCTCATCGCCATAGCAGCGGCGGCAATCATTGGATTCAAAAACCCAAGTGCAGCAAGCGGAATACCAAGACAGTTATAAACAAAAGCAAAAAATAGATTCTGTTTGATATTGCGTAGTGTTGCTTGAGCGATTTTTTGCGCCGCATCGATATGCATGAGCGACTCACCCATCAATCGTGCAGAGGCGCTGTGCTGCGCCACGTCCGTCCCCTCGAACATAGCAAAGCTGGCATCAGCGGTCGCCATCGCTGGCGCATCGTTAACCCCATCTCCTGCCATGGCTACTTTATGACCAGCAGTTTGCAACCGTGCAATTTGGCTAGCCTTGTCACGTGGACTCATCTTGCCATAAGCGTTGTCGATGCCAAGCTGTGCTGCCACATGATCGACGACAGATTGCTTATCACCACTCATCAAAATCACATTGATACCCGCATCTTGTAGCGCAGTGATTGCCTGCGGCGTATCTGCTTTTAAGTCGTCAGCGAGAGCGAATGCCCCTAACGGCTCATCGTTAATACTGATTGCAACCGTACTGGCAATTTGCCAGACCTTTGGCATCAGTTTAGGTAACGTTAAGTTAGCAAACTCTGGCGTACCAATTTTTATCAGCCCAAGCCCTTCGATATTTGCCTGTATGCCAGCACCTTTTACAACACTGATGTCGGTCACATCGAATAGTGACAGCTGACGGGCTTTGGCTGTATTGACTAACGCTGTCGCTAATGGATGACTGGCATGCGCCTCGACACTGGCAGCGATCTGCAACACATCATCAACAGCAAGCGATCGATCTACCATGACATGATCGACGATAGTCGGTCTACCGATGGTCAATGTACCCGTTTTATCAAGTACCACTGTGTCAATATCGCCTGCAGCCTCTAAACTTTGCGCATCTTTAAACCATACGCCATGACGCGCAGCCACACCCATACCAGCCATGATAGCCGCTGGTGTGGCTAGACCCAGGGCACAAGGGCACGCAATGACCAATACCGATAGTGCATGCATCAACGCAGTATCAATCATGCCTGTTAGCCACCACGTGACTCCAAAAGTAATCAACGCAATAGCAACCACGATTGGAACAAATACTGCGGTCACTCGATCAGCAAGACGAGCTAAGTTGGCTTTTGAACCTTGTGCATCACTTAATGCTCTTACCATGTCACCAAGCTTTGTGTCACTGCCCTTGGCACTAACGCGATAGAGCAAGCTGCCATTCTCTACCAATGCACCTGCTAGCAACTGATCACCCTGCTCTTTTTTGAGCGCTACTGATTCACCCGTTAGATGACTCTCCACACACCAGCCACTACCCGATATCACGGTGCCGTCAGTAGCGATACGGCTGCCTTGCTTAGCACGTAGGACGTCATCTACTTGCACATCAGATAACCCAATATTGTGAAAATCACCATTTGGCTGTTGCTGCTCGACGGTATCCGGTGTCAATGACAACAATAAATCAATACTGTTCAAACTGTGCTTTTTGGTACGTTCCTCCAAGTACTTACCTGTACGGACAAAAGCGATGACCATAACGCCTGCTTCGAAATATACTGCTGGGCTGTTACTCGCGCCGTGACCACCTGCATGTCCACTTTGCAATAGGCTACTTAAAGTCCCATCACCGTGCGTGAGCCACAGATAGGTCGAATACGCCCATATTGTGACAGTGCCAATAACTACCAATACATCCATATTGGCAAGACCACCTTTAATCGATGCCCAAGCACTTTTGTAGAACGGTAGCGCAAAGCCAAACTGCACAATCGTTGCTAAGAGAAACTGAACCCAGATAGGTGGCATCCACGCCATGCCAATACCTGTCAGCATGCCTGCCATACCAACCAAAAATGGTATCAGACAAATCCACAATCCAATTAAACGCCATGGATACTCAGTTGCCGTATCCTCATCTGTCTGTGCAAATAAGCTATCGCTGGCTTGTAGGTTGGCGACAAATCCCGTTTTGTTCACCCATTCTGTCACTTGTTCAGGTGTCGTCTCAGCTGGATCGTAGTCTACATTGGCAGTCTCACCAGCAAAACTCACGCTCGCCTCGTAGACCGACGGTTTCTTGTTAAGCACCTTTTCAATTCGTGACGCGCAGGCCTGACACGTCATACCATCAATGGCTAATTGTAGATGGGCACTTTGCGGCGTGATCGATGTGCTTGACTCCACGTCAGTATCGACGTCGTAAGGCTCTTCAGTGGCGGTATGGGCGTTCTTATTCATAGAAATAACTCGTCATAGCACCTATAACTACATAAGCGCCATCATACAATATCAGTGGATTAATAAAATATTCAAATAAAACAAGCACAGCAATGATTATAAAAGTGCTGTTTAGGGTCTATTCCTATAACGCAAATACATACAGCAATAGCCTCAAACAGTACGTTGTAGACAGTCATTATTACCCAGCTACTCAAACGAAGCACTGTTACTTAGTCAACAGCAGTAAGCTAAAGAAATCTGAAACACAGCCTTAAGTTCAGAAATGCTCACCATTAAAAAACCAGCTAACATGCTAGTAATAACAGGTTAGCTGGTTGTTTGAGAAATAACATGATCTACGAGTTGGCAACTGCTGCTTCAAATCCAGCATCACTGATAGCTGAGGCAATAGTCTCTGCGCTGGTTTTTCTATCATCAAAGGTGACCGTGGCTAAGCTGTCAGCCAAATCAACTGTGATGATATCTAAACCGTCAATGTCAGCGGTAGCCGCATGTACACTTGCCACACAGCCGCCACAAGTCATACCATCAATTTGAATAATACGTGTTTGGTCTGCCATATTAGGCTCCTTATTTTTATAAATAAAAATGGCTAATAGTGAAAATGACTCTAATCGTTGTCTCTCGACTATTTATTCTTGATACCTATCTTTAGAGACACTATAAGGTTTTTAGAAACACTATCAGAGTGGTGTTAAATAAGCATAAACGTTATCATTTTCACTAACAAGACTGTTTGGTTGTTACTTTATTACTGACACGATATTTCACTACTAAACAGGCAAGGACTAACCGTGCATTTAAACAAAATGATGCACACAAACTAATCGTGATGGTGCGGGTTCTGCGGTGCCTCAATAGGGAATGGCTGCGTCACATAGTCCACCATGCTGATTGCCGCTGTTAGAGCATGGATACTGGTATCCGTATCATCATAGCTCACTATGGCGACGTCATGAGCAGGATCAAGATCTATCTTGATCACGCCTGAGATATTTTTGAGCGCTGTCATTACGCTATCTAGACCTTGCTCATCATTTATATTTTCGATACTGACTTTCGCCATTTGAATTGCCATGGTACAACCCTCCTATTATTTCGATATCAATGAGTATCCAAGACATCAAAACCTTTTACCAAGCCATCAATTTGCTTGAGCTGGCGTAAGAACGGCTCTAGTTGGCTCATACGCAGCGCACAGGGTCCATCACACTTTGCAGTTTCTGGATTTGGATGCGCCTCCAAAAACAGCCCTGCCAATCCTGTCGCCATACCCGCACGGGCAAGCGTTGTGATCTGCTCACGGCGGCCGCCTGCACTATCACTACGCGCACCTGGCTGCTGCAAACTGTGCGTCACATCAAAGAATACAGGGATATCCATCTGCTTCATGGTATCAAAACCAAGCATGTCAACGACTAGGTTATTATAACCAAAGGCACTACCACGCTCACATAGTATGAGCTTATCATTGCCACCCTCTAAGCACTTATTGACGATATGACGCATCTCATGCGGCGCCAAGAATTGTGCCTTTTTGATATTGATAATCGCATCTGTCTTTGCCATCGCATGGACTAAGTCCGTCTGACGTGATAAAAAAGCTGGCAGCTGAATGATATCAGCGACCTCAGAGACTGGTGCGGCCTGATGCGGTTCATGCACATCGGTAATGATGGGTACTTGGAACTTTTCTTTTATTTGACCTAACCAATCAATTCCTTGCTCAAGTCCAGGGCCTCGGTACGAGTGCAGGCTTGAGCGGTTGGCTTTATCAAAGCTCGCTTTGAACACATAGCCGATACCTAGACGCTTGCAGATATCTACATACTGCTCTGCAATCTCGAATGCAAGCTCTTTAGACTCTAAGACGTTCATACCACCAAATAATACAAAAGGCTGGTCGTTACCAATGTTAATCGTACCGCCAGTAGGCGTGCTCAGTGCGATGTGTGATTGTGCTGTCAATAAATTTTCCATGAAGTCATTACCTCTTATATTGTTATTGATATTGATATACTTATCCCATATTGTAACCGATAGCCCAATTAAAAAAAGTATGTAAGCGTAATTAGCCATTATCGATAGAGAGTACTATAAGGCCGTTATTAGACAACCAAACTTATGAGCTGTCATTGCTTGTCATTGAGCAAAAAAAAGACCGATCCGAAGATCAGTCTTTTTAAGAATAGCGATTCTACTTTACACTACATGCCAAGCACTATTTAGCTTCGCTATGGTTTTTTGCTGCTTTTACAAAACTATTGAACAATGGGTGACCACCGCGTGGTGAGCTGGTGAACTCAGGATGGAACTGCACCGCGACAAACCATGGATGCTCACTAATCTCAACAGACTCTACCAAATGCTGCTTAGCAGAGTAACCAGAGATCGTCATCCCTGATTTCTCTAATGGCTCGATATAGCGATTATTCATCTCATAGCGATGGCGATGACGCTCAGTGATGTTGTTAGCGCCGTAGATCTGGGCAAGCTTACTACCGGGAACGAGTTCTGCTTGCTGTGCGCCTAGACGCATGGTACCGCCAAGGTCTGAGTCATCACTACGAATCTGTAGCTCGCCGCGCTCATCTAACCATTCGGTGATAAGCCCAATGATTGGCTCAGCTGTCTTACGATCAAACTCAGAAGAGTTAGCGTCGATACTCAGTACGTTGCGGGCGTATTCAATGACAGCCAGTTGCATACCAAGACAAATACCTAAATACGGCACATTGTTTTCGCGAGCATAAGTGATGGCTTTTATTTTACCCATCGTACCACGCTCGCCAAAGCCGCCTGGTACCAAGATGGCATTGGCATCATTAAGACGGGCAAATAACTGCTCATCACTTTCTAAGAGTTCAGCATCGATATAGTCGATCTTGACATCTACTTTGTGAGTGATACCTGCATGCAATAAGGCTTCATTGATAGACTTATAGGCATCTGGAAGTTCAACATACTTACCAACCATAGCTACCGTCAAGGTACCTTCAGGATTTAACTGTGCTTCGACAACCTTGTCCCAATCGCTCAAATCAGCTTCAGGCACATCCAAACTAAAACGCTCACAGATAAGATCATCTAGATCTTGCTCGTGTAGCGTACGCGGTATTTGATAGATACTTTGTGCGTCTTCACACATAATAACCGCGCGCTCTTCAACGTTAGTAAATAGCGCAATCTTGCGGCGGTTATCTTGAGAGATATGATGATCAGAGCGACAGATTAGAATATCAGGCTGTAGGCCAATAGAGCGCAGCTCTTTTACTGAATGCTGTGTCGGCTTGGTTTTGGTTTCACCTGCGCTAGCAATATACGGCACTAAAGTAAGATGCATCAACATAGCGCGATTGCGCCCCAGCTCTACTTGCATCTGACGTACAGCTTCCATAAAGGGAAGTGACTCAATATCACCAACCGTACCGCCAATCTCTATGATAGCGATATCATAGCCTTCGCCACTAGCCAGAATTTTGCTCTTGATCTCGTCAGTGATATGCGGGATAACCTGTACAGTACCGCCTAAGTACTCACCGCGGCGCTCTTTATTTAGAACGTTTTGATAAATACGACCACTGGTGAAGTTATTACTCTTACTCATTTTTGAATGACGTAAAAAGCGCTCGTAATAACCCAAATCCAAATCCGTCTCTGCACCATCTTCGGTAACGAAGACTTCACCATGCTGGAACGGACTCATCGTACCTGGATCGACGTTGATATACGGATCCATTTTGGTCATCGTGACGGTCACGCCACGTGCTTCTAATACCGCTGCAAGAGAGGCTGCGGTGATACCTTTTCCTAGTGAGGACACTACCCCACCGGTCACGAATATAAACTTGGTCATAGTACTCTGTCGGTAATTGGTAAAGAAGGATTTTACTAAAAAAACACCATAAAATATAGGGCAAAAATGCAAACTGTCTGAAACTCTTATTTTTTTGTATAGGTAACAAACATTCTTCTATCATTAGAACCCCATACAACAAAAAACCCACCCCGAAGGATGAGTTTTTCGATATTTACCGTAGTAGCTATACTAGAATAGCTATACTAGAATTTGTATTCTAAGCCGCCACCGATAGCGAATACATCTGCGTCACCGCGTGCCACAACTTCTTCAGAAGTATTGTCGTCGTAGTCTCTGACTACTAGGAGACCATTATCTAAATCTGCGGAGTTTTGACCGATATAGGCATGAGCGATAATGTTGTCTTTAAACATATATTTGCCGCCCAGTACAATCTGATCTGAATCATTACCATCAAGACCTGCTAGGTTTTCGGTCTTGTCATACTGTAGATAAATAGAGGCAGGACGTGCAAAATTGGTCAGGCCCATCTCAGCACTGACAACCAATCCTTTCTCTTCTTCGTCTTGCTGATCAAAATCTACTTGCTGATATAGCGCACCTAGTGTCACTGGATAAGCCATATATTTGCTCAAATCGATACTAGTAGTACCGCGAAGAATTTCGCCACCATCTGAGACAGACATGTCTTTGTCATAAGCCACACCAGCTGTAAACCCAGCACCTGGGTCAAACATCAAAGACGCACCAAAGCCACTGTCACGGTCATCGTTGTCAGAGACAAATGACTCATCAGCCCCATACTGTAGAGACAGCTCTAGCGGTAAACCATTGTATTTCGGTGCAATCCATACGATAGAGTTGTTGATACGGCCACCATCAGTAAGGGTCAATGCTTCGCTCAATGTCCCTTCATCAAGAGAGCTTGAGCCGATGTTATCCCAATAGCCTTGGTTCACGGTGACGTTGTTGATGTAGTCAGAGACTGAGTAGTTACGACCGAAGCGGAACTGACCATAGTTTTTGTTTTTTAGACCGAGATAAGTATCACGGCTTTTGAAGCCAATGTTGCTACTACCGCTGTCATCAATGCTAATGCCATATTCTAGTTGATAAATCACATCAGTATTGGCAGTAATGGCTTCAGACCCTTTGAACCCTATACGTGAAGAATGTGAATTGACCTGCACCGAACTATTATCTTCGTTGACGTTGATAGTATCACCAGGTAGATCCATAGACTGACGGTCAAGTTCAGCATTGACATAGTTAGCAGTCACGAATGCTTTACCATAGACAGTTGGCGCTGCCTGAGCGGCAGAAACTGATAGCGTTGCAATTGCCGAGGCTAAAAGTAATTTTTTCAAAGGGTATCTCCACTTTACGATTTGAGTGATAAATTGGCTAAGATTGGCTGATACATATAATGGTTGGGTGACTACCCTATAGAACATTTATATATATGAGCTAGAAGCATTACTTAGACACAACTTTACCAACCAAATATTACAGTAAGGTGAAAAAACCAAAATTTACACAAATGTTATTATTAATTTTACGGATTCTGTTATTTAAGACACGCTGTTGTTTAAAACACACTACTGATTATGGAACAAAAAAAACTCACCCCGAAGGATGAGTTTTTATATGCTATCTATTTATGTGTGATACTAGAATAAGTACTCTAGACCAGCACCGATAGCGAATACATCAGCATCGCCACGTGCAGCAATCGTGTCACCAACTTGATCAGTCTCAGCATCTCTTACAATGAATAGACCATTGTCTAGGTCAGCTGAGTTTTGACCGATATAAGCATGAGCAATCATGTTGTCTTTGAAAGAGTACGTGCCACCCAATACAACTTGGTCTGAGTCATTGCCGTTAAGGCCACTCAAGTTTTCAGTTTTGTTGTACTGAAGGTATACAGTTGCTGGACGAGCAAAGTTAGCAAGACCCATTTCAGCACTTAAGATTAAACCGTCTTCTTCGTCTAAACCATCATAATCAGCTTGCTGATATAAAGCACCCAATTTTACTGGATAAGCAACATACTTGCTCAAATCAAGAGTCGCACTACCACGTAAGATCTCACCATCGATACTCATATCGTCATCTAGTGCGATACCAGCAGTGAAGCCGTTACCTGGGTTGTACATCAATGATGCACCATAGCCATTGTTGCGATCATCGCTATCATCAACAAAACTCTCATCAGCGCCATACTGTAGTGCTAGCTCTAATGGTAGGTCATTGTATTTAGGAGCCATCCATACGATAGAGTTGTTTACACGGCCGCCATCAGTTAGTGTCAAAGCTTCAGCCACATCACCACTACTTAGTGAACTTACACCGATATTATCCCAGTAACCTTCAGTAACAGTTACGTTGTTGATGTAATCAGATACTGAGTAGTTACGACCAAAACGGAACTGACCAAAGTCTTTGTTTGCTAGACCAAGGTAAGTGTCACGGCTTTTGAAAGCGATGTTGTCTTCGCCAGTATCATCAATCTTGATGCCATACTCTAACTGATAGATAACATCAGTGTTAGCAGTCATTGCTTCAGAACCTTTAAAACCAAGGCGTGAGATGTTTGAGTTGATTTGTACTGAATCGCTATCTGTACTGATGCTAGTATCGCCGTCCATAGATTCACGATCAAGTTCAGCATTTACGTAGTCAGTAGTAACGAATGCTTTACCATATAAGGTAGGTGCTGCTTGTGCGGCAGATACAGATAGGGCTGCGATTGCTGTAGCTAAAAGTAGTTTTTTCATGGGGTATCTCCACTTTACAATTGTAGTAATGAGCAAGCTATAAGTAGCTGGCGCCCATAATGGTATCGTCACAAATCCTCAAAGATATAATGTGTAACTGGCTACCGAGATTAGTCAGAAACAAGTGTGGCGAATTTCTATTACAGTAAGATAAAAAACCATGACTCACATGACTGGGATTAAACAACGTAACTGCCATGTAAACTTAATTTTTTATTGCTCCGTGCGTAACATCCGTTACCAAACTCATACTTCGAATACAAGCATAACAACTTTGACATAATTTGCAACATGTTTTTTCGCTTTTTCGATACATCCAGTATCGAATACATAACCACTATCAAAATTTGGCCACTCACAAAAAAAAGCCCTATCTACTCAATTAGATAGGGCTTTCATTGGTTAATATCATTACCAACAATGTTAATAAATACGGCTAAATCAACCGTAATAAATGCTAATTATCGATAAATAATCAGCATTTATAGAAGGTCTATTGTCTTATTTTTGACATATTTGATAGTCACAAATAAGCAATATTGGCTTCTATACTTTAGGTATTAGAAGGTTTTGATATATCTAATTTGAAGCTTAAGCATCTGCTTTTAGATCAAGACGTGCTTGATGCAATAGTGGCTCTGTATAACCACTAGGCTGCTCGCGACCTTTAAATACCAAATCACATGCTGCTTTAAAGGCATAAGAGCTATCAAATTTATCTGCCATTGTCTGATAATCACTGTCGCCTGCATTTTGCTCATCAACGACTTTTGCCATGCGCTTCATGGTATCCATCACTTGCTGCTCGCTGACGACACCATGATGCAACCAATTGGCAATATGTTGACTAGAGATACGCAAGGTCGCGCGATCTTCCATTAGACCGACATCATTGATGTCAGGTACTTTAGAGCAGCCAACGCCCTGATTTACCCAGCGTACCACATATCCTAAGATACCTTGAGCATTGTTTTCAAGCTCTTGCTGCTTCTCTTCGTCAGTCCAATTGGTGTTCTTTGCCAATGGAATAGTCAAAATATCGTCTAAGCTGGCACGCTCACGTGATTTTAGATTGTCTTGTACGTCGGCTACGCTGACTTGATGATAGTGGATGCTATGCAAGGTAGCCCCTGTTGGTGATGGTACCCAAGCAGTGCTGGCACCAGACTTAGGATGAGCCGCCTTAGTCTCCATCATCTCTTTCATTTCATCAGGCTTCGCCCACATACCTTTACCAATCTGAGCATGTCCCTGTAGACCTGTCTCTAGACCGATATCCACATTCCATTGCTCGTAAGCTGGTTGCCATGCTTGCGATTTCATTTCACCTTTTGGTACAAATGGACCTGCATTCATACTGGTGTGCATCTCATCACCAGTACGATCTAGGAATCCTGTATTGATAAAGATAACGCGCTCTTTTGCTTGGCGAATGGCTTCTTTTAGGTTGACCGTCATACGGCGCTCTTCGTCCATGATACCGATTTTGAGCGTATTGCGCTCTAGACCGAGCAAGTCCTCTGACGCATTGAATAAGTCGTTGGCCATTTTAACTTCTTCAGGACCATGCATTTTTGGCTTAACAATATACATTGAGCCTTGACGTGAGTTTGATAGCTCGTTTTTGCCTTTGATGTCGTTAAGGGTCAGTAATGGCGTGATTAGACCATCCATTAGGCCTTCAAACACTTGCTCCTGACCGTCGCCCAAATCAACTAAGATTGCAGGGTTTTGCATCAAATGACCGACATTACGAATTAACAATAGCGAGCGACCTGGTAGGATAAGCTTACCGCCATCTGGTGTATTGTATTCACGGTCTGGGTTTTGTTTGCGAGTACGGGTTTTACCGCCTTTTTCGAAGGTTTCTTGTAGATCGCTATTCATTAAGCCAAGCCAGTTACGATAGACTTCAACTTTTTCTTCTGCATCTACAGCAGCCACTGAATCTTCACAATCTTGAATCGCGGTCATGGCTGACTCAAGTAGTACGTCTTTGATATTTGCTGGATCATCTTTGCCGACTGGGTGGTTGGCATCAATCTGAATCTCAGCATGCAAGCCATTGTTCTTTAACAGAACTCCCGTAGGCGCTTCAGCGTCACCAACGAAACCAACAAATTTACTGGTGTCTTGTAGCGCGGTAGTGCTATCGCCTTGTACAACCTCAAGCTGACCATCGACCACCTTAAAGCCAGTCACATCATTGTATGACCCCGATGCTAGTGTAAAGTGCTCGTCCAAGAATGCCTTAGCATAGGCAACAACGGCTGCCCCGCGAGTAGGGTTGTAGCTGCCTGTTGCTTCTTGACCATTTTCGTCACTGATCACATCAGTACCGTACAACGCATCATACAGACTGCCCCAACGTGCATTGGTCGCGTTAAGCGCGTAACGAGCGTTACGTACTGGTACAACTAGCTGCGGACCTGCAATATGAGCAATTTCATCATCGACGTTTTTTGTATCGACCGTAAAGTCATCGCCTTCTGGCAATAGATAACCGATCTCTTTTAAGAATTCTTTGTAAGCTGGGTAATCGATCTCGCCCTCTTTGGCAGGGTTTTGCAAGTGCCACTCGTCAATCTGCGCTTGAATCTTGTCTCGGGTCGCAAGCAGCGCTTTGTTACGTGGTGTGAATTCTTTAATAACTTTTTCAAAGCCCGACCAGTAACTGTCTGAGTCGACACCGACTTTTGGTAGCACTTCATTCTCAATAAAGTCATACAACTGCTGGTCGATGGCAAGAATACCTTTTTGAATACGATTGGCGTTAGAAGACTGGCCCATGTTGTTATCCTTATTTGTTTGTGAGGTGTGGTAATACTAAGTTGTAATGATCACTATTGAAAAATACGTGTTGCCAATGGCTATGTATATAAGTTAGCAATCAGCATATATACCAACATATAATGTATGTTCAATATCGTAGCAGGGATTTTTGACCATTTATAAAGAAAGACTGTATAAATCTTATATTTTGATACAGGATTAGCAGTTGCTATAATGCTCGCTACCCGCTACTAAATGACAATCAGTAGTAAGACACTATGCCTAAAAAGCAGAATATCATCCTACTATCAAATAATAAAATAAACAAGCAATCATCATTTAGTAGATAAATACTGAGGTTGTATAATAATGATACCGCACAGAGCGTAAGCTATAGAGGCTATGACTGCCCAACACAAACTTATGAATGCTCAGTTTCATCTGAATAGTAAGTAGCCATTACTATGTAAAGTAGTGTTCAAATACCCTCTATCATTCAATACATAGACTGGTAGATAGAAGTTAATATCAATCGTGTTGCAAGCGCTTGCCAACCAGTTGTCCTAAACCCACACTTATAAAAAAGTTCTTTTATACTATGACCACAAACCAGCCAGAACTCTCAACATTAATGCCGTCAGATACGATTAACAAATGCAAAGCTCATGATGATAGCTCTCAAGAAGCAGCTGAACACAGTATCTCTAAAGCAGATGTTTCCAAAACAGACGTTATCGCACAGGGCAATATCGAGATGGAGGAAGACAGTGTCGATATCGCGCATCTGCGCTCCCCTATCAAAGTAGATCTATCTCCTGTTTATAGTTTTTTGGGCGCGCGCACCACACAAGCTTGGGTAGATGCTGCCCTTAATAACTTGCCACTGATCATTCAAGATCATGCCAACTGTGAAAAGAAGGCTGCGGGTACCGCGATGAACTTAATATTCCGTTATGAGTTCTCCTATGACTTGCAGCGTAAATTGGCACAGCTGATACGTGAGGAGATGCTGCACTACGAGCAAGTTCTGGGCATCATGAATGAGCGCGGTCAGGACTGGAAATATTTGAGTGCTGGTCGCTATGCTAAGGGTATGCTAAAGCACAAGCGCACTTATGAGCCAGCAGCGATGGTAGATGTATTGATTATTGGCGCATTCATTGAGGCGCGTTCTTGCGAACGTTTTGCTGCATTGGCCGAGGTTATCGATGATGAACGCCTAGCAAAGTACTACCGCTACTTACTAAAGTCAGAGAGTCGTCACTTCGAGGATTACCTTGTGCTTGCTCAATCGTTATCAGAGGATAATATCGATGAGCGGGTTGCATTTTTTAAAGAGGTAGAGGCTGAACTGATAGACAGTCCTGATGCTGAACTGCGCTTTCATAGTGGCACGCCTACCTAGAGCCACTTGTATAACCGATATCTTATCGCTGATGTTTGTTTACCATCATATGCAATAATCGTAAAAAAAGGTACTGCAATTGCTAGAGTGATAGACTCTTCCAATTGCAGTACCTTTTTTGTTTTTAATACTAAATCTGATACTAGCTATTAGTACTTACTGTTGGTGCTCTATGTAGAAACTACCATATATTGAGTACTATTTATTATCTTCCATAAGCGAGCTGTCATATTGCTTATTGCTTTTGGCAACATTGTGCGGGTCATGATCTCCAGTTGCTTCGTCTGCTGCTGCTGGATTTACTTTCTGTAGCGCGTCGTCTGGCACGATACCGTTGTTGTCATCTGCATCTTTTAAACTATATTCGTCAGTAGCATGCTCATCATGTGATTTGGTCATCGGTATCCCCTATTATTTTTATTTGTTGCCGAGTACATCTTCGGCTCAGTGCAGTTTTGCTTGATACGTTAAATACAGCCAATGGCGTTATGGACGCCATTTGTCTTCACTTGGTTCTGCTCAGTGCATCTAGTTCTCAATGCAACTAGTCTTTGTCATCAGGGTTCAAAGTGCGCGTTTGGGCATTATCAATGTTTGCATAGCGATTCATATTATTGATTTTATCGCTATCAGGCCCTTCACTACGGACAGTTTCTTCATTGATATTATCATCAAAACCATTGCCTAGCTGATCACGGCGATCAGGCTGACGTGCTGGATTGTCATTTTTGTTGACATGTTCAGACGCTACCACACCTTCTTCAAACGTATCAGTGCCTTTATTTTCGCTAACGTTTTCTTCTAATTCATCGTGATTTTCGACTGTTTGAGAATCATCTAGTGTTTCATAAGTATCAGTTTCTGCTATTTTAGTTTTACTTAAAGCGGGATCTCTGGTTTCCATTGTCTTGTCCTTATTATAATTATCGTTTATGTCACTAAAATTTTAATGTACCATTTATGGCGATCTTAATATGCCATTTACAACGATTATCTATTTATAGCAATTATCAGTCGGCTTTTCTGCTTAAATCATGAACATTCAACTCTGCAACGTTTTTGCCACCCGCCGGTAAGTTCTCTTCTTTACGTGGGTCAGCGTATATTTCGTCAGTCTCTTGAGAGTCTTGTTCAGGACCATCTATTTCTGGCTCGTGCTTGCGTCCTTCGTAACTGTCTTTAGGGTTATCTGATACTGTTGCTGCTGGATCGTCCACAACCACTTTTTCTTCATTATTTTTCTGTCCTTGAATCGTCATGGTCTCTCCCTCGCACGATTATTATTTATTAGTTGCTAATTTGGTATTTTAGTTTGAGTGCCAATATGGACTGTTATTTATCGGTACGTAATGCATCATCAATAAAAGGTGTTTGCTCTTCTTCACTTAGCTGCTCAGGAGCATCAGTTTTACTACTGTCTTTTAGGTTCTTTTCTATTTCTTGACTGTTCACTTGATCAACCGCTTTTTTGATATCTGAGGTGTCATTGTCTGTAGTGCTCATAATATATTCCCTGTTCTTTATCGTTAGATTTTCTTTGTCATTAGATGACTTTAGAAGCTTTACGACACTATATGATTGAATAATAAATAAGTACGCAGTAGCATACAAATCAACGGCACGCCAATCAGTGATATGCCAAATAGCGTCATAATCGAAATTAATTATAAGTAGGACAACGTATATTGCACCAGTGTACTGCCGTATCAATATGTGAATAAATGTGAGGTTACAAGACAGTTTGTAACTTTTCCAGTTGGTCAGCACAAAAAAACCAAGCACCGGTATTCACCAGTGCTTGTTTGGATAGCTAATTAAATAGATAATTAAATTGCTAGAAATCTGCTAAATGCATTTTGACAAATTAGTTAGACTCTTCAACACGGTTGATCAGTTTCAATAACTGCTCTTGTGCGACGTGAGGCTCTTCGCCTGCCACTGGTTGTCGCTGCTGCCATACACCTGTGCCATTCAGTGTCCACGCTTGTACATTGTCTTGTAAGTAATTGATCAACCCATCCTGATAAATCTGCTTAAACAGCTTTTTATTTTCAATCGGGAATGCGACCTCAACCCTATGGAACAAGTTACGATCCATCCAGTCGGCACTACCACAATACAGACGCTCGTCACCGTCATTGTAGAAATAATAGATACGGGTATGCTCCAAAAACCGACCAATAACAGAGCGTACGGTGATGTTCTCAGACAGCCCTTTTACTTGCGGACGTAGACAGCACATAGACCGTAGTATCAGCTCGATTTTGACGCCTGCCTGCGACGCGTCATATAGTTTATCGATAAGACGACGCTCAGTCAGGGCGTTTGCCTTGATGATGATATGAGCGCGCTTGCCTGCTTTGGCATGAGCGATCTCATCATCGATAAAGCTCATCAGTTTGTCATGTAAGGTAAAAGGTGCATGTAGCAGCTTTTTGAGATTGGCAGGTTTACCCATACCTGTTAGCTCTTGAAAAATCTTATGTACGTCTTCTGAGATATCAGGGTCGGCGCTAAACAAACCATAATCCGTATAGACTTTAGCGTTAGCCGCATGATAGTTACCGGTTCCTAGATGTATATAGCGACGGATTCTATCTTCTTCACGGCGTACGATGAGCATGAGTTTGGCATGGGTTTTGTAGCCGACGATACCATAGACCACAACGGCCCCTGCCTCTTGCAAATAATTGGCAACAGCAATATTAGAAGCCTCATCGAAACGGGCACGCAACTCGATAACAGCCGTCACTTCTTTGCCGTTGCGGGCGGCCGCGGCTAGCGCTTTGACAATTTCTGAATTGGTACCTGAACGATATAGTGTCTGCTTAATCGCCAACACTTTGGGGTCGCTCGCTGCTTGCCAAAGCAAGTTGATAATGGGCGAGAAGGCATGAAAAGGATGATGCACGAGCACATCGCTCTTACGCAGCGCAGCAAACATACTGGTCGACTTGTCTGACTTGTCCATCTCTCGGCGGAATGCTTTTGGCACGACATGAGTAAATGGCTGATAGCGCAGTGCAGGAAGATTAAAATCAAAAAGCAAACGCGTCAGATTGACAGGACCGTTGACACGGTACAGCTGATTGTCATGCAACTCAAACTCATTGAGTAAATAATCGCTAATATGGGCAGGACAGTTTGTGGTCACCTCAAGACGAACCTTGTCACCAAAGCGGCGGTTTTCAAGCTCACCCTCCAATGCTTTGGCAATATCTTCAACGTCATCTGCCAAATCTAAATCGGCGTTGCGTGTGAGTCTGAACTGATGACAACCGGTCACGCTCATACCCGGGAACAACTCACCGATATGCTCATGAATAATAGCAGAGAGCATCACATGATGTTCTTTGCCGCCAGTCAGCTCATCAGGCAGACGAATGACACGCGGTAGACTGCGAGGTGCAGGTACAATGGCCAAGTTAATATCACGACCAAAGGCATCTTTGCCCTCTAGTGTCGCGATAAAGTTCAAGCTTTTATTAACTAAGCGCGGGAATGGATGGGCAGGATCAATACTGATGGGAGTCAATACAGGCAGTACTTGCTCGGTAAAATAACGCTTCATCCATGCAGATTGCTCAGCGTTTAGCTCATCACGCTTCAGATAGCGAATATCTTCGAGCGCAAGGGCGGGCAAGATATCTTCATTAAGAATACGATACTGCTCACTGATCGCAGCATGAGTAATAATGGATATCTCGTTTAGCACCTCGCTCGGACGCATACCGTGGGCGCTGGTTGATACATCACCGATATTGAGCTTTTGCATGATACCAGCGACACGAATCTCAAAGAACTCATCGAGGTTGGATGAAAAAATAATCAAAAAGAACAAACGCTCAAGCAACGGGTGGCGACTACTGGATGCCTGTGCCAACACACGTAGATGGAACTGTAATAGAGACAAATCTCGATTGATATAACTGCTGGGTGAATAGCTGCCATCTTCTGAGCGCTGCCACTCTATTTCGGCTAGTTCCTCACGATGACTGCTTACACTCATGTCTTGATTTGTATTTGCGCCCGTATCTTCGCTGTGATGATTGACATCAATCATCTCGCTCGCATCACCACTACCCTGATTGTTGTTTGTCTCTACCACGTTGTTACTCCTTTTGCGTTATCGATACGCCATCATCTTATGTCTATCTAAAATCATCTCGCCCACAATACGACTGAACTAATGGCTTATTAAAGGTCATCGGCTGTTGTTGTATTTTTAACCGATATCTCTTCTATTTTTCGTCATCCTTACTGCTTTACTCTGTCTACGATGGATTTACACTGCTATATAAACGACTGTAATGACAGTTCGGCTAATACGGTTGTTTATTTCCAATTTACTCCTAAGACGCTTGCGGCAATGCAGCGTTTTTCATTCGCTTCTTGATAATTGCCTGTTTGTTACGCAGACGTCTATCTCCTTGGTTGTCCTCGTAATACTTTGGGTTAGTGAGCATGGCAATCAGTAGCGCTGACTCATCTCGATTCAGATTGGCAGCTGACTTATCAAAATAATGATGCGCCGCCGCGTCGATACCATAAATGCCGTTGCCGAATTCTGCCACATTGAGATAAGCGGTCATAATACGCTGCTTATCCCACAGCGTTTCAATCATGATGGTGATGACAGCCTCTTCCGCTTTACGGACATAGGAGCGATGCGAGGTCAAAAATAGGTTTTTTGCCAGTTGCTGCGTAATGGTTGAGCCACCAGCAGACGTCGTGCCAGTCTCTTCGTTTTTCTTTTGTGCCGCCTTGATACCTTTTATATCAAAGCCATTGTGCTGACTGAACGTCGAGTCCTCACTCACGATTGCCGCTTGCTTGGCAGACTTGGCAATAGCATCATACTCAGCCCATGTCTGCGTCACCGTGCCACCCGTGAGACGATGAGTCAGCATAAACATGCTGTTATTGATCGGCTGAGTTTTCCAGATTAATAACAGCCCAGCGACCAAGACATGGAAGGCGACGAGTAATAACATGATTGCCAATAACAGTCGTTTGATAAATGTGCCAAAACTTGTCATGTGCGATATCCGAGTGATTAAAAAAGTAATAAATGAACGCTCTATTGATGACCAAGAAACAGCGACGAGCCCATCGTCATAAGTCTGTTTTTGCTCTTAGCCATGAACAGTCAGCTATTGGTCTTCAATAATGACCAATAGCAGGTCATCTTACCTAATCTCACAATCGCTGTCATTATTTACCCCACTTCTTTATGATGTAATAATCACTGGGGTATTTTAAATTTTAGCTCAGAGCGTACTACTAGCAGGTACTGTCAGCGCTTGCTATCAGCATGTACTAAGAGTAGGCGCCTTTTAACCAGTATTAAGATAAGAGAATAACCATGTCCGACAATAACAATTCTCATAATAGCTCACATAACAGCGCGCATAACGACTCACATAATAGTATAGAAATATTACGAGCGCGTGTTATTGCACAACATCCTAGCCTTGGGACTGCTGAAAACAGTCATAAATGGTGGCTACTGGGTACCTCTGGTTGTCATTTATGTGATATCGCTGCGCAAATACTCTTACAGTTTCAGGCGGTACAGCCGATCACTTACCATAATGTCGATATTGCAGACTTTGATGAGGCACTTATGATGGATTTTGCCACAACTATTCCCGTCATTTTGACGCCATCTAGACGATTAAACTATCCGTTTTCGGTGATGGATTTACAGCAATTACTTGTTTGATAGCAGTAGTCTTATAGTAAAGACACCGTATTACGATGATAGAGTGGTGAGAAACGATGCAAGATTTAAAGAAGGTAACCGAAATCGAAGATTTACGCCGTGTCGCCGAGCGTAAAGTACCTCGTATGTTCTATGATTATGTGGATTCCGGCTCATGGACTGAGACCACGTATCGTAGTAATGAGACTGACTTCGACCGTATCAAGCTGCGCCAACGGGTGCTGGTCGATATGGACAACCGCAGTCTGGCCACAACTATGATTGGCGAGCCTGCCAAGATGCCAGTAGCCATCGCCCCAACAGGATTTACGGGTATGATGTGGGCAGATGGCGAGATCCATGCAGCACGCGCAGCAGAAAAGTTCGGCGTGCCCTTCTCACTCTCTACCATGAGTATTTGCTCTATCGAAGATGTTGCCACGCATACCAGTGCGCCGTTTTGGTTTCAGCTCTATGTCATGCGCGATCAAGACTACGTCGCCAATCTGATCCGGCGGGCAAAAGAAGCCAATTGTTCGGCACTGATATTAACTGCCGACTTGCAAGTCATGGGACAACGTCATAAAGACATCAAAAATGGGCTATCTGCACCGCCCAAGCCGACCCTTACCAATATCATGAACCTAATGACCAAGCCGCAGTGGTGTATGAATATGCTGGGTACTAAGCGTCGCACGTTTGGTAACATCGTGGGTCATGCTAAGGGTGTCGAAGACTTGTCTTCTCTGAGTGCTTGGACGGAAGAGCAGTTTGATCCACGCTTGAGCTGGGACGATGTCGCACGTATCAAAGACATGTGGGGCGGCAAGCTCATCATCAAAGGCATTATGGAGCCTGAAGACGCCATTCTGGCAGCTCGCAGCGGCGCAGATGCGCTGGTCGTCTCAAACCACGGCGGTCGTCAACTAGATGGCGCACTCTCCTCTATATCGGCCCTGTCAGACATCGTGCAAGCCGTACAAGCCGAAAATAGTAATATCGAGGTCTGGCTAGACAGTGGTATCCGCTCTGGGCAAGATGTGCTAAAAGCCATTGCATTAGGTGCGAAAGGCACGATGATTGGTCGCTCCTTCCTTTATGGATTGGGGGCGTATGGTGAAGATGGTGTACGCCGAGCGCTCGAGATCATTTATAAAGAATGTGATATCTCAATGGCATTCTGCGGTCATACTGATATCAATAAAGTGACGGACGATATCTTGGTAAAAGGCACTTATGAGAATCTCAAAATTGGTCACTTTTAGAGCTATCCATTTTTAAGAACTTCCGATCTCTAAGAACTGTCTCTTCTTAAGAGCTAGCTAGTTTTAAGAGCTATCAGCCATTAAGGCTATATAAACTTGTGCCATGATGACTTGCGGATGCATAACATTATTTGGCCATACCCTTTATACTGTATATACAATATTTTGATGATATCTTGCGTTTATGACCATTTTGCAGTTATTAAAAACAGCCCCTATCACTACCCTGCTATTAGCCAGCTTTATTGGGCTATTTGTCTTGCAGATAGTGTCGGGGGTCGATGCCAATAACCCATCGACTGAAGCATTGCTCACATGGGGTGCCAATGCCCTACCTTTTACGATGAGTGATCAACCGTGGCGGTTGGTCAGCAGTGCGTTTTTGCATATTGGTCTCATGCATCTGCTATTTAACGGCTTTGCCATGTATTTCTTTGGGCAGATTGCCGAGCCGATGTTTGGCTCAGCCAAGTTTTTGGCATTGTTTTTGTTAGCGGCTATCGGTGGTAATTTGCTCAATAACTATGTCACATGGCAGGGTATTATAGACGGCACAGGACAGCCCGGCATATCAGCTGGTGCCTCTGGTGGTATCATGGGTATTGGGGCGGCGTTGCTGGTCGCAGCACTATTTAAGATATCGGTCAATGGCATGGTTCTCAATCTTAAGAGCTTGGTATTTATCATGGGTATCAACCTTGTTTACGGGTTTGCCGTACCAGGTATTGATAATGCCGGTCATATCGGTGGCGCAATTACAGGGCTTGTCATTGCCTTAGCTTTTGCGATTGGGTACCGTCAGCGATTGGCTGTCGCAATGCAAAACGCAGCGATTTATCAACAACGCAACGCTAACCCCTATCAAACCACCTATCATTATGGGAAGCAAGATAGCGGTCAGTACAACAGTAAGTACAATGCTCAACATAATGATCAATTCGATAATCAGGGTCTTTATGACAGCAGTGATGATGACCACTTACCTCCTCTGAATACTGATTTGAACGATCAAAATGCTGGGTTGGATAGCCATCATCCTACACTAGACCAATATGATCCCGAGATAGACAGCGATGATAGTAGTACGCGAGATATACGTAACAATGATATGAATCACAGCACAGTTAGGCATACCGCGTCACACGACCCAGATCATAGCAGTATTGTTCGGCCCACAGCCCCACCTAAAGAACCTATAAAGCCTGCAATCATTTGGCAACTATTACCCTGGCTTATGATGCTACTGATCAGCATCGGATTTGTCTGGTGGTGGCAAGATATTCATGAGCAGTTGCTACAAGTACTAAAATCCATTGAGTAAATACTCATACTTAACTATCATTGCTATATAGCTCTCACGCATAGCCTACTTATTTAAATTATTGCTTTTTTGCTTACGCTTTCAAGCACGTTTTATCTAATGCTATTACCCAGTTATCTATACTCACTCACGAGACCCAATTATGTCAAAACTTGCAGCGCTACCTCATATCTCGACACGCACTATGCTTAGCGCGTTGACTGCTACTGCGCTATTTAGCGTAGCAAGCCTCTCTAACGCCGCACTGTTCAAAAACCTACCTGCTGATCAAGACGCTGAGCTGAGCGTTGGGGTCAATGTGATGGCAGTTAACTCATCCTATGATCTAGAAGACAGCACTGAAGTACGTGTGCTGCCCGGTATTTTTTATGACAATAATAAGTTCTATGCTCGCGGTGCCCAAGCCGGCGCGTATTTAGTCAATGATGGTACCAATGAGTTGTCTATCTATGCGCAGCCATCGGGCAATAGCTTCGACCCTGACGACGCCAACGGTGACTTACAAGGTCTCGATGAGCGCAAACTCTCAGCAGCGGCTGGTCTGAGCTATCTGCGCCGCACGCCTATCGGTGGTATACGTGCTCAGTTTGACACCGATGTGTTGGACCGTAGTGGCGGTAACTCTGGTCGTTTGACCTACCTTGCTAGAATCAGCAAAGGCAAGCTGACAGTCTATCCAAGCATCGGCTTTGAGTATCATGATGCCGCCTATAACGAATACTACTACGGCGTCAGTGAAGAAGAGTCAGCGGAAACGGGCGTTGCCGCATATAAATCGAACTCAAGCTTGAACCCGTATGTCAGCGTTAGTGCCAACTACGACTTCAATGATAAATGGGCAGGATTTGCCAATCAAAGCGTGAGCTATGTGCCCAATGAGCAGTATGATAGCCCCATGGTCGACTCACGTACTGAAGCGGCGACGACGCTTGGTTTGCTATATAAGTTTTAATTAGGTTTGAGCTGTCGTAGTAAAAAGCCGAGCATTTTGCTTGGCTTTTTTTTGATATGAGACTAATATTAGGACGTTGCATTACATGTCTATGAACTACCTCTAATTATTATGAATTTATGTTTGGTTATTTTCGAGGTTGTTATTATTATGAAATTTAACTAATCTCTCAAAAATCATGGCTGATGGTCAGACTCTACAAGATAAGACAATTTATGGAAGACGAACAAGAAAAAAATGGTTTAATATCTAAAAGAGAAAAACCTGTAGCACTAAAACCTTATTCTTTTTCAGAAGAAATAAGAAACAGGGAAAGCTGGGCAAAAATAGTAATATCGATTATATTAACGGCTTTGGTGTCGTACAAAATAGCTACTATTGACGCTAACCTAGACTTCTCAAACTTTAATTTCAGTTTCACAGACCTACTCTCCTTAATACTTGCAATTTTTGCGATTTCTATGTCTGTAGCCCTTTATTTTAAAGCAACAGACACAAGCAATAGGTTCTACGATAATACCTTTAAATTTACAAAAGATATTTCAGAAATACTTGGGCGTATAGAAGCTGGGTTTGGAGCAAGACTAAAAAATCTAGATGAAGGTTATTCAGGCCTTAGAGATAAATTTGGAAGCGGGGTAAGCAGCTCTGAAGAATTAGATTCTAATAAAATTGAGCTAGAGCAAGAAAAAGTAAAGTTAGAAAAAGAGGTTTCGGAAAAGGATCAGATTTTATCCGACCTGATTAAAAAAGCAAAATTAAATGAAAATGAAAAAAGAGAGGTACTTAGCAGCCTTAAAAGTAAAGAAGATGAAATTCTAAACCTAAGTAAAGAGCTTAACTATCTTAAACGCGAAATCAATAACAGCGAACGCTCAAGAGAAAATGATTTAATTCATAGAGTACCACCTTCTGTTAGAAATATAATTATTAATATAATTCATTCAAATGACATCCCCATTGAAATGATTGTAGATGCACCAATACGAATTTTACAAAGAAGGCTAAGATTTGATAAGGACAAACACTCAAAGGCAGCTTATACATTATTGCTAAACTATGGAATAATTAATGGAGAGAGTGAATTTACGAAAGAAGGATTAGAGTATATTAAAATAGTAGCGAGAAGAATGTAGCTTAGGGTATTCCTAGCGCATATCTATAAGTAAAATACTTTCTGAAATTGGTGCATTGAACACAGCATAATTAAACTTTATTACCCTTAAAACACAATCTATACTAAATTTTCTAAACAATGCAAATCAAAAAAGACCTTGCCACATGACAAGGTCTTTTTCTACTCTAAGAAGTCTTTAATAGCTTATTTAGGATGTACCATATCAGCAGGAATGACCCACTCATCAAACTGCGCTTCAGTTAATAGCTCTAGCTCAACCGCTACTTGCTTTAACGTTTTGTTTTCTTTATACGCAGTCTTAGCGATTTTAGCTGCATTTTCATAGCCAACATGACGGTTCAATGACGTCACTAGCATCAGTGAATTGTGCAAGAAGTCATCGATTTTGTCTTTTACTGGCTCGATACCAACGGCACAGTTCTCATTAAAGCTGTTGCACGCATCGCCAAGCAGTTTGATAGACTGCAATAAGTTAAACGCGATAACTGGCTTATAGACGTTTAGCTCAAAGTTACCTGATGCGCCAGCCATGCTGATAGTCGTGTCGTTACCCATGACCTGAGCGACAACCATGGTCATTGCTTCTGACTGCGTTGGGTTTACTTTACCCGGCATGATAGAAGAGCCTGGCTCATTTTCAGGAATCGTCAACTCACCTAGACCACAACGAGGACCTGATGCCAACCAACGAACGTCGTTAGCGATTTTGTTTAAGCTAGCAGCTAGCGTTTTTAGTGCGCCAGAAGCAAATACTTCGGCATCACGAGCGGCTAGCGCTTCAAATTTGTTTGGTGACGTGACGAATGGCAAGCCAGTCAAGGTTGATAGCTGCTCAGCTGATTTTACCGCATAGTCAGGATGGGCGTTTAGACCAGTACCAACCGCAGTACCGCCTAGTGGCAATTCATATAGACCTTGTAGCGCGTTGTCGATACGAGTCAATGAATGGTCAAGTTGGCTCACATAGCCGCTGAACTCTTGGCCTAGCGTCAATGGCGTCGCGTCTTGCAAATGCGTACGACCGATTTTTACGATGCTGTCGAATTCTTTTGCTTTTTTGTCCAAAGTATCACGCAATGCTTGTACCGCTGGGATCAACAAGCTGTTGATCTGACGAGCAGCCGCCACACGAATCGCCGTTGGGAAGCTGTCATTGGTAGACTGTGCATGGTTCACATGGTCATTTGGGTGAATTGGCGTGTAGCTGCCACGCTCAGAACCCGCGATTTCATTGGCACGGTTAGCAAGCACTTCGTTCATGTTCATGTTTGACTGGGTGCCAGAACCTGTCTGCCATACGACTAATGGGAACTGATCGACCAGACCACCATTGATGATTTCGTCAGCGGCTTGCACGATCAGATCACGTTTGTCGCCTTCGATACGCTCTAGGCTTGCATTGGTAATCGCAGCGGCTTTTTTGACCAGTGCCATCGCTTCAATCATTGGACGCGGCAAGGTCTCGCCACCGATTTTGAAGTTTTCGCGGCTACGCTGTGTTTGCGCGCCCCAATAAGCATCAGCTGGGACTTCTACGTTACCCATAGTGTCTTTTTCGGTACGAGTTGCCTGATTCTGTGTCGACATAACTACCCTCTTTGCTGGTTTGTTGTTTTATAACTGCTCTAAAAAATGCAACATCTGCTGCACATAAAGGAGAATACGATATAAAGTGGCGTTATGATAGCATGACTAGAACGTGTTGAATATTCACAAATCGCCTCGGTCAATGCCTAAAAACGAATGTCTAAAAATGCCCTTTATCAATCTGATATCTCATTGGATAATCTACTTATGCACTCTGAAACCATACCCACTGAGCCAAAAACGCTTAACTCACAAGAATCGGCGTTAAGTAACCCTCCTAGACGGCACTTCACCCGCCAGCGTCGCCAGTTAAGCGACGGCGTACGTAGAAATTTAGCGCAAGCAGCGAGTTTGCATTTAAGCAAATTACAACAACGATTACCAGCAAATGCGCGTATTGGATTATATTACGATGGCTTTGGTGAATTACCCACTCAGCCACTGCTGGATTGGTGCGGACGCTTAGGCTATTTGCCTTATTTACCTGTGGTTGGTTCGCTCGGCAGTGATGATAAACGATTGCGCTTTGTCCCTGTTTACCATTCAAAACTGGTCAATATCCCTACTCGCATTCATCAGCTTGGTATGAAACAAAATCATAGTCGCACTCTGCTATGGGCAACAGAACTAGATGTGATTATTTGTCCGTTAGTCGCGGTCGATAAACGCGGCAACCGTATGGGTATGGGTGGCGGCTTTTATGATACGACGCTTGGCAAAAGCTATCGCTCAGGAGCTTCAAGGCCGTTAAAGATAGGCTGGTGCTATGATTTTCAGGTCGTTGAGCAATTAGCGCGTCAACCGTGGGATGTGCCGCTTGACGGCCTAATTACGCCAAATGGGATAAGGTGGTTTTGATGAAAGATAATAAACAATTTGAAAAAGACTCTAGCGCTGCTGATTCCAGTGCAGACAGTGTAGATGAGTATTTGCAAACGTTAGGCAAAGAGGACGCTAGAGAGCAACGTTACTACAGTCAAGAGCAACCATTTAGCGCTGATGAAATGACACGGCTAGTCAATGAAGATCGCTTAAATGCGTTGCTGGCGCAAAGTGATGCGTTTTTGAGTAGTTTGAATGGTGAGATTAAAGATTTTGATGAAGATTACTAGAAAACGCATCGATTGAGCGATTAGTAGAGATAGAAAAAAGGCGAGCATAGCTGCTATTCGTGATAGTTGCTATACCCGCCCTTTATATCAGACCCAACCATTCAAATCATTTTCTACAACACCATCGCCGCAATCCAACCAAACGCCAATAGCGGAATGTTGTAATGCAAGAATGTCGGCACCACACTGTCTTTGATATGGTCATGCTGTCCATCAATATTAAGACCAGAGGTTGGCCCCAATGTCGAATCTGACGCAGGAGAACCCGCATCGCCCAGCGCGCCAGCCGTACCAATAATCGCAACGGTTGCCAATGGCGAGAACCCTAAAGAGATACACAGCGGTACATAAATCGCGGCCAAAATAGGAATGGTTGAGAAGGACGAGCCGATACCCATGGTCACAATCAAACCGATCAATAGCATGATAAATGCTGCCATCGCTTTATTACCACCGAACAATGACGCCGCCCCATCAACGAGTGGCTGAATCTGCTCAGTGGCTTTCATCACTTCAGCGAATCCTTGAGCCGTAATCATGATAAAGCCAATCATTGCCATAAGCTTAATACCATCATTAAAGACACCATCAGCCTCATGCCATTTCACCACGCCCGTCGCCATAAACACACCAAAGCCAAACATCGAGCCTAAGAGTAGCGAGTCAGTATAGAGCTGTACCACAAACGCGGTGACAATCGCAGCCAATGCCACCAATGTTTTTAACTTACTTTGTGACTGAGCGCCAGCCGCGGTCTTGCTTAGAGCGTCCCCTTCGACAGCCGCATCATGTGCTTGTTTGTCTATCGCTATCTGCTGATAATTACGCGGTGCTCGGTAGCTAAAGAATACGGCGACGAGCAGACCAAGTAGCATACCAAGTGCAGGAATCGCCATGGCCTTCACCACAGAGATATTGGCGATATCAATGCCCGCTTCACCTACGTTTTTTAGCATAATCTGATTGAGGTAAATATCACCGAACCCGTAAGGGATAAACATATAGGTGGTGACCAGACCGAAGGTAATCAGACAGGCAATCAGGCGTCTATCAATGTGCATACGGTTGAACGCCAGTAGCAATGGCGGTACTAGCAATGGAATAAAGGCAATATGAATGGGGATTAAGTTTTGGCTAAAGCAGCTCATGGTGATAAGACCTGCAAACAGCATATATTTAATCATACCACTCGTGCCCGCGGCATCAATACGTCTAATCACCGTGCCTGCCAACGATTGCGGCAAGCCCGAATGCGCAATCGCTACCGCAAAAGCCCCCAGCAGTGCATACGATAGCGCGATCTGTGCGCCATTACGAATCCCTTCTTGAAAGGCATTTAACGTATCGGTAATACCAAGACCTGCTAACAGGCCACCTGCCAGCGCCCCGATTAATAAACTGAGCACCACGTGCACTCGCGAAAGTGACAGCCCTAGCATAATGATAACTGCCAGCAGTACCGCATTGATGGCCATGTGTTGCCCCTTGCTCTTTATAGCTTGGTCTCATTGAGACCGATGAATATTGACACTGATGAATAGCGCTATGCTGTCTAGAGCGTCTTAATATCGGATTGTTTTGCAGACACGTTTTTAGACGCGCGCCAGTTTACCTTATTTTAGGTATAAAGCCTATGTACAGAACCGAATAGACATCAACACCCAAATGGATCTTCATCTATCCCTTTCAGCTCTCCTTTACATTTATTGGCTTTATTTTTTGACCACATTTTTATGCTTATATTTTTATGATTATATTTATCACGCATCAATCACATTATGGACAACCGTACGTTCAGAAAGTCATTTAACAAAGATAACGATGCGACTTTGCCAATGAGCCTTGCAATTTTATATGCGGACACCATTTATCTAGACATGAACCACGAACTTGACTTTACAAGTCTGGGGAAAGAGGAAAAATATATGAGTGAACATAAAATAACCCAAGACAATATCGACATTGATGTCGACGTTTCAACGCCTACTGCAGAAAACAACGAGGCTGATACCTCGTCAAACGATGCACAAAAAGCCGCGTCAACCAATGATAAAGACATTGATCTTGATGATAATGATCTCGATGGCACTGATAATAACGACAGTGATGATAATAACGTAGACGATGACATAGACGATAAGCAAGATGAAAACTATCTGCCGTTACTGGCACTGCGTGACGTCGTCGTCTATCCGCATATGCAGATTGCTCTGTTTGTGGGACGTGCGCCCTCTGTAAAAGCGGTTGAGTTGGCACAAGCGGAGTATGGTAATAAGGTACTGGTCGTCGCCCAAAAAGACTCATTGACCGAAGATATTGATCAAGACAACTTGTATCAATACGGTACAGTATGCCGCATCGTCAGCACCATGCCGCATGACAGTGATGAAAACTGCATCAAAGTACTCATCGAAGGTCAGTACCGCGCCCGTGTCGATAATATCGAAAATCATGACGAGCTATTGATGGCAAGCTTTGAGCGTGCTGATCTTGATGTAGCAATGGATGAGAGCCAGCAAAAAAATACCATTCAAGCATTGACCACCCTGTTTGAAAGCTATGCCGATGCGCGTTTGCGTAATGCGCGTGAGCTGACCCGTGTGGCCAAGCGTATCGATGATTTGCTAGAGCTTGTGTACTTTATCTCAACTCGCGTGTCGATGGATCTTGATATCAAGCAGTCGTTCTTAGAAGAAAACGATATCAAAACGCACATCAATACCTTGACTGAGTATCTGGTCAAGCAAAGTGCTGAGCAAAACATCGAACAAGACATTCAAGATGCTGTCCGTCAGCAGATGGAAGACAATCAGCGCGAATACTTCTTGAACGAGAAGATGAAAGCCATCAAAAACGAGCTGTCAGATATGAATGACGGTGCGTTCGATGGTGAAGATGACGTGGCTGAGCTAGAGCAACGTCTCGAAGATGCTGATCTACCAGACGATGTACGCAAAAAAGCAGAGCAAGAGTTTAAAAAGCTCAAAATGATGCCACCTGCATCAAGCGAGTCGTCAGTCGTACGCAACTATATTGAGTGGATCTTAGATACGCCGTGGAATGCGACGACCAAGGTTTCAATCAATTTGGACAAAGCCAAAACCGTCTTGGACGAAGATCATTATGGTCTAAAAGATGTGAAAGACCGCATCTTAGAGTACCTCGCCGTACAATCACGCGTGAAAAAACTCCGTGGTCCGATTCTATGCCTCGTCGGTCCTCCAGGTGTCGGTAAAACCTCATTGGGTGAGTCAATTGCTCGTGCAACGGGGCGTAAGTTTGTGCGTATGGCGCTTGGCGGCGTCCGTGATGAAGCCGAGATTCGTGGTCATCGCCGCACCTATATCGGTGCGATGCCAGGTAAAATCGTCCAGTCATTGGCCAAAGTAGAAGTCAAAAACCCGCTATTCTTGTTGGATGAAATCGATAAGATGGCGCAAGACTTCCGCGGTGATCCAGCGTCGGCATTGCTTGAAGTATTAGACCCATCACAGAACGATACTTTTAACGACCATTACTTAGATATGGACTTAGATCTATCGCAAGTGATGTTTATCTGTACTGCCAACAGCATGGATATTCCTCCTGCCCTGCTTGACCGTATGGAAGTCATTCGTCTGCCGGGTTATACCGAAGAAGAAAAGGTCAATATCGCGCAGAAGTACCTGGTACCAAAAGCAATTAAGCAAAATGGTCTCAAAGAAGGTGAGATTGAGATTGTTGAGGCGGCATTACATAGTATCGTCCGTAGTTACACGCGTGAAGCAGGTGTACGTAACCTTGAGCGTGAAGTCAATAAAATCTGCCGCAAAGTAGTTCGCGGTTCAGTTGAAAACCACGGCGCGCGTGCTCCGAAAAAAGCGGAACGTCAGCTCGTCACAGTTGATGACAAGAACATTGATGACTATCTAGGCGTGCATCAGTATGACTACGGCCTAGCAGAAGAAGAGCCTGAGATCGGTCGTATCACTGGTCTGGCGTGGACACAGGTCGGTGGTGAGCTGCTCACTATTGAAGCGGTCGCTATGAAAGGTAAAGGCGAACTTAGCTTTACCGGTTCACTAGGGGATGTGATGAAAGAGTCGATTCGTGCGGCTATGAGCGTGGTACGTGCTCGCGGTGAAAGCCTCGGTATCGATTACGAGACGGTCAAAACCACGGACATTCACGTGCATATGCCAGAAGGCGCGACGCCAAAAGATGGTCCTTCTGCTGGTGGTGCATTAACGACAGCATTGGTATCTGCAATGACGGGGATTGCTATTCGTCCAGATATCGCGATGACAGGTGAGATTACCTTGCGTGGTAAGATCCTACGTATCGGTGGTCTCAAAGAGAAGCTACTTGCAGCGCATCGCGGCGGCATCAAGCACGTCTTGATCCCAGCAACCAATGAGCGTGATTTGGCGGATATCCCTGATAACGTCAAAGAAGGTTTGACCATTCAACCAGTCGCTACGATTGAAGAGATATTAAAGGTTGCCTTGGTCAGTATGCCAAAGCCACTGAAGCCTGCAAAAGTAACGGTTGATAAAACCTCAGGTAAAGCGCTACATAACTAATTGCGTATTTGTTAGTTAACTTGAAAAAGTGAAAAGCCGCTCATCACAATGATGGGTGGCTTTTTTATGCTTATTAGCCGTTCGTTTACTAATAGCTTATTCATTACCAACTCGTGTTTTTTGAGTAGTCCAATGTATTTTGTTATTCAATTAATTTCATAAGTTTTTTGTGCCATCTGATTTTGTAAACCCATACGAAACTTACATATATTAACTGATTGTTGCGCATTTGATGAATAACTACGAGCATCGCTTAGCTATACTGACCCTGTTGTTAACGAATATTGATACCTGTTTTAATACAAAAACAGTTCTGAATATTTGTGACTTTGACGACAGCTATAATGACGATAATTACAATAATGAATAAAACAATCGGAGATAATAATGAATAAGACAATGCTAGCAAGTGCCCTACTATGTGGATCAGCGTTGGCGATAACTGGTTGCCAAACGGTACAAGACCAAATGCAAACGGGCAACCCTTTGGCGCAGCCTACCCTAAAATCAACCATCAACACAGTAAGCGGTGACAAAAAAGAAGTCGGCCAAGTCTTTCTACGTCCTGTCGATGGCGGTGTACAGGTCTATGGTAAGCTGATGAACCTACAGCCAGGTCAAACAGTCGCACTCCATATTCATGAGACAGGCAGCTGTGCTGACATGGGTAAAGCAGCAGGTGGTCATTTCAACCCTGACAACAACCCACACTCTAATCCAGATGATATGAATGGTCATGCAGGCGATTTGCCTAACTTGACAGCCAATGAAGACGGCGTGGCAACTATCAATTATGTAAACAAAAAGATCACTGCTGATGAAGCAGGCAAATATAGTGTCAATCGCTTAGCCTTTATCGTTCATGCTGGTACTGATGACTATACCAGCCAGCCAGCAGGTGATGCAGGCGATCGCGTTGCTTGTGGTATTATCGAAAAGAACTAATAGCATCTACACTTAGCTATTATGGATAGCACAAAAAAACCTCTTAGCATCTAAGAGGTTTTTTTTATGCTCGATAGAAAAACTTATTCTTCTACCCATTCACCTTTACGCCAGTACACACCCCAGCGTGTGGCTTTGCCATTCTTTTCAGAGCCGATATACTGCTCTTTTTTCTTACGTGACCAACGCAAAATAGTTGGGTTACCATCTGGATCTTCATCTGGTCCTGCGAACAGATACTGGAACTTATCTTCCATCTTATCTTTAACATCGCGTAGCTCAGCGAGCTTTGGTGCGCGGGTCTCACGCACTTTTGGAAACTTAGAAGCCGCGAGGAACATGCCAGCCGCCCCTTCACGCAAGATGAAGTAATCATCATGCTTGGTTGATTTCAGTTCTGGGAGATGGATTGGATCCATACGCGGCGGCGCAGCTTCGCCTGTCTTTAGTACCTTGCGTGTGTTGTCACAATTCTGACAAGCAAAATAAGGACCAAAGCGACCTGTCTTTAGCTCCATTTGCCCATCACACTTATTACAGTCGATGGTTGGTGCATCTGAGCCTGGTACTTCAAATTTACCTTCTTCTAAGATATAGCCATCGCAATCAGGATTATTACCACAAATGTGTAACTTGAGACCGCCATCGACAATATAACCATTCATCGCTGTGCCGCATTTTGGACAGCGTTTTTTCTCCATCAAATCTTTAACTTCTGCCGCTTCATCATCACCTTCTGGATCATCCAAGTTGGCAAACGCTTCAACAGGCATCAAGTTTTTGGTGCCTTTACAGCGCTCTTTTGGCGGCAAGTTGTAGCCCGTACAGCCTAAGAATACACCAGTTGAACCTGTACGCAGCTGCATCGGACGATCACAAATATCACAATGAACATCTGGCACATCAGTCGGATCATTTGGACGCATACCGTCTTTTTCTTTGGCACGCTCAAGCGTTGTTTTGAACTCGCCATAGAAATTATCGAGCACATCTTTCCAATCTTGATCACCTTCTGCCACATGATCGAGCTTGTCTTCTAACGCCGCAGTAAAGGTATAGTCCATTAAGTCTGGGAAGCTAGCCGTCAATCTATCCGTGACGATATCACCCATTTTTTCGGCAAACAGGCGCTTATTCTCAAGCTTCACATAACCGCGATCTTGAATGGTTGAGATGATTGAAGCATAAGTCGATGGACGACCGATACCTTTTTTCTCAAGCTCCTTGACCAGACTCGCTTCGGTATAGCGAGGCGCAGGCTTGGTAAAGTGCTGACTTGGATCTAGTTTATCTAGGTTTAACTTATCGCCTTTTTTGACATCGGGCAATAAGGTATCGTCAGTCTTGGCTGGTGGCATCACTCTTGTATAGCCATCAAACACCATGGTACGACCACGGGCTTTTAGCTCGACGTCATCGGCACCAACAAATAGGTTCACTGATAGATATTTGGCAGGTAGCATCTGACACGCCACAAACTGACGCCAGATTAGCTCATATAGACGAATAGCATCACGCTCCACGCCTTTTAGCTGCGTTGACTTCATGTTGACGTTAGAGGGACGAATCGCTTCATGGGCCTCTTGTGCGCCTTGCTTGTTGCCATAGAAGTTTGGCTTTTCTGGCACATACTTTGCACCATAGCTGTCTTCGATATGACCGCGGACCGCAGCAAGTGCATCACCAGACAAAAATGTCGAGTCGGTACGCATATAAGTAATATGCCCCGCTTCATACAGACGCTGCGCCAAAATCATGGTCTTTTTAACAGAGAATCCCAAACGCGTACTGGCGGCTTGTTGCAAAGTTGAGGTGATAAAGGGCGCACTTGGACGCGACTGAGTTGGCTTCTCTTCACGCTCTTTGACAATAAAGTCACTGGCTTTGAGTATCTCTAAGATTTTATCGGTCTGCTCTTTATTGCCAAGTTTTAGAGTTTTGCCGCCTTGTTTGGTTGCCTCTAAACGTATACCGATTTGCTCAGCATCTGAGGTTTTTTTAGCCTTGTCATTAGCAATATGTGTATCGGCATGAATCTGCCAGTACTCTTCTGGAATGAACGCACGAATCTCATGCTCACGCTCAACGACCAAACGCATAGCGACTGACTGTACACGACCTGCTGATAGTCCGCGAGCAATCTTTTGCCATAACAGTGGCGATACCATAAAGCCAACCACACGGTCTAAGAACCTGCGCGCTTGCTGCGCATTGACACGATCGATATCGAGCTTCGATGGTTGTTTAAAGGCATTTTGGATGGCAGATTTGGTAATCTCATTAAACACCACACGCTGGTATTTGCTATCAGGGCCACCGATGACTTCTTTTAGATGCCAAGCAATCGCTTCCCCTTCTCTATCCATATCCGTTGCCAGATAGATTTTGTCCGCGTCTTTAGCCAGAGCTTTGAGCTCTTTAATGACTTTGGTTTTATTAGGCAGTACTTCATAGACTGCCGCCCAATCATGCTCTGGATCTACGCCCATACGGCGTACCAGTGCTTGCTGTGCTTTTTCTTCTTTTGTCAGGCTGTCATCTTTTTTGGCAGTTGTCGCTTTCTTTGCGCTCTTGCTTGCACTGACTGGCAAATCGCGGACGTGACCGATACTTGAACGTACGACAAAGTCATTACCAAGGTATTTATTGATCGTTTTTGCCTTGGCTGGTGATTCTACAATCACCAAGGACTTGCCCTTTGGGCTATCAGCAGTCGATGCTGCGGCTTTTTTGGTTGTGGTTTTTGCCATATTTGACGACACCATAATATAAGTAGATTAAAAGTAAATTTAGCAGCACGGTGATTTATGGAAGCAGATACTCATAGTTTTGCTATGGTTCAGCGATTTATAGTAATAAGTGCTGCTAATAAAAAAGGTTATAAAACAAATTATAACCATAAAATAAAGATATAGTTATAAAGACGTTACACTGCTAAGCGCCAAAATGTCAACTTTAAATAAATTGAATATGACGAATCGCATATATATTGCTCTTAATGGAGACAAACAAATACTTTTCTAGGTTTATGACTGCTGCTGCATTTGTAATGCCCATTTTTCAAGGTTTGCTTTGAGCACTAACAGATCTGCCTCAATCATTTTTTGCTGGTACGCAGGATTAGATGATGGACGCACATACGCAACGTCTTCCCAATAGATGACAATACTATTTGCTTTGGTCAATAGCCCTTTAACAAACGGCTCAATACTTACTGGCAAATCTAATGACGCTTTGTCCAGACTAAAATTGGTCTTACTAACCGTTACTTTCTTGCTTTGAGTAGAGCGAATGGCACTTGGAACAGTTAGTATCTTGTCATCAGTACTGGTATCGACAAAGCTACTATCTGGTCGCCACTGCCCATCAATCACTTGATAACGGGTGTGCGGCAGCTTGGTCTCTTCTAATATCAGGCAATACTGCCCTAGCATACCGCGGCCATACTCATTATCCTTTCCCTTTATCCAATCAGGACAAGTAACGAGCTTTGGGTTTAACTCTAACCGGCGCGCGGTCATACGTAGCTTATCCAAACGCTGGTCGATACCGTTCGGTTTGAGCGCCATCATACTCCCTAATACGAATAGTACAATGACAATACCAATCAATGTTCCCATGATGCTCTGACCTTTTGACTAAATAAAAGTGAAGCTAAACACTATAAGTGTACCTACCGCGACTGCTAGCTACTGTCTGTGCAGAGCGTAAAAACTATTGTCTTATAAATAGTGAACACATAAGCAATGTCGTACTGTTCTACTTGCTCAATACCGGACAACAGATAACGATATAGCAAGGCTTATAATGAGCCCTAACCTTGGAAAATCAAGCATAGTAGCTCATTCATGGTGCAACAGGCAGCGTTACGCCTCATTGCCTATCCGTTAATTATGCTGCTAAATCAAAAACTTAACGTATGCAGATACATACATCATAGTTCCATGCAAAAGCCAGATACAAAACGTGGTCGGCATAAAAAAGTGCTATGATAAACCATAATTTTAAACGCGCGCAGGTTTATTATGAATTATCTTATTAAGTCAAACTCATCAAGTACTTATAGCCCAAGCAAACTGGCGGGTAAGCTTTTTAACAAAACGGGTATGAGCTTGTCATTGCTCGGTGCCGTTGTACTGACACTATCGGGCTGTGCCACTACCCAAAGCCTGACCCCGCAGCAGTGTCAAAGCAGTAATTGGCAAGACGTTGGTTATGCTGATGGTCTACAAGGGCGCTCAGGCGCTTACTTTGGTCACTATACCAACAGCTGCGCCAGCGTAGGCGGCGCTAGTCCCAACCGCATACAGTGGGAGCAAGGGCGACAACAAGGGCTCAAAAATTACTGTACCGAGCTAAACGCCTATAAAATCGGCCGCGAAGGCTATGATTGGCAGCCCGTCTGTCCACTAGAAGGTATCGAGAAATTAGAAGAGGCTTACTCTCAAGGGCGCTACTACTATATCCGTCAGCGCGATCTAGACTACTTGCGCTCGTCTTATCCATTTGGCTATGGACATGGGGTCTTCGGCTACGGCTATCGCCCATTTGGTTATGGCTGGTAAGTGGCTAGTAAAAAGAAAACCTCACTGATGACTTAATTTGAGGTTTAAGTCGTCAATGAGGTTGGAGAAAAAATTATTATTTTAATTGTTCTTTTTATTGCGATTATGGTCGTTCTACTGATTGGCTTTTTATTCTATCTAGCCAGCTTTTTGCTATAGCTATGTGCTGTGTCAATAAACACTTTGGCATCGATACGGCACTTTATTATCGACGTCGTTTTATAGATATTACGACTTATAGACATTATGAGCCAAAGCTATGATTCTCAAATAGCTACAGCTTTTATAAGTATGGTAGCTTTTATAAGCATAGTTTCTACTGCCTACCCACCACTATTGAGCACCAAGATCATTCATTGACGAAAGCAATTTTGGTCAGTCCAGCGTTACTTGCCGCTGCCAAGACTTGAGCGACCGTATCGTACTTGCCTTCTTTATCTGCACGCAGCTGTACTGGAATATCCTCATCTGCTGCGCCTTGCTGTTGTAGACGCGTCTCTAGCGCTTCCATACTGATGGGATCACTGTCCCAAAACAGCCCTGCATCCTTATCAATACTAATCTGAATGGCTTCTGGCGGTGTCTGACTTACCTCAGCGCTGGTTTTTGGTAAGTCCAAAGGCACCGTCGGGTTCAGCACAGTTGCGGTCAATAAAAAGATAATCATCAATACCAGCATGATATCGATAAGCGGGATGAGGTTCATCTCATCCATACTGCGTACGTCATCATCACCCAATTGAAATGCCATAGTTACTCTCAATACTTATGTTTATTTTCATACTACTAAAAGGCTGCGGCGTACTTATTCGCCGTTTAGCATTTGTGCTTTGCGCCCAAATGCCACGCTGCTCTCACATTTCTGTCCCGTATCTCAATACTTCTTATAGCTGCTCTGGCACTGAGCTGTTGTAATGACTCGTTTGCTGAGGCTTTACTGTTGTCTCAAGCGTATTTGAGCGACTGGTTTTTGCGGCTTGCACTGACGTTACGCTAGCATTCGTATCGGTAGATACTGCCAGTAGGTCATGTGCTCTATCGTTGGCTTGGTACATGATGCGGCGATTGATCCGTACCGCTACGTTATAAAATATGACAGCTGGAATGGCGACAGCGATACCTAGACCCGTCATAATCAGTGCTTCACCGACTGGCCCTGCAACTTGTCCTAGCCCTGCCTGCCCACTCATACCGATATTGTGTAGCGCATGAAAAATACCCCACACAGTCCCAAATAGTCCAATAAATGGTGCGATGGCGGCCGTGGTACCAAGAATGGGTAAACCGCGCTCGCTCGCAAACCGGTAGCGACCTATGTGTTTGAGTAGCGTCTGCTCAGTGACCAAACGGCGAGTTGCCGCGTCAGTACCGACCAAGTCGGCTTGTCTAGCTTGTAGCTGCTGACTCAAATCGTCTGCCACACTATTCGCCAGTTTTCGGCTTTGCAGCACACGTACGATACCCGTCACCCAAGAGAGAATAGATAACGCAAGCAACAAAAAGAACAATGTTTTTGTCACCATGTCGCTGATTTGCCAGTATTGCATAAAGTCCATGTCAGACTCCTTAATGTGTAATGCAAGCACATGCTACTGAGATAAGTATCATGTTTAGTCTTATTATGAAAGATTATCAATAAATACGTTGTTATAAAATATAAACCATCAAGGAACCGCGTAGCTGATCGGCAAGGTTACATTACCCACGACCGGTACACCATTCTTGGTAAAGGGTTTGAACTTGCCAGAACGTACCTGACGCTGGGCTTCTCGATCTAGCAGTGAGTTACCTGATGACTGAACAACGCTAGCACTGTCTATCCCGCCTTGCTTATTGACTCGCAATACTAGAACCACGTTTAGTGTATCCCCTGATCGGGCGCGACGTGCCGCACGCTCAGGAAAACTAAAGTTTGGTGCAGACGCCCAATTGGCCGCGCTAGCAGTAAAGCTCACTGGCTCATTACTCTGAGCTGCAGCTTCTGCCTCGGCTTTCGCTCGTGCAGCCGCCTCTGCTGCATCTTTAGCAGCTTTTGCTTGTGCAGCGGCTTTGGCATTTGCAATGCTTCTGGCTTCTTGGGCAGCTCTCGCGGCTTTGAGCTCAGCTTCTTTGAGTTTAGCCTTTTCGATTTCAGCCGCTTTTGCTTCAGCGTCTTGAGCGGATTTTTTTGCTTGAGCGGCAGCTTCTTTGCGACGTTCATCAGCAGCTGACGTATCAACTATCGGTTCTGGGCTTGTCTTTTTTGGCACTGCTTGTTCTGGCAGAGGTTTTTGACTGCTGTCAGGAGCATTCTGCTCTGTTGCGATAACAGGCACCGCTGCAGGTACTTTCTTTTTCACAACAGGTTCTATGGGTGTCTCGACACGCTGTTTGGGCGGCGTCTCAGTTTTAGGCAGTGTTGTAGACTGCGGTTCTACTGTTGGTTGCGCTGTTTTTTGGTCGCTGACTTCTTGTGGCAATACTTCAGCTTTGGGCGCTGCGCTTTTTGTAGGTAACGTCACAAACTGAATTTCAACAGGTGGTGTCTCTGTTTCTGGCTCAGGTTTTATTGTAGGCGTTTTTATGGTTACCAATGCAAATGCTGTCAGCAGATGTAACCCTACCACTGTGATGATGACTAGCAGTATCGATCTGATTGGCGGCGCGTCTAACTCTGTTGAACTCATAACAGCCTAATATTTATTGTCCAAGACGGAATGGCGTAGATAATAATGCAAACGATAATTATTATCAATAATAATTTACAATATTTTCTCCTTAGAGCCATATTCATTAAGCTCTCTACACACCGCCCTAACATTGACTGAAGCATTTACTTTGGCTATGTACTGCAGTTATATCCAACCTTAAGTAAGCAAATATCCCTATCGGAAGGTGACATTAGCGATTCACTTTTTGGGCAACTGCCTATTTTTTAGGCAATCATTTATTGGTAATAAAAACCATTATCATTTTTATTGATAATGAGTCTCAATTAATTTATCATAACGGCTGTTTTATTATCCATATATTTTCGTAAAAAAGGGGTATAGCAATGCCCTATTTATAAGAACACAATTCGCTAAGAACAAAATAAGCCGAAAAATTAAATATCGATAGGAGCAGACATCCTATTGGCATACCTATACCCAGTCGATTCTTGTCATTTTTATTGTCATATATTGTTATGGTCTAATACTTGACGTTATCTTCTAAAAAGATCATCCAAACATCTGATATACCGAGTCCATTATGTCTATTAGTTCACTATCAACACGCCCTACCAGCCCTTTTTTTAAACGTCCCTTATTGACAGCTATGATAACCGCTTTAGTCGCGACTCTCAGCGTGACAGGTTGTAGCTCAAACGAAGCCAATGATTCTGAACCAGCCGATGCCAACACTACCAACCAGACGGCTGATGAATCATTAAATGTCGCCAATAATGATGCGGTCTCTGCCGAAAAGATTACGGTAAATACCGTAAAAGGTGATGTCGAGATGCCCATCAACCCATCACCACTTGTCGTGTACGACATGACGTTGATGCAGGATTTGGCGGCGCTGGACGTGGCTGTTGACGGGATGCCTGGCGGGATGCTTTTGGATAACTTACACTCCGACACGCAGCCTGAGCCAAAGTCAGTTGGTACGGTGTTTGAGCCAGATCTTGAAGCATTGAATGCGATGCGCCCGCAAGCTATTTTGGTCGGCTCACGTATGGCAGAAAAATACGATGAGCTATCCAGCATCGCGCCGACGTTGGATATGAGTATTGATACAGCCAATATCTATGAGTCCAGTAAGCAGCGTCTGCATGACTTGGGTGCTTTGTTTGGTAAAAGCGATCAGGCAGCCAAACTACAACAAAATATAGATGACCTCATCGACGAGACCAAAAATCTAACCGAAGAAAACAAAGGTACTGGTCTGGTCGTTATGGTCAATGGGAATAAAATGTCTGCTTATGGCGACAAGTCTCGCTATGGCTTTATCCATACTGTGCTAGGCGTACCAATGGCAGACAACCAAATTGCTGATGCGCCTCATGGTCAGCCAATATCTTTTGAATACTTACAAAAAGCCAATCCAGATTGGTTGTTTGTCATCGACCGTAGTGCGGCAATTGGCGAAGATGGTATCGGCGCCAAAGCCGTATTGGACAATCCATTGGTCGCCCAAACCAATGCGTGGAGCAAGCAGCAGGTAGTATACCTTAGCCCAGACTCTTACCTTGCGTTTGGTGGCTACTATCAATGGATGCAAGATCTGACCACTATTAAAGGTGCTTTTGCTAGCGCCCAATAACGGTTAATTAGACGTTCGTTCTTATTCAGTCATCCCTGTTCAGACAGTCACTAATTACAATCACTAAGCATAGTCACTGTAATGATCTTTTATTTTTTAGCCAGTAGAGATTATGTCGTTATTTTCACACCGTACTCACGCTAGGCTCAAACCTAACACTTCTTTGCCAACATCATCTTGGCGAAGAAGTGCCAGCCATAACCTAGGCACAGAAGCTCGACGTGCTGCCATACCACCATGGTTAATAAATACCGCAAGCCTCATTATTATGGGGCTTTTGGTGTTGTTAAGTTTATCTATCGGGGTGGCAGACTTTTCATGGTCAGGTATTTTGCAAAGTATTATTAGCCATAGTGCCAACTCTGATAGCTCATTGCTGATGGTCAGCCGTATACCACGCACCATTGCGATTATCTTGACTGGTGTTGCGATGGCAGTCGCGGGAATGATCATACAAGTAGTGCTAAAAAATCGTTTTGTAGAGCCGTCTATGGTTGGTGCCACCCAAAGTGCAGCACTTGGATTGCTGGTGGTCAGTCTGCTATTTCCTGCCAGTGCGCTCATTATAAAAATGGGCGTGGCGACCATGACCGCAGTAGTCGGTATGATGCTTTTTATGCTACTGATTCATCGTATACCGCCGACTGATTTTTTGATGATTCCGCTGATTGGGATTGTCTTTGGCGGCATCATTGAGGCGGTGACGACATTCATTGCTTATCAAACTGAATCGCTACAGATGCTCAGTGTGTGGCAGTTTGGTGATTTCTCTGGCGTATTGGCAGGTCGCTATGAGCTGCTATGGCTCACAGGCGGTCTATGTGTGCTCGCTTACATTATCGCAGACAAACTAACCATCATCGGACTGGGTGACAATATCGCGCTGAACCTAGGTATCAGCAAGCGGCAGGTCACATGGATCGGCGTGGGTATGGTAGCGATGATGAGCGCAGTTGTTGTCGTGACGGTGGGTATGATTCCTTTTATTGGCTTAATCGTACCTAATATCGTCAGTCGTCTGATGGGTGATAAATTACGTCGCAGCTTGCCAGCCGTTGCCCTACTCGGTGCTTCAGCGGTATTGCTGTGCGATATTATCGGTCGCTCTATTCGCTATCCGTTTGAAGTCCCTGTCGCCACGGTCTTTGGCGTGGTGGGTACGGTGCTGTTTTTGTGGTTGTTATTACGTGCGCCATCTGAGCGATAGCGGATTGAATACTCAGTGTTCAACGCCCTAAAAGCTGAATGACCATTGCTCATTTTTTATTACTACACAGGCTTGGCACCATAGGATTTTGTATGTTCTCATCGACTAAGCTTACTTCCATCAAGACTGATGCTACCAAAACTAGCACCGCGATAGATAACTCATCTTTAGCAAACGGTCAGTATTCAGCCGCTGCACAAGGTCAGTTGGCAAAATTTTGGGCATTCATAGCGGCACATCCAAAGTCTATAGCAGCTGTCACCCTACTGATCTCCATAACTTTATTTTTGACGTTGAATGTCAATGGCTACTGGGATTTTGCGCTACCACTACGGGGCAAGAAACTGTTGGCGTTGATGGTGGTTGGCTATGCCATTGGCGTATCAACCTTGCTGTTCCAGACATTGACGCATAACCCTATTTTAACGCCTTCCTTACTTGGGTTTGACTCACTTTATGTGCTGCTGCAAAGCTTGCTAGTGTTCTTTTTGGGTGCGATTAGTTTTACCAGTCTTGACCCTATCGCCAAATTCACGCTAGAGATTGTCCTAATGTTTGGGGCGTCTTTGTTATTATTTAAGCTCCTATTTTCTAAGAGCAGTCAGGATTTGACGCGCTTGATACTGGTGGGCGTTATCTTTGGCGTGTTGTTTCGCAGTTTATCAGCGCTTATTGCACGGCTGATAAACCCAGATGACTTTATAGTCGTACAGTCCGCAAGCTATGCTCAGTTCAACACGGTCAATGCGCAACTGCTTGGTATTAGCCTGATTATCTGTGCCATCACGGCAGTATTTGTCTGGCGCTGGCGCTATCAGTGCGATGTCCTGATGCTCGGTCAGTCGCAAGCCATCAATCTTGGTATTAATTATCAACGTCTGGCATTTGGTTTATTAACCATCATTGCCGTACTGGTCGCTACTGCCACCGCATTGGTCGGTCCAGTGACGTTCTTTGGGCTATTGGTCTGTGCGCTGACCAATCGTATGGCTCGTCATATGTATCATAGTGAGCGGCTGATCTTGGTTAGCTTGGTTGCTATGATTTGCTTGGTACTGGGGCAGACTATTTTTGAGCAAGTGCTAGACATGGCAGGCGTATTGTCCGTCGTCATAGAACTGGCAGGCGGCTTGATGTTCTTGGCATTGATATTTATGTCTCAGCGCCGTACGTCCTGATCGATTAGCCAGCATTATTATTTAAAGCTCATACAAGACCTTTTTGAGATAAGACGCATTATGATTCGACTAAATAACATCTCTCACCATATTGGTAAGCAGCAAATCCTACATGACATCACACTGTCCTTACCTACTGCGCAGGTCATTGCGTTGATTGGCCCTAACGGTGCGGGCAAATCAACGTTGTTTTCGGTGATGGCACGCCTGCAACCACTACAGTCTGGTCAAGTAAGCTTTGGCGAGCATGATATTGCCAGCTGTCAGGCGCGCACGCTTGCCAAGACCGTCGCCATGCTCGGACAAGACAATCAAGTACAAGGACGCCTGCGCGTACACGAGCTGTTGATGTTTGGTCGTTACCCTTATCATCAAGGACAACCAACCGCAGACGATGTGCAAAAAGTCCAAGAGATCCTCGAACGCTTTGAGCTTGAGCCCCTTGCCGAGCGTTTTTTGTCAACGCTATCAGGTGGACAGCGGCAGCGCGTGCTGATTGCCATGATTGTCTGTCAAGACACACCCTATTTGCTACTTGATGAACCACTCAACAACCTAGATATGTATCACGCTGGTCGCCTCATGCGTGAGCTGCGCACACTTAGTCATTCTCAGCAAAAAACCGTGGTGATCGTCCTGCATGATATCAACCAAGCAGCGCAGTTTGCCGATACGGTGGTGACGATGAAATCAGGTCAAGTGACTGCTATAGGTTGTCCTGCTGAGGTTATCACCCAAGAGACAATGAAAGATCTGTACAACGTCGATGTTACGGTTCTAAGCCATCAAGGTCGTCCCGTAATTGTCGATACAGTTTAGAGACTGGTAGTTGATTGTTTAGAGACTAGTAGTTGATTGCTCAGTAATCAGACGGCTCGTTACCCTGTCAGTACGCATACCGCTACATCTATATCGGCATTATATTTAGCCTATCAAACGTACTGACATATCTCAGTGATAACCACTATCTACTTTTTTGCAATGCCTTTAAACGCTGTTGTCTACCTTTCCACCACAGATAGACGCCTGTCCCTGACAGTACTGCAACGGCCAGTCCAATCATCGCCAAGAATACTTGGTACAGTCTATGTCCCCAGCCTTGACCGATATGACCCATATGCAGGGTAGATAACCATTGGTCTGCCTTAGTGCCAAAAGTAGTTTGATACCCAAAATTGACGCGCTCAACCCTGCCTGTCGCCGCATCAACCGTGATAGATGACGCCCCACCTTTTTCACCAATATCTTTATTTGTTTTAAAGCGCATCTGCCATTGTTTGTCTTCTTCAACCCAGCGGATACCTAATAGTCGCTGTACCAATACGCCGTTCTGCTTAGCAGCAATCTCGGCTTGCGTGCTTAGATAGGCAATGCTATTGGACTTGCCGACAACTTGCGTGCTTATATGCGCGTCATTTGTACTATTGCTGACAGGGGTATTCGAATTTTCCGCTCTCTCTGCTCTACCCTGCTGCCCTGCTGATTTATTCGGCTCAGATTTGGCAGGTCGCCCCTCTCTTGGCGTTAGCCCGACCACGGCTTGCATCACTGGTTGATAGACGGATTTTAGATTAAAGCCGACGCTCGACCATGCAATGACGAACAACATGACCCAAAGCCATAACCCAAACGCATGGTGCAAATCATAATTGAGCTTAAAGGTATTGGTCTTGCGACGAATCTTCCAAGCAGGTAGCCAACGCTTAAAGAATGACGCCCGTTTTTTGTTGGAAGGCGGCTTGTTTTTAGATGGTTTGATGGCTCGTGGAAAGGTCAGATAAAAGCCAATAAAGCAGTTAATCGTCCAGACCAATGAGACAACACCTAGCACCCATTTGCCAATATCACCAAGCAGTAAGTCGCGGTGTAACCAAAACACCTTCCACATGGTGTTGTTCCATGCCCACGCGTCTTTGTCACGTGTGCCAATGATATCGCTGGTATAGGGATTGATATATACTTCTTGGAATGCTGGTTTTAGTTTATTACCGCCTTTGCCTCGGCTCCTATCGACCGAAAACACAACCGCCTTATCAGGCTCTATAGATGTGGGCATACTGGAGAATTTTTGTGCGGGGTAGCTCGCTACAACCTTGTTATGCAGCGCTGCGATAGACATAAGCGGTGACTTTTGGGTGTCAATATTGACCAGCTTGCGATTGAATACATCGTCAAGCTCATGATGAAACGCCAGTAATGTCCCAGTGATGCTGGCAATGATCAAAAAGGCTGCCATAGCAAGCCCAGTATAACGGTGAATCCATAAACAGACTTGGCGCGGATTGAGTGAAGTCATGGGTCTTGGTTCTTTATTCATATAATATTTTAGTAGGTGCTTATCAATAAGTGCTTATCAATGAGCATTTGTCAGTAAGCACTTATCAGTGAGTGTTTATTAGCAAATACGTCATCGCTGTTGTGATAATTTAAAAGCTAACCACAATAAAAAGTCAGCTCTCATATATAGACAGCTGACTTTATTGATGCGATTAGATTTATATTAAATTAAACCAGATAAGTGAGATTAGAACTGATACGTTAATGAGGTTTTGATGTTGCGTCCCATCTCAAAGTCAGTATAGTCATCATCTATAGAGTTACGTGATGCGTGGCTGGCATAGGTCTCATCAAAGATATTGTATACCCCAAGCGTGGCTTTTAAGCCTTCAACTTGAGTTGGTGTGTAGCTCATAAAGATATCATGCACGTCATAGTTTGGTTTTTCGTTGTCATCGCCCGCGGTGTCCGGCGTCACTGAGGCGACGTAAGTGCTGCGCCAGCCAAGCTCAGTAGTCTCAGTGGGTGCATAGCCCAAGTTGACCATGTACTTGTCACCAGACTCAGAGCCACTACCGCTCACTGAAGCGATGTTATAACCAGTATCCTCACCCTCGCTGCGTGCACGCGCATAGCTTAGACCCATATTGAAGTTATCTACTCTATAATCCGCTGACAGCTCCACGCCTTTGATTTTGAAATCTTCGTCATTATTGATAACGCCTTGACACAGCTCAGGAGCAGCGCTCGTACCCAACTGTCCCGTCGTACAGTTCAGACCAGTTCTGCTACCGCCAGCACGTACAAACTCGATGTAGTTTTCGATATTGGTTTCAAAGTACTTACCGCTTAACTTCAACGAATCATTAGCTGTCGTCAGACCACGCAAAGTCGTTGCGATACCAATTTCAGCATTGTCGCCCTCTTCTGCTTTTAGATCATCATTGACATAGGTGCCAGCACCATCAGTATTGAAGATCGTTTGGCTCAGATCTGGACCGTTAAATAACTGGGTATAGCTTGCAAATAGCTGAGTGCGCGGTGCAATCTCATAACTGGCCGCTAGCGCGCCAACGACATTGTCATAAGTCTTGCCTGCCGATACAAACTCAGGAGACTCGTAGCGGTCGTAACGGACGCCTGGCGTTAAGCTAAGCTTACCCATTTGCCATTGGTCTTCTAAGTATACCGATGTGTTGGTTGCTTCATCGGTACTAGCATCCGCAAAGTCTCGTGACATCTCAGATTCTTTTTTGTAATGCTCAACACCTGCGATTAGCTTATGAGTGCCTTTGATACCATCAATGATGCTGCTATCAACAATACTGGTGTTTTGTACTTTTCCGCCAGTGGTTTTGACCTCTGCATCAAACTCGAACCCAGGCTCGCCGTCAGAGTTACGCAAGATCTGCGTACTGGTCTGATAGACATTAGTGTCTATATCAACCAATTGATTGGCAGGATTATAAGTATGATCCAGCGCATAAGTGTCGCGTTTTACTTCTTGCGGCAGGATTGGGTTCCAACCGCCAGCAGGGAAATCTGGACGCAATGGAAATAGCCCTTTGTTTTCGGTACGGCTAAAGCTTGCGCCCACATGATGATCTTGACCAACATATGCGCCCGCTTTTAGAAGGATGTTTTCGCCTTCACTGTCTTCGGTTTGGATTTTGCGGCCACTACCATCTTCGCCAGCATTGGCATCACGCTTGCCATAATAAGCAAGTAAGTCGATGTTTTCTGTTGGGGCGCCATAAACGGTCGCTGAGGTCAACAGCTCATCGTTATTGCTGCCATATCCTGCGTGGATTTTGGCGCCTACTGTTTGACCAGGCTTGAGTAGATCTGCTGCATCGACGGTTTCAAAAGCAACCGCGCCACCGATGGCATCGTTGCCAAGCGTTACTGAGTTATTACCCACTGACACTTCTGCTTGCTTGAGCAAGTCTGGATCGATAGTGACATCGCCCATATGATAGAACAGCGCACCCTCTTGACGGGCGCCATCGATAGTGACTTTCAGATTGGTATCATCAAGACCACGCACACGTATGCGCTGATTGACTGATGAGGTTCCGCCTACATCTACTCCTGGTACCACATCTAAAAAATCACTCAAATGGCTTGCTTGAGCAGCTGGGGTATAGTCATCTATATAGACAGAGTCCTCTTGCACACTATCGCGTACCGAGCTATTGGCCGTAACCGTAATAGTCTGTAGTGTGGTATTTGGCATATCATCTGCCGTAGCAGCGCTAACCGCTTGTGTCCACAATACCGCTGCCACGCCTACAGATAGCACAGTCAATGGGCTAGATAACCTTACTTCACGCATAACACACTCACTTTATTTACTATTAGAATTTTTAAGCCGTCGATAAACGGTTTTTTATAAAACTGCTCTTTGAGCCACACAAATTTGCACATATCTAAGCTAATATGCGAATAACATCATTAATGTTAATGATAATGATTAGCATTTAATTATGTGGGGCATAATAACGAAGTATTAACAATTTGGCAATAATTAATATGCAGAATTTATATGAATATTTTTGGGTGATGATAAATTTACGGTGAGAGATGTCTATACCAGATGGCATAGCTGTTCAATAGCTCGATTCACTATTCAATTCTATGCTCACTCATGCTCACTTGGCTTTAATTGTTCAGCCTTAATTGCTTGGTTCTGATGACATATGACAACGAAGAACAGCTCCAGACTGTATTGATGAATGACAGATTATATCGATGATATGATAGCAAGTTACCTAGCACTTGTTTTTCTTGTACTACTGTACTAGAATACTGAAACAAGGCAGTTCTTTGCAGAATAGCTGCTTGACGAGTGCGCTGTCTCCTTTTTTTAAGATGACTACTATGACTACCGATCCTTATCAGAGCTTACTAACCCATTTGACAAACTGTACTGATAGCGGAGACATCGATAAGCTGTTGAGTGCGCTACTGACAAATAAAGAGCAACACGATATTGCCAATCGTATTCGTATTTTTGACTTGCTCGAGCAAGGCGTTACACAACGTGATATCTCTGAGCAACTGGGCGTTGGTATTGCCACGGTCTCTCGCGGTGCTAGAGCCATGCAAAGCCATGATGTAAGCGCGTTACTTGCTACTCATAGAGCGCGCTCTTAAACCACTATATAGCGCATTTGCTACTCTTTTACTAATTACCTTCTTAATAACTACTTTATTAATTGCCTAATCGACACCTATTTGATGAATTTCGGACTTTGTTATGACTTCTAGTACACCTGCACAGACCCAGCCTGCACCTATCGATATCCCTAGCAAACCACAGCGCATTAAGCTCACACAGGATATTGACTTTTTTGCGTTATTTAAACGTATCGAGAGCGCGTTTGATACCTGTTATTTTCTCGAATCGTTGGGTGAAGACAGCCATATTTCGCGCCATCATGCGATCGGCTTTGACCCTGTAACTACCATCGCAGCGTTAGACCGCCATACACTTGCTATCACTGATAATAAAACGGCGACCACCACCAAGTATCAAACTGACAATCCTTATGAGCTACTACGCGCCATCACGCCGCAACATGTCATCGCCCGTGATCAAAGCGGCGGACTTGTCGGTTATTTGGGTTATGACTGTGTGAACTTTTTTGAGCCAAGCCTGACGGCAAAAGCCAGTGAAGACTTTGAGCCGTTTAAGTTTGGTGTGTATCTAGATGGATTGACGCTTGATAAGATGACAGGCGAGATTTTCTACTTTTACTATCCAACTGCGCAGCAAAACAACCGTATCGAACAGATCAAAGCGCTACTTAATGACCCGATTCCAAATTATGAAGCGCCTACCGTTGAGTTCTTGGGCGATGGTATGAGCCAAGAAGAACATGCCAACGTCGTCATGCAAGTCAAAGAAGACATCATCTCTGGCCGTATCTTTCAGTGTGAAGTTGGGTTCAAATCCAAATATCGTATCGCTGGTGACAAGATGCCTATCTACGAAAAACTGCGTGCGGTCAATCCATCACCGCACATGTATTTTATGAAATTTGCGCAGCAGTGCATCATTGGCGCGTCGCCTGAGCTGCTGTTCCGCTTGCGTCAAGGCGAGATGGAGACTTACCCACTAGCAGGGACGGCTAAGCGCGGCGTCGATGTAATAGAAGACCGTAAGCTTGCCCGCGCCCTACTCAACGATGACAAAGAAATTGCCGAGCACAACATGCTGGTCGACTTGCACCGCAATGATATCGGCCGTGTGGCGCGATTTGGTACGGTAAAAGTCCGTAGTCTCATGGATATCAAACGCTTCTCGCACGTACAGCATATCTCTTCTGAGATCGTTGGTATCTTGCATCCTGACGAAGATATGTTTAGCGCCCTTGCCAGCAACTTCCCTGCGGGCACACTATCAGGCGCACCTAAGGTAGAAGCCATCAAAGTCATCAATGAGCTAGAGCCAGATGGGCGCGGTGCTTATGGTGGCGCGCTCGGCTCTTTCAATTTCAATGGTGACTGTATCTTTGCCATTCCGATTCGTAGCCTGTTTATCAGCGGCGAGTCTGCCTACGCACAAACCTGCGGTGGCAACGTCTATGACTCAAATCCAGCCGATGAGTACCTAGAGATTCAGCGCAAACTGTCTGCGATGAAAGTCGTATTAGACAGCTTTATGCAACCATAATTATCCCTATTTTTATCAAAGAGTTTATGTCCCATGAATGTTTTAATTATTGATAACTACGACTCATTTACCTTTAATCTCTATCAATATGTTGGCGAGATTTTACAAACTTTGGATAGCAGCAATGAAGCCAAAGTCATTGTCAAACGTAATAACGAGATCACCCTAGCTGACGTACAAGCCATGAATTTAGATAGAATTATTATCTCACCTGGTCCTGGCTCCCCTGATGATCCGGCGTATTTTGGCATCTGTAGTGAGGTTATTGAGACATTAGGCAAGACTATCCCCCTACTAGGTGTCTGCTTGGGTATGCAAGGCATTGCTCATGCATTCGGCGGTGATGTGATACGCGCCAGTGTGCCGATGCACGGCAAAGTATCCTCTATTCGTCATGATGGTACAGGTATCTATCAAGGATTGCCTCAAGAGCTTGAAATCATGCGCTATCACTCACTGGTGGTAAAAGCAGATACCATTCCAGATTGTCTGACCATTACCTCAGTCGTCGCTAATGACGAACGCGCGGCATTGAGTTTTGACGAGTCTGCGCTGACGGGCGATGAGATTATGGGACTGGCGCACAAAGACTATCCAATACAAGGCGTACAATTTCACCCTGAATCTTTTGCCACTGAAGGTGCTAAGCGTTTGCTAAGTAATTTTTTATTGCAGGTGTAAGGTTCGCGTTTTATGTCTACCATTGTCAGTGACGAATGATAGCGAGGTAAAAGAAAAGCACAGACTACAATCTGTGCTTTTCTTGCATGGTTTTTATTATGGTTTCTGCCGACCAAGATGACCTTTAATGCCAAAGTAATCACTAACTATCAGCTAAATTTCGTCACTGATATTGGTACGGTATGGTTTGGTAAAGACAGCTATGTTGACTTTTGGATCAAGGATAAAGCAACAGAAAAACCTGTGACCAAGGTAGTGCGAACTGCGCTACCACCTGAGCCGAGGGTTGTTTCTTATCCTGTTATTATTAGTAGGTGATTTGGCAAATCCATAAAAATAACTCTGGTACGTGACCAGAGTTATTTTATTTTAAAGTTTAAACTTTTAGACAAGTTGTTTGTTAGACGTTTTAAGCTCAACCTTTATCTGCGCAAGATAATATTCATCGCTCAAGCACTGCTCAGAAACCTTTCGATGCCGCTTTGTATGAAAAATAAGCCTTTTAAATTGCTCTTTCTGATGGTACCTAAGTGCTACGTACTATTCACAAGAATATTTCTCGATGTGCACATTGTCTACAGGGTCAAGTATTTCTGATATTTCGAAATTTTCGTGTAGCTTGAGAATAAAACAGAATTCTGCATCTGTAGCCTTTATAGAACTTCCAGAGGATATCTCAAAAAAGTAGATCAAACACAACTCACGTATCCAACATTTCAATAAAAAGTCGATGTCATCTGTAGTCATGTAATTCATGTTCTGCTGAGCGAGTATATTTAGTCTTTCGTCAGCATTGTGTAAACCCCAATAATCAAACTCATTATTATAATTTTTATCTTCAACAATTATATGAGAAGCTAAAGAGCTAGAACCATAGGTTTCTTTACATTCTGTAGAGAAAGTTATATAAAACATTCTTAAAAATTTTATGAAATTTTCTTCGATACGAAGGTATTCATCAATGTTTTCTATACCACAATTACTTATGAAATTAGAAATATTTGTCCATTTTCTATTTGCAATAGCTTCACTGTCTTTAAACCTAGAAATCATGTAATTATTATAACTCATTAGTCTGCTACCCTGTTTAAATGAATGTCATAGCTACCAGCCCGTAGGTTGGGTGGAGCTTGCGACACCCAACATGATAAAACCCGTGAACGAGGTAGTACGAACTGCGCCACCACCCGAGCCGAGGGTTGTTTCTTATCCGATTATTATTAATAATTTACTTCCATACTTATTCAAGTAATTTTTTTCATGAAAAAGAGAAGGCTGGAAGTAATGTACAGCCTTCTCTTAATAGAAATATTATATAAGCCATCATCGACTCTAGTAAATCTTCCAGTCCAATTCAATAAATTGATGATTTTGTAATAGGTCTTATGATTATTATTTAATAAGCTTGGGATCTATAGAATCTATGTATCTTCCTCTCTTATCATAAATTACTAACTCATGGTCGATAGTTGCATAAGGATTGTCTATCCTAAATCCTTTGACTGTACCTATAACATCTGTTTCTTCGTCAGTATCTATTTCGTATTTATATTTTTCAAAGAAAAAATGCGATAGTGCTTTTTCTAGACGTGAAGCATTTTTTTCATAGTCATCATTTACTTTAGCTGTTCCAATAAAATGATAAGGTAGCCAGTCATCGTTACTTATTTTTAGGCAGGTCCACAAGAAACCCTCTGATATATCAAAATCTATTGTTATCCTCATAGCGTCAGTAAGGAAAACTGGTTTATTATTCCTATAAACCATCGTTTTTCCAAACAATTCAATTGTGGCACGATCCTCTTTTTTTAAAAAAATATTTAGCCAAAAATCATGGTCATAAGAATTTTTTGAATCAATTATATATTTATCAGTGTATAAACCATACTCTGAAATTTCAAAAATTTTATAATCACTTAATTTTTTAAGCATTTCAGTAAAATGACTTGTATATTTATCATAAAAAATATTCTCCTCACTTTCATAAATATAGTAAGAGGTTGACCATTTTCCAGTACAACGAACAAACGACTCAAATTGCATTTTATAGTCCTTAATTTTTAACAGACAAATACTAAACCTCTTACATAAGTCAGCGCTAGCCCTTACAAATTTTCCAGTCTAATTCAATGAACTGCTATTTTTGCAAGAGTTCTGATGATTATTACTTAATAAATTTTGGGTCTGTAGATTCTAAATAACTACCGTTTTCTTCATAAATTATTAAATTAGGATAACCTATTGTATACAGGTTATCTAAAGAAAAACCTTTTTGTATTGATTTGAGGTCTGAATCAGATGTAGGGTCTATATCATATTGATATTTTTCACAGAAAAAACCAGTTAAACATCTTTCTAAACGAGAATAATTAATTTCATAATCATTATTCACCTTAGCCTCTCGGATAAAATAATAAGGAAGCCAATCATCACTTTTCAATTTAAAAACGACATAAATATCTGGCTCTGAAGTACCAAATTCTAAACCAACTTCTACAGCTTGTTCTAACCATACAGGTTTATTATTCTTATAAACCATTGTCTTACCATACAAATCTAGAAAGTAAATATCTAGCTCTTTTAATTTTTGGATAAGCTTTAACCAAAAATTTTTAGTATATGACTCCTCGTTATCAGTATAAAACTCTTCTCTATTTAAAGTATAGCCTGTCATTTTAAAAATTTGATACTCATTTAAGTACGTAAGTAACTCAATTATATGGTTTGAGTAGATCTCATGAATGTTATGACTGACATCAAAACGTAATGTCAATGCCCAGTAGCCTGTATAGTATCCAGGATAAGTAAACTGCATAATAAAACCCCTTATCTCTTTCACCTGAACGACTAGTATTTGATCTAACCAGATAGGTCAGACAACTCTTTGAATTGAGTTGGAATAAAAGTCTTTATTTATTTCACACATTTTGTATAGTTTCATCTATCGATAACCTTAAACTCGTACGATTGTTATTAATCATTAAGTTATCAAGCTAAATGGCTCTACCGTTTTTCGCACAAAATCAAATGAATCTACTTCGTTAATATCAGCCTCTCTATAGACAGTGAAATCCTCAAATATCAAAATATCGCTGAGATCCCCTTGTACTTTAGTAGGTAAACCGCCTGAAATCACAATTTTGTTATCGACCGTATAACGAGAGATGAGCACCAACGTCTCAAGTTGAAACTGCGCATAATCGCCAGTACTGAGAAAGAGTCTGCTAAACTTTCTACTTCTATAAATCGTTACATAGTCACTGCCGCCGCCTACGCCTATTTTATTCTGTATCACAATGTCAATACAGGTGCTATCAACACAATAATGTGCAACAGATTTTGGATGAAACATAAAATATATGACGGTGCAAAAAGACATTAGAACGACTAAGATACCTATCGCTATATATTTCATATGATTTCCAGCTCAAATGATGACGTACTGGACGCCCATCATTTTAACAAAATATTATTATAAGAAGATTATAGTTAAATTGAAGACACTGCCCTAGTAGCGACTGACTATCTTTTAGTGATAAACTGAGAGAACCAACAAAAGACAGCCTTTAATCAGGTTGTCTTTTCTTATTTCAGTATTGCTCAGAGCGTTTGAATCACTGGTAATCTGACAAAACTTTGTGTCATTTAGATCGTAAGAAGACAACAGTATGGCAAACATCGACAGCGGAGCGACGATGCAACACTCGCATCAATCATGGATAGGCACTATTCAAATCATTACCGCAGCAATCTGCTGGGGCACGCTTGGTATATTTTCGACCTATCTTAATCAAATAGGCTTTAGTGGGTGGCAAGTAACGATATTACGCATCGTGACGGCAGCATTTATTATCTTAGCTATGCTACCAAAACTATGGCCAGACCTGATCAAATTACAACCCAAGCAATGGCTTGGACTCGCGATGCAGTCCTTGATCGGTGTGCTTGGTATGTCAGTGTGCTATTTTTTTGCCGTAATCTATGTCGGAGCAGGTCCTGCGGTGGCGCTGCTGTATACCGCGCCTGTGTTTAGCCTGCTGTTTTCGAAATTCTTACTGAGTGAGTCCATCACGCGCAAATCGCTCGCACTGGCACTGATGGCTGTATTTGGTGTTGGTTTGACGATGCTGGGTGAACAAGCACAAGTCAATTGGGGTATTTTACTCGGCTTGGCAGCAGGGATGTGCTATTCCTTATACGGGGTATTAGGCAAGCGGGCGATGCATTACGCGCATCCTGCTCCTTTGGTGTTTTTTACCTCTATCGTCATTAGTGCAGGCGGATTGCTACTCCTGCCTGAGACTTATCGTACTTATGGGCAGCTGTTAGATCTTCCTTTAATGACTTGGGGTTATGTCCTAGGGCTGTCCCTATTAGGTACTGTAGTCCCGTTTGGGCTATATATGAAAGCATTAGAAAAACTGCCTGCCACGCGTGCCTCCGTCTTTACTATTTTTGAGCCATTGACAGCTATTGCACTTGCAGTATTGTTATTGCAGCAGTCTTTATCTTGGATTCAGTACCTAGGTGTCGGACTTATCTTGCTAGCAGCGTTATTGAACGCGGTGCTAAACGGTACTGCCACTCGCGTACCTCGCTGGCTAAAACAACGGCAAAAGGTATAACGCCATTGCCTAATGTTTAAAACATATACTCGTTAAAATACGTGCTAACTAAAATACATTTTGGTTATATCGATAAAAAAGCCCCAACCATGATTACATGATTGGGGCTTTTTAGTTTATCGTTTTTTGCTTTAGCAACTGACTTAATAACAAATACTGTAAGCGCTAAAAATCCGGTAGACAGTTCGAGTGATTCGATTCTACTTCTGATCAATACGCTGTAAAAATGCCTGCGTACGCGGATGCTTGGAGTCTTCAAATAACTGCTTGGCACTGCCCTCTTCGACGACTACACCGCCTTCAATTAACACCACATGATCAGCAACGTCACGAGCAAAGTTAATTTCATGAGTCACCACGACCATCGTCCAGCCCTCAGACGCGAGCTGCTTCATGGTTTCAAGGACATCTTGTACCAGTTCAGGATCGAGCGCAGAGGTTGGCTCATCAAACAATAGCAACGACGGCTCAATCGCCAGCGCACGGGCGATGCCAATACGCTGCTGTTGACCACCGGATAGCTGAAATGGATAGAGATCGGCTTTGTCCGATAGCCCCACCTTATCGAGCAGTACCAATGCCTGCTCACGTGCTTGCGCTTTGCTTTGCCCCTGCACCACAGTAGGACCAAGCATGAGATTCTCAATGGCTGTCTTATGCGGGAACAAATTATAAGACTGAAAGACCATGCCAGATTTGCGCTGTAACGCTAGCAGCTTTTTTTTGTTTGGTTTAGTCGCAAAGTCGACACTTAAGCTGTCATCATCAAACGCAATCACGCCTTTATCAGGAATCTCTAGCGCATTAAGGCAACGCAAAAACGTGGTTTTGCCCGATCCTGAAGGCCCTAATATAACAACCACTTTGCCTTTATTGATAGTCAAATCAATGCCTTTGAGCACCTGATTGCTACCAAAGGTTTTATGGATATTAGTGACTTTGATCATAAAAATTCCTGTTGGGCTGGTCTATATTTGCGAGTATCTATTGAGCCATGATTTGTTTTGCCGCATGACTTATTTTGCCACGTAGCGATCAAGGCGGGTTTCAAGCTTACCCTGGATAAAGGTCAAGAATAGACAGATACCCCAATAAATAACCGCCGCTTCTGTGTACACCAGCATAAACTCGTAGTTACGAGCGGTAATGATTTGCGCTTGTTTAAACAGCTCAGTGACCAACACCAGTGACGCAAGCGAGGTATCTTTTACCAAACTGATAAAGGTATTAGACAATGGTGGCACCGACACGCGTAGTGCCTGCGGTAAGATCACATGACGAAACGTTTGCAAGTACGTCAAGCCAACGGTTGAACCTGCTTCCCACTGCCCCTTTGGAATCGACAAAATCGAAGCTCGTACTGTCTCTGAGGCGTATGCGCCAATATTTAGAGAGAACGCAATAATTGCTGAGGGAAACGGATCGAGCTTGACGCCGACACTAGGCAGACCATAAAAGATAATGAATAGCTGCACCAGCATCGGTGTACCGCGAATTGCAGACACATAGATACGCGCCAAGCGATAGACGATCTCATGAAACCAACCAGCACGCGGTACAATCCGAATCAGAGCAACCGTCAGAGCAATCGCCATACCAATCGCAAACGAGATCAACGCCAGTGGTATCGAATAATAAATACCACCTTTGAGCATTGGCCAAAACGATGAGATGACAATCTGCGCCCGATCAGGACTCATAAATGGCAATAATGCCAGTAGTTCAGCGAGCACAGCGGTGATAGACGCTAACATTATTTTTGTTGACTTACATCAGCACCAAAGAACTCTTCGCTAAGCTTGGTGAGGGTGCCATCAGCGGCAAGCGCTGCCATTGCTTCATCCAATTTTGCCACGACTTCGTCATCGCCTTTGATGAGTACTAGACCTGAGCCTGTTTGCTCACTAGCAGGTGCAGTCAGTTTGATCTCAAGATCAGAGTCTGGGAATTTCTTGAGATAATCGAGTACGGCAAGATTGTCGTTCATCGTAAAGTCAGCACGGTCTTGCTTAACCAATTGAATCGCTTGCGCCATACCATCGACAGGGACGATTTCTGCGCCATATTTTTCTGCCAGCTCGCCATAGTTACTGCTCAGTGATTGGGCGGTACGTAGGCCTTTTAGATTGTCCCAAGAGCTGTAACGATTGTCATCCGTTGGTGCTAGTGCAACCGCACCTGACCAGCTATAAGCCATAGACTTATCATATTTAGCCAGACGTTCAGGAGTCGTTAAGCTGACTTGGTTAGCAACCATATCAAAGCGTTTTGAATCCAAACCTGCCAGCATGGCATCCCACTGGGTCTCTTTGAACTCGACTTCTACGCCCAGCTTATCCGCAACGGCACGCGTCACTTCGACGTCATAGCCTGTCAGCTTGCCACTCTCATCATGATAGGTGAACGGAGGATACGTACCCTCTGTACCAACGTTGATGGTGCCGCCGTTATTGATACGTTGCAGCAAATCAGAACCGCCTGTCGCTGCACTGTCAGTTGCGGTAGTATCGGCTTCATTGGTAGATGACTGACCACAAGCGGCAAGGAATATAGTACTAGCGGCAAGGGCTAAAAGAGTACGACGTTTCATAAGACGTCCTTATAAGAATGAATAGAGTGAATATCAACAAATAGGAAAAAGCCGATACACAAGGACAGTACGATAGCTGCTCTATAATATTCGGCTTTGGCTGCTCGATTTGAGGTTACTCAGCATATTTTTCAATGCTGTTTGAATATTATTTTTCAAAAGTATGGATGTACAATTGCGGCTACATAAGAAGCCATGACGGCTCAATAAATAACAACTTATGGATATAGTAGCTCATTTTGGATAGCACAAACGTACAAAATCAGTGAGTATACGTAAGACAGTCACTATAACCTACCTGAGAACTGATAACGATCGCCAGCATGCCACATTTTGACAAAGGTCACTACTTGACCTGCTGAGTAAGTTTGCCTGCGTAGTACTAGGGTTGGGGATTGCGGGGTAATCTGCAGAGCGTCTGCCACCTCGTTTGGCGCGGCAAGGGCACGGATGGTATAGCTGCCGCTCTCTAGCGGTATTTTTTCAACCAGGTAATCACTAGTATTGACGACTGTAAAGTCCTGCTCGATGAACTCTGGTGCCCTCTTAGCATCAACCCAGCGCTCTTCAAACTGTATAGGCTGACCATCTGCGAAATGGATAATTTTTACCTCATAAAGAATAGCCGCATCGCCCAAGCTGTCTATACCAAGGCTACTAATACTACTGCCCGTCTCATTTGTATCAGCGCTTGGACTAACAGGCGACGCTACTTCATCAATACCGAATTTGCGACGTAATTTATCACCGATCATAGCAGCAGTCATCGCGCGTTTACTCACGACTTTGGCTTCATAGTCACGATTGGCTGATTTGAGGTCCTCTGCGATATTACGCACTTCTACAAAGGTATGGTTAAACTGCTGCTGCGCGACAAACGTACCTGAGCCTTGACGGCGTTCCAATACCCGCTCCTCACTCAGCTCTTTGAGCGCGCGATTGACCGTCATCCGTGATACGCCAAACTCTTCAGCCAATGCCATTTCAGTAGAAATCGCCTTACCTGCCTGCCACTTACCAGAATGAATGTTGTCTAATATGGCATTTTTTATACGTTGATATGCTGGAGTTGTCTTCGTCATGTTTGTCTTTAACCGTCAATTCTGCTCACAATAATGACAGCATAATATCATGAGACCACTGTGCAAACCTCAGCCAAAATGCCTGAGCAGTAAGCAATTTGATAAATCGATAACAAAAATAATGAGTGGGCAAATAAAAAATCCTTGCATGAAAAAATAATCTTTGATAATTTGTATATACAAATATATAGCAGCACTTAAAATATTAATTGAGCTACTCGATATTTCGATGAATTTATAGGCTGCTTGTCAAACACTGACTGTGACTACTCTATTGCCCTATTTGTTATTAAAAGGATACAACCATGACTACCGATAATGGAACCAACAACAAGCTAACTCGCCGTGATGAGTCTCGTGATATCGCCGCGCCTACTGGTAGCACACTACATTGCAAAAGCTGGCTGACCGAAGCGCCTTATCGCATGTTGCAAAACAACCTACATCCTGATGTCGCTGAAAACCCAAAAAGTCTGGTCGTCTACGGTGGTATCGGACGCGCTGCCCGTAATTGGGAAAGCTATGATCAAATCTTAGAGTCGCTAAAAGCGTTAGAAGATGATGAGACGTTGCTAGTACAGTCTGGTAAGCCTGTAGGTGTGTTTCAGACGCATGAAAACGCACCACGTGTGTTGATTGCCAACTCAAATCTTGTGCCACGCTGGGCAACGTGGGAGCATTTCAATGAGCTCGATCGCAAAGACTTATTTATGTATGGTCAGATGACCGCAGGTAGCTGGATTTATATCGGCACGCAAGGCATCGTGCAAGGCACTTACGAGACCTTTGTGGAAGCGGGTCGTCAGCATTATGACGGTAGCTGGGCAGGTCGTTGGATTTTGACTGCTGGACTTGGCGGTATGGGCGGCGCGCAGCCATTAGCCGCGACTTTTGCAGGCGCAACGTCACTGAACATCGAGTGTCAGCAGTCTAGTATCGATTTCCGCCTACGTACTGGTTATGTCGATAAGCAAGCAGATAACCTCGACCATGCTTATGAGTTAATCAAACAACATACCGATGCTGGCGAAGCTGTTTCTATCGCCTTACTTGGTAACGCTGCAGATATCCTGCCTGAGATGGTCAAGCGTGCCAAAGCAGGTGGCGCTGGTGGCATGAAGCCAGATTTGGTTACCGATCAAACCTCAGCGCATGATTTGATTAATGGCTATCTCCCAAGCGGCTGGACAGTAGAGGAATGGAGGTCCGCGCAAGAGGATCCAGAGCAACACGCCGCATTGACCAAAGCCGCTGCTCAATCTTGTGCCGTACACGTACAAGCGATTTTGGATCTGCAAGCGATGGATATCCCAGCGACTGATTACGGTAATAATATCCGTCAGGTTGCGTTTGATGAAGGGGTCAAAGATGCCTTTAATTTCCCAGGTTTTGTCCCTGCGTATATTCGTCCGCTATTTTGCCAAGGCAAAGGCCCATTCCGCTGGGTAGCACTCTCAGGCGATCCAGAAGACATCTATAAGACCGATCAAAAAATCAAAGAGCTGTTCCCTGAAAACCAACATATCCATCGTTGGCTCGATATGGCAAAAGAGCGTATTCAGTTCCAAGGCTTGCCTGCGCGTATCTGCTGGTTAGGTCTAGGCGAACGTGACAAAGCAGGTTTGGCATTTAATGAAATGGTTAAAAACGGTGAGCTAAAAGGCCCTATCGTCATTGGTCGTGACCACTTAGACACGGGTTCTGTTGCCAGTCCAAACCGCGAAACCGAAAGCATGAAAGATGGCTCAGATGCGGTATCTGATTGGGCATTATTGAATGGCATGCTCAATGTCGCGGGCGGCGCGACTTGGGTATCACTACATCATGGCGGCGGCGTGGGCATGGGCTACTCGCAGCACTCAGGCATGGTCATCGTCGCAGATGGTACCGACGCTGCAGCTAAACGCTTATCACGAGTACTGGTCAATGACTGTGGTTCAGGGGTTATGCGTCACGCTGATGCAGGTTATGAGCTGGCGATTAAAACCGCGAAAGATTACGGTTTGAATTTGCCAATGATTAGATAATAAGCACCGCCTTAACACCATAAAAATAATTAACTATACGACTATGCAACTAGGATTACCCTTATGAGCAACATCAAACAATTGACCCTACATCCACGCCAGCTTAGCTTTGAGATGCTACGTGAAATCTATGATCAGCCCGTGGTATTGAGCTTGCCTGAGAGCGCTTATGAGGCGATTGATGCCTCGCACGAAGATGTGCGCACGATCATTGCCCGTGATAAAAGCGCTTATGGCATCAATACTGGTTTTGGCTTACTTGCCAAGACACGTATCAGTGATGACCAGCTTGAGCTGCTACAGCGTAACCTGATCATTTCTCATTCGGTAGGTACTGGTGACGCGCTACCAGACGGTGTGGTACGACTGATTATGGTGATGAAGGTTGCTAGCCTAGCACAAGGCGTTTCTGGTGTACGCCGCGAGGTGGTTGATAGCTTACTTGGTTTGATCAACAATCAAATCACGCCAAACATTCCCGCCAAAGGATCGGTTGGTGCATCTGGTGACTTGGCGCCATTATCACACATGACACTTGCAATGATGGGTGAAGGTCACGTCTATGTCGATGGCAAAAAAGTCCTTGCCGTTGATGCGCTAGCCCAGCATGGACTAAAGCCAATCACATTGGCCGCCAAAGAAGGCCTTGCTCTCATCAACGGTACGCAAGTATCAACCGCACTAGCATTACGTGGTTATTTCTTAGCACGGGATTTGCTTGAGACAGCGACTATCGTCGGCTCGCTATCGATTGATGCTGCCAAAGGCTCAGATTCACCATTTGATGCCCGTATTCATGAAGTACGTGGTCATCATGGTCAGATAGAGATCGCCAAAGCGCATCGTCAATTGATCAAAGGCAGTGCTATTCGTGCCTCGCACGATGGCGAACAAGATGATCGCGTACAAGACCCTTACTGCTTACGATGTCAGCCGCAGGTCATGGGTGCTTGCCTTGATATCATCAACCAAGCAGGAAAAACGCTACTCATCGAATCCAATGCGGTGACAGACAATCCGCTTATCTTTAATAACGAAGATGGCCCGGTCGCCATATCAGGTGGTAACTTCCATGCCGAGCCAGTCGCTTTTGCCGCGGATATTTTAGCCTTGGCAATCGCTGAGATTGGCTCGATGTCTGAGCGCCGTGTGGCCTTGCTGATTGATGCAACGCTGTCAGGTGGCTTACCGCCATTCTTGGTCGATAACGCTGGGGTGAACTCAGGCTTTATGATTGCGCATGTGACCGCCGCAGCACTGGCATCGGAAAACAAATCTATCGCCCATCCAGGCAGCGTCGATAGTATCCCAACTTCTGCCAACCAAGAAGATCATGTATCCATGGCAACATATTGTGCACGCCGCCTATACGAGATGGCGCAAAACACGGCCACTATCATCGGTATTGAGCTGCTAGCTGCTGGTCAAGGCATTGACTTCCATCGAGGACTCGAGACGTCAGAGCCGTTGACAGTGGCACATCAGAAGCTACGTGAGAAAGTGACATTCTATGATAAAGACCGCTACCTAGCCCCAGATATCGAGGCAGCCAAGCAGCTAGTACTAGACGGTACACTTGCTGAGCATTGGCAAGAACTGCGTCGCGACTGGTACGAGTCTAAGTAACCGTTAATTGGTTAAAGGAGAGCAACGATGACAGTAGCAACCACACCCATTAACCATACACCTGCTGATATGACCCAGTGGACAGGCCGTGCTGAGCCGTTTGAGACTGCGCGCGCCCGCTACTGGTATCAGCTTGCCCAGCCTTATGAGGCTCAAAATATCGGGTTGGTTGGTTTTGCCTGTGACCAAGGCGTTAGACGCAATCAAGGCCGCGTGGGTGCTAGAGCTGCTCCGCCATTGATTCGTCACGCGTTCGCTGCATTGCCAGTCATTGCCGAGTTGCAACAACGCTTTGACGATCAACTACCATCCTTACTCGGTGATGCGGGTGATATTCACTGTCATGACAACGACGGCTTTGCCGAGCGTACACTTGAGCAAGCTCAGATCAAGTATGCCGATGCAGTCGGCACTATCATCAAACAAGGTGGACTACCCATCGGATTGGGCGGTGGTCATGCCATCGCTTACGGCAGCTTTTTGGGATTGTGGCAAGCGTTAAAAGAAACAAATGACACGACTGTCAGCACATCCGCAGCACCGACAATCGGAATCATTAATTTTGATGCCCATCTTGATATTCGTCAGTCTGATGTGGCGACCTCTGGGACACCGTTTCGTCAAATTGCTGAGCACCTTGACGCACACGAGCAGCCCTTTCATTATTGCTGTATAGGGGTTAGCCGGTTTTCTAATACTGCCGCACTTTTTGATCGCGCTGAGCAACTGGGCGTGCACGTCATCAGTGACGAAGACTGTCATTATCGGCCTTGGAATACAATTGCTGAGCAGGTCAAAAGCTTCATAGATCAGGTTGATATTATTTATCTCACCATCGATATGGATTGCCTCCCCTCTAGTGTCGTTCCAGGTGTCAGTGCGCCTGCCGCCTTTGGTATTGAGCTTGGTTTTGTTGAGCGTATAGTCAAGCTGATTATGTCATCAGATAAAGTAAAAATGGCCGATATTGCTGAGATCAACCCGACCTTTGATGTTGATAGTCGTAGCTGCAAAGTGGCTGCTCGACTGCTGGCAACGATTGTAGAACAGCACTTACTTGTCAGCTAGCTCTTACAAAAAAAAAGGGCTTAATAGGTTACTCGCCTCCCAATCATTAGGAGCATACTATGAATGAATCAGAAAATTTTAACGAGCAGACGCTCGACAAACCTACTATGAAATCGTTTGACCACCTCATTATCAATGCCAACATTGCGACGTTCTCGGCACAACATGGTTTTGATATTTACGAAAAAGAAGACACTGATAGCGTCCCATATGGTCAACTACATGACGCGACTATCGGTATTAAAGACGGCGAAATTGCTTGGCTTGGGGCACAGGAGCAAATTACTGCACATCTACCTCATTATCAAGAAAATCAAATTACAAACGTCGATGGCAAATGGATAACGCCTGGACTCATCGACTGTCATACACACATTGTCTATGGCGGCAACCGCAGCAATGAGTTCGAAGCACGTTTGCAAGGTGCCAGTTACCAAGACATCGCAGCACAAGGTGGCGGTATCGTCGCAACCGTGAGCGCCACCCGCGCCGCCAGCATTGAATCGCTATTTGCACAAAGTGAAAAGCGTTTAATCGCCCTCATTAAAGAAGGCATCACCAGTATCGAGATCAAGTCGGGCTATGGTTTGGACTTAGACACTGAGCGCAAAATGCTTACTGTCGCTCGCCAGCTTGGCGAAAAATATGACATTCATGTGAGTACCACTTATCTAGCGGCTCATGCCTTGCCACCTGAGTACAAGTCTCATATGCAGGACCGTGCAGACGACTATATCGAGCAAGTCTGCGAGTGGCTGCCGATTCTACATGCAGAAGGCTTGGTCGATGCGGTCGATGGCTTTTGTGAAAACATTGCGTTTAGTAGCGATCAAATCAGACGCGTTTTTGAGGTCGCGCGCTCATTAGAGCTGCCCGTCAAACTACACTCTGAGCAGTTATCTGATATCGGCGGTAGTGCATTGGTTGCCGAATATAAAGGGCTATCTAGCGACCATTTAGAACACTTATCAGAAACTGACATAGCGAAGATGGCCGCTAGCAACACGGTTGCGGTGATATTACCCGGAGCGTTTTATACCTTGCGTGACACTAAGCTGCCACCAATTGAGGCACTGCGTAAGCACCACGTACCCATGGCGATTTCGACCGATTGCAACCCCGGAACCTCACCCTTAACATCGCTGCTATTGACGATGAATATGGGCTGTACGCTATTTTACCTCACCCCTGAAGAAGTATTGGCAGGATCAACAATTTATGCAGCGCAGGCTTTAGGATTATCTAATAAAGGAAAAGTAGAGGTTGGTTGTGACGCTGATTTGGCGTTATGGGACATCGCCCGCCCTGCTGATTTGGCATACCAAATGGGGCTTAACCCCATCCAAGGTATTATGGTTAAAGGACAATGGCGCGAGACCATATAGTCAAGCTACCTTTATTTATCTCAGTTAAAAAGCCCCAGTCATTCAATGACTAGGGCTTTTTTTGGCAAAAATATTAAAAATTTTATGAAATTAAAGAAAGAAATGTTCATAACCTTAGTTTAAATAGGGATTTACTATATCAATATCTTTAGTAAGGATTTATAATACCCTTTTTTAAACAGGGTTATTTTTGGCTAACTATAGTTCATAAATAAAAATTAACACACAGTATAGAGAAAGCGATATGCGTACAGATTCATTTCAACAGATATTGGAAGACTTAAACAGCTCATCAGCAGATGTTGAAGCATCCGCCCTAATCTCTAACGATGGTCTGATGATTGCTTCAGCTCTACCTACAGGCGTTGACGAAGACCGTGTTGGGGCGATGTCAGCAGCATTGCTATCACTGGGTGACCGTGCAGGCCGCGAGTTGGCACGCGGCAGTATCGATCGCATCATGATTCAAGGAGAAAGAGGCTATGTGATCATGACTTCATCAGGTGATGAAGCAGTACTCACCATCATGGCAAAGCCCAACGCCAAGCTTGGCTTGATATTCTTAGACATCAAGCGTGCTTCAGAAGCCCTGTCAAAACTCATTTGATTGGTAGCTTTAGCTTTTGATAAGCACCTTATCTATTCGCTTTTAATTATTATAAACATAGTCGGTTCAATATGATTTGGATACAAGGAAGCCAAGTGAAAGCCCTATAACTAGTAGACTAAGCAAGGCTAACACCATATCCAATTTATAGAGCATTGACGACATAACGACTAACGAAGGAGATGACCATGGGTTCTCCAATCCCTGATGCACACAAGCCTGACCTGCCTGCTGAGCAAATCACCCTAATCTATTATGATGGCACGTCACGGACTGTCTATGATACGGTAATAGAACGCCCTTATCCCGATGGCAAACTGATTGTCTCGCGTACCGATCTGGACGGTATCCTCACTCATGTCAACGATGCCTTTGTCGAGATTAGTGGCTACAGCGTTGATGAGCTTATCGGTCAACCGCAATCTATCTTGCGCCACCCTGATATGCCAAAAGCCGCCTATAAAGACCTATGGGATACCGCTGAATCTGGACAAAAATGGCATGGCTATGTCAAAAACTTATGCAAAGACGGTAGTCACTATTGGGTATATGCCACTGTCGTACCCAATGTTCGCCGCGGCGAAACCGTTGGCTATACCTCAGTACGCCGCAAGCCATCACGCAGCAAAATCGAAGCGGCGATGTTGCAGTACGCCCAAATGAAACAAGATGAGGAAGGCTAAATCATGACGACACACAATATGTTAATCGCCCCTGATTTCTCGCCTGAGCGCTTTGCAGGCTGGCATATGTTCAATACCTTGATTCAAAAACGTGCCAACCTAAACATGCACCTAAACATCCCAGCATCACATGCTGAGCAAGAAGCATTGATTGAGGCAGGTGATATTCAAATTATCTATGCCAATCCTTTTGATGCAGCCGCCCTCATCCGCGAGCAAGGCTATCGAGCCATTGCGCGCCCTATCGGTAAATCTGATGAAATGGTGATTGCAGCAGCGGCCAATAGCGATATCAACCGCTTAGAAGATATCACTAAAGGCGCAACTGTGGCGATGGCAGACAACCGCGACGTCAAGCTGATTGGTTTGCGTTTACTAGAAGCCGTCGATATAGAAGAATCTGATCTTAACTGGGATGTGACTGAGACCTATCAAGCCGCCGCCCGCAAAGTGATCAAAGGCGATGCCCAAGCTGCCTTTTTCTTAGCGGAAATCTTCCACAGCTTCTCACGCTTAACCAAAACCCAGCTATCGGTACTGATTGAGAGTGATTTGGCCGACATCAGCCATGTACTCCTTGTTAAAGAAAACTTTCCCGATGCGCAAATCTTCCTAGAGGCCATCCTCAATTTGCATAACGATGCAGATGGTAAAGAAGCCTTGGCTGAGCTTGGCATGCCTCAAGGGTTTGAGCCAATGAGCGAAGAAGATGCTGAGTTTATGATTGATTTGATGCAAACGCTATTGGACTGATCGCTTATTCGCTTTATTGATATCGCACTTCGTTTTACGGAATTAGGCGGTGGCTTGTTGCGCTTATTGCCATCACGGCTATGATACAAGGATACTATGATGTCTGATGCAGACCTGATCAAAGAAAATGAGAAAGTGGCGCACCGAGTATTTCGACTTTATTCGCGCAAGGTGTTTTTGGCACCCAATAACCGTCACTTTCATGAGCAGCGTATCAACGCCGCCTTACTGATGACTGAAAAAGAACCGTTACAAGGCGCTATAGCGGACTTTTTCTATGGGTGTTGGTTTGATATTCCGTACGATGTCAACAATCTCTTTACACGTATCAAGGATCGTTTGCATCCTGATGCCCAGCAAGGGTTTCGTGATTGTATTGATAAAAAGAGCTACATTCAGCGCAACAGTATGCTCGCCACTCGCTGGAGCGTGCTGGTGTCGCCGTCGCTCAATGAGCAGAAACAGCGACTGCGTATCAGTAGCGATGATGCCAAAGAAGTCGCTAAAGACATCACAAGCGAGCTGATGCAAGCATGTGCTGATCAAGACTGGGGCACCATTGAGCAAATTGAGAATGAGTTTTTTGCCTATTGTATGGCACGCAACGATCGTCTGGCATTTTCCTTAGTGTGGTTTAGCTTGGGCAAAAGTGATTGGCAGTTTGATAAGCGCTGGGACAATTGCCAACAGCACCTTGACCAAACCATTAGACTTTCTACTACACGATAGATCATCGTTTGTTTATAACCTTAAATATTTTTTATCACCCTTTCATCACTACGGTAGCCGCTATGTCTTCTTACTTAAATGCTGATAAAACCTATCTAACCCTCACGCCTGCTGGTATTTTTGAGGCGTTTTCACAAAATGAGCCAACTGACGAGCAGTTAGCACTACAAGATTTATTGTCTTATGGGCAGACACTACTCGCTGCTGATTGGTTACAGCGTTATTCTGATATCTGGCTACAGAGCTTTATCGAGCAAGGCTGGATTGAAAAACTGTCTTTGCTTTTACCCGCACCCAATTTGCCACTGGATCAGTTTTTGCCTTATGTGGTGGCGAGTTTATCGGGCAAACGCCGTGCTGCGATCGGCTCTGATGAAGGGTTTTGTCTGGCTCGGATTGGCTACAGTCAAGAAGAAGCGGACATGCTCAGTGTCGCCGCCGCCGATTTTTCAGGGTTTATGCTTCGCCAAAAGCAACGCGGCTGGGCAGTAGAGAGTCAAGCCATCTCGTTTTTTCAGCAAGTTGATTTACTCATTCCTGAAATCAGTTTTGTGTTTTTATGGATTGATGGCGCGGGCTATGTGCTTATTATCGATGGTGAACCTTTAACCAACAGTCGCGCCTTTGTAGAGCTAGTATGGGCATTAAAAACGTCTGGGCTAAAATTTCTTAGCTGATTAAATTAAAAATATCAAAGATACACTCCATATTAGATTCGTGCGCTTATATCCACTAAAGCGCACAATATTTTTCATTACTCTTTATAAATTTCCACACATCAACGCTTCTCGTATTTTTCTCGATGCCATGCTTTAGTTATAGCTAAGCTGATGCAGCAATAACAATACCTTCAGAATTAACAATAACTTGTCACTATTTGAGGCATACTCTTCTCAGACTTATCTTGTCACTGACTAAGTTTCTACGAGATATCAGCTTCTACAACATCGAGTTTTACACCATTTCCAAGATTTAAATTATCGCCTCCAACGTCCTACCTTACTGAAAGTGGCACCCTCTGCCAGGCTTTGCATTCTTGCTTCTTTTTTAGGACAGTTTATGACTTCGCTGACCACCGTGCGCGTGCGCTATCAAACGATCGAAATTGGCAACACTGATATTCATGTGTGCACTTTGCGTGACAATCAACAATTTAGCGACCCTAATGATGAGGCGTTAAATTTGGGCATTTGCTCGGCGTCTTGGCCGATGTTTGGCGTCATATGGCCATCCAGTTTGGTACTGGCCAATCATATGCTCGATTACAATATTGCGGGTAAACGAATTTTGGAAGTGGGCTGTGGCATGGCGCTATCGAGTCTCCTGCTCAATCATCGCCATGCAGACATCACAGCGACCGACTATCATCCCACGGTTGAATATTTCCTTGATAGAAATACCACGCTCAATAATAATAAAGAGATTAATTTTGAGCGCTTAGACTGGGCAGAGGACAATAGCCACCTTGGCAAGTTTGATATGATTATTGGCAGTGACTTGCTCTATGAAGACCAGCATATCGATATACTTGCTGAATTTATCGAGCGCCATGCCTTACCGACCTGTGAGGTCATCGTAGTCGACCCTGGCCGTGGCCGCAAAAACAAACTGACCAACAAGATGATTGAGTATGGCTATAGTAGTCAACATATCAAACCTGAAAATACGACTTATCTAGAGTTACCGTTTAAGGGGCATATTTTGACGTTTTCGAGATCAGCCGCATCGGATAAATAGAATGCGTTATGCTCTAAGGACTTGCCATTGCTGCCGCGTAATTTTATACAGGACATGCTCAGCAAGTGGGTGCTTAGCATTAAGCATAGGATGATAAAAATCTTGCTGTGTATTGCTCATACCTAGGCGTCGCATAAGTTTTTGCGAACGCTTATTGATAACGGCAGTAAAGGCAACGACTTCACTAAGTTCTAATATCTCAAAAGCATAGCGCAAAGCAGCATGCGCGGCCTCGGTCGCATACCCTTGTCCCCAATACTCACTATGCAAGCGCCAAGCGATCTCAACAGCAGGGGCAAATGGCATATCAGCATGTACCTCATTTAACCCAACCATACCGATAAAATCATCATTTTTATCTGAGCTGTCTTTGCGACTCACCGCCCAAAACCCCCATCCATTATCCTCAATCAGCGTCTGGCATTTTTTAGCGATAATGTTACTCATAGAAGTGGTTAATAATTTAGGAAAGTATTCCATCACTTCAGGATTGGCATTCATCTCAGCGAATGGCGTAAAATCACTAGCTTGCCACTGTCTAAGGTACAGTCGTTCGGTTTCTATCATGCTTGTCATTTCGGTCGCTTAATACTTATTATCGCTAGGATTTCTTATCCAGCCAGCCTCGTTGTTTGGCATAGATAAGCTGCTCGGGCGTATCAATATCATAGGTAAGATTATCGTTGATCACTGTACCTATTTGATCGGCTGGTAACCTTCTAATCAAATATCGTAACCCTTTATCTCCTGCTAACATTGCCTGCCATTGTTTAAGCAGCTGATAGTTAATTGCTAAAGGTAGACCAATGATATGGTTTGCAGGTTTGCTAGTAGCAGAGTTTTTATTAGATTCCGCTTCGTCCAAATTTTGATGCTTTTCTAAACGCTGCCAACTACAATAGCCACTTGCCACCACGGATTGATCACCAGCCAACAATGCGGTTAAATGCGACTCATCTAATAAAACTTGATCAACGCCTATAATAAGCACGCGCTCGATTGAATCAGCATCAAGACTGGCAATTTCAAAACTAGCAATGGTCTCAATACCCAAATACAAACTGTCCGCCATGCCGGTGTCAGGTTTTGAATTTAGCACCGCTTGAACCGCTGGATATTGTATAGCCAGCTCTGTGACTGCACTGGCAATTGCAGGATGCTTATCAGGAATCACCACGACAATGAATTGCGGATTGGTGCTCGCCGCCAATCGGATCATAGAATTAATCAACGGATCGCCATTCTTAACAAGTAGCTGTTTAGGTTGACCTAGACGCTGACTGAGGCCACTTGCCAATATGATGACCGCATGATTTTGCCCCTGTCTATCATTGTCTTCTAAAACGATACTATTCATACGGTACTCGGCACAATATCAGCATCCGTATTACCAACGCTTTTTGCTACATTCGAGCCCTCACTGTGAGAGCCTTCTACTGATGCAGCTTGCCCATGCATGACTGCATTTATCTGTGCCATGATGCCAAGCGCAAGAGCTTCAGGGCCATCACCGCCTAGCTTATAGCCAATCGGATAATGCAACTTACGGATACCAGCAGCCAAGACGTCAGGTTGTGTGAGAGTGGCGCTGATTTCATTGATTAAGCGTTCGGTACGATAACGTGGCCCTAACTGACCTAAATATCTATAATTCTGCGTATGCGCTAACAGTATCGCCAAGCGAGCGCGGTCTTGACTAAGACTATGTGACATCATAGCAACCGCCGCATTACTACTCAATTCAAGTAGCTTTTCAGTATTTTCCAGTGATAGAGCCAGCACGGCATCTGCTTGAGGAAAACGCATACGAGTCGCATATTGGGTACGACTGTCTATGACCGTGACATGCCAGTCTTGTAGCTTTGCCATCGTCACCAGTGGCATCACGTCATTGCCTGCGCCGCAAATTAATAAACGCACTTGTGGTTGCAAGCGTTGTACGAGCCACTCAGTAGTTACCTCATTCGTTTCTATAGTCACGTATTCGGTATTACTCTCAGACAGCTTGTACTCTACTAACTTTTCTACAATATCAGCCATCGTATTCAAAGGATTTATTACCTCTTGGTCTGACAAATCCTCCGAATCGTGATGTTCCTCTAAATTGATGCGCATGCCTATTGTCAACTCGGTATTCTGATAACCGTTGTTGCGAATTAAAGTAGCAACCATAACTGGCTGCTGAGTTCGCCGAACCTGACAAGTTAAATCCAGAAATGGTACGGCTGTTGCCAGACGCTCAAACAGTACATGTACACGTCCATTACAACCGAGTCCAAAGTTCAACTCATCAAAGTCTAGGCCATCCAATTCATCTAAGTCGTCTGACTCAACATCTGCGTCGATTGCTTCTTTGTTGATCGCTACCTGCGCTTGACCGTTTTCTGTATATTCAACGTCATCACCGGTCTGATAGACTTGCACAGTAGCACCGTCACGCGTGAGCCAAAAGGCACGTTTGATAATATGTGGCTCCAAGCAGCCCCCACTAATCATCCCAACCGAGCGGCCATCTTCACAGATGAGCATCATCGCACCAGCACGGCGATATGCTGAGCCCTCAGTATGTACGACCGTTGCCAATACAGCATCGACCCCTTGCTGCTGAGCGTCACCTGCCAGTTTAAGAATGTCAGCAACTTGATTCATAATGTCTCTTATTTAATGATTATTTTTTGATAATGTTGAAACATACTACCGATTAATTTACAAAAACCCGCTCAGTAAGCGGGTTTTCGTCATATATAAACTTATAAAATTACTCTGGCATCTCATACAGCAGCTTGTCGAGCGTAATCGGGAAATCGTAGACACGGACACCGACAGCGTTGTAGACGGCATTGGCAATCGCGGCAGCCGCACCTGCGATAGCTGTCTCACCGATACCCTTGATATGCATCGGGTTGGTATAAGGATCATCTTCTTCTACCAAGATAACTTCCAACTGCGGTACGTCTGCATTGACTGGCACATGGTACTCGGCGAGGTCATGATTGCAGAGACGACCGTCACGTTTATCATGGATAACTTCCTCCATTAGTGCTGAGCCAATACCGAACACCATGCCGCCGTAGCATTGTGAGGTTGCTGTTTTGTGGTTAAGAATACGACCAGCGGCAAATGCACCTGTCATACGCTTAACCCGAATCTCACCAGTCACCTTGTGAACAGCGACTTCAGCGAAGTTAGCGCCAAAAGACGACTGACGATACTTTTTGCCATTCTTACCCGGCTTTATCTGACCTTTAGCACTGACTTTTTGCTCATCATAGCCAGCGACTACTTCTGCAAGCGCGTAAGCATCTGTATTATCAAAGTCATACTCTTGTGATGCCGACTCTCCTGATAATGAAAGCCCTGTGGTTTGCGATAGCTTATCAATAGTACTATCAGCAAACGATTGACCACCCTTCTTAGCCGCTTCTACTGCCGTTAAATCATGCTCGCCTGTTTTCTTGATTTGACCATTGTCCAACTGAATGTTATCAGGATACAGACCAACTTTTTCTGCTAGCATTTCACGCAGCTGCTCGCAAGCTAGGTAGACACTACTACCAGAACTCGCAGCGCCCCAACTACCGCCTGAGCCTGATGCTGGTGGCAATGCACTGTCACCTAACTTCATTTCGACATGATCGATAGGCAGTCCTAGCAGGTCTGCAGCTACCTGAGAAAACACCGTATAAGACCCTGTACCAATGTCTGTCATATCTGTCTCGATAACAGCTTTGATACCGAGTGCTTTTGACTCATCTACCTGTAGGGTTGCACGTGCTTCAGATGCCTGTAATTGGTTGCCGCGGGCAGCAGCAGCCATGCCTGTACCTATCCACCAGTCACCTTCTAGTTGACTGGCAGGTTTTGCATTTCTTTTATCCCAACCAAACTGCTTAGCACCTTGCTCCATACACTCAATCAGCTTACGTGTCGAAAATGGAATGTCTTTACTAGGATCTTTTTCAGGTTCATTGCGACGACGCAGTTCGATAGGATCAAGCGCTAACTGGGTAGCCAACTCATCCATCGCACACTCAACGGCAATCATACCAACCGCTTCCCCAGGCGCACGCATTGAGCCGGATAACACTTGGTTCATGTCTACCATTTCATAATTTACACGGCGGTTTTTGCCACTATATAGATAGTGTGTAGACAAGGCAGTTGGCTCAAAGAAAGCCTCATCTGGCAAATTACTAGAGATCGTATCGTGAATCAATGTATCGATCACACCGTCATTGTTCGCACCGATTGCGATACGCTGACGCGTGTTTGAGCGTCTGATTGTCGCCTCCATCACTTGTGGACGCGTCATAGTGATCAGCACAGGGCGACCAAGATCTTTTGCAGCAATTGCCGCCGCAATAGATTCAGGAGCAATACCAAGCTTACTACCGAACCCACCACCGACATAGTGTGCGATCAGTTGTACTTGGTCTTTGTTTAGGTCCAGAGCATCCATGACTTGCTGTTTGCAAGAAGCGAGCATCTGATTGGCAGTATACAGAACTAGCTTGTCGTCTTCCCAATGAGCCAATGTTGCATGGGGCTCCATCGCAGAGCTGTTTTGACTTGGCGTATGATAAAAGCGATCAACGGTCACTGCCGCATCAGCTAAGCCTTGTTCTGGATCTCCTTGGACATAGTTTTTGTCAGAACCTTTCTGCTCATCGACCGCGTGTGCATTAGAAAGCTCTTGAGTAAAGTTCAATGCTGCCTGATCAGTCTCGTCTGTATAAGTGATTTTGAGCGCCTTCGCGCCTTCTCTCGCTGCTTCAAAAGTCTCAGCAATGACTACCGCGATGGGCTGACCATGATAAAAAATCTCAGTCGCTCCCTGCGTCGGTGCTTTTTTTAATCCACCTTGTTGAGAGTTACGTAAAAAATGCTCAGGATCGGTCACAACCTTAATAATATTAGGAATGCCTTTGAGCGAATCGTTATCAATGCTCTCAACTCGCCCTTTGGCAATCGTCGCGCCTACCAAGACACCATACGCTTTATTGTCTAGGTGTATCTCAGCACTATAATGCGCTTGCCCGCTGACTTTTAATGAGCCATCGACACGATTGATCGGCTTGCCGACTAGCTTGCTTGCCGTTGTGCTAAATAGCGTTTCAACAGGCTCATCCATGGTCAGTTTTTTGGTCGGTTCTGACTGCGTGATTGATTGTAATAGTGCCATGATTATGCTCCCTCGCCCGCTAGTGCGCGCTGAATGACTTGTTTTAGTAGGCGACGCGTCAATGGTATCTTAAAGTCGTTCTGACCATTACCTTTGGCATCACTCAATAGCAGATCGGCTGCCTGTGTGATGACGTCATTGTTGCCATCGGTATCTGTCAATAATGTTTCAACCGCCTCATTGCGCCATGGCCTAGTACCAATACCACCAAATGCCAAACGTACTGTGTTCAACTTACCACTGTCATCAACATCTACCACTGCTGCACAAGAGACCAGTGCAAAAGCATAAGAGGCTCGGTCGCGTACTTTGTCATAAGTATGTATACCCTTAATAGGAGCTGGCAGTACAACATGCGTAATCAGCTCACCTGCCTCCAATACATTTTCGATATGCGGCGTGTCTTTTGGCAAGCAATAAAAGTCTTTAACATCGATAGTGCGAGTCGAGCCATTTGCTTTAACCGTCTCTATCGTCGCATCTAGTAAGCGCATTGCCACTGCCATATCGGATGGATGCTGAGCAATACATGAATCACTGGTACCTAAGACAGCTAGAGTACGGTTCTCCCCATTGATAGCAGGACACCCTGTGCCCGGTTCACGCTTGTTGCAAGCGCTGTCTGTTTGATAGAAATAGTAGCAACGGGTACGCTGCAAGAAATTGCCGCCTGTAGTCGCCTTGTTACGTAGCTGACCGGTCGCCCCTGCCAAAATTGCTCGCGACAATACTGGATAATTGGCAATCACGTCAGGGTGGGCGGCTAGATCACTATTGGTGACTAGCGTGCCAATACGTAAACCACCATTATCAGTAGTCTCAACCTGCTCTAATTCTAAACGGGTGATATCGACCAGTTTGATTGGGCTCTCGATCTCTAGTTTCATAAGATCTAATAAGTTGGTACCACCAGCGATAAAAGAAGCGTCTTTGGTACTTGCAGATATTGCGGCTTGCTCTGGTGCATCAGCACGGCTGTATTCAAAACGTTTCATGAGCGGCCTCCTGTCGTACCAGTTACTGTTTCTTTGTTTGTATTCTTATTGGCTGCTGAAGCTTTACCAAGTTGCGTCTCGCTTGGCGGCGGTGACCAAATACCTGTCACGCTTGAATTTTGTGTGGAGGTGTTATTGGTCTGGGCAGTAGACTCTGACATCTCACTTTCAAGTACTTGTGAGATGGCTTTAATAATGTTTGGGTAGGCAGAGCAACGACAGATGTTACCGCTCATACGCTCAGCGATTTCTTGTACCAGTAGACCATCAGGATGTTGTAAGTCTGTGCTCACATGGCTTGGCCAATTTTGTTTTACTTCTTCTATTAATGCAGTGGCCGAACAAATCTGTCCTGGTGTGCAATACCCACACTGAAAAGCATCATTATCTTTAAAGGCTTGCTGCAACGCCGAGAGCGAGTCTGGCATCCCAATACCTTCGATCGTCGTAATGTCATCGCCATCATGCATGATGGCAAGTGTAAGACAAGAGTTGACACGGCGACCATTGATAAGCATGGTACAAGCACCGCATTGACCGTGATCACAGCCTTTTTTGGGTCCAGTAATTTGTAGATGCTGACGACAGACGTCGAGCAGTGTCGTACGGGCGTCAAGATTCTCGAGCTGATAATCCTGCTTATTGATTGTTAACGTCAAGGTAGACATGCTGGCTTCTCGCTGGCAGATGAATATAATGGGTGAAAAGATCGCCTTGTAGCTATAGCGACAATAAATCCATTATGACGTACCAAAAAACTTGTTTTGTTTTTACTTTGTAGTTATTACAGTGTAGTTTTTAAACCGTAGCAAGTTCTGTAAGCGAGCATTACCAATAGCTGCAGGGTAATTAATAATCATTTGCATCAACTATAATTAACCACCTATTGATGCCTAATATAGGTTGGTTGTTGTCTATAAGTACTCAAATTCAGGCTTGATAATCTGACAATGTACTTTGTGATGCGAGCAATACGTTCTTAGAAAAAGACAGCAGATTCAATAAATTTTGATAAAAAAAAGCCCCATAAACGAAAACTTATAGGGCTCTTAAAAAACTAATTTAGAATAGTGGTCGCAAACAAGTTGCGAACAAAATACTATAAACTAAGCCTTTGTGATAATGGTCTCTTCGGCAAAGCGAGATTTGGGCAACTCAGCATTGAAATCATCTTCACTACGGTAACCAAGCGAGATGACGGCAACGGCTGTATAGCCTTTACTACGTAATTCAAACTCTTCATCAAGCGCTTTTAAATCTGCGCCTTCCATCGGCACAGCATCAATACCCAAAGTAGCAGCGCCCAGTAGCAGTGCACCCATATTGAGATAGAGCTGTTCGATCAACCAATGCGGCTCATCCTTTTGCTCATAACGGCGAATATCCAAGAACATTTTGCGCGTTTGATGCATTTGCTCTCTGAATTTTGGTTCTGCAAAGCGACCATCACTATCTTCTTTATCTAATATTTCCTGTAAAAACTCATCATCAGCATAGACACGGCTACAGAATACGATGACGTGCGAAGCATCTTTTACTTTGGCATCATTAAACTCATACATACCTTCAGTGCCTTTGGCGACTCGAGCTTTGCCAGCTTCATCATCAGCAATCACAAAATGCCAAGGCTGAATATTAGTGCTTGACGGACTGAGTCGCAAAATGTCCTTTAAACTCTGAAAGTCTTCTGCTGATATTTTTTTATCGGTATCAAATTCTTTGGTGCTGTAACGCCATCTCATTGCTTCAGTGATGCTTTTCATATATGACTCCTATAATTAAAATTTTATTTGTGGTTAGAGCTCTATTATTGATTAGGTATCCGATATTAACGTGGTTTATTTGTTAGCCTACGTTATCAGTTGTCATTGCTCATATATAAGATCATCTCAGACAACCACCTTTTTTATGACCGTGATAAATGGGTTAATTTTTCATATGCTTTATTATTAATACTTTAAACCATCTTAGACACCAGTCAGAGTTTGCAAAAGACTCATTTGTATCATTGGTGACAGTTACAATTAAGCTACCTAAGTGGTAACGCTGGCTGCAGAGGATACATTGTAATCACTCGATCATTCTCTTAGTATAAACTGACTTATCTTGCAGTGAGCAGGGCTACCTAGACAACTGTCCCTTATAGCCCTGTCATCGCACTATCAAACAACATACCAATAAAAATCCCCGCGAGGACTTATGAAACCATCAGAAAACACGCTCCGTATAGACATCGTCTCTGACGTCGTCTGCCCATGGTGTGTCATTGGCTATCGTCAACTGGCAGCAGCACTTGAGCAAACCAATACAGAACACACTATCCACTGGCATCCGTTTGAGCTGAACCCAAATATGCCAGACGAGGGTCAAAACTTACGCGAGCACATCATCGAAAAGTATGGCTCGACCAAACAAGAGTCAGATGCGAGCCGAGTCAGAATGACCGAAGCTGGTCGTGAGGTTGGTTTTGAGTTCAACTTCAATGACGACACGCGCATGCACAATACCTTTAATTTGCATCAGCTTCTGCATTTTGCAGATCAACAAGGCAGCATGCATGACTTAAAACAAGCGTTGTTTACCGCGCACTTTACTAACAATAGAGACATCTCAGACATCCATGTACTTGCTGATATTGCAGCAGAGACTGGTCTTGATAAAAGTGAAGCGTTAGCGGTATTAGAAGGTCAGTTTTTCGCAAAAGAAGTACGAGCAGAAGAACAACACTGGCAACAACAGGGCATCCAAAGTGTACCAGCGATCATCTTTAATGAGCGTCATCTGGTCAGTGGTGCTCAAGGTGTCGAGAACTATGTCAGTATCTTAGAGCAACTGGCTAACATGGCTGAGTAAATCACTTGTCGTTATAAAAAATCATTATAAAAAGGGATACTTTATGTCTTCTAAACACTTTCCTTCGATTATCGTGTTCGATGTCAATGAAACGCTACTGGATATCGATACGCTTACGCCATTTTTTACGCGAGTTTTTGGCAAGCAAATAGTATTGCGCGAATGGTTTGCTCAGCTGGTGTTGTACTCTCAGACAATGACACTCTCTGGTCTGTATGCGCCTTTTGGCGAGATTGGTGTTGGCGCATTGCAGATGGTGGCTGATATCAGACAAGTGACGCTAACAGACAACGATATCAATGAGTTCAAAGAAAGAATGAGCGCGCTGCCTGCTCATCCTGATGCGGCGCCTGCCCTTACACGTTTGCGCGAGGCAGGACTCCGACTGGTGACACTCACCAACTCAGCGAGTAGCCCGTCTCCTACGCCGTTAGAAAAAGCAGGGCTAAGCCAGTTCTTTGAACAGCATTTCAGCGTTGAAACCGTTAGTAAGTTCAAGCCAGCACCTGAGACCTACCAGATGGTAGCTGATACGCTTGCTGTTGACACCTCAGACTTGTGCCTAGTTGCTTGTCACCTTTGGGATACCATCGGTGCCCAAGCAGCAGGCTGCCGAGGTGCTTTTTTGACGCGCCCTTACAATGAGATGCTGAGCGCACCAAATGTACCCGTACCAGATCTGACCGCAGCAGATTTGTTGACACTAGCGGACCAAATCATTAGCCAGCAGAACACTTGATACACTAAGCTAAGAGCCTGTGTTTAGAAATAACATACGAAAAAGCTGCTTCAATATCGAAGCAGCTTTTTTATTATGCAGTCGTCAAGTTAAAAACTTGATTCTGATATCATCATCAGTAGCGACGCTTAAAAATTGACAACCGTACGGATGCTCTCACCTTTATGCATCAAGTCAAACGCTTCGTTGACATCTTCTATTGGCATTGTATGCGTAATGAAATCCTGCAATGGGATTTCGCCCGCAAGGTAACGCTCGACATACCCTGGTAGTTCTGTGCGACCTTTGACACCGCCGAATGCTGACCCTTTCCAGACGCGACCTGTCACTAACTGGAATGGACGCGTTGAGATTTCTTGCCCAGCACCAGCGACACCGATGATGATTGACTCGCCCCAGCCTTTGTGACAGCACTCTAGTGCCGAACGCATGACATCGACATTGCCGATACATTCAAATGAATAATCAACCCCACCATCGGTTAGCTCAAGGATGACTTCCTGAATCGGCTTATCGTAATCTTTCGGGTTAATGCAATCAGTTGCGCCTAGCTTTTTGGCCAGTTCAAACTTGCTCTCGTTGATATCAATGGCAATGATGCGTTGGGCTTTTGCCATTGCAGCGCCAATTACCGCCGATAGTCCGATACCGCCCAGACCAAAGATAGCCACTGTTGCGCCCTCTTCGACTTTTGCCGTATTCATGACTGCGCCCATGCCAGTGGTCACACCGCAACCAAGCAAGCAAACTTCTTCTAATGGTGCTTCTTTATTAACTTTAGCCAAAGAAATCTCTGGCAGCACCGTATATTCAGAGAACGTTGAGCAGCCCATGTAGTGGTAAATAGGCTCGCCGTCTTTGTAAAAACGCGTGGTACCATCTGGCATCAGGCCCTTGCCTTGAGTCTCGCGAACCGCAGAGCAAAGGTTGGTTTTGCCTGAGCGGCACATCTTACAAACGCCGCACTCTGCTGTGTATAACGGAATAACATGGTCGCCAACTTCTACGCTAGTCACACCTTCGCCAACTTGCTCAACGATACCACCACCTTCATGACCCAAAATCGCAGGGAATACGCCTTCTGGATCTTCACCAGATAAGGTGAACGCATCTGTATGACAGACGCCGCTTGCGACGATTTTGACCAGCACTTCACCTTTACGCGGTAGCATCACGTCCACTTCTTCGATAGATAGTGGCTCATTTGGTGCCCAGGCGATGGCGGCTTTGGATTTGATAAATTTATCTGACATAGGAGTCTCTCTTTTAGTTGATTGTTATTTGTGGGTTGCGGCGTAATGCAGACTTAGCAAACCATCATCACCGTCACCCTTTTTCATTATTTCATCCGATTATCTACTCGGCTTGATAGCTACGACTGTCATCGCTGAGACGACTAAAGATAGATTGAGCTTATCTTGCCTGCTGTCTATAGGCAAGCTTCTATAAAAGGAAAGCACCATCTCTATACATTGTTGTTAATCATTATATTTATCTCTAAATAGATAACAATATGCTATATTTGCAAATATCTTTTACATATTGGTAATAATCATGCACTGGGAAGGAATCAGTGAGTTTGTTTATGTGGCAGAGTACGAGAGCTTTACACAAGGGGCAAAAACGCTTGGCATCTCAACTGCTCAAGTTAGTCGGCAAATCAGCGCTTTAGAGCAGCGTTTGAATATCAAACTGCTCTATCGAACCACGCGCAGGGTCTCACTTACCGAAGAAGGTCGCGTCTTTTATCAGCATTGTCGCGGTGTACTCGATGGGCTAGATGCCGCTGAGCAAGCAGTAAGTAATTTACAATCCAAGCCTCAGGGCAAGATCAAACTAACTGCACCTGTGACTTATGGCGAGCAGCAGTTATTACCACTCATCAATGATTTTATGGTGCAGTATCAAGATATTGAAGTGAGCGCTTTGTTGAGTAATCAAAAAATCGATTTGATTGAAGGGGGTTATGATTTGGCCATTCGTATTGGCAAATTAAACGACTCAACCATGATGGCAAAAAAACTCAGCCAGCGTACCAACTTTGTCTGTGCAGCGCCTGCTTATCTTGATAAACATGGGATACCAACAGTGCTCAATGATCTCAGTCAGCATAATTGCTTACTTGGCACTCGAGATTACTGGCACTTTATAGATACTGACCCACGTGTCAGTGAGGATGCAGGTAAAGAAAAAAACCTGCGCGTCTCTGGTACCGTACAATATAATAGCGGCTATAGTCTGGTTGACGCAGCCCTAAAAGGGCTTGGTATCGTACAGTTGCCTGACTACTATGTACAAAAGTATCTTGCATCTGGTGAGCTAGTGAGCTTACTTGATGATTATAGAGAACCCAAAGAAAACATTTGGGCCGTCTATCCACACAACCGTCATCTATCACCAAAGATTAGATTATTGGTTGATTATTTAGCAGAGCAGCTGGTTTAGTCATCTATGAAGGTGTGTTGCAATAACCAAATTGATTACGCACAATGACTATTCGATGTTACTCACTTATGGATAACCTAAAAGGATATAACTATGATAAAAATCATCTCTATCACTGCTCTAGCAATCGCCGTATCATCCTGCGCCAGTATCAATACGCTATTAGATAACACAGATACTACAGGCGCTATGACCAAAACCACGATGTCTATGAATGCCGAAAAAGGCTTGGTCACTTTACAGAGCAATCACTCTGTCCAAGCTACTGCTGATAAACTGGTCTCAGTTATCGAAAGCAAAGGTATGAAAGTATTTGCACGCGTTGATCATCAAAAAAATGCGCAAAGTGTCGATCTGTCATTGCGACCCACACAAGTCATTATGTTTGGGAACCCTAAAGCAGGTACACCCTTGATGAACTGTGAACAGACCGTTGCTATTGATTTACCACAAAAAATCCTCATTAGTGAAGATGCTGATAACCAGGTATGGTTGTCATACAACAACCCTGACTATCTTAAGACACGTCATAATATCAAAGGCTGCGATACTGAGATTGCCAATATCTCAAAAGCACTCAATGCCATCAGCACGGCAGCCGTAAAATAAGACACGTCGCTATTCACTTAATTTGGCAAAAGCGCTAGCGATTGATTCAAAAAATCGAAATGAACGATGACCAGATCACCTTATCTGGTCATTAAGTTCTACTTTTAACTTTTTGGCACACTCAATAATTTTTTTCCTATCGGCAGCAATAGCGCCTTGGGCAATAGCCGTTTCGCGCATTTGTACCGTAATATCATAATGAGGATAGCTGGCATTACGGTGGAATAAACGCGCATCCACCTCGATCAGTGCCGCAAAATCATGCAGCTCTTGCAGGCTGTCCGCAAGCATATGGCACCATTTATAGCCTTTAAATGGTATCTGCACAAAATCTACATATATTGCCATATTTCAATCTCTTACTTATTTACTGAATTAGCATACTGCATCGTGTACTGCTCTAAAATTGGAATGAGCAGTTCTAATCACAAGTAAATCAGTGACACCAAACCCAAAAACCTTAGAGTAATTCACGTACGTTTTTTTTGATTTTCTGGAGTGTTTTTTGATACTCGCTATGACTGGTATCAAAGGTACTCAAGCGTCCATAGCGTAACTGACGGTAGTCTTGTCTAATTTCAATGAGCTTGGACTGAATCGTTATCGGGTTTTCACTGTCTGTTAACTTACTTGTTGCATGATGAGTGTTACCGTCAAGCCGACTATCAATAGCAGTAGCCAAACGCTCTAGCCACGCCAGTTGCCCCTCACTGTCCTCTCGAGCCAGCGATTGATCACGTTTACCCACACGTTTTGAGAGCTGTGCAAGTGGCAAGTCCGCTGGATGCAAGCGTTTGCGGCGGCGCTGCCATATGATAAATACTAAGACTGCCATAATAATAACAGCACTGGCTGCTAACCAAATGATTTGCTGCGTGATTGAGCTGATATTGAACCATTTTAATAGCGAGTCTGCCTGCTTGTCTTGATCATAGCCAACGACATCTTTTTGCCAGTAATAGCTTGCTTGGTCTGATAAGCGCCTTAATGTCTGTAGCATTTGATACTGCTGATAGCTGATTTGAGCACTAGCACCACTGCCAAACATGGCGGCCCCTTGCTGCTGGGTCATCGTATTCATACCCTGCTCAACACGCTCAGGTGCGACAAATGCCGTCGGATCCACACGCACCCAGCCTTGACCCTCAAGCCATACCTCAGTCCATGCATGTGCATCCATTTGACGCACTTCCCAGACATTCCCATTACGACTCGGCTCACCGCCTTGATAGCCTGCTACTACTCGCGCAGGAATACCAGCTGCCCGCATCATAAAGGTAAAGCTTGAAGAATAGTGCTCGCAAAACCCTGCTTTGGTCTCAAACAAAAACTCATCGATACGATTAGTATTCAGTGGCGGCGGCGATAAAGTATAGCGAAACTCTGTCTGATTGATCCAGCGCTCGATAGCAGCCATATAGCGCACCGGATCTGAGCCTGACTGCGCAAACAACTGCTTAGCAAGCGCGCGTGCCTGCGGATTACCTTCATTAGGCAGCGCAAGGTTCGAGCGCCGGGATGCCTCTGCTAACACTGAATCTATACGCATCGGCGCAAACTGCACTACATCGTAGCGAAGCTGTTGCGTCACCGGCTGGTCTTTGGATAACGTAAAGTTGGACGTGATGTTGATATCTGGTTGCTGAGAGAAAGGATAATCTAGTCCAAACAACCAGTTTTGTTGTGTAGGTTCTAGGATAACTTGATATTGAGTAGGTGCTGCTTGCACTTGTTCAGGAACAGTAGCAAAAGCATTCTGGATCCATATAGGTGGTTGTGATCTTACTGACCACTGGCTTGCCTGAGGGCTTGGACGCCAAGTTACCCCATCAAAATCACTAAATACCAAACCGCGCCAGTAAAGCTGCTGCTGCGGTGGACGCTCATCTGCAAACTCTACGCGAAAAGCCAGCTCGGTCGACTGACCTAAATTAGCAAAATCACCAGGTGACATGCTATCAGAGACCCCTGTAATCGCTTGCTGACCTGACAACTGTACGGACCACAGCGGCGGCAATCTCGGGAAAAATAAAAACAGCACTACCAATAAAGGTAACGCGCCAATACCTAATACCCCCAAGGTGCGTATGCGTCCATCACCGCGAGTATTACTATCATCGTTGAGCGCGATAAATGCCAATAAGACGATGATCGCACCAATGATGACCTCTAGCGTGGTAATCAAGCCTTGATCCATCAAAAATAAAGCAGCCAACACAAATAATGATAAATTCAGCACCACGTAAGCATCACGGCGCTTGTACAACTCCCAAAGTTTACTGACCAAACATAGCACCAAAAATGCAACGCCCATATCCAAACCAAAAGCGGTGTTATAAGTCAGCCACAGACCGACCAACCCCAGCAAAAAACCTAGCATTTGCATGCCTTGATAGACACGCTTTAGATGAGATAGTTTTTTGAATCGTCTTTTGATACGTGGCAATTGCCCAACAATACTGACAACAGCAAACCCTATTAACCACAACGGCAAGTGAGCAGCATGCGGTAGTATGACTGCCACTTGAGCGATTAGGACCCAGTAGTACGCTGGTAATGCCAGCAGCTGCCGATACCATTTTTTGTTATCTGCTACGCGGTGGAGCGTTTGAGTACTATTTTTCGCTCGGGTGCGAGACCCAAGTGACAACTGCTCAAAACTTGCCATGTCTGTAGCATCAGTCGCTGGAGGTTGCTTAAATTGGGTCATGGTGCTTTCGCTAACCTTAGCAAGCACGCTTGCGCAAAAACCTCACCGTCACCCATCACTGCGGTAGCAGGAGCATCACTGGGTAAACGCATTTGAAAGGGCACACCGAGCTGACCGAGCGTTAACGCTCCATGAGCCAGTTGCGCCAGTTTTTGTTCATGATGCGCAGCTGGCATATCTGCATAATCTAATGTCTGCTCATGACCGACAGGATCTGCAAAATGCTTGGTAAACATTCCTTGGCCCCGTGCTACGTGACTCCAAGAGACACGCGCCAATGACTCCCCTTCTATATAATTATCTAGGCGCTCAAAGTCGTCTTGCCCTTGCCTATACTGACTGCCTGTTGGCAAATCCTCCATGCTTGCAACTGCATACTGAGCTTGCCAATCAAAGGCTTCAGGTTTGGGGTATACCCAAGCTTTACGCGCAAAATAGACATAAGACCATGCCCGCATGATACCCAAAGGATAAACGGTTTTGATGGTCAACCGTGGTAACTCAAATTGACCACGGTTGCTCGTTTGCACGGGTAGCCTTATGACTTGCTCACCTTGTAGCCTGGTAATAAGGATAGCATTTTGATCATTCGTATCTGCTTTATCTTGACGATCAGCAGATGTCTCAAATTCAAATAGCAGCTGCCTGCGTGGTTGACGACTCTTGCTATCTAACTGTAACGTTATCCAAGCAGGACTACCTGCCTGAGTCATCGTAACGTCTAATAGACGAATATGTAGACCGGATATGTGCGCAAAAGTCACATGGAAGCTAATCAGCCAGACACTGACCAGATAAAAACATAAGCCTAGCACCAAGTTGTTGCCATAATTGACACCCGCAATAAAGGTGATCACTAATAGCACAGCAAATAGCATGCCTTCACGGCTAAAAAAAATATAAACATTGCGTAGATTGAGGATGGCACTATCGTTTTTGGGTGCACGAGAAGCAAACCAACGGCTCAGTGCTGACTTGATTGGTACGGTTAAGGCCTTTGGTAAAAAGCTCATGACTACCCTACTCTTGCCATGTGATTGACTGTGATACTCGTCTTCAACCGACGAATGTAGCCATTTGTTGTAGCCACTGCTCGAGCTACAGTATGGACAGTTAAACAGTAACTGACACTTCTGCCAATATACGCTGTGCGATCGTTTTGGTTGCCTGTCCACCGCTCACATGTGCAGGCACGAAGCGCTGGCCCAGACGATGATCCACTACGGCTGCAAACACCGCTTGGATGTCTTCAGGTACCACCTCCATATGCCCCGATACATAGGCATGAGCTTGGGCAGCACGCTGTAGCGACAGTACGCCACGCGGTGATAGTCCATGATATTCCTGGCTTGCTCGAGTTTTTGCAACGAGCCTTTGTAAATAATCCAACACAACATCTGCCACATACACTTGTCTAACACCTTGCTGAGCCATCAGTACCGCGTCAGTATCAAGTACTGCATCTAAATCTTTTAGTAGCTCGCGACGATCTTGACCTCTTAGCAGCTCACGCTCTGCCATAGGAGAAGGGTAACCTAGTGATAAACATAATAAGAACCTATCTAGCTGTGATTCAGGGAGTGGATAGACACCTGCTTGCTGTAATGGGTTTTGAGTGGCAATGACAAAAAACGGTCGCGGTAATGGATACGTTTGACCATCTTGAGTCACTTGTCGCTCTTCCATTGCTTCGAGTAGCGCACTTTGCGTTTTAGGACTAGAGCGATTGATCTCATCAGCGAGTAATAGCTGGGTAAAGACAGGCCCAGGACGGAACTCAAAGCGTTGTTTACTTTGGTCGTAGATGCTCATACCTAAGATATCAGCAGGTAGCATGTCATTAGTGAACTGCACGCGGCTGAAGCTCAGCCCTAATAGCTGAGCCAATCCTTGAGCCAGCGTTGTTTTACCCATGCCCGGCAAATCTTGTAATAACAGATGCCCACCTGCCAAGATACCACTGAGTGCAAGTTTAACGGCTTGAGGCTTGTCCAATACGATTTGATTCAACTGGGTCATCAGCTGTGCAATTTTTTGCTGATTATATTGAAAGTCAGCAGTAGTCGGCATGGACTGATTAGGCGTCGCTGCTGTTTTTTGAGAGTTGGATGATGATATATCGTTCGCGGTCTGGGTCATAGTCAGTTATCGGCTCATTTTTATGTCATAACGTTCAACAGTTAGCATCAGTTTGTATCCTCTGCAGCTGCTGGAGGCTCAGCGCGGAGGGTAGATAGATAAGCAATGACGTCTGCACGCTCTTTGGCATCTGGCATAGGGTCAGATAGCATTTTTGAGTTTGGTATGGCTTTTTGTGCATCCGCAATATAAGGGTCAAGCGTTTTGGCATCCCATACCCACCCTGATGACTCTAGTCCTTTGCTATAGTCATAATCTTTTAGTTCGGCAGCTGGCGCACCATATACATTCATGAGCTGTGGGCCTTTTTTATTCAGACCTGCATTGAGCTGATGGCATTGACCGCATGCCTCTTTGTAAACCACCAAGCCATTTTTAACATCACCTTTTGTATATAAAGGTAGGGTTACTGGGTCTCGATGGTCAGGCGGAATACTGCTCTCACAAGCGGTAAGCAACAAAACAGTGGCAAAAAGACTGCTTATTTGATATTTACTAATAAGTGGCATTTGGGCAATCTTTGGTTGGTAAATGTCAGTGATAAAGAGTCTATGTCATTACAACTTTAGCATCACAACTTTTTAACTTGCTGCATGGCTTTCTAGTTTTATCGTCTGACTAGGCTCTTCTAAGTAGTACCCTTGTAGATAGCGCGCACCAACACTCCATGCAACCGACATGGTCGCTGCCTCTTCGATATAAGGCATCAACACATCCACTTTCACCTCGTTGGTACTTGTGATGAGTGATTTGACAGTATCTAAGTTATCTGCTGAATTGATATCTTGTACGTAACTGCGCGCCAGACGCACCATATCTGGCTGTACCAAACTGGCAATTTCGATAGATTTGGCAGAAGATCCGAAGTTGTTAATGCCCATTTGGCAATCAACTTCACTCAGAGCGGAGAACTGAGATTTGGCTACAGTTAGGTGATCAACGATGTCTTTTTCATTGAATTGTAATGTTAATACACCGGCGGCACCGCCTACTGCCTTGATCAACTGGCTTGCAACGTTGGGTAGTTTTTTATCGACCAAGGTTGCACTCGTCAGCTGTATCAACAGTCTGGCTTCAGGATGGTGCTTGCGTACATCATTGATTTTTTTGCAGGCGTTAATAAGTACCCAGCGATCTATCTTTTCTAGTAGGTTGTGGCTCTTGGCCACAGTCATAAATTGATCTGGTGTCAATACGGTGTTTTCGGCATCGGAGAGCGGCAGGCGTAGATACACTTCAAAAAAGTCACTGCGATCCCGATCAATATCATAGATTGGTTGAAATGACAGCTCAAAACGGTTGTTAGTGATAGCGTCAACTAACGATTCAGCAAGCGCATGGTCATCACTGTTGGCGTGTTCGCTTGGATCGTATATATGATAGGTACCGCCATGATTAGAGGTTTCTACCATAATATGGTTGATGGTTTCCATGGCACGCTCAAGTACAATGGTAGGCTCAGCGGTATTTTTCTCGATTTTGACCACTGCGATACTGACGGTCGTACTGGTCGTACGCTTATCGACTTCGATGAGCATCTCACTGATACGAGAGCCAATATGTGCTGCGAGCTTTTCAAGATCAGCGGTACTTTTATTTTTGACCAGTATCATAAATGCAGTATCACTAAATCGGCTGACGTGCCCATCAGGTATGAGCTCATCTAACATATAAGCCACTTGTTTGACGGTTGCATCAATCCCTTTCAAACCAAGACTGCTTCTAATCTTACCAACGCTATCGAGTTGCACATACAGCAGCCCTGCTGTCAGCTCCCCTTGAGTCGCTTGCTGGTGTATTACCACCATTTGCTCCTCAAAGCCGCGTCGGTTATCAAGACCTGTCAGATTATCTGTGCGCTCAGCTTCAGCTAAGCGCTTAGCAACCTCTGCACTGTTACTCTGGTTTTGTTGAATGATAATCTGAGTGACCGGCTCACCCTCAAGTGTCGCTGAAGCCATTTGTAGCTTTGCTTCAAAGGTGCTGCCATCAGTACGTACACTCTCAAAGTTAAACTCTACATCTTTGCGACTGCCTTTATCAAACTGACGCAAAAATTGTTTGAAACCTTTGACATTACTACCACCCGAAATCAAATCAATTACTGGCACACCAACGACATCATTCATCGATTTAAAGCCAAATAGTTGCAGATACGGGTCGTTGGCATAGATGTGGATGCCTTCATCGATATAAGCAACGGCACTTTTTGAGTTCTTAATCAAAACATTGGCACGCTGTTCTGATTCGGAGAGCACTTGGCGTAAGGTTTTTAGCGTACGGCGACTGCGCAAGTTACTGTGCTGCAGACAGATAGCCATAACTACTGGCAGCTCTTGATCAAACCTAAGCGCTTTAATCATCGTGCCACTAACAACAGCAGGTAGCCCTTCATCATTAGAGACCGCTGCTGCCGTCTCTTCATTCACTAAGCAAATCATTGGCAAATCGATACTTTGCTCTTGTACGATACTCACCACATCCGTAAAGCTCATATCATAGGCTTTGCCAAATACGAGAACGTCCCACTGTTGACGTAGTACTTTTAACAACTCTTCTTTATCGTCTAAAAATCCTAAGTTCACACTGTCATAATAACCGCTAAGCAATTGCACAAGACGTTCCGCGTAAAGCTGATCATCATTGATAACTAACAAGTTTAAGGTAGACTGAGTGCGCATAGGAAGCCTTTTAATCTTATGGACGTATTTTTATCTATTATTTCTAATAACCTGACACCTTTTCCAAAAATAAACCTAGCACAGAAAACACTAAGCTTGGCGATTATCATAATAATAACTGAGCCTTGCTCTGTATAATACGCTTGGTTAACTAATTTTGGTTACATTAAATAGGGTATCAATTAGAATAACAATATCCATCATTATAGACAATAACTCGGCAAGCTGCAGATTAACTTATGACCTTTCTTGTTTATTAGGATTCTGCGAAGAAACCCTCCAAAACCTCCACATATCAACATGTGTCTGCTTTTTGACAAAAATACCGTAGGCTACAACTGAACTATCTCATACTGACTAAACTCATCAGTCATCAGTATCTTGTTTCCCAAGCGTAATGGCGTTTGCTTACTACCAATACGCATAACGACTCGGTCATTGTTCTGAAAGTAAGAAGGCGGTACGATGAGCGTACTCGTGGTTTTTAGTTGCTCATCCCTACCCAAGATAAATGCAGGTACAAAGTGACGGTTTCGTAGCTCTCTACCCTCTAGACGCAAGCCACAAGCCACAAGTTTATGTCCGAGCACTTGCCATTCTATGATTGGGGCTTTGCTATCAAGATTCGTCCAGCGCACGACACCTATTGACCAGTCAGTTTGTTCTGTTGCCGTAGAGTGGCAAATCAAAAACAAACGCATGAGATGTAATAGTGGCGGTGCATTTCTAGAAGTGTCATCTTCAGCTATCACTTGATCAGGGCTATCAGCATTCTCTTTTTCGGGCCCATCTGCTTCTGGCAACAGTTGCAGCGCACGAAACAGTGAAAGGTGATCATGGCTATCAAATACTCTAATATTTAACGGATTGTTGCTATTTTGCTCTTTACCAAATGTGTCATAACGAGGTCTCTCTTCCTCTGCTAACTCTTTTATTGAGACCAAATTAGCAAAGCTGTTGAAATCGCCCACACGGTAATGAATATCATTAAAACCTGTGACCAATAGCACTTCTTGTTTTTTGCTATATTTGGTAGGCAAAGTAAGCGGAGGCTGTAAGTAACGATAACTGACTGTTGATGCGATTGTATTGAGCAAACCGTACTCTAACGCTGCACTACTATCTCCAAGTAGAGCCTGCTTGCGTGAATCAAAATACTCAATCATCGGTGCCAGCTCTAAGAACAGACAAGTGCGATGTTCTTCATAAGGGTTTATCTCGGAGTTGGCCGTGAGATAGCTTGGTGGGTAATGAGCTTCCAAATCAACAAATACGCGTGTTCTGGTGGTAGGCTCTGTTGTCGCGACCATGTGCTTTGCCCATTCAGGCAAAAAACGTTGCACTAGCAAAATGTTGGTGCGACGCATACCGCGTAGGTTTAGCAGACTGTGTAAACAGATTTGACAATATAGCTGATAGATATTGTTTGCATGAGGGACAGCCGCGTCTATACCCAAATCAATATCGGTTATGCGGTGCTGATAGGCCAGATGATACAGCTGATTTATTTTTGACCACAGATAACTTGCTGGTGGTCGATAGCAGAGTACCTCTTCTGCCAGTATTTTTTGATAGCTGGACAAAGACTGGTAAATAGCAATAGCAAACGTATTAGAAGATTTCTTATTATTGAAATAACGCTGCCAGCCATTTCCCAAAGAGCGTTTAGACCCAGTATTAGGCTCTGAATCTTGTTGGCGTATGATCCTATCATAGACCATGATGATGAGATAATGTAACGACTTGGTTTGTGCGACATAGCCTAGCTGAACCTCATCGAAAACCCCTGTCTCATAAATATACTGTTGCCGTAAAGCAGCAATCAATCGAATTGAAGCGTCAAGTACTGATGCCATCAACTTGAGACGCTGATCTTCATCTATATGAGCTTCTCGTAATGCTATGAGTACACTCTCTAAATGCTGGTATTGCTCCTCAGGCGTTTGTGATGGTAGCGTGGTAAGTAGCTTGACTAAGTAACGCTCTTGACCGTTTACTGATCGATTTGACGATACTGGCAATGGTACAGTAGAAGACAAATGCTCTTGAAACATGGATAACGTTATCATTGGTATTACTACTCACTATCAGTCAATATCAGTCGCTTTGAACGAACGTGCAAAAGTACGCAATCACAAAAAATAGCGTTCCATGAGGTACAGAATATAAATGTAATAACGCTATAAAGAGCAGTACCTACACTCATAAGTATTTATACAATCGAGTTGATAGATACACATTATCAAATATAAGGACAGGCTGTATTACAGATTTTATTATCTAAGCACAACGAGGTAGCTTTTATAAGCAAATACAACTCCCTTACGCACTATTACCATATGCACTATGTTGTCACAACAACTGGCACATTCGCTTTTAATAGTACGCGCGCTTTTAATAATTGCTTTTTGTTTGCTATTCAAAACACCATATTGCCTAAACTAAGCCTTGCTGTAAATGTCAATCGGCACTTTAAACGGTCTATTCGGCAACTCTCTCACCAGCTTAGGTACCAAATATCCTGGTAATGCTGATAATAGTGACCAGTAAAGCTCAATTGACGACCGCTCGTCGCTATCGAAATGTGCGGCACCAGCCACTTTATCTAGCACATGCAAATAGTATGGTAATACGCCAGAAGCAAACAAACGCTGACTAAGCTGCACTTGTGCGTCGACAGTGTCATTGACACTTTTTAATAACACTGCCTGATTCAATAGCGTAACGCCAGCTGCCCGGACACGTTGCAAGTATTCAGCTGTTAATTCATCAATCTCATTGGCATGATTGCAATGGATCACCATGACGATACGGCAACGACTTTGAGACAGTCTATCTAATAGATCGGTATCTAAACGCGCTGGGATGACGAGTGGCAAGCGGGTATGCAGCCTAATCGTAGTGAGCTGCGCAACAGACTCAAGAGCATCTAACCATGCAAATAAGCGTCTGTTGGTCACATTTAATGGATCACCTCCACTTAAAATCACTTCATTAATCTCGGGGTGTTCGCCAATATAATTGATGATATTTTGTTTTGCGTCCGCAGTAGGCATATTGGCGCTATAGTCAAAGTGCTGACGAAAGCAGTAGCGACAATGAATGGCGCACGCCCCCGTAATTGTCAACAGGACTCTCGACTGGTATTTATGTAGCATGCCCTTGATAGGGTTTTGAGTAGTTTCACTCAAAGGATCGGCCACGTAGCCTGTGACGTTGATTTGTTCCTGCTGATCCGGCAGTACTTGCTTCAATAACGGATCATCACGGTCACCCACGACCATTTTTGCTACAAAAGCGCGCGGCACACGTAGCGCAAAATGCTTGGGTATATAGACATCGGCACGCAATGACTCCAGCTGTAGGATACTCAGCAGCTCGTCAACGGACGTAATGGCTTCGGATAATTGATTTTGCCAGTTTTTTTGTGTGATTAAATGGTTTATCATGACAGCCTACTACCTGTACCCAAAATCCGATATTATACGCCCTTAGTGTCTACCCTATCAAAGTATACCCGCTGATACGTAAATACTTGGCTGAACAATAGCTTTTGGTATAGTCAGCCTCATCTATTACAACCCCTAGGAGTCTCTTGTGGCAAGTTTTTCTACTAATGAATTCAAAGCTGGTCTAAAAGTTATGCTTGATGGCAACCCTTGTGCCATTCTTGAAAACGAGTTTGTAAAGCCTGGTAAAGGCCAAGCCTTTAACCGCGTTAAATTGCGTAACCTTCGTAGCGGTAAGGTATTAGAGCAAACATTCAAATCAGGCGATAGCTTAGAAGCCGCTGATGTGATGGATACTGAAATGAACTATCTATACAACGATGGTGAGTTTTGGCATTTCATGCATCCTGAAAGCTTTGAGCAGATTCAAGCTGACAAAAACGCCATCGGTGATGCTCCTAAATGGCTAAAAGAGAACAGTAATGCATTGTGTACCATCACTCTGTTCAACGGCTCTCCATTATCAGTCACGCCGCCTAACTTTGTTGAATTGCAGATTACAGAAACTGATCCTGGCGTACGCGGTGACACGTCAGGTGGTGGCGGTAAGCCTGCCAAGCTAGAGACAGGTGCCGTTGTACGTGTTCCTCTATTTGTGCAGCAAGGTGAAGTTGTTCGTGTTGATACTCGTACTGGCGACTATCAGACTCGTGTGAGCTAACCGATCTATAAGACTAGCTGGCAGCTGATACTTGTATCACTATCATCAACAAAAAAGCTTAACCACCAATAGAGTGGTTAAGCTTTTTTGTTTTTATAACTATCGCTTTACTGCTAAATTAGTCGTTTACACCACGACGTTACCATAAATGCTGCCTACTGTTTACTCTTCTTCTAATGGCGGCTTCTGCATCAACCAGTATTGTACCAAAGCGTTAAGCTGCTCTTGTTTAAAGGGTTTGGTGCAATAATCCTGCATACCAACTTTTAAGTACTTTTCACGCTCGCCATCCATAGCATTGGCAGTCAATGCGATAATGGGTGGCAGGTCTTGAGGGTCATAAAGCTCATGTAACTTGATAGTTGCCTGTACACCATCCAAGATCGGCATGTGATGATCCATCAAAATAACGTCATAACGGTTAGGGAATAGCGCAAAAGCTTCAATGGCTTGTTGACCATCTGTCACATGCGTCACCTTGTGACCACTACTGGTCAGCGCCTTTTTGGCAATGATTGCATTGACGGCATCATCTTCAACCAACAAGATATGTCCTGCACGCTCATGGCTCGGCTCTGTCAATGTTAGATCGTTAGAGTCTTGCCATGTTTCGTACTTATTCTCGTCAATAGTTGGCAAGGGCAATAGAACACGAAAGGTCGTACCCACTCCCACTCTACTCTCCACATGGATATAGCCCTCCATCAGATCAACTAGAGACTTGCAGACCGAGAGACCTAGACCGGTGCCACCATAGAGGCGATGCGTAAACTTATTGGCTTGATCATAAGCATCAAATATTGCTTCTAACGATTCAGGTTTGATACCAACACCCGTATCTGTCACCTCAATACATAAGGTCATATTTTTGTCAGACTTATTGTTTACTACGCCCTTATTGTCGCCAGTCTTGTCAATCTCCTCGCAATAACAGTTGTCCATATGCCTGACATCGATGCTCACGCGCCCACCCTCACGAGTGAACTTTATCGCATTGTTGACCAGATTTGCTATGATTTGCTTAAGGCGTACTGGATCTCCTTTCACGTAAGGCGATAATGACTCAGTATAATGATAATCTAACGTCAAACCTCGTTGACGTGCTTTGATAGAGAACAGACTGACCACTTCATTACATAATGTCGATAAATTCAATGGGATAGAATCGATGGTCATTTTGCCCGATTCAACCTTCGATAAGTCCAAAATACCATTGATAATCACCATCAAATGCTCGTTTGAGACCTTAATATTATCCACGTATTCTCGTTGTTCAGCACTAAGCTCGGTATCACCCAGCATTTCTACCATACCAATGATGCCATTCATTGGCGTGCGTATTTCATGACTCATGTTGGCCAAGAAACTAGATTTCATTTCATTGGCATGCTTGGCATCACGCTGTTTGTCTTGTAATTGCAATGCGTCTGCTGCCATCATGGCAAACTGCGCTAATATTTGCTCTTGCTGGGCATCAAAATTATGGTTTGGCTTGATATCCATGAGACACAACGTGCCTAGACGATAGTTTTTATTGTCTTCGTGTAGCAAAATTGGGGCACCAACATAAAACCTTAAGTATGGCGACCCTGTGACCATTGGGCTTTGGCTAAATCGGCTGTCTTCCAATGTATCGGGTACTATTAACACATCATCAGACAGTATGGTGTAATTACAAAAAGCCATTTCGCGTGGTGCTGTACTGACACTCTCAGACATCGTCTCAAATTTGCAGGCTGGTTTTAGATACTGCGTTTCTTCGTCCATAAAAGTGATCGTGACCACGGGTACGTCAAAGAATAACTTTACAAGGTCGACCAGTCTATCAAATGCTGGCTCTTCGTCTTCATTGAGCACCTGATATTTTCTGAGCTTATTGATACGCTCTATTTCACCTACCGCGACTGGGTAACTTTGTTTGGGTGAGTTAGATATAGACAAGGTAGACTCCATTAAATAATATCAGACGCTCGGTTGATGGCTCGTCTGTTTTATCAATAATTGTAATGCTTCATTGACCATAATCATTGCTACTACCGATGTGACAACCACTGCTGACCCATAGCCTCCACACTGTAAACCGCCTGCTTGGCAACTCTTGTCTACATGTGGCGGTTCTATAGAATAAACGCACTTGATACCGAACTTCTCTTTTAGTGCGCTATTGATGCCTTTTTCATGACGTAATTTATTGCGCAGTTTGGCCAGTAGTGGATCTTGATAGCTGTCGCGCAAATCGCTTACTCTAACTTGACTTGGATCTATTTTGCCGCCTGCACCGCCCGCACAGACGAGCTTTAGTTTATTAAAACGGCAATGCAGTGCGATTGCTAGCTTGGCATTCATGTCATCTACGCAGTCTAACACTACTATGGGCTTACCTTGCTTGGCAGCAGCTTTTGCATCATCAAGACTTGGTAGTAGGGCAGCGACGTTATCTACTGTCAAAAAATCATCAATAAGATTCAACGTCACTTTGGGGTTAATCTCTTTGATACGTGCTGCCATTGCCGCAATCTTACTTTGACCAAAGCTACTGTCTAAAGCAGGTAGCTGCCGATTGACATTAGAGGCGACCAATACATCCAAATCAATCAAAGTGATGGTACCTACTGCTGTTCGAGCCAGTGCCTCAGCGGCCCAAGAGCCCACACCCCCTACGCCAATAACGTAGATATGAGCTGCCGCAAAAGTATCTACCGCTGACGTACCATAGAGCGTGCGCGTCCCTTGAAAACGGCGATCATACTGCTCACTTTCTTGATCAGTGGCGCGTTGTACTAGAGCGTTTTCTTTTAATTTTGGCGGCTCAAATTGTTGTGTTTCATTCATAACGGTTCGAATTACTCTTTTTAATGATAACTATTGCTTTATGTGCTAACCACGACATTTATGACTTGCGTTTTACCCCTTGCCTTCCTCGCCTTTTCCATTTTCCTATCGTCTCTCATGGTCATGCAAGATTAGTCATGCAAGATTAGTCATGCCGGATAGGTCCATGTTACTTTTAGGGCGTCACAGCTATTTTGCCACAACTGCTTAGCAAGTTTATCACGTGATACGCCCAATAGCTCACTCAGACTTATTAGCACCCAAGGCAAATTAGCAGGGACATTTCTATCGTGCTTATGGGCATTTTCTCTTTCATTATAGGGGCTTTGTCCAGACTCTGAATGCTCATCATGCGATGTTTGACACATCATAGGCGTCATATCTGGGCAGTCAGTCTCTATCACCAAACATGCTATACCATACTCTTCAACAACGGCTGTAATCGCACGGCGGAGTTTTTTGGCATTTGGATTGGTAATCTGACCGGTAACGCCCAGCTTAAATCCCAATTTTACAAAAGCCTTGGCCTCTTGTTCACCGCCGCTAAAGCTATGGGCAATACCACCCAATTCATGTGCATCATAATCATGCGCTTTTAATATAGCGAGTGCTTCGGCATGTGCCTTACGAATATGTAGCATCACTGGCAATTTATGGGTCACTGCAATATCTAATTGCGCCTCAAAAAAGCGCTTTTGCCTAGCAAATACACTAGGCGCTTTCATCGCATCAGTAAATGTATCTAGGCCGATCTCACCAATAGCTAAAGGGCGGCGCTCTATCACCATCTGTGCCAATGCTATCAGGTGCTCGTCAGCATGCTGTTCGATATAAAAAGGATGCAAACCCAGCGCAATATGAGTATGTATATAAGGTTCGTCCTGATATTGAATATCGCTGGCAGAAGACTGTGACGCTTTTTTGTTCAGTACCTGCTCAGTGTCGTACATCCGCTCAAAATACTGATATAAGTAACCTACCAACACTAAATGGCGTACACCTTGACTATAAGCACGCTGTACCTGCCAAGCTCGATCATCATCAAATACTGGCGTATCAAAATGAGTATGTGTATCAATGAGGGGATACATCCTGACTGATGTTTTTTTATCGAGAGTCGATGACTCGGTAGCCGCCATTGATATGCTCCAAAATAACTGTTTTAGCAAAATACCTTATCAATCATCATATTATACCAATGACTATATTAACAGCTGATGCGCTAACTATAAAACCCAATATAAAAAGCCTGCACTGCCTATTTAATACGTGATCTAATTAGCGTTCGTATCATCATGAGAGCTACTTTGATCACTGGCTTTGTTGCAGTCTTCATTGGATACCTCTGTGTCAGCGTTGCGGCTGCTGCGCCGAGGAATGAGCGTCAAAGCGGTAGCAATAGCGCTCAGGGCCAGCCATTTCTTAAACATTTTATGATTTGCCATTTTGGCTCCATTTACTACCTGAATATAAATCATATCAACAGATATCGGATACGCAATATTATTCTACTAATGTTTAGTATAGTAGTGGCTATATTGTGAACACGCAAGCCAATGTACGACATAACTATACAATTATATCGTGCATTGGCTCATAGTAATTAAGGGACATTGGCGATCTACAGTAGCAAATAACTAGTAGCGAACTACGTTAGCTTTAACGACTTAGCGGATAGGTCGTTATACCACTATTAGGACTGTCTACCTTGGTAAAACCTTGAGAAGTTGAATTTGGGGTCTGATCACGCTTAGGAATGAGCGGGTTGAGTGGCATTAACTCGTAGTCTGCACTGACATCACCGTCCCAACCTTGTGTACCACTCAGTGGCAGTTGTTTAATCGTGCCGTTTTTGTCAATGACCAGCTGCAGTACACGCATCTGATTGAACTTGCGCTCAGTCACACTCGCGACCGCACCACCATCACGCAAGATAGTTGGCTGCAAAAATATGATCAAATTGCTCTTTTGGGTACTGTCATTATCAGAGCGGAATAATCTTCCAATCAGCGGAACATTACCAAGACCTGGAACTTTTTGTTGGCGCGTGGTGCTGTTGTCACGCATCAAACCGCCTAAAGCGATGGTCTGCTGATCATCTGCTAAAATTGTCGTATTAATAAGGCTTTTATTAGTGATTAAGCCACTAGCATTGCCAGTACTGCCTGGTACGACAGACGAGACTTCTTGAGACACCTCCAAACGTACTGTGCCGTTATCGCCAATGTGCGGAATGACATTAAGGTTGATACCAATGTCTTGACGGTCGATGGTCTGGAAAGGGTTGTTTGAATCATTGCCGCTAGTGGTGAATGAGCCTGTGACAAAAGGAACATTCTGTCCAACCAGAATACTGGCTTTTTCATTGTCTAATGTCAAAATAGACGGCATAGATAGTAGATTGGCACTGGTAGAAGAATCAAGTGCCTGCAAAATAGCACCATAAAACTCAGTATTCCCTTGACTGTCTGTTCGACTGTCACCGATACCGACCAATGCACCAACGATAGAGCTGGCAGCCGCACTTATACCCGTACTGCTCCCTGCCAGTGCAGCGGCAGCCAGCGTCGTTGCACTAGCGCCGACATTATTAAAATTCACAACGCCGTAACCGCTGTTGGCATTGCCAAGCGCCCACTGAACACCGAGCTGAGTCGCATCATCTCCTGAAACTTCTACAATAGCAGCCTGAATCAATACCTGCGCACGGCGACTGTCTAATTGATTGACGGCGTCTTCAATCTCAAACATGAGCTCAGGCGCAGCATTCACGATAACGGCATTTTGCGTTTCATCAGCAATGATACTAAACGGTCGGCCCCCGACGCCTGTACTCGCTACGCCTACATTGCTGGTGGGTACCACTGAGGGGCTGCTATTATTAATACTTTCATTTGCAGCACTATTGATGGATGCGCCTATGCTGCTTGCATCATTTAAAGAGGCTGATTCTAATGTGGATGTTGCACCAGCGCTATTGATCGACTGATTGGCCAGCAATCCTCTTAGCATATCGGCGATGTGAGTGGCACTAGCATACTTTAGGCGAAAGACACGGAGGCCACTTAGGCGTCTTGTCGGCGTAGTATCGAGCTGATTGACCATCTCCTGAACTTTGGCAATCATCTCAGGACTGCCTTTGACCAGCAGTCTATCGCTTGAGGTATCAGCGATGACCTTTAGCTGATTGTTACTACCTTGCGCTTGACCGCTACCAGCATTTGCGACCAACGCACTAATGAGCTCCATCATACGTTCGGCATCGACGTGACGTAATGGAATCACTTGTAAACTATCATTGACGTTACTGTCCAAATCACGGATAAGCGCTGTCAGCTGATTGAGGCTATCTGCTCGATCCGATAGCACAAGCGCATTTACACCAGGTACCGCAGCAGCGTGGGCTGACTGCGGCATCAGTGGCCGTATGACCCCTAAAACCTCCGCAGCCTGGGTATTTGTCAAATAGATCACTCGGGTTGCCAATGACTCCCCAACACTGTTGCCACGCAAATCAACAGCAACGCCAGATTGCTTAGCAACATTATCCGGCACTAGCTTGGTCGTCGTACCCGACTCAATCGCCGCGATACCATTGACCTGCATCACACTCAAAAACAGCTGATAAATTTCATCACGGGATAAGGCTTTGTTGGAGATGACCGTTACGTTGCCATTGATACGAGGATCAAGGACAAAATTTTGATCAGTGATGGTTGCCACTTCATTGATAAAAGCTTTGATATCGGCATCTTGTAAGTTGACCTTCCAACTCTCAGCACTCGCAAGACCCATACTGGCTGCCCACAATGGTACCGCTAGGCAGATAGGACGGCTTAGACGCATCAAGCGCTGCAGAACACGATGTAAAGGTGTGGCTGAAAATTGATGAAAACTTACCATATTTATAATTACCTACAATGATATTGCATAATATGTACTGAGTTTTTAACGAGCAACCTGTGCTAAAGAGCCGCCGTGCTAGAACTGCTGGCGAATCGTAATGACTTGCTCACCACGTTGAACCTCGATCTGTGCTTCACCTGCTTGCTGTACTTGCTGTAACACGCCCGCATCTTGATCCGGATTATTACCCACGCTTTGTCCATTTACTGTCAGTACTTTGTCACCCGGCTCAAGCCCTAATCGATTACGTAGTTTTGACGGCATCGCGGCTGTCACTTGATAGCTCTCACCTGACGCCATTACCCCCATTCTACTCAAATAACTGGCAGGGTTTTCTTGCAGCGCCGTGACCGCCTCCTCAATAGCTGATTGTGGACTACTTTCACTCGTCTCTACTGCGGGCTCAGAAGGTGTCTCTTGCAATGCCTGAGGAGCAGTCGGTAATAGGCTGTTATTAGGCAAGCGCTGATTACTAATGCTACCTGCCAGCATTTTGCTTTGATCTAGTATCATGGCATCCGGCATGCTAATGATGGTTTCTTTATCATTAGCATCAGCGATAATAACTGAATTCCAATCAACAGCGACAAGAATATAGTCACTATCTTTTAGTCCATCACCGATTCGGTAGTTTTTCACCTCACCATTAATATTAAGTAATGCCGAAGACATACTCTCAGGTATCGCTAGCAACACCCCTTTGAGCTCAACGTTGGGTGGTGGCTGGACTGCCGCCGCAATGGGATCGGGATCAGCAAATATCGCAAACAAACCACTGTAATCATTGGTAGACTTTGCATTACTTTGCAAAGGGGCTAGCGGTAATGCAGGTGCTAAGGGCGCTGCCAACAATAACCACAAAAGACGGGCAGCTGTCCAACATAACCAAGCAATGGCGAGTAGCAATAACCATCCTGAAAAACGATTGAGAGTATTTATAACGGGTTTTAGGCTTGCGGTCATATTGGCCATTTAGTTTGCCCCTAGACCAGTTAGCAACGGTTGACGCACACTAACGACTGGCGTATCTTGCGGTGCCTGTCCTTTGTACTCAGGCATGTTTTCTAGTAGGCGCTGGGTCAGACTGACATCCAGCATATTATCACCGTCTATATACAGATCACCCAGACGCTTATCTTGATTATTCAACAAGTTGATATGCAGAAGGTTTCTATTGTTTTTCTGCTCTGCGCTCAGCTCTGCGCGTAATGCAGGCATAGTCAGATAAAAAACTTTGCCGCCACTGGGATAGCCCACCTCACCGCCTACCCATGTCAGTTGTCCCTCTGCAGCAATGAATCCAGTAGTACTCTGAGTAGATGCATTGTTAGAAGTTTCTGATGTTACCTTGTTGTCGGCGTCATCAGATAAGCGCGTCAATGAGACGCCATTGACCTGAATAGGCGTATTGGGTAATTGCCAGTCAACGACACTTTTTAGAGTCTCAGGCGCGATTTTCCCACTCATATCGTCGACTTGCCATGAGTTAAAACCAAGCTTGACCTGTCCATTCAGTCTTGTTTGCTCTGTTTTTATGTTGATATCTGCGCCAAGCTTACCTGTGAGCAGTTGCCATGGCTGCCATGACCAGTCGGCCATGCCTATGAGCGGTGTCGATGATATGGGAAGTTGCCAGATAGCAGAGCCCTGCCAGACATTGCCTGACACATGCTGTACATATGGAGTATTGGGCGCATATTTCTCAAGTAGCCAAGCCGCTGGCATCTGCAACACGGCAAATAGTGCAAACAATACGAACCCGATCAGCCACCAAAGCTTACGAGGACGTTTATGAGACAACTCAGATACTTGGGTCACAGTTGCACAACTCTTATATAAGACCAAAACGTCATTATCATAACAAACAATGGCCTATAGATGACAGAAAAAAAGCCAGTATCTTTTTGCCAAAATACTGGCAACATAGATACTGGCTTCTCTGTTTTGCGGTGCTACGTCACTTACGACTAAATACTTGTAAATAAACCACTATCTACAAGACTGCTAAGCTCGTCTGCGTGCCGTATGACGACCTAGGTCTACACCATTAGATCGCAAAGTCTTCAAGATCACGACCTGCTGCGAGTGCTTCGACCAACCACGTTGGTTTACGTCCACGACCAGTCCAAGTCTCTTCGTTGTTATCCCCATTGCGGTACTTAATACTGCGTTTTTTCTCTAACGTCTCACCAGCTTTTAAGATCTCTTCGATAGTCGCGTTGCTCTCTTTTGCGATTTTTTCGAACTGCATATAAGCGTCATATAAACGCTGATGCTGTTTTTTGGCGATAAGCTGTTGTGCATTTTCAGTAATAGCACGTAGCTCGTCTACGTTTAAGTTGTCTAAATCGATTGCGTTGTTTTTGCTCATAATAAATCCAATTGTATAAAAGTTATTCACCTCAATAGAGCTATCATCTCTACTAAGAACCTGAATGAATATTCATTCATCATTAACACTATTTTAACTAAGTCGATATTACATCTTCAAAAATTTGCTTAATCATTCATTTATCAAAAACCATTCGTTGCTGTTTTGATATCTCGTCATACTATCAATTGAGCGTTATTGGCAATAAAGCATTATTAGTCATAACAAATATTCATTATACTAGATACAACCAAAGTCAATCGACTGTTATCCTAATTATTATCTCAAAATATTTTTTGATTAACTCTAGGGTATTTGACTGTTATTAAGACCGAGATATTTTATCTAGCCTTTTTGAGCACTCAGCTCATTCATCAAGCCATTGGCAGAGTCAGCATTCAACAAATATGGATTGAACCCATTCGTAGTAGAGTATTTTAGATACACAGCAGCGTTCTCTTCGGTTGGAGATGCGTAATTCATAGACCACTTTGACCATTCTCTGTGCTTTAATTCTCGCGTTTCAATAACCTGTAAATCGTAATGACGCTCATCAGCAATCAGGCTATATAGCAAACGATTAATTTGCGCTCTTGGACCTTCTACGGTCTGCAAAAAATAATCTTTATTAAATGTCAGCATGCCAGTAATACCGTTGGCGGCGTTATTGATCTGTGCTTGCTGCAATATCTCGTTGAAGTCAGTAGCCGATACATCTGGGTTTGCGCGACTGGCATAGGTCATGCTCATTAAGATGTGAGCATCTGTATTTACTGATGTCATATTTTTCTCTTATAAAAAAGTTATGGAAGCAGGTAGACTCTATAGGCATCAACCAATTAGCCAAAAGCATACCAAGGTTTTTTCTTTTGAGAAGTACGCTGTCCTTCTTGCTCTTGAAGCTCCGATAACGTATCAATCAACATCATAATTTGGTTGGTACTCATCAGGTAGGGGTTGAACTCATTACCTGTCGAAAACTTCAGAGCAATCCCTTTATTCTCATCGCTTGGAATCAAGTATTTCATTGACCATTTGTTCCAGTGACGCTGATCCACTTCGCGGCACTCAACGATCTGTAAAGAGTGGTGGCGATCGTCTTGGACAAGTTTTCTAAGCAGTGCATTGATCACTGGTCTTGCCCCTTCAATACTCTGCAAAAAATAATTGTGGTTAAATACTAGAGCACCAGTAATACCATTGCGCTCGTTGTTTTGCTGCGCTTGCTCAAGAATACGAGTCACCTCACCGTTGAGATTATCATTGTTATAACGGCTAATATAAGTCAAACGTACAATGAGATGCTCTCCATGTTGCATTTTTTGACGATTTGACTCTGAAAGATCGACTGATTCCATAAGTTTTTCCAATTAGTTTGTTAGGCTTGTAAATATTTAATAGCTTGTAGATATTTAATAGTGTGTACATATTTGATAGCCCAATAAGCAAAGACAGCTTATTTACTTTTGATAACGAGCCAGTTGTTTTATCCACTCTACTACTGAGTTCTTTTGATAAACTCATTCATACCACGTGATAAATTTGCGTTGCTGCTCTTTTGTATCTCTTGTGCCAATCGCAGCAATTGTGAGCTGTCATTGCACTGCTCCAAACTTAACAGATAACCCCAAGCCTCAGCAGGTGGGGCGTTTTTTTCAATATAAGTCGCCAAGTCCGATTTTATCGTTCCATAATTGCTATCAGATATTTTTGACTTAAAAATACCGCCTAGCGATTTTTTGCCAGCGTCTATAACGCTGCTAGGTGATTTACTATTAAAAGTACGATCGAACTCTGTCTCGGTACTGGTATCAAACGAGTTTTGTGTTGATTGAGATCGCAAGGTCTCTGGCACTTGCGTGCTGCTAGATGCTTGAGGTTCTGTCTTGATACGGGCACGCGTATTTATGGTATTCGCCACTTCGATACACTCAAGCTCTAAAAGCAGCTCAAATAGAGGTGCAACACCACCAAAGTCAGCAAAAATTTTGCTATTATCGAGTGTATCTAGGTAGTTTTGGTAGGTTCGCTTACCGTCGATCATAATCAACAACGTTCTTGCTTCTCTTGGTAATACACCAAGACTTTGAGACTTTATCTCTTCTCTACCCACATCACTTTTGCGAAACACATCACCGTCATTCATTCTTTATACTCTGTACTGGCAGTCAGATGAGCACCCTGCCTGTAAGATGCCAACCCAAATAATTTTATGTTTTAAACCATCACATGATCGAACTTTAATTGATTCGTATTTATTGCTAGATAACTTTTTAGTAGCAGCATCAATACTTAAAGTCGTGTGCAGTTTTATTTGAGCTGAGTATATCAATGTCATCGATAAACTGTTAGTCCCAATTAAACTGGATAGAACAAACGGTTTATATGAGGTATGAAAGGTAGTTTTTATAAATTTCAATATAAAAAATGATAATAAAAACAGTCATGAAAAGTAGTTTATGGCATTAATTTTATTTGCAGGTGGCTATTGTCCATTTACTTGTGGCAAAAAACGAATAAAGATAATAAATGATCTAAAAATGAAAAATAGGCAAAAACAAACAGAAGTTTTATCTTTATGTATTTCTAAAGATAGATGCTTTTATATGTCTTAGCAATCAACTTGTAATATGACCAAAGCTGATATTAGAATTTTAGCAGTGACTGAGTTTTTAGTTATTTATGATTACACATTAAAAAACCCCGCCAGTGGCGAGGTTCTTTATCTATTTTTATCTTTACGTTCTATGTCTTATCATCATCAGAACGGAATATCATCATCTACAGGACCATCTGGCATTGCTGTAGGCTTAGACTGTGCTGGCTTTTGTGCTGATTGATTAAACTGATTTTGCGGCGCAGGTGCGTTTTGGTTATTAAAACTGTTTTGCCCACCATTCGCTTGGTTATTGTACCCGCCTTGCTGTGCTGGCTGATTATTACCTTGCTGACCATAGTTGTTTTGGCCATTTTGATTGTCATAACCCTGATTTGAGCCACCTTGGTTGTTACTAAAACCACCACTATTGCCTTGTCCCTGTCCACCGCCAGTCTGACCATCAAGCATCTGCATTTGCTCAGCGCGAATCTCAGTAATGTAACGATCTTGGCCACTTTGGTCTTGATATTTACGCGTACGCAGACTGCCTTCGATATAGACCTTGCTGCCTTTACGCAGATACTGCGCGGCGATCTCACCCAGACGATTGAATAGCGAGATACGATGCCACTCTGTCGCTTCTCTTTTTTCGCCGCTTTGTTTGTCTGTCCACTGCTCTGATGTCGCAACTGAAATATTGGTCACGCTGCCACCATTATTGAACTGACGTGCCTCAGGATCTGCTCCAAGGTTACCAATGATGATAACTTTATTAACTCCGCGCATGATACCGTCCTTTTATTGATGAATAATTTAATAAGTTGTTTTAATCGTTATCTAATAGCAGCATTTGATGCTATCAACTCTTAGTAATATCAATTATATGAGTTTACTTTAACCAATTTTTATCGAAATATCTACAGTCCACTTAGGGTAGACGTCAATCTATGTCGCCTGCATAATTTCTCAAAACTATCGTAGTTCTACACTATTAGGGGTATTTTGCCGTTTTCAAGATGCGCTGAATACTGGGTGCTTTTAAGCATTTTTTATTGTGCTTGATGATGTATCGTGTTGTCTAACATCAGCGCTACCTAATTACTGTGCTACCCAATCGCAGTCCTATCAATCATTACTTAAGAATAGTTACCTAACAGTAATTACTTATCAGTAGCGTTTTGACGGTGCATACTCAGCGTCACACTGCCCAGCTCCACGCCGAACTTTGTCATCACTGAACGATTGAGCATGACATCTTCATTGATAAGATACATCCAATCGTCAAAATTGACATTATAAGTCTTATCTTCGACAGGTAGCTCTAATACGTAGTTCCAGTGCAAGGTATTGCCTACCACCTCTCCTGTTGCCGCACCAACGACGTCTCCAGCGGTACCAACCCAGCGACCGTCTGATTGTTCAGTCAGACGCCATATGCGTTGAGACTTTGTGCCATCTGCCCATGAGAACTTTTCATTTAAGACGATGACATCATCGCCTTCATGAGTTGCATCAATATCGACATAAAAACGTTTTTTGACCTCACCATTGCGACCTTGGAACATTCCCCAACCCTCAATTTGACCTGAGAAAAACTCATGCATATCGAGCGTCGGCGTCGTGTTCTGATAGGCTTGAATATTCTGTGTCGCACAGCCAGAAGCCAATAGCGTGGCTGACAGTCCAAAACCCATCGCTAGCTTTTTAAACTTACTCATATCAATTCCTTGTAAATAGAGATAAAGGGTTAATGTCTACTTACTCATAATGGCCATCTATAGGAGTATTGTCTACTCAGCGCTGCACATTTATCTTCGTTTCTACAATATTCCCGCTTCTACGAATTTATGAGTCTATAAATAACGTACTAGAGGTCGAGTGGACTCTGTGCCAAACTTGACAGCTGCTGACGCGAGTCGTCCGTCAATTGCGTCTTATCTAATTTTAAATAAGCCACCTGCTCTTTTGCCATCACGACCAGCTCATCAACGCCATCTACCGCGAGCATTTGACGTGACCACTCTTGGATATTGATGTTTTTGGGTATCGTCACTGTCGTACTTGATAAATAAGGCGGCTGCGCAATCGGAAGAATGATCAATAGCGCGGCGCCCATAATGATAGCCAAGATACCCCATGCCAATAAGTTCGGCTGGTTTAGCAGTAAACCACCCATCGCCCCGCCAACGAACGCACCGAAGAACTGACTCGAAGAGTTAAGCCCCATCGCCGTTGCTTTATTGGCAACTGGGGCACGCTTAGAGATCCATGAGGGAATGGTGGCCTCAAGTAAGTTAAAGCCCATAAAGTACAGCAGCAAACCCAAGATTATGCCGACACCAACCTGACTGCCCAGCGCAAGCAGGGCCAACGCTGCGGTCATTAGCGCTATCGCTGCCAAGAACACCTGACGCATTTTGCGCTTCTTTTCGGCAATGATGATAAAAGGTATCGCGATTGCAAAACCAATGAACAACAGCGGCAAATACACCAGTCCTTGCTGACGTACTGACAGCCCCATCACTTCGCTCAGCTGATGCGGCAATATGACAAATATAGCCGTCATCGTTAAATGCAAAGCAAATATAGCCATATGTAAGCGGTTAAGATCGCCAATCTTGAGGACAGTTGCCAGTTGCTGACCGATGGTTTTATTGTCTAAATTGTGTTTGAGCACACGCATCGGTGTTGGCACGGCAAGCAGCAATAACATCGCCAATACGGCAAACCCTGATGTCAGCCAAAACAGCCCAGATATACCGAGCGAACCGACTAACAATGGACCAAAGGCAAAGGCAAGCATGATAGAGGTCGCAATGGTCAGACCCATGGTCGCCATTGCTTTGGTGCGCATCTCCTCGCGAGTCACATCGGCTAAGAGCGCCATCAATACCGCAGAGACCGCACCACTACCTGCTAGCGCCCGTCCAATAATTACCTCATATATGTCAGTCGCATTTGCCGCAATTATCCCGCCGATGGCAAACAATACCAATCCCAAAAATATAATGGGTTTACGCGGGAACTTATCAGCAGCAAGGCTCATTGGTATCTGAAAAATAGCTTGCCCCAAACCATATATACCGACTGCCAGCCCAATCAAAAACGGCGTCGCATGCGTATAACTGCTCCCATAAACAGAGAACACTGGCACAATCATAAACAAGCCAATCATTCGCAAGGCAAAGATACCACCGACCCCGAGGATTGCCCGTTTCTCTACGCTATTCATAATTGCCTCACTGGTTGATCACTGCTGGTTTTTCGCTGCTGGCACTTTTACTACACCATGATTTATCACTACTGGTTTATCAAGGCATCAGCCTACAAATCAAGCCCCCTAGTATAAGACATTCGCCGTTTGGTTGCCGAGACTTTTGGGTTTTTGTGCTGACGCTACCATTCAAGCGAACAGACCTTAGAGACGGCTCACGTTCAAGCCGTTCATATTACAAGATTATTTTGTTACTAACTGCATCATATACCTTATTACACCTTGAATAATGCTGTCGCCATGACAATAAAGTAAGGCGTCGTAAACGTTATTAGCACTCGACTCAGACGATAATTTAAATGACAAACCCCTTCAAAAAATGACACTTTTGGTCAAAACCATAACAAACGATGCCTGTTACTTAACAGGGATTTGATTTAGATTTGCTTAAACGCACAAGGCAGATATACAGAATCAATTGCCTCGCTAAATAAATAGTAAGTAACCACATAAAGCACTAGTAGTCAGCAGCGAAACTATTAATAGTAAAATTATAAGTGGTAGCACAATTACAAACTTAAAACTTATTTCCGTTTTGAACCAACCACTGCATATTTTTAGTTAACCACTATCAATTAACTATTGTATTAATCTGTATTTAGCTTTTTATTTGACATATTTTCACTCCCCTTTTAGCAAATAGGAAACCCATAAACGATGGCACATGACCATATCGCAATACGCGGCGCACGTACTCATAATTTAAAAAATATTGATTTAGACATTCCGCGAGATAAGTTCGTGGTAATCACAGGCTTGTCTGGCTCTGGTAAGTCTTCATTGGCTTTCGATACCCTCTATGCCGAAGGACAACGTCGCTATGTTGAGAGCTTGTCAGCCTACGCACGTCAGTTCCTCTCACAAATGGAAAAGCCTGAAGTCGATAGCATCGAGGGCCTCTCCCCTGCGATTGCCATCGAGCAAAAATCGACCAACCATAACCCGCGCTCCACGGTGGGTACGATTACTGAGATTTATGACTATCTGCGTCTACTCTATGCCCGTATCGGTACGCCGTACTGTCCTGAGCATGGCGAGCCGATGGTTGCGCAGTCGGTCACCGAGATGGTTGATCAAGTCATGGCATTACCAGAAGATACCAAACTCATGATCTTGGCACCGGTGATTCGCGAGCGTAAAGGTGAGCATACCGTGTTACTTGAGCAGCTGATTGGTCAGGGTTTTGTGCGCGTACGCGTCGATGGTGATGTGTATGACACCGATGAGCTGCCGACCCTCGATAAAAAGAAAAAACATACTATCGAAGTGGTGGTCGATCGCTTTAAAGTCCGTGATGATTTGGGCAACCGTGTTGCTGAGAGTTTAGAGACGGCGCTACGTTTGGGTCAAGGACTGGTCACCCTGCACTTTATGGATGGCAATCCAAAAGAAGGCGGTGACGACAACCAAGTCATGTCAGCCAAACACTCATGCCCTGTCTGTGATCGTGCCGTACCTGAGCTTGAACCGCGTATGTTCAGTTTTAACAATCCATACGGTGCGTGTCCAAGCTGTGATGGTCTGGGCAAACGCCAGTACTTCGCCGCTGAAAAACTCATTACCCATCATGAAAAATCGCTCAATCAAGGCGCGATTAATGGTTGGGACAAACGTCATGCCTACTATTTTGGTTTGCTCAGCACTGTCTGTAAGCATTTCAAAATTGATATGGATATGCCGTGGCAAGATCTTGCCAAAAAGCATCAAGACATCATCATGCATGGCTCTGGCAAAGAAAAGCTGACCTTTAACTTTACTGATGAGCGCGGTCGTAAGACCAACAAGACCGTACCATTCGAAGGCGTGCTGCCTTACCTAGAGCGCCGTTATGCTAAAACGCAAAGTAACCTCGTCCGTGATGAGCTGGCCAAGTATCTGGCTGATACCACTTGTAATGTCTGCGATGGCGCGCGTTTGAACGAAATCTCTCGCAATGTGCGTGTTGACGACCAGACCATTGCTGACATCGTTAAGCTCTCTATTGGCGACTCTGCAGAATATTATAAAACGCTAAAGATCGGCGGTCATAAAGGTGAAGTCGCTGAAAAGATCTTTAAAGAGATTAATGAGCGTTTAAACTTCCTTGTCAGCGTTGGACTGGATTATTTGACCCTTGCCCGCTCTGCCGAAACATTATCAGGCGGTGAAGCGCAGCGTATCAGGCTTGCCAGCCAAATCGGTGCAGGTCTGATGGGTGTTATGTATGTACTTGATGAGCCATCTATCGGCCTGCATCAGCGTGACAATGATCGCCTACTAAAAACCCTCACACGCTTACGTGATTTGGGCAATACCGTACTGGTCGTTGAGCATGACGAAGATGCCATTCGCCAAGCGGATCACGTGATCGATATCGGTATCGGTGCAGGTGTCCACGGCGGTCATGTCATCGCTCAAGGTACGGTCGATGACATCATGGCAAACAAAGAATCGCTCACTGGACAATATATGTCTGGCAAAAAGCGCATCGAGATTCCAGCCGTGCGTCATAAAGCCAAAACCATGGATATGGAAGTCAAAGGTAAGGCTAAAGCTAAAAAAGTACCGATGAACATCGAGCTAAAAAGTGCATCAGGTAACAACCTACACGATGTTGATTTGACTATCCCTGTTGGTATCATGACCTGTGTGACGGGCGTATCGGGTTCGGGCAAGTCAACCTTGATTAACCGTACGCTTATGCCATTGGCAGCGACACAGTTAAACAACGCCTCAACGCTGATTGCCGATAAGTTTGAAAGCATCAGTGGTCTTGAGCATCTGGACAAGATGGTCGATATTGACCAAAGCCCCATCGGTCGTACACCGCGCTCAAACCCAGCAACATATACGGGTGTGTTTACCCCTGTACGTGAGATGTTTGCTCAAACGCAAGAAGCACGCGCTCGTGGTTATAAGCCAGGTCGCTTTAGCTTCAATGTCAAAGGCGGACGCTGCGAGATGTGCCAAGGCGATGGTCTCATCAAAGTTGAAATGCATTTCTTACCTGATATGTACGTGCCTTGTGATACCTGTGAAGGCAAACGCTATAACCGCGAAACCCTAGAGATTCACTACAAAGGCAAAAGCATCGCCGAAGTGTTAGAGATGACTGTCGAAGACGCGACTGAGTTCTTCTCAGCGATACCTGCGATCTATCGTCGTCTGCAAGCGCTCATGGATGTCGGTCTTGGCTATATTCGTTTGGGTCAGTCTGCGCCAACGCTCTCTGGCGGTGAAGCGCAGCGTGTCAAACTGGCGCGTGAACTGGCCAAGCGTGATACGGGACAGACGCTCTATATCTTGGATGAGCCAACCACGGGCTTACACTTCCATGATATCTATAAGCTGCTCCATATCCTGCATACCCTACGCGACAAGGGCAATACCATCGTGGTCATCGAGCATAACCTCGATGTCATCAAAACAGCCGATTGGGTAATTGATCTTGGCCCTGAAGGCGGTAAAGGTGGCGGCATGATCATCGCTGAAGGCACGCCTGAGGAAGTGGCAGAAGTGAAAGGCTCATATACGGGTGAGTTCTTAAAGCCCATGCTTGAGCAAGAGTTAAAAGACGTAAGCTAAAACAAATTAGTGAATGATTGATAAAAGGCCGCTCTTTCGGGAGTGGCCTTTTTTTGGCTAGTACAAAGTACAGTACACGCTCTGAGCTGCAATTCTAAATCGTTATATATATTAGACCAGCATCCATGCTGCTCTGCTGCGTTACCTTTCTTAATCTTTATTAAAGATACTTAAACATTGATTGTATTAATATTTAAATAGTTAAACACCATGCGCAAATGTACACGATATAGAAATATCTGATTAAGAACGATATAGCACGTATGAATTGATGCTATTTGCTCTTGTACAATCTCTAAACCCTTTAAGGACTCTTTATGAAAAAATTAATGTTTGTTATTTTGGCATCTACTGTTGGCGTTAGCGCCTGTGCGTCAAGCGGCACATCAAATGGCGCAAGCGGTCGCAACCATCAAAGACCTAATATGTCAGCAGACATGAAACAAGCTATGGATGACTGTGCTAAACGCATGAATGTAAAAATGTCTCATGATAGTCGCCCGAGTAAAACTGACATGAAAAAAATGGAAGCGTGTATGAGTGCGAAAGGGTACGAGAAACCTGAAGGTCAAGGTCGTCGTCAATAATTGGTATTTTTTAGAAAATCATCGATAAAAGGCTACTCTTTAGGGAGTGGCTTTTTTTGGTTATAGTGAAAGAACTGAAATTATAGATACTAATTAATAGCGCTAATGCAATTTACTATGGTAGCCTTTACTAACTATAGACAAATGTAAAGGAATAACAGTGTTCAATAAAGACAAGCAAAGAACAGAAGCAGAGGTCTTTAGTGATCTAGAATCATTGTGCCAATCTGATGGATATTTACACACTATTGCGTACTTTTGTTTTAGAGATAATGTTGTACGATGCGGCGAAAAAATACAGAAGGAGGATTTTTTAGAGCAGTATGGTACGGACAGACTATTACGCATTGAAATATCTACGCTAATCGGTCTTGCATGTAAAATTGAATTAAACGTGAACTTGCCAACCCCTGCTAAAATGCAAGAGTACATAGAAAGAACAGAAACTTTTCTTTTAGAGCTTCATCATTCAATGATGCCTGATATCTCAGATATGTTTAAATTAGATGCTAATAATAAACCAGATAAGAGTTACAACCCTTTTAATAAAGGTGCTTTCTTAAGAGAACCTATATTTTATGGAGGAGAATCAGCTTATCACTTCCAATACAGAGATTTATCAAAGTTAAAATATAAACATGATGAAGATTGGCTGATAAGAAACAAGGGCTATTCTTTAGAAGAATTGTTTATAGTAATTGAAGCTATAGGAGACTTACAACTCAAAAAAGTCAACAATATTCTTACTCAATTGCTCGGAGAGCATCCAAATCAATGGTCTTTTTTAGCTCCTTATACGTTTACAGTAGATGAGCTTTCTCTAGCGGTCTTTTCCACTATATCAAAATCTACAGTAGACTTAATTGTTAATTCCTTTGTCTCCGTAGAAAATTACACATTTGAAGCACTCGATGATTTCAATCCCAAAAATGCTTTTCCAATTATAAAATTGGATACAGATACTTACTTATTATTCCAGAATTATACTTTGTTAGAAGCATTGTATGAATCTCCTTTCTTTTGGTTTTGGGATGACGAGTTATATCGTAGTCAGGCTATGATAAATAGAGGTAATTTTACAGAAGAATTTTCTTTAGATAGACTAAAAAGTGTTTTTGGAAGTACTAGAGTTTTCCAAGGTGTCAACATTCTTGAAAAAAAGGGTGTAGTTGCTGGAGAAATAGATATTTTAGTTTTATTTGGTAATAGAGCCATTATATTACAAGCTAAATCTAAAAAACTTACTATAAGTTCACGGAAAGGAAATGACCAATCTCTACAGAGCGACTTTAAAAAAGCGGTGCAACATGCTTATGACCAAGCTTATTTTTGTGCCGATTTATTACTACGTAGTGAATACAAGCTTGTGGATATTAATAACAATGAAATAGATATTTCAAGCACTAAATTTGAAGAGATTTATCCCGTATGTATCGTATCAGACCATTACCCTGCACTTTTTTTCCAAGCTAGACAGTTCCTAAAATATCACGAGACAGAAATAATAAGAGCACCTTTCATAATGGACGTCTTCTTCTTAGATGTGTTTGCTGAAATGCTAGATTCACCACTATATTTCTTAAGTTACTTAAACCGTAGAACTAACTACTCACAGGAGTTAATGGCACATCATGAAATGAACATACTAGCCTACCATTTAAACAGTAATTTATGGCTAGATAAAGGGATGAATTTAATGCACATCGGAGATGACTTCTGTGCAGAACTTGATATGGCAATGCTCACTCGTAGAGACGGATTAGACTCTATACAAACTCCTGAGGGTATACTTACAAAATATCAAGCTACTACAGTTGGAAAATACATCTCTAATATTGAAAGGATGAATAACTCTAGTACATTGGATTTTGGATTACTACTATTAACAATTAATGAAAACTCTATTCGACAGATAAATGGTGTTATCGACCTGATATGTAGTAAGAGCTTAGTAGATGGCAAAAATCATGATTTTACAATTGGGTTTGAACATGCAGATGGTGAAGGGTTAACAATTCATTGCAACTACGACGATTATACAACTGCTAAAGTAAGATTAGAGAACCATGCCAGAAAAAGAAAGTACTATACAAAGTCTAAAAAATGGCATGGTATATGTATCGACCCTAAAACTAAAGAAATTAATTTTGGTATATATATAGACTCTCCTTGGAAATACTCTCAAAAGATGGAACAAGAAACATCTCATATGGCAAAACCATTGGCTACTTTCAATCCTAAAACTAGAGTTATGCCTAAAAAAAACGGAAGGAATGAAAAATGTCATTGTGGTAGTGGAAAGAAATATAAAAAGTGTTGCTTATAGCTTTCCAGCTTTTGTTTAAAATTATAACTTATGCTTTTTATATAATAGCTCTCATGAGACACGATTTAGCCCTGATCGTCTCTCTACGAAGGCACCATAAACTAAACAAACTCCCTCTCAACATTCATTACCCTTGCATCTACCGTACGTTCTAGCTTTTCCTCAATTTGACTACATTGCGACTCGACCTCACGTTTTGACAGTCCAACGATCACAAACGTCCATTCGCTCGCGTCATGGCGCGCGCGGCCGCCACTCTCACAGACCGCGACGCTTGGCGTATTGCCAAAGCGCGCGTGCAAGCCGCCCATGCGTTGGCGCTTTTCTTTTAGCGAGCTACAGCCGGGCAATGAAAACATCAATGTCAAAATAGCGATATGCATTTTATGCTCCTTACCAAAAATTTTATAATAGCAGCCAACATAATATTCGATAATGACTCATATTGTCTGCGCGTCAGCACCTATACCCTTTATAATGGCGTATCAATACCAACCAACATGCGTATCTAACTCATGACCTCTATCAGCTACGTCAAGCAGCAGCGTATCACTCGACTATGCGTGCGCTGCGGATTACTCCTTATGCAGTATGGCGCTGAGTCGGCTGTGGTGGTGGATTTATCCAAACGCTTGGGGCTTGCCTTGGGGATGAACAGCGTCGAATGTTCGCTGAACTTTAACGCTATCACCCTAACGACCATCTGCGATGAGCGCTGTATTACCACCACCCGAGATACGATCAATCAGAGCATCAATGTCAATTTATTGGTGCAAATTCAGCAAATCATTAATAAAACTGAAGCCACTATAGATAGTACCGACTTGATTGACCGCACGACGATTGCCTTTGATGAGTTGGATAAGACCGTGTATCCGACATGGCTAGTAAGCATCTTTGTTGGTGCCTCATGTGCCGCGTTTGCTTATCTAAATGGCGGCAGCTGGTCGATTACAGCAGTGACCTTTATCGCAGGTATGGTGGCGATGTTTACCCGTATTTACCTGTCCAAACACCACTTTAACCCTTTTATCACTGTTATTGTGACGGCTTTTATTGCCTCGCTCATTGGCGCGACAACCTATTATTTTGATATTGGCAATAATGCCGATATTGCCGTGGCCTCTAGTGTGTTGCTACTGATTCCTAGCTTTCCACTGATTAACTCGTTATCTGATATCCTAAAAGGCTATGTCAATATTGGCGTTGGGCGTGCAGTATTTACCTATATGCTTACCTTATCTGCTTGTGTGGGCATCGTAATGGCGCTAGTGTTACTACGCATACAGCACTGGGGGTTTTAGATGTGGTTTATTGAGACGGTCATATTGTCTTGTATCATTACCCTTGGCTGGACGCTGATGTTTAGTGTCCCCAAACGCTATATCTTGCCGTGTCTACTGATGACGGCGTTTGGCTTTGGGTTAAAAACGGCGCTTGTTTATCAGCATGTCCATCTGGTGATCGCGAGCTTTTTTGGAGCGATGCTTGCCAGCTTTTTGGGTGTATATTTTTCTAGGAAATATACCCTACCGCCCAAAGCGCTCATCTCGCCCAGCGTCATCTGTATGATGCCGGGTATCGCCGCCTATAAAGCAATGGTGAGCATGGTACAGATTGGCTATTTTGGTTATTCAGACGAATTGTTTAGCCAAATGATGGTGTATTTTTTTGAGGCGCTATTTGTGACTTCAGGATTGGTATTGGGTTTATCCATCCCGGGGCTATTATTTTATAGACGGCGCCCTATCGTTTGATAGATTTGATCAAGTATATAGACCCTAGCCTATTCCTAGTTATGTGCTGTCCGCATGTAGGCTATTTGCCATGCCTTCAGCACAAAAAACTTGTAAGATGGGTAGCATAGATAGCATGACCCGTTATGCTGGCATCTAAAACAATACGTACAACAACTCAGTAAAGAGACCTTATTATGACCAAACATTATGACTATATCGCCATTGGTGGTGGTAGCGGCGGTATTGCCTCAATCAACCGTGCAGCCAGCTATGGCAAAAAGTGCGCCATTATCGAAGCCGACCAGTTGGGCGGTACTTGTGTGAATTTGGGCTGCGTTCCCAAAAAAGTCATGTGGTATGGCGCGCAAGTTGCCGAAGCCATTCATAAATATGCACCAGATTATGGGTTTGATGTCGATGTCCGAGATTTTGACTTCCAAAAGCTGGTACAGAGTCGTCAACAGTATATCGAAAACATTCACCGCTCTTATGACAATAACTTGGCCAAAAACGGCGTAGAAGTCATCAAAGGCTTTGCTAAGTTTGTTGATACCAATACCGTAGAGGTCAATGGCGAGCTCGTTACCGCTGATCACATCTTGATTGCGACTGGCGGTCATCCTATTCGCCCAGATATCGAAGGCGCAGAGTACGGCATTGATTCTGATGGCTTCTTTGCGTTGAGGCATTTGCCAGAGCGCGTAGCGATTGTGGGGGCTGGATATATCGCTGTCGAGATCGCAGGTGTATTAAACAGTCTGGGCGCTGAAGTGCACCTGTATGTCCGTCAGCACTCACCGCTGCGTGCATTTGATCATAGTGTGGTAGAGGCTCTGCTCATAGAGATGGAGCAAGACGGTATACATTTGCATACCAACACCACGCTGACCGAGGTTCATAAAAACGAAGATGATAGCCTGACGTTATGTAGCAAAGACGGCAGCCTAGATACGACAGACTGTCTGATTTGGGCGATTGGACGCGCACCATCGACTGACAATATCAATTTGCAAGTGACTGGCGTTGCAACTACCGAGACTGGCAAGATCAAGGTCGATAAGTTCCAAAATACCAATATTGAAAACATCTATGCCGTTGGCGATATTATCGAAGACAGTATCGATCTGACCCCAGTAGCGATTGCCGCTGGTCGCCGTCTATCCGAGCGTTTGTTCAATAATAAACCTGATGAGCATTTGGACTATACGTTGATACCGACCGTGATCTTTACCCACCCTGCTATCGGTACGATTGGCTTGTCTGAGATTGACGCGATTGAACACCATGGCAAAGAAAACATCAAATGCTACAAATCAACATTTACCTCTATGTATAGCGCAGTGACTCAGCATCGTCAAAAATGCATGATGAAACTGGTATGCTTGGGTGATGATGAGAGAGTTATTGGTCTACACGGTCTTGGGTTCGGTGTCGATGAGATGATTCAGGGTTTTGCCGTCGCGATCAAGATGGGCGCGACCAAAGCTGACTTTGACAATACAGTCGCTATTCACCCGACTGGTTCAGAAGAGTTTGTGACGATGCGTTGAGCGCTAAGCATCGAGCGCTGTTGCTTATAGTCTTATTGAACATAAAAAAGGATGCCGTTTGTGCATCCTTTTTTATGTTATCAGTCGACACCTCTATTTTTTAACATCAAAAAATACAGATAGTAAATACAAAAGAGTCACTTACTGACAGTACAATCCCAATACTGCTATGATGCGATGAATACTAACCGTTGAGAGATCACTGTGTGGCAGGTATACTTATTTATATTGCCGATTGGCATCGGAATCATGACCTTAGCAGCGAGCCTATTGTTTTTGTTTGCTTATCTGATGTCTGATGACAATGCCACGCGCTTGCCAGCATTTAACTGGTTCAAGCGCTTGATCATTGTGGCATTTTTACTATTAAGTTTGGGATTGTTTATGACCTTTGGACACTTTTGGGGTTAAATGAGACCTTGTTATCATTGTCATTTCAAGCGACCTGTTGCCAGACCTACGTTTGGCTCACTATCTTTTCCAACTCCAATAGCTCCAAGTCTTCACGCTTGGGCTCGCCATTATTGCCATCGTTTGGAAACGGCATTTTATTGCCATTGAACTGATAACCGCGACGCTGATAGTATGCCAAGAGCTCAGGGCGATGACTCAAGATAGACATGGTCAGACGGCTGGGCTGGTTCTGTGACTGCAAGTGACGATTTGCAAAAGTCTCTGCCGCTTGTAAGAGGACGTTCCCTATGCCCTGCCCTTGTAACTCAGGATGTACCGCAAACATACCGATATAGGCTTTTTTATTAGCGTCAGCATCCGTTTTGATATCGACAGCAATGCAACCAAGTAGCTCGCCCGTCTCTTCTGCCTCACGCTCGCCTGTTATTGTTTTTGGATAAACAAAGTAATAGTGGTTAGGGTCATTAATAACGGCAGCAAGCTCGGCTGACGTGGTTCTAATACCACCAATCAAATCTGCCTCATTGGTCCAGCCTGCTGTCTCGCGGTAGCAGCGATTTAATAAGCGCTCAAGTGCAGCGATATCATCCAATGTAGCTTCACGTAAAAATACAGATTCTTTATTGAGAGAGTCTATATGTATGTTGCTGTTATTTATATTATTTTCGCTCATATTATAATTTTTCCTTTTTTATCTATGCATAGTTGAATTCAAATACTTTCGATACAAGAAAACCGAGTACAAGTTATACCTTAGTATAGGTAACGAGAATGATAATGTAGCGAATTCATACGGATTTGCCTGTATAAAAAAACTGGCTTAGTGCCCTAAGCCAGTCTAAATATTAATACGTATTGCTTTGTAGTACTAGCGCGATAATACCTGCGCTTGCTCAATAATATCAAACCCTGCATTGAGCTGCGCGCGCGTTGGCGCATGACCACGGCGCAATAGCTCAGAGAACGCGACCAATTCTTTGTCGCGTCCGAGCGTACTCGCTGCGCTAGCTCTTGTGTTCTCGCTGTCGTCATCGAAGTAATATTCGATATAGTCGAGCGTATCTGGCGTGCCAAATAGGATATTGTGCTCTGGTGTCTCGGCATGACCGCTATAGCGCAGGCTCTTGCCATACTGCATGGTCCAGAAGAATGGAATGCGCGCCTCCAATGAGTCGACATTGTCATCACCTAATATAGCAGCTGCCGTGACCATGCCGTGCTGCAATGCTACACGCCAATGTTCGATGCGCATACGACCCATTTGATTGCTAGCTTTGGCGATGTCGCCTAGCGCATAGACCCCATCGCGCAGCTGTAGATGGTCATCGACCTGTACGCCATCTGGGTCATTAACCTCGTTCAGTATCTCTGTGCGCGGTGAGACGCCAGTACCCAAGACCACGATATCGGCATCAATGTGCTCACCACTCGCTAGCGTAACACCGCCCACATGTGAAAAAGCTTCGTTATCTTTGTCTTGGTCAGCTTGACGGTCAATCTTGGTAATTTCATTGACGGTGGCATCAAATACAAAGTTGATGCCCTTTTCTTCATGCAGTTTGATCAGTGCATTACTCACAGTCTCCGATACGATATTGCCCATCACGCGGTCGTCTTGCCCAATCACCGTAATAGAAGCAGTCGTACCCGCCTGTGCTAATGCAGAGGCAACCTCCATACCGATGAAGCCTGTACCAATGATTACCACGCGCTGATCATGACTGGCCGCTTTGATCAGTTTGGCATCTGCCATGCTACGCAACGTGTAGACGCCATCGACATCTGCCCCAGTAATGGGCGGAATGCTAGGTGATGCACCTGTCGCCACCACCAAGAAATCCGCAGTCTCTCGCTCGCTAGTGCCGTTTTCATTTTCTATGACGATGGTCGCCTCATTGGGCAATACTTCGCTGACCGTTTGATTAAGTCGCAACTCGATATCGTTGTCTTTGGCCCACGCTGCGCCGCCTAATAGCAGTTTATCTTCGGCCATATTGCCAGCTAAAAATGCTTTTGATAGTAAGGGGCGATTATAAGGTGCGGTATCTTCTTTGCTAATCAGTGTGATTTTGCCGCCATAGCCTCCATGACGTAATTGGTTGGCTGTCATAAATCCTGCACCGCCGCCGCCCACGATAATGGTATGAGTACCTGTGAGCTGGTCGTTATCTATCGATTTTTTTATCGGAGCTGAAGTATCAACGGTCACATTATCACCGTCACTGGTGAGCTCATATTGAGTCAAACCCTCTGTTGCTATCGGCTCTAGTAATGATCCGTCGCGGGTATCAAAACTTGCATGATGCCAAGGACAGACGACTCGGTTGCCGCAGCGCAGACCGTTGCCCAAATCTGCACCCGCATGCGGACACTTGCCATCAAATGCACGGAACTCATCGTCATCACGCGTGATTAAAATGATACTATCGTCTTCTTGCTTATAAGATTTCATGCCACCACTTGGAATATCAGCTTTACTAATGGTGACTGTGTTGATCATCGCCTTGGTCATAATGCTTCCTTAACAGTTATAATAATGTCCTAATAACAGCGCATTGAAAATGACCAGACCGAGCCTGACAATTTCAACTTACTCTATTGTCTAAGTATGCTATGTACTGATAGTAGCAAGACCACATCACACACGATGTTTTTTTGTATGTTACCTGCGTTGCAAAACGTAATTGCTCACCCGATTGCTTATGTTATCCCTCTTGCTTATCACCACAAAACAAAAGACCAGATTATGACTTCTCAAGACACCTCTACTGATATCGACAACACCCCTGCCCCTGATACTCAATCTGCTACAGTTAGCGATTCAATCGACCGTTTGGATCTCACGCTTATCGATATTGCAGCGATTACTGACACTGCGAGACTGCCGCAGCCTAATCGCCCGCCGATACAACAAGCCACTTATAAAGCAAGTCCTGCAGATTTTGTGGTCAATGAGATACTGCCGCTAGAGTTTACGGGTGAAGGCGAACACTTGTGGCTGCATGTAGAGAAGTCAGGTATGAACACCGCATATCTGGCAAAACTACTATCAGAGTGGGCAGACATCCCTCTGCGCGATGTGGGTTACTCAGGACTGAAAGACCGTCATGCGTTGACGACCCAGTGGTTTAGTCTGCGCATACCCAAAAAACAATTACCGCCTACCGAGTTTGCACCGATAGACGTTGGCGAGCACGAATCCGTCACTATCCTTGCTCAGCACTGGCATAACAAAAAGCTTAACCGCGGTACCCACCGTGCCAACCACTTTATTATTACCTTACGTGATGTTCAATTCGCAACGTCTAATGAGGTCGATACAGTAGCGCCTGAGCAAGTACAGTCTGCTAAGCAGCGTGTCGAGCAGTATTTGCAGTGCATCAATGACAGCGGTGTGCCCAATTACTTTGGTCCGCAGCGTTTTGGTTGGCAAGGCAATAACATCAAAGAAGCATTGTCTCTGTTTGCCCGCCCACCGCGCGAGCATCGTCCGCAACCAAAAAAGAGTAAGCGTAAGCGTGCGCCGAGAGAACAAAACACTATGGAGCTATCTGCAGCACGCAGCTTGATATTTAATGAGATACTGGCAGCGCGCGTACGTGATGAGAGCTGGAATAAAGGGCTAGCAGGTGAAGTGTTTAATCTGGACGGTTCAGGGTCTATATTTACCAGTGAGACCTTGGATGAGACGCTGCGTGCACGCCTTGATAGTGGCGATATACATCCCACTGCTGCCATGTGGGGCACCGACAATGATAAAGTCAGTAGTAGTGCCGCTGAGCAAGAAAAGAAAGTAATTCAGCACAGCGCATTACTCAAACAGCTAGCAACGGGATTAGAGCAGCGTGATATAAAAGCACAACGACGCGCGCTGAGACTACCTATTGAGCAGCTAAAATGGCAGTGGTCTGATGATCAGACGCTGGTATTGAATTTCACATTGACCACAGGTAGCTTTGCGACAAGTGTATTAGCAAGCGTGGTACAGCAGCTTGAGTCATGATTGACTGATGTGTAGCAAAATTTATCTGGCGGCTATTTACGTAGCCGCTATTTTTGTATAGTTGCTTTTTTATAGTAGCTACTAGCCATAACGTAACGACTAGCGTTTTCTATAGAGCGTGTGCGTCCCGCCAGTTGTGTCGTTGAGCATTTCATTGGCGCTGACGACTTGGTTGCGACCACGATGCTTGGCTTCATATAGGGCTTTATCCGCAGCACTGATAAGCCGCTGACAGATGTCGCTTGGCAGTTTTTGCATGGATGCCATATTTTCAGCTCGTTGGGTCGCAATTGGTTTGATGAGTGGCACTGTCTCTGTTTGAGGCAATATTCTTTTTTGCAAAATGGATTTGTATGTTTTGGCGATACACGCCCTTTCTTCATGAGTCAAGGTATACAGACCAAAGCTTGCCGTTACATTGAATTCAAACATATTATTGAGACTAATCGCCTTGTCAGCGATGCTCAATCGCAACTGCTCAGCAATCACCATAGCGTTATCATGCTGTGTGTTTGGTAGTACAATCAAGAACTCTTCACCACCATATCGGCTAATGATTGCTTCATCCGATAACGACTGGGATAGCGTCTGAGATACTTCAATCAAAACCTGATCGCCCACATCATGACCATAGTTGTCATTGATCCGTTTGAACCAATCCAAATCTAACAGCATGACGCTCAAATCTTGATGTTCTTGTACCGTTGCCAAGGTATACTTCATCTTTTTTAGGCCGTAGCGGCGGTTTTTTAGCTGGGTAAGTCCGTCTTGATTGGCATGTTGCAAGGTTTCTTGTCGGCTATCATCTAACACCAATAGCAAAGCCCGAAACATATATACAATAAAAATTGCTTTGGGTAGCGCCAGATACAAATGCGTTGAACGCCAGAAGAAAGCTGATGAGCGCTGCACCTCACTGATGCTTTCCCACTCTAATATATTGTTTTCAAAAGCCGAAGCAGCGATGGCATTTTCAATCGCCATGAGCTCGTTGTAAGTCAGGTAGTTATGTGTATCTATCAGAGGATGGATAACTGTCAACTGGCGCAAATTGGGTAAACTAATACCAAAGTAAGGTACGATAATAGCCATTAGCATTAGGCTTATTTGTAGCCAAAACATCCGCCAGGCATAGCGACGCTTTATCAGCATCATCCCTAGCATCGCACCGCCGACCACTGAGACACCCGCAAACAAGCTACTGTAGCCTATGACGACAATGACGGTGGCAATATAGAAGGTATAGATCAAAACCAAGGCAATCTGCCACTCATCCAGAGCGTCGTTTTTATTCTCCGTATGGGGCAGATATTTGTACATGCACAAAAAAAACAAGCCTGTCAAACTGATGCCAAACCACAACGGATACAGATAATGTATATTGACATAGCTCTCAACGGCGTCTTGTTGCAACCAAACCAACAAACACCACAGCCAATGTAGTGACACTTCCATGACAATAAATAGCGCCAACAATGACGTTCGATCCACCGCTTGCCACTCAAAAATCATTTGAGAGAGCTTTTTGTATCCAAGATGAGAGATCGATACAGCCATAAATGGGCTACCACAGAAAAATTAAACGCCTTGAATTTATAGGCGTTGAGACCAAACTAAAAGTTGTAATATCCTTGATAAATTCTATAACCAACGCTTCAAGTGTTACAAGTTCTGTCTGCATTATCAATCTGTTTTATGCATTTATTTATCAATAATTGTTTTATGGTTGTAATAATGCCTAATTATAAGTATTGAGTTTTGCCAGCTGCTTAATCAGTCACCTAAATAGCCAGCACCAGTATCTGACATTGTTCTAACAAGACGATAAAAATAGAATATTTTTTGGATCAAGACAGCGTTTTAAATGACTCCCAAACGCCTTGCTGATCTGTATTTAATACAGGCACATCTCCCAAGCGTCGCCATGGCATATTGCTGCCATGAAAGTCACTACCGATTGAGGTGACAAGATTATGCTCAGCAATGCTACGATCAACCATTCTACGCGTACTTACCGGCTCACTGGTCGCTGGTAGCTCACAGGCATCACCGCCAAGCTGTGCAAACTCCTGTATAAGCTTACGGACTCGTGTGGCTGATAACTGATAACGCGTGGGGTGGGCAAGTACTGCTTTACCCCCACAAGCATGGATCAGATCAATACCATGCTGCATCGTCAATGCCTCGATTGCCACATAGGCAGGCTTGTTATCTGCCAAATACTTATCAAAGGCTTTTTGGACGGTTTTTACCTCGCCTCGCTCAAATAGCACTTGCCCAATATGAGCCCGTCCAACAGCTTGCGGATTACCACCTACCTTATTGAGAATCGCTTGCCATAGCTCATCGAAGTCAATATCCAACAGCTCGCTGAGCTTTTCGGCAATACGCTGACCACGTGTCGCCCGACTGTCTTGTAATTGCTGCAAAGTTGCGTGCATTTTGTCGCGATCAGCGAAATCCAGCCCAAGCACATGAATGATCTTATTAGTGGATTTGTTTTTACCGTAGCCGCCGCTCAGCGTATGTTCACAGCTGATTTCAACCCCATTGATCAGTTGCATATCATGGGCAGTAGCAGCGGCTCTTGCTTCGTCAATTCCTGCCAGCGTGTCATGGTCAGTTAATGCCAGAATATTGACACCCGCGGCGTGAGCGCGACTGACCACTTCAGTTGGCGCATAAGTACCATCCGAGCAGGTACTGTGGCAATGTAAATCGTATTTCATAAGTTGAGCCTTAATTTTTCTGAGTACTATGATTTGTTTGAGTGCTATGTTTTTTTGAATGCTATAAAGTTCAAGGTAAGTTCAATAGCAAACGTCAATGCTGCTATCACTAATTATTATTGTTACAAATAACGCCTCGGACAGCTGCTAAACGTGAGAGTTATCATTGCCGTATTTAATCGTTATGTCTAACTTATGACGTTATATTTGCCCAGTCGCTTATTTCCTAGCTGCAAGTACTAATCACAAGTCACTAGCCACCATAAGAAAGGGGTACTCGATAGGTTGCTTATATCGCAGTATTATCGTGCTGATTGCTTTTTTTTGGTGCGGTAGACGTGTAAACTACCCCATACGTTTTTGTTGGACACCATCTTTGCTATGAAAGCATTATTAGACTTTATCCCCTTGATTGCCTTTTTTATCGCTGCTCGTTACAGTGGTATTCTGGCGGCGGCAGGGGCTTTGCTCATCGCCACTATCATCGTTTATGCCATTCACTTTATTCGCCAAAAAGGCAAATTTGATAAGCAGCAATGGGTCGTCCTATTATTAACGATTTTATTTTGCGGTGGTACGTTGCTGCTGCGTGACGACATCTATCTGCGTTGGAAGTCGCCCATTATCAACGGTATCTTTGCGTTAACGCTATTTGTTAGTGCTGCTATTAATAAGCCCTTGATGCAGCTTGCAATGAAAGAGGTATTTACCCTGACACTCAGCGGTTGGAAAAAGCTGACCGTCGCTTGGGCATTGTTTTTTGCGCTTATGGCTGTATTACATTATATCACAGCGTTCACAATGTCAGATGAAGCGTGGATTAACTTCAAAACTTATGGCTGGATTCCAATCATGCTGGTGTTCGTCGTGGCTCAGTTTGCTGTACTGAAAAAACACCTAAACCCTGCATTGACGGATAAAGCCACCAAATAACACAGGTTGTCTTATGATGACAATCAAGCTACCGCTAAATATCAATAGTAAAAGACCTTTAGCGTTGTAAAATGTCTTTTGCATTAATTATCATGCTCTATTACTCACTAAGGAAGTCTCATGTCTTTATTTGTCATTATTGGTCATGATGTGGCCAACAGCAGCGCGCAACGTCTGATTACTCGCACAGAGCATATTGAGCGGTTGCAGGCTTTGAGTCGTGAAGACCGACTGGTTATTGCAGGTCCAACGCCTATTGAACATGGAAAAAACGACATGTCAGGCAGCCTTATTATTGCTAATTTTGACTCTATCGAAGCGGCGCAGGCATGGGCAAATGATGAGCCCTACTTACGTGATGGCGTATATAGCCATGTGGATATCAAACCTTTTATCCAAGCATTGCCAGCGCCAACTGACAAAGTAGCTGCATCGTGAGTCGAAGAGTCCCTTATTTGAACAATCGATTCTCAAAAAACAGCGTGGCCAGCCTATTGCTATTGGCAGCTGCCTCAGCGCATGCCGCGCCAATAGTGACTGAAACTAATGTCACGGAACTAGGAGCGACGCCGATGACAACCCAACCTGCAGCGGGCACTGGCGTAACCAAAAACTCTGCGCTAGATATCAATGATACGTTGGCTGCACAACTGCAACCGTCCTCGAAAGCACTGTCAGCTGCCAATCAAGAGTTACTCAGCCGTAACGCGCAATTGCAGCGTCAAGTGAACGACTTACAGACCCAAGCGAACGTCTTAGTGTACGAGAGTAAAGGTCAGCTGTTTTTGTATGGTGCGTTTACGGTATTGATCAGCTTGTTGGTCGGTATTTTTATCTCGTGGTTGGTATTTGTGCGCCGTGAGCGCTGGTAGGCTAGTTGCTGCTGATAAGCTAGTTGCTATACGTGACTTTCATGACTTTAGCTTTTAATTATCTTTTTCTGCTACGCCATACTGTACTTTGAGATATCAGCTCTATCACCAATAATACCCTGACTATATAACCACTGCAGCTAAGAACCTCCCATGTCTATCGCTAACCACCAAAATGCTAAGTCCTCAAACGTTATCACGCCTGCCAAGATTGATTGGCAGATGGATGATACTGGCAATATGGTACCGGTATCTGGTGAGTTTGGGGATGTGTATTTTTCGCATGCGGATGGTCTAGCAGAGACACGTCATGTGTTTTTGGCACATAATCAGTTGTCAGAGCGTTTGACCCGCCTTGCACCAAAACAATGCTTTACGATTGCGGAATTGGGATTTGGTACTGGGCTAAACTTACTGGCAACTTGGCAGTTATGGCGACAGCTGCGCGATACTCATTCACACCTAGCAGATGCGCGTCTCCACTTTATTACCACTGAAAAATTCCCTATACCACATGCAGATCTGACTCATATACTTGCTTTGTGGCGTCAGCGTGCCCCTGAGCTCTCAAGATTTATTGAACCGCTTTTGGCAGCATACCCGCCACTTATTGCAGGTTGTCACCGCTTAAATTTTTCTTATGATAATTTAACTGTCGATATGTGGTTTGGGGATGCCGCGGATAGCCTTAACAAGCTGGCAGTCAGTCATCAGTATTCGTCTGTGCCTCATATCGATGCTTGGTTTTTGGATGGCTTTGCGCCTTCTTGCAATAGCACCTTGTGGGCTGACAGTATCTTTACACAGATGCAGCGTCTATCAGGCCCGCGCACTACTGCCGCCACTTATAGCTGTGCCGGCATCGTCAAACGCGGACTGAAAGAACACGGTTTTTACATCAAAAAAGTAAAAGGCTTTGGACGAAAACGTGAGATGCTCACGGCTGTGATGATAGATGCAGACGGTTTTGATGCTAGTCATGACAATGTTAATGTTGATCAAGATATTGATCGTGACGATAAATATCAAAAAACGACCCGCACTATATTCGATCACACCGTCGTCATTGGGGCTGGTGTCTCAGGGCTACTCACGGCTTGGTCTCTTGCCAATCGCGGCATTACTGTCACCTTATTAGATAGATCAGCACCTCTGGCAGGGGCATCAGGCAGTCCGCGCGCATTACTTGCGCCCAAAATGACACCGATTCATCACGTCGATGAACACCTGCACACTATCGGTTATCTGTATAGCAATAGACTCTATCGAGACTTCAACCAGAAAGCCTCGCAGATTGATACAGCGCCAGTACTGGAACCAACTGGTGCACTCGATTTATTGATAAAGTCTAATGTCGGTACCGAGCAGATTGCAGACTATCCTAATGAGATGGCAACTACCCTACCCGCTAAACAGGCGCAGGATCTTACTACGCTAAAAAATCAGAACTTATTAGATAATCTATATTTGCCTGAATCTGGGTTGGTCAACCCGCAAGCGTTAAAGAACATCATACTGACGCATCCACTCATCCGCTTTCAGCAGTTAGAAGTGAATAAAATTACCGAAACTGAGCAGCAAGTTCGTATCGAAGGCATTGATAAAAATCATGACACTATCACTGCTGATAATATCGTCATTTGCGCGGCGTTTGAGAGTCATCAATTGGATGAGCGGATATTTGATTGCCGTAAGATTCGTGGGCAACTGTCTTGGTTTATACCTACCGTAGAGCAAGTAGCAAACCTGCCCAAAATACCGCTGAAATATAGCGGTTACTGTGCGCTATTTAACGCACAATTAGGCGATGGTGAGCTGAACACTGTCATCGCTGGCGAGCCCTATCTATTACTAGGTGCAAGCTTTATACGTAACGATACGAATACTGAGGTAAGAGATGAAGAGCATCAGATTAGCCGAGACAAGCTGATCACTGCTATTCCCGAGATGGCGTCTATTGTCCCAGTAGATACTAGTAAGTGGCAAGGACGTGCTGGTATTCGCACTCAGACGCCTGACTATCATCCAATCGTAGGGCAGCTGGCAGACAGTCAGCGAATTTGGACCATGAGCGCGATGGGCGCAAAAGGCTATGCATTAGCACCTATATGCGCTGAAGCATTAGCAGATATGATGCTAGGATCATTTGTACCGCTATCTGAGGCGATGCTCGCACGCCTATCTCCCAATCGTACACGCTTACAAACACCGCTCGTTTGAGGTAACCTAACATAATATCTACTTAAAGACCGTACTATTCACGGTTCATACTGTCTTGTGGTATCTTTACTCAACGTTGGTTCAAACACTGAGACACTATCCTATGAGCTATCACCAAACGACCATCACGCTACCCGCCTATGCCCGTGGCATTCATATCATCACGCCTATTATCGAAGATGCAATTACTCAGCTGATACCTCGCACTGCCAAGGTAGGGCTGGTTCATTTATTTCTACCGCACACATCAGCCAGTCTCACTATCAATGAAAATGCTGATCCAGATGTCAGATTAGACACTGAAGAGTGGCTCAATAAAATTGCACCGGAGAATCAGCCACAGTATCGTCACACCTTGGAGGGCTCTGATGATCTACCAGCTCATCTCAAAAGCATGATGCTGGGCGTTAGTTTGACCATCCCGCTCATCGACGGTAGGTTAGGACTGGGTATGTGGCAAGGGATCTATCTATGTGAGCATAGGAACATGACTGGATATGGCGGACAGCGCAAGCTGGTTATTACCATCAATACGTAATAATATACGGTGAGTAGATAGCAGGTTAATGCTTGCATATTACCTCATTGACATCGCGCGCTAACGGATAAACCCGACTATGATAGCTTTTATATTAAGACCTCTAGGCTTTGCAAACGCTAAACCCAACTACTTTAAGACCACTGCTGTTGTTTTGAGTGTACTGCTATTGACTGCCTGCCAAGAAACGCCAGAACCTGATACATCAAATGAGCCTGCGGCTGAGACATCAACACAAACCACGCCTGTCACGACAAATATCAATGTAGATGAATCTGACGATAACAACGTGAACAAACCCCAAGACCAAGTACAGACTGACACTGATTCAGAGCGCGATATGAGTTTGGCTGAACTAGAACAAAACCTAGAAGGCACCGCCCCTGCTACGAACAGTGCTGCTGCACCTAATCCAGAGCAAGCCATTAAAGGCGCACAAATCACCGATGTCCGTTATAAAAATGACGCGGGCGATAGCTTATCGGTCGTCTTTGAGACCTCAGCTGCAGGACTACTCAACGCGATTGTCACCCGCCCTAACCAACCGAAAATCACGCTCAGCGCGCCAGAAGGTCAAGGGAATAATCCCACTTATCGCTCAACTGACGGCAGTATCCAACTAGTGAGTCATGCAGGTGGTGGCACCATTGATTTTATCCAAAACGATACCGTGACCAGTTTTGATGCTATCAGTGCTGAAGCCGAAGTCATCACTGAGTAACGCTTCATACTCTCTTTTGTTCAGTGCTTGATTCTTTTGTTCAACCCTTTATTTTGAACCAAAAAAAAGGCGGCAAACGCTACTATCGTTGCCGCCTTTTCTATGGTTACTTATTCATAACTGCTCATTAGTCTTTATTGATACGACTCAATTTTCTATTACGTGATTATAGTTAACCGAGCTTAGTCAGTTTAGTAAAAACAGTCAGTTGAATAAAAACAGTCAATCAACTAAGACCAGCCGCTTAACTAAACAGTCCGACTAGCCAACTTATTATCGTCCATACACCCCAGCCGATAAATACAAGCACGATTAGCCCCAGCATATCAGGGATATGCAAGTATAGCCAAGCCACGATAGGATTACGCCAAAAAGCGCCGAAGCGGCTATGATGCTGTTTGTCCTCTAGTGACTGATGCAAAAAAGGCCGATCCATATGCATGGTTTCAGTAATACCATACTCATGGTGTAAATGCTCGTGCACGATACCCAGCGTCTTGCGACTAGGACGAATAAAAACATCTAGCAGCGTACCGATACCTGGCACGATACCCACGACCATATCAATCAATGCCAATCTAACAGCGGGCGTCATTTTATGGGCAGGCACACCCAACTGGCGACCTAATATAAAAGCATAGCTGGTCAATGCCAGCCCCGCCAAATCACCTGCGAGAGGAATGGTTGAGAGCGCCGCATCGGCACCCATGCCCTGCTTAGTAAAAGGCACTCGTACTAGCGAATCCATAGTATTGGCAAACTTTGCTAATTTACGCTCAGTGGCAATCGCTTGCTCGCGCGTCAGTCCATGCTCAGCAAGTTTTTCCTGATAATCTATGACTGACTTGTTCGCCCCAGATGTTTTTTTTGCTTTAAATCTCGGCAATTTATTGAACTTATCCATTTAGCGTCGTCCATATACACGTCACTGCTACAAGCGCAAAAACATAGCGCCCTACCCAAATATTGGCTAAGAATGCCTGAAAACAAGCCTGTACATGACGACTGGCACACGCGCTATTCTGTTTGGCAAACATCATCGCCACCAGTGCCAATCCGAATATTGGCGTAATACCTAGCGTGGTTGGCGCAAAATAGTGCCACATCACCGTACCCATAATGAGTAAAAATAGCATTTGAAGTATTGAGATGATAATCACATCATAGCGACCGAATAATATTGCTGTTGATTTAACTCCTATCTTAAGATCATCTTCGCGATCTGCCATGGCGTACTGCGTGTCATACGCTACTGTCCAGCACATATATGCTAAAAATAACAACCAACACCATATATCAGGAGCACCTTGCACTGCCACATAAGTCATTGGTATTGCCCATCCAAAAGCCGCCGCCAAAAATACCTGCGGCAAATACGTATAGCGCTTCATAAATGGATAAATGAACGCCAATATGACCGCGCCAAGCGACCAATAAAATACAGCAATCGGTAAGAAAAATAGCAAACTGGCGCTCAGCAACACCAATACCAAAAACGCAGCAATGGCTTCTTTACCAGATAAGCGTCCATCTGCTAATGGACGACCTTTAGTACGGGTTACATGACCATCTACTTTGCGATCAGCAAAATCATTAATCGCACAGCCAGCGGCGCGCATAAAAATAGCCCCAAGCGCAAATATCGTAAATATCTTGAGGCTTGGCAAGCCTGCTGTCATTCCTTGCTGCTGCGCCTGCCCCATCGCTGCTAACATCACGCCCCATAACGTTGGCCACAGCAATAGCTCAATACCCACTGGCTTATCAAAGCGTGTCAGCTGCATATAAGCGTAAAGCTTGTCCTTGAGCGTCATGGAAGAGCTGGTTTGTGTCATAGTATGATGGTCTCTATGCTTGTCGCTTTGATTGGTCTACGTCGACTAAAGCTTGAATGGTAATAATGCTTCATTGATACGATATTTTTATTTCGAATGCTTTGATGTTCATGTTAAGTGCTTTTAGGTACTGTAATCCTAAGTATTTTAATTCTAAGCACTTGAATGCTAAGTACTTTGATGGTTACTGCTTTAATATTAAACCCTGTAACATTAAAGGCGGTGATGTTAAGTCATTCAGCAAATTGCCTATTGAATAAAGTCTTGGTTAAACGAAATACCCATCAAAGCGTACGGCTTCATTATGCCAACTTTCACTAGCAGGCTGTTCAGCAAGCAATGGTGCAAATTGAGGCCGTTTTACGACTACGCGACCCTGCCCTGACAAGTTTCGACTCACCACTGTCTGCGCACCATTTAGCAGTTGTCGCTCTTCATCGGGCGTTGGTGGATGAGCCAATCGATGTAGCACTTGCATGTGCTTGCCTACTTTTGCACCTTTGCCTGTTTTGGTATCTTGATAGCTATCCTCTGGAAACATAGGGTCTAGGTATACCACATCAATTGCAGTCGTATCATCTACTGCCAACTCAGTATCCAGTCTGACAAAATAACTGAGCGCATCGGTATTAATAATTTGTAGACGCCCCATAAGCTTCTGCCAATTGGGTGACGCACTCATACGCTGCTGCTCTGCAAGTAAAAGTAGCGCCATCAAAGGTTGCTGCTCGAGCATCGTCACGCGTGCACCCGTACTGCCCAATATCAAACTATCATGACCAAAGCCAGCCGTTGCATCGATAACCTGACTGTCTGCTGTGATTTTTGCTGCTTGTAATAGCAGTTCAGACTTCCGGCCAGCACTGACTACGCGGCGCTGCAACTTGTCCCATTCAGGTGCCACACTGAGCCCATCACTGAGCCATGACAGCTTGTTTTTCTCATCGAGCAATAACATAGACTTAGAGGTTGTTTCGCTCAATTGCTGCCGACGCTTTTGCGTGAGTTTCTCTGTGGAGAGTTGAGTGTCCAAGACAATTGGTAGTTCGTGTTCGTCTATTAATGACAGCAGATGCTCAATTTGTGCTTGCTGACTATCATTGACATAGAACAGTTGGCAATGTACCACAGCATACGTTTTACTGTGTGTTTGAGGCAGAGCTGTCATAACCATTATCCTTTTTGTTACTGATTTTATCTGTACTGCCTGACACCGTCATGCACCTCTAGCCTGCCATTTGATAACCAAAGCCCCAAGCCGCTACCAATACGATGACACCTGTGATGATGCGTAACCAAGCAAAAATAGTAAAATCACGACGGCTCACCCATGCTACCAGTAAGCGAATACAGAGTAATGCTACTACGAATGATACGATAGTTCCGATACCCAGTACCAACCAGTCTTCACGATTACTCAAAACATCGCCATGCTTGAGCAAATCTAATAATGCCGCGCCGACGATGACAGGGATACCCAAAAAGAAGGAAAACTCTGCAGAAGCCTTGCGCGAAACCCCAAGCCATAACGCACCAATAATCGTAGCGCCTGAGCGCGACGTCCCTGGTATAAGAGCTAAACATTGGAACAAACCAATCATCAACGCAGTTTTTATGCTGACATCTTCCGCTTCTTCTGCAATGACCGTTTTAGGACGCTTTTCCACGTAAAATATCAACAGACCACCGATTATAAGCATGATGGCCACAACAATAGGATTGAATAGATACGCTTTGATTTCATCGGCAAAGGTAAAGCCCACTATCATGACAGGGATGGTCGCAACGATCAGGCTCAGTCCCAGCTGTCTTGGATTGGTCATGCCGTCTGCTTTACCTGTTATGAGGCCCATTAGCGCTTGCCACAGTCTGCCCCAATAGTCATATATCACCGCCAAAATAGCGCCAAGCTGTACGACGACCACAAACAGATCAACTTTTTCTTTGGTCCAAAACCCCATGACATCTGCTGATAAAATCAAGTAGCCCGTGCTAGAGATGGGTAAAAACTCAGTGATACCCTCGACGATACCCATGATGACAGCTTGAATTAATAAAATGATATCCACGGTGACTTTCCTAAAAATAGAGGGGCCCAAAAACAGGCTGAGCTAAGAACAGACCGATTGGCTGTCCTATGTTGACGTTGGTCTTATAGTAATTGATATTTTTCCACAGTAAGATCTATGCTTTACCTTGCTCTTTTAGTGTTTTCCAAGCTTGATTACGTAGATATTTTGGTAGAGCCTGTGCAGCCTCAGTACCACCAGACTTTGCAAACTGGGCTATACCAAGCTGTCCGATAATGACCGCATCTGGCCAGACATCTTCATGGCAAACTTGCTGGTCATATAGCGCTAATAGCGTCGCACCATTACCCGCGATAGGCAGGTTGAGTGCGGTTTGGCGATCATAATCTAATAGCTGTTCTGTACTGTCGCTACTATCATCCAATACTGGCTGCATGATGCCCTGACCTGACTGCTCATTTACGGCTAACTTATACTGTCCAAAATAGACCTGCTGCATACGCGCATCGAGGGCGCTGTATATATGTGTTAGACCGTATTTCTGATACGCACATTGTGCAATCGCTTGTAGACTAGAGACGCCCACACAAGGCAAGTCATGTGCGACCGATAGTGCCTGCACAACTGCCGTATTGATACGGATACCACTGAACGCCCCTGGACCGCGATTGAATATCAATGCTTGTATATCAGCAAGACCTAGCTGCGCCTCAGATAGTGCAGCATCAATCATCGGTAAAATCTGCTGAGTCTGCTGGCGTTTACCTGTTTCGGTATGGCTCGACAGCACCTGCCCACTCGAATCTAAAATCGCGATCGAACACTGATCGAACACGGTATCCATTGCTAAAAACATCACAACCTCGGCTTATACTTTTGGCATTCTAGGGCATGTCAGATTTCGATGAGTAACAATAACCATTATGAATCGACACTGTTAATCAATGTACTGCAAAATTCCTGACAGGGTAAAACAGCGCCTATCATAGCATTTAGGCCACACAAATTTTATTACTTTCTACGTTTTCCACATTTTATTCATCGGTTATTATTCGTTGGTCATAATTTAAGGCTAGCAATGAAAAAGCCCCAAAGCTTAATTGGCTTTGAGGCTTTAGATTTTTGAACAAGCGACTTAAAAATAAAAAATGCTAATTTAGAAACGTGTTTTGAACTTTTTTGGCGCTTGGTTTTGCATGTCTTGCATTTGCTTTTGCATCTCTTCAGTGCTCGGCATATTGTTTGGGTCAAGCCCCATCTGTTTTGCCATCTGCTCTGGGTTCACGTCTTTAGCGCCGCCTTGCTGACCGCCGCCAAATAATGGACCACCGCCACCGCCAGCGTTGCCGCCACCCATAAGCCCTTGCATAGACTTCATCATTTTACTGATACCTTCAGGCTTTGAGATCATTTTCATCATTTTTGCCATTTGCTTATGTTGCTTGAGCAAACGGTTGACATCTTGGATTTCACGACCTGAACCTGCAGCAATACGACGCTTACGACTTGGGTTAATTTTGTCAGGGTTTTTGCGCTCAAATGGCGTCATTGAATTGATCAATGCTTCCATCTCGCGAACTTTCTCTTCTGGCTTGGCATCTTCGACGGCTTTTTGCATGTCTGAGCCACCCATACCAGGCATCTTATCTAAAAAGCCTGCCATGCCGCCCATGCTCTTCATTTGCTGGAACTGGGTCAATAGATCCTCAAGGTCAAAATCACCGCCCTTTTGCATCTTTTTCGCCATTTTTTCGGCTTTATCGCGGTCAATTTTTTGCTCAACTTCTTCGACCAAACTCAGTACATCACCCATACCAAGGATACGCTGCGCAATACGCTCAGGGTGGAACAGCTCTAGCTCATCTAGTTTTTCACCGCGACCCAAGAACTTGATTGGCTTACCTGTAATAGCACGTACAGATAGCGCTGCACCGCCACGAGCATCGCCGTCAGTCTTGGTTAAGATAACACCCGTCAGTGGCAACGCGTCGTTGAAGGCTTTTGCAGTATTGGCAGCATCTTGACCCGTCATTGCATCAACGACAAATAGTGTTTCAGATGGGTTGACCGCAGCAGTTAGCGCCTTAATCTCATCCATCATAGTATCGTCGATATGTAGACGACCTGCGGTATCGATGATAAGGATATCTTGATACTGGATCTTGGCTTCTTCAATCGCACGCTTTGCGATATCGATTGGATTCTCATCCGTGCTTGAGTTCACAAATTTAGCATTTACTTGACCGGCGACTTGCTCAAGCTGTTTGATCGCCGCTGGACGATAAACGTCGGCAGAGACCAGCATGACTTTTTTCTTTTGGCGTTCTTGTAGATACTTGGCCAATTTACCAGCTGTGGTTGTTTTACCAGCACCTTGCAAACCTGCTAGTAAATAAACAACAGGCGGTTTACCTGTCATCTCTAGCTGCTGGTTGGCACTACCCATCATTTCGGTCAGCTCGTCGTGTACGATTTTGACAAAGGCTTGACCGGGTGCTAGCTCTTTGAGCACTTCAGCACCTAGTGCTTGCTCTTTGACGCGTTTTACAAAATCACGAGTGACAGGCAGTGCCACGTCAGCTTCTAACAGCGCCATGCGTACTTCACGTAGGGTGTCTTTTATATTGTCTTCGGTCAATTGTCCCGTGCCTACGATATTACGTAGACTCGACGACAAGCGTTCTGTTAAGGTATCAAACATAAGTAACTCTCAATTAAAATAGTTTTCAATTAAATAAAACGTCATTAAAATAATGCTAAGTCAAACCAATCAAATGGTTCGTAAATACTATTAGGATAGATTATAAAATACTGGGACACTCTGTCATAATAAATCAGATAAAAATCATATTATCAATACTATAGCATCAACACGATGCAAAAATTATAGTCGTTTCGCAAAAGGCTCGACTCTTATTAGTTGTAAGTAACTGGTTTATATAGTCAGTTCAGTATAATTTGGATACAAGAAAAGCAAGTGAAAGTACTACAAGTCGTAGACTAAGCGAGCCTGACACCGTATCCGATTTATAGGGGATTGACTATACTTTGCTTAGGGTGTCTTATATGATGATGTATCAGGAATAAGAAAGATGGTGCTCAACTGGCACCCATTTTATGATAAATTGGACGATTATTCTAATCATTCTGATAATACCACTTTAGCAATACATTGAGCAGTCAGTTTACGCTCAGTTCAAGACGAGGCTTTTTATCTGTGCACCTTGCATTTTTACTTGCTAGCATGGCTTATGTCTTAGTCAGCCTTCACATTGGTTGGGCGCTGGTTCAGGACAAACCTATCCATAAAAGCGTCAGTTTGGGTCTATTACTGGTCGGCATGGCTGCACACGCAATATTGCTCTATCCGTATGTCGTGACCCTGTATGGTCTGAATTTTAATTTATTTAATATTATCAGCCTGACTAGTTTGTTCTTTTTATTCTTTTATCTGCTGTTCTGTTTGTACCGACCTATCCTTAGTCTTGGTATCTTGGCTGCACCCACAGCACTCATAGGCATGACTGTCGGCTATGTTGGCCGCGCGCCTTACCAACCATTAACTGATGTCAGCATCGGACTTGAGATTCATATTCTGTTGTCATTAGCGGCCTATTGTGTGCTGTTGATGGCTGCGGTTCAAGCGCTATTTTTGCGTCTGCAAATACGCGAGCTCAAGCATCATACTATTCACCGCTTTTGGGTCAATAAACTGCCCTCATTGCAGAGCATGGAGAGTTTATTGTTCGATATGCTTTTGGTCGGGTTTGTATTGCTCAGTATTGCGCTAGGAATTGGATTTATATACGTAGAAGATTTGATGGCACAGCACATCGTACACAAGACTGTCTTTAGCCTGCTGTCATGGTTATTATTTGGTACGTTGCTGTTTGGCAATTGGCGCGCAGGATGGCGAGGCAAACGTGCCGCCAACATCACCATTTACGCTTTTATTCTGTTAGCGATTGGCTTTGTGGGTAGCAAGTTTGTTTTGGAAATGCTGATATAACACTGACATAAAATGTCATGTTATAAAAGAGGCGGTCAGTCATTGTTGCGACTGACCGCCTCTTTTAATCGCTAATTTAGATATTTTTAGTTAAAAACCACTGTCTTGTTGCCTGCCACGATCACACGATTCTGCACATGCCAATTGACAGCGCGAGCCAATACGTTGCGCTCTATGTCGCGTCCAATAGCGCGTAGCTCTACCACACCTTGGCGATGCGTCACGCGGTGTACGTCTTGCTCAATGATCGGCCCTTGATCCAGTTCTGCGGTGACATAATGCGCCGTTGCACCGATGAGTTTGACGCCTTTATCGTAAGCTTGGCGGTAAGGATCTGCACCCACAAACGCAGGTAAGAACGAATGATGAATATTAATCACTTGCATTGGCCAGCGTTTGACAAAATCTGACGATAATATCTGCATATAACGCGCCAGCACTAATAAGTCATTACCTGCCATCAGCTTATGGATTTGCTCTTCTGCATCTACCTTATTGTCTTTGGTCACTGGTACATGATGAAAGCTGATGCTGAAGTTTTCGACCGCTTGCTGTAAATCAGGATGATTGCTGACTACGCAAGTGATCTCGCAGTCCAGCAAGCCGCGCTGATGTCGCCATAACAAATCTAACAACGCATGATCGAACTTTGAGACCAAGATACCGACTTTGGTTTTAGTGGCATTGTTATGTAAACGCCAATCCATATCGTGGCGCTTGGCGACAGTATGGGCAAAGCTGGCTTCAAAATTATCGATGATATCGCTCAAGCCTGCTAAAGCGAACTCCAAACGCATAAAGTACTGACCACCTTCATGTGCGGTTGAATACTGATCCAATGTAATGATGTTGGCACCATAACGATGAATAAATTCTGATACTGCTTGGACGATACCCGCCTGATCTTTGCATTTGATGAGTAGCGTTGCTGTATCGATAGCGCTAGGAATCTGCTTACTCTGAGAAGCGATGTTCGTTGTATGTGATGGTAAAACTGTTTTGGTGTTGTCCGACATAATACGCTCAATATAAAAAATGATGACTGATCGCTGAGAATGGCTGTCAGCGTAGTAAACCGGTTATTTTAATCTTTTTTGTGATATTTTGCTGAGCGAGTTGGTTGTTTTTGGTTATTTAGGATGATTTAATTGTTTAGAAGAATAAAGCAAAAACCCCCAACGTAGGGTTGGGGGTTTTATTTTATTACTTTAGTAATTTTACTCGACGATAGTATAGGTCACTGTAGTCGTAACATTGTTAGGGCTGGTGACAGACACTCTAAAGAAATCTCCAGCCTCACATTGGTTTAAGGCATAAGTATTGATTGTGCCTGTATTATCTCCAGGACTACCAGGGGATACTATTGCTGGCACTTCTGCAGGTCCTCCAATCACCTCTACTTCACAACTCCCACTAAATTCTCCGTCAGTTTTGTCAACCACAGAGCCAGAAATCGTTGTACCAGATGGCATTGGATTTAAATCATAAAAACCGCCGCTGTTGATGCGTATAACCACTCTCTTGTTTGCTACAGTTATAATTTGAGTACTTGGAGACAACAATGTGAAAGTTGGGTTGCTACCATCTGATAGTAACTGAATACGCTCAGAGCGAACAATAGCATCAAGCTCTGTATTACAAGTCATCGGTTTGTTTGGAGACACAAAGTTGTTAATAAAATTGTTTTCGAACGCTTCTTTCACTTGCTCACTAGAGGACGGGAATTTTAACTGTATGAACTGACCAACATTGTTTTCACAGGTTTGATCGGCTTGTGTCGTTAACGGATAAGTAAACTCACCGATTTCAAAAGTACCATTCTCGTTATCATCACGGAAGGTATCACCGATATTATGCACAAAAATATCACCTTCATCCCATGCATTATTTTCATTTTGATCGATGTAAGCTTTCTCTCCTTCAGCTACCGCTAATAGACTCACACGACCATCGCCAGGACGCGGATTCTGTGTTGAAAATGTGACCTCACACTCTCCGTCAGCAGTGTTACAGCTCGCAGGTGACACTTTGCCACCCTCAGCGGTGAAATTCACTACGGTACCATCTGGCACGGCATTACCGTTGCGGTCAACCAGTCTTGCTACTACTGGCGTACTGTCACCGTCTAAGCTCCAATCTAATACGTTCTTGCCAAACGATAAACTAATACCATCTTGAGTCACTCTAGAGCTGGCAATAGAAATACCCTTCGATAACGCATTGATGCGAGTATCACTGGCTAAGGTGGCTTTTATTTCTACTGGACCTGGTGTTGTACCCGGGTAGATGTTGACTGAGACTTGACCGTTCTCATCAGTTCTAGCTCTAAACTGTTGATTATTACCTAACACACCAAACGTTAAGCCTAACGGTGATTTTTCTAGCGATAAGATAACTTCTGAATTAGCCAGTGGTGTCGTATTTGAAAATACTGTGAACTCAACTGCGCCTGTTGCCGAAGACCCACTACCTTGTATGCCTAGTGTTAGATCATTGGCCGTATAGACAATAGAGGTTGCTTCAGGAGCCTGTATAGAAACACTAGCCGACTGAGTGACGCTACCAGTACTGGCTGATATTCGCACAGCACCACTGCACAAAGTATTATCGACGTTAATGGCTTTGTACACAAAATCAATCATACCATTTTCATTGGAAGTAACTTGCTCAGGTAGCTGACCGCAAGCAGCATTTAGGTTGACCAGTACACCACTAATGGCATTACCACTTGTATCAGTGGTTTTCAAAGATACCGCCGTCTGTCCACCTGCCGTCAGCTGTAAGTCAGTAATCTGTAATGCACTTAGATTAACATTGGTAGCTTGTACCAAAAAAGTTAAATTGCTAATAGCGGTATTGTCATCATTACTAGCATTTGCAGTAATGACGTAAGCGCCAGATACATCAGGTGCATTAGGCTTCAAAAATATACGGGCTTCGCCATCGCTGTTGGTCAAAGTAGCACCCGATGTCGTCTGTGATAAATCAACGCCTGGTGCATCAATTGAGAAAGTTACTTTTGTATTGGCAAGAGGTTGACCATTGTCATCAGTGACTACCACTTCATAGTAAGCACCTTCTAGCCCGATAGAGGTTATCGTATTATCGTCTACATCGACTAATTGACTGCTACTGATATTTAAAGCACCTATTGGCTCTTCAGTACCACCGTCATCTCCATTATCTACATCAGGCTGTTCTACACCCAAATCAGGCGTTGGTGCAATCGTATCATTGCCATCACCGCCGCCACAACCTGCCAGGGCTAATGATAATGTGAGCGCTGTCAGTTGAAATAGCTTAGAAGTAGGTAGCGAGTGGTATGACATGGTTTTAACTCCGCATGAGCAGTGATTTATCAAACAAATAGGCAAAAATCATTACACAGAATCAAGAGAGACTGTTGATGATACATGGTTTTACAGTAATGCCAGTGTATTAACAGATTGTATTAAATATATAACAGCAACTTTACTGACTTTTGTTATAACTTACAACTAAAAATTAATCTTTGCTATTAGATAATCAACAACATAGCGCGCTCATTTCAGGGTATAATAGCCATCCTTTAAACCAACGTTTATCATAAAAATATTTGAGTATTCATCTATTTTATGGTATAAATGTCGGCTTTAAAATTTTCTGAATTGGTCAGCCTGTTATTTGCCTTTAGATAACAGCAAAACCAGCTCAACCTTCATATAGTTTTGTTTGGTGCAAAGCTGCCGCTTGCTGTGTCCATGCCGCAAAAACGTGCAACTTGCCCAGACTGGTATGAGAAAAACTCATACCTCATAGATTAGGAGTTCGCCATGTCTCGAGTTTGCCAAGTGACTGGAAAGCGCCCTATGGTGGGTAATAATGTTTCGCATGCAAACAACAAAACCCGTCGTCGCTTTCTACCAAACCTTCACAACCATCGTTTTTGGGTAGAGTCTGAAAACCGCTTTGTACGTCTACGTGTGTCTACCAAAGGTATGCGCATCATTGACAAACTTGGTATCGATAAAGTGTTAGCGGATCTACGCGCACAAGGTCAAAAAGTTTAAGTTAGAAATAGCAGTTAATTGATGACTCTCATCACTTGACTGCCATTTTGCTACATTATAGTTAGCGACTTGCCTTTTCGACACGTACCTATCGTTTGAAGACCCCTCATTTACAGGAAAGCTATCATGAGAGATAAAATTAAATTAGTATCAACCGCTGGTACTGGCTATTACTACACCACTACCAAAAACAAGCGCACTATGCCTGGCAAAATGGAAATCAAAAAGTTTGATCCAAAAGTACGCCAGCACGTGATCTTTAAAGAAGCTAAAATCAAATAATATCCATTTTATAAATGGTATTATTTGAACAAAAAAAGGGTTTATCAATTGATAAACCCTTTTTTTATGGCTGCTGCTTGATGTATTATTTGATAACATCTAAAAGCCTCAATCAGTATCGAGAGATAACTAAAGATCAGCTATAGTGTGTTGGTTCTTTATCATACACGTGAGCATGCCACTTACTCATCTGCTTTTGCATAATCACCTGAATCGCTGCATGAATCATATGCTGACCAACAGCCTGAGTATCGCTACCAAGTAATTCTTTGAGTTTATCAGAAAAATCAATAGTCATTAATGGTTCTTCGTCTTGTTCTGCATCACGTAACAACAATCTACCATCTTCAGATTCCACCAGCTCTAATGTGGTCTCCTTAGCAAACCCTGTAAATTGATCGCTACCATCGTTGTCTACTTCTATATCATTATCGATATCATATGTCATTAACTGCTTCCTTATTATCCCGCTTATGATTTGCAAAAATTAAAACTTGCAAACGAATTATTCATTGCAAACAAGCTACTCACTATAGACATAGCACTTGAGAAATGGTACTCGGCAAATCTATTTTCTTACAGTAACGCGGGTAAATCTGTCTTACTTATACAATGGACGCTTTGGTAGGTAAATTCAAGGGTTGTCATACAAGTCTTTGACATCAGTACCGTTTTGATATGGAATGGCTTGCACCCAGTTAACGCCAGTAGCGCAGCTTTGCTAGCGTAAATAAGAAAGCCACAAACATACCTAAGTAGTAGACGAGCTTGAGCTCAAGCGTGGGATCACGATATTTGAAAGGTAGTGCAACGGTGGCCGTCGCGGTGGGCAGTATCAGTAGCATAAGTAGCCAGTTTTCAATAACATTTAGCCAGCCCTGTAGATCTGTTCCATTACGCAATGACGCTAGCCCCATCAAGAGGCAAGCTAGGATCAAGCTGGTAAACAATCCATTTGGTAAGTCTTTAGGATAGATAATATTAGCAATACTGGCTGGTACGATTCGCATATAAAATTCCAGCCACACTTATAGAATATGGCTTAATAATTAAAAAAGTATAAAAGACAGCTTATAAGGGTTTTGTAACGCAATATCTAGAGGCAATCGCTACTGTAGCCTGTTCAGCTATAAGTACTCATCAACCATAGCATCGACACACAAGCCGTCAACCAGCCAAGTGTTAATGCGTTTCTGGTCTCAATATGCATACCTTTGACTTTGTTCAATACCCGCGAGCCAACCCAAAAAAATAGCGGTATGCCCAGTACAAAGGTAGGTACAATCACAGCAGCATGACGTAGTACTGTACCTACATCATCACCAATCATCAGACGAAAACCATAACCTGCCAGACTTAAGACAAGTGAAAACGTAGCCAAGCCAATGGTAATGCCTTTTGGCACTAAGCTACGTCTCGGAAGATCATTTTGAACTGGCAGCTCACTGCCTGTTGCTGGATTAGGCGATGTTGATGACTTAACGGGTCTTTGCGTGTCCATATCTCACCTTTGCATGGTTTGTCGTTACCATTATACAGCCTATCTTAGGCTACTTAACTGACTTTATTCGTTGCCGTTGGCCAGTGCTAGCTCTGCGCGCATGGCATCAATCGCTTCTTTATAATCTGGCTGATTAAATATCGCAGAACCCGCGACAAACATGTCTGCACCTGCTTCAGCAACCGCACGGATGTTGTTGGCTTTGATACCGCCGTCCACTTCTAGTCGGATATCGCGACCACTGGTGATGATACGTTGACGTACCTGACGTATCTTATCTAGGGTGCTATCGATAAATGACTGTCCACCATATCCAGGATTCACGCTCATCAATAAAATCTGATCTACTTTATCCATGACATAATCAAGATAATGTAGCGGTGTTGCTGGGTTCAATACCAGACCACACTCAGCACCGCCGTCTTTGATCAGTTGCAGCGATCGATCGATATGAGCGCTGGCTTCTGGATGAAAGGTGATGATACTAGCACCTGCCTCCAAAAACTGCTCAATCATGCTATCAACAGGCGAGACCATCAGATGCACATCAATTGGCGCTTCCACACCATAGTCTCGTAGCGCTTTACAAATCATGCTGCCAAACGTCAAGTTGGGTACGTAATGATTGTCCATCACATCAAAATGAATCACATCGGCACCCGACTCTAATACACGCTCGACCTCTTCACCCAAACGTGCAAAGTCAGCTGAGAGTATCGATGGGGCAATAAGATAAGGTTTAGCAGGACTGATCATAGTAGGGCTACCTAATTTGTGTTTATATCAAATGTAAATCAATTAAAAAAATCGTATTAATGGGCTTGTTGTTACTCTATACCTTTCACATATTCAGTTAATCAGCGCGGCTTGTATTGTGTCTTGCAATAGGCACGGCCCACGTCAAAAGATCGCTTTGCCTCATGCTTGGTAGCGCGATTACTTACTCGCTGACGCCATAGACGAAAAGACGATGGCTTGAGCTCTTGACGCATAAGCTTGATAACGCCTGTTTCATCGAGACCGTAGCTATGCTCTATCGCACCGAATGGTGTTCTATCTTCCCACGCCATCTCTATCACACGCGATATTTGTGTCTCATCAAGTACTCTATCGCCTGCATCATTGAGCGTTTTTGCGATCAGCTCGTCTGACTTATCTTGAGTCACTTGATCATCATTACTGCGCTGTTTATGTTTTAGGGCAGCATCCATATCGGCCTGCATTATTACCTTTGTAGCATCAGTATCTACTGACTTTTCTTGTCCATTGGAAGCTGTCAAATCTTGATAACTTGCCATAAAAATCACCTTTTGAGCATAAATGAGAGAGCAAAAAACGTATCACGTTAGTTGGTATGGCACTTTAGCTCAGTTGCGCCATATGCCAATGATGTTCGATATGATCATTGATCACTGTCTGAATAAAATAATAGCTGTGGTCATGCCCCGCCTGATAACGCAATGTTAAGGGCTGTTTGGCTTTTGCACAAGCCTCTTGTAGTTTGGAAGTCTGCAGCTGTCCTTCCTTTAAAAAATTATCAGCCGCGCCCTGGTCAACCAAAATACTTGCATATTGCTGACCGACCTTTTCGATCATCTGTGCTGCATCTGCTTGAGACCATAGAGCCTTATCATCACCAAAATACTCTGTATAAGCAGCCTGTCCCCATGCAGACTCGCTAGCGGCACATACTGGCGATAAGGCAGATACACTGACAAACTTGCTCGGATACTTAAATCCTAATAGCAGCGCGCCATGACCACCCATAGAGTGCCCTGTGACACCAATGCTGTCTATTGGGAACTCTGAGCGTAATAAGTCATATAGCTCATCAACAATGTAGCTCTGCATATTGAAATTGTCTGACCACGGCGCTTGGGTCGCATCAACATAGTAGCTTGCGCCCTGCCCAACAAAATAGCGCTCGTCGTTTGGCACTTCAATGTCGTCACTACTGCGAGGTGAGGTGTCGGGTGCAATCAGTATCATACCAAGCTCACTGCATTTCTGCTGAAAGTGCGCTTTGTGAGTGACGTTATCAGCATTGCACGTCAGTCCTGATAAGTACAGTATGGCAGGGCAACGTCGCCCAGCCAATGCTTCATCAGGTAGATAAATACTAAACGTCATCGCCGTTTTGGTCGATGTCGACTCGTGGCTATAATAATGCTGCTCACCGTTAAAGCAACGATTCACACTTTTTTGGGTCATCTGCTTGTTGTTGGACAAACTACGACTATAAGCATTGTGCATGAGTGATATCCTTTTTATTCAAAATAAAACCAACGGTGATAGATAGCGATGATAAATAATAAACGCTCGTGATTTGATATTATATTCACAAGATTTTGAGTTGCGCTGTATCTGTATTTAATCGCTCTATTAACTTCATTTACGGACTGGTTGGCACACTATCAGGTACAGTATCAATAGTAGCAGAAGCCGCGTTACTCGTGATACTAGCAACTGATGGACGTGCTTTATCAAACAATACTTGCTCAAACGCTGGTAGTGCCGTCTCCATCAAACTACCAATCACTATTTGTGGTTCTGATGGCTCAAATCCCATATAAAGCTCACGCTCTTGTACACGGTATGCTGCATCCTTAAAAGCAGATTCAAAACTGCTGTTTTCACGTAGACTCTCAGCAAAAAAAGCTTGACCAAAATAAGTCATCTCAGCCGTATTGGTACAGCCAAACGATGCCTTATCAGTGGCTGAAGCCGTAATCACTACGGTAGTCGGCGATGCCAACTCGTCAATGAACGACCCTGAATAGCACGCAGATACCACAATCACACGCCAGCGAATACCTGATGCATCCAGTGTCTCGCGTAACCATGTGGCATCTAGATTGTCCATCGCAAGTGGCGGATTTTCTAATTGAACAATATCTTCGTTGCCATGTGACGACAGCGTCAAAAACAATACATCTTCATCAGCGTTCATTTGCTGACCAATCTTCTTTAATCCACGTGCAATACTGGTTCTGGTAGCAATTGGCTCGTCCAGCCAACTGTACGTATTGTTGATCAAGGACAGTGAGTGTCCGCTGGTACCAAAACGCACATCGAATAGCTCACGCACTTTATTAATTTCAGAACGAAAGACGTTCTGACCAGAGAACCCAGCCACACCCATAAAGTACCAGTCCGTTTTGCCATCAATACTCGGGTCAATGCTGTTTAGTGCTTGCTGCAATAGACGCGGCTGCTCATATAATGCCGCCTCTTCTAATACAGGCTCTACTGGAATCTGCTTAAAAATAGGCTGGTCAGCAACATTACGTTGCCATATAGTCAGCAACGCTACCGCACCTACTAGTATGATAATGCGCTCCCACCACGGTATACGCAAACGACGGGAAAAAATCCATAATAAAGCAAGCGTCTGCCATAGAAACAATACCAAAAACAGTACAGGTAAAAACGAATAACTCCATTTAGGCAACCAACCATAGCTACCAGAAAACTGTACTAAGCTTTGTAATAAAGCGGACAACGTATCGGCTACCAACCATAATACAACTGGTACAAATACCAACGATTGGTTGCTCGCGCGCCTTGCTAAAATAATACCGCTGAGCAAAATAATCATTGGCCAAATCAGATAACTGACCAGTCCTTGCTCATTAAATATGCTACCACTTTCAGCAGCCAACCACGAAAACAAAACATTACTGCTGAGTGCCAATATAGCGAATACAGTAAACTGTATAAACGTAGGTTTGACCCAAGAAAATGCTCGCGTTGAGCCCACTAGCATCCACAAGGTTGCAATAATATTGGCAGCAAAGTTGAGCGAAAAACGTTGGAGCGATACGGTTTTTAACGACGTAAGTGACAAAGACGTAGACCTCTAGCCAGCCGAGAAAAATAAAATGACCCAATGATAACGGTTCTAGTGTAGCTGCCGCCTTACGCAATCGTCTTACGATTCTGTTACGGCTCTAGACATCGATTTATATTGAATTCACGATGGAATATTTATAGAAGATGACTAGCACTGCCTAATAGTCTAGCTCGCTAATCTATCGCGATTGTAACGGATTGTCGGTCAAGACGATAAGCATGATTTGTAAAACTCGCTTAAATCTAGATATTACCTAAACATGACTATAAATACTGATAAAAAAGGGAGACCTTGCAAACAAGGCCTCCCTTTACACTAACGACCAGATACTATCTCATCAACAGCTCGTTAACGCGCTTTAGATAAGCAGCTGGATCTTCTAACTGACCGCCATCTGCTAACAAGGCTTGATCAAAGATCACTTGCGCCAAATCATCAAACTGCTCGCTACCCTCTAACTTCTTAATGAGCGGATGATCGGGGTTGACCTCAAGGGTTGGCTTGCTCGCTGGTACGTCTTGACCCATTTGCTGTAGCATCTGAATCATTTGTGGTGACAGCTCACCTTCTCCAACGACTAAGCATGCTGGGCTATCAACCAAACGCGTTGATACTTTAACGTCTTTAGCACGCTCACCTAGCGCAGTTTTAAGCTTATCAACAACAGGCTTTAACGTTTCTTCTGCTTTCTCTGCTTCAGCTTTTTCGGCTTCGTCCTGCAAGTCACCCAAATCTACTGCACCTTTGGCGATGTTTTGTAGCGGTGTCTCGTCAAATGACGTCAAGAAGTTCATCGCCCATTCATCGACACGGCCAGTCATCAAGATAACTTCGATGCCTTTTTTCTTAAACAGCTCAAGTTGCGGGCTGTTTTTTGCTGCTGCTAAATTATCAGCGGTGAGATAGTAGATCGCTTTTTGCCCATCTTTCATGCGAGCTTTGTAATCTTCAAAGCTGGTCTCAAGGCCATCTTGCGTGCTAGTTGCATAACGCAATAGCTTGGCAATACGTTCTTGATTGCCTGCGTCCTCGCCTAGACCTTCTTTGATCACATCACCGAACTCTGCATAGAACTTGGCAAACTTTTCTTGCTTGTCGCTGTCTTCACTGTTGGCAAGGCTAGCGAGCAAGGTCAAGATACGACGTGCGTTACCATCACGGATAGATTTTACATCGCGTGACTCTTGTAGTAGCTCACGGCTCACGTTTAGTGGTAGGTCTGCTGAATCAATGACCCCTTTCACAAAACGCAAGTACATCGGTAGCAGCTGCTCAGCTTCATCCATGATAAAGACGCGCTTCACATAAAGCTTGAGACCGTGCTGCTGCTCACGAGTATATAAATCTGCTGGCGCTTTTTCAGGGATATACAGTAGCTGCGTATACTGTACTCGACCCTCTACACGGTTATGCGTCCAAGCAAGTGGATCAGTCATGTCATAAGAGATATTTTTATAAAAGTCGACATACTCATCGTCTTCGATCTCAGAGCTTGAGCGCGTCCATAATGCACTGGCCTTGTTGATGGTTTCCCACTCATCAGTAAGTACCATCTCGCCGCCGGCAGGCACCTGATCATCAGAGCTGTCATTTTCGTCTTCTTTTACATCTTCTTGCCAGATTTCTTTGCGCATCTGAATCGGTAGACTGATATGGTCAGAGTATTTATTCACGAGACGCTTAATCTTACCGCGGTCTAGGTAGTTGTCTTCGCCCTCGCTATATTCTTCTTTTAGATGCAAGGTAATCGCCGTACCACGCGTGTCCTTGGTAATAGGCTCAACCGTGAAGCTACCTGTACCGTCAGATACCCAGCGCACGCCTTTATCCGCAGGCTCGCCCGCTTTGCGTGACTCCACACTGATAGTGTCTGCAACGATAAACCCTGAATAAAAACCAACACCGAACTGACCAATCAATTGACCATCTTGTTTTTGCGATTCAGACAATTTGTCCAAAAATGCTTTGGTGCCTGATTTGGCAATCGTACCTAAATTTTCGATAGCATCTGTTTCGTTCATACCAATACCATTATCGGTAAAGGTAATGGTTTTAGCAGCTTCATCAACAGCAATACGGATTTTTAGCTCGCCATCATCTTCATAAAGACTGTCATCATTGGTCGCTTCAAAACGCAATTTGTCACAAGCGTCCGATGCGTTAGAGACGAGCTCACGGACAAAAATATCTGCATTAGAATATAATGAATGTGTTACCAAGTGCAGTAGTTGCGCCACTTCTGCTTCAAACGTATGTTTTTTTAATTCTGGATTGAGACCTTCAGCTTGGGTTGCTTCACTCATAAAAACTCCTTTAAATTCTATGAAAGACCTATTATCAAATAACTGACTATAGCTGTTCTAACAATGCTCACAGTTTACCGTGTGCATTACCGTTAGACTGTCTATACTAATAGGGGCAGCAAAAAAAAATTCAAGCACAGAAGTCTTATTCAATAAAAAACACCGCCTATATTTATCAAGGCGGTGTTCTGCTTATTTATCAAAACGCTGTTTAAGAACTATCTGCTCACACAAATGTCCAAGTGTAGATACAAGTCACTATTCTGAATAAGCTTCTATCAATAAGTCCCAAATCGTCGTTAGTTTTTTTGAAAACTGAATATGCGTGTTCATAGCACCCTCCCTGTCGATTAATATCGTTCTCTTTGGTACTATTAAAACGGGTTTTCAACTATTTGTATAATTAATTGATTGTATATTATCGTTTCGTTTTACAAATTATATGACCTATATCTTTGACAAGAGATGAGTTTGTACTGATGCTCTTATTTATAGATCGGTTGCACAGTTATCTAAAAAATTATCTAACGGTTAGCGCGGTATCGGACGGATAGTGAGTATTTGCTCACTGCGACCAAAAGGTCCATACACATCGTGCAATACTGCACTAGTTAGACCAATACCATCATCACCGTATTGCTGTACTGCCTCGATACCCAACCAGCGTCCTTTGGGTTCGCGATGCATGTGTATTTGCAAGTCAGTATTGGGGAACATCCATTCTAGTTTAGACAGTCCCAGCCCCAACCTAGGGACAACACCATTCGCAGTATCCACCATACCCAATAGATGTACCACATCATCGGTTGGCGTATCTTCTACCATTTGCACATCATTAGTGATCCATACCATCCCGCGCCCAGGACGACGATCTTCTGTAGTCACTAGCCGTACGCTTTCGATAAAGCCGCCTGGCCAGCCTTTCATCTCGTCCCAAACGGGCAAATCCTCAGGCTGATGCACTGAAGCTTGATCCTCTAGTCCTGCTATTTCACTGGTGTCTTGAGTCAGGAGTCGCCACGCTCGTGCGATGATAGCATCACGACCACGACTGCTCATTACCGCCTCTATCAGCTCAATGGTTTTGCCCGGTCGAATACAGCGAGTGGTAATGGTAAAGTCATCAAGCGGTATCAAGCCCAATATATCCAGACTTACGCGAGCTATGCGAGTATTGGGCTGCGGTGCAAAACCTTTGAGCTCAGCAGTCAGGAGACCTGTCGCTGGCGCCATGTGCTGCTCACGCTCATTCCAGGCACCTTGTGCATGCTCGGTTGGCTGATAGTGCGCCACACTGGTACCATTTTCTTGTTGTTCACGTTTGATAAATTTGTAATAAGCAGTCATAGCTATCCTATATTTAACACTTTCTTGTAAAACTTTTATTTATGGGTCAGCTCTTGTTTTCTTAACAAGAGAATACCGCGAGCTTTTTGTATAAAGAACAATAAACAGATCATGACGACTGCAAGTGCCGCATAAAAAAAGCTCTTTTCTGCCATGAATTTTATAATATTCATGAATAGTACAAACACCACCGCAACCGTCACGAGCATGTTGAGCTTTAATTGCTTATTGACGTCAGCGAGCGTGGCTTCTGCCAACACAAATCTGCCTTTAGGTTCTTTCATGCGGCCTTATCCATATCAATAATATTTCATACAAATACTTGTTGTTTACCGACTGATTATTTACCAACTTGGGTAACAGGAATGCGCAAGGCTTTTGGCAAACTAAACGTTACGTTCTCCTCAATACCGGATAACTCACTAGGAAGATCGCCACCCCAGTCTTGCAGCTGCTGTAGCACTTCTTGAATGAGCACCTCTGGCGCTGATGCACCAGCAGTAACACCGACACTCTGCACACCATCTAACCAACTGCGATTCATCTCGCTGGCATTATCGATTAAGTAAGCACGGCAATTCATACGCTCAGCCAGCTCACGCAAACGATTAGAATTTGAAGAATTTGGTGAGCCAACCACGAGTACAACCTCGCAGCGACTGGCAAGATCTTTTACCGCATCTTGGCGGTTTTGAGTGGCATAACATATATCGTCTTTTCGAGGTCCTTGGATACTCGGAAATTTGTCACGCAGCGCATCAATAACGCGAGCAGTGTCATCCATCGATAGCGTCGTTTGAGTTACAAATGCCAAGCGTTTGGCATCTTGTACGGTTAAAGCTGCAACGTCGCTTTCATCTTCGACAAGATGGATCTGCCCGCCGTTTTTTGCATTGAACCTACCCATAGTGCCTTCTACTTCAGGGTGTCCAGCGTGTCCTATCAAGACCGCATCCATACCATCTTGGGCAAACTTGGCCACTTCAATATGCACCTTTGTCACCAAAGGGCAAGTCGCGTCAAATACAGTGATATCGCGGCGACCTGCTTCATCTTCCACCGCTTTAGAGACCCCATGTGCAGAGAAAATAACCACCGAACCATCTGGCACTTCGTGAAGCTCTTCGACGAATACTGCGCCCCGATTGGCTAAATCTGATACGACAAATTTATTATGTACGACTTCATGACGGACATAGATGGGCGGCTCAAAACGGGTCAACGCTTCGTTAACAATCGCGATCGCACGGTCTACACCAGCACAAAACCCACGAGGATTGGCAAGATAAATTTGCATAAGAAGGCCTATCATTGGATAATTTATATGTAAAGCTTATGCATCAAAGCTTTCATTCAAAAGTTGGGGCAATTTCAATGCTCTACTTTAGCATAATTTGCTTTTATTGCCCTCAAAAATAGCAGTACACTCATTGCAATATTTTAGTTATAAATATCGACATACTGATTGCATATTGCAAAACTCGCTTTCACTCACACAAAAGCCGTTTATAATGAGACAACTATTATGATTTATATCGCCATACATGATGGCGGTTTTTCTTTTTTCCAGCCTTTTCTGCTGACTGGAATATTTTTAGTCTGTGATTAGCACACTTTTTTATTTTATTAACACATTCCATTTGTTAGCACATATTTTATTGGGACAAATTGTATGACAGGTTCATTATTTATTATTACTGCCGCTTCGGGTACAGGCAAAACCTCACTGGTGAAGCAACTACTGGCAACCACTAACGACTTAACCGTCAGTATCTCGCACACGACTCGCAGCCCGCGCCCAGGCGAGATTGATGGACATCACTATCACTTCACAGATGTGGATAGCTTCGTAAAAGCTATTGGCGAAAACAAATTTTTAGAGCATGCAGAAGTATTCGGAAACTACTATGGCACCTCAGAGCAGAGCGTACGCTCCCAGCTTGCGGCAGGTATCGATGTGGTTTTGGAGATTGACTGGCAAGGCGCCACCCAAGTCAAAAAAATATTCCCTGATGCAACGACCGTTTTTATCTTGCCGCCTAGTATTGATACCTTGCGTCAACGCCTATCAACCCGAGCACAAGATACCAGCGAAGTTATAGAACGACGTCTGGCTGGTGCTGTTCATGAAATGGCACAGTACGTCAATTCTGATTTTGTGATTATTAATGATAATTTTGAAGTGGCTTTGGCTGAGCTAAAAGCACTTATTATCGCTGATAGGCAAACGCTTGCTCGTCAGCAGCAGCGTTATCATCGTACGATTAGCAACTTGCTAAACAAGTCAGCAGCGGAGTAAACTTAGCATCAGCGACTAAAGCTGCTTGTCCAATAAGATGATATAAAAAGCAACTACGCAGCTTAGCAAAAAATGCTATAATATGTAGCTATCCCCCTTTATGTATTTGATATTATTTTTATTGAGTGGCGGTCAAAGTCCGTGACTAATAAAAACAACCGAGGTAGCTATTTATGGCACGAGTAACGATTGAAGATTGTTTGGATAATGTTGATAATCGCTTTGAGCTAATTTTGGTCGCAAGCAAGCGTGCCCGTCAATTGGCAAAGGGTATTTCTGAGCCATTGGTAGATGTTGACAATGACAAGCCTACCGTACTGGCGCTACGTGAAATTGCCGCTGGCAAAATCACCCGTGATATTCTAAATCAGCCAGAGCATAACTTTGCTACTAGCTCATTAGATTTAGCGTTGTCAGGTGATCATAGCTTTTAGGATTGTAGCTTCTAAATAAGACAGCTATATATCTTGATCAGCAATAGAGACCACAGCATAGGCTGTGGTTTTTTGGTTGTGACTCTATTGTATTCGCGATTTTGATAACCATTTATCTTCTAAAATAGACCACTAAGTGAAAATTTTTGGATTTTTATCTTGCCTACTCGCTTATCAGTTGACATTGAATGCAATTTGCGATTAATTAAAGAATGACCTACTCTTATTTACGATTCATACGGTAGGTCGATATTTCATCATCATTTGCTTCGAGAAATGGTCAAATAAGTAGGTAATGGAAAATAGGATTGTTATTTTATGAGTCAAACCCTACCCAAACTCAGTCATCATCTCGTTGATGATGCTCAATATAACCTGCTACGTTCAGTAGGTTATCTCACTGCCGCTGAGCGCCGTGACATTATTGATGCCTGTGAGTTCGGTGATATTGCGCACATCAAAGACAAGCGTAAATCAGGGGAACCTTATATCACTCACCCCATCGCAGTGGCTGAGATATTGGCAGGCTTTCGCTTAGATAGAGATACCATCATCGCCGCGATCTTGCATGACACGGTCGAAGATACTGACGTGAGTGACGAACAAATCGAGCAGCGCTACGGCAAGATAGTAGCTAGACTGGTCGATGGCGTGACCAAGCTCAAATCATCCTCTCACAACAAGCAACAAAATAAAGCGGCCACTTTTCACAAAATTTTGACCGCGACGCTTGCTGACCCACGTGTACTGATTATCAAGCTTGCTGATCGCTTACATAATATGTCTACACTTGATGCGGTACGCCCTGAAAAGCAGCGCACAACCGCACAAGAAACCTTGGACTTTTATGTCCCATTTGCACGATTAATGGGTCTTAATGATATTGCCGACTATATCGAGGTGTTGTGTTACCGTAATCTTGATTCTGGTATGTATAACAAACTGTCTGATAAGCTCTTACAGCATGGACTTGGACGTAATTTTCAAAGAGAAGCCATTCACCGCTATTTAAGTATCGTCCTCAACAACTTAGACCTTAACGGGCTGGTCAAAGTTTTGGACAATCGTGTGGTGATATATCGTCAGTTTTTCCGCAACCGCGGTGAGATCAATACCCTACTGCGTCACTATGCGTTTGAGATTGTCCTCGATAATATCGAAGCCTGTGACAAGCTGGCTTATTATTTGATTAAAAAGTATCAAATCGACGATACGCACATTGCTGATAATATTCGTAGGCCGCTACCGGGTGGTAATCAATCGCTTACGCTTATCTATGAGCGCGATAACGATGTCGTCAAGGTCACTATCTTGACCAAGCAAATGCAAAGCGCAGCAAGGCTTGGTGTTATTGGTGCAGAGCACGCCTCTGACGTCAGCCAGTCGGTTATCCAAGCTTCTTTACGTAATATGAAAGACTTGGTCGATGAAGACAGCTTGAACGAAAACAGTCCCAATTTCTCAGCAGCAGTCTCCACTATCAATGACTTAATGGACTATCTACATTCTAGTAAGATCATTTGTTATAGCCCAAAAGGCCGAGCTTACGAGCTATCACAAGGTGCAACCGCACTTGATTTTGCTTATGCCGTCGGGCCTATGATCGGTAACGTCGCTGTTGGTGCAAACATCGACGGTAAACCTGCAAAACTCGGTACAGTGGTGAAAAACGGACAAGCGGTTGAAATCGAAGTCAACAGCCATTCTGAACCAAAAGCAGAGTGGCTAGGGTTTGTGGTCACCAATAAAGCACGTGAAGAGATTTTACGTTGGTTCAAAGACTTGTCTGCCGCTGACAAACAGCACCACGGTCGTCAAGCGTTAGATCGTGCCCTCAAAACCTATCAAAAAACACTCGATGATTTGACAGACAATGACTGGAAAGATTTGACGGAATGGCGCGGACTAGCCGAAAAGGACGCTCTATTTGAACAAATCAGCTCTGGCACACTACTGCCGCAACTGGTCGTTACTCGTCTGTTTAGCGACGAAGTGAGCAGCCTGCAAGCTCAAGCGCACAACGATGATATGACTCAGCCACAGCAGTTGATTGCCAATGCATCTGGGGTTGAACTTGATTTTGCTAACTGCTGCCATCCGATTTATGGTGACCCGATCGTTGGGCATTTATCACGCCACGGTTTGGTGGTTCATAGACACAAGTGCTTCTCACTTGATGACATTCGTAAAGACAACCCCTATCAGGTTATCCAGCTACGGTGGCGCAATGACACCACTATAATGCAGGGTGATACGGATGATAACGATATACAAAATAGCGGCAAAATCCGTTTTCCTGCTTACCTAAAACTCTCTATCGCGCTTAGTGATGAGCAAATCAGTGAAGTCATTTACCATTTACGTCAATTGAATATGGGTGTTGAAACCGTTGACGTACGTAATAGCGATACTATTGTCCATATCATTGTACGCAGTCGCAACCACTTGGCTCAAGGCATTCGCGAGCTGCGCTCATTACTCGGCTTCCCTAACATCATGCGCTTATATCAATTATAATAGTCATGTCTATTTATCGATACTATCTGTTAGATACTCGTTAGAGAGACATGAAAACCTAACATTGAGACTTTAGCATTTTCTAAAATAATCATACGTAATGCTACTGAGCTTTTAGCAGCAAACCCATAAAATATTCAAAGGACATCATATGACTCGTCAAACCATCCAAACAGACAACGCACCTGCAGCGGTAGGTACTTATTCACAAGCGGTCAAAGTCGGTAACACTGTTTATATCTCAGGTCAGCTTGGTTTTGACCCTGAAACTATGGAATTGAGAGAAGGCTTTAGGGCACAGGCGGAGCAAGTATTTGAGAACATCAAAGCGATCTGTGAAGCGGCTGGCGGTAGTTTAAATGACGTGGTTAAATTCAACGTCTCTTTGACTGACTTAAGTGATTTTGCGGTTTTGAATGACGTGTTTGTTGCCAACTTAAGCGAGCCTTACCCTGCCCGCGCTGCTGTACAGGTCGCTGCCCTACCAAAAGGTGGTGTGGTCGAAATCGAGTCTATCCTATATATTGACTAATACTGGATATCAAACCGTACTCAATATTAAACAGTGCTGATGCAGATTCTACCTAATTAGCACGCTATAAATCGTTCCATAATAAGCTTAGCATCATGCTAAGCTTATTAGTCTCTGCCTTTTATTCCCCATTAACCTGACAATATTGCGAAGCCGTTTATGTTGGTCCAAGTTGCTCTACCCGTACCCCTTTATCGGGTGTTTGACTACAGCCTGCCAGCAGATATGTTTGCGTCACCAGACAGTTCGTTACCGCAAATCGGTAGCCGCGTTGAAGTGTCATTTGGTCGTCAGACCTTGATTGGTATCGTCATTGCCCATGTCTCTGAGGACAAAAGCAGTGTGCCGGTTAGCAAAATCAAGGCTATCAATAAGTGTTTAGATACGGAGTCTATTTTAGATCCCAGTATGCTCAAGCTGGCCTATTGGCTTGCACGCTACTATCACTATCCACTTGGTGATGTCTTAGCCGTTATTTTGCCAAGTCTCGTTCGTCAGGGTAAGCCACTAGATTTACTGATTACCCATTGGCGCATTTTGCTGCATATTACTGATGATGACTTTCATGCCAATGCAAAAAAACAAAAACAGCAGTTTGATATGCTCAAGCTACATGGTCAGCATGGGGCAAGTGAAGACGTATTGCTATTAGAAGGTATGCAGCGGACATTTTTAAAAACGCTGGAAGATAAAGGGCTTATCGAGCGCTATATTCAGCCAAAAAAGCCCCCCTCTCCTGTCAAGTTAGCCAAGATGCCACTTGACCTCAATGACGAGCAAAAACTTGCCGTCGATGCCATTATTGCTGCCCATGAGTCTGAGACTTATACTGGGTTTTTGCTAAATGGCATTACCGGTAGCGGTAAAACTGAAGTTTATCTACAAGCAATGCAAGCGGTATTAGAAGCAGGCAAGCAAGTGCTTATTTTGGTACCCGAGATTGGACTCACACCGCAGACACGTGCACGGTTTGCCAGTCGCTTTGCCGCTCATATTGTTTTATTACATTCAGGTATGACCAATACGCATCGTCTCCAAGGCTGGCAAGATTGCCGCACAGGTCATGCACAAATCATTATCGGTACGCGATCAGCGGTGCTATATCCATTTGCAGCGCTGGGGCTTATTGTTGTTGATGAAGCACATGATGGATCGTACAAGCAGCAAGACACTTTGCGCTATCATGCTGCTGATGTTGCCCTCTATCGCGGCCTACAAAACAGAATTCCAGTCATACTCGGTACAGCGACGCCCTCTCTTGAGCATCTGAAACTAGTTGATGATGGTAAGCTGACAGAGTATCAATTACTCACTCGTCCTGGTAGTGCCAAGCCTGCAACCATGCAACTGATCGATGCACGCCTACAAAGCACGCATCAGCAAGCCCAAGATGATGGTGCGCGCTATGATACAGGACTGACAGACGCCATGATTGGGGCTATCAAGCAAACGCTAGAAGCGGGCGATCAGGTACTGATATTTTTGAATCGCCGCGGCTATGCTCCTGTGTTGTTATGTGAGGCTTGTGGTTGGCAGGCAGACTGCCCTCGCTGCGATGCGCACCTAACCGTCCATTATAATAGTCAGTCTCAGCACAGTAGCTATGCAGCTAGCTCTTATCTAAAGTGCCACCACTGTGATTGGCAAGCTTATATCCCAACGACATGCCCTGATTGCGGCAGTCAAAACCTAGATGCTAAAGGTATGGGTACGACAAGGCTGAGCGAAAACCTACATGCCATCTTTGCCAATCCTCAAACCAGTAAAGAGCTCTATCCGATTATCCAAATCGACCGTGATACCACAAGGCGCAAAGACAGCTGGGAGAATATCTACGAGCAAATAAACCAAGGTAACCCTGCCATATTGGTAGGGACACAGATGGTCGCCAAAGGTCATCATTTTCCCAATGTCACCCTAGTTTGCTTACCGAATGCTGATCGCGGATTTCTATCAGCAGACTTTCGCTCACCAGAACATACCGCACAGCTCATGATACAAGTGGCAGGGCGTGCTGGTCGTGGTGACAAAGCTGGTCGCGTCTTGATTCAGACCTTGCAACCTGACAATGAGCTTTTATTAAAGCTTGTAAAAGATGGTTATCTATCATTTGCTCGTGAGCTATTACAAGAGCGCAAAATGATGGGGCTACCTCCTCACAGTCATGCTGCACTGATACGCTGTGAGGGCAAAACTCTGGCAGCCACTACTCAAGCCCTCAAAGATGCCATTGCGCATCTGCCCAGTGCGCACAATCTCGCTGTTCTTGGTCCTATTGATGCGCCAATGAGTAAAAAAAACAGTCGCTATCATGCACAGCTATTGCTCTTGGCTAAAGACCGGCAACAGTTGCACCACGTATTGAACCAGTGGTGGCAGCCTGTACTTACGCTACCGAGTGTGAAATACCTCAAATTAACGTTAGATATCGATCCCGTCGGCTGGTAACCTCAAACATTATGGTGTTGTCTATTTATCAAGCAGCATCGTAGTGCTTCCCCTTTATCGACATTGTTTTTCTACCTTTTCCACTGTGTTTACGTCGTCGTAACAGCTTATGATAGGTAGCTATGTTAAATTTATAATAGTTGTTAAACGGTCTGCGATAGAAATCCCACACCTGCTTGATCTACAGTTAATACTGTTCACTTAACCTAAATTCTAGTTAATTTGAGTGTTGCTATGAGTCAGAATAGTCCTGAAGTGCATAATCACAATGACGATGAAAATCACGACAATAATGACAACCATCAACACCGTCACGACCATGATGCCCGCTTAGAGCAAAAACCAACACCGCGAGATACCAAGGGCTATCAACGCACCTTACTGTTTAGCTTTGTTATCATTACTGGCTATATGTTCATCGAAGCTATTGGTGGCTGGCTCACTGGGAGCTTGGCGCTACTGTCTGATGCAGGTCATATGCTGAGTGACGCGATAGCACTTGGCGCGACTCTTATAGCATTCAAAATCGGTGAAAAAGCAGCCACCCATCAAAAAACTTTTGGCTATAAACGTTTTGAGATATTGGTCGCTACCTTTAATGGCGCCACCCTCGTTATTATTGCCTTGATGATTTTTTACGAGGCAATCAAACGCTTTAACTCACCACCAGAAATTGCAACCCAAGGCATGCTGATCATAGCTACCATAGGGATGTTGATTAATATTTTAGTTGCATGGCTGATGCATCGCGGTAGCCATGGTGAAGCGTCACATGGGCACAGCCACAAGAGCAATGATGCCAATATTACAGATGCCACAGATACCAAAATTACAGATACCAAGGCAAAACCAGCTGATCATAAAAAACCAGTCAATCTCAATATGCAAAGTGCGTATCTGCATGTATTGAGCGATTTATTAGGTTCTGTCGCTGCCATTATTGCAGCGCTACTAATGATGGGTTTTGGATGGGTGTGGGCAGATGCCGCAGCATCCATAATCGTCGCTCTCCTTATATTAGTTAGTGGTTACCGCGTCGTACGTGACTCTGTACATATATTGATGGAGGGCACTCCTGCCAATATCTCACTAATCGATGTCGAACAAAAACTACTCGCACATCCTCAAGTACAAAAAGTACATGATCTACACGTCTGGAGCATTACTAGTGGCTTAAATGCTTTATCTTGCCATGTCGTGGTCGATGGAGAAATGAGCATTCACGAGTCGAGCATCTTGATTGCTAGTCTTGAGACAAGCTTGTCGACACTTGGTATTCATCATGCGACCATTCAAGTAGAGAGCTCGTCACATCCGCAAAACAGCTCACATAGTGAAGCACTCGTCTGCGATATATCGGGACGATCACCTACTGGTAACAGTCATATTGGTCATAATCACTAATGACATAACCTATTAATTTGAACCCAATCCCTATACTTCTATCTGAACAATCATTTTATGTCCTAGACAAATAGTTCGACCCCATATTTGACGTCATAAGCAGCCTAAACTCATTAGGAGTCTTAATCCGGTACAAAAGACTCAGTCCTAATCATGTGCTTGGCTAGGAATGTTTATTGTTTTATATGATATTAAAAATAGAAACATATGAATCAACAAAAAGCATGTCTCACTTAAATTTCCAACCAGCCTACGTTTCTATTAAGCTTACGTTTCTATCAAATTTGTCTCTATGATTGTAATGGCATGTTAAAAGCGACGAAAAACTCTGCCTTGCAACCATATTTTTGATATAAATTCTGTATACTTAAGACTGAAAAACCTTATTCACGGTCAATTGATGATACAACACTATGTCTAGACGCTCAGCACCCTTTGTCGCCCCAGACTATATCGATGATCCCACGTCAAAAGACGGCAAAAAACACGCCAAAGTTTTGTTATCGACGTTGCAAGAAGACATTGCCAACTTTCGTCATGAGCAGTTTCCACCTGATATTCTGCGGCAGATTCGTGACATGCCTATCTATGAAGGTAATTTAGCCGAGGTACAGGCTTATCAGCAGCGCTGGCAAAACCTACTTGAACGCGCCAAGGATTTTTATCCCGCAGCCAATATGCCACCTGATTATCTACCGCTGCCAGCCAGCCTTGAGATACCGCAGTTTATCTATCATGTTCAGCGCCTTCATTTAACCAAAACGCGTGCCAAAGAGTCCAAAAGCTTTGGCTCAGTCGGTGCACTTACAGATAAGTGTGGACCCTATACTGATGATGAAGTTGCCCGCATGACAGCGGTGCTAGATAACGACGATGAAGCACGTTTAGTCGCTCATCGTGAGTTTATCGATCTGCGTGCTTATGTTTTTTGTCGCGACAGTAAAGGTGAGATGTTAGAGCCTGAACGCGTACGTTTTTATCGTACTGGTCTTATCGTCCATGCCCTGCCTGATTTTAAGATTGTCGATAGTAGGCAAACACCACGTAAACGTCGCAATGATGCTTATAACAACCCGCTTGCAGACAATGGTGTGTGGAAAATTTACCGTAAAAAATAATAGTGTCGATAGTGTTTCGCGACTTATTGCCAACTACGCCCGTTTTAAATTGCTTATTTTGTCCTAATTTCTGAGGATTCCAGATGTTCGCTGCCGCCGCCGGCTCACCAAACTTAATGTTACAAGCCACTATCTTCTTAGGAGCAGCGCTGCTCTTTGTCCCCCTTGGTAAACGCTTTGGTATAGCTACGGTCTTAGGTTACCTCATCACAGGACTCATATTGGGTCCCAGTGGATTGGATGTGGCGGGTGATGCTGAGAGCTTGTTGCACTTTTCAGAGTTTGGCGTGGTCATGCTGTTGTTCATTATCGGACTCGAGCTGCAACCTTCACGGCTTTGGGCACTACGCCGCTCTATATTTGTCCTTGGTGGTCTACAGGTTGGGCTGACTGGTACGTTGTTGATGGGACTGTTGCATCACTTTTTCTCATTACAGCTAGATACTGCCTTTATCGTTGGTTTTGGTTTGGCGCTCTCTTCTACTGCATTTGTACTCCAAATATTGACCGAAAAACAGCAGCTATCAAGCACCCATGGCCGAGAAGCCTTTACTATTCTATTGTTCCAAGATATCGCCGTTATCCCTTTATTGGCAGTGATTCCGTTTTTGTCAGGGGTGCGTGAGCAGAGCTACGATTTACTTTATTTTGGCAAAGTATTTGCGGTGTTTGCTGGTCTCATTTTTGCCAGTCGCTATGTCGTTCGACCTTTCTTTAAATTTGTGGCGTCAAGTGGTGCAACAGAGTTACTCACAGCGGTCGCACTATTTATTGTTATGGGTGTGTCTATCTTGATGGGGCAGATTGGTCTATCGATGGCGTTAGGTGCATTTTTGACAGGTGTATTGCTGGCTGACTCTGAATATCGTCACGAGTTAGAAGCCAGTATCGAGCCTTTTAAAGGTCTACTATTGGGTCTATTTTTCATGTCGGTCGGTATGTTGACTGACGTCAAACTTATTTTGGCCAAGCCCATATTTATCATTGGCTGTGCGCTTGCCTTGATGTTTATCAAATTTGCCGTGATTGCAGCTATCGCAAAAATATCAGGCAACCGCTGGCCCACCAGTATCAGATTGGGTGTGACTCTCGCCCAAGGCGGTGAATTTGCTTTTGTACTATTCAGCGTTGCCACGGCCCAAAATGTCTTACGTCCTGAGCTGGCCAATACCTTAAATCTTGTAGTAACCATCTCGATGGCACTCACTCCGCTGGCGTTTTTGTTATTAGAAAAAATAGGTGAGCCATTATTTGCTAAAAGCAAACCTAGCCGCGAATACGACACCATCCCTGATCATGAGCACCAAGTGATTATTGCAGGCTTTGGCCGAGTCGGTCAGATTATTGGTCGCGTACTTCGTATGCACAATATTGAATTTACCGCCATTGAACGCTCTGCAAACCGAGTCGATTTTGTACGAAAATTCGGTAACCAGGTCTATTATGGTGATCCAAAAAACCCTGAGATTCTACGAGCGGCAGGTATTCAAAAAGCGCGTGTATTTATTTTGGCGATCGATGATTTGGAGCGCTCTATCACCACCGCCCAATATTTACGCAAGAACTACCCTGAGCTGATTATATTGGCAAGAGCGCGCGATCGTCAGCACTACTACCGCTTACGCGAAGTGGGTGTGCGTCACATTTGGCGTGAGACTTATCTGTCATCTCTTGACATGTCACGCGAGTCACTGCAGTTGCTTGGAATTTCTCCCGAAAAAGCACGAGAAACCGTAAGAACGTTCCGTGATTATGATGATGACTTGATTGAGCGTCAGCAAGCGATCTATGATGACGAAGCCAGTATGATTGAGTCAGCACAATCGGCGATGGCAGAACTTGAGAGCTTGTTTGATGAAGATATTGGCAAAGCGCGTAAAATGGATCTGACAGATTTTTATGAGGCATTAAAGAGTCAAGCGACACCAGTTGATAAATCAGACGATATCGCAACTGACTCTAAATAGTAGCGATGTTCAGTTCCTAGTCAGACGTACAGCTTTTGGGGGCTTGTTTCTTGTTCAGTGAACTTGTGCAGCCCCAATTATCGCTGTCTGGGATATGATAAAAGACCAATGTCTGCTCGTTCAGGTAACGTATAGGAAACCTAACGTTTTGAATCGTCGCCGTCACTGCACAGTCGGTATCCAGCACACCAGCAGCCCGATTATCGACACTCATGCGCACTTGTTGATCTTCAGTACTTAGCGGCAAACCTATTGGACATTGCCCTGTCTGCTGATAAATCAGTGCCACGCGGTTTTGAGCAGTTTTGGCAATGTCGTAAGCCTCAAATAGCACCTCATTCTCTTTTGGCTTGGCAATAATAGGCAAAAACTGTACTTTGATTACCAGCAATGCAAAGGCGAAAAAACCGAACCCCAATGCTAAGCCAAATAAACTAACCCCGCCCTCTTTTTTTAAATGCGCTTTTTGTGCAGCGTCGTCTCGCGGATGGTAATTAATCGCATCAGCGATCTCGCGCCGCGCCATTCGGTAATAATATGCATCTGTCCAGCGCGCCACCATTGCAGACCAGAACAGCCAGATAACGACTGCAATGCCAATACGGGTAACCATTTGATAAGCATCTGGTACATAAGACATCGCTACAAATTCGAATGCAACGAGCACAATAGCCACATTAAGCTGAATGAACGACCACCCTGCCACACTATAGACAATCGCATCCATGTAGCGCTTACGATATAACAACCAAGGAAAAGTGATAAAGAACGCAGCCCAATGCCATTTTGGTGATAGGTACCCTTGCTGATCGAACTGCTCAAAACGTTTGAGATAATAGCGCTGAGTGCGACTGCCGATGTACCATTTGTCTAACTGCTTACGTTTAGCAGGTGTCAATGAATCTTGGTAAAACGGTGGCGGTGAATCCGTCTCAATAAATAGCATAACGATACGCTCTACTTATTCTAAAAAATTATCTATCAACGATAGCTCTATAATAACGCCAAAACCCACGTACAAGATAGGAAAACTGGTTAACCAAACAGTGAATGCGCTAAAGTCGCATTGCACATTCACAGTTGTATAGATTTAACTTATAATAAGCAGACACTACCCACCTAATTAAGCCCTAGTAACCCTATGAGTCAACATTCTGATATCAACGACACCATCAATAGTACCGATACTACTGATGAGCACACTCTGAATAGCACCAGCGATTCTATCAATACTGATACAAGTGCTCACCAAGAGGCAGAGCCTACTTCTGACAAACATATCCGTATCGTCAATACATTTATGAAGCGTCGCACGCACATGAATAAAAATGCCGAGCTGGCTCTGACTGCACCAGAATTTTCTAAATATCTGGTCAATAACAGTTTTGGTGATGGCGACCTTACTGGTATTGATGACTTGCGAGCGCTGTTCGCTGATAGCCCAAACGGTACTGACGCACCGCTTACTTTAGAAATTGGTTTTGGCTTGGGTGATTCATTTATTGAAATGGCAGCAGCAGAACCTACTCGCAATTTTGTCGGTATCGAAGTGCATGAGCCTGGTATTGGTAAATGTGCCTACATGGCAGGCACACAAGACTTGAGCAATGTCAAAATCATCAATGGCGATGCTATTCAACTGCTCAAACAACTGCCAGAAAACCATATTGATCGTATTCAGCTTTATTTCCCAGATCCATGGCAAAAGAAACGCCATTACAAACGCCGTTTTGTCAGTCCTGAGCGCATGACTATTCTGACACGCAGTCTAAAGCAAGGCGGTTGGTTCCATACGGCAACTGATTGGGAGCATTATGCCTTTTGGATGGTTGAGGTGCTAGATGGTTTTTCAGGGTTAACCAACAAAGCAGGCGTCGGCAGTTTCACCGACCGTCCTGACTTTCGCCCAATGACCAAATTCGAGCGACGTGGTCTCGAGCGCGGTCATGGTGTTTGGGATTTGATCTATATCAAAGACTAATACAAATCATTTGATCTAGTGATGTCCAAAAAAGCGGCTACGTTATTTAGCCGCTTTTTTATGTCTGTTTATAAGCTTGCCATCATACCTATAAGTATGCTTAATAGTTTATTAATCGGCTTTACCGAGTCACACCGCTGACTTTAAAAGCCTATAGTATAATAGTACGTGAAAAAAGATAAATTATTATTATGTGAAACATATCACTTAAAACATAGGCTACTACTGAAAAACAGTCTTTGTTGATTCTTAATAGATATGATTGAGCGCTTTTAAAATATTGTCTATTCACGCAAGCATAGATACTATAAGGGCTTGGAGAGTTCTCCCCATAAGCTGTGGATAACCCTGTGTATAAGTCACCACTTGACAAGTTTATAGCTAGATAACTTAAAGGATAAGATAAAATCGTTCACTTTTTGTACAATTTTAAAATCATTTAAAATCAACAACTTAAATTAAATATAAAGGTATAAAAAATTATTTTAAATATTTTTAAAAAAATTTTAGTTATTTATAATGTTTCACAATCAATAAAAATAAGCGCATTATTTGTTGTGGACAACTCGTTGGTCTATTGACAAGTATGGCTTTTATCAGGTTCAAAATCATTTTACATCAGGAACTGTTTTTATAAATCTTTATCTCTACTCACACGACATATAGTGTCGTATAGCATCGCTCACGCCTCAATATACTGCTTAAACTTTGTTATAATTACTCTATCAAATCAGTAGCACTACAGCGCCCTCTACAATGGCTAATAGCTAAGATACAGCTTAAAAATTACTGTAGCGCTCGTAATTACAAACTTATTTTTACTTCTCTCGTTATTTAATTTTACTGTATAGTAGAGCGATATCTTCGATATTACTACTCATACCATGCGTGTGACAACCTCTTTATTTTGCTAGATACCAAAACACTGATGACTGTGTATACCCATCATTAGTGACATAGAATGCACACTGATTATAGTGCTCAACCCTATAAGTGTTTTATCTATAGCGTCAAATCAATTATCGAAAACAAGGAATCCAATATGGACGACAATAAAGCCAAAGCCCTCAAAGCGGCATTAGGTCAAATTGAAAAGCAATTTGGTAAAAATACTATCATGCATCTGGGTGATGAATCAGCCATTCTTGATGCTGATGTGGTATCGACAGGTTCTCTTGGTTTAGATATCGCGCTTGGTATAGGTGGATTACCAAAAGGTCGTATCGTTGAAATTTATGGTCCTGAAAGCTCAGGTAAGACCACGATGACCCTACAGGCTATTGCAGAGTGTCAAAAACAAGGTGGCACTTGTGCTTTTATCGATGCTGAGCATGCGCTTGACCCTGTCTATGCACGTAAGCTTGGGGTAAATACTGACGACCTACTACTATCGCAACCTGACAATGGTGAGCAGGCGCTTGAAATTACTGACATGTTGGTACGTTCAGGGGCGATCGATATGATCGTTATTGACTCAGTTGCTGCTTTGACTCCGCGCGCCGAGATTGAAGGCGAGATGGGTGACTCACATATGGGTCTACAAGCGCGTCTGATGAGCCAAGCACTGCGCAAAATTACGGGTAATGCTAAACGCTCTAATTGCATGGTAGTATTTATTAACCAGATTCGTATGAAAATTGGTGTGATGTTTGGTAGTCCAGAAACCACAACTGGCGGTAATGCCCTTAAGTTCTACGCTTCTGTCCGTATGGATATTCGCCGTATTGGTGCGGTCAAGAACGGTGATGAAATCATCGGTAACCAAACCCGTGTCAAAGTTATCAAAAACAAAATGGCACCGCCGTTCCGCCAAGCAGAATTTGAGATTACTTATGGCGAGGGTACCAATCATTTGGCCGAAGTCATTGATTTGGGTGTCGAGATTGGTGCTGTTGGCAAAGCAGGCTCATGGTATAGCTACGGCGATGAAAAAATCGGTCAAGGTAAAGCCAATTCTGTACTGTTCTTGAAAGAAAACCCTGCTATCGCCGAAGAAATCGAAGATAAGATTCGTGATGAAAAACTCGGTAAGAAAAAAGGCAGTGAAGCAAAGGATGCAGAGCCAGCTCCTGAACCGGTACAATAATCCTCTAACCATTATCAGTAGCCGCTATAAATAGTTATGATTGATTATGAAAATTAAAACATTGGCTGATATTCTAGCTGAGTCGGACTCCGACTCAGTTGGCTCTACCGAGAGCAAACAAAAAAAACCAATCAAGTCTACTGCTGAAAACTTACCTAAAAAGCCAAGCAAATCTAGCAAGCGCTCTACCTATTCAAAGATAGACAGCTCATCTCTCGATGACTCTACTATCGATAACGCTTTTTTCGAAGTACCCTCCTCTAGTACAACAAAAATCTCCAAATCTAAAAAACGTAAAAAGCGTTTCCATCCAGCAGCTAATTTTACTGCTGAGCCAAGTAATGCCTCCGCTTATCAACCGCCTGAAGCGCAAACGATTAAGGAGATGCTAGCAGAAGTTAAGTATAGCGTTCATAATGATGAAACCAATAACCGCTCTGCTATAGATAACAGCGTTGAGCTATCCTCAAACGTTTTAGAGGATAAGAACGAATTATACCCTTCAAACAATAGCGAAACGGATAGTCAAAACGACAATATACCAGCTGCACTTAAGGCTTATTTACGTACACCTGAACAAAAACAAGCAGAAATCGATGCGATCAAAGCGGAAAGCCGATTGCGTTGGCTGGCATTTTATTATTTATCACGCCGCGAATATGGCAAAGCTGAACTCAAGCAAAAACTAATCGATAAGGAGCAAGATCCAGAAGAAGTTTATGCCCTACTCGATGAGTTTGAAGAGAAAGGCTATCAGAGTGATTACCGCACCACCCTTATGCTCATACGTGAAAATATCCGCAAAGGTCGAGGGCGCGGACGCATCAAGCAAGAATTCTACCGCAAGAAAATCGCTATGCCAGGCAATATCGATGAGCTGATCGATATGGCAAATGCAGAATCGGATGAGTTTAGCGAGTTTGTAGAGGACAGTGAAGACAATATAGTCGATGGCGTAGATTGGCTCAAACTGGCTGTCATCGCACGTACCAAAAAATACGGTGACAACGTCCCTACTGAGCAAAAGGAAAAAGCAAAACAACTGCGATTTTTGCAATATAGAGGGTTCAATACCGATGTCTGTTTCGCAGCACTCAACTACACAATAGATACTTTGGCTGAACGCTTTTGATTAATTCTCTATGACCTATCGTTAATTATCATATTGGTAATACGCGCTAAATAAAAAAAAGAGCACATCATTAGATGTGCTCTATAGTCGTGGTTTAATAATACCACTACTTTAAAAATTTACCGCTTAAGTAGTTCTACTGTCGTTAATTACTTCAGCGTACCAAGACGGTTAGACAGTTGACCTATGATTTGATCGATTTCTTCATTTGCTTCCGCTTCATTGTCTAGGTTGCCATTAGGGGTTAGCTGGTTCATGACTTCAGGTAATAATTCAGCAAGTCCTTGACGTACTTCTGTTTCGTTGGCACCTGTACGAGCGGCCACTTGCTGGATTTCGCTTTCGTCAAACAAGCGATTGATTTCATTTGGGTCTAGATTGTCATTGGCCTCGTTCGTACTCATCCAAGAGCGTGCTTGAGCGCCGTGTCCCATACCAGTGATTTTTGTTAGTGCACCGCCTATACCACCATTACGCTTGATCCAGCTTAGTACCATCGGCATAAGAACAGCGATAAGCATTCCTTTACCACCAAACCCGCTGCTACTACGTTGACCACCTAATACACTACCCAAGATGTCTCCTAACCCACCAGCGCCTGAGCTCACACTACCACGTTGGTTACCGCCTGCCAAACCACCTATAATGTCGTCTAAACCAAAACCATTATCTGGCTTGCGGTCATATTGCTGCGGATTATAACCACCAGTCTGGCTACTACCGCCAAGCACACTGCCTAATATATCACCTAAGCCACCTGTACGACGTGGTTCGACACGCTGGTTTACCGGATTACGCTGAGCGTCATCTGGGTTCATCGCGCTACGGGCAACTTGACTCACTAAATTCCCTAATAAACTCATTTTCTATTCCTCTTTGTCATATTAATTATAATAAAAAACCACCATCTAAGCCGACAGATACGTGCTTTTTACATGTATAAAATCTGCGACATCGAGTGGTTGGTTTATATGCTTTATGCTTGTTTATTAATATAGCAAATGTCTTGGAACAGCAAGATAGGTGTTTTGTTATGACATGTAGGTGTTCGTAAGTTCATGGATATGAGGGTCAAGTTGACATAAAAATTTGATAAAGCCCTATGAAGGTTACTCCATAACGGTATTGGCTAGAACATTGAGCGCCCTCCAGTTCTCACTATTTACTTGGTCACGGAAGACTGTTATCGATAAAGGCTTTCGATAAGGCGCTGTTATTTTAAAATTAATAATAATTACCCATGGGTAGCGATGTACAGTGAGTAATTGAGCATGCCACAACTCATCACCTCGACCCGTGCGAACCAACAGCTGCCACTGTTTATCAAGACGTTGCCTTAGCGGCGGCTGGCTGATGCGTAACGGTGTCGGACGGGACATAATGAGATAACTAGCAACGGCTACTGAGACTACCAAAATAAGTACATACTGCCACAATACCAAAGATGCCAGCCATGCCAATACCATCATTAAGACGATTAGGCTGGCATAAAGTAACCACCGTAAACGGCTGGCAGTTTGAATAGCGGTATCAATGCGTAGTGAGGTTACCAGCGTCATATGAGTATGCTATGTAAAACGTCAAATATTGGAGTCATCAGTTGCGCTACTTCTACACCAAATCTTTGGTATGGCGCCAAGTTTTTATTTTATTCACTAACGCCCAGATATCATCCTCTTCTGGTCGATTCTGATTGGTAAAATAATCGAGCAAGTCAGGATCTTCATGCGTGAGCATCTGAGCGAAGGTCTCTTGCTCAGTAGCGTCTGCTGTTAGGTACAGCTCTTTAACATAAGGATCAATATAAAAATCTAATTCTTTTAAACCGCGGCGAGCCTGGTAGATAATACGGCGCTGCTCATTGGTTGGTTCTGGTTGGATAATATTGGTCATACAGATACTCTCATTTTTTAAGTGGTTTTTAATAATCGGTTCAATAGTCAGTAAGAGATAGATTTTAGATATAGCATATAAATATTTCTCACAGTAGCACACCTTATCCATCGTCTCGGCTTATCAAGTGACGCTAGTGAGGATATTCTGATAGTTGACTCCACAATGCCACTGCTTGCTGCATCATTCCTACATTATGCGTACGGATGATACTTGCTCCCTGTTGTAACGCAAATATCCCAGCAGCCGTACCGATTGCATCTCGCTCTATGGCTTGTGTACTTTGCATTGCTTGAGCGCTACTGTTAGTCAACACTTCTGCTAAGAAGCGTTTACGTGAAATGCCAAACATCATGGGTAACTGTAACGCCTGTAGTTTGCTTAATTGACTCAATAATGCACAGTGGTGCTCGTAATTTTTAGCAAAACCAAAGCCTGGGTCTATAATAATTTTATCTTTGTTGACACCAGAGCTTATCACTTCGTGAATGCGAGCAGTCAATTCTGTACTCACCTCACCTATCACATCGTCATACTGTGCCAGATTATTCATCGTGGTTGGCTCACCGCGCATATGCATTAGCATAACAGGTATATCAAGAGTCGCTGCCAACTCTGCTGCACCAGTACGTTTTAGTGCTCTGACGTCATTCCAAATATCAGCACCAGCATCAAAGGCTGCCTGCATGACCTTTGGATTACTGGTATCTATAGATAGCCAGATACTATCACCGCAGTGCTGCCGAATTGCGTGAACCACTGGCACGACTCGCTGTAGCTCCTCAGTAGTCGCGACAGTGTCTGCATGGGGACGAGTAGACTCACCGCCGATATCAATAATAGTCGCGCCCTCTTCTATCATCTGCTGACAATGCGCAACAGCCTTATCTACACCGTTAAATTGCCCACCATCTGAAAATGAGTCTGGTGTGACGTTGAGGATACCCATGATATGAGGCTGCGACAAATTCAGTGTTTTGTCGCGACTGGTGATTTTATAGTTGGGTAAAGGCTGAAATAATGACATGACCGATCTCTAATTAATAATCGTTTTGAAATAGTATTAGCTGCTTTCGTCTATGCTTATGATACCAGTAAATCTTATGCTGTCCTAAAACCTGTATAAAATGATGACAATAAAAAAAGCCCTTTATCATAAAGGGCTTTTTTGTCAAATACAGAGTAGCTTACATTTACATCGCTGGTAGTGGTGGCGGTGTAGTCCCAGTAGTTTTGATATCGTTCTTCGACAAGTTCACTTCGTTATGCTGATACACTCTAGGTGGACGTGGATCTTCTCCTGCTAAAATGTCCTGCAGTTGATCACGATCAATAGTTTCCCAGTTCATCAATGCATCAACCATCGCATGCATTTTATCTTGGTTACCTTCAATCAATTCACGAGCAATGTCATATTGCTCTTCTAGCATACGGCGTACTTCGTCATCAACCTTTTGCTGCGTGGCTTCTGAGATCGTACGGCCACCGCCACCAAAGTATCCTTGTGAATTGTCATCATCTTCATAAACCATGATACCAAGTGCATCAGACATACCGTACTTCGTTACCATTGCACGCGCCATTTTGGTTGCACGTTCAAAGTCATTTGAAGCGCCCGTTGACATCTGGTTGATAAAGACTTCCTCGGCGATACGACCACCGAACAAAATAGCAATATCACTTAGCATCTTTGACTTATACATGCTGGTTTGGTCATGTTCAGGCAGCTGCCAAGTCACACCAAGGGCAAAACCACGCGGCATAATAGTAACTTTATGCACAGGATCTGTACCTGGCAATAGCTCCGCAACCAAAGCATGACCCGCTTCATGATAAGCCGTGGCACGGCGCTCTTCTTCGCGTATCACCATAGATTTGCGTTCAGGGCCCATGTATAGCTTATCTTTGGCATCTTCAAAGTCATTCATGTCGACGCTGGTCTTGTTACGACGTGCGGCAAATAATGCTGCTTCGTTTACAAGGTTGGCAAGCTGTGCACCACTGAATCCCGGTGTACCACGAGCAAGAGAACTGGCGTCTACACTGATAGTGTTCGGTAGTTTCTTCAAATGTACTTTTAGGATTTGCTCACGACCTTTGATGTCTGGCAAGCCTACTTGTACCTGACGGTCAAAACGACCTGGACGCAATAACGCTTTATCAAGTACGTCAGCACGGTTAGTTGCAGCAATAACGATAACGCCTTCATTACCTTCAAAACCATCCATCTCAACCAATAGCTGGTTCAATGTCTGCTCACGCTCGTCGTTACCACCGCCCATGCCAGAGCCACGATGACGACCGACTGCATCAATCTCATCGATAAAGATGATACAAGGTGCGCTTTTCTTTGCTTGTTCGAACATATCGCGGACACGTGATGCACCAACACCTACGAACATCTCTACAAAGTCAGACCCTGAGATTGAAAAGAACGGTACTTTAGCTTCACCAGCGATAGCTCTTGCTAGCAACGTTTTACCCGTACCTGGTGGACCCACCATCAAGATACCACGAGGAATCGTCGCACCAAGTTTGGTAAATTTATCTGGATCGCGCAAAAAGTCGACAACTTCAACGACTTCTTCTTTGGCCTCTTCACAACCAGCCACGTCTTCGAAGTTCACGTTGATTTGATCTTCAGTCAGCATTTTCGCTTTTGATTTACCAAAGCTCATCGGGCCACCGCCTTTACCACCAGCGCCGCCTTGCATATTACGCATAAAGAATAAGAACAGACCAATAATCAGTAAAATTGGGAAACTGGCTATCAGTAGCTGCATCAGTACGCTTTGGCGCTTTGGTGCCGTTCCTTGAACTTCGACTTGGTTCTCACGTAGCATTGGCATTAGCTGGTCATCTGACACAGCTGGTCTAATGGTCTCAAAAGATGAACCATTTTTCTTTTCGCCGGTGATCTGTTCGCCATCGATCTCGACACTGGCTACTTGATTCTCTGACACAGCGGTCACAAACTCAGAGTAATTAAGGTTATCCGGCTCAGAAGACTGATCAAAGCCGCTAAACACCAGTACCAAAACGCCGATTACCACCAGCCACAATAAGGTATTTTTTACCATGTCGCTCACTAGTTATTCCCATCCCTTACTTATTGGTGTGTTTACTAAACACGTGACGTCTATAAACGTGTTACTCATTTTTGATAAATATTTCAATACTAAAAACACTTGCTCAAAATAGCGTGATCCAAAAATAGCACAAAGGCTGTTTTTGTGAGCAATCAGTATAGAAAAACATAGATATATCGTTAATGAGCTTATAAAACGCTTGTCATCAGACGACTTTGCCTAAAACGTATGCTAAAAACAAAGGTAATATACCATGATATATGGTGCTAACCTGCATAATTCAAGCAGGTTTTGCGATTATTCGTTGAACGATTGTCACAGTTTTAATACTGCGATAGCACTACTTTATGGTGCCTTACTATCTTGCTTACAAGAACCGCAACTTATTGATGTTAAAACTATTTAATTGATGTTAAAACTATTTAATCGCTATCCAAAACATCTCTTTTGATCGCGGTCGCGAAGCACCTGGCTTTATACTACGAATCTTACTAAAATCCTGCTGCATCTGCTTGCGTAATTCTTGGGTACCTTCGCCTTGAAACACTTTCATAATAAGTGCGCCACCTTCTGGTAAGGTTGATAAAGCAAAGTCAACTGCCAGCTCGCACAGATACATCATACGTGGCTGATCAATCGCGCTATTTCCTGCGGTGTTAGGGGCCATATCAGACAGCACCACATCGACTTGCCTGTCGCCTACTTCTGCCATAATGGCATCAAATACTTCAGCTTCACGAAAATCACCCTGAATAAAGGTGACATCAGGTAAAGTATCCATCGGTAAAATATCAGACGCAATCAAAATGCCATTGTCTCCGACCAGTTGACCAGCTACTTGAGACCAACTACCAGGAGCACTTCCCAAATCTACGACCGTCATGCCTTTTTTAATCAAACTCGTTTTTTCATTAATCTCTAATAACTTATAAGCCGCACGGGCACGGTAGCCATCTTTTTGCGCTTTCTGTACATAATGATCGTCGATATGTTCTTTCATCCAAGCACTGCTGCTCTTTGACAGTTTTTTGTTTTCGATACGCGTGGCCAAAATACCTGCTCCTATGACTTGGCAAACTCAAATATACTCTTTTCAATTACGTTATGACTAGCAATCTAAACTCAATAAGACGTTGATTATTTTAAATGTATCATCGATTAAGCCATTTATTCGTGATTGGTCACAAACTGACTAAATTCTATTGGTTAAAACACTGTTTTATAGGGCAGTAGCGTTTATAATATAACCAAACATTCAGTTTAACATTTCCGTCACGTAAAATCGTGCAAAATCCTGCGGATCTCATGCAAGACGGTCTCATATTATCTATAATGATCAATAACTGTTTTTGACAGTACCCTTTTTATTTTTACCAACACCTAGGAATTCTATGCAACTCGATAACGCTACTATCAAACGCTTAAAAGGCATCGGTCACGAGCTAAAGCCTATCGTTATGATTGGCAACAAAGGTATCACACCGACCATTACTGAAGAGATTGATCGCGCTTTATCAGATCATGAACTTATCAAAGTAAAACTGCCTGCTGGTACCAAAGAAGAACGTGACGTCGTTGGTGCTCAGCTCGCCAAAGCAGCCAATGCGTCTTTGGTTCACTCTATTGGCCGTATGGCACTACTGCTACGTCAAAACCCAAATGCAAACCCAAAACTGTCTAACTTAGCACGTCATGCGCAATAAGATGATGAGCTGATAACTAGGGTGTGTTCTCATTTTGAAAATATCAAAATACGCTCTAAATAATGACAGCAAATATAAAAGCCGCGATGCATCTTGCTCGCGGCTTTTATATTGCCTGGTAGCTGAAGACTTAGTTGGCACCTGATATTAATGCTTAGTAGCTGTTATTTTCATTACTTTTTTATAATTACTATCGAGTTTTATAGACAATGAATCAATCTTTTACTCTCTATATAGCGACAGAGTCATTAGAGCACGATGCGCAGCTGCTAGGCGTAACTACTGATGATCTGCAGCGTATCGATATCAAAGTAATCGCTGATATTATTAATCAGCCCGTACTACAATTACGCTTAACTTATCAAATCACTTTACCCAGTCACGTATTAGCGGGTCAATTGGCGTGGCCAGTTTGGCAGCAAGCCCGGGTAAAATTTACTGACTACCTATGGGAAGAGACCTGCCTTGAGTGTTTTATCACTGGCCGCCCCATCAGTGGTAAAGAGTCAACGATACGTCAGCAAACAGCGCCTTATATTGAAGTCAATGCCAGTCCTGATGGTCGCTATGCACTCTATAAGTTTAAAGGCTATCGTAACCCTGCTACCTTACCACCAACACCGCTATACGATACTGACGGACTCACACGCGTAGCTATCAACTGGTCTGATAGTGTCAGTCAGCCAGAAACATCTATAAAGAGCGAGCTATCACGAGTAAATTCGTCTTATCAATATGAACGTCGCTTTTCTATTCCTATAACTGAATTACCTAACCATAAATACAGCGTTGCCAATATAACCGTTGAGCAGATACATCCTTGTGTTATTTTGCAGTTTGGTGAGCGCAGTTTATATTTTGCCTCTCAGCACGCCTCTCCACCTGATTTTCATAACCATGACTATTGGTCAAAATTTAAACTTTAATGTGATGCTATGGGTTGTACTCACTCAAATACCCTTATTCTTAATATCTTTGTTTAAAGCACAAAAAAAACTCAGCAATGTCATAAAGAGCATTACTGAGTTTGGAGAAAACTTTAGATCTGTTTAACCGATATTTATTTATCAGCCATTGCAAGGTAGATACCACGGTTAGATGCGTCATCGACATACTGCGAATCACGCCATGTCGTGTAGCTATAATTACCGCTGTATGGGCTGATGCTGTTTTGACGGAAGTCAGATACCCAGTCGTTACCATCAAAAATCTGAATATGACCATGTGGACGACTTGACGTACGGTTGTAGACAACCACATCGCCAACTTGAGGTGCCATATCATTACTGATTTTGGTAAATCCTGCTTGGGCTAGCGTGCCACGAGAGGCATACTGATATGCTGAAGGATTCGGCGTAAACTCATAGCCTGCTGACTGTAATGCTTTACGTACATAGCGAGCACAATAGCCAGAGCTTCTAGATAGGGCTACTCTTGACGCATTTGCCGCTGCGATAGCAGGCGCAGAGTTGCGATCAGGAACGCGACTCGCTTGCTGCTGACGCTGCTCGTAAGACAAACGACTCGTCAATGAGGCAAGCTGATATTCTTTTTGTTTAGCATGAGCGCTTAGGTTGTCAATGGCTTGACTGATCTCATCGTTGCTATATACATGAGCACCGCTATTAGTGCTATAGATGTTGCGACTAGAACCGTAGTTCGCAGAAGTAGAGATATTTGTGATGGTATGACTCAAGGTATTATTTGGTTGAAAGGTTGTTTCGGCAGCACCACTCGTCTGTGCTATGCCCATTCCCAATACTGACAAAATTAATAAAGCTTGTTTCATAAATTTACTACCTATTGTTAATACAAGTCTGCTCGTCATCCGTGACAAAGCATCGATTAATTTAGAGGATATAGTTATCAGATAAACGTGATAAAATCCTGATCACAACAGCTCGTTCTTTTATAGTGACTAATACCAGTACCTTGCTTAGTCAACTGTTTCATAAACCCTATGCTATATACTGCTTCTAGCATGTCTGTTCTGAATATCGAATTTGTCACCTAATAGATGAGTCATTACGATGTCAAAAAAACAGCCTAATCGGCTTGCCCAGCTTATAGATCATCAAGCTTTTGCTGGTAGCGCACTACCTCAAACTCTTGCTGATAACATGCGGCTGTATATAGAGGCGACCAATGAGGTAAAAGAGCTGCTGGTAGACTGTCTACCTGAGGAAATCCTCAATACCTGTTGGGTCGTAGGCTTAACCTCTGAGCAATTAATACTCAGTGTAGGCTCAATGACAGCGGCCAATCATATTCGCTATTTACAAAACGCTTATTTGCAAGTGTTAACAGAGCAGTCAATTACATTTAAACAACTCAAGCAAATCCGCGTTGTAGTAGCTAAAATATCTACTGATAATCGTTCCTCTAAACAAGCATCAGTGTTATCAGCAACTTTGCCAAAACCTTGTAAAGCCAATGAAAATCAGGCTCTTAGCCAAAACACAAGAAGGACTATATCACAGGCTGCGGAGCATGTCACCACTGATAAAAACCTCAAAAAAGCGCTTTTGCGTTTGATAAATGAGTAAAAATATAAATATTACAATGTAAAGTTATGTAAATAAAAACGTATAATGGCATGGATAACGCTGGGTTTTTGTAATCTATTACACAAAAAAAATCATCTGTCAGTTCCACTTATATCTAAAAGGGAACCAACAGATGATTTATTATTTGCCTACAGCTTTTATATACACTGCCTTAGAAAGAAATCTAAAAAATTATCTAGACTATATATTCAAAATATGATATATTATATTAATGTAATCATAACGTCACTATGTAATATTGCGTAAATGTTTCGATACTTCGTGTATATTCCTGTATTTATCCTTCAACCGCTAAACCATTCAACGGTAAATACTCGATCGGGCATGTTACATTGTCATCAAAAGTTACAATTTCAAAGTTATCTTCATCGGATAATATCTCACGTACTAGCAAATTGTTTAATGCATGACCAGACTTATAGGCATTAAAACGTCCTATAATCGGATAACCAATCAAATATAAATCCCCTAATGCATCTAAAATCTTGTGACGAACAAACTCGTCGTTAAAACGTAGACCCTCTTCGTTAAGAATATTCATGTCATCAATGACGATAGCATTGTCCATGCTACCGCCCAGAGCCAGATTGTTTTGGCGCATGGCTTCTATATCACGTAAAAAGCCAAAAGTACGGGCTTCACTCAATTGCTCAATGAAGTTCTGTGTAGAGAACTGTAGCTGTGCGTGTTGGAAGTTTTTATCGATAGCAGGATGATCAAAGTCAATCTCAAAATTCAATTCAAACCCGTCATAAGGGCGCAGCTCTGCCCATTTATCATCTACTTTTACGCGGACTGGACGGATGATTTTGATAAACTTCTTTGAAGCTTCTTGCTCACAAAACCCTGCATCAAGTAATAAAGCAACAAAAGGCGCTGCACTGCCGTCCATGATAGGTATCTCAGAGGCAGAAACACGAACGAGTAAATTATCTACCCCAAGTCCAGCAATCGCGCTAAGCAAGTGCTCTACGGTACCTACTCGCGTCCCACCGAATACTAGATTCGAGGACATCATAGTATCGTGTACCAAAAATGCATTTGCTGGGATAGGCTCGCTACCTACAATATCGGAGCGCTCGAAAACAATACCAGTATCAACCGGCTGTGGATGGAACTCTAAGTCAACAGGCTGACCACTATGTAGACCAGTACCTGTAACGGCTATCGCTGTTTTTATGGTTCTTTGGTTCATGGCTGTTTTCTCACATATTTTGTTACAATTGACATAGTGTACCATTACCTATGCCTAATTCGCTACAAATAAAAAGCGTTAATTTCCTTATCTCCTTGATTGATAACACTTATCGTCCCTATTACTATCCTTGTTGTGGCTCTATTCCTATAACTTTTATATACCATCTAAGGATTTAAGGTAGTAGTTTTTGGACATACTTTTATAGTTTGAAACATTTTATTGTACTACGACCTTTATTATTCTTCCTTTATATACGGTTCCTGATCTATAGACATAAAAAAGCCAGCATTTAGATGCTGGCTTCTTTGTATGGGGTTAGGACTATTTATTTTGTTGGCGCTTCAGATAGTCTTGGATACTATTGGTTTTTGTCTTTGTTTGCTCTTGAGGCGTACTTGAACGCGGAGCAGTGTCCTGATGCATCTGAGCTTGCGAATGCTTTTGGCTGTTCAATGCACTGGTATGCACATTAGGATCGACAGGCTGTGTGCTATTTACAGAAGGTACCGGCTGCTCAACCACTTCTGGCTCTTGACCTGCATTTTCATCCAGAGTCAAACCTGTTGCAATGACTGTGACATGCAAGTCATCACCCATTTTTTCATCAATCACAGAACCGTAGAAAATATGAGCGTCATCGATATCAGTGATTTCTTCAACGATAATACTAATTTTACTCATCTCATCCAATGATAATGATTCAGAAGAAATGACGTTAACCAGTAGGCCTTTGGCATTTTCTAGACGTAAATCGTCAAGTAATGGTGATCTAATGGCTTTTTCAGTGGCTTGACGGGCACGATCATCACCACTAGCACGGCCGATACCCATCATTGCATGACCTTTAGCAGTCATTGCCGTACGGATATCATTAAAGTCAATATTAATCATACCTTCGCTAGCGATCGTCTCTGCAATACCTTGCACAGCATGCAACAACACATCATCTGCTTTTTTGAAGGCATCTTGCATAGAGATGTTACCGTACACGCTCATCAACTTATCATTTGGAATGGTGATAATTGAATCAACGAAATTAGTGAGCTGCTCGATACCTGCTTTAGCAGCTTTGATGCGCTTACCGCCTTCAAACTTAAATGGTGTGGTTACGACAGCCACTGTCAACACTTCCATTTCTTTTGCAATACGTGCAACAACTGGCGCTGCACCTGTACCTGTACCGCCGCCCATACCAGCGGTGATGAACACCATATCTGAATGTTCGAGCAATGCGCGGATAGATTCTTCTTCACTTTCGGCAGCTTCACGACCCACTTCTGGATTTGCCCCTGCACCTAGACCACGGTTTGTTTTGGCACCAAGCTGTAGCTTGTGCGGTGCAGTTAGACGATCTAGCGCTTGCTTATCTGTATTAGCACAGACGAACGTTACACCTCTAATTCCTTGTTGTACCATATGTTCAACTGCATTACCGCCGCCGCCGCCAACACCGAATACAGTGAAGCTCGCTTGGCCGTTGTTTTGAAGCTGATTATCATCTGGCATGGTGTATTTTGACATAAAAAAGATTCTCCAGTTGCAGATAGCGTATAGGTCGATACGTATTGACGCACTCATATGGCGCGCTATCGACATACTATATATAAATGTATTTAAATAAAACAGGGCTATAGATCAAATAGTTCAGCATAGACAATAATATGTCATTACCTCAAGGTATTACTTTTCTTGCTTAGCGTATTATTATCAGTATCACTTTAATCTTTTCTCAAGTTACTCATTGATATCTTGTGAGCTGCTTAAACACTAAATAACTCATAAAACAGGACTATATTCAGAATACTACTATAGTATTTTTTTCAACACGTTAGCGAAGCGTTGCCCTGCGCTTTGAAAGACACCTGTGACTCGATTTTTTTGGATCGTATCAGGCTCGCTTTTTTCACTGCGGCGAAACTGCTCGCTTTGACTATATAATAGTGTACCAAAAGCCGTTTGATAAGCACGGTCGTTCACCTGACTATTAAGCTGCTTAAATGATTCATCATTATCAAAATGGTTATAGGCACTGATAGCAGGATGAGTATTAGTCAATACGACTGGCATTTTTAGCAGCCTTTTGGCGAAAGGTATCATGCCTTTGATTGTACTACCGCCACCCGTTAGTACGATGCCTTTATCTATATAACCTATCAGACCCGCCTCATGTAACTGACGGGCCACTTCTGTAAATATCTGCACATAACGTGCTTCGATAATGCGTGCTAGATTATAGATACCGATATTGATTTCATCACTAGACCCTTGCGGCTTAAACAAGAAGAAAGCGCTGGGGTCAACGCTGGTAGCGTCAGCAGTTCCGTGAGATTTTTTCAACCGTTCAGCTTCGATCATCGATATACCAAAATCAGCTGAGATATCCATCGTTACTTCGTGACTGCCGGTAGCAATACAATGGGTAAAGATTAATTTATTTTCTTTATAAACGCAGATACTGGTCGTGCTGGCACCAATATCCACCAAGCACACGCCTTGCTGACGCTCTTCACTCATCAAGCTATATTCGGCACTGGTCACCGCATCAAATACAATGTGGTCGATACCAACGTCGCAACTTTGCAATAATTTTTGGATATTTTGGCGGCTAGCGACTGGCATCATCATCATGTGATACATCACAGTAATGTTGTGTGCCATCATCTCAATGACGTCATCGACCATAAAATCTTGATCGTCGACGTAGATACCTTGCTGGCAACAATGCATAAGGTAGTAATCAGATGGTAGATCGCGTGATTTGGCATTAGACAATGCCTGTACCATATCATTGGCTCGCACGACGTCATCTTCTACCCTAACTTCCCCTGCGCTGTTTTTACTAGACAGTTCAGGCGTCGCTAGGGTTAACCACACACTATGCACGCGGCAGTTAGCAGTATCTTCAGCTTCTTGGATAGCTTGCTTGATAGCACCTTGTAGACGTTCACGATGCTTTATTTGACCTTGATAAAAATCGCTGTTCTTAACTTTCCCCACGCCCAAAATACGAATGTCTTTTGCAGAGACAACATTGCCAATAACGACATATACTGCCGTGGCACTTAAATGGACAACAACCAAATTTTCATTATTTTTCATGGTACCAGACAAATTATCGCTAGACAGGAGCACATACTATGTCCTCCTGTTGAATCGTTAAAAAAAGCGTTATTAACACGCTATGATGTTGTACATATATTATTCGTTTAAGCCAAATAGTTTCAAATCAGGTCATAACCTCTCATTGATCCTGCTATTGCTTTGCTTAGTGCTACTGTGGTTGTTCTGATTCCTCAACAGGTGATGCTGACATATCCCAAGCTATGGTAAAGCCGTTTTTATAACGTAAATCTACCGACTGTATCTCATCGCGGCGGCCGCTTAACTGATTACCCAGTAGCTGGCTTAGATTCAGTAACTTCTGCGCCGTGTTTTCATTATCAACAATAACGCGTAAACCATTATCAAAACGAATCAACCACGTCATTCTTGGTGATAAGATAATATCGGCAACTTGCATATCAAGTGGTGCATACCAATCATTGACCTGCTGCATTTGTTGCATAATAACTGGTGCTTGAGTCATCTCACCTTGTAAGGTAGCAAAACGTTCCTGAGTCAAATCGTTACTATCAGCGGGAACAAAAACAGCGCCCTTTGCATCGACCAGACGTTCTGTACCAAAGTTGGCGACCGCTTGCTTCGGTAAAGCGGTAACAACAATACCGCGTTGCCAGTCACGAGAGATACTCACTTGATCAACCCAGGCCAAACCCGTCGTGATATCTCGCAACGCTTGTAGATCGGAAGTAAAAAAACTACTGACCTTTTGCTGATCCATCACCGTTTGCAACGAGTTATATTGGGCGCTAGACAATCCTTGGTTACTGACATGAATCTCAGCTGGCGGTGCATCACGCAGTGCTTTGCCACCCATTATCAATATCAGCACTAGCAATCCTATTACCAATATCATAAAAAGATATCTGACCGGATTCGGTATTTGGATTTTAGATACTGGGCGACCGGCTTTATCACTCATCAAGTCAGTTACCTCGTTGACAGTTTGAGCCATAACGACCTTTGTCCCTATATTTGCATAAAACTGATCATGCTCATTATTGATATAAATCTGCATACACTTTGCAGAAGCCTATTCATTCGATATATTATCAAAGTCTGTCAATAAAACGACTCGTACACTGCAATTATTCTTATTTAAACGTAACATTTTTCTTAAGTTATGAATAACTTATGAGTTATCTCTATCACAGAGATAAATATTATTAAACTAAACCCATTCTTGCAATATTAACGTATTTCATAGTCAAACAATAGCCTAACACTCGTTAGCAGCCTTGAATTTACACAAGTTTACATGAAGCTATGATATAGCAGCTTTAGCAACACGTTGAACACGCTAATAACGGTTAGTAGTATGGGATAAAAACACGACTATATAACTACAACTAACTATAGAACCGCAAATGACTTAAACAGCGAATAACTATACTGTCTGCGATAGTATGTGCCAGCACAATGTATCAAAGTCCATGCCGCGTGCTTTAGCTGCCATCGGGACCAAGCTATGGCTAGTCATACCAGGCACTGTGTTAATCTCTAGTAGCCAGAAATTGCCTGCTTCATCTTGCATGGCATCAATACGCCCCCAACCTTTTGCATCCACTGCACGAAATGCAGCAAGACTTAAATCTTGTAGATGCTTTTCGTCGGCAGCAGTCAATCCGCAAGGAATATAGTAGCTGGTATCATTGCGATTGTACTTTGCTTCAAAATCATAGAAGTTGGTAATGTCGGCAGGCTCAAGGCGGATGACAGGGTAAGCTTCATCATCGATAATCACAATCGTAAATTCACGACCTGTGATCCAGCGTTCAGCCATTACAGCATCACCGCACTGTACTGCGGTGGCATAGGCAGCAGGCAACTCATCTAAATGGTTGACCTTCGTCATACCAATACTTGAGCCTTCGTGAACGGGTTTGATGATAAGCGGTAGACCCAGCATGTTAACCACTTGCTGCCAATCTGTGTCTGCCGTCAATAATGAGAAAGGTGCAGTCGATAAACCGCAACCTTGCCATAGCTGCTTGGTACGGACTTTATCCATGCCCAATGCTGATGCCAAAATACCTGAGCCGGTCTGCGGTATATCAAACCACTGCAGTACACCTTGTAATAAGCCGTCTTCACCGCCGCGACCATGTAAGACGTTGAACACGCGATCGTACTCACGTAATTCTGTGATATCTTGATGCTTTGGATCAAAGTGAGTCGCATCGACGCCTTGATTCTGAAGTGCTTGCAATACAGCAGCGCCGCTATCCAAAGACACACTACGCTCATTGCTACTGCCACCATAAACGACGGCAACCTTTCCGAACTGCTTCGCGTCTTTTACATGACTGGTTATCGTACTGACAGAGGTTACGTTGTCTGTTTTGTTTGACGTAGTATCAACGTTATCTTGTTTTACTTGTGCAGCTGCGGCCATTGCCATCTCTGGATTGGTAATGGCTTGGTTCTGATTGCTTGTATTGTCTTTATTATTAGTCGTCATGAGGACAGCTCCTAAGTTTTAGCTTACTTGATATAAAGGTTATTGGCAGCCAAGTCGACAGCAATCTGTCCCACGTTACCTGCACCTTGCGTGATGAGCATATCATTGGCTTTTAATAAACGCTGCATAACAGGAGCTAGATTGTCTTTATCAATAATCGTTGGCTCAACTTCACCGCGCAGACGAATACTGCGTGCTAATGATTTGGTATCAGCGCCTGTGATTGGGCTCTCACCTGCCGAATAAACATCCAATAGTAGTAGCTCGTCCACACTTGATAACACATCAACAAAATCATCGTAGCAATCGCGAGTACGGCTATAACGGTGCGGCTGGAACAGCATAACCAAACGACGATCAGGGAAGCTTTGGCGCGCGGCTTTGATAGTGGCGTCGACTTCTTTTGGATGATGACCATAATCATCAATCAATAAGACATTGCCATCATCGATATCTACAGAAGCATGCTGTTCAAAACGACGTCCTACCCCTTCAAATTTCTGTAGCGCACGTTCAATCGCTGCATCATCCACCCCTTCATCAGTTGCCATCGTGATAGCGGCAAGCGCATTGTAGACATTATGAGTACCAGGAATGTTCAGCGTCAAACGCAATGGCTCACGGTCACGGCGCAATACAGTAAAGTGTGTTTTGGTACCTTCAGTTACCAAATCGATAGCTTGTACGTCATTGAAAGGCTCAAGTCCGAAAGTCAACACAGGGCGGCCAATATCATCAATCATTGCATACAGCTCAGGATCATCACCGCAGACCACTGCTAAGCCATAAAACGGCATATTCTGCAAAAACTGAATGTAGGCGGCTTTTAGTTTATCAAAGCTGTTTTCATAAGTTTCCATGTGATCTTGGTCAATGTTAGTCACGATTGCTGCCATCGGGCGCAATGATAAAAATGACGCATCAGACTCATCTGCTTCTGCTACCAAGAAACGGCTGCTACCTAACGCTGCATTTTTACCAGAAGCATTTAGCTTACCGCCAATCACATAAGTAGGATCTAACTGCCCTTCTGCCATCATCGTGGTAAGTAAACTGGTCGTCGTCGTTTTACCATGAGCGCCTGCAACTGCAATACCATGACGATAACGCATCAATTCACCAAGCATATCAGCACGGCGTACTACCGGTAGACGCGCTTCAAGCGCTGCCTTCACTTCAGGGTTACTGCGATCAATTGCTGATGACACGACAATCACATCAGCGTTAGCGATGTTTTTGGAATCATGACCAATTGATATCTCAATACCAATCTGCTGTAGACGCTTAGTGACTAAGCTCTCTGCAATATCAGAACCACTCACTTGATAGCCTTGGTTGTTCATTACCTCAGCGATACCGCACATACCTGAGCCACCAATACCAATAAAATGTAAATGCTGAATACGGCGCATTTCTGGTATTTCAATCAAACGCTTAGGCAAGGCTTTGGCAGAGGTAGACATAAAATTTTCTCTTTATTAAAGGATAATAAAAATTAAAGAACAGTAAAATGTGATAAATGAAAAATAACGGGTGGCAAGGCGTAAACTACAGCGCTTGCCAAATAATATCAGCGACTTGCTGACTTGCGCTACGATTGGCTAAGGCATGACCCTTTTTTGCCATTGTTAGGCAGTTGTCGCGATTGAGTACCGCAAGCTCATCATGCAAACGCGTCGCGGTCAGCTCAGACTGCGGTAATAAGATTGCCGCATCATGTGAGGTCAACGTGCGAGCATTCGCCGTTTGATGGTCATCAACGGCATGCGGCAGTGGTACAAATATAGCGGCAATACCGACATTTTGGATTTCGGTCACTGTCAATGCACCAGCACGGCAAACAATCACATCTGCCCAGTTGTAGGCTGCGGCCATATCATTGATAAAAGGCTGTACGGTAAATTGATGCTTGCTTAAATCTTGCTCGCTATAAGCCGCCTGCGTGGCAGCTTCGTTGTTGCGTCCACATTGGTGAAGGACTTCGAAGGGCTTATCTAATAGAGCCAGCGCTTTTGGTACCGTGTCATTTAATACTTGCGCACCAAGTGAGCCGCCCACAACTAATAGTTTAAGCGGTGCATTATCACTCACATCGTAGCGTACTACCGGTTCTGCAACCCCAGTGATGGCATTACGCACAGGGTTACCGACAGTTTCAAGCTTGGTATCCTGCTCACTATTGGCAAAGGTACTCTCAAAGGCTTGCAGTGTCTTTGCAGACAGCTTAGACAGGTAGCGGTTGCTCATACCAGCAATAGCGTTTTGTTCATGGATAATCAGCGGCGTACTGGTCAGACGTGCAGCCAGACCACCCGGCGCACTCACATAACCACCGAACCCAACGACCACGTCGATTTGATTACTGCGAATTATTTTTACAGCAGCCATCGTCGCTGATAGCAGAGTGACAGGTAGCTTTAATAGTCGGCCAACGCCTTTACCGCGTAGTCCCTGCATATTGATGGCATGAAAAGGATAACCTGTCGGTTCAACCAAACCATTTTCCATGCCATTTGGGGTTCCTAACCAATGAATCACCGCGCCGCGACGGGTCAACTCATCACTTACTGCAAGCGCTGGAAAAACATGCCCGCCAGTACCAGCTGCCATCATCAATATCTGCGGTGTTTTCATGAACGCCTGCCTATCTTTGCTTTATTTATATGAAGAGTTTATCTTGCTGCTACGATGCCACTAACCAAAAATAATGACATGGCAAAAGCCCGCATAGTATAGAGGAAATCATTGGCTTGTATACAGTACTTTGTGCAGCAAAAACAACAAAAACCTCAGTCGTGAGCTTGCACGACTGAGTACTATATATTACTGATGAACAATCAAGAAGCAATGACTGATTTCACGCCAAAACATAGATGTTGTATCGTCAGAATACGTCTTGAACTGGGAGCAACTATACCGTAAATTTATTTTCAATCGCCATGATAAAGTCGGTTGCGATATCAGTACCGCATTGGTCGTCGATCTCACGTACACATGTTGGACTAGTGACGTTAATCTCAGTGATGCGCCCACCAATTAAGTCTAAACCAACAAACATCAGACCTTTTTCTTTGACAATCGGTGCCACCACTTCTGCCACTTGGCGCTCGATATCAGTCAATGGCATGGCAACACCGCTACCACCCGCTGCTAGATTGCCTCGCGTCTCGCCTTTGGTTGGAATACGTGCCAAGCTATAATCGATCACGACCCCATCAACGATTAGCACACGCTTGTCACCGTCTTTGATCTCAGGTAGATAACGCTGCGCCATAATTGGCAACGTCTCAAGCTCCGTTAGCACCTCAATCGTTACGCCAATATTAGGACTATCGGCAGTTAGACGAAAGATACCTGTACCGCCCATACCGTCTAATGGCTTGACGATGACATCCTGCTGTTCAGCGATAAACTGACGAATATGCGCCTGCTTGCTGGTCACAATCGTTGGGCTCATATATTCACTAAACCATGTCGCAAATAACTTCTCATTACAATCACGGATGGCTTGCGGATCATTGACCACGAGCACGCCTGCCGCTTTTGCATGATCAAGCATATAAGTGGCGTAGATAAAGCGCATATCAAACGGTGGATCTTTGCGCATCAAAATCACATCGTAATCACTGACCGGACCTGTTGCTTTATCGCCCAATGTATAAAAATCTGTAGGATCGCGCTTCACGGTAAGCGGCTGCGTGTCGATCATCAACTGCCCACGGTCCAACCACAAGTCATGAATCTGACAGTAACCAAGTTGATGTCCACGGTCCTGAGCTGCCCACATCATAGCGAGACTGGTGTCTTTTTTATAATTGACCCGCTCGATAGGATCCATAATAACGAGGATCTTTAGCGGTTTCTTTTGGTTTTGTTGGCTCATTGTTTGACTCATAGTAAGGCTCACTTACGTTATATTGTTGATATGAAATAAACTCAGTGCTCAACTATACGCCGTACTGCTCACGATAATGTTGCATTTTGGCTAATTGGGTCGCGTCTTTATGCTGGCTTTTATCACTTGCCAAATAACTGATCAAGTCATCGATATCAACCAATGCACGTACAGGCACTTCTAGTGTCGCCGCAAGCTCTTGGATAGCAGAGTGTTCAGCTTGACCTTTTTCTTTGCGATCAAGCGCAACAATAATACCCGCAACACTGGCACCTGCCTGCTCCAAGATCTCGACCACTTCACGCATGGCTGTGCCTGCTGTAATGACATCATCGAGTACCCATACCGCTTTGCCAGTCACATCTGCACCCACTAAATTACCACCTTCACCATGGGTTTTGGCTTCTTTGCGGTTGTAACCCCATTTGGCGTTAATACCATGGTGTAGCCACAACGCTTGCGCGGTCGCCGCGACAAAAGGAATACCTTTATAAGCCGCACCAAAGATGACCAACTCTTGCTCATCGTTTTTGTCATCTGCTGCACACACTTGCTCTGCTAACGCGTCTGCGTAACCACGTGCTAGCAGCGATAACATCTCGCCAGTCGCAAGCAGACCTGCATTAAAAAAGTACGGGCTGATGCGACCAGATTTGAGGACAAACTCACCAAACTTTAGCACATGGTTATCTAAAGCCAACTGAATAAATTGATGAGATGAAAACATAGTATCTTGCTGGTATGGTGCGTGAGGCATTATTACATTCCTATCAGTAAAAAGAGGGGCAAAAAACTGGCATTATTGTACGCATTATTGGTCAGCTTGACCAACCGTTGATTTCATAATCCTGCATGTTGGCATAGCGAGTCAATAAACCACTACGCGACGAGAGGTTAAAGTAGCTCTGACCGTCTGCGCGTACTTGTATTTCCCAACCCAAGTGATATGCAGCAGCAATGATGTGTCCTGCAAATACTCGAATCTGGCGATACGCATGTTGCTGCGCAGGCTCACAAACGATTTGACTGAGCAAATAACTGCGCACGTATTGGCAGATTTGCGCGGCACTATAACTGTGATTGATACTTTTACGGGTATCACATTGCTTAAGCACATGGACAGCGACGCTACATGCCATAATATCCGTGACCAAGCTGCCCTCACCTGTCTCAAACTGCTGTGGATGCAAAATCACTTGCCAGTCATCTGCATACATACTGCTCAACAGCTCATCAGGATTGTAACGCTTTACTAGTGCTCGTAGAGAGGCTGAAGGCTCATTAGCGCTGCTATCGTTATCTGGCTCAGTCTTTGCGGCACTATCAATAGGTGCAAACCCATAGCGATGCAGCTTTGGATAGGCGCGAATCGCCTGCTGAATGTCTGACATATCTAGTAATGTCATACCCGATAACGGTGATACTAATGGCTGCTCACTGTGATTCTGATAAAAACTATCAGGTAGCTCGATGAGCTGTGCTGCACTAAGTAGTGACAAATGCTCGGCCAACGCTTCTGATGCTATTAGCTCCCACTTCGACAAGCTGGACTCAGTCGGCTGATAAAAACGCGTCGAGTTACCATAAAGCCGACGCAGTTGACCATCTAGGCGACGCGCAGGCTCAGGAATATCACTTAGGGGGCGAGCAGGATCAAGAGGCGATCGTTTGGGATCAAAGTTGGGATGGACAATCGCAGGCTGGTGCGAGTCAGCTAGCAGAGACGATTGCTCAGTCTGTTTTTGGACATGACCTTCTGCAAGCTTACCGCCTTCTGCTGCACTATTAGCATTAGATAAGCGGTTATCAGAAGTAGAAGGCTGGGTCATGAAATCTCCATAGACTATAAAATATAAAACAAGTAAGAGCGAGTGAACAAAACGGCTATATTACATTTGAAAGCATTCAAATGTCCTTAAGAACTTACTGTTGATGATCCAAAATATCACGATACCCTATCTGCCAGTCAGCGTACTCAAGCCAAGCTAACGGAATATTGCTGTGCAAGCGTTTTCCTGTCACTGATGACTTTTTATCATCAATAGCAGGTGCTGTTTCGCCGATTTGCTCACTCAGCCAAACGCCAAGCTCAAAGGTAGTCACAGGCCGATAGTCTGTCGCAATATAAAGCGGCTTTGGCGCGTCTATCTTCAATACATTGGAGATAATAGTGACCAAATCACGGTCCATAATACGGTTACTCCAGTGCGCGGCGGCTACTGGCTCTTTTTGTGATTCGCGAGCTTTGCGTAGACGCATAAGTCGCGCGCGCCCATAGATACCACTTGGACGGATAATAATCGCCTTATTACCAAAGCCTTGCTGCAGTGCTTGCTCTGCTTGCAACATAACCTTTGATGCATCGCGCGCAGGCGTGATGGATACAGTATGCTCATCAATCCACTCACCACTATCCTGTCCATAGACACCAGTAGAGGAAATAAATACCACACGCTCAAGGTTGACTAATTTTGAGGCAAGGGTTGCCAGATGCTGGTTAATTGCCAAATAGCTATCGTGATAGCCGCTAGCTGAATACTCATCAGGGGTGACGATAATAGCAATGTGAGTGAATGGGTCTAACTGCTCCGCGGTCAAGGTCAATGCATCCGCTTGCAAAAAATTAGCGCTATCCACCAAATCATAATGCTGACGCTCACTGCGCGCAAGTCCCGTCACAGACCAACCTTCTCGTGCAAGGGCATTAGTGACTGGTAGGCCGATATCACCCTGTCCAATAATTAGTAAATTGTGCGTGCTCATGCAGCGTTTTCCTTTTAGTGTAACCCTTACCAATAAAATTACTACAGCGCTTAGCATCGACTTTTTTTATATCAATACTTAACTAACCCAAGGTTTAAAAGTACCGTCTGTACGACAGTTGTATGTCATCATTAGCATCGACGCGCTCCTGCCAGTCGTAGTTGGCATTGATACGTAAGGCTTGTTTTTTATCGATATCGTATTGTAGCCCAAGGCTTGATATCGGCTGCCAGTAATGACCTCGAACGTCAGACTCAGCGCTGTTGCCATGATACCAATATGGTAATTGTAATTCAGCTTGCGCACGTAACTGATTGTTAATCTGATAACGACAGCCCGCATTGATACCAGCCCCTACGCGAAAGCCTTTATTGAGACCTCGCCCTGCTTGCGCGGTACCCGCCAAAAACGTATAGCATAGCTGCGGCGGCATCTCACCCGTACCTGTGCTAGGTGTGCCAAATGCCCAAGACCAACCTGTCTCATAACCCACACTACCAACCAAATGGTCCGTGCCCGCATCTTGTGACCCATCATTCACTCGCGTCGCCTCGATACTCGCGCCCCAAGTTTTGCCTTTTTTGGCAGAATTGACAGGATTAAAAGAGCGTCCTCGAATCAAGGTGGCGTTTTGTAAGACCACACGCTCTGGTTGATTGGGTTTGTTATCATCGGTGTCATATAGACGCACTGTCGCCGCCAAACCTTCTAAATTAAAAAACTGCGGATACCCTGAAGCACGGTCAAGCGTATCATGAAACCCAGCTCTAAACCCAATATCAACATAGTCGTCATCGCCGCGTTGCCCTATACCGATAGTGCCAAGCTGTAGTGGATGCCTGTCTACTGGATTATTATCTGACGGCTCGATTTGACGCTTGAGTAATGCCTGATTGTCGTCTGACATACTCGATATAGCATTGAGCTCTGCAGACTTTATTTGGTCAAGTGTTTGCCTGGTACTATCTTGATAGCCTAATTGCCTAGGGCTTGAGTTTTTCTCGTTGATCTGCGCTTGTCGCAAGGTATTATCGGCAGGTGTGTACATGGTACTTGCCAAAAGGTTCTGTTTACCTAACAGTTGAACCACATCGGAGGGAACGACAACATAAGCCATTTCATTCAACAGACTCTGCTGCGGGCGAACCACGTCGATAAGTCGTAAAATCTCAGAGGAACAGTTGTCCGTAGTAAAGTAATACGGCATTTTTAGCTCTTTGGTTTCCCACACATGGCGCATGATCTGTTGTACTTCACTAGGCGTGAGATTCAATTGATACGTCCACGTATCACGCTCATCGTCTTGTAGATACTTTGCCAGCTTTTCTGGATAAGGATCAATCTCTATAGCACTGTCATAACGACCTATCATAGATTTGGTCGCATAAACTGGAAAGCTATCATCTGGATCACCATCAACCGTATAGTTGAGTGCATACGCCTGACTGATCTGATTGGGGTCTGCTACGCTCAATTTTGAATCAATACGCAGTAGCGTGTGACCAAAAGCAGAGAGTGGGTTGTCCAAATACTCCTCAGCAAATACAATGGATAGCTGCTCAGGTGCCAATGTCGACATCCAATCATCCAGCTCTGGACACTCAGCCGATAGACGCGCATTATCAATAGCTAACGTTTCTTTTAGCCATGCCACTCGCGCTGGAAAACGGCACAGAACAGAATCGTTATTCGCTTGAATATGAGTTTCAGTAGTGACTTGGTTACTATGGATAGGAGATGTCGTTTCTTTTGCAAGAGCTACGAGCGTAGCATCTAGCTCCGCTGCTGCATCTTGTTGACCGCGCGTGCTCAAAAAGAAGCTTGGATCATCAACCATACTCTTCGTTTGCTTTTTTGCAAAAATACGGTTTTGGTCATCATAGAAGTACAACATACGTCGCCATGTTGTATGCTGTGCTAAATTGTCAGTTTTTACCTGCTTACGCCATGTTGAAAGTAGCTGCTCTGTCGTTATACTGGAACCAGAATCAATATCATTTTGAGCACCCTGCACAGCCTCATCCGGATATGCCATCTGGATAGGTACAGTAGCATTTGAGTCAGTAGTGGGTAATTCAGATGACTGTAGATCTTCCTCTATGACAGATAAAGGCGTTGGCAAAAATGCCTGTGCGGGTGCAGAGAGTAGTAACGCTGCTACTGCCAAGGATAATGGTGCTCGCGGGTTAAGTCTCATCAGATTACAATCTCCAAACACGAACGTTAGTTCTATGGATATGAGGCAAGCCCTCATACGTTATTACTTAGACGCCATTATTTACACGTTATTAGCGTGCCTAAGATCTACTGGCTCAGGGACGCCGATAACATAGACAGCCTACTATCATTGAAGCCCATTCGATAAAAAGATATCTGACGGCTACTTCGATAGGTCATCTATCACACTACTATGAATACTATTACAAAAAGAGAGCGTCATGCCCACTTTATCAAACGCCACATCATTTACGTCGCCAATGACCATTACAGACGGTTTATTATCCGCAGCAACGTGGCTGACTTCGCCGAACTACAATAGTCGACCACAAGATGTCAATGTCGATGCGATTATCATTCACAACATCAGCCTACCACCAAACGAATTTGGGGTTTGTGACTCTAATGACTTACATTACGTAAAAGCGTTGTTTACCAATCAACTAGACTGGGATGCGCACCCTTACTTTCAGACGATCAAAGGGGCAGAAGTATCAGCACACCTGTTTATCGAGCGTAATGGCGCTATCACCCAGTTTGTCAATTTCAACGAACGTGCGTGGCATGCTGGACGGTCGAGTTACTTGGGTCGACCTGAATGTAATGATTATAGCATTGGCATCGAGCTTGAAGGGTCAGATTTTGTGCCCTTTACTTCTGTTCAATATGAGACGCTTGCAATGGTAGTCGCGGCTATCTATAACGCCTACCCCAAAACACAGCGACATTTGACAGGTCATAGTGATATTGCGCCGGGACGCAAAACGGATCCTGGTGATTATTTTGAATGGGTAAGGTTGCGGCAGCTGGTTGCCGAATCATCTTAGAGCAGCGTCGCCCTGTGATAAGAATGATTTCCATACCCAATCCATTTATCTCAGTGATGAAAGTGCTATAATTCGTCAGTTTTTTGCAGTAGCAAGTCAGTATACAATCTCGTACACAACCCTATAAACACATTGGCAAGATAGGTTCTCATGGCAAAAAGTCGGTTATTTCGTTCAACCATGGTAGTCAGTAGCATGACCATGTTGTCTCGTATTTTGGGTTTGGTACGCGATATTGTATTGTTAGGCGTTTTTGGGGCTGGTGGGTTGATGGATGCCTTTTTGGTCGCCTTCAAAATCCCAAACTTTTTGCGACGACTGTTTGCCGAAGGCGCTTTTAGCCAAGCGTTTGTACCCGTACTGTCTGAGTACAAAGAAAAATACAGCTTGCAACAGGTACAGATTTTAGTCAGTCGCACCTCAGGCGCACTGCTGATGGTGTTGTCGATGCTGACAGTAGTGGTCATCTTGATCGCGCCTTGGGTAGTCACATTGTTTGCCCCTGGATTTGCTGATCAGCCCGACAAGTTTGCTATCACTGCTGAATTGCTTCGCCTCACTTTTCCCTATTTGCTATTCATCTCTATGACGGCTTTTGCGAGTGGTATTTTGCAGAGCTACGGCCGTTTTGCAGCACCTGCCTTTGCCCCTGTGCTATTGAATTTATGTATGATTGGTGCTGCGCTGATTTTTGCGCCGATGTTTGATACCCCCATTATGGCGCTTGGCTATGCCGTGGCAATCGCAGGTTTACTGCAATTCTTGATACAACTGCCGCAGCTATGGCAACAAAAACTACTGGTCGCGCCCAAGATTGACTTTCAGCACGAAGGGGTACGCCGTATTTTAAAATTGATGCTGCCCGCTATCTTTGGTGTGTCTGTCACCCAGATTAACTTGTTATTAAATACGGTTTTTGCATCATTAATGATTGGTGGGTCGGTCTCTTGGCTCTACGCCGCCGAGCGTATGAGCGAGCTACCATTGGGATTAATCGGCGTAGCGATTGGTACGGTCATATTACCGAGTCTATCCAAAAGCGAAGCCCAAAAAGACGATGTCAATTTCAAAAAGACCATCGATTGGGCAGCTCGCCTAATCATCTTGGTGGGTATCCCAGCTTCGGCTGCACTATTTGTGCTCGCAGATGTATTGATGCAGGCGCTATTCTTACGCGGTGAGTTCACCTTACGTGATGCACAGATGAGCTCGCTCGCCCTACGTAGTATGGCAGGCGGTATATTAGGATTCATGTTGATCAAAATCTTTGCGCCCGCTTTCTTTGCACGTCAAGACACCAAAACCCCCGTAAAAATCGGCATCATCTCTGTCATTGCCAATATGGTCTTTAGTGTGATCTTTATTGGGATATTTTACTTTTTAGAGATACCATTACATGGTGGCTTAGCGCTAGCTACGACTGGTGCTGCGTTCGTAAACGCAGGTTTGTTGTATTACTTCTTACACAAACGCAATATTTTCCGTTTTGGATCTCATTGGAAAAAACTGTTTACACAGTTTGCCATTGCGACTGCCTCTATGATTGGCGTCCTTTATCTCATGCTGCCCTACTTCCCCACCAATGATGCTCAGTGGCAACGTATCATTGCCCTCATAATTATGTGTGTCGTGGGAGCGCTCGTCTATGGCGTGGTATTGTTGGCAACAGGCTTCCGCCCTCGCCAGCTAAAACATGGATAGGTCAACGTGCATATAAACCAAACTCCAGAGAAGTTGATAATTGGCTTACCAAACCAAAACAAGCTTCTCATGAGAAATGACAATGCGTGCGACGGTTAGTTGTCATAATTGGTTATGAATAAATAAACGAAACATGAGGTTTGATATGACAACAAAACAGCCTATTCAGCGCTTACCGTTTTTACTGATCACTGGCCTGCTGAGCGCTGGACTACTGCTGAGCGGTTGTAGCAATAATGATTCTGCCGACGTAGATACTGCTAACAATACTGAAACCACTACAGATAACGAAGAGATAGCGGCTGCCGCAGATACTTCAGATACTTCAGACGAGACCATGTCTGAACAAGAAGATACAGTGGGTAGTGCTAGCGATACGGCAGTAGTATCAGATGATGCTGAAAACGAAACCATGATCGATGATGACAATATCAACCCAGTTACTGCTTCAACCACACAAAAAAGCCTAGTAACCAATCCGACTCAAGCGGGCACGCCAGAGGACACGGTCAAAAAAGCATTGAACAGTTTGTATTATGGTGAGGTAAAAGACGCCGTATCATACTACCAAGTCGATATGGCAAATTTTGAGGAAGAGCTTGCCAATACTCAATCAGCATTTCAGCAAACTGTTGAAGGCGTTACTATCACGGACACCCAATATAATGACGACAAAACTCGTGCTACTATCACAGGTGAGCTGATGCTAAAAGGACAGAGCGAACCTGCGCCATTGACCTACCAGCTACAAAAGATAAAAGGCCAATGGAAGATTTTGGGTTAAGGCGATTCAGGCTTTTTACACATTGTCATCTAAGGTTACTTTTTTGCCAAGCATCACAACATCAGCGATAAACCCATCCATATCGCACACTTCTGGCATATATCCCCATTGCTCAAAGCCAAGTTTATGGAACAGTCCTAAACTTGGCTTATTATGAGCGAAAACAAGCGCAACGATATTGTTAATCCCCAAACTTGGCGCTTGCGTCAACATCCAGTGCGTCAATAGACTACCCAGCCCTTTACCCTGGTAGTCTTTATTCAGATAAATACTGATCTCAGTGCTGATATGATACGCAGTACGCGCATACAAATCACTAAAGCTACCCCATGCAACTATGGGTGGTTTTGTACGCTCTTCCTGATGGTTTTGTTCAGGCAATGCCTTTACTACATAAATCGGTCTGGTCCCACTCTGTAAGTGTTCGTCAAACCAAGCTGCACGCTCATTGACCGTTACTAATGCTAAGTTTGCCGTGGCCTGTTTACCAGGGATACTTTGATTATAGATTGCTAAGACTTCTGCTAGATCTTCTCTACTCGCGCGCTGCACAACAAACTGATCGGTTAGCTGATGTAGTAATAACTCAGTTGTAGTAGCGTTCAAGGCAACATCAGACATAAGATCTCCATATTTATTTATATTTTTTGGCATTACTCATCACAGTCACACGGGTAACACAAAAAGGTGCAGACCTTTAGACTCATAGAAAACAGGCGTTCTAGGTAGGCCATACTTGCATTATCCATAGACTATAGGATGTTAGTGCGGCTATTTTACTTTATAATGGCTAGTTTTAGACACATCGATTTTGAGTATAGATGTGTTTTTTCGTTTTTTATCTGGTCTTATCATAGCTGAAAACTTATGAAAACCTATTTTCTTGAGCAACTGATTGCCTCACCAAGCGCCGCATCTACTGGCGATAGCTCAGTAGAGTTGCCGCCTTGTGTACTCAGTATCGGTAATTTTGATGGCGTGCATCTTGGTCATCAAGCGATGCTGGCACAAACGCGTGATATCGCAAGCACCAAAAATCTTACCGCAGCAGTCATGATATTTGAGCCGCAACCGCGTGAGTTTTTTGCGCCGGCCAAAGCCCCTGCACGTCTGACCAATCTAGCAGAAAAGCAGGCACTACTAGCAGAGTATGGGGTTGAGACCTTAATTGTGGCAGGGTTTGACACCGATTTTCGCTCACTCTCAGCGCAGGCATTTGCAGATATACTGGCCAAGCGTCTTAATGTAAAAGCATTGGTACTGGGTGACGACTTTCGTTTTGGACATGATCGTACTGGTGATAGTCAGTTTCTGCGCGGTTATGGTTTGGATGTGACTAACTTGCATACGGTCACTGATAGCAGTACTGATCATGGCGGTACTAGTAGCAACGATATTGTTAGTACGAGCAACGATGATGTACGGATCAGCTCTACGCGTGTTCGTGATTTATTATTAGCAGGCGATATTCATACTGCCAACAGATTGCTTGGGCGTGATTACGCTATCACGGGGTTGATTGTCCGTGGTGACCAAATCGGTCGAACGATAGACTTCCCTACAGCAAATATCGATTTGCAGCGACTAAAACCTGCGCTGCATGGTATTTTTGCAGTGGATGTCGTGAGCTTGGATGACAATGGTGACGTCATTCCTGATGGTCTCGTTACTCTTGCTACTGACGGTAATACGGGTGTTGTAGGGTTACGTTCACATAGCTTGTTTGGCACGGCCAATATAGGCAAAAGGCCTTCGGTTGATAAGGGTGATGACTGGCGACTAGAAGTACATTTTCCAGAGTTGCAGGCTGATCTATACGGACTGCGTGTAGAAGTGCGCTTTTTGCACTTCTTACATGGTGAGCGTCGCTACGATGGCTTGGAAGCATTGAAAAATGGTATTAACCAAGATGTCGCTGATCTACTTGAATGGCGTAACCATCAAATATAGTATTTGATGTTACTTTATCTACGAAAAAACCCCACAATACTATCAGTATCGTGGGGTTCTTTATATTGATTCTATGCGTTATTAAGCATCAGGGTGCAGACGAACATTCAATTCATCAATTGTCTCTACCCATACCGCATCTTTGCTCCATTCTTCTTGCAAAAACATGCGTTGGTTGTCATTCCAAATATCAGATTCTGTTAACTTTTCTTCTTTTGCTAATTGATTATCTTCGATAAACTTATCAATTGCTTCATCAGAGCTCTCTAAACCTAACTGAGCAAATAGCTCATTCATATTATATTCTGGTTCACCCAACATACTTTTCTCCTTAAATAGTACGTGTAAAATCATAGTTATTATTCAAATTAACACGTTTATTGTAGCAAGCTTTAATCTAATAGCTGTTAATCCACGTTTATCTAACGTTATCAATTGTATTAACGGTAATCGGCACATGGCCATTTGAAATTGTAGATGAGGTCACCCACACTTATCCTATTGCCATTTGGCTTAATATCACAAGCACAAAAAAAGCCCTCATATCTAAGAGGGCTTTTTTATGTTTTTTCTACTTATCACCTAGCTTGAGCTAGCAATATAAAGGCTACATCTTATGGTAGTAGATGTGCTACTGCATCACGCTCTTCGCTAAGCTCTTGCTCAGTGGCAGCCATTTTCTCTTTAGAGAAATCTGATGATACATCAACGCCGTCTACGATAGACCAATCGCCGTTAGTACAAGTGCAAGGGAATGAGTAGATAAGGCCTTCAGCGATACCATATTCGCCGTTTGAGTAAACACCCATAGATACCCAATCGTTCTCATCAGTGCCTAGTGCCCATGTACGCATATGTGCGATAGCAGCATTGGCAGCAGAGGCCGCAGATGATGCACCGCGAGCTTTAATGATTGCTGCACCGCGCTGCTGTACTTCTGGGATATAAGTACCTTCGTACCAGTCACGATCAACAAGATCTAGCGCAGGCTTACCATTTACCGTACAAGTGGTTAGATCTGGATACTGAGTTGATGAGTGGTTGCCCCAGATGATCATTTTTTTCACGTCATTAACTGTGCTGTCAGTCTTGCCAGCCAACTGTGCCATAGCACGGTTGTGGTCTAGACGAGTCATTGCCGTAAAGTTACGTGGATCAATATCTGGTGCATTGCGCTGAGCGATAAGTGCGTTGGTGTTGGCAGGGTTACCGACTACCAATACTTTTACATCACGGCTAGCGACTTCGTTCAATGCTTTACCTTGCGCTGAGAAAATCGCAGCGTTGGCTTCTAGCAAATCTTTACGCTCCATACCTGGGCCACGAGGACGTGCACCAACCAGTAAAGCATAATCGATATCTTTGAATGCAACATTAGCATCGTCAGTTTGGACAATACCCGCCAATAGTGGGAATGCGCAATCTTCTAGCTCCATAACCACACCTTTTAGGGCGTCAAGCGCTGGCGTGATTTCAAGTAATTGCAAAATAACTGGCTGATCTTTACCTAGCATCTCGCCAGATGCAATACGAAATAGCATCGCGTAGCTGATGTTACCAGCGGCACCAGTGACGGCAACACGTAAAGGCTGTTTCATTGACATTGAATACTCCCTAATTAATGATTATGTAGCTTATGATTCTAATTGATGATTATCGTTTTAGATATCGACTTGTTCGCTGCAGAACAGCATGTATAAACCGAGAGCTAGTGTAGCACTTCAGCCTATTGACCGTCTAGATACAGTAATAGACCCACCAGGGACTATATTGTTACATTTTATACGGAAGGAATCTGATATAGGCTTAGCGCCTATGGATAAAAGGTTGTAGCACTACGAAGTACGTTTTATCGTTGCTCGATGAGATGATATTTCGACAAAAACAGACGTTTAATATTGCCAAACATGATCGAGCAGCAATGGGAATGAGACTAAAAAATGCATATAAGAAATGGACAAAAAAAGCCTATCTGCCCCCTGAAATGATAAATTGGCTACCGCAATTATCTACAACATTTTGACAAGAGTCAAAACGGCTGCCTTCATAACAGACATGTATATCAGTCAGGATTGACTGACGGCGACTGCCTTCTTGGCAGATAAGATCAACACTACTCGATGACATGCCACTGTTCAGACGTGTCATTTGACTGATAAACCGTGATTTAGAAACCGTATAGCTGTTACCCGTATTTAGCTCATTGGGTAACTTTAGCCCGCCTGCATAGTTGGTGATTTGCCGAAAGTAACTGCTCGCACTGAGTGGACTACAAGCGCCGTAACGCTGCCACGTTTGGCTGCGTACTGTTGTGTCGGGCATGATACGGTTGACGACTTTTAATTGTAGAGGCGTTAATCGCGGTTCACTACCGCGGCCACAACGCTCACCGTATCCCATGTCTAAACCTGACACTGTCAATGAATACCCTTCTAGACACTGGCGCATGCGGGCTCTGGTCGGCTGCATACTACATAATGCAGGTGTCATCTCGATCATCAATACGCGCTGACCTGTTTTATTCGTGCTAGCAGCATGTGCTGGCATCAGCATGAGGCCTTGTATAAGTAATAAGGCACCGAAACTTGCAGTCGTATTAATGTTATTCATGTGTTGCCTGCCTATCAAATTCGTACGAAACTGCTCTAAAGAATTGGATGTTTTAACTTTTGCGTTTAGTTGTGCTCTCATATGTAATAACGGCTGCGCTTGAGTCGGTAATGAATATCTAGCTCTTGACAATACGGACAGTTTGAAAAAATTTTTGATCATAAGACTGAAGGTAATTAGCAGTGGTAAAACATAGAATACTACTCGAATCACCGTGTCCAAAACATCAAACATGGCACAACTTCAGAGTAAGGCTGAAAAAATATGGACACTAACTAAAGTAATGTTAACAAAACGTCTTTTTTAATCTATAGCAGAAACGTAAACGTTGTCGCCTTCGTCAAGAATTGCGTATTGATCAGACAGGTATTTATCAGATGATTATGTATGAAACAACTGATAAACGACTACATATAAAATAACGGTCTATAAAGTCATTCATCACTGGTCAAACAATCTAGTGTACAAAAATAAACCACTAACAAAAAATTATTAGTGGTTTATTGTCTATAACATCACTGGCTAAAATGAAGCAGGCACTGTACCCATACGCTGACTGATTGGCTGACTACGACCTAAAAGGCTACTATAGATAGTGGCGTTTTCCATCACATGTTTGACGTAATTGCGCGTTTCAGGAAATGCAATCGACTCAACGTACTGATCTGCGGCGATAGAGCCATAGAGTGGCTGCCAGCGTTTGGCATTGTTGGGACCGGCATTGTAACCTGCCGTTGCCAATACTGGCTGATAGTTGAGCTTGCCTAAGATATCACCCATGTACCATGTGCCATAACGGATATTGGTATCGCCACTATTGGCACGGCTCGCACTATAAGTCTCGCCCAGATTACGAGCAATGTATTTTGCAGTATCAGGCATAACCTGCATCAAGCCACTAGCGCCAACATTTGAGCGCGCAGAGGTCACAAAACGACTCTCTTGGCGCATGATGCCATAAGCCCACGCTGGATCAATGCCCGCTGACTCGCTATAACGTACGACTGCACTCTGATGCGGCATTGGATGCGAAAGCGCTAAGCTATCGACTCTATCAGTATTGTCCACCGCATAGATCGCTCGATCGAGCCAGCCCATATCATAAGCCTGACGAGCAGCAGCAATGATTAAGTTGTCATCACGCTTATCACGTGCTTGTTTTACTGCCCAGTTCCATTCGCGGTTGGCATACCCTCGGCTAGCATCAGAATTGTACAAGGCAAAAGCTCGAGCAAAGTTACCATCTTGCATGACACGAGCGCGGTCAGCGGTACTGACATTAGGCAGGTTACTACCACCGAGACGGCTAGCATCGAAACGTTGACCTATTCTATCTTTTGCCATTAAGCCATAGTAATCATTACTTTTTGCGATATTTTGATACATTTTTTTGGCAGTATTGCGCTTGCTACTATCGCTTGATTGCTCATAAGCACGAGCCAGCCAATACTGCCATTGGCTTTCTTTCTGAGTCTCTCCATCCATTTTTGAGATGGCTTCTACGACGTCATCCCAGCGACCGAAACGAATCGCCGCCATGGCATAATCTTCTGCTTCTTCAAAGTTAAAATCATTGTCTAAGCTATTGCGAAACCACTCCACTGCTTCAGCATTAAAGCCATCATCTGTATTGTGGTTCATGCGCTTGACGCCAAGCGTACGATACGCATAGTGGCGGGTTTCGTCGTTTAATAGTCTGACTGAGCGCTGATTGTCTTGTCTAATATCAAACTCTAACTGGATCGCCGCCTCGCGATAAGACTTATCAGCGACTCGGCCGATTGCGTATAAATACAGGTATTGATTGGTCTGGCTGGCAGGTTCACGGCCAAATCGACTAAAAAATGATGATGGATTAAGCTGAATTTCGCTCAGCGCCGAATAAGCAATCGGAGTACCTAGGCGTGAGGACAATGCCATGATATCGCCTGTTTTGCCAGTGCGTAGCATACGCTTGAGACGAGAAGCGCGATCCTGATTGCTAATCAGCGCGTTGTTGTTCATCTCCATCGCTAACTGATCGCACAACGCGGGCTGCTTTTTGGTAGTCAGCCAAACATCAGATTTGGCTGCCATAGCACGCATGGTATCACCGCCATTGTTGAACCCAAGCGCAACCGCACAGCGCTCGCTTGCGTCTGCATTGGTGATGAGATTCGCCACTTGTCTGACCGAGGCATAATCATTAGAACCAGCCTTAGTTTCAGCATAGTCAGATACCAACTTTTCTGCCATCACCGTGTCTGGATACTGACGCACAAATTGTGAAACGGCCGCTGAGCTTTGTGAGTTCAGGTCTAGATTCATACGCCAATAAGTAGGATACATGGCAAACAAACCACCGCTCATGACTTGCTCATAGTTATAGAGCGCGCTCACGTCACCACGGTCTGCAGCAATTGCAGCACCCATAAATGAATCAATACTGGTGTCTTGCTGATAATTTTGCTGGTAGTTACTTTCTTGTTGGTAACTCTCGTTATCACCCCACGTCAGCTCCGCGCAGGCAACTTGCGATACACCAAGCGCGCTCACTGCGGTCGCCACGCTGAGTGCACTCATGCGTAACGTCCCCACTGTAAGTCTTTTTGATATTTGTTTTTGACTGGTAGATTCTTCATCCTTGATGCTATGAGCAACACGCAACTTTGTCATACTGACTCTCTTTATTGTCTCTCTACGAGTATTTGAATAACGGTTCGCTAAGTACCGCCAAGGGTATAGCAGTCATCATACTATACTCATTGTGCTTTCAACTATCTCCTTTACCTTTTGTTAATAAATAGGACAGCACGGTGTAACATAGAAGTGATAAAGAGTATTTATTTCGGTAAACACCCCCATTCATAGTAGTAAATAATTGATACTAATGTAAATTATTTGTCTTATTGACGGCTGATAGGCGATGCTAATTTTTCACATTGGTACCAGGTTGTGATAAAATACGCCACCTGTTAATCGGCTACTCCGCTATATTTTTGGTCAATCATGGACTTATCCTTATGAGTGTTACTGTATTCAATCCCCGCATCGATGACGATGCTGTTGCTGAGACGACTGTCACTGCACGTGCTGTCACCGCACTCAAAGAGCAAAGTTCAGCCCAAGCACCCGTCGAAAAATCAACGACCAAAAAAGTCTTCGTCACTACCCAAGGCTGTCAGATGAATGTCTATGACTCTGGCAAAATGCTAGACGTGCTAGGCGACTCACATGGTATGGAAGTCACTCATGATATCGATGAGGCCGACGTGCTACTGATGAATACCTGCTCTATCCGCGAAAAAGCGCAAGAAAAAGTCTTTTCAGAACTCGGCCGCTGGCGCAAGCTAAAAGAAAAACGTCCTGACCTTGTCATTGGCGTCGGTGGCTGCGTAGCCTCACAAGAAGGTGATAACATTCAAAAACGTGCGCCTTACGTCGATATGGTATTTGGCCCGCAAACCTTGCACCGTCTGCCAGAGCTATACGATCAATCAAACGAGCAACGTGAGATTTCACCAAAGAACCGCATTGGCACGATTGATGTCTCATTCCCTAGCATTGAAAAGTTTGACTTTTTGCCAGAGCCAAGAGTAGAAGGCTATAAAGCATTTGTCTCTATTATGGAAGGCTGCTCAAAGTATTGCTCATTTTGCGTCGTGCCTTATACCCGCGGTGAAGAATTATCACGTCCACTCGATGACGTATTGGCTGAGATTGATAGCCTTGCTGCTCAAGGTATCCGTGAAATCAACTTACTTGGTCAAAACGTCAACGGCTATCGCGGCGAAAAAGACGATGGCAGCATTTGCCGTTTCGCTGAGCTATTACATTATGTCTCGCATGTCGATGGTGTCGAGCGTATTCGCTATACGACCAGCCATCCGCTAGAGTTCACTGATGACATCATTGATGCCTATGCACAATTGCCTGAGCTGGTATCGCACTTGCACCTACCAGTTCAGAGTGGCTCAAACGCTATCTTGGCAGCGATGAAGCGTAACCATACGATTGATGTTTATATCAATCAGATTAATAAGCTCAAAGCCATTCGTCCCGACATTCACTTGTCGAGCGACTTTATTATTGGCTTCCCAGGTGAGACGGAACAAGACTTCCAAGATACCTTGAACTTGGCAAAGACATTGAACTTCGATCACTCTTACAGCTTTATCTACTCGAAACGTCCAGGCACGCCAGCCGCTGAGTTACCAGATGATGTGAGCTTCACCACTAAAAAAGCGCGCTTGGCTGAATTTCAGAAAGTCATCATTGACTCAACGCTTGCGAAAACGCATGAGATGGTCGGGACTACGACTCGCGTCTTGGTTGAACAAGTTGCCAATCGCCACCCTGATTGCTTAATCGGCACGGCGGATAACACCCGTACCGTCATGTTCCCTCATGATGTTGAGAAAATGGATGAGCTGTTGGGTAAACTTGTGAGCGTACGTATTACCGATTTTGTCAGCCCGCACATGGTGAAAGGTGAGCTAATCGAAGTATTGGCATAGTGGTTAAGGTAACAATGGTTAAATTATAAATTTGTGTAAGAATAAAAAAGCCGTTCACTATAAGTAGCGAACGGCTTTTTTGTGCGTGAATGTTAACCATCACTATTCTGATAACCAATCTGTCTTCCGTAACTGCTGCTTAGCCTTTCGGCGACGTTTTAAAATAAACTTATCGGCATTTTTAAACCATAAAGCTATTGATTACTTCAGCCAATAAGGCCGCAGCAATGATAATAAATATTACCCCGCAACCACGATTAAGCCATGCTAAACGATTACCCACATCGAGCCAACTTGCCAGCTTTTTGCCACCTAGCGTATAGACGATCTGCCAAATCGTTTCGCTTAAAAACAAGCCGATGGTCAATAGGACATATTGCGGCCATAGTGGTGCGCTGAAATTGATAAACTTAGGGAAAAATGCCGCAAAGAATAAGATAGCTTTTGGGTTAGATAAAGATACCCAGACACCAGTACGAAACAAGGTTATGTTACTTGGTGCGATTTTAGTAGCTGCACTAGAGAGCGAACGCGGCTTTGGCACATCAACCCTACCTTCCGAGGTAGCATAGTCAGCATAGTCCGCCTCTACCTCCGCACTCAACTCTTTGGCATCGCTCATCAAACTGCCATAGCCTGCATCACGCCATGAGCTGATACCCAAGTAGACTAGGTATATCGCACCCACGGCTTTGATAATGGTCAGTAGCCACGGCGACTGACGACTGATCACATCCAGCCCCAACAGCGTCGATAGCAATAATACAAACAAACCAAGGCTCAGCCCTGCCAACGTCCATAGCGTCCGCTTCACGCCATAGTTCATGCCATACTGGAATGCCAGTAACATATTGGGACCTGGCGTCGCGGAAATCAAAAACGTACTTGCGAAAAATACTGCAAACAGATGCCAAGACATCAACCCACCTCTACTGTTTATATATCAGCGGCTCTGATGCGATCCGCTACACTGCCAAAAAATAAATACCGCCATTTAGGCGGTATTATTTGTACTTGCTCATATTATATACATATGTTTAGTATTTTCATACATTATTTACTTGTGCAGCTCGTTAGTAGTTTTTGCAAAAAAGCATCACAGCGTTCGATTTCGATGAGTTCGACATATTCATCCGCTTTGTGCGCTTGCTCAATACTACCAGGGCCACAGATGATCGTTGGAATACCTGCATTGGTAAACTGACCGCCTTCTGTGGCATAAGCGACTTTGTGACGCTCGTCATCCCCTGTCAGCGCAGCGATTAACGATTGTAACTCAGCGCTATCGCTATCGGTCATGGCAGGGACGCTTTCTTCTTGCATCAGCTCGATACCCGTCTCAGGCGCACGTGCTTGCATTTGAGCATTTAGCTCAGCAACTTTTGCTTGAATAGGCTCGAGTATATCGTCTTGTGTCATGTGCGGCAGATTACGATAGTCAAAGGTGAACTCGCACAGATTGGGGACAATATTAGTAGCTGTGCCGCCGTGTATCGTCCCTACTGATAAGGTAGAATAAGGCACGGTAAACAATGCATCCCCGTCTTCTAAAGTGTCGTCACGAGCGCTCAGCTCTTCGGCTAGCGTATCGACATAGCCCACCAGCTTACTGGCATAGCTGATCGCATTGACCCCTTGAGCAATCAAAGACGAATGCGCTGATTTGCCATGGACACGGCAACGATAAACCGCAATACCTTTATGTGCGACCACCATCGCCATATTGGTGGGTTCACCGACGATACAGTAATCAGGCGTGATGCCGCGCGCTTTTAAGTCTGCCAAAATCAATGGTGCGCCCAAGCAGCCTACCTCTTCATCGAACGACAGTGCCAAATGCAATGGACGTCGCAGCTGACCGCTATTCGATAACTGCACGGCTTGTGGCAATATCGTCAGCGCACAAGCGATAAAGCCTTTCATATCACACGCACCGCGTCCGTATAGCTTGTCACCACGTATCGTCGCGGTAAATGGCTCTGATGTCCAGTCTTGACCATCGACTGGCACCACATCAGTGTGACCAGACAGCACAAGACCATTGTTTACTTGGTCAGCATTTTCGCCAGCGGGTACGGTCACAAACAAGTTAGCCTTGGTTTTTGCCTCGTTAAAGGTCAAATCTACCGCTAAACCCAACTGCTCACAGTACGCTTGCACGTCTTCAATCAACGCTAAGTTGGAATGTCGACTGACCGTGTCAAAGGCGATCAAGCGCGTTAGCCAATCAAGGCTATTACTTGGGTGTGTAGCATGGCTTAACTGTTCGTCATTGCTAGCATTGTCATTAGTATCTTGGATCATAAAATATCCTTATTACGATTTTTAAGAGCTATTTCTCACAAACTACTTCTTAAAAACTAATTCTCACAAACTATGATTGATCAGATTCGTCTTATGATGGATTATTCTGATTCATCACGTCAAGCACTGGTGGCATCGGTTTTGGTAACTTGCCTTCTGCTTGTAGCTCTTTGGTTGTTTTAGCATCGATAGACAGTCCAGCAATCAACGCAATGTCTTTCACATGCTTGCGTTTACGCGTCGCAAAACTCACTGGCACCATACGGGCAAACTCGTAGATATAAAGATAAGACTCTTCCCCACCTTCGAAGTCTTCGTCTTCCTCTAAACGAATCGCCCCAATCTTAGCCAAATCTGAGAGCATCTCGTTCTCTTCACTGGTCAAACCACAATCGGTAATACCAAAACCTGTCATAAACCCGTTCGACCACTGTTTCAATGCCATCACGCGCTCGTACAAATCATGTTCATCATCAGGGATGAGCGGCATGTACGCATAGGCATCATCTTTGTCTTTTAACTGAAACACGGTGTCCTCTGCTTCTTCTGCCAACAAGGTCAATGCAGTATCTGGTAGTGGTGCAAAGCTCAGCTCTTCGAACACCTTTGCCCATGTCGATTCGTCAGGTGCATTACAAGCGGTCATAAGCCCTGTCATCAAGCCATGCACTTCGCTGATGGACACATCAGTCCAGTCATCAAAAGCCGTTAGCCAAGTATTCCAGCCAGAAATATTATCGTTCATAACAGATGTCCTAGTAATTGAGTATGACTCATAAGATAAAAAGAAACTCGATAAAATGTTGGAGACAGATTACCGGTAAATAAAAGTAAAAAGACCAAATCTCGTGCTTGTAATTACTTTGTTGATATAGATATTATGCGGTCACCTATGGCATTATTAAATGCAGCGAACAAAATTCATTCACGCTTACTTGTTAAGGATAAAAACTGACTATGTATGATCAACTTAGAATATTAGAAAAAATGGTACTAGACATCAAAAAACAGTATCAGCTTGTCAGTGCTGAACTTAGCAGCCTAAAACAAAACCCTGTTGCTGATGCAAAAGAAGTCACCGCCCTAAAGACTCAGCTTGATAGTAGCCATAGCGAACGTGATGGAGCCAAAAAACAACTGAATGATCTCGACAAACGCTATCAAAGTCTCGCTGAAGCGCATCATATGATCGGTGAAGAACAAGACAAGCTGCAAAAACAGATCAGCCAACTACAACAACAAAACAGCGAGCTACAAAAACATAATAATGAACTAAAGCAGCAGTACAGCGATATCAAACATCAAAACAGTGAGCTACAAAAGAAAAATCAGCTGGCAGCTGAGCGCACGCAAGTGGTATTACAACGCCTAACTCGTATCGATCAAGCAGAGGGCTAACTCATCCTCTAGTAGAGGTAGCATGCAAAGAGATACGGTTTGTCAAACTACCACTTGTTATATCTCACATCACTCATTTCACTGACCAGACATTGTAGGATTTATCATGACCGATGACCAAAGCAAATCGATAGAAAAGCAGTCAAAAAACAACCCAACACCGCATTCTCAAGCACCAAGTAAAGGATTGCCAGCGCAAAAGTCAGCTCAAGCAGGAACCACCGCATCAAGTACAGTAGCAAAAGCCAATACCAAAACAACGAATACACCTGAACCACAAATCAAAAAAGTAGATATTGCGATTGCAGGGGTTACCTACCCTATTTTTTGTCCTGTACATGAGCAAGAAGAGCTACTATCAGCGGTTTCTTATATAAACAACTATGCACTTGACCTAAAAAGAGAAGCGCCAAGCTTGAGTCAAGAAAGCATACTGGTACTGTGCTGCTTGAACTTATACGAAAAAATCCATGCCAATCAGAGAAGCGATGAAGATCGCCTGCAACACGAGAAACAATCACAAGCATTGCTAAATAAAATCATGAAAGATGCACACTCGATCCTATAAACTGATAGGTAATGTATAGTAGCGCTTAGGACATGACGACTAAGCGCTTTTTTATGCGACCAAGCATTGCTCTGTCATGACCCTAATTATTAGTAAGGCTGATAGGTTTTGCCCGCATGAAAATCCGCTTGATGCTCATAATTGCAAAAAAACAACTCCTGACTGCCTGTAATATCAGCTGCTGTATCACCATCGCTAGTTGTTCCTAAGCTAGGCTTAGTTTCAAGTACGCCGCGATATTCAGCCAAACTATGACCGCAAAAATTGCACTGTCGCGGTGTGGTGATATCTCCTTCTTGTGGCATCATGCTTTTGGGTGCTCGTGGGTACATAAACTTATAAAAAGCCCACATTGACGCCCAAATAATGAGAATGACAATAATAACGGCAAACACGGCTGTGCTCCTTTGATTACGGATAAACGTGATGGCTATCAAAAGCAACCAAGCTAATAGCTGTACAAAAACTGGCTACGCTAATGACTGTTTCATACGCATATGCTTTGATAACGTAAATTTTACCGTCAATAATGGTAATGGCACAATGCCTTTACCGTTTAATTACCATTGACCGTAGGTAACAGCCTATAACAATATAAAATGAGGCTGGGCTATAACCACAAAAAACTGGCCACATTGAGCCAGTTTTTATCAAAATCTACGATTAAAGATTGACCGCTACAGCTGTAGCTCACTGATATCAGCTACAGTCAAGAACAGAGCGCGAACCTGCTTTAATAGTGCCAAGCGGTTATTCTTCAATGCCGCATCGTCGCTATTGACCATGACATTATCAAAGAACTGTGTCAGTGGCTCATCTAAGCTCGCTAATGTCTGCAATACTTGGGTGTAGTCTGCTTGCTCAAGCAACGGTTGTACCCTCGTCTGTGCTTGCTTCACATTTGCATATAGATTTTGCTCAGCAGGCTCAGACAATAGCGCTTCATCAACCGTGTCAGCAACACTGGTTTCTGACTTGGCCAATATGTTGGCTACCCGCTTATTAGAGTCAGCCAACATCGACGCTTGTGACATCTCGCTAAATGCTTGTACGGCACGGATACGCTGATCAAAATCGAGCGGCATATGCGGATTAATCGCTTGCACTGCCTGAATCGTATCAACGCTGACGCCTTGCTCTGTATACATCGCACGATAGCGCGAGTTTAAGAACGCCATGACCTGAGTAAAGGTATCGCCCATCTTAGCAATCTTGCTGCCTTCGGCATTGCTATAGCCTTTGATCGCCTGCTCAACGAGCGCTACCAAATTAATCGGCAGTTGCTTTTCAATCAAAATACGCAAAATACCAATGGCAGAACGACGTAAGCTAAACGGATCTTTTGAGCCCGTTGGTGCTTGGTCAATGGCAAAAATACCAACCAATGTATCTAAGCGATCAGCCAATGCTAAGCAAATACCAATTGGTGTTTGCGGCAGCACATCACCACTGAACTTAGGCAGGTATTGCTCTTCTAAGCTTGCCGCAACTGCTTCAGGCTCTTCGTTTAAACGCGCATAATACGTGCCCGCGATACCTTGCAATTCAGGATACTCACCAACGAGTGAGCTGGCCAAATCTGCTTTGGACAAGATACCAGCGCGTACGGTGTCGTCGACATTGATGTCGTGACCTTGCTGCTGCATCAAAGTAGCAATAAATGCTGCAAGCTTAGCAATACGCTCAGATTTCTCCCAAATCGTACCCAATTTGTCTTGGAATACGCGCGTTTTCAGGCTTTCTGTGAGCGCAAACAATGGCTGCTTTTGATCTTGTAAGAAGAAAAACTCAGCATCAGCCAAACGTGGACGCACAACTTTTTCATTACCTTCAATGATCTGGTTAGGATCTTTTGATTCAATGTTGGTAATAAAGATGAAATACGGCTGCAGCTTACCTGCTTTGTCGGTCAAGCAAAAATACTTTTGATCGGCTTGCATAGTCGAGATAAGCGCTTCTTGCGGCACTTGTAAAAAACGCGCTTCAAAGCTCGCTCTTAGTGCAATGGGAAAATCAACCAACGCGGTCACTTCGTCCAGCAAGTCCTGCGGTACGATAGCGTCCGCATTGACCTCACCTGCCAATGCTTTGACTTGGTTGTTGATCAGCATTTGGCGTTTATCAAAATCTACCACTACCTTTAGACTGTCTAGCAATTGCTCATATTCATTGGCATGAACGATGTTATGGTAGTCAGGGCTGTGGAAACGGTGGCCACGAGTTTGCGAGCCTGTTTGGTGCCCTTGAATAGTCGCATCAATAACAGCAGCATCCTGCATCAATACTGCCCACTGTACGGGACGGACAAACTCATTGCGGCTAGCGCCCGAGCGCATACGCTTGGCAATCGGTAGGCTATCTAATGCTGTCTGAAAAATAGCTGGCAGTAGCTCCGTAGTCGCTTGACCAGTGATTGTTTGCTCAAAGCCGACATAGTCACCTTTATCAGTGTTAATCGTCGTAAGCTCGCTGGCGTCAATACCTAAACCTTTGGCAAAACCCATCGCCGCACGTGTTGGATTACCCTCTGCATCAAAAGCGGCTTTGATTGCTGGTCCGCGTTTTTGCTCAGTACGATCAGGCTGCTTGTCGCTAATGCCCTCGATTTGAATTGCCAAACGGCGCGGCGCGGCAAAGGCTTTGATGCTGTCAAAGCTGATATCAGCGTCAGTCAGTTGCTGGGTGACACTGGCTTGTAAGGCATCACGTAATGGCTTTAGGCTTTTTGGAGGTAGCTCTTCACACCCCAGTTCAAATAGAATAGTACTCATGGGATGCTCCTATTTTTTATTAGTAGATTGATTGTTGTCAGTGTCTGCTACTTCTTTTGGTAGATACTTCTCAAGTGCTTCGGCACGGTGTGCTTCATCTGCCAATGGGAAACCCAATTTGGCACGAGCTTCGACATAACCGATGGCAACTTTGCGCGCAAGCGTACGCACACGCAGAATAAAGCGCTGACGTTCAGTGACTGAAATCGCACCGCGGGCATCAAGCAAGTTAAACGCATGAGAGGCTTTTAATACCATCTCGTAAGCAGGCAATGGCAAGCCAGCTTCGACTAACTTGTCGGCTTGCTGCTCATAAAAGTCAAACATCTCGCCCATCATTGGCACATCAGCGTGTTCAAAGTTGTAGGTCGACTGCTCAACTTCGTTTTGATGGAACACATCGCCATAAGTAACACGGCCGAACTCACCATCAGCCCAGACCAAATCATAAACGCTATCAACGCCTTGCACATACATAGCTAGACGCTCAAGACCATAGGTAATCTCACCTGTCACTGGGAAGCATTCAATACCGCCAACTTGCTGGAAGTACGTGAACTGCGTCACTTCCATACCGTTCAGCCAAATCTCCCAGCCCAAGCCCCAAGCGCCTAGCGTCGGTGATTCCCAGTTGTCTTCCACAAAACGCACATCGTGCACCAACGGGTCAATACCAATGGCACGTAGTGAGTCTAAATATAGCTCTTGGATGTTAGGTGGATTTGGCTTTAGCACCACCTGAAACTGATAGTAATGCTGCAAGCGGTTTGGGTTGTCACCATAGCGCCCATCGGTAGGACGACGTGATGGCTGTACATAAGCTGCGTTCCAACGCTCAGGACCTAACGAGCGCAAAAAAGTTGCCGTATGAAAGGTGCCTGCGCCGACTTCCATATCATAAGGCTGCAATATAACGCAGCCCTTGTCAGCCCAATAATTCTGCAGGGTTAGGATTAAGTCTTGAAAGGTCATCGGTTGAGAGTTTTTATCTTGTGTCATTGGGGTTGTCGCTTCGGATGTCATAGTTTGGGTATTCATAGTAAAGCCACTGTGAAATGAGTATTATTAACTAAATCTCTGATAGCACTCGCCACGCATTTTGGCAACGACTCTATTTGCCTGCTCACCTTACTAAAAATTGACTATTTTATCCATATTTACGTCAACTAAATTTGCATTGCGAATAGAAACACGTCGCTATACGACTGTTTTTTGGTCGAATAATCACAAAAGGCAAATCATCATTAAAAGATGTGGTTAGAGATATGGTTAAGATAGACAAAAAAATACCCAAATGCGTGAGCATTCGGGCAGGAGGAAAATTGTATCTTGGGCATCCTGATTATTCAGGCTTTTTATTTTTAAGGTACTGCTGTTCTTTTAACTGCGTTTACAACTTAACGTTTTAACTTAGCGCTTTTAAATTCTAATTTCAAAACTTATCAAAGCGTAATCACTGATAAGACCCACTATTGGCTTTTGGCATGATTATCCACAGTATGATGTAAATCAAGATACCAGGTACTGCTGCACTCAACGATGAAATAATCACAAAAAGCAATCTAACCCACGTTGGCGACCAACCAACATACTCTGCGATCCCGCCCATTACGCCCGCTATCATACGATTGTTTTGTGAGCGATGTAATTTTGCTAACTTAGCCAAACTAAATACCTCTCTAATGTTTGTTTTTATATGTTTATTCTTTTTTTTGCTTCTTTCTATATGTCAAAAAAAGCTTTGTGTTGCTAACTTATGAATAAGTATATCAACTCTTTAGTATTTATCTGTTGACGCTGTAGACGTACTTTGTGAGTTTATGATACCTAAGCTTACCCTAATCTGTCATAACTGCGCGCAAACCCCTGATTTTAAATAGTTATTTCAAAATGTTTCAAAATCACCTTTGTTGCTCAATCCTTACAACAACACCTTCCAATTCTTATTATTTTTTAATTTAATCAAAGAGATAAACAGTAATTTAATAACGACAATAATCATCAACAGCTATCAAAAAATCTTCATCTGCCCAACCAGTTATCAATAAATTACCGGTAAGCTACGCCCAATTTGTCATTGCTAAATTCAATAAACTATCCGTTCAAAATAGCCAGCTGAAGATAGAATAATGTGAAAAAAAGTCAGATATAAGCCAGGGTTACAATAACCTACCTGCAAATCCACCCAAACCTTTATACCATGCTGATAAACAACTCAGACTTTATAAAACTCATCATAAAAACTGAGACAGACTATAAAGATAAAAAATAAGGACGACCATGTACGATACGGGATTGATGATTGGACATTTTGAGCCGCTACATTTGGGGCAAATGCGCAGCATATTAGAAGCAGCAGGACAGGCAAAAACCTTACACATTGTCATTATGGCGCATCCTTCACCGCATCCAGATTTTGCTATTACGTTACAAGACAAGGCACGCTGGCTACAGATGGCCTGTGCAGACCTGCCATTTATTCATATTCATACGACTCATGAGCTCGAGTTGCCTCTTCATGAGCATCTTTATGATAGTAGTGAGGATATCCGTATTGATGTGGCTGCTAGCAACGCCAAATTGCAGCGTTTGATGGACGCACTAGCACTACCTGCAGAGACAGCATTATTTATGGCTGATAACCACCCGCTAACGCAGAGTGATGTACAAGAGCAATTGATTTTGCAAATGGTCACGACAGCGCTACAGCCTGAGTTTGACTCGTACGCCATTGCTCGCGACCCAGTCGCCCATTGGTCAGCGATTCATCCAAAGGCTCGCGCTAACTATACCAAGACCATCGCTATCGTCGGTGGTGAAAGCTCAGGTAAGACGACACTTGTACATAAGCTGGCTAATTATTATGGTGCTAGCTTTGCATTAGAGATGGGTCGTCTGTATGTCGGCACAGACTTGGGTGGTAGCGAAGTTGGCTTACAGTATAGTGACTATGGGCCGATTTCGCTTGATCATGCCCAGGCGATACGAGAAGCCAAAGTCCATGCAACTGCGCCTGTCACCATCGTTGATACTGACTTTGTGACCACGCAGGCATTTTGTGAAGAGTACGAGGGTCGCACCCATCCTTTTGTGGCTGCCTGTATTGATGAGTTTCGGGTAGACCACACCATTATGCTAGATAACAATACGCCGTGGATCGATGATGGCATGCGCTCTTTGGGTACGCCTGAGGCACGTGGACGGTTTGAGCAGCGTCTGGTAGATATTTTTGCGCGTCACGATATCATGCCGCATATGATAGACCAGCCTGATTATGATGCTCGTTATCAACAAGCGTTATTGTTTATCGATCAACATGTCTACGGCAAAAAGCCATAAAAAATTCAGTGTATATTTATAATAATTTATTTACGAGCGCATGTTATTCAGCTAGCGCATGACAGTTAGCAACATATTGATATTAGTATTTATTTTAGAGGAAAAAATTATGCGTATTCAACTATTGGACAACATTACCGGAAAATGGGCAATGCAATGGATTGTCATCTGGTTTATTTGTGGGGTTATTGCCTTGTCCGCCGGTTTTTGGCTCACCACCGACCATACCACGCTCGATTGGTTTTATTTGGCTGTCTCATTTATTGGCTTGGTTTGTGTGGTCTCGCTATCATTTCGCAAAAACGTCATGGGCAATGGTTTTGGGATGGGGGCAACCGCAGGTGAGGTTGTCGTACAGGCAACGTCTGGCGCAGTAGGCTTAATGCTGGCACCACTTTTTAACTTTTTTACCCATGTCTATGGTATCTTTTATTGGTCCAAGCACACGGATCCTGATGGCGATATGATCCCCAAGTCAGCGAGCAAAGCGGTTTGGTTGATCACTGCAACTTTTATCATCATTGGTCTTGCGCTATTCCCTACTATCAATGATCTGCTGACGAGTTATGGATATGCGGTCGTAGAAGATGACAACAGTAAATTTTTAGGGTTTATCTCCTTTTTTTGGATCAACGTCATTGCATTTGTGTTATCTATTACTGCACAGGCTGCCATGATTTTGCGTTACTCGTTTAACTGGTGGCTATGGATCATCGTGAACTTTGTCTGGCTCATTGTGAATCTCATGTCTGGCAACTATATTTTTGCTATTCAAACCATGGTTTATCAGGTCAATGCATTTGTCGGTCTGTACGAGTGGCATCGTAGCGAACGTGGTTAAAAACATCAGCTACAAAAAACTGTATGAGACTTTAAAACACATACGATTTGGAAACACATAAGACATTGAGACAAATGTTGCCAACATGACATTAGCAACCTGTCCAAATTTGACTGTGCCGTCTATGAGATAAAATGGTAGATACACGCGATTAATGCTACAACTGATATCAAACATCATATTGATATTTGAGTGAGCGGCAAATATCAGCCCTTTATTTCAATCACTAACAGGGAGGTTAGTATGTCACGTCATCAACCCAAAATGTCTAAGCGTACGCTTGAGCAATGGCTTAGTGAGTACTCTGTCAGTCATCAGAACTTGGTCAATAAGAAAATCCATTGGCTATGTGTACCAACGATTTTTGTCAGTTTGTTAGGTATGGGCATGTCACTGTCTGTTTGGTTTACCTTAGTGCTCAGCGCCTTAGTGCTACTGTTCTATATGCGCTTATCGACGCCGCTGTTTTTAGCGATGGGTATGTTCATTCTGATCTGTCTGTCAGTCATGGCAGCCATGCCTTGGGGATTTAAAGCATGGGCAGCTGTCTTTGTCGTCGCTTGGATTGGGCAGTTCATCGGTCATAAAATCGAAGGGAAAAAACCTTCATTCTTTAAAGACCTACAATTCTTGATGATCGGTCCAGCATGGGTAGCCGACAGTTTAATGCAGCGCAAATAGCTATTATTTTGGCTGATGAATTTCGTAAATACCAAATTTTGCAAATATTCAGTATCGCTGCGCTATCTTTGACCTTTATCATCAATAAAAAAAGCGCCACCTGATTGTCAGGTGGCGCTTTTTTTTATGTACTTAATCTAGGACGTTTTTTAAGTAAAAACAATAACGCCCTATATTTTAAGCACCAAAAACTTTTAGACGTTCGTCAACTGGCTTGAACGCTTTGTCGCCTGCTGACTGCTCGATTTTACCAAATACCAACTGGGCTTTGAGCTCCCAGTCTGCATCGATGTTCCAAGTGCTTGCAACTTTTTGATCAATCACTGGATTGTAGTGCTGTAAGTTTGCGCCAACCTCAATACTTGCAAGCGCCGTCCAAATAACGTACTGGTGCATTGCATTGGTCTGGGTTGACCAAATCGGAAAATTATCAGCATATAAAGGTGCCGCTTCTTGCATGCCTCTGACGACAGCTTGATCTTCAAAGAACAACACCGTACCAGCACCCGCTCTAAAACCAGTAATTTTATCTTTGGTAGATTTGAATGCTTCCTCGTCACCGACGATTACACGCAATGCATCTTCAGTCATGTCCCACAATTTATGATGGTCATCACCGAATAACACCACAATGCGTGTTGACTGTGAGTTGAACGATGATGGTGTATGCAAGATAGCATGCTCCACTACTTTTACAACTTCATCATTAGATACTGGTAACTGATCGCTAAGGGCATAGATTGAACGGCGTTTTTCTGCTGACTGCTGTAATGTTTTTAGGTCTGACATAGTGTTGCTCCACGTTGTTGATATTAATAGTTGTTGGTATAAGTTATCGTTTTTTCTTTATTATAGGCTTAATGGTATTAAACCCATATGTCGTTTTTATCAAAAAAAATTATGAGTGTTCGTTGGATGGAAACTATCATTCGTGACGTTATCCTTTGAACCCTTCAGGCAATTCTGGCGCCACAAGACGGTTCATATCAGAATCGATCTCACCAAAGCGTTCATGACCATTGTTCCAATCGCTAATCGATTGCTTGAGCGCTTCTTTATTGTCAGCGACAAAATTCCACCACAGCAGTACCTTGTTATTCAAAGGCTCACCGCCAATAAACATCAGACGTGTGCCTTTTTTTGCTACCAATCTTATGCTGGTACTATTGGCGACATCTGTACGATGAAAACGTAACAGCTGGTTTTTTTGATAGACCTTACCTTCGGACTCCAGCTCACCAATAATAACCAAAACACCGTACTCGAAGCTGGCTTCTAAATCCAGTGTCACATCCCCATCTTCTAGGAAGTGCGCATCGATACCGACCATCTTAGAGTACTGCAATGTTGGCGCTTGATAGTGCTCGCCTGAGGCAGCTGTATAGTTACCTGTGGTCAGAATCAGCTCAACATTGTTTTCAGTCCATGTTGGCAACTCTGGATAATGATTGAAACTGCATTCAATCTGTTGGTCAGTAGGTAGGGCTATCCACAGCTGTACCATGTTCATATTGCGTATAGCTGTGCTTGAGTCAGTATCGCCTACATCATCACGTAAAAAGACGCTTTGCTCTGTGTGACTGATGCCTTGATTCAGTCCAGTACCTGCCGTCATGACATTAACTTGGTGTTTGGTGATGACTTGCTCACTACCTAAGCTATCTTTGTGTAATATCTCACCCTCTATCATCCAACTAAAGGTCTGTAGATTGGTGTGCGGGTGACGTCCAACTTGCACCCCTGAATCATCTGACGCGAATTCGACCGGACCTGCATGATCCAAAAAGCACCAAGCACCGATGGGTTGTTTGCCTTTGTTCGGTAGCAATCGAGCGATAGGAACGCCGCCAACATCTGTCAATCGTGGCTCTAAAGTACTAATAGTCATGACCCACCTCTTGGTATCTATAACATCAATACGGTTATTAATAATGAGTTGTTGATCGCTATAGTTTCTCTATAAAAAAGCAGTACTTCTTATAAAAAAAGCGGTACTTCTATCACCAATACTGTTGCAGCTGCTGGCACATCCATCGTAAAACTCTCAGTATCCCAAATACCCAAACCATCTCGACTGGCCAGAACATTATTATCTATCACGACTTGACCACTGATAACAAAAACATAGACACCGTTGCTAGGGTTTTTTAGTTGATAACTGCTCATCACCCCTTTATCAAATTCCCCCATGCTAAACCAAGCATCTTGATGAATCCAAACGCCTGCATCCTCAGCATTAGGCGACAGCACTTGACTGAACGCATTGGGCTGCATGATATCGCCCATAGGTATTTGCTGATATCGAGGAGCCACACTCATCTTATTTGGGATTACCCAAATTTGTAGAAACGCCATGGCTTCTTCATTATTACCATTCATTTCACTATGAGTAATGCCCGTACCTGCTGACATGACTTGGATCTCACCAGTCTCGATCATGCCTTCATTGCCGATACTGTCTTTATGTGCAAGCTTGCCAGATAAAGGAATGCTGATGATCTCCATATCACGGTGCGAATGCCTACCAAACCCATGACCACCAATGACAAAGTCATCATTGAGGACACGTAAAGCACCAAACCCCATACGCTCCCGGTTATGATAGTTAGCAAAGCTAAAGCTATGACGGCTTTTGAGCCAGCCATGATTGGCGTCACCACGTGAGTCTGCTGCATGATAGATCGTTTTCATAATTTATCCTTAGCTATCAACACGTTTATCAGCTATGTATTTATTATTAATTAACGTCATTGAACAATAGACTTATTATAATTGTTGACTACAAAGAGATAAACAAGGATAAATGCAATTGACTATTCTTTTTTTTAGAACAATCATAAGGTACCGATAATGGGACAACTAGAAGATATGGCGATGTTTGTACGCATTGTCGAAGCAGGTAGCATTACCAAAGCGGCTGAGCAGTTAAATATCGCAAAGTCAGCCGTGAGCCGTCGTCTCAAAGAATTAGAAGCACGTCTAGGCAGTCAATTGATCAGCCGTACCACTCGCCACTCTAAATTGACTCAAGCAGGTGAACAGTATTATCAGCAGGTAAATCATATCTTGCGCGCAGTCGATGCGGTCAATGAGCGTACCAGCGATGCACCTATGCGTGTCGAAGGCACGCTCAAAATGACAGCACCATTATCGTTTGGAGTCAGGCATCTGAATGATGTGATTGATGAGTATGCCAATCAGCACCCCAACCTGAGATTCGATCTGGATTTTTCTGACCGGCGTATCGACTTAATTGAAGAAGGCTACGAGTTGGCAATTCGCATTGGCGATCTGCGCGACTCTAGCTATCAGGCAAAACAGTTGGCATTGATACGCTGTGTTATTTGTGCCAGTCCTGACTATCTGGCAAGGATGGGTGTACCCGAAACCCTAGATGATTTAGACAATCATGAGCTGTTGCAATATAGTCTTGGTCAAACGAGCAGTATAGAGCTGGTGGACGCTGAGGGCAAAAGACATCACCGTACTATCGATGCCAAAATAAAAGCCACCAATGGAGAGTTTTTAGTTGATTTGGCGGTAAAGGGACACGGCATTACCTTTGTGCCCACGTTTATTGCCTACAATGAACTGGCACGAGGTGAACTCGTACCTGTCTTCCAGCAGTACCAGTTGCCTGTACTAAAAGCATATGCCGTTTATCCAAAAAACCGATTCTTATCGCAGCGTTGTCGTTATTTGATTGACTTTATTGCAGAGCGATTCGGCGATCATCCCTATTGGGATGAGTATTAATAGCACTACTAAATAGAGCTATGAGGGTTACGCTTTGGCAACCCTCCCCTCTTTCACCCGACTAATCGTCAGTCCCGTAAACCCAAACAACAGCGTCAGTAGCAATGACAAATAACAGAAGAACGCATACGGCAAGTATTCCAGTACTGGCACCCCTAACGCCTGACTAATGAACACCCCGCACACACTCCAAGGTACCAGTGGATTGATTACCGTTCCTGCATCCTCAATCGTCCGCGACAAATTCTTCGGGTGCAGTTGCAGACGCTCAAATGTCGACCGAAACGCTGTACCTGATAATAGAATACTTAAATACTGCTCACCAATCAGCACATTGATACTGAGCGCCGACATCGCCGCTGCAAATATCGCTCGTCCTGACGTCGTCAGCGTGTCTTTGATGCCAGATAGCAGTGCTGGCAGAATCCCTAGTGCCGTCAACAACCCACCCAAACTCAATGCCAATATCACAATCGCCTGGGTAAAGAACATACTCTGTACACCGCCACGCGACAGCATACCACCGCCTTCACCCAGCTCTAAGGACTCAGCGGGAGCATAGCCTGCAAACAGATACCCACCCAACTGACCAAAGCTTGGTGAACTATGGATATAAGTAATAATCAGAGCTACAGCAATCGTACAGATAATCGTATAGATCGCATTAACCCGAAACAGTGCCAATCCAACTAGTATTACAAAAGGCAGTACCGAATACCCATGTACCAAACCACTGTCTATCAGCTGTCCTTGTAGTATGGTCACTTGACTCAGATCAGCGCTGGTCGTCTGGCCTGAGAACATCCAGAACAGAATTACTGTCAATAGCCACGCAGGCACAGTGGTGTACATCATATTGCGAATGTGCTCAAACAGATCGATACCGACTACTGAGGACGCAATGGTACAGGTATCAGACAAGGGCGACATCTTATCACCGAAGAACGCGCCTGATACCACTGCCCCTGCTGCTATCGCCACATTGGCATCAAAAGCATTACTCATGCCAATAAAGGCCACACCCAAAGTCGCAGCAGTCGTTAAACTACTACCCAATGCAATACCAATAATAGAGGTCAAGACAAAGGCAGAGATATAGTAGTACTCAGGTGAGATAAGCTGAAAACCTACATACATCAAAGTAGGAATCGCCCCTGACATCATGAGAGCCGCCACCATAAGACCGATAAAGAAGAATAGGTAGATGGCACCGATACCGCGCATGACCCCTGAGGCCATTTGCGCTTGCATGTCGTCAAAGCTGAGACCTTTGGTCATACCAATCGCCAGCAATACACAGATGGCAAGGATAAGAGACAGGTGCGGTACCCAGCCAAAGCCAATCATGGTGATGCCCATAATAGCGATGACGATGGCGGATATAATAAAGGCGAGCTTGGCACTAATCTCGGTGAGCGGTTTTGGTGGCATGAGGTGCCCTTATGTTGCCTACAGGTTTAAACTGCGTAGATGTCTGGGTTTATACGCCTGATCTGTCGCGATCATGATGGCTACTCTCTTTTGCTCTGTAGAAATTCCATTTTGACTTGCTATGTCTCTACTAGCTGCTTAGCTTATTTTTCAAGACAAATTTTAAGCATAAAAAAAAGCCTCACTATGAAGTGAGGCTTTTCGCGCTTTTTCAAGCCATATTTGGAGCGGGAAAAGAGATTCGAACTCTCGACCCCAACCTTGGCAAGGTTATGCTCTACCACTGAGCTATTCCCGCTTATTATCGAATCGTCGTGTTGTTAACAACTACTTCGTCTCGATAGGCTGGCTATTCTAGCAAATATTCTGTAGGTGTCAACACCTTTTTTAAAATTTATATCTAATATTATCAACTAAGCTCCCTGTATTTTAGGTAAATAGACACAAACAATTGATTTAATAAAATAATTTATTTTTAGAAAAATATAAATTATTTCGCATTAAATATCACATATTACAGTCCCACTCTTTTGATCTGATGCTTTCTACTATTGCAACCTGCTACTTACCTACTATTTTCCGTTTATATGTACTAATAAAGATCTCATAGAGAAAAAGAAGCAAAGCCAAGCCTTACTTATAGCAATATCTTACTCATTTACAATCATAGGCTCTATTGTTACTTTTTCTACCTTGGTTTTAGTCAGTTAACATTATTATACTTATCTACAATAAGAGTTCAGGTAGACTTTCACTATCTATATAGATGAACAAACGTTAATAAAAGAGCAATAACAAATAACGTTACCATCTATTTTACTGTTATTTATTTTGTATGATTTTAATTTTACCGCTTATCGAGAGGATATTTTTATGAAGAAGTTATTAACTACCACAGTGATGGCAGCTTCGTTGTCGGCACTGACATTGACCGGTTGTACCAGTACCACGAATACGGGTGCCGTTGGGGTTGATCGCCAGCAGTTATTATTGGTCTCCAGCGAGCAGGTACTACAGTTATCAGCACAGAGCTACGCGCAGACATTACAAGAAGCAAGAGCAAAAGGCGTGTTAGATACCAATACCGCTCAGCTCAACCGTCTAAAGAACATCGCGAATCGTTTGGTTGGTCAAGTAGGTGTTTATCGTACAGATGCTGCAAAATGGCAGTGGGAAGTCCACACAATCAAATCTGATCAGCTAAACGCCTTTGTGATGCCAGGCGGTAAGGTTATGTTTTATTCAGGTATTATCGATCGCCTAAATCTGACCGATGACGAGATTGCCGCTATTATGGGTCACGAAATCTCTCATGCATTGCGCGAGCACTCACGTGAACGTATCTCACGCGAGTATGCCACTCAGACAGGTATCGGTGTGGCTGCTAGTATCTTCGGTCTATCGCAAGGTCAAGCTCAGATCGCAAGCGTAGCTGGTGATCTAGGGTTGAGCCGTCCGCACAGTCGTACTCAAGAAAGCGAAGCCGACCAAATCGGACTTGAGCTAATGGCACGCGCAGGCTATAACCCGCAAGCGGCTATTACGCTATGGCAAAAAATGCAACGTGCCAGCCAAGGCGAGCCACCTCAGTTTTTGAGCACTCACCCAACGAGCAGCAGCCGTATCTCTGAGCTACAGTCGTTGATGCCAAAGGTCACACCACTGTACCAACAATCGCGTCGTTAATATGCGAACAATCGCTTTTATGCATGCATAAGAGATCAAGTTTAAGAGACTAAATTTGAGAGACCAAGCATAAAATAATGCGTGTATAGAGTCCAAAAAAGCAAAGTACAGCCAGTGCGCCGTGCTTTGCTTTTTTACTTGGCGCTAGGCATTGTATGATTTCTGATCGTACGCTATACCGACTGCTGTCTCTGCTATAATGCCAGTAGATATCATTTGCAAATTGCCAATAGACTTGGGCAATACATATTGAAGGATTGTTATGAGTACCACACCTACCACCGATGCACTTCATACTGAACTACAAGCGCTAGAGCCGCAGTATATCGAGCTAATCAATGAGTCGATGTCTCATGCTGGCTACTTCGAAGGCAAAGAGAGCCACTTCAAACTCACTATCGTCAGTGATGCTTTTGAAGGTAAACGATTGGTCGGGCGTCACCAACTAATATACGGGTTAGTCAACTCCCTATTGACGTCACAAGGTGGTCAGGTACATGCGCTAGCCATTCACGCCTATACGCCAACAGAGTGGCAAGGTCAAAGCCCAGACAGTCCATTATGTGCGGGTCAAAACAAATAGCACGATACACGTTTATAAAAATCAAACAGTTTAAATATGCCCGCATATCATAATGCTGAAGGGAGCAAGATTCGATGAAACATCTACACATGTTAATGGCAGCGCTGACCGTTATATTATTTCTATACCAAAGTTACTTGGTACTGAGCGCTGACAGGCGTGCACCGCGTGTGGTCAAAATAGCCACTCATATTATCTACGCTGTGCTCATCTTGTCAGGTGCCATAATGCTGATGCAGTTAATGAGTGCTAATGCCCCTGTACAGTGGGTGTTTGCTAAGATTATTTTGCTTGTTGCTGCTATTAGCTCTAGCATCAAAGCCTTCAACGCTAACGCAACCCCTGTTCAGAGAAAAACAGGCATTCTTATTGCTGCAGTTGCCTATCTTGGCATCGTGATACTTGCCTTTGCCAAACCAGCAAATTTATTCTAATTATTCCTACGCTTTTAGTGAGTATTCGATATTTTTTAATATCTTAATGATGCGGTATTTGTTATCTTAAATAGACATAAATACAATTACTTAGCCTAACGGAGCCTTCATGAAAACGTTTACGACAGCGACCCTACTGGCAGCAGCTGGCATCTTTGCGCTCTCAGGCTGTGCTTCTACTGGTAATGTCACACCGCAATATGTCCCGCCAAGTACTTATCAAAATTACAATTGCCAAGCACTCAGTCAAGAGTACGCGCGCGTCAACCGCTATGTTGAAGCTGCTCGCAGTGAGCAATCTACCTTGTCAACCTCAGGCGTGGGCGTGGGCATTTCTGCAGGGCGTTGGGGTATCTCTCCCAATATCAGCTTTGGCGTTGGCAAAAGCAACAACACCAAAGCACGCGATGCAAAACTCTCGCGTCTGTATGGTGAGCGTGATGCGATTGTCCAATCTGCCCGTATTCAGCGCTGTAGTTTTGCCAATGGCATCAAAATTTATGGTGAATAAGAGTAAGCAAAAGCTGTCTACATGATTGAGATAGTACGTGACACAAGAAAAAAGCCAATATGCTGATCGCGTATTGGCTTTTTTCTTGTTATCGCTTTGATGAACACTGTCCTAATTTGACGCATACTGCTTTACTAAACGCTACGCCTGCAAGCTTTGCACCCACTGCACTATTTGATGGCTTGGCAGTGCGCCTGATTGACGCGCAATCTCCTTGCCGTGCCTAAAGGCCACCATCGTTGGCAGGCTGCGAATATTATAAGGAGCAGCAGCTTGCTCGTATTTATCCGTTTGCACTTTGGCAAAGACCACTTGCGGCAATTGACCAGCAGCCGCTTTGAATTCTGGTGCCATCATAATACATGGCTGGCACCAGCTCGCCCAAAAATCTACGATGGTTAATACATCATTTTTTTGAATGACTTTGTTGGTCGTTTGCGCGTTCAGCTCATGTGGACTGGCGGTCAATAATAGCTGGCTACATTTACCACATTTTGGTGTAGCACTTAGCCGTGCGGCAGGTACACGGTTGGTTGCTTGACACTGTGAGCATACTAAATGGAAACTTTGTTCGCTCATCATCTGATTCCTATTTTAATTATTCCAATCACTTTAATTTTTATAAGTTCGATATTGGTATTTATAACCCAAGCTCAACGCATAATCTACGCAGACAAATAATTTTAGCACAGTTCACTATTTTCCTTCTCTATGCTATTTGCTGTGCCACGCCGCTATAGACATAGCTCATGGGTCGTGGACCAGGCAAATACGCTTCGCTCAATTCATCAATAGCAAACCCACCTGCTCTGATTAATGCTGGAATATCACGGTCTAAGTGACAACCGCCTGCTATTGGTTTCCAAAAAGGCGTTAATCGATGCTGCCAACGCTCAACAGTCAGGTCTGGTGCTAGCCCATGCTCACAGAATAACAAGCGTCCATTAGGTTTTAGCACGCGTGCCATTTCTTGAAGTGCAGCTACTGGATCGTCGATACTACACAAAGTAAAAGTCATCACAATGGTATCAAATTGATCAGTTTTGGCATGAATACCTTGTACATCGACGGCTATTACCTCAACTGGAATATCAATGTTAGCCGCTCGCTCATGGGCAAGTGACTGCATTTGAGCCGCTGGATCGACACCGACAATAGCAGAGACTTTTTTGGTATCGTAGAACTGTAGATTCAGACCGCTACCAATGCCAATCTCCAACACCTCGCCAAACGCTTGCGGAACAATTTTGGAACGCGATTTCATCACATTGCCTGTACTACAAGCGACATCTATCATTTTTGGTAGTATATAGCGCTCATATAGGTTCATTACTCTCTCCCTTTACCAACGCCTTTAGCGCTTATAAGCATCTATACCGAATATACTATACCGTGGACAAAAGCGGATACGTCTTGTTGCTAACGGTTACTCATAACCCTGTCTGGCCTATTCACCAAGCACATTAATCGGCACTTTCAGATAACGCGTGCCATTGTCTTCAGGCTCTGGAAAATGCCCTGCATCTATATTTACTTGTACTGCAGGAATGATCAGGCGCGGCATATCCAAAGTCGCATCACGGCGCTCACGCATATCTACAAACTCCGCTTCGTTAATACTGTCTTTGACATGAATATTTTCTAGTTTTTGAGCCGCAACAGTGGTAGTTGGACAATGCTGACGCCCCTTGCTTGGATAATCATGACACAAATACATCACCGTATCTTCGGGAAGTGCCAATAGCTTTTGGATAGAGTGATAAAGCGTTTTGGCATCACCGCCTGGAAAGTCACAACGGGCAGTACCCACATCAGGCGCGAACAAAGTATCTCCAACAAAAACCACTGTTTTTTCTTTATCAGCGGCCATGTACGCCATATCGGCGCGGGTATGCCCGGGTACATACAGCGCAGTAATAGTAATACTCCCCAGCGCTAACGTCTGACCGTCATCTGTCAAAATATCAAACTGACCAGCATCAGTACGGAAACTGCTGTCAAAATTAAATATTTGCTTAAATATTTTTTGTACTTCGGTAATATGCTGACCGATGACCAACTCACCACCAAGACTTTCTTTGATATGAATGGCAGCAGATAGGTGATCGGCATGGGCATGGGTCTCAATGATATATTTAAGTGTCCAGCCATGCTCACGGACGAACTCAATGACGTCATCAGCGCTACTGGTATTGGTTCTGCCCGACTTTGCATCAAAGTTTAGGACTGGATCGACAATGGCGCACAGTTGCTGCTCGACATCAGCTAACACATGAGTATAGGTTTCTGTATCACTGTCTAAGAAAGAATGAACTTGCATGGTTACCTCTTTGCTTATCTGTTGAGTGTTTTCGTTATAGGGCGTTTATTATCTTTAATTAACCCTTAAGTATGATATTGAGTCGTATATAATGCTTGTTTGTATTTACGACTTATCTGTTATCACCAATATAACAACTGCCATACACTTTATCAATTTATATAATGTAAATAATGATATCTTGATATGCAGCGTGATATCATTGATAATCAATCATATATTATTGAAAATAATACGGTAGTCACTACCCTATTATATAAGGAGCTCACTCTGGCTACTTCACCTGCAGCAGCGGATATGTCCGCTCATAGCGCTAATGATGATATGTCATCTGATAACGCAGATTTTGCCTCTATTGATCTTGCCAAACAAATGCAACAAGCATCGATGCAAGCAAGTCAGTTGTTAAAATCACTCTCACACCCTGATCGACTGTTACTACTTTGTCAGTTGACCCAAGGCGAGTACTGTGTCGGTGAGCTTGAAGGTTTGGTCGGTGTTGGACAGCCAAGCTTGTCGCAGCAACTGGGTATCTTGCGTAAAGACCAGCTGGTAGCGACACGGCGCGAGGGCAAGCAAATTTACTATAGCATCGCAAGTGATGACGCCTTGGCTGTATTAGAGCTGCTTTATCAAAGATTTTGTGCCAAAGCGGAATAATGCCGTACTCGCCTAGCTGTCTTATGATGCTTTTTATTTTGGTGATGTATTGATATGTCTTCTATCGCTGGCCGTCTTATTCCTATTTGGTTGCGCCAATACCAGCTAACTGCATTGCCGACTGACCTTGTCGCAGGACTCGTGGTAGGCGTATTGGTGATACCGCAGAGCTTAGGCTACGCGGTACTTGCAGGGCTGCCGCCTGTGTATGGTCTGTATGCAGCGATCGTACCTGTAGTCGTCTACGCGTGGCTTGGCTCTAGCAACGTACAGGCTGTCGGACCTGTCGCTATTACCGCTATTATGACGGCGAGCGGTCTGCTACCTTACGCTGAGCAAGGCTCAGAGCAGTACGCACTGATGGCAAGTCTGCTGGCATTGATGGTAGGCGCACTACTATGGATTGCTGGACGGCTGAAGCTTGGCTGGATCATGCAGTTTATTAGTCGCGGCGTTTCAGCAGGGTTTGTAAGCGGAGCTGCAGTACTGATCTTTGTCAGCCAACTCAAGTACCTGATGGCAATTCCTATCACTGGTAACAGCTTGGTTGGTTATTTATCTACCATGCAGCGCTATGCCAGTCAATTACATCCTTTGACTTTGGTTATTGGTGTTGTTGCTTTTGCGCTATTGGTTGCTAATCGCTACGCCAGTGAGTGGGTATGGCGAACGTGGCTATCGACATCATATGCCAAGTGGGCAGAGCGTCTATTTCCACTCGTCTTACTTGGCTTTGCCATCGTTCTGAGCATCGTAATGCATTGGAGCTCACTGGGTGTTGCCACTATTGGTCGTATTCCGCAAGGATTACCGAGCTTTACGCTGCCCCATGTGACAGACTTACAAGAAGCGCTCAAGCTCTTGCCAACAGCAGGCTTGATGGCACTGATCGTATTTGTGTCTAGTAGCTCAGTGGCTAGTACCTATGCACGTTTACGCGGAGAGCGGTTTGACGCCAATCGTGAGCTGACTGGCCTTGGTCTGGCCAATCTATCTGGCGGACTGTTTCAGAGCTTTGCTATTGCAGGCGGTTTCTCACGTACGGCTATCAACGCAGACTCAGGAGCGAAAACGCCGCTTGCCAGCCTAGTGACGGTACTAGTGATGATTGCTGCCTTGATAGCCTTTAGCAATGCGCTTGCTCCTCTGCCTTACGCGCTACTGGGTGCCACTATTATGGCATCCATCATTGGGCTGATAGATATCACAACTCTAAAGTCTGCTTGGCAACGTGATCGCTTAGATGGGGCTAGTTTTTTGGCAGCGTTCATTGGTGTGCTGATATTTGGACTCAATACAGGTCTGGTCATTGGGCTGATGGTGTCGTTTGCGAGCCTTATATGGCAATCAAGTAAGCCGCATGTGGCTATCGTTGGACAGTTAGGTGGTAGCGGACACTTTCGTAATATCAATCGTCATGATGTGGTGACTTTTGATAATTTACTGATGCTACGTATCGATGAGAGTCTGTTCTTTGGTAATAGCGAGTCCGTACATCGTCGTATTCTGAATGCTATGCAGCAGTATCCAGCAGCACACGAGGTGGTGTTGATTATGGCGGCGGTCAACCATATCGACCTGACCGCGCAAGAAATGCTCAGTACTCTAAACCAAGAGCTTGCACTACAAAATAAGCGCTTACATTTTAGCTTTATCAAAGGGCCTGTCATGGATGTTATTGGCCAAACGCCGCTGATTAGTGAATTATCAGGGCAGGTCTATCTGAGTACCTTAGATGCCGTCGATGCTTTGAAAAACATCTAATAATAATATTATGTGCGTGTCCTTTAGAGCATAAGTGACCATAGCATCCATCGCACAATATCGCTACGATAGAGCCTGTGTTATGCTATACCGACTATACAGAGCTTGCAGTACACAGCTAACCATACACAGACAGCTACTGGCTCACAGCTTTAGTCTCAACGAGACTGACTTGTCTTTTGATTGCCATGAATCATCCTTTAATACTATAACTATTCACAACAATAATTGACGCGACTTATGACCGACGACTTAACGATTTACAAGCAGATATATCCAAGCCAATGTATCAAAATTGCTGAGCTTGGCTACCGCTCAGTGCTCAATATACGTCCAGATGCTGAGATTGAGACACAACCTGATAGCTGTGATTTGGCAACTGCGACCAAGGAAGCAAACCTAACTTATCATCATCTCCCCTTTGATGATGAGCGCCTAAGTATGCTGACCGTAGAACAGTTTGCTGACTTTTATCACGCAATGCCGAAGCCTATATTGATGTTTTGTGGCACTGGGGCGCGTGCCAAACTACTGTACCAAAGCGCATTGATGCAAGGTCTACTATAACCAACTCTATTGCCCAACCGATTAATCTACTTATAATACCAACCAAACCCATAAAAAAGGAGCTCCTATGAGCCATGAAGTTAGCTTTGCCGGACAGATCACCCCTGACCAAGTGCCTATGATTGCCGAGAACGGTTTTAAAACCATTATCAATAATCGTCCAGATGGTGAAGAGCCGGGTCAGCCTACCAGTGCAGAGATTGAAGCCGCGGCTAAAGAAGCGGGGCTCGCGTATAAAGAAGTATCATTCGCTGGTAGCGAGCTCAATCAAAACCACGTCGAAGAATTCGCTGATTTCTTTAACCAAGCTGAGCAGCCAATGCTCATCTTTTGCCGTACTGGCAATCGCTCAACGGGTATCTATGAAGCCGCGAAACGTATGGATTTGTTAGATGACTAGAGCCATAAGAATCTTAGGTGATTAAAATATTTAGCCCACAAAACCTTGTGGGCTTTTTATTATGCTTAAAAACGCATTACACGCAGACAGCGCAAAAGGCTCTTAATACTATTTAAGAACCATCATAGTCACAACAAGTGGGTTACTAAGTAAGTGTAATAGAGCTATTATCATTCAGAGCACTTAATCTCTTTGAGTGATTAAGACAACTAAGTATGTCATTAGCATTAGAATCAGCTCTTTTATACTTAAATATCTATGTCACTCAATATCTGGACAATCAGTTGTTTAAAAACATGGAATGTGAGTAGCTGCATAGGGGGACCGTGCCCTCCCGCTACTATTGATTCTCAACGAGCCATCTTTATATGGCACTTTAGTTTTACAAGGAATGTTTAATGAATAATACTGCGCTAGCATTACTCCCACTAGCACTTGCCTATATTATGTTTACCCTAGGAGCAGGGTTAAAACTTAGTGATTTTAAAGTCATTGCTAAATATCCAAAAGCGTTCTTTGTCGGCTTGATCAATCAAGTTGTGCTGGTACCTTTGGTTGCATTAGCAGTCGTATTAGTGATGACGCCGCCGCCCGCCATTGCTTTTGGAATTATGCTTATTAGTTTTTGTCCAGGCGGCGTCACCAGCAATATGCTGACCTATTATGCCAAAGGTAATGTCGCACTCTCTATCGCATTGACAGGAGTGGTCAGCATATTGTCTGTGATTACGCTCCCTATTTTAATCACGTTGGCTTTCGATCATTTTATGCAAGATCAAGCGAACTCTATTAGCGCCATCAAGATTGGTCTAGTCATGTTCTTATTGACTACGTTACCGGTGACGCTTGGTATGCTCGCTCGCTATAAATTTACTGATTTTATGGTACGTCGCAGCAGCCTTCTTAATGGTTTAGCTAGTGTATTTTTTGTATTGATTGTCTTTGCTGCTATTGCCTCTAACTGGCAATTACTACAGTCACAGTTCACCCAAATTGGGCTAGAGCTGGTCTTTATGATTGCTATTTTATTTGCTATTAGTATCCTAATCTCTAGAATCCTAAAGCTCAGCTGGTTTGATACAAAAACCATCTCGATAGAGACCAGTATTCAGAACAGTACAACCGCCATTACTTTAGCGCCTATTATTATGGGTGTAAGTACTCTGCCAGTGATTGCACTGCCCGCTGCCTTATATGGTGTGCTGATGTATGTGGTTGCACTTCCTATCATTGCTTTGATCAAAAATAAAAACTGATGATAACGTACATAGAAAACACAGAGCGCTCACCTTAGTATTGGATGGGCATTTTTTATCATCGTATAACTTAAATAATCTAAGTAATGATATGAATATTACTCAGATTATAGACTGGTCAACCCTTGATATTGAGCACATAATGACACTCTCTACTATGACCTAATAGGACGATATGATGCAAAAACCACTACTGATCATCGGCAATAAAAACTACTCGTCTTGGTCACTACGGGCCTGGCTACTCTTAAAGGCATTTAACATCGATTTTGAGGAGCAGCTGATCGAGCTGTTTGATTCATCAGCACGTCCAGTATTGGAGGCGCACTCACCAACGGGAAAAGTTCCTATATTGGTCTATGGTGAGGGGGACAAACAAGTAACTGTCTGGGATACGCTGGCCATTGCGATACAGGTTAATGAGTATTTTACGGATATTAATATTTGGACGGGTGTCAATAAATCTAGCGCTGACACACAATATGATACTCAAAATAGAATAAACAGTGCTTATTGCCAGAGTATCATTGCTGAGATGCATTCAGGGTTATCAGGTATACGTAATGAGATGCCGATGAATATCCGAGCAACTGCTAAGATACAACCGAGTGCTGCTTGCCTAGCCGATATTGCTCGTATTGAGCGTATTTTTGCAGATTGTCTACAGGGACGTTCAGAGGACAGCTATTTGTTCGGGCATTTTACAGCAGCTGATGTTTTCTTTGCCCCGGTAGTGCTGCGACTACAAACCTATGCTGATGCGTCTAACATTGTCTTGCAGCCCCTTACCAAGCAGTACTGTCAAACCATGATGAATCACCCAAATATAGCAGCTTGGGTTCATGCTGCCATGCAAGAGACACGAATCATTGAAGAAGATGAAGCGGGTGATATTGTATCGCTATCGGGTATTTTGGCGAATAGCGAGCATATAAGCGAATAACCGTCATTTCGGGCACAATCATTTTGGGAATAGAAAGTATCTTGCACAAAAAAACCACTTCAGCTAGGCTAAAGTGGTTTTTACTTTCATAAGACATTAAGCGCATACGTACTACTGTTTTTGATCTAACGCTTCTTTTACCGCTTTTTTACCCCATGCACTCATATCGAGATCTAACTTTTCGTACTCTTGTGCATCGAATAATGGCTCTTTGACCCCTGATTTCAATTGACTTGCAAAATCATCAAGTAAACGTTTAGCTCGCGGAAATAGCATAATCAAGGCCAATAAGTTGGCCAGTGCTAGTACACCCATTAACGGATCAGCGAAGAAGAATACCGCGGTTGCCGTAGGGGCTACTGCGCCCAAGAACAATATCGCAATCACGACAATTCGTAAAACCAAAGTCGCTTTTTTGATGTTTTTCTTAACCAAAAAGTTAATCGCGTTTTCGCCCATATAGTAGTTATACATAATAGAACTAAGTGCAAATAGCAGTAGCGATATGGTCAGAATATACTGTGCCCAATCCCCAAGCTGAGTCGTTAGCGCCTGCTGAGCAAGTACGATACCATCGACCTCGGCTCCTGGTTGATAGACGCCACTTAACAAAATCATAAATGCTGTGGCACTACACACAACTAACGTATCAATAAATACAGATAGTGATTGTGAGATACCTTGACTCACAGGGTGCGTGGCGTAAGCGGTAGCTGCAATATTAGGAGCAGAACCCAAACCGGCTTCGTTAGAGAACAATCCGCGCTTCATACCCTGCTCAATTGCGACACCGATACCACCACCTACGACAGATTCAATACCAAACGCATTTTTGACAATCATTACCATCAATGCAGGTATCTCTGTGAAGTTGAGTGCGATAATAATAAGCGCCATCCCAAGATAGATCAGTGCCATTACCGGGATGACAACGTCGGCTACTTTGGCAATGCGCTGGATACCGCCAAAGACGATGAACCCACCTGCAATGACTAATACTACCCCTGACATCCAGCGTTCGATCCCAAAGCTCTCAAGCGCAGAACCTGCCACCGTGTTGCCTTGGAACGCCACAAAGCCGATAGAGAAAGACAGTAGTAGAGAAACAGCATAAATAACAGCAAGCCAGCGATAGTCTTTACCTAGACCATGTAGGATATAGGTTGCAGGACCACCGCGAAAGTTACCATCATTGTCTCTACGCTTGTAAAGCTGAGCCAAACTACACTCAACAATACTGGTCATCATTCCAATGAGTGCGACAACCCACATCCAGAAGACCGCACCGGGGCCACCTAACGAGATTGCAACCGCAACACCAGCAATGTTACCACCGCCCACACGTCCACCGATAGAAACGAGCAACGCCTGACGGGCAGAAATCCCATCTTCTCCTACTTCATCCGTTTTAAACACACGGAACATACGTTTAAAATATCTAAACTGGGCGAACCTGCCCACGATAGTGAATAATAAACCAAAAATAACCAACATAGGCACGAGTGCCCAGCCCCATGTTAGATCCCCGATTAGGGCGAAAAAAGCTTCGATATATTCCATGCCTACTTTCCTTATAGTTCATGATGCTTTGAAAGGTTCTATTGAGCTCATTATTGCATCAACAACGCGAATTTGTAATGCGAATGACAAATTTGTAACGTAAATGTTGATATTTTCTAGGAATGACTACTTTATTAGCGCACTCAAACGTTTATTTTCTATTTATTAAACTCTCCTTTTTAGAGAACGGTTTATACAACGTCATAAAAAAAGCCACCTCAAACAAGGTGGCTTTTTACGTTTAATCTACAATTTAATGGTCTATTGCATGAACCGCTTATTGCATGACTAAGTATTCAAACGCTGACAACGCAGCTTTACTACCTTCGCCCATCGCGATGTTGATCTGCTTGAACGGTACGGTCGTGACGTCACCACAAGCAAAGATACCTTTACGATCTGTATGGCAGCGCTCATCAATTTCAATCTCGCCAAAACGGTTTAAATCAACAAAACCTTTGATGAACCCAGTATTTGGTACTAGACCAATCTGTACAAATACCCCTGACAAGTCACGCTCATGGGTCTCACCTGTGCTGCGGTCTTGATACACAATAGAGGATACTTTGCCATCAGTTGCTTTAATTTCTTGAGTCGCGGCACCTGTGATGAATTCAATATTGGCTTTTTCTTTAGCTTTATTAATCAATACTTGGTCAGCTTTTAGTTCATCAGCAAATTCCAGTACAGTCACATGTTTGACGATACCTGCCAAATCTAGTGCTGCTTCAACGCCTGAGTTACCACCACCAATGACTGAGATGTCCTTACCTTTGAAGAATGGGCCATCACAGTGGGCACAGAACGCCACACCTTTGCCGATGTTTTCTTCCTCACCTGGTACGCCAAGTTTGCGCCACTGGGCACCTGTTGCCAAGATAATACTACGCGTCTCAAAGGTCTCACCAGTGTTTAGATTGATACTATAGTTCTCTTCTTCGGTCTCGCCGATGTCTTTTACGCTGACATGCTCTTTTAGCGTGATATTGTACTCGGCTAAGTGTTTAACGAAATTACCAGACAGATCGGTACCATTGGTCAACGGTACAGAGATAAGGTTTTCGATATCTTGTGTGTCTTTAACCTGACCACCAATACGATCAGCAACCATCGTCACTTTTAGACCTTTACGAGCAGTGTAAATGGCAGCCGCTACACCTGCAGGACCCGCACCGATGATAGTTACATCTTGCTGCTCTAGTTGCTCAGCATCATCTTCTACTTCTGACAACAAGTCAGGGAACTGCTCTTGTAACTTACCGATTAGTTTTGCAGTATCTATTAGACCATTAGCAAATGGCTTACCGTTCAAGAATACTGCTGGTACGCCTTGGATCTTGTTTGCGTCTACTTGTTCTTGGAACAGTGCACCATCGATCATCTCATTGCTGATACCGTCATTCAATAGCGCAAACTGGTTCAATGCCTGAACGACTTCTGGACAGCTATGGCATGACAACGACACATAGGTCTGGAACTGTAATGGCTTGTTAAAACGCTTAACCAGCTTTTGAATACCTTCATCTAGTTTTAGCGTGTGACCACCCGCTTGCAAGATTGCAAGGATCAGCGAAGTAAACTCATGACCGCCTGGAATACCGCTGAATACAATACCAGTATCTTCTGACGCACCATCTACATGACTAACTACCTTGAAGCTGATTGCGCTTGGCAAGCTGTCATCAGTTGATTCTGCACTGAAATTAATTTTATCAGTGGTACCAGCAATTTTAGTCAAAAAATCGATCAGTTCTGCACGCTTACTGTGCTCACCATTACCCAATACAAAGGTAATCGGACGTGTCATATTTTCACTATAGCTCTTAACGGCATCTAATAAATTTTGGTCTATCATGTTTGTTCCTCATTATGACTGAATATGTAACGGCAACTGTCATGCTGCACGTCTATACATAAGATTCTAAAATTAATAGTTTTATATAAAATGTTGTATCTATCGGGTTATTGCCCTTGAATGTCCCTATTATCATGCGTTTGAGTAAATTCAGCAAGCTGAGAAACTCAAATATCAAGTTTTATAAAACCAATCATAAATAGATTTACTATATTAAATATAAATACACTCGTGGATAATAGTCGTGGTGTCTGTCTGGTTTTTTCGCTACAATCGAGAATAGTTCTTAAGTTAAGCCGTTTTTTAAAACAATTCGCGACTATGTGTAGCAAGGTTGCGTTTAATGACAAGGATGAACACATGAGAAAAACAGACACGCTCCACGACAACAGAGAGATCATCGCCGAGCTCAAACTCAAAGACAGTCATTTTGCGAGTATTTTTGAGGAGCATACTCAGCTTGATCAAAAAATCAACTACCTCGAAAAAGACCTAGTAAAGCATACCAGCCGCGAAGAAGAGATAGAACAAATGAAGCGCCATAAACTACATCTTAAAGATGAGATTTATAAAATTATCGATAAGAATAAAGAAGACTCTCCTATTTAATAGTACGTTTACTGTCAATCTACACAGATTCTGTAGACCAGTAGAAATGTCATCAATAAATTAAGCTTTAACTCATATAAAAAAAGACCCCATCAACATACGTCAATGGGGTCTTTATATATAGCACTGATTCAAACTAACAGTATGAAATTCAGTGCTACTGTTATCTAAGTGGTGAAATAACTACTTAGATTTTACCAACGAGGTCAAGACTTGGCTTCAATGTATCGCCGCCTTGCTCCCAAGCTGCTGGGCATACTTCACCGTCGTTTTCACGAACGTACTGTGCTGCTTTTACTTTACGTAGCATATCTTTTGCACTACGGCCGATGCCACCTGCATGGATTTCAGCAACTTGAATCAAACCATCAGGATCTACTAAGAACGTACCACGTTCAGCAAGACCAGCTTCTTCAATCATAACGTTAAAGCCACGAGTGATCTTACCAGTAGGATCGCCAATCATTGGGTATTGTACTTTGCCGATAGCATCTGAAGAATCATGCCATGCTTTGTGCGTGAAATGCGTGTCAGTTGATACTGAATATACTTCAACACCAAGACCTTTTAGCTCTTCGTAATGACCTGCCATGTCTTCAAGTTCAGTTGGGCAGACAAACGTGAAATCAGCTGGGTAGAATAAGAAAATTGCCCAGTTGCCTTTTACGTCTTCTGAAGTAACGGTTTTGAACTCACCGTTTACGTATGCATCTGCTGAAAATTCTGGGATTTCTTGATTGATGATAGACGCCATGGTTGGCTCCTCTATAATTAATTAGATTAAAAGTTATTTGTATGGTTTTTCGACTAACCCTTTATCTTTCTGGGCTACCCGACAAACTATACGCGAATTCTATGGTTAATCTAGTTAAAAGTTTTTAATGTGATGTTTTGTTTTATTAAACTTGTTAAACTATTATCTCTAGAGCTTATCATTGGTTCAAAATTGGTAATTTGCTGCCCCATAAAGGTTGACGACGCATAATAAATTGCATGAAAAACCCATAAAAAGAGAGGTTTTATGATTACTTTACGACAACTTGAGTTTGCTTTGGCTGTAGCCAAACATCGCCACTTCAAACGTGCTGCTGAAGACTGCAATATTTCACAGTCTGCGCTGAGCTTAGGTATTGCAGAATTAGAGAAACAGCTGGATACTCAGATTTTTGAGCGTAATAATAAACAGGTGCTGATCACGCCTATCGGTCAAGATATCCTTACGCGCGCACAACGCGTGTTTTCTGAAGTGAGTGACTTGACCACGCGTGCGCAAAGTCACCAGACGCCACTTGCCTATCCTATGACGGTCGGTATCATCCCAACGATTGCGCCTTATTTGCTACCAAAGGTATTGCCTGCGCTACGTGCTCAATATCCAGAGTTTCGTATGACGATCGTTGAGCAACAGACCGAGCGCCTACTTGAACAAGTCCGTTATGGTCATATTGATACCGCTATTATTGCACTACCTTATGCGGTCGATGGTCTGCACAGTTTTGAGTTCTGGAGTGAAGACTTCTTTGCTGTATTCCCAAAAGATGACATACATGCCAAACTCGAAACCATCAACGCTGATGAGCTGGCCACTGCCAACCTTATGCTACTTGGTGAAGGGCACTGTTTGACCGATCAGACACTATCGGTCTGTCATTTCGACCGCTCGCAAATGAAATCGAGCTTTTCGGATGCCAGCTTAAACACGCTAATTCAAATGGCGCTTGCCAATATGGGCACAACGCTAGTACCTGAAATGGCATTGGATCAGCTGCACCTGCAAAATCAAAACGCGGTTGCAGTACCTTTGGCTGAAGACGGACCACACCGCCGTATTGCTTTTGTCACTCGCTTGAATTATGCGCGTGTCGATGATGTGAGCTTGCTTGGGGACGTCTTTAACAAAGCATTTAAAGATGCCGTGGCTAACGACGAAGACTAGTTGCACCACATTTAGCATAGCAATAGTGAACAGTGATAGATGGCTGACTTTTTATATAGACGCGATGATCTTGGTAAATGCTTTGCACAGCACTTATCGTCTATGAGTAACGATATCTTGCCGCAGCAGATAGAGTTGCTGTGGAAAGATATCGCTGTACGCTATACTGAGCCGCATCGCGCTTATCATACGCTTGATCATATCGAGCAATTAATGATGCAGCTTGAAAATATCAAACCCTCTCTATCTAAGCCAAATACGATAGCGCTGGCACTGTATTATCATGACATCGTGTATGACCCAACACGTTCAGACAATGAGCAAAAAAGTGCTGAATATGCGGTAGAGGCGTTGAGCCCCTACTTGAGTTCGACGCGATGCCAAGATATCTACGCACTTATTATGATAACTGCCAGTCATCAAATAGATGAGTCGATAAACAGTGTTAAATACAATGATGCCGCCTATCTGTTAGACATGGATTTGAGTATTTTGGGTATATCTTGGCCCCTATACGAGCAGTATACACAAGCAGTACGTCAAGAGTATGCTCATGTGACAGATGTGGATTATCGTCATGGTCGCACTGCAATATTACGAGGATTACTAGCCCATCCAAGACTGTATTTGACTGACTACTATTACGAGCGACTAGAAGCACAAGCTCGGGGCAATATTAACCGCGAGATTACTTTGCTCGCAGCTTTATAAACAGCTCGCTACCCTGCCGTGCAGGATATGAATTGTAGCTAGGCGCCATGGTCTCAATATCAAAATAGCTTTGAAAACGCTGCTGGTACTCTTTTTTACTACCACCAAATGGTGGCTCTTCTCGTCCAAAGTCTGTATTAAATAACAAACCCACCAGTTTGCCTTGAGGCTTTAGTAGTCTCGCCATCTGCTGCACGTACTCATCACGGCGCGCGGGATTAATCGCACAAAAAAACGTCTGCTCCAATATCCAATCAAATTGATACTGCTGCTCTGACAAACTAAAAAAGTCTGCGCAGATCAAATGCTCAGAGGGAAAATCAGGATAACGCGCTGCAAACGCTTCAATCGGTGCTGGCGCAAAATCAACCAACGTGACATTGGTAAATCCTTGCTCATATAGATAGCCTACTTCATAGGCATTACCTGCACCTGCTACCAACACTGCTTGGTTTTTGGCGTTGTCAGGTAGCTGGTCAATATAAGCTTTGAGTGGTGGCGATACCTGTCCCATATCCCAGCCGATGCTATTTTTTTCATAGCGCTGCTGCCAAAATTCTGCCTGATTGACATTTTCCATGTGACATCCCTGTATAGTTCTATTTAAACGACACGTTTTGTACCGTTATGTCTTATCATATCAGGCTTATGAAGGCGTGTCCTTATGTCAATCATGCCAGTAAAACTCAGACAGGGTTATCTATCTTTGATACAAAAGAAAGATGCGTAGGCAAAAACTGCTATGAACGCACTGATTTAGATAGCTAAAATCGCAGGCTGTTGAACTCAATCCAACTGACCCGTCTTGCCTGCCAGCAGATTGTGCCACTGCTGATAATCCGGCATTGCCGCCTCAACGGTTTGCCAAAACGCGCGACTATGATTGGCATGATGTAAATGACAGAGCTCATGAACGATAACATACTCGGTGCATTCGATAGGATAAGCAGGAAGATAGACCGAGAGCCAGATGCGGCGGGCGCGAGTATTACAGCTACCCCAGCGCGTGTGCATTTTCTTTAATCGTACCTCATTGGCATAAGCGCCGACGATGGGCTGCCACTTCTCAAATAGCGAAGGCATGATATTGGAGAGCTGCTGTCGATAGTAAGCTATTGTTTCATCATGGCTCAACGTCAATGCTTGTACTTTGCCCCATAGATAGATGGGCTGATCAGCATCTGAGGAATCTACCGGAGCGCTGGGTTTACGATGGTATTGCGCCAGTACTTGCGGGTGATGAGCAATCGCCCAAGACACTCGTCTGGCTACAGCATACAGTGTTTGCGAGGCAGTGATACGCAGTGGTACAGAGACCATCAATAAATAAGGCTTTAAGCGAAAGTTGATATTTTTGACACGTTTTTTACTGATGCACAGCTCGATACCTGCCTGTGCGAGCTGCTGTCTCACAGTATCTAAACTGATATCTGAGCTGATGCACTGTCTCCTTTTTATATGGTCATAGCAGCTATAAGCTGCATCGCTGAAGTCACGGACGCAAAAGTTATGAATGTAAAAGCTCTGGACATAACCGTGTGAATCATTGCTCCTGACTACTGATGCGCTTATAACATTTACAAAATCTACAACGCTTGCAAATGGTTGTCAAAGGACATCATGTGCAATTTACTGTCCTTTATAATACGCTCACGGTGCTCAGTAACTTTCGTCTCTGACTTTGTTTCTGGCACAGGAGTGACTCTTAACGCAGTTAATTGTCCTTGACCGTCACTGACGATAAATCCTGAATCCATAGGATCACTGGCTCTGTGAGTTGATATATTGGAGTCAGCTAACACTGAGGCACCTGCACAGTCTGGTAGGTTTACATCATCAAGCAACTCTCGAGTATGCAAGTCATAAATCGCGGCACAGCCACCAATGGGTGTGGTCACACAAAGCAAATTACGCTCACTATCAACCGCTACGCTCGCAATATATTGATGAAAACGTTGCCATTGATTGTTTGGCATGGTCAATGGTGTGAAATGGCTATCACCGCGCTTGTGGGTCAATACCAATGGTACATTGATGTGCTTTTCACCTTGGAACTGAATACCTATCATCACTGAGCCATCCTTGTGCATCGCTAAATGACGCACGCTCATCTGGCTATGTTCAGGAGTCACTTGCTCAATTAATGACCCGTCATGACGGTTTAGATAAGTTAGCGAGGGTCGCATGCTATCTAGATTTAACTCTTCACGTGAGGCTTGCTCGGTCTTGATACCACCATTTGCGATCACTAATGTATCACCATCTGGATGCATAATCAGCTCGTGTGGGCCGATACCATGCGAGTCAAACTCTGCTATTTTTTTATAAGCATTATTGGCATCGTAGATACCGATTTTGCCTACCAAGCTGACAGTGTCATTTTCAGTCACATAGAGCAAATTACCATCTAAACTATAGCAAGCATGACCATAAAAATGGCGGTTTACGTCAGCTTTGATTGCATGCTGTACTTGACCATTTGCTGTACTCAGCACCCAGAATTTTTCGCTAGGGCGACGACCCATTACGACAACGTGCCGACCTTGGTGGTCACTGCTATGCTGAGCTTGCTCTTCAGGTACATTGACGGATACAGGTTGAACGACGATGTCATGAACACGTTCAGGCATAGTGGTCTGCCACACCATTTGCCTATCAGCATCAATACCCACCACACCAAAATCATGCTCGTTTTGGTTCAGTGATGTGTGGTTTTTTGGCATGGATGCAACACCGCTAACCCAGCTAACTGGTCGTGCTAGCAACGTCGTCGTATGCATATCAGCAAAACTGGGAGTATCATACTGATCAGCATTATCTATAGTATGATGATAAGCCTGCCGCCATGTCGCCACCCCTTGCTGACAAGCATAGCGCAAGCGCGTGAGCATTGGTGTTGTCTCATCAGCCGATTGCGATACCCATAACTGCGTGCGGAGACCTGTCATATAATCTTGCAGGCTAGCATTGGGGTTCTGCTGCTTGCGGTAACGATGGTGTAGCCCAACAAGTGCTGTCGTGCCAATTATAGACAGCACCGAAGTCGTCAGTAGCTCATGGCTTGCTGATCTTGCTCCTGACTTATACGCTTGATCGCGCACTTTGGGCATTAACGCTATTGTGTTCCTATTAATAGTAGACATTGTCTAATCGCCATCAGTGCTATTGAATCCCACACGGATACCAAGTGCTGGGATTAACTCGCGTTTGATTAGGCGAGTGATGGTGGTCAGATGATCATAGAGCGCCTGCTGGTCATCTTTATCTGCCGCTGATATATCTTCTGGCATCTGTGCTAGTAGTGTCGTCGCTTCGGCAAGCGCAGTCGATAGGTTATCAGCAACTGTATTTTCATCATTACTACCAAGAATCGCTGTCAATACGGGGTCAGTCATGGCTTTATTAATCGCATCTAGTTTTGCATTGATAATAGCGCGGCTTTGACCCGCAGTAGCAGCTGGCAGGTGACCTTTTGCTTTGCCCGTCAGACCCAGTGGCTGATCGATCGCATTGGACTTCATCGTTTCAATCAATGACAGTAAAGAGTTAAACCATTGGTTTAAACCTTGGTCGCTCTCCCCTGTCTTATCTATTGCCAATAAGTTAGTCGCGTTCTGCTGCCAATTGTCCTCGATGGCTTTTAGACGTGTGCTCAGAGCACTACTGGCACTGATCACATAAGCACATTGACCAGAATCCAAGCTCTCATTGGCAAACAAAGCTTCTTCTAATCCTGGTACACCCTGCACAATCGCACTCTCACCGGTGAGCTGCTCTGGCGTTAGCTTTGGATTAGCAGCGATTAGGTCGGCGACACCGCTATGCACCAGACCGCGCTCGTCGGGATAGTAATTGATATATAAGTTACTCATACTGGCAGTAGCGGGACCAAAGTTGACCATTTCAGCACTTGACCATGCTTGTGCTAGTACCAGCCACTGCTCGCGCAATGCTTGCAACTCATCACCGCTTACTGGTGATTGTTGACAATATTTCTGCGCCAATTCATTGAGCAGATCGCTTTGTTGTGCTGCATCGGCATACGCTGGAATCACGATATCCTCTGCCACATGCGTCAAGTATGTCTTTTGGGTCTCAGGACTGATATCTACAGCAACGATCTGCTCAGCAGCTTCATTACTGCTTTCTGCTGAGCCATTAGCAGCGCTATTCTCTTGCACAACTTCTTGGCTGTCCGCTTCTACCGCTTTGTTTTCGTCGGCAGGTTTAACACAGCTGATTAGCAGTCCAGCACTTAATGCAGATAGTGCCATTGCCAAAGCATGATTCATTTTCATAGATTTCTCGGTAATTTTATAGGTAGTAATTTATATCGTTGTTGCATGACTGCTCAAAACAGGTGGCGCACGATAGTACGCAGTAAAATCACGCTATAGTGACTTTAAGAATGCATTGAGCTCTGTACGACCTTGCTTGTCTAGTTTCAATACCTTTTGTTGCTGCTTTTTGGCTTCTCCGCCATGCCATAGTACGGCTTCCATCAGCGTGCGCGCGCGACCATCATGCAAGAACGTCGCTTGCGGATCAACCGTTTGAGCAAGCCCGACACCCCATAAGGGCGGTGTGCGCCACTCATAAGAGTTGGCTAAAAATTCAACTTGAGCATCTTTTGATGGTAACTTACCGGAAACTGTACGATCAGCAAGCTCATCACCCATATCATGTAGCAGCAAATCTGTGTAAGGGTAAATCACTTGACCGTGTTGCTCAAGACGATCATCGTCGGTTTTTGGCAACTGATATCTTGGGGTATGACAGCTTTGACACCCCATGTCATAGAAATGCTTTTTGCCAGCCAGCACCAACTCACTATCCGCGTCACGGCGATGTGGCACCGCCAAATTACGGGTATAAAACTCTACGAATTTTGCCACGTCATCGTTCACTTCGACAGGAGGCTTGCCATTCCCTTGCTCATCAGCGCCAGTAGTCGCATTTAGGCAGGCAGTCTGCGTGGGCATGCAAGACTCATGTGGACGGATATTTGACGTCAAACCCATGTCTTCATTAAACGCACTTTGGTTCTGGGTCAGCAGCCTCGTTTGACCTGCTTTCCACCCAAAACGTCCAAGCGCACGCTTACCGGTTTGTGGATCCATAACCCAATTGAACTTACCACTGATATCACTATTGTTCTTGGCTTGTTTTTTAATATCATCGTCAGGGATTTGTTCTAGCAATCCAAGTCCAATCATCGGCGGTGCCACTCGCGGCGATACCATCATCGCCTCATCAAGAGCACCGTATCCAGGGGTGGTCAAGTTAAATGTGGGTGCGCGCAGCGTCTCAACATGTCCGTCAGCAAAAGTGACTGGTTTATCAGTCCACTGTACTGCTATTCTCGCTTCAGCAGGGACGCCCTGAATACCTCGATCTTGCAGTTGCCCACCATACATCGGGTGAACGACTTTTTCAATGAGCGAGTCCTGCAACTGCTTACGCTGCTCATCGGTCGTCGCTGGCATAGACAGACGTACCAGCAAGCTGTCCGCATCATCATCGGCATCCATCGGTGCATGACCACGTCCATCTTTGATGTGGCAAGACTGACAAGCCGCAACGTTAAACAGCGCACCCAGTCCATCACGGCTATCTGTACTAGCAGGAGCTACAACCCAAGGCTGACGAAAGAACGCATTACCAATAAAAAACATGCCTTTGCGTGAAGCCGCCAAGTTTGATGACGGCTTTGAATAGCTCTCAGCACTCGTGATGCTGATCCCGGTGTCACCGCCCTGTTTAATCTCTTGTGGATCAAAGCTGACAAGCTGTTGCATGGGCATGCCAGCAAGTGCCTCAATATTTTGAGCACGTTCAGAGGTTATTGGTTGGGAGCTATCACTAGTAGCGGTCGCCCTTTGACTCTCCGAAGTATTACTTGGCGTACTATCGGTTGGTTGACACGCACTTAGTGCGACCGTACTCGCTATGATGAGCGGCAAACTGCGCATGAATATAGAAGACAAACGAAAAGATGGGATATCAATGGCTTTCATAAAAATTGTGTGCCTTGGTTTTAGAGTAGAACCACTGTAATCGATACCTATAATATGATAGGTATCCATATACGGATTCAGAAGACCGATGTATCTGGCCTATTTTAGTACTTACAAACTTGATATTTACAGGCTTAGTGATTACCAACTTAGTGCTTACAAAAATACGTTGCCGACCATGATCGACAACGTACGTATAAAATCCAATCTGCATTTTTATAGCAGTAGGTTTACTCACTTACCACTATGATATGGATACCATCAATAGAATAAAAAGACCTTAATCGCTAAAACTGAAATTAAAACTGCGATCCTGCATCCGCATCTAAGTTATCGATACCGACTGCTTTTGCCGCATTTTCGATACCAGCCGTCAATTCTTGCAAGCTGTTGATACCAGCTTCAACCCAACCGCGACGAATATTTTGCTCTTCAGCAGAGATACCTTCTTGACTGGCTTGACCAACAGTGGCAATCATTTGGTCAATCTTAATCCCTTCTTTCTCGCCTTTGTTAGCGATAACGTTGAACGCACCTTCAACTTTACTGAATTCAGCGGCCAGTTTTTCGGCTTCTTCTACATGCCCATTATCAATGAGATACTCTTTGATGCCGTAGCCGCCGACAGTCTTTCCAGTGACAGTCTGATAGCTACCATTAAAGACATTTTGGATACCGCGTGCATTATTGGCATAGCTCAAATGCGTCAAATCACTAAAGCATTCGTGCTCATCTTCAGTAGATCCTGTGACAAAAGCGACCTGCATACGCTCAGAAGCCAACTCGCCTAACGCTAAGCTGCCCATTTGGTACATAATCTGACGTAGACCATTATCGTATTTGCGCGCTAGCAAATCACTACGTAAAGTATTATCTGTTTCAGGTTGCCACTGGGCTTCCATCGCTGTCAGGTCATCAACCAATAGCTGGGTCGCAGCTTTTAAGAATTCACCGCGGCGCTCACAAATGCTAGCATCTTCATTGACCGCATCACCACTAGTACATTGACCAGCTTCTGTTACGTAATCTGTCACTGGGCGATTGCCCGCGCCTTCTTTTACCCCATTGGTATCCTGACCCCATAGCATAAACTCAATCGCATGATAACCAGTCGTTACGTTGGCTTCGCTACCACCGATCTCGTTCATTTCTGCAAGTAGCTCAGGCGTGATCGTACTGGTGTCTTGATTAATACTACCGACTGTCACGCTGTCACTGTTGATGATGTTTTCTTGGCTGTTGTACTCGCCCTCATAATCATCACTGACATAGTCAATTAGCGCTTCATCTAATGGCCAAGCATTGATCTGACCTTCCCAGCTATCTATGCTGTTGATCGCGCGCTTGTCATTTGCTGTCACAAACCCTTCATCAAAACGGAAAATCTCGGTTTGTGAATACGGCTGGCGCGCTGCTTTGTAGGCAGCTTTTGCCGCGTCAAGGTTGGCTTGTGTTGGCGTCGCAACGTATGTATCTACCGCTGTCTGTAGTGCTTTGGCGGTATCCAATGAGTCTTTGTAAGCGGCGTGAGCCATATTGGCATAGCTGATAGCCAGTCTGTCAATATGTGCTTTTTCGGCAGCTGACATCTCAGTACTATCGCCCGCTTCTGCACTAACAACCTCTGTCTGCGCTTCAGCAGTAGCCGTATCTTCATCGGTTTTTTTGGTACAGCCCGACACCATTAACAATCCTGCAAGGGCAACAGCTAACGTAGTTGGTAGAATCTTACGGTTTGTTACTGTGGTAATCGTCATACATATCCTCAAAAATATAGCAAAAAGTTTGTTTGGTTAGGTAGCATTCTTACATCGATAAGCAAGCCATATATAGCAAGCTGGTATGGTCGTCTACTTTTATCAATTATCGTGCACAGAGATGCATATTATCTTATGGCGATAAAAATATTGATAAATTATAGTGTTATTGATAATCATTATCAATGCTTAATTTTATATTAATAATAATTAAATCTGTGGTGGATATCTATGATGTCATAAAAGTTTCGCTTTACGTCGCTGTGCTGCAATGACCCTCGTGTATTCCCATCTTTAACTTTTCCCTATCAAATACAACACAAAAAAAGAGCCAGCATATTGCTGGCTCTTTTTGAAAACACATTTGAGAATGTGTATGCGATAACTAAATCAAATTACTGATTAGTTTACGCTTTGCGGTGCATTAACCGTTAGTTCAACACGGCGGTTTTGCTGACGACCATAATCAGTATTGTTATCTGCAACTGGGCGTGACTCGCCATAAGCAACAACATTGATACGGTTAGACGCAACACCGCGAGCGGTCAAGTAGTTAGCAACTGAGTAAGCACGGTCACGTGACAGACCCATGTTATAAGAAGCTGTACCTTTGCTATCAGTATGACCAGCGATAGTGATCGTGTTTTGATTGTACTGGTTCATCGTTGAAGCAAGCTTGTCTAGTGTTGGCTTGAATGAAGAGCTAAGTGTTGCATCATCAAACGAGAAAGTGATGCTACCTGGCATTACAAGATCAATGTTACCAGTTGTTGGATTTTGCTCAACCGTTACGCCTGTACCAGCCATTTGCTGTTCAAGCTGACGAGCTTGACGCTCCATGTAGTAACCAACGCCTGCACCTAATGCTGCGCCAATTGCTGCATCACGACCAGTTTTGTCGCCACCAGTTGCTTTTGAGATAGTTGCGCCGCCTGCTGCACCGACCAAACCACCTAAAGCGGCTTTGTTCAAACGTTGCTGTCCAGTGTTTGGATCAGTAGTACAACCGCTCAATGCTAGACCTGATGCTACTGCTGCAATCATTAATGTATTACGCATAATATTTCCTCTTAAATTCAAAAATGTTATAAATCGTGCTTTTTATAAAGATTGTCCATTAATCTTTCATAAGTACTTATTTACTTTCGTCATTATTATGGCAATTCCAATCTAACTGTGTGTAATATTTTGTCACACCTATGTATGAGAAGTGCAGGTTGTCTTGCAACCAGCTGTAGGAGCTTTGGCTGCCTCATAGTAATCACTTGCTATCGCTAGTCACGTTTACAGTCGTACACTACCAATTGTTTCTGCTAAAATTATCTAAGCGAATTTATCATGGCTAAACGGCTCATACATCAGGTGTCGACTGTCTGTATGCATCTAACAATAGTTATCGAGTTGTAGACATCAAATTGTAGACATCGAATGACCGTTTACATAACGTTAGCTTTTATCTGACTACTATTTAGTTGACTGCTATCAGTCATCAATTATGAAGATAGATTCGGTAGAACCCAAATACATTGACACCCACAATGTAAGACTCATTTATTAATTAGATTGAACAAGAGGATCAAGCATGCGCCTGACATCTACCATTCGAAAAATGCATAAACGTACTCCTAAGCTGGGTAAGGCTGTGTCATTAGCCACGGCTACGGGCGTCATTGCTGCTAATAGCTTTGGTGGTAGTATTCCCTTATGGTTAATGGGTGTTGGCAAGGTCATTACTGGTGCTCCCATCGCGGACAAAGCCGTTATCAAGATTGCTACCTACTGGATCAGCAGCAATAGCGCTCTGATTGATGATATGCTACCTCGTAAAGACTGGCGCATTAGCCTACCTGATGATATCCATACTGAGGGCAAATACCTCTTGGTTAGCAATCATCAATCATGGGTCGACACCAGCATCGTGCAGTATATAGGCGAAAAGCGCCTGCCACTCACGCGATTCTTTACCAAGTTTGAGCTGATTTATATTCCTATCGTTGGACAGGCTTTCTACTTTTTAGACTTCCCTATGATGCGTCGGCACTCCAAAGAAGCCATCGCCAAAAACCCTGCACTAAAAGGTAAAGATATTGAGGAGGCCAAACGTGCCTGTGCGCTATTAAAGGACAAGCCTTTTACTTTGCTCAACTACTTGGAAGGAACACGCTTTACCAAAGCCAAACACGCAAAGCAGCACTCTCCATATACTCATTTGCTAAAACCACGTGCAGGTGGCTTGTCATTGGCAATCAGCGCGTTAGGAGAAGACATTGACGGCATATTGGATGTGACCATTGTCTATCCAGACGGTGTACCAAGCTATGGCGATCTATGGAAAGGTAACATCAAGCGTTTGGGGGTAGATCTAAGATATATCGATATACCGGATACTTTGTTCGATGGTATCAAAAAAGGTGGTTACGAAAATGATGATGATATAAAAGCGCAGATGTTCGATTGGGTTGAAAAAATCTGGCGCCAAAAAGATCGGCGTATCACCGACATGTTGGCTGATTTTGAAACCAATCCTGAGCCTCAAAACGCTAAATAAACTATCAATTAGCGGAGTGGCAGGCACTTTCTATAAGGGTGTTGTTTCCTATAAGGGTATTTCATTTATAGTGTATTGCCTCTATGAATATACCGTGAATTAGAACGGCATAGACCATTAGAAACAGCCACGTAGTAATACACTATCCATAGTGGTTGTAGACCATTCCAGTGTTGTTGCATACCTATTTTATTTATAGCGCACATTTACTTCTTATAACTATAGAAAGCATCCCAAGTTAGAATGCGTAAATTTTAATCATAGATGGGTTGTTTTTTGGTCTTATTCATTGATAATGTGACTATTCGTGAACTGATAAATTTTCGATAATTGTTTTTAGTCATTATCGAAAATTTGCTCACTCTTTGTGTCATTTATCACTTATAAGGTATGACTGTGCCCGCCTCTCCTACTAGCCCGCCTCTTGCAGCACCGGTTTCGCCTCACCTAACACATAGCGAGCCACCAAGGCCAAATCGTCCAAAGCCAAGCCGCTTGAAGCTTACCTACGACATCGTGATGCTCATCGTAATCAGTATTGATCTATTACTAATCAGTATTGATGCGGTATTGATGAGCGATTTTAGTAACAACGCTGCACAGTGGCTGTCTGTGAGTGATGGACTGAACTGGTATCAAACCACTTTGCATGAGCCGCTGCGTACTGCTGGTGGGTTTTTTACTATCTTTTTGATTGCCGAGCTGTTATTACGCTGGGCTATCGCCATCAAAAACAAAGTCTACTACCGCTGGTTCTTTTTTCCTTTTGTCCACTGGTATGAAGTATTAGGTTGTTTTCCGCAATTACGTGCATTACGGTTGTTCCGAGCAGTCATTATCGGGCGCCGACTCTATCAGCTTGGCTATCAAGTGCTACCACAGCTCTGGATCAATCGTATTAAGTTCTATATCGATTTACTGCTAGAGGAGCTATCTGATCGTGTCATCTTAACAACCATCCAAAACTTTAGACAGCAACTGACCGATCCCAAAGCACATAAATCATTTATCGAATCGGCCATCACGCGCAACCGTGCTGAAATCGAAGCTGCCGTGCTGTTTATGCTACGCTCGGAGCTTGCCCCAAAATTACAAGAGCTCACCGCTTCATCAGGTGGTGGTAGTATATTAGCCGATGAGATGGGCAATGCTATTGAAGAAGGGTTGGCCAATACCCCTGAGCTACGACGCTATTTGCGTATGATCCCTATCGCTGGCAGCTTAATTGAATCGCAATTACAGACTATCGGGCACAACGTCGGCACCAATGTCGTTTACGCGTTAAATCAGCGTCTGCTTGACCCTGAGCGCCTCGACTCATTGATGGTTGCTATTGCTAGCGGTATTGCGCAAATAGATACCAATAATACTGCGCTCGATACTCTGATTTCGAGTATCATTGATGACAGTTTGACTGAATTTGAAGCGCAAGTAAAAGTACAGCAATGGAAGCATCAAGATATGCTAAATCTGTAGTATATCTATCGACTCGCATGACGCAATTATAAAAATGACGCTGTGGATACAGCGATAGAATTATTCTTAAGGGTTTATATATGACAGTTTCAGATAATAATAACCAAACAACAAACACAGCCCCTGCCTTAGCCTTATACGGCAAAATGCTGACTTTTTCACGTTTACAGTTCAGTACAGATGACCTAAGTGCTATTGAAGCCCAGCTGGCTGAAACACTAAGCAACAAGTCGAGTAATATCCCCATCCTTATTGATAGTGACGTTGAGCAAGATTTATCTGCATTGGTAGAGTTGCTATGGTCATGGGGACTACAACCTATCGGTGTGGTCACGGGTGTACTCGATGACCAAGCTCGCGAACAGCGCTTGGCTATATTTCCAGCAGATGGCAAACGCATTGAGCGTATCATACCTAGTAAGAAAGCACCTACAACGCCCAATAAGCCAGCAGAAGACAGCAACAAAGACTCAGCTAGCGACGATAATGTAAAAGACGTTACAGCGACCAATGAACGAGAGACCAAAACGACTGTATCTGAGATGCCAGCTGATACCCTTACTAGCGCTCAGCATATTACCAGTTTGATCTATGACCAGATGCTACGCTCAGGGCAGAGCTTAAACCACGTCGGTGGTGACTTGATTTTGACAAACAGTGTCAATAGCGGTGCTGAAGCGATTACTGATAACAGCTTGCACGTATATGGCCGCGCTCAAGGTCGCTTGGTGGCAGGCGCAACAGGTGACAAAGACGCGCGTATTTTTTGTCAGGTTTTTAATCCTTCGCTGGTTTCTGTAGCAGGCACTTATTGCTTGCGGGACAACCTACCTGAGCACGTGATTGACAAGCCTGTACAAGTAAAGTTTATAGAAGGTGAAGGCTTGGTATTTACTGTAATGGATGAGGCTTAGAATTTAATACTGTTAAAAACAATACACGATTAAGTGATGGTTTAGAAAAGTAAACTGAGTAAGGTAGGTGTGCTTGATTAAGCTATAGTATAAGACGCGCGAGGTACATAGAATCAATTATTATAGTTGGTCTATTATCAGCTGCTATTTTTGCTATTATTTTTAGTGCCATTATAGATTTATGAAGCGAATAGAAATTAACACTATTAGCGGTGTATTTTTTAAGCAGAAACCCTTTATAGCTTATATCTCAGTTGTTTTCCTGCTTTAGTACAGACTTGCTATAAATGTTTGTTTATTTATGCTAGGCTAGCTTCGCAGATAGTACATATATAGTAGATAAATACCATGCAATTGTGCTATTTATATAACAGATATCCCATTGATTCATAGGAGTGTGCCATTGTGGCGAAGATAGTTGTAATCACTTCAGGTAAAGGCGGTGTGGGAAAAACCACGACAAGTGCCTCTTTTGCCGCTGGTTTAGCATTGCGTGGCTATAAGACGGTAGTGATCGATTTTGATGTAGGTCTACGTAATCTAGACTTGATCATGGGTTGTGAAAACCGAATTGTTTATGATTTTGTCGATGTCATTACTGGTAGCGCACGCTTGTCACAAGCACTTGTCAAAGACAAGCAGCTTGAGAACTTGTATATCCTTCCTGCTAGCCAAACGCGTGATAAAGACGCACTAACAGACGAAGGCGTATCAGAGGTTATGGCTGAGCTGTCTAAACAGTTTGACTATATCATCTGCGACTCACCTGCTGGTATCGAGCGCGGTGCGCAGCTGGCTATGTATCACGCTGATGAAGCCATTATCGTCACTAACCCTGAAATCTCTTCAGTACGTGACTCAGATCGCATCATTGGTATCTTGCAGAGCCAAACCAAAAAAGTTGAAGAGAACCAAGGCTCTGTACGTGAGCATCTGGTGATCACTCGTTACAATGCAGAGCGCGCCGCTGCAAACGAGATGATGGACATCGATACCATCTCGAATGATATCTTAAAAGTACCACTGCTCGGCGTTGTGCCTGAGAGCCATTCAGTGCTCGAAGCGTCTAACCATGGCGAGCCTGTCATTCATTATAGCGACTCTGTGGCTGGTCAGTGTTATGATGATATCGTCGCTCGATTTTTGGGTGAAGAGCGTCCGTTACGTCATATCGATGTGAAAAAGAAAAGTTTACTGCAGCGCTGGTTTGGGGGTTAATGATGACTAAGAAAAAAGGATTTTGGAGTAGCTTATTTGGTACTGACGACAGCAGTAACGCTGGTAGTGCTAATTTAGCAACTGAGCGCCTCAAGGTTATCGTAGCTAGCGAAAACCGTCTGAATAACCGACTGACAGTTGATCGTATCGAAAAAATGAAACGTGAAATACTAGAAGTGGTTAATAAGTACGTCAACGGTGTACAGATTGATGATGTGAACATTAACCATCGTTCAGAAGACAGCCTAGATGTATTAGAGATGAATATTAATTTACCTGAACACAAAAAGTAAGTTTGTGTATTCAGACCATTAACGTCTCAATTTATGTCTGATATAGAAAAGCCCTAAGTCATATACTTAGGGCTTTTTTTTGGCTGTATTTTCTTTATATAGATTGTTTTATATGAGCTTCTTTGTATAAGTTTATCAATATATTTTTTCATGTCTATGTGAATATTAGAAAAATGAGTAACGATAATGGCTTATTTCATACGCGCTATTAGATTGTCTTTTTTGATAAATTGATGATATAGGGCTGCACCAATATGAAGTGCCGTAAAACCAATAATCATAGGCCAGATGATATCAGTATGTATATCATTATAAAAACGTGCCAAACTTCTATCAGGAGTCACAAAAACAGGTATCTGAAATAGCCCAAAGATGTCGACAGGGCGTCCACCGTATACAGACATGAGTAGACCAGCAAGCGGCATAGCGATCAAAATGGCATAGAGGGCAAAGTGAGAAAGCTTGGAGATCAAAGACTGCCACTTTGGCATTGGTACTGATGGTGGTGCTTTAACAAACAGGCGATTGATGACTCGTGCAATCATCCAAAATAATAAACTTATCCCGAACGATTTGTGAAGTCCGATGTATAAGCTGCCATCGAGATTCTCGTATAGCAACATCATAATCCACGTGACCAACAGCAAAAGCGCACTGATCCAATGAAATATACGACTACTAAGAGACCATTTTGATACGTTAGAATTATTCATGAGCAGCTCTATTGTCTTTATCTTTATTATAAGTTATCACTACTCAACATTATAAATAGGATCGCTACCCCTCACAAGACAAAAAACAACCGATATGCCAAGCTGTAGCGCTAAAATGATAAACACCTTAACGCTAAACAAACATTTAACTGTCTAAATTAGCCAAGTTATGCGCGATTTTATCTAAATCTGGTACTAGGTACGTCTTATCACCAATCATGACCGTTTGATATAAATAAGAGAGCACGATGTCTTCATCAGACTGCCCCTCCAAGACGTCAGTACTACTATTCAACATCTGCTTAGGAATATCAACATCTTTAACATCAGAGATACGAGCTTGTAACTGCTGCAGCTCACCTGCTGTTTGTAGTGCAAAACGATGTTCAGCTGTATTGCCTTCTAACACAATAATTCGCTCTGGCACCTCATCTTTTGACAACAAATGAAACACAGGCAGCGCTTGCTGTTGCCAGTCATATATAGTGGTGCGTTCTTGATGATCCTCTACGCTCAAAATTAGAGCGCTTGGAATAATCCAGTCAGGCTGGTTAAATGCTGGCACGATAGTGACTTCAAGCATACCATTGTTCGTGGTCAGTAGACTTACCGCTTCGAACGAATGTTTCAAAATTTGTTTCATACGTCGCTCACAATCAGTTAGCGTGAATGGCTTGCTGCCTTTCACCAATATAATCAGACAGTTTTTGTGCCAACTCTTTGGGGCTGCCGATAAAGCTACAGTATCCTGAGTCAATAATGGCTTGAGGTTGGCTTGGACACGCACTTAAAGCAGGATCTTGTGCCCACAGTTGGCTATTATTATCTTGAATTAGGTCGAGATACTGAGAACCATCGTTACCCATACCTGAAAAGACAATATTTATCAGCTCATTACCATAAGCATCGCTGGCATTTTTGATAAGCTGACCAATGGCAGGTTTATATTCACCGCTCCACCCCTGCTCTAGTAGTATCACCCGACCTGTCGAGTCGCAGACAATCTGCTTATCAATAGGGGCTATAAGGCACTGCCCTGCTCTCAAACGTTGTGAGGAAGCAATTACCTCACAGCCCCAATCATTATGGCGATTGAGTATGCGGGGTAATGTACCAATCATCGTCTGATTAAAGTGATGCGCCAATAAGATACAAACTGGTAGCGTGGCTGGTACATTATCCAAAAACTCTTTTACCGCACTAGGTCCACCCATAGAGGCTCCTAGAAACACGACATACTCCCAGTCTATTTCGGTGACGTCACTTTTATGGACTGGCGTATCTAATAGCGCCGGTAATGCCAGTAGTTGTGCAAACTTACGTTTTAGTTTTCGTTGCCATTTGGCATATTGCTGTGCCTCATTGAGATAAGGGGCTTGACTAAAGCCCACCAGCACAGCTGCTGGTTTAGATACTAACGTTGCTGTTGCGACACTATCATCGTAGTCACTATCTATCAGCCAAATATCAACAGGTATATTAGACAGCTCGCTTTTTTCTTGCCACTGCATTCGTGACACACATCCTATGAGTGTGAAACCGCAACTACGCACGGTATCTGAAAAAGCCACACGCTGGCGATGATCTTCTGCCACCACCAGCACTTTGATATCACTTTTGTTTTTCTCTCGCAGTGCTAAAACACGTGCATTATCCTTCATTAGTCAGGCTTGCCTCTTTACCTAGCAATTTCTGTATTTTTTCAAGCAGCTCTTTTTCTTGGAATGGCTTACCCATATAGTCATTCACACCAATCTCTAATGCACGCTCACGATGTTTTTCACCCGTACGTGATGTGATCATTATAATTGGAATATGCTGCAATCGACCATTGTGTCTGACTTGGGTTGCAACCTCAAAACCATCCATACGCGGCATTTCAATATCTAGCAAGATCATATCTGGCGTCGTGTCTTGTAGTATCTCAAGCGCATCAATACCATCTTTTGCGACTGCCACATTGAAGCCTTGACGCTCTAAGAAGCGTGAGGTCACTTTGCGTACGGTAACAGAGTCATCGACTACTAGAACAGTCGATTTGGACTCTATGCGTCCTCGTTTAGCATTCGCGGACTTTAAGGTGTTTTTGCCCAATTGTGCATTACGCATTAAAGCAATCAAATCTAGGATAAGCATCACTGAGCCATCGCCCATAATTGTAGCGGCCGAGATACCTGGTATATTCGATAATTGCTGTCCTAAAGGTTTCACAACCACTTCTATACGTGACCCTGCAATCTGATCAACCTGTAGAGCAATATTTTGCCCTGTACGGTTTTTGATGATGATCAGCGGTAGGCTGGTATTGGTATTCACCACCAGCTCATTTAGCTTATTGCCTGATAAAATCTCATTTAAATAACGTACTCGGTAATCAGTATCTTCAAAGTTTAGCGTCGCATCATTTGATTGATAGTAATCATAGAGCTTTTCTGGGTTGACACGTACCACACGCTCGATCTGTACCAATGGTATGGCATAGTAACGATCTGCTGCACGTACCACCAATGCATCAGATACTGCCACCGTCAATGGTAAGCGCATTGTAAAGCTAGAACCTTTACCAAGCTCCGATACTACTGAGACCGAACCGCCCAGTTGGCGAATTTCACTGATTACAACATCCATGCCAACACCGCGACCAGAGATCTGTGTCACTTGCTTACTAGTACTTAAGCCTGCATTAAAGATGTATTGCATGATATCTAGATCAGAGAGACTGTCATCGTCTGCATCGATAAGACCTTGAGAGATTGCTTTATTGCGGACTGCCTCTACATCGATGCCGCGACCATCATCCGATAGCTGAATAACGATCTCGCCACCTTCTCGGTGTACTTCGAGAGTAATACGTCCACTACGCTCCTTGCCTGCTTTCAATCGCGTCGACGTCGTTTCAATACCATGATCGACCGCATTTCGTAGCATGTGCTCAAGTGGCGAGGTAATACGCTCTAGAATGGTTCTGTCCATCTCGTCATCAGCGTTGATGATTGTTAGATCGACGGATTTGTTCAACTCATTGGCTGTCTGACGTACAATACGCTCAAGACGAGGTGTCAAACGCGTAAATGGAACCATACGCGAATTCATCAATCCATCTTGTAATTCGGTCTGTGTTCGTGAAAGCTGTAGCAACAGACCTTCACTATCACGGGTCTTTTCTAATAGCGTATGGTTAATGTCCACCAAATCCGAAGCCGACTCTGTCAAAGATTTAGACAGCTGGTTCAATGATGAGTACTGATCCATTTCTAGAGGATCAAAGTCTTCATTGTTAATCAACTCCTCATCTATCTGGGACAAAATTTGAGCTTCAAGCTCGATCTCCATACGGCGTAACTGATCTGCCAGTCGCTGTACTGTGGTACCCATCTCTTCGATACTATTGGTTAAGCTACTGATGCCCATATCAATACGCGCACGGTTAATCGCTGACTCACCAGATAAGTTAATCATGTGCTCGATCAGCCCGCCTGAGATACGAATCATCTCATTGTTATTGGCGTTTTCATCTTCGTCGTTAGTACTTCTAAGCATAGAAGGCATTTCGCCGATATCTTTGGCAAGATACTGAGAGTCTTGGTTTTCTTTAGCAATCAAAATTGCTTCGCGCTGAGACTGTAGCGACTCTTTAGGTATTTGTTTGAGACTATCAGGGTTTTTACCGAACTGTTCTAATGCCCCAATCAGCAATGTAGGCGTTGGTGGATTGACCTGTTGTTGAAGAATAAATACGGCATCAGCGAGCCAGTCATGACTGGCTACTAAGAGCTCTAGGACTTTTTTGGTCGCTGGACGGCGATTACTGACAAAGTCTGTATACACTGATTCCATCTCGTGAGCTAAATCTGCGATACCAGAGGCTGTCACCATTCGCGCACCGCCCTTAATGGTATGCAAATCACGCTGGAGTGCTTGTAACGCTATAGTATTGCCTGTATCTTTTAAGAACAAATGCAGATACTTATTTCGATTGGTTAGCTCTTCAGCTTCTTCCAAGAATACTGCTAGTATATCTGGATCAGGTAGCCCATTAGCCCATGACTGCTTAATCATCGTCTCTAGACTTACGGTCTCTAACACTTCGGTACCAGTATCAACATCAACCACTGGAGCGGCAACAGCTGGCTCAAAATGATTATTTGGAACTGGTATGATTAGCTCCACTGTTTCTGGTAAGCTTCGTGCTTTTTCAAATGCTCTTAATTGCTCAATGAGCTCTGAGGTAAAGAAAGATTTTTTGTGACTGACGATATGCATGACCTGCAATGACATCGTGTCTTGCACCATTTGCATAATCTCAAGCCACTGTGCAGTCGGCGCTCGTCTGTTTTCTACAAAAGACTCATACACACTTTCTGCTTCGTGGGTAAGATCGCCAATACTGCGGATACCCGCCATACGTGCCCCACCTTTGATGGTGTGCAAGTGACGCTGCAAGACTTTGAGTGCGTTGATATTGGTGATATCGTCACGCCACTTATTAAAGCTTTCATCTAGCGCATTATCAAGCTCCTGCGCCTCTTCTAAGAATATCTCTAATAGCTCAATGTCGGTATCAATTGTCTCAAACTGTAGCTCAGGCGCTGCAGTAGTACGGACTGTAAAGCTACTATCTGCATCTTCGAGACTATTATCACTTTGATAGATACTCTGTAGCTCGTCGATGACCTGCTGGTCGATCTTCAATGAAGTACTACCGGCCAAGGCATCAAATAGCCCTACTAGCTGAGCATGACCAGCGTGCAGCGTCGCCTGAATATCTTTGTCACCTGCTCTATCGATATTGTCATTTAGATAGCTATATACATTACCTAGCTCATTTAGAACCGTCACAAACTTCGGAAATGCCTGCGCCTTATTAGAGAGAGCGTCTATCTGTAAGATTTGCTGAGCTATATAATCTTGAGTATGCGCGACTTCTGTATGATTCAAGGCATCATCTAATTCCCATTCAGCATCCAATAGCGTGTCAATATTACTATCCAGCAACTCTTCTATCGTCGGTTTATCATCAGAGATCACTGCCGTATCACTGATAATGTATTGCTCACCAAGCATGGCTTGCAATGATGCTATGTCTTGCTGACTTTGCGAGTCTTCTACGGCCACGCTATGCTGTTCTAGGTTCTGTTTGTAACTATTTAAGTACCCATCTATCAATGTAGAAGATTGGGCCAAAGCTTCTAGATGCTGAGTATTCATAGGAATATCTTGCTGTTGTAACAGCTCTAGACTATGCTCTATCGTTGCACCCACTTCACTGATGGCCGCTAAAGCACTTGAGCCAGAAGCACCGCGTAGGGTATGGAATGCACGTACGATATCATCTGTTATCTCAATACGGTACTGATCTTGATTGTCGCTGACAAACTGATCGATATGATGAAGTAGCTCTTCTGCTTCATCAATAAATATCTTACAAAATGCTCTTTCCTCTTCACTTTGAGGCGTTAGAACGACAGCGGCTTCTGCCATTTTTTCGTTGACAGAATTGATCGTCTGTAGCGTGGTATCCATCGCGCCATCATTATCATCAACATTATAGTGAACAGTAGTTTCATCTGAGTCCGATACCAGTATCGGCTCTTGAATGGCTTCAGTTTTCAGACTCTCACTTGCTTGTTCAGGGCTCGTAGTTATTTGCTCATACAAGTTAGAATAGCTGAATTCATCGCCATGCTGCTTACTATAAGCATTAGCACAAGCAATCCACAACGGTGTTACGGCTGGATAATTTTGGCTATTATCTTCAAAGGCGGTTAGCATCATAGGATACGTACTCAACACATCTGAAATCAGCTGACGCATCTCACCTGAGGCGACAATACTATGATCCAGTACGCGATTGAGCATATTTTCTATTGCCCACGCTAGCTCAGCAGTATAGTTTGCACCTACCATGCGACCAGAGCCTTTTAGCGTATGGAAGCCGCGGCGGATATCTTTTAAACCATTTAAATCAGATAACGATAGCTGCCACTGTTCGTATAGTGGGACAATTTCCTCTAATACTTCATTGGCTTCTTCTAAGAATATTTCTTTAATATCAGGATCTGCATCATTTGCATCATCTGGTAGCTGCGTCGTCTCTTGCACGAATGGGATAAGTACGGGCGGAATCTCTAAATCAGATAATGATGTCAGCATATTATTACTTTCAGAGCTTGATAGTTCGTCATTACCGCCTATCGAGAGTAACGTATCCAACTCTACATCATCCATCATAGCAGAGTCGTTTATATCAGATTCAGCTTCTGTTTCAGCGCTTTCTATCTTGGCACTCTCTATCTCAGTAGCTTCTGTTTTAACTTCTGCCTCAAACACAGTAAGACCTGCATTGATAGGCTGCTGCGTCATCAAATTACTACTTTGTAGAATCGTAATCGCAGGATCGTGACTGGGCGGTTGTTGATCTTCAAAATCGGTTACCAAAGCTGGTAGACGTTTTGCAGTATCAATGACTAAATTGACGACCTCATCTGTTACAGGCAAGGTTTTATCTAACAGACGATTAAGTAGATTTTCGATTGACCATGCCATCTCACTAATACTAAAGGCGCCAACCATACGACCAGACCCTTTTAGAGTATGGAAACCGCGACGCACTTCAGTTAATGGTGTTAAGTCTTGTGAGTCTTGCTGCCAGATAGGAAGGAAGTCTTCTAGATCGGCAATTACCTCTGTGACTTCTTCAATAAAAATATCACGAATATCTGCATCGATATCAAAGTTATCAGGCTTGACCTGCTCACGAGCATGTAGCAATGCATCACTACTCTCTGTATCAGCAGTGGCATTTGCACTGGTATCCACTATAGCCTGTGCTAACACTGGCTCATCATTTTCATCAGCAGGCGCAATCTCACCACTATCATCATAACGAACAACATCCATTGCTACTGATGCTTGCATTGGCCACGTCTCACTGACTGTGTCTGGCGCTTCTATGTGAGCATTCAAAAGCTGAGTGGCTCTCATCGTATACTCATTAGCTTGTGTCAGCAGCTTTTGATCAAAGACTTGCTGCGCTAGGTAATCTAGCAAGAGCTCAATAGAAGTCAAACCCTCAGCCAATGCTTGAGTCAAGTCCCAGCTAAGTACTGTGACATCGCCGGTGCGTAATTGCGCAAATATACGACCTATATCATTAATAGTCTGTCTAACGTCTGACAACCCCATCTTCTCGAAAGCTTGAGCGATACTGTCAAATTCAGCAACCTCTGGCAATAACTGAACCGTTTGACGTTGTAGGTACTCATTGAATTTTTGCTTGATATTTTCAACAGCAATACGTAGCTCTCGTAATTCACTATCAGTAGAGACCGACTTAGGTTTGCCCTCTAACTGCTTTTCGGTACTATAAGAAGCTTCAGGCATTGTAGCAAAAGAAGCAGCGTCACCGATTTTGAGCGATATGGTCTGTTCAATATCATAGATATCGTTATATAACTCTTGTAGCTTACGCTCAATTTGTAATTGTTCTTGCGCAGCATCTGTCTCTGAAAAGATAACTTGTTCTAAATCGGCAATGATTGATTCAGCTTGCGAGACATACTGTGTCCAACCTCGACTCTCAAGCTGGTTCTTCATATATTTTAGAGGGTTTATTAGAGTAACTGGCTGGTCCAAATCAAAAATGAGCGTCTCAAGCTCACTGAGCAATTGCGGTAAGAAACGTGATATCGGCGGTATGCTCTGTGATACATTATCAAGAACAGACTGAGTGCGATCGCTACTCGTTACTAAGTAGCTGAGCTCAATGTAGACAGTCGTAATTAAGCTTTTGACAAAGCTTGAGGATAAAGTCACTGATTGACCATAAGACTCTATAACATGATCCAACTGACTGAGAAGTTGTGCATAACTTTCAGGTAATGGCGTGTCGTTGTGCGCAAGATCATTTAGCCACAATTGAGTCAAGTACCAAAGACGTTGTAGCTCTCTATCTTGAGTCGTCTGCCAGAGATATTGAACTACTTTTTCTAGAACGCTCAGTACTGATGGCTGATTCACATTAGCAGTCAATAACTTCTGTACTTGCTGTCGCCATACTAACAACAGTTGCTGATATTGCTGATCAACTAAACGGGTTGTAACTTCAGTAATGGGTACTGTCACCTCAATACTTTTGATAATACTGTCGTCAATATCACCATTACCTAAATATTCATGCTGAGCATCAGTATCATCGACAATGAGCTCTGTTGCTATACCTCTTTGAGACAGTACCTGCGTCAGCTCATAAGCAGCTTTGTCTATTACAGCAACGTGATAATTGCCTGTACGCGTATAGTAATTCAACTCACGCTGCAGCAGCTTATGAGAAAATTGTCCTATCCGGCAGTCTTTACTAGAGAAGCTGTCATTGTCTCCTAAGCTTGCAAGCAAACCCAGCTTATTAGCAAGACCTGCTAATAGAGGAAGACGAACCATAATCAATGCACCACTTATCTGATGATAGTACGATATCATCTGCTCATAGCTAGCGATATCAGCCTCTAATTGCCAGCCATCAGATATCTGTGATAACTGCTGATCAAACAGTGGCAACAACCACTCAAGCGTCACTATGTCATTGGGCTGGTTTTTCATAGGTTTATCCTAACTCGTCTAGGCACTAATTTAGGCACTGATTTTTTGCCACACATTAACCTGTGGGTGCGCAATACGGCGCATATTTGAAGGACGCCAAAACAACGCCTCACCTGGAGCCAATATAATATAACCCGCTAACGCACACTGCTCTGAGAGCCGTGCCAAAATATCACGCTGATCAAACTTACGAAAATATAGCAGCATATTTTGACAGATGATCACATTTTGAAGATACGAAGTGGGAGATTGTTGTTCAATGATGTTATGCACAGCAAAATTAACATACGGTTTTAAGACTGATGCTATCTGCCAGCTGGACTGGGTACTATTTGACATGTTTGACTGATTAGCTATGTCACCTGTGTTTAGCCTACGACTTATACTCTTAGTGGTTATAGGCTGAACGAACTGCTGACACCGCTCAGGTATTAAAGACTGCTGCCGTTTGTCATATTGTGCTAAACGTGCGTCTATAATCGCCTGTTCACTCACGTCGGTTCCCAATATACAATAGTTTGACAACTGTTCTGCTGACAGACTCATGGCTAAAGACCATGCTTCTTGTCCACTTGCACAGCCAACGCTCCAAATACGAAATGGGCTATCTACTTCATTTGCACTTTGATGCTGTAATGCATATTTTGTGACAAAGTCTATGGAAGGCTTGTGCCGAAAAAATCGACTTTCGTGAATCAAAACTTTGTCTAAAAATTGCTGACGCAGTTCACTATTTTTTGGCAGCTGAATCCATAGCTGCTCGAGGGTCAGTCCATTTGATATTGCCGTACATTCAATTGCATTGATCAACCACTGCAGCTGCATGTCTGGGAGTACAAAGCCAATCTCGTGCTCTATGTACTTTTGCCATTGACCCGCATCAAAACGATTTGATTGCCTCAGAGCATCGCTCAATGCAAATTCAGCGTTATTGACTGGAGCTCTGTCTGGTTGAGTACGATTGTTCACGTCACCTGCTATGATTGCTGCTGTACATCAGCATAGCCTGTACAGCATTTTAGTTAATAGTCTCATCGAGGGAGCGCTATATGAAGCAGCGACGCTCTAATACTAACAACAAATGATTAAACAGTTTCTGATAATACTTCTTCAGAATTCATCATGTCATCGTCTAACAAGGCATCATCATCTGATACTTTAAAACCAGTAACCGATTCCTGTAGGGCTGCAGCCATTTCACTCAACTCACCAATAGAACGTGCGGTTGCCATCGTACCAGACGATGTTTGTGAGGTGATGTCCTGAATAATATTCATGGTGTGAGAGATGTGTCCAGCAGACTCAGCCTGCTGTAATGCAGCGTTTGAGATACTTTGAATCAAGTCAGCCAACGTATTAGAAACGCTCTGTACTTCTTCTAGTGCTTCACCTGCATCTTTTGCAAGACGTGCACCGCGTACTACTTCAGAAGTTGTTGATTCCATCGACATAACAGCTTCGTTGGTATCTGCCTGAATGGTTTTTACCAATGTTTCGATCTGTTTGGTCGCGTTTGCTGAACGCTCAGCCAGACGCTGAACCTCATCAGCAACAACGGCGAAACCTCGTCCCGCTTCCCCTGCCATCGATGCCTGAATGGCAGCATTCAATGCCAAAACGTTGGTCTGATCTGCAATATCGTTGATTAGACCAACGATATCACCAATCTCTTGCGAAGACTCACCCAAACGTTTGATACGTTTTGATGTTTCTTGAATCTGATCACGAATAACGTTCATACCTTCAATCGAACGCTGTACAACCGCAGCTCCATTATGCGAGATAGCAACTGAACGCTGAGCAACGGTTGCAGACTCTGCAGCGTTGTTCGAAACTTGGTCAATTGATACGGTCATCTCGTTAATCGCAGCTGATACACCTGCAATCTCTTGCGCTTGATGCTCAGAGGCTTCGGCCAACTCAACCGCATTCATCTGGGTTTGATCTGAGGACTGTGATACACGATCAGCGGTACTGTTAATAACCAAGACCAATTGGCGTAGTTGGTCAATTGCAAAGTTTACCGAATCAGCAATGGCGCCAGTAAAATCTTCTGATACCGTAGCATTGACGGTCAAATCACCCTCTGCCAAGTCACCCAATTCATCAAGTAGACGTAGAATAGCGATCTGGTTACGTTCGTTTTCTTCTTGAATCTGACGAGCGCGTTCAGACTCTGCTTCTGCTTCTTGACGACGACGTAACGTCTCTTTTTCAATAAGCAAACGCTCTGAACCACCGCGCTGCTTAAGCAACTGATACGAGGCAAACATAATACCTAGGGCACCAACCGCAAATATCACGGCTGGTAAGATAACAGACTGATTGAAGCTGCCAAAATACTGACTCACTGATGATAGCGAATTGATCAGCCAGATCAGGCAGGCTATGCTCAATAAAACGAAAAACCCTAATAACAGCTTCCATGTATTATTAGCATCTTTACCGTCCGCTGTTGTATTACTCATACCAGCTACAGGTTTTCTTATAACATCACTCATCTTGCATATCCCTTTCAAACAATCGTCAAAGTCTTATCGTGACTGACTTTGACAATCTTATTGTTATCAAAACAATGATTAGCAAAGCCTGTATAAATGCTGACATTTCACTAAATCGTGTCAGTCGCTATTAATCTGCCATTACTTCACAGACAGGTATTCTATTGTCGATTACTATATTGCAGCATCTGAATATTGTAGATCCTGTGCAAGCAAGCTTGGCATGAAGACATACCACTCTTGCTCTTCTTTCAAAAACTTACCATGGTTATAAGGCGCAAATGGTGAATTAGGATCAATCGCTTCTGGGCGGTACTGATCCTGAGTAAACTGCTCAATACCGAGCACTTGATCGACCAGTAGTCCTGAAAAACTATTATCATGGTCAACAACCATAACTTTTCGCTGGCTTAACTGAGACAGTCGACTCGGAACTTGCAAAAAATGTGACAAATCCGTGAGCGGTAACAAACGTCCACGGATATTGGCAATACCTAGCATCCAAGGCTTTACTAGAGGTAAGCTTGTGTATTCTGGCATGGACAACACCTCTGATACCTGACCCATAGGGGCAACCAAGCGTTGCCCACCAATTTCAAATACCACACCCTGCCAATCAAACGCTTGACCACCGCGGCGACCACTTTTACGCGCACGTGCCAAATCTGCTATACGCAGAAGCTCAATAAATCCTCTAGAAGCCACAAGTTACTCCATCACTTTGCGAATCATATTGACCAATCCATTTTCGTCAACTGGTTTACTCATATACTCTTTAGCGCCTTGGCGTTTGCCCCAAACTCTATCGGTTTCCTGATTTTTGGTACTGATCATAATGACAGGAATATGCGCAGTTGTTTTGCCACGAGTAATCTTTCGCGTGGCTTGAAAGCCGTTCATCTCAGGCATAACTACATCCATCAAAATAACATCTGGCAAATGATCAGCGGCCATTTGACAGCCTTGCTCGCCGTTTGAAGCTTCTAGTACTTGAAAATTATTTTTGGCAAGCATGTCGCGAAATTTCGCCATTTCTGATGGCGAGTCGTCAATGACTAAAACTGTAGCCATAGGGATTTCCTTTATTTCTAAGATATCCATGAGGATATATTGTTGAAGTAAAACGATTGAAAACAATACCCAAAATTTATTGGTGGTATATTTTTTATCATAATTACTCAAAAATTGAGCAATCACTTCCAATCTTAACAATCATTACGGTTAAGTCTAGCTATACCTGACTAGCGGTACTGATTGATAGCATCAAAAAGCTCATCTTTACTAAATGGCTTGGTCAAATACTCATCAGACCCGACAATACGACCACGTGCTTTATCAAACAAACCATCTTTTGACGACAACATAATTACGGGCTTATTGGCGTAATCTGGATTGTTTTTTATCAATGCGCAAGTCTGATAACCATCCAAACGAGGCATCATAATATCGACGAAAATAATGTCTGGATTGTTATCAACAATTTTTGCTAAAGCATCGAAACCATCTATAGCAGTTACTACTTCACAGCCTGCCTTTTGTAGCAAGGTTTCTGCGGTACGGCGAATGGTTTTTGAGTCATCAATTACCATTACTTTTAGACCATCAAAATTATTTTCCATTATCATTATCCTATGAACGACTATTTGTACGTAACGCCCTTCTGTCTATATAAAGTCTTAACTATTAATCTCAAACCGCAACGACAGTCAGCATTAAAACGATATAGAAGATTAAACGTTTATCAAAACTTATTTTGACAGTGACTATCTTTTATCAGTGTCTGCCCATCAAACACAGCGTCAACATTGGTTACTATACGCACTTTGCAATTAATAAGCTCACAAAATCGAGCGTTATTCTTAGTATATTGGGCTTGTCACCCTACTCTTGTTTGTGGATATCAATCAAACTCATGTGAGCGCTGAAGACACTTGGGCATATTTTTAGGCATATTTTAAAATCAATCATCGCCAAAGCAAAGTAATCAAATCAATGTAGTAAACAAATTTACGATACTTTTGCATTATATAGAATCAATAGCCACATTGCTGAATAATTTGCGTTTGTGATAAAAATGTATCAGTGTATTTTATTATGTTTGTTTTAGCACAGTTATTGACCCTTTTCCAGTTATTCACGAATTAATATTCAAACTGTTGAGTATCAAAAACGACTGTTCTTATCTGACAAATCAATGACTTCTGTTGCTAATCTGGCAACAGGGCCTAACCTACTTAAGTTTGGCAAGTAGGTTGTACTCATTCCACCGCGTGACAATTCACTATATAATTAAGGTAATGACTATAATGGTAACTGCTATGACAGCCTATAAACATTCGAAAAAAAGCCTGTACTTGCTTGGTGCTTTATTGCTCGCTGCCTGCCAGCCGTCACCATCCAATAGTGAGTCAGCCGTTGCCGAAAACGAAGCCGCTATAGATACGCCGCTTGTCATTACCAGTGATAGCGTCACCATGACACCAGATCATATACTCAGCGTAAAACCTTCACGATATCAGCCAAGTCTTGGTCTGCAAGGTAATATCGAGCCTATTAAACAGACCTCGTTTGTAGCAGTACATCCTATAACCATCGAAAAGATCTTGGTCAGTGAAGGACAATGGGTAGAGAAAGGGGCACCGCTGCTTGTTTTTAGGCGTGTAGGTACTGCTAACGATGTAGCATCTACAGACAACGATACGGCAGCCAATGCAATCAAAGACCCAACGCTAGCAGACAAACAGCAGATAAATACTAACTCAAATACCAAAGCTGTACAGCCAACTAAAGACAAAGATATTGCGGTCGCAAAAGAAACCACCAATAACGTAAAGTCACCAGCGACAGACTCAATAACAACAAAGGCTGACGATATCGCTAATAGCAATGACGCTGACAGCAATAACGCTAACAACAGCGGATCTACCAACAATGAATCCGATAGCAACAGCGTAGACGATAGCGCCGCAACACCAAGTGGACAATACAACCTGATTACCATACATGCTAGTTTTTCAGGTCGCGTAGAAAACCTAAATGCTAAAGCTGGTCAAAAAATGATAGCGCGCGCCTCGTTATTGCAACTTAGTGATGAAACCAAACTGCATTTTGTAGCGACCCTACCTATCCAAGCAGAGCCACAACTTTCAGTGGGTCAAACCGTTAATTTTACGGTCGAGAGTATGACTGATAAATTTACAGGACAAGTCAGTAAACTGGTTCCAACCAGCCAACCAAAAAAACTCTTGGTTTATGTCAATGTCATTGACAATGAAGCCAGCCGTAACAAGCTACTGCCAGAGATGAAAGTCACTGGGCGAGTCAACTACGGACAAATAGATGTCGGTACAATCGTACCCAAGCGCGCGTTGCATGATGTTGACTTAACAGAGTTACAGAAACCGCCATATATGCCACTTAGACCATTAGCTGCTAATGTTTGGGTTATTGGGCAAGATCAGCGCTTGACACGTCAGCCTATCGAAGTTGTTGAGTACGATCCGACCACTCAGCAGTATTTGATCGCTGGGGTGAGTAACGATAGTTTAATTTGTTTGGCTGATTTACCTGTTGATTCTGAAGGGAAAAGAGTCATCGTGTCGTAGCAGCTTATCGCGTCAGTTACATTATGTAGAAACATTAACAAAGCCTCTCTTGTTTTGTAACAGCATAATTAGGCACTATGACGTACCTTATATAGCGTTAACCGAGTATTTTAGATAGCCTTTAATTTTAGATAGCCTTTACATGATGGCTTAGTCTTTTAGACATTTGAAAACTTAGAGGCTCGCCTGTTTAATTATTTTGTCTGTTTAATTGTATTGATGATTTAACTGCTTTAGAGCAAAAGTCATTAGAGCAATTATCATAATTAAGCAATTAGCGCATATTAGAGTTTTAGCAGATCATAACAACAACTAGAGGATATCCCATGAGCAAGCAGATTTTATTGATTGAAGACGATCCAGATTTAGCAGAGCTGATCAGTGACTATTTGACCATGAACTACTATGACGTCCACCATGCTGGTCTTGGTCAAGAAGGTCTCGATCTATTAGATACCAAAGAGCGTGATATTGATTTGGTCGTACTGGACTTGATGCTGCCTGATATGGATGGTATGCAAGTGTGCCAAAAAATCCGTGGCAACAAAAACAATATGACCAACAAAGTACCTATCATTATGCTAACTGCGAAAGGTGATACCACTGACCGTGTACTAGGTCTGGAGATGGGTGCTGATGATTATATCGCCAAGCCTTTTGAGCCACGCGAGCTTCTCGCTCGTATTCGTGCTGTCATTCGTCGTCACGAACAGCCAAATCAGGCAGACAGCCAGTCAGATAGCCTAACTTTTGGTCGTTTAAGTGTGTTCCCTGATAGCCATGAAGTGACTATCGATGATGAGCCTGTACGTCTGACAACGCATCAGTTCCAACTGCTGCATTATTTTGCCACTCACTCTGGCAAGGTATTAAATCGCGAGCAGCTATGGCAGGCAATGCCAAATGATGACAGCTCAGACAATATCGACCGTGCTATTGACGTTCATATCTCGCGTCTGCGCGCTCTGATTGAAGACAATCCGCGTCAACCAAAACGCATCATCACGGTACGCGGCGTTGGCTATCAATTTGCTACTGATCAAGTTTAATCTAATACAGTGGATCAATCAGCAACGTGTTAAGCTCAGACGTACCAGTCCACATCAGCGTCCGATAGTAGAGATTGTTTAATGCAGCAATTGGGTTTTCGTTCCGTATTTGCCAAGTTGTTTGCCAGCGTCATGCTGGCACTTACTTTGTTTGCCGTAGCGATGGTGTTGTTGACCCAATTGGTCCATGACAAAGATGCAGGCATACGGTCGGAGATATTAGCGACGCAGATCTTAGGACAAATCGATCCATTTTTACATGAATTAAATATCTCTATTAGTAAAGATAACCGTCTACAGTCGCGGTTCATGCTCGCTGTTGTCAAAAAAAGCTTTGATATTTTTGATGAGTCTCTTCAAGCAAAAATGGGCTTGTATGACAGTGAAGGTCGGATGCTCATGCAGACTGACAACAGTGACTTACCACTAGAATTACCGCCTACGCCTTCTTTGTTTTCACGTGTTTTTCCTTCGTTCGCAGATACTCCGCCTACCAAACAGGCGCAAGTATATAGTAGTACGGGCTATACGTTACTGTATGAATCACGTTTGCCACCCAAAAAACCTGTGCTGTCTGCTGCGCTAAATCTGTTTACTGGTACTCTATTGCTGCTCATCATTATGGCAGGTGTTCTCTGGCTCATAGCCCGTACCATGACCTGGCGCATCGATCAGTTGAGCCAGCAGATGACTCAACTGGGTGATGGCGATTTTACGGTTCGCGTGAATGCTCGGGGTAATGATGAAATCGCTTCACTCGCACGAGGCTTCAACCAAGCAGCGCAAAAAATTGAGCATCTTGTCGATGCCAATAACTTATTACTGGCACATGCTTCCCATGAGTTACGTACACCCATCACGCGTATTCGCTTACAGATCGAAATGATGGACATGTTAGCTGGTGCGTTGCCAACTGATACCAAAGCCAAATTTGATAAGCGCGCTCATGCCATCACTCGAGACTTATCGGGGCTCAATGACTTGGTAGAGAGTATCTTATTGGTCAGTCGTCTAGATGCGGGCCATGCCTTGCAACAGATTGAAGATTTAGACTTATATGACCTTGTCAATCAAGAGCGTCAACACTATCCTGAAGCGACCTTGATTGGTGAGCACATTATGATTGATGGTCAATCATCAATGTTGACTCACCTCATCCGTAATCTATTGACCAATGCTATGCTGCATGGCAAGCCGCCTGTCACTGTGCTTCTTTATGGGGTTCAAACTATCGAAGACGCTGGAGTAGTCCCTGATTATCTGTTGCAAACGGTACTCGCCAACAGTTTCACTGATTATAATAGCTTGGAATTTGATTCTTATGACAATCAGACTGATGTCACTGCGAACCATCAAAACAATCCAAGTGAACATGATGGCTATGATAATTATGAGCGAAACGATACTGATAAACCTGAATCAGTTGACCTCATAGATAAGTTACCAGCACCGCCGATATATATGAACGGTGAAAATGTGCCCGTTAGTGAAGATATAGATACTCATATAGACACTAATACAACGACTAGCGATAGTACAGATACTACTCTGACAGAAGATAACACTGATACTAGTAGAGGCTCAGTAAACCATTTAGGTATGCCAAAATCGGCTAATGACTCGTCATTACTTGCGAACTACCATAGCTTCACCAATGAGTTGACTGATAGAGTCAAAAAAGTAATGTGGAAAGCTGTTCCTGACTCTGACTCCGAAGCAACTACTAAAAATACTGACCACCCTATTCCTAATGGTACAGTCCAGTCTACAGATAACAAAACATTCATTAGCAAAGACACTCTCGAGAGTCACCGTCAGCAGAACACTGAAAATATGCTCAATGAAACAGCTAACACTAAAAACGCCAGTAAAGACAGCGCTAAAACCAATACTAAAAACAGCAATGACATATCAGCGCCGCCGCGCAAAGAAGGACTTTTTGCCAAGCATATGAAAAAGGCAAAGGCTGAACCTGTACGCCCGCAACCTAAATATGCAGTACTGGCAGTGATTGATGAAGGGACAGGTATCCCTGAAGAGAAACGCGAGGAAGTGTTTAGCCCATTCGTACGCTTACAGCAGAAGAACAAAGGTTCTGGCTTAGGTTTATCGCTGGTTTCACAAATTGTCACCGCACATCAAGGTCGCATCACTACCGATACGCTAAATGGTCATACTCGGTTCTTGGTTGCTATACCTGTCAAACACGATCCTCATTATCATCAGCATGATTGATCACTTATATTAAGAGTATAACGACTTTCGTTGTATTACCGCCCCTTCTACCTTCCAAACGCCCTATCCTTAATAGCTATTCATCATAAGCTGGACGCGGATGTGCATATCCAAAGTGCCAGATAATATGCTATATTACCGCCCCTTATTATACGGTTATTGACTGTCGTTGTTTTAGTTAGGCTCCTCGCATATCGATAGAGCCATAACGACGCATAATAATCACAAAAAATTTATTAAATTTTGAGCCCTCCATGAACGACATGATTGTCTTAAACGATGTGACCAAAAGTTTTTTAAGCGACCGATCAATCAAAGACAAAGACGGCAAACCACATTGGTTTACTGCTGTTGAGCCGACGTCTCTAACGATCAAGCAAGGCGAAATCTTTGGTCTAATGGGTTATTCAGGTGCAGGCAAATCGACCCTGTTGCGTATCATCAATATGCTTGAACGTCCAGATTCGGGTCAAGTCGTTATAGATGGTACTGACTTGACCACGTTATCTGCTAGTGAACTGCGTATCGCCCGTCACAATATCGGTATGATTTTTCAGCAGTTCAATTTGATGTCTAATCATACTGTCTTTGACAATGTCGCATTTAATTTGAGAGTGTCAGGCTATCCTAGCCGTGATATTCACAAGCGCGTTATGGACTGTCTTGAAATCGTAGATTTGACTGATCGAGCAGGTCATTACCCTGCTCAACTATCAGGTGGACAAAAACAACGTGTTGGTATTGCCCGTGCAATTGCCCCAAGTCCAAAAGTACTATTGGCCGATGAGCCAACCAGTGCACTAGATCCTGCAACGACTCGCAGTCTACTCACCTGTTTGCGCGATATCAATGAGCAACTTGGCGTGACTATCGTTATCGTAACTCATGAGATGAGTGTGATACGCCGGCTTTGCGATCGTGCCGCATTATTGCATCAAGGTCAGTTGTTAGAAGTAGCCGATGTACAAGATGGTCTGATTCAGGCAACCACCCCAATTGGCAAAGGTTTAGTCGTTGAGGACTAATGAGGCAGGAGAAATAGATATGTTAACTGGTACTGAATTATCCGCCTCTATAGACAAGCTGCTTGTTCTACGTAAAGAGATTATGAACGCGTTCGTTGATACCTTTATCATGCTTGGTATCTCGACCACGGTAGCCATTATCATCGGTGGACTGTTTGGCGTATTCTTGTTTTTGTCTAGTGATCGACAGTTTTTGCAAAACAAGACACTGTACGGTGTACTTGGTGGTATCACCAACTTTATGCGTGCCTTCCCATTTGTAATTTTGATGATTGCGATGAGTCCGTTTACCAAGGCTATTGTTGGCACAGGTATTGGTCCTATTGCGGCATCATTGGTACTGGCAATTGCAGGATCGTTTTATTTTGCGCGCTTGGTCGAGCAAAACCTACGTGAAGTGCCGCGCGGTATCATTGAAGCCACTGAGTCGATGGGCGCCAGGCCTTTTACTATTATAAAAGTACTGCTCAATGAAGCACGCTCAGGCTTAGTACTGTCAGTGACTATTCTTTGTATCAGCTTGCTGTCTTATTCGGCGGCGGCAGGTATGATCGGCGGCGGTGGTTTGGGTGACTTGGCCATTCGTTATGGCTATTATCGCTATCAAACCGAAGTCATGATTTTTATTGTGATTGTACTATCGATCATGGTCATATCAATTCAAGCCTCTGGTAACTGGCTTGCCAATCGTTTGGACAAACGTTAAACCGCTTTAGAGAATACTTGACATTACGAGCGACTAGGTTTATTTTTGGCAACACTCAATCCCATCTCAGCGCTCATAAAAAGCAGCATTACTATTTATAATGTTGCTTTTTTAATGTTTAGACAATAAACATTTTATTTAATCCCATTCATTATTAAGGACGTATTATGAAATTAACAGATATCAGCCGTCAGTTGGCCAGCGCATTTGCCGCTGTTGGTGTATCAGGTTTGGTCTTGGTTGGTTGCAGCAATTCATCAGCGCCAGAAGCGACCAAAGAACCAGTCACCGAAGGATCAACTGCTGAAACTGCCGCTAGCGATATCGATCCTGAACATACCAAAATCGTTATCGGTACCACTGAAGGCGATTTTGCTGATATGGTTCGTAACCAAGTGAAAGGTACACTAGAAGCACAAGGTTATGAAGTTGAGCTAATTGCATTTACTGACTATGTGCGTCCTAACCTTGCATTGGCTGAAGGCGATTTGGATATCAACATCTTCCAGCACAAGCCATACCTTGATACTTTCAAGACAGAGAACAATCTTGATCTTGTCGAAGTATTCCAAGTACCAACTGCACCACTTGGCATCTACTCTGGTAAAAAAGACAGCCTTGATGCTGCATTTAAAGGCATGAGTGTTTCTGCGCCTAACGACCCAAGTAACTTTGCCCGTGCGTTGGTCATGATGGATGATCTTGGCTGGATTACACTCAAAGACGATATCGATCCGCTAACTGCATCAAAAGCAGATATCGCTGACAATAGCAAATACGATATTGAAATCGTTGAGCTAGAAGCAGCCCAGCTGCCACGTGCACGTGACGAAGTAGACTTTGCAGTAATCAACGGCAACTATGCTACTGACTCTGGTATCGAGCTGACTGAAGCACTATTCCAAGAGCCAAGCTTCTCTTATGTCAACTGGTCAGCAATCAAATCTGCTGATACTGGCAAGAAATGGGTTGAGGATGTTACCAATGCTTATAACTCAGAAGCTTTCAAAAAGTACGCTCACGAAACGTTCCCTGGCTACAAGTACCCAAAAATCTGGGGTACTGACCACAGCGCGCATATGGGCACTGCCGAAATTGAAAGCGCTGACGCTCTAGAAGCTGCTGCTCAGTAAGACTTAGACTGCATATCCAAATCGTAAGTATTTAGGCTTTGAGTACCTGAGCTTTAAGTGTTTAAGTATATTTATGATTATGAACGTCCGTCACTTGATAGTGATGGACGTTTTTTTATGGCAACAACTATTAAGCTTTTTTACTATTGTATAACTTGTATGAAACCATCTGATTGTTAAAAGTCACGTTACAGCCTGTTTACCCTTTGTAGGGATGCGTCACTCGACCTTCCACTTTGTGCGCGTTTTTCTTATAGTAGACGAGACTGATTAGTGAAGCATTGACAATTAAATATCGACTTTTTAGAAATGATAATCGAACAAACTTTTTATCGCTTTAACTAAGCCTATCAAATAATACCAATCGCCTTACTATCAGTAATTATATCGAAATTAATCAATAACAATAGAAACTACAAATAGAACAAGGATAATAATATGAGTGCTAAAAGCTATACTATTCGTACCGCTGGACAAGCAAACATTCCCGTTCTAGGACTGGGCACGTGGCAGTCAACAGGACAAGATTGTATCGATGTGGTCAAAAAAGGCCTACAGATGGGTTATGAGCATATCGATACCGCCCAAGCTTATGACAATGAAAAAGAAGTGGGTGAAGGTATCAAACAATCAGGGGTGGCTCGCGATAAATTCTTTTTGACTACCAAGATTTTTCCTGACGATATGAAGTTTGAGCCAGAGAAGCTAAAAGCTGCTGCGCAAAAATCATTAGAAAATCTGGGCGTAGACTATGTCGATCTATTGCTACTACACTGGCCTGACGACCGCGTACCATTGTCTGAAACTATTCCTGCGTTGTGCGAGTTACAAAAACAGGGTTTGACACGTCACATCGGTGTTTCAAACTTCAATATTGCCAATATTATTGAAGCCAAAAAACATGCTGATGTGCCTATCGTAGTGAACCAAGTAGAGTTTCATCCGTTCATTAAGCAAGACACACTACAAACCTTTTTGAATAATCACCATATCTTGCTAGAAGCCTACTCACCGCTAGCACGTGGTGATGTGTTTGACAACGATATTATCAAAGAGATTGCTGATAACCACAATGTAACACCAGCGCAAATATCGTTGGCGTGGATACTATCAGACAAACACCGCGTTGCTATCCCAAAAACCTCGAATCCTGATCACTTACAAGGCAATCTAGATGCTACCAAGGTAGAGCTGAGTGCAGATGAGCTAGAAAAAATTGGTAAGCTTGCAAGCTCTGACGGTCGTAAGATTGAGCATCCTGATTATACTCCTGTATGGGATGACTAATGTGGCGAGTACTTCGTTAATTGATTGAATACACCAACAAAAAAGCCACCGATCATCGGTGGCTTTTTTTATTTTACATATTGTATATTTTATATACTCTATAGCTTAAATGCATACAGCCACTACTGTTGTAGCGTTTCAGTCTCGTGAATTTTTACGGCGGGGTTGTATTGCTCAGAAGAAGGCACTGCCCCGCTACGATTGTTTTCTTTCATAGACTTGGCAACTTCTGGTGGCATGTAGTTTTCGTCATGCTTAGCCAATACTTCACCTGCCACAAAGGTTTCGCCTTGCATCTTGCCAGTAGCGACCACGCCTGAGTTTTCAGCAAACAAATCTGGCAAAATACCTTGATAAGTCACGGGTACTGTCGATTGAAAATCAGTGATCGCAAACTCGACATTTAGAGGATTATCCGCTGCGCGCTGCACACTACCTGCAACCACCATACCACCAGCACGAATACGTTTGTCTTGAGGCGCTTCACCTTGAGCAATGGCAGTCGCATCAAAGTAGTAGTCAGTTTGCTGCCCGATAGCATAAATAACCAACATAACAGCTACGGCCGCACCTGCCAGCGTAAACATAACCCACGTCAGTTTTTTCCTACGAACTGCATTCATACCACTACCCCATCAACGAGTCGCTGTTTTATAAACCATAATCCGTCTATCAAACAGAAAAATTTGAAGAAACTACCATTAGAAAAACGTTCTGAAAATGTCTTTCTAATCGTACTTATCTAATCGCTATATGGTAGCATTTTTCAGACAAATCAATAAGCCTCATCATTGCCTATAAAGTCATATTTTTGTCAGTTTAAGGATACGGCGCCTTACAGTAAAACCATGATATTAAAATAATTTTTTATTCAGAGCCCTTTTTATTAAGATCTCTTTTTATTCAAAATTTTTGGTAGCAGGTGTTTGTGTTTTGGTAGTGCGTTGTGCCTGGCGCGCTTGTTGGATAGTGAGCTGTTTGATGAGCGCTTGGCGTTGTCTACGACTGTAGATGATAAAAGCCAATATTACACCGACGGTAATCGCCCAGCATGTCCATACAAAAACTCCATGCTTACCCATGGCAATGAACTCAGATATGCTATAAAAGTAGGGCTGCATAGTATATTCCTAACCGTTACTTGTGTTGACTACGAATGTATTCTTTGACCCATGCCTTGCCTTGATCACGGTTTAAAATCAGCGTATTGGTACGATAAATCGCTAATGTCGCAACCAGTAAATAGCTGCCGATAATCATTAGTAGTAGCGGCATCCACATATCTGCCGACATTTTGGGTGCTGCCGTCAAACTAAAGGTCGCCCCTTGATGCAAGGTGTTCCACCACTCCACTGAGTACTTGATAATAGGCAGGTTCACTGCGCCTACGATGGATAGTATTGCGGCTGCTTTACCACGATTGGCGGTATGCTCAAAAGCAGCAAACAGCGCCATGACGCCCGCGTATAGAAATGCCAATATGAGCATTGACGTCAGGCGCGCATCCCATACCCAATAGGTGCCCCATGTTGGCTTTGCCCAAATGGAACCTGTGAGTAAACTAATAACGCATAGCAAAAACCCCATTGGAGCAAGCGCCTGCGCGACTAAGCTGGCAGTCTTAATCTTCCATACCAAATAAATCACTCCCAGAACTGCAAGAGAAAAATAGATAGAAATAGCAAGACTGGCCGCTGGTACATGGATAAAGATAATGCGATAGCTATTACCCTGAAGATAATCAGGCGGCGCAAAAGCAAGGCCCCATACACTACCAATGAGCAAACAGATACTGGCTAATATCGCAAGCCACTTGACCCAAGGGCCAAAAATACGAAAAAACTGCTTGGTGCCTACAGTGGTCAAGAAACCCTGCCAAATGCGCTGCCACAAGCTAGGAGATGAGACGTTATTCAGGTTGGGCATGAGAATAAACCTATTACACAGCTTACTGGTTTTGACCGATATAGTGCAAAAAAGCACTCCTATTGGCTCACCTGCTGGCGTTAAACACTGGATAGAATCTACAAAGATCTGTGTACGTATTCAATAGACTATTATAGCAAAATTGCCCGTTTTCAACACGATGTTAATACGCTGGATTTGGACTACGGGGTTTTGGACATTCTAGTTAATTGAGCCATGACATTTTGAGGGTTGTTGCAATCACCCAAGGCATCACCAATACTGAGATAATGCTTCCTGCCAATAGTAGTGCTAATATAGGCAAACCGTTAAGTCCCGTGGCAAATAAGTCGACCGCGCCTGTCGCAAAAATCAATACGGGTAACTGCATAGGCAACGCAATCAAAGGCACCAACACTGCGCCATTCTTTAGTGACAGTGTCAGGCTACTGGCGACCGCTGATAGCATCAACAGCATCGGACTGCCTGTCACGATAGATGCCATCAACACCCATGCCTCAAACCAGCTCAGCTGAAACAAAGGCACCGCAAGCAAGCTCAGCACCGCCACAATACCACTGCTAAATATCCAGTGAATGACCAGACGTATCAGCACCCATAACGGTAGTGACGCTTTGGCGACGACCAATTGCGCAAGCGTACCATTATCAAGCGCAGGCTTAAATAAACCATCAACACCCATGACCAGTGACAATAATGCCGCGATCCAGACTGCCGATACACCAAGGCGCTGTAACAGCGCAGGCTCACTACCCACCGCTAGCGGAAATAAAGTAATAATCACTAAAAACAAGACTAGCGGATACAACCATTGCACCGCTCCTTGCTGCTTGACTTGCCATTCGCGGCGCCACAGCTGACCAAACCCAATCCCACGCGGTGTGGTGACGATACTCACGGGTTTTTTGCTTGCCACTGCAGCTGAGTTTGCTTGCGCTGGACTGTCTGTCATTATTCGTCCTTTCACATATACTAAGGGTATGAGCTAAACCATATAATCTGACAAGTCGAGCACCTGATTGGCCACACCGACTGCCTGATGACTGGTCATGAGTATCGACCCGCCAGCCTGTGCAAAGTCACATAGCCGCGCCTCCATTCTCGCCACCATATCGACATCCAGCGCTGTAAAAGGCTCATCAAGCAGCCATAATGGCGTCACATCAGGTGTCAGCAAATATAAGCGTGCCAGCGTGATACGCCGCGTTTGTCCCGCAGACAGATGACTTGAGCTGATCGTCTCAAACCCTTGTAGACCTACCCAAGTGAGCGCATCATCAATATCGGATGCGCTTGGGCTGATACCATACAAGTTCAGTAAGAACGTCAGATTTTGCGCGACGGTTAGATTGGGATGAATACCCAACTGATGCGAGACATAAAGAGGCTGGATAGGCAAGCTCGATTGATTCTGATAAGCAACTCCACCTACCAGAACTGGCAACAATCCTGCTAACTGCATGAGCAACGTCGTTTTTCCCGTACCATTTGCCCCAATAAGATGACAGATACTACCGGTAGATAAGTGCAATGAGACCCCTTCACACAGCGGTATCTCACCGCGCTGAACCGTCAGCTCGTCAAGTGTAAGTAAAGGCGTATCCAAAACCGTCATCTAAACCTCTGGTTATTTATCAAGTGGCAGTCAACATTCCTCACAAATAAAGGTAATGTTCATGGCATAATACCCTATGACCACCACAAACACACAGTATAACAAATTGTCGATTACTCTGACTTTAAAAAGTACAACCTCAAAAAATACGACCTCAAAATATGACTTTGAAACCTATGCAGACTTTACCAGATAGCCAAAACGACACGACTACTACCTCATCAACCAGCCGTTTAACAGTAGATAGCTTGATTGATGCTCAGATTGATTTTATGCAGCAGTGGCTGCATCAGCAGGCTGAACCTCTAGCGATGGAGGCGTGGCAATGGTTTGGGGCGCAGCCCTTGAGCAAATATATTAAATGCGAGCATTTACAGCATGTGATGAAGGACTGGCTATTAAGTCAGCCGATGACTGAAGTAATGCGCAAAGACATACGTGATATTTTGCACACCCTCATTTATCACCCGGTCAATGACAACGTGCCTTTGTCTGAGTTGGTCGATGATGTACAAGTTGAAACCCTTGCTAATTACATCGGTAGCCATGAACAGCAGCGTAACGTATTGATTCATACGCTGGTCGGCAACGAAACCTTTGCAGACCTACTGACCCAAACGCTCTATCATGCTATCAATGACTTTATGGATACCACACTTGATAAAGCAGGCGGCGTCGGTAAATTAATGAAGCTTGGACGCAGCTCTTTTGAGAAGGCAACCAATAGAAACCTCGATGAAAAACTGCAAACGTACTTGCATCGTAATATTAAAGATTTGACACGAAAAGCCGAAGTTAACGCACAAGAACACTTATCAAATAAAGAAGTGGCGCGTCTGATGGTCATGGGCTGGGATCGTATCAAAGATCAACCGATCAGCGAGCTGCAAACCTATCTAAGCGATGAGCCTGGCGATAGTAGTATTGATCATATCGAAGCCAGTATTCAGCAAAGCTACAACCGTCTCAGAGTATCACCGTATTTGCACAGCTTGGTGTCAGCAAGTATCGACACATGGTATGCCAATCATCAGTCTGACACAATGACAACTATCGCTGCGGGTCTGCACATTGATGACGATGCGATGCGTCAATGTAGTGCTTCGCTACTGCCTATCGTCAACGATGCTATTGATGCGCCTTGGTTTACCGCTCATCTACGTGACATGCTAGAAGCATTTTATGCGCAGCCTACTATTAAAGAAGGACTCGCGCTGAACCAAGATTAAGCTGTCGTTTTGCTTGTTTGCTATTTTAACTTCACTTACTTGTCAGCATACTATTATGAGTCAACGCAACAAACTCAGCCTGTGGCAAAAAATCAAACGGTTACTGACTGCATCCGCGCCGCAGTCGGTCATCGATGGTACAGGTGAGCAAGCAGATTTATCACTCGCTGATAGTAACGCTGACCACCATGCTAACACTGCTAACGATAAAACTGGTATATCCACTAATGTCATTGCCCGTAGTTCTGAGACTACTGATAATAACTCCTCTGCCGCTACCTCTGAACCAGATGCCAGCCAAGTCCGTGAGCAAATAAACTCCTCTCGTCTAAAGCCTGATCATTCAGTAGCGGAAACACAGCGCCCCAGTGACACGCCCATTGTCGACTGCTTAAAACAATATTTCAGCGATAAGCAATGGCACTATACGCATTATCGACCCAAGACGAATGATAGCCAGCAATCACATCACTTATCCTTGAGAATGCGCCACAAACAGGTCAACTGTGGTTATCTGTTTCGTGTACAAGAAAAAAATAAGCTGCTGGCTGTTTATGGTATCTTGCCATTTTTGATACCAGAGAGTCACCAAAATGCGGCACTACTACTCATTACCCAGATCAATTATGACATGCTGATCGGTAATTTAGAGATGGATATCAATGATGGGGAGATACGCTACAAAAACGCTATCGACGTTGAAGCCGTCGGTATTGATAATGATATCATTGAGCATTTGCTGCAAAGCGTGGTCGCGATGACTACCGTTGCCAATGAGCTGTTTGATAACCTAATCAACAATCAAGATCCTGCTGAAGATATGCAAACGCTGCTTATCGAGCTACGTCAGCAGTCAGATGCGCGTACATTCTTCTTGCCGACCCAGTTTGTTCAATAACTCGGTTTATTCAGTAAGCCAGTTTTTTCAGCAAACTGGTTGTTTATCAAGCGATAATTAGCGATAGCTCGCCTCTGTCTTTATGCTTATCTATCTAAAATAACCACCCTATCTACAACAACCCTCAATATGAAGCTAGAATTTTTATGCTAAAAATTGCCTACTCTGACGTCTTTCGTTATTCTGTGCCCGAAAAACATCGCTTCCCCATGCAAAAGTACATCTTGATTCCTGAGCGCCTACTGGCAGAAGGAACCATTACCCAAGACAATTTCTTTGCCCCTGCCCGCTTAAGCGAAGCTGAGATTCTGACCACACATACTCCAGAATACTGGTATCAGCTCAAAACGCAAACCCTACCACGAAAGGCTGTGCGAGCTATTGGGTTTGAGATGACGCCGCAGCTGGTGGAGCGTGGCCGCTATATTGCTCATGCCACCTATGAGTGCGCACTCTATGCTCAGCAATATGGCGTATCCATGAATGTCGCAGGTGGTACTCATCATTCTTTTGCCGGTCATGGAGAAGGGTTTTGTGTCTTTAATGATGTCTGTATTGCCAGCAACTTATTATTAAATCGCGGACAGGCACAAAAGATTTTGATTGTAGATTTGGATGTTCATCAAGGCAATGGTAATGCCAGCATCATGATGAATGAGCCACGCGTCTTTGTCTTTAGTATGCACGGTGCCAAGAACTATCCATTTCGTAAGCAAGTGTCCGATCTAGATATTGAGCTGGACAATGATGCAGGTGATGAAGCGTATTTGCAGATATTAGAGGAGACGTTACCTCGTTTAATTTCTGAAGTTGCGCCAGATATGATTTTTTATCAGTCTGCCGTTGATGTGCTTGCAACAGATAAGCTTGGCAAACTTGGTTTGACACCAGCAGGTTGCAAAGCACGTGATGAATACGTATTGCAGCAAGCAAAAGCTGCCAGCATTCCTGTTGCTATCGTGATGGGCGGTGGCTATTCAGAAGATATCGAAGATGTGGTCGAAGCGCACTGTAATACTTTTCGTTTGGCACAGCAGATATATTTTAGTGAGACTGTTCAACTTACAACGACATAAGGCAAAGTTTATATGGCGAAACTATTGATAGGCATAGGTATTGTATTGGTTATTATCGGTATTATCTGGTTGCTGTTTCCAAGTGCTTTTTCTTGGATAGGTAATATGCCAGGCGATATCAAACATACTTCAGGCAATACGCGAGTGTATTTCCCAGTAGTGACTATGATAGTGATTAGTGTCGTCGCGACTATTCTCTTAAATATGTTTAACCGTTAAACCATATTGAGAGACTCGATTTTTTCGATTACACCAACCCTCATAACCTCAGTAGCCTCGGTAACTTCAGCGAGCTTTTGAGCTAACCTTTGAGCTGACCATTGTTATGTTGAGCGTCCCTCCTATATTGGCTCTGACTTAACATAGTGTATCAAGACAACGATACTACAATAGTGCTGTGATCCCCTGCCAGCCAACGCGTACGCCAAGCACGATTAAGATCAATAAAATAAGCTGACGAAAACGTGCTTGTGGCAAATAACGACGTAAACGAATACCAATCAAAAGCGTGGCTATAGATAATATACTCAAAAAAGCAATTAACTGCCACTCGCCGCTGCTAAGCGCCATGATAGGCTCGCGTAAGACGATAATTTGGGCGATTTTTCCTAAGAAGTAGCACATGTTGCCCACTTTGGCGATAGTGTTTTTATCATCACTTGCAGACAATAGATACATCATCAAGATGGTGGACATGGCATTGGTCGAACCGCCGATAACGCCTGCACTAAAGCCAACAGCAATCAGTACTGGCTTGGTATCTGATAAACGGATTTGTTTTCCGAGTAGGCTACTCACCACATAAAAGGCTATTACCGCCGCCAATAGCAATAAAATATAAGCGCTATTGATCCATAGCAACAGCTTAGCGCCCAAAATACTACCGAGTAAGCTGGTAAGCGCAAGCAGCCAATAGCGCCTGCCGTAATAGATAAAGTTTTGCCAAATAGTGCGCTCACCACCTGCCAACCATGTCATTGCATTGAGTAGTAAAGAGGGGAAAATAACCAAGACAATGGCGTGTGGCAACGGGTAAATACTGGCAAGCGCCGTGGTCGTCACCAAGGTCACACCCAGCCCACTAATACCATGTAACAGCGATGCCAGCGCAAAAATAATCGTCAGCACTAGCATCTGAGTGCTATCGTTACCAGCCATATCTATCATATCGGTCACACCATTTTAGGCTCTGCGCTCATATCTACTGGTTGTAAGCCTGTACCTTTAGCCGTTTTTGCGTTGACCGATTGCTTCACCGATGATGCCAGCCAACTGCTCAGCGATTTTGTCTTTGCTGGTCTTTTCTAGTGCTATCGCATCACGTGCATAATACTCTGAGAAGAATACCTGCATTGCATTATCGTCGCTGGCAAAACCAATATCTGCGCGTGAGACATCGTTACAAGCAATCATATCGAGATCTTTTGCGACCAATTTACCACGTGCATAACGCTCAACATCTTGCGTTTCTGCGGCAAAGCCGACGACAAACAGCTCTGGATGCGCAAGAGAAATGGTCGCTAAAATATCAGGGTTCTTGACTAAGCTGAGTGTCATCGCATCTTGCGTTTTTTTGATTTTTTGCGGTGCGGCTTCTTCAGTACGATAATCGGCAACTGCTGCAGTCGCGATAAAGACATCTGCCTTTGTGACTGGGTTGTGATCATGAGAATGTAGCGAGTCGTGGTCATAGTCGTAATTATGATTGCCATCTTCACCGCAACCACAATCGCTATGATGATGTTCTTTGGAGTGAGTATGAGTATGAGAATGATTGTGCATATGCTCATGAGAATGGTCGTGTTCTTCTTCAAAATCCAGTTGCAGCTCACTGTGCGTGCCATCCACACACTGCTGTGCAGCAATCAGCATATCTTCGGCAGACAGCACATCGATACGTGTGACATTGAGCGGTGTAGGCAGAGCGACTTTGCCGCCTGCAATCAAGACGACATCTGCACCAGCTGCAACGCAGGCACGCGCTAAAGCAAAACCCATTTTTCCTGAAGAGTGGTTGGATAAGTAGCGTACAGGGTCAATTGCCTCTACCGTTGGACCTGCAGTAATAACGACCCTTTTACCTGCTAATAGCTGGGGTGTCGTTTGTATTGCATTGAATAGCAATACTTCGGCTAATAACTGCTCAGGCTCAGGCAATCGCCCTGCGCCTACATCACCGCACGCTTGCTCACCGCTGGCTGGTTGGATAATTTGATAATTCATATCCCGTAGGGTTTGTACATTTAAATTCACTGCTGGATGCGCCCACATCTGCTGATTCATCGCAGGAGCAAGAATAACAGGTGCTGTAGTGGCAAGGCACACTGTGGTCAATAGATCATCGGCCATACCCATGGCCAGACGTGCGAGCGTGTTGGCAGAGGCAGGTGCGATGACAACCAAATCAGCCCATTTAGCCAGCTCAATGTGACCCATGCCAGCCTCTGCTTGCTCATCAAGCAATGAGACATGCACTTCGTTACCTGTCAACGCTTGTAGGGTTAGCGGCGTGATAAAAGCTTGTGCGCCTGTCGTCATAATGACGCGCACATCAAAGCCTGATTTGATTAATAAACGGGCAAATATGGCAGATTTATAAGCGGCGATACCGCCAGTAATAGCAAGCACAATATTGGACATAAGCGTGGCATCAACAAAAAAGTAAAAAGATAAAATTGCGCTTATAGTAACAACTATGAGATAAATTGGGTAAGATTTTCCGTATTTACCTCGTTATAGTCCATACGCAATAAGACAATACAAGAAATTGAGTATCAGTGGCACATGAGTCTGGCTTGCTATATTGATGCCGCCACCGAGTTATTGACCGTGTTATTGTAAGTAGGCTACAAGCAGTATCAATCCATTTTCAAGGAGTGACAATGGCAATCAAAGACTGGCATGAAGACGACAGACCACGCGAAAAACTACTGAAATTTGGCGCAGCTCATTTATCCGATGCTGAGATATTGGCTATATTTTTGCGGACAGGGACTCAGTCTCTATCAGCGATTGAGCTGGCGCGTCAATTAATCAATCAATTTGGCAGCTTAGCTGAGCTATTGTCTGCGCCGCAACAGACCGTTCTCGCCTGTCACGGGATTGGGCCTGCGAAATACACTCAGATACTGGCATCGCTTGAGATGGGCACACGCTATCTAGATAGCAAGCTCAAAACAGGTCAGGCGCTTGGACGCTCGCAGGTGGTCAAAGATTATATCAGCACCCAGTTACGCGGCGAGCATCGTGAAGTGTTTGCCGTACTTTGTCTCGATAATGCATTGAACCTTTTGAACTTTGAGATACTGTTTACTGGCGGTATCTCATCTTGTTCTGTCTGTATGAAGCATGTATTGCGACATGCCCTGAGCCACGCTGCCAGTCAGTTGATCATTGCCCATAACCACCCTCATACTGACGCAAAGCCATCAAATGCGGATAACCTACTGACTTATGAGCTAAAAAAAGCATGTGACTTATTAGACATCTCACTTGTCGATCATATTATTGTTGGTCGCAATGAAACCTTATCCTATGCCGAAAGCTGTCTTGTGCCTTTTGGCTAGTCTATAACGCTAGTTGCTTAGCAAGTCGCCATATTTTAGTCACTCTTAAGGCTTTATCCATCAGAGCCTAATAGCTATACACTGCTTGATACATATTGTCGACACAGCGTAGCATTTAGGGTCTTGATAGTCATCGACAACTGTTTCATATTAGTGGCCATTCTTGTTATTTATTTATCAATCACTTGCTAGACCGTTAATACTAACATTTAAAAAATGTAGAATCGGGCATTTAGTAACTAGAAAATCATTCGATTTATTTATAAAACAGTAAGTGGTAAGACATAACAATAATTACAGTTACCTGTTTCACTCACATACTTTTCACGCTTTTTATCCAGCATTTCAAAGGAGATAGTCATGGCAATTGGCTTGTTTATTTTGGCAGTCATCATTCAATTAGCCGTGGTCTTGGCCATCTTTTTGTTGTCCTTATCACGGGTTACTGGCAGTATCGTCGCGCTAATAACGGTCATCGTTACGGCAGTTATTAGTCCCTGGTCGCTCATCTTGGGCATACCAATGGCGCTGCTGTGCTTGGTCTTACTCGTTGCACCACTGCGCCAATCCTTGATTACAAAGCCTGTCTATAAGGCACTTGGCGGTGCCATGCCAAGTATGAGTGATACCGAGCGTGAAGCGCTTGATGCGGGTACTAGCTGGTGGGAAAAAGAGCTGTTCATGGGGGCGCCAAACTGGGATACTTTTGCCAGCTACCCTTATCCGAAACTATCAGAAGAAGAGCAAAGCTTCATTGATAATGAAGTAGAAGCCTTGTGTACCATGCTCGATGAGTGGCAAATTCAGCACAAAGATAAGGAGCTGTCACCTGAAGCATGGCAATTTATAAAAGACAACGGCTTTTTGGGTTTGATTATCCCAAAAGAGTTCGGTGGTCTAGAATTTAGCTCTTATGCACAAAGCCGAGTGATGAGTAAGATTGCGTCGCGCTCACCGACTGCTGCTGTAACCTGCATGGTTCCCAACTCGCTCGGCCCTGGTGAGCTACTAATGCACTACGGTACAGATGAGCAAAAACAGCGCTGGCTACCAGGTCTGGCCAAGGGTGATGAAGTGCCTTGCTTTGGTCTGACTGGTCCTGAGGCAGGATCGGATGCAGGTGCAATTCCTGATACTGGCGTGGTCTGCTATGGCATGCATGAGGGCGAGCAAGTACTCGGCCTACGTATGAACTTTTCTAAGCGCTGGATTACCTTGGCGCCTATCGCCACTGTAGTCGGTCTAGCATTCAAGATGCACGATCCAGAAGGACTGCTTGGTAATCCTGAAAAAACTGATTATGGTATTACCTGTGCGCTTGTTCCTGCTAGCCACGAAGGCGTCGTAACAGGCCCACGTCATAATCCGATCGGCTCACCATTTATGAATGGTACAGTCGATGGCAAAGATGTCTTCATCCCGTTAGATTACATCATCGGTGGTGTCGAAAACGCTGGTCGCGGCTGGCGTATGCTGATGGAATGTCTCGGCGTCGGTCGTGGCATCTCTTTACCAGCTCTGTCTACATCAGCCAGTGAAATGACGTATTTGTCTGTCGGTGCGTTCGCAAAAGTACGCGAACAGTTCAAGATCTCAGTCGGTAAGTTTGAGGGTGTGCAGGATGCTACTAGCCGTATGGCAAGTAACACTTATATGTTAGAAGCGTTCCGTCACTTGGTGACTTGCGGGTTGAACCAAGGCGGTACGCCGTCAGTCATGACTGCTATGGCGAAATACTACGCGACTGAAACCATGCGCAGTGTGGTCAACGACGGTATGGATGTGGTCGGTGGCCGCGCCGTACAGATGGGTCCGCGTAACTTCCTAGCCACACCTTATCAAGCGATCCCTGTATCTATCACCGTTGAGGGCGCCAATATCTTGACGCGCTCATTGATGATTTTTGGTCAAGGTGCGATGCGCTGTCATCCATATCTATTTGACGAGCTGCAACTGCTACAAAGCGAAGATAAAGCTGCGGCGACCCAAGAGTTCGATACTCTTTTCTTTAAGCATTTGGGCTATACCTTTAACCGCGGTGCAAAAGCGTTTGTGGCAGGGTACGTTGGTGGTAGTAATGATGCACCAAGTTTTGCTGACGCTTTCACTCGTCCTTACTACAAGCATATCAACCGTTTAAGCGCGAGCTTTGCACTAACTGCGGATATGGCGTTAGGTTTGCTAGCAGGTGATCTAAAACGTAAAGAGATGCTGTCTGGTCGCTTAGCAGACATTCATAGCCACTTATTCATTGCGACTGCCATCTTGCAGTTTTATGAGTATGGTAGTAAATCAGAGTCTGAGCGACTGCATGCCGAAGTTGCGCTACAAAATAGCTTATATACGGCTCAAGAAGCCTTTGTCTCTTTCTTTGCCAACTTCCCGAACCGTATGGCAGCCAATGTGGTTAGCTTTGTGACCTTCCCTAGCGGGCGTATTTTTACGCCAGCGAGTGATGAGCTCAAGCGTCAATTGGGCGATACGTTCATGGATGATTTTGCGGCAAACCCATTTCGTGATTATCTGAAAACCATGGTCTATTACAATACCGATGCAGACGATGTGACTGGTCGGATGGAACATGCTTATCAGACGTTAGTTGAAATTGAACCGTTGTGGCAGAAGTTCAAAAAAGCAGAACATCAAGACAGCTTTGAAGGACTGACGTTTGAGGATCATGTGGTACATGCCAGCCAAAACGGCGGTATTACCGAAGAAGAAGCGGAAGTACTGATTCAATATAATGCCATGCGCTTTGACTCGTTATTGACCGATACATTTGACGAGCATCTATCAGAAGCGCTAGAGCGTGACAATCCACACGCTCTTGAAAACGCGGTTCATCAACTGACGGACTACGCTCAGCTAAAACAACAGGCTCAAAGCAAACGCGGTATGTCTGACGATATTGATACGGCAGCGGATACTGACGCTCCAGCTACCGATGCTCTAGCTACTGGTAAGCTGAATGATACTTCAAATACAGACACAAAAACGGGTGACGAAAACCCCAATCACGGTTACGAGAGTGATGGTGACGTAGAGATGGTAAGCGAACAGGATACTGCCGAAGAAGTAACCTCACAGACAGATTTTAAGAAATCAAAACCGCAAGCAGACGCATTAGATCATCGTTACCGTGATGCTGAGTCACATCTCAGTGAGCGTATGAGTAACAATCACAGTCGCCACATTGATCCACCCGATGAGGCTCATAATAGTGCTGAAGCGAATACCCTCAAGCATTCGGAGCAGCCAGTGCATGTACCACAAGAGGATGATAAAGTATAAATAAGCATTTATTGTAGATAGCGCCACTATTACGCTTAGTACTTATAGTGCTATCTACCCTCAAAGAGCCAGACTGTCCCTATGCGACCGTTTGGCTTTTTTTATTACTAAAATTTAGGGGCGTTTAAAGTCGATACTGAGTCCGTTGCATTAGGTTGGTCCGATATCCGATATAAAATCTCGATGTTTAGCCAGCCTCAAAACTCTTTCATAAATATTTTGTTTCATATAAGAAACAAACGGTTTAGAATAAATAATGATTATTTTATGGGCACATCGTTGTGAAAATTATCATCGTCTCAGAATAAAATGGTAAAAAAATCTTGCAGTGCCCTTAACTATTCTTTTATATTGTCCCCGAAAACGTGACATCAAGCGACAATCATAATAACTTAATAGTCATAACACGCATTATAGTTAGGTAAATAAACACGATCATGAGCTCTGAGTGATTGCTGACTATAGCGCTGTTGTGCACACAAAGGATATGAATTATGTGGAAGAATTTGGGACTGACGGGCAAGATTATTGTTGCCATGGTGCTTGGTATTGCACTGGGTTTATTTTTAAACTATTCGGGATTGAATGGCGAAGGTGGGTTTGTTAATACCTATATCACTAATGGCTTTCTTGCCATTATCGGTAAGCTATTTGTTAACTCACTAAAAATGTTGGTCGTACCATTGGTACTTATCTCACTGATCTGCGGTGTGTGCGGTATTGGTGATATTCGTCTATTAGGACGTATCGGTACCAAAACATTTATGATCTATATGTTCACCACCGCGCTTGCGATTGCAACAGCGATTGGACTGGGTTCACTATTTGGTATTGGTAAAGGCATGAACATTGGTACTGATGCGACTTTTGAAGCCGCGTCAGCACCGCCTTTACTTGATGTATTCTCAAACATTGTCCCATCGAACCCTATCAGTGCGATGGCCAATGGTGACATGTTATCGATTATCTTCTTTGCGATTTTGATCGGTGTGAGCATCTTGATGGTTGGCAAGCCTGCCAAAGGTTTGGTTCAGAGCCTAGAGCTTATTAATGAAGTCATCTTGAAGATGGTGACGATCATTATGAACCTAGCACCTTATGGTGTGTTTGCACTATTGACCAAAGCAATGGCAGAGCTGGGACTAGACTTGATCTGGTCACTACTTGGTTATGTTGCGGTATTAGTTGGCTCATTAGCATTCCACTTCTTTATCACGATGATGATTGTACTCAAAGTCGCATCAGGTCTATCTATCAAGACCTTTTTGGCAAAAATGCGTGAAGTACAGATCTTTGCTTTTAGTACGTCAAGCTCGAACGCGACGATTCCTATTACGCTGCGTACCGTTACCAAGCGTATGGGTGTTAATAACTCAGTTGCGTCGTTTACCGTTCCTTTTGGTGCCACCATCAACATGGATGGTACTGCCATTATGCAAGGTACTGCGACCATTTTCATTGCCAATATTTATGGTATTGATCTGGGAGTTACCGAATATCTAACCGTTATTTTAATGTCGGTTCTTGCTTCTGTTGGTACAGCTGGTGTGCCTGGTGTTGGTCTCATCATGCTGTCTATGGTATTTGCTCAGGTTGGTCTACCAATCGAAGGTATTGGTCTAATCTTGGGTGTGGATCGTATCCTTGATATGTTACGTACCGCTGTAAACGTCGGCGGCGATGCTGCTGTTACGACTATCGTAGCAAAATCAGAAGGCAAAATGGATTTGGCTATTTACAATGATCCTAACGCTGGTGCAAAAGACGTATTCGATGGTCATATCGACGAAAATAACGAGCGTGAATTCTCTGAAGTATTCAGCGATGGCATCATGGGTAGTGAGTACGATGACGTAGATCGTCGCCGCTAATCACATCTATTGGATAAATAATGTCATAAAAAAACCTCAGTCACCTATGCACATGGACTGAGGTTTTTTTTGTGATGGGTATATTTATTATTTTTATTTAGCCAAAAACATACTTGGTCAGCATGGCCAAACATACCACGACAATCATCGGACGAATCAGCTTGCTACCGCCTTTTACCACCATATGTGAGCCAAAATACGCACCAATGGTTTGACCTACCATCATCGCCAGTCCTACTTTCCACAGTACATTACCGCCCAAAATAAAGAATATGAGTGAGCCGATATTGGTAGATAAATTCAATACCTTTGCGGTACCTGTCGCCTCGATAATCTGTCGACCACGCAGCGCCACATTGCCAAGCGCAAAAAACATCCCTGTACCTGGACCAATATAGCCATCATAAAAACCAATGAGTGGCGCTACAATCTTTTGCCATTTACCCTCTGAGATGCGCGGTGCAGCTTCCACTTCCCCAAGCCTAGGCGCAAACAACGTATAAATACCGATAGCCGCAATCAAAAAAGGAATCAGTTTTTCGAGTAAATCTGGTGGCGACATCTGCACCGCGATGGTACCTATGACTGACCCGATAAAAGCGGCAATAATCGCCACTTTTATACGCTGTGGTTTAACGACTCCTTTTTTGATCATTGTAATAGAAGCTGCAAGCGCACCTGAGGCCGCTTGGAGCTTGTTTGTGCCAAGCGTGAGTACCGGAGGGATGTTAGCCAGTAGCATGGCAGGTATGGTCAGTAGTCCACCGCCCCCAGCAATAGCATCAATAAATCCTGCCAATGCTGCCACCGCAGTGAGCATCAAAATGATCTCTAATGAGAATGTTAAATCCATAACGCTGACCTGCAAAATATCGTAAGAAAAAAGTGAGCTTGAAAGATGAGACTAGCATGTCACTGATGTGAGGCTACTAGCAGTCAGACAATTGAGTCATTGAAATCGACAAGGGAGCCGGGACAACCTCGTAAAGCGTCGATCATTATAGAGATAAAACTGCAAAAAAAGCCAAAAACCTACCAAAGTCTGCTAAATTTGTTTAATAACGACTGGGGTATCATTTATAAAAGACCTTTTGTTAAAAAGATTTAACGACTTACAACTATGTTGCTCAGCGTATCACCTTTATAATGTCACTATAATGAGTACAACAAAGTGGGCTAGCAGGTTTGTTTGGGCGTATTTTGTTGTCTATATCGATAAGAGTATGAGAAACTGTTGCTGTCTATTTGCTACCCTCGCATTGTTGGTAGCGCAGACATTGATGGATATTTGAGGTTATTTAGTAAATTGTATTTAGCGAATGAGGATGATATGGCAATACGAAGGATTAAGGCATTTTTTGAATTTGAGGCAGCAGGCGGTATCGTCTTAGCATTGGCTGCCGTTGCTGCAATGATCATTGCCAACTCCCCTCTTCATGTGTGGTACGAAAGTTTTATTCACGCGCCAGTTGCGATTCAGATTGGTGATTTTGCTATTGCCAAAGATGCCCACCACTGGATCAATGATGGCCTTATGGCGGTTTTCTTTTTCTTAGTTGGACTTGAGCTCAAGCGTGAAGTACTCATCGGTGAGCTGTCTAACGTCAAGCAAATCATCTTGCCAGCTGGTGCAGCATTAGGTGGTATGATTATGCCAGCAGCGGTGTACATACTTTTTAATCTCAATGAGCCTGAGTACTGGAAAGGCTGGGCAATTCCTGCAGCAACCGATATTGCCTTTGCACTGGGTATTCTGAGTCTATTAGGTAGCCGCGTACCCAACTCCCTAAAAGTATTCTTGGTCTCTATCGCTATTTTTGATGATATTGGTGCGATTTTAATCATTGCTCTATTTTATACTAGCGAGTTGTCATTGGAGTCATTGGCAGTAGCCGGTCTATGTCTGCCATTCTTGTATCTGCTCAATCGTCGCAATGTGACCAGTATTACGCCTTATCTGCTTATCGGTATCGTTATGTGGATTGCGGTACTCAAATCAGGTATCCATGCCACATTGGCAGGCGTGGTTTTGGCCTTATTTATCCCTATGTTTGACCGTACTGATCCTGAGCACTCTCCATTAGAGGAGCTAGAGCACGATCTCCATAACTCTGTTGCCTTTGGTATTTTGCCAATATTTGCTTTTGCCAACTCGGGGATATCACTCGAGGGCGCAGGTCTTGCTGAGCTATTCCACTCAGTGCCGCTAGGTATCGCTGCAGGCCTGTTCATCGGCAAACAAGTGGGTGTTATGGTCATGTGCTGGTTAATCTTCAAGCTTGGTCTATCAACCATGCCAAAAGGGATGGACTATAAGCAAATATATGGCGCAGCATTATTATGTGGCGTTGGCTTTACCATGAGCTTATTCATCGGCGGCTTGGCGTTTGCTGGTGATACAACGATGTTTGATGAGCGCTTGGGTATCATCATGGGTTCTATCGTCTCTGGTATCGCAGGTTATATCATGCTCAAAGTGAGCTTAAAAGACAATGTCAGCGGCACGTCGGTCGACTTGACCCGCTCTCATTAATATCAAAACGAGCGACTTATGAGCCTTTAGCTTATAAGTCGTTTTTTATTATGTACAGGTCGCTTGTTATCGTGGATAGATATACTGCAACCAGCTGACTCATAAAACCTCAGTAACTATCTATTAAATGGCTATCTATTAAACGATAAATTTAACAGCGGTCAAAGGCTTGTTAAGGATTATCATACAGAAATCGATAAGCTAAAAAATGGCTCGAATTTCGGTCTTGCTAGCGAAAAAAAACTTGTGCAACACTGCTATCACTATTGAATGAAAGGCACTATACCAAATATCGTATCAAACACTATATTAAGCAGACGCAAAGACAGCTGGATGCATCAATTCGGTTTTATGAGGGATCGCTATAGACGGCTTTGATGTTGCAGATATTAGATCTATAGCTAAATCAAGCTATAACTTAATCATAAAGGCACTTGATCATATGAGTAAGAAAACCACCAATACTGCAAGTATCTCAACACAACCTCATCATCAATCAAAAGAACCCTATCAGCGTCACGGGCGCACCACTGCCACCAATGATCATAGTGATTTGCAGGTTTTAAAGCGGATCAAACGGTATCTATTACCGAAAGACTTTGCAATATCGCCTACCCTGCTTGATGAAATAGTTGCCGGCTACGATATTGGTGATCCGCTTGCAGATGCACTAGCCGCTGAGAACATTCGTTTTGCAAAGCCTTTGCAGCAGGTTATTCTTGGTGACGATATATCTGGCGACCACTTAGCTCACCCCTCATTTAGTACATTAGCCGAGCAGTTCAGTACGCATCCTGACTGGTTCGACCCCAAACTTGCTCAGATTGGTGCCGTTGCTTACAGACGCTATCCGTTGATGCTCATTTGGCTACTGCGTAATGTGGCACTCATGGCAGGCTATAGTATTCCCGCCCTATCATTGCCACTGATTCAGACTGGCGCACTGATGCATGACGCACTGCCGCGACTCATGCGCACCTATGCCTATATCTTGGCCGTGTCTGAGCATCCGCAGTTAGATATAAGTACGCGTAATCATCATAACGCTATTGATCAAGTATTGGCCATCGGCTCTGAAGGCTGGCGACAGTCCATCAAAGTACGTCAAATTCATACTTTGGTACGTCAGAACTTACTCAAAGGTAAGGGCAATGCCGCGACAGGTGTGATACCAAATGCTGACCAGCATCATAATCCTGATGGCAGCTGGAACACCGATTATTGGGGCGTGCCCATCAATCAAACCGATATGATTGCCACACACTTACAGTTTTCTCTATTGATTATGCGCGGTCTACGACTGCTGGGTGCCCGTATTAGCACCGAGGAAGCAGAAGGTATCTTGCATTTATGGAATCTTGCCAGCTATTGGATGGGCGTTGATTTAGATCGTCTGCCGAAAGATGAAGCAGCCTGCTGGGAATGGCTCTATACCTACCTATCCATTCAGCAGCTTGATTTTAAGATGGGGCAGCCACTTGCAAAAGCCTTGCATGATTTACCCCGTCAGCTCATGGGCGAGGACAATCGTCGTGGGCGGTTTGTGGAGATGGTAAACGCCAGTGTGACTCGTACCTTAGTCGGTGATGATATTGGCGATGGCTTAGATTTACCAAAATCAAAAATACGTTTTGGCGTATTGTCTTCAGTGCCTATTTTGTTTGCTCTAGATACCGCGCGAGGACACAACAAAAACATTGCCAATAAGTTAGAGGCGTTCCGTGCCAAACGCCAAGATAATATGAACTGGTGGCTCAAGAAAAACGACGATTACTATAAATAAAGCGGTCTATAAGACTCTAAATGATTTATCAAATATAGCAGCCGTACTTATATAGTATCATTTGGATAGTAGTACTTAGATAAGCAGCCCTATTTAAGTATAAACTCGTGAAGGAATGCTGTTGATGCTATAAATCTAAATGTTATATTATCGGTTGTTGTCCACGCGGTAATACCACTCTAACTGTCGATCGAACCCTGTCTCTAGCAGGTTAGCTATGACACGTCCTGTCAGCCCCCACACTGTCTCACCATCGACTTGCCAGCTCGGCGTCAATAAAGTCGCTATTTGATCTTGCATTTTATACTCTACCGCATACTCTACTGTGGGCTGAGTGACCAACGACTCAAAGTCCGCCCAAAAAATACGTGATATCTCTCCCACTTCGGGTACCAGTACCAAGCCTGGTGCAATAAGCGCAACGATAGGGCGTACACTCATACCGCTTTTGGACGTTTGGATAGGTAACTGTCCAAGCAGTTGGACTTTGTTAGGTGGTAATGCTGTTTCTTCACAGGCTTCACGCAGTGCTGTGACCACATTGTTGCCATCGCCTCGATCATGTTTGCCACCCACACAAGACACCTCGCCCGCATGACTGTTCATATGGGCGGCGCGGCGTGTCAATAGTAGTTTTGGTCTACGCTCATGAGTGATCGCGACCAGTATTGAGGCATCAGCAATGGGTGTCTGGTACAAGCTATCTAAAATGCGCGTACTGTGTGAGGTGTTGTGCGCTTCATACATCGCTGGGCTGGTAAGCGTGTTTAGGGTCTCATGTTGCACACGCTCAGCCAATTTTCTGAGTGTGGGATGTCGTATAAAGCTCGGTACAGCAACGCTAAACTTGTTAAAGAAATCAATATTTTCGGGTATGGTCATTATCAAATCCTATGAGTGGTCATCTTCATATTATTCATGAAAATACCTGTGCCAGCATACTAGTATACTAGTATACCTGTTGCTAGTATGGCAGCCTTTCTTATTAGTCCGATGATTGCTTTAGTAGATGCATCTCATATTGTTGTCGTTTCAGGCAAAGTGCGACTTATTAACGTATCGGCTGATTGCTATACATATATCCGGCAACTATGATAAATATAAAATTTCTTGCCGCTTATGTATATCCTTTGTTATGTAGACTGAGTCTCTATCAAAGTGAATCTTTCAACCAAATGACTGTTTTTTGCTGTGTCTTTACACCTTTTTAAATTACTCAATGCCTTATCCCATTCACTTTAGATGGTAATAGGTTTATTGAATGAGACTTTCTCAATATCCTTTTTGCTTGATATTCGTTCATGGTAATAAGTCTCATAACCGCATTTTTACATTACCAAACATTAACCGATTAATGTTTCATTAAATGCGTTTGGCTACTATGATAGATCCCAACAAGATAACGATACTGGCATCCTAAAATAGCACTATAAAAATATTGATACCAGCATCCTTGTCTTGTTGTGATGACAATAAATAAAACACCTAATAAGAACGAAGGATACAAATTATGACCGATAAAATCGATAACCTGATGCCACCTGCTGAATATATCAATGACGACTATAAAGGCTCAGATAAACTCAAAGACAAGCGCGTCTTGATTACTGGCGGCGACAGCGGTATTGGACGTGCAGTGGCTCTGCACATGGCACGCGAAGGTGCCAAAGTCGCTATTCTTTATCACTCTGATGAAGACAGCGCGAACGAGACACGTGACGGTATTGAGGCAGAAGGCGCAGAAGCCCTGGTCTTACAAGGTGATACGGCCGACAGTAGTAGTTGCAAAGCAGCGGTAGACGCTGTCGTGGATCAATGGGGCGGCATCGATGTACTGGTCAACAACGCAGGCATGCAAAAGCCCTATCATGATTTGTCTGAGGTCAGTGATGAAGACTGGCAACAGCACTTTGATGTCAATATGGCAGGCATGTTTTATACCACCCGTGCAGCCCTTGAACATATGAAAGAAGGCGACAGCATTATCAACACCACATCCGTGAACGCCTATGTTGGTAACGATGTGCTAGTGCCATACACTGCAACCAAGGGCGCTATCGTTGGCTATACCCGCGCACTATCACAGCAACTATTGGATCGTGGTATCCGTGTTAACCAAGTGGCACCAGGTCCTGTGGTCAGTGAAATTCAGTTGGTATTCAAAGACTTTGACAAAGACATTCTAGAATCCATGTCCTCACCAATGGGCCGTATGGGTCAGCCACGCGAGATGGGAGCCGCTTACGTCTTCCTTGCTTGTCAGGACAGTAGCTTTGTCACTGGGCAGACGCTACATCTCAATGGCGGGATGATCACCAATGGCTAATACTGCTGATCACTCCGATCTTTTAGCTGCCTGCTGGGCAGATCGGGATACGCATCGCCGCTGGCTACTGGCTGAAGGGCAACGCTTGCTTGATCATTATGCCAAAGCACGCGTGCCGGCAGGGTTTGCTATTCTCGGTCAAGACGGCAATATGGTCGATGATACGGCAGATAGTGTCATTACGGCTAGAATGGTACATTGCTACGCGCTAGCAACGCTCATGGGACTGCCGGGGGCAGCCATACTATGTGATCACGGTATCGACGCACTGCTGGATGGGCCGCTACGAGATCAGGTATATGATGGCTGGTTCAGCAATGCGTCCTCTACGCTTGACAATCCATCGCGCAAAAATGCCTATTTGCATGCCTTTGTTGCGCTTGCTGGCGCGTCTGCTAGTATCGCAGATCGTCCACGTGGTACAGAGCTAATGGAAGCTGCGATAACCGTTATTGATCAGCATTTTTGGTTAGAAGATGAGCAATCTATGCTACCCTCTTTTGCCGCTGACTGGTCTGATCCTGAAGATTATCGCGGTGCCAATTGCAACATGCATACTACCGAGGCTTGCTTAGCCTTGGCAGATGCCACGGGTGAGACGCGTTGGCTTGATCGCACGCTACATCTAGCCAAGCGTTTTGGCCATGATATCCCTAAGACTTATGATACGCGTTTGCCTGAGCATTTTGATGGCAAGTGGAACCTATTGCCTGATTACGATGCCAATGAGCCTTCTGATGACTTGCGGCCTTGGGGACTGACACCCGGTCATTTTGCAGAATGGGCAGGATTATTGCTAAAAGTTGAGTCTGCTTGTATGGCACGTGATTATAAAGTGCCTGATTGGCTGCTACCTGATGCCATTGCGTTGTTTGACAGTTCTATTGATCGCGGCTGGGCACCTGATGGTAAGCCCGGTATGGTCTATACCATTGGCTGGGAAGATGAGATTTCAATCGCTAATCGTCCTTATTGGGTACAGGCTGAAATGGCTAACACGGCGCTGATGCTGACTCGCCGTACGGATGATTCACGCTTTGACCATTACTACCGCTTGGCTTGGGATTATATTGCCAGTACCTTGATTGATCTTGAGCACGGTGGCTGGCGTCATGAAGTGGATGCAGACGGCAATTTAAGTACGGTCGTATATCCGACGCGCGAAGATCTCTATCATGACTTTCAAGCCACTGTAACGCCATTGATTCCTATCTCTGCATCGGTAGCTGGTGGACTACGCACACAAATGCTCGAAACAAAAACTCAGTTCCTATGACCTAATCCCTATATAGGATATACTCAATAAAAACGCTCTAATGGCGATTGCAACGCGCTGTCAGAGCGTTTTTTTGTAATCGTAAAAATTAAATAAAATAGCTTTTATCATTAAAAGTAAAAGGATATGCTTGGAAGCATTTTCCACTATCGTTGCTGTATACAAAAGCAAACATCAGAATAGCAAAAAAAATCTTAAGATAAGTGAACATATAATATTTTCTAATAAGGTAGTCGATATGAGCTATTGTCTCCAATGCGGTCATAAAGCAGAACGAAAAATCCCACCTACAGACAATATGCCGCGCTTGGTGTGCCCTAATTGCCATTATATCCACTACGAAAACCCAAAAGTTATCTGCGGCTCACTAGTGGTACACGAAGATAAAGTACTACTATGCAGGCGAGCGATCGAACCTCAATATGGCTTGTGGACCATACCTGCAGGTTTTATGGAAAATGGCGAAACCATGGCCGAGGGTGCAGCACGCGAGAGCTACGAAGAAGCTGATGCCACCGTGATACATCCGCATCTATACTGTGTTTACGACCTGCCAGATATTGGACAGATTTACTCGATTTATTTGGGAAATCTAAAAGACGGTGCTTATGGTACTGGTTCAGAGAGCCTTGAATGTGCGCTATTTAGTGAAGAAGAGATTCCATGGGACGAGCTGGCTTTTGAAGCCATCCGCCGCACCCTAAGGAGCTATTTTGATGATCGTAAGCAGTTTGACGAATGGTCCGACTTCCCAGTTCACCAAGAAAAAATTGGTAAGGATTTGAGCATCAAGCGCTATTAATTCATATACTAAATCACAAAAAGCCAAGCATGATGCTTGGCTTTTTATTGTTGATAGCAGTCTTGCTGATTTAGCTCTTGATTTTGCAAACCTCAAAGCCCAGACCTTTTACCGTCTCTTCTTTGTCATAAGGGGCTAGCACTGCACGTACGTGTTTTTGACCCTGCAGATATTGCTTAGCAACACGCTGCAAATCATCAATGGTCACGGCCAAAATCGCAGCGCGCATTTTACGCTGCCAGTCAGCACCGCGATGATGTAAGTTGGCAAAGCATGCTTTGATTGCTTCCCCTGCAGGAGAGCCTGGCTTATCCATACCTGAGATAATCCCTAAGATTGCCTCTTCCAACTGCTCATCGGTTTGTGGTTCATTCATGACCCACTCGATACTGGCCTCAAAGTGCTCAAAAGTCTCTGCACACTGCGGATCGCGGTAACTAAAGAACTTAAACGCACATGCATTGGCGTCATAGCCTGCACCGCCGCCATACGCACCGCCGCGCTCACGAATCGCACTGTGCAAGTAGCCGTTACGCAGATACGGCGCTAATACCATCAGAGCCGCAGTATCAGGATGATCAGCCGCTGGTACTGTATAGGCGCTAGCATTATGATAGACATTGGTTGGCACCAGCCACGCTAGATCTGCAACATCGAGCACATCGTTTTTAACATCGTCGCCACTCTCTAATGCCTTGACTGCATCAGTCTCACCATTTAAAGCGGTAGCTAACTGCAGATTTGCAAACTCACTAGGAATATTTGCTTTAGTATCAGTTACTTTTTCAGTAGACGTTGCTGCTTGGCTATCTGTCCAGCTATCGACGATTAAGCTGCTCAAACGTTCTGTTTGCTCGGCTTCACAGATAATAACGGCATGCTTAGGTAAGCTGATTAAGCGTTGATGTAAGTCCATCAAGCTGGTTGCCAACTGATCCCACTGTGCATCATCAGTACTCGCGTGCGTCAAGAAATCCTTGAGCGCATTTAGTGCTGGTAGACCACTACGTACATACTCTAGCTGCGCTTGACGACTCATACCGCGACTGGCAATTTGCATCGCATACGAGTGACCAGAGCCTGCTAGGTTTGACTGCCAGCTGGCTTGACGCTGCTGTAAAATCTCTTTGATGCGGTCATGCTCAGTAAAGATACTGTGCTCCATGACTTCTTTGAGTAAATCAATCGCTTCAGGTTTGCGATTGAGCGCACGTGTTGCGACCACAAAGTAGCTACCGATGGACTGACTGTCATCAACATGGGTACGCTGGCTGATACGTGCTGTCACACCTGATGAGTGCGCGGCCTGCTTGGCTTGCATTTCATGGGCACTGAGCGAGTCAGTCCCTAGCTCAGACAGCAAACTCAGATAGATCGGCAGCAATGGATGATTGATGACATCATTCACTGGTAGCTCATCGGCGCTCGCGTTACCAATCGCCTCAGTTAACGGTACGATCACTTGGTAATAATACAGACCATTGGTGCCCGCTTCGTATTCAAATAAAGTACTGTCCTGCCCACTCAAGCGCACTTGTTTTTGTTTGCCTTCTTTAAAGCTAATATCCGCTGGTACGTCTTCTAGACCTACCTTTGGTAACAGGCTCAAATCATCGGGCGCGGCTTGACGCGCAGCCAAATCCAAGGCTTGTTGCTTCAAGATAGCCTTGTCATCAGCAGTCAAATCCATCGCTATGGTATCAAGGCGAGTCTGTTCAGCTGCTGCTAGACGGGCGGTTTTTTCGCTGTCAGGTGTCATCGTCACACGGACTCGATGCTGATTGTCTAGTAGATGCGTTTTGATCAAATTCGGTAGCCACTGCGGATCGACGACTTGCGCGCGTAGCCACTGTAGATGCTCGTCTACTTCCCATACATCGATAGGATTGCCATCATGGATAGCGGTGCTAAAGCCTTCTAGCATAAGGTTTAGACCATAAGGCACGCTATCACCACCAATATGACGCTGATCAATCTCAATCTGATGGAGGATGGTTTCGATCGTTTCATCATCGACTGGCGTGCTTGCCACTTCGGTCAGTAGATCGATGATACCTTGCTCTACCGCTTCGGCATGCTCAGGGTTAGAACCACGCAGTCCTGTATAAAACACCATTTCGTAATGGCTGTCATCAAGTCCCAACAACGGACTTGGGGCTTTACCCAGTGGGTGACTGTCAAGATAAGCACGTAGTGGTGAGCCTGAATGCTCAATCAACACGCCTTCCAGCAGACGTAATGCTAAGCGCTGCTTAGGATCGGTAATCGATGGTAGCAACCAAGCGACCACGTGATGGGTCTGATCTGGACCGGCTTCGTCAGCAGTATAAGTATCGACCGCACTGATTGGCGCAGACAAACGCTGCTCTGGGCGCGACACGTGCTTTTTGCCTGCTTCGAACTGAGTCAATGCGTCGTCATGTATTTTTGCTTGTGTCTCGGCAACAGGGATATTACCAAAGCTCATGATGACACTGTTTGACGGGTGATAGTGACTCTGATGGAACTCGGTCAGCTCAGTATGTGTCAGGTCAGGAATCTGGGCAGGATCACCACCTGAGTTATAGTGGTACGTCGTCGTTGGAAATACATGATGCGCCACCGTATGATAGAGCTGATCAATCTCGCCGCTCATAGCACCTTTCATCTCATTAAAGACAATGCCTTTAAACTGCGGTTTATCGTCTTCGTCCAGCTCTACACGGATGCCCTCTTGGGCAAAGTCGAGCGGATGAATGTTAGGAAAGAAGGACGCATCAAGGTATACAGACAGCAAATTAAAGTAGTCGTTTTTATTTTGCGTGGCATAGGGATAGGCTGTCCAATCCGCCGCGGTCATCGCATTCATAAACGTGTTCAATGAACGTTTTATCATTGAGAAGAATGGATCACGTACTGGGAATTTCTTAGAACCACATAATGCGACGTGCTCTAAAATATGCGCCTCGCCTTTTGAATCCATTGGCTGAGTACGAAAGCCCACCAAAAACGCATTTTCGTCACTTGGATGCGCGAGATGATAATGCATCGCGCCTGTTTTTACATGCTGACTGATCAGCACATCCATCGATAGCGCCTCAATGTGGCGATGCTCGAGCAGCTCAAATGCTGGATGCAGCGTTAAATCCGCAGTAAATGGGGTATCAGTCATAGTTATCCTTATCGCTTACAATGCGTATAGTGCCCTGACTATCAGGGTAAATAAAATGGTAATAATTACCGATATATCAGTTATAAAAAGTGGCTAAAAAGTCTTGGCTTAGCGCTATTAGTGGGGCTGCGGCATCGATAAGTCAAGTCGACTATCACGCAATAATCTATGAAATCGAACTCAGCAATCCTCTACCTATTAAAACAGCCCTAGCAAAACACAAAGGCAACAATAATCATAGATAAACAATGGTTGAGTCGCTTAACAAAAATAGCCTGCACTGCTACTATAAAAGTGGCTATTAAAAAGTAACTGCCAAGAAATAACTACCAAAAAGTGACTATTAGAAAGTAAACACCAAAAGGAGCCACTTATGAGCTATCAACACATTTTACTGGTGACTGACTTATTATCTGATGCCGACAAGGTCGCTCTAAAAACCAAACGTATCCTTGCAGGCTCGCCTGAGGCTAGGTTATCTGTTCTGCATATTGTTGAAGATGATATGGTGCGCTTCGGTTACGAGCTGGTTCCTTCATCTAGTCTTTCGGGCGATTTCGATGGCGAAAAATGGCAAGAAGCACGCGCTAAACTGGCACGCTTCCTTGAGTATAATGAGTTAGAAGTCGCTAACTCTGAAGTGACTGCTGCTATCTCTAACAGTAAAGGTATCGTTAACTACTGCAATAAAAAAGAGGTCGACTTACTCATTATCGGGCGGCATGACCGTCAAGGTATCGCCGCTTGGTTGGTGCGCGCGACCGCCGATAGTATATTGCCAAACATCTCTTGCGACAGTTTGGTTGTTAAACTTAGCGAACCCGTATCGGAATAAGCAGTGTATTGAGTCTTTGGTTTGATAAATATTAATACACCTGAACTCATATTACGGAGAGCCTCAAAGATAGACAAGCACCACTTAACAGCGCTCTATAGTAGTGCTATAGTAAATACTATCTGACATGAGGAAGACGCTATGAGTTACGAACATATACTACTGGTCACTGACTTACTCTCTGATGCGGATATCGTCGCGCAAAAAGCCAAGCGTATCGTTGAAAACCGCCCAGGATCTAAGCTATCGGTGCTACACATCGTAAAAGATACGATGGTTGGTTTTGGTTACGAGCTGGTACCCGCCTCCAGCCTATATGATGAGATTGACGATGAGCGTTGCCAAGAAGCACGCGCTAAGCTGGCACAATTCTTAGAACGCAATCAGCTGAACGCGGCAACGTCAGAAGTTACTACGGCGATCTCTAGTAGTGAAGGTATCGTCAGTTACTGCCACAAACACGATGTAGACCTATTGGTCATCGGTCGTCATAAGCGCACTGGTATCGCGGCATGGATCAGTGGCGCGACAGCAGATAATATTTTACCCAACGTACCTTGCGATAGCTTTGTGGTGAGACTAGACAAGCCCGTCTCGGCATAGCGTTGAGCCACAACGCTCTGGTATGAGTGACATATACAATGAAAAGCGCAGCGCCGAGATAGACGTTGCGCTTTTTTATGGGTTACGCTTTCTTATTCACCTCTGCTGAATAATATCTATAAAGGTTTGCCAAATGGGACTTTGATGTCTTGCCTTGTGCCAGACCAGCCACCACGTCCGTGACAAATCAATCCCAGCAACATCGACTCTTACGAGCGCCCCTGTCGCAAGCTCTGTCTCAATCACATGCTGTGATAGACAGCCAAGTCCAATATCTGCACTCACCATATGCTTGATGGCCTCTGACTGATGTATCGCCTTAACCACCTCGGCATTGGGTAGATATTTTAGCAACTGCTCATCGATAATTTGCCGTGTGCCCGACCCTGCTTCACGTACCAATAACGGTAACTGTTCGAGCTGCTCAATAGTCAGACGGTAGCCATCCTCGTCTTGATGATATATAGCGATATCCTTTAGCCATTTGCTATCACGTTTGGCAAATATCATCAGCGTATCTGTTCGCCACTCGCGCAGTTCAATAGCTTTCATATCTATCGGTCGCGGCATCCCTTCTACTAGCGCAATGTCAATATTTAACTGCTCAACCTCACCCACGACCTCTTGTGTGTTGGCAATATACATATCGACATTGGCATCTGGCAGCGCCTCATAGAGCTTACCAAGCAATGACGGCAGTACATAGTTGCCGATTGTGGTACTCGCCCCAATATGAATCTGTCCTGCTTGGTACTGATGATAATGCTCAAGCGTGAGTGACTGTCCTAGGATGGCTTGCGCTTGTACATAAATAGGATGCGCATTGGGGTGTTGATTGAGTCTGCGACCAACCCGCTCAAACAATGGCATCTGTAGTCTAGACTCAAGCTCTGTCAACGCGCTACTGACTGCTGATTGTGATAGATGCAGCGCCTCACTGGCGCGGCTGGTACTTCCTGTCTGATAAATACTGACAAAAACCGCGAGCTGCTTGAGCGTAATCTTTGGTAATGTTTGCACAGATTTTTTCATGACATCGATGGCCTTGCGTCAGTTTTTGAATGCTCTTATAGGTTAAGTAGACTTAGTATGTAGCAGCAGCCTTTTCTCAATACTATTAAAGTTCATTGATAAAAATACTTTAACCTAAAAAATCGATAGTTTGTATCTTATATATCTGTTTTTATTATAAATGTAGTGGGCATATACTGTCTATTTATAAGCTCATGCTTATTTTACTATCAGTAATAGGGTACCGCGTCATGCATACACTACTCCAATCAATTAGTAGCTCAGCTCATAACTACGTCCCGAGCCAACGTCACTTGGCGGGTTTGGCTGTGGTATTGATCGGTAGTTTGTTCTGCTTATGGTTGGATAGCAGTCTGGATGTGTGGTCGAACGGACGCATTATTGGCTTGTCATCCTTAACGCTTGCGATATTGCTTGGTATGATATTGGGCAATACTATCTACCCCAAATTCACTGAACGTTTAAACGGCGGCGTATGCTTTGCAAAAGGTCAGATATTGCGACTGGCCATCATGTTTTATGGGTTTAAGCTGACCATGACACAAGTAGCAAGCGTTGGTATGCCAGCGATTGCGACCGATGCTCTGGTACTGACGTCTACGTTTTTATTAACCTACTGGCTAGGTACTAGATGGCTAAAAGTCGATAAAGAAACCGTCATTCTGATTGGCTCAGGGGCAAGTATTTGCGGCGCCGCTGCCGTCATTGCCGCAGAGCCAGTCGTCAATGCCCAAGCACACAAAGTCACTATCGCCGTGGCAACCGTCGTGGTTTTTGGCACTATCGCGATGCTAATCTACCCTTTTCTCTATCATCTGGGCTGGCTACAACCTTGGCTGAGCGCCCAACAATATGGCATGTATACAGGTTCTACTGTCCATGAGGTGGCGCAGGTCGTGGTCGCTGGTAATGCCATCAACACTGAGATCGGTGACACTGCTGTTGTGACCAAGATGATACGCGTCATGATGCTCGCGCCTTTCTTACTCGTGTTATCTTTTGCACTAACCAAAGATTGCACCGTAGATAATGCCATTTCAGAAGATAAGAGCAATAAAAGCGAGACAGCATCATTTGTAAGCCGCGTCAAACAAGTCAAGGTGCCATGGTTCGCGTTTATCTTTATTGGCATTGTGTTGATACATACATGGGTACCCATGTCTGAGAGTATCGTGCGCAGTATGGTGATGTTAGATGATGTACTACTGACAATGGCGATGTTTGCGCTAGGTCTGACCACTCATCTAAGCGCTATCAAACAAGCTGGCGTCAAACCTTTAGTCTTAGGCGCAGTGATGTTTGGTTGGTTGTTGCTGGGCGGCGGTCTGATCAATATCAGTATCAGCTTGATATAAGAAGTCGATTTTACATTTTAGTGACTGCTATCACGCTCTATATCACAGCCCAATAAAAACACCGCCAACTATTTACACAGTTGGCGGTGTTGTTGTATCTGTTATATCATTTGACATCAAACAGTAGACGAAAAAAAACGAACCCGAAGGTCCGCTTTTCTACATCTATTCATCTATCTGTCTATAAAGACAAATTAGATAGCAACGATGTTATGTGCTTGTGGGCCTTTTTGGCCTTGAGTTACAGTGAACTCAACTTCTTGGCCTTCAGCCAAAGTTTTGAAACCTGAACCAGTGATTTCGCTGTAATGAGCAAAAACGTCTGCGCCAGTTTCTGGAGCGATAAAACCGAAACCTTTAGCTTCGTTGAACCACTTAACTGTACCTTTTTGAACGTCTGACATAGTATAATCCTACTTTTAAATTTATTAATGGTCTAGTGACCGGTAACGCTTGCAAATAGCTACTGAACGATAAATATTAAAACGAAGGATTATAACTAATACTACGAGGTAATGATTTGGTGCAGAACTGCTCTTAAGCTTGGGCGTATTATAAGGGGTACATCCTAGTATCGCAAGCCTTATCTCATCTTTCGTGTAACCAGCGCCATTTATTGACCACATTTGGTACAAATTGCAACAATTTTAGGCGTTTGGCAGACGGAATAAATATATCGCCACCCCGCTACAGACAGCGGCTACCAGCCATGCTATCCACATCATATCCGTAGGAAAGCGATAAAATAGCATCGCTGTTGACGCTGCCATCATGACCGTTGCCAGACACTTGGCATATAGAGGAACGGCATGACTCTCCTCCCAATCGCGGACGAATTTGCCAAAATACTTGTGATTGATCAGCCAAAAATGAAAGCGCTTAGAACTACGCGCCCAGCACCCTGCTGCTAGTAGTATGAATGGTGCTGTGGGCATCACTGGCAATAAGATACCGATAATCCCTAAAACAAAAAATATCCAGCCGAGCGTCACAAACGTCCAACGCATCATTGGGCTTTTGGATTGATTGGTCTTTGGCCTATGATAAAACGTTTTTTTATTATTGCTCATGACAGCCGTATCGTATGGTTAGCAGGTGAAATACAAAGAACGACATCAATCAACGCGATCATCTATCAGCGCTATCGATATCAGTCTAGATGAGCATTCATCATGCCTTAGACACTATAGGCACACAAGATTACTTTTGCGTCTTTAGTTTGTCTTTTGTTTCATATCCCGAGTTGTTTTCAGAAAAAAACCATTAATTAGGTCACTAACCGTACAAACCGCGCACCATTGCATAATGAGCGGTTTTTTATGTCTAAAGATCGATTACTTTTTTATAAGATCAAATGCGTCTCAATACTCGAATATCTTTAAGATTGTATTATTTAGCCTCGTAGGGGTTGACCCTTTATATCTTTCTTAATTGACACTCTGATTCACATATCTCAAAATCCAAATTATACCGACCTCTTAACAGCTCGATCCCCTTTCGTCTAAGGGTTGCATCGTCTGTCGGCGATATGATCACTTTGGTAATGCTCTTTAAGTCGATATGGACAGGAATATAAGGAATAATCACGCCTGATCTTGAGCGAAACTTAATCGATTTGTCGTGTTGGTTGATCACCGTCAGTATCAGTCTCTTCTCCTTCTCATCAGAGAACTGTGGGTTTCTTATCAGTGCAAACTCTGTTAGCGCCTCAAGTATAGAAGAGAACAGTAAGTCGGCGGTCGCATTATATCTATACTCGGTACCTGTCTTTCTGACCGCACTATGCTCTCTAATACTGCGCACGTTATTGACCAGTGCTTGTTTTCTATTTAAGAACACCTCTCTTATTTTATGTTTATCAAAATACCTTTTTATACTATTGGAGTAACTATAGATAATACTATCGAACCTATGATGCGCTTGAGAGTGTCTATTGAATTTATTGTATTTAAAACCATCTGACAGTACGTGCTCATCGAACTCTATACAGATACCGTCATTGTGCTCACAATAAGAAGTCCACTGTCTCAAATAGTCTTTGTTATGTGTAAAAGAGGTGATATAGAACTGCTGACTGAGCCCCACCAGCATCTCTAGCAGATAGTTGGTGAGCGACATCTCTGCATCCGCATCCAGACTGTAGTGATCGGTAGATATCTCTTGCAATCTTTCGATGATTTTTTGATAGTCCTGCGACATGGATTCAAATAACTTTTCGTCTTTTAGATTTTTTCTGACGTAATCAATACCTTTTTTCATTTCTTGATAATCATTTAAAAAAAAGATATTGGTCGCCCATATGCTTGAGTCATTGACTATACCCAAAAATCCAGCGGTACTCGTATAGTGATAGACTTTACTCATAACTTAACTCATTAGGTCTCACGTATAGATGACAGAGCATTGCTAGCTGTAATAATAAAGACAGACAAACCTTGTCGTTATATTCGACTTCAGTTTACTAATCATACCTTTTTTTGCCGAGATTTTCGATCGCTTATCAAAGGCATAACATATAACAACTGCACAAAGCATACCAACTCATGACTCAATCCAACACCTTGCATTACCGCTCATAGGTCGTCTATGATGAGGCAATAGTATATGGTAAAAGCTATCTACAGTAGCCGTTAGCGGTACTGATTCAGTAGCGCTACTGCTTAAAAATACTGTAATACCACTCAATCTTGTCGGGGTGCTTTGATTTTTACGTTTTAATGCCGTCAAAACCATCGCTGAGAGACACCCGTGAACCTGAAGCAGTTAGCACTGACGTAGGAAACAAGCATGACATACCTTATCGTCTACGGATAAGGAACGTAAATAGGAACGCAGATAAGCGATATGGATAAATGAGGTACCAATACCTATACGCCTATCATATGTAGATTTTGCCTGTCTTGTTTCGCCTTTCATGTTGTATTTGAACAGCATCAGTCTGATTGTTTTCTATCATTAAAAAGGAAACAACCATGCAATCGACCACCAAACTTACTCTTACTCTCGAATGGTTCTTGAACCCTGACCACTTGCCCTTTATCGCAGGTGTGACCACGGGTGCATACGAGCAGGCAGGGCTAGATATCGCTATTATCGAGCCTGATGACCACTATGATGGCTTTGCTGAATTGCAGAACCAGAGCATCGATCTACATGTGAATGAGCCGATTCATTTGTTTGAGCATTACGCGCCTAATCTGCGCGCATTGGGCTGCTTTTTTGAGACCGATGGCGGCATATTGATGCAGCAGTCTAGTATGGACAAATTAAAAAATAATCAGCCGATTCGCATCTGTACCCCTGCGGCTGAAGAAAAAACCAATCGCATTGGCTTTGAGATATTGGCTCGCTATGCCAAGAAAAACGGCTTTAGTATCAGCCGTGATAATGTAACCTTTGTGCAAAAGGACTTTTATCATATAAAAAATCTGCAAGAAGACCCAAGCCTCGATGGTGCATGGCTGTGCTTTTATAACTTTGAAGGCGTTGAGGCAACTCACGAGGGTTTAGAGTTTGAATTTATCGATCAGCATCTATCTCCCTATCCGAACTTTTCAGCTTTAGAGATTCTGACAACAGATGAGATCTATAGCGCGAAAAAAGACGCGATAGATATCTTTATCCAAGTGACCAATCAAATGACGGAACTGTGCAAAAATGAGCCAGCCACAGCCCACCGTATGTATTACGACTATAGTAAAACCGAAGCCGATACGCTGATGGATGCCATTATTGACAACACGCTAGGCAGATTGATCGCGCCCATCAAGCCTGATGCAAGTAAATGGCAAGAACTGCGCGAGATGCTAGCCGAAATCGATATCGTAACCTTAACTGATGAGCAATATCAATCGCTTTGGGAACTGTAGAGATTTTAGAAGTTAAGAATTTTGAATAACAAAAAACCGCCATAGCATTTGCTGTGGCGGTTTTTTATTACTTTAAACAAGAGCAAATTCAAATAGATATAAAGCAGTCTATATCTATCGGACTTTGGCAAGTCAACTTAAGCGTGATGGGTGCGGTATCGTCAATAGCAAGATTGCTTAAAGGCGAGCGTTGTCCGACGGTGAGATGGTTCATGGTGTTCCTTACGTTAGCTTGTTATTCCTTTGAAGATAATAGACTAATTACTGACATTAAAAAAACCGCTAAAGCCAGTGCGGAAGCGGTTTTTTATTTTAGCTAAGCAGGCAACTTAATGCTATTTACTAAGAATGAATAACCATCTAATCGAAAATATTTTACAGATATTATGCGAATTTGCACAATACTTTATTCCCATATTAGATAACTAATTAGCCCGAATGCTTCTTTTTCATCCAATAATAACCTATTCCAAACCTAACTTCATGAGCATGACAGATATAAACAGTCTGGCATAGCGTACATCGACATTCATAGTTAGTTTCAGGATAAGAAACATGCTGGACTTTCTGTAATATCTCTATCAGTCCCAGACTTTCTTGCCCTTCTGGTGTAGATTTAACATATCGATATTTTGAACATCGACAAACACCTTCAGCAATATCATTTAGAAAAGTATTAAGCTTATCCATTGAACCTAAGATGTATTGCCTTGAACTGTCTTTTGGCCACGTTTCAGTCTTTTTGAGAACCTCAAATTTATCAATATGTTTTGCTATCTCTTTTAGAATACTCATATCTGAAATATTCATTATTTCATAAGCATTTATTTCACTAGGAATAAGTACTTTATCATCAAATGTCTTATTTTTTATAAACTTTATGATATCATCAGTTTTCATGGTTATCTCTATTTGTTTTATAGCTACTTAATTATTTATACATATTATATAAATTTTAATAATGTTATCTATATAAATACTTTTAAGAACTCTTCTACAGATAAAACCTGAGCTTTAGAGCCTCTAAAATAGTAGCAAGCTAGCGCCTTCTTTCTGAACTTTTCATCAGTAGATATAATGAAATCGAAATGCCAAGCTAATGAGGCATGTTTAGCATCCAGCATAGAGGCATTATGCAAACCTTTTTTATTAGTTATATTTTGAAACCTATCAGGAAAATAAGCTACCCAATTTAAAAGTAGAAATAGAAATTCAATTTTGTTCTCGATACCCGCCACATTATGAGACAGTAAAACCGGAAGGTTAGGATCATGATTGAACAATCGGCGTTCAACCTCTTTAAAGACCTCTTTAGGTGAGTATGATTCAATACTCTCATAACTTGAATCATTTATAATTTCTCGTAAATTGGGAATTAGATTTAAGACTGAATAACCTTCGATTTCATTCAAGGGATTAAGTTTTTTACTGGCATACTGAGAAACCTTTTCACCAATTTTATCTATAGGTCGTTTTAGAATAGGTAACTTCTTTGATAACAAAGAAAACGGTGTTGAAACAAGCTCATCAATGAGCGAATCAAATCTTTTTTGAGCCGTAGCTCCTGTATCGATGCCATTCAAGCTCTGAATAAGCTTTTTATTTTTGTAATCAAGCCTTTGAGATAAAGAAGAATTCTTCGATTCAAAATAATCCTTATAGACTATTTTTGAATCAGGGGATTTATGTGGAAACTGATTATTCCAATATATTGCGTTGAGCATATTTAAAACATTCAAATGCTCAACAACAAACTCTTCGCTTTTTACTTTACTGATTTCTATAAGTGTATATTCAGAGTAAATAACTTGGAAGTCTGGTCTCCTCAATACTTCAAGTAAACTTGCGAAATTAGAACCTATTTCTCTTATCTTAGAGACTCGCAGTTCAGTCAGAACGTTTTGGTCTAGATAAACGGTGCAAACCTTCATAAAACTATCTCGTTTTAAGTAAGTTCAACTTTATTATATTATTACAAGAAACAATTGGCACTTATATACAAAATGAGCTTACATATAAAAAAATACACCACCATAAAAATGGCAGTGTATTTCTTGTTATTTACTTTTGCGCGAGGGACGAGCGCTGAGCTAAGCTATTAAAGAGCACCGTCCCATGCATCGCATATTTGCCCCTTATTAAAGGACTCCGATGCTGAGGCTATGCTCTTTAAGCTTTTGCTTTACTTACAACGCTTTCAACTGCTCCATCTGCGCTGTCATCGCCGTCAACTGCCCTTCTAACTCAGCCAGTTTCGCCTTCTCAGCATCGACCACTTCCGCAGGTGCTTTACTGACAAAGCCTTCATTACCGAGCTTACGCGCGATACCATCGGCTTGCTTTTGTAGCTTTTCATGCGCTTTACCTAGACGTGCCAGCTCAGCCGTTGGATCGATTAGACCCTTCATCGGTACGAGTACCCGTAGTTGACCGACCATACTTGATGACGATAGTGGCACTTCATTGCCTTCTTTGACGATCTCTAAGCTCTCGACTTTGGCAAGCGCTTTGAACTGGTTTTTGATACGGGATAGACGCGCTTCTTCGTCGCTAGAGACGTTTTGTAGTAGCACTGGCAGACGTACCGCGTTACCCAGTTTCATCTCACCACGGATGTTACGGACGCTCGCGATCAGCTCTTGTAGCCACGCCATATCCGCTTCAGTCTGCTCACTGATTTGGCTGGCATCAGTCTGTGGATAGTCAGCGACTACGATGCTGTCAGTGTTTTTACGACCCAGTAGGGGCGCGATGGTCTGCCAGATTTGCTCAGTCAAATACGGCATGATTGGATGAGTGAAACGTAGCGCCGTCTCGAGCACATGTAACAGCACATAGCGGATTTGCGCTTTACGCTCGTCAGATACCGATTCATCATTTAGACTGGCTTTGGCAAGCTCAACGTACCAGTCACAGTACTCGTTCCAGATGAACTCATAGATATCTTGGCTGACCATATCGAGACGATACTGAGCAAAATGCTGATGAATGTCTTTGATGCTAGAGTTTAGGCGACTCATGATCCACTTTTCTGGTAACTCCCATACGTCAGGGTTGGCCACTTGGTCGATAGGCTTAGCATTACTATCGCCATCCACACAGTTCATAAGGACAAAACGGCTGGCGTTCCAGATTTTATTACAGAAGTTGCGATAGCCCTCGACACGTTTTAGATCAAAGTTGATATCGCGACCAGTACTGGCTAACGAGGTAAAGGTAAAGCGCAGCGCATCCGTACCATAAGCCGGGATGCCTTCTGGGAACTCTTTACGCGTTTGCTTCTCAATCTTGGCCGCGTCTTTTGGATTCATCATATTGCTGGTGCGTTTTTCTACCAGCGCTTCAAGCTCAATACCGTCGATCAGATCAATCGGATCTAAGACGTTACCTTTTGATTTTGACATTTTTTGACCATTACCATCACGTACCAGACCATGCACATAGACGGTCTTAAACGGTACTTGCGGCGTGCCGTCTTCGTTTTTCACGAAGTGCATGGTCATCATGATCATGCGGGCCACCCAAAAGAAGATAATGTCAAAACCTGTCACGAGCACGCTGGTTGGGTGAAAGGTATCCATTACGCGCGGATCAGCGTTGACGTCTGCCCAGTCAAGCGTACTAAACGTCCATAAACCTGAGCTGAACCACGTATCGAGTACGTCATCGTCTTGGCGCAGTTTTACATCATCACTTAGGTTGTATTTAGTACGCACTTCCTCTTCATCACGAGCGACATAGATCTCACCTGTCGCATCGTCATACCATGCAGGGATACGATGTCCCCACCAGAGTTGACGGCTGATACACCAGTCTTGTAGATCGGTCATCCACGCCATATACATGTTTTTGTACTGCGCAGGGACAAACTCAATGCTGCCGTCTTCTACTGCGTCAATCGCAGGCTTGGCAAGTTCTTTGACTGCGACATACCACTGATCGGTCAACCACGGCTCAACGATTGTACCGCCACGCTCAGCACGCGGGGCTTTTAGCGCGTAGTCTTCGATATCTTCTAGCCAGCCCTGCTCGCCTGCTTGCGCTACAAGGAACTTACGCGCGGCAAAACGCTCAAGTCCTGCATATTCGCTCGGCGTGGTCTCAAGCTCTGGTTCACGCGTTTGCAAATCAGGGTAGACTTCCATCGCTGGTAGAATATTAGCGCGCTCATCGAGAATATTGATGAGTGGCAAGCTATGGCGACGACCCAATTCATAATCGTTAAAATCATGCGCTGGGGTGATTTTGACACAACCGGTACCAAAGTCTTTTTCGACATAATCATCAGCGACGATAGGCACAACACGACCCGTAATTGGCAAGGTAATCGTTTTGCCAACTAGGTGTGCATAGCGCTCATCGCTAGGATTGACCGCGACCGCCGTATCACCAAGTAGCGTCTCAGGGCGTGTGGTAGCAACGACCAGATAGTTTTTGCCATCTTGCGTCGTTAAGTCTTTATCTGTGAAATGGTAGCGGAAATGCCATAAGCTGCCTTTTTCATCATGGTTTTCGACTTCTAGATCAGACAGTGCGGTTTGGAACTTTGGATCCCAGTTCACCAGACGCTTACCACGGTAGATCAAGCCATCATCGAACAGGCGAACGAACACTTCTTTTACTGCGTTAGATAGACCATCATCCATGGTAAAACGCTCACGCGACCAATCAACCGAGCTACCTAGACGACGAATTTGGCTGGTGATATTGCCGCCCGACTCTTCTTTCCATTCCCATACTTTATCGATGAAGTCTTCACGCGTCATATCACGGCGTTTGATACCTTGCGCTTCTAAACGACGCTCAACAACCATCTGGGTGGCGATACCCGCATGATCCGTACCTGGTTGCCACAGCGTATTGTCACCATCCATGCGGTGATAACGAGTGAGCGCATCCATGATGGCGTTGTTAAAACCATGACCCATGTGCAGCGAGCCAGTGACGTTCGGCGGTGGCAAGGCGATAGAAAATGACTCGTCTTTGTCAAACGTCGGCTGAAAGTAGCCGCTCTCTTCCCAGCCTTGATACATACCTGCTTCGACTTGTGCAGGATTATAGGCGTTTTCTAGTTGGCTTAGCGCCGCTTGGATAGATTGCGTGAGGGTCTGGTTACTCATAATAGGGTGATCTTATTGTTGGTAATGAATGTGGTCAAACTGAGATGGCACAGAATGCTATAAAAACAGAGAAAATTATTGATAGTGTGATTTTAACGCAGATAGGCATATTTTGTTAGATGGTAAGGCAATTTATAGGACGTGAACCGCATTTATTCCTCAATTAACAACCCCAGTCAGCCAAATACGCAACAGAATATCTTACCCTCGTACGATAAAATATGGATGATAGCTGAATTTGAGCATACTAAAACTTAAAACTACCAAGCCTGAAACGTACTAAAACATTATATAACCAACAGTGAGCTGACCGTGCCCCAAGATACCGAGCAACCCCCCAACTCTCAGAACAACTTGCCAAACGATAAGGCTCTGCACACGACTACCAAAAGTCATCTACATTCAGATGACGATGCGCTGAATGGCAGTCACGAAAATAACAGTATGGAGCACAGTCATACACTACAGCACAGCCACGCTGTAAAAGACAGCTCTGATATGGACAGTCATCACTCAGATGACCACATAAAAGCTACCGAAGAACTAGATAATGATGACTTGCCAGAAGAAATCAGCGAAGAAGATAAAGAAACCATCAAAAAAGTCGCCAGTGATGACAATCTAAGCCAAGCAAAAAGCTACGCCAGTATCTTGGTAGAGCAAGTCATCCATGCCAAAGAAACCTTTAAACGCTCACTTGGTTCGTTATTTACCAGTGCCTTTACCGCTGGACTCGAGATTGGTATCAGTTTTTTTGTGATTTTATCCGCATTTGCACTACTGAATGACGTGCTACCCAGTCGCTATGCGATGGTACTGTCGTCCCTACTCTATCCGATTGGCTTTATTATCGTGGTGATCGGTCAGTCGTTACTGTTTACTGAACAAACATCCCTACTCAGTCTGCCTGTACTCAATAAAATCGAACCACTGCATAAATTGCTCAGGCTGTGGGGCATCGTTATTGCTGGTAATATCGTGGGCGGTTGTATATTTGCAGCCCTTATGATCGGTCTGGGGCTACACATGCACTTGTTTACAGATCATGCTATTGACGCCTATGCCGAGCATATTTTGGGGTTTGAGTGGTGGGTTATCTTTGGCAGTGCAGTGCTAGCAGGCTGGATGATGGGCGTCGCCGCATGGTTAGTGACTTCTGCCCGTGACACTCTGAGCCGTATCGTCTTGGTCACCCTCATCACTGGTAGTATCGGGTTCTTGGGATTGCACCATAGCATCGTGGGCAACATCGAGGTATTTTCAGCACTGCTATATGGCAATATTGTCAGCCTTTGGCACTATTTGGTATTTTTAGTCGTGGTACTGGCGGGCAATACGGTGGGCGGCGTGGTATTCGTTGCCGTACTCAAAAACCGTACGTTCTTATTTGAAATCGAAAAGGTCAAAGAGCAAACTGCCGAGGCGAGAGCAAAAATGGACAGACGAAGATTTTAGATTCGAGATGAAAAGAGGTACTACACACAAAAGCCCGCAACGCACTTCCTTATACGAAGCGTGTTGCGGGCTTTTTTATTGCGCCATACATTGCTACTTTTTTGCCAAGTACTGTCTCAACTGGCGTGACAATACATTACTACGGTTATCTTAAACACCTTACATTCTACGTGCTGCCAATACACTGTTTTCTATCTCGGTTTTTTTGGCTTTATTGTGCTGAGCTGTGAATACTCTGACCATGATACCAGCGGTCAAGAACATAATTAGCGTATAGATAGCTGGCGTCAACGACATCTTATAGTTAGCGAGCAGCGTCAATGCCATAAACATCGATAGCGTACTGTTTTGTAGACCGACTTCCATGGTGATTGATCTTCTCTGTTCAGGATTGAGACCAAACCATTTACTCGTATAATACCCAAGTGCCATCGTTGATACGTTTAATATGAGCGATACAGGACCAGTAGCAATTAAGGCCTCTACGATGATGTCTCGTTGCACATAGCTCAAGAAAAGCACCAAGAAGCTCAAAAAGATCACCCCAAAACGGGATACCATAACCTGTGCTCTATCAGCAAATTTAGGCTTATAGTTTTTGATCAGCATCCCGATACTAACCGGCAGGATAGTCAGCGCAATCAGGCTAATCATGGTCTTGGCGACTGGCAGTTGGAACTCGCTGCCCGCTCCCATGAAATAGACGAGCGAAAAGCTAAGTACGATAGGAATGGTAAATACAGTAATGACGCTGGCAATAGCGGTCATCGTAACTGACAGGGCGACATCGCCTTTGGCAAGATAAGTGAATAGGTTTGATGTGGTGCCACCAGGACACAGTACCAGCAACATAACCCCAACCGCATACTCAGGCTCTAATGACATAGACGCCGCTAAAGCAAAACCAACTAATGGTAAAAATATAAGCTGATTGGTGAGACCTATACCGACGGCCTTGGGGTACTTGACGACTCGTTTAAAGTCATTGGTAACTAGGGACAGTCCCATTCCCATCATAATCAAAAAAATACTGATAGGAATAACTTTTGAATTTACAAACGTGACTAACTCCACACCTTCCATAACTACATCCTTGTAGATAGAGCCCTTACACGGGCAAGTTTATGACAACGTTGTGATGCTCAATCAGCCAATCCTGCTGATATCTGGGGTAACAGCCATCGATGTTGTCAGCTCTTTATATAATCTTGATTCACACAACTGTGTGCTTAGAACGACAATTTTTTGATGATACTCATCTTTTACGGTATTAATTCTTTATGGTACTGGTCTTTTACGGTATTGGTTTTATAGTACGAGTACTTGTAGTACTGATTCTTGTAGTACTAATTTTTGGCAATAACGATTTTTAGTCCATACGAACCGAAATAATAACGGAACGGCAAAATTCAGTATATCGTTGTAAAAGTGTATGTATTTGATTTTTTTGACTACTCGTCAGTCAACTATCAATTTATATGTCTGAGACTGAGGTAAAAACGATCTAGACGGGTATCACGTGAGGTGTAGCAGATGTATGGTCAGTACTGATTACCGCTGTACCATAGGCTATGGCTTCTACCATACTGCCCAATTGGTTGACGTTGGTGACTTCTAAGCGCAAACCATAGATATGTGTGTAGCCTTTGGCTTTTGCTTGGGTGCGCATACGGACGATCGCCTCACGGCGCGCGCGATCTAATAATGTCTCGTAGGTGGTTAGGTTTTTGCCAAAGACACTGAGTATACGGGCGATAATCATTTTAAAATAATCTTGCGCGATGACGACACTACCCAGTACCAGCTCACCCTCACTACCAGTCGCCAGCAGAGGACGATAAAAGCGTTCACTTGAGACGGTAATATCACCTAATGCTTGCTCTGCTACTCTTAGCTGCGCCAAATGCTGACGCTCGTGACGCGAGCCAAAAAACCAACCAGCAGCGAATAGAAAGACAAACGGCCCATAATTGATAAGCACTTGCATCAGTGAGTCATTCATGGCACGTCTCTCATCATAAAAAGCACTACAGCTTTTAGCATTATATAATTAACCGAAATGAATTAATCAAACAAAATTAACCAAAGGGATTGAAACGCGGTAAATCATCGGGCGCGGTTGGGGTTTGAGGATTCGTATGTTGAGCTGAGTGATGGTGGCTATCACTTGGCGGGTTTTGGAATTGTTGCTGCGGTACCGCTTTGACAGCCGTACCATAGACAAACAGCTCTGAGGCACCCTGTGCGATACTAGAAGTTGAAAAACGTAGTCCTACAATTGCATCAGCACCCAGCGCTTCTGCCTTGACTATCATACGATCTATCGCCTCTTGACGTGACTCTTCTAACAGCTCGGTATAAGCCGTCAGCTCGCCACCGACGATGTTTTTTAGTCCAGCAAACAAGTCTTTACCGACGTGCTTTGAGCGTACGGTACTGCCATATACCACATCTAGGCGCTCGGTGATTTGATAATTAGGTAGGTGTTCGAGGTTGGAGAGTTGCACAGCCATAATAAGACCTTATCAGTGACTTATAACGTATCTAAGAAAATGACCAAAACCACATGGGGCAGCTTTAATATAAGTAAAGAGACTTTGCTATTGTGTGCTGCTATATATCGCTAGTAGTACCACACACAGTAGCACAGTCTCTTAGAGCAACAACTAGTCATTGGTATGGAATAATAAGAACAGCTCGGTCAAATTACCTTCGATGCTATTGGCCATTTGTACCATCTTATCTTCATCTTTACGCATTTCAGACAGCTCTGGATCTTCATCATCGATGCCGCTTAGTACGATCATTGGCAAGGTCAGTACAGCAACGTCTTCTGCTGTCTCTTCGTCTTCGAACCAATCGCTCGCCTCATCGCCATACATCGCATCGACAAAGCCAATCGACCAAGCCACGATATCCGACTCATCTGAGAAATCAACTGCTACCTCTTCGTCACCAGCATCTTCACCAAATGGTAACTCAATTGGCGTCTCGTTTTTTAGCTCAGCCATGATCGAGTCACGCCAGCGTTTGATGCCATCGATGACATTGTCTGGAATCTCACTCACATGCCCTTCAAAAAGCGCATCCATCCAGTTAGGCAGTGGACGACCGATGACAGTCGCTGTCAAAAAGCCATGCGCCGCAACACTATCGAGCACGAACTGGCTCTCTTGGTTATCCAAATAATCTAGTAATTCATCAAAACTTAGTTGGTTACTCATGGTTTGGTAGTCCTTGAAAGATAGATATCATCAACCGCAGCGATTGATCCATTGTATGCAAGATGGTAGATGGTTTGAAAACAAAGGCTGCTTGAATCACTAAAACCAAGCAGCCTTTATGAAGTATGTATCATCAGATAGAAACGACTGCGAGTAACTGTAAATAACAACAAACAGCGAGTACTCTATATCAACAATTGAATAGTAATGTGACGGTCGATCATTAAAGCACTTTAGTCAGCTTAGACGATCAAAGCCTACAAATTAAAAGTCATCATCGTCCCAGTCATCGCCGTCTTCATCAAAATTGTCTATATCATCTAGATCGTCTTTTAATTCTTTAGCCAAACGCTTTTCTTCTAGCAAATTATCGATCAGTCGACGCTTCTCAAGACTACTTAAGCGCGTACGTACGCTCGTCTCAGCTTCTTCGACCATCTTTGCATCATCATCGTCGACAAAATCATCATCAAAATCGTCGTCAATATCAGCGTCACTCATGACAAACTCCTATCATTTTTAGGCAAGGGTGTTGAATATACATCAATATATATATGCCTTATAAAGTCTCTGTTGAATGTTGTCAATGCTTTTTCTTAATATGTCACATTTCGGCCTCAGTGCCAAGACCGTGATATAGGTAATATAGCGGACAATTGTAATATAAATAACGCCTCTACATAGACGACTCATCGTCGTCTTCAATCATCAGCACCGCATTACGCACGTCTGCCAATCGCTGAATCAGGGAATCATTACCACCATCGAATATCGCACATTCTCGCTCATAAACTGTCGTTGGGCGCATGATGCTATGTACTTGTACATGATTGCTGATCTGTTTGAGACCTGCATTAGGTAATAGTATCAACAGCTGCTCTTTTTTGCCGATACTCTGTAGCAGATGTGTCATTGCTTCTGCTTGCGCCTCATCGCTGACACCTGCTTTTGCTGGTAAGGCAAAACGTGACAGCTCAATATGCTTATCGTGAATGATTTTGTTAAGCATCAAGTACAATTTGGCGAGCATCACACCAGCCAGCGCCACTTTTGCATGGCTATTGTCCGCCTTTAATACCACGCTTGCGCCATCGTCCTCGAAACGTGCCTCATTGGTCGCATTGACGCCAAGCAATAGTGGCTGTTTGAGTAGCTCGGTCACTGCCTGATTGAGCAGTTGCGTACACAGCGCCAGATAAGGTAGGCGCTGAGCTGGTGCTAAACGCTCCAGCATATTGAACTCATCATGAAAGACGATTTGGACTCGTACGCTATCAACGTTTCGTGTCGCAGACAGTTTAGCTGTATGACTACTGGGCTGATCGTCGCTCGTCGCCGCTGTATTAGCAGCGCTATCCTCAGTCGTGGCGGTCAAGCTGCTCGCTTCGTCACTGGCGCCTTGATTTTGCTGTGTTCTGAGATATTCGTTGACTTCGTTATGTACATTGAACGTACGTGTGTTCGTTGTGTCTTCGGTCAGCGCTTGTTCGGAAGCGGCGCCAGATGCTTGACTATTAGTGTCTGTGCGACGCTCAAGATCACGATTGTAGCCTCGCTGGTCGACCTGATTATACTGCTCGCGGTACAGCTCTTGAATACTGCGACTCAGTGCGCTGATTTGCTCCTTGGTAGGGCGTGCAAGATAACCATAGATTAACCATAACAATAAATGCAGCAGCATCGTGCCGATCACAAACGGCCATTGCATGGTAATGATTTCGCCCTTACTGACATCTTTTAGGGTCAGTGCAACGCTACCAATCACCGCGTCACCGTTGGTTGCGATTTGACGAATCGTATCCCCTTGTTGCATCGGCGCGTTACCTACCGGCACTAGAATCTCGTCGGTATTGTCTTTGATAAGTATCCGTGTCACATCTTGCTCGCTGGTATAGCGATTAGCAATAACGCTAAGACTGACGCGGTCTTTGTTTTCCAAAGACAGCCTTGCTTCATCAATCAGCTGGGCGACCATCTGCTCGCCTTTTAACGCACGACTTTTGCTCAGCTGTTGGTCGGTACTGATGACCAATAACAGCGTCTGCAAACAAAAACTAACCAGAAGAATAATGGCAAACAACCCTTGCCGCGGCGCTAAATACGTCATGATATGGTAAACTTTTTTGGAGAAAAGAAATTAAAAAACGAGGCTATTGCTCATTTTTTGGCTATTTTTTAGAAAATGTTGATGCGGGCATACTGATGCAACTTCACTGAGGTTTATCAGCACATAGGCTCTGATGTCTTTAGCTTGGCGTTACTACCTATTGCTCAGTTTGTCTTGTCTACTATATCACCATAACAAACCTTATAGCGTGAGTCGCTTTATAAATTTATCATAATAACAGCAATGCATTTCTATCGCGTCTTACACCATAAAATCTGTTTTTAAACATCATTGTTACTTTGCGCGTCATCTATAGGCGCTGCTTAGGAAAACTGTTATTATTCCCAATCTTATATGAGCATACAAGGGACAAATGAGCCATGCCAAAAAATACCTCTTATTCGTTACCAAAAGACAGCAAAGCATGGCAGCAAGCCGTCGACTCTATTGCGACATTATTGCCTGATGATACCAATCTGCAAGATTTTGATGCGCTACAATCGCTACCTGTTTTTGCACTTATCGTCGTGCTACCGACTCAAGTATCAGCAATCGATATTCATCAATACATTCAGTCTTGGGTAGATGAACAGCCAAGCTGGCATTTGGTGACTGTCGCAGAAGATACTGATGCCAGTTTTGTCAATATCACAGTATCTGATACGGAGCCGACGGCGGCAGATGCACAGCGCCTCCCTTTTACCAATGCTCAAGTGTACCGCTATTTGCTAGTACCCGTGACTGACACCCTAATGCATCCCGGCAAAAAGACTGCCGCCGCCCACATCATCGATGATCAGCTAACCACTCGCCTGCGTCATGATTTGTCTGAACAATACAACACTGGTATTGCAGATAGTGCTGTCGACCTAAACGTTGTCGATTGTCATATTTTGTCTGTCGGTCATATGCTGCGCACCCATAAGCTTGCTTGCTTTGACATGGATTCGACTTTGATTGAACAAGAAGTCATCGTAGAACTGGCAAAAACGGCTGGTATTGGTGAAGAGGTCGAAGCCATCACTGAAGCTGCGATGCGCGGCGAGATTGATTTTGATGAGTCATTTGCTCAGCGTGTGGCGTTGCTAAAAGGCACCTCTACTGAGGTACTTGATGATATTTGTAGCCGCTTAACATTATCAGTTGGTGCACGTACCACCATCAGTGCGCTAAAAGCATTGGGCTATCATACGGTGCTGGTCTCAGGCGGTTTCACTTATTTTGCCCGCTATATCGCTGAGCAGCTGGGTATCGATGAAGTCCATGCTAACGCCTTGGATATTGAAGACAATGAAGTAACTGGTCATGTGCAGTTTCCTATTGTTAATGGTGCCAAAAAAGCCGCTATCGTCGAGCATACTGCTGAACGCTTGGGCATCAAGATGTCACAAGTGGTCTGTATCGGAGATGGTGCTAATGACCTGCCGATGATGGCGCTTGCTGATCTAGGGGTTGCCTATCATGCTAAGCCAATCGTGCAAGCACGTGCAGATGCCGCTATTAATGTGACTGGTCTTGAGGGTACGCTTTATGCACTCGGCTATCCAGCGCTTGCGCCTACTGAGTAATCACTAAACATTCTAGAGCCTCTGCTAAGCTGGATTAATGTTTTTTTCATTGATCCAGCTTTTATGCGTTAGGGCATGTCTTATGAGATGGTTTTACTTCGAAGGTTTAAGATCCTAGTAATACCCACCACTTATACTTTTTATTACTTATTAGTCATTCATGCTTAGATGACACTTACTCTCAAACCATACTCACTTCCAAAAAATAAAGGACTGTTCATGACGGCACCACAATCTCCGCGGCAAAACCAGCCGTCAGCAGCGCAGCCACTTGATACTAGCACTGAGGCTGTACGCAACGACAACCCAAAACAGCTTTTGGGGGTTTATCTCAAAGGAATGGCTATGGGAGCCGCTGATATCGTACCTGGTGTCTCTGGCGGCACCATCGCACTGATTGCCGGTATCTATGAGCGCTTGATTAATGCGCTTGGTAGCATTGGTCCCAATTTGTGGCAGATATTTCGCCAAGAAGGCGGCATTAAAGGATTCGCTGCGATTTGGCGCCATGTTGATGCGACATTTTTGTTGTGCTTGCTACTTGGTATTGTCACAAGTTTTGCTACGTTAGCTGGTATGATCAAGCATTTTCTGGACAATCAACCGCTCCTCATTTGGTCGTTCTTTTTTGGGCTGGTTGTCGCGACCGTATTTATTTTGTTGAGTGAAATCAAGCACTGGAACATAGGCCGTGTGGCATTGTTTACTATTGGATTAATCACTGCTGTGGGCGTTAGTAGCCTGCCACTGCTCACAACCACACCCAGTCTTCCCTATTTGTTTTTTGCAGGGGCAATCGCTATTTGTGCTATGATCCTGCCAGGTATATCAGGGTCTTTTATTTTGCTACTGTTAGGTGCTTACGATGCGGTACTAGAAGCAGTCGACACGATGAACCTAAGCGTCATTCTAACTGTCGTCGCAGGTATGGCAACTGGATTGTTGTTATTTACTCGCGCATTAAAGTGGTTATTGTCCCGCTACTATCAAGCAACATTGGCACTGCTGACAGGGTTTATCGCAGGCTCTCTAGTAAAAGTCTGGCCGTGGAAAGTAGATGCTTTGGGTGCGCTTAACAGCGAGGCAATCAATAACGTCATGCCATGGCAATATCCTACTGGTCCACACTGGGTCACCACAATTGGTCTTATGCTGATCGGCGCTATTTTGGTGTCCTTACTATCGTGGTGGGGCAATCGTACCAATCGAGTCTAAGCGTTTGGCAAACTGTCAATTCTAAAACCGACAACCATATTGGCGAATTTGCTAGCTAATAAACACCCTCTCAAGCAAACAAGACCATTTCCGTATTACTCAAAATAAGCGCCAATCCTCACGGCGCTTAGCCTAAAACCTAGCCATCAAATATCTTAAAAACAAACCAAAAAAATCAAACGTCAACGGTTGTCGCAAAGTCGCCTATACCCTCTTTAGCTTTGTCCGACAACCTTTCATAATAGCTTCATTGGAGTTCACCTTATGAATAGCGAGATGAATGATGGTAATGACGGTTTTTTCTTTTATTGGTGTAGAGGCGTGGAGTAGCACAGCTTGGCTGGGCTATGGCTTGCTGGTAGGGATGATTGTGGCACTCGCCTTATCATCACAGCGTTGGCTTTTATGGTATCTGTTTGGCGGGATGGCTTATTGGCTGAGCGTTGAGGTTATCCAGAATATCTTGGCAGGTCGCTCGATGTTATCTGCACTGTCAGAATGGCACAGCTATGTCATTGCTATGGGTATCAGCTGGTTGCCTTTGGCAGGTTGGGTGTTGTATCGAGCATTGCGTTACGACGATGTGAGCCAGTCAGTGAGTCAGCAGCGCGAGCTGGAAGCGGCACGTTATGTTGAGCATACACCTGTTTACGATGATGATTACCATCCACGCTTTCACTAATCCTGTCTTATATATGCCGCTGTCTCATTCATAATACTGACATCGAATGTTACAAGATACTTAACGCACTCTACTTAACTCCTAAAGAGTTCAAAGCAGCTGATAGTTTATAATCTAATTATATATTTATCATAAAAACTGGTATAAAGTACGCTTTATTTTTATGCCCCATCCTTTAGGAGTTCCACTATGTTTACTATTCCTGTATTAGATATCAAATCTGACCCATTAGATGCATTGCTCGCAGTCGTTGGCTACCGTCTATCTATGCTAGCTGATAGCGACAACGAAGATGTCAAAGTATTATTTGCTGATCGCAACGTCACCATTGAGTTTGCCAGTACCGAATCTGATATCGCTCGTTCTTTTAGCTTTGATAACGGACAGTTTAGTCAACAAAGTGGTCATGCAAAAGACGCAGATCTTACCATCACTTTCAAAGACTCTATGACTGGTGTAAAGCTATTAACCAAAGGCAGCTTACCTGCATTTATGACAGCTGTTCAAGAAGGTAATCTGAGCATTGAAGGCGACTATAGCCTAATGATGTGGTTCAATAAGCTGGCTAAACATATCGTGCCAGCTGTACCAGAAGAGTGCAAACCATATATCCAAAAAGCCAAGCCTTATGCTTATAAAGCACAGCAGCTTGCTGAACATTGGGTTGGGGTTGCTAAGCACAAATTGGGTAAATAAATAATCGTAAGTCAGGTCAAATAAATCAGAGATTCAGTATTGAGCTGGTTACATAAACGGCTAATGTATTAGATCATAGTAAGTAGTAAAAAGTTTGTCATGCAGTTGATCAGAATATAAATCCTTACTATTTATGTGCGCTACTGTGACATTTATACATACTCTCTAGCAGGGTTCTGATTTTCTAAAAAGGTTGCGGTATACTATACTGCAACCTTTTTTGTTACCTTATAAATGACAACAGATAACAATATTGATTTTACCTAATACTACTTAATATCTATAAAAGGACTTACCTTATGGCAGGATTGCTTAGCATCTCTGAACCAAACGCCGATAGCCCAATCGATGACAGCCTAATCAATGATAGTACGTCGACCATATATAGCCGTGACGATATCGCTCAGTTGTTTGACCTTCCGTTAATGGATTTGCTGCTACAAGCGCAAACCATTCATAGAGAGCATTTCAAAGCCAATGAAGTACAAATCAGTACGCTACTGTCTATTAAGACGGGCAACTGTCCTGAAGATTGTGGTTATTGCTCGCAATCAGGTCACCACCGCGACACGACTAAGCTACAAGCAGAAAAACGTATAGAAGTGGATAAGGTCATCGCCGCAGCAAAACGTGCTAAAGCAACTGGCTCCTCACGTTTCTGTATGGGTGCGGCTTGGAAGCATCCAAGCGCCAAAGATATGCCTTATGTGGTAGAGCTCGTTAAGGAAGTCAAAGCATTGGGGCTTGAAACCTGTATGACGCTAGGCATGCTCGATACCAACCAAGCAACACAGCTCGCCGATGCAGGACTGGACTATTACAATCATAACTTAGATACTTCGCGTAGCTATTATGAGCAAGTGGTCAGCACACGTAGCTATGACGAGCGTTTGGATACGATAGAAAACGTGCGCAACTCTGGCATTAATGTCTGTAGTGGCAACATCGTTGGCATGGGTGAGAGCCGTGATGACCGTATTGATTGGGTCCATGAGCTACTCAAGATGCCAAAAGCACCTGAATCTATTCCTGTGAACTTGTTGGTTCCTATTGCTGGGACACCAATTGGTGATAAAGTGTTGGCGGAGGGTCAACTATCAGTACTTGAGTGGATTCGTACCATTGCTGTGGCGCGTATTTGCTGTCCAACCAGTTACGTGCGTTTGTCTGCTGGGCGTGAGAGTCTATCAGACTCTGAGCAAGCCCTAGCCTTTATGGCAGGTGCCAACTCATTCTTTTATGGTGACAAGTTACTGACGACTGGTAACGCAAGTCAATCAGGCGACGATAGGCTCATGCGTGAGCTTGGTCTAACCAAGCAGTTTGCTGCCCCAAGAGCACCTAAAGTATTGCCTGTAATGGATGCAATGAACGGTCATCAAACCCAAGTGGTATTGGCTGACTAATGTGGCCATGTGCAGTTGCTGTGCATTAACAACATGCGTCAGTAACCTGCACCCATAATCTGCATTTGACGTATCAACAGTTAGCCCTAACAGACAGCATATGAAAATAAGCCTAGGACGTTTCCCTATTTTAAAAATGGAGATAGAAATAAGATAAATCGCAGGCAAACAAGGAAAATGGTACAGACAATATCGAGATATTGACCAGCTATTTGACGCCGTTTGTCAAAGATTTAACCATTTTTAGCCCATTTAGTGATAAAAGTTTGAATTAGGGACACGCCCTAGTAACACATGGCTAATAACAAGAGATTAAGTAATGGCAGATTATTTTAATTGGATTAAAGCAGCACACATCATCTCGATGGTCTGCTGGTTTGCGGCGATCTTCTACTTGCCTCGCCTGTTTGTTTATCATGCAATGAGTGATGACACCATTAGCCAAGAGCGTTTTTCTATTATGGAGCGCAAGCTATATCGCGGTATCATGACCCCATCGATGATAGCGACATGGGTTTTTGGTCTATGGATGTTAGGACTAGGCTGGGATGTCTACAAAACCCAGGGCTGGTTACACGTCAAATTGCTATTAGTAGTGCTGCTGTCAGGCTATCATGGCGCTTGCGGTTTTTATCGCAAAAAGCTGATTGATAATCCGCATTATAAAACCCATAAATTTTGGCGTTGGTTCAATGAAGTGCCTGTTTTTGCCTTAGTGATTATCGTGATTTTGGTCGTGGTAAAACCGTTTTAGGTTCAGAAGAACCATTTAACCTGTAAAACAAAAGCGTCCGTAACTTCAATGAGTTGCGGACGCTTTTTTATTCAATTATAGAACATGTTGTCAAACTGGAAATATCAAACACTAAACACTAGGGCGCATAATTTGATAAACATTGCTTAAATCATAAACACGGTAGCGCGCAGGCTCACGGCGATTTTCGCCAGCATAGCTCAGTATTAATGCTTGCTTGGCACGCTCATCGACCCAACCGACGAACAGTCCACTATGCTCGACGCCATTGTAGCCATGATTGATATAGTAGAGCCAGTCACCCACCTCAATGTCACTGCTAGTGGCATAAGGGCCTTGCGCATACGTGCCTTTATGGATAGTGTTGCGGGTCACCCCTGCCCGATTAAACACCGCATTCAGATAGTCCCAGCAGCCCCCTTTGATAATCGTCCGCTCGTTAAGTGCCATCTTGCGGGCCGTACTCACCACCTCACGCGCAGCCCTATTGCTTTGCGTTTCAGCATTACTCAGTAGCGGCAAATACTCGCTGTCGACGTTGTCATAGTTACCTGATAAAAACGCGGGCAATACTTGAGGCGCCTGACGCTGTATCTCAGGGTACTGATAAGTAGAACTCATAGAGTAGTTTTTGTTGTATGTTGGCAATACTTCGGTAGAGCGTCGAGGTAAGCTTGCACGTTGAATAGTAGAGTGTGTACTTACTTTGACAGCAGGGACTACTGGATAGGAGGATATATAGCGTGCATGGGTATCAGACTGAACTGACTTTTGAGCAATAAGTGCACTCATACTATCTGCGCGGGCTTGTCCGGTGATACTACAGGTAAATAATAATAAACTGCACGACGCTGCGACTGACGGTATAGACAAACGCGACATGACTAACTCCTGGTCAATAAAGTATCAATGACAGTATAAATAATAGTAGGATTAATGTTTATACGCTTACTTATAAACCATTTAGACAGGCGTCTGCAAGCACTATTCGCTTTAGATGGGCGATAGACGGTGCAAATATAATGATGGATGGCACTATTGGAGAGGCGCGCAGAGTAGAATTTAAAATGACACTTGGGTTAGGAATTTAGATGATACGAAGATAATAGCTGTGATTTCGCACCGTGTGAGAGTGAGCGATCATATCAGTTACTTTTCATTTTGATATTTACGTGACGTTTGGTCAGCGCCTGCCCTTCTAATATAGCTTTCGTTGCTTTTACTTCTTGGATACTTTCAAAACCTGTAATATGGTATTTACGGACGTCGCTATCATCAACAATCTGTAAGGTGTCACCATTTATCACGATTTTGTCATTGTCAGTGAGATGGATATGCTCACGCTTGCCTAGATTGTCATGAACCAAATCACCAGCGCGCACCCACAATGTACCACTGCTGATCACACCGCTCATGGCTTTCTTATGCTGCTGACGTTTTTTGTTAAATACAAAGCTACCGATGATAAGTAGTGCCAGCGCACCAATCGCCAATCGTTCAGACAGTAGACTCATTGCCATAGCCACCGCGACCGCGCCTATCAGTAGCGCAGACCCAAACCAGAACATACCATTGTCAGCAGTACTTGGCTGACCCTGTAAGGTGATTTTGGCGCCATCGTCAGTCAGCTTAAGCATGCATTTTTACCTATTAATAGACACAGGAGATATTTTTTAATAAAAAACTGCCTATCAGAAGCTAACAGGCAGTTATTAAAACCAGAGATAAAGACAGCGTACTATATGATAACTGGACTACCAGCCAAGCGCTGTCTGTTGCATCTTAATCAATTCAGCGATGCCTTTTTCTGCCATTGATAGCATAGCGTCTGCTTGCGCACGAGTGAACGGCTTTTCTTCAGCAGTTCCTTGTAGCTCAATAAACTCGCCTTTTTGAGTCATAACCACGTTCAAATCAGTGTCACAACTAGAGTCTTCTTCGTAGTTCAAATCCAGATAAGCTTCGCCGTCTTTCATACCGACAGAAACCGCAGCGACCAATCCGATGAGTGGATCTGCTTTAAGTTTTTTGCTCTTTTGGATGGTTTCTAACGCATCAATCAGTGCAATTGCCGCACCAGTGATACTGGCTGTACGAGTACCACCATCTGCCTGTAATACATCACAATCAAGATAAATGGTGTTTTCACCAAGCTTACTCAAATCAATCATGGCACGTAAGCTACGACCGATCAAACGCTGAATCTCTTGGGTACGACCTGATTGCTTACCACGAGCCGCTTCACGCTGATTACGGGTATTGGTTGCACGTGGCAGCATGCCGTATTCAGCCGTAATCCAGCCTTTGCCTTTACCTTTGAGCCAGCGTGGCACGCCAGATTCGACACTAGCCGTACAGAGTACTTTGGTATCGCCAAAACTGACCAGTACGGACCCTTCAGCATGCTTAGTATAGTGACGCTCAAAGCTGATAGAGCGAAGTTGGTCAAGTTCACGATTGTCAATACGCATAAAAATTCCTAGTACAATGTTGTAAAAGCAGTGTCATAAAAGCGCACTGTCGATGGCTAATGAACCAATTAATAGGTGTTTGTCTGACTAAAATATTAAGATATCCTAACGTGGCGGCAGCGTAATAGCAAGATTCGCACTAGCTATCGCACCACTCATTAGGGGATAATCGACGTTAATAGTTATTCTAAGCCTTCCATCTTACGCAATTCTTTACGTAGGATTTTGCCAACGTTCGACTTTGGTAATTCATCAACGAACTGTATGTGACGCGGACGCTTGTAACCAGTCAGCTGTTTTTTGCCGTAATCGAGTAGCTCTTTTTCGGTGACGTCACTTTTTTTGACTACAAACAGTTTTGGCTCTTCGCCGCGTTCGTCATTTGGCACGCCAATAGCACCGCACTCTACCACAGCCGGATGTTCGCTCATGGCTTCTTCGATCTCATTTGGATAGACATTAAAACCAGATACCAAAATCATATCTTTTTTGCGATCGACAATTTTGATAAAACCTTTTTCGTCCATGATACCGATGTCACCTGTCTTTAAGTAGCCACTAGCGGTGAAGGATTCGGCTGTCTCTTGCGGACGGTTCTGATAGCCAATCATGACTTGCGGACCCTTAACACAGATCTCACCGCGATCGCCCATAGCCACTACATTCTCTTCTTCATCGATTAGCACAACATCAGTACTAGGCGCAGGGATACCAATTTTTCCTGTGAACTCTGCAATAGTCATCGGGTTAAAAGCGACGACTGGTGAAGTCTCAGACAAACCATAGCCTTCGACAATCGGCAAGCCTGTGATTTTGTGCCACTCTTTGGCGACGCTCGGCAATACAGACATACCGCCGCCGATAGAGGCTTTTAGATTAGAAAAATCTAAGTCGGCAAAACTCTCTTTATGCACCAAACCATTGAACAGTGTATTTACGGCTGGGATAAAAGACGGTTTGTATTTCCCCATCTCTTTGATAAGACCATCAAGATCACGCGGATTGGGAATGAGCAGACCAGCATAACCTTGGTACATACTGCATATGCCGCATACCATAAAGGAGAATACATGGTACAGCGGTAGCGCCGTCAAGATCACATCTCTGCCGTCCACATCATCATCAAAAGCGCTATTCATCAATGCGCTGACCTGTAGCATATTGGCAACTAGATTGCCATGTGACAACATCGCACCTTTAGCCACGCCTGTCGTACCACCAGTGTACTGTAACAATGCCACATCATCCAGGTTCAACTCAGGGCGCGCATACTTACTGGCAGATACCGCACCTAATGCGTGCTTAAAACTCACACTATTTGGGATGCTATAAGGAGGGATCATCTTTTTGATATGGCGAGCGACAAGATTGATCACGGTCCCTTTTACTGTGCCCAGCATGTCACCAACTTTGCAGACAACGACATGCTCAACCTGACCTTTGTCTTCTGCGTCTTGGTAGGTTTTTGCAAAATTTTCAACGATGAATAATGCTTTGGCACCACTGTCATGCAACTGATGCGACAGCTCGCGACTGGTATAAAGCGGGTTTACATTGACCAGTATCATACCGGCGCGAATAACGCCCAAAGCCACGACCGGATACTGCAAGATATTGGGCATCATGACCCCAACTTTATCGCCTTTGACCAGACCTAATGACTGCAAGTAACTGGCGATCTGGCGACTATATAGATCTAACTGCTTAAAACTGATAGACGCGCCCATGCAGATATAGGCTGTTTTTTGTCCATAACGGCTAAAGTTACGCTCAAATACATCAAGTAAAGAGGTGTTGTCCTCTGGCATATCGATGGTCGCATCGATGCTATAGCGCTCATACGCGCTTAACCACGGACTGTCACTGGCGATGGTGGGCATAGTAGGAAATGCATTATCCTGATAAGTATATTCAGACGCATTGCCTGTGCCATTGGTCTCAGCGTTATTGTCTGTCGTCTCTTTATTGATGTTATCCGTCATAGTTTTCCCTAAATGTTACCGTTAAAGACATAGAATATTCTATATAAAAACACCGTTTTTTATATTTGGTTTATGATAATACGCTCGTAGATAAACAGCAGTTAACCTCAAGCTATTTATCGTTCACAAGCAGTATCATGCATAAGCTTTGTGGACTGAAAAACATCACTTAGCGCATAATAAATGATATTAAGCCTCGGTAGGGCAAAGTCATAATGATCATAGTCGTTTTGCAAGTCATACTAAGTAAAATCAATACTCTGTTGTAAATAAATACAAAAATATATCGGTGGGCACTATAGCAGTTTTGCCACAAATTCTCTATCTATACCGCTTGAGCATGAGTGTTCACAAAGGTTACGAATACAAAAAATGATAAGGCAGCATAGAGCAACCTTATCATTTTGATTATAACGGTATTGATGAGTCTAGTACTTTATAAGTAATCGCTACTAATAACTGTACTCATAAAATAACTGTCTGACACTGAGTGTTGGCAGCCTAACCGTTGTTTTTCTCTTCGAGCGCACGTAGGTCTTTACGTAGGATTTTACCGACGTTAGATTTTGGTAGCTCATCGATAAACTCAACATGACGTGGACGTTTGTAGCCAGTCAGGTTTTCTTTACCATAAGCGATAACTTCATCAGCTGTCAGGCTAGCATCGCTACGTACCACATAAATCTTTGGTACCTCACCGCTCTTCTCATCATCAATACCGATAACACCACACTCCAAAATCTTTGGATGTATCGACATCGCATCTTCTACTTCGTTTGGATAGACGTTAAAACCAGATACCAAGATCATGTCTTTTTTGCGATCGACAATCTTAAAGTAGCCTTCTTCGTCCATCACCCCAATATCACCAGTACGGAAGAAACCATCCGAGGTCATAACCTCAGCAGTCGCGTCTTCGCGTTTCCAGTAGCCCTTCATTACCTGAGGACCACGGATACTAATCTCACCGCGCTCACCTAGGGCAACTTCATTGCCTTCTTCATCCAAGATTGCCATATCAGTGGCAGGCATCGGCAGACCAATGTTACCTGAAAACTCGCCTGTACCATGTGGATTTGCTGACGCCACTGGCGAAGTCTCTGACAGACCATAACCCTGAACGATGACGTTACCCGTTACTTGTTCCCACTTGGTCGCAGTGTCTTTTAGTACTGCCATACCGCCGCCCATAGACATCTCAAGCTTACTATGATTTAACGACTGAAACTCTTCGTTGTTAGCAAGCGCGGTAAACAATGTATTTACTGCTGGGAAAAACGCTGGCGGATAATCTTTGTATGCTTTGATCAAGCTTGGTAGATCACGCGGGTTTGGTACGAGTAGACCAATACAACCACGATATAAGCCATACATACCACAAACGGTAAACGAGAAAATATGATATAGCGGTAGAGCAGTCATAATAACCGGCTGCTCGTTACCCTTCTCAAACTTCTCAAAAGCATCACCTAGATACGTATCGCTCTGAATCAGGTTGGCCACCAAGTTACCATGCGTTAGCATCGCGCCTTTGGCGACACCAGTAGTACCACCGGTATACTGCAGTACAGCGACATCATCGAGACCGATGTTATTGGGACGCTTATAGTTTGCAGCAGAAAAGCGGTTCATTGCTTTTTTGAACTTAACACTGCCTTTGATATGATAGTCAGGTACCATTTTTTTGACATGACGTACAACAGCATTAACAATAAATCCTTTGAGCGGACTCATCATATCGCCCATTGAAGCCACAACAACATGGTCAACCAAATCCTGACCGATGTCTTCATAAGTTTTGGCAAAGTTCTCAAGTAAGATCAGAGCTTTGGTATCTGAATCTGTTAACTGATGCGACAGCTCTTTAGTCGTGTAGAGTGGATTGACATTGACCAATGTCATGCCAGCACGCAGCACGCCCAGTACAGCAACAGGCAGCTGTAAAATGTTGGGCATCATCACCGCAACTTTATCGCCTTTTTGCAATCCTAGTGACTGTAGATAGGCAGCGACTTGTTTACTATAGAGATCCAACTCTTCGTAAGACAGCTTTACATCCATACAGACAAATGCTGTCTTTCCAGCATAGTTGATGAAGTTTTGCTCAATGATATCGATGAGAGACGTATTGGCTGGTGGCATATCGATATCATACTGAATGCCTAGCTTTTCATACGTTTTTACCCATACTTTGTCGTCACGACGAGTCATGTTACCTTGATTTTCCATAATCTTTTCTCTCCTAGTAATAAACATTACCGTCCACTCATGCAAATCGCAATATGATACCTATGCGAAAAATCAGAGCACAAGCTTGCCATCATAATGGTCAGCGAGACTAAGATATAATCATACGATGATAAGCGGACAATATAGTGGTAAGTAGCCCTTTGTTCATTAACATACACACTTTGTACAGACTACTCAATATAAAAGATTGCTACACGAGTTCTCAAACTGGCTTGACTGCTACTATTGATATAAATATCAATCATTTACATAGTTAGCAACCAATCCCATTCCCCAAATCGAGCATAGTGTATTTTTTACTTTTAGTAATACTTTTGGCATGGTACAAGCCTGTTATCGAGTACTCTCAAGCGCACCAGCCAGCTCAGTCAATGTTATAAAGTTGCGACGAATACCATCTTTGTCGCTACTTGCTCTAGCGTCGATGGTGTTCTGTACGAGCTTGGCACTATCGTCATATTGCCAATTGTTTATATAATCGCTCTGGTTTAAACGCTGACCAAACCCTGCCACAGCTATCGCAAACTGGGTATCCATACTGGCTTTGGTAAGTACCTGAGCAGCGTTCACAATCGGCTGGTTGATCAGTTTTGAGCGGCTGCCCGTAGGATCTTTATAACGTATCTTTAGATAACCAAGCTCATTGGTTCTTTTACCTTTGTTGATATTGGCATTCATCTCTTTATCACTACTCGTACCATAACGCCTATCACTATATAAGCCTTTTTGTCCTGTTGGTGTCACTTCAAAAAGCGCAATGACCGCTTTGCCAGCGCCCAGTTCGCCTGCATCGACTTTGTCATTGTTAAAGTCTTGCTCATCAAGCACACGATTTTCGTAACCGATCAAGCGCCATTCACTCACCACATTAGGGTTGAACTCTACTTGTACTTTGACGTCTTTGGCAACGGTATTGAATGTTGCTGCTAGCTCATCACCAAAGACCTTTTTGGCTTCTGTTAAGCTATCGATATAGCTATAATTGCCATTGCCGTTATCTGCCATTTGCTCCATCATATAGTCGTTTAGATTACCGCGACCAAAGCCGACGGTAGATAACGAGATACCACGGTCACGATTGGCTTTGACTACATCTAGCATGTCATCGACATCACTAATACCAACATTAAAATCGCCATCGGTCAGCATGACAATACGGTTGATACCATTCTTTTTCATTGCTTGTTCAGCTTGTCTATAAGCCAGCTTTAGAGCGTCTTCGCCGTTGGTTGACCCTGCCGCATTCAAGCTATCAATTGCAGCAAGTATTTTTGCTTTTTGGTCACCCGTAGTCGCAGACAATGCCACATTAGTACTGCCTGAATACGTCACAATGCTAATGCTGTCTTGAGCACGCATCTGCTCTGTCAGCAGCTTGAGCGAGGATTGCGCTAGTGGCAATTTGTCACGCGACGACATAGAGCCTGAGACATCGACTAAGAATACGAGGTTGGCAGGTGGCATAGACTGCGTGTCAGTCTTATAAGACCCATTTTTCTCAACGGCTTTGATACCGATCTTGACTATTCTATTGTTCTGGTCGGCGCTATCCCATGGCGTCTCAACAACTTCAGTTGCCACAACAAATGGCGCGTTGCCGACGCGCTTAGCATCATCAAATTGATAATTGAAATAGTTAATCAACTCCTCTACCCGTACAGCATCAACTGGAGGAAGCTGACCTTCGTTTAGGTAGCGGCGCACGTTGGCATAGCTGCCTGTATCTGTATCAATAGACAGTGTCGATACTGCCATATCGGTCGTACGGTGCACAGGGTTGGCGGTGTTTTCTTGATAGTTGTCTCTTGTTTTTGGCTGTATTGCTATACTAGGCAAAGGACGAATACCCAACTGAGGCGCAGCACGTATCATCATCTGTGAGGCATTGGTTACACTCATCTTGTTTGGCGCAATCATCATAGACTCTGATACCACGACTGTGTCCTGACCGACGGTGCTACTGCTCACAGTTGACACGGAGCTGTCTCTCTGCGATGAGCTGCAGGCTACAAGTCCTAAACTGGCGATAGTGGCAATAGTGACTGTTAAGAATGTGCTTTTAGGTAAGTTCTTAGGTGAGCTTTTGACTATATGCCTGGTCGTGTTTTTCGCAGCGTTACGTATTGGTATTGATGATAAATGGTCAGATGACATAGCAGATTTTCCTTATTGTAAATAGGTCAATGGCGACGTGTCCTTGTCGATAGTATAAACTTGCCAGCTAATAAATTTTTATAGCCAATATAATGAGATATTTATTAATAACTTAAAAAAATATTAGATTTACTATACTCAACTTAACGGGCGAAAGCTACGTGTCAAAACACCACACTGGAAGTCTATAAAGGTAAGTCATAAGCACGTCACGAGCTGTCGTATATTCTGACATACGCCTTTTTAATTGGCTCAATATCCTTTACGATAGCACTATCTTAATTTTAAGTGAATGTCGCGCCGAACCCAATAGACACTGCGACGCCTATTCACGCTATGCATCACTATATAAACCATACTAATTAAAAATCTATAAGCGAAATCTATTTTATGTCTGATGTTATTGATAATACGATTGCTCCACCCATTGCTAATGAACCGATGGATACTCGCTCAGTTGCAGAATTCACCGAGCAGGCGTATCTCAACTACGCCATGTACGTCATCATGGATCGGGCACTACCCAATATCGCTGACGGTCTAAAACCTGTCCAGCGCCGTATCGTCTACGCTATGAGCGAGCTTGGCCTAAAATCCTCTGCTAAAGCAAAAAAATCCGCACGTACCGTTGGTGATGTGCTGGGTAAGTACCATCCGCATGGGGACAGCGCTTGTTATGAGGCCATGGTACTGATGGCACAGCCGTTCAGCTATCGCTATCCGCTCATCACAGGTCAAGGTAACTGGGGTAGTCCAGATGACCCTAAGTCCTTTGCGGCTATGCGTTATACCGAAGCAAAAATGTCAGCTTATGCCAATACCTTGCTGGCAGAGTTGGGACAAGGCACCGTCGACTGGCAAGATAACTTCGATGGCACCATGCAAGAGCCAACCACCTTGCCTGCTCGCTTGCCTAATATCCTATTGAACGGCACGACAGGTATTGCCGTCGGTATGGCAACGGATATTCCGCCGCATAACCTCAATGAAGTGGTACGGGCAGCGATTCGCTTGCTCAAAAATCCTGAGCTGTCGGTGAAGCAGCTTACCCAATCGATACCAGCACCTGACTTACCAACGCCAGCTGAGATCATCACTAGCAAAAAAGACTTGCAGGCGATGTACGAGACGGGTCGTGGCAGCTATAAGATGCGCGCCACGTTCCATATCGATACTAAAGAGAAGAATCTCGTCATCATTGATGCGCTACCCTACCAAGTCTCAGGCAACAAAATCCAAGAGCAAATTGCCAAGCTCATGACGGACAAAAAGCTGCCTTGGATCACCGATATTCATGATGAGTCGGATCACGAGAATGCCTGCCGTATTGTATTAGAGCTACGCTCGACGCGGGTCGATGTCGAGCGTGTTATGAGTCATCTATTCGCCAGTACAGACCTAGAGAGTAACTATCGCGTCAATATGAATATGATTGGCCTCAATGGTAAGCCGCAGGTCAAAAACCTAAAAGAAGTGTTGGAAGAATGGCTCATCTGTCGCCGCTCAGTGGTCACGCGCCGTCTGCAATATCGTCTTGATAAAATCGATAAGCGCTTGCACATTCTTGCAGGTTTGCTGATTGCATATCTTAATATCGACGAAGTCATTCGCATCATTCGTGAAGAAGACGATCCAAAAGCGACACTGATGCAGGACTATGACTTAACTGATATTCAAGCCAATGCAATCTTGGATATTCGTCTGCGTCAGCTAGCAAAGCTAGAGGAAATTGAGCTGCGCCGCGAGCAAGACGAATTGGCTGCCGAGCGTGCCATCATTCAAGAGTATTTAGATAACCCAGACAGTCTGACCAACCTGATGATCGATGAGCTGACTGCCGATATGAAAGAGCATGGCAACGAGCGCGTATCACCATTAGCAGAACGTGAAGAAGCACAAGCACTAAAAGAGTCTGATCTGGTGCCGAGTGAGCCTATTACCGCTATCTTATCAAAAGCAGGCTGGATTCGTGCTGCCAAAGGTCATGACGTCGATGCCGCTGGTATGAGCTATCGTTCAGGTGACAGCTATCAAGCCCATGTGCGCGGTAAATCCAATGAAAAAATCTACGTACTTGACAGTACTGGACGCAGCTACAGTATCGATGCGCACAACCTCGCCTCAGCGCGCGGTCAAGGTGATCCACTGACCAGTGTATTGAAGCCGCCAGCAGGTGCCAGCTTTGAGCAGCTATTGACGGGTGCTGACGATCAACGCATCATTCTTGCCAGCTCGCAGGGCTATGGTTTTATCAACACCCTTGGTAATTTAGACAGCAATCAAAAGGCAGGTAAAAATGTCATTAATCTAGCTGCTGATAGCCGTCTGCTGTCTGTTGCTCGTATCGATGCACCAGTAAAAATGGCGGATAGTACTGATGACGAGACCACCAAGCTAGATATAAGTCCTGATCATGTCGCTGTGGTAACCAATGCCGGATATTTACTGATATTTGCCCTCGATGATTTGCCTGAACAGGCTCGCGGTAAAGGAAATAAGCTGATCAAGTTAAAAGATGGCGAAGAGGTACTCGCCATCACGCCACTGAGTCAACAAAATAGCCTTGTCATCACCGCTGGTAAACGCCATGTGACACTCAAGCCGAATGATTTGGCTAACTATACCGGTAGTCGCGGCAACCGGGGTGGACAGCTGCCAAGAGGCTTTCAGAACGTAACGAGTGTTGAGGTTGGGTAATGAGGCTATCCAAATGAATCCAAATACTCATCTTAGCAATACTCAGATAGAGTTCCTTGATGCGCTAGTCGACCTCGTTATTGAAAACTGGAGAATCGATGAGCAGGAATATGATTTCTATAAATATCATATCGAAGAGTGGCAAAAGCTAGGCTACTATGATGATGCTATGCTGTATTTTTGGTATTACGAACCCGTAGAAGGATTGAACTCTAAACAAGTAGATAACTTTCATGGTTTTATAAAAGTCGTTAACGGCTTAGGGTTTACCTTCCCATCGACTGAACAAGTCCTAAATACAAATACGTTGGGATATATTGAACGTTTAAAGAGCGCTTATACTGTTGAAGATAAAACAGAAAGTATAGTTAATTTTTGGCAAGCCATAGATGACGGAGAAGCTCTTGAGATAGATAGCTTTTATGAAAAATTCAACTTAATGAGAGCTGAGCATCAACTGATACAAGATGGTAATTGGTATAAATTTGATAAAGAAGGATTTGAAAATTCTTACCAAGATATCATAAATAAAAGTCATGTATGGAAAGCACAATATCCAAAAGCTAAGTTGGGAATATATGAGCAGTTAATCTACGATGGTGAAAGTGTGGAAAATCAGGCTAGTAGTATTCCATATCAGTACGAAGTAAATATCATAGAAGCTTCTCAAGTTAATGAACGCTCATTAAAATGCAAAAATACTATTTGCTCTAAGATAAGTAATTTTTTGAACTGGATAAAGCACTTTTGAACATGGATACAAGCTAATGTATGGTGCGTTCAATACATCTCTATAACAGCAAAGGCACTCAAAAAAGTACAGAGCCAGACCAAAAAGCCGCCTACACAAACGTATAGGCGGCTTTTTTGTGCTACTAGAGATTTGTATTACCAAAATAAGAACTTGTACTACAGGAGAGAAGTAGCTGACCATATCGAATATTAAAGCTATGAGCTACTGACACTAAAAGCTATTAAAACTAAAGTGGCAAAATACCATTTTAACGAACACATACACTCAGTTTAAATTTCACTAAGCTGCTTATCTGTAAAGAGCGCATCCATAAAGCTTATGATGCGATCCTTTGACATAAGATAGGGATTAAAATCAGTTCCTGCCGAAAAATGTTTGAGGGTATGCACTTCGTATTCAGGACCTGACGTTAAATATCTAATCAAAAAACCATCCCATTTACGTACTTCCACTTCTTTAATTTCTACTACATGAATTGATAAATGCGGACGTTCTGTGATGATTCTGGTTATCAGCTCGTTGACATCAAGTCTTGAACCTTCAATATTTTGAATAATATAGTTATCATTGATGGCAAGTGCTGAAGTTATACCGCTTTGCTCGTTGTTTCGTCTTGCTATCTCAAACGTACGAGCCATTTTGACACCATTGTCTTTTTCGCGGTTTTTACCAATATACGTCAAGCTGGTGAGAATGTGAGCACCATTTTTATTTCTCTCGTCTGAAATCATTCCCTTCTCTCTTCTGAATTAGAATTCAATAAATCTGCGCATAAGATATCTAATTAAAAAATCCATTTAACTTAAGATACTATCTAAGAATCACCCTAATCAATAGCCCCTTAGTTTTTTTGTTATATGACTGTTAATTGATAACCTTAAGTTATGAATTATCGAAAATCCAGCTTGTATTTTTATTCAATTGCAGCTTATTAAACTCTAAAAACAACACTTACAATACCCTTTTCTAGGAAATCTGTAGCGAGAACAACTCATCAACTCTCCTTCACAACCCTCTTTTGGTCGTTAGATTGTTATGTCATCATAAAGTTTTTTGGTCTGCGAAAATTTCGTGCAAAAATTTTTCAATCTGACTACTTCTCATGAGATAAGGGTTATAGTCAGAGCCTGCCGAGAAGCTTTTTAAGGCATACAATTCATCCTCATTACTTGACGTTAAATGTTTGATCAAAAAACCGTCCCATTGACGTGATTCTATTTCCTCTATGTTGATAATATTAGGAAAGATGGTTGAATGCTCATCGAATATCTTGTGTAAGGCAGTGCTGATGGCAGGTCTTGTTCCTTGAAAACTTTGGACAAAATAGCCTTCACTAATAACCAACGCTGAAACGATACCGTTTTCTTCAAAATATCTCCTCCAATACTCAAGTGCACGAGTCAATTCAATGCCTGAGTCTAGATCGACATTTCTGGCGATGTATGTCATGTTGATAAGGATATGTTCGCCATTTCTTTTTTTGTTTTCTGGAACATGGCTTATAATAGAAGACATAAAATACCTCATTTATAAAAATGATAATCTAAATTAAGATACATTTTGAAGTTAAATACAATCAATAAAAATTTTTAGCTTTTGATGATTTTGAAATTGTAGCTTAAACATTTTAACACGATACCATACCAAGATTCGTCATAGTAAAATAACACTACAACTCTTGGCATCACTAGGGCGATAGCATTATTCTAATCAGTTAAAAGTTTAATCCATATTTCTTTATAACACTAATTCAATCCCAAAATAGCACTAGCTGGGTTTTTCTTGTTGAGTTGATGACGTTTTAGTATCTGTTTATTAATTTTAATCAATTTTTCCACCATTTACTGTCATATATTTAACAAATACAGCTAGATTGCATTGATCAAAAACCCGCTTATAAACGCTGTATAAAAAACTCTTTGTATTTAATTTTAGATTATCTATATATCAATAGCGACCCATCTCAACGGTTGTCTCAGCGAGTACCGTATCACCTTGCCATGCCTGCACGTCCACCGTATAGAGGTGGTTTTTGCCACCTGAGCAAGGTGGTTTGTAGGCACCGCGAATATCGCCCTTACGGCTACGATACTCTGCTATCATCTCAATACCGACTGGCACTTCATAAGTATGCCCGAACACACGTGGTACTTTGGCATTCATTGCGCCTTCTGGTAGCGCAAACTCTACGATACCATGTCCACCACTTTGCATACGCTTATTGCTGACGTCGTTATAAACGAACACCAAGCTCTCTGCACCTGTTGGAATATTTGAGACAGTCATACTGGGTGTGGCTGGACTTTTGCCATCGTAGTTCAAACATTGCTGCCCTTCAGGTATTGTTTTACCATTCCACATAGCATCGTCAAATGTAACATCCATCGCAAAAACATGCGTAGATAAGGCTAACGTTGTACAAACCATAAGCGTTTTTGTGGTGAGTGACTTTATAGTAGAAACGTTCATATTTATTCCTTTAAATAGCCGATGCGTTAGCGACGTACCATTATTAGTATATTGCTAACTGTTGGCGGTGGTTTGGTACTAACCTACTAGTTAAACTGCCCTATTAGTAAAACTACGCTATTCAGTCACCGATATCGTTGGGGGTTTTGTTACATTTTTGGACAAACGTCAGTCAACCTCAACACGATAGCATCGAGCACTTGATTGTCAGATGACTTTACAACATCACAGGTTACGCTATGAGTATTTATCTCTTTAGCGCTGTTGTAGTAGTATTTAAATCATGAGTATCTAAACGACCAAAAATAATAGGATCATCATGTTTATCGAAGATAAAATTGCCAAAGAAAATATAACCACTAAGACCCCAGCGCCCAAAATCATATTTTTTGATATTGATGATACTTTGAGTCGTGGCGGTATCATTGCTGCACACAATAAAACCACCCTTGAACAGCTAGCAGACACTGATATTAAATTGGTGATTTCGACTGGTCGCTCCAAAGCTATACTGCCCGAAGATATTCTGGGTCTGCTTGATGTCGGCGTATTGGACGCTATTATTTGTATGAATGGACAATATAGCTTCGATAAAAACGGCCGAATCAGCCACTATCCATTGACGGATGAGCAAGCGGAAAAAATCGTGCGTCTTTGTGAGCAGAGCCAGCTCATTCATAAATTTGACTCCGCCACTCATATCGCATGGTCGGGTGAAAACGATCGATTACGTCAGTTCAATGCGATAACGCCCAATTCTATCGTTGACCCTGAGTACTATCAATCAAACACCATCTATCAGTGTTCTGTATTTTTTAATAACCAGCAAGAAAAGATGCAGGATATTGACTTTGCACAGTACGACCTAAAGCTGGTTCACTGGCATCAAATTGGCGCAGATATCTTACCCGCGGATGCCTCTAAAGCCCGCGGAATAAAAGATGTATGTGCATATTATGGCGTAGAGGCAAGCGACTGCATGGCGTTTGGTGATGGGTTTAATGACCTTGAGATGTTTGATTTGGTCGGATTCGCCGTGGCGATGGGCGATGCACAACCTGATCTGATAGAGCGTGCTGATTTCGTCACGGGGACAATCGAAGAGTATGGTATACAAGCAATATTAGAGCCATTTTATGCGGTGCCCGTAGCTAAATAAACCGTAGCCAAATACAAGCATCGCGCTTATTAATTTGGCTACTTTGACTCGCATTAACCATAGAATCTAAGGCATAGTCAGCCCGCCATCAACAGCAATTGATTGTCCAGTAATAGCCATACTCAAATCAGATGACATAAGTAATACGGCGTTGGCAAAGTCAGCTACCGAAGTTGCTTGACGCAGCGGCGTGGTGGTCGCGATATAATCGAACACGTCTTCAGTCGTCAAGCTACTCGCATCGGTTGTCTTTAATAACCCGCCTGCCAGTAAGTTCACACGAATACCATATTGCCCAAGCTCGCTTGCTAAATTACGCGTCAAGCCAATCAGTGCAGATTTTGCCGTAGTATAGTCGTAATAAGTGACGACAGGGTTGTAGACAAGGTTGGTTGAGATATTGATAATTTTACCCATTTGCTGTGTTTTCATCTGTGGCAATACGGCTTGTGTTGTATTGACTGCGCCTTTGACAATACCATCCATCTGCTGCGAGAAATGTGGCCACTTGACGGTTTCAATACTGGTGTATTCAGCACTTGGGTCAAACTTATAATACGGTAAGGCATTGTTGACCAATATATCGATATGACCATAACGGCTGACGACCTCAGCAGCCATTGCTTGTACTTGCTCAAGCTCAGTAACATCCGCCTGATAAGCAAAGGCCTGTCCGCCCGCCCCTATGATATCAGCAACTACCGCATTAGCGGCGTCTACGCTGCTTAGATAGTTGACACAGACAATGGCGCCTGCTGCTGCCATTTGCTGGGCAATCTGTGCACCAAGCCCGCGACTAGCGCCAGTGACAATTGCAACCTTATTGGTGAGTAGCGCTGGTATAACAGAGGTGTGTTCAGACATCGTATTGCATCCTTTACTATTGTGGTGTGTTCAATGTTCTATAGGTTCGGCTGTGAGACTATGCTGGTCTTTATACTGCTTCCTATACCCATTGTAGTATGGTTATATACTATCATCACTCAGCTTATCATTGGCAATGACCTAAAAAACCTGCTCAGCACGCGTTACCTCTACACTTAATGTATAAGCCTATTCGATGAGCAATATTCACTGTTTTTATTAGTATGACTCCGCACTGTCTTGGTAATTGCCCTTTAAATCGCATGGAATAATAACCATAATAGGGTTATTGGTGACGCTATTCATCTATCGTTTTGCTATTTTCTTTTTACTTTGTATTGTCTTTATTTAGGAGAGCTATTTTGACTCATTTATCATCGTTTCACCCAGACAACCCAACCCCTATCGGACGTATCGTACCAAAGGCACTGCTAGCAGCAGCGATTGGCTTGGCACTAGCCAGCTGTAGCAATTCTGACAATGCAACAGATGGTAGCGCGGCGGCGAGCAATGAGACGCTCAACTTGTACAACTGGTCAGAGTATATGCCGCAAGAGATTTTGGATGGATTTGAAGAAGAGACTGGTATCTCGGTCAATTACACCACGTTTGACTCTAATGAAGCGATGTATGCCAAACTCAAACTGCTTGATGACTCTAGTCAATACGATCTGGCAATCCCCTCAACGTATTATGTCGAAAAAATGGCGAAAGAGGGACTGTTGCAAGAGCTAGATAAGTCTAAATTAAGCAACTTTAAAAACCTCGATACGTCATTTACTAACACCAAAGTCGATCCTGAAAATAAGTACTCTATCCCTTATATGTGGGGTAGCACCGGTCTTGCGATAAATGGTGATAGTGTCGATCCTGCGACTGTAAATAGCTGGAATGACTTATGGGATCCTAAGTACAAAGGTCAGGTGATGCTGACCAACGATGTACGTGAAGTGTTTGGTATGGCTTTGCTGACGCTTGGCTACTCGGGTAACAGTAGCAACCCTGACGAGATCGAAGCGGCTTATGATAAGCTGACTGACTTGATGCCAAACGTCAAGACCTTTAACTCTGATGCGACACGTATGCCCTATATTGAGGGTGAAACGTCGCTTGGTATGACTTGGAATGGCGAGGCTGTCATGGCAAATGACGAGGGTCTGACCAGCTTGGTTTATAAATACCCAAGTGAAGGCGCGATATTGTGGATGGATAACTTTGTTATTCCAAAAAACGCCAAACAAGTTGATGCAGCACACAAATTTATCGATTATCTGCTGCGTCCTGAAAACGCCAAGATCGTTAGTGAAGAGATCGGTTATGCCTCACCAAACATGGCTGCGCGTGAGCTGATGGACGACAGTGTTCAGAACAACCCGACAATTTATCCTTCTAAAGAAGTCCTTGCACAAGCTGAGTTCCAAGAAGACGTAGGCGACGAAGCGTTGCAGGTATATCAGCAGTACTGGGATAAACTAAAAACTGGTCGTTAATAGCCATAGCTTAGTAACGATTTAGAGTTTTAGAAATAAAGTAAATCTTTAAGAGCAAAACGCTGATCCTAAATGGTCGGCGTTTTTTTGTGCGTTATAAGTGCAAATCTGTCTCACCGCCCTGCTCTTTCATCCGGCGCTGCTCACGGCGCTGATAGCCCAAACCTGACGCTGCAAACCAGTGAGGCTTACAGGTCTGTAGCAAATCACTCAACTGCTGCAGCTGCGTCTGCAAAGTCTGCGTCAACCAAAAGTATCCCTGCCATTCAAACGCCAAGTGCTGCACGCTTGGGTACTCCGATACAGCAATGCGAGTAATAGGACGAAACACTTCATCACTGGGGCTACGTAGCACCGCTGCGATGTGTTGCATGGCTTGCGTCAGCTCATGCTGATAATGTATTAATAGCACATGGTTTTCTTCATCTATTTCGATATTGGCCAAGCGCGGTGCAGCACTCAACAATAAATCAATCGTACCAATGATATTGCGATGCGTGCGTTGAATCGTCTCTAGCGTCTCTTTTTCAATCCCTGACTCACTTGCTGTTGCGGCGATATGAGGGCGTACGGCTAGCAGGCGTTTATTGATTTGCTGTAACGCGGTGACTAGTGCTCGATCGACAGGCACCTCCTCTACAGGAAAAGCTACTGGGTTTACCTTTTGGACAGAATCATCCACTACCCCATCTGCTGCATCAATATGATGACCTACGCCCGCGTAGAGATTGCTACAGGCGTCAAGATTACTGCTCAACAAGAACCGCCACATCAAAGTCGATTTCAGTGGCAAAATAAGCGTAACCGCAACGGCAACACCTGTACCCAACAAAATATTTAGAGCACGGTAAATACCATCTTGACCAATACTGTTATTGCCCAAGTCAGAGACAATCATGAGCATGGTAATACCCGTCAGCAGTCCTGTATATCCAAGCTTTCTGACAGCCAAATAGCCGATGATACCGCTTAGCAGACCGATGAGCGCATAGTCTACCCATAGCCATGCGCCTGCATTTTGATTGAACCATAGTACGCCAAGGGCAGCAGCAATACCGAATAGCGTACCTAATATGCGCTCTTTTGCCTTAGTATAGATCGCACCTTGATACTGCAACAAACCAAGAATGATAAAAACCGTAATGGTCGTCCACTCTCCATGTGGTAAACCAGTGAGTTTGTTGACCAAAAAAGCCAATATCACGGCCGCACCCAAGCGAATAGCGTGCAAAACATCTGCATGCTGATAGCGGACATAAGGTTCAGTAAATGGAGCAGTAATACGCTGGTAAAGGGTTGGTTTCACGCAAGGCTACTCTTTTTAGTTGATAAGCGAGATAGAAGACTATTAAAACAGATCATACAGCTCATAGATTGCTCACAAACATGCTAGCAGTTGAACCTCCATTTACAAAGCATTAATCAAAAAAAACGCCTTCTGCCTATTAAAGACAAAAGACGTTCAATTATAAACTAAAGCCATAAGTGGCTAAGCTTAGGTAAATATAACTACACTTCCAAAAAGTCTAGGATACCTTCCGCTGCCTGACGACCTTCCCAAATCGCCGTGACGACCAAATCAGAACCGCGAACCATATCTCCACCAGCAAAGATCTTTGGATTTTTGGTCTGGAACTTGTAAGGCTGCTCTTCAAGAGCCAATACAAGACCATTGAGATCCATTTCAACCTCATAACCTTCAAACCAATCAGCAGGACTGGGTCTAAAGCCGAATGCCATAATGACCGCATCACATGGAATAATCTCTTCAGAGTTAGGAATGGGCTCAGGACGCCTACGACCACGGTTGTCTGGCTCACCTAAGTGAGTCGTCACGACCTTAACCCCATTAACCTTACCATTTAAGCCAATGATTTCGGTAGGCTGACGGTTGAATAAAAACTCAACGCCTTCTTCCCGTGCATTGACTACTTCGCGGCGTGAGCCAGGCATGTTTTCTTCGTCACGGCGATAGGCACAGACTACTTGTTCAGCGCCTTGGCGAATACTGGTACGGTTACAGTCCATCGCTGTATCGCCACCGCCTAGTACCACCACTCTCTTGCCCTTGAAGTCGATATACTCTTCGGCATCTTTTTCCCAGTCATTGCAGCGATTTACATTGGCAATCAAGTAATCTAGCGCATCATAAACGCCTGTCAGCTCTTCACCTGCAAAGCCGCCGCGCATATACGTGTATGTCCCCATACCCATAAAGACCGCGTCGTATTCTGCCAATAGCTCGTCAATAGTGACATCAGTACCGATTTCAGTCTCTAAGCGGAACTCCATACCCATGTCTTCAAAAATCACACGGCGATTGCGCATGACGTCTTTTTCCATTTTGAACTCAGGAATACCGAAAGTCAGCAAGCCACCAATCTCAGGGCGCTTATCAAAGACAACAGGCTTGACACCGTTTCTGACCAAAATATCTGCACAGCCAAGACCTGCTGGTCCTGCACCAATGACCGCGACTTTTTTGTCTGTCCAAACGACTTCAGACATATCTGGACGCCAGCCTAGTGCAAACGCAGTATCGTTAATGTATTTTTCTACATTGCCAATAGTCACGGCACCAAAGCCATCATTCAGCGTACAAGCGCCCTCACACAAACGATCTTGAGGGCAAACACGGCCACAAACTTCAGGCAACGTATTGGTACGGTGGCAGAGTTCAGCAGCTTGAAAAATCTGTCCTTCGGTGGCCAGTTTTAGCCAGTTAGGGATATAGTTATGGACTGGACATTTCCACTCACAGTAAGGGTTACCACATTCAAGGCAACGATGCGACTGCTGCGCAACGGCTTCGTTTTCGAACGGTTTATAAATTTCGACAAACTCTGTTGAACGTGTGGCAATGTCTTTTTTGGTGGGATCAAAACGAGGTACATCTAAAAACTGAAAATTATTTTCTAAGCGTTTTGCCATGGTGCTATCTCTTTTATCTAAGGTTCTTTTATAGTGAGCGGCGACCATCAGCAATGTCTCATTTATCTGCTACCCTATTTGGGTTAACACTGAGACTTATGATGTACTGTGGTCGCTTACCTGCTAAAAACCTGTGAGTTAAACGTCTCTAAAAACGGAACGCTGTCTAACCTAATCAAAACTATCGATACTCTATACCTACCAAGTAGCGATCATAAAGTCATAAATAGCAAATGATCGTTACTGTGTAAGCATTACAGATCGACTACTGAGGATCTGCCATAGTGGTTTTGAGGAGGCTTGCGATATTTGCCGCTTTTGGCTTTACCAAATAGAACTTACGAACGTAATGTTCAAAGTCATCTAGTATGGTCTGGCCCCATGCGCTACCTGTTTTTTCTACGTGAGTCTCAATCACTTGTTGCAAGTGAATACGATGCTCTTCGGTTTGTTCGCTTGAGATACGGTTGAGGTCGATCAGCTCATGGTTACAGCGATCAAAGAAATCTCCTTCCATATCGAGTACATAAGCGAAACCACCAGTCATACCAGCACCAAAGTTGAGGCCAGTACGTCCAAGGATAGTCACGATACCGCCTGTCATGTATTCACAGCAATGATCACCTGTGCCTTCGATGACAGCATGTGTACCTGAGTTACGTACCCCAAAACGCTCACCTGCTGTACCAGCAGCATATAGCTTACCGCCTGTTGCCCCGTATAGGCAGGTATTACCAATGATGGCGGTTTCTTGTGCTGTAAAGTTTGAATTTTTTGGTGGGTAAATAACAATCTCACCGCCTGCCATACCTTTACCGACATAGTCATTGGCATCGCCTTCAAGCTCAATATTCAGACCGCCCGCATTCCACACACCCAAGCTCTGACCTGCTGTACCAGTAAGACGAAGCTTGATCGGCATATCACTCATGCCAAGGTTGCCCCATACTTGTGCAATCTCACCAGAGATACGAGCACCGATAGAGCGGTCACAGTTACCAACGAAATAGTTGTAATCACCGCCTGAACCTTGGCGAATATTCACAATCATATCGCTAATCATCTGTTCAGCAAGTAACCCTTTATCAAATGGCTCGTTACGCTCCACTTGACACGTCTGGGCTTTGCCCACGCTAGCTGGATGACTAAATAGCAATGGGGTCAAATCAAGATGGCGCTGCTTTTCAGTATTGCCTTCTAAAATATCGAGCAAGTCAGTACGACCGACCAGCTCTTCCATGCTGCGAACCCCTAGTGCTGCTAACCATTCGCGTGTTTCGGTCGCCACAAACTTAAAGAAGTTAATCAGCATTTCTGCTTCACCAATGAAATGCTCATCACGCAGTTTGGCTTTTTGGGTAGCGACGCCTGTTGGACAGTTGTTCAAATGGCAGATACGTAAATACTTACAACCAACTGCAATCATCGGCGTGGTACCAAAACCAAAGCTTTCTGCACCAAGAATAGCGGCCTTGACGACATCCAGTCCTGTTTTTAAACCGCCATCAGTCTGAACACGTACCTTATCACGTAACCCATTCACTCGTAGAGACTGATGAGTCTCAGCCAGACCTAACTCCCATGGTGAGCCTGCATGGTGAATAGACGATAGCGGAGACGCTGCTGTACCGCCATCATAACCTGAGATAGTAATCAAATCGGCATAGGCTTTTGCGACGCCCGTTGCGATTGTTCCCACACCTGGACGCGACACTAGTTTGACTGATACTAATGCGTCTGGATTGACTTGTTTTAAATCAAAAATCAACTGCGCCAAATCTTCAATAGAATAAATATCATGATGCGGCGGCGGTGAAATCAGTGTCACTCCTGGTACTGAATAACGTAGACGTGCAATCAGCGCGTTTACTTTACCACCAGGCAACTGACCACCTTCACCAGGCTTAGCGCCTTGAGCAACCTTAATCTGCATCACCTCAGCTGAGCGTAGATATGCAGGCGTTACACCAAAACGACCAGAGGCAACTTGCTTGATTTTTGAGTTGCGCAGCGTCCCGTAACGCGCAGGATCTTCGCCGCCTTCACCAGAGTTTGAGCGTCCACCGATGGTATTCATAGCCATCGCGATTGACTCGTGCGCTTCAGGAGATAGCGCGCCTAATGACATACCAGCTGAGTCAAAACGGGTCAAAATCTCAGAGATATCTTCAACATCATCGACAGCGATACTGTTGTCAGTTTTTAGTTGCAGCAAATCACGTAACGTCGCAACCGGACGGCTATTGACCAGATTGGCATAATTCTGATAATTCTCATAATCACCTGTACGTACTGCTGTATGTAGGCTGTTGATCACGTCAGGGTTAAAGGCATGGTACTCTTTGTTAAAGACAAACTTGAGCAAACCGCCCTGATCTAGCGGTGCACGGCGCTTAAAGGCATTGGCAGCCAGTTGCGCTTGGTCAGCAGCAAGATCTGCAAAGGTAGCGCCTTTGATACGGCTTTGTACGCCTTTAAAGCATAGGTTTACCACCTCTTCTGATAGACCAACTGCTTCAAACAGCTGTGCCCCGCGATAAGAAACAATGGTAGAGATACCCATTTTTGACAGGATTTTTAATAGCCCTTTATCCAAGCCTTTACGGAAATTGACGCGTGCTTGGATCGGATCACCAAGCAGCTCACCAGTAGCAACCAAATCATCAATAACATCATATGCCAGGTATGGATACACACAGGTTGCACCAAAGCCAATCAATACTGCTATTTGATGCGAATCACGCGCAAGACCAGTCTCAATCACCAAATTAGCATCGGTACGAATACCTTGCGCAATAAGATAATGGTGTACGGCACCAGTAACCATAATAGCGTTGGCGGGTACTTTGTCTGCATCGATATCTCTATCAGATAGGACAATCAACGTATTGCCTGAGCGGATGTTATCTGCCACTTCCTCACAAATAGCGACGATAGCATCAGATAGCTCTAGAGTACGGTCATAATTGAGATCGATACGGGCCATCTTGAACGCTGGATCATCCAGTTTTTCAAGCTGCTGCATTTTGCTGGCTGACAGTACTGGTGACGATAAGATAATGCGGTGAGCGTCTCTTGCTGATGGTGCAAATACGTTAGTCTCAGCGCCCAGGCAGGTCTGCAATGACATCACAATAGATTCACGGAGTGGATCGATTGGTGGGTTGGTTACCTGAGCAAACTGCTGACGGAAAAAATCACCGACATGGCGGATTTGCTGTGACAGTACTGCCATTGGCGTATCATCACCCATCGAGCCAACTGGCTCTTGACCGTTTTCGGCATTAGGGCGAATGATTTCTGTACGCTCTTCATTGGTGATGTGATACATCTTTTGTAGGGCTTTTAGCTTGTCACCGCGGCACGATTGCGTGGCCAAGGTCTCTTCTAAGCGCTCATCATCACGGACACGCGTCGCCTCTTCACGTAACCACTTACGGTACGGATGTGCATTTTTCAGTAAGTTCGCAATGGCTGTGGTATCCATCACTTGACCTGTCAGCGTATCAATCACCAGCATTTGACCAGGACCAACACGACCTTTTGCTAGTACGTCCGTTGGCTCATAATCCCAAACACCAACCTCTGAGGCAACAGTGATGTAGCCATTTTTGGTGGTTACCCAACGTGACGGACGCAGACCATTTCTATCGAGCATACAAACGGCATAACGGCCATCTTGAATTACGAGTCCTGCTGGACCATCCCACGCTTCCATATGCTGCGAGTAAAACTCATAAAACGCACGCAAGTCCATGTCCATACTATCGACATTCTGCCATGCAGGGGGTACCAAAATCGACATTGCATGAAATAGATTCATACCACCAGACATCAGCACTTCAAGCATATTGTCTAAGCTTGATGAGTCAGAACCTGTACTATTTACAAGTGGTGTCAGCTCGTTCAAGTTAGGCAGTTTATCTGATTTAAGCTTTGGCGTACGTGCTTTAGACCAGTTGCGGTTACCTGTGATGGTGTTCAACTCGCCATTATGGGCAAGGTAACGGAATGGCTGTGCTAACGGCCAGCGCGGCAATGTATTGGTCGAGAAGCGCTGATGGAACACAACGATGTGTGAGGCCAGACGCTCATCTTGTAAATCTAAAAAGAATGCTGGCAGATCTGAAGGCATCACCAGACCTTTATAGATAATCGTCTGGCAACTCAATGAACAGACATAAAACAGCTCATCGTCAGCCAAGCGCTGCTCTGCTTTTTTGCGTGCGACAAACAGCTTACGGTTAAAGTCATCCGCAGCCAAATCATCTGGCGCGTTGACGAATACTTGCTTAAAGTCTGGCAACGTTTCACGGCCAATATCACCAACGATACTTAAATCAAGTGGCACATCACGCCAGCCAGCTACTTCTAATCCTTGGGCAGTAATTTCATCGCTTAGCACTTGCTGGCTATGTTTGGCTTTATCATCGTCCAAATTGACGAACACCATACCAACAGCAAAATTATCTGTGATTGTGAATTGCTGCTCATGGGCAATCTGTTTAAAAAAGTCAGTAGGCGTTGCTAACAGCAGACCACAACCATCACCAGTTCTACCATCAGCTGCGACGCCGCCGCGGTGTGTCATACAACTTAAACTATGAATGGCGGTTTTTACCAAGTCATGGCTGGCTTGACCTTCAATATGAGCAATCAGACCAAAACCGCAATTATCAGAAAAATCATCTGGCGTGGCCAGGTGTGTTTGCGAGGAAATCATCGACATAGCTTGTCCTTTTAAGTAGACGGGCAACTTACACCTCCAATGCGGAATATAAGCTGGTACCCGTAGGCAGAACGGGCTGATAATGGATATTCGGGTTTTCTCGAATTAGTAAATGGCGCAAGGCTCAATAGACATCATGCTCTAGCAGCAAGTAAACCCTTGACCCTCCTGGTCATTAGATAATGTCGTGACATATGCTTCATATATTAATAGACAGTAAGTAGCAGCCCTTGGCAACGGGGTAACTTATACTCCTAAATGCCAGTTACTTACTCATTAATATCTTATGTCATTCGTTTAAGCGTCGTTTGTTATGTTGTCATGTCTGGCAATGAAGGCTGGACATCTGACCATTTAATAACCGTGTATTTGGTTCGTTTTGAATATCTGACGCTCTGTATTCAAGCGCTTTATTCACCCTAAAAAGAGTGATAATAAGAGAGGTTGCGTCACTTACGATAACTTTATTATAAATGGCAAGTAGCCGCGCTTGAGACAACAAATTATAGTTACAAAACCAAAAAAACCTTGGATTTATAACTAAATGATTGTTTAATAAACAGTTTTTACGATAACTATACAGAACGTCGCCCACAGTTATATTAGTTAATGATTCACAAAAAATCTAGTCTTTTCTGTCGATTCATCAGCCATAATTTGTAAGAAGACTTATTACTATTGGTTATAGGATAGACAACAACGCTATTAAAAATTTAATATAATAAGACCATATAAGGCTTCGCTGCGTTGATATATATCAGTTTATCTCCGTTGATATCTCTTTTAAATTATTCAGACCTACTATTAACAACCTAGAAAATAGCACAAAAAAACCCACTAGCTATTTGGCTAGTGGGTTCTATAAGCAACGAGAAATAAAGATCAGTTGCTTTTATCTTCTATCAGCGTCTTCATACTATCACTGTTATTTTTAGGTGCGTTTGTGCTAGCAGGTTTATTGGTAGCGTTTGAGCTGTTACCGGTGCCAGTATTAGCTGTGCTTGGTGGTTTTGGTGCAGGTACGACTGGTGGTTTTTTACTAGTCGTATTATTTTCAGGTGCTGGTGTTACTGGCTTTTTGTTGTCCTGTTTTGGTTTATTGGCATCATTTTCAGTTTTTGCTGGTGCTTCAGGAGTAGACTGTAGCTCTCCTCCAACGGTACGCTCTTCAGTAACGGACAACGTGGCTGAGGTATCGACTGACTGGCGGATGCTTTCTTCTGTACTGCGGCTACTACTAGCGGTACTCTGACTGCTTTGACTAGACCCGCTATCGGTAGCTTGATTGTTACTAGTATTATTGACTGCTTGAGCCTGCTGACGTGCTGGTACTTCACGTTTAGTCGGATTGAGACTAACAGCCCGTGTACGCCTAGTACTCAAGTCTTTTACTGGATCAGGACGTTCGTAATTATCGATAATACTGACATATCGATTGATCTCTTCTGGCAGCACTCGCACATTAGCAGGTAGCTTAAAATCTACCAATTTCGATGCGCCTGCCGCTTCTTGTGGACTACTCATCAGTCCATAAGTCAACATATAACGGATTTGTTTTTCTTCATCAAGGTAGCGAAAATAAGCAAACTTATCACGATCCGCACGGCCTTCAAGATAGCTGACAATCACATCATTCTCAGCAACGTTCATCACCTGCACGGTCCACTTGCCTTTATTAGCGAGTAAGTAACGCTTATCCTTGAACTCATCAGGATAGTTACGTAAATCACGGACAGTTGCATCAAAACTGATTGGCTGCACATCCGTATCAAGCTCATGTAGCGACTCGATCTGCAATGGCTGTTCAAACTCTTCTGCTAGCATTTGCGGCGCTGATACCGGCTCGTTTTCGATTTTGGCACCCATTGCTGGTGTCTGACTGAGCATCCACACTAGGGCGGTAACAACGCCCAACAGCAGCGTCACTACTAGCCAAATCAATGCTTGACGACTGTGTGACTGCCTAGCGGTACGCGTCGTCGATTTTGATGCTGCCATGGAGATATCCTTGGTAAAAACACATTTAAGAGGAGTGTAGAAATACTCATTCTAGCAGAGGTGCCGTTAGTAACCTTAATAACCTCAGTACTTATCAAAAACGCTCATCAAAAGTGTTTACCAACGCTTGATATAAACAACTGATCGCTAAGATTTTGATAAACTATGCGCTATGTTGTGATAACACTTCAGATAACAGTGCCGAATCGAAATCATTAGTTAACACCGCACTGCCTATTGATTTTAACAAAATCAGCCTGATTTGTCCGTGTTTGACTTTTTTGTCGTGACCCATTAAATTCAGAGCCGTTTGTGCATCAATTGCAGGCGGCGTAATTGGCAAATTACCTAGAATTAGAACGCGTCTAATGCGTGCAACATCATCATGGGTCAACCAACCGATTTTTTGGGATAATTCAGCAGCTTGCATCATGCCAGCGGCTACTGCCTCACCGTGTAACCAATTGCCATAACCTTGATGAGTCTCTATCACATGACCAAAGGTATGTCCAAAGTTAAGCAATGCACGTACACCGGATTCTCTTTCATCTTGCGCTACGACATCTGCTTTGTATTGGCAGCAGCGCTTCACGGCTTCACCAAGCACAGCCAAATCTAGTGCCATCATCGCTGGCAAATTCTCTTCAAGCCATACCAAAAATGCATCGTCCATAATAAGCGCATATTTGATGATTTCAGCAACGCCTGCCGATAGCTCACGCGCAGGTAAGGTTTTGAGCGTACTCATATCTGCAAGCACCATCTGCGGCTGCCAGAACGCGCCAATCATGTTTTTGCCTCGCGCATGATTGATACCCGTCTTACCCCCGACACTAGAATCAACTTGTGATAATAGTGTTGTTGGAATTTGGATAAAGTTCACTCCTCGCATAAAACTGGCTGCAGCAAAACCTGTCATATCACCAATCACGCCGCCGCCAAGCGCAATAAGTGTGACGTCACGATTGAAGTGCTCTGTCATTAGTGCATCATAGATCTTATCAATGCTTTGCTGGCTCTTGTATTGCTCACCATCTGGCAACACACAAACCTTTACTGTGAACTGCTCTGCCAGCTCGTCTTCCAATGCTTTTAAGTACAGGGGAGCGACCGTATCATTGGTGACAATTAATACTTGGCGACCACTGATATAAGGGGCAATCTGTTTTGCCATACTACTGTTTTCTGCCTCAGAATCTTCAGTAATAACGATTGGATAGTCATGACTCTGAGCGTGAACAGTTAGGCGATCATGAAATAGTGATGCTGTCATGAGACACTCCTTAAGCATTTTTATTGGGGTAAAAGTAACTGGGTTGGCAGGTCAACACTATTGTTAGAAGTTAAAATTATTAAAAGTTAAAATCTATAGTGTCGACCTATTACTCATCATCTGTCAGCAATGCATCAGTACCGTCAAAAAACGTGGTTAGCTGCTGCAATAACTGATTGACCATATGGCGCGGATAGGTGTGACCAGTAGGCATAATAATATGTGAAACCTGACGGTATAATGGATCACGAATGCTATATAGCTCTTGCAATATTTTTCTAGGATTAGGCTGTTGTAGGAGTGGTCGCGACTTGTCTTTAGCAGTACGTGCCATTTGTACATCAACGGGTGCATTTAGATAAACCACAATGCCACGTTGTTTTAAAAACGCTCGGTTTTCGGCACACATCACTGCGCCACCGCCTGTCGCTAGTACGATTTGAGGCGTCTGAGTCAATTCATCGATGGCACGTGTTTCACGCTCACGGAAACCTGCTTCGCCCTCTTTGGCAAATATCCAAGCAATATCGGCACCTGTTTGCGATTCTATGTACCAATCACTATCTACAAAAGTTCGACCCAGTTGCTTGGCAAGCAATTTACCAATTGTCGTCTTACCCGCTCCCATCGGTCCCACTAAAAACACCGACGGCAATTCCTGCACCATAATACTCACTCAGCTAAATTAGCTATGATACAACGTCATTGATATTCTGGCTAGTAATGCGCCATGATTATTGTCAGTAATATTTATCGCACCTTACCCATTAGTCAATGTAGGTATAACACGCTCTTAGAGATATTTGATTCATGCACAAAAAAAGCAAGCACTATGGCTTGCTTTTCAACGAAGGCGGAATAGAGAGACGACTAGTTCAGACGGCTAGTGCCATCATTGATCAGTTTTGGTGTGATAAAGATGAGTAACTCTTCCTTGTTGTTATTACGAACATCTCTACGGAATGCGCGACCGATGTATGGTAAATCACCTAAGAAAGGCACTTTGTCTACGTTATTGTTGGTACGGTTTCTAAATATTCCACCCAGCACGACCGTTTGACCATCTTCGATAGTCACGTTGGTTGATATAGAATCTTCATTGATAGCAACGATGCCATTAGTGAACACTGGCGTACCGTTAGTGATAAGTAATTGCAAGCCAATCTTACCATCAGGCGTGATATTCGGCGTTGCCTCCAAGCTTAGCGCTGCTTCTCTAAAGCTGGTCGTGGTTGCGCCACTGGCTGAGGCCTCCTGATAAGGAATCTGTGTGCCAGAAGAGACTTTCGCGGTTTGCTTATCAGCGGTTAAGACTTTCGGTGTAGAGATGACCTCACCGCGATTGTCTGCTTGCAAGGCGGACAGTTCAAGGTCGAGCATGTAATCAGAAATATTTAGTAAGCCAAAGGCAATACTGCCAGCCGCATTATCAATACCCAAATCCACATTGAGGTTGTCAGGACTAGTGATATCATAAGAAGGGTAAGAAACCGTTTGTCCGTTAATTGTCGTGGTTTCTATATCAAAATCTTTAAGATCTGCTAACGTCTGATTACTACCACCAACCAATAAGTTACGGTTAGTAGCTGCGCCACTAGACAAGATACCCCAGCTTACGCCAATCTCTTTACTGAAAGTATCAGTGGCGCTCACGATACGCGCTTCAATCATGACTTGTCGAACAGGAATATCGATTTTACTGATTAATTTGTGGATATTCTCAATGCTATCCGCCACGTCTTTAATGATGAGTGTGTTGGTACGCTCATCAATCGTTACCGTGCCACGACTGGATAATAACGTATTGTTGTCATCTACTCGATTTGACAGACTACTGTTGTTATTCGATGCGCCGCTGCCTTGAGAAATAAGTGTTAAGACATCTTGTGCTTTTGCATAGCTCAGACGAATATATTCAGTACGGAGCGGTGCATAAGATTGAACCGCTTGTTGTGCTTCTAGCTCACGAGCTTCTTGCTCTGCAAGCTCTGTAGAAGGCGCAACCAAAATGACATTACCGTTTTCGCGCTTACCTAAATTTTTACTTTTTAAGATAATATCAAGCGCTTGATCCCAAGGCACGTTAATCAGACGCAACGTAATATTACCAGCGACTGAATCGCTAGCCACAACATTCATCTCAGTAAACTGCGCTAAAATATCTAGAACACTACGAATTTCAACGTCTTGAAACTCCATAGATAATGGCTCGCCGCTATATACTCTTTCTTCAAGCGTCGGCTCGCGTAGCAGCTCAGGCCTATTGATACTGATATTTAATTGATTGCCTGACTGGTAAGCTTGATATTCGTAGTCCTCAGTCATGTTAATGGTGACAACACCATTTTGACCTTGATTTTTTGTATCAATACTACTAACCAGACCACTATTAATATTTAATCGACGCAACAGGTTTCTAGGAACCGTACTGCCCGTTAGGCGTACCACAAGCTTGTTACCCTGACGCTGTACGTCCACTGGGATGGCTTCATTAGCCAGTACCATACTGACGTTGCCACCACCATCACTACCTGCCGCAAAATTGACCGCGCTTAGACCGTCGTAACTGTACTGTCTACTTACTTGTGAGGAAGCGAGCTGCGGATTTAGTAGTGGATTAACTCTTACCACCATCGTGTCGGCTGGCACTTCGTTTTTTATTACTGTCGTACTGGTTGTTTGGACAGCCGCCACAGGAGTAGCACTCGTCTCGACAATTGGTGTCACGACTGCCGTGGTGGTTATACCATTGTTGTTATTAAGGACATCTTGTATAGGGTCGCTAGTAATTACTGGACGGTTAGGATCAGTAATTGTCAATAGCAGATCATTACCCTCAATCGCTGTCGTGTAATTTCCTGACTGTTTGAGACCAACGATAAGGCGCGTTGTGCTATCGCTACTCAACGTGGTGACATCGTTGACCATACCAATATTGTATTCGTTAAAGCGACTAGTAAGACCGTTTTGCACTTGTTCAAAATCTAGTACCAAGCGGCTAGGATCATCAAGTTGGTAGGCTGCCGGCAATACAGGTAGTCCTGCAAACCCCAAACGCATTTGTGTCACTGCTGGTGCCGTTTGTACCACAGAAACATTATTGATACGCTGAGCCGCATGAGCGCTACTGCTTACTGCTACCATGCTCACTGCCAATGCTGAAATGGCAAAAGCAGAAGAAACGCGGTTACTCATCGTCATTACCTTGTTATTGCGTACTGTCATTATTTATTCCTCAAAAAATCTGCCGACTTAGCTTATGGGGGATACCAGCGACTGGGGTTTTTCAACAAACCCTGCGCGGCTGTCTGGCACAATTTCAATCAAGTTAATCTGGGTCGGCGTGATTTCAACAATACGGCCGTCATTCAATCCAAGATAATCACCTACCTTCACACTAGCAACTGAACCATCAGGGCGTTGTACCAATGCGTATCGCTGTCCTTCGGGTGAAACCACGACTCCTCGAAAGATCAGTTGCGATAACTCATATTGCTCAAGTGGTTCTTTGACCCTTGTAATGTCTGGGCGGACGCCATCAATAGACGTCGTAGGACCTTGTACATTGACCAAGCTTGGCGGTAGAAAAGGACTACGCTGCGCGCTGGCACTATAGACAAAATCTTCTACCAGTTCAGCTTGAGGCGGTGGTTCGATAGGCTGTGCTGGCTGGTTACGAATATCAGTCATCGCTTGCTCTGCCATTCCGATACGGTCAGCACAGCCAGCCATAGATACAGCTGAGACACTCAAAGCCAACAACATGGGTAATTTTTGTATACTCATTAGTTGCCTCCTGCGTTTGTATCAGTAGCGACTGCTGCTTCATCTTCAGGAGCAGCTTCTTTGGAACGATAAGTCTTCGTTTGCAGTACCAAATTCAGTTCTGGTAAAACATCCAAACTCGGCTGCGGGTTGCTTACTTCAAAATCATGCATAGTAATGATTCGAGGTAATGCAGCAAGACCACTGATAAAGCTACCAAATTGATGATACTCACCCAAAGCCGCGATACGGATCGGCTGCTCAATAAAGAATTCGTTTTCAATCTCAGGCTCTACTGATATATCTTGGAAACGAATATTACTACCGACGCCTGTCATATTGATACCTTCTACCAATTCTGACACACGGGTATCTTTTGGCAACTGATCTAACAAGGTATTGAATTCAGTTTCCATTTGAACAACTTGCGCTTGATAAGCTTCTAAGTGACGCGCACGTGACTCTTTTTCACGGTAGCTGTCAAGCAAGGTCTGTTGCTGACTCTCAGCTGCCTTGATCTCATCTATTTTGCTGCTAATTGGTAGCGCCCATGACAGTGCTGCGATAAAGGTGATAATAAGACCAATTACCGTTACCTTTACTGGTAATGGCCAGCTGCCATAGTTCTCAGAATCCAATGATTCAAAGCTGCGGCGGAATTCATTTAAGTCAAACTGCTTTTTCGGTTTTAACGCCGTTTTCTTAGTTTTGACTAGGCTTTTCTTGCGGACAAGCTTCATAACTCCCCTCCCACACCATCTTCAGCAGGAACAGGTGTCTCAGATTGTACTTTAGTCGTTACCACAAACTGCACATAACTGTCTTCAGGGTATACAGGGCGTGGTTGTTCGCCAGTAGCGACAGTGTTATTAAGTACTGGAGCTGCTTCATAAGCACTGATATTCTGCTGAATATTACTCACTGCCGAGTTACCCATCCACTTACTACTATCTAAGTTACGAATCAAGCTCGACACAATGTTTGGGTTATCTGCAAGGCCTGTCAAAGTCAAAACATCGCCTTCGCGTTTTAGGTTGTTCAAATATAGTGCTGGTGGAATGGCACGAGCCAAGTCATCCCATAAGCGTACAGGAACCGGACGGCGACCCTGCAAGTCCTGAATAACCTGCATACGCGAGATAATATCTTCACGGCGCTGCTCTAAACTGTCAATTTCAGTGAGTGCCGTATCTAAGCGTGCGTTTTCTTGTTCAATTAATGCATTGGCATCAAGCTGCTCATCGAGCTCATTATTGAAATAGCTCCATGAAGCAAATGCAGCCAGTAAAGTGAGTAGAGTCACTGCGACTACCAGAGTCATAAACTCTTTGTTGCGACGGTCACGCTCTTCTTGTCGCCAAGGTAAAAGGTTAATACGAGCCATTAGTCAAAGCTCCTTAACGCAAGACCGCATGCAGCCATTAGGCTTGGTGCATCAATGGTCAATTGCTCATTATCAATATTAGGCGCAATGGTCATATTGGTAAATGGATTGGCCACACTAACACTCACCCCGAGTTTTTGTTGTGCCAATCCAGCGAGACCTGCGATAGAGCTACTACCGCCTGCAAGTACTACATGGTCAATACTGCTGTACTGACTAGAAGAGAAATAAAACTGCAAAGAACGAGTGATTTGTTGAATGGTACTTTCTATAAAGGGGGTCAAGATTTCAGGATAGTAATCATCAGGTAAAGTACGTTCACGCTTGCTCAGCGTTGCTTCTTCAAACGATAATCCGTAGCGATTCTGGATGGCTTCTGTCAGTTGCACACCGCCAAATAACTGCTCACGACTATAAATAAACTCGCCATTTTTTGCGATATACAAGGTAGTTTGATTATGACCAATATCTACCAATGCAACCAACTCTGGCATGTTTGGCAGATTGTCTACCATCAACCCAAAAGCGCGTTCAATAGCATGTGACTCAATATCCATGACCTTGGCTTGCATACCACCAAATGTGAGGGCATCAACACGTTGGTCGACGTTTTCTGAGCGAGAGGCTGCGAGCAACACTTGCACCATATTGTCATCAACTAAAGACGGGCCTAGCACCTCAAAGTCGAGATTGACGTCTTCTAGTGGATAAGGCACATACTGGTCAGCATCCAAACGTATCTGTGCTTCGCGCTCAACATCGTTTAGCACCATATCCATGTCAATGATTTTGGTAATGACAGCAGATCCTGACACAGCTGTTGCCGCATTACTGCCCGCCACCTGGCAACGTCTCGCTAGACTGGCTATAATGTTGCCAACCGCTTCTGTGTCTACTAAGAGTTTGTCAACGACTATACCTTCCGGTATTCTCTCGATACCATAAGATTTGAGATGGAACATGCCTTGTTGGCGCTGTATGTCAACCAACTTCACTGAAGTGGCACAAATATCCACACCAATCAAATGTCGACTTTTAGAAGTAAATAGCCTCACAAACTCTATACCTTATATTAAGTGTACAATCTGATAGTTATTTGTAATAATTGAATACAATACTTTACTTAATTGATAGATTCAAGCGTTTAAAAATATATTAAGGCCTACTTACACATTTATTATGACCTGCTGATTTTGTTCAAGGTATAATGAGTTATCCGCTACAAACTCTAATTAATAAGTCTTATTATGGCCAAAAAAAATGCTACCGCTCGTCTCATTCACTTTTTGGTGGGGCTTTTTGTCGCTTGCCTAGCATTGGCAGTCATCTTAGCACTTGCTGTGCCCATTGGTTTTTATGGCATGGCGATGTATTTATCGCCGACTCTGCCTAGCACTCAAGAAATTAAAACTGCCAACCTAGAAATGCCATTGCAGATTTATAGTAGCGATGACAAATTGATTGGTCAATATGGTAACCGTTTATCATTGCCAGTCACTTTTGATGAAATACCAAAAGATTTGACTCATGCTTTTTTAGCAGCAGAAGATGCTTCTTTTTTTCAGCATAGTGGTATTAGTATCAAAGGGCTTGGGCGCGCAGTTACTGAAGTTGTGACTGATGACGATAGTCAAACTGGTGGATCTACTATCACCATGCAGGTCGCCAAAAATTACTTTTTGAGTCCAGAGCGTACCTTAAATCGTAAACTGACGGAATTATTTTTAGCACGTAAAATCGAAGACGAGCTGAGTAAAAATGATATTTTAACTCTATATGTCAATAAGATTTATTTGGGCGAAGGCGCTTACGGCATTCGCGCTGCTGCCAAAAAGTATTATAGTAAATCATTAGACAGTTTAAGTATTGCTGAGATGGCAATGCTTGCCGGTCTACCAAAAGCCCCTTCTAAATACAATCCTGTTGCCAATCCTACGCGGGCTTTGACTCGCCGCAACTGGATTATTGGCCGTATGCATGAGCTTGGCTACATTACCAAGGCTCAACATGATGAAGCCGTAAACTCACCTGTGGGCATCAAACTATATCAAGAAAAGCTTGATGTAAATATGCCTTATTTAGCAGAAATGACGCGTGCTACCTTAGTTGAACGCTACGGTGAGCAAGTCATGCATGGCGGTTGGCGCGTACGTCTCACGGTTGATAGCAAAGCACAAACAGATGCAGAAGCTGCCATACTCACAGGCTTAGTGGCCTATGAGCACCGTCATGGTTGGCGCGGTGCCGAAGCAAATGACGAGCCTCTCGAAAATTTCCAGCGCTATAGCAACATGTCCCCTGCTAAAGTTACCAAAGTCAACGCTCGTAGTTTTGAAGCGACCTTAAAGTCAGGTGAAGACGTAACAGTCAACTGGTCTGGTATGCGCTGGGCACGTAAATATATCTCTGCAGACCGTATCGGTTACTACCCTGATAATGCCAGCCAAGTGGTCAGCGAAAATGATATCGTGCGCGTAATACCTACTAATGATGGCGATTGGCAACTGGGACAAATACCTGAAGTACAAGGTAGCTTGGTTTCTTTGAATCCAGAAACTGGTGCTGTCAATGCCTTGGTAGGCGGCTTTGACTTTAATCACAGTAAGTTTAACCGAGCCTTACAAGGCTGGCGTCAACCTGGTTCAACCATTAAACCGCTTGTTTACACCGCGGCTTTAGAAAAAGGCTATCGACCAGACAGCATTGTCTCAGATCGTCCTATACAAGTAGGCGACTGGAAACCTAAAAACTCGGATGAACGCTTCTTGGGCGATATCACCTTGCGCCATGGCTTGTACCTGTCTCGCAACTTGGTTTCTATTCGCTTGTTACAAGCTATTGGTATCTCTGATGCCCGTAACTTACTAGATGAGTTTGGCTTAGACAAAGAAAAACTGCCAACGACTTTATCGCTAGCACTCGGTGCAGGACAAGCAACCCCTTTACAAATGGCAACGGCCTATTCGACCTTTGCCAACGGTGGTCATCGTGTTCAGCCCTACTTTATTGAGCAAATCTATAATTATAAGAACGAGCTACTATTTCAAGCAAACCCTCTCCAAGCCTGTGCGTTGTGTTTTAACGAACAACTCGAAGAGGTCAATAAAACGCTATTAGAGGAATACAATCAATCACTCGAAGATGAGACTAGCACCACCGATGAGTCGACTACTGAAGAGTTAGAGAGTGATGGAGAGACTGAAGAAGAAGCTACTACTGTTGCTGATGATACGATCTACAACGCAGGTCCACAGTCAGATCGCTTAAAAGCGCCTGCTGTACAGTACATCATGGCCAAACAAGCACCGCGAATACTAAAACCTAGAGTCGCATTTGAGATGGCAGATATCCTACGTGATGTCGTGCAGCGCGGTACTGCAGTACGAGCAAAAGCTTTGGGACGTGATGATATTGGCGGCAAAACTGGTACCACCAATGAAGCTAAAGACGCCTGGTTTGCAGGGTTTCATCCTACCAATGCAACAGTAGTATGGATGGGCTTTGATCAACCGACATCTATGGGTCGCCGTGAGTACGGTGGCGTGGCCGCCCTGCCCGTTTGGATAGACTTCATGAAAGCACAGCTAGAAGACACACCAAATCAGTGGGTATCTATTAATAATCGTTCAAAATCTAAAAAGCAACAACAGCAAATTATAGAAATGACTGATGATGGCATTGTCTCTAATGCTGCTGACGATGATGAGTTGTCCGATACCAATCAACCTGCAAAACCGGTTAAAACTCAAACCCAGCAGCGCAAACCAACTGCCCCTGAACCTATCGAAAACTCAAGCATTTCACAGACACAGGCATCGGGCAACAGTCGGAGTACTGACGGATCATCACAGAATGCTTTGTCAGCAACACCCGTTCAGCGTATGCCACCAATGCCAGAGTAGTTTCTATAAATTTATAGCACGTATTTAGAGCAAAAAGACCTGTCCAGTAATCACTGAACAGGTCTTTTTTTATGCTATTAGTTATTATCTCATTTATACTTCCAAGCAGTTTTATTAGAACTCAACCATCCCTGCACGCAACTGCTCAATTAATTCTAAAAGCTGTTGACGCCATTCGCGTATCGTGGCCTCATCAGGTAGCCATTGATTCGATAGAGTAACAACATTAACAATAAGATCTGGTGATACTGAGTTGTCGTTTGGTGTATTGTCTACAACAGTATCTGGTGGTACCGCATAGAGACAGCGTTGATAAGCACGCTCTATATTTGCCACAAAACCTTGCTGCTGCAATTGCTGTAAGCGCTGAATCTCAGGAGATACCTGCGTGCGCGCGCTTAATGCTTGCTCAATATCGAGCAACGTTGGTGCCGTCATATTTAAACTATAGAAATGACCCAGTTCTTGAATAAATGCTAATAGCGCGCCATGCAAATGGAAAATAGCGGTTTCACAATGTGCTTGGTATAACTGCTTGTCATTGGAACCGCCTGCTGCTTGACAAGATAGACGACAAAAATATAGCTTTTGATTGGTTCGATCTGCTTGGTATTTAGCGACGCGTGTTTTGCCTGCCATTTGCTAATTGTCCTTTTATAAATAGTGATTAGAGCCTATTTCCCAGTGTACTATTTTTTTAGATGATAGCACCATGCCTTTCTCAGTTTTTTACACGCACAAAAAAGCCAGCAACTTAGGCTGGCTTTTTATCAAATTAAGAATGAATCAAGATACTTAATACGATTAGTTGTCTTGATTTAACTCTTGAGCAAATGCTTCATCAAAGCTAGCGAAGTCTTTGCTATCAGTGCTTGCAGTCATATCGAAAGCGGCATTAAGATCTTTATCTTGTAGCTTCTGATCTGCTGCTTCTTTACGTGCCTTGTGGTAAGCGAGCCCCGTACCTGCAGGAATCAAGCGACCAACAACCACGTTTTCTTTCAGACCACGTAGCTCATCCACTTTACCAGTCACAGCAGCCGCAGTTAGTACACGGGTTGTCTCCTGGAATGACGCTGCTGAGATAAAGCTTTCAGTTGCAAGACTTGCTTTGGTGATACCTAACAATTGACGCTCAAACTGTACTGGGAATTTATCTTCCGCTTCTAGCTTCGCATTCAATGCTTTGATATCTGCATACTCGACCTGATCACCTTTAAAGTGACTTGAATCGCCGCCGTCAGTGATTTCAACTTTACGCAGCATCTGACGAATGATAACTTCGATGTGCTTGTCGTTGATTTTTACGCCCTGCAAGCGATAAACGTCCTGTACTTCATTGACGATATAGTCAGCAAGCGCAGTTTGTCCTTTCAGACGTAAGATATCATGCGGGTTTTGTGGACCATCAGCGATAACCTCACCACGTGCTACTGTCTCGTTTTCAAAGACGTTGATTTGACGCCATTTCGGGATTAGCTCTTCATGTACTTCACCATCTTCATTAGTAATAATGAAGCGGTTTTTACCCTTGGTCTCTTTACCGAAGCTTACCACACCAGTCATTTCTGCCATGATGGCGTGATCTTTTGGACGACGTGCTTCGAACAAGTCAGCAACACGTGGTAGACCACCAGTAATATCTTTTGTACCAGAAGACGCTTGTGGTACACGGCCTAGAATCGAACCTGCTGCTACTTTTTCACCGTCGCTTACGCGGATGATCGTTTCAGCTGGTAAGAAGTAAACCACTTCTTTACCTTCGTCAGTGTTCAAGATAATCGCAGGACGTAAGTCTTTTGCTGAGCTTGAACGGTCACGAGTCGCTAGAATCTCAAACGAGCTCATACCAGTCGCATCATCAACTTTTACTGTTGCAGTCATACCATCAGTGATGTCACTGAAGCGTGCTGTACCAGCAAATTCTGTGATAATTGGATGCGTATGCGGATCCCATTTAGCGATAGTTTGACCGCCTTCAACCTGCTCTTCGTCTTTCACAAGGACGCTTGAACCATATGGTACTTTATAGCGCTCACGCTCACGGCCAAGCTCATCGGTCAATGCGATTTCAGCTGAACGCGATACGATGACTAAGTGACCATCGGTATGCTGTACTGTTTTCATGTTCTCAAAGTGCGCTTGACCAGCATTACGTACAGAGATGCTGTTGTCTACAGAAGCTGAGCTCGCGGCCCCGCCCACGTGGAACGTACGCATGGTTAACTGAGTACCCGGCTCACCGATAGACTGAGCAGCCATAACACCAACTGACTCGCCGATGTTCACTTTATGACCACGTGCAAGGTCACGACCATAACACTGTGAACACACGCCATGTTCGATATTACAAGTAATAACTGAGCGTACCCAGATATCATCGATTGCGTTGTTATCTAGAACGTTAACCCAGTACTCATCAATCAATGTACCCGCTGGAATCAAGATCTTATCAGCATCATCATTGTACGCAACATCGCGTGCAGTAACACGGCCCAGTACTAGCTCACCTAGCTTCTCAATGATTTCACCACCTTGGATATGTGGTTTCATGAGTAGGCCTTCTTCGGTACCACAATCATCGCTAGTGATAACCAAATCTTGCGCCACATCAACAAGACGACGGGTTAGGTAACCCGAGTTAGCTGTTTTCAGTGCGGTATCCGCTAGACCTTTACGTGCACCGTGAGTTGAGATGAAGTACTGTAGTACGGTCAAACCTTCACGGAAGTTAGCTTTAATCGGTGTCTCAATGATTGAGCCATCTGGTTTCGCCATCAGACCACGCATACCTGCCAACTGACGAATCTGTGCCGCACTACCACGAGCACCAGAATCCGACATGATGAAGATAGAGTTGAATGACTTCTGCTCGTCCTCTTCACCTTGTGCATTAATAACTTTATCTGTTGCCAAGTTGTCCATCATCGCCTTAGCGACTTTGTCATTAGTACGTGACCAAATATCAACGACTTTGTTATAGCGCTCACCAGCAGTTACGAAACCTTGCTCGAACTGATCTTCGATTTCACGTACTTCGCCTTCTGCCACTTCGATAATATTCTTTTTCAGTGGTGGAATGACCATGTCATCGATACCGATAGACACACCAGATAGCGTTGCTTGAGCAAAACCAAGATACATCAATTGGTCAGCAAACATAACACTTTCTTTGACGCCAACTTTACGGTAGCAAGAGTTGATCAAACGAGAGATGTTTTTCTTCGTCATCTCTTGGTTACACTCATCAAACGTCATACCTTTAGGCATGATGTTCCAGATAAGTAGACGACCAGCGACCGTATCTTTGATACTGATCTCTTTGGTCTCGTTACCGTCTTCGTCAATTTGCGTCTCAGTAACACGCACTTTGATCTTAGCGTTTACATGTAGATCATTTGAACCAATTGCACGCAATGCTTCATTAACGGTAGCAAAAATCATGCTCTCGCCTTTGGCATTGATCGACGAGCGACTGATGTAATATAGACCTAGTACAACATCCTGAGAGGGTACGATGATCGGATCACCATTCGCAGGTGACAAGATGTTGTTGGTAGACATCATTAGCGCACGTGATTCAAGCTGTGCTTCTAGCGTCAATGGCACGTGAACGGCCATTTGGTCACCATCGAAATCGGCGTTGAATGCAGTACAAACAAGCGGATGCAACTGGATTGCTTTACCTTCGATCAATACTGGCTCAAATGCTTGCAAGCCCAAACGGTGAAGTGTTGGTGCACGGTTCAAGAGTACTGGATGCTCACGGATAACCATGGCCAGCATATCCCACACTTGTGGCTCTTCGCGCTCTACCATCTTTTTGGCAGCTTTAATCGTCGTTGCTAGACCATGAGACAATAGCTTGTTATAAGTAAATGGCTTGAATAGTTCTAGTGCCATTTTCTTCGGTAGACCACACTGATGTAGACGTAGTGTTGGACCTACAACGATAACCGAACGACCAGAATAATCGACACGCTTACCAAGTAAGTTCTGACGGAAACGACCTTGCTTACCTTTGATCATATCTGCCAAAGATTTCAATGGACGCTTGTTACTACCAGTGATGGCACGACCGCGACGACCGTTATCAAGCAACGCATCTACTGACTCTTGCAACATACGCTTTTCGTTACGTACGATAATGTCAGGAGCACTTAGCTCAAGCAGGCGCTTAAGGCGGTTGTTACGGTTGATCACGCGGCGATATAGATCGTTCAGATCTGATGTCGCAAAGCGGCCACCTTCTAGCGGTACTAGAGGACGCAAATCTGGTGGTAGTACTGGCAAGATATTCATTACCATCCACTCAGGCTTATTATTAGAATCACGGAATGCTTCTAATAATTTGAGACGCTTAGACATCTTCTTAAGCTTAGTCTCAGAACCAGTTTGTGGAATCGCTTCACGTAGCTCATCAATTTCAAGATCGATATCGATGTCTTTTAATAGGTCTTGAACGGCTTCAGCACCCATCTTGGCTGTGAATTCGTCACCAAACTCTTCAAGCGCTTTGTAATAATCTTCATCATCAAGCAACTGGTACTTTTCTAAGCTAGTTAGACCAGGCTCAGTTACGATGTAGCTTTCAAAATATAGAACACGCTCGATATCACGTAGGGTCATGTCTAGCAATAGACCAATGCGGCTTGGTAATGATTTCAGGAACCAAATATGCGCCACAGGACTGGCTAGGTCGATATGACCCATGCGATCACGACGAACTTTAGCAGTGGTAACTTCGACACCACATTTTTCGCAGATAACGCCTTGGAACTTACGGCGCTTATATTTACCACATAAACATTCGAAATCTTTTACTGGGCCAAAGATTTTGGCACAAAAAAGACCATCACGCTCAGGCTTGAACGTACGATAGTTAATGGTTTCAGGCTTTTTTACTTCGCCGTGCGACCATGACTTGATGACGTCAGGTGAGGCTAAAGTAATTTGAATGCTATCAAACTCTTGGTTACCGTTGCCGGTAGGGCTTTGCATGATATCGAGTAAATCTTTCAAGTTGCTTCTCCGTTATCTTTATAATCATCTGACAGCGTACTATAGACGCGGATAAGATGAATGAAGGCAATGAATAGGGTTGAGACAAATTACTAAAAGCAGCAGCAACAAAGCAGACTGCCTTTAGTGGACAACTAAGTTAAACAATGGGTTAGTTGCTTTGTTTTAACTCAATATTGATACCCAGTGATTTGATTTCTTTGGTCAGTACGTTGAACGACTCAGGCATGCCTGGATCCATATACTGCTCACCATCAACGATGTTTTTGTACATACGCGTACGGCCTTCAACATCATCCGACTTCACCGTTAACATTTCTTGCAACGTGTACGTCGCGCCATAAGCTTCTAGTGCCCATACTTCCATCTCACCAAAGCGCTGACCACCAAACTGAGCTTTACCGCCGAGTGGCTGCTGCGTTACTAGAGAATAAGAACCCGTTGAACGCGCATGCATTTTGTCATCAACCAAATGGTTCAATTTGAGCATGTACATGTAACCAACGGTTACTTTACGGTCAAACTTCTGACCTGTACGACCATCATATAACGTCTGCTGACCATCGCGATCCATACCAGCAAGCTCAAGCAGATCTTTGACTTGGCTTTCTCTTGCGCCATCAAATACCGCTGTACCCATTGGGACACCGCCACGTAAGTTAGCTGCTAGCGCCATGATGTCGTCATCATTCAAGCTATCAAGATCAACTTGCTCACCGCCAACTTGGTTGTAGATTTTATCCAAGAAGTCGCGTAGCTCTTTGATTGCTGCTTGAGATTTGAGCATACCGTCAATCTTCTCGCCCAACCCTTTCGCTGCCATACCCAAATGCGTCTCTAGAACCTGACCGATGTTCATACGAGATGGTACACCAAGCGGGTTCAATACGATGTCAACGGTATTACCATTTTCATCATAAGGCATGTCTTCAACTGGCATGATGCGCGATACAACACCTTTGTTACCATGACGACCAGCCATCTTATCACCAGGCTGAATACGACGCTTAACCGCTAGATATACTTTAACGATTTTTTGTACGCCATGTTGCAGGTCATCACCAGCAGTCAATTTGCGTTTTTTCTCAGCAAATTTCACATCGATATCTTTTTGCTTATCAACCAAGTAATCAGAAATCTGGGTCAAACGCTCAGAGATTTCTTCTTCTACTGGTTGAATATCAAGCAATGTCTCAAGGCTCATGTCTTTCATGTCAGCCAAAGCCATTACCGTACCCGCTTTTAGACCAGCACCGCCGCTGACTTTTTGGCCATCTAATAGATTACCAATACGACCACGAGCTGCTTCTTCAAAGATACGTAGCTCTTCTTTCAAATCTTTGCGATAGCTATCAAGCTGCGATTTTTCAATCGCTCTTGCGCGTGCATCTTTTTCAACGCCATCACGAGTGAAGACCTGTACATCGATGACCGTACCTTTACTAGAAGTCGGTACACGTAGCGACGTATCTTTCACATCCGCCGCTTTTTCACCAAAGATAGCCCGTAGTAGTTTCTCTTCTGGCGTTAGTTGTGTTTCACCTTTTGGCGTCACTTTACCCACTAGAATATCACCAGCGTCAACTTCAGCACCGATATAGACGATACCTGCTTCGTCAAGGCTTGATAAGGCTGCTTCACCAACGTTTGGAATATCAGCAGTGATCTCTTCTGTACCTAGCTTGGTATCACGAGCCACACAAGTCAATTCTTGGATATGAATAGTAGTGAAGCGATCTTCTTTCACGACTTTTTCAGATAGCAAGATTGAATCTTCGAAGTTGTAACCATTCCACGGCATAAATGCGATGCGGATGTTCTGACCAAGTGCAAGCTCACCAAGATCCGTTGAAGGACCATCAGCCAAGATATCACCCAAAGCAATCTCGTCACCTTGGTTAACGATAATACGTTGGTTTATACAGGTGTTCTGGTTAGAGCGCGTGTATTTGATCAAGTTATAGATATCGATACCCGCTTCACCAGCAGTCATCTCGTCTTCATTGACACGAACCACGATACGTGAGGCATCAACATCTTCAATCACACCGCCACGCTTAGCAATAACACAAACACCAGAGTCACGAGCAACATGACGCTCCATACCGGTACCTACTAATGGCTTATCAGCACGTAGCGTAGGAACTGCCTGACGCTGCATGTTCGAGCCCATCAAGGCACGGTTAGCATCATCATGCTCTAGGAACGGAATCAAACCTGCTGCAACCGATACTACCTGACTTGGCGACACATCCATATGCGTCACTTTTTCTGGTGGCATACGAACAAACTCACCATAGCTACGAACACTGACCATCTCGTCAGATAACGCGCCTTCTGGAGTTATTGGTGAATCAGCCTGTGCAATGACCGTACCGACTTCTTCAATAGCTGATAGATACTCAATAACGTCAGTCACTTTACCATCAACCACACGGCGATAAGGTGTCTCTAGGAAACCAAAGCTGTTGGTTTTAGCAAAGGTCGCTAGTGAGTTGATCAGACCAATGTTTGGACCTTCAGGAGTCTCAATAGGACATACACGGCCATAATGGGTATCATGTACGTCACGTACTTCAAAGCCTGCACGTTCACGAGTAAGACCACCAGGTCCTAATGCTGATACACGGCGCTTATGAGTAACTTCAGACAACGGGTTGTTCTGATCCATAAACTGTGACAACTGGCTTGAACCAAAGAATTCTTTCACTGCAGCCGCAACTGGCTTAGAGTTGATCAAATCTTGTGGTGACAAGTTATCAGATTCCGCTGAGCTTAAACGCTCTTTTACCGCACGCTCAACACGTACTAGACCAACACGGAACTGGTTTTCTGCCATTTCGCCAACTGAACGAATACGACGGTTACCTAAGTGATCGATATCATCGACATCGCCGCGACCATTACGAATCTCGATAAGCTCTTTTAGAACATTGACGATATCGTCATTGGTCAACACGCTACGTTCACGCTGGACATCAGGATCATCAGTATTATCAAACTCTAAACCGAGACGACGGTTGAACTTCATACGACCAACGTTTGATAAGTCATAACGATCTGCGTTAAAGAACATGCTTTCAAACAGTTTCTCAGCAGTCTCAACCGTTGGTGGCTCACCTGGACGCATGACTTTGTAGATTTCAATCAACGCTTCTTCACGGCTCGACGTGCTATCAGCACGTAGCGTATCAGCGATATAACTACCTTGATCGATATCGTTCGTGAATAGGATGCTGAACTCTTTGATGGCACCACTGGCTTCAAATGAGTTCAATTTAACCAATAACTCATGGTCGATTGGCGTGTTTGCTTTAGCGATGATTTCGTCATTAACAACGATGTCTTCTGCTAAGATACGCTCGTACAGATACTCGTCAGGCACAGCAATCTTCGTCATACCTGCTTCTTCAAGCTGACGGATGCGGCGTGCGTTGATACGCTTGCCCTGCTCTACGATAACGTCACCTTCAGGTGATACGATATCAAACTGTGCCATCTCACCACGCAAGCGATCAGCGACTAGATCAATTTCGAACGTCTCTTCGGCTTTATAAACAGCAACTTTATCAAAGAATAAATCTAAGATTTCAGAAGTGGTCAGACCAAGTGCACGCAGAATGATTGACGCGAGTAGTTTACGGCGACGGTCAATACGAGCAAATACTAAGTCCTTTGCATCAAATTCAAAATCTAACCATGAACCACGATAAGGGATGATACGTGCGTTATAAAGCACTTTACCACTTGAATGCGACTTACCTTTATCATGATCAAAGAAGACGCCAGGTGAACGATGTAGCTGAGAGACGATAACACGCTCAGTACCATTGATAATAAAGGTACCGTTCGCAGTCATCAAAGGCATCTCGCCCATATAGACGCTTTGCTCACGGATATCTTTGATAGCGGCTTTGCTATCTTTGTCTTTGCTGTCTTTGTCTTTGATGATCAAACGGATTTTGACACGCATTGGCGCAGCAAACGTTGAACCACGTAAGATACACTCACGCTCATCAAATTCAGGCGTGCCTAAATAGTACTCAACAAATTGCAACTCAGCGTTACCAGAGTGACTCTCAATTGGGAAAATAGAGGAATACGCAGCTTGCAAACCAGTATTCTCACGAGCTTTTGGCTTTTTGTGCTCTTGCAAAAATTGCTCGTAAGAATCTACTTGAATAGACAGTAAATAGGGAACGTCCATTACAGTGGGCAATTCAGCAAAACTTTTGCGAATACGCTTTTTTTCAGTATAAGAATATGCCATCGAGAGTCCTTACAGTAAACGTGGAAACAAATTAAAAGCGCGGCTAGCATGCATAAATAAGATGCACACTTAGCGACGTAAACGATAATATAAAACGGGTCTTCGTGTTCAGTTCATGTCTTTTCTGTCAATTACTACTTTACTCATCAGTGCTTACCTAGCACATTTCACTTAATCTCATTGTTGATTGCTATATTCATGGTAGGTGAATCAGTCTATATGACTGTTGCGACCAAGAAATTCAACATCATATAATATCTTGCCTATCAGGCTAAACTTACAAATACTTTGCTAGAAATAGAGTCAACTGAGATTGCATATAAACTACTTGCCATCTAAACTATTTCTAAATGAGCTACTTACTACCAAACCATGACCCTACACGTATAAGCGGTCTATGAATCTAAATGCCGACAATAATACCACACCAAGTAGGCACCTTGAGATCAACAGCTTTTTTCAGAATTAAGAATCGGGGTAACTATAACTTTTAGAATCAGTATAAACTATAGTGTTGATAGGAAAGCATGCAGACACAAAAAAATGCCAAACATCTACGGACGTTTAGCTTATCTTAACTGATTTCAAAAACTGGTATGTGTGCTTGCATGTATATCGTCTGTCCTTTTGATGGGTATCCACCGTGATGTTGCATACGTATGTTGGCAGACACAAAAGGTCAAGCTACGAATTATAATAAAAAAAAGCTGGCAATGCAAGGCATTACCAGCTTTTTTTAGTACAGTGTTAAACTTATTTTAGTTCAACAGTTGCACCAGCTTCTTCAAGCTTCTTCTTCAACTCTTCAGCTTCAGCTTTAGATGCAGCTTCTTTGATTGGAGCTGGAGCGCTTTCAACCAAATCTTTTGCTTCTTTCAAGCCAAGGCCAGTCGCTTCACGTACAGCTTTAATTACAGCTACTTTCTTCTCACCAAAGCTAGCAAGAACTACGTCAAACTCGTCTTTTTCTTCAGCAGCAGCAGCAGGACCAGCAGCAGCAGGTGCAGCAGCGGCAACAGCAGCTGTTACGCCGAATTTTTCTTCCATGTCGCTGATTAGCTCAACGATATCCATTACTGACATTTCAGCGATTGCATTTAACACGTCATCTTTAGATAGTGCCATGAGAACTCTCCGTTATCTGATAAAAATTAATTGATTCTAATATCGCTTTGACCGCTTGCCACCGTTTCAAATAGGTGTGGCAATAAAATGCAATCAAGGTTAGCGATGTTAAAGTTACGTTAAAACAAGCAATTAAGCAGCTTCTTTTGCGTCTTTGATTGCCGCTACAGTGCGAACGAACTTGCCAGGAACAGCGTTCATAGTCTGGACAAGCTTGGTCACTGGTGCATTCATAGTAGCCATCAAGATAGAGATTGCTTCGTCGCGAGTTGGTAGCTTCGATACGCGCTCTAGCTCTTCTGGACCATAAACTTCACCACCGACTGATACTAATTTGGTCTCTAAAGCTTTGTTATCTTTGCTAAAGTCGAAAACGACTCGAGCGGCAGATCCCAAATCTTCCATAGAGAAAGCCAAAAGTAGTGGACCAGTCATACGGTCTGACATGCTCTCAAACTTAGTGCCTTCAAAAGCGCGTTTTGCTAGTGTATTTTTTACCACTTTCAAAACAACGCCTTTATCACGGGCTTGTTCGCGCAGCTTAGTAAGCTGTGCAACACCAATTCCATGATACTCGGCAGCTACTGCTGAGTAAGCATTAGCAGCAACTTCAGACACTTCAGCCACAACTTGTTGTTTTTGTTCTAGCGTTAATGCCATAAGTTGACTCCTTTAATCTTATCAATCTACTAATAGTAAAAATGCTAAAAACCGAAGTTTATCTGCCTTTGGACTAAAAGCTACGACTGACTTGATACGACACATTACCAACTGATTCGATTAATAAAAAAAGTATCAACTGGTAACGACTGATTACGGCACCGTTATCAGAATGACGTTGAGTAATAGTTTGGAGATCGTATAAACAATCATACCACCCTATTGCCTCGTGTCTTAAACTGTATGGGCCACCGTCTGCGTAGGACAACTAAGATTTTCATCTGTCGTCGATTAACAAAAGTGACTCATTGTCATAAGCAAATATCCTAAGATCATTACTCATGACGTTAAACCACTCTCTACCTACGGTCTTAGACAGCGTAGCAAATGCTACGCTGACCTAATTCTTTAAAAATTCTTTGTGCTCATCATTCAAAATATTTGACGTGCAAATATTAAAAGATAGAGACTCTAATTATTTTGCAGTGCGATAAGGTACTGGATCGATCGTTAGACCTGGACCCATAGTGCTAGACAAAGTAATTTTCTTGATGAAAGTACCTTTAGACGTAGCAGGCTTAGCACGCTTAAGATCTGAGATTAGTGCTTGAGCATTTTGGATAACTTGCTCAGCAGTGAAACCTACTTGACCGATAGTGGTATGGATGATACCAGCTTTATCAACACGATACTGCGCTTGACCCGCTTTTGCGTTAGTCACAGCTTCAGCAACGTTTGGCGTTACCGTACCAACTTTTGGGTTAGGCATTAGGCCACGTGGACCTAGGATCGTACCCAATTGTCCAACAACACGCATTGCATCAGGAGCGGCGATAACAACATCAAAGTCCATGTTACCGGCTTTGATTTCTTCTGCTAGGTCTTCAAAACCAACGATGTCTGCACCAGCTTCTTTAGCGGCTTCAGCAGCAGCACCTTGAGCGAATACAGCAACGCGTTTGGTTTTACCAGTACCAGCAGGTAGATTAGTTGCGCCACGAACCACTTGATCAGATTTACGTGGGTCAACGCCCAAGTTTACTGCGATATCAATAGATTCTTTGAATTTTAGCGCTGGCAAATCATTTAGAATTTGAACCGCTTCTTCAAGCGTGTATTGCTTTTCGTTATCAATACGGCTTTGAATTTCTTTTTGACGTTTGGTTAGCTTGCTCATTTACACACCCTCCACGGTAATACCCATTGAACGTGCAGTACCAGCGATGGTACGGACAGCAGCGTCAAGATCAGCAGCAGTTAAGTCTGCATTTTTGGTCTTAACGATTTCTTCTAGTTGTGCACGGTCAACTTTACCAACTTTAGCTGTGTTCGGTGTACCTGAACCTTTAGCAATACCAGCAGCCTTACGTAGTAAGTATGCAGCAGGTGGTGACTTCATGATGAAGGTAAAAGACTTATCGCTGTATACCGTGATCTCAGTTGGGATCGGTAGACCTGGCTCTTGGCCTGAGGTCGCAGCGTTAAATTCTTTACAGAACGCCATGATGTTCACGCCTTTTTGACCCAAAGCTGGACCAATAGGTGGTGAAGGATTAGCTTTGCCTGCAGGCACTTGCAGTTTGATGTAACCATCAATCTTCTTAGCCATGATACTCTCCTAAATGGGTGATAACGCCAAGCCAAATCATTATCTGATGTGACGGGAGGCTCCCCGGTTGATGAAATTTTTGCTGAATTAGTCTAGTTTTTCAACTTTACTAAACTCAAGCTCAACCTGTGTAGGTCGATTAAATACGTTTACTGTTAGATGTAGCTTAGATTTTTCGTAATCGACCTTTTCAACCATTCCTTTGAAATCAGTGAATGGACCGTCGATAACCAATAACTCTTCGCCCGGCTCAAATAGCGTCTTAGGACGTGGATCAGTTTCAGTCTGGTTCAAACGGTTTAAAATACGGTCAGCTTCTACTTGCGTAATCGGTGCAGGCATCTCAGGCGTACCACCGATGAAGCCCATAATACGAGGACAGTCTTTTACGATGTGCCACGTATTATCATTCATTTCCATCTGAATCAATACATATCCTGGAAAGAACTTACGCTCGCTTTTACGTTTTTTGCCGTCTTTCATTTCGACGACTTCTTCAGTAGGAACCAGTACATCACCGAATGACTCTGTAAAGTCACTACGGTTAATACGATCAGTTAATGAACGTTGTACTTGTTTTTCATATCCTGAAAACGCTTGGACAATATACCAACGCATATCACGCTCCTGATCGTTATAAATAAGTTGTTGTGAGTAAATGTCTCGCTAATGGTCACCAATACGCGCCATTAACCGATAAAGATACCAACGAACCAATTAAAGAAATTATCTAATAACCAAATAAAAAACCCAACAATCCCGATCACGACAATCACTTGCCATGTGTATTGAAAGGTTTCGTCTTTACCCGGCCATGTCACTCGGCGAAGCTCAACAGCCGCATCTTTTAACAATATTTTAAAAGCACGACCTTGATGCGTTAATGCCAAGCATACTAATGCAAATACGATAAGTGCGACAATGATACCAATACGTACCCAAACATCATTGGCTGGTTGCCAATAGCCTGGTAAGTATTGATTAACGAGAGTCGCACCGATCAAAACAGCTGCAGCAAGTAGCCACAAAATCAAATCTTTTATTGAGCCAGTCTTAGCCACTTCAACAGCAGTAGTACCGCTCGCTGAGATGTGCTTATCTTTAGACAGCATTCCACCAGCAACCGCCTTGGCATCAGATAACTTAGTCTCGAGGTTATCTTGATCATTGCTCATAAAGAACTCGCTTCGGAGATGGTGGGGTACAACAAAGATGAGATAAGAAGATGGCAGGCGATGTAGGACTCGAACCTACAACCCTCGGTTTTGGAGACCGATGCTCTACCAATTGAGCCAATCGCCTATGGGTGTAAAGGACAGCATTATACAATATTTAGCATAGAATGCAAGCCTTTAGCGGTAAAATTATTAGTTTTACCTGATTTGTCACTCAACTAACAGAATTATCGTACTAACAGTGCTTTAACTTTCGCTAAAAGTAGATACTCGTTTTAAGTGCAGCGCTAATATAACAATCTATGAGATAGATTACAATACATTGTATAGTAAATAAGTGACTGGTCTCATCGGCTAAACTAACGATTCTATATCTCAGCTAAGCTATTACTTCATTCAACTACGACATCACACACAACGCAACCCACAAAAAAAGCCACCCTAAATAGGGTGGCTTTTTTATGACTAACTCATAAGCTCATTACTGAGGCTTAAGTCTTAGTTCAATACGTTAGCAACAACACCAGCGCCTACAGTACGGCCGCCTTCACGAATTGCGAAGCGAAGACCTTTGTCCATAGCGATTGGGTGGATAAGCTCTACGCCCATCTCAACGTTATCACCAGGCATTACCATTTCAGTACCGTCTTGTAATTGGATTGCGCCAGTTACGTCAGTAGTACGGAAGTAGAACTGTGGACGATAGCCGTTTAGGAATGGTGTGTGACGACCACCCTCTTCTTTTGACAATACATATACTTCAGCGTCAAACTTGGTGTGAGGCGTGATTGAACCTGGCTTAGCTAGTACTTGGCCACGTTGTACGTCTTCACGCTTAGTACCACGTAGTAGTACGCCACAGTTTTCGCCTGCACGACCTTCGTCAAGCAGTTTACGGAACATCTCTACACCAGTACAGGTGGTTTTTTGAGTGTCACGGATACCAACGATTTCGATCTCGTCGCCAACTTTAACGATACCAGATTCAACACGGCCGGTTACTACGGTACCACGACCTGAAATTGAGAATACGTCTTCGATTGGCATTAGGAATGCTTTGTCGATGTCACGCTCTGGCTCTGGGATGTAGGTGTCTAGTACGTTTAGTAGTTCTACTACGGCTGGTTGGCCATATTTGTCTTCTGAGCCTTTTAGGGCTTCAGTAGCTGAACCTTTAACGATAGGCGTGTCATCACCTGGGAAGTCATAGTCGTTCAATAGTTCACGAACTTCCATTTCTACTAGTTCTAGTAGTTCTTCGTCATCAACCATGTCACATTTGTTCATGAATACGATGATGTACGGTACGCCGACCTGACGTGAAAGCAGGATGTGCTCACGTGTCTGTGGCATAGGGCCGTCAGTTGCAGATACAACTAGGATTGCGCCGTCCATCTGAGCAGCACCAGTGATCATGTTTTTAACATAATCGGCGTGACCTGGGCAATCTACGTGAGCATAGTGACGGCTGTCTGTGTCATATTCTACGTGTGAGGTGTTGATGGTGATACCACGTGCTTTTTCTTCTGGTGCTGAGTCAATAGACGCGTAGTCTTTTGCTTCGCCGCCAGAGGTGATTGCAGCTACGGTTGCGATTGCAGCGGTAAGGGTGGTTTTACCATGGTCAACGTGTCCGATGGTTCCGACGTTGACGTGTGGCTTGTTACGTTCAAACTTGGCCTTTGCCATGGGTATTTCCTCTTTTTTTGGGGTCCAAGGCTCAACTCATATAGATATGATAATCGAGGTGTTCTTGACCACATTAAGATAATTGTTAAAAGGTTACACATACTAATGTGCAGATATTATAAGAAAATCGCGACCAATAACAAGTCTTTTAACAAGTTATTGGTCTATTCTTTAGTGACAATACACAGATATACTCTATATTGTCACCTTCAGTAAGCTTTATTTACTCGTCATCATCTTTAGAGTTGAACTTAGAGATGATCTCAGCAGCAACTGATTTTGGAATTTCAGCGTACTTTTGGAATTCCATAGAGTAAGTTGCACGGCCTTGTGACATAGAGCGCATTTGCGTGGCATAACCAAACATCTCCGCTAATGGTACTTCAGCACGAATCTGTTTAGTACCGCCAGGTAGATCTTCCATACCCTGTACCAAACCACGACGACGGTTAAGATCGCCCATGATGTCGCCCATGTAATCTTCAGGCGTTTCAACTTCTACTTTCATTACTGGCTCAAGTAGAGCTGGGTCAGCTGCCATGAAACCTTTTCTGAAGGCCATAGAACCTGCCATTTTGAATGACAATTCGTCAGAATCGACGTCATGGTAAGAACCATCATACAAGGTCGCTTTTACGCCAACGACTGGGTAACCAGCAAGTACGCCGTTTTTCATGCGCTCTTGGATACCTTTATCAACGGCACCGTGGAATTCTTTTGGTACTGTACCACCAACAACTTCTTCAGCGAATTCGTATTCAGTGTCACCAGCTGGATCAAGTGGCTCAAGACGTAGCCAAACATGACCGAACTTACCACGACCACCAGTCTGACGTACAAATTTACCTTCTTGTTCAACCGTGTTACGAATCGTCTCACGATAAGCAACCTGCGGCGCACCGATGTTTGCTTCAACGTTGAACTCACGCTTCATACGGTCAACTAGAATCTCTAGATGTAGCTCACCCATGCCACTGATGATCGTCTGGCCGGATTCTTCGTCAGTGTGTACACGGAACGAAGGATCTTCTTTTGCCAAACGGCCAAGCGCGATTGACATTTTTTCTTGGTCAGCTTTGGTCTTTGGCTCAACTGCTAGAGAGATAACTGGATCTGGGAATTCCATACGCTCAAGTGTGATCACGTTTTGCTCATCACATAGCGTATCACCAGTAGTCACATCTTTCATACCGACTAGAGCTGCGATATCACCAGTACGGATTTCTGGAAGCTCTTCTTGAGAGTTTGCCATCATCTGTACGATACGGCCAACACGCTCACGCTTCATTTTAACTGGGTTATAAACACTGCTACCCTGCTTCATCACACCAGAATAAACACGTACGAAGGTTAAGTTACCAACGAATTTGTCATTCATGATTTTGAATGCTAGAGCTGAGAAAGGTGCTTCATCTGATGCTTCACGGCTGCCTTCGCTTTCGTCTTTGTCATCAAGAATACCTTTAATAGCAGGTACATCTATTGGTGCTGGTAGATACTGAATAACAGCATCCAACATCTTCTGTACACCTTTGTTTTTAAAGGCAGTACCACAAAGAAGTGGAATGATTTCGTTATCAATAGTCAACTGACGAATAGCGGTATGAATTTGCTCTACGCTCAATTCACCGTTTTCTAGATATTCGTTCATCAACTCTTCGTTGGCTTCAGCAGCGCTTTCTACAAGATGTTCACGGTACTCGTCCGCTTTGTCTTGTAGTTCAGTTGGAATATCACGCTCTTCATAGTTCATACCTTGAGACGCTTCGTCCCAATAGATGGCTTTCATAGTAACTAGGTCAACAACACCTTCGAAGTCATCTTCTTTACCAATTGGGATAACCAATGGTACCGGGTTACCACCCAAACGAGTTTTGATCTGTTCGATAACACGGTAAAAATCAGCACCAACACGATCCATTTTGTTTACAAATGCAAGACGTGGTACTTTATATTTGTTTGCCTGACGCCATACGGTCTCAGACTGTGGCTGAACGCCGCCTACTGCACAGTAAACCATGCAAGCGCCATCAAGTACACGCATAGAACGTTCAACTTCGATCGTGAAGTCAACGTGACCTGGGGTATCGATGATGTTGATACGGTGTTCGTCAAACTGCTTGGCCATACCTGACCAAAAACAAGTTGTTGCTGCTGAGGTAATAGTAATACCACGCTCTTGTTCTTGCTCCATCCAGTCCATGGTGGCTGCGCCATCATGTACTTCGCCAATTTTGTGGCTAACACCGGTATAGAATAAAACACGCTCAGTAGTGGTTGTCTTACCAGCATCGATATGCGCTGAGATACCAATATTGCGATAGCGTTTTAGGGGAGTTTTACGAGCCATAGTGTTTTCCTAGGAAAAGTCGTGTATATAATAATGTATTGTGTCTCTACCTCATACTCTATGACAAAGCGTTCAGCTTCGTAATATTACTGACTGATTATTGAGCCTAATGCGGACAAAAACAGAGCAAATACTAAGAATAGTGTGGCATCAAATTCGGGATGTCTCTAATAAAAATTTTATTTTCACAAGAGACATCTTGATAGATGTCCGCCATCTCAGTTAATAAATGAACTTACTATACAACTGGATAAATGATGGCGGCAATCAATAGAATAAACAACAATGTAAGACTAGTTGGCCTGAACCATTAGTCTCAAGCTACTGTTAAAAAGTAGCTTAGAAACGGTAATGCGAGAATGCTTTGTTAGCATCTGCCATGCGGTGAACTTCGTCACGCTTCTTCATAGCAGCGCCTTTACCATCAGCGGCGTCATTCAATTCGCCAGCTAAACGCAAAGCCATTGATTTTTCAGAACGCTTAGCAGCAGCTTCAGCTAACCAACGCATAGCCAAGGCAGTACGACGGGAGGGGCGTACTTCCATTGGTACTTGATAGGTTGCACCGCCGACGCGGCGAGCTTTTACTTCTACCATTGGGCGTACATTTTCAAGCACTTCTTCGAAGAAAGATACTGGATCTTCAACTTTACGCTTCTCACTTACTGTCTCAAGTGCACCGTAAACGATACGCTCAGCAGTAGATTTTTTACCATCACTCATTACATGGTTGATGAATTTTGCAACAGTTTGGCTACCAAACTTAGGATCCGGTAGGATCTCACGGGCAGCAACGACGCGACGTCTTGGCATAATAAATTTCCTTGTCTTCAGGAGTGTCTAACATTCATAACATCAACTATGTTTCTTAATAAGAAATAGCGAGTTATCAGTTAGCCTTACTGCATGGTGGTATGTTTCGAGCATACACGACTTATATAAAAGTAATGTGACTACTGACACCAAACCCATGCACAGTTATTGGGTAGTGCGAAAAGCTAATTTAATAACGTTTAATTATTAAACTTTAGGCTTCTTAGCACCGTACTTAGAGCGACCTTGCTTACGGTCTTTAACGCCTGCGCAATCTAGTGCACCGCGAACAGTGTGATAACGTACACCTGGTAGATCTTTTACACGACCACCGCGGATAAGAACAACACTGTGCTCTTGTAGGTTATGACCTTCGCCGCCGATGTAGCTTGATACTTCATAGCCCGAAGTCAAACGTACACGACATACTTTACGCATGGCAGAGTTAGGTTTTTTTGGCGTGGTAGTATATACACGAGTACATACACCGCGACGCTGTGGGCACGCTTCCAACGCAGGAACTTTTGACTTTTCCTTGATGGTTTTGCGACCTTTACGAATCAATTGGTTAGTTGTTGCCATAAGGCATCCTTCTCCCGTTTGGTATAAAACAAAAAAATGGGCCAATGCACCATCTATCTGACAATATTTGCAGATTTCGGGGCACCCATTTTTAGGACAGTGTATTATAAAGAGTTGTTGCTGCTATTTCAACCACTTATCTATGGTTTCACTTTACAACATTTGATAGATATGCATCCAGCCTGACGCTATGCCGTTTTATAAATTTTTAACTAAAAAATAACTCAATAAATAAAGCAGATAGGTCAGTGTCGAGCTGCATCTACAGAAGATATTAAAAACTGCTCGATAACGCATATGTTGTGATAGCTGGCCTGACTTTCAAGTTTTTTCTCCATAAAATCTCAACAAATACTAATGTTGAAGTTGATATTTATGCAAGCAGTTTACTTATTATGAATAATACATGGTGGGTATGATACTAATGATTCCATGCTGACTGGTTATACAACCGATATCAGCATGGTTGTTGCTGCTTACTTGGTCTTTTTATCAGATGTTTGCTCATCCAATAGCTTATCATTACTATCGTCTTTATCACTATCTGTTTGAGTTTCATCCTTTGTATCTTGCTCTGCAGTGTTATCACTATCGCTTGCTTTTTTTACTTCAGCTTCGCTACTGCTATCATCAGTAATGGCGCGATTGGCCAGTTTCGCTTCTGGTGCAAAAGTCGCTTGAGCAACGCCGATAACCTCGTCGATTAATTGACTATTGTAATGCACCCCTACCGCTACTGCAGTGATAGGAATAAAGCGGCGAACCCATGATAGGTCGATCTGGTCAAGATCAATGCCTACTTGACTGGCAATGCTATCTATTTGCTCGGCATAATAGTTCACATTCTTATTTTTTAGACCTAAGTTTTTGAGCTCACTATGTAATCCACTGCTTTGAGCATTATCAAGTAAACCTTTACCAATACCCATACCTGCTAGTAATGCTTGTTTTTCTTGCATTTTGCTCAGGTCTGCGCTGGAAAGTAGCTCATAGGCCATTTTTACGCCTTGCTTACCTGTTAATGGCTTATTGTACACAGATGCGATTTGATAAACCGTACGTAACGAGACCAACAATAACCATAATGTATCAGCAAGCAATCCTGGCAATCCAGCCAGACCAGTTATGCCGCCAATTGCTGCAAGCGCACGGTTTTGATTGGCGATATCTGTCGCTAGCGCATAGCGCTCTTCGTCATCTAAGGTTGCGATATTGGCAAATCGGTGCTCATCCGGTAAATCTAACTGGCTCCAGCTCGATGCAAGATTGGCTACTTGGGCAAATGCACTATCAACTGTCGACTGGAAAAAACTATTTGGTACCACTTTTTTGGCGTACTTGCCATACATAGCAAAGCGTGGTCCTAATAACTGCTGTGTTGCTTTTAGAGTCTGTTCACGAAATAAGTCTTGTTGATAGTCCTCATCCCCTAAATCTACCGCTTTATATTGACGCGGCTTGCCTGTTTTGGCATTGACGTTGTCAATCATAGCGCCCATACGCTCTAGGTTGTTCCGAGCAAAAGAACCAATAGTATTGATGCTTTTAGAAAGAGTACTACGCTTTGCCATCGTGATGTCCTTAATATGATGAATATGGTAATTGGCTTTATTTTAATAATAGTCAAGCTGTCATTCTAGCCAACCGCTGTAACCTTTGTCAGTGCGAACAATGTTATCACGGTCACAAATTTTGTATCTAAAAGTATAGTTGATTTTTTTATCACTTAGCCATGGCTTTTAATTCATTTATAATATTTTCGCTGATTTCTATCTAACGCCGAGAAATCTATTTAGCAAAGACCATCTGTGAACATGTATTTGTTAATAAGTCTTAACGACAAGGGGCAATTAGGCGTTTTTTTACATTTGCTCAAAGATTTTCAGCGCTTGATACGTTATCATGTGCCGTAATTGAGAGCATAATTGTACACTGAGTTGATATTACCTTTAATAGACTGTTAATAGAGTCTAGTTACCTAAATTCGTGCTATCGTTATCCCCTCTACATGAACTACTTTTTACTATAATGCTTACATTAATTCATCGTTAAATATCATATATAGATTTGCAACGATTATTGCAACCAACTGCTAGCAAGTCGTTACTTATAAGGAATAGCATATGCGCCGCGTCGTTATCACTGGAGCAGGGATTGTCTCTTGTATCGGACATGATTTAGCCACCGTTACCACTGCTCTCAAAGAAGGACAGTCTGGCATTACATTTAATGAAGCTCATGCCGAGCATGAATTCAAGTCACACGTGAGTGGTAGTATTAATCAATCAGACTTAGATACCAGTGGTATCGACCGCAAACTCAAGCGCTTCTTTAGCGATGCCAGTTTGTATGCTTATGTCAGTGCCTTGAATGCTATTGAGCATTCAGGGTTATCACTTGAGACCATTAACAACAACCCACGCATAGGCGTTGTCGCCAGCTCAGGTGGCGCATCAACAGAAAATATCGTAAACGCCGTAGATGCAATGCGCGAAAAAGGTTTACGCGGTGTCGGTGCGATGGCTGTACCAAAGACAATGGGAAGCTCAGTATCAGCAGCCTTAGCAACAGGTCTAAAAATCCAAGGGGTCTCCTACTCGCTTTCTTCTGCTTGCGCGACCTCGACCCACTGTATCGGTCATGCTGCTGAGCTTATTCAATTGGGCAAAGCTGACGTCATACTGGCTGGTGGTAGCGAAGCTGAACACTGGACGCAGTCTTGTATGTTTGATGCGATGGGTGCAGTCAGTACGCAATACAACGACACGCCGACGCTTGCTTCAAGAGCTTATGACAAAGATCGTGATGGTTTTGTCATTGCTGCTGGCGGTGCAATGGTGGTGGTTGAGAGTTTAGAGCACGCACAAGCACGCGGTGCTAATATCTTAGCTGAAATCGTTGGCTATGGTGCTAGCTCTGATGGTGCAGAAATGGTTGCCCCAAGTGGCGAAGGTGCCGTGCGCTGTATGCAACAGGCCCTAGCCGAAGCTGGTCTAGAAAGCGTTGATTATATCAACAGCCACGGTACGAGCACACCGCTAGGCGATATCACAGAGCTTAAGGCGATTGCCAAAGTATTCGGGGATGATGCCAGTAAAGTACCTGCTATCAGCTCTACCAAATCCATGACAGGTCATAGCTTAGGTGCTGTCGGTGCTCAAGAACTTATTTATTGCTTATTGATGCTACAAGAGAGCTTTATCGCACCAAGTATCAATGTCGATAACCTAGATCCTGCAGCTGAAGGGTTCGATATTGTCACCCAGATGCGTGAAACTGACCTTGATACCTTGATGAGTAATAGCTTTGGCTTTGGTGGTACTAATGCTACGCTAATCATAAAAAAATTCGACGGTTAAATGATGCCTGTACCAAATCAAAATATAACCAGCCAGATAGACTCTGCCCCATCGCCAGCTATTAACTCTAGCTGGCGTTTTGGTGATTTATCTGCTGCCGAGTTGATGTCCCATCTACAACGCCATTTGCTCAATCAACATAATGAAGCCAATTGGCAACTTATCTGGCTAAATAACCATAAACAACCTGTCATTGGACTGTTACCTAAAGTCAGCTGGTCTGTGTATCCTAATGATAAAAAGCGCTCTAGCAATCTCTACAAAGTGGTTAAAATCTGGCGTGGTGAGGGCCCTAACGCTAGCAAATCTATCACGGCGTCTTATGTAAGCTACCTAGACTGGCAAGATGAGCTGATTGCTTATAGTAAAACTTATGATGTCGATAGCGACGATTCAAAAAAAATAAATGTAGAAAATGCGAATTTAGAAAATGCAAATCCCGGTTATCATCACGGTCTAATAGGTTTTATTGGTTACGATATTGCCGCTCATGAATTAAGTCCTACAGATAGTATCGAATTGGCACAGCAGCCTTGTGCCTCATTAGGTCATTATGATATTTATCTCACCCATATAGCTGATACAGGTTGGGAGCTCACGAGTCATCAAACCAATAAGTACTCGGATGACACTACCGACAATGAAGCACAGCAGAAGCTTTTGACTGCTATTGTATCTTCTCTAAACGAGTTAGATCACAGGTTGGCTGAAAAACATCTTTCTCAAACACTATCTGAAACCGCATCTAAGGTAGAGCCTATTGTTCTAACTGCACAATGGAGCAAGCGTGACTATCAGCAAGCATTTGATCGTACTCAAGACTACCTACAGCAAGGCGACTGCTATCAGATCAATCTGACGCAAAAGTGGTCTGGCAAACTACCATATAATAATGACACCAACCAACCAATAGCCGCGCTTATCGATTATCTCCCTGCACTACATCGCAATACAAAAGCACCTTTTGCAGGCTACCTGAGCGTCGATAACTATACTGCCGAACATTTCAGCGAAAGTGGCAGCGATGCTACAGGTGATAACCGTTTTGAATTACTAAGCTGCTCACCTGAATTATTTTTTACCTTTACAAGAGACAGCGATACTGGCAAACATCATATCTTAACCAAGCCTATCAAGGGCACCATGCCGCGTAGCCTCGATCAAGACCAAGATGACGCACACAAACAACAACTGATCGATAGTGAAAAGGACCGTGCCGAAAACGTTATGATCGTGGATTTACTGCGTAATGATCTGGGCAAGTATGCCAAGATCGGCAGTGTAAAAGTACCACAGCTATTCGCGATTGAGAGCTTTAGTAATGTTCATCACATGGTAAGCACGATCATCGCTGAGCTAAAAGCGAATACTCATCCGCTGGCAGTGTTGTTTGGTAGTTTGCCTGCTGGCTCCATCACAGGTACACCCAAAAAGCGCGCTGTTGAAATCATCTCTGAACTAGAGACCGCAACGCGCGGTGCCTATTGCGGTACGATGGGTTATATGAATTTTGATGGTAGTGGTCAATGGAATGTGCTCATTCGTACGCTACAGGCCAATGCATCGTGGAATGATGAGGCCGTCAGCGAAAGACATCTCAACCTATGGGCTGGTGGCGGCATCACGGTTGCATCAGATTGCGATGCCGAATACCAAGAGTGCTTGGACAAAGTAGGTAATCTGCTAGCGGTGTTGGCTAAAAAATATAAATAATTGTACTGTGCTTTTTTATCGTCCAAAAAAGCCTGCTCACGTTGCGTTAGCAGGCTTTTTCAATACTTCTTAATACATCTATTACTTCTTAATACTTCTTTCTAATCATTACGATGTGCTCGTTGATATGAATATTGAAAGCTCTGTATTAATCACTAGTAACGCTGTTATCGGCATGCAACACTGTCAAAGCCTCAATCAAACGGCTGTTCTGCTCTGCTGTACCAATTGTAATACGCAAGTACTCATTGATACGCGGTTTGTCAAAATGACGAACGATAATTCCTTGCTCACGTAACGCACTTGCCACTCCACTAGCATCACCGTCTTTTGGGCGGACAAAGACAAAGTTGGCATGTGACGGCAATACGTCATAGCCCAATGCTATCAGCGCTTCTGTCAATGACGTACGCAGGTCGATAACTTGCTGACGAGCCTGTTCGAAGTAATCCACGTCTAGCACACTCGCCGTCGCTCCAGCTTGTGCCAGCTTATCTAACGGATAACTATTAAAACTGTTCTTCATACGCGTCAATGCTTCGATCAATGACGCATTGGCAAAGGCCATACCGACACGTAAACCAGCTAATGAGCGTGACTTTGAGAAGGTTTGTGTCACGATGATATTGTCACATTCATTGATCAGACTTACTGCTGATACTTGAGTCTCTGACTCTCTCTGAGAAAAATCAATATAAGCCTCATCGATGACAATGACGGCATTGGAGTGTTCGCTGGCAAGCTTACGAATATCAGCAAGCGATAATAGCAAACCAGTTGGTGCATTCGGGTTGGCGATGATGATACCGCTACAAGGCTGGCGGTACGCATCAGGGTCGATACTGAAATCTTCTTCTAGGGGTATCTTAACAAGATGTACACCAAAGGTTTGTGCATAGACGGGATAAAAGCTATAGCTGATATCAGGTGATAGTAGCGGGCGCTCTTTTAGGAAGAAGCTGGCAAATATAAGTGCCAACACCTCATCTGAACCATTACCAACAAACACTTGGTTGATATCTAACTCATATGACTGTGCCAATGCCGCACGCAAATCATTAGACTCGGGCGCTGGATACAAGCGCAGCTCTTCTGCTTGCTGCGTCAATACCTTGGCAATTGCCTCCCCTACCTTTGGCGACGGTGGAAACGGGTTTTCATTGGTGTTCAGTTTGCACAAATTGTCATGCTGTGGCTGCTCGCCCGGTACGTAAGGTGACAAATTGCGTGCTTTAGATGACCAAAGTCTGGTATCTATCTTTGACTCACTCATAAATTATCCTGCTAATTAGTCAGACAGACTATTAAATACATATTAAAAGTAAATAAGAAAACGCTCAAATATATTTTACTGGTAACGATAACGTGCTGAGCGTGCATGGGCTTCTAAGTCCTCACGCTGCGCTAAAATATCAGCCGTCTCAGCCAATGGCTTGCTGCCAGCTTGGGTACAATAAATAATAGATGATTTCTTTTGAAAGTCATAGACACCTAACGGCGAAGAAAAACGCGCTGTACCAGACGTCGGTAACACATGGTTCGGACCTGCACAATAATCTCCGATAGCCTCAGGCGTGTGACGTCCCATAAAGATAGCACCGGCATGACGAATATCATCTAATAGCGCATCAGGGTTATCAACAGAGAGCTCCAAATGCTCAGGAGCAATACGATTGATCAGTGCCATGCCTTCACTACGGTCTTTTACTAAAATAAGCGCGCCGCGGTTCTGTAACGAATCGCGTGCGATATCTGCTTTTGGCAGCTCAGCCAGTGCTTTTTCGATCTCCATTGCCACTTCTTTAAGCTGATCTTCGCTAGTGGTCACAAAGATAGCTTGAGCAATGCGATCATGCTCTGCTTGTGACAATAAATCCATCGCAAGCCAATCGGCACGATCTTGTGCTTCACCCTCTGCGTATACCAGCACCTCTGAGGGCCCAGCAATCATATCAATACCCACCTGACCAAATACCGCGCGTTTGGCTGCTGCGACATACTTATTGCCAGGTCCTGTGATCTTGTCCACGGCTGGAATGGCTTGGGTACCATAAGCCAACGCTGCGACTGCTTGTGCGCCACCAATAGTAAAAACACGGTCAACTTGTGACAAATGTGCCGCCGCCAACACTAGAGGATTAAGCACGCCCTTGGGTGCTGGTACGACCATGATAACTTCGTTGACGCCAGCGACCTTGGCAGGGATAGCATTCATCAATACCGACGAAGGATAGGATGCCAAGCCACCTGGGACATAAATACCGACACGATCAAGTGGCGTAACCTTTTGACCCAAACGGTTACCCAGCTCATCCTCATACTGCCACGTTTCTTGTACTTGGCGCTCATGGAATGTCTGCACTCGAGTCGCAGCTGTAGTCAGTGCTGCCTTTACTTTATCATCGAGAGTGGCAAATGCATCAGCAAGTGATTCTTTAGAAAGCTCTAGCTCGTGCATCGCTGTTGCTGGGTGCTGATCAAATTTCTGGGTTAGCGCCAATACGACGTTATCGCCATCAGCACGTACTTGAGCGATGATATCATCAACGGTATGTAGTAATTCAGAGTCGTTAACCGTTTCAAAAGCAAGCAATTGTGTCAACTGACTGTCAAAATCGGCATCTTGGGTACTTAACTGGCGCATGACCTAATCCTATATCTGAGCATAAAATACTGCTAAAAATAAATGAGGTAAACATAACTAATGTATGTTTAATTTTTATAAAATTATGGCTTATTCGCTGTCTTCTAATGTAGAGTTTACTTATATTTTATTTTTTGGCAAGCCAAGACAACAAAACCAGTTTAGCACGCTATATTTATCATAGAGCGCCAAACTGGTTTAAAAATTCGTATAACCGTGCTTTATATTACCAATGATCAACACCGGTCTATTAGGCATTTGCAATACTGTCTTTAAAGCTATCTAAAATTGGTTCTAGCAGGGCAAATTTGCGCTTGTAGCTGACCTGATTAACGATAAGACGTGATGAGACATCACAGATATGATCGCGGGCTTCGAGCCCATTCGCACGTAGCGTATTACCAGTATCTACCACATCAACAATCAAATCACCCAGACCCACCAACGGTGCAAGCTCCATCGAGCCATACAGCTTGATGACATCGACTTGCTGACCTTGGCTTGCAAAATAAGCGCGTGCCACATTCACATATTTGGTCGCGATGCGTAGGCGACGATTGGGTAGTGGTGCATCTTTCACACCAGCAGTCATCAGCTTGCACTGAGCAATTTTTAGATCAAGTAGCTCATAAACATGATTGGCACCATGCTCAAGCAACACGTCTTTACCCGCCACACCAAAATCAGCTGCCCCGTGCTCGACATAGGTCGGCACGTCACTGGCACGCAAGATTAATACACGCACATTTGGGTTTGATGTTGGAAAAATAAGCTTGCGAGAGGCTTCAGGGTCTTCTAGTAAGTCAACGCCAGCTGCACGTAACAGTGGCATGGTTTCTTCTAGAATACGGCCTTTTGACAACGCTAAGGTTAGACCTGAAAACTCATCGTTTACTTCGTTTAATAAACCACTGGCTGGTAAAGGTTTGCTTGTCTCAGTCATAATGACATCATGTCCATGTACGGTTGATACCTCCCCCCAATTAAAAGTAGTAAGAAGGTAAGGAGGTTTTGATTTATAGCGTAATGTGCCCAAAAGTTAGCATCAATTTAGTGATACTAATCGTTGGTATTCACACGCTGAATATTGACACCCAGGCTACGCAGCTTTTCTTCAACATGCTCATAACCGCGATCAATATGATAAATACGGTCGATTAAGCTCTCGCCTTCTGCAGTTGCAGCCGCCATTACAAGTGACATAGAAGCACGTAAATCTGTTGCCATAACAGGCGCCGCAGTGAAGTTCTCGACGCCTCTGATCACTGCAGTATGACCATCAACTTGGATAGACGCACCCAAGCGATTGAGCTCAGGTACATGCATGTAGCGGTTCTCAAAGATATTTTCAATAATGGTGCTGGTACCATCAGCCAGACAGCAAATCGCCATCAACTGGGCTTGCATATCTGTTGGAAAACCTGGATGTGGCTGAGTGCGAATATCGACCGGCTTTGGACGGCCTTTCATCTGCGCGCGAATCCAGTCATCACCTGTCGTAATCACTGCGCCCATCGCTTCAAACTTCTCAAGTACAGGATGTAATAACGACGCTGTAGTATTTTTGGTCAATACATCACCACGCGTCATTAACGCACCAGCAAGGTATGAGCCGGTCTCAATGCGATCAGGTACGACTGAATACTCACAACCGTGCAAGCGCTCAACGCCTTCGATGGTCATGGTTGAAGTACCGATACCGCTAATCTTAGCACCCATAGCAACCAGCATATTGGCCAAATCAACCACTTCTGGCTCTAATGCACAGTTGCCTAGCACTGTTGTGCCGTTGGCCAGTGCCGCTGCCATAATCACGTTTTCGGTACCGCCAACGGTAACCATGTCAAATGAGAAGTTACAGCCCAAAAGCTTACCGCCTTTAGGTGCTTGTGCCTTTACATAACCATTTTCTACGCTAATGACTGCACCCATCGCTTCAAATGCTTTTAGATGCTGATCAACAGGACGTGAGCCAATCGCGCAGCCACCTGGCAATGATACTTCGGCTTCACCAAAACGTGCCAGCAATGGACCTAACACCAATATCGAAGCACGCATGGTTTTTACTAAGTCATACGGCGCATAAAAGTTATCAATGCTTTTTGTATCGCAAGTGACGGTATCATCTTGCTTTTGGATATCGATACCCATACCACCGATCAATTCAATCAATGTTCGCACGTCTTTTAGTGACGGTACATTATGCAATGTCGTTGGCGTCTCAGCCAGTATCATAGCTGCAAGTAACGGCAAAGCGGCATTTTTGGCGCCTGAGATAGTGACTTCCCCTGCGATACGACTACTACCAGTGATTAAAAATTGATCCATAAAGGTGACAACCTAGCAATGAGTATAAGAAATTATGAAAACCAAATTTATGAAAAGCGTCTATTAAAAAGATGCATTCTATAATACTTGGTCATGTATACAGCTATTTAATTAGCCTTTTGACTGAGCGTCCCACTCAGCAGGCGTTAGCGCTTGGATATTGAGGGCATGAATATCGCCACTCGCAATCTTATCATTGACTAGCGCATAGATAGCTTGCTGGCGTTGAACTGCGCGTTTGCCTTCAAAGCTGGCATCAACCACGCGTACATCAAACTTATTACCTTGGTTGGCAGCTTGAATAAAAGCGTCTGGGAAGTGAGTCTGTAAAAATGCGATCAAATCGTCAGCGTTCATGCTCATAAATATTCTGCCTTAAAATTTAGAATAGGGTGTAGATTTAAAGTGGTGACATTATAACAAGAGTTTGCCTGTCTTACAGCACTGTCTTGCTCAAGTACATTGCAGTGCTCGAGCAAGACAATAGAGATGAGGTTGCACGTAACTATTGACACCGACTGCGTCTATATAGACTATTTGAGCGTTTTGTCTAAATACGCTAACACTTGCGCACGCACATCATTGACCCAGCGCAGCGGCGGCGCCATTGCGCCAATACTGGTTGCATGACTTGCGCCTTCGATTTCACCAGTCTCGACCGTGACACCTGCTTCTTTGAGTGCTGCTGTCATCTTGGTCGTATTGCTTTCATAGACTATTTTGTCTTTTTCTGCTGTCAATAACAGATATGGCGGCTGAGCACCTTTAATCTGACGATCCGGCATCACTTGATCTGGTGTGGCATCTGGAGCAAAGGCTGTCGCACTATCGAATTTACGAAAGTCATAGCTATAAGGACCTGCAATACCAACCACCGCTGCTATGTCTGTGGGCTTCATACCGTAAGGTGCCAAGAAGTCTTCATTGGCAATGGCGGCAACCGCATTGAACGCGCCAGCAGAGTGACCCATGACAGCGACACGTGATGGATCAGCATGTAAGCTTTCGGCGTTTTTTACACTCCAAGCAATTGCTTGGGCTGCATCTTTGACATAATCAGGATAAACATGCTCAGGGGCTTTGCGGTAATTGATTACTGCGGTGACATAGCCTGCTTGCGCCAAGCTTTGACCGACAAAGGCATATTGCTCTTTGTTGCCACTCTCCCATGAACCACCATGCACAAACACCACCATAGGGTAGTTATTGCTAATAGTGCTTTGTTCTTTCATGGCTTTTGCCAGAGGCTTAGGATAGTAAATATCCAAGTCTTGTAATGGCTGATCACCATATAAGATGTCTTTGCTAACACTGACACCGCCACTAGAGGTAATGCCGTTGACGATAGCCAGCGGTGAAAATGCCTGTGCATTTTGTGTGGCTAGCGCAATGCTACCGAACGCTACTATCATCGCCCCGCCAAATTTTAGTGTGCGACCTTTATTGCTAGCGACATGACCATACGTATCTGTATCACTAAACGTATCTCTACTGGTGCTATCACTCTGTCGTGTGTGGTTTTTTGAATCCTTCATTGCCAGTATCCTATTATATTTATTAATAATGCGTAACGTCATCGCAGCTATTATTTTATCCATTGTCTAAAAATGCGTTGCTACTTAAATATATCAGCGACCAATATGCTGTCTGTGCTACTTTTTACTATGAATATAGTACCTACTGACCCAATATTTCTCGTGCTCTTACTGTTATCTCTATTTAGGCTTATTGTGATTAAATTAAAAAATCTATTAGCAATACGAAGTTATCAGCAATACATAGAGCTATTGAAAACAGATACAGACAACCTGTTTTTATCTGTTCGTTTTTAGCCACTCATCGCTATGACTGAACAGCATGCGGTAAAATTTTGCTCGGTAGCTTTGTAGCTTTAGCGTTTTTACTGATTCTTGTAGAGCTCTATATAAGGACTCGATGAGGGTTGAGTAACAGTATTCCCATCTTCTGTGACGACTATAGGCGTTGCTGTGCTGACCGCCGTATCTACAATCACTGGCGTGGTAGTAGGGTTGGCTAGGTTGTTTTCATACATGATATCGTCGTTATTTATTTTTACGCCTGTGTTGTCGACTACCGTCGTTAGCAATACCAGTTCGGTGACACCAACCGTACTGTTAGCAATATCGATCAGATGGCTCTGCTGAGTGGGTGTCATCCGCCCCATGATATACACCACACCATTATTGGTAACGGCTTTGATCTGCGATGCTTTCACGCCATCACTAGCAGCTACCTTTGCCAGTAGCTTTGAGGTGATGTAACCATCATGCACAGTTGAGCTGTAGCCCTTTGACGCACTTACTTCCATCTCGTTATAGACACGGCGCACATCTGGCATAGAGCTGATGACTTTTTCTACTTCTACTTTGAGCGCTTCAGTAGGCACTTCACCGGTGAGGAGCACTTCACTATTAAAGCTATCGATACCCATGCGACTGGTCTGCTGCAAATCTTCTTTTAGACCATAGACATTAATCTTGGCGGTGTGTTCGATGCTACGATCGAGTAGTCGCTGCGGAATCGTGCGCTCAGTCATCGGCACACCATAGGTCCCCTCTGTACTGTTGGTCAGATAGTTTGTGGCACAACCCGTACTAGCAACACAGGCCGCAACCATAAGACCTGTCGTGATACGACGTGAGGAACCAAAAATAGCCGTGCGCAAATGCATCCGTGTCATTACTTACCTCTTAGAACCTGATGGTATAAATTCAATAAATTTATATTTAATGGTGATGTGCTAAATTTTTTCAGTAGGCACCCTACTTAAGCTATTCTACTTAAATAGCTACTTTACTTAATTTTAATGATAAGCGGTTAGGTTTTTAGTAACGAGTATTGCTCGTAAAATACCGCCCACGCTCAGTACTCTATGGGTTTACGATTATCTAGCCTTATATCTAACGCTTACATGCTTATGCTTAACTACCATGCGTCAGCCACAAAGGCGCCTTTTAACCATTCAGGTTGGCTACATGTACGCTCTTCTTTTACCGTATTATAAGCAATAACATCAAATCGGCAATCATAATGGCTATACTCAGGATGCTGCTGCAAAAAACATTGTGCTGTTTTGATCACTTTACGTTGTTTACTGGGCGTCACGCTTAGTGCTGCATCGCCATACACCGAGCGCTTGCGTTGACGAACTTCCACAAACACTAGCGTCGACCATGCACATCCTGCCTCTATCATAACCAGATCCAGCTCGCCTACTGCTGACTGCTGCCAGTTCTGTGCAAGCAACTCCATCCCTTGTGCTTGCAAAAACTCACAGGCACGCTGCTCAAACCAACTTCCTTGGCGTTGTCTTGGCGAGTTGAGCGTCAACGGTTTATGATTGGTCATAAGGGTAATGTGTCTGATCAACATTTGAGAATTATCATAGCACAACATGCTAAACTAGCCACTTCTGCGCCGCACACTATCGATATCTATACGTTTATTCACTCATGATTTGATTAAATCGCGCCAAAATAGCGACTATACGTAATGGCGCACTATTACTTTTTAACGACCCGAGGTTTTCATGTCTACTCTTACTACGATGCCGGCTTGTCTCTATATCGTTGCCACGCCGATTGGTAACTTGACTGACATGACCCCACATGCCATTGATGTATTAAAACAAGTCGCTATTATTGCCTGTGAAGACACCCGTACCTCCGGTAAGCTGTTATCGCATTTTGGCATTGATACCAAAGGCAGCAAAGCTGATGAGACAAAAGACACTGAGACTCATACTGCCAAAAGCATCGCTGACAATGATGACACGACCACCAAGCAAAAAGGTCACAATAAATTATGGGCCTATCACGAGCATAACAGCGCGATTCAAACGCCCAAAATTATTGAAATGATCGAACAAGGTCACTCAGTTGCCTTGATTAGTGATGCGGGTACGCCACTGGTTAGTGATCCAGGCTATCAGTTGGTGCAAGCGGCACATGATGCGGGCGTGACGGTATCACCTATCGTTGGTGCGTCCGCTGCCATCGGTGCATTATCAGTAGCAGGCCTGCCATCGGATCGATTTAGCTTTATTGGGTTTTTGCCTGCCAAAACTCACGGTCGTCAAAAACAGCTGAGCGCACTGGTATCACTTACCGAAACCTTGATATTTTATGAAGCACCGCATCGCATTGTATCTAGCCTAGAAGACATGGCAACGATATTTGGAGCCGATCGCGCGGTGACGTTTTGTCGTGAACTGACCAAAACCTTTGAAACCGTACACAAGAGCACCCTCGGCGAGTTGGTCGAGTTTGTCAAAGCAGATGACAATCAACAACGTGGTGAGATCGTCGTGGTCGTTGCGGGTGTCAATGTAGCAAAAGATAGCGACGATATCAGTACTCATGATAAGTTACTGCAGCGGTTGCTAGAGGATCTGTCCGTCAAAAAAGCGGCAGCGTTGGCAGCTGACATCACTGGGGTAAAAAAGAATGCGCTCTATCAGCGTTTGTTAGAATTACAAGCTGAATAAGTCATAGGCTGAATAATTTCAACGATATAAATCGATCATAGTTATAAACATATCAAAGAGAGGTAAGCAATGTACGACGTAATGGCAATAGGTAATGCGTTGGTTGATCACGAGTATGTGTTATCAGATGCCGCACTAGAAGAAACCGAGCTGACTAAAGGCAATATGACCCTAGCAGAATTTGAAGAGCAACAGCAGCTCCTAGCATACTTCCAGCTTGCCAACATTGCACCGTCAAAGCAGGCGGGTGGCGGTTCAGCAGCCAATACGATGTATGCCTTTGCAAGCCTAGGCGGCAAACCATTCTATGCTTGCCGCGTAGGTGACGATGATCAAGGCGCATTTTACCTTAGAGATCTGCACGAAGCAGGCGTCTCCACTTCAGAAAAATCCATCCATGCAGGCGGTGTGACTGGCTCATGTGTGGTCGCTGTCACAGAAGACGGTGAGCGTACTATGCAAACCTATCTTGGCACCTCAAGCGAGATCGCTGCGGACAACGTCGACTTCGATGCCTTGACGCAAGCGGACTGGCTATACCTCGAAGGATATCTAGCGATGTCTGAGAGCATTCAGCCAGCGATGACGCAGCTGCGTCAGCAAGCAGGTATTCATAATGCAAAAATCGCGGTGAGTTTTGCTGATCCTGCCGTGGTGAAGTTCGCCAAAGATGGCCTACTTAATATGCTGGGTAATAAAGTCGCGGTGATATTCTGTAACAGCGAAGAAGCCAAGCTATTTACAGATAAAAAACAGGTGAAAGCAGCAGCGCGTGCCCTACTTGAGTACTGTCAGACAGCGGTCGTGACTGATGGTGCTAATGGCGCCATTATCGTGCACAAACCAAATGACGAGGCAGAGATTGAGGTTTATGATATTGCAACGCCGGTAGTAGCTAATGTCATCGACACCAATGGCGCAGGTGATAACTATGCCGGTGCTTTCTTATATGCCTTGTCGCAACAATTTAGCTTGCCAGAATGTGGACGTCTTGCCAGCGAAATATCAGCGCAAGTGATTCAACAGTTTGGACCACGCTTGGCCTCGCAAGATTATCGAGACATCGCGCAGCGTATACTATAGTTCAGTACATATGATAACTAGCCTTATACTGATAAAATACAGTGTCAGGCGCACGCCTTTATATATAAGCTGATCATCTCTCCTTGATCACTGAACATATTTACATAAAAAGCCCATATCAAACAGATATAGGCTTTTTACGTTTGAGTGAGCACCGTTCAATTACGTTGCTTTTTCTTATACGTTGCTTAAAAAAGCAAGCAGTTGCTGATGTTATGCAGCAGCCAGTGCCTGTGCAAGATCCGCTTTGATGTCTTCAATATGCTCAATACCAATCGACAATCGCACCATATCTTCACTCACACCAGCTTGCTCAAGCTCCTGTCCATTCAGCTGACGATGAGTCGTCGTTGCGGGGTGGCAGGCCAGTGATTTGGCATCGCCAATATTGACTAATCGAGTAATCAGCTGTAGCGCATCGATGAAACGCGCGCCCGCTTCAAGACCACCTTTTACCCCAAAGGTCAAAATAGCAGAAGGTGTGCCATTCATATATTTTTTGGCAAGCTCATGTTCAGGATGATCAGACAGACCTGCGTACTTCACCCAAGCGACTTTGTCATGATCACGCAAATATTCTGCGGCAGCTTGTGCATTCTGTACATGACGCTCCATGCGCAGGCTCAGCGTCTGCATTCCTTGTAGGATACTAAACGCATTCAGTGGGCTAAGCGCGGCACCCGTATTGCGTAACGGCGCGACACGTGCGCGAGCGATAAAAGCAGGCGCCCCCACGTCTTTGACGAAATTCACGCCATGATAGCTATGGTCTGGGGTGTTCAATAACGGAAAGCGCTCTGGGTAGTTGCCCCAAGCAAACGTGCCGCTATCGACAATCGCACCACCAATTGATGTTCCTGTACCACTCATGTATTTGGTTAATGAATGAATCACGATATCTGCCCCAAACTCAAACGGACGACATAGCGCAGGCGTTGCCACTGTATTGTCAATCACCACTGGCACGCCGTATTCATGAGCGATATCGCTGAGTGCCTGAATATCTACGATATTACCTAGCGGATTACCAATACTCTCTGCAAACACCATCTTGGTCTTATCATCGATCAAACCCCGAATCGCTTCTGGGTCTTTGTGATCAAAAAACCGTACCTCGATACCCTGACGCGGTAGTGCGTGCGCAAACAGATTGTAAGTACCGCCATATAGCGTCGATACAGCAACGATGTTATCACCTGCTTCACAGATAGTCTGAATGGCATAAGTGATGGCTGCCATACCAGAAGCGACTGCAAGCGCACCGATACCGCCCTCAAGCGCTGCAACACGCTCTTCTAGTACCGCGTTGGTCGGATTCATGATACGCGTATAGATATTTCCAGCGACTTTGAGATCAAAAAGATCAGCACCATGCTGCGTATTATCAAACGCGTATGAGCTGGTGTGATAGATAGGTACGGCTACGGCCTTGGTTGTTTGTTCAACACTATAGCCAGCATGAATGGCTAGCGTCTCCAGACGCTGATTGCTCTCTAGGTCTTGCTGCTGGACTGCTTGTTCGTCGCTCATAGTACATTCCCTTGTGTGCATAAAATGTATAGATCAAAAGTTAATGTTTAACAATTACTGATTGAAAACTACTGCTCGAAAGTCAGCGTTTCAATACGGTCTTAAAAAGCTATCTACCAAATCATAGCAATAAAAAAAGCCAAGTTCATTAGAACTCGACTTTTTTATTAAATATAATACTAAAGCTATTGTTTGACCATTCAGATTTTATATGGCTAACAAGCTTTTATTTATAATAAGCATTCTCTGTGCGCGTATGGTCAGTATCATCAACCACTTGCGTCAGCTCTGGTATTTGCTGCTTAAGCTGTACTTCAACGCCTTGACGCAGCGTCATATCAACAGCTGAGCACCCTTGACAACCACCGCCGAACTTCAATACCGCCGTCAGACCAATGCCTTCTTCGTCAATCAACTCAAGTAATTGTACATCACCACCATGCGCCGCCAACCCTGGGTTAATCTCAGATTGTAAGACATAGTTGATGCGCTCTTCGACGCTGGCATCAGCGCCTACTTTAGGCACCTTGGAGTTTGGCGCGCGGAAAGTCAGCTGACCACCAAAACGGTCTTTATTGTAATCAATGACCGCGTCTTCTAGATAAGGTACTGACGCCGCCTCAATAAAGGCAGAGAAGTTTTCATACGTAAAACGCAAGTCAGCGCTGTCTTCTTCGCCCGGCTGGTTATAAGCCATGCAGCACTCTGCACGCGGTGTACCAGGATGCTCAACGAAAATACGCACACCGATACCATCGGTATCCTGCTTAGATAACAAATCTGCCAAGTACCCTTGAGCAGACTCAGTGATCGTAATGTTACTTTTCGCTTCAGCTTGCTCGGTATCTAATGCTGATTCGTAATCGGTAGACTGATCTGGTTGGTTTAGCTCACTCATAATATTTCCTATGCGTTATGACACAAATACAATATCTATTATGGCTACTGTGTCGTGAATTTGAATTTTTAATGTCTAGCATTTATGTTGGTTGGTAAGTCATCAGTGACTGAGGTTTATTATTGTATGACACTGATCACCATATTTATGAAAAGACCACAATGTTTGTGAAGTTCAATCCGTTTATAGTGGCCATTATACCTGAATCAAGACATAATTCCGACTGCGCTACTGTGAATTGGACAGTGACCACGACAAATGGTTGACATTGATTTTTTTAATAGCAAGAACAATCCATTGGGGTCATGTTAGTACGCTGATCTAGACGCTACCCTATATATAAAGACAGACTGGTCACTTATCAAGCACTCATTGCTTTTCTAGCAGGTCACAGGTTTTATTCTTGTCACTCTACATTGCTATACAATCATCGGTATGGTTTTCATCACTGCTCTATAAATCAATTAAACTACCCTGCAAATAAATTAATGCATACGCCGCAATGATTAAGTCTATACCGAGCAAATAATTTAGTTTTGACGTACTATTAACCATTTGATGTGCTGTTTTTATGAGCCATGGATGGCGGTATATCAGTCGTGCGTATGCTTAAGATAGGATCACTTTTATGATGACACGGACGTTGCACTTAGTAACTACCAAAGATGATGAAGAAATTGCCGTTTGGAAGGTGGTCGATACGGCAGCAAGCGCTACTACGACAGAGGGTTTAGCCAATACTGGTTCTGACGTTACCGCACAAAATGTGTTTTTGACACATGGTACGTTTTCAGACAAACAAACCTGTCTAAAAATCGCTGAGTATTTTGCGGGTTTGGGACATCATTGCTATATCATGGAATGGCGTGGTCATGGTGACAGCTCACAGCCAAAAGAGTCGTTTAACTTTGAAACTGTTGCCACTTACGACTACGAAGCGACTTTTCGTTATTTCTTTGAAGAATTAAAACTCAATAACCTGCACTGCGTTACTCATAGCGGTGGCGGTGTTGGTTTGACCATGTTTCTTGTCCAAAACCCCAGCTATATCGATAAGGTCAACAGCATCAGTATGTTTGCCTGCCAAGCTTTTGGGGCGGCGCTAAATTCAACAAGCTACGCGAAAATCCTCGCCGCCAAACTCGTAACAAGGCTAATTGGTTTTATTCCTGCCAAATCACTCAACATGGGGCCTTTTAATGAAAGCTATCATACGATGACCCAGTGGTATGATTGGAATTTGCGCAAAAACTTTAAAAGCAGCTTTTTGAATGCGGCAAGTTTTAGCCAAGGCGCTGCGCATGCAGACAGTATGAACGAGCCTATGCACCACTCAAAAAACGCTAGTAACGACTTTATCGACTATCGACAGTATATGCCACAAATCACGACCCCTATTTATTCTATCAGTGCTAAAGGAGATAATTTTATCTCCCCTACTCGCGGTTGCCAGTTGTTTTTTGATGGTTTTAAAAATTCGTACAATGTCTTTCGAGAATACTCGCTCAGTAATGGCAATTTAGATGACTACACACACAGTCGCATTATGATCAGTCGCAACGCAGCCACAGAGATTTGGCCAACAGTGACAGCATGGATAGAGAAGCATGCAGGTTAAAGCAAATATGCCGAGTAGATGATATCGATAACGACACACCCCTAAACATCTTTGCACTTGTCATAAAGTCATAGGCTGTGTCAGTATTAGCGTCATCAATTTTTAATCAATAAAAATAAGTCGTAGGAAGCTGGCGTCTATGAGTGAACTATCAGAGCAACATTCAGATAAGCAAAACCCCGAGCAAGAACACAGTAAACACTATCGTTATTTGGTTTTTATCGGGCGTTTTCAGCCGTTTCATTGTGGACACAAGGCCGTCATTGATGAGGCGCTAAAACGCTCAGACGATGTGATTATGCTGATTGGCTCTGCCAATCTACCACGCAGCTTACGCAATCCGTTTAGCGTCGCTGAGCGTGCTGCAATGATCAAAGGCGCTTACTCAGCAGAGGATGCTGCACGTATTCACTGTGTTGGGCTAGATGATGCATTATATAACGACACACGCTGGCTCCAGTATGTCCAAGCAGGCGTGAAATCTGTTACTGGTGACTTACAAACAGATATTGGCTTGATTGGTCACTCAAAAGACAGCTCATCGTATTACCTATCGCTATTCCCCAACTGGGCATCCGTATCGGTGCCCAACTATCACAACCTATCTGCCACGCCGATTCGCGACAGCTACCTAATGGGTGCTACGCCGACGCCCGAGCGTACGCCTGAGTCGACACGTAACGTCCTTGACGAGTTCAAACAAACCGAAGATTATCAGCAGCTGCACGAAGAAGCAGACTTCATCGATAAATACAAAAGACAATGGGAGTCAGCACCCTACCCGCCGACCTTTATGACGGCTGACGCGCTGATTGTACAGTCGGGACATATCTTATTGGTGGAGCGGCGCAGTATGCCAGGGCGTGGGCTTTGGGCACTGCCGGGCGGGTTTTTGGATCCAAAAGAGACGCTATTCGATGCGTGTATTCGTGAGCTGCGTGAAGAGACACGCCTAAAGGTCCCTGAGCCCGTACTGCGCGGCTCTTGCCACAGTCAGCATACCTTTGACGACCCGTATCGATCAGCGCGTGGTCGCACCATTACCCAAGCCTTTTATTTTCAACTCAAAAACGATCCAAAAGGATTGCCAAAAGTAAAAGGTGGCGATGATGCAACCAAAGCATTTTGGTTGCCACTCGCTGAGCTCGATGCCAAGATGATGTTTGAAGACCACTATGCGATTATTACCAAGATGGTTGGGTTGTGAAAATTATTAGGGAAACTCAAAAGAATGACTTATATACAACCTAAAGTTTTATCAAATAAATTTACATGCCCTTATTGTGGGGCAATTGCTAAACAAGATTGGATTTCAGGCACTCTCTCTTTAACTTCGTATCAGTTTCATAAAGACAATGAATTGAGAATTGGAACTTGTCAAAACTGTGCTAACAAAACTGTATGGCTTAAAGAAAAAATGATGTCTCCTGATACAGGAAGTGCACCTTTTCCTAATTCTGAGATGCCAGAAAGCGTCAAAAAACTTTATTTGGAGGCGGCTTCAATTCATACGAAGTCTCCTAGAGGAGCAGCTGCTCTTTTACGTTTAGCTATACAGGTTCTTTGCAAAGAACTTGGAGAGAGCGGTCGAAATATCAATAAGGATATTGGAAATCTTGTACAGAAAGGTTTGCCCGTCATTGTTCAGCAGTCTTTAGATATCGTACGGGTGACTGGTAAGGATGCTGTTCATCCAGGACAAATTGATACTGATAACCCTGAGACAGTTAGCCAATTGTTTAGCTTAATAAATGTAATTATTGAGTATATGATAGAGCTGCCAAAAAAGATAAATGGAATTTATTCAAGTTTGCCATCTGATAAAGTAGCTGGTATCGAAACTAGAGATAGTAAAGTAATATCAAATAAAAGTATTTGATAAACGAAGAGGTTTAGTTTTCACGCCAACGCCGATAGACGGCAATGGTCCACTGCCGCAATAACGCTTTTATTAAAGCAGGCGCGGCACATCAACGCAGAGGAGTTCTGTGATGTACACCAGTAATCTAAATAATTTAATCTTAAACAGCGACAGCTATAAGACCTCACATTGGGTGCAATACCCAAGTGGCAGCGAGTATCTGTCAAGCTATGTTGAAGCGCGCAAGGGTGACTACGATGTGGTGTTCTTTGGCTTACAAGCCTTTATTAAAGAATACCTAAGCACCCCTATCACGCATCAAGATATCGATGAAGCCGAGAAAGTTATTCGAGCGCATGGGCTAACCTTTAATCGTGCTGGCTGGGAGCACTTGATCGAAAAACACAACGGCTACTTGCCACTGCGTATCGAGGCCATACCCGAAGGCAGCATCGTGCCTGTGTCTAACGTGGTCTGTCAGGTTATCAATACCGACCCTGAGTTCTATTGGTTACCCAGTTATATTGAAACGGCACTATTACGCGCGATTTGGTACCCGTCAACGGTTGCTAGTGTCTCTCGCTACTGCAAAGACATTATCCGTCAAGCGTTAGAAAAGTCAGCGGACAACACAGAGTCGCTCCCGTTTCGCTTGCATGACTTTGGCGCACGCGGTGCCTCTAGTCAAGAGACCGTTGCGCTGGGTAGTTTGGCACATTTGGTCAACTTTGCTGGGACGGACTCGATGACAGCATTGGTTGCTGCCAGCCGCTGGTATCAGATGGGTGATGACATGCCTGCATTCTCTATCCCAGCAGCTGAGCACAGTACGATGACCGCATGGGGACGCGATGGTGAGACCGCTGCTTTTCACAACATGATTGATCAGTTTGGCGGTGAAGATAAAGCGTTCTCAGTCGTATCTGATAGCTATGACTTGTGGAATGCAATCGACAATATCTGGGGTGATACTTTAAAGGATGACGTCAAAAATATGGGCGGAACCTTAGTCATCAGACCAGATAGTGGTGAGCCGACCAAAGTCGTTCGAGAAGCGTTAGAGCGTTTGGCTGTGAAATTTGGTACGACGACAAACAGCAAAGGCTATAAAGTACTGCCCGACTACGTACGTATCATTCAAGGGGATGGTATCAGCGCACAGAGCTTGAGCAAAATTATTGATGTGGTGATGAAAGCGGGCTTTAGCGCCGAAAACGTGACGTTTGGTATGGGCGGCGGTCTACTGCAACAAGTCAATCGCGATACCATGAGCTGGGCAATGAAGTCGAGTGCTATTTGTATCGATGGCTCATGGAAGGATATTTATAAAGACCCAGTAACTAGCCGCTCAAAACGCTCAAAAAAAGGACGACTAGCGCTAGTACAAAACGAAAGCGGTCAGATAAAAACCATAAAAGAACAAGACATAAGTGCCACAGCTGACAACCTATTGTGTGATGTCTATGTGGACGGTCAACTACTAATCGAAGATAGCCTGACAACTATTAGGGAACGTGCGGGATGGTAGACACCAACAAACTAACAGCGGTTGCAAAAGACGTACTATTTGCCCCTGTGTACTTTTACCAAGGTCGTAAAATCAAGCGTGATACGGTTCGTCTGCCTGAGCCACACGGTGAAAGGCATGGTATGGTTAAATTACCGAAAGCAGATGGGTCGTCATCTGAAATAAATACCACACTCAACCTAATGGTCGTCGGTGACTCGGCAGCAGCAGGTGTCGGCAGCCAAACTCAGCAAGAGGCGCTGGTTGGCAAACTTATACCGATATTGGAGCAGCATCAGGTTATTCGGGCCAACTTTGCTCAGCTTAATTGGTCATTGCAGGCGACCACAGGTCATACCAGTTTTGATATTTTGCGCAGATTGTATGTCTTACCTGCTCCTGAGCAACCTATTGATGTAATGTTGCTGAGTGTCGGCGTCAATGATACGACTTCCAATGTCTCTGTACAAAAATGGCAGCAACAGATCGAAGACATTATTAATATTGCACAGCGTAAATTCGGTGTCCGTGAGTTAATATTTTTGAGTTTACCACCGATGGCGCAAATGCCTGCAATCCCTGCCCCGCTCAACAATTTTGTGGGTGCAAAAGCCTCATTGCTTGATGAAATATTACAGCAAGTATGCGCAGCTCATAATGGTGTCCACTACATGGCAACTGACTTTGCCCGTATGATAGAGGAGCATGCAAATGGTGACCCTATCGATATCGCTGTGATGTTCGCGAGTGATGGCTTTCATCCCAGTAGCCTGATGTATGGCTACTGGGCGCAGCAGATTGTAGAGACGATGACTCAGTTATTAGACTCATCTACCGCTTAGACTGACTACTAAGCACACCTAAAAACGAAAGGCTCAAAACAAAAAAAACCGCTGAATAGTCAGCGGTTTTTTATTGCTTGGCAGTATATATCTACACCATAAGTATAAATTACTCAGCAGCGTCAGCAGCTTTCTTGCTACGGCCACCGAATGCACCAAAGCGTTTGTTGAAGCTTGCAACACGGCCTTCAGTAGACGTTTTACGTTGCTCACCAGTATAGAATGGATGCGACGCACTTGAGATATCAAGTGGGTAGTATGGGTATTCTTTACCTTCGTATTCACGAGTCGCTTTAGTCTTAGCCGTTGAGCGAGTCAAAAAGAACACGTCAGCGTTAGTGTCGTGGAATAAAACTTCTTGGTAATTAGGATGGATATCTTTACGCATAATATACTCTCTAGGTCCGATGTATGTAGGGCAGTGTCAATCAACATCATAAATGATGTCTCAAACAAGCGAACACATACGTAACTGAGGCACTAAGGACATTACAAGTATGGCAACTGCATCACTGGCTTATTCCAGCACCCAATACCACGCCTCTGCTCACTTAGCCTTTCCCCAGCGGGAAAATTAAACCGCGATTTTAACGCTTTTTTGACGCGGACGCAAGCTGCAGTTGTGATAGAGATATGTGATAAGTTGTCAATAATATAGCTACGGTCTTGAGATAATCAATGTAATTCAGTACAATTATTTAGTTAGTAAAATTAATCTGTAGTATAAAATACTGTAGTTTATCTAAACAGATATGCTTTGACTATATCATTTATACTTAGCATATTAAACTACACAACTATGCGGTATTGATCAGGTCTACAGGAAGTATCGCTCTACTCATTTATAGACAAGCTTAGATTTATAATCAAGCATGGAAAACAAATACTCAATAAGGACTATTCAATGATAAACATGACAATGAAAACTACTGCTAAAGCGTTATTCGTCAGTTCAGCACTTGCTATCACTACTATGGCAAGTGCGGCACTACCAACTCAGTGGGAGTTAGATGATTCACATACTCGTGTTGGATTCTCTGTGAGCCATATGGGATTCTCGACCACAATGGGACATTTTAGTGATGTTGAGGGCGTAGTGAATTATGATATGAAAGCACCAAATCAAGCCAGCATGGAATTTACTATTGCAACTGATAGTATCGATACCAATTGGGATGCTCGTGATAAACATCTGAAAACTGATGAGTTTTTTAATGTCGAAAAGTACCCAACCATGACGTTCAAATCGACCCAAGTTAAATTTATCAACCCACAGCAAGCTAAAGTAACTGGCGACTTTACCTTACTCGGTCAGACCAAACCGCTGACGTTGGATGTTACGTTAAATAAAATCGATAACAGCCCACTGACTAAAGAGCCCGTTGCTGGTTTTCGCGCTACTGGTACGATCGATCGCGCCGCTTACGGTATGACTGCTTATGCTAGCGGTATTACGACCAACGTCCCTATCCAAATCGACGGTGAACTGGTAGAGAAAAAATAAAGACAGGCTTTACTGAATATCTACGTTCGTCCTGAATATCAATTTTTAGTCGACGGCAACAAAAAAGCAGCACCTATATAGGCGCTGCTTTTTTGTGTTTATACCAAACTATCGTAGATTATTTTGTTGGGATCACGTGCCAAACGTCAAGCTTATCGTCGCCATCTTTATCACCCATTTTGGTGTCATTGGCGTAGAAGTATAAAGGCTTACCATTCATGGCCCACTGATACTTACCATCTTCACGTTTGAATGCAGCAAACTGACCAGAAGCTTTTGCATTGCTTGGAGCTTGAAATATTGGCCACACAACTTGGCAGGCGGTGCCGCAAGCTGACATGTTCATTGAATCTTTGTCAAAAGTATATAGTGTCATGTGATTGGTTGCGTCGACCAATACGCCGTTTTTACTAGCGACTGGTGCAGTATTATTGCTAGTGGCTTGCACCTCATGTGTACCTGACATGTCATTACCGACGACGCTCTTTAGTGTCGTACAGCCTGTCAGAGCCAAAACACCTGTCAGAGCAGATAACATCATGATATTTTTCATAGTAACTTCCTTGTCATTTTGATAATTGTAATAATAAATTTTATGAGCCGTTTTTGTTTTCTGATATAAAAACTGGGCTTTAACCTCACTTGAGCGAAATCAATATAGCACACAGCTTTTCGCTATAACGGTCATCCATATACAAACTTACAAAAGTGGCTGAACTTTACAAAATGATTAAGTACGAGCATTTTCACTTAGCACCTTAACTCTACTATCTTGCTTCTTACTTCGCTCTTCTGTCAAAAACCAATCTGCGGTTATAGCACCTCGTTGACAAAACTCATGCATCTACTTACGTATTTGTCATCATATTATCTACAGTTCTTCGTAAAATAGTCTTATGGAAGTGAAGCATGACTACACAATAGACTATGACATGATAGACAACATGCTCACTGCAACTCATACATGAATGTTGAACTTAGCGCCTTTCGCACGCATATCAATAGTTATAAGACATTACACGATTACACCGAGCATAGCCTGATGCAAATGCTACTAAGGATACAACGACGACAATGACTCAGTCTTCTAATAAAAATCGCGCTCACCTTATCAAACAAGACTCTGCCAAACAGGGTTCTGCTGTTGACTTGATGTCTCATGGAGGCAAAAACATATCGCCTACAAAACGCGTTGGTATCTTGGGCGGCGGTACTGCAGGGTCAACGATTGCTATTCGCTTAGCAGCGCTAGGACTTGAAACTTACTTGTTTGAAAAGAAAAAATCACTTATTGATGGTCCACCAATGTGCCATTTGCATGCAGGTGGTAACTTATACCGTGAGATACCTGATGAGGATTGTGTGGCACTTCTCAAACAATGTATCGATATATTACGCCTCTATCCTCATACCATCGATGTTCGCCCCACTGTATTTGCGGTGCCAACACGCGATGAAGGGTTTCCTGAAGACTTGCTACCGCGCTTGAACACGTTAACAGACGCTTATCAAGAACTGATCGAGCAAGACGCTAACAATAAAGTATTGGGCGAGCCTGAAGACTACTATCAGCTCTATAGTCATGAACAGCTGCTAGAGCTCTCCAAACGTGAGCAAGTTGCCGTGCCGAGCACAGTTGATGAATGGGTGATACCTGTTGCCAAATACCTAGACTTAAACAAAGTAAAATTTCCCCTGATTGTGGTACAAGAGTACGGCTGGAATATCTTTCGTTTGGCGGCCTCTGCGCAGTTAGCGCTTGAAGAGTATAACCATGCCCATGTCTTCACTGATACTACGGTACAAAAAGTAGTTCCGGTAGATTGTGAGAACTGCACCAACGCCGATCATCATGTTACTAAATGGCGTATTGACTATCAGCAAGCTCAAAAACAAGAGAACGCCTCTCAAACTGAGTCTATCGAAGTTGATTATCTAATCAATGCGTGCGGTTTTCGCACTGGCGTCATCGACGATATGGTCGGTGTAGAAGTCACGCGTATGGTCGAGTTCAAATCTTCCTATGTTACTCACTGGGGCGATGCAGGTGGACAGATACCCGAGATTATTGTTTATGGTCAACGAGGTACGCCCGAGGGCATGGCACAGCTAACCCCTTACCCTGGTGGCTACTTCCAAATACATGGGATGAGTAAAGCGATCACTTTATTCGATGATGGTTTGGTGGCCTCTAACACTGACAGTGCTCAGCCTAAGCTACCACAGCAATATGTACACTATATCGAAGATGGTTGGGACAAGGCACCATTACAAGCGCGTAGTCAGCAAGCGATTGAATATGTGGCTGAGTTTGTACCAACATTTAATAGTGCACGTACCATCGGTAACGCGCTATATGGTGGGCAGCAAATCCCTGGAGAAGATGATACATTGCGAGTGGCTGATGTCAGCCTATACTCTAATATACGCTACGCCCGTGCAGAAAATGTCAAAGCGTCTTCAACCCTGATCGCTGCTGATCAGATAGTCAATGAGTTAACAGAACTTGGACTAGTAGATAACGATACACCGATGAATCGTGGTCGTTATGCGCACGAATGGTCATATCTGACACACAACGATGGTGTGTCTGTCGATAAGGTGGCTCGCGTACTCGCTGAGCAGCGCGGTTTTCCAATAGCGATGGCAGATGTCAATCATAGTGTCCGCGAAGCGGTTTTGGACGATTTGTCACCGGCTGGTGCGTAGCCGTTATCGTTTATTGATAAGTTGTTACTTTGTCCATACGTAGAAAAAAGAGCAGACAACCTATATAGGGTTATCTGCTCTTTTTTTGTGCTTGCTTGCAGTGTGCTTGCTTGCAATGTGCTTGCTTTCAATGTACCTGCTTTCAATGTACTAATGATGATTGCCATCATTTTATATTGATAAGCGTATTTAGGTTATATACTGACAACCCTAGCGGTTACTACCCGCCATTTTTTCTGTATCGACATCGTCTTTGATAGTCACGACGGTCTGTAACATGTCGATTGCCTCATCGATGGTATTGCATACTACTAGACGGTCTAAATCTTGCTGCTTCATAAAACCTTGCTCAGTCGTATATTTTAAATGCTCGATCATACGGTCATAAAAACCATTGATATTTAAAATAATCATTGGCTTTTCATGTTGGTACAACTGGCGCCATGTAGCGATTTCCATGATTTCTTCTAGTGTGCCTAGCCCGCCCGGCAAGGTAATAAAAGCGTCCGCGTACTCTGCCATGACGGTCTTACGAGTATGCATCGTATCAGTCAAATGCAAGCGAGTTAGCTGCTCATGAGCAATTTCGTGCTTGAGCATGAAAGTTGGGATAACACCCACGGCCTCGGCACCACCTGTGATGACTTCATCTGCCACCGCGCCCATAAGACCGATACTGGCTCCGCCGTACACCAACCCCATGCCATTACTTGCCAACGCACTGCCCAATTCACGCGCTGCCCGCTCATAGACATCACTGTTGCCCAAGCGCGAACCGCAATATACCGCGACCAATGGCATCGTCAACGCTGATTTATCCACTGCTTTTTCTATGTTTGTTATGTCCTTACTAGTGATTACATCGTAAGTATCGTCATTTATTTTCATTTGCATACAGCGTCCTTAATTTTTATATCAGGTTTTATTGAGTGCTTGTTATTGATGAAGGTCAAACACCGACACCCTTCGATTGTATTATCATGCACATTGTTTATAAAACGCGCTCAACCAAGGGATACAAAACTTGGAAGTCATATTTGAGCAACCGTCTCACCAGCATTTATCTTAACATAAGCAATGCTATCACACAGTCACAGGGATTTATCACTACGCAAAAACTACACTTTAAAGACATGTATTTGTGACACATCATAGTTTAATAATTATTATCTACCAATAAAAAAACACTAAGGTATAACGATGGATAATCGCGACGCTTCTTTTACTACAGATCACCCAAATTCTATCATCGATAACAACTTGATCAACGCTAATAGTACGGACAGCGCTACTGATATCGACATATACTCGCTAAGCATCATGACCGATCGCAATCAAGTACTGGCAGCTACAGTCTATCGTCCTAAAGAGGCGCCCACAAAAGCCATTATGATGGCGCCCGCTACCGGCATCAAGCGCCGTTTTTATCATAACTTTGCGACATATTTGGCACAGAGTGGCTTTGGTGTCCTGACCTTTGACAATGAAGGCATCGGCGAGTCATTGTCGACTGAGCTGGCAAAATGTAGTGCTTCTTTAATCAGCTGGGGTCGCCATGACATGCCAGCCGTACTTGATGCGCTACAAGATCAGTTCCCTAATGCGTCTTATCACCTCATTGGTCACAGCGCAGGTGGACAGCTCATTGGGTTGATGCCGAACCATGACGCCATCTCTTCAGTGTTCAATGTCGCCTGCTCATCAGGACAGATCAAAAACATGGGTATGCCCTATAAGCTCAAAGCGATGTGGTTTATGGATGTTTTTATTCCGACTACCAACTTAGCATTGGGCTATACACCTGCAGACAAGATTGGTATGGGCGAGCCCCTGCCACGTGGCGTAGCGCGCCAATGGCGTGAGTGGTGCAATGGCGCAGGCTATATCAAAACCGCCTTTGGCAAAAGCATTCACACGCATTTTTATGATGAGCTCAACATGCCAGCACTGTGGTTAGGCTTTAGTGATGATGATATCGCCAATAGTGAAAACATGGACGATATGATACGCGTATTTACCAAAATGCCTGTAGAAAAGCGCTTCTTGGACCCTGATGATTTTGGACTAAATCAAGTCGGTCATATGCTCTATTTTAGTGGTAAAACCAATGCCAAAGCACCAGAGCTTTGGCAAATGGCAGTAGATTGGCTGAGCAAAGGTGAATAGGCTTTAATTATTCACCTTCTTGAGTTTTCTCTGCTTCAATACGCTTCTTTAGGGCGGAGTATAGCGACGGCTGCATATTATGAATATTGCCTATCATCCATTTGACATAGCTGATAGGCACCTCTTTGATTGGTTTGCCTTTATGCTTACCAAACGGCATCTTACTCACAGGAGTCGCTTTGTTAGAAATCGCATGTGCCGCTGCAAAATCTGTTGGGGCAATCTCAAGTCGCTCACAGCATGCCTGATAAAGCAGATAGCACATTCGTGCGTCACCTAACGCGTCATGAGCGGCAATCGTCATGGCACTCGCCTCGCTCTTGCCCAATAACTGCTCAATGCACTTGGACTGACCATACGCGCGCCATTCTGGAAAAGCGGCGCGCGCCAGTCTCACGGTACAGATGAGCTTAGCAGAGGGACTACCAATCACTCGCCAATCAAAGCGTACGTTATGTCCGATCAAATATTCTGGTAGCTCAAATTGATCTAACTCAAAGCGGTCAAGACCAGCGACATCAGCATCCGTAATACCATGCACCTTGATGACCACAGGCGATATCGAACGACCACTGTTAAAATATTTCATCCACTCATATCCAGTGGCTACATTGATCGTCGCCACTTGAATCGGCCTCGGATCACGACCTTGATCGGTTTCAGTATCGATGACCAGCGCCGTCTCAGCCATAGTAGAGACATCAGCCGTATTAAAAGCATCATTCATAAGAAGTTAACCATCCATAGCACCGTCATCGCTCAACAACAGTGTTAAGTAGATAACGTTATATTTGCTGTGCTTGTGTTTAATGACACCTGTATTTATGGGGATAAAATCTATAGATAACAATGCTATACACACCTTTGTATACAGGGCTTCTATAATAAAGTCTTATATCGTATAAAACAAATAAGAGACCTCAATGCTAGCAGATGAAAAAAACAAACAACCCAAGCCTTCTATTTTTGGGCGCGTGTTGAGCGTACTGATTAGAGCAGTGGTATTGCTGGGGCTGTTATTTGTGTTTGATAAGCTACTGCCCGATATCAGCCAACAGACCCAATCATTTGTGGTCGCCAAATGGCAACAGATGAGTTTGCTGCAGCAAGAACTGCCGACAGAAGATAGCTTACCCAGCCCACTACCAGGGCAAAACCTAACAGATACGTGGGGCGCAGCACGCAGTCAAGGGCGCTCACATGAAGGTATCGATATCTTTGCAGAACGAGGAACACCCATACAGTCAACCACGCAGGGTATCGTGAGCAAAGTTGGCGAAAATACTTTAGGTGGCCTCGTGGTCGTAGTGGTAGGACCGGGCGGTGCAGGACATTATTATGCTCATCTAGAGGACTATGCTGATATCTCTCCCAATGATTGGGTCAATAAAGGTGATACTATTGGCTACGTGGGTAATAGCGGCAATGCAAAAGGGACACCGCCGCATGTACATTATGGTATTTATATTAATGGCAGTGCTGTGAACCCCTACCCACTTTTACAAAAGAATTAAGCATAATGTATAAAAAGCTCTAATAACTTATATCAAGAGAGGTGCTAGGGCGTGTCCCTATTTTAAAAATGGTGATAAAAATGAAATAAATCGCAAGCTAACAAGGAAAATAGTGCAGACAATATCGAGATATTGATCAGCTATTTGACGCCGCTTGCCAAAGATTTAGCCATTTTTAGCCCATTTAGTGATAAGCGTTTGAAGTAAGGACACGCCCTAGTTTGCGGTGACTGTACGCACATAAGTGGCTGGAAATACCACACTAAATGTCGAACCCTCACCCTCTATTGATTCAATCTGTAGCTGCGCTTCGTGTTGATGCAGTACGTGTTTTACAATAGCTAACCCCAGACCTGTACCACCTGTGGCACGGCTGCGACCTTTATCAACACGGTAGAAGCGCTCCGTCAAACGAACAATATGCTCTGGTGCTATCCCCAATCCGTCGTCTTCGACTGCAAACCGGCATCCATCTGATGTTCGCGTCCAACTGATAGTAATATTGCCACCTTTTGGTGTGTATTTTATCGCGTTGATCACCAGATTGGACAATGCACTGTTTAAGTACATCTCTGATCCATATAGACCATCATAGGTGTCTATATGCAGATGAATGATGTGCTTATAGGCTTGGTTATAGGCTTGCGCATCATCATAGATATTGGTGAGTAGCTTGGTCATATCTATAGCATTGACTTCGTGCGTCTCTTCGATCTCAATTCTAGATAAAAGCAGCAAGTCATTTACGATTCTATTCATACGCGCGGTTTGCTGAGTCATGAGCTCAAAACCACGGCGCCAATGGGGCGGCATATCTGGCTGATCCGTAAAGTTTTCCAAGTAACCGGTCATGACGGTCAATGGTGTGCGTAGCTCATGAGAGACGTTTGCTACAAAGTCTTGGCGCATCTGCTCTAGGTGCTTTAAGCGCGTCACATCATAAATAAATAGGAGTTTTTCATCACCAAAAAACGTGAGCTCAAATTTTAGGTAGCGGCTAGGGTCGCGCCATGACTCTATGTGGATGCCGTCATTGGGCAGCGTGGTGTCTTCATAATACTGGTGAAACTCTGGTATGGTAATAAAATCAAAGACACTCTTCCCTTTATCATCTTGCTGCAAAGACAATAGATCCTGCGCCGCCTGATTCCACCATCCTAAGCAATCATTCTCATCGATTAAAATCACCGCGTCTCGTAGTGCTCGCAGTGCGCTTCTGATTTTTTGTAGCTGCTCTGCTTCATGCTGGGCAGAGGTGTTTTCTGGGGTATCTTGCTGATGGCTGTTATGGTTTTTTTTGTGTTGTGCTGGCACTGTCTTGTCCATTTCTTATCCTTACCACTATCCGCTATTTTAGTATTCCAGCGACCTTATGTATGCAAGACTAGCTTGGCTCAATAAGACTAGAGAATCGATAGCCTGTACCGCGTACCGTCTGTATCAATGTATCACAGTCATGAGGACGCAAGAGTTTACGCAGACGTTTAATATGTACGTCGATGGTGCGATCTTCGATGTATACGTTGCCGCCCCAAACCTGATCGAGGAGCTGCGTTCGTGTATAAGCGCGCTCTGGATGACTCATAAAAAACGCCAATAGACGATACTCTGTCGGACCCACATCGATGACTTTTCCGGCGGCGGTCACACGCTGACTTTTGGTATCTAGACTCAACTGACCGATTTCAATAGGCTTGTCACTACTCATCGCACTACTACGGCGCAATACCGCTTTGATTCTAGAGATCAACTCACGGGTTGAAAAAGGCTTGGTCATGTAGTCATCTGCACCCGCATCGAGTCCATAAACCTTACTGTCCTCTTCACTTTTAGCTGTCAACATAATGACTGGTATCTCAGAGAGCAGCTCATCGTTCTTTAGCATACGGCAAAAATCAACGCCGCTTTTGTCTCCCGGCAGCATCCAATCTAACAAGATCAGCGACGGTCTATGATCGACCACTTGCTGGTGCGCCTCTGAGACGTCAGCGGCTTGCAGGCTCTCAAATCCAGCCATTTCTAGCGTCATCACAACCATTTCACGAATCGCAGGTTCATCTTCAACAATCAAAATTTGCTCGTTATACATATGACATTCTCAGTGTTAGAGGGCAAAATTTAGCATGCAAAAAGGCGATAAATACTCACCAGTCTTTATCTATTAAACGGATTAATTATGACAGCTTGATGACACTCTAGTGTCAGATCTCCAGTAGAAAACTTAGGGGTCCGTCATTGACACTAGCGACTTGCATGTCAGCGCCAAACTGACCAGTGGCGACGTTTGGGTACTGTGTTTTTGCATAGTCTATAAGTTGCTCAAACAGTATTTGAGCCGCATCAGGTGCCATTGCACCACCAAAATCAGGACGGCGACCTTTGTCTGTTTTTGCCATCAAAGTGAACTGCGACACCAATAACAAACCACCGCCTGCCTGCTGGACATCTTTATCCAGTTTACCAAATTTTGTGGGATCTTCATCATTTTCAAAAATACGATACGTGAGAATTTTATCAATCATTCGCTGAGCCGTGCTCAGACTATCCTCATGCCCCAAACCAATATAAGCCAGTATTCCATGATCTATTTTGCCAACACAATGCTCATCGATAGTCACACTAGCCCGCCTAACTCGTTGTATAAGTGCCTTCATTTACTCATTCCTTAACAGATTATGCTCAGACAATAATGGGCTGTCCATGATAAAATACGGTCATTAACTTGCACATGCAATAATGACATCATCTCTTATTTTGGTAGCCGTATTATGAATGTATTTACCACCTTACAACAGCTGGTACCACAGCAGCAGCTCAGCAAAGTCGCTGGACGTTTGGCCGCCAGCCGCCATCCTTATGTTAAACGTACCTTTATTCGTAGTTTTGCAAAAGCCTATAACATCAGCCTAGACGAGTATGAGCGCCAGAGTCTCAACGCGTACGAAAGCTTTAATGACTTTTTCACTCGTGAATTAAAAGAAGACGCTCGTACCATCGATACCATTGACAACGGTATCGTCAGCCCTGCTGATGGTATTATCTCTCAGCTTGGACAAATCCAAGACCATAAGCTATTGCAAGCCAAGGGTCGTCACTATGATGTTGGACAGCTGCTGGCTGATAGCGAAGATGGCAGTTACTTTGCGGATGGCAGTTTTGCGACGATCTACCTAGCGCCTAGCAATTATCACCGTGTCCATATGCCGTTTACAGGTACGTTGACCAAGACTCGCTACGTACCTGGCACGTTGTTTTCGGTTAATAACACTACGGCCGCTAACGTACCAGATTTATTTGCTCGTAATGAGCGTCTGGTATGCATGTTCGATACCAAGTATGGCAAAGCAGCTGTTGTCATGGTAGGCGCTATGATCGTCGCTGGTATCGAAACCGTCGCAACGGGCAAAATCACTCGTACTGACGACATCCAAGAAGCTGATCATGACATGCCGTTTGCCGCAGGGGATGAACTTGGACGTTTTTATTTAGGCTCAACGGCTATCGTGGTGCTGCCAAAAGCGGCAAAAGCTGACTGGTTGGATAACATGCAAGCCAACAGCGTCGTGCAAATGGGTCAACTGTTGGGTATGGCAAATACTCAATAATATGACCGTATAAAAACGCTCAAAATATCAGCCCAGTTAGGTGTGTTAATGCATGCTTAACTGGGCTTTTTTATGACTGTCACTCATATAGAGTTATGCATCGATCAGCCATCCTTGCTGGGTTGCATAGTCGATATTTTTGGTAAGCCAATCATGAATAGGTGGAAAGCTATCTTTGATAAAAGCAAGGGCACAAGCTACCTGCGAACGTGTTACCTGAGCTTCGACCCACGTTTTTCCCTCAGTATTGAGATTGAGTAAAAACGGCAATAAGCGGTCAACCACTCTAAGCAACTGACTTTCTTTGCTGCTACCCGTTTCTTGCGCCTCCCAAACCTCACTTAACGCTGCGATACCATTGCCGCGCTCTGCTTGTAGTCGAGCAATACCAGCGCGCTCTTCAACGTGCGCATCGCTACGACTGTTTGCGAATAAAAACGTATCGCCAGCGTCAATCTCACCTAAATCATGTACCAGTGCCATCTTTAGCAGTCGCTCATGATTGACATCTAATTCAAACGCTTCAGCAATCGACCAACACGCCATAGCTAAGTGCCAAGAGTGCTCGGCAGAGTTTTCGCGGCGAGTGGTTTGTGTCACATAGCTACGGCGATTGATACGCTTGAGGGCATCTAGCTCTAATAAGAAGTGAGTAACATCATCTATGTCGATGTTTGCAGCAGACTTTGGGTTGGTCAATGACATAGTTGTGTTTGAGGACATATTTCTCTCTAATTTTTTGATGATTTTGCGAATTATGATGTTGCTAACAGCAAGATAGCGCTGATCTTATCAAGCGCTATCTCTTATAAATGTTTCAGTTAAATGACTGAGCACCCTATTATATGACTGTCTACTTTATCAAATTAATAATGGTTTTGAACGCAGGATCTTCACTACTACGACATAGCTCAAATAATATCGACTCAACAGTACTGATCACTCCGCCCGCACGGCGGATACGGCGAATCGCTTGTTTTTTATCGTAAGGGAAACGAGAGCCAACCGCATCGCCAATGATGACAGGTTGCATGCCGTTGTCTAATAAATCTAATGCTGTCTGCATAATACAGACATGCGCTTCAGCACCAAATAGCAACACGGTACTACGGTTCTGCTGCGCCAAATGATGCCACGTGTCATTGTTATCACAAGCACTAAAGGTAACTTTTTCGAAGCTCTTAGCATTATCACCTTCAAGCACGTCGCGTAACTCTGGCAAGGTATCCCCCAACCCCTTTTTGTATTGTTCGTTCAGCATAATTGGGATATTGAGTGCTTGCAGCCCTTTGATTAGAGTAACTGTTTTTTTGACGATGTTTTCGTGGTCATAGATATGCGGTGTTAGGCGCTCTTGTACATCAATAATCATCGCCTGGGTGTTCTCACGAGCGATTCGATAGGTGCGATCATTAATCATGGTAGACATAGTACACTCCTTGTACGGCTGACAGTTATTATCAAAAGCTATTTTAGAATGATCATTAATAGTGCCATGGTTTATCTCACTCTTATTTAGTCACAGTTTTTTGGATGCGTCAATGGAGATAATTTGCAAACGCACCACATGTTTTGTTTTTGGGCATGTGCCTCGTTTATTTATGCCATAAAAAAACCCCCAGTCATTATGGCTGGGGGTTTTATTTATTAGAAAGTAGCTGTTTTTGCGTGTTCAGATAATCTTATTTATATAGACTAGATTAAACGCGCTCAATAACAGTAGCAATACCTTGACCAAGACCGATACACATCGTCGCTAGACCGATTTCAGTATCTGACTGCTCCATTGCGTTTAGTAAGGTTACGGTGATACGAGCACCTGAACATCCTAGTGGATGACCTAGAGCGATTGCACCACCGTTGATGTTAACGATGTCTTGCTTGTCAGACAGGTTCAGTCCTTTCAATACAGACAGACCCTGAGCTGCGAACGCTTCGTTTAGCTCGATGGTTTGCATGTCATCGATGCTCATGCCAGCACGTTTTAGTGCTTTGTTAGTAGCAGGTACAGGACCATAGCCCATGATAGCTGCATCACAACCAGCAACGGCCATACTACGAATACGGGCACGCGGTTTTAGACTAAGATCTTTGGCTTTTTGTGCGCTCATGACTAGCATGGCTGACGCACCATCAGACAATGCAGATGAGGTTGCTGCTGTAACCGTACCGCCTTTTGGATCAAACGCTGGACGTAGGTTGCGCATTTGCTCCATCGTCGCATCTGGACGAATCACTTCATCCACAGTACATAATTGCAAGCGACCAGCCGCATCATGACCTTCGATGCCGATGATTTCATTGTCAAAACGACCTTCAGTGGTCGCAGCCCATGCACGGCGATGTGACTCAAGACCAAAAGCGTCCTGCTCTTCACGTGTAATGCCATTCATACGGCCTAGCATCTCAGCGGTCAAGCCCATCATGTTTGAAGCTTTTGCATAGTGCTTAGAGGCAGCTGGGTTCAAATCAACGCCGTGCATCATGCCTACGTGGCCCATGTGCTCGACGCCACCGATGATGAATACATCACCTTGGTTGGTCATGATTTGCGCAGCAGCAGTATGTAGCGCTTGCATAGAAGAGCCACATAGACGGTTGACCGTTTGTCCACCAGCAGTTTTTGGAATACCCGCTAGCAGACCGATGTTACGACCAATATTTAGACCCTGCTCTAGAGTCTGGTTAACACAGCCCCAGATAATATCTTCGATGTCATTGGTATCAAAGTCATTACGTTCTACCAAAGCACGTACCAGTTCAGCTGAAATGCTGTCAGCACGTACATGGCGGAACATACCGTTTTTGGTTTTGCCCATTGCCGAGCGTACGCCATCTACGATGACCACATCTTTTGGACTTAAAGTTGTCATACTATCTTCCTTTTCAATTTTTATTGTCAGTGTAGGCAGTCCACTTCAGCGCTATGGTTTACTGGTCTTGCACAAAGCACCGTATGCTATGTACGTCGATGATTAATCCCATCCATCAGTTCTGAAGTAAATCTACTAAAACAGTACGTCTGCAATCAAAGAGTATTAATAAATCCATTGTTATCTCTCTTTTGCCAGACGTACCACACTTATCCTAATACGGTATGTTCATTAAGCGACTGAGTAAAAAGTCTCGCCAGCTGCTGCCATATCGCGAATCTTTTGCGGCGCTTCATAGGCTTTGCCAAGGTGTGCATACTTTTCACACAGTGCCAAATAGTTATCTAGACCCATTTGGTCAACATAACGGCAAGGGCCACCGCGGAATGGCGGGAAACCTACGCCCATGATCATTGCCATGTCGGCCTCGGCAGGCGTGCTTACAATGTTGTCTTCTAGGCAGCGAACCGTTTCGTTGCAGAACGCAATCATAGTACGGTCGATGATCGCTTGATCATCAAATTCTTGCTTGTCGCTGTCAGTCGTGGTTTTGAGTAACTCGTAAGTGGCTTCGTCAGCAACTTTCTTTGGCTTACCGCGCTTGTCAGTTTCATACTTATAGAAACCAATGCCGTTTTTCTGACCTAGACGCTCGTTCTCATATAGATGCTGGATGGCACCTTTGTAGTCAGGCTTCATACGATCAGGGAAACCGTCCGCCATTACTGCTGCGCCATGTACACCTGTGTCTAGACCGACAACGTCGATTAGGTATGCAGGACCCATTGGCCAGCCGAATTTTTCCATGACTTTATCGACATGAGCAAAATCAGCACCTTGCTTGAGTAGTAAGTCAAAAGCGCCAAAGTATGGGAACAAGACACGGTTCACAAGGAAACCTGGGCAGTCATTGACTACAACAGGGACTTTACCCATTTTAGAGGCTAGTGCAACAGTCGTCGCCACGGCTTCCTCAGATGATTTCTCACCGCGGATAACTTCTACCAGTGGCATACGATGTACTGGGTTAAAGAAATGCATACCCACGAAGTTTTCTGGACGCTCAAGCGCTTCTGCTAGATAAGTAATAGAGATCGTCGAGGTGTTTGACGCTAGGATGCAATCGTCTTTTACCAGGCCTTCTACTTCTTTTAGTACCGCACGTTTTACGTTTGGATTTTCTACGACCGCTTCGATTACGATATCAGTCTCAGAAAAGTCGCCATAGTTCAAAGTAGGACGGATACGGCTCAACGTTTCACCCATTTTCGCTGGGGTCATTTTCTTACGTTCAACCATTTTGCCAAGCAGTTTGCTGGCTTCGCCCATACCAAGGTCTAATTGCTCAGACTTAATATCTTTCATGATGATTGGCAGGCCTTTGCTGGCTGCTTGATACGCGATACCGCCGCCCATGATGCCAGCGCCTAGTACAGCGGCTTCATCGATTTCATGTGCTTGTTTGCTGTGTTGCTTCGCTAGCTTTTTAACCAACTGATCGTTTAAGAATAGACCAACCAAGCTCTCTGCTTGTGGGGTTTTAGCCGCTTTAGCAAAACCAGCCGCTTCTACTTCGATTGCTTTGTCACGTGGTAGATTGACGTGCTTCTCAATCGCTTCGATTGCTAGCGCTGGTGCTGGGTATTGTTTAGGATTGGCTTTAGCAAAAATAGCACCTTTGGCACTGTTAAACGCCATGGCTTGCTCAAGCTGGTTTAGCTTAACTGGGACCAGTTTTTCTTCACGTTTTGCTTTCCAATCAAGCTCACCTGAGATACATTTTTTGACTAGGTCAATTGCAGCATCTTGTAAGTCATCAGCAGGAACGGTTGCATCAACTAAGCCTAGCTTCAACGCTGGCAACGCTTTCTTTGGGCTACCAGTAGCGATAAGCTCAAGCGCATTGTCGATACCGATCACACGTGTACTACGAACTGTACCACCAAATCCTGGGAAAATACCAAGTTGAGTTTCTGGTAGGCCAATGATTGCTTTGTCGCTCATGACGCGATATTCACAGACCAATGTCATCTCACAACCACCGCCCATCGCAGCGCCATTGATGGCAGCAACTTTCGGGAATGGTAGGTCTTCAAAACGGTTGAAAGCGTCATTGACATGAACGACCCAATCTTTGATCTCGCTTTCTGATTTTTTGAAAGAACCGACAAATTCTGTGATATCAGCACCAGCGATAAACACGCCTTTGGCTGAAGTTACAATAAGACCTTTTACGTCGTCAGCTTTTTCTAACGCGCTAACGGCTTCACCAAACTGCTTGTTGGTCTCAGCATCAAACTTGTTCACGCTCTCATTTTCGGCGTTGTACTGCATGTTGGCGATGCCATCCTCTAGCATTGTCACCGTGATGCGATTTCCTTGGTATACCATTTGAAACTCCTTTCTATATAACGAAAGCTACGTTTTGAATTAAATAAATAGCCAGTTATTGTTAGTAAAATGGGTAATAGCACTCCACGCATGCTACGTCTTAGAGATAAACACATAGCTTACGCACGAGTGAAGATGTCTTTATTATCCAGCGCTCATGATGGGATACTTGTGTTGACGCTTGCATCCCATCACACGGCGCTTCATTTATATGTTACAACCACTGATATTAAAATACTGACTGAGACATGCTCCAATACAGATGATCGACCACACTGAGCAAAACTCAATACGATCACTATCGGACCATTTTCACGTCAATTAGTGTAGGGGATTATGCCCCTAGCTGTCACAAGCTAATACCATACTCGCAAGTCACTCTTAAATCACCCGTAGGCATTTACCTTATGCGCAAAGTGTTTTAGTGAATGACTGTATACTGAGTTACTGTTTTGATATTAATTTATCTGGCTTGCCTATGCTGTCTACCACCACAAGGATGATAAACCGTTGCTGTGCTCAATAAATACAACTTACTTAGATTGCACCTTTATCAAAGCATATTCAACCAGTGAGTGACACCATCCATAAGTAACAAAATCTTGTCGCTGTATTTCAGCTTAGCATGTCTTATTTTGGGATCTACACCCATTGTGAGAATCGTGATAAAAAAATGCAAAAAACAATCAATTGATACGGTGTCTCACAAAAGCCGTATAACCTATCATGCTACACTAATACTGTTTTTACCTTATCTCTGATAAGTCTCTACTGTACTCCTAATAAATGGTTGGATTATGACTGTTTCCGTTACTTCTGGCACTACTTCTTCTGATATCACCTCTTTTGACTTTGTTTCTTTTCAAAGCACTGAGCAGTTTCATGGTGCTGTGCGCGAACAATTGGCGCAAGACATCGAGGTATTGTTTGCTTATGCCAAGCTTCCTAGTCCACTGGTCGATGCTTGCCGTTATGTGATGACTGGACAAGGCAAACTGGTAAGACCACTCATGGTTGCCAGTGCTTTTGCCAGTATCAACAGCAGTAAGAGTAATCGTGAAGACGAGCGCAATGATGTCGATATGCTCAACGCTGATCTGGACTCATTACTCGAGAACGACTCAGACTATGATATGTCGCGCCGTGCTGCACTGGCTGTGGAGCTACTGCATACCTACTCGCTAGTACATGATGATCTACCCTGTATGGATGATGATGAGCTACGCCGCGGCCAGCCAACGGCTCATATTGCTTTTGATGAAGCGACGGCGCTGCTGGCAGGAGATGTGCTGCAGACGCTAGCATTTGAAATACTCACTGCAAAGCTGCCAACCTTTGCGCCATTCAATGCGGACATTGCAAGCCAGCTATTGGCAATTTTTGCTCCGCGCGCACGGCGCATGGTGTCGGGTCAAATGCTAGATCTTAATGCCGAAGCCAGTACCAGTATCGCGCAGGACGATTTAGAAGCCATTCACCGCGACAAGACAGGGGCGTTGATCGAGGCAGCTATGCTTATGGGCGGCGTTTGTGCTGGTGCAACAGCCCCGCAGCGCATGGCACTGCAAGAGTGCGCACAACACATCGGGCTTGCCTTTCAAGTCCAAGATGATGTGTTGGACGTCACCATGACGACAGACACACTTGGCAAACCAGCGGGGAGCGATGAAAAGCTGGACAAGTCTACCTATGTAAAACTGATGGGTGTCGATAATGCGACCAGCTACGCGCAATCTCTTTTTAATGACGGACGCGCAGCAATCAGTCGTGAGCTTGGCGGTAACAAAGACAACATTGGCAAAAACAATGATGCTCTACTGGCGTTGATTGAATGGCTCTGGTCGCGTAAAAAGTAGCTTGTCGAATAAGCGACAATAAAAGATATCGTAGTAAATTTTATTACCTCAAACGGCAGTGAGTGGTCAACATGGAGAGTCCCCCTACCCCGCGTATCTATCTTGGCACTGGTGGTTATAGCGATACTGACTTACTCGGTACGCTGTACCCGCAAGGCACCAAAAAGACGGATTTCCTACGTGAATATGCCAAGCAATACGGCGCAGTTGAGATAAACAGCACCTTTTATGCGCCCATCGGGCAAAAAGCCTTTGCGGGTATGGTTGATAAAGCCTACGCCCAAGCAGGTAGTCAGCTCAAATTTTCTGTAAAATTGCATCAAGACTTTACTCATGCACGTAAAGGCACTGCTGAGCATGCACAGGCATTTCTAAACGCTCTATCACCGCTTATCGAAGCGGATGCGTTAGCACCGTTATTACTCCAGTTCCCACACGGTTTTGATCGTACCCGCACGCATCGCCTCTATCTGGCAGAGCTTGTCAGTTGGTTTAAAGATTATCCACTTGCTATCGAGTTCCGCCATAACGGCTGGCACACGCCGCAAGTGGTCGATAGTTTCCAGCAGCAAGGTCTCATTTGGTGCAGCGTCGACTATCCAAAAGTCGGTGGGTTGCCACCATCACGATTGATATTCACTGAGCGCACTGGCTATCTGCGTATGCATGGCAATAACACAGGCTGGTGGGATGCGATGAGCGCAGCTGACCGTCATGATTATCGTTATAGCGAAGCTGAGATGCAGGGCTGGGCACAAGCGATTGCCAATCAGCGTCAGCATTTTGACACGCTCTATATCTTTTTTCAAAACACCGTCAATGCGCACGCCTACTATAATATTGCGATGCTGCGTGAGGTGTTGGCAGTGCATAACTTTGACGTATTATAATTAATCTAAACCCTTACATTAATAAGAGCGCTATGGATTCACTCAGTCAAATCGTCTTGGGCGCAAGCGTACAAGGCACGTTACTTGGCAAGTATCAAGGTCGCAAAGCCTATCTGTACGGGGCAATGCTAGGTACATTACCTGATTTGGATGTGCTGGTTCATTATCCTGACCCCATCAGTGACATGACTTACCATCGCGGCTTTAGCCACTCACTGATTGTCCTGACTGCAGTGGGTATCATAGGTGCTTTGCTAATCAGTCGCTATCATCAATGGCGCAACATGCCATTGCCTTACTCCAAAGCTCGCTTAACGCTAGCCATGACGTTGGCACTGACGACCCATCCGATTTTAGACAGCTTTACCGTCTATGGCACTCAATTACTGTGGCCGCTACAGGAGTCTTTATCGCTGACACCTTTTAGCATTGCGTCAATGTTCATCATTGATCCGCTATATACCTTGCCATTGTTTATAGCACTACTTCTGGGACTTATTAAGGGTAGCAAACTTGCGGTATTCAAAGCAGGACTGCTAATCAACTGTCAACGCTTTACTCTATGGATGCTGCTGCTTAGTAGTAGTTACTTACTGCTTAGCTTAGGATTAAAATACCATGCACAGTCTCAAGCTAAGCAAACTTTGGCAGCGGCTAATATCCATACCACGCGCCTCAAAACCATGCCTGCCCTGCCGACAGTGCTTATGTGGCGTACAGTCGCTGAAGACGATAAAAATAGATTGATTGAAGTACGCGGTAGCGTTTTAGACAGTCGCTTACCTGAGTATCGCTACCTGACGCAGTATGACAACTCGCAGACGCTACGCGCAAACATGCCAGCGCAAAGCCGACCTTATGCCGATCGTCTTGATTGGTTCTCAGGTGACTGGACAGGCTACCGAACTCAAACGATGCTTGATGACGTTGTTGAACCGAATAAACAAGACGCCCAGTTGGTCGTTGATGACCTACGTATGATGGCAGGCGATACGGCGTTCTTTAGTTTTGTATTGGCTAATAAAATAGGACAAGGGGCACCATGGCAATCGATTACGCCTATAGAAGCACCTGTTATCAAAACGGATGGTGAACCTGAAGTATCGCGCATTGAATTGGTGAAACAAGGATTTGTGAGAGTATTCGATGAGTCGGTTATGGATGGGCATAATGGTTGGGAAGTGGTTGAATGAAGGTATCCTCGCTACTCAAACTATAAGTCTAAAACAAGTTCCTAAAAAAGATTTTATTATAAAAGTCACAGGTATTTTAACTACTAAATATGGAGAAGTATTACCTTTCTCATATACTCGAAAAGGTGAAGTTCACTTAATGTCTAATTATTATTCAGGCTTTTACCTGTTAATGCCTACTGTGTAATACCTTCTTATCTTTCTAATCTAGAAATTGAGACTAATAAACCCGTAAAAATCTGACAGCAGCCATAACCTATAAATCAAAAAAAGGACACCTCACCGTGTCCTTTTTTTCATCCAAACCCTTAGCAACTCAAAATTTTTATCTTTCAAACCTATAGAAACCCAGCTCATACATTTCTCTAAAAACAAGCCTACAGAATTGCTCTACTTATCGGTTTTGCACACTGGTAACTTATATCCTACTAATCAAGAGACATTAGTCAAGATGCAACATAAGCGTACTGATATTCAACTACAATAATAGAGAGAATAATAATGACAACCCTAAAAAATAAAGTCGCGATTGTAACTGGTTCATCAAAAGGTATCGGCGCACAGATAGCTATATTGCTTGCAGAGGCAGGAGCTAAAACCGTCATTAATTATGCAAACGATGACGCAGCAGCCAATGATATCGTGAGCCAGATTAAATCAGCAGGCGGTGAAGCTATCGCTGTGCAAGCAGATGTCAGTAATACTAAGCAAGTGGCTACGCTGTTCGACACCACCATCAGTGAATTTGGCAAACCAGATATTTTGGTCAATAGCGCAGGTATAATGATTAATAAACCCATTGCAGAAACCACTGATGAAGACTTTGACCGTATATTTTCTATCAATGTAAAAGGCACGTTTAACACGCTACGTGAGGCGGCGACTAAACTCAATAATGGCGGTCGTATCGTTAACCTTTCAAGCACGACCACTCGCATGATGCTGCCTGCCTATGGCACATACTGTGCAACCAAAGGTGCGGTAGAGCAGCTAACTAGAATCTTTTCTAAAGAAGTTGGCGAGCGCAACATTACTGTCAATGCAGTCTCTCCTGGCCCTACTGACACTGAGTTATTCAATCAAGGTAAAGCTGACGAGACTATCGAAAATCTCGCTGGTATGTCACCATTTAATCGTATCGGTGAACCAATCGATATCGCCCGCATAGTGGCATTTTTAGTGAGCGAAGAAGCGGCTTGGGTGACAGGACAAAATATCGGTGCAAACGGTGGTATAGCGTAATAGCATTTTTCGACTGAAAGTGATCAAACAAAAAAAAGGACACCTTTCGGTGTCCTTTTCTATCAATCAAATACTTAGCTATTAAAGATTATGCTTCAACGCCAGCATCTTGACCTTTATATTTTGCATTTGCGTAGTCCCAGTTCACTAGCTTGTCTAGGAACGTATCAACATAGTCAGGACGACGGTTACGGTAATCTACATAGTACGCGTGTTCCCATACATCACAAGTCAGTACAGCAACTTGGTCATGTGCAAGTGGCGTATCAGCGTTGGCAGTTTTGGCGATTGACAATTTGCCACCGACTTTATCAGCCACTAGCCATGCCCAACCTGAACCAAACTGAGTCAATGCTGCGTTTTTGAACTCTTCACGGAACTTGTCATAGCTACCGAAGTCTTCTTCGATTTTTGCTTTTAAATCGCCAGTAGGTTCGCCGCCGCCGTTTGTTGGCGTCATGCAGTTCCAATAGAACGTGTGGTTCCATACTTGAGCTGCTTGGTTGAATAGGTTTTGAGTGCTTTCGCTTTCAGAAGCTGCCTTGATAATTTCTGGCAATGTTTTGTCTTCTAGACCAGAACCTGGTAGCAAGTCTTTTAGCTTATTTACGTAAGCAGCATGATGCTTATCATGATGGTATTCTAGCGTCTCGGCACTGATATGTGGCTCTAGTGCGTCTTTTGCATATGGTAGGTCTGGCAATGTAATGTTTGACATAATTATTTTATCCTTGCTTATTTGACCACTCATACTGTTTATATCTCGGAAATATATCATCAAAGTTAGTATTTCTGTCGATAGGCAAGCCTAAAAACAGAACTACCCTAAGAAGATGCGTACTAAAGACATAAACAATATCGAGCTAAATTGGCTGAGTTTATTGTTTGAAATGAATTTGATCGCTTAATACATGTTATTGCTTAACACAGTATCACGTATTATTATGAGTCCAAAATTAATCTAGCTATTACTTATTGCTATTATTCTTTGTCTAAAGGCTAAGTGTCTAACCCTATAGACTTTTATTAACTTAATGTTCACAAGCTATAAGATTTTATTCACTGTAGCTTAGAAAGCATTATAGCAACAGTAGCCAATAATATCAGTTACCAAATGTTATAGCCCGCATAATTTGCATAGCAATTGGTTATTCATTTAATGATAATCACCACCATCGTATAGCCATACGCTATCAAGCATAATACAGTCACAACATAGCTATCAAGGTCGATCAAATCATCGCTACTCACCTAACGGAATGTCTATATGAGCACTACTGACCCCTCTTTACTTTCTACTGAGTCGACCTCCGATGACCAATGGGTACTCGCCAGTAATAATAAAGGCAAATTGGCTGAATTCAAAAGGCTATTTGCAGAAGCAAATTTAAACGTAACGATTGTTCCGCAAGGTCAACTCGATATCGAGGATGCTGTTGAGGATGGCTTGAGCTTTGTAGAGAACGCCATTATCAAAGCCCGTCACGCCAGCCGTATCAGTGGGCTACCTGCTATTGCTGATGACTCGGGACTGTGCGTGCCTGTACTAGGTAATGCGCCAGGTATCTACTCTGCTCGCTATGCTGGTGAGCATGGTAACGATAGTAAAAATAACGCCAAACTCATCGCTGACTTACAGCTTATTCGTACTGAGCACGCGAGCGAGCCTGTTAAAGGTATGTTTGTGTGCGTGCTAGCTATGGTGCGTCATGCTGATGACCCGCTGCCGATCATTGCTCAAGGTCTATGGCACGGTGAGATTTTGGAGACGCCGCATGGTGACGGCGGTTTTGGTTATGACCCATTATTCTGGTTACCTGATTTGCAAGCCAGTGCCGCAAGCCTCAGTGCGGGTGACAAGAACCGCATCAGTCATCGTGGTCAGGCGATCAAGCAGTTACTAAAACAGTTGGCCTAAACTTGCCCAACTGACTGGATAAGCGTACTTAATAAAAACAGCAACATAAGAAAACATGGCGTTAAAGAGATAATTTTTACTTTAATAAACAGATAGATTATACTGTTCTACTTTTAAAATTTTGTTGAAAGCCGTTATTTGGCTGTATAATTCACCAAAAAGCGTTATTATGCGCTGCATTAACGGTTTATGATTGATATTTGGTAGTGTCTGCAACTTGGACAGCGTTATCTTAATGAGTATCAGCGGCGATGGCTACTGGTGCTGATTTTGAGGTTGCGGGCTTATCACTATCCCCTATTTTTATTCCAACGGCAACCGGTTGTACACGCCCGTAATTTGAGGCACGGTTTGTCTATTACCATTTAACCCTAAGTACTATTTCATTAATCAAACGTACTACTTAATCCTAAAGGTGTAATGAACATGGCTACAGATTTACAAGTCACAACCAACAAGCTATCTAATAAAGAAACTCAGCTCACGGTTAAAGTACCCGTTGAAAAAATTCAAAACAAAGTTGAAGGCCGTATTCGCCAAGTTGCGAAAACTGCCAAGATTGACGGTTTCCGCAAAGGTAACGTCCCTATGTCACACATCCGCTCACAGTATGGTGCTGGCATTCAACAAGAAGTTATCAACGATGTCATCCGTGATACTGTATTTGAAGCGATCAAATCTGAAGACATCCGCGCTGTTGGCATGCCTAACATCGACGACGTAAAACTTGAAGATGATTTCTTGGTATATCAAGCGACTGTTGAAATCTTCCCAGAAGTAGACGTACAAGGTATCGATGAGATCGAAGTTGAGCGTCACACGGCACAAGTGAGTGAAGAAGACGTCGACACCATGATCGAAAACCTACAAAAGCAACGTGAAGAATTCGTTGAGAAAAAGGGCATGGCGGCAAAAGACAACCAAGTGACTTTTGATTTTGAAGGCTCTATCGACGGCGAAAAATTCGAAGGCGGCTCTAGCGAGGACTTCAAATTGGTTATCGGTAGCAACCAGATGATCCCAGGTTTTGAAGCGGGTATTAAAGGCATGAAAGCTGGCGAAGAAAAAACTATCGACGTGACTTTCCCAGAAGACTACCAAGCTGAGAACCTAGCTGGTAAAGAAGCTCAGTTCAAAATCAACGTAAAATTGGTTGAAAAATCTAAGCTACCTGAAATTAACGAAGAGTTCCTAGAGCTATTTGGCGTAAAAGAAGGCGGCGTTGAGAAGTTGAAAGAAGACGTACGCAAAAACATGGAACGCGAAATCAAAAATGCAGCGCGTAGCCAAGTTAAGCAAGCGACTTTTGACGCATTGTTAGAAAAGAACGAATTTGACGTACCAAACGCGATGCTAGAGCAAGAAATCGAGCGTCAACGCAACATGATGATGCAACGTTTTTCTCAGCAGTTCGGTGCGAATGCTGATAGCTTCGATAAAGACATGCTACCAAATGAGCTATTTGAAGAGCAAGCGCTACGTGCTGCCCGTCTTGGTATCATCGTTGCCCGTGTTATCGATACCAAAGGTCTAGAAGTAGATCAAGAGCGTGTTGAAACCTTCATCAAAGAAGCCGCTGAAAACTACGAAGATCCAGCAGAAGTTATCGAGTACTACACCAATGACAAGCAGCAGCGTGCTAACATTGAGTCTGTAGTACTAGAAGACCAAGTAGTAGATTACTTGATCGAACAAGGTAAAGTCACTGACAAAGAAGTTAGCTACCAAGACTTGCTAGCCGCTCAGCAGCAACAGCAGCAAGCAATGTAATTGATACGACAAGCTGTCTTTTTAGATATGCTGTAGTCTATTATCAAAACTAAAATGCGCCCCCGACCTTTTGATCGGGGGCGCATTTTTTGTGGCATTCGTTAACTAGATGAAATTAGTCGCAACTATCGAACCTACAAGCATCGTACTTGTACTATAAAACGCGCCTTATACCAAAACAGGCGCAAATACGGCGCTCAACCCTAGCAGTACTACCCCGCGCTGTAACCATAAGCTATCGCTAAATCGTTGCTGCAACTGTTGACTAACTAGCGTACCAACTGCATATAGCGCTAGCATCGTGACCATCATCCCTGCATAAAAACCCAGCTGACCGCTCACACCAACATTCGCTGGCACTTCAAGCGCATGTGCCAACCCGTGAAAGACTGCTAGACCACCAAAGCCAAACAGTGACAACTGCTGAATGTTTGGCATACGGGCTGTATGGGTCTGCGCAGAGAATGCTTCTTGTCTGCTTTTTTGACTCATCAAAACCATTGCCAATACGACTACCGATAATGATATGGCGACTTCGATCAGCCCAGATGATGCCGCAAACCCAATACCACCGACCAAGACACCAATCGTGCCCAATATTGCACCCAACGACAATCCTGCCGTCAATGACATCATACCTAGGCGCTGCTTTTGTAGTCCATAAAACAACATGCCCATGCCTACTGCCAAAAACAGATGATCAAGGCCAGTCACTGGATGCATTAGTCCTGCTTGCAACGTACCTAAGAACGATGGCGCTTGCGCAGTATTCGAATGAATATGCCCTGAGTGTGCTTGCGCCAGCGACGGCACCACAGACAACATTGCCAGTGTCGATGAACCAACTACGAGACTACGAGTAGACAACCTCTGTGAAAATTTAGCATTTTTGACATCAAGCTCTTTTGTATATCGTGTCATGTGGTTTGTTCCTTTTTATTCATGTTGTATTTTCAATGGTGAAGGATTCGGACTAAGGATATGCCTAAGCTACGCAAGCATGCCGTGCTCTTTGATAAAGGCAATAATCTCATCTAAACCGTCACCTGTTTTCATATTGCTAAAGACAAAAGGCTTATCACCGCGCATTTTTTTGGCATCGCGTTCCATTACCTCAAGCGACGCGCCAACCATAGGCGCAAGATCGGTCTTATTGATAATCAGTAGATCAGATTTGGTAATACCGGGGCCACCTTTACGCGGTATCTTGTCGCCTGCAGAGACATCAATGACATATAAGGTCAAATCAGACAGTTCTGGGCTGAAGGTCGCGGCCAAGTTATCCCCACCTGACTCGATGATGATCATCTCCAAGCCGTCAAAGGTCGCTTGCAGCTCGGCAATGGTGGTCAGATTGATAGACGCATCTTCGCGAATGGCTGTGTGCGGGCAGCCGCCTGTCTCAACGCCACGGATACGCTCAGCTGGCATGGCGTTATTACGGGTTAAAAACTGTGAATCTTCTTTGGTGTAAATATCGTTAGTGACAACTGCCATATTGATCGTATCACGCAGGTTTTGACATAGTCTCAAGGTCAAAGCAGTTTTACCACTGCCGACTGGCCCGCCAATACCAAGGCGTAAACACGATAAAGCAGGCTGATGTGAGCTCTCACTATCAATAGCTGAGTCGGGTATGGCTTGAGTATTTTTTGGTTTTATTGGGGTTAGAGACATCGTAAGCTCCTTAGAGGATTCATATAGGAATAATTGTAAATAGAAACAAATGTAAAATTATGAGCGGAACAACCGGCTGTATTGCTCCTCATGCATACTCGAGAGGATAGCTAGATTGGGCAAGTTGTTAGAGATGTTGAGGCTCTCATAGAGGTCTTGACACAGTTTTTGACAAACCTGATCTTCATTCATATCCAAAGCATGGGTAGCGTTTGCTGACGTGATTACATCATCAAAGGCTTGTTTTACGTCACCGCTCAACGCATCAACTTGAACGCCGAGATCGTTTTGTAATTGCCATAAAATACGTTGACCTGCCATCTGTCCTAGCGGTACGGTCTTTACAGCGGCGAGCACCATATTCTCTAATTGCGCAAATCCATAGGTGGTCATTGACTGCGCTAGTGGTAGTTGCCAATGCTGAGCAATATGAGCGAAAAGTGGCAAAAAGCCATCTTCAGGTAGCTCTGTAGGTACGCCCAGATTTAAAACTTCATTAAGCCAAGATACCATCGCCTGTGCCAACTGCTGGGACTCAAGCACAAACTCTTTACTCTCGAGGCTAGCGTGGTAGTCATGTGCTACCTCGTTTGCCAGCGCCTCATGTCCTCCACCGAGCGCACACATTATTAGCCCTAATAGTGGTAGCTCGTAGCCAATCACTGCAAGCTCTAAATAGTCCTGCATAAATGCAAGTGTGCTGGCTTCGTCAGAGATAACCCCTGACTCAATCGCTGACTCTACACCTTGCGAATAGGTATAGCTCCCGATTGGCAAATTACTTGATGCCAGCATCAATAGCTGTCCCAGTTGGACGGATTGAGTAGATTGCGTGCTGGTATTAACCATCATGTGAATGACCTACAGATGCCTCATCATGGTTATGGGAATGACTGTGTGAGTCGCTACTCGAATGAGAGTGGCTGCTTGCATGTGAATGAGAGTGCGCGTGAGAATGGCTATGTGCATGCCCTTGTCCTGTCTGATAGGCCCCTGTCTCAGGCTCGAACGGTACGGACGTGGACTCAGTATATAACCCTAAGTTTTCGAGCATTTGAGCCAGCACATGATCGTTTTCAAAATACAGCGCATAGCCTGCATCATCCTGATCAAAACTGTGCTCAAACATCAACGGCACATGACGATTGCCCAAATGATAAGCGCCTTTCATGAGTAAAAAATCATCGTTGGCCGTCACTTTAGTCACTGCTTGCGGTTTGGCGATGATTTGTATCAAGTCTCCTGCTGCATTACTAAGCACATCATTTCCTTTTAACACCCCTGTACGAGGCAGATCAATACCAACAGCTGTGCCTGCTGCAGTAACTGCTCTAAAGCGTGTATGCTGTCGCGTGTCAAAGTCCAGTAGCAGGTAATCATCCGCTTGATACTGCGCTGTCAGTTGCGCTTGTTGTGTGTCGTTAGGTGCGCTTAAACGGGTATTAAATATTTTCATAAATATAAGGCTCTGTTTACTGTTGCTCAAACTATCGGTCTATAACTTGAATGGTAAAAGTGGTGGCAATAAAGGCAAGATCACACTCAAAACACCCCCTAACCATTGGCATACATGGTCTATGGTTCGCTCTTTTGAAGATCCTAAAAACGTGCGTCATAAGGACTAAAATAAAAAGTAACGCTGCGCCATGGGTAGTACCTCAGCTGGCTCACAAGTAAGTGTCTTACCATCAGCGCGTACCTCATAGGTCTCAGGATTGATGTCCATATCTGGGCAGTAGCTGTTGAAGCGCATGTCGCTTTTGCGAATCTCACGAATACCGTGTACAGGCTGAATAACTTTGGTTAACCCGAGTTGCTTATCTACTTGTTTGTCGATAGCGGCTTGCGACATAAAGGTAATGCTAGTTTGGGCAACCGATTTTGGATACGACGCAAACATAGGACGATAATGCACAGGCTGAGGCGTAGGAATAGAGGCATTAATATCACCCATCGGCACCGCAGCGATGAGACCACCTTTGATGATGCACTCAGGTTTTACCCCAAAAAACTTAGGCGACCACAGCACCATATCTGCCCACTTACCAACTTCAATTGAGCCAACCATATCGCTGATACCATGCGTAATTGCAGGATTAATCGTATATTTTGCGATATAGCGTTTGATACGAAAGTTATCGTTGTCTGTACTTTGGTCGTAGTCTGTCAGAGTAATGGATTGATTTTGACGTTCTGTATCTGCTGTCGCATCTGGAGCAAGATGCCCGCGCTGAACTTTCATTTTATGTGCAGTCTGCCACGTACGAATGACCACTTCGCCCACCCGTCCCATCGCTTGCGAGTCACTACTCATCATCGAAATCGCACCCAAATCGTGCAATATATCTTCTGCGGCGATGGTTTCTTGACGAATACGGCTTTCGGCAAAGGCCACGTCTTCTGCGATAGCTGGGCTCAGATGATGACAAACCATCAGCATATCGAGATGCTCATCAATGGTGTTGACGGTATATGGACGCGTTGGGTTGGTTGAGGATGGCAGCACATGCGACTCGCCAATCGCCTTTAGAATATCAGGTGCATGACCACCGCCCGCACCTTCGGTATGAAAGGTATGAATACAGCGATTTTTAAATGCGCCTAGCGTGCTCTCAAGATAGCCACTTTCGTTTAGCGTATCGGTATGGATGGCGACCTGCACGTCATAGTCGTCAGCGACGCTCAAACAGTTATCGATGGCTTGCGGCGTCGTACCCCAATCCTCATGGAGTTTCAGTCCGACCGCCCCTGCTTCGATCTGCTCAGCAATCGGTTTGGGAACACTCACATTGCCTTTACCCAATAGCCCAATATTCATAGGGATACTATCAGTAGATTTTAGCATTGAGGCAATATGATATGCTCCTGGCGTACAGGTGGTAGCGAGTGTTCCTTGGGCAGGGCCTGTACCACCGCCCAGCATCGTGGTCACTCCCGACATCAGCGCCGTCTCACACTGCTGGGGCGCGATGAAATGAATATGACTATCAACGCCCCCTGCAGTGAGAATCTTTCCTTCACCAGCGATGATCTCAGTCGCGCCGCCAATAGGGATATCGATGGCAGGCTGAATGTCAGGATTGCCCGCTTTACCAATAGCACTGATACGACCATCTTTAATACCGATATCGGCTTTATAAATGCCTGTATAGTCCACAACTAATGCGTTGGTAATCACTGTGTCAGCAACTTCTGCCCCTAACAACTGCCCTTGCCCCATACCATCACGGATGACTTTACCACCGCCAAACTTGACTTCCTCACCCTTGATCTCTGTGGTTTTGCTAATAACCTCATCGCTTTGCGACGTCTGCGTTTGATCCATATCTGTGTGACTGGTCAAGTCCGCCTCAACCTGTAACCAAAGCTCCGTGTCAGCAAGGCGTACTTTATCACCAGTGGTCGGACCGAAATGCTCAGCATAAATCTGCCGGCTTACTCGCTTTTGCGAAGTGGTTACTGGTGCTTTGTCGTGAGACGTATCTGATTCTTCATTTGGCTGTGCATTACCCATGACGCGACCCGCAAAACCGTAGACTTCCTGTTTGCCTGCGTAGGCCACCAATTCTACTTCTCGCGATTGTCCTGGCTCAAAACGAACTGCTGTCCCAGAGATAATATTCAGGCGATATCCACGGGTCGACTCTCTATCAAAACTCAGCGCATCATTGACCTCGTAGAAATGATAATGCGAGCCAATTTGGATAGGTCTATCCCCAGTGTTGCTGACACTGATGGTCTGCACCTGTCGCCCCTGGTTTAAGATAATATCGCCATCTTTTATATTGTATTCACCTGCTTGCATAGGAGCCGCCTTATTTTGGAGTAATCATTTCGGTGGTAGACAGTGATAGACAGAACTACACGATGGGATGATGCACGGTGACCAGTTTGGTACCATCAGGGAATGTCGCCTCGATTTGCACCTCATCGACCATCTCTGCCACCCCTTCCATAACGTCATCGGCAGATAGATAGGTTGCCCCTTCACTCATCAATTCAGCAACTCGCTTACCATCTCGAGCTCCTTCCATTAGCAACATACTGATATAAGCGATGGCTTCTGGATAGTTCAGCTTAACACCGCGATTTTTGCGGCGCTCAGCGACCATACCGGCCGTAAACAGCATGAGCTTGTCTTTTTCTGTTGGCGTCAGATGCATGGCAGATCCTTGTTATATTTGTGATTATTATTTATAGCAGACTAGAGATTAGACAACATTGCATACTGCCCAAAACAGACGCAGCATCACTCAGCTTCGGTAATTAGCTTCAGTACTCTTCAACTTCGGTGATAGCAAATGCAAGCTTAGGTGTCCCAAATACGCGGGCGACAAGGCTCAAGCTGCCACCAATGCTCACGCAAAATCTCTCTAAGCTGATAAAACGCTTCAAAACAGTCGCGCACATCTGAGCCAATATAACGGATATTAACCGCTTGACTGTTATGAGTGCAATAGACGGGTAGTTCAGCTTGAGCGATGACTTGACGTAATGTCGCTATGGTGTGGTCTAGATAGCGCGTTAATGCTTGTTTGGTAGCTGCTTGTGCCGTCTCGTCTGATTGCGTTGGCTGAGAGGCAGACAGTACATGATTGTCATGCACATCGCTCAAACTTGGCACTGCCCAAAATGACCCATAAATATGATGGCTCGCTAGTCCCAAGTTTGAGGTGAACCAACGACTTTGGGCAGACTGATCTACACGTTCAGCAACGACGACTTTACCTTCTCGGTAAATGCGTAAGCCAGTATGATAACGCCCTTGTAGGAACTGTTCATCATACGCTTGTCGCCCAAACACGCTGATCTCCCAGGTTAGCAAGCTAGAGGAGTCAGCTAAATCAAAGCGACTCGTCGCATGCATATTGGCTTCGTTATAAATAATGCTCTCTTGTGGCAACCACTCCAAACGAGTATCTGCTTCAAGTTTGGCCTGTACATCCTGACTGGCATAGGTAGCCATCTCGTCTGTCACGGTATTAGCTGGCAATTTACTATCCTTGCCATACCATTTACCGGCGCCTGGGGTAGTGATAACAGCATGGCTGCCCTGATCTAAACGTAAGTCTATCGTCAGGGTATCACCGCCTGCAATACCTGCTGGCGGATATAGCATCAATATATGACAAATACCTTGTTGTACACTCGGTTCAGGATAAAGCGCACGCTGTACCATAAGCGCGCCTGTGTGCTTTCGGTGATATAGCCGCGTCTTATCAATAGATGCGCCTTGGGTAGTCGTACGTCTAACAGCGTCAAAACTCAATGCTAAGGAGGAAGCCCAACTCATCTTATATACTCATCAAATATGATCTAGCGTCTTACACAACCATCATTATTTAGCAGTTGCAACTAGAGTGCTGTCAACATAAAAACTAGGTCACATAACGTAAAAAACCATCAATACTACTATTTATACAAGCATTGTGCCAATTTGTATCGGCCTAGTGCTGTAAAAATCAGTCTGTCTATCCAACACCGTGATTTTGCATTGGTTTTTGTTTCCTGTATTCGTTTAAGAAAACAGTAATATTAGTTTGGCTATTTTTTACCCTATTTTGCAGCTCGTTATACATGGATAGTTAGCTATATTTGCACCAAACCATGGCGCTCTAATGAGTATATGCACCATTTTTCAGCAGAGATAGTACCCTATATATCATATGGGTAATTGCTATTACTTGGACATATCCTATTCATTCTTAATGCCATACTAAGCATGTTCTGAGCATATTTAATTGCAAAATAGAATAAAAGACTGCATTGATGACTGCCCACTCATAAAACCGACTAGGGCGTGTCCCTATTTTAAAAATGGTGATAGAAGTTTGAATTAGAGACGCGCCTTAGCAAGATAGGTAGATTGTAATGCTATTAATCAGGTATTCTATGTTAAAAGTAGGCTGGCATGAGACTCAGAATATCTGTATCAAGGCGAAATACTATAGTAATCATTTGAGTCAAACATTGTGAAAAACGCTGTAAAAAACACTTAAGCCACTACTGACTTTATTCACATATTTTTTATCAAAAAGTTCTTTTTTAGTTCATACAGAAAATATAAAAACAGAGGATAGTTATTTTTTCCTCTATTTTGTGCACAAACCGTTTTTATAGGCTTGAATAGTGGGCACAGACCCCCTATAAACTATCCATTAGTTCAAAACCTACTAGACAATAAAATTACTCAAACCATTTTTATTTTATACTTTTATCGATAGGACCTCTCTATGACAGATTATGATCGCATCACTGCTAACCCACATTTTGATATGCTCATGAGTGCGCACAATGAAGTACAAAGCGCGCAAAACATTCAAAGCGCTTTAGTACCAATGGTGGTCGAGCAGTCTTCGCGCGGTGAACGCTCGTTTGATATTTTCTCACGCCTATTACGTGAGCGCGTTATCTTTTTGACTGGTCAGGTCGAAGACAATATGGCAAACCTTATCGTTGCACAGCTGCTATTCTTAGAAGCTGAAAACCCTGACAAAGATATTCATTTATATATTAACTCTCCAGGCGGCTCAGTAAGTGCAGGCTTAGCAATCTTTGATACTATGAACTTTATCAAACCTGAAGTATCGACCATCTGTATGGGCGGTGCTTATAGCATGGGTTCATTCCTATTGGCCGCGGGTCAAAAAGGCAAGCGTTACTCACTTGCCAATGCGCGTGTCATGATTCACCAGCCATCAGGCGGTGCGCAAGGTCAAGCGACTGATATTGAAATCAATGCTCGTGAGATCCTTAAGACTCGTGCCCGTCTAAACAAAATCTTAGCTGAGCGTACTGGTCAGCCAATCGAAAAAATTGAAAAAGATGTTGAGCGTGATTATTGGTTAGATGCTGATGAAGCAAAAGAATACGGATTGGTTGACGAAGTATTAGAGCGTCGCCCTGAATCTTTGTAATCTACCGATAAGTATTATGCCTCTCAAATGAGGGTGCAATCATAAAAATAGTTATAGTCTGTTTGTATTATGGTAGATCAATATGTCGCTCATACCTGATAGCTCATATCTGATAGATAGTAAGCAGGTATGAGCGTTTAACCAATATAGCCATCGATGTGACGCAAATAGACTAACCAGTTTTAAACTTTAGGAGCGCCTTTTATGGCAGAAGATAATACCCCGCAGTGTTCGTTTTGCGGCAAAGCCAAAAGTGATGTACAGCAGCTGATTGCTGCCGACGATGCCAATATCTGTAATGAATGTATTGAACTATGTACGGATCTAATCGCCGATAGCGCAGAATATAGTGATGACGATAGCGAAGTGGATACCTCGTGGGTCAACAAAAAGCTACCAACGCCAAAGGAGCTGCGTGCCAAGCTTGATGAGTACGTCATCGGTCAGGACGCTGCCAAAAAAGCCTTGTCTGTTGCTGTTTACAACCATTACAAACGTCTAAAAGTTAGCCAAACACTCGCCAATGACAGCAAAAAAGCCAAAATCGGTGCTGATGACGCTATGGTAGAGTTGGCAAAGAGTAATATCTTACTGATTGGTCCGACTGGTTCTGGTAAGACATTGCTAGCCCAAACCTTGGCTCGTTTGCTTGATGTGCCTTTTGCGATGGCTGATGCCACGACTTTGACCGAAGCAGGTTATGTCGGCGAAGACGTAGAAAACATCGTACAAAAGTTACTACAAGCCTCTGACTACGATGTGGCCAAAGCTGAGCAGGGTATCATCTATATCGATGAGATCGATAAGATCAGCAAAAAAGGTGACAACCCGTCGATCACTCGTGATGTATCAGGTGAAGGCGTACAGCAAGCGTTGCTAAAGCTTATCGAGGGTACGGTTGCTGCGATTCCACCGCACGGTGGTCGTAAGCATCCACAGCAAGAGCTGATCCAAGTTGATACCAGCAACATCCTAATCATCGTGGGCGGCGCGTTTGCTGGACTGGACAAGGTCATTCAGCAGCGTACAGAAAAAGGCGGTATCGGCTTCAACGCTGATGTTAGCTCAAAAGATGACAGTCGCCGCAGCTCGGACTTGCTACAAGAAGTTGAGCCAGAAGATCTGATTAAGTTTGGTCTTATCCCTGAGCTGATCGGTCGTCTACCTGTACTTGCAGCGCTAAAAGAGCTTGATGAAGAAGCACTGGTACAAATCCTGACTGAACCAAAGAATGCACTGGTCAAACAGTACAAGTATTTGTTCGATATGGAAGGGGCTGATATCAGCTTTACGCAAGAAGCGCTTGATGCTATCGCCAAAAAAGCCATGGAGCGTAAAACTGGTGCGCGCGGTCTACGTTCTATCGTAGAAAACGCTTTGCTTGAGACCATGTACGAGCTGCCTTCTATGGAAAACGCCAAAACCGTTATGGTTGATGCAGAAGTTATCAATGAAGGCAAAATCCCTAAAATTGCTTAATGTATATCAAGCCTTAGATAACTAATTATTAGTAATGAGCTATTCAAAAAAGCGCCTAGCTAAATAAGCTAAGGCGCTTTTTTTATGCCTATTTATCATCTGAATTATCTGAAAAACTCTCAATTGGGCTTCATATCGTAATAAGACGTAGCGACATCATATTTTAGAGATAATGGACCATCTCTCACAAAATGACAGCCGCGTTTATCAATCGCAAGTAGACCTCATCATGAATCATGCTAATGTAGATAGTCTATTTCGACCTTTATTCTATTGCTGCGCTTCAATATTTGTAGTAACTACGAATACTCGTTATTAATAATACAAAGGACTGTTTATTATGCTCACTCATGTGACCACTATGGCGACAGCATTGCGCCAGCACCTGCCATTTTCTTCCCACACAGACTCACTAGATGATGCTGATATTGCTGCTTATTATCGTAATCATGTCGCTGCCATCACGGGCGCAGGGTCTGGTATGGGACGTGAGCTGGCGATTCATCTAGCAAAAATAGGCTGTCATCTTGCGCTATCAGATATAAATCCTGAACAGCTGGCAGAGACCAAACAGTTACTCAGCGGTTATGACATCAACATTACGATGACTGTGCTCGATGTATCAGACAATAAAGCTGTAGAATCGTGGGCTGATAGTGTCATGAGTGATCATGGCAAAGTGAACTTTATCTTTAATAACGCAGGTGTAGCGCTCTACTCTACGGTTGAAGGTAGCAGTATCAGTGAGCTTGAATGGGTAATGAACATCAACTTTTGGGGCGTGGTCTATGGTACCAAAGCCTTTTTACCTTTGATAAAAAACAGTGTGCAGCAGAGTCAGTTGAGGGAGCATGGTCATATTATCAATATCTCAAGTCTATTTGGGCTGACAGCGCAGCCGTCACAATCTGCCTATAACTCTAGTAAGTTTGCGGTACGCGGCTTCACAGAGAGCTTGCGCCAAGAGTTAAACATCCAGCGCTGCGGGGTATCAGCAACCTGTATTCACCCAGGTGGCATCAAGACCAATATTGCCAATAGTGCGCGCGGTAACGAGAGCATCCATGATATTGGCATGAGCACTGGACCCAAAGCCATCAGAAGCTTTAATAAGTTCTTAAAATTCGATGCCAGTGAAGCCGCTTGGATTATTTTGCATGCAGCAGCGACCAATCAGCAGCGCTGCTTAATTGGTAATGATGCCAAAATGATTGACGCCATTCAGCGGGTATTTCCATCGCACTACAGTCAAATCCTAACTGAATTTCATCAGCTGTCTCTCAAGCTAAAGCCGCGTCGCCATAAGAAGCCTAAAGCAGTTGAGTAATAGGCTATGAGCATCCTTTGTAACATGACAGTTGAATGACCCTGTATACAAAAAGCCCAGCTACGATAATAGCTGGGCTTTTTGAGAGTTATTAACTGCAGAACAAAAGGCGTTTTGATACTGCCAGTAATATTTTAATTCGACATTTTGAGTATTAAGGCAGCTTCATATCTCCAGCAACCAACCAGCCCATACGGCGCATAATATAAGCAACCACACCTGCGATCACCGCAGGTAATACAAACATTAATAGAATAATCGCCGTCCACAGCTGACCAGTGCTCATGATTTCTTGTGATGCTTCGATGACTCCGAACATCCCGACCAAACCAGCCGTACCCATACCCGCTCCTGTCGCTGTACAAGCCAGCTCAAAACCGACAGTCGCGATAGGACCTACGATGGCACTCGCAATGACAGCAGGCAGTAGAATTAATGGCTTTTTTAGTACATTGGGAATCTGCAGCATACTGGTGCCCAGACCCTGAGATATCACACCGCTGACGCCATTGTCCTTAAAGCTAGCGACAGCAAAACCAATCATATGCGCCGCGCAGCCAACCACGGCAGCACCGCCTGCCAAACCACCAAGACCAATCGCGATACAAATGGCAGCACTCGATGTCGGTAAGGTTAATAGGATACCGACCACAACGGCAATGACAATACCCATTAGTAATGGCTGTAATTCAGTTGCCGCATGAATGCCCTGTCCGATAGCCGCAACCCCTGCCACGATAGGTGGGTTGAGTAGCGCACAAACCAATAACGCAACGCCACACACCACTAAAGGCACCAATAAAATATCAAGCTTGGTCTTGCCAGCGATCCAAGTGCCAGCGCGATAAGCGAATACAGAGGTCAAATATGCTCCTATTGGATTACCCGGTAATGCCACAAAGGTAGCAGGCCCAACCTCTTGCTGCGTAAATAGCGTCCCTGCCATCAATGCTTCAGAATGCGCACCCAGCATACCTGCTACAAGGCAACTGAGCATCACAAGCGTTGGCGCTTTTAGGTAGTAAGCGATACCGACACCGATACCTGCCCCCATCAATATAGAAGCAAGCTTACCGACAGCGACCAGTGCTGGCAGATCCAACCAACCACCGATTTGGGAGATAATTAGACCAGCAATTAAGGTGACAAACAACCCTAACGCCATACCAGTAAAAGCGTCGATAAAATACTTTTGAAAAAATGCTCTAATAATGCCGACTTGCGGTGCTGCTGGGTGAGATACTGCCATAACCGTACTCTTTGTAAACGTTGCGATTGGATAAAATTGTTATAATAGTTTGATAAAATAAAGCGATAAAAAAAGCGTCATGACGACGCTTTTTTATTTACAGACTCACCTGATACCTATTGCTTAGCCTATGTTTAGCGGCGCTGTTCAACGATAATAGAATCAATACCATTGTTTTGTAGGCGCTGCTGTGCTGTTGTCACTGCTTGACGGTTATTTAACGGACGCGAGATTACCTGATAGATAGGTAAGCCATTCCCTGTGGTGTTTTTGATCACTCTAGCATCAACACCTGCCATCAGCACTTGAGCGCGGCGGCGATCCGCTTCATCTGCATCACTAAAACTATTGATCTGCAAGATATAAGTCGCAGCAGGCTTAGCCGCTTGGATACTTGCCGTCCCTGCTCCTGCAGTGTTGTTTCGAGTTGTGGGATTACTACTAGCTGGCGGTGTTCCGTCATAAGTCGCATCTTCTTCAACAATTACAATATCATCGTTCGCGGCATCATTACCACTATCACCTGCAGCATTGTCGGCACTACCAAAGCTACCAGTACCGTCTACGCTATTGGTCGATGTACCCTCTGGTTGAGTCACCACAACATCTGGTTCGAACTCGTCGATATCCCCTATTTGATCATTATCGATTTCTGCGATATCTTCATCAGGGATGGTTGCCATCTCTTGATTGGGCAAAATATCATAGAACTCATAATCACCATTATCAGTATCAGTATCCACACGTGGCTGTACTTGCCTGTCAGGATCGTTCTCAGCACTACTATCCGCGGGGCTAAAGTTAAATAATGGTGAGAGGTAGATAAATACCCCGATCATAAGGGTCAATACGGCCCCAACAAACATCCACAATAAGCCTGATACGCTACTTGATTTGCGCTTTTCTGTTGCGCCTTTAGGTTTTTTGGCTAGCATGGATCTCGTTCTCCCTACTGAATTTAACTGTCATCATCGAATTAATGCTATCAGCTCTCTATACTTATTTCACGTAGTAAAAAGTTATTACATAGCAGAGGGTGCAGACAAGCCTAGCAGACCAAGGCCGTTCGCTAATACTTGTCTAACAGCTTTGGACAAACGCAAACGCGCTTGCATTAAGTCCAGCTCGTCAGCACTTGGCGTCTCACCTGAGGTGACACTGACTGGCAAGATACGATTGGTGTCGTACCAGCCGTGGAATAATGCAGCAAGCTCTTTTAGATAATTAGTCAAGACGTGTGGTTCATAGCCTGTCGCTGCACGTAATAGCGTTGCTGGATAGCCTGCCAATAGCTTAATCAGCTCATCTTCATTGGGCGCATTAAGCAGGTCTTGCTGCGCTAAACCAACGGTATCATCTACCGCAAGACCATTGCTTTGTAGCTTTTCTAATACGCGGCAGACGCGCGCATGAGCATACTGAATGTAATACACTTGGTTGTCTTTACTCTGTGATTTGGCAAGCTCTAGATCAAAATCAATATGCACTTCAGGCTTACGGGCAACATAGTAAAAACGCGCCGCATCATTGCCGACTTCTGCACGCAGATCGCGTAAGGTAACAAACTGCCCTGAGCGTGATGACATTTGTACTTTTTCACTGCCACGCCATAACGCTACAAACTGAACCAATACGACATCAAGGCGCTCTGCATCGATACCTAACGCGAGCAGCGCCGCTTTTACGCGTGGCACATAACCATGGTGGTCAGCGCCCCACACATTAATCACTTTATCAAAACCGCGATCGAACTTGTTTTTGTGATAAGCAATATCCGAGGCAAAATACGTCGATTGACCATTGGCACGGCGCACCACGCGGTCTTTCTCATCACCAAAGTCAGTCGACTTGAACCAGATATTGCCGTCTTTTTCGTATAAGTAGCCTTTGTCATCAAGTATCTGAAGCACAGGCTCAATCTCACTATCGATAGAGCGCTCACTGAACCAGCACTCATAGCTCACACCAAAGTCATTTAAGTCGTCTTTGATATCCGCCAAAATACTGCTCAATGCGGCATTCAAGAACAGCGCATAGCTGTCAGCAAGTAAGGCTTTGCTATTCGCAATCAAACCATCAATGTGCGCTTCTTTATCACCTGAGATGAGCGTTTTTTCGCCATCAGCATTGATCTCAAACTTAGCATCTTCTGGTGCGTCCTTGGCAACTAGTGCAAACCCATGTACGTAGCTATTGCCATGTTGCGTTTTTAGTGTCTGCGCGATATCACTGACATAGTCACCTTGGTAGCCATTGACTGGGAACGTGATTTGCTCACCATTCAGTTCTAAATAACGCAAATAGGTACTGGTCGCCAAGATGTCCATTTGACGACCAGCATCATTGACGTAATACTCGCGCGTGACGTCGTAACCGATAGCTTCTAATAGGTTAGATACGCTCATACCAAACGCAGCACCTCGCCCATGACCGACATGCAGACTTGAGGTTGGATTGGCTGAGACAAACTCGACTTGTACCTTTTGACCATCAAACTGGTCGCTCAAACCAAAACGTTCTTGCAAGCTAAAGATATCGTCTAGTACTGAAAACTTGGCCTCTGAATTTAGAAATACGTTGATAAACCCTGGACCTGCGATTTCTACTTGGCGGATATCCTGATTCTCAGGCAGCGCGCTGACAATTTTTTCAGCGAGTTGGCGCGGATTGGCTTTGGCAGCCTTTGCCGCAGTGAGCGCGATGTTACTGGCAAAATCACCATGACTAAGATCTTTAGTACGGGTGATTTGGCTGTTATTTTGCCAATCACTTGGTAGCGTACCATCTGCTTGTAGGGTTTGAATCGCATCATTAAATAGGGATGCAAGCGTATCAATTTGGGCTTGTGACATAGGGATCTGAACTCAATTAAATAGACAACAAAAGCGGTGCAAATACGAGCGATTAATAACGGTTTATGGTAATAGCGACCGACATTGCAGGGATAAAATAATGTAAAAAGATAAGTAACCTGTAAATATAACAATCTTTACGATGTATTGCACCATTTGCACTAAAATTAGCACCAAAATCTTACTGTTATGACAGCTACGACTGATAATTGATGACAATAAAAAATTGGTCACGTACTCGCTTATACTTAACGACGCAAAGTTGATATCACGCACATACAGCAACTCAGCGAATGGCACGCTCAATTGTAGCGTTCCTGTTGCCCAACACTGGGCAGTCGTTTATACCTATCTGCTTCCACGTTATAATAGCGGTTTGTACGGCTCTTCTAAAATATAGGAGATGCGTTACTACTTCATAGGATTACGCCATGTTTGCTATTGCTGCCAGTACGGTCACCAGTTGGGGACTGTACGTCTTACTGCCGATTTTCATCGCTTTTTTATTCTTTATTATGTGGGATATCTCCAAAAAATCTGACGCTGGGCGCGCAGGTACATTCTGGATATTTTTGGCACTAGGGGCAGGCTCTGTGGGATTTATACTTAAGATAGTCATGGAAGTCGCTTTCAAAAAATGGCTGATGTAAACGGTCATTTTCTATGCGTTGATTATGCAGCAAACATATATAGCGCATAACCAATATGGTCAATAAGATATCGGGTATTAGTCTTAAACAGCTATCTAGTGAGCATTACTATTATTTTTTACGACCTTACTCACGTAAGTTGGCAGATCCCATGCGTCACCAGCAAAGCCTCGGCACATTCCCGTACTCGACTCCTCAATTTTAGCAAACATTTGACCATTCCACGTCCATACAGCGCGATTCCAACAGTCACTAATACCTTATTCTGCCTAGTATTGTCCAGTACGGTACCTGCTATCTTTTTGCGATCAAAGTCGCACGCATAGGTGCAGGATAGCCCTCAATGGTCTTTGCGGCATCGTTAGGGTCCAGAAAATCTGCTAATGAATGGTATGTCATCCACTCCGTTTTTCGTTGTTCCTCAGTTGAGGTAACGGCGACATCCACGCAGCGTACATTGACAAATCCTGCTTTTTCTAGCCAGCCTGTCAATGCCGCCACTGACGGTAAAAAGTACACATTATTCATCTGCGCATAGCGATCATGTGGTACCAGTACTGTATTGGCATCACCCTCTATGACCAACGTCTCAAGCACCAGTTCGCCACCTTTTACGAGCTGGCCTCTAAGCTGCTGTAAATGCTCGAATGGTGACTGACGATGATAGAGCACCCCCATGCTAAACACAGTATCAAACAACTGACTGTGCTCAGGCAATGCCTCAAGTGGCACAGGAATATAATGCGTACGATAGCGCCCTGTATCATGAGCATCAGCTGCGCCAACAAAATGACGAATTGCCATAAACTGATGGTAAAACAAGCAAGAGGGATCAATGATAATAACGGTATCTGCTCCTGCGCCAGCCATACGCCAACCGTGATAACCAGAGCCACCGCCGACATCTAATACGCGGCGACCGTCAAGCCTACTCAAATGCGATGCGACCCGTTGCCATTTCCAATCACTATGCCATTCGGTATCAATCTTAATACCTGATTCATCATTACCAATCTGAAATGGCCCTTTACGCCATGGCATCAGCTGCTTTAATAATGCAGTAGTTTGTTTGTATTGAGATTGATTAAGACTGGAGTCAATCGTCAAGGTATCACTGTTGAGATCGACGTGATTGACCGTCAAATTTGGCAGACGTGCCACTGACGCTTGATAAGCCGGGGCATGCGCGTAGTTGGCTTTGTCTTTGATAGCATTTAACCATGTTGGCAGTCGCGTCAGCCATTCGTAAGCGCTTGGATACTGCTGAGCCAGCTCTAATAAGGTTAAATATAATTCGCGTTCGGCGTGCGTGATTGTGTCGTTGAGCATAAAAACAGGTTACCGTATTGACTAAGAAATAACTGTGTTAAAAGTAAGGTTTATTTAAACGCCACAATAGAAACAAAATTCAAAAACTGAAACCACGTTAGATGACGCTTAAAGCCAACTTGATCCAGCCGTGCATGATGCTCATCTAACGTATCCGTAATCAGCACATTTTCTAACGCATTGCGTTTACCGCTAATCTCCATTTCGCTATAGCCATTGGCACGTTTAAAATCATAATAACGCTCAACCAGCCATGCATCATACTGCTCATCAAAGGCGTGGGTTTTTTCGGTTAATACCAGTATGCCGCCTGCGCTTAATGCCGCGTAAATCTTCTCTAATACCGCCACTCTATCGGCGGCTGGTAAAAACTGTAATGTTAAATTTAAAATCACCATATCGCAGGGTTCCAGCTCCACGTCGCGAATGTCCGCAGTGATCGCTTCGATATCATGTTCAGGATAGTTATCACTCAATAACGTCGTCGCTTCCGTCGTCATCGCTGGGGAAATATCAATCGCCTTAATCTGCAAATCCTGCGGGTCAAACTCACCAGCCAGCGTCATACTAGCCGCACCAAGCGAGCAGCCCAAGTCATAAATACGGCTGACGCGCTGACCACTATCACTCTGCTGACGATACTTGCAATGCCGACGGGCAAAGATGGGCAACATAGCCAATACCTGACCATAACCGGGCACGCTACGACGAATCATATCGGGAAAACAAGCCACCACTTGCTCATCAAAGGAAAAACGCGCCGCTTTGTCCAGCGGCGTGGTAAACGGTTTGTCAAATAGGGTGTCATGTGTGATAGCAGGCTGCGATTGGCTCATGGGGCGACTCATTTTTTAATAATAGAACTTACATTAGGCGTTACTTGATGAATTTTGCTTGTCACTGTCAGTTGATAAATAAGCAAGATAGCAAAAGCTCATTATAACATTACTGTTTGTTACTTATTGCCTTTGGCTTGCCTGCTAAGCTGAATAAATAGCGCTAGGACTAATGAGGCATTGAAAAATGAGAACATTACAACCAAATACAGTGCTTAATCCATATTTATAATAATAGGAAAAAACTATGCAAACAATCGTATTAGGCGGCGGCTGCTTTTGGTGCACTGAGTCGGTATTTTTGTCCGTGAAAGGCGTACAATCTGTTGTCTCAGGCTATATGGGCGGTAATGCAGTGTCTGCCAATTATGAAGCAGTATGTAGCGGTACAACTGGTCACGTCGAAGTTATCAAAGTCGAGTTTGATGAGACGACTGTTCCGCTAGAAGTCATCCTCGACGTCTTCTTTGCCACACATGATCCCACCACGATGGATCGTCAAGGCAATGATGTCGGTAGCCAATACCGTAGCGTGGTCTTTTATACCGAAGAGGACCAAAAACCTACAGTCGATCGCACGATCAACAAGTTACGTGACATGGGTGTCAATGTGGTTACAGAAGTACATCCTGCCGTTGAATTTTACCAAGCAGAAGACGCGCATCAAGACTTCTTTAATCGCAATCCAGGACAGGCTTACTGTAACTTTGCGATACCACCAAAGCTGGCAAAATTGCGTAAAGAGTTTAGCAAGTATATGATAAGCTGATTTTAATTAAAGAAATTGAGCATCGTATTATTCAAAAAGATTAACACGATGCTAGCAAAATACCTAAGCCAAACACTTATACGATAGGTGTTTGGCTTTTTATTATTGTTTACTATATCGATAGCTGATATTTATAGTAAACGCTCCTTCCACATACACTATCCTGTTAGAGACCTCACATATGAACCCTGAGTTTTGGCGTAAACGCTGGCAAGAAAAACGCATTGGTTTTAATCAGTCGGCTGCTAATCCATTGTTAGTTGAATATATCAAACATTTGAATTTATCGGCGGGAAGCCGTATTTTTGTTCCGCTGTGTGGTAAATCTATTGATATGGCCTGGCTAGCTGCTCAAGGATATGATGTGGTCGGTGTTGAACTGGTTGAAACAGCTGTTCAGGATTTTTTTGTTGAACAAAATATCCAGTACACTATCTCTCAACATGTAGAAAATCCAGCGATCACATGCTATCAAGGTCAACTGATAGAAGGTGAAGAGCGGCGAACTATTACATTATGGGTCGCCGATATTTTTACGCTTACCCCTACAGATGTTGGTCCTATCGATGCAGTATATGACAAAGCGGCATTGATTGCCCTACCAGCTGATATGCGAACAAAATATAGTGAGCAGATACGACAGCTTAGTGGTAATGTAAACAAATCTGTCAGCGTCGATAGCATTGACAATAACGTCGCGCCACAGCTTTTAATGACATTGAATTATGATCAAAGCAAGAAAAATGGACCGCCATTCTCTATCAGTGAAGAACAACTACAGCAGTACTATGGCAGTCACTATCAAATATGTAAGCTGGCGAATGTGCCTACTATTATAGGGTCTGCACCTGATCTAAAAGTTACAGAGCATGCTTGGCTATTAAGTCATAAATAAACCAGTTTGCGCAGCGACTAATCAGTACTAAATCACAAGGAAAAAGCGGAATGAAAATATTCGTTGGTCTGATAAGTTTAATCGCTGTCTTACTGGTCGCGCTCGCAGGCCCACTCTACAAATTTGGCATGATTGAGTTAGCGACTGCCTTTGCAGGGTTTAAGTTTGGCGTGTTTGCGGGTATTGCAGCTTTAGTATTGTTAGTTATACAGCTTTTGTTTAAACGAAACACAGCGAGCGTTGGTAGCGCGTTAATATCAGCATTGCTTGCGATAACCGCCATTGCCATACCGCTTAACATGATGAATACTGCCAAAAAGGTACCGCCCATTCATGATATCTCTACTGATTTGGTAAATCCGCCTGCATTTGTGGCCATTGCCCCACTGCGTGCTGACGCGCCTAATCCAGCTGCTTACGCTGGTATCGAGGCAGCAGAGCAACAGCGCGAGGCATATCCTGACCTACAAACATTACGTTATGATCAAACACAACCTGAACTGGCAGCAGCAACCAAACAAGCTGTTGAGAACTTAGGCTGGGAGCTGGTCAATATTGATGTAGATAATGGCATCATCGAAGCGACGGATACGACTGCTTGGTTTGGCTTCAAAGACGATATTGTCGTGCGCATCACTGATAACGATAGCGAGTGCCTAGTAGACATACGCAGTAAATCGCGGGTTGGTGGTAGCGATTTGGGCAAAAACGCGGCGCGAATTGGTACATTTATCAATGAATTAGATAGTGTATTGGCTGAGTAATTAAATTATATCTACCAAAAACCATTAGATGTTATTTGACTCTTGACGTTCTGTTAAAGTTAAACCCTCTCCCAACCTCACGCCATCGTCAATTTATCGTAACCATTTATAATCTTGGTACTTCGGCAGCTTTTCTTTACTGTTTAGATTGGTTACTCTACGTTAATATCATGTTTTACCTTTTGTTATCTGCCTTTTGGTAACCACTTTGACGTTTATAGGATATTTTCATGCGTTTTACTCCCTTCTCTACCATGTCACTGCTTAGTGTTGCAGTTGGCATTAGCCTCGCAAGCACCGCTCAAGCCGCTCAGCCACCAGCACCGGATTTATCTAACAGTGAATTCCAGCAGTGTTTGGATGGTCTAAAAAATTCAAGCAAATTTAGCGGCGTGAATAGCTACACCTTTAACAATTATCGTCCAAGCCAGCCTGATCCAAGCGTTATTCAATCGCTTAACTACCAGCCAGAGTTTCAAAAAGATGTCTGGGACTATTTATCATCACTAGTAGATAAAGAGCGTGTCGAAGATGGCATCCGAGCCAAGCGTCAATGGGGCTCAACGCTTCGCCAAATTGAGGCACGCTACGGTGTCAAAGCCGAACACGTACTGGGTGTGTGGGGCGTAGAGTCTAACTTTGGTCAGACATTAGGTAAAAAACCATTGTTCGAATCATTGGCAACATTGTCTTGCTTTGATCGTCGTCAAAGCTACTTCCAAGGTGAGTATGCCAATGCCCTAAAGATTGTGCAAAACGGCGACATTGCACCTAGTGATATGACAGGATCATGGGCAGGTGCTTTTGGACAGACGCAGTTTATGCCCAGCACCTTTTTGGAGTTGGCAGTAGATTTCGATGGTGACGGGCGCCGAGATTTGGTCAATAGTGTTCCTGATGCGCTCGCTTCTACCGCAAACTTCTTAGATAATCGTGGCTATCGTACGGGTGAGCCTTGGGGTTACGAGGTCAAATTACCTAATGGATTTTGGGCGGCCTCAAATCGTAAAGATAAAAAGTCTATCAGCCACTGGCGCAATCAAGGTCTGATCCTCGCTAACGGTAGCCCACTACCTTATGATTTAAGTAGTGCTGGCTTATTGCTACCTGCTGGTATCGATGGTCCTGCGTTTCTAGTCGGCAAAAACTTCGATACGTTTTACTCTTATAACGCCTCAGAAAACTACGCCCTAGCTATCGCGCACTTATCAGACTTGGTCACTCGTGAAGACAGTAGTAAAACCGACTTTGTAACTGCATGGCCGACAGATGATCCTGGTATCAGTCGCCAGCAGGCAAAAGATATCCAACAAGCATTGCTCAATGCTGGTTATGATATTGGCGGCGTTGATGGCATCATCGGCGACAACACCCGTACCGCTATTCAACAATATCAATCTAGCCGTGGTATTTTTCCAGCTGACGGACGCGCAGGCCAAAAATTCTATCGCGCTATCGTTGGCAGTTCAGCACCAAGCCAAACTCAGTACGGGCAACCATTAAACCCTGCACCAGCCGATCGTATGGGTCAACTGATTCAGCAACAAACAACGCCCAATAGCTATTCGTCTCAAACATCGATCAGTCCATCACCCTCTAGCAATGCACGCTATCGCCGCACCACTAGTGCCGATGGTACGATTAAGCTGGTTCGTATTGACGAAGGGTTATAACAACTTATTGAACCACTTTATCTTAGAGCACTAAAAAAGCCACGCTAATCATAGCGTGGCTTTTTTCACTTCTTATGTATCAATGCGGGTCTGTCATTGTGAGTTTGTATTAACTACATTAGTCATTACAGATCTAGACAATAGGTGGTGGGTTTGGCTTACCGTTATCACCATCCCAATTTTCACGAGCATTGTCATCTAGATCAGCAGCAGTTTTCGGTTCCCACTTACCGTTTTCTTTCCAAGTGGCATCGCCCCAGTCTTCGTCTTCTGCTTTTCTATCCAAATCTTTGTAGGCTTGGCTTGGATCAATGCCACGACGCTTCATGTCTGCCACTTGCTCTTCTAACGTGTGAAACTGATCGGCGTCATGCATGCTTTTTTCTAGACCATCAATCTCGCTTAACAGTTTGTCATTTTTATCGTTACTCATTATGTGTTCTCCTTAATAGATCAATGTTGTTTTGCATTTTATGTATTTTTAATTGCTACAAGTTTTAATAAAGATAAGATCGTTATCTGATGGTTCTTATTATCACGAGTCCTGAGTCGATTCACAACCAGTGACGCGTATGCTTTGTATTACAAAACGTAGCCATAGACAGAAGTGGTGTTTTTTCGGATTTTTTATTGAATGTCACAAGGTTAGTGTACGCCAAGAACTGGCTTTACTCGTGTGTTTGGGAGGAATTACTTACTAGTAAATTTTTTGCATAAAAAGTGAGCTTCCAAAGCTCTTGTGATAGCCGCGTACCATAGGTCGTCAGCTGTATCCAATTTGCGCTTACCAGTTGACGCTGTAAGTTGTTTAAGTCATCTTGAGCGATTTGGCAACGTGAGACAGCGTGAACATTTGGCATATCATTCTTGATGTCTATCTCAGCTTTTGGTGCGATTAGACGGTTGATAGCGTTTTGTAGACCGTAGCTAGAAAACGTAGAAGGTATTTTTACTAGAGCAACCAATATCTCTTGCCAAGATAAGGTAATTTCGCGAGTCACGTCTTTTAGATTACCACCTTCATAGGCTTGAGCGGTGTATTTAACAGTGAAAGTCTCTGTCAATACAATGGGCTGGCTGACGTTGTCATCCGCAAAGTTATCCTCTACAGGAGCTTGTTTTTTTGTATTTTTATTGATTGCCAAAATATCAGCAAATCTTTCAGCAACAGTCTGATTGCTAAATTTGATAATCTCTTCGGTGGCTCTTATCCAGCCACCCTCTACTCTATTACTCGCCAATGTGTTGTAGTAGGCTTGGACGAGTAGCGGCTCAATATCATCTTCTGAATCATAATAATATATTTGATTGTCTTGCTTAGATACCGTTTTGATGAGCTCTTGTAGTTGCCGGCTAACATCCAGTTCATGATGGTGTTTCTTTGCCAGGATTAACAATGGTTTGAGCTTGGCTTTGGCATTTAGATAACTCAGATGCATCTGACTGACACCATTCTTTTGCACAGTTCCGTAGCTGTCTCCAATAATCATCAACGCATAATCACAGGAATCTATGCATTGACGACCATATAAAGAGGCTTTGGGGAGCTTGCTAGACACATCATAAGTCAAAAATGCACGTGCTTGAAAAAATATCGCTAAGCTATCCAAGACTAACGATTGATCGTTGTCAGCGCATATAACATGAATATGGTGATAGCGGCGGTTTGGCACAATTACCTCTGAGCTTAGGTGATGGCATAAATAGGTGTAAGATGAAATAGAGCACAAATATCTTGTTCTGCGCAGCCTAGCATATTCTAACAAAACTGCACTCAGCTTGTTTCAAATAAATCAACAAAATGAGTAAGGATTAGCTTAAATAGCACTATCAGCACTTACCCAGTGTGGTATTGCAGCACAGTCTCTCTACCAAGCAAACGCACAACTAAAGCGCCTAGTCTATCACTATATTTGGTAGCATGAAAAGTTAATGGATAACTAATATCAACTTTTGTTTTACTACTCACTTCTGAATGATAATCTTTTGTTTCACTATCTAAGCTTGCAGACATCTGATTTGCTACCAGTAACTGCTTGACTCGCTCAGCGATTGCTTGCCCAGAGTCAATCACTTGTATCGATAGCTGCTGTCGTACAATTTCATCAAGCAAAAATGCTTTGAAAAATGGGTAATGCGTACAACCTAACACCAGCTGATCCACGCCATTATCAGCAAATGCTTGTATCTGTTGACGCAATCGCTGTGCGGTTTCGTCTTGCACTGGCATCCCAGACTCTACCCAAGGCACCAATTGTGGATCAAAATACTTAGTAACCAATGTGCCATTAGGGTCAGCCACATTGCTAATGACATCATTGAGCAATGTACCATTCAAAGTGGCTTTGGTAGCCAGCACTGCAACATGTCCACTCTTGCTGGCCAATACAGCAGGCTTTAGTGCTGGTACTAAGCCGACAATAGGCAGCTCTGGGTAGCAACGTCTTGCTCTGTCTAAAGCATAAGCGGACGCGCTATTACAGGCAATAACGATCAACTTGCAACCTTGCTGATACAGCCATTCCACCGCATTCAATGTCAACGTCTCAATGTCCTCGCTATCGCGGTTGCCATAGGGGACATTGAGGGTATCAGCGTAATATATATAATGTTCAGCGGGTAGTTGTTGAGCTAAATGTAGATAAACAGATAAACCACCAACGCCAGAATCAAACAATCCTATTGGCGCATGACGCGCTTTACAATTAGCAGCCATATTGTTTTCACCGATACTGCTTTTACCAATACTGTTTTTACTGATATCAGCTTTATCGATCCTAGCGTCTTTAACAGAATTACCGTCTAAAGTGTTTACGCGCGCTAGAGAATTTGCTTGCACAGGCTCCACTGTCATGATGTTATTTGCGGTAGTATCCATGTCTACTCTACCGCCAGTTTTGTATGCATGTGATTATCTTCATGTTATGTATGTTTTCATCACTCAATTAAACGTCTCACGCTTTGTGTGATTCCAGTGTTTGGTCATGATCCAAAGACAGCTTAATTGTACGGCGAATCTCAACGTAGCAAGCCATTATCAGACCACTATAATTTGTGAAAGTTATAAACTTATAACATTCGCCATCATATAGCAATCAATAGACGTCTCTCTATTGATTGCTATCTATTGCATTATTGCAGCTTAATAGCTTAATTAGCTGACATAGATAATGAGTAATCCTGTCCACCACTCCGTAAAGTCAATATGGTCTCACCATTGCGTTCTGTCAATTCACCAATCTCTGCCAAATGGTAAAAGGTATTGCGTCCAATAAGCGCGGTCAAGCCATTTCTGACTAGCATATAAGGGCGTACTGGCTCATCGGTCGTAACGTTTTTACTGTGATCCATGTTTTCACTATTGAGGCTTTCACTTTCAAAGTTTTCATTCTCAACGTCGTTATGCTCAATGTCCAGCGAATAATCTGCAGGCACCGCTTTATCATTATTTTCAGAATTATACACTTGTAGTGTAATTTGATGCTCATCATCCAAACGCACTACATCGCCAGTTGTCGTCGTAAACTCCAACCAACTCATATCGTCTTCATGGACGATACCAACATCGTTAATTAGAAGCGGGGCATCCTCTACTTGAATCCGTATTTTTTGTACTGGTGTCTTTAGAAAATACTCAGTAATGCCGTTATTTTCTTCTTTCCACAAAATAGTAGCAAACAAACTGACCAATGACTCACGGGTCATTTTTCCACCTTCATGCCACCACTCACCGTTTGCTTTTATGACCAGATCCATATCGGCAATATCTTCAGGATGCCATTTGTCGAGTGGTGGTATCGCAAGCCCTTCACGCGCCCCAGCAGCAGACTTGAGATATTGACTTAATGCATCTACATTATTGATGCTAGAGGCCTTATCAATTGGGGCTTCAGCACTGTGATTTACATCTTCATTAGTCTTGTTATTATCATTACTCATCGCTCAATCCTTTATTTAGTATTCAAAGTTTGGCAAATCTATTATTACTATAAATTTTTGTTTCGGGTATGATGAAACGATATTGTTCAAGCACAGTCGTTTATTCAATATAACCTTAACACCTATACTCATAAATGCGTATCGTGTTTGTAGGACTTTTCTTTTATAATGAGTAACGATTTTTTATTAAGATGGTCAAGCGGTCATTATGTTAATGACATAATTTACGTTATGTGTTGATATCCTTGAATAAATTATTCACGACACCGACGTATTAACTGATACCGCAAAGACAGTTTTATCGGGCAGCCATATGTCTGAGTGACGTTAGCGCCGCAAGTCTATTATTCAGTTGTTAAGCTAATGATGCCCTGAGATAAGCCACTAAAGTTTAGGAGTAGGTATGCAAGAGCAAGACAATCAAGCGCCAGTCGTTGATGACAACACTGTGAATGCTGATGCACCAGTAGCAACAGAGACAGCAGCTCCAGTTGTAGAGCCTGTGGCAGCGGAACCTGAAATCGAGCGCGAATCAATGGAATTCGACGTTATCATCGTTGGTGGTGGACCTGCAGGTCTGTCTGCTGCTATTCGTTTACGCCAGCTCGCTATCGAAGCAGGTAACGACGAGTTTATGGTGTGTGTGGTCGAAAAAGGCTCAGAGTTTGGTGCTCATACGTTATCTGGTGCAGTCATCGAGCCACGTGCGCTCAATGAGCTGATTCCGGACTGGAAAGAAAAAGGCGCGCCGCTTAATGTGCCGGCGACAGAAGACCGTTTTTATTACTTAAACTCTGCCACACGCTCAACCAAAGTGCCTCACTCGTTGATTCCAGGACCTATGCATAATGATGGCAACTACATCGTGTCATTGGGTAATGTGGTTCGCTGGTTAGCGGTACAAGCAGAAGAGCTTGAAGTCATGATGTTCCCAGGCTTTCCTGCCGATGATATTTTGTACAACGACGATGGCTCGGTACGAGGTGTGTTGACGGGTGACATGGGTGTGGCTGCGAATGGTGAAGCCAAGCCTAGCTTTGAGCCGGGTTACGAGCTTCTTGCCAAATACACTATCTTTGCTGAAGGTAGCCGTGGTCACTTGGGTAAGCGTTTGATTAGCCGTTTTGATCTAGACAAAGACTCTGATGCTCAGCACTATGGTATTGGTCTAAAAGAGCTGTGGGACGTCGACCCTGAGAAGCATGAGCAAGGCGTTGTCATGCACGGTCTTGGCTGGCCATTGACTGAGACTGGCTCAACTGGCGGCTGGTGGTTATACTTTGATGAAAACAATCAAGTAAGTTTTGGTCTTGTGGCTGATTTGTCTTACCACAACCCTTACATGTCTCCCTTTGATGAAATGCAGCGCTTGAAAACACACCCTGTTATCAAGAATGTATTAGAAGGTGGCAAGCGTATCTCTTATGGCGCCCGTGCGTTGACCAAAGGTGGTCTTAACTCACTGCCGAAGTTTACCTTCCCAGGCGGCGTATTGGTGGGTGATGATGCAGGTTTCTTGAACCCAGCAAAAATCAAAGGTACTCATACTTCGATGAAGTCAGGTATGCTCGCAGCCGAAGCGATCTTTGAGGCATTGCAAGCAGATCGTCAGCATGATGAAGTGGTTGCCTATAGCACCATGTACAAAGAGTCTTGGTTATATCAAGACAACTATGAGTCACGCAACTTCTCACCAGCGATGCATCGTATGGGGCAGTTCATGGGCGGTGCTTTTATCTTTATCGAGCACAACTTGCTAAAAGGTAAGATGCCATTAACCATACATGATAACACTCCGGACTATGATCAGTTAGAGCGTGCTAACCACGCTTATCAACCTACTTACCTCAAGCCTGATGGTAAACTGGTATTTGATAAGTTGTCGTCGGTGTTTATCTCTAATACCAACCATGCAGAAGATCAACCAACGCATCTAAAATTGACTGATCCGACGGTACCTGTTTCGATCAACTTACCGTTATATGCTGAGCCTGCACGTCTATACTGCCCAGCGGGTGTATATGAAGTGGTCAAAGATGCTGAAGGTGCTAAGTTTGTCATCAATGCGCAGAACTGTGTACATTGTAAGACTTGTGATATCAAGGATCCTTCACAGAACATCACTTGGGTAACACCAGAAGGTGGCGGTGGTCCAAACTATCCAAACATGTAAATCAGAGTAATTCTGGTTCACGCTGGTGTAGTTAAGATCATTAAAACTGCACTCCAATAAAAACCGCCCTTCTCTTCGTAGGAGAAAGGCGGTTTTTTAATGCTTAGAACAAGCAGTGTTACCAATCAATACTACTCAATCTATCCACGCATCACGGTTGGCTTCATTTTTGAGTTTTACGAAATTATCAGGGTTAAATTTAATCTGATCGCCTGTTTTACCTTCTCTTACCTGACGCTCGTAGTCACGCAAGATTCTCAGCGCTACAGGAGATAGCATTAAAATAGCCACCAAGTTGACTAGTGCCATCAGACCCATAGACAAGTCAGCAAAGTTCCATATAGCAGGTAGACTGGCAACAGCACCAACAAACACCATACCGAGCACTAAAAAGCGAAAAATCATAATCATCACTTTGGCATTTTTCGCACCAGAGATAAACTCAAGATTTGATTCACCATAGCTATAATTGGCAATGATAGAGGTGAATGAGAAGAAGAAAATCGCAATTGCGACGAATATCACACCTAAGTCGCCCACATACTGCGATAGCGCTAGCTGGGTTAGCTGAATACCTTCTTGTTCGACATTGGGATCGACCACGCCAGATAATATGATGATTGATGCTGTTGCGGTACAAATAATAAGCGTATCCATAAACACGCCCAGCATCTGCATAAACCCTTGTACTGCTGGATGATCAGGATGACTCTTTGCTGTTGCCGCAGCATTCGGTGCTGAGCCCATACCTGCCTCGTTAGAGAACAGACCACGTTTGATACCGTTAATCATGGCCTGCGCAATACCATAACCGATCACACCGCCTGCCGCTTGCTCAAAACCAAATGCTGATTTTACAATCAATGCGATTGCTGCTGGGAATTGACTAAAGTTAGTGACGATAATGAATAGTGCTAGCAAAATATACAAGATCGCCATAACGGGTACGATTTTGCCTGCGATACGAGCCACTGAACGTAACCCGCCGAATACCACTGGCGCTACCAATACTACCAATACTAATCCTGTCATCCACGTTGGAATACCAAACGCTTCATTGGTAGCTTGGGCAATGGTATTGGACTGTACGCCGTTGAATGCTAGACCGAAAGCCACCAACAAACACAACGAGAAAAATACCGCAAGCCAGCGCTTGCCCAGACCTTTTTCAATATAGTAAGCAGGTCCACCGCGATACACATTATCATTATGCGGTACTTTATATGCTTGTGCCAAAGTTGATTCGATAAAGCTTGTCGACATACCAACAAGCGCCGTCATCCACATCCAGAACACAGCGCCCGGACCACCTAAATAGATTGCAATCGCCACCCCTGCCAAGTTACCAGTACCTACGCGTGCTGCCAGTGACGTCATTAATGCTTCAAATGAGCTGATACCGCCATCTTTGCGTCCTTGGTTAGATACACGCAGCAGCTTCCACATATGACCAAAGTGCCGAAACTGGATAAATCGTGTAGCAACGGTGAAGTAAAGACCCGCACCTATCAGTAAGAACATTAGTAGCCCGTACCAAGGGTTGCTCGCGATCAACCAATCGTTATTACCCCAAATAATGCCAACACCATAATTGACGATGCTATTAAACCACCCGATTACCCCTTCATTCATGCGGACTCCTTATTCACACTTTATATACTTCATTTAAATTTTGCATTGATACCGTATTTTGATTGATCAAAATCTTAGTCAAACAACTCTGTCATATTGCTCGATACCAAAATGTCCTGTGCATGATATAGATATTCAGTCACGTGCGACCATCACGTTTGGTTATTGGTTCCTTATTTTTATTTTTGAAATAAATAATCTTTGTAAATCATCTTATATAGAATATATTGAGTAATAAATTAAATGCATATACTGGATATTTGTCGTACACTTTCAGTAATGCACTTACTTATCGCTACCTTTTCCAAACTAATTTTTGGCAAAAATGACGTTAGATATGATTTGTTGTTTATAATCATATTTATTTAATCGTGCTAAGATAACCCTACATTCGTTGGTGCTATTTTATAATTTGCAGTTTGCATTTGCACTTAGAGCGTTAAAATTGTTAGAACTCTTGTCAGGAAGACGAGATTAAGAAAAAGACATCGGATAGTCCTACCCTTCTGTCTTCCTCGATAAATCCTATATTTGCTATTTGATAGTTGTATTCAAGGGTTCAATGTCGTGTCCAACACTGTATTTATTTTGCTAAATAATTGCCGATAAATACATATGTGGCGGTGCATCGTCATTGGCACTATATAAGGTAGTTGCAGTCTATTTCTATGACAGTATTTATCATAAAAATAGTTCAAGGCGTTTTATATAGTGGATATTTTTAGGTAAGACAAAAGGAGTTGTCCTATGAAAGGTCATAACGATCCATCTGGATATTGGCGAGCCAATATTCGTCTCATTGCAGGTAGCCTAGTTATCTGGGCGCTATGTTCTTACGGCTTTGCCATCTTGCTACGTCCTCTTTTAGCCGGCATCAAGGTTGGTGGTACTGACTTGGGCTTTTGGTTCGCCCAGCAGGGATCCATCGTGGTGTTTATTATTTTAATTTTCTTCTACGCCTGGCGTATGAATAAGTTAGATAAACAATATGGCGTAGACGAGGAATAGACTATGAGCCAGTATGTCATTAATATTATTTTTGTGGGTCTATCATTCGCTCTATACTTCGGTATTGCGATTTGGGCTCGTGCAGGATCTACCAGTGAGTTTTATGTAGCAGGCGGCGGTGTCCACCCTGTTGTGAACGGTATGGCAACCGCAGCTGACTGGATGAGTGCCGCTTCCTTTATTTCTATGGCAGGTTTGCTTGCTGCTGGTGGTTATGGCGCCTCAACCTATCTGATGGGTTGGACAGGTGGTTATGTACTATTAGCCATGTTACTTGCGCCCTATTTGCGCAAGTTTGGTAAATTTACCGTGCCTGACTTCATTGGCGATCGTTTTTATTCAAAAACAGCTGCCATGATTGCTGTTGTTTGTTTGATTATCGCCTCTACCACGTATGTTATCGGTCAGATGACAGGTGCTGGTGTTGCATTTTCACGTTTCTTAGAAGTCGATAACGACACAGGTCTTATTATCGCGGCCGTCGTTGTTTTCTTTTACGCGGTTCTTGGAGGCATGAAAGGGATTACCTATACGCAGGTTGCGCAGTATGTGGTTCTGATCATTGCTTATACGATTCCTGCTGTCTTTATCTCACTTGAATTAACGGGCAATCCGATTCCAGGTTTGGGCTTGTTTTCAAACCATATTGAATCTGGTGTTCCTATCTTGACCAAGCTTGATCAAGTAGTCACTGATTTGGGCTTCACAGCATATACCGCTGACGTACCTAATAAGCTAAACATGGTGCTATTTACGTTATCACTCATGATTGGTACAGCGGGTCTACCACACGTTATTATTCGATTTTTTACCGTTCCTAAAGTTGCCGATGCTCGCTGGACAGCTGGTTGGACATTGGTATTTATCTCGCTATTGTACTTTACGGCACCTGCCGTTGGGGCAATGGCCCGTCTAAACCTTGTTGATACTATCTACCCACAAGGGGTTGCAGAGCCTGCTATTAACTATGATCAACGTCCTGACTGGATGAGAACATGGGAAGATACTGGTCTAATCAAATATACTGACCTTAACAACGATGGTCGTATTCAGATGTACAACGATAGTGGACTTGGTGCAGCAGAGATTGCACTGACCAACGCACAAACCGAAGGCGGCGATATAGCTGCTGCGACGACTGCTGTCGAAACTGCACGTATCGCCCACGATACAGAAGTTGATGGCCGCTTTGCCGATGCAGGCTGGGCCGGTAACGAGCTGGATGTCAATGCTGATATCTTGGTATTGGCCAATCCAGAAATTGCACAGCTACCACCTTGGGTAGTCGGTCTCATTGCCGCAGGTGGTCTTGCTGCTGCACTATCCACTGCCGCTGGTCTCTTACTTGCTATCTCATCAGCAATCAGTCATGACTTGATCAAGCGAAACCTTAATCCAAACATTACTGATAAGGGAGAGCTACGAGTTGCTCGTATCACTATGGGTGTCGCGATTGTCATTGCGACCTATCTAGGAATGAATCCGCCAGGGTTTGCCGCGCAGGTTGTCGCACTCGCATTTGGTATCGCTGGTGCGTCCCTTTTCCCAGCCTTAATGATGGGTATTTTCTCAAAACGTATTAACAATATTGGCGCCATCGCTGGTATGTTGACAGGTTTGATTAGTATCTTGGTTTATATCTTTGTGTTCAAAGGCTGGTTCTTTATCAGCGGTACTGCCAACTTCCCTGATACTGCAGAGTACTGGCTATTTGGTATCTCACCATTATCATTTGGTGCGGTTGGTGCATTGCTTAACTTTATCGTCGCATTCATTGTCTCTTATGCGACCAAAGCACCACCACTACACATTCAAGATTTGGTTGAGAGTGTTCGTTCACCACGCGGTGCTGGCGGTGCAGTCGATCATTAATTTGACGAATAATGATATGCATTCTGTTACTCTATCTCACTCACTAGCAGTCACTGCCGGTGAGTGATTTTTTATCTGACACCGATTAGAATAATTTTTAGACGGTACTTATACTGTTAAACACACCTGACGACAAGTGCCTAGTGCATTAAGGAATACTTATGCTTTTTGAGTTTATCGCTACCATAACTGCCGCATTCGGTATGGCTGGGGTGGCGTTGATCATAGCGCATCTCAGTAAGCTGTCAGGTAAGCGCGCGCCAAGGTGGCTGGTGCCCTTGTTTGCTGCAATTGGTATTTTTGGATTTCAAATACATCAAGAGTACAACTGGTATGACCAACAAGTGAGTCAATTGCCCAAAGGGGTCAATGTTGTCAAAACTGCCGAAAGTACAGAGTGGTTTCGCCCCTGGTCTTATATTAAGCCGCAAGTCTTGCGCTTTATCGCGGCAGATACTGGCAATGCTAGCGTGCAGGTAGATGACCCAAATATGCATTTGGTCAATTTGTATCTGTTTGAGAGGCGCAGAAGTGTGCAAAAGATCCTACAAGTGATCGACTGTGACACCCCTGCTCGGGCAGACTATGTGATACCGCAGAAAAACAGTAATCTTACGATTGATGAACACGTCAAACAAACTACCGCATGGCGAGAACTGGCTACAGACGACCTTTTATTTATCAGGGTCTGTACTGATGCAAGCGTCTGACTCCATAACGCTGAGTACGACGACGCTGTTTCATTAAGCGCTGATAATAAGTTGCTTCTATTAGCGCCGATCAGTTACTGAATACGTATGTTTAGAGTTAGCCCCCAATAGTAATCCGGCGCATAAACCACCGAAGTGTGCAGCAAACGAGATGCCTTGCTGCGGCATCAATCCTTGCTTGATGGTTAGCCAATAGCCAGCACCCATCACAATACAAGCAATCAGGTAACCCCAGCGCCTAGCAAACACAGCGCCACCTATCATGTAACCGAACATGGCAAAGCACAATCCTGATGCGCCGACATGGATAGAAGACGGTGATCCAATCACCCAAGTGACCAATCCCGAAGCAATGATCAGCTTAATAATTGTCCGATAGGCATTCTTTTCAAATAACCCAAATAAAAATAAAATTTGTAATAATGTCACGGTATTGCCGGTCAAATGTGACAGGTTGCCATGCATGGTCCATGACGCAAATACCCCAATCATACTGCCTACATCCAACGTACGCGGTACAATACCAAAGATATTCCACAGACCAAATAACACCACTTCATTTAGAAAAAACATTCCCCACATCGGTATGAGTACAAAAGCATATAAGCCGATAACTTGTTTTATTCGTGTCACGATCAAGCTGAGCAACTGCTGCCAATCCATATCCCATCCTATGTTTTATATTTTACGCATCTATATGTGCTTTATTGATTTATAGCAAATAACGGGCGTACAGCAGGCTTGAACGACAGCAGTGATGCATCCTTACTGGCGGTTAAGTAACTGTCCCCATGCAGCAACGATGTTGAATGATAGGGAACGAGTGCCGTAGGTATGAAACGACGTGCTGCATCAATATGCTTGATTGAGTCATCAAAGAAAATATGCGGTGCAAACGTTCTGAGCACCGCTGTCTTCTCAAGCCCTCCCAAAAAAAACGCCATATCCACATTGACGCCCCACTCTCGCAAGGTTTTTATGGCACGTAAGTCAGCTGGTGCATTACGAGCTGTCACTAGAGCAATTTTGATTGGAGAATATTTGAGTCCCGCTGGTAGACGCTCTTGTAAATTTGATAGTTTAATCAACAACTCAGCGTAAGGGCCTTTTTCGATTGGTAGATCACGCAGTTGCACCTCACGATCATGAAAGGCTCGCAATCCTTTTTGCTTGTACAGCAGCTCACCTGAATCATCAAACAGCACCGCGTCCCCATCAAAGGCAATACGTAGCTGCTGAGTATCCAATTCATAAGTGTTGACAGGCGTTGCGTCTAGTATGGCACAAGCACAGATATTGGCATCAGCCACCTGCTGGGCATCGTCACGATTGGTGGTCAAAAACAGATCAACATTAAAGTCTTTGATATAGGGCGCTACAGGACTGCCTGAAATAAACGCCGAGCGTGAGATATTGATACCGCGTTCTAAAATTGCATTCAGCACTTGAATGCCTGTATCTGGGCTGCTTTTTGAGACGATAACGACTTCTACTAAAGGCGTTTCCGTTTCTAAATCCTGCTTATCTTCACAATACTTATTCAAGTTTAGCAACGCTTTGATCAATGGATAGCCTGCACCACTGTTTAGCGTATCGTTTTCACGCGCTGTCATATAATCTCGAAACTCTTTTATGGCGCTCTCAGGCCGCTCTTCTAATAACGCTAATAAATAGTTTTCCGACTCTGTTAAATCAAAAAGCGCCGTTGCAGAGATTGCGACAATGAGCGTATTACTAAAATCGACAGCCATAAATATGTGCTTCTATGATAAGTATTGAGAATTAGAGGATTTATTTTACTATATATAAAAGTATGCCGTGTAGCTACTCATGTATATCGTAGTTCTACTAATGACCGTTTTTTGTGCAAAAAAAAGACTGCAATCGCAGTCTTTTTTATCTTTATCAACGTTTAGCTGATATCAGTACCATCATCGATGACAAAGCTTACAATCATAATGACATGATATTTGCTGATTTTTCCATCAGTAACGCCTACTTTTTGCTCTTTTATCCAAGCACCTTCAACATTCTTGACTGTCTTAGAGATTCTTGCGATACCTTGTTGAATAGCATCTTCAAAGCTGGTTTCAGAAGTACTGCTGATCTCGATATTTTTAGCAATAGTCATAATATTTTTCGCATCCATATGATTTTAGAATAATTTTTATAAGACAGAATAATGATAAAAATGTCCATTTGGCTTTCTGTCTCTCAATCATTCTAGCGTTATACCCCGTATACAACAGTGTATCTATGTTACTTTATGTATGACTTACCCCAACAACACCAGCGATATTGCAGGGAATGCCACCAAGATTACCAATCGAATCACGTCAGAGACAATGAATGGAGCCACCCCGCGGAACATATCGGACAACTTAATGTGCGGTGCCATCGCCTTGATCACAAAGATATTCATCCCCATCGGTGGCGTGATCAAACCAAGCTCTACCGTCAATACTGCAATAATGCCAAACCAGACTGGATCAAACCCTAATGCTAATATAATTGGGTACACAACGGGAATAGTGATTACTAGCATTGCTAGCGCATCCATGAACAGTCCTAATAGGAAGTACATGAACAGGATACAGATCAGCACAATCATTGGACTAACAGCCAACCCACCAATCCAAGATGCTAACGAATATGATAAACGCGACACTGAGATAAAATAACCCAATGCCTCTGCACCTAATAGCATAAAGAACACCACGGCAGAGAGCGCTAACGTCTCAATCAATGACTGCTTGAGACCGTCTAAACGCATGCCTTTGGCAAAAGCATAAGCCCAAGAGACAAACGCTCCTACTGCGGCCCCTTCTGTTGGCGTAAATAATCCAAAGAAGATACCGGCAATAATCACAATAAAGATAAAGCTAAAAGGGATTAAGCCCGTCAAAGATAGTAGTTTGGCTTTCCAAGACGTTTTTTCGCCGCGCTGTGCCAAATGCGGTTTCCAGCGTACCATGATCATCACGGTGATAGAGTACATTACCATGCCCAGCATACCCGGTAAAAAACCTGCGATAAACATATCACCAACCGACTGCTGGGTTAAGATGGCATAGACGAGTAACGCAATACTCGGTGGAATCATGATACCTAAAGTACCACCAGCGGCTAAGATACCGCAGGCAAATCCCGGCTGATAACCATACTTCTCCATTTGCGGTAGCGCCACTTTAGTCATAGTAGACGCTGTGGCAAGTGATGAGCCTGAGATAGAGGCAAAGATACCAGACGATCCTATACCTGCAATACCCAGACTACCTCTCACTCCGCCAAATATGGTTCTAGTGGCTTCAAAAAGCTTACCTGCCATACCAGAGTGAGTGGCAAACACGCCCATTAGAATAAACAAGGGAATGGCACTAAAATCATACTTTGCTAAGACATCAACAGGGATGTCTTTGAGCATTTGTAGTGCCCCACTTGGCGCGGTAACCGCACCGAAACCTACTAAGCCCACACCTAACATAGCAAGGGCAACGGGTACGCGTAGGATGACAAGCAGGATCATGACAACTAGGCCAATGGCTCCGATAATCTCTGGACTCATGCGCCTGTCTCCTCGGCGTCAAAGAATTCGCCTGTCTTAAAAATGTTAATGGATTCGATCAATGAGCGAATGGCAAGTAGTAAGCTCAAGAATGCGCTAATCATATAAATAGGCATCATAGACAGTCTTAAGTCTTGGGTAACCTTACCGTATTCGACAGCATCAATGGCACTCTCGTAGAGACCCCATGAGAAGACGACACCGATGACAAAAAAACCCAGCATAAAGATGCCCATGAGGTAGCCTTTGATAGACTGCGGCATCTTTTGGGTAAAAACATCAACGATGATTTGCGAGCGCTCAACGAAAGCGGCAAAGGCGGCAAGCAATGCAAATAGCATGAAGTAAGAAACAATCTCGACGGAGCCTTTGACGGTGAAGCCAAGCTCACCGCCGCTAAGCTTGAAGATATAGCGTGCAGTAACGTCTAGCATGGTGGTCAGCACGATAATAATAAGACTGACCCCGCCGATAAACTGACACAATCTAGAAATTAAGACACTGAGCTTGACTAAAAATGCCATGTGACACCTCCAATGGGTTATACCACTTTACAGGCGGCACTAGCAGCTTTGGCTTTTTCGTAGACACCATTTGCATCTAGACCTAAAGCATTAACATCATTTAAATATTTTTGTGTTCCTTTTTCGAGCGGTCCTTTCCAGTTTGGATCATTCAACGGATCAGGAATATCAACGATCTCATCACCTTTATCTTTGGCTGCTTGCATTGCCATCTGATCATGCTTATCAAAGACTTCACCAACTTTGCTGGCTAGGGCCATGCCTGAGTTTTTGTCTAGGACTTGCTTTAAGTCATCAGGTAAATTGTCATACTTATCTTTGTTCATAGTGACCATGAGGGCTGAGCTGTAAAAAGGAATGTTGGTATGATATTTAGTAATTTCATCAATTTTAAAAGCTGTCACCGCTTCCCAAGGGAAACTCAAACCATCAACGACACCACGCTGTAGAGAGGTGTACATATCATTTGCAGGTAGACCTACAGGGGACGCACCAGCACTTTCGATAATATCACCAGCGACTGCAGAGGGACGACGAATACGCATACCTTTCATATCCTCAGGCGTGCGAATCAGCTTATCTGTGGTATGAAGTGAACCAGGTCCCGCACCATACATAAATAACAGATGTGAGTCTTCATACTCACTAGCAAGAGTACCATCATCATAAAGGGTTTGGAGCATACAGCCCATTTGAGTGGCTGAGTTAGATAGTCCTGGTAGCTCAGTGATCTGAGTTAAAGGAAAACGACCATTGGTATAACCGTGTGCTTGTGAGCCGATATCGATCGTACCTTTAGCAGCGGACTCATAGGTTACATCTGCTTTGGCAAGACCAGCCGACGGATACAACTCTACCTTTAGACGACCATCAGAATCTGTCTCTATTTGCTTAGCCCACGGTTCAAAGACTTCTTTGCTAATAGATGAAGTAGCTGGCCAAAAATGCGAAAAGCGCAAAACAGTAGTTTCTTGAGAAGTCGCTGATGAACCATCAGAGGTATCAGCAGATTGATTGGAGCAGCCGAAAAGACTAATAGTGGCCAAAGCGCCAATTGAAAAGAGAGGAGCTAACTTCATTATCAATTCCTTTTGATAATTATAAGAATGGGAGTAGAACATCACGAGTAAATAATCCGACTCAAACTAAATTGAACTATTTACAAGCCTTTATATATCTTTTACATCCCTGTAAGAAAAGTATAGTCTAAAATTAACAGCTATAATGATATAAGTCAAATCATTTTGATAATATGCTAAATAATGAATTGAACCTTTGGGGCACTACTAGGCACTTATTTATAACTGATACAGCCGAATTAATATCGAGTAGATGAGTCGAATGAAAATAAAAAAAACCCTCAACTCGGCGTCAAGTTGAGGGATTTTCTGTCAGCTAGGAATAAACTAAAAATGGCTAAAGTAAATTACAAATGTAGGCAATGTAAATCTACTGTTCCATATGCCATCTGTCGTCTACCCACACCGCATCAGTATCGTCCACATGCACATGCCACTCTGCATCAGCTACTACGAGACGAATTTCAGTTAAGCAGTGTAGCCAATGGTTTATGCTATACATTAGGACTTCGATATCAATACTAGAGGGTACTTTAGTCGCTCCTGCGAGTATCACATCTGACTCACTATCATCATATGCATAAAGGTCAAAAGATTCTGCCTCTTCTATATACTTGAAGCTTTCATTGTACTTATCGACAATAGAAATGATATCTTCCTGCTCTTTTTCAGTCAAAAGCGTCGCGCGCTCAGCTGTATAATAAATAGCAGTGCCCATAATACATTGCTCCAAGATACGATAGTGATAGTAGATAATAGTATAATATATTTTTGCTAAACAAAGAAAATCCCCTGGCTAGATAACTAGTCAGGGGATATTCAGAATAGAGAGCTGACGATGACCTACTCTCACATGGGCGAACCACACTACCATTGGCGCAACGATGTTTCACTTCTGAGTTCGGGAAGGGATCAGGTGGGGCCATCGCGCTATTGTCGTCAGCAAAGGGGGTTAGATATGAGTCTGTTTTTAGTTTTACTTATTTGACTAAGTATCACGTAACCTAACTGAATCAAGGTTAAAGGTGATATCGAAATGTTCTGTCTGTGACAGATTAATTAGACTTGGTACAAACCACTTGGGTGTTGTATGGTCAAGCCAAACGAGCAATTAGTACAGGTTAGCTACACACATCACTGTGCTTCCACACCCTGCCTATCAACGTCCTAGTCTTGAACGGCTCTTTAGGGAAATCTAATCTTGAGGTGGGCTTCCCGCTTAGATGCTTTCAGCGGTTATCCCATCCGAACGTAGCTACCGGGCAATGCCATTGGCATGACAACCCGAACACCAGTGGTTCGTCCACTCTGGTCCTCTCGTACTAGGAGCAGATCCTCTCAAATTTCCAACGCCCACGGTAGATAGGGACCGAACTGTCTCACGACGTTCTAAACCCAGCTCGCGTACCTCTTTAAATGGCGAACAGCCATACCCTTAGGACCTGCTTCAGCCCTAGGATGAGATGAGCCGACATCGAGGTGCCAAACACCGCCGTCGATATGAACTCTTGGGCGGTATCAGCCTGTTATCCCCAGAGTACCTTTTATCCGTTGAGCGATGGCCCTTCCATACAGAACCACCGGATCACTAAGACCTACTTTCGTACCTGCTCGACTTGTGGGTCTCGCAGTTAAGCGCGCTTTTGCCTTTATACTCTACGACCGATTTCCGACCGGTCTGAGCGCACCTTCGTACTCCTCCGTTACTCTTTAGGAGGAGACCGCCCCAGTCAAACTACCCACCATACATTGTCCTCGGTATTGTTATACCTGAGTTAGAACCCCAACATGACCAGGGTGGTATTTCAAGATTGGCTCCACCAAGACTAGCGTCTCGGCTTCAAAGCCTCCCACCTATCCTGCACAAGTCAGGTCAAAGTTCAATGTAAAGCTGTAGTAAAGGTTCACGGGGTCTTTCCGTCTAGCCGCGGGTACACAGCATCTTCACTGCGATTTCGATTTCACTGAGTCTCTGCTGGAGACAGCGCTGCCATCATTATGTCATTCGTGCAGGTCGGAACTTACCCGACAAGGAATTTCGCTACCTTAGGACCGTTATAGTTACGGCCGCCGTTTACTGGGGCTTCGATCAAGAGCTTCGCTTACGCTAACCCCATCAATTAACCTTCCAGCACCGGGCAGACATCACACCCTATACGTCCACTTTCGTGTTTGCAGAGTGCTGTGTTTTTAATAAACAGTTGCAGCAGCCTGGTATCTGCGACTGCCAACAGCTCAAGGAGCAAGTCCTATCACCATCAACAGCGTACCTTCTCCCGAAGTTACGGTACCATTTTGCCTAGTTCCTTCAGCAGAGTTCTCTCAAGCGCCTTGGTATTCTCTACCTGATCACCTGTGTCGGTTTAGGGTACGATTCGTTTATAACTATTGCTTAGAAGCTTTTCCTGGAAGCATGGTATTTGCCACTTCGTCCTACAAGTAGGACTTGCTATCAGATCTCGGTATAGAATAGCCCGGATTTACCTAAGCTATAAACCTACATCCTTTCACCTGGACAACCAACGCCAGGCTGACATAACCTTCTCCGTCCCTCCATCGCATTATAAACAAGTATCGGAATATTAACCGATTTCCCATCGACTACGCCTTTCGGCCTCGCCTTAGGGGTCGACTCACCCAGCCCCGATTAACGTTGGACTGGAACCCTTGATCTTCCGGCGTGCGAGCTTTTCACTCGCATTATCGTTACTCACGTCAGCATTCGCTCTTGTGATACCTCCAGCATGCTTTACAACACACCTTCACAGGCTTACACAACGCTCCCCTACCACTTGAAAACAAATTCAAATCCGCAGCTTCGGCTCCTAGTTTGAGCCCCGTTACATCTTCCGCGCGGGCCGACTCGACTAGTGAGCTATTACGCTTTCTTTAAAGGATGGCTGCTTCTAAGCCAACCTCCTAGCTGTCTATGCCTTCCCACCTCGTTTCCCACTTAACTAGGAATTTGGGGCCTTAGCTGGCGGTCTGGGTTGTTTCCCTCTCCACAATGGACGTTAGCACCCACTGTGTGTCTCCCGGATATCACTCATCGGTATTCGGAGTTTGCATCGGTTTGGTAAGTCGGTATGACCCCCTAGCCGAAACAGTGCTCTACCCCCAATGGTGTTCGTCCGAGGCGCTACCTAAATAGCTTTCGGGGAGAACCAGCTATCACCGAGTTTGATTAGCCTTTCACCCCTATCCACAAGTCATCCCCTGGCTTTTCAACGACAGTGGGTTCGGTCCTCCGGTGCCTGTTACGGCACTTTCAACCTGCTCATGGATAGATCACTCGGTTTCGGGTCTATGCCCTGCAACTAATCGCCCTATTAAGACTCGGTTTCCCTACGGCTCCCCTAAACGGTTAACCTTGCTACAGAACATAAGTCGCTGACCCATTATACAAAAGGTACGCGGTCACCTAACAAGTAGGCTCCCACTGCTTGTACGCACACGGTTTCAGGTTCTATTTCACTCCCCTCACAGGGGTTCTTTTCGCCTTTCCCTCACGGTACTGGTTCACTATCGGTCAGTCAGGAGTATTTAGCCTTGGAGGATGGTCCCCCCATCTTCAAACAGGATTTCTCGTGCCCCGCTCTACTTAATATGTTAATGCTAATGTTTCGAATACAGGACTATCACCTACTACGGTCAGCTTTCCCACGCTGTTCTTCTACATTAGTACTAATCGGCTTCTCCCCGTTCGCTCGCCGCTACTAGGGGAATCTCAATTGATGTCTATTCCTAAGGGTACTGAGATGTTTCACTTCCCCTCGTTCGCTTCCTAATAAATTAGGATACCTACCTTATGGTAAGTGGGTTTCCCCATTCAGAAATCTCCGGATCACAGGATATTGCCGCCTCCCCGAAGCTTATCGCAGGCTGTCACGTCTTTCATCGCCTCTGACTGCCAAGGCATCCACCATGTGCGCTTCATTACTTGACCATACAACCCCAAGTAGTCTCTCGACTTCTAAGTCGTCATACAATCTAATTATGATAACGATATCACCTATGTTTATACGCTTGATTCAGTTCTCTTTACTTTTTTAATAACTCACCCCTGGGATAACAACTGATGTCGTTAAGAGGTGAGTTATTAAGGTTAAGAAGTGCGCGTGAACACGCTCTTCCTAACCCAGACTCATATCTATGTTTTTAAATAGTCTCTATGCTCTCGTCGAGTCACAGATTCTGTATAAAACAGAAAGAAGTAATCGTGTCTTTATTCAAGATGAATCACTTGTTTCTATTTGATACCTATTTTTATTTAGCACTCTAAGCTTAACTAAAGTAGTGGTGGAGCCAAACGGAGTCGAACCGTTGACCTCCTGCGTGCAAGGCAGGCGCTCTACCAACTGAGCTATGGCCCCATTATATAAATGGTGGGTCTAAGTGGACTCGAACCACTGACCCCCGCGTTATCAACACGGTGCTCTAACCAGCTGAGCTACAGACCCTAATACGTCCTAAAACGTAAGCTTAAACTAAAGAACAACTTGTTGTGAATTCTTGCTGACCGAATGCCATCTATAAGGAGGTGATCCAGCCGCAGGTTCCCCTACGGCTACCTTGTTACGACTTCACCCCAGTCATCAACCACACCGTGGTGAACGCTCCCCCGAAGGTTAAGCTATCCACTTCTGGTGCAATCAACTCCCATGGTGTGACGGGCGGTGTGTACAAGGCCCGGGAACGTATTCACCGCGGCATTCTGATCCGCGATTACTAGCGATTCCTACTTCATGGAGTCGAGTTGCAGACTCCAATCTGGACTACGATAGGCTTTTTGAGATTCGCATCACATCGCTGTGTAGCTGCCCTCTGTACCTACCATTGTAGCACGTGTGTAGCCCTGGTCGTAAGGGCCATGATGACTTGACGTCGTCCCCGCCTTCCTCCAGTTTGTCACTGGCAGTATCCTTAGAGTTCCCGGCTTAACCCGCTGGTAACTAAGGACAAGGGTTGCGCTCGTTGCGGGACTTAACCCAACATCTCACGACACGAGCTGACGACAGCCATGCAGCACCTGTATTCTAATTCCCGAAGGCACTCCCGCATCTCTGCAGGATTCTAGATATGTCAAGACCAGGTAAGGTTCTTCGCGTTGCATCGAATTAAACCACATGCTCCACCGCTTGTGCGGGCCCCCGTCAATTCATTTGAGTTTTAACCTTGCGGCCGTACTCCCCAGGCGGTCTACTTATTGCGTTAGCTGCGTCACTAAGTCCTCAAGGGACCCAACGACTAGTAGACATCGTTTACGGCGTGGACTACCAGGGTATCTAATCCTGTTTGCTACCCACGCTTTCGAGCCTCAGTGTCAGTATGATGCCAGGAAGCTGCCTTCGCCATCGGTATTCCTTCAGATCTCTACGCATTTCACCGCTACACCTGAAATTCTACTTCCCTCTCACCTACTCTAGCCTAACAGTTTCAGATGCAGTTCCCAGGTTAAGCCCGGGGATTTCACATCTGACTTATCAAGCCACCTACGCTCGCTTTACGCCCAGTAATTCCGATTAACGCTTGCACCCTCTGTATTACCGCGGCTGCTGGCACAGAGTTAGCCGGTGCTTATTCTGCAGCTAATGTCATCGTCTCCGGGTATTAACCGAAGAGTCTTCTTCACTGCTTAAAGTGCTTTACAACCAAAAGGCCTTCTTCACACACGCGGCATGGCTGGATCAGGGTTTCCCCCATTGTCCAATATTCCCCACTGCTGCCTCCCGTAGGAGTCCGGGCCGTGTCTCAGTCCCGGTGTGGCTGATCATCCTCTCAGACCAGCTACAGATCGTCGCCATGGTAGGCCTTTACCCCACCATCTAGCTAATCCGACTTAGGCTCATCTAATAGCGAGAGCAACAAGTTGCCCCCTTTCTCCCGTAGGACGTATGCGGTATTAATACGAGTTTCCCCGTGCTATCCCCCACTACTAGGTAGATTCCTAAGTATTACTCACCCGTCCGCCGCTCGACGCCTGGTAGCAAGCTACCATCGTTTCCGCTCGACTTGCATGTGTTAAGCCTGCCGCCAGCGTTCAATCTGAGCCATGATCAAACTCTTCAGTTTAATCTTGCTATGAAGCTCTTTAAAGAAGCTTCTAAACTTGGCTCATCTAATCTGGCAAAATCGCTAAAAATTATGTTCGTAATGAATTAACTTTGAGTTTTTCTGCTGTCTTAAATGATAATTTTTATAGTTAATAATCTTCCCGAAAAGAAAAGATAGTCAACTTTATTTTTTAGCATTCTGAATCAGCAAAAATCCACACAAGTTGTTCTTTAGTTATGCTTTTAAATAGTCTCAATCACTGTCGTCCAGTCATCGATATATAGGGTATTTCTTTTGCCATCTAGCCAATCCGTCTCCGGTTAAGCTATCTAGCGAGCCGACTATCTTATCATAATGATTTGATTTGTCAAGACTTTTTATAATTTCGTTTCACCAGGTTAACTGCGTTATTAATATGTAATTCACATATCAGTCACCGCTAGTCCGTCCGATGAGGGCGTATTATAGAGAGTTTAATCACTGTGTCAACCAATTTTATACATGTTTTTAAACTTATTTTACAGCTGTCGAAAATACTAAATAGTTTCAATAGCTTATAAGTTGGTCGATTGGTGGGTATGGTAGAGGAATAGGTACGTGCTTCCCTTTTAGTAAGAATATTCTGCTTTAACAGATATAGATCCTTTACTATTTTTTAGATTTTCCCGTCTATTAGTACAACCTTACTTACCTTATAACTTGTCCATTTTTTCGAAAAACGCTCTATACGCAGCAACTTTCTTATCCAGCGATAACGGATAAGCACGTGAAGTCGACGGTAACCTATGTAAGGTTAGATTGTTTACATCAGCTTTCTGATTATCTGTACTCTGCCACTCGTAAGGATAATTGATACTTTGGTTGGTTTTGGGGTGCTTTGACTTGGCAAGTGGTTCATCCAATAGTTCGATCAGCACTTCGGTTGCCTTACCTCCCGTCGTGAACAACGTTTTTACCTTTGGTACTTGTGGCAAAATACTATCTAAATCAACGGGGGTGACTACCGTTAGGTCTTTATCCGACGCGTTACCTGTCTCACGAATGGCTTGCTTTACTGTGGGACATGAAGCGATACCTCGCTCAAACATAAAGTCACGGATACGTTCAGGATCAAATCGCTTCTCATCGCCTACTCTAAAATAATCAGCATCATCAAAGAATACTCGACCATATATGCGCCACATGTCATTATAAAAGTTAGGGTAATGAAAACTCATTGCCCATTTGTCAGCAGTCGGCGGAAAAGTACCCATCATCATGATAGTAGCGTTTGATGGCAACACAGGCTCGAAAGGATGAGTTTCAATTTCTGTAGCTCTATTTTTAGGAGATGTAAGCGTTGTCTCTGTATTTTGGGTCATTGATGTTTTTATAGTCATGATATTCTTCATCAGAAAAGCGGTTTTTTTGGTATCATAGCAGGTCTAAACACTACCTCACTTGTCATTACAATTATAGTCAACCTAAGTTCGTTTGATTGGTTAACTTAAATAGCAAAATATCGATCTGCTTAGCCTAAATCGTTTAGGCTTTGACGGTAACTGTGAACGTGAATATTGTTATCGTCCTCCGCAGTCACTGCTGTGAGGCAGTAAACGTATTTGATAAGCATGATTGTGAGAGCTCTAACCTTACTATCTATATGCTAGATATATGGTTAAAGTGCGGTAAGTGTTTGTATCTTTTATACTAATAGCAACCGCAGTAACTGCGCAAGCATCAGACAAGAAACCAAGAGAGATTCTATGAGTGACTTAAACAACGATTTGAACATTACGGTAATCGATCATCCATTAGTCCGTCATAAACTCAGTCTCATGCGTGAAAAAGACTGTAGCACTTATAAGTTTCGCACATTGACCAAGGAGCTTGCGCGCTTGATGGCGTATGAAGCAAGTCGCGATTTTGAGATTGAGACGTTTCCAATGCAAGGCTGGTGCGGCGAGATCACTGGTGAGCAAATCATCGGTAAGACAGCGACTATCGTACCTATTTTGCGCGCAGGTATTGGCATGCTTGACGGCGTGCTCGATCTAATTCCTACTGCTAAAATTTCTGTTGTCGGCCTACAACGTGATGAAGAAACGCTACAGCCAGTACCGTTTTTTGAAAAATTCGTCAGTCATATGGACAAGCGTCCTGCGCTAATCATTGACCCAATGCTAGCCACAGGTGGCTCAATGGTTGCGACCATCGAGATGCTCAAGAAAAATGGCTGTACCAATATCAAAGCATTGGTACTCGTGGCTGCTCCTGAAGGCGTACGCTTGGTGAATGAAGCGCATCCTGACGTGACCATTTATACCGCTGCGCTAGACAGTCATTTGGATGAGCATGGTTATATCATTCCAGGTTTGGGTGATGCGGGCGACAAGATTTTTGGTAAGCAGTTATCTAATAAATAGTACCGAAACAGACAAAGCCGTCGTTAGGGTTATAGCAAAAGTAGACAGCATCTATAATAAGGACAGATAATGAACGTATTGATTACAGGGGCAAGCGCAGGGTTTGGCAAAGCGCTAGCAGAGCGTTTGGTTGCAAATGGTCATCGCGTGATTGGTTGTGCGAGACGCCTTGATAAACTGAATGCTTTAGCAGACACCCTAGGCGATGCGTTTTTGCCTGTGGTGATGGATGTCAGTAAAACGGACGCTATCCCGCAAATCCTTGCTGTTCTGCCTGATAATTTTACGCAAATCGATGTGCTCGTAAATAATGCAGGATTAGCACTCGGTACAGAGCCTGCACACAAAGCCAGTCTCGATGACTGGATGCGCATGAATGATACCAATGTCAAAGGTTTGATGGCGCTGACTCATGCTGTCTTGCCAGCGATGGTTGCGCGCGATAGTGGATATGTCATTAATGTGGGTTCAATCGCAGGTAACTGGCCTTATTTTGGTGGCAATGTCTATGGCGCGACCAAAGCGTTTGTCAAACAATTCAGCCTAAACTTACGTGCCGATTTGCTTGGTACGCAAGTGCGTGTGACCAATCTTGAGCCAGGAGTGGTTGCGGGTACTGAGTTTTCAAACGTGCGCTATCACGGTGATGATGACAAAGCGGCAAAGGTCTATGATGGTTTTAAGACCATGACGGGTGAGGATATTGGCGATATTTTGCTGTGGTTGATTGAGTCACCTGCGCATATTAATGTCAATCGCTTAGAAGTCATGCCAGTGGCCCAAACCTACAATGGCTTAACCGTTGCCAAGCAAGACAGTTAAGACAGGTCTAGCTCCTCGATATACTTATTAGCGTAACTCATACGACCGAAGCAATATAGAGCCCTCTATATTGCTTTTTTTTATGTCTTCAATCGTTATCTCATTGACCAGACGCAGGTCCTGAAAGTCCATAATCAACACTTCATTGCGCAGCCGCTCGCTCGTACGTTTGTTGTGACGTATCGCAAACCCCAATACTTGCTTACCCGTGATGGTAATTTGGTTAATCACGACTCTTGATGCATTGGTGACTGATGTCTTAGATGATTTCTGAGCATTGACGATCGCAGTGGCTGGATTGACAGTAGTGGTAAGCAGTTTGGTCTGTCGCACACTTTTTGGCATATCTCCTGCAAAAAAAAGCACCTGTGTGAGCGGCAAATACTGCGTATGGCGCATTAGCTCCTGACGGAACAACGAAGGCATATCTATATTGAAACTATCTTCTGTTTGTTGATAAAACGCGGTAAAGTTGCGATGCAGGTACCGTCCAAATACCGTGGTATTGATCCATTCTTGATAAATATCGTTCGCCAGTAGCTGCTTGGTAAAGGCGCTGGCATCAACCGTGACCTCGTTATTTAACATCGACAATAAAAGTGCTTGTGGACTGGTAAAGGTCTGCTGCTCCCAGACTTGTGGATACAAGCTACTATCCAATAATGATAATATCGATTTGCCCATACCCTTCTACCCTTGTCAGTTATTGCTACTGCTTTTACCACCCGCCAAATTTTGTGCTATGGTCAGATGACTGTTTAATATAACAGTCTTTTATCAGCGGTAAAGCCCATTTTGTAGCGACCTGTCTCAACAAATCAACAGGTGGCTTCATAACCCAAAGTGATCCCTCTATGAAAAAAAACCTTAGCGCCTTGGCTGCTCCTTATCAGTTACAGACGATCACTATCAAATCAGCGGATGGTATAGCGCTACCCGTATCGGTTATTGGACACGGCAAACCCGTCATGATGCTGCATGCTTATGGTATGGATGCACGAGAGTTTTTACCTTTTATACTGCCACTGATCGGTAAATACGAATTTTATCTGCCACATTTTCGGGGGTTTGGTGCCTCACAAAATATCGAGCTGACGCCGTTTGATTTTATCAATCAGTACGCTGAAGATATTGATGACATCATTGAGCATGTCTGCATAAACCGTAACGTAGAATCACTGCCCGTTGCTGCGATTTCGATGGGGGCGTTGGTGATGTGGTCTTATTTTACCCACTTTGGCACATCTCGCATCAGCCGCTATTTGAACATCGATCAAAGCCCTGTGATTCACAATCAACCAGATTGGCAAGGTGGATTGTTTGGTGATCGGCAAACAGAGATGTTTGCAGTTTTCCAAGAAATTATTGATATGACGCTACCGTATGCGCAAGTCGAATGCTTTACGCATTTGCCTTTTTCTCTTAAACGCCGTGTGACAGACATTGAAAAATTATTTTCTTTACTCTCTGTCAGCCGCCCGCGCTCAAAAGCCATCGTGCAAGCGCTCACTCATCAAAACGATCATAAACTGGCATTTTATAATCACCAAACATGGAAACACAAAATGCGCTGCCTGCAAGCCTATCTCGCCATACCTTATGATTTTCGGGCAGGTATAGAGAACGTCACCATCCCAGTAGTCAGTCTCATTGGTGGTCGATCAACGCTCTATAACCCTAGATGGCAGCAAAGAATCACCCAAATGCTGCCCAATGCTCGCGAGATCGTACTGTCCCACTCAGGTCATGCCGTGCCACTAGATGCACCTATAGCCTTCTATAAAGTACTAAAAAAATTTCTACAAGAGTAACTAAGATTTTACACAACCGCTTTATAGTCACTACTATAACTTTACAACCTGTCATAGCAATTGTTTTGGGCTAATTCTATACTTAAAAGCTGATGCCAGTATCAGTGAATGACCACTCCTAGATTGCTAACTTTAGATCACTAGCTTTAAATAGTGACTACGAAAAATAATGACTATGAATAGCATTTACTGTTAAGCATCACTCCAAAAGCATATGAATATAATAATATCAAAAGGATAAGATAATGCCCTATGTCACTGTTGCAACACAAGACGATCAACCGGTTGAACTCTATTACGAAACCCAAGGTACAGGCAAACCTGTCATACTCATCCATGGCTGGCCACTCAGTGGTCGCGCTTGGGAAGCACAGCTACCTGCGCTAGTCGCAGCAGGCTATCAAGTCATTACTTATGACAGACGCGGTTTTGGTCAATCGTCTAAACCATGGAATGGCTATGATTACGATACGCTAGCCGAAGACTTGAAAGGGTTGATGGAGGCGCTCGATCTACAAGACGCGACCATCGTTGGATTCTCTATGGGCGGCGGTGAAGTGGCGCGTTATCTGGGCAAATACGGCTCCGAGCGTGTGAGTAAAGCAGTACTCGCGTCTGCGGTCCCGCCATATTTATTTAAAGCAGATGACAATCCTAATGGTGGTCTCGAAGAGTCAGATATTCAAGGTTTCTTGGATGGTGTCAGCGATGATCGTATTGCCTTTTTAAATGACTTTACTAAGAACTTCTTTACCCCAAAAAATGGTAAGTCGCTGGTCAGCAAGCCAATGCGCCTATACAATCGTGATATTGCCGCATTTGCTTCTGCTAAAGCGACACTTGATTGCGTTAAATCGTTCAGCTATACCGACTTTCGCGATGATTTAAAAGCGTTTGATGTACCAACATTGGTCATACATGGTGATGCCGATCAAATCGTACCAATCGAGGCCAGTGGTGAACGCTCTCACGATATGATTGCAGACAGTAGATTACATGTCATTGAGGGCGGTCCACACGGTATCAATGTGACCCATAGCGAAGAGTTCAATAAAGCATTGATTGCATTTTTGAACAACTAATGGCGCATCTATCTAAAACCTAGATATAAAACAAAAAAACGACCTCAACGGATCGTTTTTTTTGGGTGAAATTTCTCGTGCGTGGTGGTTCAGTACTAATCATTCAATGATTGAATCAACTCAAATCGTGGTACCTCTTTACCTTCAACGCTGACTGTTTCAGCAAACATCGCAAGCGGGCGTACCCACACCCCATACTCACCGTACAGACAACGATAGACTACGAGCGACTCTTCGGTCTCTGAGTGCTGCGCGGTATGCAATACTTGATACAAGCTGCCTTTGTAATGCCGGTAAATGCCTTGAGTTATAGTGGCTTGATTTGTCATCATTACAGTTTACTCTTTATATTGTGTTATTCACTCGCTATGACAGATTGAGCAGTCACTTAACCAACAAGCACTTAAGCAACAGTCACTTTCGCATAGGCTTTCTTGCCTGCTTGAATCACGACTGTCTGACCTGAGGTTAAGCTAAACCCACCATCAACCACCTCACCATCGACTTTTACCGCGCCACGCTTGACCATATCTTTGGCAGCTGCGCCGTTTTTGGCAAGCTCAGCTTGGTTTAGGATTTGCGCGATAAATAAGGCATCTTGACCTGCTTCAAGCGTTAATGTCACTTCTGGCAAGTCAACTGGTAGCTCACCATCTGCCAAGACATTACCAGCAGATTTGTGCGCATTGGCAGCGGCATCTGCATCGTGGAAACGCTCAATCAATTCCTCGGCAAGGATACGTTTGATTTCTTGTGGGTTGCGACCCGCTTCCATTTCCGCCATCAAGGCTTCGATCTGCTCCATCGGTTTGAAACTCAAAAACTCAAAGTAACGATGGATTAAAGTATCAGGCATCGATAGGATTTTTTGGTACATGGTACCTGGCGCATCATAGATGGCAACATAGTTATTTAGTGACTTAGACATTTTATTAACGCCGTCTAGCCCTTCCAAAATAGGCACTGTGATGCAGACTTGTTGCTCTTGATCATAGCGCCCTTGCAATGTGCGGCCCATTAGTAAATTGAAGGTTTGATCGGTACCGCCAAGCTCAACATCAGCTTTTAGCGCGATAGAATCATAGCCTTGCACTAATGGATACAAAAACTCATGGATTGAGATAGGCGTTTGCGAAGCATAGCGCTTCGAGAAGTCATCACGCTCAAGCATACGCGAGACCGTCTGCTGACTGGCAAGCTGAATCATGTCAGCGGCGCTCATGTCACTGAACCACTCAGAGTTAAAGACCACGCGCGTTTTTTCTTTGTCTAAGATTTTAAATACTTGCTCAGCATAAGTGGTGGCGTTGGCTTTGATTTGCTCATCGGTCAATGGCGGACGCGTAGAGTTCTTACCAGAAGGGTCGCCAATCTTGGCAGTATAATCACCAATAAGAAAATAAATCTCATGACCCAAATCTTGAAAATGCTTGAGTTTATTGATCAGTACTGTATGACCTAAATGCAGGTCAGGTGCCGTAGGATCAAAGCCTGCCTTGATACGTAGCGGGCGATTGAGTTTTAGCTTAGCCACTAAATCGTCTTCAGAGAGTATCTCTTGCGTACCGCGCTGAATAAGGGCCAGTTGTTCTTCTAGGGTGTAGGTTTTATCGGTCATGGTACTCTCTATATATTGCTGTCGTTAGGGTTTTTATAAGTGATTATTACCGGCTCGATACCTTATGACGTTTAGCAGCTCAAAAGGTAAGAAAAAATGCTAGAATTTGACGGATATACTAGCGTTTTTTAAGGTAAATTGCCATGACCAACCCCGCATCAACTACTGATACTGACCATAACGCCCTTACCGACTTGCTTATGAATAATGGTTTGGATGATAGTTCAGACGATATCGACGACTTAACCCATGATAGTTCGAACTACGCCACCCTGACCGACGCTCTTGAGCAAACAGTGTTTGAAAGCTTTGATGATGGCCTATATATCGGCATGATGTCAGGTACTAGTTTGGATGGAATGGACGCGGTTCTTTGCCAGTTCAATAACGACATGGCTGATAAAGAAAATATCTACAAAGAAAACACCATTGATGAAGATCATAGCCAACCACCAATGCAACTGCTCGCGACGTATAGTCAAGATTTTCCACCAAGACTGCGTGAAGTGCTACTGGGGTTATGTCAGCCGAATGGTGTGAATCAACTCGTACCGGAGGTCAATGAACCGAACAGTGAATTGGATTGGTTTGGCTGGGCAAGCCGCGCGTATGCAGAGTTCGCAAGCGAAGTGGGCAATACCTTATTGCAGCAATCAAATACCGACCCCGAATCGGTACTGGCGATTGGCTGTCATGGACAAACCGTCCGTCATCGCCCGCAAATGGGCTTTAGTTTGCAACTGGTCGACGCCAATATCATCGCTGAGCGTACAGGCATCAGCGTGGTCAGTGATTTTCGTCGTCGTGACATGGCAGTTGGTGGTCAAGGTGCGCCTTTAGTACCTGCGTTTCATCAGGCCTTATTTGCGACACCTGATAGCACACGCGTGCTCCTAAATTTGGGCGGTATTGCTAATATAACCGTCTTGCCAGCGTTAACTAATGGCGTGGACAGCAATCTAGATAGCAACCCAGATAGCGCAGATAATGTCATTGGCTATGATACTGGACCTGCTAATCTATTGTTAGATGCATGGACGGCGTTGCATACAGATAATGACTATGATGCAAAAGGCGCTTGGGCACAATCTGGTACCATCATTGAGCCACTATTACACCAGCTGTTAACCCATGCATTTTTTGCTCAGCCTCACCCCAAGAGTACTGGTCGTGAAGACTTTAATTTGGCATGGCTACAGGGTGAGCTACAGGCTTTTGAACAAGCCAATGCCAATGTCAGTTATTCAGCGGCTGATGTACAAGCCACTTTGACTGAACTAACCGCTATCAGTGCAAGCACGCAAATCAGTATGTTTACAGATACGGATAAAAACAGCTCGGTATACGTCTGTGGTGGCGGCGCACTAAATGATTATCTAATGGTACGTCTACAAGCTCATCTACCTCGCTGCACAGTACAAACCACTGATCATTTAGGGCTGGCGCCAACATGGGTAGAAGCCGTCGCTTTTGCGTGGTTAGCCCGTCAAACTATCATGGGTGAAACGGGTAATTTACCAGCAGTAACTGGTGCCAATAAAAGCGTGGTATTGGGTCAGGTCTGTTTTGCCTGACCAGTTATATTTTAGTTTACATACGTGCACCTATGTGTTTTATAATAACTTTTAAAATGCCATCCTCTTAGGACCCGTAAGTATAGGACATATCGTATGAGCCAACACAGCAGTTCACCTATTGACCAAGCCACCAATGATGACACAAACAATATGACCGCAGCACCTGTACATAAATCGCGTCAAAAACCACCACACTATGAGCGTTCTGATGAGACTCGCGTGGTGGTCACAGGGATGGGCGCCATCACACCGCTTGGTCTAGATGTTGATAGCTCGTGGTCCAAATTGCTCAATGGTGATAGTGGTATCGCACCGATTACTCATTTCGATGCCACAGGCTACCGTGCTCAGATCGCAGGCGTGGTCAAAGACTTCGATGCCAAACAGTATATGAGCGCCAAAGATGCCCGCCGCTATGATGAGTTTATACATTATGGGATTGCAGCATCTTCTATGGCATTGAAGCATGCTGGGTTTATTGATGAGATCGGTGCTGCTGATGCGCCAGTACAGGATGTGGAGCAAGATCGTTTTGGTATTATTTTGGGCTCAGGTATTGGTGGTATCCAAACCATCGAAAACAGCCGCGATACCCTACGTGAAAAAGGCGCAGCCAAGGTGTCGCCTTTCATCATTCCAGGATCTATTGTCAATATGGCGGCAGGATTGGTCGCGATCAAACACACCCTAAAAGGTCCGAACTTGGCAACATCAACCGCTTGTACCACTGCCACTCATGCTATGGGTTTGGCAGCGCGTTTGATTGCTTATGGTGATGCTGATGTCATGCTGGCGGGTGGTAGTGAAAAAGGCTCAAGCCCGCTTGGTATATCAGGGTTTAGCGCCATGCACGCACTCTCAACGCGTAACGATGAGCCGACCAAAGCGTCGCGTCCATTCGATAAAGGTCGTGACGGTTTTGTACTTGGTGATGGTGCTGGCGTGGTCGTATTAGAAAGTCTTGCTCACGCCAAAGCTCGCGGCGCGACGATATTGGCAGAGCTTGTCGGGTTTGGTATGAGCGATGATGCCAGTCACATTACCGCACCACCAGAAGACGGTAGCGGCGCTGCAAAAGCGATGCGAAATGCACTCAATGATGCGGGTATCGAGCCATCAAGCGTAGGTTATGTCAATGCTCATGGTACCAGTACACCTGCGGGCGACGTGGCTGAGTCCATTGCTATCGAAACTGTGTTCTTTCCTGTTAAAGACAGTATCTTGGTCAGCTCGACCAAATCAATGACGGGGCATTTGCTGGGTGCTGCTGGCGGGGTTGAAGCTATCTTTACTGTGCTTGCGCTACAAAACCAGCATGTACCACCGACGATCAACTTAGATGACGTCGAAGACAACTGTAACCTCGATTATGTGGCTAACCAATCGCGTAAGGTCGATAACCTACAGTATGCTGTCTCTAATAGCTTTGGCTTTGGCGGTACCAATGGGTCTTTGGTATTTGCACGTTGGCCTATCAGTCAATAACAGCCACCCATTTGCATCGCAGTGCATGATAATGATTGCGTTGTAACGCTGGTGTCAGATTGGCTACGTTTGTCCACTTGCAGCCCCTTATCGTACTTGCGTATGATAAGGGGTAATTTTTGGAACATTTATGGAAGATACCATGTCAAGCTACTCATTTTCCCATCAGTTTTATCAGCGTTGGACGTGCGCACCTGAGCCAGTACGCGCAGCAATCACTCAAGAGCTCAAAGACATCACTACCCTACTACAAGCTGACACTCCATTTGAAAGCTTTGAATTTAATACGCATGATTTGGACGCTCATGTGGACGAGCTATACGACAACTATAATGCCGAGCAAGCCATTGCTAAAGCGATTGCTGACAAACAAGAGCAAGCAGATGCAGCAGCCGAAAAACAGCGATTAGAAGAAGAACAAAAGAAAAAGGCTGAAGAAGCGGCACTCCAAGCAGAAGTTGAACTGGCTGAAATAGCTCAAACAGAACAAGAAAAAAATGAGCAGATAGCAGAAGATAAAAATAACACTGATGAAAAAGTTATCGCTACTAGCGTAGATAAAGTAAATGCTGATAAAGACAATCCAGTTACTGATAATTCTATTACAAAGACCGAAACAGCAGCATCAGAAACACAAAAGACTAAAAGTAGTGCTAGCGATAATAAAAATGCTGACCACAAAACTATTAACGAACAAACTCATGCTATTGGCGATAGTCATATTAAAGACATTCATCATAAAACCAGCACAGCGATTAACTTAGTCTTAAAAGACGCAAAATTAGACATAACGCATCAAGAGCTCATCCGCGAACTTGAAACGCAAGTCGATGACTATTTGAGTGAACAGATGATGTTATTATCTGAAAATCTAAAGTCTTGGCTACGTGCTGAAGTCACCCAGCATTTAAACGAACAGAATGATTCAACTGTCAATAACGAAGCTGCTAAGAGCATCCATTAATTTTGCTCATTTTCTAATATTGGACTTGCCGTTAGAAATAGCCGCTCAGCAGTAAGTAACGAACAATAAAAAGCCCCGTAAATCTTTACGGGGCTTTTTATTGTTTTTATTTAATGTTTTGAGCTCGGTATTAAATGGCTTTGGTACGTTCAGTCAACCATTCAAGCGCAGCGCCTTCGACCCGATCTTTTAGCTCTGTATAGACTTGGCTATGATAATCATTGAGCCAGTCTATCTCAGTTTTATCCAATAGTGACGGCTCAATCAGACGCGTGTCAATTGGGCAGTAAGTGATGGTCTCAAAGTTCAAGAATTGACCAAACTCTGTCTCAGTAGGACTAGCAACTGATGTGTTCACCACCAAGTTCTCGATACGGATACCCCATTTGCCTTCGCGGTACAGACCTGGCTCATTACTTGAAATCATACCGACTTTCATCGCGCGCTCTTTTGGAGTACTGGCACTATAAGCAATGACTTGCGGACCTTCGTGTACGTTTAAGAAATAACCAACGCCGTGACCGGTACCATGACCATAGTCCATCTGTGCTTGCCACAATGGTGCACGGCAAATAGCATCAATCAATGGTGAGGCAATGCCATCAGGAAAATGCGCACGGGCAAGTGCAATATGTGCTTTTAGCACTGTTGTAAAATCACGCTTGTGCTCAGCGGTGACTTGACCAATACCAACCACACGGGTGATATCTGTCGTGCCGTTCTGATACTGTGCACCTGAGTCTATCAGTAGCAATCCGCCCTCGCCCTCAGCCACATCAAGGTAGCTAAAGCTCTCTGGCGTCGCGCGGTAATGCGGCAATGCACCATTTTCGTTAAAACCTGCGATAGTCGGGAAGCTTGGCGACACATAATGCGGCTGACGACTACGTACCTCTATCAGCATGCTATCGACATCCAGCTCACTTAGACGCTCGCCTGTCGCTAGACGCTGCTCAAACTCAGCAAAGAACTCACTCAATGCCGCACCATCTTGACGCATCGCTTCACGCACATGCTCGATATCTGCGTCAGACTTCACAGACTTAAGCAGTGTGCTGGGTGCCATCTGTTCAATAAAACCAACATCATCCGCCATTTTTGAGAGTGTGCCAACGGCAACTTTGCTCGGATCTAATAGCAATAAATCGTCTGGTGTCAGTGCACCAAGTGCCTCTTGTACAGCCGAATAATCAGCCAAGGTGATACCGCTGTCTTTTAGACTCTGTGCTATGTCAGCACTGACTTTATCACTATCAACAAACAACGTCGCACGGTCTGCATCAATCAGCATATGTGATAAAAACACAGGATTATAATCAACATCAGCGCCGCGTAAGTTCGTCAACCAAGCGATGTCATCTAAGCTTGAAAGCAAATGATGGGTTGCTCCTGCCGCTGCCATACCTTCACGTACTGCGGCAAGCTTTGAAGCAGCAGACTGGGCAAGGAACTGCTCATCATGTACGTATAGCTTGGCAGCTGGTAGGGCCGGGCGATCTGTCCAAACGCTCGTCAATACATCACGCTCAGTGATCAAAGTAATGTCATTCACATCAAGGGCCTTGAGCAATCGGTCTTGCTCAGCGATAGAGAGCACATTGCCGTCTATTGCCACGCTATCCCCTTCTTGTAGATGTTCGGCTAACCAATCGATATGGTTTGGCTGACCTGGCGCAAGCTTCTCTAAAGTGATACCTGTACCCGCTAACTGATCAGCGGCATGTACCCAGTAACGGCTATCCGTCCACAGACCAGCAAACTCAGCTGTCACAACTAGCGTACCAACAGAACCGGTAAATCCTGATAGCCATTGGCGGGTTTGCCAGTACTCTGGTAGATACTCAGACAAGTGAGGATCAGCAGAGGGCACGATGATTGCGGTGAGATCTTGCTCTACTAAGCTCGTACGTAGGCTAGCTATCCGCTCGTGAATGGTTTGTTTTTTCATTGAATGTGTCCTTCTAGATGTTTTAAGAATATTATGATGGCGTGATTATTTACAATCGTCTTGTTCTAATAGTTATCTTGCTTGGGTTATTGATACCGCTTTGGTTTTAATAAAATATTTATTATCGATAGTAAGTGTTTAAGTAAGCACTTTCTTTAACTGTGTTTGCTTGATAGTTGCTTCTGCTTATTGAGAATATTTGATTGAGGTTGATATTGCGTCACTGATGTTTAGCGTGAGCTACCCTTAGATGTTTGGGCAGAGCGTAAGCTTTCAATGACTGATGCCAAATATCTCACCAAATAAAACAATAAGACGTGCTACCAGCAATGGTAACACGTCTCGTCATACGTCATTTATACTGTTGTTATTCGCGGCTATACCGGTCACTCAGCTCCATAGACGTCGCTTACTGTTTGGCCAGCTGCTTCTCACGCTCACTATCTCTAAGCATTTTGTTGATAGGTTTAGCAAGTGCTAGCAAAAACAATGCTGTCACCACCAAGAAAATAGTCATGGTAGTAAACAGTCCTGGTAATCCTTCGATTTTGTCAGCAGATACATGACCACCGAAGAACGCAGCAACCAAGTTACCCATGGCAATAGAAGCGAAGAACAGCCCCATCATTTGACCTTGCATGCCCTCTGGTGCCAGCTTAGTCATTGCAGATAATCCAACAGGACTTAATGCCAGCTCACCTAGCGTCAATAATAATAGACTACCTACCAACCATAGTGGCGATGCCAAGCCCGCACCAGGTGCTAAAATGCTTTTAGAGGCAAAAATCATCAAAGCAAAACCCGCAGCGGCAAGTAACATACCCAGCGCAAACTTTGCCATACTGCTTGGCTCAAGACCTCGGTTACCAAGCTTGACCCAAATAATGCTGACGATAGGCGCCAATATCAAAATAAACAATGGGTTCAATGACTGGAACCAGATACTAGGAACATCAAACCCTAAAACGTTTAGGTCGGTATAACGATCAGCAAATAAGTTAAAAGACGTGGGCTGCTGCTCAAAACTTGACCAAAACAGCGTTGAGCCGATGATTAAGACAAAACAAATCAACAAGCGTAATTTGTCCGTCTTATCGAGGCGCGGTGAGATAAACATGATCGCAAAATATAAGATGACTACCGCAGCGATAATATAAGTCATGTACTCTGCGACCATCTCAGGATTGAACGATATCATGCCAGTAGACACTAATAGCACTACAGCGACTAACAACGCGACAAACCCACCAACCCAGCGTCCAATGTTTTTATAGCGGTCATTGGAATGCTCCCATTCGGCGGAGATACCTTTAGCTGTGGCATAACGAGTTAGATTTTTTTGCGCGACAAAACGATAGATAAGCAAGGATACGAGCATCCCTAAACCACCGACGCCAAAGCCGACATGCCACATGCCTTTTTCTTTGAAGACACCAACGATCAGTGCCGCCAATAGCGCGCCGATATTAATACCCATATAAAATAAGGTAAAACCACCATCACGGCGAGAGTCCTCTTTAGGGTATAGCGCGCCAACCATTACTGAGATGCAGGTCTTAAATAATCCTGAGCCCAAGACGATACAGATTAGACCTACGAAGAACAATGTCATGCCAAACATGGCAGAAAGTGCGATACATAAGTGACCAAGAGCAATCACAATACTGCCCCACCACAGCGCACGCTCTTGACCAAGCCAGTTGTCAGCCAACCAACCCCCTGGTACCGCTGCTAAATACAACGAACCTGCAAAAATACCATAGATAGCAGAAGCCGTGACCTCACTAAAACCAAAACCACCACTACCCACAGTCGCAACCATAAATAGAACTAATAACGGACGGATACTATAGTAGGAGAACCGCTCCCACATTTCGGTAAAAAATAATGAGCGTAATGGCGCAGGATGTCCCATAAAGCCATTGTCTAGTGCTTGCAGCTCTGCTGCACTAGTACCTGTTTTTGATTCTGTACTCACAGCTTTATTCCTTTAAAGATTGTTTTTTTAATGACCAAATGCCCTATTATCCAGACAAGCGGTCATATAGGCGGAACATTGTTTCACTTGGCCATAATCAAGTAAAGAAATAATTGGTTAAAAATTACACAAATACCCATAAAAAAACCCGCTCTCAATGACTGAGAACGGGCTTTTTTATGGGTCTATCAACACATCTATCATATTGATATTACTAACAATCAGTATTTATACGACTGCTAACTTATAAAGTATTTTGCAATGTAGCTATTTACCTATCGAGTCACGACAGCAAACACTACTGTGCGGCGGCAGTATCGTCAGCGGTCGTGCCGGCATCGCCAGCATCTAAATCGCCATCTGCTTGCTCAGCGGTCAAGTCAGTGTCGGCAACTGCGGCTTGACTCACTGTACCAGAAGCTGTCGCTGTACCTGCTTCTGCAGTAACAATTGCGCTATCAGCGTCTGTCGCTGCTGCTGGTGTTACTGCTGCATCTGCAGCCGTATCAGGTGCTGCGGCATCTTCTGCAACCATCGCAGTATCTGTCTCAGCAGCTGTGTCTTCAGTCGCAATGGCTTCTGCCTCGTCTGCCGCCGCTGATGCTTCCGTTGACTCAGCAGTGATATGCTCACCTGCTGGACGCAAAAATGCAGAAACACCAATGAGTAAGACAATACCTAAGAACATGGCAATGCCGCCCAGAGTAAACAACAGCTCTTTTTTTGGATTGTTATTGACGATACCTTCTGACATACCTTATCACCTTGCACAAAATATTTGAAATATTGACCTATTATATCGCAATTTATACTGATTTGTGAAAACCCTTAAGTATTTAAAGGGTTTATTATCAACAATTGTACTACTCATTTTTGGTATATATAGCCATCATTCACCCAATTACCTGATTATCATAGGCTAGCACCATTGAGCGTGTATCGTTTTTACTTACCCAGACGTACTGGAGTCTTTGGACGCTTGCCCAAGTAACTCAGTATGAGTAATAGCGCCATAATAAATAAAATAGGATAATGACCAAAGCGCATGAATGGTGTGTTACCCACTCGTGCTTGCACCTCACCGCGTAATATCGTGCGCTCGAACTGTGGCGCGCGTTCTACGATACGACCTTTGTGATCGATGATAGCGGTCACACCTGTATTGGTCGCACGCATAAACCAGCGACCGTTCTCTAGTGCGCGCATCTGTACCATTTGCAGATGTTGTAATGGACCTGCTGACGTACCGAACCAAGCATCGTTTGAGATGGTTAATAAAAAGTCCGTACCAATCGCGTTTTTACGCGTCGTATCTGGATACGCGACTTCATAGCAGATGGCAGCACCTAAGCTATGACCACGCACCTGTAACGGTGATTGTTGGTCACTGCCTCGGCTATAACTCATAATGTCTTGACTACCAGCCAGATTGGGCAATATATCAAGCACACCTTGAAACGGGATGTATTCACCAAACGGTACTAGACGCTGCTTTTTGTATAGACCCTCTGCCTGAGCACCAAGCGCCACCACACTATTATAAAACGGCGCATACTTGTCTGTACTGGCATCAAACGCGGCTTCGTCTTTGTAGGGAATACCCGTCACCCATGTCGTATCCGTTTCTTTCGCCATCGCTACCATTTCATTGATGAAGCCAACTGCTTCTGTCTGAAACATAGGAATCGATGACTCAGGCCACAAAACAAGATCACGACCCCATTCGTCACGCGTCAAAGTAGCGTAGATTTTTAGGGTTTCAATCTGATACTCAGTGAGCCATTTTAGATCTTGCGGGATATTGCCTTGAATCAATGACACTGACAGATCAGGTGTACCTTTAGGCTTGGTCCATTGCGGATTGACCAACCACAGCGTAGTGCTAATAACCAGCAACGCAATCGATGGAATCATGTAACCGCCACGGCGACGCAGCAGCTCGACGATACTGGCAGCCAGTAGTATCGCTACAAAAGAAACCGTGAAGACACCCGCAACAGGGGCGAGCGATGACAGCCAATATTGTTCCGTAAAGGCATAACCAACGAAAAGCCAAGGAAACCCGGTGAACAGCCATGTTTTCAGCCATTCTTGAAGTATCCACAGTGCGGCAAAAGATAATGGCTGCTTGCCGACCACGCGATTGAAAACCAATGCCAAAAATCCGTGGAATAGTCCCATCCCAAGACCCATCAACGCGATCATAATCAGCGCAAGCCATACAGGGGTGGAGCCATAAACATGGATAGACGTATATAGCCAAAATGCCCCGACGCACCAAAGTCCTGTACCGTATGCCTGACCAATAACAAAGGCGCGGCGACCTGTCATCTCAGGCATCAATAGCGCATATAAAATAGCAGGTGATATCAGAGCGACTGGCCAAATACCATAAGGCGCGAGCGCAAGTATAAAAGCCGCTCCTGCCAGCAAAGACATCAGTGCCGCCAACCCTAGATGTAAGCCCTTTGGCTTCTCGGGGTTTAGGCGTTTTTGTAAATCAACAGTAGACAGGCGCATAGCAGTTATCCAAGACTATATTTTTCAAATATTTCACAGCTCAGCATTGAAAAACTGAAGCGAAATTAAGGCAAAGCTGGCCGCATGATACGTCATGCAAGACCACAAATAAAACCCACCCATGATACCAGTCAAAACCCATCAATGGGTAAATTTGCGTAGCGAAACCTCAAACTAGAAAGCAAAAGCTAGAAAGCAAAAAACACGATTTTTCATCGTGTTTTTGATTACAGTTACTAGCGACATCTATTGAGCACTCAGCTGCTAGGACATGGTTAATAGACTAGATAAGCTAATGGCTACCTATCAATATTTGCTGGTCTGCAGTGGTCTTGGTCAGCTCTAGGTTTTGGATAAATCGTCCTTCAACATCAGTGATTGTAATCTGCCAGTCATCTATCAACACACTCTCGCCTTCTAGGTCGCCGACATAACCAAGTGCTTGCATGACCAGTCCGCCCATCGTATCGACATCGGTATCATCGAAACGACTACCGAGCTCATCATTGCAGTCTTCGATGACAGTAGACGCTTGGACACGCCATGTGTTCGGCTTTTCTGGGTCTGCAACGATGTTGTTGATGTCGCTGTCTTCGTCAAAGTCATCATGTTCATCCACGATGTCACCAACGATTTCCTCAAGCAAGTCTTCCATGGTGACCACACCACCAAAGTTACCAAACTCATCGACGACAATCGCCATATGGACTTGCGTGCGCTGCAACGAGCGTAGCAAAGTATCTGAGCGCGCAGTTTCACTAATATAGAGCGGCTGACGTACTAGGTCTTTTAGGCGTTTGCTATCGATTTTGTCTTCTTGGTTACGCACCATATGAACCAAAATAGGAATCAAATCTTTGGCCAGTAAGATACCAATAACGGCATCATCATCTTGACTGTCAAAAACAGGATAGCGCGAGTGCGTGGTCTCAAGAATAATGTCCATCACTTCAGCAAGGCTGGTGCTCTCGTGCAGACCAATCACTTGCGGGCGTGGCGTCATGATTTCGCGCACTTGGGTTGCTGGTAGATCGAGTACGCCTTCTAGCATATCGACCGTATCAGGCTCTAAGAACTGGCGCGAGTCTTGTACCAGACGAATCAATTCGTCACGGGTCTCGGGGGCGGTCGATAGCCAGCGTTTTAAGCCGCGCATCGACCAACTACTCGGGCTGGGAGTGTCGTCAGACATGGTGGTGTGATTTAACCTCTTTAGTTAATGGCAATTAAAATAATCGTGAATAAAAACAAGTAGCGCCTAGATGGGGACAAAAGTAGCAAATAAAATGGCTGACTTATCATTAGTTGATGATTCAATCGTAAACATGCCAGCACAAATTAGCTTCACTTTATCGCAAGGCTCACCGACATTCAACGACAAATTCACTCAAATTGTATTGTCAGCGTGTTATAAACTTTGCTATGGTCAAAGCCTTTATTTAGCAAAACAAACCCTATGTCGCTACGTTCCCTTTTTTCCCGCTTGCTCTCGTCGCGTTCACGCCGCCATCCTAAGGGTCGTAGCGTGAGCGATGGCGTAGCAGATAGCAAACAGCCAAAATCCACATGGCGACATCGGATCGTGTCTTTTTTGATTGCCGTTACCCTGCTCTTATCCGCCGTGTGGTTACTGCTAGCGATTTGGTACCAGTACGGGATAGGCTCTATAGTGACCTGGCTTTCCACTATTATCATCGTAAGTCTATTAGGGGCATTGCTGAGCACCCGCTATTGGCGTGCTGTCAACAAAATACTGTATCGCCATAAATCAACTGACAACACAGTGATTCATAAAGCCGACGCAAACAAATGGCTCATCGGACTATACGGCGTGATTTGGTTTATGGGTGTGGGCTGGTTTTTTTCTATTGAGCCCAAGCAGGATCGTGACTGGATGGCTGAGGTCGATCAGCAAGTCGCTTATAAGCGTGATGCGACCAACCCTAATTTGATTACGTTAACCAATGTCCGCAACTTTGATTGGCGTACAGATACAGAAGCAACCGCGCACTGGGATACCCGTACGATTGATTTGTCCAAACTCTCAGGCATCGATGTGACCAACTCTTATTGGATGGGACCACTCATCGCTCATACTTTGGTCAGCTTTCGTTTTGAAGACGATAGACCACTTGCCTTCTCCTTTGAGATTCGTAAAGAAGACGGTGAGTCGTTTTCAGCCCTTGCTGGGTTTTTTAGGCGTTATGAGCTGAGCCTGATTGCGGCAGAAGAGCGTGACATTATCTATACTCGTAGCAACGCGCGCGGTGAGCAGGTCTATCTATTTCCCATCAGCAACTTGCAACAGCATGAAGTCAGATCATTATTTGAATCTTACCTGACTGCTATTGATGAGCTAAATAACCAGCCAGCTTGGTACAACACGTTGACGAGCAACTGTACCAATATTATCTTTTATATGGCGCGTATTATCAGTGGCGATCGCTTGCCATGGGATTACCGGATTTGGGTCTCTGGGTGGTTGCCCAACTATCTATACGATGTCGGTATGCTCGATGCGGCGCCCGAACAGCCCGATCAACCTTGGTCAATGGATACATGGTATGAGCGTACTCATATTAATCCAAAGTCGCTCGGTTTTGACAATCTGCACTCCATTGGCAATAGCCGTGCGTTCTCACAGCAAATTCGTCAAGACATTCCACTACCGCCACTCGCCCACTCTCAATCTAGTGCCGAGGCAAAAGCCAAGTCTACTGCTCAGGCGTCTAACTAAGTATCATCCAACGAATAAATGCAGAAATAAAAGTAGCGCAGTATTTTTACTAAGGGTTAACCCAATTAACAACCCGTGTCTCCATCTCTTCATCAGACATACTGGTTTCAGACACACAGCGCCCTGCAACGCCGACATTAGCAGCGCGCATCTCGTGTTGTGTTACCACTGCATCCCCAGTCAATAATAAATGCCAGCTTGGCAGACTCTGTCCTTTATATAACCGCTTGTAAGCACAGTGCGATGGGAGCCACATCATGTTGGGCAAGTTGTCCATGGTGAGCTGAATGCAATCTGGGACATACTCTTGACGCGTCGCATAATGGCTACAATACCCCGTCGCACAGTCCATTAGCTGGCACGTGACATCGGTATACTCAACCAGCTCTTCGTCTACATTGCCATCCTCATCCTCATCGATGTATTTGATCAAACAGCAACTGCCGCAGCCATCACACAAGGCTTCCCATTCGCTATGATTCAGCTCGTTCAATGCAAATCGCGACCAAAACTGCGGGCGCAGTGGCTCAGATTTAGAGCCATTATTAGAATCGACATTAGAGCTATCAGGAAACAAACTTATCGATTGCGTAGGCTTAGTATCTGAATCAATACTTGAGTGCAAGTCTGGTTTGTCATCATTTTTGTTTAACAAATTTATAGTCATAAGGTCGCAGTAGCATTTTGATAAAGAGCGTTACAGTATTATAGCTGTTTTTGCTAGACATGGGCGTTAAGGTAGTACGAGTTAGAAACACGAACCATCACAATGACCAATAATTAAAACTCATAACATAAAAAAGGACAATAATATGTCAATTAAGACTTTTGAATTAATCAGTACAACCGAAAACGGTATCGAACTTGTCAGCTATGTCGCACTGCCAGAAAATGCTTCAGATGATAATCCAGCAGCAGGTATTTTGGTCGCACCAGAATGGTGGGGCGTGGTCGATCATCCAAAATCAGTAGTAGAGCGTTTGGCCAAAGCAGGCTACGCGGCAGTCGCTATGGACGTCTATGGCGAAGGCAAACTAACCACAGATGCTGCCATGGCCAACATGTGGATGGAGCAAGTATTGGCTGATCAAGACATGCTCATGTCACGCTGCCGTCTGATTTTGAACGACTTTAGCGATCAGCTATCAGTGGATGGTGACAATCTAGGCGCAATCGGTTATTGCTTCGGTGGTAAAGTTGTCCTCGATATGGCGCGTGAAGGCATGCCATTAAAAGCCGTTGCAACGTTCCATGGTAACCCAACCCCAAAACAACCAGCAGACAGAAACTTTGCCGCAAAAGTACTGGTCGCTCATGGCCGTGATGATTCAATGGTATCGATGGATGCTATCGAAGGTCTAAAATCAGAGCTAGATGCTGCTGATGTTGATTATACTATCGATGTCTATGACAACGCTAAGCACGGCTTTACCAACCCACACGCCGATGAGCGTGCAGCCAACAATGAAGTAGACCTTGGCTATAACGAAGCAGCTGCTAAACAAAGCTGGGAAAATATGATTGAGTTTATGAAAGCAAACTTGGCATAAAAGCGGTTTGATATAAAACTTATCAAGAAGGGCAGCTTAACTATTTAAGCTGTCCTTTTATTTTGCGTGTGTTTTAGCCACTGTTTTTGAGGAGCGTTATCAGACCAGTCTTGTACTTCTTATCAAATCGCGTCATTATCACCTTACTATCCGTTGGCTTGAGTGACGAAGATGTTATATCTATTGGTGACCCAGCTCGGTTGGCTGGCTTTTACGATTCTATTGATTGTGGTAGTCGCGTTATACACTAGGACAACTCGAAAAATCGAGCATCTACGCCGCGATGTCACAAAACTACAAGCTGAGCTTGCACAGCAAAAAGACCTCAGAAAAGACAATAGCATGAGTCGTATGACTGCCTCATCTACCCGTTTGGCTGATGACAGTGTTCATGTGCGCAGATCTTTTGCTGAAGATATCGCAACTGAAAATAGCGTACCTAAAAATAATGTGACTGAGCCCTCTAATAACGTTGCGACAAATAACGCGACTGAGGGTAGAGCTTTTGATTCACAACATCCATCAACAGCCGGTACCTTACCAAGCACATCATCAGTCACATCCTCACTCCCGTCGTCACCCACATCACCGCCGCCATTGCCAACGATGGTGCCAGCGTCAACACCAGCGCCAGCCAAAAATATCATATCGAGCGTCGCTAATGATGACCCTATAGATCAACCTCACTCAGAAACAACTGCGCATAGCGTGCCAGCCGCCCCAATCGAGCCTGATGAACGCTCACTACCTATCGTCACATCACTCATTCATTCCATCAAAAACTGGTTTTTCGGTGGTAATCTTGTCGTGCGTGTCGGGGTATTGGTACTCCTCATCGGCGTGGTATTGCTACTGCGCCTATTGAGTGAGTATATCGAGATTTCAATTACCACAAAGCTGATAGCCGTCGGTCTCACAGGATTAGCACTGTCAGCACTTGGATTGAAGCTCACGGCAAAACGCTTCTCGTATGGTATTACGCTACAAGGCGCAGGCTTAGCAATTGCCTATTTGAGCACTTTTTTTGCCTATAGCGTCTATCAGATCATTCCAAGTGTACCGAGCTTTATCGGGCTAGGATTGTTGTCTGCGATTACTATTGCCCTCGCCGTACGTCAAAACGCTTTTCCTTTAGCATTGCTGGCATTGTCTGGTGGATTTTTTGCACCGATTCTGACCAGTGACGATACGGGGAGTTTAGTCACGTTATTTAGCTATTATCTATTGTTAAATGTCACGATTGCCGTCATTGCCCATTATCGCCCGTGGAAAATCCTGAATTTATTCGGTGTTACGGTGACGTTTGGCTTGGCATACTACTGGGGTGTCAGTGAAAATCTGAGCGCTGTCATAGAGTCGCAGCGTTGGTCATTTGTGACACTGGTTGCATTACATTGGCTGCTTTATTTATTTGTCGTCATTCGTTATGCGCAGCAGATCATTACTTACAATTCACTTAATGAGCAGAACCTTAGCCATATAGATGATGCAAACACCCTAGGTCATTTGGACAAAACACCTAAAAGTAATCACCCTTATCTATTCCCCATCGATACTGGGCTGCTGTTTTCGGTACCGATTCTGGCTTTTGGCTTATTTGCTGCCTTACTCGATGACATTCCCAATGCCCTAACCTTTACTAGTACAATTTTGGCAGCGGTGTATCTCGGACTAGGCTGGCTGTTTGTCCAGCGTAGTGGGCGCTATGCACTCATTACTGAAGGTATGCTGGCATTGGGTTTTGGGTTTTTAGCGCTGGTAATACCGCTGGCGCTGGATGCTGAGTGGATTGCTTTTGGGTGGTCAGTACAGGGGCTCGCATTGGTCTGGTTTGGCAGGCGCTCCTTACGGTCATGGTCCGTATTATTTGGTTTGCTTTTACAGCTTGTTAGTATCGGCATGCTCTTGACCACCGCGATATTCTCTATCAAAGACTATCCCGTCTTAGCCTTTAGTATCTCAGCGATTGCTTATCTGGCGACTGTCTTTATCTTACGAGTTAGCAACTCCCCTGTTATGCTCATGACTGAGCTCAATAATAGCAACACTGATGGCAACAGCAATAAGCATAACGCGGCAACTGCCTCAGAGTCGGTTACTCGTTACGCCCGTACGCTTGGTGTCAGCACCCAAGCTGCCCAGCAATGGCTAACCTCTATTGATAATCAAAGCCGCGCATTCAAGTTTGTTTGGCACAGTCCTAGAATAATAAAGTTCCTAACAGTGACTGCCATGGCTTGGATGCTACAAGTTCTGATGCTTGATTTGCATCATTGGTTTGATACTTGGCAGTTAGAGACCACGGTCATTGCGCTAGCCGCACTCATTAGCCTCACGATCTATTGGATGATCAATCGCTATCGCTCATGGTCGGAGATCCGGCAGTTTAGTCGTGGATTGCTACTATTGTTTTGTCTCATGCTAGTGGTACAACTCCCGCAAAAGTTTGAGCTCAATTTGACATGGACGACAGCAGAATGGCTGATATTCGTAGGTTTGATAATCGGCTGGCTCATGATAGGTCAGCTATGGCTAAAAAACTGGTCTAATATCTGCTCTGATACATGGATTAATAATAACAACGCCTCACGCTATACGGCTATTAGTTGGCTGGGTACTGGTATCTTACTGGTTGCTGCCGCTGCGCATTATGGCCTACCAGACTCTGATGGCATCATGGCAGTATTGAGCTCAGCTGTACTCATTTTGACTGGGCTATGGCTCAGTCATCGTGATCTCAGTCATCGTGATCTCAGTCAAAACAAAAAAAATCCATCAATCAATAAAGCTTCACAACAAGGGCTACTGTATTGGTTTGACTGGCAGCAGGCACTACGAGGATGTGCTGCGATCTTTGCTCCCATTGCTTTATTCTGGATTGTCATGACCAATTGGTCTTATGACGGTGTAATTTGGGACATGTCTTATTTTCCATTATTCAACCTTTACGACATTACCTCGTGGTTGACGCTATTGGTTGGTTTTAGTCTTTATTATATAAGCTGGAGACACCGAGACAAAAACCCTATCCCATCAGATACAGTCACCAAAACCAAGCAGCTATTCAATGCTGATAGTTTGCTAATAGTACTAGGGCTTATTGGCTTTTGGCTGATATCTAGCATGTTAGTTAGAACGCTACACGCCTTTATCGGTACACCGCTTTGGGACGGTACTGGTACTCAAGGCGGCGCATGGCAAAGCGAGCAGGTGCAAACAGGACTGACGATCTTATGGACGCTCTTGGCATTGGTCGCCACCATTATGGCGAGTCGCTACTGGCAGCGTGCGCTTTGGTTTATGGGTATTGGTCTACTCGGCATCGTCGTGCTCAAGCTGGTACTGGTTGATCTGTCACAGACCGAAGCGATTTGGCGCGTGATTTCCTTCCTTGGCGCGGGTAGCTTGATACTATTGATTGGTTATCTTGCACCTTTACCACCAACCACCAAGGAAATAGAAAATAAGAATCAAGAGTAGTGGCGTACCTGGTCGAGCGAGCGGATCAAGTGAACTGGTCAGGCGAAATTGTCCCGTGAATACATAGGTTCTGTAGTAAACTGGCGACTATGAATAAAGACAATGCCAAAAGTTACCAAAATCGCGCACTGTCTTTAATGCAATATTTTATGAATAAAAAGGTTATGAAAGACAATGGATAAGAGAACAAGCATTCAGTGGTTCCCTGGGCATATGAACAAAGCCCGTAACGAAATCAAAGAAATCATGCCGCAGATGGATTTGGTCATCGAGGTCATTGATGCGCGTATCCCTCATAGTAGTGAAAACCCGATGGTTGCAGCACTACGCGGCGAAAAGCCTGTAATCAAAATCCTGAATAAAGCCGATCTTGCCGATCCAGAATTGACCCAAGCGTGGATGGACCATCTTGAGCAGCAAAATGGTGTCAAGGCCATTGCTTGTGATACGGATAAAGCCGATGACGTCAAACGTATCATCGCTATCTGTAAGCACCTCGTACCCAACAAAGTCGGTACTGGCCGTCAGATCAAAGCGATGATTATGGGCATCCCGAACGTCGGAAAATCAACCTTGATCAATACGCTAGCAGGACGCGCTGTGGCAAAGACAGGCGATGAGCCCGCCGTGACCAAGTCGCAGCAGCTCATCAAGCTCGATGATGACATCATGCTCTATGACACGCCTGGTATGCTGTGGCCAAAGGTTGAAAATGAAAACTCTGGCTATCGTCTAGCCGCAACGGGCGGCATCCGTGATACGGCGTTTGATTTCGCTGATGTGGCAAGCTATACCGCTGAGTACCTCATGCACGCCTATCCTGAGCTGCTAAAATCTCGCTACAAAATTGAAGAACTGCCCAAGACTGACTGGGAGTTTTTTGAAGTGGCGGGTCGTAATCGCGGCTGTGTGCGCGCGGGCAACCAAGTCGATACGTATCGCATGTCTGAGATTCTCATCAATGAGCTGCGTAGCGCGAAGATTGGGCGTATGACGCTTGAGACTCCAGCTATGATTGAAGCGGAAGAAATTGCCGTCGCTGAACAACGTCTCGCTGCTGAAGAGAAGCGCAAAGCGAAAGAGGAAGAAAAACGTTTACGCAAAAAGCGGACTCGTCAGAATCGGAAGTAACTTTAGCTCAAAGCCCATTACTCAAAAAACGATTGCCTATATAAAAGCCCTGACGGGCTTTTTTTATGTCTATATTATCTGTATAACATAAGTATCGTATATCAAAACTATAACTATAGAGAGTGCTTAATGACAGATTATAGCGTGATGAAAGAGTTAACTTTTTCTAGCAGAGACGAGTTCACACGTGAGCCTATCGCTGAGAAAATCATTAAGTTATTAGACTCAAATATTGATGTATCACCACTTATCATTGATGGTAAATGGGGTACAGGAAAGACAGAGTTTTGTTTTAAGCTAAAGAATCTGATTGAGGCGAACAATACGAATGATTATAAAGTTGGCTATGTAAATGCTTTTCAAGCTGACCATGCTAACGAACCACTTTTGACACTAATTGCAGAAGTCGCTGGATTCTATGGTGAAGACGATGATAAACGAAAAAGCTTTATCAAGAACGCTATTCCCTATTTGCGTTTAGTCTCAGGTATCGGTATTAAGGCAATAGCGAGCTTAGCATTTGGAAAATATGCAGCGGATATATCGGACGACTTTAAGGAGGGTATGGAAGATATAGAAGAAGGTTCGGACTCATTTATTGACCAATCTCTTGAGTCAATGATTAAAGACCAAGTAGAGGCTGAAAAGAACCTATCAACACTAAAAGAGGCCTTAAAAGATATCGCATCTATCAATCCCGTTATACTCCTGATTGATGAGCTTGATCGCTGCCGTCCAGACTTTGCAGTAATGATGTTAGAGACTATTAAACACGTTTTTGACGTTGAAAACGTACAGATTATCTTGGTTACCAATGCAGAGCAATTAAAAGCAACCATCAAACACAGCTATGGTAGCGAAACCAATTCTCAGGATTATTTATATAAATTTTTTAAGTATCAGATCAACTTGCCCACTTCTACAAAAGATCCTGAGGGTAAATCAATCGAGAATAACGTCACTCACTTCAAGACAGTAGTACGAGATAGCAAGGTAATCCCACAAGAATTTAAAGACAACCAGTCTATCTATGAGATTCCAACCTTCTTGGATATCAGTAAATTATCACTTCGTAATATTGAACAAATTGTACGTTGTGTTGAAACATTGATTATTTTTGAAGATGAAGAACAAAGCAAATTGTTAGTACTTGAGCAAATCATTATGATATTTCTATCGGTTGTTTATATTACTGATAAAGATTTGCTTATGAGTTTAGCAAATAGAAACCTCTTATCTTCAGAATTCCTTGAATTCATGAATTCTGATATTCTATCTATACCGAGTAGTGATATCTTAGGTAATCCTGTAAAAAGCTTTATACTGATCCTCTTTAACAAAATCATCAGAAATCAAGTTGTTAATATTCGCAGTAATAGTGGGGTAGCAATACAGAAGTTAGCACAAGAAATCTTAGGTAGTCCACACTATGATCTTCTAATAGACAATAATGGTATAAGTAGCAACTCTTATCTTTATAATTACATCGACCATACTATCAACAACCTCCTACTTTTCGAAATCGTTAAGTAGTTATTTTTATTATATTATTTAAGGAAATCGTTGCAAGGTTGGGTCGTAGAAAATACGTATATCGGGTATAATTGTTTACCTTTAAAAGATTAAATATAAGAGCCTATGACCCAGCCAACTGCTAATTCTGAACCTTCTGACGCAACTTTTAACCACACCACCTCTTCCCTCAACGCCTTCACCCCGCGCCTTCTCGATTGGTTTGCCGAAAATGGTCGCCACGATTTGCCGTGGCAACAGCATCAGACTGATACGCCCAACCCTTATATCGTATGGCTATCCGAAGTCATGCTACAGCAGACACAGGTCACCACCGTATTGCCCTACTTTGCGCGTTTTATGGGGACGTTTCCGACCGTGCAGGATTTAGCCGCAGCGGATTGGGATGTGGTCGCTGAGCATTGGGCAGGGCTTGGCTACTATGCGCGCGCGCGTAATCTGCACAAAGGCGCGAAGCAGCTGGTTGCAATGATTGATGAGACGGGTGACTTCCCGCAGACACTCGCAGGTTGGGAGGCAATTTCTGGCGTTGGCCCATCTACCGCTGGGGCGATTATGGCGATGGGACTGCATCATTATGGCGTCATCTGCGATGGTAATGTCAAACGAGTCTTAACGCGCTGGGCAGCCATCGATGGTGACATTACCAAGTCTGCCACGACCAAAAAGTTATGGGCACTAGCGGAGCGCCTGACCCCAAAAGAAAGCTCAGGACTGTTTGCTCAAGCGATGATGGATATGGGCGCAACGCTATGTGTTCGCCGCAAGCCTGCATGCCTGTTATGTCCATTGCAAGAAGACTGCTTGGCACATGCAGAGGGGCGCGAAACCGATTATCCTGTCAAAGCAAAAAAACAGCCCAAGCCAAGCAAATTTAGCAATGCGCTACTGATAGAAAGTGTAGACAGTGAACTATTGTGGCTACAACGTCCTGATAACGGCATTTGGGGTGGATTGTGGAGCTTGCCATTACAGTTTGTAGAAAAAATTGACGGTAAGACAAGTAGTAAAGCCACTGGTAAGACTGATGCTAAAAAACCAGCGAGCGATGATAAGTCAACTAATATACCAAGTGACGTCCGTAGTCATGAAAAAGTATACGAAGCCGAATTCACCACGGCTGAGCAAATTATCCATGAGTGGCTGATAGAAAACGAGTTGGTCGCCGAATCAGTCGGCAATACCTTGCTTGATGATGCTCCGATTAAGCACTCACTGACTCATTTTCATTGGTATTTAACCCCGAAAAAACTAACGGTTGATGCCGCGCAAATACTAGAGCTCAACGAAAAACTCGTAGCGGCTGAGATTGATTTTAAATGGCTGACTGAACAAATAGCACAAGACAATTTAGGACTACCTCGTGCTATGGAAAAAATTATTGAGCTACTTCAGTAGTTTCTATGGATTACCTATCTTCTGAATTCTTTAGAACGATTTAAAAAGTTATATAGATAGTTTTTTATAGAATTACCAAAGGAAAATTTGGTTTAACACTTAATGAAGTTTTTATTCATAATTTCACGGTCATAGTCAAGCAAATAACTATTAAAACCATCAAATAATATTTGTTTTAAATCATGATTCGCTCCGATGATATCCATTCCTCTGTCATCATATGGATGGGCTAGAATCTGCAATTTAGAACTAAAAAAATAAATATGAGCACTCACTCTTGGACTGATATTAAAGTCAGAAGCAACAGCAGACCATAGTAAGCTCAACATTTCCGTTCGTCCGATAGGAAAGATAATAAATGTTCTAAAATAATTTTCCTCTAAGTCATCGTTTCCTTCTTGAGGATATTGCTCTTGCCAAATTTCACATGATGATTTGTTAAGCTCAATATCAAGGCTCTTCAATTGCTTAAAGATTGATAAGTTGGCTAACAACCCTTTTCCACCGTAAAAACTGACACATGCATACAAGTCATTTTGTTTACCAAATACATTGTCAAGAATCTCAATGCCTTTTGAAAGAGCTTGATTAAACAACTCCACAAATGAGCCCTCTACCGATAGCTCGAAACGTAGTGACCGTTCATGCAAATAAAATAAACCATGCTCAAAAGCATTTTTTCCAAAAGCTTGATGCACTAAATCTCTAATGAGGAAGATATTGTCCATTATTATAATTTCAACAGAGGTTTATGAGGTTTTTTGCGCATACTGAGCAACCTTGACATACGTGGGAATAAAGATAAGCCCTAGAAACCTAAGACTTTGGCACACGCAAACGCATTAGACCTTCTTGCTGCACGGTTGCGACCAGTTTGCCTTCTTGCCAAAACTGCCCATGGTTCAACCCTTTCGCATTAGAAGTGGTGTCACTCCACATGTCGTATAGCATCCATTTATTCAAATCAAACTCACGATGAAAATGCATCGAGTGATCGATACTAGCGGCTTGTAACCCACTGGTCATAAAGCTCACGCCATGTGACATCAGCCCCGTGCCAACCAAATAAAAGTCAGACGAAAATGCCAATAGTGCCTGCTGAATAGCTACTGGCTGATTGCCAAGCTTATGAATACGCAGCCAATTTGCCTGTTTAGGTTTCATAGGTTCTGGGCTAATCGGGTTGCGCGGCTTAACGGGTTTTATCTCGACATGACGGCGGCGCATAAATCTGGCTTTGAGCGCTTCTGGTACTTTTCCAACATTCTCTTCTTTTAACTCTTGCTCGGTCAGCAAGTCTTCTGGCGGTGGATAAACAGGCATGTCCTCTTGGTACTCAAGCCCCTCCTCCATCGGTGAAAACGAGGCAATCATCGAAAATATCACTTGCTCAACAGGCGGCTTACCACGTACTTCTTTGTATTGAATAGCCGTCACTTCACGTGCAGAGAGACTGCGACCGTCACGCAGACGACGCACTTGATAGATCACTGGTTGATTGATATCCCCGCCACGCAAAAAGTACCCATGCAGTGAATGACAGGGCTTGTCTTGCTCTAAGGTATGCGCGGCTGCCATGATCGCTTGGGCAAGCACTTGTCCACCAAATATACGACTGCCCACATAGTCATGGCTTTTGCCTTCAAAGACATCAGGGGTAACTTCAATAAGTGCGATGGTAGCCAGCAGCTCATCGATCAGTTGTGAATTATTGGACATGACGATATGTTTCCTTATTTTTATCAACAACACCCAGCACTCGAAAATAAGCATCTAACCATATCGACGCGATATAACTGCTGCGCTTGCATGTAAAATAATATGGGATCACTTGCTAACAGATACAAGCGATACTGTAGAACGAACAAACAACTGTAGCTAACAGAGCCATCGCTACATATTTACTTTCGATAGAAAAGGTAAACATCTTACCCAATATCTATAGCTTTGACTAGCTACTGTCGGCTTACTTGCGAGTGTTGCTTTGCTGTTTTTGCTCAACAAATAACGATTTGTCAGTGCGTGTATGCAGTATGAATCAAAAAAACGAGATGCCTGATAACATCTCGTTTTTTAGTGATTACAACGATAATACTGCACTATCTACGGCTTGACGGCGACCAGTACACGAATAGAGTCCGGCACTAATGATAAGTTGCCAAGCGCTTGCTCACCTTGAGCCTTGAGTTGCTCTAGGCGCTCAATCTCTTCAGGACGCACGTTTGGATTGATAGTTTGCAGATGCTTGAGACGTTTGATCTCGCGCGACCACTGCTGACTAAAGCGGCTACTGGCTTGCTCACCAATCTCAGCGATCTGCGCGCGTGCGATATCTTCAGCTTCATAGTAACGCTGCTCAATAACATCGCTGCGTACCTTGATGACTTGGCGAGCACGGTTTTTGTCCAAACGCTCGATATGCGGCATGATCATATCAGCACTAATACGAGCAGATAAGTCACTGCCCTGCTCACTGATAAATACGCGGATGTTTTGTGTAGTCAATGTCGCAGGCAAGTTAAGCAGCTTTGGTGCGATGGCTTCAACGCGGAAGTTGACTTCTAGTAACACCATGCCTTGCGGTACAGCAGCGCTTTTGAGCATAGCCACAGTAGTATTACCAAAAGTGCTGGTACTCGCCAGCTCATAGATGGCGCGCATCAATGGATGCTCATGCGTGATAAAGTCGATATCTTCACGCTGCAGCGCTTGCTCACGCTCAAATGTTAATGTCATGCCGTCTTCATCGCCAAGCGGCAACCCGTCGATATAGTCACTAATCTCTGTGCTGTCGATAGGCGCGATAACCCACGACCCATCACGCTGGACGTTGTGATCGATATTGGCAGAGGCAAAGAAACGCTCAATGAAATGCGGCAGTAAGTTATTGCCATCAAAATCGCGCATAGCGTCAGCGATACGGCCAGCGACACGCGGGCGACATGAGTTGTATTCTAACAGACGATCGCGACCCGCTTGCAACTGCGCCTCAAGTCCCAGTCGCGTTTGCAGCGCTTCATCGATAATGTCTTGTAAAATGACATTGTTTTCAGCGGTGTCAGCGCCTTCAAGCATCGGCTTAAGATCCTGGATATACTGCTCTTGTACACTTTGTGCGGTTGGCGATATTTGGCTAAACATGTTCAGCGCATCGTTGTACCAGTGATACAGACGCTCTTGTGCCGTACCTTGTACATAAGGGACATGCAGCATGATCTGCTGGGTTTGTCCGATACGATCTAGGCGGCCGATACGCTGCTCTAGCGTATCTGGATTGGCAGGGAGATCCCATAGTACCAGTTGGCTTGCAAACTGGAAGTTGCGACCTTCTGAGCCAATCTCCGAACACAATAGTATCTGTGCGCCTTCACTATCGGCAAAGAATGCGGCGGCTTGGTCACGCTCTAGTAGCGTCATCTGCTCAGTAAAGATAGCGGTTTTAATCCCTGCGTGCAGGCGCAGTACTGCCTCTAGGCTCTCTACGGTTGCACCACTACGCGCGATCAACAGCACCTTTTGCTGCTTAAGCTCACCACGTAAAATATCAATCAACCAAGAGACACGTGGATCGTCCTCTAACCAACCACCATCTGGTTGGTTTTCTTCACCCCACAGCTGCTCACGCAATTTGCCATTGGTTTGATAGCTGTCACGCCATGCTTCAGGCAATGGTAGTGGATGCGGCTGGCTACTACGACCATAGAATCCCTTGACACTCTCACGCGTATTACGGAATAAAATACGACCCGTACCGTGACGATCTAGTAGCTCGTTGAGCGCATGCGTGCGTAGCTTGTCGTCATCGTTGATCGAAGCCAGCTCATCAATACTGATGGCCAATAGACTACTCAGAGCAGCGATTTGACCTTTATTTAGCGGCTTGTCTTCTATCAAGACACCAGCCACAGCTGCCGTCTCCTCAAAAGCAGCCTGACCATCGATGAACTCATCTAGATCATCAAAACGGTCTGGATCGAGTAGACGTAGACGGGCAAAGTGACTTTGCGCGCCAAGCTGCTCTGGTGTTGCGGTCAGTAGCATGACACCTGGGGTCTCTTCTGCAAAATCTGCCACCAGATCGTATTGATCATTGCCGCCTTGCGCTTCATCCCAATGCAGGTGATGCGCCTCATCAACAACCAACAGATCAAACCCTGCATCCATCGCTTGGTCATATAAATCTGGATGATCGATCAATAGATCCATACCTGCGATGATGCATTGCTCAGTGGCAAAGACGTTTTGCTCAGGGTCATGTTCTTTGATAGCCGCCGTACGCACCAAATCAAACAGCGCAAAGTTTAGATTAAATCGGCGACGCAGCTCAATCATCCATTGATACTGCAAGCTGTCTGGCACTAAAATGAGAACACGCTCAGCCTTGCCTGTTAGCAGCTGCTGATGAATAATCATGCCCGCTTCAATGGTTTTACCAAGACCCACTTCATCAGCCAATAGGACACGCGGCGCGATACGCTTACCGACTTCGTGTGCGATATATAACTGATGTTCGATGATATCGACACGCGCGCCCATGAGACCTTTTAGCGGATGACCTGCCAGTGCTGACTGCATACGCAAGATATCTTGGCGCAGCTCATACCAGTCACCACGTTCGATACGACCAGCAAGCAGACGCTCAAGCGGCTTAGCCAATGTGATATTGGCAGCCAAACGGGTCTCCATGATGCCTTTTTCGTGCTCATCAACGCCGTACTTGAGTACACCCATGACTTCATCGACAGCATTTACGGTGTAGCTTTTGCCATCTTGGTCATAGATGGTATCGCCCACTTTGAACACCACGCGCGATAGTGGCGCAGAGTTTTTTGCGTAGACGCGTGTCTCTTCACTTTGTGGAAATAAAATATGCACACATCGATCATCGACGTCGATAACCACACCTAAGCCAAGCTCAGATTCCGTATCAGATAAATAACGTTGGCCAACGGCGAATTCAGTACTGTGCAATGAAGCAATAGAGATAGTCATAGGGCGATGTCTTTTGTACTCAGATAATTAAAAATTAGATAGCAATGGTGGCTTTTGATAGCGATAAGATTACAAGCTATGCACAGCATCAGTAAATGTGAATGCAATATTGTAATCTTGGTAAAACCAGTCTTAAGAAAACCAATAGCTAAGCCATACCATTATATAACGTTAGCGGCTAGATGAGTGCGTTAAGTTGAATTTTCAAGAGGTCGATTGTGATACCCATAATTTTATGAAGACTTCAGACCAAATCAGCCTGGGTAGGTCGGTTTATGATATAAATTACTTTGTTTTTAGCCGCTTATGTCTACGGCGATAGCATTTAACGAATTGGTTTTTGACTAAAAATACCAGCATGCTACATTAAGCCGATGATGACTCATTCGATGAATGCTTATGCAAAGTGATTTATTCGAGCGTTATCTATATAAGAGCGACCTATATGACAACAATAAATAAGGAACAACCATGCAAGCCGTTTTTTTAGACAAAGGTACTTTTTCTGACGGTATCGACCTACCTGCACCAACAGGCGTAAGCGATTACATCACTTATAACGACACACCAAAAGATACAGACGTCATCATTGAGCGCTGTCGTGACGCCGATATTATTATCACTAACAAAGTCCAAATCGGCGCTGAGGTAATAGCACAACTCCCTAAGCTAAAGCTTATCCAACTGACCGCCACTGGCATGAACAATGTCGATCATGATGCTTGCGATAAACACGATGTAGCCCTCTATAATGTCGCAGGTTACGCGGTAAAAAGCGTCCCTGAGCACACATTTATGCTGATGCTAACTGCCATGCGTGCTGGTATTCACTACCATCAAAAAGTCGCTGATGGTACATGGCTCGCAAATGATAATTTTTGTCTGCTAGATATTCCCCTGATAGATTTAGAAGACAAGACGCTAGGCATCATTGGTATCGGTACGATTGGCAAGCGCGTGACCGAAATCGCCCGTGCTTTTGGCATGACAGTACTCTGGGCAGAGCATCAAGGGCGCACGCCTCGTAGCGATGAGTACACGGCATTTGATGACGTGCTGGCACAGGCTGATGTGATAAGCCTGCACTGCCCACTAAACGAACAAACCGAGCATCTCATTAATAAAGACACGTTGGCAAAAATGAGCAAGCAGCCACTCATCGTCAACGTCGCTCGTGGCGGTGTGGTCGACAGTCAGGCATTGACCGACGCGATTAACAACGAGCAAATCATCGGTTATGCCAGTGATGTGTTCGAACAAGAGCCTATTGCTAAGGACGACCCACTGCTCAGTCTCAGTGACCATCCGCGTGTTATCTTTAGTCCGCACAATGCTTGGGGCAGTAAAAGCGCACAAGAGACTTTGTGGCAGATGTTGAGCAAACAAGTGGCTGAGTTTATTGACAGTGACCATTAACAACGAACACCAATAGCAACTGTCGATCATTGACCAGCTACTAACGACTAAACTGTAACCAGTCGTCTTTTATTTTACGGTATTTAAGCATGACACGATCACTTAGATAGTTATTGGTCACGTACCACGGATAGCGATTGCCTTGCTTAGGCAGTCTGTCTTTTGCGCGCCTGACATATCCAGATGACAGCGAGCCCATCACAGTGTCTGTCTGAGCACAGGCAGTAGCACTCGCTGTCTTTGCCTGTGGCAGCGCGACTTGGTAGCGGTTTTTATGCATGTAGCTCAGTAGTCTTACCAAATACTGACACGCCAAATCGATTTTTAGCGTCCATGAAGCATTGGTGTAACCGAACAAAGCCGCCATGTTAGGTACGCCCTCGATCATGACTGCCTTATACGTCATGCGCGTGCCGATATCGATAGCTTGGCCATCGATATATACCGCTGCCCCGCCCAGCATTTGTAGCTTCAAACCCGTTGCAGTGACGATGATATCAGCATCGAGATGCTCGCCTGATTGCAGCAGGATACCAGTCGTGGTAAAACGGTCGATCTGATCGGTCACCACCGCTGCACGTTTGCCTTGCAAAGACTCAAATAAATCACTGTCTGGTACGGCGCATACTCGTTGATCCCAAGGATCATAGTCAGGCATGAAATGCTCGACATCGATATCGCTACCTTTTAACTCTTTTTTCACGCCACTCTTGAGTACAGCTCTCATCAGCTTGGGCGCGTGAGTCGCTAATTTATATAACCCTTGCTGCCGTAGCACATTGCGTGCACGTAGCACTGTATAAGCTTGCTCTTTTGATAAGGGTGAAAATTTTCCTGATAGCCAATCCATAGCATAATCATCGCCTGGCACACTTGCCACATGAGTTGGCGTCCGCTGTAGCATCGTGACGTGGCGTGCACACTGATCACTATCTTCATCCACCATCGCAGGCAATAACGTCATGGCAGTCGCACCGCTACCGATGATGATTACTTTTTTGTCGTGATACTTTAGATCATTCCAGTGCTGTGGATGGACAATATGCCCACGGAAGTCCTCTTCGCCATCAAAATGAGGTCGATACCCTTGCTCATAGTCGTAGTAGCCCGTAGCACCCACGACGAACTTTGCTGTTTTGACAAATACCTCTCCGCTGGCATGATGTTTTATGGTTGCTGTCCATAACTGATCAATACTCGACCATTCTATCTGCTGGACTTCATGCTCATAGCTGATATGGTCCGTAATACCAAACTCGCGCGCCGTATCAGCAATATAACGCTTAATATCGCCACCTGCTGCCAACATTCTATAATCTAACCACGGTCTAAAGTTATAACCAAAGGTGAGCGCATCGGAGTCAGAACGAATACCAGGATAGGTAAATAAGTCCCACGTACCGCCAAGATCGGCACGTTTTTCTAGTACGACAAAGCGCTGCGAGGTCTTTTTCTTATCAGATGATTTGTTCTTCTTTTGCTTTTTTATGCTCTTTTGACCAAATAAATTTGTTTGCTGTAGTTGCTGTAAACGGCAAGCCATGCCAATACCGGCGATACCAGCGCCAATAATCATGACTTCATAATCGGCTGGCGCATTCAATTTTTTGCTTTTACGTCTAAGACGTTTTTTGATACCTTGTGCGGTGTTGTTAAGCATGCTCTCATCCTTGTGTGCATAACTGATGCTATGTGACTGACTTTGAGGCCATAGCTGTTATGGCCTCTATTCATTTCCCTTTACAAAACCCAACGCTCTAAAACACAGAATCTAACGCCCTAAAACGGACATGGGCTTTCCCAATCCATCCAAGCACCCAATACTGGATGTTTTAACCGTAATTGCTGCGCATGTAAGTTCAGCCTTGGTGCAATCTTGAGTGCCGCACCTTCAGCATAAATCGGATCACCAATCATCACGTGACCTGCATGTACCATATGTACGCGCAACTGATGACTGCGACCCGTCACCGGTTTGAGCATCACTCGAGTAACTGCTTCACCATTGCACATTTCGTGCGCTATGACTTCATACAATGTTAATGCATGTTTTGACCAGTCGTGATCGACGATATGACGCGGTTTGGTAGTCGGCTCATAACGCACTGGCACGGAGATCTTACCCGTTGCACCCACCTGCTCCCATTCGCCAAAGACCCGCGCTTGATACTTTTTTTGTGGTAGACGCTCAATAAACTGCTTACTGATATTGGTTTGGGCTTCTGCATTTTTTGCAAAGATAAGCAGTCCTGAGGTATCCATATCCAATCGATGAATCAGCTTGACCGCTGGATTGGCACGCGCAAGCCGAGCGAGCAGACTTACCTTTAGCGTTTTGCCATCGACACTTAGCAGCCCTGCTGGTTTATCTACTACCCAAATATCATCGTCCTCATAAACGGTAACCTCTTGTGCAAAATTCTTGAAAAACTCGAGCGGGTAAGCATTTTCTTGGGCGTTAAGGGCGTGGACTTCTTCATCGGTAAAAGGCATAAAATTAACTACTTATGTAAATTGGATTAAATATGTGATTTCGGTTGATATTGTTTTGATACGCTATCGCTGTGGTTACTATGCTCAAAATATTGCTGTTTGATACCGAAAGCAACCACTGCTATATGATTGACAGGTGCTCAAAGAAATGCATTATTGTCACAATGGTTATAGCAAGTAACAGAGAAAACCTAAGCGGTATCAATCTGTCTTGATTTATTGTGCTAATCGTAATTGTTAAACAATTTAACCGGCCTGTATCTGTCAAGCATGAGCAAACATGTTAATATAATGGCACATTTTCACCCCTTCCAAACAATTCTTTAATCATTAATCGATTCATTATTAAACCAATATGCACGTCGATACGTGATGATAGAAGTTACAAAACAAGAGAGATAAAATTATGTCAGACCTTATTGTACATACTACCGACACAGACTTTGATCAAGACGTTCTACAATCAGACGTGCCTGTACTGGTAGACTTCTGGGCACCATGGTGTGGTCCTTGCAAAGCCATTGCCCCTATTTTAGAAGATCTAGCCACTGAGTACCAAGACAAAGTTAAAATCGTCAAAGTAGACGTGGATAACAACCCACAAGCAGCAAGCCGTTTCGGTATTCGCAATATCCCAACACTATTTGTATTCAAAGACGGCGAAAAAGTTGATTCAGTAATGGGTCTACAACCAAAAGCTGAATTGGCTAAAGTCCTAGACAAGCATTTATAAGCCGAATGCAGTCGCTCTAAACTGTTTGGCGTGAATAAGTAGAACACGTGAAAAGCCATTATCTGAATCAGATAATGGCTTTTTTGCTTGTTTTTTGTGCAAAAAACTTGATTATACGAATTTTTTGGCAAAAATTATTGACAATGCTATTGTGAAGACCGTATAGTCTGCTGACAAGAGAAAACCAACTGTTTTCCTAGTATCTTGTCGCTATTCTCCTCGTGTTTATCAACAAAAACACAATCGTCATTATAAACACCATTGCTGAACAAAATGACTAAACGCAATTACTGATATTGAGTTTTTGACGCAGACTCTTATGTAGCCTTTTTTATCCCTATTTCTTAAGACCTTGCATCTACCGATCGCAATGCGTCCATAAGCAGACATGCATAACCAAAACTACATAAACCACAGCGCTGTACAACTACCCTCTATCCTCATATTACTGTTATTTTAATCACTGTCGTGATTTGTGCTGCTAATGGCATCTCTCATCTGATCAATTGCTAATGACCTATCTATGAATCTAACTGAATTAAAGAAAAAATCAATCTCTGAGCTATTGGCTATCGCCAAAGAAATGGGTCTTGATAACATGGCGCGTAGCCGTAAACAAGACATTATCTTTGCTATCCTAAAAACTCACGCTCGTAACGGCGAGGCTATCTATGGCGATGGCGTACTTGAGGTTCTTCCTGATGGCTTTGGCTTTTTGCGCTCATCAGAAGGCTCTTATTTAGCAGGTCCTGATGATATCTACGTCAGCCCTAGTCAGATCCGCCGCTTCAGCCTAAAAACTGGTGACAGTATCGCTGGTACGATTCGCCCACCAAAAGACTCTGAGCGTTATTTTGCGCTTCTTAAAGTCGGCGAGATCAACTTTGATACACCAGACCGCTCACGTCATAAGCTGATCTTTGAGAACTTAACGCCCCTATTCCCAACTGAACAGCTAAAGCTTGAGCTGGGCAACGGTACTACTGAGGATTTGACGGGTCGTATCATTGACCTAATCGCGCCGATTGGTAAAGGTCAGCGCTCTATCATCGTTGCACCGCCAAAAGCGGGTAAAACGATGTTATTGCAATCTATTGCTCAGTCCATCACTCGTAATAATCCTGAATGCTACCTGATTGTACTTTTGATTGATGAACGTCCAGAAGAAGTGACCGAGATGGAGCGTACCGTGCGCGGTGAAGTGGTTGCCTCTACCTTTGATGAGCCGCCACAGCGTCACGTACAAGTGGCTGAAATGGTCATCGAAAAAGCCAAGCGTTTGGTTGAGCATAAACAAGATGTGGTCATTTTATTAGATTCGATTACTCGCCTAGCGCGGGCTTATAACACCGTCATACCGTCATCAGGTAAGGTCTTGACTGGTGGTTTGGATGCCAATGCTTTAGAACGCCCAAAACGTTTCTTTGGTGCGGCGCGTAACGTCGAGGAAGGCGGAAGCTTGACGATTATTGCCAGTGCATTGATCGATACTGGTAGTAAAATGGACAGTGTTATCTTTGAAGAATTTAAAGGAACGGGTAACCAAGAAATCACGCTTGAGCGCGACTTGGCCGAAAAACGCGTCTTCCCTGCGATTAATATCAAAAAATCTGGTACGCGCCGCGAAGAGCGTCTATTGGATGAAGATAAGCTGCGTAAGGTATGGATCTTGCGTAAACTACTACAGCCAATGGATGGTGTCCAAGCGACTGAGTTCTTGTTAGATCGTCTCAAAGAAGCAAAAACTAATGACGAATTCTTTGAGCAAATGAAGCGCAAATCACAGCATTAATTTGCACACACTTTGCTAGCGCTGTTTTTGTAGCCAACTCAGATTAAGACCACTACTAGGTGGTCTTTTTTTTGCTTATCTAAAACTCAGCGTACTCGCTATCATACTATTACGTCAGTTATGTCACCTAAGAAGGTATCAACACGATAAAGTGTCAATATAGAAAAACACTAATATAAATAGGTGCTCATACGTGTAAGTGCTAGCTTGATGATACAGTCTGGCAACATCGATTACATGTTATTTGCAAAGTTTAGCGTTTTTACTACGACCAATAAGTTGTTAACCGACTATTATGGCAGACAGTAGAAATATATTTGAAAATACGATGGGTACTGCTTTTTAAAAGTTCTGTATTCTAACTTGACGACTAAATAGGTGATAATATGAAATTTGCTAAAACGATCGCAATGACTGCAATTACTAGTTCAGCACTAATTATGACTGGCTGTAACTCATACGGTGGCATGAGCAACACTGCGAAAGGCGCAACTGCTGGTGCTGCTGCTGGCGCGCTTATCAGAAGTAAAGGCGACAGTAAAGATATCGCTCGTGGCGCGTTAGCTGGTGCAGCTATCGGCGGTGCTGGTGGTTATGTTCTTGATAACAACTAATAGTACTTTACTCTGATATTGTCTGACTATTAGGTTGGTAATATCAGATACAAGACATCAAAAAAGCCTGCAATTGATTGCAGGCTTTTTTAATGTCTTTATTTTAGTGTTATATGTGAGCTGTGGTTTTTACGAGTTAGTATACTTCGCTTTTAGCGCACGCTACTGATAGTCCTAAAGTGCACCACTAAAGGTATCGCAAGATTGTACGTTACCGCTCTCCAGACCACGAGTAAACCATTCCACACGTTGTTGACTGGTGCCGTGAGTGAAGTTATCAGGAACAACTGCCCCGCCGCTAGCTTGTGCCAGACGATCATCACCGATTTGACTGGCAGCATTCACAGCTTCATCAATGTCACCTGCTTCTAAGAACTGTACGCGCTCTTGATTACGCTGTGCCCATACACCCGCAAAGCAATCTGCCTGCAACTCTTGTAATACTGATAATTTATTAGATTGTGCTTGCGTGACCTGCTGACGAGCTTCATTAACCTGCTGACTGATACCAAGTAGCGTCTGCACATGGTGACCGACTTCATGTGAGATGACGTAGGCCTGCGCAAAATCACCTGCTTTGCCTTGGTTCTCTTGACTGCCTGACCCTTGCTGATCTCCTGAGATACCAAGGTTCTGACGCATCTCTACAAAAAACGAGGTATCTAAATAGATTGTTTGATCGCCAGGGCAATAAAATGGACCTGTCGCCGAACTGGCACTACCGCAAGCTGAGCTGACTTGACCATTAAAAAGAATTAGCGAGGGCTCTTTATAAGTACTGCCTCCTTCATTGAATATCTGATGCCATACTTCTTCTGTATCCGCCAGTACCACTTTTACGAACTGTGTATCCCGATCAGTACTGGTCGCAGGCTCGGTAGAGGTCCCATTACTACCACCACCAGCAACCACCTGACCTGTTTGTAATGCGGTCATTGGATTGACGCCAAAGACTAGCCATAAAATTCCAGCAATAATAATACCGCCGATACCGCCGCCTATCATCTTACCGCCACCCTTACTGGATCGTACGTTAGAGCTACCTCGTCTGCCTTGCCATTTCATAGTTTGTTCCTCAAATATACGATATCTATAGTCATTCGTATTGGTTATTCATTATGTGATACAGTTTTTAGTACAAAGTTTCCAATTGGTTTTCTGTTCAGCCATCTGATATTTTCGTTAGATACTCTAAAACGAGCGATTCTAAAATACTTTAGCTGTCTTCGTCCCTCATAGTCTCAAGAACTGATATATTTTCTTATACTACTTATAGGTAAAACGCCAAGAATAATCAAAAACCATGGTGAATATTAAGCACCTAACACTTTCTTGAGTAGGCTGATGTCATTGATTATACGTCGATTAATTTTATTTGTTGTATTAAAAATACTATCAGTTAGACAAAGTAAAATATTATTGAAAATATTATTGTTACTTAATTGTACAGCCTATTCCTATTTACATAGAAAACATATAGAATGCGTGAAAGCTGAGTAGCTGTAACTGAGACTATTTGGATTCTGAGAAATCTTGGAATTCAGCCTTTGTTGCTGCTACTGCTCATTTCATTTTTCCGGAGAAAACCTTATGAAACTTAAATTACTTGCTCTAGCTGGTATCATGACTGCAACTATGGGCTTAACTGCTTGTGATAGCAGCAAAGAAAACGCTGCTGAAGATCTATCTGACGCACAAGAAGAAGTGCAAGACGCATCTGAAGAGCTAAACGAAGCTGCTGCTGAAGGCGAAATGACTGCTGATGCTGAAGCTGCTGTTGTTGATGCTGAAGCTGACATCGCTGATGCACAAGCTGCTACTGCTACTGACGAAATGGACGCTGAAGTTCCTGTAGACGGTACGACTACTAGCATGGACGTAGCTAGCGAAACTGATACTGCTGCTGTTGAAGCTTCTGACGAAGTAGTAGTTGAAGAAGCTCAGTAATTTATTGTTCATACAATAGATACACTGTAGTAAAAAAAAGAGAGCATATGCTCTCTTTTTTTATGTCCAAATTATGGTGTTAATATCGCATGCTGTATCTAGTCTCGGCTGCTATAGCGATATCAGAACTATATATTATAACACTGATATAAAAGACCACAGTAGATGCTCTATAAAGTAATAATAAACGCTACCAGAGCATCATTTGAGCTCCTACTAAACAACACATCAAGTATCAAATAAACGCTCATCGACTTTTTGGCGAAACTTTTGTCCCGTTTTAAAAGTAACAACGCGGCGAGCAGATACAGCAACTGGCTCCCCTGTCTTTGGGTTACGACCGGGACGGCTGTTTTTATCTTTAAGCTCAAAGTTGCCAAAGCCTGATAGCTTGACCTCTTTGCCATCAATCAAACTATCTGACAGCTCATCAAAAAAGTTCTCTACCAAACAGCGGCCTTCTTGGCGTGTTAGGTTCAGGTGACTCATCAGGTGCTCAATCATGTCAGATTTGGTTAAGGTGCTCACAGTACGACTCCTATGCTATGTCGTGATGTCGAATATCATGGTTTAGCGGTATGAGGTTAAGAGTAGTCATTATAAAGGTTTTTTGACTGCTTTTTAACATAGTATGCATTAAAATCCTTTATTAATAACGACTTAACGTATTCTATAAACAAAAAAGGTTATAGATAATGGTTTTACCAATAACAATGCTCTATAGCCTAATAAGCAAAAGGCTATAGAGCACTGGGTATTTTAAGTACTAAAAATTAGCTATCGCGTAACTGCGCTGAGTGCTGCTCTGTTAATGCCTGTACAACATTGTTCGTAGCAGTCTTTACAGCGTCATCAGATAGGGTCTGAGTACTGTCTTGCCATATCAGTGCAAACGCCAATGAACGCTGGCCTGTTGGCACGTTGTCCCCCTGATACACATCGAACAGCCATAAATCAACCAACAAGTCCCCTGCCGCAGCTCGCACCGTTGACTCTAAGGTCTGCAAACTGATATCACTGTCAACTAAGATAGCGATATCACGGCGTACTTGTGGAAACTTACTTGGTGTGGTGATCGCATGCTGCTCACGAGCCATCGTTAATAGCGGTGCTAATGACAATTGAGCCACCCATGTCGTTGGCAAATCGAGTTGCTTTGCCGTACTTGGATGCAGCTGACCCAACCAACCGACGTATATATCATCGATATACAACTCAGCGCTTTGGCCAGGGTGCAAGAAGCTCAGCGTGCTACGCTCGTAGCGGATACGGGCGCTATCGATTTGTGCTGGTAATAGCTGCTCAACATCATGCTTTAGGTCATAGAAATCTAAGGCACGGTTTTGATACGCTTGCTCACTCCATATATCACCAACGGCAACTAAAGCAATGCTTGGCGTTTGTACCAACTCGCTAATACTTTGTCCAACAAAGCTAAGACCTGTCTCAAAAAAACGTACACGCGGCTGCTGACGATTCAAGTTGTATTGCACGCAAGGCAGTAAGCTCGATAGTAACGTACGACGCATCACAGCCAAATCACTAGAGATAGGATTTGCAAGTGCCAATACCTCCCCTAGCGCCTCATCATCAAGTAATGCTTCTAGTTTTGCATCACTAAAGCTAAAGCTGATGGCTTCCATATAGCCATTATCAACTAATGCCAGCTTCATCTGATGCGTCAAATCTGCAGTATCGTCATAATCCATGCTGACCTGCAGATGCGGCAATACACTTGGAATATTGTCATAGCCATAGATACGAGCGATTTCTTCGATTAAATCCTCACGGATACTCATATCAAAACGATAAGATGGCGGTGTGCAAACCAGTGCATCGCTCTGCTGCGTTACGTCAAAACCCAATTGAGTCAAGATACGTACCATCTCTGATGGCTCGATATCAATACCAATGACATCACGAACTTTTACGATTGGCAATGTAATCGGCGCGCGTGCTGGTAGATGCTCGAGAGTCTCAACTGTTACTATTTGACCTGCTTCGCCGCCCGTGATGCTAGTGATCAGCTCACAAGCACGTGCCAACGCCAGCTGTGGTAATTCAAAGTCGACGCCGCGCTCAAAACGCTGCGAGGCATCAGTATGTAGACCAAAACGACGTGCGCGCGCAGCGATAGCAAGCTGATCAAAGAAAGCACTCTCTACAACGATGTTTGTCGTGCTATCCGTGACACTACTGCGCTGTCCACCCATGATGCCAGCCAATGCCAAAGCACCTTTGTCATCAGCAATGACGAGCTCATCACCCGTTAAGGTAACGGTTTGCTCATTGAGTAAAGTAATGGTCTCAGACGGTTGTGCCAAACGTACAACAATATCACCCACGATGGTATCAGCGTCAAACGCATGTAACGGTTGACCCAATTCCATCAATACATAGTTGGTCACATCGACCAAAAATCCATGTGAGCGTAGACCTGACTGTACCAACGCATCTCGCATCCATTTCGGCGTTTCAATGCTGCGATCGATATTGCTAATCGATTGTAACAAGTATCGAGGACATGCTTCTACTGCATCAACGGTTACCGCTGGTGTTGCGCCATTATCAGAAGCGAATAGGTTGTCAGGAATCGCAGGCGTTTGTACAGACAAATCATTGATGACTGAGATCTCACGAGCAATACCGCGAACGCTAAAGCAATCACCACGGTTTGGCGTGATAGAGATGTCCAATATTTGGTTATCTAAACCCAGGTATTCACGGATATCAGTACCGATTGGTGCATCTTCAGGCAACTCAAGCAAGCCATCGATGTCATCGACCAAGTCAATTTCAGAAGCGCCGCACAGCATACCGTTTGAGGCCACACCGCGTAGCTTGCTCTTTTTGATCTTGAAACCTTTGCTATCGTCACTTGGTAATACCGCACCGACAGTCGCAACGGGTACTTTCATACCGACGATCACATTGGGCGCACCGCAGACGATTTGTAATGGCTTAGCAGCGCCGATACTTACCTGCGTCACACGCAGTTTATCTGCATCTGGATGCTGCTCAACACTGATGACTTCACCGATAACCACACCACTAAACTCACGGGCAACGGCATAACGATCATCAATCTCAAGCCCTGCCATGGTTAGCTGCTCGGCCAATGCTTCACTAGTATTGTTGGGGTTTACCCATTGACGTAGCCACTGTTCGCTAATTTTCATAAATATCTCGGATCAGAATTTTATAATAAAGATGTTGGAGTAAAGCTTGGCAAATTAACTTGTTGTATTAATAAGGCGCACTTTTATATCAACAAAAGCACTCTAGCCAAATTGCTTTAAGAAGCGCACGTCATTTTGGAAAAATAAACGTAAATCATCGATACCGTAATACAGCATCGCAAAGCGCTCGATACCCATACCAAAAGCAAAGCCAGTATATTTGTCGCTATCGATACCGCAGTTGGTCAATACTTGTGGGTGCACCATGCCGCAGCCCATTACCTCAAGCCATTTGCCGTTATCATCCAAGATATCTACTTCCGCAGACGGCTCAGTAAATGGGAAAAATGAAGGACGGAAACGCACCGTTAGCTCTTTGGCAAAAAATGCTTCTAGAAACTCACTGATCAAACCCTTTAGCTCAGCAAACGTGCTCGACTCGGTGACCATAAGACCTTCTAACTGATGGAACATTGGCGAGTGAGTTTGGTCTGAGTCATTACGGTACACACGACCAGGACAAATAATACGAATTGGTGGCTCGTTTTTTTCCATAGTACGGATCTGTACCGGACTGGTATGCGTACGCAATAGATAATGCGCATCAAAATAAAAAGTATCATGCATCGCGCGCGCAGGATGGTGTGAGGGAATATTTAGCGCTTCAAAGTTATAGTAATCGCTCTCAACTTCAGGTCCAGTTGCGACATTGAAGCCTGCTTGAATAAAATACTGCTGCATGCGCTGAGTAATCATCGTTACTGGATGCAAATGACCTTTTTGACCACCGCGAGCAGGTAAAGTAACATCGATACTCTCACTCTCTAACTTGGCATTGAGCGCTGCTACTTCTAGCTGCTGCTGTTGCTCAGTCAGTGCTTGCTGAATGCGACTACGCACTTGATGCAGCCAGCCGCCATAGATCTTTTTATTATCGGCATCGAGTTTACCCATTTGCTTTGACCAGCCTGTCAATGGGCTTTTTTTACCAGTCAATTGCACACGTAAGTCTTGCAGTGTACGCGCATCAGTTACTTGCACAATCAAAGCTTCAGCAGCACTCGCAAACTCAGTAAGCTGAGCCTCATTGAGCTCACTTAGCTCTGAAGACAAGGTCGGTAACGCCGACAAATCGTTGATAGCAGCAGGGTTAGTCATAAGACGCATTATTCCTGATTTAAACGGACTATTAATTGTAGGGATTTGACCAAATATTGCAAACCATTTATCCAGTTATATTCATATACAGAATATATATAAAGACTGGTTATCAGAATGGCTTGAATATTGAGTCGATGATAAACGTATTTATTGTCGATATAGCCTCAACATCGAGTAGGCATGGAATAATTTAATATAAAAAAAGCCACCGACCAGCGGTAGCTTCTATTAATATCATACTATTAATCAATATTAGTCCTATCCATTTAGATAACTACTTATAAATAATTATTTAAAAGCATCATATCTGACGGACAGTTAATATTTAGGCCAATTCCGCTTTTGCTTTTTCGACCAATGCTGTGAAAGTCGCTGCATCATGCATAGCGATGTCTGCTAGAACGCGACGATCGATTGCGATGTTTGCTTTTTTCATACCATTGATGAAGCGGCTATAGCTTAAGCCATTTAAGCGTGCACCAGCATTGATACGTGCGATCCAAAGACGACGGAAAGTACGTTTCTTGTTGCGACGGTCACGATAAGCATATTGACCAGCTTTGGTCACTGCCTGTACCGCTACGCGGTAAACACGTGAACGGGCACCGTAGTAGCCTTTTGCGCGCTTTAAGATTTTTTTGTGACGGCGATTTGCCTGTACACCACGTTTTACACGGGCCATAATTTACTCCAAGATTTTTTGATCACTGTTAAGCGAGTGATGATGCTGTCAAATAACAAACATCATTGTCAGATTGCAAAGTCAAATATCATTTCATCAGATAATTTTTGATTCAATGTAAATGACGACAGGCTATTAGATATATGGGCACATACGACGAACTGCTGCTTCGTCAGATTTGTGCACTAACTTAAGACCACGCAACTGGCGAATACGCTTAGGTGATTTCTTGGTCAAAATATGGCTTTTGAATGCTTGCTTACGCTTGAAGCCATTCGCTGTTTTTTTGAAGCGTTTAGCTGCGCCGCTTCTGGTTTTCATCTTGTTTTTCATGATGATTTGCCTCTTTTTCTGTTTTAGAACCTGGTCGTCAAATAGTCATACTGGCTGATTGTTATCATAAATAACAACCGAACCTCTATTTGCCTCGAGGTGGGAGGCGCTATTTTAGCAGATAGTGCGTTGTTTTGCCAAGTAAAGTTTTGGCTTGACGCTGGTGAACAACAAAGACAGCTAGCCAATAGAATATAAACCCTAGCAGCACTCCCAAAAACCTCAATAAAATGTCTAATTTGTCTCCAAATAGATTGAATGTCAGCTTAAGCTGTGCTTAAGTATGTACTGTATAATTCCACGATACGCATACCATTGAATCAAGCGTATTTATCGCCTACATATGGCTTTACGATAGGCTCTCAATCACTGTAATACTACCCGCCTCTCGCAGGATAGATGGCGTAATCAATTACCATCACTCTAGGAGATAGTGTGTCAGAACAAGCGTTAGCATTTGAAGACGACTTATTTGTCTTTGAGACAGTGATGCGTGTGCGTCATACTGAGATTGATTTAGGACAGCATATGGCAGTTGAGTCTCTAACAGCGCTTCTGTCTGAGGCGCGTCTTAGATTCCTACAAGCCAAAGGTATTAAGGACATCAACTCAGAGCAACAGGGTTTGATTATCGATCAGTTACAGCTAGATATTATAAGCCGTATACGAGTGCGCGAAGAGCTTTTATTCGAAGTCGGTGTGGAGCCGATATATGATAATGGCGGTCACATAGTCATAAAGGTCACCCGTATGCATACTGGTGAAATCATGGCACAATCACGGCAGCACTTTGTCAATTACGACTTTAGCCTCAATAAAGTAGTCAAACTCGATAAGACAACCAAAGAAGCACTGTATCCGCATTTATTTAGATTATAAAATAGCGGGCTATAGATAGCGTGCTTTCATTTTGGTCAGTATTCATCTGATACAACGTGTCAAACCATCTCCTCGCTTCATCCGTTACTTCACTCATAACATTGCTTCACTCATAAGTAGTATAATTGCTTATTGATCTTTTTCACTTTTTACCTATAAGACGATAAATTCATTATGACTTTACCTGCTTGGCTGACTACCGTAACTTTTAACGATGATGGTTTGATTCCTGCGATTGCTCAAGATCACCAGTCAGGTCGTATTTTGATGATGGCTTGGATGAATAGCGACGCACTACAACTCACTGCAGAAACAAAGACCGCCGTTTATTTTTCGCGCTCGCGTGCCAAATTGTGGCACAAAGGAGAATCCTCAGGTCATACGCAGACGGTGCATGATATCCGTCTAGACTGTGATGCAGACGTGATTGTCCTTAGTGTCACGCAAGCGGGCGGTATTGCCTGTCATACAGGGCGTGAGTCTTGCTTTTATCAGCGTTTAGATTTATCTGGTCCAACGCCAGAGTGGCAAACGGTTGATAAGGTACTAAAAGACCCTGCTGATATTTATCATGCTACAAAAACTACTAATGATATGCCTGAAGGCAAGAAAGATGATGCCCATGCTGATTCTGCTACTAACCAAGAGTCAGTTGATAAAGCCTCTGTACTACAACAGCTCGATCAAGTCTTAGCAGAACGCAAACAAGCCGATGCCGACAGTTCATACGTAGCCAGTCTATATGCCAAAGGCTTAAATAAAATATTAGAAAAAGTCGGTGAAGAAAGTACAGAGAGCATCATCGCTGCTAAAGATTTTGCTCACTGTGATAAAAGTAGGGATAAGGCGCAGTATGATGAGGCGCGTCACGAGCTAATATATGAAGTGGCAGATGTCTGGTTTCACACCCTAGTTGGACTGGCATGGTTTGATATTGAGTCAGATGCTGTGTTGGGCGAACTAGGCAGACGTTTTGGGTTGTCAGGTATCGATGAAAAGGCTGCCAGATAGCACTTATGCAATAAGCATCACTTTTATTTGATTACTGTTGTTTTCATCTATTTGTAATAACTGCAGATTATAATATATCTCTGTTTTATCTCGACTTATATATCGATGCTTTTTGTTTGATACATAAACCTTTTATAACTGCAAAATATGCATATAAAGACTGAAAGCTAAGTCACAAAACCAAGTCACAAGGATACCGTTATGGGTAGTTTTTCTATTACACATTGGCTAATACTATTGGTTGTTGTCGTTGTCGTTTTTGGCACTTCAAAACTTAGAAATGCTGGCAAAGATTTAGGCGGTGCGGTTAAAGGCTTTAAAGAAGCTGTCAAAGACGAAAATACAGAACACGCCAAAAAACACGTGGTGCTTGATCACGACGGCACAGCCCATACCGAAGAGCGCACAGCAACCACCAAGGTTGATGATAAGCATAATGTATAGCATTTAGACAGTGACATCGGACCATTATGTTTGATATTGGGTTTTCTGAACTACTCCTCTTTGGCGTTATCGCTCTCATTGTCTTGGGCCCAGAAAAACTGCCGCAGGCAGCGCGTACGGCTGGGCAATGGTATGCCAAAATTCGTCGCACCGTCTCGACCTTACAGTCCGAGATAGAAGCAGAGTTAGATCTGGCTGAGACACGCCAACAAATGCAAAAAGAGCTTGCCAAAATTCGCGAAACCGAAGCTGATATGAGACGTGAGATGGCTGAGATGCGTGGCAACATGAAAGCTTTCGAAAGCTCACATAGTCCATCTTCAATGTCTGATGACGTCACAAGTGATAGCAATAATGAAGAGAGTAAAGAAAACGGCACCCCTCATCGAAAATCAGCCACACCAAAAGCATTCGACTATCGCTATGCCACTGATACGCGCGAAGATACTTTAGAAGATAACCAACTATCTAAGAGTGACCACAGCAGCGATGAAAGCGATAGGGTCGTTCCAATTACTCAAGTCATAAATACCCGACCATGGGAAAACATGTGGTTTCGCCTCGGTGCTTATGACAAGGCAAGACGTTTACCGATGCCCCCATATGTACCAAATTATAAAGCCGATACTTTGCTAAATAACCCTATAGATATACAGACTTCTGACAACAAGCAGGAGACTGATTGATGCAATTATTCAAACGTAAAAAAAGCCGTCAAGAAAAAATCGCGCACTCAGACAGCCCTGCCAATATCACTGGTCAAGATACGGATACAGCAAACGATCCTAAAGACAAAGCAGCAGACGATGTGCTGAGCTCGTTGGGCGACATGCCTATTACCGAGCACCTAATCGAGCTGCGCCGGCATTTGATCAAAATATGCGTGGCTGTTTTAGTCATATTTTTGGCATTAGTCGGTTATTCACGTGAGCTTTATAATTTTTTGTCAGATCCGCTAGTTGCGCAGCTGCCCGCCAATTCAACGATGATTGCCACTGATATCACATCGAACTTTATGGCACCGATACGTCTGACGGTCTTCGTTGCTGCATTTTTGGCGATGCCCTATATCCTCTATCAAATTTGGTCATTTGTCGCGCCAGGCTTATACAAAAAAGAAAAGAAAATTGCTATTCCAGTCCTCCTGTCCTCGATATTTTTGTTTTATGCAGGTGTGGCCTTTTCTTATTTTATTGTCCTAAAAGGCGTCTTAAAATTCTTTATTTTGTTTGCCCCGCAAAACGTATTACCGATGACCGATATCGACAGTTATCTGAGTTTTGCCTTAAAACTATTTATGGTATTTGGCTTAACCTTTGAGATTCCAGTCGTCACTTTACTATTGATATTGGCTGGTATTGTCTCCATTCAAAGTCTAGAAGAAAAACGCCGTTATATCATTGTCGGCTGTTTTGCTGTGGCTGCCGTGGTTACGCCACCTGATGGGGTATCGATGTTGATGTTGGCTTTTCCAATGTGGCTGTTGTTTGAGCTTGGTTTATTTTTGGCAAAAATTCTAATAAAGGAAGAGCCAAGCCCTAATATGACATCAGCAGTCAAAAAATAGTCTCACCAGTGCCCTATTTGGATGTCCAATAGCTCCTAATTTAGATTAGAATGAGACTAGATACATAAAACTGTGCTGTAAACTGCTCACATATTTTCTTCTTGTCCCATCAGTAAGCTTAGCGCTTATTATCACGTTTTAGCACCATCATCATCTCTAAGCCATTGTTTATCCAGTGGCTTTTTTTGCCCCTTGTGTTTTAATCATTTTTTGTACTTTAGGTAACTTTATTATGTCCGCATCGATGCCAGCTTATATGAGCGACCCCACTGATGAGCAGCTTGCCGCGCTGAATATGGCGATGGATCACAAGTCATTTAAAGTGGTCGCTTATGCAGGTGCTGGTAAGACAACGACCCTCAAGCTGATTGGGGAACGTTTACGTGGGCGCGGTCTATATTTGGCGTTTAACAAAGCCATTGCCAATGATGCACAGCAGAAGTTTCCGCCGCATGTAGAATGCCGTACTTTTCACTCGCTGGCCTATCGCCATGTCGCTCGTGATATTACCGCAAAGCTGTCTTTGCCGCGCTTTTCACCCAAACGTCTGGGCGACGACTTGGGACTACAGCCTGTACAAGTACGTCGGCAAATGGATGGGGTCAATAAATATATTACGCTCACGCCAGCCAGGTTATCTCGGTTCGTCAGCGACGCGGTCAGTAATTTCTGTAGTACACATGCCAGCTACCCTGCGCCAAGGCATATCCTGTTCCCCAGTTGGCTCGATGCGTCAGATGCAGAGCAACTGCGTGAGATGCTCTACCCTGCTGTTGAGCAACGCTGGTTACAATCGATCGATGCGCGTCATCCTGCAGGTATCGGCCATGATATTTACCTTAAACTGTGGGCGCTATCCAAGCCGAGTATCCCTGCGGATTTTATTCTGTTTGATGAGGCGCAAGATGCTGACCCCTTGATGATGGGCATCTTGACCCAGCAATCGAGACAAGTCATCTATGTGGGCGATGCGCATCAGCAGATTTACGAATGGCGCGGCGCAGTCAATGCCATGAAAAAACTACCCCTACCGCAGACATTATTGACGCAGTCTTTTCGCTTTGGTGAACCGATTGCGGAGGTAGCCAACACCTTATTAAAAGCCCTACAAGAAGATGTACCGTTAAAGGGCAATCCGAATAAACAGTCCTCTACTGATAAGGGAATGGTACATAGTAAAAAAGACGCCATTCTCTGCCGTACCAATGCCGCGGCGATGTCACAATTACTCACAGGATTAAAGCACGGGCACCGCGTGGCGCTACAAGCCGATACTGACCGTATGCTCAAATTCTGTCAAGCAGCTGAGAACTTAAAAAACGGCAAATCGGCTTACGGGGTGCCTGAGCTGGCTTATTTTTATAATTGGGGCGATGTACAAGAGTATGCCGAAACCAATGAAGGCAGCGATCTCAAAACACTGGTCAAATTGGTCGACGATCACGGTACGAATGTCCTCAGTCAAGCGGTCAATAGTCTAACCAGTATAGAAAATGCAGACTATGTGATCTCTACCGCGCATAAAGCCAAAGGGCTTGAGTGGGGCAAAGTACAACTAGATGATGACTTTTATTATGATGTGACCACCAATGCGGTCAAAATAAGCCCAGAAGAACTGCGCTTGCTTTATGTTGCCTGTACGCGCGCGCAGAGCAATTTAGACATTCATAATATTAAAGATTTAATATCAGGATTACAGACGGGGAAAAAAGTGATTTTTGGGTCTTGAGCTCTTTTTAGTTTTTAAACCTTCTGTTGCCATATATCCAACTTCCCTTTTGTATATAAGCCAGAATCATCAGCATAGATTCCGTTCACCAGTTTATCTAAAGTCACTTGATTTAGCTCGCATCTAAAAGGCAGTTTTTTGTGCGACTGGCTGACGGCAGAAATTCTGATTTGTCCTGCTTGCTCATCGAACCATGCATAAAATAGCATTTCTGAAACACCACTTTTTCTATGATATAAATTAGCGCATTCACTAATAAACTCTATGACAGAATCTTCGCTCCACTCTACAAGTAGATCTTGGTTAAAGCCAAAGCTAACTATGTTTTGCGCTGCTTCCTGATGAATATCTTCAGCACATATCACTACCATGTCTTCTAACTCTGTTAACCACCTTCTAAACGTATTGTGCATATTTTATTCCAAGTAGCTAATCTGTTTTTAAAGTAGAGGATCTACTGTAGTAATTTTTGGTGCACCAGGGGATAGAATGCTAATACAGTCGTCTATTCCGATTACTAGATACTCTGTTAATAGGTCTTTTTCAAAATAACCTGTTACAAAGCCTTCTCGCTGTTTTTCTAAGTCGAACCAACCTCCATCGTTAACCTCCCATAGCCAACCGTTCGGGCAATCATCATTCCAAAATTCAACAAGGTTTCCATTATCTAATACTCTAAATCCAATAATATCAGTGAAATCGACGTACACCATTTGCCGTATTTCTTCAGTTGAAAAGAATAAAGACACTCTTAATAACCATGAATCATAACTTATATGATTAATTAACGGTACAACACTATAAAGCGGAATACTTTTGACTGACTCTACTCGTATCTCAGACATAATAAAGTCCTGTTTTAATTTATTAAGGACTATAATACTAGAATGAAATTATTTTACATTTATTAAAAACAGTCTTTTAAATATATGCCTCTATCAGAAAACCTATTTACCAATCCCGTCCGCCTCCTCGCACCCATGGAAGGCCTGACCGATCCATTGATGCGCCAAATCTTAACGCAGATTGCATCAGATTTAGGGCGTCCCTATGATTGGTCAGTGAGCGAGTTTATTCGTATCACGCAGCATGTATTGCCTGCGCATGTTTTCTATAGGTACGTCCCCGAACTCCATCACGATGCCAAAACAGCTTCTGGCACGCCTATTCATGTGCAAATCTTAGGTAGCGACGCGCAGCTGATGGCAGAGAACGCTACTTATGCCGCCGAGCTTGGCGCACCTGCAATTGATATCAACTTTGGTTGTCCTGCAAAAACGGTGAATAGCCATCGTGGGGGTTCTGTATTGTTAGATGAACCCGAAACCATGTATCAGATTATCAGTGTAGTACGTCAGTCTGTGCCCGCCCACATTCCTGTCTCTGCAAAGATTCGCTTGGGCTATACCGATACTAGCCGAATGGATGATATTCGCGGCGCGATTGCCGCCAGCGGCGCTGACTGGCTCACTATTCATGCCCGCACCAAGACCCAAGGCTATAAGCCGCCTGCCTATTGGGATAAAATCCAAAGCTTTAATGCGCTCGATATTCCAGTCATTGCCAACGGGGAAATATGGACAGCAGCGCAAGCAAATGACTGTATGACGCAGTCGGCAACGCATCATTTGATGTTAGGTCGCGGTGCAGTCACGCGTCCTGATCTGGTTGCGCAGGTCGATAGCCATGCTGAAGAAAATGCTGAGAGCAATGCTAAAAGCCTAGAGAATGCCTCTACATTGTTATGGCAAGATTTGATCACGCATCAGATTAAGTTTTTGGAGGGCGCAGCAAAGAATGATGTGGTGTTAGTCGGGCGTTATAAGCAGTGGCTAGGTATGCTGACCAAAGGCTATGCTGAGGCGCAAACATTATGGGAAAGGATTAAAAGAGAAAAGAATAAAGCGGTGATTATCAGCGCACTACAAGCGAGCGTGCAAAAATAATCACCTAGTCGTACATGGTTTGCTCTATAAATAACAATGGGCAGTGCTATACGCTGACTCGTATCGCTAAATAAAACAGCATTAGACAGCATGCCATCGACAATACCCAGAGAATAGAGCGAAATGTCGATAAGTTGGTAATATAAGCGGTACAGTAGCCAATCCTAATCATTACATACAACCAAGCCAATACATTAATAATAGACTGCGGTACAAAGAGTAGCATCGCTGTCAGTACAGCTGCTAAAAATACTGGTAAGGTTTCATAGCTGTTTTTTTGTGCGGCATCAGCGCGTGCGGCAATACCAGTAGTGCTTTGCATAAAGTCACGTGGATGCGCATTATTTCTGATTCTAAAGCCACCAGATATTTTTGCCACTAAAGATACTGCCCATGGCAGTAAGCTTGCGGCTATCATCGCCCAGATGGCGGAGGCGACTTTATCAGAAACCAAGTCAAAGAGTGCACTGATCATTGTATAAGTCCCTAACCTGCAGTCACTTCAAAATCGTGGGTAATGTTGACCCCACCTTCCACTAGCATACGGCTAGCAGAGCAGTATTTTTCTGCTGATAAATTAATAGCTTTTTCGACTTGTTTTTCTTTGACATCTTGACCCGTGACAATGAAATGCATATGGATATCAGTATAGACTGCTGGTACGGTCTCAGCACGCTGGGCAGTTAGCTCACAACGTACATCCGTCACTGCTTGGCGTGATTTCTGTAAAATCTCTACGACATCGTAACTGGCGCATCCACCCAATCCTAGCAGGATCAGCTCCATCGGGCTTGAGCCTTTTTCTTTATCAGCATCAAGCTGTACGTTATGTCCTGATGGTGACACGCCCATAAAGGCTTTGTTTTCTTGCCATGTGACGCTTGCTTTTGACTCTGACATTGCAGATGCTCCTTACTTTGATTGGCATATTGCCTATTTTTATTGTTTGAAATATATAACACTTGGCTAGTGTAGCATAAGCCAAAGCAAGATTTTATAGAGCCATTGTTCTGCTACCGCGTCACGATGAGTAAATACACTACTCTTACTCTTCGACTTTTGATAAAGCTATTATTTTGTAAACCTTTTGATTACTTTACACTCGTACAGTTGTCGCTGCTCATTACCACGTCTACAAAACCATTATCCTATAAATATACAAAAGTTCATTCATAAATAGTTGATTTTAAAAGGTAAAACTCGTGAAACATTTTATAGCAAAATACTGTTACACATTTTGCTTGTTTCTTGGTTTAATAACGGTAATGAAACTCGTTTTAGGCAGATGTCGATAACAATCACCTTATAATAATTACGATTGCTATTATGATTTGGATCTAGGACGAGCTATTTTTAAACAAATTAAAAGGTTTAGTCATGATAGATGCAGACGGCTTTCGCGCCAATGTCGGCATCATCTTGGCAAATACACAAGGGCAGGTTCTGTGGGCAAAACGGATTGGTCACAACGCTTGGCAATTTCCGCAGGGCGGTATCGACCGCGGGGAGACGCCGATGGATGCAATGTATCGCGAACTCTGGGAAGAGGTCGGTTTGCATCCGCGTCATGTGGACTTATTGGCAGTCACGCAAGATTGGCTGCGTTATCGCTTGCCAAAACGTTATGTACGTCATGGCCAGCACCCCTTATGTATTGGGCAAAAACAGAAATGGTTTTTGCTACGCTTAGATGAGCCAAATACCCAACATATTCGCTTCGATGAAGGGAAACCTGAATTTGACCATTGGCAATGGGTCAGTTACTGGTACCCACTCGGACAAGTAATTCACTTTAAACGAGGCGTTTATCGCCGTGCCTTGCAAGAATTGGTACGCGAACTCCCCTTAAAACAAGAACTGATCATTCCTGAGCAGAATAATCATCTGCTTATGTAATGAGTTACTCAATAGTACGATGCAAAACACCCACGATAATAACTAGAATGTTAGCAATTACCGTGGGTGTTTTTTTATGCTCTAAGATCTATAGTCTCAAAACGCTATTGATGACTACTTTGAGTTACTGTCAAATTCTCGGCTGATGATATCGGTCGTGAAATCTGCATCCCTATCTTTGCGTAATGTCAAAATGCTTTGAGTCCGCGTACCATAGGTGGGTGTGTTGGTTTCAACATCACCAAAAGCCACTGGCTCAATATAAACAGAGGATAAGGTTTGCTCAATCTCAGTGCTCATACCCGTCTCTGGCAGCTGATCATCTGGTGCTTTGGTGTTATCCGATAGTACATCGAACGCCGCCGCTTGCCAGTATTCAGCCGAGCTGTCCTCAGCAATCAATGGCAACACCTCTTGGCGCAGCCTGCCGCGCAGACGTTCTGTCTTAAACCAAGCTGATTCTGGCTGACCGTTAGATATGACATGCAGACCTGCATATAATGGCGTGGGTGCATGACCGCGATTATTAACGATGACAGCTTGAGTGGCGTCACCAATAATCAGGTTAAAGCCTGCATAGTTTTGCAAATCAATCTGCCGTGCAAATGTCATCGGACTAAGCATACTAGTCAAAAAATGGGTGACCAGCTCACCTCGTGAACGCTCATTAATACCTGCCTGCACACCATCACGAAAGTTCAATACCGCCGCCCAGCGTCCATTCTGCTCATATATGATGCTACCTTCTTTATCTGGCAGTGGCTGCTGATGAATGCCCAGCCAAGTCCCACCGCTTTGGCTATCACGTCCTGCATAAATAGGCTGGTCAGCCCACTGATGTAGCGGATCCGTCGGACGCTGCAAAAACTCATCGCGATTGGACAATAGTACTAAAGGTAGTTCGTCAAATAACTGCCAAGCAATGGCAACAATACACATAGCATTCCTTTTATTATTTTCTGTTAGGCGATAGATTTTCGGAAAAAAATAAAAAACATCGCTTAAAACTGATTTACTAATCAAGCGCCTCTTATCAATTACCACTCAATATTTTATTGGCAGGGTAACTGATTTGAGACGTTGAGCGTATCACCTGTGACTGTTTGCTTGGCAAGTCAAACTCCCACGCCACCATGCCTTGATTGTCATTCCAATTGCGCTCAGTGATAGGCGGCGTGTGGGTGACTGCAACTTTCAGACTATCATCGCGGCTGATAGGCTCGCTACCTAGTACTTGCAAGCGTACAGCGCGGTCGTGCTGGTTAGTAAATTGATAGGCTTGGGTTGTCGTTAAGGTTTGTGTGCGGTTTAGCACGCCTTTTTCACCTTGCTTATCTTCGTTGATCAGCGCTTTCACGAGCATATTTGAATCACGGCCAAAACCAATCCCCTGCTCTTTTAGCATCTGATAGTTATAGCGCGACTGTCCGACATAGTTGTCATCACGGTACAGCTGTAATGAGCCATCCACCCACTCTGGCGTCAGAAATGGTGCTGACGCATACCAATATGCTGTCGTCTCAACGCTGGGTGTACTTCGAACCCACAGCTTACTACCGCCAGACTGCTCGCCAATGACAGTACGCACTCGTCTACCACCACTGGGTATCGTCACCAGCTGCGGCAAGCGATACTCAATGATACCGTTTTTGTTCTGGCTATTGACCGTAAAGTTCGGTAGCGGCGCCATATTTGGCGAGCTAGAGCCGTCGCTATAGCTCTCTCTCGCAGACACGACTACAGGCGTGTTATCCACCATAGCTGATGCATACTGAGCATTTTGGTTTTCTTCATATAGCGATAGGCGCGGCACATAAGGCAGTCGTCCTGTCGCACTTTGATTGGGGTTGGCGGTACCGAGAGTGACAGGTACGTTGGTCCAGTTCTCGCCCGTTTTCTGGGCGATGATCGCCGAGGCGGTGATACTCAACTGATCACTATTGGTGTTGAGACGCGCCTGATACGTAGGCTCCCAACCTGCGCCTTGCACCTGATAATGCAATTTAATGCTACTTGGCGAGCGACTGGCGGTGCGCACACTTACCTGTGTCACATCATTGGAGGTTGATGTTGCGCTGCCTGCCATCAGCTGATTCAGTGCGTCTTGGGCGCGTGCTTGGCGCTGCTGAATGTCCAAAATCTTTTGGTTAATGCGGGTTGCTTGCGCTTCTATGTCGCGTGCGTTATTTGCAATCGTACTCGCTGTGTTGACTTGCGTGGCTTTAGTCAAATTTTGCAAGTAGGCTTTTGCCAAGCGCGCCGCTTCTAATTCAGCATTGATACTGGCTAGAGTGTTTTGCTGCGTCTGTACCTTGGCATCGCCTTGATATTGGCATTGGGTGGCTTGCTCTCCACTCAACGCTTCAATACTGATTTCACCAATATTGACATTACCTATTGCATGTACGCTTAGACTTTCTTTATCTATATAAGGTGACAGGCAAGAGAATATCACGGTTTGCTCGCCACTCTCTGTGATAGGCAACGAACGTGTGACACTTGCCAGTCCCTGATAGATAGTCACTTGCTCGACGCTACTGATAGCTGCTTGTGCGCTAGATATACCCCATACTGCACTGCCAACGCATATCACTGGCAGGACAGCGAGCCGTGTCATTCGAGTGAACGCAGACAATATACTGGTACGATCATTTGAGACAGACCAGTGTGTTAGGTGGACATTCATACGTCATTCCTCAAAATGAAATTATCCTAGCGTCACCGTCAGTCTTATATCAGATAAGCGCATAAGAGAACCTTTATCTTAGCAAGATTACCGTAGCCGTTTTGACCGTTTTTAATAGAAACTTTTTTATCGCCTCAGGTCTTTTAATGAGAGCTTCTCTATTTCAGTGTGTGGCTCTATACACTGCACCAACTTTTTATTCCTCTCCCCTTTATGGTGCACTTTTATTAACAATCGTGCACTAAATTAATGAAAACAACCGACAAGATTTAATTATTGCTCAATTATTACTCGATTACTGACTTTTTTGACTTGGCATAAAACTTGAAGTCTTAATTATTGTTCAGGAGCAGTATTTTTACTTTTTGTGTTTATTTAGGAGATGTCCATGTTTTCGTTACCAACTTTAGCCAATCCTCAGTGTGTTGACTCTCACTTACCCAGCAAAATCAAATCTCGCTTCTCACTATTAGCCATCGCTGTCGTTGGTAGCTTGAGCCTCGCTGGCTGTCAAAAACCTGCTGAAACGGCGACCTCTACAGAGACAACAACCGAAACCACTACAGAAACAACGACGACTCCTGCTGCTGATGGCGACACCATCAAAGTGGGCATTTTGCATTCACTATCTGGCACCATGGCCATCTCTGAAACCTCTCTAAAAGACACGGCACTCATGACCATTGATGAGATTAATGCCAGCGGCGGCGTACTCGGTAAACAGCTAGAACCTGTGGTCGTTGACCCTGCTTCTGATTGGCCGTTGTTTGCTGAAAAAGCCCGTCAACTACTCACTCAAGACAAAGTAGATGTTATTTTTGGTGGCTGGACATCAGTATCACGCAAGTCAGTATTACCAGTGGTTGAAGAGCTAAATGGCTTGATGTTCTATCCTGTGCAGTACGAAGGACAGGAGCAATCAGAAAACATCTTTTATACTGGCGCAGCGCCTAATCAGCAGGCTATACCCGCGGTTGAATACTTAATGAGCGAAGAAGGTGGCGGCGCAGAGCGCTTTGTACTGTTAGGTACTGATTACGTCTACCCAAGAACCACCAACCAGATCTTAAAGGCATTCTTAAAGTCAAAAGGTATTGCTGATGAAGACATCATGGAAGAATACACGCCGTTCGGCTTTAGTAATTATCAAACCATCGTCTCCAATGTTAAAAAGTTCTCAACAGGCAAAAAGACAGCCGTCATCTCTACCATCAATGGCGACTCAAATGTTCCGTTCTATCGTGAACTTGCCAACCAAGGTATCAACGCCTCAGACATTCCGGTTATGGCATTCTCAGTCGGTGAAGAAGAGCTACGCGGCATCGATACCAGTTTATTGCAAGGGCATTTGGCGGCATGGAACTACTTTATGTCGATCAAAAACCCAACCAACAGCGACTTTACCAAACGCTATAAGCAGTATGCACTAGATCAAAAACTGCCAAATGCTGAAAAGGTTGTGACCAATGATCCGATGGAAGCCACCTATGTGGGCATCAATATGTGGAAACAAGCCGTTGAACAGGCAGGTACCACTGATGTCGATAAAGTACGTATTAGCATGGCTGGACAGACATTTGATGCCCCTTCAGGCTACACGCTAAAAATGGATGAGGAAAACCATCATTTATGGAAACCTGTCATGATTGGTCAAATTCGTGCCGATGGTCAATTTGATACGATTTTTAAGACGCCAGAAGTTATCCAAGCCCAGCCTTGGAGCGAGTACATTCCTAAATAGACCGTCTTTTTAATGACTGTATGCTGACAAATATATTGATGGTGAGCCTATAACGCCTGAGCATAATCACGAATCAGCGCGCTCAACTGCCATAGCTATGTTTGACTTTATAGTTATGTTTGACCTTTTAAAACCCTTCAAACTTTATCAAACCTTTATCGCTCAAGACATGAGCGGTATAGGCTGAAGGTTTGTTGTCTGTAAAACATAGGGAGCCGCATATGCAGCGCCACACTTTATGCCCATTTGCAGGGCAAATATCGTCCAAAAATGATAACGCTCAGCAAGCATCGTTAAGCGGGCTAATGACGCACGTCACTTGTTTTTCAGTGTGCACGATTTTGCGGCTACTTGCAGTCACCACGTTATTCATAACGACCTTGGCCACCACTGCACATGCTGATCACGGTGACCATAGTAATACAGAACATGCCCATGACCATATGATTAAGGCCACTCAATCTGCGAACACCGTCGCTGCGACATCGGAGTCAATGACCGACGGTAGTGACACATTACGCACAAACAATGAGCAGTCATTGACCACACCTGCTAATGCCTCAACGCCTGCAAAATCTCCCACTGTTAATCCAGCAACGATTAGCCAAGCAACTGTAGGCGATGCTATTCCCCAATTTGTGGCAGGAGACTTTAGTCAACGCCAAGCCATGCTAAGTGATTGGCCAGGATCGGTTGAGAGTTTGGACAGTTTGGTTGAGTTGATTGCAAATGACGAGCTATACCAAGGCAATGGTGGACAGACTTATTTGCTCAATGCAGAGGATCAGCTATTTACTTATCCTGACAAAAAAGAAACGTCAGACTGGCCCAGTGATCTATCACAAATAACGTTGACCAACACATTACGCTCAGCGCTTATTTTTGGACAGGCAAAGGTAAAGCTCGAATCTGACAAGCCAGCTCAGCGCCTGCAAGCGGTGGAGATTTTGGCTAATAATATCGATCAAGTCGATCCAGCTATTATCACAGCAGCGGCCACAAACGAAGACAATACCAAAGTCAAAAAGGCATTAGCTGCACTGCAAGCTCGTATTGACTTCAAAAACGGTGACCTCCCCACTCAGATCGCCGCGGTCAATCTACTCGCCGATAGCGACAGCCCGCAGGTATTGGTTGATATCGAGTCCGCTCTTGCAGCCGATAACGTAGATCCTACGCTCGAAGCAGCGCTGATTGATGCCAGAGATAGCGTGGCACGCCGTATTCAGATAAGCACATGGACGGGGCATATTTTCACTGGTATGAGTACGGCCAGTATTTTATTGCTAGCAGCGCTTGGTCTTGCGATTACTTTTGGGTTGCTTGGCGTCATCAATATGGCGCACGGTGAACTGATCATGATTGGCGCTTATACCACCTATATGGTGCAAAACGCATTTCAAGCTTATATGCCAGACATGGCGGGCTGGTACTTGCTTGCTGCTATTCCCGCAGCATTTTTGGTCAGCGCCATCATCGGTATGATTATTGAGCGCATTGTCATTCGTCCGTTATATGGTCGTGAGCTAGAGACACTATTAGCGACCTTTGGCGTGAGTCTGATTCTCATGCAGCTGGTGCGGATGATTTTTGGCGCGCAAAACGTTGAAGTTAGTAATGTGGCGTGGCTCAGCGGTGCGTATCAAGTGTCCTCAAGCCTTGTACTGCCTTACAACCGTATCGCCATTATCGTGTTTACGGTCATCGTCGTGGCGCTACTGGTGTACTTGCTCAACAAGACTCGCTTTGGGTTATTTATACGCGCCGTTACTCAAAACCGTCAAATGGCGCGCGCCGTTGGTATCCCTTCAGCACGCATCGATATGATGGCATTCGGTCTAGGCTCTGGGCTGGCTGGTATGGCTGGTTGTGCACTGGCGCAAGTGGGCAACGTCGGTCCTGATCTGGGACAGACGTATATTATTGATACGTTTTTAGTCGTTGTTGTGGGCGGTGTCGGACAAGTGTGGGGCGCGGTATTGGCCGCCTTGGGATTGGGTGTCAGTGGTACCGTACTTGAGATTGGTATCGGTGCAGTATTGGCTAAGATTGTGTTGTTGGTTCTTGTGATTCTGTTTATTCAGAAGCGGCCACAAGGTTTATTTGCCCTCAAAGGCCGCTTTGTCGAATAAGGAGAGCTCTATGATACTGACCAAATTACTGTCTGACTCGCGGCGCAGTGCTATTTTAATCGGTTTATGTTTTGCCATACTTTTAATACTCCCTTGGCTACACTTGATGCCAGAGACCTCACCTTTTCACCTTTCAGCTTACTGGATCACGCTCATTGGCAAGATCATGGCACTGGCGATGGTTGCATTGGCACTAGATCTGGTCTGGGGCTATGCTGGCATTCTAAGCTTGGGACATGGTCTATATTTTGCGTTGGGTGGTTATGCCTTTGGTATGTACTTAACGCGTGAGACTGCTGGCGATGGCTTGCCTGATTTTATGCGTTTTTTGAGCTGGACTGAGATGCCGTGGTATTGGGCTGGCACGCAGCATTTTTGGTGGGCGATGGCATTGGTGATCTTAGTACCAGGACTGATTGCCTTTATCTTTGGCTTCTTTGCCTTTCGCTCCAAGATCAAAGGCGTATATTTCTCCATCATCACCCAGGCAATGGTATATGCTGCAGCGTTGCTATTCTTCCGTAACGAAACAGGCTTCGGTGGTAATAATGGTTTTACTGGTTTTACTACTCTTCTAGGTTATGACATTACTGCTGCTTCAACCCGTGCGGTCCTATGTTTTGTCACTGCTTTGGCGCTGCTTGTGTCTTACATGGGACTGCGCTATTTGATGAATCAGCCTTATGGGCGCGTATTGGGTGCGATTCGTGATAGCGAAAACCGCTTACAGTATTTGGGTTATCGCACCCTATGGTACAAGCTATCTGCTTGGGTATTATCCGCTGTTATTGCTGGTATCGCAGGCGCACTCTATGTGCCGCAAGTCGGTATTATCAATCCGAGTGAAATGAACCCTGTGAACTCAATCGAGATGGCAGTCTGGGTCGCGACTGGCGGCCGAGGAAGTTTGATCGGTGCGATTTTGGGTACGGGTGTGGTGAACGCAGTAAAAACCTACTTTACGGTCGCCTACCCTGAGTTTTGGCTATTGATATTAGGCGGGTTATTCGTTGTGGTCACCTTGTTTTTACCCAATGGCATTATGGGCTTGTTTGACCGATTCAAAAAGGAGAAATAATAATGCTAAGTGATAAACCATCAACGACTGAGCAGCTTATCAATGAGTATGGGCGTACTCATGGCGGTACGGGACGCAGTCACCCAAAGCCATCAGGCGTCGATTTTAGCCACGGTATTGCGCTATACCTAGAAGAGGTGAGCGTTTGGTTTGATTCGTTTCGAGCACTCAACAATCTGTCGCTCTATATCGAGGAAGGCGAGCTACGCTGTATTATTGGTCCCAATGGTGCGGGTAAAACCACGCTTATGGATGTTATCACTGGTAAGACCCGCCCTACTGACGGTAGTGTATTTTTTGGACAAACGCATAACCTTGCTAGCTTATCTACCGAAGAAATCGCTGAAGCAGGTATCGGTCGTAAGTTTCAAAAGCCCACCGTATTTGAAAATTTTACTGTCATGGATAATTTGCTACTTGCCGCACCCAAGGACAAGCGCGTGGCCAAAAGTTTATTTAACAAACTCGATGCCGATACGCGCGATACCCTGGATGCGACCCTTGAGCAAATTCGTTTGACCGACAAAACCAACAAACCTGCTGGGCTGCTCTCTCACGGTCAAAAGCAATGGCTAGAGATTGGCATGTTACTGATGCAAAGCCCCAAGCTGATTTTGCTCGATGAGCCAGTAGCAGGCATGACCGATGCCGAAACAGAACATACTGCAGAGCTGTGCCTACGCCTCAAAAAGAACCATACTCTAGTGGTTGTCGAGCATGACATGACCTTTATCGATGCGATTAGTGAAAAAGTCACGGTATTGGCACAAGGGGCGATATTAGCCGAAGGTACTTTGGCGGAAGTGCAAGCCAATGAAGCGGTTATTGAGTCCTATTTGGGTCGATAATTGGTCAATAGCTCAATACATCGCTAATAAATAAATGACTAGATCATATAAATATCAGAAAACAATGTAGAGGTTAGGAGACCGTCATGTTACAAATCAATGGCATCAATCAATATTACGGCGGCAGTCATATTTTACGAGACGTCTCGTTCACAGCACCTATAGGTGCGTGCAGCGTGGTACTTGGGCGTAACGGCGTGGGCAAAACCACGTTGCTCAAATGCTTGATGGGCATATTACCTATCAAATCAGGGCAGATATTACTGAATGATAAAGAAATCAGCAAGATGTCCCCAGAGCAACGCGTCCGAGCAGGTTTGGCTTATGTACCTCAAGGTCGTGATATTTTTTCGACACTGACGGTAGAAGAGAATATCTTGATTGGTATGGCAAAATTCTCACGCAGTAAAGCTAAACAAGTACCCAAACACTTATATGATATCTTTCCAGTGCTCGATGAGATGAAGCATCGACGCGGCGGTGACCTGTCTGGTGGTCAGCAGCAGCAGCTTGCGATCGCTCGGGCGCTCGCCTCCGAGCCGTCAGTACTAATTTTAGATGAACCAACCGAAGGTATTCAGCCGTCTATCATTAAAGATATTGGCCGTGTGCTTCGAGACTTGGCAGACAAAGGTGATATGGCGATTGTGCTAGTCGAGCAGTTTTATGAGTTTGCCGAAGAGCTCGCTGATAACTATACAGTGCTATCACGGGGCAAGGTCGTGTCTCAAGGTGCAGGCGACACCATGGTCGACAACAACGTACAAGAACTGGTGGCTATCTAATTGTTTTAATCCTATCTACTTGGTAGTGGGCATCTTTTATGCGCTAAGAACGCCATACTTTTCTTAGACTGTCCACTATCAAGTACCTCCTATTGCCACCCCAACCCCTTCTTCTATCACTGCGGCTATATCTGAAATCTAACGTTCTTTATCTCTCACAGCGCTTGCCGAGCACTCTATCAACGACCCTCAACATCAATAGTAAATCTCTTAGCGCCCCCTAACTGGCGTCATAGCAATTATGTATGCTGGGCGCATGAAATTTGCTATTATAGTCAGCACTTTATTATCAATATTATGACACTCTTATGACGATTCACCCTCAGTACGATCCTGTCGCTTTAGCACTGGGACCTGTCGAAGTCCACTGGTATGGGCTGATGTATTTACTGGCATTTGCTGCCGCTTATGGTCTGGCATGGTATCGCAGTACCAAGCGTGAGGGCTGGACGACAGATATGGTCTCAGACTTAGTGTTCTTTGGCGCACTTGGCGTTATTTTAGGCGGCCGTGTCGGTTATGTGTTGTTTTATCAATTTAGCGAGCTGCTACAAAACCCTGCTTATCTGTTCAAAGTCTGGGAAGGCGGTATGTCATTCCATGGCGGTCTGATCGGTGTGATGCTAGGTATGCTGTACTTTGCTCGCAAGTACAAAAAGACACCGTTTCAAGTGCTCGATTTTATCGTACCCTGTGTACCGACGGGTTTGCTGTTTGGTCGCATCGGTAACTATATCAACGGCGAGCTATGGGGCCGCGTCTCTGATGGTGGCTATAACTGGCTCACCTACTTTCCCCAAGCGGCTGGGTTTGATATGCAGCAGCTACAGGCCAATCCGGCACTGCAAGACGTTATGACTGAAGTCAATGGTCAGTACCTACTACCTCGTCATCCGTCACAGCTATACGAAGCTTTTGCCGAAGGTCTGCTATTGTTCTTATTCCTGTGGTGGTATTCATCAAAACCCCGTCCACGCATGGCGGTGACTGGTGTCTTTATGCTGGGCTATGGCTTGAGCCGTTTCATCATTGAGTTCTTCCGTCAGCCAGACGTTGATCAAGGGTTTATCTTGCTCGGTTGGATGACCAAAGGTCAGATATTGAGCGCACCGATGATTATTATTGGTCTGTTTTTGATCGGTTACGCTTACAAGCGCGGCATCTACGACTGGGGCAAACAAGCGGCTTACTAAGGCTGTGCTCCCAGTAGAGTGATGGATAACTTGAATAATAGGGTAAATGGTCGCAGCACCTACCCTAGCAATACTTTTCATAATGACAGCGGCGGTATCGGTTATTTGACTAGTCGGTAGCTACTGTCAGCAGTAACTAAAGAGCATTTTTATGATCAATGGTAACCACAGTAATAACGAGCAAGCGTATCTTGATTTGCTACGCCACGTCTTAGACAACGGTACCGAAAAAGGTGATCGTACGGGTACGGGTACGCTGAGTCATTTTGGGGCGCAGTTGCGTTTTGACTTAGCAGAAGGTTTTCCACTGCTAACCACCAAAAAGGTTCACTTCAAATCTATTGCTTACGAACTGCTATGGTTTTTGAGTGGTAGCACTCATGTTCAGTACCTACAAGACAAGGGGGTGCGCATTTGGAATGAGTGGGCAACAGCGGAGCAAACCGCACGCTTCAATCGTCCGGAAGGTGATCTTGGTCCAGTATATGGTCATCAATGGCGCAACTATGGCGCGACCAAAAATGAAGACGCCAGTTATAATTCTGACGGCGTCGATCAAATCGCACAAGTGGTCGAACAAATAAAAACCAATCCTAACTCGCGCCGCTTGATTGTTTCAGGTTGGAATCCAGGTGAAGCAGAGCAAGTAGCACTGCCCCCTTGTCATACGTTGTTTCAGTTCTTTGTGGCAGACGGCAAACTCTCTTGTCAGCTGTATCAGCGTTCGGCTGATCTTTTCCTAGGTGTGCCATTCAACATCGCCAGTTACGCGCTACTAACCCATATGGTGGCACAGGTTTGCGGTCTGGATGTCGGTGAGTTCGTCTGGACGGGTGGTGATTGCCATATCTACCAAAACCACCGCGAGCAAGCTGAGCTGCAACTGACACGTTCGCTTTATAAGCTGCCAACACTGTCTTTGAATACGGATATCAAAGATATATTTGCGTTTAAATATGAAGATATTAGCGTCAATGACTACGAGTCGCACCCTGCTATCAAGGCCAAAGTTGCTGTATAGAGCTGGTCTTAGTACCCGCTCTACGTAAGATCAAAATTTAGAAATATAAACGTTTAAAAATATAATATAAAGGACACATTATGAGCTATGCCCACACTGAAGTCGCCCAAATCGCTGCAATAAGTAGCAATCGTTGTATCGGTAAAAATAATAAACTACCGTGGCACATCTCGGCAGATCTGCAACATTTCAAAAAAATGACCACACGCGATCCGCAAAATACTGCATCTAGTAGTGATATGCAGGGTATCGTCATTATGGGTCGTAAAACGTTTGAGTCAATGAATAGCAAGCCACTACCAAAACGTGTGTGCTTCATCATCTCTACCCAGATGGACTATGCAGAGCAGCAAGGGCTAGTCGGACATGACCATGTGCATGTGGTTCATAATTTGGACGATGCACTCACTCACGCGGCAAGTTTGGCACATGGGCTACACCTAGATACGATTTGGGTGATTGGCGGTGAGCGTGTATTCAGTGAAGCGCTGATGTATACCGATCGTATTGAACTGACCCACGTAGATACTGATATTACCGATGGTGATGCGTTCTATCCTGAGCTGCCTGCGCGTTTCAACGTAGCAGAAGAGTCTGAGCAGATGCATGATGAAAAAAGTGATTTAAGCTTTAAATTTACGACTTATAAAGTAGCATCTGCTGAATAATAGGGTTCAATAGTTCAAAAAATGGGGCGGTTTCAGATAATCTTATTTATCCGAACCCGCCCCATTTTTATTCATGATCTTTTTAATCTTACAAAATCACTCGTGCAATACTTTATAGACTGTTTTTGCGAGTACAGGTCCAATCCCCTGCACACCTGACAGCTCTTGCTGTGACGCGCCAAGCAACTGCTGCATACCGCCGAAGTGGTTGAGCAAATCGCGGCGGCGCTTTTCACCAAGCCCCGGTATCACTTCGAGCACTGACGAGGAACGGCGCTTGTCGCGTTTTTTCCGGTGCGCAGTAATGGCAAACCGGTGTGCCTCATCACGAATATGCATCAATAAATGTAGCGCCTTGCTATCCATCGGCAAATCAAGCGGCTCATGATCGATGAAATGTAGTACCTCAAGTCCCGCTTTACGTCCCTCGCCCTTTGCCACACTGATAAGTAAGGTATCACCTAGGATACCCAATTCCGTTAGCACTTCTTTTGCGATACCAAGCTGTCCTTTTCCGCCGTCAACCAGCAGTAGATCAGGCAATGGCTGCTTTTTGTAGCGTCTGGTCAGCACTTGCTTCATTGCGGCATAGTCATCACCGCCTTGGATATCATGAATGGCATACTGGCGGTAATCTCGCTTACGTGCGCCGCCTTGATCAAACACCACACAGCTACCAATGGTCGCCTCACCCATCGTATGAGAGATATCAAAACACTCGATACGGTCAACAGTGCGGTCTGTCACATCAGCCAGTACGTCCTTTAGTGCACCAAAACGCGCATGGAGCTCTAAATAATCGCCCAACTTGGTTTTTAGCGCATTGCTGGTGTTGAGCGTTGCCAAATCCAGCCATTCTGAGCGGTGCTCGCGCACATTGGTCTTAATGGTCACTTTACTGCCAAAATGCGTTGCCAATGCTTCGCTCACTGCCACCTGATCTGGTATCTCATGACTCAAAATGATCTCAGCTGGTAGGTCATCGGTCACCTGAAAATAAAACGATGTGATAAAAGCCGATAGATTATCTGCTAGCGACTCACTACTATCCACATCGGGGAAGTAGTTTTTGCCGCCTAACACGCGACCACCGCGTACGGTTAGTACGTTGACGCAGGTCATGCCAGCCTGACTGGCAATCGCGATCACATCAGCCTCGCCTTGTACCGTATAGACCGCTTGTCTTGCCTGCACTTCGCGTAACATGGATAGCTGATCACGATAAAACACCGCCTTTTCAAAATCTAGCGCTTCAGCAGCGCCTTCCATTTTTTCAATTAGCGTACTATGAATATCACCCGAGTCACCTTTCAAAAACCGAATGGTATTATTCACATCTTCCGCATACTCCTCTGGCGATACCAGACCGACACAGGGCGCACGGCAACGCTTAATCTGATACTCAAGACAAGGGCGCTGACGCTGCTTAAAAAAAGTATTGGTACATTGACGCATTTGAAACATTTTCTGCATCAATACCAGCGTTTCTTTTGCGGCGTGGGCGGATGGAAAGGGACCAAAAAAACGACCTTTTTGATGGTTGCCTTTGCCGCGTCCATACGCCAAACGTGGATAAGGCTTATCGGCTGAGATAAACACATAGAGGTATGATTTATCATCACGCAGTAGGACATTATATGGTGGGCGATGTTCTTTGATGAGGTTTTGTTCGAGCAGTAGTGCCTCGGTCTCACTACGCGTGATAATGGTCTCAATATTATGAATCCGAGCCACCAATGCGCGCGTCTTTGGATGATCAATCGTCTTGGCAAAGTAACTGTTCACACGGCTCTTTAACGATTTGGCTTTACCCACATATAAAATATCGCCGTTTTTGCTCAGCATCTTATACACCCCTGGCAAGTTTGGCAGGCGTTTGATGAGATGTTTGAGACGGGCTTTTTTATCATCGACAGGGCTTGCTTCTGAGACGTTGACCATAGACTTTTTTGCTCTTAAAACCTTAATTGATATAGCCATTTATGGGGCGGGAGTGATCATTTTACAAGCGAGGTGACAGCATATAACGACTCACAAAAAAGCCAGCTTTATGCTGACTTCGTATGATTCATCTAGTTTTAGAACATGGTGAACGTTCAATTATGGCATTGATAGAGACAGCTTTTTAGACGACTCAAAGGTAAAAATAGTGAGTATAGTCAGTCTATGCGTCTGTCTATATTTATCGATGAAGCGGCAAAAAGGGTCATATCCTCTGCTTGTATTATTGGCGGAAGCTTGCCATCAATGCTGGGATGCCAGGCAGCATACCAACGATAGCCATTACCCCTGTCAGCACCACAAACATAATACCTGGTATGATCCAGCGGCTCATTTTAGATAAGCCAGCACTGCGCTCTTTAGAGCCAATCAAGCCTAAATTATCGAGCAGTAATGTGAGTGACCAACCAAAAGCGGGATTGACCAGTGCAGAAGCAAACACCACGATAGCAGCAGACTGCGTGGTCTTTCCTTCGCGCGTCATCTCCATGCCCGCTTCTAGCAATGGAATAAACACCCCTACGATCAGTGCCACACACATCACAGGCTGCCAGATGGCCAAATCCATCGGATAACCCCAAACCCCTGCGATAACACAGAATAATGCTGTCAATAATGCACCAGCCGGAATCGGACGCTTGGCAATCGCTGCTGGGACAATGTATGTACCCCATGACGAGGCAAAGTTGGCACCGCCCAGCACCGAACCCACTACTTGACGAAACGACGCACTGGTCATCGTATCATCAATGTCCATAAGTACTTTTTCAGTTCGTTTGGGATAGCTGATTTTTTGAAACACTTGATGACCCAAAAAATCTGGCGACCACATAGCAACGGCTAGAATGGCAAATGGTAGGACTACGACAAAGCTTTCAATCGTGGGCAGACCCAACATCCACCCTGTGTTCTCACCCCACCAGTACATCGGATTCATGTTTGGTAGACCTGGAGCTGTCTGAAACTCAAAAGGCGCGCCCAATGCAAATGCAAGACCGCCGCCCAGTACGCAGCTAAGCGGTACCGCAAGCCAGCGCTTTTGCCAATGCTCAAGTAAGGCATATAGCAAGATAGTCGCTAAAATAATAAAGAAAGCAATGTGCGTCATACCAATACTTTCTGACCAGACAAAGAGATTTTTGACCTGTGATGTCGTACCAATAAATCCTAAATAAATAAGTAGGCCACCGCAGACGCCTTTACTGGTCAAGTTAGCAAGCAAACTCCCTCCTTTACTGATAGCAAGGAGCAGACCAAAAGCACCGATAAGTAAACCAAATGCCATAGGGTGACCACCAGCGGCCACAACAATAGGAATCAATGGAATGAGTGGACCATGAGTACCAGCCAAGTTGGCAGTCGGTAATAAGAAACCAGAAAACAGTATAATAAAGAAGGAAACGATCAATAACTCATAGCGCACGTTTTCTAGAACAAAGGCATCGCCCAACCCTAGTGGTCCTGCAAACGTTGCTGCAATGGCGCCCACCATAACCACTTTGCCAATCGTTGCTGCCATCGCTGGGATCGTATCTTCATACTCAAAACGATAATCTCGAAACGGCAAATTAGGTCGCCAGCGCTTCGGCTGCATGATCTGTAGTTCATGATTCAGATAAGCATCGCGATTATCAAAGCTTGAGCTTGGCTTGTGTAATTCTGGATAGCTACCCTCTCTGTTACTGTCATTATTATTGTCATGATCGGATAGGTTCGGCGTCGGATTAGACCCCGGAGAAGGGGTCTGAGGGTTACTCATCACATTTCCTTGTGTGGATTACGTCTTTTATGGTTGCTAATACTCTAATCAAGTACTGAGTAGATCAATGTGTCCATCGCAAACTGCAAACTATTGTATGCTATGCATTGGTGAAATGCGACCCAAAACTCATGTAAAGATACTGTGTGTCTCACTATAATACATAAAGGAAAGTTTGCATTTATGATGACGCAAAGACTAATGGAACTTTGTAAATGCGCTATATTGACAATATATAAGTGCATACCAGATGAATATATTGTTTTTTTGGTTACGCTTTAGAGCTAGCGAGCGTAGCCATTTTTCACTATGATAAATATTTTTTGACGATCTTCACCTGATAGTCAATACCGAAAAACAGTACTACTGGTAATATCAAAAAATTGAGAAAAGCAACAGGATAGAGCTATGAGTGTATTTCCCGCTAATTTTGAGACTTTAAAGCGTCGAGCAAAACAAAGTATCATGCCATTACTGACACCGCACCTTTTAAAGCTGCGACTCAATACTTATGCTCCATACATTGGCGCAGGTATCAAAATCGACCATATCAGCCTTGATCAGGGATTATGTGTGGTCAGCATGGGACTGACCACGCTAAACAAAAACATCGTTGGTACTCAATTTGGTGGTAGCTTATATTCGATGGTTGATCCCTTCTACATGCTCATGCTGATGCATCAACTGGGTAGCAACTATGTGGTGTGGGACAAAAGCTCAAGTATTGACTTTGTCGCGCCCGGCAATAGCAAAGTCACTGCACGCATGAAAATACCCAGCTCTGAAGTCATTACCATTCAAGAGCTGGCAAAAGATGGTGACGCTGTATTCCGTGAATATAAAGTCGATATCGTCGATGATCAACAAAAGCTCATCGCTACCGTCACTAAGACATTATATATTCGACTACGAAAATACAGTAAATCTAAAGAGCAAGTCAGCCGTATTGAAACACCTGACAACGAATAGCTGCCAACTATTAATGTGAGGTTGATAGGTGATAAAATCTACATTTATAACGGCACACATACAAAAACCCCAATCTAGCATATGCATAGATTGGGGTTTCGTCTTTTTTGGTATGGCCCGCTTATTTATAAATAAACCTATGAATAAGGGCTTGTATCTACTATTACCTTATTTTGAGTCAACCCTAAAATAATACGATTAACTCAAAATGGCAAACTTGTGCTTAAATACCAGGTGCAGTATCAACGGCATCAGGTACGCCAGCATCAGTCTTTTTCTGAGCTGGACGTGGCGCAAGTTTTTCGCGGATACGTGCTGATTTACCAGAACGCTCACGTAAGTAGTACAGTTTCGCACGGCGAACAGCACCGCGGCGCTTCACTTCAATGCTATCGATGATTGGTGAGTGCAACTGGAATGCACGCTCAACACCAACGCCGCTCGAGATTTTACGTACGGTAAACGCTGAGTTTAGGCCGCGGTTACGCTTAGCAATTACAACGCCTTCAAAAGCCTGTAAACGCTCACGCTCACCTTCACGTACTTTTACTTGTACCACGACGGTATCGCCGGGTGCAAAGCTTGGGCGCTCGATCAATTGAGCATTTTCGATGACCTGAACCAATGGATGCTTGTTGCTCATGAGAGTTATCTCCTCACATTAGATAATAGAGGCTTGACGCATATCACCTGTTTGTAATAATTAATTATATCTCTTTATAGTGAGACACAACGTAAATGGGTTATAACCAACGGCCACTGTGTGATGACTCGTTTTATTATTGCTCAAAATTCTGTCTTTTAACTGTTTATCAAGCTTAAAAGCGATAAAACCAGATTTTGAAAATCTAATTTTTATCTGCTTTTGCCAGTGCTTTTAGCCACTTCGCTTGCTCTGCCGTTGGGGTAAACGCTTGCCACAAATCTGGACGACGCGTTTGCGTACGACTGACTTGCTGAGCAAAACGCCACTTGGCGATATTGGCATGATGTCCTGACAGTAACACTTCAGGAACTGCCATGCCTGCAAACTCATGCGGCTTAGTATAATGTGGACAGTCAAGCAAGCCATCGACGAACGAGTCTTGCTCTGCTGACTTGTCATCACCCATGATGTCGGGCAGACGACGTATCACACTATCCATCAGCACCATCGCTGGTAGCTCACCACCAGTCAATACGTAATCACCTAGTGACACTTCCATATCGACATACTGTGACAGTAGGCGCTCATCAATACCTTCATAACGACCGCATAATAGAATCATGCCATCGTAATCAGTCATACCGACTACGCTACTCTCACTAAGCGTCTGTCCTTGCGGCGACATATAAATCACCGGACAGTGCTCGCTATCGACACGGCAGCCATATTGCTCAGCACGCAAACGGGCATCCTCAATGGCTTTCGATAATGGCTCAGCCATCATCACCATCCCAGGACCGCCACCATAAGGGCGCTCATCAATACGGCGATAGTTATCAGTGGTATAATCACGCGGATTAATGCATTCAATCGTAACTTGCTCTTGAGTCACTGCCCGTCCCGTGATTCCAAACTCACGAATCGTGGCAAACATCTCAGGAAAAATACTAATTACGGCAAAATACATCTGATGTCTACTTGCATTGAGGCTAAAACAATCGGTGTGACTATCAACGAGGTCTAACTAAAAGCTAGAGTCGCTATCAATAATCACTCGGCCATGCCACAAGTACTGTTTTTTCGGTCATGTTGACCTCTATCACAGTTTTCTTATGCCATGGAATTAGGCGCTCTTCATTATCCAAACTGTCTGAATTGGCCGCTACGCGCATGATGTCATGGGCACCGGTTTCAAACATTTCAGTGATATTGCCTAGATACTCATCCTGCTCGTTCATCACGCGCAGACTGACCAAATCCGACCAATAATATTCGTCTTCAGCTGTTTCAGGCAAGACGTTTTGTTCGACCCAAACGGTAACACCGTTCATAGTCTCAGCAACATTACGATCAGGAATCTGCTCAAATTGAGCCACAATTCCTGTTCCTTGCTCACGCCAAGCTTTCACAGTCAAAGGTTTCATACCAGTGGCAGTTTTCATCCACCACGGCTTCATATCGAATATCGCTCTACGATCATCCGTATCACTGAATACCCATAGCCAACCTTTGATGCCGTAAGGCTTCTTAAGCTGACCGATTTTCATAAGGGCACTAGCGTTTGGAGTGGATGACATAGCAGCTAACCTAACAATGATTACAACAGCAATTGCAAAAACAATTGTGTCAAAAGCGATAAACAGTTAATGGCGCACCCTGGTTAGACCAGTTACGCTATGTATTCTAAAGTCTACTGAATCAGCTTGTAGTCATACTATAAGTGGCTCAGTAACAGCAAAAACTTAAGCAGTTGCTTCAGTTTGTGCTGCAGACTTGTTGTAAGCTTTTGCTAATGAAGCAACGCGATCTGAAGGTTGTGCACCTTTTGCGATCCACGCGTTGTACGCTTCCATGTTTAGGCGTACTGCTTCTTCAGACTCTTTAGCGAGTGGGTTAAAAAAGCCGATGTTTTCAATATAGCGACCGTCACGCGCGCGGCGTTGATCAGCAACAACTACTTGATAAAATGGGCGTTTCTTGGCACCGCCCCGTGCTAAACGAATAACAACCATGTGAATTCTCTCTTTCGCAGGTATACCAAAAAGGGCATAATTATATCACAGTCTTTATTTGTTGAAAACATAAACTGTGCATATTTAATTATTTATTAACAATAGCTTAAATACCAGTCTGTGTAAAATATAATTGTCGATAGGCGTTTTTTAAATGCGCATAGTAGCCACTTCATACAAACAAATTAATTACGTATCAAACTGTCTTTAAACCAAACTAGGCATCAAGCGAATTATGCATAAGTGATTTTATTTTGATCTTAAGTATTTAATGGTTATCCTTGGTGAGTACTATAAAGGTACTATTCATCGGATGTGGTATTCTATGATTATTGTAGCTTGCTTGGTTTTACACATACTCAAGGCATAAGTTGGACTTTTTCAGTCACGATACAGCGGTTTAACCCCAGACCAAACCCAACACAGTATCTCTCTCAATCTGCTGGATTTATATGATCACACCAAACTCAAAGCCACGTCGCAAAGGTTGGCTACCAAGCTCTTACTCCAATACTTGGCTGACGACCTTGATGGTCTCTTTTATTGTTCTTATCAGTGTGGGTTTATCGATTTTATTTTTTTGGCGCAGTCTATATCTACCAGAGCTCAAAAATCATGCCCGTTATTTGACGAGTGAGCTACGTTTAATCAATAGCGTGAATAAAGACTGGCAGTACCGCCCTGATATCCGTCAGTGGGTTTATCAGCACTCTCATGTTGTCGTCGTCAACAATCCCAGTGATTTCCCTGAAGTTGCTGATAAGGCGTTTGTCGGCTTCTTCACTGATGTACTTCAGCATGAGATCGGTGCACAGCTGGGTCGACCTGTCGAAGTGTACTTTAAATTTAAGCCAACGCCCCAGCTTTGGGTACAGGACAGCCGTGACGACAGTTTTTGGATTCGTGAGCCAGTAGTTTACTATTCACAGTACAGTCCGACATTGCTCGTACTGTTTTTGATTGGGTTGCCGATATTATCCCTACTGACCATTATTTTGCTTGCACGGCAACTCAATCGCCCGTTACGTTATTTGCAGCGTGCAGCGACCAATTACATTCGTTTAGGACACGCTACCACTTTACCTACGCAAAAGGGTCCTACTGAGATACGTCAAGTAAATATGGCTTTTAACCGTCTGTTTACGACATTAAACCAAGCGCAAAAAGAACGGACAATTATGCTTGCTGGTATCTCACACGACTTGCGTACGCCATTGACTCGTATGCGTTTGACTGCCGAGATGCTGCCAGATGATTTCTTTCGTGAAGGGTTGATTTACGATATTGAAGACATGGATGCCATTTTGGAGCAGTTCATCTCGTTTATGAAAGACGGCTCTGATGAGCCCGTCAGCTTAACCAATTTGGATACGATATTTAATGAAATCATGGTGCAATTTGCTCCGATGAAATTTATATATCAATCAGAGTGTAATAAGGTCGTTCCGGTGCGCCCCTTATCTATCAAACGTCTGATTATCAATCTCATTAACAATGCCAATCGCTATGGTAAACCACCGATTTATCTTTCAGCCACAGTAATACCTACTTTTATAGAAACGGCTCCAGAAGAAGATAGCGATGTGGTCAGTGAGAACGTAGTCACCCAAGAGGCGCAAGAGCAATTGATGATTTGTGTGCGGGACTGCGGTAACGGGGTAGCAGAGGATCAGTTAGAGCGGATTATGCAACCGTTTGAGCGTGGGGAGACCGCACGTACGACGCAAGGTAGTGGGTTAGGACTGGCTATCGTCGATCGTATCGCAAGGTTACATCACGGTACGGTGGAGGCCATTAACCATCCTGATGGCGGGCTACAAGTATGCGTACGCATACCCCTACTCTCCAAAGTTACTGGAGATAATACCATCGCAGCTGATACGGTCGATACCTCTGCAACCGAGAATGCTACAGCAAATAAAGAAACGCGATAAAACTGTCGCCCATATAAATCGAGTGACAGCCGCTCAGTCTCTTGTACCAATAATAGGCGGGAGATACTCAGCACCATTGGTGAAGGTGAGTGGCTGGGTCATTTCCTCTTGTGCTGCCTTCAGCGTTTGGGTCGTTAAAGGCTGCTTTAAGAACAAATGATAACCCAACGTTATCGCGTTCAACAGCACTAGCCCTCCAAATAAATATGGCATCCTTTGCCCTCCTATATTATCAAGCTATTTTAGAAATATATGGTAAACGCATCATCTCATTGCCAAAGTGTCTGTAATCAAATCCGTTTAACCATAGTTCTTGTATTGCTCAACATGGTTACGAGGAGCAATTATTTAGTATCAAAATCGCGTTCGCTTCTCTCTTGCGTCAACTCATCAGCAGCAAGAATCTGGGTCAGCGGTTTGATAGGCCACGTCATCACAAATCTCGCACCACCAAGCGTATGGCTTTCATCGACTTTCATACTACCATTAAACCAAAAAGCAATGCGCGATACAATTGATAAGCCTAAGCCATAACCACCAGACGCTCGTGTACGACTGTCATCTAAACGTGAAAACGGTATAAATACTTTTTCGCGATCCGCTTCAGAAATACCATGTCCATCATCCTCTACGCTGACAAATGCATTGCCTTTTTTGACGCCTGCACTAACGATGATGGTCGTCTCAGCATAGCGCAAAGCATTACCTGCAAGATTCTGAATCACGCGGTGCAAATAGCGGCGATCTGCGATGGCAGTGACTTTTACACTTGGTAAGTTGGTCACGATTTTGATTGGCTTACCCAGTGCATTGGTCTCACGCTCGATCTGCTCTAGCAGCTCTTTGAGGTTTACTGGCTCCAAATCTAATTTTGGCGAGCCTTCCTCAAGCTTAGCATAAGTCAAAATCTCATCAATCAGCCCATTAAGTGATTCAATGTCTTCATCGATATAATCACGTTGCATGAAGCGCGAGTCCTCATCGTCAGTATCAGCAAGCATATCTACGGCAAACCGAATACGTGCCACTGGCGTCCGAAGCTCGTGTGATACTGCTCGCGTCAGCTCTCGTTGCGACTCAATCAAACGCTTGATATGTGACGTCATGGCATTAAATGTCGCTGACAGACGCGCAATCTCATCTTGCCCAATGACCTGTACTTGAATATCAAGATTGCCTTTACTGACTTCGTTGACACCTACTTGAATCAGCTGTAGCTTACGCTCAAGCGGGAAAATAAGCGCATAAACACCCAAACTGATTAAGAACATACTAATCAGAATCATACTGATGATTAGGTTAAGTGGGAACCAGTTGAACAACGGCACAGGACCAATCAATATCGCCATATCATTGATTTCAGACGGTACCACTACTCTAATAGATGAGTTACTTTTGCTGCTATTAGTATCTTGCAATGAGATAACCACTTCGTCACGGCGCAAACGCGACATCTGATCTGGATCCAAATCGAGCGTATTGACAGCAGTAAACGCTAAAGGAAAAGAAAATTTCTCCTCTAACTCTGCTAGACGCGCACGTTTATCAGACAAGGTCATCTGATAGGACAAATCATCTAGTAAAAATATTGCGATAGCTCGTACTTGCTGCTCTGTGACTTGCGATATTCGCGCGGTCAACACGTTCTCATTGTCTGGCAGACGATAATACACATCTGCATAGACAGGTTGGCTCATATAACGAACCACTGTGGCATCGTTCTTAAAGCGTCTTAATTCACTGGCAGTAAAGTCTACCTCATCGATAGGGACAATCTTAAACGTTGAACCAAATAGACTACTAGCATCAGACAGCCAATACTCACGATCTTCTTTAGTATCTTGATGAGAGATGCCTTCACTTACTAAATGAAACGCCCCCATCGCCATACTCTCGCGATAGGACTGCACGCGTTCCTTATTGATGGTGTCCATCAATAACTGCGCAAACAATGCTACGCATAAACAGACTATAAGCAGTCCAGCATAGATACGAACAAAAATACTGTGTTTTAAAGAAGAGACTAATGACATACGTGCCGTGACCAACTTAATAGATAGAGAGTGCCGATATCATTCGCTACATAGTGAGCGCCATATACTGATATCGAGTATTATCAAATAGAGATAGACTTTGACTAATGCAGTCTAATTAATCTGCAATAATCGCCCAAATATAGATACAAGTCACTCATATTCGATCAGTGTCTATAATAATGGGTTAATTAAACCACATAACACTGCATTTAAGTTCAAAAGTTAAAATTTAGCCACAAAAAAACCAGCAAAGATGCTGGTTTTTTCGAAAATGACTAATAATTAATCACTACGTAGATGCAGTAATCTTAGTTGCCTTCTTTCACAAACAGATAACCTTTACTACGTACGGTTTTGATACGCTTTGGATTTTCTGGATCATCACCGATTTTTGGACGAATACGTGAAATACGCACATCAATTGAACGATCCTGACCATCATACTCAATACCACGTAGACGCTCAAAGATATCTTCACGAGATAAAATGCGACCTGCGTTAGAAGCAAGTAACCACAATAGATCATATTCAGCGCTAGTAAAATCAACCAGCTCATCACCTAGATTGACTGAGCGACCACCGTTGTCAATGACTAACTCGCCAAACTCTAAACGCTGCGGCACATCTTCTGATGGTGCGTTTTCTGAACGACGTAATAAAGCACGGATACGAGCGAGCAATACGCGCGGCTGAGCAGGTTTGGCGACATAGTCATCAGCACCCATCTCTAGACCCAATACTTGATCCATATCTTCGGTACGCGCAGTCAGCATCAAAATAGGATTCTGATAGTGCGGGCGAACTTCACGGCAAACTGTCAATCCGTCGCTACCAGGTAGCATGACATCAAGTACGACCATATCTGGTTGTTCATTGACAATGCGGCGAATAGCACGGTTACCGTCAGTTTCAATTGCCACTTCTAAACCATTTTTGACCAAGTAATCTTGAGTCAACATGGCCAGACGCTCATCATCTTCAACAATCAGGATTCGGGGGGTGTTGTCTTCTTCAGTCGTTGTCATTGTTATATCCTCTAATACATCTAATTTAAAAGCAGTAAAAGTAAGAGCGGTAAAATTAATAGCACCATAAAGCGGTACAATTGATGTTCGTATAGCTGTTACAAACTTGGTAGCACAGTATACTATTAAACCTACAGCTTCCTATACTATAGCTGATAGTCGTTAACAAAACCTATAAACTACCTCTAATAAAACTTTAGTTTGCGTCCAAGAATAATCCTACCTATCTCAATAATAGGCAGTAATTTCGTTTTCGTTAAATACTTACAACCAGAGCGCATCTTAATAACCAATGTTAGTGTCTTACATCGCACAGACGCACCACAGTATCACTCCATACTTACGATATTTCATAGTCTAATATAACCACATATCACCCTTACTGCTAGTGGCATTTTAAGGAAATCCAATATTATCTTATTCTCAAACGATAATTAACGCAGGCTCATAAAATACTTATCTTTCCAAACACTGATATAAGTAAAAGTAGCAGCCATAGCATTGGTAAATTCAAACTAACAGACATAAAAAAGCAGCCCATATAATGGACTGCTTTCTGTCTTCAACTACACTGTTAGCTTCAGATAACTATCTATCGCTAACAGTGATAACTATCACTAACAATGATAAGTTACACGCGATTTTTGTACTTGCGAATAGTCTGTAGCTGTCCTACTGACTCTGCAAGTGAGGCTAAAGCTGCATTAGTCTGTAGTGTATCAGACTGGTTTACTAGCATTTGCTCAGCTTTCTTGCGAGCTTCGACAATCTTACTTTCATCAAGATTGCTTGCACGCATAGCAGTGTCAGCCAATACGGTAACCATCTTAGGTTGTACTTCTAATACACCACCTGAGACATAAATTATTTCTTCTTCACCATTTGGTGTTTGCACTCGCATTGCACCTGGCTTTAACAAAGTAATAAGCGGTGTGTGACCTGGCAATACACCAATCTCGCCTTCGGTACCAGTAGCTATTAACATGCTAATTTCGCCTGAATACAACTCTTCACGAGCACTTACGACGCGACATTGTAACGTTGCCATACTTAATTCCTTACCATCAAAGCGCGATCAAAAAACAGTAAAACTGCGATGCGTTACTGAAGAGTAGATATAAAATCTACATTATATCTACTCATTAATTCATGCTCATACAGCTTACGCTGCAGAAGACTTCATTTTTTCAGCTTTAGCGACTACTTCATCGATGCTACCAGCCATGTAGAATGCCTGCTCTGGTAAGTCATCATATTCACCAGCGATGATTGCTTTGAAGCTAGCAATAGTATCGCGTAATGGTACGTATTTACCAGGTGCACCGGTAAAGACTTCGGCGACGTGGAATGGTTGAGACAAGAAGCGCTGAATCTTACGAGCACGATAAACAACCAGTTTATCTTCTTCTGATAACTCGTCCATACCCAAGATCGCGATGATGTCTTTAAGCTCTTTATAACGCTGTAGAACTTCCTGAACACCACGAGCAACATTGTAATGCTCTTCGCCGATCACTTGTGGATCTAGCTGACGTGACGTTGAATCGAGCGGATCAACCGCAGGATAGATACCTTGTGATGCGATATCACGGCTTAGTACGACCGTTGCATCCAAGTGAGCAAACGTTGTAGCAGGTGATGGATCAGTCAAATCATCCGCTGGTACATATACCGCCTGAACTGACGTGATAGAACCTGACTGAGTTGACGTAATACGCTCTTGCAGCATACCCATCTCTTCAGCTAGTGTTGGCTGATAACCAACCGCTGATGGCATACGACCAAGCAGGGCTGATACTTCTGTACCGGCTAGTGTATAGCGGTAGATATTATCAACAAACAATAATACGTCACGACCTTTGCCAGTGGCAGGATCTTTGGTATCACGGAAGTACTCAGCCATGGTCAAACCAGACAGTGCAACACGCAAACGGTTACCCGGTGGCTCATTCATCTGGCCATATACCATTGCTACTTTAGACTTACTGAAGTCTTCAGTGTTTACAACGCCAGCTTCCTGCATTTCGTGATAGAAATCGTTACCTTCACGAGTACGCTCACCGACGCCCGCAAATACTGACAAACCTTCATGTTTTAGAGCGATGTTGTTGATCAGCTCCATCATGTTAACGGTTTTACCAACACCAGCACCACCAAATAGACCAACTTTACCACCTTTAGCGAACGGGCAAAGTAGATCAATAACTTTAATACCGGTCTCTAGCAGCTCAGTGCTGTTTGACTGATCCGCGTAGCTTGGCGCTTCACGGTGGATAGACCATTTTTCGTCAGCAGCAACAGGACCTTCTTCATCGATAGGACGACCAAGAACATCCATGATGCGACCTAGCGTACCAGTACCTACAGGCACAGAAATCGGTGCACCAGTGTTGGTAACAGGTAGGTTACGCTTTAAGCCTTCGGTTGAACCCATTGCAATAGTACGTACAATACCATCACCTAGCTGTTGCTGTACTTCTAGGGTGGTTTCGGTACCATCTACTTGCAAGGCATCAAAAATCTGAGGAACTTCATTACGGTTGAACTCAACGTCAAGAACCGCGCCAATAATCTGTACAATACGACCGCTACTCATTGCGTTCTCCTTGAACTTCTATATATAGGTGTAGTCAATTATGAAACAGCAGCAGCACCGCCAACGATTTCCGAGATTTCTCGGGTAATCGCCGCTTGACGCAGCTTGTTATAAACCAACTGTAAATCGTTAATAAGGTCACCAGCATTATCTGTTGCCGCTTTCATCGCAACCATACGTGAAGACTGCTCAGAGGCAATGTTTTCCATTACCGCTTGATAAACAATCGACTCAATATAGCGACCAAGCAATTCATCAATCAATGTCTTGATATCAGGCTCGTAGATATAATCCCAGCTAAGTTCTGTCTGTAGACCACTGTCTTCATCATCAAATGACTGCTCTGGTAGAGGAACCAACTGATTGACCGTTGGTTTCTGAGTCATCGCATTGACGAATCGGTTATAGACCACATAGATACGGTCAATATTGCCGTTACTATAGTCTTCAAGCATCGCTTGAACTGGTGCATTCAACTGCTCAAACGTTGGTTTATCGCCATAATCAGTTACAGCCGATGTGACTTTACCACCAAAGTTTTTGAAGAAGCTCACACCTTTGGCACCGATGACTGCAAACTCAGCTTGTACTGACTGATCTTGATAATCTTGGATACTTTTAGATAAAGCTTTGAATAGGTTAATATTCAAGCCACCCGCTAGGCCACGGTCAGAGGTAATGACGATATAGCCAACCTTATTGACTGGACGCGATACCATATACGGATGTTTGTAGTCTGATGAGGCATGCACCAAATGTGAAATAACCCGGCGCATACTATCAGCATACGGGCGACCCACTTCCATGCGCTCTTGAGCACGGCGCATCTTACTTGCCGCTACCATTTGCATAGCACGAGTAATTTTCTGGGTGCTTTTAATACTGGTGACTTTGGCACGTATCTCTTTTAAGCTTGCCATAATGATTCCAATATAAGAGGGTTAAAAAGCATTGGCGCATGCGACAATCATTTGATATGCAACATCACTCTTATAGAATAACATTTTATATCTTGTGGCATTACGCGATCTAATACCGGTAATGGTTAAAACAGTGGCGCAAATATCTAGTCAGACAACGCGCCACTTTTCAAACGACAGTTATAACCATTTCGGCTTAACCCGTTAAATTAATAACTGTGATTTTGTTTAAAGGTCTCTAACGCTGACTTTAAACGACCTGCGATATCATCATTGTAGTTCGCAGTGTCATCAATCTCACGCATCAATTCACTTTGCTCATCATGCATATAGCGCAAGTATGCTTCTTCAAAAGAACCAATCTTTTCAACAGGAACGTCAGCTAAGAAGCCTTCGTTTGAAGCATAGATAACGGCTGCTTGCTCAGAGATTGACATCGGCTGGTATTGCTTCTGCTTCATCAATTCAGTTACACGCTCACCATGATCAAGCTGTTCGCGAGTTGCGTCATCAAGATCTGATGCAAACTGAGCAAATGCTGCTAGTTCGCGATATTGAGCTAGAGCAGTACGAATACCACCAGATAGCTTTTTGATAATCTTAGTCTGAGCGGCCCCGCCCACACGAGATACCGAGATACCGGCGTTGACTGCTGGACGGATACCTGAAGCGAATAAACTAGACTCTAGGAAGATCTGACCATCAGTGATTGAGATCACGTTAGTCGGTACGAATGCAGAAACGTCACCGGCTTGGGTTTCAATAATAGGCAATGCGGTTAAAGAACCAGTTTTACCTTTCACTTCACCGTTAGTGAACTTTTCTACATAATCAGCGTTTACACGTGATGCACGCTCAAGTAGACGTGAGTGTAAATAGAATACATCACCAGGATATGCTTCACGACCTGGCGGACGACGTAGCAATAGTGAAATCTGACGATAAGCAACCGCTTGCTTTGATAAATCATCAAATACAATCAATGCATCTTCGCCGCGGTCACGGAAGTATTCGCCCATCGTACAACCTGAGTACGGTGCGATATACTGTAGTGCGGCAGGCTCTGATGCTGAAGCAACCACAACCGTAGTATATTCTAATGCACCAGTTTGCTCAAGTTTACGTACCACGTTAGCGATGGTCGAACGTTTCTGACCGATAGCCACGTACACGCACTTAATACCAGATGATTTCTGTGCGATGATCGCATCGATAGCCATCGCTGTTTTACCAGTCTGACGGTCACCAATGATAAGCTCACGCTGACCACGACCGATTGGAATCATGGTATCAACGGCTTTATAACCGGTCATTACTGGCTGATCTACTGACTGACGATCGATAACGCCTGGAGCGATCTTTTCGACTTTGTCAGTCATTTTGGCATCGATAGGACCTTTGCCATCAATAGGATTACCCAAAGCATCAACAACACGGCCTAGCAGCTCAGGACCTACGGGTACTTCAAGAATGCGACCAGTACAATAGGCTTTTTGACCTTCTTGTAACTTTAGGAAGTCACCTAGTACTACTGCACCAACAGAATCACGCTCTAAGTTAAGCGCCATTCCATAGACTTCACCTTCAAACTCAATCATTTCGCCGTACATGGCATCTTCAAGACCATGAATCTGCACGATACCGTCAGATACTTTGACAATCGTGCCTTCATTCTTTGCAGTTGCACCCGCATCAAGGTCTTGAATACGCTGCTTAATCAGGTTACTGATTTCCGCTGGATTCAATTGTTGCATTGCCTTGTTTCCTTTAATTTATGATAACCCGCCCACTGACTTAAATGCTCTTACTATCACGCAGATTGTATTATGTGTCTGCGCCGATACATGGCATTAGGCAGTTAGCTGTGTTTTTAACTGTTGTAACTTGCCGCGCATCGAATCATCGATGACTTTATCACCGACTTTGATTGTAGCGCCTGCCAATAGGCTTGGATCAACTGTTTCGTGAATCACTACACTCGCATTTAGCGAGGTAGCAAGACGCGTTTGTAGCATTTGACGCTGTTTATCAGTCAATGGATAAGCAGAGGTCACATATGCGTCAAGCTGCTTTAAGCTTACTGCCTTATGACGGCGATAATGCTCATAAACTTCAGGAAGCAGCGCCAGACGCTCTTGTTCTGATAATTGTTTAACGAAATTGCTAAGTGCTACTGATACTTTTGGATAGCTGGCGTTGCTGCCAAGGTTGGTACCTTGAGCATCATCTAATAACTGCTTAAGAGCAGAGTCATTAGCGCTAGCTACTTGCGTATCATAAAGATCGACCAAAGCAGCTGACTTATGCTCAGCAGAAACAGCTGGATTGTCTAGCCAAGTACTGAACGACTTGTCATCGACAACAGTGCTAGCAACAAGCAAGAAGTTTTCCCACTCATTTACTGCGCCGTTTTCGTTGGCATAGTCAAACGCGGCTTTAGCGTACGGTCGTGCTAAGGTTGATAAGTCAGCCATTATATCCTCACAATTACAGCTTCGCCGCCAGTTGGTCTAACATACTGGCATGTTTTTGCGCATCGACTTTGTCTTGCAAAATCTTTTCTGCACCAAGTACAGCCAGCTCAGCAACTTGGGCACGTAATGATTCACGTGCTTGATTGATTTCTTGATCAATAGATGCTTGAGCTTGTTGACGAATACGCTCGCCTTCCGCTTGGGCTTGCGATTTTGCATCTTCGACAAGCTGATTAGCACTTTTGTTGGCTTGCTCGATTAATGCAGCAGCCTTGGTCTTTGCAAGATCAAGTTCCTGCTGGACACTTTGCTCCGCGGTCGCCAAATCTGCTTTTGCTTTTTCTGCGGCATTTAAGCCATCTGCGATTTTACGCTGACGCTCATTGATGGCACCGATAAGTGGTGGCCACACGAATTTCATGCAAAAAACCACAAATATTGCAAAAGCAATGGCTTGACCGACGAGGGTAAAATTGATATTCACGTGATCACCTCTTTGTTAATGAAAAATCAGTTTCATTGATCATGTTTGGCAGTCAAATCTTGACTATATTTGATAGAAAATTCTTGAGTACCAAACATTTACAACTGAGCTTTCGGATTAACCTGCTAGAGGGTTAGCGAACAACAATAGCATAGCAATACCAACACCGATCATCGGAATAGCATCCAAAAGACCTGCTACGATGAACATACGAGTTTGCAACTGTGAGCCAAGCTCTGGTTGACGTGCAACACCTTCTAAGAATTTGCCACCTAGAATAGCAAAACCAATACCTGTGCCAAGTGCGCCAAGACCGATAAGTAGTGCTACTGCGATAACTGTGTAACCACCTAATACTGGATCCATTGATGTATCCTCATTTACCTATTGAATGTCTAATTAATGTTCAGTTGATGATGCAAGCGACATATAAACTATCGTCAGCATCATGAATACGAACGCTTGAAGTGTAATAACTAAGATGTGGAAGATAGCCCACGGTACCGATAACGCCCATTGAATCCAAAATGGCATTAGAGCAATCAGTATGAAAATCAATTCCCCAGCATACATGTTACCGAATAGACGTAGACCAAGTGATACAGGCTTAGCTATTAGAGTAACTGCTTCTAGGATGAAGTTGATCGGGATCAAAATCGCTTGTACGATTGGGTTTTTGGCACCAAACGGATGTAGTGTTAACTCGCCGATAAAGCCGCCCAAACCTTTTTCTTTAATGCTATAAAAGATAATCAGTGCAAAGACAGAGAACGACATGCCAAGCGTAATGTTAGGGTCAGTCGTTGGAACAATCTTGAAGAAAACATGATTTGGATCATGGCCCATAGCGGCACCGATCTGTCCAGCTAGACCTGGAATAAAGTCAACCGGTATCAAATCCATCAAGTTCATCAAGAAGATCCAGACAAAAATAGTCAACGCCAGTGGCGCGATCAATTTTGAGGTACCACTGTAAGAATCACGAACGTTGTTATCAACAAACTCAACGATCATCTCAACCGCTGCTTGAGTTTTACCTGGTACGCCTGAGGTTACTTTTTTGGCAACCATCCAAAAGACGGCACAAAATAAGATTCCTAGACCGATTGACCATAGCATAGAATCAAGATGGATAGCATTAAAGCCCATTAACCCTGCTTCTTCAGCATTGTAGGCAACTTTCCAACCTTCGCCCGGCAAGTAGCCGTACGTCCAGTTCGTTAAGTGGTGAGAGATATATTCTGATGATGTTTGCTCGGATGCCATAATGTAAGCTTCTTATTAATCAACGATTTAATCAACTACCAAAAATATGGTTGTCATCTGATGGGTTTAGCGTTTTTATTTGTGGTGCTATTAAGCAAGCAAATAAATCATACTAAAGCGCCCATGTAACCAATAACATCCAACCCATAGTTCTATTGCTATATCTGATAGCGTGACATAAATTTTAGCTATCAAAAAAGGGCTTATGATAACTCAGTAATAGCCCTTGCATTTTTATACGCAAAATTATTATACATGTGCTTGCCTATTGGCCGTTTTTATGACCGACGCTCAATGTAGCGTTTATAAGCAAAATATTTAGCTGCCTATATTAATGCAGCGTTGTATTCGTGTAAAGTCTATTATGATCTTATTATCCATTGTATGAATAAGTTAGCTGACAACAACGATTGCTAATATAGCTTTTCGTTCATAATTAAACTGTAAGAATCTAATTATCAATGACAGTTATGGCTGCGTCCGCCCTACCCTATCATTGTGTCGTTGCATACTGCGCCTGATATAGAGGCTCATACTTCGGTCTTCATGATCATTAGTGCTGCCATAAGACAGTTTTGTACTTTGACTTTCCGAACTAGTCATAGAGAAGTTGGACGGCAGGGTGACTTGCCAGTACTATTAATAAATCATTTAATCATTTAATCATTTATTAGCGCTAGCGTATATGCCACAACATCCAACTGTGACTAATTTGCATTACCATAAAACCGATAAACAGCGCAGGCGCAGATAGGGGTTGTACGGTAATAAAAATTAGTGCGAAACCAAACACGGTCAACAGCCACTTTGCCATCTGACCTCGATATAGCTGGCTAACGATATGTTGGCGCGCGCGATATCCTGTGTACCAAAAGATAAAAAAAGCAAATACGGCTTGAGTCGTGAAACTTAGCAATGCCCCGATTGCAGCGCTTTTTGCTACTGTAAGCTCACTACGTAACCAAGTAGTATCTACCATCCAAGCAACAATGATAAAGATAAACAATATCCATGCTTGCCGTTTGATATAGATGCCAATCTTATCTTTTTGCGTGCGTTTGGCAGGCTTGGTCATCGATATTCCTATAGCCTTTCAGCATTGGGACAATATAGCATACTTGCCATATTTTTATCCGTGAATGACTTACTCTACAGGCATTACCTTTAAACCAAAATAAAACGCCACTTATTATAAGGAGACCATTACTATTAAGCAAGTAAAATATGACCTTTATCAGTCACCTAACTCACAGACTTACGACGATGGCGTGTTTTCATCTATCAAAATCAAATCACGCCATTACTTGAACACCTCTATATGACCCGTGGTGTAGTGTATATCACGTTTATGATGTTATACATTGATTGATTTGCTGGGCCATAGCTTGCCAACTACTAACAAAATCTTCGCTGTTGTTGCTCATATCTTCGACTTGGATGGTTGTATTAACTGGCTGTAACTTAGCAAGCAAACCTTTTGAAACACTACCTTGGTTGACCATACACATTTGCTCAACAGGACGATTTTTATTTAACCAAAGTAGCTGGCTGGCTTTTGGAGAGATATGATGATCGGGGCTTAGACTACCTACTAATTTTATATGCGCCGCTTTTTCAATATATTGATAAGCGTCATGATATACCCAGTAAGGGCGATCTGTCTGTGTGCCTTGCTGTATGTCAGCAACGGCTTTATCCATACGTTCAGCAAACTTTTTGACATTGGCTTGATAAGTACTTGCATGCTCTGGATTAGCATGGCTATGAATCACAGCTAGTGCACGGGTAATGGCTTTGGCATTTTCAGGATCGAGCCAAATGTGCGGATCTAGCGTACCTTCAATCGCCTCGCCTTTTACATCACGCAGCGGATAACGGTTAAAGGCATCAAACTCAAATAGAGCAATGGCGTTGGGTGCATTTTTCAAACTACCCGTTAGACTATTTTCTAATGCAGGCCCAAACCAAACAACAAATTTACTGTCTTTAATAGCTTTCATATCACTTGGACTAACGCTACCATGATGCCCAACATCGCCTGCCTGTAGAATTCTATTGGCCGATGGTGTGCCATCAGTGACCGCTTCACTGAGTAAAAACATCGGATAGTTGCTCACACTGACCGTCGCAGCTTGCGCACTTAATGTAAAAGATCCTATCACTAGTCCTGTAATCAGTAAGCGTTGTAGCATGATGATTGAGCGTCGAAAATAAGTAACAATAGCGTTCATGGCAAGCTCTTTGGTTAATGAGTCATTCTTTATTTAAAGTCGATCTGTATTTAGTAAGTCACCACAATGCGAATCATCGTTTTTATTGTAAGGCGCCTTTTAAAAAGGAGACACGCATACAGGAACAGCGTGTCTGGCTGTCTGTAGCGGCTTTAAAACAGCTGATTCAGATCTGTAGTTATAGTTTCAACTATATTATGTTATACTATAACAATAAAAAACGCTATCATAAAAAACGTCATGCGATTACCATGCTATTTTTAGGAGCCTATACTATGTCTACTACTCCGTCACTCTGTGAGCATTTGCATGATGTGCAAGATTTGACTGCGCATGACGTTACTGAGCGATTGCTAGCCGCAAAGGAGCACTGCCGCTTGAATGGGGCACGGTTTACGCCGCTACGCCAGCAGATATACCAGTTGGTACTAGAATCTGATCAACCTGTTGGCGCTTATGACTTAATCACTCAATTACAGCAAATGCGACTGTCTGAAACAGATGATATATCGAAGACGCCTGTGGACGAACCAGCTGTTAAGAAGCGCACCCCCAAAAACGTTGCGCCACCAACAGTTTATCGCAGCTTAGAGTTTTTGTTGAGCGAAGGGTTGATTCATCAGCTGACGTCTATCAACGCTTATGTTCCTTGCTGTCATCCCAGAGCACGGCACACGGCCGCCTTTTTAATATGTGATCAGTGTCAGCGGGTTCAAGAGTGTAGTAGTTTACCGGTACAAGAGATGATGAGCTTTGCTGAGCAAGATGTAGGCTTTGTCGTTGAGCGCAGCGTGATCGAACTCAGTGGCCGGTGTCAGGCTTGTCAGTAACATATAAATTCAGCGACCCGTCAATACTGCCTACCTTTCTTTTAATACTGTTCTATTGGTTCTTAACACTTATATTCTGGTTATCCCTCCCCTTTACTTATCTATTTGTTGTCATATTATGAGCCTGTCTACCCTACCCTCTAATCGGCCAGTTGCCCCTATTATGGATAAAAATATTGTGAACGATGCTAGTCAACTGCTGAGCCTACGCAATATCAGCTATTATATTGGGCCGCAACGTCTTCTCTCGAACATTGATATCGACATTGCAACCAACGAAACCGTGAGTCTCGTTGGGCCTAACGGGGCTGGAAAATCTACACTGGTCAAACTCATCTTAGGTTTAATTGACCCGACCAAAGGCAGCATCACGGCACACCAACCACTACAGCTTGGCTACGTACCACAGCGATTTACCGTACCGCCAATATTGCCATTGCGAGTCAGCGACCTATTGGATCAAGCAGATAAAAAACGTCTTACCGCTGAGCAGCGCCAGTTTATCTTTGATAATTTATCGTTAACACACTTATTATCGCGACAAATGTTGCATTTATCGGGCGGAGAGGCGCAGCGAGTGTTGCTTGCCCGAGCATTGTTAGACAAACCCAACTTATTGATTCTGGATGAACCTATGCAAGGGCTTGACCCTGATACAGAGGTTTGGCTGTATCAGTTTATCGATAAATTGCCAGATTTTTTACGTTGTGCCATGTTGGTGATATCCCATGATTTGCACTGGGTTATGAGAGGCAGTCGACGTGTTATCTGTCTCAATAAGCATATTTGCTGCGAAGGAAAACCCAGCGAGCTAGCCATCAGTACCGAGTTTAAAAAGTTGTTTGGTCATTATTATGAACAACCTTACGTGCATCAGCCACATGCTTGCCAGCACCATGCACCAAACGAGCTCGAACTATAACCCTTAGCATCACATACTCTATAGCTTAGCTGTATTGGTTTCAATGTTTTGACATTTAGCAGTGCAGTATTAAGCTCTATAAAATTTCATGGATATTTATTATGACCTCATGGTTAGCTATTATCGCTCCTGCTTGGATCGCTGGCAGTATTTTAGCGCTACTATCGGCACCTTTAGGTTGTTTGGTATTGTGGCGACGTATGGCCTTTTTTGCTGATGCGTTAGCACATGGTACTTTGCTGGGCGTAGCTCTAGCAGCTTGGTGGCAGATGCCAATGGGAATTGGCGTTGCGTTAGTCAGTATCGCAGTAGTGTTAGGGCTGGTTTTGATTGATGATGAGCGTTTGCCTGCTGATGCAGTGTTGGCCGTTGTTGCGGTGTCATTGCTGTGTTTGGGTTTGTTGACCTTGACCCAGCTGACAGACCAACAAGCCAATGTGCTTGGTTTTTTATTCGGTAATTTACTGGAGCTTGGTTGGGATGAGTTGCCCCTACTCGCAGGGTGCGCACTCGTAGGCTTAAGCCTGCTCAGTTATATTTGGCCCGCTCAAATCAAACTGGCCACCCACGAGGCATTGGCGCGTATCCAAGGTATTAATCCGACCCGTCAGCGGCTGTTTTTTATGGGCTTACTTGCAGGGTTCTGTGCCGTTGCTTTACAAGCCGTTGGTAGCTTATTAATCAGTGGGCTACTGGTATTGCCTGCATTGACTGCCCGCTTATGGTCATCATCACCAAAACAAATGGTGATTATCGCATTTATCATCGCTCAGCTGGGGGTGACACTGGGTGTATGGGGAAGTATCTGGTTAGATATTCAAACGGGCCTCTCTATTGTATTGATATTAGCAGCTTTATTTTTTATCGCTCTGATTTTTTCGAAGCTAACCAAAATAAAATTTCGTTCAGCACGTCATCCATAGTTCATTGGCGTTCAGGCTGTAATGAAGATTTCTAGAAACTTTGTTCAACTTTATTTCACCAATATTACTAGAGCTTTAACTGGCTTTATGTTATAAAATTGGTTTACCACTGCGCGTCGCGATTCACTATTGTGACTCGTCACCAATCGGTGTTGATAACCGTTATAATAGGCACATGTACCATTAAAAATAGTAGATCATTTATCCACACTCGTTCTCACAATGACCATTGTTTTGATTCGATAAGGGACTGACCCAATGCCAAGCTATCCTGTCAATAAGATCAGTACGCCCGATGAACAGATGAATATTTTACAAATCACTGATTTGCATTTATCCACGCCTGTCGCTGCTGATATTGATAGCAGTGGTTACAACGATGCTGGCAATTGTCAGCGCAGCTTTGAGACAGTACTCCAGCAAGCACTGAGTGAAGATATTCGCTGCGACTTGATCATTGTGACCGGCGATCTGGTGAATAAAGTAAGGCTGTCAACCTACGACCACATATTTGCTGTCCTACAAGCGACTCAAATCCCTTTTGTTTGTATCGCTGGCAATCATGACGTGACTGACGAGGAGGGCGAACACCTACCGTTTTTTCAGAGGTCGCTCGTTGCCCAGCCAGCTGACTCACGTCTGCTCAGCCGGCATAGGATTGAGGGAGATCACTGGCAATTACTATTGCTAGACTCATCGATTACAGGCAAGGTAGCAGGTGAAGTAACAACCACTGATATTGATTGGCTGTGCGAATGTCTTGATGCCTGTGATAAGCCAGCGCTCGTTGCTCTACACCACCACATCATACCAGTGGATTCTGACTGGATTGATACCCATATGGCAACAAACACGGAGAGTTTTTGGGAGCATATGGCGCCTTTTGAGCATCTACAAGTCATTATTAGTGGTCACACTCATCAAGAGCAAGTTCGTTATCGCCAAGGGGTTACCGTCTATAGCACACCGTCTACCTGCTACCAGTTCAAACCTTATTCGCACGATTTTGCTTATGATGAAAGTGGCCTACCAGGCTACCGCTGGTTGCAATTAGCCAACAATGGAAAGGTTGCAAGCTGGGTTGAAAGACTGGATACTTAATGGCCATATTTTTTACTACAGATAATAGCTCCACCCCTTGCCCACTATGAGCTTAGCCTATATTGACCAAGATTGTACAAGTTAATGAATTAAGAAAAAACGAGATCAAAATAAAAAATAACTTCATTATTACTATAAACAATGATACAACTTGTAAAATGAAGCGAGGACGGTCTAATATTTAAAATTAGGCAATAGAATAATAGCTAGGATGGCCAAGAAACCACAAGCTAAGTGTTAATAGTCAATCATTTATAATACGATTTGAGCAGTGCTATTGAACTAAAGATTTGCATAGCAATATACCTGAGTCAGAGTATGCCGATATACTAAAATAACGATATTATTTGATCAGCTGTGTTACTTGTATCACCAAGTGGTAAAACGTTTGATAAAGGGACAACTTATAGCGTTTGTAAAACTGATAACGTCTTGTCTTTTGATACGTCGTTTTATTGAATTAATTTGAAAAAGTAGGATACCCATATGAGCACCGTGACCACGAATCCAAGTGAAGTCAAGTTTACTCCCTATGTGCCAGCCAAAGACGAAGAGTACATGTCTGACGCACAGTTAGAGCATTTTAAGTCAATTTTGTTGGAATGGAAAAACCAACTGATTGGCGAAGCGGATCGTACCAAAAACTACATTCAAGATGAGTCAAGTGCGATGCCTGACATCAATGACCGTGCAACTCAAGAAGAAGAGTTTGCGCTTGCCTTACGTACACGTGATCGTGAACGTAAGCTCATCCGCAAGATCGACAAGTCTATGTTAGAAATCGAAAATGATGACTATGGATTTTGTGAAACCTGTGGTGTAGAGATTGGTCTACGTCGCCTCGAAGCTCGTCCAACAGCCACGCAGTGTATCGACTGCAAAACCTTGTCAGAGATCAAAGAGCGCCAAAACCAAGGGGCTTAAGCGGTATACAGATAACCATACGTAAGCAGAAGCGACCACATCATGGGTCGCTTTTTGCTTTTACAAGACTATCATTTTTCTTAACCACCACCCCTACTCTACTCTCAAATATATGATCGACGCAAAGCTGCCATTACTAACAAAATAATTTCATTTAATAAATATCTTTTGATACCGATCTTTATTATTCTATCTCTATCATTTTTATCGATAGTTATTTATTTTGAAAAATATTTATACTGATACACCAACTGAACCCAGATTATCACAGCCTATTGGCCGTTTTGCGCCATCACCTACGGGTGAGCTGCATCTGGGTTCTTTTACCACGGCACTTGCTAGCTTCTGTCATATAAAATCGCTCGGTGGCCAATGGTTGCTGCGCATCGAGGACACCGATACTGCGCGCTGTGACAAGCAGTTCACTGAGCAGATTTTGATGGATCTAGAAATACTTGGATTGCACTGGGACGGTGACGTCATCTATCAGTCTGAACGTATCGATATTTACAATGACTACCTGTCTTCATCGCTGCGCCCCTTAACCTACGGCTGCCGATGCTCACGCAAAGACTTAGAGCAGTACTGGGCACAAGAAGATATCAATAGACATCATAGCCAGACCCATACTGAAACACCAGTCAATCAAAAACAGCCAAACCGGCAGCGTTATCCAAGGCGCTGTGTGGCAACCCATCTTGATAGGCATCAGCATAAATTACGTATACAGCTACCAGACTATAAAATCGGTTTTAATGATGGTATTCAGGGTCAGCAATGGGATAATCCACAGCAGACACTAGGAGACATGGTAGCGCGTCGTCAAGATGGTATGATCAACTACATATTAGCCGCCAGTATCGACGATGGTCTACAACAGGTTACTCATATTATGCGCGGTTTGGATATCCTACCGATGACCACAGCGCAGATCAGTATTATGCAGGCGGCGGGTCTACCAACGATCGACCATTGGTATCACTTGCCGTTAATTAATAATGCAGATGGTCAAAAGCTCTCCAAGCAAAACCTCGCGCAGCCAATAGACACATCGGATCCAAGCCAACTTATCACTGATGGACTGGCACTCCTACGGCAACCAAAAGTCGATGTCGACACGCCATTCAATATGCTCATCCAAGCCATTGCACAGTGGGACAATGCACCGCTACAAGGTATGCAGCAGCTGAATTTACTCTGTTGATGAGAACCAAGGAACCCTTAATAGCAGTAGACAGCAAAAAGCGCCACTATTTGCGGCGCTTTTTTTAGGTCTTACTCATAAAGTGTATAAGCTAACTCAGATGTTTTACTAGTTAAAATTTTTTAATAGTAGCGGCATTGGCTCTTTTCGATTTCAGGACTTTCCTTATATATCTTTAGTAGTAGTGCAACCATCACTAGGCTGATCAGCATTGAAGACCCACCATAACTAAAGAATGGCATAGTGAGGCCTTTGGTTGGAATGGCACCCATATTCATCGCCGCGTTAATAATTGTCTGCGCAATAAATACCACACCGATACCAAACGCCGTATAACTCATGCGCATTTGACGACGTTTGAGTGCGTTGTAACTGATGCGCATCGCACTACCAATGATCAGTGCTTCGAGCACCAACACCATGCTGACCCCAACAAAGCCTAACTCCTCACCCGTAATCGCCAACAAAAAGTCAGTATGAGCCTCAGGTAAATGCGATAGTTTTTGTACGCTTTCGCCATAGCCGACACCCGTGAACTGTCCACGCCCAAAAGCAATCAAACTACGCGCTAACTGGTAGTCAGTATCTTGCACATCATCAAATGGATCCATAAACGACATGACACGCACCAATCGGTACTCTGCCGTAGTCACCATCAGTACAGCACCGCCAATAGCCGCCGCACCTAATGCTAAGAAGTGCTTGTAAGGGGCACCAGCGATATAAAAAATCGCGAATAGTGTCCCTAAAATAACGACAAACGAGCCAAAATCAGGCTGTGACAAGAGCAGTATCGTGATTAGCGCTACCACCAGCATAATTCGCAAAAAACCATCAAGGCCATTACGCACCTCAAACGAGCGGCGCACCACAAAGTCAGAGACAAATACAATCATGACCAGCTTGGCCAACTCTGCGACCTGAAAGTTAAAACCGCCTAGCGTCAGCCAACGCTTAGAACCATTGATAGGTGTACTAAATAGCGTTGCCACTAACAACAGACCTGTGATACCTAGTAAAAGAAATTGGGTTTCAGTCTTATAAAGCGTTCGCAGCGACACACTATAATAAGGGATAACAGCGACGATCAAACCAATCATCATGTACAACAGCTGATTTTTGAAAAAATACAACTCTGTCATACCGCGGCTGAGCGCAAAAGGAATAGAGGCAGATGCGACCATCAGCAAACTAAGCACCATCATGCAGCCTACGCTCGATAGTAAAATTGCACGTGCTGATGGCATAGAAAGCACACCATCTGTGCCAGAGGTTTGCTTGGTCTGAGACGAGGAACGAAAAAAAGAAGAGAGCGCCATAATTTTATATACACTAACGAACGAAGAAACACGGCGTCTATAAAACGCCACCGTTTAAAAAATGATAAAGTAAATCGTACCAGATAGAGGATGATAGGACAGTCATGATCATCAAAAGATGCGTGGACTACCACCTATCTAAGCATCAAACCAGTTATGGTGACAGTAGCAGCAATCTATAAGCAAAACAATCATTTATAAAGAAAATACCATCTATTGCCTACTGCTACAACGACTGAGCTGACTGACCAGAGCGTTTGGCTGATCGAGACCTTTAGCTGATAATCGTGTTATCTGATTGTGTCGCACCTAACTGTTCGACCAATTTACTAAAGTGCTCGCCGCGAGCAGCATAGCCACTGTATTGGTCAAAACTGGCGCAGGCAGGTGACAACAGCACCGCTTGCACTTGTGAAAGACTGCTTGTCGTCACTTGCTGAACCGTTACAAACGCGTTTTCTAGTGTCTGGCATTGATGTAATGCGACATCATCACTGAGTTTGGCCGCTCGCAAATGCTGCTCAATCTGTTGTCCATCGTCACCGATCAGTAGTACCTGACTCACGTATTGGTTAATAAAAGAAGTTAACTCGCCAAATTGCTGACCTTTACCTTGCCCACCCAAAATCAATAGCAACTTGCCATCTTTTGGGGCATAGACCGCGCCCAATCCTTCGATAGCAGCCATGGTAGAACCGATATTGGTGCCTTTAGAGTCGTCAAAATAGTCGATACCAGCAACGTTCCCTACATATTGGCAACGATGCTCAAGTCCTGAGAACTGCTGCAGCGTATCCAGCATGCTTTCAATAGGCAACCCTGCAAGCTCGCCGAGCGCTAAAGCAGCCTGCGCGTTTAGCAGATTATGACGACCTTTAATCAACAGTTTGTCTGCCGACAGTAACCTTTCTGTACCGCGCGCCAGATAAGTCTGACCTTCCGTATCGGTAATGAGACCATACTGTCCTTTATCAGGAGCATGGATACCTGTGCTGATTCTTGGTAGGTTGTCTGCCACTAATGGACGGGTGAGCGCATCTTCACGGTTGATGACTACTGATTTGGCGCCCTGAAAGATACGATGTTTGGCTTGATGATAACCAAGCATATCACCGTGACGATCTAAATGATCGGGCGACATATTGAGTACCGTCGCGACTTTTGCACCTAAATTAGTAACGGTTTCTAACTGAAAGCTAGACAACTCTAACACGGCCAACTCCATGTTCGTATTATCAAGCAAAGTCAGTGCTGGCACGCCAATATTGCCACCGACACCCACATTAACGCCAGCATCTGCTGCCATTTGCCCAACTAAGGTAGTCACGGTACTTTTGGCATTAGAGCCTGTGATGGCTACTATCGGTACTGTACATGCGTCACAAAACAGTTGAATATCACTGACGACTGGAATATTAGCTCGGCGGGCTGCTGCCACGGCATCGGTTTCAAGCGAGATACCTGGACTGATAATAATACGTGCCGCTTGCTGTAGCAGCTCTGCATCGATCGCCCCAAACTGACGAATTTCAATATCAGCTGGCAGTTGATCCGCAAGCTTAGGCGCTGCTTGTGCATCTGTTACTGCTACTTGATAACCTTGCTTGGCAAGATAGTGCGCTACCGATAGTCCAGACTGTCCCAAACCGACCACGACCTGTAGACCGTTGCCCTTATGAATCAAGGTTTCTGTTGCGGTATTGGCGGTCATATCTATTCCTTCTGTTAGACGAACAAAGTAGTGTCAAGAAAAACAAGCGTGTAGCGACTTTAGACGACACCCTCACGATGATAGGCATCATAACGGTATCGTTCAAATTTGGGTAATGATTTTTTATGACTTTGTGCTATTATTCGCCTGTTTTTATATTTGGTAGCTAATGCTATAATAGCTGACTTGATTGGCATGTGACATTGTTATGCAATAAGGCGCTACGCCTGATTATTTTAGTTTAGCATGTTGTCACATTTATCGCGCTATTGTCACGTCTCTTTAGCACTGATTCGTGTGTGGTAACTTTATGTCAGGCAACAATCGTTGTGTGGCAAATTATTTATCACCCTCTACTACAGCAAATAATTGCTGATTCTATGCCTTATCTTGGGTGTTTTATTCAATAGCCTATTTTAAGCAACCCAGTCCAAACCATATTTTTAGGTCATCTTACTGTCTTCATCATATTTATTATTGATGAGCGTATACGCGATACCGAAAAAATGAGTAGACATACTTATTATTGACCTTGCACATTCCAACACAGCAACATGACCCAGTGCATGTTGACGTAAAAGACAAATGAATAGCTATTATTAGCGACGCGATCATTTTATAAATGAGTAATGATTACTTTTTTTGCCTCTAACCCTATGTAGTTTACTTATGACATCTTTTATTGATAACTTGCGTGACGAGTGGTTTTCCAATGTTCGCGGCGACGTTTTATCGGGCTTAGTCGTAGCCCTAGCACTGATTCCAGAAGCTATTGCCTTTTCTATTATCGCGGGTGTTGATCCAAAAGTTGGCTTGTATGCCTCATTTTGTATCGCCGTCGTGATCAGTTTTGTTGGTGGTCGTCCAGGGATGATTTCGGCAGCGACAGGGGCCATGGCTCTGGTCATGGTTGATTTGGTTGCTGATCATGGTTTGCAGTATTTGCTTGCTGCTACCTTATTATGCGGCGCCATTCAGGTTGTGATGGGCATTCTAAAGCTAGGCAATCTGATGCGTTTTGTCTCGCGCTCAGTGGTTATTGGCTTCGTCAACGCATTGGCGATATTGATATTCGCTGCGCAACTGCCTGAGCTAAACCCCATGACCGAACGTGTCGGTATGACGGTTTATATCATGACAGCCGTGGGTTTAGCAATTATTTACCTGTTCCCACTTATTCCTAAAATAGGTCGTGTGATTCCTTCTCCATTGATTTGTATCGTTGGATTGACCGCTGTTGCCATGTATATGAATCTTGATATTCGCAACGTTGGCAGCATGGGTGACTTGCCAGATTCATTGCCAGTATTTTTGCTGCCTGATATCCCATTGAATTTGACGACACTACTTATCATCGCGCCGTATTCTATTGCGCTTGCTATTGTTGGTTTATTAGAGTCTATGATGACAGCAACCATCGTCGATGAGTTGACGGATACACCCAGTGATAAAAACAAAGAATGCCGTGGTCAAGGTATGGCTAACGTGGTATCAGGGTTTTTCGGTGGTATGGCAGGCTGTGCGATGATTGGTCAGTCTATGATTAACGTAAAATCTGGTGGTCGTACGCGTCTATCTACGTTGATGGCTGGTGTTGTCTTACTGATTATGGTGGTGTTTTTGAGTGAATGGGTCAGCCAAATTCCAATGGCTGCGCTAGTTGCCGTTATGATTATGGTATCGATTGGTACGTTTAACTGGCAATCTATTCGCGAATTCAAAACGCATCCTATGTCGTTCAATATTGTGATGCTGGCGACAGTATTGACGACGGTCTTTACTCATAACCTGGCTTATGGTGTTGGTGTTGGCGTGCTGCTATCTGCCTTGGCATTTGCCAATAAGATTGGACAGTTCTTGACCATCTTTAGCGAGTACGATGACAGTAGCAATACCCGTTACTACTATGTTCAAGGTCAAGTATTCTTTGCTTCTACGACACAGTTCTTAAATAGCTTCGATACCAAAGAAGCCGTAGATAGCATTCAGATTGATGTCAGCCAGGCACATTTTTGGGATGTGACAGCTGTGGATACTTTGGACAAACTGGTCATGCGCTTGCAACGTGAAGGTATTGATGTCAAAGTGGTAGGACTCAACAATGCGAGTCGCACACTGATTGACCGCTTCTCTGTTCATGATCGCCGAGATATTGGCTTATTAGATTAAACCAATATCCATCAGCCTTGCCATACGAATGCGTAACAAGGTTTTGTAGATTGATACATGAATAGGCGGCCATAGTGATAATCAGGGTTGAGTATGATGGTTATGCTTAGCCCCGAACTGAGTGGCTGACTTTTATTATTAAAATGATGTGGTCGTTTTATGAGTAACTTAAAACCAGATAGTGTCATTGCTTGCTTGGACTGTCCCGATCATGTTCAAGCGGTATTAGAGGCGAGTATGTGGGCCTCTACCCGTCTACAAGCACCTATTGGACTATTGCACTCTGCACCAAGCTTACAACAAAAAGCTGCGGTCAATTATTCTGGCTGTCTCAACATCGATGATGAGAATGCATTGCTTGAGCAGTTCACGAGTAAAGAGCATCTGAGCAACTGTGAGTTAAAGGCACAAGGCAGATTGCTACTCTCACAAGCGACCACTTATTGTGAACAGCAGCGCCGCAAGCTTAAAACGTACACCTTACATCGTCATGAACACCTAAACCAAAGTATCGATTACGTTGATGACAAGGCCCAATTGATCGTTATTGGTCATCATGTTACCTGCAAATCCACCCTAAGTCAGCTTATCAGAGTCAGTCACTGCCCCATTTTGGTGACACATGCACCATTTTTGACCCCTACCACGGCTTTATTTGCTTTTGACAATAGCCCAACGTGCCATAAACTACTCAATTGGCTATGTAAGACGCCACTTGTACGTGCCTTGACCGTTCACATTGTTATGGTTGGTAGAGAGAATTCTGACAACTGTGATGCCCTGCGTGAAGCCTATGCAAAGCTCAAGCAAGCAGGTATTAAGTCTAAAAAGACACTACTCGACTGCCGTGATGTCGCAGCGGCCTTAAATTACTATCAGAATCAAAACGACATCGGTCTGCTCATGACAGGCGCCTTCGGTCAGTCTCGTCTGCGTGAATTACTACAAGGTAGCGATACCAAAAAACTGCTCGTCAGTACCAAAACGCCGTATCTGCTATTCCCTAAAGCGTAAGTACGCTGCTGCATACACCCCCATATACCTAAGTACAGAGCACCCGTAACCTTGCTGGAGCTCTGCTATTTATATCTGTCTTATATTTATCTTCTGTTTATAGCTTCCTCACAAAAACCCCATTTGATTGCTAAACTCAAGTTAGCAAATCGTCACATGAAATACAGGGATAGCTTCCCCAAGCACTCAAAAAGTTGGTTATAATAAAGTTGTCATTAACCAAACGCTAAAGGTTGATTTACTTTTATTACTTCTATAATGAAGGCTCTCATTGTTGTACCGTCGATTATAGTCTTTACCAGAATTACGGTTGTTTTTGAACGGACACGTCCAATTTACTTCCCCTTGAGTAAATTGGCACGGTTCTTGAATAACTTACCGTAAGCAAGGCAGAGATACGGCGATGCACCATAATGCCTCTATCAATCTGCAGCATCACACAAATAAGGAATTTTTTTATGAAGCTAATCACTGCGATCTTAAAACCGTTTAAGCTCGACGATGTGCGTGAAGCGCTTTCTGACATCGGTGTCAAAGGTGTTACTGTCACTGAAGTCAAAGGTTTCGGTCGTCAAAAAGGTCACACAGAGCTCTATCGCGGCGCAGAATACGTGGTGGACTTTTTACCTAAGGTAAAAGTTGAAGTTGCTGTGATCGACGAGATGGTCGACCCTGCTATCGAAGCCATCACTCGCATCGCTAGTACTGGCAAGATTGGTGACGGCAAAATCTTTGTTACTGCACTTGAGCAAGTCATTCGTATCCGTACAGGTGAAACCGGACCGGATGCTATCTAGATTTGAGGCCATATCTATAAAAGGAGATTTGTAGATATAGGTTCTTACAGCATTTTTATCTATCGGTCATACCGATATCTATATTGTAAATTCAAGGGGAATGTAAATGGAAAGTCAAATCTTTGAGCTCCAGTATGCGCTCGATACGTTTTACTTTTTGATCTGTGGGGCGTTGGTCATGTGGATGGCCGCTGGCTTCACTATGTTAGAGGCCGGACTGGTCCGATCAAAAAATACGGTCGAAATCTTAACTAAGAATGTCGCGTTATTTGCAACGGCCAGCATTATGTACATGGTATGCGGTTACGCTATTATGTATGGTGGCGATCTGTTCTTAAGCGGAATTGCAGGCGGTGACACTTTAGTAGAAGATGCGTTGGCAGCCTCTGCCGAAAATGGCTTTGGTGGCGACTCCGTTTACTCTGCAGCCTCAGACTTTTTCTTCCAAGTAGTGTTTGTAGCGACCTGTATGTCAATCGTTTCAGGTGCCGTTGCTGAACGTATGAAATTATGGGCTTTCTTATTGTTTGCAGTCGTCATGACTGGTGTTATCTATCCATTAGAAGGTAGCTGGACTTGGGGTGGTAACGATGTCTTTGGGTTATTCAACCTAGGTGACATGGGCTTCTCTGACTTTGCAGGCTCTGGTATCGTTCATATGGCAGGCGCTGCTGCAGCCCTAGCTGGCGTACTACTACTGGGCTCACGTAAAGGTAAATACGGTCCTAACGGTGAGATACGTGCCATTCCTGGTGCCAATCTACCACTTGCTGCACTTGGTACATTGATCTTATGGATGGGTTGGTTCGGCTTCAACGGCGGCTCAGTACTTAAACTTGGTGATATCGCTAGTGCCAATGCTGTTGCCATGGTATTCTTGAACACTAATGCTGCTGCTGCTGGCGGTGCTGTTGGTGCCTTAATCCTAGCCCGCATCATATTTGGTAAAGCGGATCTAACCATGCTTCTAAATGGTGCATTAGCAGGTCTAGTTGCCATTACTGCAGAGCCTTCAACCCCTTCTGCACTACAAGCTACTATCTTTGGCGTTATCGCTGGTATCATCGTGGTGTTATCAATCTTAGCCTTAGACAAAATCAAAATTGATGACCCAGTTGGTGCAATCTCAGTACACGGTGTTGTTGGTCTATTTGGTCTACTAATTGTACCAATCACCAACCCAGCATCTACCTTTATTGGTCAGATTGTAGGCGCCGCGACTATCTTTGCTTGGGTATTCATTGCTAGCCTAGTAGTCTGGGCAATTATCAAAGCGGTTATCGGTCTACGTATCTCTGAAGAAGACGAGTACGAAGGTGCTGACATTGCTGAATGTGGTATGGAAGCTTACCCAGAGTTTATCAGATAAGATCACTCTCATAAGCTGAACATAAGTCTTAAATGCGCTGATACTGCTTACTGTAGTATCAGCGTTTATTATTTTAATCAACAAAAAATTTCCCCTACTAAACCTTCAATATAAAACTTACTTATTGAACCTAGAAAACAAATCTAGAATATAAAAAATCCCGCAGAACCTTTCGGTAATGCGGGATTTCTCTATATCAAATTAAGACTTAAAAATTAGATATTAATGCTGGCTTATTTCTTTTTCCATTCTTGGCTACGAGAGAATGGACCAATATAACCTCTTAGCTTCAATGTGTTGCCGCTTAAGTTTGCAGTCATACGATAGTCCTTACCTTTTTCAGGGTCAGTAATCGTACCACCACTATATTTACCACCACCGTCAGACTTCAGACCTTTGATAATAGTCGTACCAACGTGCTTCTTACCTTTGGCTGAATTAGTAGCAACAAGCGTACCTGTTAATACACCGTTTGACTCAGTGATTTTTACAGTACCTTTTGGCTTGCCTTCATCATATGTCTGCCAAGTTGTATTGGCTAGTGGATCAGCGGCAAAAGCCATGCTAGCGATACCAATACCAGCAACTGCTAAAGTGGTTTTTGTAAATAATTTCATAGATTGACTCCTTTCATACAATGATTGCTCGAAACGTTATGTTTCCGATGTCCTATGCTTATCCTTTGCTAGAATCTTCTATTATGAAATTTGGGATATCTATCTAAGCACTTACGCCTTAGGTAGATATTACCGCAATTACTCATAAAGTTTTGTTCAAAGATCTGAGCGACATAAGCGATGTCTTGATTCATTATAAGCAATTTTTTAGCTTTGCCTAGTAATTTTTTTATACTTTATTATTTCTGGAAAAATAAAACTATATCAAAGACTTACAGGAAAGGATTGTCGATATCTTTGCCTAGCTGGTCATCATTTTCTTTTGACTTACTGTCGTTATTACTATAAAGGCTATTGGCCTGAAATGCGTCAACAATCCTACCAGTTAGCTCATGTAACTTCTGGGCTTGCTCATATCCTGATGCATCTAAAGTCAGATCAATATCACCATAAATTATAATTTTGTCTTCTTGATTTTCAATAACCAGCTCGCCTATCTGCATGCTTTGGTGGTTGTTTGCGAATGGCTCAATCATGTGTTCATCCTCATCATTAGTATGCTCTAGCGCAGTTATATTCTTTTATACGTCGATATTTTCAAAGTACTTTACGCTTTTAGCTGTGCAATTAACCATTCTAAAATAGCCCATACAAATAACATCCAGTCAGGCTCTTCGTCTGTAGCATCAGGTGTATCTAAGCGCTCCCCTGCTTTTAGTGGTAAATCAAACGCCTGTGTTTTTGTTTGGATGTCTAACATCGGTAGGACATCGATACCCGTTTCAGCCGTTAGCTCATCAATGCTAATAACTTCGATACGCTCTGATTCATCATTGGGTGCGTAATACACCCCGGCTTGATTGGTTGCTGGAATATATACCGCTTTGAAAAAATGGCTAGGAACCAGTACGCGGTTCGCAAGTTGCTTGGTTTTGCTATTAGTGAATGCTACACCTGTGATGGTATAGACCTCACCGTATTGCTGTGTTAAATATCGAGTAGCCGATTCAATATTACGCCAGATATAACGATTGTTGCGCGGTGACTGCGGCGCGATATTGGCCAGACTAAAACTATCATATTGCTGACTACGCGTTGCCATGTCGGCATTGGGTGCGAGATGTCCGCGATCATAACCTGAACCTGAATAGTCAGATAATGACGCGCGTGCTGACTCCGGGAGCTTACTTTCTTCGTGAAAACTGTCTTCACGGTCGATTTGTTTTGCTTGCTGTAGGCGTGTCCGATCTAGATACTCTGCTGACCATAGCGGTGTGCGTGATACACCAGAGTACATGACAGCAAAACCATCCATACATAGTGCTTGTGTCTGATTACTCAGTTTGGTATTGGTAAATTCAGGATAAATACCACCATAAAAAGATTGGCTACACTGGCTGAAGTCATCAGCATATGCCTGAGTAGACATACCTATCGTAACAGTCACTATCGCCGTCAGCACGCTATGTTTAAGTCCACTTTTGGACTTACTGAAACTTATCATTCAACTCTCAACCATTTATACTTGCTATTACATACTTGCTATCCTATCAGGCGGCCACCAATAAAGAAAGATAGTGCGCAAGTCGTGACATTTTAAATGGTATCCGCTATACTTAGGCGTTCAAAAAACGGTGAAGTGGGTGAGTGGCTGAAACCGCACGCCTGGAAAGTGTGTATACGTTCATAGCGTATCGAGGGTTCGAATCCCTCCTTCACCGCCAATCTTATCTATTTTGATAAAAGCCCCAGTTTTTCTGTTTTGTCTTACTCTATCCTAAATAAAATTCAAACACTTCAATAGTAAGACTATCAGTCTATACTTGTCATTTGATGCTGCCTGAATCGTTATTATCTTATCTATCAAAAAAACCAACAATAAAGCATATTGCTGGCTCATACCATTCATCTATCGCTGCTAATATCCAAACCTACAGCTACTTACTGCCTATACATCTCTTCATTGCTTCTTTTTTACTGTCACTTAGATTCGTATATAACTTGTTCAGACCCAAATTGATGCGACATTCGCGTCTGATTTTTCGTATTTCAGCAGATACGACTGGTTTTGGAGTCGCGTTTACTGCTTCTGCAAAGGCAATACTCGGTACCATTGCATTGGCTGAGTAGCCTATTGCACTGAAAAAGATGGCAAATAGTATGAATAAGGTTTGTTTCATTGGCGCTCTCAGTCGATTTTTGAGATGATTATTTAGGACAATCAGTGGATATTTGGCATCATTTTTTTGGTTGGAAAGCATTACTTTGAATAACTAGCGCACGTAGACGATGTTAATAATACTGCCCTTTATCATAGCTAGTCCCTATGTTAAGTAGCTTGATGAAAGTTTAAGAAAGGTAACGATTTTTGAGTTCAACCAGCGCTTACAGACATACAAGTACGCGGTAGTGACAAACGAGGAAGGATATCGATAGATAGCTTTTTATTTATAAATATATACTGAGAATAAAGATACGGCTTACAAATAAAACGTAACCGTTATACCACTGCCGCTCCAAGATAGATCTAAGATAGCTATTTTGGAGCGACATTTATGATGGTCTTTTAAATATTTGTTCAGCGCTTATAACGCATCTACGGTATAGCGTACGATAACTTCATTATCGAGTACGACATTGGTTGACCAAATGAATTGGGCATCTGCTTTTTCATTATCAAAAATATCTATGAAATTGGTATAAGCTTGTTTATTATCTACCCCAATGGTTTGGTTACTATAAGTAGTAGCGTTCGGCCAACTAGAGTCATCAAAGTCTGCTTGTTGCCAGTTGGTAGGCAATTCCCAATGCAGGCCATAATCTGCCGAACCATCTTGCACATTAGCTGTGGTAACACAATTACTAGATAGGCGCTCGCTACCTGACTCACTAACACAGGATAAGTCTCTAATCGGCGCGGTATAAAAGGTTTGTGCTTTCCAGGTTTCATCGGTCTTAGCGATGATACTATTGTCTTTATCTTTGATCACAGCGACTAGACCGCCGTCTCCTGCATGAAACTCTGAGCCTTGATTACTCTCTGAACCAATGCCTAAGTTTTCTTCCCAATCGACCAAATGCATAGCAACGGTAAATGGTGCTTTTGCTTTGAAACGCACTATATTTGAATTGAACTGAGTAAATGGCACATTGTCACGTCCGACTGCCACACCATTTACATACATCTCAAAATAATTATCTGCAAAAACGTAAGCGGTATATACTTCACCATCTGCATCTATTTCAATGATGTCTGAACCATCAAGTTGAGCTAAAGCTTCACTGGCAGTGCGATAGTCGTTGCCCGTACAAGGGTTGTTTAAGTCAGACGCCACTGGGAAATCTGTATTGAGCAAATTAGTCGCTGCTGGTACTGTCCACGATTTACCGTCAGTTGACTGGATACTACCAATGTTGGTTTGACGACCACGGTCACATTCATAGGCATTTGTCACATCGGTCTGAGCAACACCTTGGGTTAAGCTCGCGGTGCCAGTATAGCTGCTGGCATCTGCACTACTTATTGATGCTGTCGCTTGCTCATTGGCATCGGTAGCCGCTGAGTCTATCTGAGTTTGGCTACACGCTGCCAGCAATACAGCAGATACTGCCGTGGTTAGCAAAGCAGGTATTAAAATAGGTTTCATTAGGATTCCTTAGCATTATATAAGATGGTTTTTGAACTCAGCTTATTATCTCTATAACTGATCATTATCATTAGATACGTATTATTTTTTCTGTGTGTCATCAGTGCGTTTATAAGTCTGTACGGTCGTACCCTCTGGATCAATAAATTCAAAAGTATAAATATCTTTGGTCGCTTCAGTAGCGCCCCAACCATAGTTAAGCTTATGCTCTTGACCGTCATGGGTATACGTTAGACTGTATTGAGTCGGACTTATAATTTTATAATCTGTGATTTCAGCTCCGCGCAAAGGCGTCAGCGCTGGGCGAACGCCATGAGTATGTGCTTGCGGTGAAATTTCATTTTCTGGTGCTTTCGTATCTGGGTTTATAGTGACCTTACCGCGCAAACCGGCAATTAAATACGGAAACTCTGAGGTAGCATGGTATTCATAGCTACCGTTTTCATTGAATTTGCCTAAATATTCATCAAGCTCATAATCCGTTTCACCATAGACAGGAAAGCCGTCTAGCGCATAAGCAATGGGCTTACCTTCACCAACTTGTGACTGGAGGTGGGTTGGTGCAAGATGATAATGGTAGTCATCAGCGCGTCCAGAATGCCCGCCCCAATTATCTAATTCTCCGAATGCTTTGGCGTCCTCACCACGATTGTTTAATGGGTTAAATATAGGAATGCCATTAGCTGCAATAGCGATGGCCCCTTTCATAAAATTATCTTTGGCCATTAAAGGCTCATCGGCAAGCTCAGGCTGTAAGGGAATGACCCAACTGTTCTCATTGGTATAATCCTGGTCGATAGGTACTTGCTGTTGCCAACTGGTGATACCCGTCATCATTTCATGGCTTGGGACACCGTTTGATTCGACATACAGATATTTATCATCATGATGGGTACTGACGTTATCGAATGAGCCAAATACTGACGTCATAAAGTCAATATCATTGGCTGGTACTGGCAAATGAGCGATCGCCTCTTTCGTCTTTGCACCGATATTTTGGGCCGTCTCAGTACTGCTACAGGCGACCAGTAAAGCAGTTGCACCCAATACTCCAAAAACTGAATAGGTAATTTTTGACGGTCGGTTTTTCTTGTCGCGTATATTCAAAACATAAAACAAAACCAAACCACTCGCTAAGACCAAGCCACCCAACAAGTAGAAGAATAAAACAGAGCGCGTGTCACTGTTATCCGTTATAACAGAACTTTCCGCATCAGCTTTGTTTAGTGAAATCCCATTATCATTGGCGATAACAGTAGTATCGTTTGGATTTTGGATAGCCGTTAATTGATTACTACTTACTAGATTTTCAATCACTGCTAGCTGATTGATCGCTTGAATATGAGCGTTTTTTTCCAGAATATAGGTTTGATCATTGGCTGAAAAGTCTGACAAATCAAAAGAGAGCAACTGATGATGACTATCCGTTAAATAAACAGTACCGTCTTCTAGTTTGATAAAATCAGCAGCGACACTAGGCTGGCCTGTGATCTGCCATTCTTTGGCAGGCATGGTATGTTCACTAAGGTCATGGGCGTAGGCAGAGGTCAGTGATGAAACTTGTATGGCGGTGACAATAGCCAGCAAGCTAAAAGCGTTAGCTGTTTTTGTGAGGTTCATAAAGCACTCTTGTAAGATGTAAGACCTAAAAGGCAATGGTAGTGAAACAGGGAAAACTATCAGTTACCTGTTTAGACGTCGTAATTGTTAATATTTATTCAAAAATAAATCTCTTATATTGATTAGATAATATCAACTTTTACTTTATAGAAACTTTAAGAAACGTTAAGTCTTGCTGAGTTTTTCTTCATGAAAGATACTTATATTCTAAGGCTTAGCGCCAAATATTATTTTAAAACACCTAATAGTGAGACTTACCAGCTATATTTATGAAAACTCAAGTAAGATATTGGGCAATATACAAAACACATCATCATATTTGCACTTACCGTAAAAAGGGCAAAAAAACCACCAAAATAATGCGTTATCTAGAAGATACTGAGCGTGGCATTGATGTAAAACAGTAGCTGTTCTCTCACATATTTTCTGACCACCAGTCCGTCAAATGGCTCAAAGCTATGTATCGATACTATATCTCCATGCATCAATACCATATTTCAGTACCCTCAATGATTATCACCTTTTGCTGAACTGTCCGTATAGGTTCATAGTCTAACGTTGAGGTATGATCATAAGCATTAAATAAGCCATTATCTTGAACAACGCTTAATTCGTCCTTACAAAAAAAATGACGCCTACTTAGGGCGTCATTTTTAGATAATCAGATATTACTTTTAAGAGCGGTGTCTGTAATCATTTTTACTTTGTTTATCATTTTTATACTTGCTCTGATATTTGTCTTGGTGCTTTTCTTGTGCTTTACGTTTGGCAGCCATTATTTTTGCTTTTTGCTGTGATACCTTTGCCTTGTTTTTGACAACCTTGTGTTTGCTATCTGCTTTTGTTTTAGCATCATGTTTTTGATGCTGTACTTGGGCGGCATGAGACTTTGAGTAATCAGGTGCCGCGTTGGCTTGACCAACCATAGACAAACAAGCGGTAGCGGCTAAAATTGAACTTACTATTATCTTTTTCATTTTATTTTCCCAGTTTCATTCATATTGATGAATAATAATTAAAGATACCTTATGACGTATCAAATAAGATATTGCGATGTCGCATCGCTCTATCGACAAAGAAAATGATAACTGATTCTAGTATTAAGTAGATTTATGAAACATGAAGAAAGGTTGCGATTGTTACCGTTGTTTGGCACATTCAGACACTAAACTGTAGACAGCCAAACAGTTGTGCTACTAGTGTAAGTAAATAGATGGGCAGACCTAAAAGTATATATGATGCTTTTGATTACTGTAGAGGCGGATGTAGCATTCAATGTTTAATGTTTAATATTTGACACTTATATAGACAGCGCGACTGATCTATAAGTGCTGACTGGAAAAACTTATGTTTGGGTTATTACGTATTGTATTGATAGCACTTGGACTCATACTTATCATCGACTGTATCGCACTGATAGCCATTGACAAGGTTAATTTTGGCACGGTACTGCCTTTTCTGATAGGTGTAGTTTTTTTGGGTCATGGGCTGGGTGCGCCTATGATTGCTAGAGTGCTTGTCAAACATCCTGTACTGCGTCGTATCTGGTATGGGTTATGGTTAATATTTGGGTTATGGCTCATGAGCTTTTTGGTATTTGTTTACTCATTGCAACAGCAGATTGCTCGTAGCAAACAAACGCTACCGCCCGTGGCCGCTATTATCGTGCTTGGTTCTGGTACCGTTGCGGGCAAACCCAGCGCCACCCTCGCCAATCGTCTGGATACGGCAGCAACGCTGATTGAGCAGCAACCACAAGCATTGATCATTACCAGTGGCGGTATCGGTCTGGGGCAGCCGCGCAGTGAGGCAAACATTATGGCAACTTACTTGCAGGACACGCACGACATTTCGCTAGATCGTATTTATCAAGAAGGCAAAAGCACCAGCACTGAGGAAAATTTGGCGTACAGTCAGGATATTCTTGCGCAGCATAGTATTAATAAAAACATGCCCATTGTGATTGTCACCAGTGATTTTCATACCATTCGTGCCGTAGCAATTGCAAAGCATCAGGGCTACCAGCAGCCTATGGCACTCGCCAGCCCAACGCCGCTATCTATTCGCTATAACGCCTGGTTCAGAGAGTATTTTGCCTTTGGTAGTGGCTGGTTGCTAAAAGAATACTAATACTTGGAGTATCAAAGACATCATTGCAGTGCAGTGCAGTGTATGACACCATACTATTTTGAGCAGTGCTACGCTATCCTTTGTAAAACATAAACCACAAACTTTGCCTCTGTATTGAATGACGATTTTTCTACTGCTGACAATAATGCTTGTCGCTTCTCACTACGCGCCCGGTACGCATAAGGCGTCATCGTCATTAAATCGGCTAAGTCCTCTGCGGATAGACTCATGTCGGTACTGACACGCTGAGTCTCAACCAACGTAAAATATGGCGCCAATTCCTGTAGAAACTTATCAGAGTCATGCTCACGCACACTATCGAATAAGGCTTCACGTAGCGTCGCCAAATGCCCAACATCTGGTTTGGCAATAATCAGATAGCCATTATCAGCCAACACCTTAGCGAACGCTTCGGGCAAAATGGGGCTAAATATACTACTGATACCGGTAATGCTATGAGGGCGTAGTGGTAGATGCGCCGCACTGGTCACTAGTGGATAGACGGCTGTTGGCTTAGTAACACTATCCTCATTCTGTTGATACCAGAGATGACCTATCGCTTTGCTCACTTTAGCCAACTCAACCAATGCAGGCTTACTGATATCAGCGGCTATTAACGTGTCTATGAGCGACGAGCCCATTTGTGCCATTGCCTGCGTATAATAACCTTCACCGCAACCGATATCGAGCCAATGAACAGAGTTGCTATTATGCTCATCTGTGGACTCAATTTTTGACAACAGCACTTCCATTTTTTGGCTGATCAGATCCTGCAGCGGTGCATAATGCCCTTGGTTCAAAAACCGTTTACGCGCATTGATAGACGCTTGACTGTCGCCAGGTGCTTTGGACTTTTTCTGTTGGACAGGCAGAAGATTAACATAGCCTTGACGGGCAACATCAAAGGGGTGCGAGGTGTTTTTGGGGTGCAAACTACCATCACAGCGCCACGTATCTGCAGCAGGCTGTAGTGGTGACTGGCAAAGTGAGCAAATAAATAAGGACACAGATATCTCAAAGTCATAGCAATATGACTCGCATTTTAACAAATTTCGTGTGCCTTGAACGATAAAAAGCCACCTCAATATTGTTTGAGATGGCTTTTAGGAGGCTGGTATAAGTGTACTTACAATACGGTTTGGGGCTGACGTTTTAACGCAGCTTCAATGTCATCAGTCCAAGAATAACAAGTATGATAGCGATAATCCAAAACCTGGCTACTACTTGTGTTTCTTTCCAGCCAATCTCTTCAAAATGATGATGCAGCGGTGCCATACGGAAAACACGTTTTTTGCGCAATTTGTATGAGCCCACTTGTAGCATCACTGATAGCGCCTCGGCAACAAACAAACCACCCATAATAGCAAAGGCAATCTCTTGTCTCGTCATCACCGCAATCGTACCTAGCATCGCCCCGAGTGCCAGTGCGCCGACATCTCCCATAAATACCTGTGCTGGGTGAGCATTGAACCATAAGAAACCAAGTCCTGCCCCAACCATTGCGCCACAAACAATAAGAACTTCAGAGTTATAGGCAATATAAGGCACATGCAAGTAATCCGCAAAGCGCACATCACCCGACACATAAGCCATTGCGCCCAAACCTGCAGCAACCAAAACGACTGGCAAAATCGCCAAACCATCTAAACCGTCCGTGAGATTGACCGCATTGGAGGCGCCGTTGATCACAAAGTAGGTGAAGATAATAAAACCAATACCAAAGGGCACTGCGGAAAATGGAATCATCCAGTCTTTGAATACGGGCAATAATAGGTCCTGCATCTCACGAGTGGTGTTGATGTCTGGCTGTAGTGTGGCGATATAGTACAACGAGACGCCGACGAACAATGCGCCCATCGACAACCAAAAATATTTCTTTCGTGCGATCAGACCTTTGGGGTCTTTATATTTAATTTTGAGCCAATCATCTGCCCAGCCTACCGCACCAAAAATAACCATAACAACGAGCAAAATCCAGACGTAAGGATTATTCAGGCGTGCCCATAGCAGCGTCGATATGCCAATAGCACTCAGAATGAGTACCCCGCCCATGGTAGGCGTACCTGTCTTGGCCAAATGCGATTGAGGCCCATCGTTCCGAATAGCCTGGCCGTATTTGAGCGAACGCAAATGTCGAATGACACGTCCGCCAAAAATCATGCTAAACATAAGCGCAGTGACGACCGCGAGCAGTGCTCTTAGCGTCAACGAAGAAACCGCAGAAAACGGCGTATAATACTGACCAAGCCAGCCAAACAACCAAACTAACACCGCCTACTCCTCTACTAATGCATGTATAAGTGTTTCCATTTTCATGGAGCGTGAGCCTTTGAACAACACAGTGCAAGGCTTAGCTTGTTGTGCTTGTAAATACGGCTGTAAATACTCTAATAAGCTGTCTTTATCTGCAAATGCATGAGCATTGATATCAGAGATCTCTTGCGCGCCGGCAACCGTATAGGCGGCATACTCACCTACGCACAGCAGCACATCGATACCTGTGGTCGAGATAGTACGGCCCAAGCTTTGATGCTCACTAACTGCCGCCTCCCCAAGCTCACCAATATCCCCTAGCACCATCACTTGCGTACCCGTTTGTGCAGCCAGCACTTTGGCAGCGGCACGTACCGAATGAGGATTGGCATTATACGTATCATCAATAAGGCGATGCATACCTAGTATCTGACTGTTCAGGCGACCTTTTGCTGGACGCGCATTTTCTAGACCCACAACGATGTCACTCACCTCAATATCTAGCGCGTATGCACAGGCAGCAGCAGCCAAAGCATTATTGACATTGTGCTCGCCTGCTAATGGCAGATTGATATCATGAATCTGATTACCGATATGTAGCTTAAACTCACTACGCTCAGGCTCTACATCTAAATGACTTGCACTGACATCGGTATTACCGAACCCAATCACATGGGAGGTATGCTTTTCAGCAATACGGCGCAACTGATTGGTAAAATCATCCTTGTCAGGCACTATCGCATACTGTGCGTCCGTCAAAGTGTGATAAATCTCTGCTTTGGTTTGGCAAATCCCTTCACGGCTACCAAACTCGCCTAAATGGGCAGTACCGATATTTAGGATACAGGCCACGTCAGGGCGGACGATCTCAGTCGTATAAGCGATCTCACCAATATGATTGGCACCCAATTCTAAAATAGCATAGCGATGATGATCTGATAGCTCAAGCAGCATCATTGGCACGCCCAAATCATTATTGAGGTTGCCACGAGTAATCAATGTCGGCGCCAATCTACCAAAAATACTACCCAGCATCTCTTTGCAGGTTGTTTTGCCACTTGAGCCTGTAATAGCAATCACGGTCAGGTCTGTGTGTTGCTGACGACGATAGCTGGCCAATTGACCTAAAGCCAAACGGGTGTCACTTACCACCAACTGCGGGATAGTATTTGCATCGGATGATGCGGTAGGACGAGACACGATAGCAGCAATTGCACCTTTTGATGCTGCCATATCAATATAATCATGACCATCAAAATTCTCACCACTTAACGCCAAAAAGATATCACCTGGTTTTATCGTGCGAGTGTCGGTAGCGATACGCTTACTGGCTAAAGCGACTTCTCCTGCATTTGCATGGTCTTGTGGCAGTTGCCAATGACCATCGAGCGACGCTGTCGCAGCAAGCATATTATCCATTTGCCAGACATAAAGCCCTTGCGACTGGATGGTGTTATCGGTGTCGGCTGTCATAGTGGTTACCTTATATGATGACTACTTAATTTTTTTATTTAATGATCACTCTTGACTATTTTATGCAGCGAGAGTCTATCGGCTATACACGGCCCGCTTGTTCTAATGCCTGTTGCAAAATAACACTGTCATCAAAGTTATAACGAACATTGTTGATTTCTTGGTAAGTTTCATGGCCTTTGCCCGCAATGACGACGATGTCATCTGGACCCGCCTGACTGACGGCATATACTATTGCTTTTTGGCGCGCAGGCTCTATGTGAGTGTGTTGATATTGCTCAGCACTCATTCCAGCTTGCATGTCTTGCAAAATAGCGGTGGGGTCTTCGGTACGTGGATTGTCCGCAGTTAGGACAACTTTATCAGCACCAGCTAGACCTGCTTGTGCCATCAGCGGACGCTTGCCTGCATCACGGTCGCCACCGCAACCAAATACCGCCCACAATTGACCCTTACAGTGGGTCTTCAAACTCGCTAACACCTGACTGAGTGCATCTGGTGTATGCGCATAATCAACGATAAAACAGCCATCATTAGATGGCACACGCTGCATACGCCCGACAGCGCCTTGTAACTGTGTCACTGCCTCTGCAATGCGATGAATACTTATATCTGAATGGGCAGCATTTAACTGAACATCATTTAACTGAGTTCTATTTGACTGATTTTTATTTGACTGGGTATTCAGCGCCGTAGTAGCGGCTATCGCGGCGAGTAAATTGGCTACATTAAAACGGCCCAATAATGGACTAACAATATCTATAGTCGTGGCTTGCTCATCACCAAAATCTGTACGTAAGCTAATCTTGACCCCTTGCAGACTCGGCGTGATATCAGCCGCGACAAAGGTAGCGGATGCTAACGGATCTAAACTGTAGGTCCATACCGTTAAATGACTAGCTCTCGCAGTATCTAGCATGACCTGAGCATGCTCATCATCAATATTAATAATGGTATGAGTCAAATCTGGAAAATGTGCCGTATCAAACAGCTTGGCTTTGGCGGCAGCATATTCTGCCATATCGGCATGATAGTCTAAGTGATCACGGCTAAGATTGGTATAAATCGCCACAGAAACTGGCATACCCTGCAAGCGCTGCTGATCTAAACCGTGAGAGCTGGCTTCTAGTGCCAGTATTTCAGCATTCTCTGTCCCCATTTGATACAAAAACTGCTGTACAGCCAAGGCATCTCCTGTGGTATGACTCGCCTGTACTAACGCGCCAAGCCTACCATTACCTGCTGTACCCATTACCGCGCTACTCATACCTGTCAATTGTGTAAGCTGCGCTACCAATTGACTGATAGTGGTCTTGCCATTGGTTCCAGTCACAGCCACTACTTTTGGCAAAGTCACTGGCTGCTGATACTGTAGATACGCTTGGATTAAACTACCCAAAAAATCACGGATGTTAGGAACGTATAAGACTGGGCATGAGAGTGCTGCTAATTGCTGTGACGCATCGCTTTTACTATCTACCGCCGACGCATTACTGGTATCTGCAGAGCCGCTGATATCACTCATTAAGGTGATAGGATCAATTTCCGATAGCACAAAAGCCGCTTTTGAGGTGGCCTGAACCAGATAATCGCGGCTTTTTTGAATGTTCGGCGTGTGGCTGTTTAGAAGGATAAATACGTCATTATCAGACAGCTGACGACTATCTAATTGAAACTGCCGGAAGGCGATATCAGCGACAGAGTGAATCTGAGCTGAGACTGCCTGATTTAACGCCTTTTGAGCCGAAGTTGCCATCATTTCTGTCAATTGCTGCGTCAGTCTGCTATCGCTAGCATCGATAAGCTGTTGTAAAGTGACAGAGATAGCAGGGGCGCCATTTGGCGAGAAGGTAGGCAAGGTCATGAGCGATTCCTAAACAGTTAATACAAATCAGCACTTAAAAGAGCTGACTACTTAAAATAATTCAACGCCTACTGTGGTTCTGTTTTGAGCGGCTTATCCAAAGGCACATTGTACAATCGTAACGCCTCTTTCATGACGTTGTGAAATACAGGGGCAACGGTGAGGCCAGCATAGATTTGACCGCGCGGATCTTCGATGAGCATGACACCCACAAGCTTTGGATTAGAGGCTGGTGCCATACCAGCAAACACATTGCGATACTGATCAGTATAATAGCCGCCTTCTGGATTGATGCGGCGCGAGGTACCTGTCTTACCTGCTACACGATAGCCATCAATAGCAGCGGCTTTGGCGGTACCGCCTGGCTCAGTCACACTCTCGAGCATTTGGACGATCGACATCGCTTGCTCGCGCGCCATAATACGTTTGCTGGGCTGCGGCTTGTCATTTTTGATCAAGGTCAATGGGTGCATTACCCCGCCTGCCGCTAGTGCTGAATAGGCCTGAGCCACTTGTGCTAGCGTTACTTGCAGTCCATAACCGTAACTGACCGTCGCACGGCGTGAGGTTTCTTTTTCTTTTGGTGTCACAATGAGACCACTGCCTTCACCTGGGAACTGTAGAGGGGTTTTTGTCCCAAAACCAAACTGTTTTTGCATATTGGTAATGGCTTCAGGCGGTAGCGAGAGCGCAATCTTGGTGGAGGCGACGTTACTGGATTTTTGTAGCAGCGTTGCCATATTGATCATGCCAAGATTGTTATGATCTCGAATGGTATAGCCGCGCACGCGAATTGAGCCAGGATTGGTATCAATTAAGGTAGTCGGTGTATATTTACCCGAGTCCAATGCAGCAGCAACGGTAAATGGTTTCATAACTGAACCTGGTTCAAACACATCTAACAGCGCACGGTTACGTTGGTTTTCGCCCGTCATCTCATTGAGATTATTTGAGTTGAATGATGGCCATGTCGATAGTGCCAGTACCTCGCCTGTCTGCACATCGACGATCATACCTGTTGACCAGCGCGCTTTTTGCAAACGTCCTGCTTTCTCCAGCTCTTTGTAGAGCAAATACTGCAAACGCGAATCAATCGTCAGTGCCACATCTTTACCTGGTATCTCAGGCTCGATTTGCTTGATCTCTTTTAGGCTATTTTGTTTGGCATCTTTTAAGACCAGTACCTTACCGTCATCACCTGCCAGCTCTTTTTCATGCTGACGCTCAATACCAGCACGGCCCTCATAACCGCCCTCGGGATCATTGGCATTCTGTCCCATAAATCCTAGTAGCTGCGCATTAGATTGTGGCTGAGGATAATAACGCTGAAAGAAGTTTTTCTCGTGGACACCAGGGAAGTCAAGAGAGCTAACGCTTTGAGCAATCTCAGGCGTTACTTTGTTGAGCAGCGGTAGATAATGCGAGCCTGCACCAGATGGCAGTGCCGCTTTGACAGCTTCCTTGTCAGTCACATCGAGACTGTCATCGATTGCGGTGACTTTTTTCAGCTCATCGACTGAAATATTGGCAGCTGCTGCTAGCGTGGTCAGATCCATATTATCCAAGCGTTTTTGCATACGCGCTTGTAGTTGTGGACTGCTAGGATTGGTTAAAATAATGCGTTTGAGCTCGTAATATTCACTTGCATAGTCATGCGGACTAAATGATACGGTCGCAAGCGGCGCACTGACTGCGAGCGGTAAGTTATTGCGATCGGTAATCATGCCTCGATAAGATTTTTGTGTGCGCTCACTGGTGATGAGCTCATTGCCTTTGTCTTGATAAAACTGCGCATTAGCCACTTGAATATAATAGGCACGGCCAATCAATAACACTAATATTACCAGCGCCAAACCCCAAACAGTACGAAAACGGTTTTTGTCTTGCTCAAAACCGCCACGAGAAGAAGCGCCAGAGGCCTTACCTAAGAACCCTCGTTTGCTCTTTGAGTTTTTCCCAGCGTTATAAGCGCCTTTGGTATCACTCTTTTTAATACGGCCAAATAGCTTTGCCTTACGATTACCTGCCGCTTTATCACTTGCTTGTCCAGATTTGGCAGCGCTAGCACGGCGCAACGGCTTTGTTACCTTGCCGCTGGCTGGTTTTTTGGCGGTGCTTTTTGCTGTAGGTTTGGTTTTTTTCTCACTCATTGTCCTGCCTCCATTGCTGGCTCTTCAGGAGAGATATCGGTGGAAGCACGTGGACCAGTAGCGTCAGTCAACTCTTCGTCTGAGTCATCAGAAACTACTGGCACCAACGCTGTCGCGACGCCAGGCTGGATAATAAGCTTGTCTTTTAGGGTTGGGGAGTACATGCCCAGTTCAGCAACGGCACGGCTTGCAATCTGAGGTGTGGCACTGAAGGTTTGCTGCTCAATCAATAGCCGTTGGTGCTCTACTTGTAGCTTACGCTCTTGTTTTTTCATGTCTTGCAAGGTTTTATAATCCTGATGATATTGCTGAACTTCTTCGGCAGTTTTGATACCACTCCAGACGATTGCGGCTGCCAATAGCAGCAGTACGACCACATAAATACTTACCACATTGAATCGGCGCACGAACAGCTCACCGATATCGGTGTTGGAGGGTACAGCGCGGCGATTTGCAGGTTTGTCAGATATTGCCATGACGATCTCAAAAAGGTGAACGTAAACGATAAAGTAAATAGTGAGTTGCAAACAACGAACTTAACATTGCCCAGCAGTACCATTAAAAATAAAACCAAAGATAACCATCGTATGACTGTAGCAGCCTGACTATAAGAGCCTATTACCTTACAAGTCTCCGACTATCAATGTATCCTGTTAAAGCCAGATCTACTGCCGTGCTAGATTAAATGAATGGACACTTAATTTCAGCTTAGAAGACGATCGATTCATGAGCCCATAAGCCTCATAGATCATGAAACAGACAAAAATTATTTGCCGAGCCTAACAGACAATATTTACAGCTTTTTAACAGTGGCGTAGCGATTAAGACATTTGCACATCATTGAGATAGACAATAGCAACCATATGCGACCTGCCTAGCGACTGTATCCAAGATTTATGGTGCATCCGTTTGCTGATACGCTGTATCAGTACGAGTGGCCAGTCGCAACCAGGCGCTGCGCGCGCGCGGATTCTGACTGGTTTCAGCTTTGCTAGGGCCAACGCGTTTTGGCTTGCTAAAATAACGCGGACGGTTCGGCGGCATCGGTAGATTTTCGTCTTCCGGATACTGGCCTTTACTATGACGCTGCAAAAACTGTTTGATACGGCGATCTTCTAATGAGTGAAAGCTAATCACTGCCAGCTGACCACCTGATTTTAAAATCGGAATGCTTTGCGCTAAAAAGTCATCGACATCGCCCAACTCATTGTTAATAAAAATACGCATAGCCTGAAAGCTTTGTGTCGCTGGATGCTTACCACGTTGCCAATTAGGATGCGCTACTTTGATCACCTCTGCCAACTCAAGCGTAGAGTCATAGCTCTCCATCTGTTTGATAGCGCGGGCAATACGGCGACTATGACGCTCTTCACCAAACTCATAGAGCACATTGGCCAACGTCTCATCATCGACTGTTTCAAGCCACTCGGCAACGGACTGACCGCGGCTGGTGTCCATACGCATGTCCACTGCCCCATCACGCATAAAGCTAAAGCCGCGACTACCATCGTCAATCTGCGGTGATGAAATGCCCAAATCCGCCATCAAGCCATCAACTTCACTGATGCCCATAACAGCTAGACTGTCAGTCAAGGTCGCAAAGCTGTCATGAACCACACGCACACGGCTGTCTTTACTTGCCAACTCTTGCGCTACGCTAATGGCCGTCGGGTCTTTGTCAAAGACAATCAGTGTGGCGTCATCGGCAAGTTGGCTCAGTAGTAGCCTACTATGACCGCCACGACCGAAGGTCGCATCAACATAGATGCCACTTATATTTAAGCTATCCTGGTTATTGCCATCAGTTTGCTTGGGTAGAGATTTTACGCCCAGCACTGCAGCGACAGTCTCTTGTAGGAGCACCGCATCATGGACAAAACTTAATTCATCAGACGTGATATCGCCCTCATGACGGGCGTGAGTAATATCCATATCGACATTTTGCGTAGACACATCACTTGTCAATGATGGGCTGGGCGCTGACTCAGAGAGATCAGTGGCAACAGAAGAACTGGCTTTCGATTTTGGCTTAGACTTTGATAGGGACACAAACAACTCAATAGATGACGACCATACTGGCCAGTAATTGGATGAAAATAAACAAGTTATGACTTGCCTAGCATTATTATCGCAAGGATACACGGCGAGTCAAGCACTAGAAGGGCTTTTCATTAAAAATATCACATGTCTCTGTTATACTAGCGCTATATTTTACGCTATTTCTTCACATCGACTTCATATCTTTCATCGCTATTTATACTAATAGCTTATATCGATAGCAAATTTTGAGACTTTTACCATGCAAACCTCTACTGACAGCACACGCCCTGTGCGCACGCGTATCGCACCTTCACCTACTGGCTTCCCACACGTAGGTACTGCCTATATTGCCCTATTTAACTTAGCCTTTGCCAAAGCGCATGGCGGCGAGTTTATCTTACGTATCGAAGATACTGACCAGACGCGCTCGACTGAGCAATCAGAACAGATGATTTTGGATGCCTTGCGCTGGGTCGGTCTAAATTGGAGCGAGGGTCCAGATATTGGTGGTCCACATGCACCTTATCGTCAGAGCGAGCGTAGCGATATCTACAAAAAGCACGCCGAGATGCTCATAGAAAAAGACCATGCGTTCCGTTGTTTTTGTACCCCTGAAGAGTTAGACGCTATGCGCGCTGAACAAATGGCCAATGGCGAGACTCCTCGTTATGATGGTCGCTGTGCTCATCTTGCTCCAGAAAAAACCGAGCAATTGGTAAGCGAGGGCAAGCCGCACGTGATTCGTATGCGTGTACCGACCGAAGGCACTTGTCAGGTACAAGACATGCTGCGCGGTACGGTTGAGTTCCCTTGGACCCAAGTCGACATGCAAGTGCTGCTAAAAACAGACGGTATGCCAACCTATCATTTAGCCAACGTCGTTGATGATCATTTGATGGACATCACTCATGTGATGCGCGGTGAAGAGTGGCTCAACTCTGCGCCCAAGCATCAACTGCTATACAATTATTTTGGTTGGGAAATGCCGACGCTTTGCCATATGCCATTACTGCGTAACCCAGATAAGTCAAAGCTCTCTAAGCGTAAAAACCCAACGTCGATCACCTACTATCGTGATGCAGGCGTACTGCCTGAAGCACTGTTAAACTATCTTGGGCGTATGGGCTACTCAATGCCTAACGATGCCGAGCAGTTTACCTTAGATGAGATGATCGCAAGCTTCGATATTCAGCGTGTGTCGCTTGGCGGTCCTATATTTGACATCGAAAAGCTTAACTGGGTAAATAGCGAATGGCTACGTGCGCTCACCCCTGAAGAGCTAAAGAACAAAATTCTTGAATGGGCCAGCAATAGTGACAAGCTAACCGCTATTGCAGCCGCGATTCAGCCACGTATCGAGCTATTGTCTGATGCGGTGAACTGGGGAGGTTTTTACTTCCAAAACTTACCTGATATTAATGCCGAGAGCTTCACTCATAAGACGCTTGCACCTGAGCAAATTATCGAAATGCTGCAATTGGCGCTTTGGCAGTTAGAGGTCTTGCCAACGTGGTCGGAAGAAAACATCTATGCCACGTTAAAAGGCCTTGCTGCTCACCTGGATATCAAGATGCGCGACTTTATGGCGCCGTTCTTTATCGCGATCGCTGGTAGCACCTCATCGACGCCCGTTATGAACTCCATGGCGATTATCGGTGCTGATATGACCTTGACTCGCTTGCGTCATGCGGTTGATGTATTAGGTGGTTTGGGTAAAAAGAAACTTAAAAAGCTTGAAAAACAAGCGGCAGAGTTGCCAGATTTCTTAGCCTCTGCTGAATAGTTCAGTTGCTGCATAGTTTAGAAGCTGAATAGTTTAGAAGCTGAATAGTTTAGAAGCTGAATAACTTATCTGCTAAACAGTTAATTAGCTAAACTTGTCGAGTATAAAAGGGTCAGGCCAGTTCTGACCCTTTTTTCGTTGTTAATAAGTACTACTACTCTCAGAATATAAAAATCTCTTACTCAATCTTTTAATTGGAAATAAACATGCCTGCCAAAACCGTCACGATAGAAAGCAAAGATTATGTCTTTAATACCCTAAAAGAAGCACAGAAATATTATGATGCCATCGTAAAGGAGCTGTTTGATGCAACTTTGACCCTGACCAAGGGCCAAGACTTCGAAGATTTAAAATGGATATACAGCACTTACTGCGGTTACACCAAGCATAATCTAGATAAATTGGGCAAATATGACATCATTGGCGTCAAAGGCATCAGAACGATCCGAGAAAAAGGCGGTCAATATATACCAACTGAATGCTGTGCGATTATTTTTTCTGATGGTAGCGAAGAAGAGCTTTATACCGATAAAGCCATCAAAGAGATCGCGCTGAAGCAAAATCCACGCTAATTTGGGCTTATTGAGCCTTTAAAATAGGCTAAATCACTTTTTTTTGCATATTTATGAATTATTTTTAAAATAGTGGTTGACAAGACTGCCGCTCTTACATAAAATACGCACACTCTTAGCGAGGGGCTATAGCTCAGTTGGTAGAGCACTTGCATGGCATGCAAGGGGTCAACGGTTCGACTCCGTTTAGCTCCACCATACTTATTTATAGCAACGCTCAGTATTACTGAAACGTAATAATAAATACTCGCTAGTAGGACGATATCAGCACCTAGGCAATGCTTATTTAATAAGCTATCTGATATTGTGAAGTACCGTTGTAACCACTGGTTATAACACTCTATGCGTCCCCATCGTCTAGAGGCCTAGGACACCGCCCTTTCACGGCGGTAACGGGGGTTCGAATCCCCCTGGGGACGCCACTATTCGGCGTCACTTATTAGCACTTTTGCTTAGCATCAGATTAGACTAATAAGCGAACAATAAAAAAGCCCAATCATCATACGGTGACTGGGCTTTTTTATGCCTGACGTTTCTCGAAATCCTTTATTCTGTTGTCGTTAGCTTATTATTAATAGCTGCTAGCTTACTGTTGATAGCGCTATTGCCAATCTATCTAATACTCGTTAACATCGACCTGACAAGCGTATTTATAAAGTGCAGCCACATACTACAAATGATGGGCGTAGCGTGATTAAAGGGAAGTGATTGCGATGTTTGGTATCGAGAATTATCTGGGGTTTATCTTGGCGGCTATTTTGTTAAACCTAACGCCAGGTACGGATAGCATGTACATCATCACCCGTAGTATCTCACAAGGGCAAACGGCAGGATTTTATTCGGTATTGGGTATTACCTCAGGAATTTTGGTACATACCTTATTGGCGGCGCTAGGATTGTCAGTATTGCTTGCCAACTCTCCTACAGCATTTATGGTCGTCAAATATATCGGTGCGGCTTACTTATGCTACTTAGGTCTAAAAATGCTACTAAGCAAAAACTCAAACTCAATAGCGAGCAGCTTAGCTGATGATCAAAACGTTGTCAGCAAACAGGGTAAAGAAGGTTGGCAAACTTATAAGCAAGGTGTATTGACCAATACTTTTAACCCAAAAGTCGCTTTATTCTTCTTGGCGTTCTTCCCTCAGTTTATCGACGCTAGTTATGCTTATGGCATGCTGTCATTTTTGATATTGGGACTTACTTTTGCCACCACAGGTTTTATATGGTGCTTGTGTTTGGCACTGCTGGCGTCAAAGTTCAGCAAAAAACTAAGAGAGAATCCAAAAATTGAATCCATGATGAATAAAATAAGTGGTGTCGTATTTATGGGGCTAGGAATTAAGCTGTTGACTGAAAAAGCGTAGAGTAAAGTAACAAGAAGAAAAAACGTCTTCCATAGAAAAGCCCAATCCCCTACTTTGAAGGAGATTGGGCTTTTTGTCATATAAAGCTTAACTAACTACTAGCCAGCTTCTTTGCTCTCAGCAGCCAATTGACGTAGTACATAGTGCAATACACCACCATGACGTACATATTCGCGCTCTTTTGGCGTTTGTAGACCGACATTGACTTCAAAGGTCTCGCTCGACCCATCAGCACGTGTAGCCGTGACTTTGGCGGTTTTGCTTTCACCATTATCCAGACCCGTAATGCTCAATACTTCAGAACCATCTAGTTTGTAGGTTTCTGCATTTTGACCGTCTTTAAACGTCAATGGCAACACACCCATACCGACGAGGTTTGAGCGGTGAATACGCTCAAACGAGCTGGTCAACACGGCTTTTACACCTAGCAAGATAGTACCTTTGGCTGCCCAATCACGGCTCGAACCAGAACCATACTCTGACCCACCAAGTACGACGAGCGGACGCTTGTCTTCTTTATACTTCATCGCTGCATTATAGATAGGCATTTCTTCGCCATCTTGTAACGTAGCGTTGTCATCTTTGAAATAATAGGTATAACCGCCTTCTTTACCGTCCATCATGGTGTTTTTGATACGGATATTGGCAAAGGTACCACGGGTCATGACTGCATCATTACCACGACGTGAGCCATAGCTGTTGAAGTCTGCTTCCATCACACCGCGCTCTTGCAAGTACTGACCTGCTGGTGAGTCTGGATCGATATTACCCGCCGGAGAGATATGATCGGTGGTGATTGAATCACCGAACAGACCTAGGATACGTGCGCCTTCAATATCAGGAATACCTTCTGGCTCCATGGTCATACCATCAAAGAACGGTGGGTTCTTGATATACGTTGACCCTTCATCCCATGGATACAGCTGACTATCCGCTGAACTAATGGCATTCCACGCGGCACTACCATCGAATACTTCACCGTAATTTTTGCGGAACATATCCGCATCAATGTTGTTAGCGATCAGCTCATTAATCTCTTCTGAGGTTGGCCAGATATCTTTTAGATAGACATCGTTACCGTCTTGATCTTGTGCCAGTGGATGTGTCGTCAAATCGATATCGACCGTACCTGCCAACGCATAGGCAACTACTAGCGGCGGTGATGCCAAATAACTGGCCTTCACATGTGAGTGGATACGACCTTCAAAGTTACGGTTACCTGACAGTACGGCAGCAGCAACCAAATCATTCTCTTCAATACCTTTTTCAATCGCTTCAGGAAGTGGTCCTGAGTTACCGATACAGGTGGTACACCCATAACCCACAAGATAGAAGCCTGTTTTTTCTAGCTCATCCATAAGGTTGGTTTTTTCTAAATAATCAGTCACAACTTTAGAGCCAGGAGCCAGTGATGTTTTAACCCAAGGCTTGGCTTTGAGACCTTTGGCAGCCGCTTTTTTGGCAACCAAACCAGCTCCAATCATAACTGCTGGGTTTGAGGTGTTGGTACAAGAAGTAATGGCAGCAATTACGACTGAGCCATCACGCAATTTGTGCTGCTTGTCATCAATACTAACATTTGAAAACACATTGTTTGCCGGAGCGTGCTTGAGATCATCACCTCTTGTGTCGACTTCGATCTTTGGTTCAGCCGCTAGATCTTCTGCTTGCTCTTGCTCACCGCCCTCTTGATCAAAACGTATCTTACCGTCCACTTCTGCTTTGCGGTCTTTATTCATCTTCTCTAGCGTTTCGCCAAACTTCTCATGCATATCAGACAGATTGATACGCTGCTGTGGCAAGTTAGGACCAGCCAATGCTGGCTGTACTGAAGATAAGTCTAGCTCTAGTTTGCTCGAATAAGTCGCCGCTGGTGTATCAGCATCGTGCCATAGACCTTGCGCCTTGGCATATTGCTCAACCAGCTCAATTTGCTCTTCATCTCGACCAGACAGACGCAGATAATCAATCGCCATTTGGTCAATTGGGAAGATACCACAAGTCGCGCCATACTCTGGTGACATATTGGCAATGGTAGCGCGGTCTGCTAGCGGCATACTGTGCAGGCCTTCACCATAAAACTCAACGAACTTACCTACTACACCATGTGCACGCAACATCTCAACGACACGTAATACCAAATCGGTCGCCGTGACGCCTTCGGTCAGCTTGCCTTTTAGCTCAAACCCGACCACTTGCGGAATTAGCATCGATGACGGTTGACCTAGCATTGCTGCTTCGGCTTCAATACCGCCCACACCCCAACCAAGCACACCGATACCATTAATCATCGTGGTGTGGCTATCTGTACCAAATACGGTGTCTGGATAAGCCATCAGCTCGCCATCAACATCCGCTGCCATCACGACGCGTGCGAGATATTCGAGGTTTACCTGATGCACGATACCTGTCGCTGGTGGTACGACGACGAAGTTTTCAAAGGCTTGTTTGCCCCAATGCAAAAACTCATAGCGCTCATTGTTACGCTTAAATTCGATTTTTTCATTGAGATCTAGTGCGTCCTCACGACCATAAGCATCGACCTGTACAGAGTGATCAACGACCAGCTCACTAGGGATAAATGGGTTGATTTGCTCAGCTTTACCGCCAAGCTCAACCACTGCATCACGCATCGCGGCCAAATCAACAACTGACGGCACACCAGTAAAATCTTGCAAGACCACACGTGCTGGCATAAAGGCAATCTCTTTTGATGCCTCAGCGCCTGCATCCCAGTTAGCAACTGCTTCGATATGGTTTTTGCCAACCGACTGGCCGCCGTCTTCGTTACGCAATAGGTTTTCTAATACCACTTTCATACAAAATGGTAGGGTATCGATATGTTCGTAAGTTTCGGTCAGCTTTGGCAAACTATAAAAGGCATGTTCCTTGCCAGCGACTGAGAGGGTGTCTTTTACATTAAAAATATCACTCATGATAGCTTCCTTATCGTTGTTATAGATCCTAGACGTCAATTATTATGGGTGTAGGTATATGACTGGTGGCTGAATAAATGATCGAATTGATTTTGATAATCAAAAGGTGTCGTCGATTTATCTTATGACCGCTTCTGCTCGCAAAGAAAATAACGTTACTTTAACAATGCTATTTTAAAACGCTGCTTTGATAACGCTATTTTCTTGCTCAACAAAAGCTTCTTTTACCATAACAAACATGCAAGGCTTTGTTAACGTCTGGACGTTATTGAATCGTGGCACAATCGTAAACGTAACAAAGGCTTAATGAGCTATATACTAGCGACGGGCGCTATCACTTGCTGGGTTTTTGGCGTCTGCCATTACGGAACACGTAGCTGTCGTCATAAAACTCGGTCACGGCGTTTGCTGCCCAGAAATGCGGCACGCCTAAAATCGGTAGCGGCGCAAGCTGGCGTGGCTTGACATCATCATTTGATAATAACGTGTCCATGTATGTGGCAACCTTATCATCCAAATAGCTCATACGTTCAGCCAATGATAAGGTAAAGAGCTCTTGTGAAACATGAATGACAATACTATGCGCACATAATGGTTTACGCGGTTGTATCAGTTGCTCAAGTAGTGCATGCCCAAAGATATAGACTGCTGCCTGAGCGCTGTTATCAGGTTGTGCTGGGTTGTCCCATTTAGCACGTGGCTTAACCAAACTTGCCTGCCAGTCAAAATCAACCAATGCCTCGCCGATACTAGCATCAGAGGTCACCAGCACTGCGCCATTCTCATCAAAGACAGTAATAGTATCGCGCACACGCCCTCGACGCTCACTAATGCCTTGTTTGGCGATTTCTAGCATATGGTAGTAATTGAGCATAGCTTTAGTCTTCGGGAAGGTCAGCCAGATACTACCGTTAAATAAATCGTGCAGATTGTCCCGCGTCGGAATATGTCCGCTTGTCCCGATGAAATACTCGTAAGCTTCGCCATCGGGCAATGCATTTTGAGAGACGAACTGTAGTGTCTGCGGCTTATTATCACCAGCTGGTTTGGTCTGTGGTAAGGGTTGCTCCAAGGCCGTCGCTTGCCGCTCCATTGCTGCTTTTAATACCGCACCAACGACATCAGGTGTACTACCGACAGCTTTTGGTGTGCCCATACTGTCTACTTGGCAACTGGTATTGCTAAGGTGCTCGATGGTTGTGCTGAGGTAATTAAGCTGAGCAATATGAGACAGCCACGGTGCTTGCCAGTCAATATCGGCAAAGAGTTTATCAAGTGTACTCTCTACGATAGAAGGGTCGTCGTTGTTGTCTGTGTCGGGTTTTGTTTTGGCGGGCAAGTCATTGGCGGGCATAAGGGCTATCTCTTAAGGTTTATCTCTGTTAGACGTATGGACGGTCTATGGTATCATGGTGCGCTTTTTTACAGCTAGATGAGCGACTCGAAAGGTCTTTTCGAGCGCGATGGATAAATGAGTTTTTATGGCAAATTTTAATACCCACTTAAACGTTGCATTTATGGTCAGCGGTGCCATGAGTCTGACCGTATATAAAGCTGGACTGATCGACGACTCAGGATTTTTGATGTGTGTGGCACTTGGGACTATTGGCGGGTTGTTACCAGATTTAGATTCGGATAACTCAACACCGATTAAGCTTGGTTTTAATATCACCTCGTTTGTCTTTGCCTTTGGTTTAGTCATGCACTGGCGTAGTGAGCTAAGCTTGCTTTCGCTGATAGCATTATGGCTGGCTGGCTACGGTTTTATGCGTTATGTCGTTTTTCATATTTTTACTACGATGACTGTGCATCGCGGCGTCATCCACTCTGTGCCATATATGGCGATATTGGGATTGGGTCTGACGTGCTTAAGTTATTACGGTCTACACCTACCACTGACGACCAGCTGGTTTTACGGTCTGTTTTTGTTTGGCGGGGCGATAGTGCATTTATCATTGGACGAGCTGTATAGCGTGAATTTGTCTAATATGAAAATGAAGCGCTCATCGGGCACAGCGATGAAGTTCTACCAGCCAAAAGATAAATGGTGGTACTTGCTCTTATATACTATCCTTGCATTACTGGTGTATGTCGCTCCGCCTTTTGAGATGTTTTGGTCACGACTAAGTGATCCTTCTGCATGGGCACAGCTAAGAGTTGGTATGCTGCCGACACTCCTAGAAAATATGCTACGGTAAGCTATTACTACCAATCATTAGAGTATGCTATGTCACTTTTTATACCATCTACTACCCAAACCTGCCCTTGCCAAATCAATCCGTTATCAGAGACAGACTCGCCGCTCTCCTATCAAGAGTGCTGCCAGCCTTATCATAATGCTTTTTATGATGACGAAGTAGGTGGTCTAAAAGCGGAGACAGCCGAGCGGCTTATGCGGTCGCGCTATAGTGCATTTGTACTCATCAAACCAGACTATATCGTTAAGACCACGCTACCTGCACAGCAGGCTTTGCTTGACGTCACATCGGTTGAGAGTTGGGCAAAAGAGACGGACTGGGCAGGCTTAGAGATTGTGAAGCATACGCCAAAGCTGGGCAAAAGACATGCGCAGGTTGAGTTTAAGGCGTATTTTAATACCAAAGATAATGCAAATGATTTAGGAGGAAAAATACAAGCGCATCATGAGTTATCTACCTTTGTGAAAACAAAAGACAAGTTTAGTAATGATGCGCGTTGGTACTTTTTAGACCCGACGGTTGCGATAACAGTGACGCAAAAGCAACCGTGTATTTGTGGTTCTGGAGAGAAATTTAAGCGGTGTTGTGGGGGATATTTGGGTTAGTTTTTTATTAGCTTGTTATGAAAATATATTTGCTTATTATCTTCATTGTCGTCTTTAAGCCATTCAGATACTTCAATCATTTCGCAATCTGGCGTAATTTTGTAATAGTTGTAGTAACTACTAGCATAAACATTTTCAGAGGGCACATAGCAAGTTATAGACTCAGTTTTGCAAAAAGATTGAAGTCTTTTCAAAAAAATATCAAGTGGAATCTTAATTCGGTAAATCTGTAATAGCATACAAGCATCACCTTCTATGAGACTTTTTACTCCGAGACATTCGCAAAGTTTTGGAAGTTGATTTCCTAAGGTTCCTATCTCTTGCAAGCTTAATACCGCAACCTTATTTTCTGGCAAGCTAAAAACTTTCTGTAGTAACAAACTAGCCTTTTCATCACTAATAGCTTGTTTTACAAAAAAATCAATCATTAAGATACCTGATACAGTATGAAGAGAATTAAATACTGCTTATATATACATTCTAAGTTATTAGAAGGTCTGAACTATTCGTCAAAAACATCAATGTACAAAGTAAACTATTCAAAATTGCCAAATATCATTCCCTAAACACTCGCCCCAACCTCCCGTGCAATCGCAATCCCTTCCTCAACCGTCAAAAACTTGCGCTGGCTTGGGCTATCTTTATAAATGACATCACCGTCTTGAAAGATTAAGCACTCATTGACCGCCAGCTGTTGCCATTTCTCATTTTCAGTGAGCGGCACGGTGACTAAGATCGTGACTTTGTCCGTGTCTGTGGTCACATCACCAAAGTTAATCGCCAGATCGTCGTCTGATAATTTCGCTTCACCAAATGGTGCTTTTCGTGTGAGATAAAACAACAGGCTGCCCGCATAAGCCAGTTGCCACTTGCCATTCGATATCAAGCAGTTGAATAGACCATTTGCAGACAGATAGCGACACTGTGTGGTCAAAAAATTAAACAACGTTTTGTCATCAGGACGGGTTTTGAAGCTACTCTTTAAACGATTAATGAGATAGCAAAAGATCATTTCAGAATCGGTACTACCCACTGGCTGACAATGCGCGGCATTACCGTTGTCTTGCAGGCGTTGGCAGCGTTTAATGAATTCGCTATTCATCTGTCCATTATGCGCAAACACCCACTGCTCGCCCCATACTTCACGGACAAACGGATGCGTATTTGCCAAGCAGTTCTGCCCTTGGGTCGCTTTACGAATATGAGCGATGACATTCATGGCTTTGATTGGGTAGTTGTTCACCAAGTCAGCCACTGGTGACAGGTGGCTCGGTCTATTGTCATGAAATAGACGCAGGCCTGTTGAGTCATTTACTGTGTCATCGCTAGTGTTATCATTATTGCTGCATTCACTACGTTCAAAAAAAGCAATACCAAAGCCGTCTTCATGACTGTCTGTCATTCCGCCGCGTTTGCGAAAACCTGCAAAACTAAAGCCAATATCCGTCGGGGTATTGCAGTTCATTCCTAAGAGTTGACACATTTATAGTTCACCATTTTTATAGTCTTGTTTGCCATGATTGTGCTCGGTTTCTGGCGTGATACCGAGCTCAGCATCGCTCATATTGGCGAGCAGATCAGCCCTAGCACTACTGTCTGTATCGATACCCTCTAGGATACGCTGGGCTGCTGCTAGATCTTTATGCTCTACCCAAAGCACAATACCAGAGTTCATGCCAGGGATAGCACTTAGCGGCTGTAGAGACACCGTGATGCCATTATTGCGTAGCAGGTTGGCATGCAGCTCGCCCTGCATATTGGTATCAAAACGTGCCAGTTTGTGCCAGTTATCAACTTGATCGGTCATGGGGTCGTCTCCAAAGTGCTACTAGGATATCTACTGCTAGCATATTTGTTACTAAGGTAAATAGATAAGCAATGTTTAGAATACTTGATCTAGTGTATATTCTTTGACTGCAAACTCACTACTATTAGCTAATTTTTCGTGTGCTTGCTCGGCTTGTGCCATACTACTAAATACACCAGCAATGTGATTGTTCTGTGTGTTCGATAATACAAACACTGCCTTCTGCGCTTTTTCGACATGTGCCCAATGATAGGCGGCTAAACGCTTCATCAAGTCAGGATTTTTGACCATGATGTTGTCACCCGTACGACCTTCTGTACGGTTGTAATGAATCACATTTAGTCGCAGTAACCAGAATATCACTGCTGCTTTTGCTAGCATAACAGGTAGTGCACGTTTCTCATCAGTATTTAGTGGGCGTATCGATTCATAACCTTGTAAGAATGCCGCCATTTTATTGCGATCAAAGTTCACAGACTCGCCCTGCTCAGCGACGCCCCACGTGGTACAAAAATCATTGATAGTGATAGCAATATCCATCACATAGTGCTCGACACTGACTTCAGTGAAATCTAACAGACCCGTCAGACGCGCCTCCCCTTTTTGTAGATTCCATAATGTGTTGTCAGCAAACATATCTAAATGACATAAGCCGTTTGGCAATGTAGTCAGCGGTAGATCGCGATAAGACTGCCAAATATCGCTCATCAATTTGGCTTCGTCACCTGGCATGAACTGCATTTCGCGGTCACGTACATCCGCCCATGGGTATAAGGGTACGCCATATTGCTCGCTTGGCTGTAGTGCTTGCAGCGTCTCATGCAGCATGGCTAACGCCGCTCCGATATCGTGACACATCGCTTGCGTGGTTTGCTCTGGATGCGATCCTGATAGGCATGGCACTAGGGTAATCGCTTTGTCTTCATAATGGATGACATAACGTTTATCGTCACCATCCGTTTGAGCGCTATTCGATTCAATAACTGCCAATGGCGCGGCAACAGGTAGTTTGCCATCTAACTGGTTTAGGATGATTGCCATTTTTTCGATATCAGCAGGTGGACGCTCTTCAAACAAGGTAAATACATAAGAGTATGTACCCTCTACATCATCAGTCGTTTGAATAAACCAGTTTGAGTTTTTGATACCTTGAGTGATTGGAATCGCACGGGCGAACGACACACCAAAGCTTTGGCAAAAGGCGGCAAACTGATCATCGGTTAACTGGGTATAGACGGACATGACATCTCACTTATGACGGTTAAATGGTAAAAGTAGTACGTGAAATAATAAATTCAATTTGAGTAATAATAAATGTGGTGACAGTCAATAATAATGACCATTACGTCGCCGACAAGCAATTTTTAAATATTGTTAGGATATTTTGTCAACCAGCTGCGCTCTGAGACGTAGCTGATACTGTTATTGATAAAGTAGCCACTTAGCAAAATAGCAGCTCAGAAGGCAGCTACTTAATAAATCAGCTGACACATAGGCTAGCTAATATATAGGCTAGGCATTTTTTGCAATCTTTAAACCCTTTTCAATCGACAAATAAACAGGGGACTTAGGGACATCTTGATAAACCATATGACCTTCTGCAAAAATAATGCACTCATCAACGGCCAGCTGTTGCCAGTTTTCATCACTAGTAAGCGGGGTGGTAGCGAGCACCGTCATGACATCGTCTGTCTCGTTGACGGTCTCAAAGTCCATCGTTACATCCACATCAATGAGAGCCGCTGAGCCAAATGGAGTTTGACGAGTCACATGAAACAATAACGTATTGGCATAGCCGAGCATCCACTCACCATTGGACATCACGCAATTGAACAGTCCATAATTTGCCAAAAAACGGCATTGCACGGTTAAAAACTCATACAGTGTCCGCGCATCGGGCTTATACTCAAATTGGTCTTTTAGTTGATTGAGTAAATAACAAAACGCAAACTCCGAATCGGTGTCCCCTACTGGGCAATAGTGATGTGATTTGCCTTGCTTGATAGGGTCACTATCGGACGCCTCTTTAATGGTCATTTTACCGTTATGAGAAAACACCCAAGCCTCGCCCCAAATCTCACGCGTAAAAGGATGAGCATTACTGAGTAACTGATCACCTGATTTGCGTATATGGACAATAGTATTGTCAGCTTTTACTCGAGTTTGACTGACCAACTCAGCAAGTGGGGAGTCCATCGCTGCGCGATTATCGCAGTACAAACGCAGTCCCGTCGGCTCAAAATAAGCAATACCAAAACCGTCAACATGATCATCTGTAAGCCCGCCGCGAGCCCGAAAACCAGCAAAAGAGAAACCGATATCAGCAGGATTTTTACTGTTCATGCCGAGCAGTTGACACATAAGCACCCTTTGCATTTGTTTTGTAAAATAGTTACGCGTATCATAGCATTTTATGTGATGTATCTTTGTATTCTTGCGCGAATTAATAGGCGGTTTTATGCTAGCGAAACGTATTATTCCCTGTCTTGACGTAGATAATGGCCGTGTGGTCAAAGGGGTTCAGTTTGTCGATATCAAAGACGCTGGCGACCCTGTCGAAGTCGCCCGACGCTACAACGAACAAGGCGCTGATGAGATTACCTTTTTGGACATCACCGCGACCAATGACGAGCGCGATACCACGTATCATACCGTTGAGCGCATGGCAGAAACGGTATTTGTGCCACTCACCGTCGGCGGCGGCGTGCGAAAAATCGCTGATATTCGCAATTTGCTCAATGCAGGTGCGGACAAAGTCGCAATCAACTCAGCAGCAGTATTCACCCCTGAGTTCGTTGGTGAAGCTGCCCAAAAATTTGGTAATCAATGTATCGTCGTTGCCATCGATGCCAAACGCGTCGCTGATATCAACGTCGATGGTATTACCGTGCCGCGTTGGGAGATTTTTACCCATGGTGGTCGTAAGCCAACCGGTATTGATGCCGTTGCTTGGGCGAGCAAAATGGCCGAGCTGGGCGCTGGTGAATTGCTAGTCACTTCGATGGACGGTGATGGCACCAAAAAAGGCTATGATTTGGCACTCATGCAGCAGATCACCAGCCGCGTCAATGTACCTGTTATTGCTTCAGGTGGCGTCGGCAACCTACAGCACTTGGCAGAAGGCGTGCTAGAAGGTGGCGTCGATGCGGTACTTGCCGCCAGTATTTTTCACTTCGGTGAGTACACCGTGTTGGAGGCCAAAGAATACATGGCAGCGCAAGGTATACAGATGCGTCTATAGCACGTTCGTAAAATACAAATAAAACCCAAAAAAATGCTATCATAGTGCTAACCATTTATTTTCGTTCAATTAACTATGACAACGCCAAAATAATAGGCGACCGAGTTGATTGAACGTATTTGTATATTTAGCTATTTATTTACGTCTATATCTCAATTGAACGCTTTATTAAGCAAAGGATTTTTTATGTCGAACTTACAACAGCAGCGCAGCGATGTGACCCATATCGATGGTAACTTGCATCAAAATGCTGACGCTCGCATTGGCATCGTCGTTGGTCGCTTTAATGGTTTTGTCGTCGAGTCACTAGTTGATGGCGCAATCGACGCCCTACTCCGTCATGGTGTATTGGGTAGCAACATTACCGTTGTCCGTGTTCCTGGTGCATTTGAGTTACCGCTTGTTGCCCAGCGAGCCGCTGAATCAGATCGCTTTGACGCGATTGTGGCACTGGGTGCAATCATCCGTGGCAGCACGCCGCACTTTGATATTGTGGCCAGCGAGTCGGCCAAAGGTCTGAGCGCTGTGGCAATGGATTATAATATCCCTGTTGCCAACGGTATCATCACAACGGATAGCATCGAGCAAGCTATTGAGCGCTCTGGTACTAAAGCAGGCAATAAAGGCTCTGAAGCTGCGATGGTTGTGCTAGAAATGATTGCTGTTTTGTCACAGCTCGATATTGATGATATCGATGAAGCTTAAGCTTTGAAGCTAGAACGTACTGTTTTGACTGGTGCTGCTATTTGGTAATAGCAGCACCTTATAGCACGACGCCAGCTATCAACACACTGGCTATTTTTTGAATTTTCGCCGTATTTCTATACTCTTTATAAAATTGAATAAGCAAAGTAAGTACATATGCGTTCTGATAGTATTCTATCTCAACACACTTGAATCAATGCTTTGCTGATTTGGTTTTTGACTGGGTATCATCTCAAAAATTTAGGTACAGACCCCCTATGACTGACCAACTCAAGCGCGCTATCAGCGCTGCGAAAACCGCACAAGCCAATGAAGCTGAAGCTACCCGTATAGCGAGCAGTAGTGCAGGTGATCAAACCTTCGATATGAGTGAGTCTTCTTACAAGACCAGTCACACTGCTATCCGTAAAGCACGCCGCTTTGCGATGCAAGGACTATACGAGTGGCTCGTCACCGACCGCCGCTTTGATGTGGATGGCAAGCTTGGCTGGAAAGACAATGCTCCGCATGACATCGCTGCACGTACGCGTGCCACCAACGCCATGCATACTGTACATATCGGTTACTATCACGAAATGATGCGTGATATTCCAGAGCAAATTGAAGCGCTAGACGCCCTTATCAGTCAACATCTCGATCGTGAGATTGATAAGTTAGATACCGTTGAGCACGCTATTTTGCTGATTGGTGCCTATGAGCTGCAAAACCGTATGGAAATTCCTTACAAAGTTGTGCTTGATGAAGCGATGAAGCTTAACAATCACTTTGGCGCGACTGATGCTCATAAGTTGATTAATGCAGTACTGGACAAAATGGCTGTTGAAGTGCGCGCGCTTGAAGTGCAAGCAGATACCAAAGCTAACCTACGTACCTCACAAAAAGCAGCATCTAAGCAAGCTGAAACAGTGCTAGCAGACGATGTCGAATCAGCTACTCAAACTACAAACGCTGTCGATGAGGCACCAACCGCTTCAAACAAGCCGCGTATCAGTGCTAACAAGGCCAACATCAAGCGCAGTAGTGCCAGTAAAGCCAGTGCCAATATCAGTGAATTTAAAGCAAATAAGAAAGCCACTGACGACACAAAAAGCAAAGACTAACCATGAACGAGTTTGAGCTGATTGAGCGTATATTTTTGCAAATGCAAGCTGACTATTTACCGTCAGATGCTATCAAAAAGGGTATCGAAAAAGGTATCGGTGATGATGCGGCGGTCATGGCGGTACCAGCAGGGTCACGCTTGGTCAGTTGTATCGATACGCTGGTTCAAGGTCGCCATTTCCATGCTGATTTTGAGCAAGTAAATAAGCTTGCGTTTGAAATTGGCTACAAAGCCGTCGCAGTCAATGTTTCAGATATTGCAGCAATGGGTGCCACCCCGCACAGTATCTTACTGGCATTGGCCTTGCCTGAGCAATTGGCAAACAGCGACTGGCTCACTGTATTTGCCAAAGGTTTATTTCATGCCTGTCAACTGTTTGGGGTCACGCTAATTGGCGGTGATACTACACGCAGCGAACAATTGGTGATCAGTGTGAGTGCGCAAGGGTTACTTGCCGCAGATACACCTGCCGTCTATCGCTCGGGGGCGCAGGTCGGTGACAAGGTCTATGTCTCAGGGACGCTTGGTGATGCTGCCTATGCATTAAAGTACCCTCACAACCCCCAAGGCATAGAGCTGGCACATCGCTTGCACATGCCGACGCCTCGTATTGCTTTAGGTGCGGCACTGGCAAGCGCGGGCGCAACGGCGATGATCGATATCTCTGACGGTCTATATCAAGATCTTGGGCATATCTGTCAGCAGAGCGGTGTGAGTATGCAGCTTAACCTTGAGCAACTGCCTACTAGCGACTCGTTACGTTCAGTAGACTTATCTGAGCGCTTGTTGTGTCAACTGACAGGTGGAGATGATTATGAGCTGGCTTTTACTTTGCCTGCGCATATTGAGCCACCAGCTGGCAACACATCTATCACCTGTATCGGAACAGTGATTGCGCTAACAGAATCAGCAGTAAATAAAAGCACATCTACAGCGTTACATCCTGAACTGTTCTATAACCATCAGTCAGTGACGCCTACCCAACCTGCACCATTCTCTATATGGCCCAATATGACTGGCTACCAACACTTCACAGGCTAATCTATGACTGATCATTACCTATCTAAGCCTGATATCCGTAAAGCAAATGACTGCCCACCACTGCCAGCAGGTGCCAGTATGCTTGATGCTATCGTTTATTGGCTTGGGTTAGGCTTAGGTAGCGGCCTACCCCGCCGGGCCCCTGGTACGTGGGGCACTGTTGGTGGTCTGATTGTGGGCGTACCGCTCATGGCCTTGGGGTTTGTCCCTTTTTTAATATTAACTATTCTATCTTGTATTGTTGGTATCTGGATATGTGGACGGACGTCTGAGTTAATGCAGGTACATGATGATCCACATATTGTGTGGGATGAATGGTCTGGTATGTGGATTACCTTGCTACCCCTATCCTATATTTTGTCCTATGTATTTCCTCCTTCTGTAGATGCCTTATCGATGATGATGTTGCCGACCTTTTGGGGCTGGTTACCGGCAGCTTTTATTCTATTTCGTGTGTTTGATATTTTAAAGCCACCACCGATTGGCTGGGCAGACAAAAAAGTTGCTGGCGGTCTTGGGGTGATGTTAGATGACATCATTGCAGGAATCATGGCGGCCGTTATTTGGCTGATTATGTATACCGTTGCAGTCATGTTTTTTGCTTTGTAATAGCAGTCTGTAGGAATATCTAAGATAGTTCTAGTGTATTTACTGGTTTGATTTCGCTGAATTAAGCGAGGCATATTCGAGTTACAAAGCCTGCACGTCATATTTTATTTTCGAAACGGATTTTGCGTTATAATCCAATATTATATTTTGTTACATTTGTAGGGTTATTATGACATCTCCTCTTTCTGTGATTATTTTAGCGGCCGGTAAAGGCACACGTATGCAGTCTGCAAAACCAAAGGTATTGCAGACACTGGCTGGTAAATCATTGTTGGGTCACGTACTAGACACTTGCCATCAGCTCACTGTCGATGAAACGATTATCGTCCATGGGTTTGGTGGTGAGCAAGTGAAGTCGGAAATCACCAATCAATATACACAGTCATCGATCACTTGGGTTGCTCAAACTGAGCAATTAGGTACTGGTCATGCCGTCAAAGTGACACTGTCTGCTCTGCCACAATCAGGGCAAAGCCTTGTTTTGTATGGTGATGTACCATTGGTAAGCTGTCAGACGTTGGCAGCCCTGAAAGCTGCCAATACTGACGGTATGTCTATGTTAACCCTTACTGTCGATAATCCGTTTGGACTCGGTCGTATCAAGCGTGATCAAGCAGGTAATATTGAAGCTATCATTGAGCAAAAAGATGCCAGTGCCAATGAGCAAAGCATCAAAGAAATCAACAGCGGTATCTACTGCGTAGACAATGCGCTATTGCACAAATATTTACCTGAACTCTCTAACGATAACGCCCAAAAAGAATATTATTTGACTGATATTGTCAAAATGGCAGTCGCTGATGGTATTACTATTGCGGCGATTGAGCCTGAGCATACGTTTGAGATTGAAGGCGTGAACAATCGCCAACAACTTGCCAGCCTAGAACGCACGTGGCAGCGCAAGTTAGTCGCTGATTTACAAGAAGCAGGTGTGCAGTTTGCTGATCCTACCCGTGTTGATATTCGTGGGTCTTTAACCGCTGGTCAAGATGTGTTTGTAGATGTTGGCGTGGTATTTGAGGGTAATTGCGTTTTAGGTAATAACGTCTATATCGAAGCTGGCTGTGTGATTAAACATGCCACTATCGGTAATGCCTGCCATATCAAACCTTACTGCGTGATCGATCACGCTGATATTGGTGCTGGTGTCGATGTAGGGCCTTTTGCCCATCTGCGTCCTGAGACGGTATTGTCTGATAATAGTAAAATCGGTAACTTTGTAGAAATTAAGAAATCGACCGTTGGTTACGGCAGTAAAGTAAACCATTTGAGTTACGTGGGTGACGCGACTGTTGGTACAGGCGTCAATATTGGTGCTGGTGTCATTACCTGTAATTATGATGGTGCTAATAAATCGCAGACCATTATCCAAGACAACGCTTTTATCGGTTCCAATGCTAGCTTGGTTGCGCCTGTCACGATTGGTGATACTGCGACCGTGGCGGCAGGTTCTGTGGTTACAAAAGATGTTGATAATAATGCCTTGGCATTTGGCCGTGCGCGTCAAGTGCAAAAAAACGACTTTCAGCGTCCGACCAAGAAGTAACCGGCTCGTTGCCAGCGTGATTAATGACCGTTACTCTTGAGCAACCCTAAGCAGTACTTCAATCGTTGTGGTACTGCTTCATCATATGTATAAACTGATGCGCTAATTGATGACCAGAGTGATGAATCAGTGGCTAGTCTTTTTATCTTGTACCATCCTATATTGAACTACTAAAAATTGAATTTAAGGAATAGCCATGTGTGGAATTGTAGGCGCAGTTGCTGAGAGAAATATTGCCAATATCTTACTTGAAGGCTTGAAGCGTTTAGAGTATAGAGGCTACGATTCAGCTGGTCTGACGGTTATTCGTGATGGTGAGCTACACCGCGAACGTCAAGTAGGTAAAGTAAAAGCGCTAGTCGATGCTGTCGCCGTCAATCCAGAGTTCTTTGATGGCTATATCGGTATTGCTCATACACGCTGGGCCACCCACGGTGAGCCAGCACAGCGCAATGCACACCCACATGTATCAGGTAAAATTGCTGTTGTACATAACGGCATCGTCGAAAACTATGCTGAGCTAAAAGAAGAGCTGCTGGCTAAGGGCTATGAGTTTACCTCGCAGACAGATACTGAAGTGGTGGCGCATTTAGTCCATGATATTTATAAACAAACGCCTGACTTATTAGAAGCTGTCCGTACTATCATCCCATTACTGCATGGTGCCTTTGCTTTGGGTATCGTACATGTAGATTGCCCAGATGAGCTTATCACGGTGCGTCTAGGCTCACCGTTGGTGATTGGCGTCGGTATTGGCGAGAATTTTATCGCCTCAGACCAGCTGGCTCTACTGCCAGTGACCAATCGCTTTATGTATCTAGAAGAAGGTGATATTGCTAGATTGACTCGCAGTGGCATTCAGGTTTATGCAGATGGTGTTGAAGTCCAACGTCAAGTACATGAAATTGATGCCACTCAGCACAACGCAGATAAAGGTGAGTTCAAGCACTATATGCTCAAAGAAATCTATGAGCAGCCGGATGCTGTCGGTCGTACTATTGAGATGGCCTTAGATAATGGCGAAACCACTAAACTACGCGATGATTTTTTGCAGCGTCATGAGACAAAGCTATCAGGTATCCGTAATGTCCAAGTCATCGCTTGTGGTACCAGTTATCATGCTGGTATGGTCGCAAAGTACTGGTTCGAGAGCCTTATTCGTATCCCTTGTTCAGTCGAAGTGGCAAGCGAGTTCCGTTACCGTAACCCTGTCGTCGTCGATAATACTCTGGTTATCTGTATCTCTCAGTCGGGTGAAACGGCTGATACCTTATCTGCACTACGCGATATCCAAAAGCAAGCACCTGTAGGCTTAGTTAGCTTAGCGCTGTGCAACGTACCGACCTCATCACTGGTACGCGAGACAGATATATTCCTGCAGACACTAGCAGGTCCTGAAATTGGCGTTGCCTCAACCAAAGCATTTACTACACAGCTGGTCGCACTGATGCTACTAATACTTAAAGTGGGTGCTACTCAGCAACGTATGACCGATGAGCACTTGAATACCCTACTTGGAGAGCTACAGAAGTTGCCGGGACAACTACACGCCAGTCTAAGTCTAGATGGTCCTATCCAAGCCATGAGCGAGCATTTTGAAGATAAGAAGAGCTGTCTGTTTTTGGGACGTGGTCTACAGTTCCCAATTGCTTTAGAGGGCGCGTTGAAACTAAAAGAGATCTCTTATATTCATGCCGAAGGCTATGCAGCAGGTGAGCTCAAGCACGGACCATTGGCACTGGTAGACAAAGACATGCCAATCGTCGTATTGGCACCCAAAGACAGTATGTTTGATAAATTAAAAGCTAACATGCAAGAAGTGCATGCGCGTCATGGTGAGCTATTCGTCTTTGCTAGTGAAGCCAGTCAAATGGTAGCAGAGGACAGACTGCATTTGGTAAATGTGCCTGACGTTTGCGAGGCCCTAGCCCCTATCGTCTACAGTGTACCCGTACAGTTGCTGTCGTACCATGTAGCAGTGATGCGTGGCACTGATGTCGATCAACCACGCAATTTGGCCAAGTCAGTGACGGTTGAGTAGTATAACCTATTGATTTTTAATTTATTATTACTTAATAGTCACCTATTATACTGAAGAATTACCAACCATTCTATGATGCATCACTAAATCCTTCGCCATCTACTACTGACAAGATGACGAAGGGTTTTTTTTGAATAACGAAATAAGAAACTATGCATCATTCATATGACTATAGTTTCTACTATATAGGTACTGAACGCATGGATACTGAGAGTGAAAGCACTAACCAAATAGACATTATCTATGAAGATGAGCACCTAGTGGCAATTAACAAAGAAGCAGGGCTGCTAGTACATCGCAGCTGGCTGAATAAAGGCGAAACACGCTTTGCCATGCAGCTGACCCGTGATGCGGTCGGTTGCCATGTGTTTCCGGTGCATCGTTTAGACAAACCGACTTCGGGCGTGCTGTTGTTTGCCAAAAGCTCAGCCGTAGCGCGCACCTTGACCGAGGCGTTTACTGAACGCAAGGTTACCAAGCAATATATAGCCGTGGTGCGCGGCTTTATGCCAGAGCACGGTACGATTGATTATGCGCTCAGCTTTAAGCCTGATGCCATCGCTGATAAATTCGCCAACTTAGACAAACCTGCTCAAGAGGCAGTGACTCACTGGCAAAGCTTGGCACAAATTGAGCTACCGTTTGCAGTGTCAAAAAAGCATCCCACCAGCCGCTATAGCCTTGTACACTTAACACCTGAGACGGGGCGTAAGCATCAGCTGCGTCGGCATATGAGACATATATTTCATCATATCGTGGGTGATACCAGCCACGGTGATATACGGCACACACGATTTTTTCGTACTCACTATGACTGTACGCGCATGCTGCTACATGCTCAGACGTTGGCGCTCCGTCATCCCGTCACTGGTGAGCCATTACTCCTAAAAGCAGGCTTGGACGATCAATGGACGCGTATCTTAGAAGCGTTTTCTTGGGTAGAGAGTCTTGAATATCAGATGCATTAAGATTTTTTGGTGCTGTTGCTTCATATAAGTAACGACCCCGATACTACTCGTAAAAGCTCAATGCGCTAACAATTACTCATTAATACGAGCGTTTTACTCTGACAGAATATATTATTTCTCTAAACCATACTTTCTTTTAAGACTCTGATTGATGACTAAAAGGTCGAACAAAAGACCAGATTATTTAATTCAGTCTTTGAGCGGTTACTAGCGCAAATTTTCCAATAAAATGGTAGGTATTTAGCTAATTAGAGCTTGTAAACTTACTTGTGTTATATCTACTCTAATAGAGTGACATATTGGGCAGATCATAATATTCTCTGTAAGGCAATTATATGCAAAACATAACGAAACCCCTGCTTTGTCAACAGTCCGAGTAGTTTGAATCTCTCAATTATCTATTCCAATAGATATATTTTACTTTTAATGTTTGTTAACATGGGCCGCGATTTCTAAAATAGCGGTCATAGATCGTATATTAAGAAAACTACTGGTAGTAACTAAATCTCGGACAAACAACATGATGATCCACTAAAGGTAATTGCTTTATTTAGCATCTTTCTTTCTAATATCAACAATATTACTATTAAAGAATGGACAATGGTTTTTAAGTACCTAAAAAAGCTTTTCTTTTATAATAGAAGAAAAAGATCTTATCTTGGTGAAAGCTTGACTATAGCTGCCAAGTCTTATCAAAAGGCAGCTGAGCAGGGTCATGCTATTTCTCAGTATCATCTTGGTTCATTTTACAAAGAAGGTAAAGGTGTTCGTCAAGATTTAGCTACCGCTATCAATTGGTACCAAAAGGCCGCTGATCAGGGTCATGCTATTTCTCAGTATCATCTTGGTTTGCTCTATCAAAAGGGCAAAGGTGTTCGTCAAGATTTGGCTACCGCTATCAATTGGTACCAAAAGGCCGCTGATCAGGGTCATGCTATTTCTCAGTATCATCTTGGTTTGCTCTACCAAGAGGGCAAAGGCGTTCGTCAAGATTTGGCTACCGCTATCAATTGGTACCAAAAGGCCGCTGAACAAGGTCATGCTATTTCCCAGTATCATCTTGGTTTGCTCTATCAAGAGGGCAAAGGCGTTCGTCAAGATTTGGCTACCGCTATCAATTGGTACCAAAAGGCCGCTGAACAAGGTCATGCTATTTCCCAGTATCATCTTGGTTTGCTCTATCAAAAGGGCAAAGGCGTTCGTCAAGATTTAGCTACTGCTATCAGTTGGTATCAAAAGTCAGCTGAGCAAGGATATGTCACTGCCCAGTATCATCTCGGTTCACTTTACCAAGAGGGCAAAGGTGTTCATCAAGACTTGGCTACCGCTATCAATTGGTACCAAAAGTCAGCTGAGCAAGGATATGTCACTGCCCAGTACCATCTTGGTTTACTTTACCAAGATGGTACTGGTGTGCGTCAAGATAAGTTTCAAGCAAAAGAATGGTTTGGTAGGGCTTGTGATAGTGGTAATCAAAATGGGTGCGACATGTATCGCCTATTAAATGAAGCAGGTTACTGATCTTGTTCATTTGATATAAAAACCTCTCGATATAGGTTATACGTATAAACAAAATATCAAAAAGTGCCGATCAGTTAAAAACCTGATCACTTAGATTATTAGAATTAATCTATGATTCTGTTGCAAGCATATCCTAGCCAATTAACTCTCTCCCCTCCAACATATATGTAGATTACCTAAAAAAGCTCACTAAACTATACATGGCTCGCAGCATTAGGCACTATCCTTGTTCATAAGCTTTATCCTTTAGATACACCACTCCAAACCCTCAAAACAATCCTTTATACAGAAAGTAAAACCCTACAACAGTCAGCAGCACTGCAAAGCATTTTTTTAGTAGCGCTGGTGACAAGATATGCGCGACTTTTGCGCCCAGCTTGGCGGTAAAAAAGCTCATGATACTGATACCCAAAAAGGCATAGATATGCACAAAGCCAATCGCATTAGGTACATTGATATTGGCCTGCATCCCAAAAATAATAAAACCAAGCGCGCCTGCGATAGCGATTGGTAGACCGCAGGCAGCGGACGTGCCTACCGCTTTTTGCATCACCACACCGTAACGTGTGAGATAGGGCACCGTTAAACTGCCACCGCCAATACCAAAAATAGCGGAGGCAATACCAATACCCGCGCCTGCTGCCAGTTGCTTCGGTTTTGATGGCAACGCGGCATCGGTATGCTGGGCGCTGTTGTTTGTTTTCTTTTTGCCGCCTATAAACATCTTATAGGCAACCCACAGCAAAAACACACCTACAATCAGCTGAAGGTACAATCCTGATATCTGCCCTGCAATCCCTGCCCCCAAAAAGCAGCCGATGGCTAAACCTGGGGTTAGGTTTTTAAAGACCGGCCACATGACCCCGCCCTTTTTGTTGTGCGCCATGAGCGAGCTGATAGAGGTGACAATGATAGTGGCAAGCGAGGTGCCCAGCGCCAGATGCATTACATTATCAGGACTGTAGTCTATTTGAGTAAAAACGATAAACAACAGCGGTACGATGATGGTGCCGCCGCCCACGCCGAACAGCCCCGCCGCAAAGCCTGCTAAGGCCCCAATGATTAAAAATATGATAAGTTCCACAGAATCGTTACTTTTGGTTAGAGGATAGAAGGGTACGGTTAAGCTATGTCTATTTGACGGACTTGACCGACTGGATGATAGCGACGGTTGAAATAGACCAGACTCTCGCCTGACCCATCTCCGCCCTCAGCATGTCTGTCAGTTTGGCTAATAGCGACGACGCGGCACATAAAGACGCTATGCGTACCCACCGCTTGTACTTGCTCAATCTCGCAATCGAAGCTGACCAGCGCATCGTCTAATGCAGGCGCACCTGTCGCCAAGGTATGCCATGCGCCATGGGTGAAGCGCTCATCTGACTCAAGCTTTGAGGCAAAGACATTAGATAGATGCTCATGCTGCGAGCCGAGCACGTTGACGCTCAAGACGTTATTATCCACAAAATGCGTGTGCGAGCGCGAGGATTGGTTCATACAGACCAGCAAGGTCGGTGGATTATCAGTAACACTGCACACCGCTGAAGCAGTGAACCCGTGTATGCCTGCCACGCCTGCGGTGGTGACCACGTTGACTGCCGTCGTCAGCAGTGACATGGCGTCTCTAAAATTGCTTGCTTCATTCATCACTGAACCCTCAACTTTCAATAATCGCTTGTCGTACGCTTAGCCTGCCAGCTCTTGGCGAATGATGTCAGTACCTGCGCTCAGCGCTTGCAGCTTACCTTTTGCCACTTGGCGCGATAGTGGTGCCATGCCGCAGTTGGTTGAAGGATAGAGCTTGTCGGCATCGACAAATTGTAGCGCTTTACGTAAGGTATCCGCGACCGCTTCGGGCGTTTCAATGTCGTTGGTCGCCACATCAATCGCGCCAACCATGACCTTTTTACCACGAATCAGTTCAATCAAGTCCATCGGTACGCGCGAATTTTGGCATTCCAAAGAAACGATATCGATTTTAGACTGCTGCAATTTGGGAAAGGCTTTTTCGTACTGACGCCACTCTGAGCCGAGCGTTTTTTTCCAATCGTTATTGGCTTTGATGCCATAGCCGTAGCAGATGTGTACCGCCGTTTCACACTTTAGTCCTTCAATTGCACGCTCAAGCGTGGCAATGCCCCAATCGTTGACGTCATCGAAGAACACATTAAACGCAGGTTCATCGAACTGAATGATATCCACGCCCGCCGCTTCTAATTCTTTGGCTTCTTGATTGAGGATGGTGGCAAATTCCCACGCCAGCTTTTCGCGGCTCTTATAATGACTGTCGTACAACGTATCAATCATGGTCATCGGCCCAGGCAATGCCCATTTGATCGGCTTGTCAGTGTGCTGACGTAAAAACTTGGCATCATCAACGAACACAGACTTTTGGCGGCTCACGCCGCTCACAACCGTTGGCACACTGGCATCATAGCGATTGCGGATACGCACGGTCTCGCGCTGATTAAAATCCACGCCGTCTAAATGCTCAATAAAGGTGGTGACAAAGTGCTGACGGGTTTGCTCGCCATCACTGACGATATCAGTCCCTGCCTGTACCTGCTCTTGTAGCGACACCAATAGCGCATCTTGCTTGGCTTGGATTAAATCCTCACCGTCCAGCTGCCATGGTGACCAAATTTTTTCAGGTTCCGCCAGCCAAGTGGGTTTGGGTAAGCTGCCAGCAGTTGAGGTTGGTAGTAATACTGTCATATTGCTTCTTCTTTTATATTGGTCTTTTATTAGTTTTTTCATGACATGATCAATTAGGCAGCATGCTTTTTAGGCAGTACCTCTTTCACAGAGTAACTGGCCGCCCATGTCTCAAGAATATCCTGATAAGGCTTGATAAAATGTGTTTCGGTGAACTTGCCTTGGGTCACTGCCATTTGGCTACGCTCTGCACGATCATATACGATCTGGGTCAATGAATAATCTTGGTAATTCAAGCTTGGCTGATAGACTTCCCCAGCGCTTGAGTTGGCATTATAAATCTCAGGACGATAGATCTTTTGAAAGGTCTCCATGGTACTGATCGCGCTGATGAGCTCAAGATCGGTATAGTCGCTGAGTAAGTCACCTGCAAAATAAAACGCTAACGGTGCGACGCTACCTTCAGGCTTAAAATATCGCACAACTAAGCCCATTTTGTGAAAATAGTCGTCGGTGAGCGAGTATTCATCTTGCTTGTACTCGGCACCCAATACCGGATGTTGATTGTTGGTACGATGATAGGTTTTGCTTGTCGACACACTCAGGCAAATCACAGGCTGCTTATCGAAATTGGCTTTATAGGCATCTGAGTTCAATAGGTACTGAAACAGCTTGCCATGCAAGTCACCAAAGTGCTCTGGTGGCGGTGACGTTGGATGTTTATCGAAATGATCTAATAGCACGACGCTAAAATCATAATCGCGCACATATGATGAAAAGCTATTACCAATCATACCGTTGATGCGTTTGTTTTCTTTGTGGTCAATAATCGTTGTTTTGAGTGTTTCAATGACAGGAAAAGCATCGCCATTGCCTTCGATATCCATATCTACAGAGACGATATCAATCTCAACAGAATAACGATCTGCTGTAGGATTGTCCCAATGCGCAAGGGTATTAAAACGATTGTTAATCATCGTCAACGTTTTGCGTAGGTTATCCTCGCGCTGCTCTCCGCGTGCTAAGTTAGCAAAATTTGTCGTCAGTCGTGTATTGTCAGCAGGATGATAGTTTTCATCAAAACGAATGCTTTTAATTGAACAGCTAAACTCTTTACTCATAATGATTCACCACTTTCATATTTAAAATAGAACAAAATATCGTTATGGGTGAATCATACTCAAAACTTTACATGAATAAAAACGATACTATTTTAATACAAGATGAATTTTATTCATCTTTCACATAGATCTGGAATTAGGTATAGATTGATAAGAGCATTTTTGACTATTGCTATAAAAAATCTAAGTCTGCAAAAAACTGAGAAGTGATGGCGGCGATCGACAAATGGGATAGAAAGGATAGAGAACGATGTCTGATTAGAAATTGTGGACGAGTGATACCGTACTGTGATCCAAAGATTTTAAAGAAGGTAGAACTGTCACAAGTGAAAAATCAAAACGATATGATATATTCAAGACTCTAAATCAGTACCTAAACATGACTAATTTCTCGCAAGGTAAACTACATAAGATAGTAAAGTAATCTTAGCAGTCTTATTTTACCTATAGCCATTTTTTGATAGCATCAAGCAATGCTACGAGTACAAGACAAAAAAATAGTAGCGATACGTCATCTATTAAATGACCTATCGCTACTATGTTTAGAGCTCTCTATCTTTAGAGTAATGTCCTTAGAAGCTATTCTCTTTCCAATACCACTCTATAGCGAGCATTGCCGCTTTCTAGGCGCTCAAATGCTTCGTTGATTTCAGACATCTTATAAGTTTCAGTCACTGGCTGGATATTGTGTCGCGCAGCAAAATCTAACATTTTACGTAGGGTTGATGGCGAGCCGACTGGTGAGCCTGATAGGCTTTTTTGCGCCATAATCATCGGTGCCGCTGATATCTCTAGCGGTGCTTCTAATATGCCAACAAAGTGTAGTTTACCTTTTGGCTTCAAGGTCTGGACGACAAGATCCCAGTTCATATCGACGTTCACCGTTGAGATGATTAAATCAAAAGAACCCGCTACTTTTTCGATTTCGCTGTCTTCTCTTGAATTCAGCGAATGATGAGCGCCCATCTCTTTTGCTTCTTCTAGTTTCGACTCACTGGTGAACGCGGTCACTTCACAGCCCCACGCATTGGCAAACTGTAACGCAAGATGACCCAAGCCACCAATACCGATCACGGCTACTCTTGAGGTTGGTGTGATGTCGTACTCTACAAGTGGGTTAAATACGGTAACACCGCCGCATAATAGTGGTCCCACTGCATTAAAATCTAGGCCTTCAGGAACCTTTATGACACTGGTATCTTTTGCGCGCACTTTGTCTGCAAAGCCGCCATGGTTACCAATAATCGTACCTTCTTGCTCAGGGCATAAGTTATGATCGCCACCGATACATAGATCGCAGACGTTGCAGTACCCTTTATGCCAACCAAGTCCGACTTTGTCGCCTAGTTCCAGATGCTTGACATGTTTGCCTTTATTGAGGACTTTGCCTGCAACTTCATGACCACCGACGAACGGGTACTCGGTCATGCCCCACTCGTTTTGCCACATTGACAGATCACTGTGGCAGATGCCGCAGCTGTGTACTTCGATTTCTACTTCGTGATCACCTAGAGCACCTGGATCATACTCATAAGGTTCAAATTTGCCACCTTTCTCTTTTGCTGCATATGCATTAATCATCGTTATTCCTTATTTTTAGTCATTGTGAGAGTTAGATTTTTAATCATTGTGATTGTTAATTTATAGTTCTATTAGCAATTGGGACATCGAATGCATTGTTGAGGTTATTTTTTGCCAAGGGATCAACATTACCAAGATATTTACTGAGATATCTGTTGATTCGATATAGAAAATATTTTGGATACAAACGTTTTGAATATAAATAAAAGCGTCTTCAATAAATCCAATTGAGCAGACTATAGCAAAGACTGACGCTATCACACCATCACCTTTAACAAATTAGGACCAACCTCATACACAGTCACATACTTAAAGGACTGATCACAGCTACTACTATCGCTTTGCGGCTTCAATTTGGATATTCAGCTGCACTTCGCTGGTGATACCTAATAGCGTATATTTACTAATACCCCATTTGGTTCGATCGATGGTTGTGGTGAAATCGCCACCGCAGACTGGCTTTTTGAGTATCGGGTTCAGATAACAATTGAACTTAGTCGCTGTTAATGTAACAGGGTTAGTCTTGCCATGTAGCGTCAACATCCCATCGATTTTACTGACATTTGAGCCACTATCATCGGTCGAAAAGTACCATTTATTAGACTCAAATTGCGCTAATGGAAACTGCTTAACATCAAAAAAATCTGCGCTTTTGAGTGCAATATCAAACCCTTTATCTCCTGTATTTAAGCTGTTCAGAGGAATAACCAACGAGATATCACCAGTTTTGGCAGCGGCGTTGTAGGCTAGCTGTCCAGTTAGATTGTAGAACCCACCTGTGTTGGTCGAGGTATTAAAGTGGTCAATAGCAAAACGTACATTGGTATGTGTAGGGTCAATATCATAAATCACTGCATGGCTGCTAGTGAGACCCAACACACCTATACATACAGCTGGTAGAAGCTTGCGAGTGGGCAGCATGATTGCCGCAAGAGACATTCGATTCATAATAACATTCCTTTGTGATCGTAAATGATAGGGCAATCGTGTCATTTATATTCTTTGCCATCAGGCCCTTATGTATATTGCGCTCTTATATAATGACAACAAGCCCATACTTAATCAATAAGTATGGGCTTGTGTATTTTGGGTATGACGTTATTGCTAATAGTATGTCACGTGAATGATAAATCAAAAACATCACATCAGATCACATCATATCTTACTGTCCGTGGTTGCCTGATCTTTACCGCTTGGCACCAGCCATTTGGCAAACCATCCTGATAGATCATCCATCAGAGTATAGACGACTGGAATGACCACTAGGCTAAGTAGCGTTGAGGTGACCAGACCGCCCAATACTGCTGCTGCCATCGGTCGCCTAAATGTTGGGTCAGCATCACCCCAACCGAACACCAATGGCAACATACCAGCGCCCATTGCAATAGTAGTCATGATAATAGGGCGCGCGCGTTTGCGGCATGCATCTACGATAGCTTCAAAACGTGCCAAGCCTTGGCGCTGCGCAATCAGTGCATAGTCGACGAGCAGAATTGAGTTTTTGGTCGCAATACCCATAAGCATGATAAAGCCAATCATCGAGGGCATCGACAAGCTACTATTGGTAATGACCAAACCAACAAACGCCCCGCCTATCGATAACGGCAATGCCATTAAAATAGTAAACGGCTGCAACAGACGACCAAACAACAAGATAAGCACACCCAAAATACAGACCACTCCTACCGACATGGCAATAATAAACCCACTAAAGAGATCGGCCATGTTCTCAGCTTGACCCTGATCAATGATAGTAATCGCAGATGGCAGTTGCTGCATGGTGGGTACAGATTTGACCGCTTGAACCAAATCACCAAGCTCACCACTCGCTGGTTGTACGGTGATACTGATAGCCCGCTCGCGATCTAACCTACTGATCTGCGCAGGACCTGTGCCAAAGTCTAGATCAGCGACCTCGCCCACACGTACCCCTTGTCCTGCAGGTAGTGTACTCGGTACATATAGACCTTCTAACTGACTCACATTTTGCTTGGCCACATCTGGCAGACGCACCACGATAGGAATCTGACGCGTATCCAGATTGAGCTTTGACAAGCGCTGCTCGTAGTCGCCAACAGTCGCCACGCGCAATGTGGTCGCTATGTCCTGAGTTGTGACCCCTTTATCAGCCATTGCCAGTCTATCAGGCGTTACCGTCAGCTCTTGACGCGGCAGACTACGGTCACTGGTCACAGCGCCTGCGCTCGGTAGCCCGCGTATTTCGGTCATGATTTGCTGGGCCGTTTGCTCCAGCAGTTGCGGATTGGTGCTGGTCAATGAAAAGTTATATCCACTCTCTCCGCCACTTGATAAGCCTACCGTAAAGCGTGCTCCTGGCACACCTGTCATCAACTCGCTGATTTTTCGTTCGATTTCTTTTTTGGTGCCTCGTTCTGCACGCGGCGCCAGCACAATATCTAAGCCTGCGATGTTCTCAGCTTTACCGCCACCACCATCTGATGCGCCCATTGACGCTTGCGCCTCTCCCACTGAGGTGAAAATATTGGTCACTTCAGGCATTGCTAAGATACGAGTGCTAGCAAGTGCCGCCACGCGTTCTGTATCGGCCAATGAGACATCAGGTGTCAGCTCAATGGCTACCCGAGTCTGGTCGATGTCATTATCCGGAATGAACGAGGTCGGTAACAGTTTGACTAACCCTAGTGAAGCCACGAACAGTACCAGCGTAGCAGCCATAGTGAGCCAGCGATGATGCAGTGTCCAAGAGACAATCTTAAGATAATACGTCATGATCGCGCTTTGTTTTTCGATGTGCTTTTTCTCTGGTCTGAGTATATACGCTGCCATCATAGGGGTGATCAGACGCGCTACCATCAGTGATGCAAAGATAGATAACGCAGCGGTCCAACCAAACTGACGAAAGAACTGTCCGACAATACCGCCCATAAATGCCGTCGGTAAAAACACCGCAATCAAAGTAAAAGTAGTGGCAACCACCGCCAGACCAATCTCATCGGCCGCTTCCATAGCCGCCTCATAAGGCGTCTTTCCCATACGTAAATGCCGAATAATGTTTTCGACCTCGACGATGGCATCATCAACCAACACCCCGATGACCAATGACAACGCCAGCAGCGAGATGATATTGAGGCTAAACCCAAACAGATACATACCCAAAAAGGTCGGTATTACTGATAAAGGTAGGGCAACAGCAGCCACAATCGTCGCTCGAATATTGCGCAAGAATAGAAATACGACGACAACGGCTAAAATACCTCCTTCGATTAGCATACGTAGCGAGGATTCATAGTCTTCAGCTACTGGCGTTGCGCGATCATAAACTTTTTCGATATTGATATTACCTACATCAGCTGTGAGCTTGGCAAGTTCCTCATCGACAAGCTTCATGACATCGACTTCGCTGGCACCGCGTGAGCGAGTGATGTCGAACGCCACCACCGTCTCCCCATCCAACTTAGCAATAGAGCTTGGATCAGCGGCGCCATCAGTAATTTGTGCCATACGTCCAAGCGCTTGTGTACCGCCTGTGGGCACAGCAACCTGTACATTATTGAGCTCATTTGCACGCTCAACAGCACCCAGCACACGGATAGTTTGAGTGGTATTACCCACTTCAGCTTCCCCACCCGAGCTGTCTTGCTGGATACCAGCGATTTGCTGTGACAGTTGCGAGATGGATAGTTTTAGACCACTGAGCGCAATTGGATCAGCAGCAACTGTGATTTCACGCTGTAGACCTCCAACACGGCTAACGGTACTGACACCAGGTATATCAGAGAGCCGCTTGGTGACGGTATCGTCGACAAACCACGATAGATCCTCCACACTCATGTTTTGAGCGGCCACAGAATAAGTGACGACTGGAAACCCTGCCGTAGATACTTTGGTAATAATAGGATCATTGGCAGCGGCTGGTAAATCTCCTCGTACTTCACCGACTGCCGAGCGTACATCATCGACGGCTTCTTGAATGTCTTTTTCTAACGTAAACTCAGTCGCCATCGTCGCGGCACCAGTCTGTAACGTGGTACGAATGTGACTCACACCCTCGATACTGGTCAGCTTATTTTCGATCTTTTTTGCGATGTCGTTTTCGAGCTGTGAGGGCGCGGCGCCTGGTAGTGTTACCGTCACGACCACAGCGGGTAGATCTATATCTGGGAACTGCTGCACCTTCATTTTCATGAAGCCGTAAATACCGCCCAATGTTAGAAGCACAAACAGCAAGATAGCCACTAGCGGGTTTTTGATCGAGTAAGCGGAGACGTTTAAACTCATGACTGTGCCTGCACTGCTGTACTCGTTTGGCTCACACCATCTACGATACGCACCAAGTCACCATCATTTAAAAAGCTACCACCTTGTTTTACAATTCGGCTATCACTTGGCAAAGGCTCTAATACGGCGACATTTTCACCCAGTCTTTCGCCTAGTGTCACACGCTGTTGCTTGATACGGCCCATAGACTTGTCGTCTCGAGACGTGGTCTCAGCCATCACTAGCATCACATAATCGTAGCCATCGTTGCTCACGATAGCGCTATTCGGAATCGTTTGGGTATTGGTACTTCCAAGCAGGAACTGGCCTGTCTGATACATGCCAGCACGTATGTTTGCATTGGGAGCCAAACTTGCATAAATCGTGATTTGGCGATTGCTGTCTGCTGTCGGGGCAATACGGCTCACCTGCCCCATCACTGCATCACCGCCAGGCAGAGCGACTCGTACCGATGTACCAACGTTGATATCGCCAATGAGTTTAGGGTCGATATCAGCCTGCCATTCTAAAATACCGCCTTTGATAATTGTAAATAAAGGCTCGCCGCCTGCGACCTGCCCAACCTCTACCATCTTGGCACTGATGATACCGCTCACTGGTGCGACCACTTTTGCATTATCACGTGTCAAACGCTGATTGCTCAAACGAGCTTTGGACGCCTGCAAAGCGGCTCTTGCACGTACTTCAGAGGTACGATAGCGATCAGCTTCTTGTTTGCTAATGGCATCAATATCGATAAGAGGCAATACACGTGCCGCATCTGCACTAGCATTGGCAAGCGTTGCTTCTGCTTCTGCGACATCTGCCTCAGCCTGCAGCACTTGTTGCTCCATCGCATCGGTGTCAAACATTGCGAGGACTTGTCCTGCGCTTACACGGTCACCCTCCTCGACCAGTATACGTTCGATGGCAACACCATTTACTTTTGCACTGACGTTGGCAGTGTCTTTGGCATTAATGGTGCCATCAGCACTGAGTGTACTACCGATATCCTCTTGGCTTGGACTGATAGTTTCTACTGAGAGCACAGACTGCTCCGTACTAGTGCTACCATCGGCTACACTATCGCCTGCCAAACTAGTGGACGCTGCTGACTCGTCCGTTGCTGCCGTATCATTATTGCCCCAATACTTGCCCAAGAGGACACCAACGACCAGCACCGCTGCCAATACAGGCAGCAGCCATAGCGGCATTTTGGAAGTGGGCTTTTGAGACAGGGTATCAGATTGACGATACGGTGGTAGTTTGGAGGGTTCGGATGGCTCAATATTGGTGTCTTGCTCGCGAGTTGGTACGTGCTTATCCTCAGGCTGTTTAAAATCACTCATAGTTGGTCTCTATAAATAAGCACGGTACTAACGCCGCAAAAAGTATAAGGGAAACAAGATGATGTAAACCGATATTATCAACAATAGTCTTTTATCATTGTAGACTATCTCTTTACAGGGTCAATTGTGTAGAATATCTGCATAGTCAATTGATGATGATTATCAGAATATAGTAAGACATTGAACTTGATAAAGATATTAACAGCCAAAATTATAATGTGAGTAAAAAACCGACCACGATAGTTTATCGTTGTGTATCCACATTGCGTCCAAACCTATTTATCTATTCTTTTATATCTAATATTCAACCTTCAAGGCATCTCTTTGACAATAACGCTTAATCCTTTATCCTTTGGATAGATAAGTAGCTGAACATGATGTCGCAGCGAATGCACGGATATGTAAAAGGCGCACTTAAAACAGCAACTTGCAATAACTCACGATACATACGCCCTACAGTTTATACTTGTATTTATGAGGTAATTTGTCATTATTGATATAATGTCATCAATAAAGGAAACCATCATGGCTAATAAAGTAGAAGTAAAAAAGATTAAGCAAGAGATTAAAGATACCAAAGTAAAAATTAAGAAAAAACAGAAAGACCTTAAAGATTTAAAGAAGTCATTAAAAAAAGCTAAAAAAGCCAAATAGCTTTTTGCTGAGAAATGGCTTAATGCTGAGAGTAAGCCGCTTTTATGAAATAGCTTGGGTTCAAAATAGAAGAGGATAGCTTTGGCTGTCCTCTTTTTTGCTGTTTATTAATGGTACGAAAATCGCAGACGATATTGCTAGGCTTGAGCTGACTAGGCGTTGGTATAACGACTGGCCTCTGGCATCCAGCGATGAATTAATTGGCTGACATCTGGTTTACGCGCTGGATCTGCTATCAAATGCTTAGCCAAACGCTGAGCAATGGCAAATAATTGCTCATCACGTATCAGGTCAGCCAAATAATATCCAACGTTACCCGTTTGGCGCTTACCCAGCAGTTCACCCGGTCCACGCAGCTCTAGATCCTTTTGAGCAATGACAAAGCCATCAGTGCTATCACGCAATACCTTGAGACGCTCTGTGCCAGTCTCTGAGAGTGGCTTTTGATAGAGCAGCACACAGTAGCTTTTAGTAGAGCCTCGCCCAACACGCCCGCGTAATTGATGCAGTTGTGATAGACCCAAGCGCTCAGCATTTTCGATCACCATAAGCGACGCATTAGGGACATCGACACCTACTTCGATTACCGTTGTCGCAATCAGCAAGTCCAAGCTACCTTCCTTAAACGCTTGCATGATAGCTTGCTTATCAGCAGATTTCATTTTGCCATGCACCAGCCCAATGCGAATATCTAAGCGCTCATTTAAGTCTTCATAGGTGGCTTCAGCCGCTTGTGCATCTAGCACGCTTGATGCCTCGACTAACGAGCACACCCAGTAGGCTTGCCTGCCTGCCTCACAATTAACAGCTATGCGCTCAATCACCTCATCACGTCGGTTCCGATCAACGGTCACCGTCGTAATTGGTGTACGTCCTGGCGGCAACTCATCAATGATGGAGGTATCCATGTCGCCATAGACACTCATCGCCAGCGTCCGCGGAATTGGTGTTGCTGTCATGATCAGTTGGTGCGGCGTGCTATTGGCCACGCCTTTATTGGTCAATGCCATTCGCTGCTCAACGCCAAATCGATGCTGCTCATCGATGATGACAAGACCCAGCTTGGCAAACTGCACTTGCTCCTGAAACAGAGCATGCGTACCAACGATGACTTGTACGGTATTTCCTGCAACTGCTTCCAATGCCTCACGACGTTGTTTGGCCGTTTGCTTGCCAGCAAGCCAGCCAACACTGATCCCTAGTGGCTCAAACCATTGCTTGAAGTTTACCAAATGCTGTTCTGCCAAGATCTCAGTCGGCGCCATTACGGCCACTTGCCAGCCGCTATCTAACGCATATCCGGCAGCCCCTGCTGCAACCAATGTCTTACCAGCACCCACATCACCCTGTACCAATCGCAGCATCGGAATTGAGGTTGCCATATCTGTGATGATATCTGTCATTACTCTTTTTTGCGCACCTGTTAAATCAAACGGCAATGCGCCAAACAACTTATCGGTAATCTGGCTATGAGTAGTACATTTAGGCGCTTTGTGCTGATGCAGTTGCTGGCGGCGATATAGTAGACTGAGCTGATGAGCAGTTAACTCTTCAATAATCAAACGCTGACAGGCAGCATGAGTGCGTGCCGTCAGTTGAGTCAATAACTTGTACTGCTGGCTCGCATTTGTATAAGTCGGCGGTGTATGTAACAGCACTAATGCTTCAAATATCGTCAAATTATAGACATTGTGCTGAGCAATACTGGCAGCGACGTTATGTATGTCGTTATCTGCCTGATAGGTAGAAGGACTGGGTTTATAGACTCTATTGCCAATCGCATTGCTAGTCACATTGTCAGGCACGCTACGCGCCAACGTCGAAAAAATATCTTCTGGGTATTCTGTCTCAGATACAGCTGGTGTGGCAGGTTCAAACGGCACGAGTGGTAAATCAGCAACGACTGTAAAGTCTTCGGCTGTGAATAAAGTCATGGGCAAACCCTGACTACGAACTGTCTGCAATGCCAGTTTAATCAAGGTGCGTAGTTTGTTTTGATGCAGACCTTTCACGCTAGGATAGATAGGCTGTAGACCGGTATCGGTTGTGACAGTATTGTCAGTGATGATCTGATACTCAGGATGATGTATTTGTTTGCCGTAACGGCTGACTTTGACTTCCCCAAACAGCTGTAGCCGTGTCCCCATATTCATGGTCTGTACCAGACCACGATAGACCTTAAAAAACCGCAAGGATATCGTGCCCGTATCATCGTCCACGGTCACGGTCATACCGCTGCGTTTGGTATCGACATGGACGACCCGACCAGTGATCAACGCCGACTGTCCATGCGCCACCTCACCGATTGATACCAGCCGACTACGATCTTCATAATCACGCGGTAAGTGGAGTAGCAAATCAAATATCCGTTTGATATTCAGTTGCGCTAGTTGCTCTGCCACTTTTGTCCCAACGCCTGCCAGCGCTGTCACTGGCATGTCTAGCGATGAAAGTGGTAAATCAGACCTTGTGTGGACTTTTACACTGGCTAAAGAAGTATTCGTTGATACTGACATCAAAAATCCTAACGATATTATTTTTAATTTTTATATACTAAGTGTGTTTTTAATATACCGTACATGTTGGCAGTTGTCATAAAATAGCTACCATATATAGCACATATAAAAATACCAATTCGTATCATTATAGCTGACAATACAATTGCTTATGCCCAGCTATTTGGTAGTACTGCTGCAAAACAATCCAATGGCAAACGACTGAACGTCTGACTGTTATCCATTGAACAACTTCTATCTTCTTTTTACATCATGGCAACGCTATAAGGTGCTTTTATGTTCGCTTCTGCTTTTTATAGTCACCTTCCTCTAGGCCTACTACGCGCCAGTCTGATGACTGTATTTGGACTTACTATCAGTGCTTGTAGCACCTTGACGCCCAACTATTCAGTAACGTCAGAACCAGCCATAGAGCCACCTAGTGTTGCACTGGTATTGGGCGGCGGCGGTGCGAAAGGCTTTGCTCATGTGGGGGTAATCAAAGCATTAGAAGAGAATGGCATTAAGCCTACAATGGTGGTTGGTACCAGTGTCGGTAGCTTAATTGGCAGCTTGTATGCGAGTGGCTACACGCCTGCACAGCTTGAGCAGTTGGCACTGACCACATCGAGCAGCCAGCTGACAGATTTTACGATATCCAATCAAGGATTTGTTGAAGGTATCAAGCTCAAAAACTTTATTAATAATAAAGTGAACGCAAAAGCAATAGAGGAATTTCCTATTAGCTTTGCAGCGGTCGCAGCAGAAAAGCATACTCTAAAAAAGGCCGTCTTTACGACGGGTGATGCAGGTCTTGCTGTTCAAGCCTCTTGTAGCGTGCCTAATATTTTTATCGCGCCGCGCATCCCCGAAAAAGTCGGTAAAAAATACGTCGATGGTGGGGTGGTGAGCCTAGTCCCTGTAGATAGCGCTCGTGACTTGGGTGCGGATATCGTTATTGCTGTTGATGTGACCACTGCTCAAGACAATGTCGCTACGATTAATCCCCCCTTAACCATCAGCTCATTGAGTGACTTTTGGGGGTTTCTCGAAACCAATATCGTATCACCCGCAACGAACAATCGCACCTCACCAATGCGCCGCGAGCGAGATCGTGCTGATATTGTCATTGCACCAAATGTGGGACACATAAGCTCAATAGATACCGGGCAGCGCCGTCATCTTATAGAAGCAGGCTCACAAGCGACTGCATCACACATCAGCGCTATCAAACAACTGATACAAGAAAAATCCAAAAGCAAATACGCAACCCTTTAGTCAGGCCTATCCAAAGACGCTTATCTAAAAGCACTTACTAAAAAATTTCAGCCAACATTTATTTCAGTACATAAAAAAGCACCATAGCCATAAGCCGTGGTGCTTTGTACTAGAACCTATTGTTACTTATTAGCGCTTAGCAAACGCCTCAAAGTAACGTTTTCCAAGCCGTAGCTGATTTAGTGTTATTTAACACGTGCGCGGTACTTTACTGCTACCGTATCATTCAGACCAACGCCTTCGAGATCCCAGCGAACTGCTTTATAGTATCTGAGCGCGACATCTTGCAGTTGATTATCTACCTTTGTACGTAGTGGCATACGAGCGAAGTTGTTGCCATCAACACTACCATATGGGAAATCAGGTGCCACAGTACCAAGCAGCTCTACTTGATCAGGAATACTCATAGTAACCGTCATCTTACGCACACGATCTGCATTGGTATTGGTGAAGTATCCTTGATACTCCAAAACATTGCCAGATTGCAATCTAGTATTAGTATCAACAGGAACGAGAGTCTCTTGACCATTGGCATCGACGCTTACCAACGATGCTGTGATTTTGCTATTGACCGCTTGGGCGCTTGAGTTACCGCTCGCACTTGCCTGCATTGCCATTGAACTATCAACTGCTTGCTCTGGTGTTGGGAGCATTGCTGACGCTTGCGTGACTACCATTGCACCGATGAGCGTACCGGCAACAACGTGAAATAAGCGATGACCGCTCCAAGCACTAAATGGGCTAGCAAATTGGTTACTTTTTTTCATAATTCTCATTATCCCTAGTTGATATTTCGGTAAAACGCAGATGGCAAAACGTAAACTTTTTAAATCTATTCAATAGTTGTCTTATATCGCTCATGACTACTTGAGCAACCTAGCCCTAATACTACAGCACATATAACTGATGGTATGACTTAAACCATAGCCGATAAGCAAGTTAGCATTATTTGCTTTTTGACTATTTTTTCCTATCAAGTACATGATCACGTCACAGTTGCTATTTTTTCAGAGCCACTCTTTTTATAAAGTCACTTCTTACAGAGTTGCTTCTTACAGAGTTGCTTCTTATAAAATCACTATTTTTATGATTATCTTCGTTCGCTAACCGTAAAGCAATAGCGCTTAGCATAGCAAAAAGCTTTTGTGTGTACATTAACCCCGTGTTGAGGTTGTGTATATCATAATATTGCGATAAAACACCCGAACACAGCTGAAATAAAAGATAGCTCATAACCGCGTTTTTTGCTATGGTAAATCTTTAGCGTAAGGCATGTTTTTGCTGCGCACTCTTTCTTATTCTAACGACTACTGCTCCCATTATGACTACTAGTTCCATGCCCCAGATTAATCCTGAATACGTCCATTGGTTCCGTAACTCTGCCCCATACATTAATACCCATCGCGGCAAAACGTTCGTGATCATGTTTGGCGGTGAAGCGGTCAATCATCCTAACTTCAGCACATTGATTCATGACTTTGCTTTGCTCCATAGTTTGGGCATCAAGCTGGTACTGGTGCATGGGGCACGACCACAAATCGAAAAGAACCTCAAAGACGACAACATTGAGTCTCCGCTACATCAAGATATCCGTATCACTCCGCGTGCAGCGATGCCAGCTATCCTACAGGCGGTTGGCGCTATTCGCTTACAGATCGAAGCACAGCTGTCGATGGGGCTTGCCAATTCGCCTATGTATGGTTCGCGCATTGATGCTATCTCAGGTAACTTTGTGACGGCGCGCCCTTATGGCATCCGTGAAGGCATTGATTATCAAATGACGGGCGAAGTTCGTTCTATCGATGTGGAAGCCATCAAAAACAATTTATTACACGACCACACCGTGATATTAGGCTCTATGGGCTATTCAGCGACGGGTGAGGTGTTTAACCTGTTGGCAGAAGACGTTGCGCTTAGTGCTGCAGTAGCGTTAGGAGCTGATAAGCTTATCTTCTTGGGTGAGGAAGCTGGCATCAATGATGGTGATCGTTTATTACATGAGATGATTCCCAACGAAGTGGATCGCTTCTTGCGTGACCGTGATCTAAACTGTGAAATCAATTACTTCTTAAACTGCGCAAGTCTAGCATGTCGCCAAGGGGTACATCGTACACATATCATCTCCTACGCCAAAAATGGCGCACTACTAGAAGAGCTATTCACTCGTGATGGTTCTGGTACGCTTATCAGCCACGACCCTTACGAAGAGATTCGCCGTGCTAACATTGATGACGTGGTTGGTCTTATCGAGCTGCTATCTCCTCTAGAAGAGCAAGGCATCTTAGTCAGCCGCTCACGTGAACGCCTAGAGCAAGAGATTGATAATTATAGTGTCATCGAACGTGATGGTATGATCTTGGGCTGTGCCGCGCTACATACGCTAGATGCTGAATCAGCAGAAGTGGCTTGTGTGGCTGTACGTCCTGAGTATCGCAGTGGTAGTCGCGGTGCTGACTTGCTGGCGTTCTTGGAGCAACAAGCGCGCAGTCATGGCTTGCATAAGCTATTTGTTTTGACGACTCGTACTGCGCATTGGTTCGTTGAGCAAGGCTTTGCTGAAGTTGAAGCAGATGCCTTACCAGAATCACGTCAAGAGCAGTACCACAATGGTCGCAACTCTAAAGTTTTTCAAAAGAACCTATAGAGGATAGCAAAGCTGATATTATTCTTATTTGACTTGTTCTAACAAGGGTAATATCAATCAAAACTAAAATATTTGCGCAAAAAAAGCCTTCATAATCATTATGAAGGCTTTTTATTCGCTAGATACTTATTTCACGCGCTAAATACTTACTTTACACTCAATAGCTCAACCGTGAAGATAAGCGTGCTGTTAGGCTCGATACCCGCATTACCCGCTTCGCCATAGGCGATATCTGATGGGATATAGAACTCGTACTTGCCGCCCTCTTTCATCAACTGTAGACCTTCTGTCCAGCCAGCGATTACTTGGTTAAGTGGGAACTCGATTGGCTCACCGCGCTCATAAGAGCTATCAAATACGGTACCATCAATCAATTTACCTTCGTAGTTGACTTCCACCACATCAGTTGCTTTTGGTGATTTACCAGTACCTTCTTTTAGTACTTTGTACTGTAAGCCAGAATCAGTTTGCTTGACGCCTTCTTTCTTCGCATTTTCTGCTAGGTATGCAGTACCTGCTGTTTTGTTTTCTGTTGCTTTGTTTTCCATGTCTTTGACGAACTGCTCTTCTTGTTCTTTTTGATAGGTCATCAATACTTCTTGCATCTGCTCTTGAGTCAATGCTGAGTCATTGCCTTCATAGCCATCACGGAAGCCTTTTTCAAAAGTATCTAGGTTCAGATCTTTAACTGCTTCTTTATTACCTTCTGCCATCATGAAGCCTAAGCTATAGCCCACTTTTTCACTTGCTGAGCTTTGCTCTGTGATAGAAACGCTTTGAGCGGCTGTTTCTTGACTGCCGTTATTAGTGCTACAACCTGTCATTAACAACATAGCACTAGCAAGAGCGCTAACGCTTAAAGTAGTGATTTTTTTCATAAAGTACTCTCTAATTGTAAGAATAGTGGCGAGATGTCACATTTCTCTATAATAACAAATCTTAGTTTTGGGAACCACGCTTTGCGCAAAATTATCGGGCGAATGTACAATCTGTGTAAATATTTCCTGTGATAATAACAAGTTATCACACAAATATAGTGTCGGGTAAAGCTTTCTGTCTTTAAATCCATCAATACTTCAGTTAAGCTGAGTTCGTTAAGGAGATAAGTAATCGAATGTTGACATTTATTATCAACATATGAGTATCAGTAGTAAATCGATAACTAAAAACCAAACTGATGCCGTTGATGATAGAACCATTCAAAAAATACTATCTTCGTATAACTAAACCCCAAGACATTATTTTAATAATCATCTACATATCTGTCTCGCTCACTCATAGTTTTATTAGCGATATTTATAGGATGCTTCAAGGAGGATAAGATGAACCCAATGTATACATCTTTTAACGGTTATCTTGGTGGGCCTATCGGTTCTATCATTGGTGCTATTTTGATATTTATCATTGGTTGGCTAGTAGCACTCGGTATCGCAGCACTTGTCCGCGGTGTCCTATCTAAAGTCAATCTCAATCAACGCATGAACTCTTCAACCGGTAAAACTTACGATCTTGAGGGCATTATCTCCAAGATTGTTTTTTGGTTTATCTTTATCATTGCCATTTCAGGCGCGCTTAGCCAACTGAACCTAAACTCAATCTCGGCGCCATTTGCAAATATGGTCAACCAAGTATTGGCGTTTATTCCTAACCTCATCGGTGCAATTGCTCTTGGTGTCATCGGTTGGGTCGTTGCTACGGTAGCTCGTACTGCTATCAATGCTGCACTGTCTAAAACCTCAATGGATGAGCGTCTAAGCGCAAAAGCTGGCGTAAAACCGATGAGCAGCACGATTGCTGACATGGTCTACTGGTTCATCTTGTTAGTGGTGTTGACCATGGTACTTGGTCAGTTAGAGCTTGATGGTTTGTTTGCCCCATTAACAAATATGGTCGACAAAATCTTCAGCTTTATTCCTAACATCCTGATTGCAGGTGTGGTATTTGTTGTCGGTTACATCATTGCCAAAGTGGTTCGCGGCATCGTAACCAATCTTGTTTCTACGTTTAACGTTCAAGCATTGGCGTCAAAAGCAGGCTTAAGTGAACAAAACAGCCTACCTAACATTGCAGGTTCGCTAGCATTTTTAGTAGTTATTATTCCAACGATTATTGCTGCGTTAAATGCATTGAAAATCGAAGTAATTGCTCGTCCTGCGACCAATATGCTTAACAAAATTATGGAAGCATTGCCAAATATCTTTATGGCAGTCGCTATCCTAGTAGTGACTTTCTATGTTGTTCGTATGGTCGCCAATATCGTCAAAGGTTTGCTTGAGAATACGCAAGTGAATCAATTGCCTGCCAAAGTTGGCTTGCAAGAAACCATGGGCAGCCAGAGAGTATCGGACTTAGTTGGTCATGCGATTATCTTCTTTGCTATGCTATTTGCAGCTATTGCAGCCGCCGATCTATTAGGTTTTGTTGCTATATCAGGCATCATCACGATGTTCATCGCTTTTGGTGCTAACATCGTATTGGGTGCGATTATCCTATTCATTGGATTCTGGCTTGCCAATATCATTGCAGGCGTTGTTGAACGTTCTGAGCAAGGTTCACAGTTTTTAGCAAACATTGTACGTGTATTGATTATGGGCCTTGTACTTGCTATGGGTCTAAAAGCAATGGGTATTGCTGATTCGATCGTCAATCTAGCATTTGGCCTAACTTTAGGTGCCGTAGCCGTTGCCTTTGCCCTATCGTTTGGTCTTGGTGGTCAAGAAGCAGCCGCACGCTTCCTACGTAAGATGCAAGACAAAATGGATCGTGAACGTGACGAAGCGAAAGCGAAGTCTGCAGTCACGCCAAGCTCATCGACGCAAGAAAAAGTCGCTGATTCAGTACGTGAAAACACGCCTTCAGCTGCTACTACGTCTACCACTGACTTGCGTACTGATGTTATCGAAACGCCTCGCGTAGATACCAATGACATCTACAACAGTGATCAGACGCTTCCTGGTAGCAATCTTAACGATGATATCAATAAGTAAGCATCCATAACGCCTTACTCTTAAATAAAAAAAAAGACAGCCTAGGCTGTCTTTTTTTGTGCGCGTATCAGTAGAAATCGCTTAGAGGTAGGGTACAAAAAAATTGAAACCACATTGAAATAGCGTTGAAACAGCACCTGACTCAGAACCACCCTGCTCTAAAAACTACTTTGTAGAAATCGTTAATCCCTATTTGTCTTTTTTTGCAGGTATAGAAAGACTTAGCTGTATTTGAGGTAACTTAGCAGGCTTATTATTGTTCTCGTCATTGTTCTCGGATTTAGCATTATGATCAGCTTGCTTATTTGTTCTTTGGACGTTTTTCTGCGACTCCTGCTTTTTTAACTGCTGTATTTGTTTAGTCAACTGCCGCTCTCTTTGAGTCATCGTATCGACTGGCTGTATCCACACATCAATATCAATAAATGTCTCATTATCTTCAGTAATAAAGTCGATACCAAGCACAACGATATGATGTAACTCTACTATTGGTAAGCGCGTCGCTACGTCCTGTGCAATTTTTGCTAGATTCGGCTGGATAGCCGCTTTGCTGTTATTTGCCTGAGCATCCTGACCATAGAATATGAGTACATAGTGCCGACCCAAGCTCTCGTAAGAATGCTGATGTACCACATAGCCATCTTGTCTCAGCTTATCACTTTGCTTAGGATGTCTATATAGCGTACGGACCAGCTCATGCCGCGAGAACAACGACTCATCCAGCAGTTGTTGCTGCCAGCGAGACACTGAGATATCTGGCTGTGTTTGGTCGTCTGTCGCTGTCTGCTTTTCACGATACATTGCTATCATCTGTGCACTTAACTGCGACCATAGTGTCGCTGCTTGTTGCATATGCTGATGATACATCTGGGCAGTTGCGCTCTGATTTTTGTACGCGAGCGCCATGGTGACAAGTGCTGGATTGGGTTTATCCTGAGTTTCATGTTTGATAAGCGTATTATCTACTGTGATAGCAGGCGCCAATAAAGATGGACTTTGCAAAAACTGAGCCGCGAGTACTTCTTCTGATACAAAACTTGGCGCATGACTGATAGCCGAGTATTGCAACTGTGCTAAATGATAACTCAAAAACCGCCATAACTCGCAAGGGGTCTGTACCGCTACCAAGACCGATTGCCAGTCGTGCCAGCTGAACACGTGTAGTTGTGGCCCAGCCTCACTCATATCTACCACCAAATCCTCCAAAAAATAGCGAGCGCCGAAGTCATGCTTTAGACGACTGGGTGGTTTGGTCTGATGACTATCAGTATGTGCTGCACTCCTCTCTTCCTCATCAGTCAGCTGAATATCGACAACTAAAACATCATGGCAAGCGGGCTCTATGTCTTTAGTGTTGGTGTCGATACTTTCGGTGCGGTTTTTTTCGATGTCGTTTCTTTCGGTGCTTTTATTTTGAGAGGCTGATGCCTTACGCCATGCGAGGGCAGATTTTACCGCAGTCATACGTGCTGCACTAATATCAGCTGAGCTGGTATCTAAAGGTAAATACAGTGTCAACGCCAGCAGTTGCAGCTTGCCTACTGAGAGTTGGTAGAGATATTGGCAAGCATCATATTTTTGTCCAGCTGCTTGTATAGCAGGCAGCGTGACGCCTATCGCAGCTGACTGTAAATAACAGGCAAGCTCACTAGCAAGATAACTTTCATCAGATATTGCAGTAGAGGACTGAGACACAAATTCCAACCTTTTATTATCGTATATTAGGCGATTAGTCGCCTTTTGACTTCTCAAAACCATAGCGTTTTTACTAATATCATTGCTAGTACTTTAGTGCATTTACGACTGTAAAATTACGCTACATAAGCACCATCATACACAGTCGCTTTCAACGCAATGACTTGTTATGATGATATCAAAGCGGTGTTACTTGTTCGTAGATTTTATAATTATAGGCTGCATTCACGCACCGCTGTTAGGTTCATTTATCAAATTTTAATCAGCACTATATAATAACAAGGATTGAGCATTATGAAGCGTTTTAAAGAAAAAACCGTGATCGTCACTGGAGCAGGTTCAGGTATTGGCCGTGCCACTGCCATTCGCTTTGCTGAAGAAGGTGCTAGAGTGGTTTTGGTAGGGCGTACTGCTGATACCTTAGCAGAAACAGCAGAACAGTTTCCAGAAGATCATACGTGGATTCATACTGACAATTATCTATGTGTTACTTGCGATATCAGTGTACAGAGCCAAGTACAGGAGATGATCAAGCATACTATCGATAAGTTTGAAAGGATTGATGTTTTGGTCAACAACGCTGGAAAAGCGACTCAAGGTAAGATAACAGATCTGTCTGCTGAAGACTGGCGCTCAGCCATTGATGTTAATCTAAATGGTACATTCTATGTCTCACAAGCAGCGATGCCCCATTTGATAGAAACCAAAGGCAGTATCGTCAATGTCTCATCCCTCTCGGGAATGGGCGGTGACTGGAATATGGCCGCTTACAACGCTGCCAAAGCAGGTGTAACCAACTTAACGCGTACACTGGCGTTAGATCATGGTCCTGACGGTGTGCGCATAAATGCTGTCAATCCAAGTGTGACTAAGACCAGCATGACCACTGCCATTCAAGACAATGACAGTAAGACAGACAAATTTCTAGCTCGCTGTCCACTTGGGCGTTTGGCTGCCCCAGAAGATATTGCCGCTGCCATTACTTTTTTGGCCAGTAGCGACGCTGCTATGATTACTGGGGTGAACCTACCTGTCGATGGCGGCGTTAGCGCCTCTAACGGTCAGCCACAGTTCTAGTATCTTGGCTATGTAAATTAACAGCCACGATAAAATCACTTAAAAAAAGCCCCTGATAACATATTATCAGGGGCTTTTTTATCTTTGGAGATATACTAAAAAAGGCTTATTCAGATTTAGCTGCGTTGTTGATATCCTGTAGCGGCTGCGATAGACGCTCAGGATGCCTTGGCATGACGCCTTGGTATTGAGCATAAATCTTTGGTAAATCCGCTTCAATATCTCCAGTTGGATGTATCACAGATAAAAAACGAACTTCTTTGGTATTATAATCCAGCGCGACTGGCAAGATAGGCACGCCAGCACCGAGCGCCAAATAGTAAAACCCTGTCTTCCAGCTCTCGGTATACTGCCGTGTACCCTCTGGTGATAAGCCCAAAAATAGTGGCTCACCCGTCTTAAACTTATCGATGCTGGCTTGCAATACTGAGCCTTTTTCAGTACGATTGATCGGGATAATTCCCATCCAGTACAGCAGCTGAGACAATACTGGCACTCTAAACAGCGTATGCTTTGCCATGATACTGATTTTTAAATCTAGCGCAAACAAACTAGGAAGTGCATAAACGCCATCAACATTAGAGGTATGGGGCAGTGCCAATACCACAGCCTGAGAGATATTAGGAATATCACCAACCGTTCGCCATCCCAATGTCTTCATGAGCCACAAGCCAATCACAGGCGACACTTTATTACCGCGCCTAGGCACGTTGTCACCCACTTGTTTTCTACTGAGCTTTGGCAGTATCTTTGAGCGCGTAGATTCAGTAATGGCAGACTTAGAACGTTTAAACATCTTTGGTATCCTGACAGCACAATATAGTGAAAGGTACTGATATGATAACATCTAGCCTGTTTAACTAGGCTGAATTTTGCGTGCTTTTACTATGTGCAATAGCGCGCAGCCATAAATATAAGTAATACCCTATGTCGTTCACTTTTACACACATTTCCCAAGGCTCACTGATATCGATTAAGAAATATCAGCCAAGTCCCCTTTGCTCTCAAGCCACGACTTACGATCAGCGGCACGTTTCTTTGCCAGTAGCATGTCCATGATGCCATTGGTCAGTACCATGTCATCCATATCTAACTGCACTAACCGGCGCGTATCACGGCTCATCGTCGTCTCACGCAGTTGCTCGGCACTCATCTCACCCAGACCTTTAAAACGAGTGATTTGCGCTTTTTTGTTACCCGGTACCTTGGACAAAATATGGGCAAGCTCTGGCTCATCCAATGCATAGTGCACTTCTTTGCCCACGTCCACGCGATACAATGGCGGCATCGCAACAAATAAATGACCAGCATCCACTAGCGCAGGGAAATGCTTGACGAACAACGCACAGATCAGCGTCGCAATATGTAGGCCATCAGAGTCAGCATCTGCCAAGATACATATCTTGTCATAGCGCAGCTCAGACAGATCATCAGAGGCAGGATCCACACCGATCGCAATAGCAATATCATGAATCTCTTGGCTTGATAGTACCGTGTCTGAAGAGACTTCCCATGTATTTAAAATCTTACCGCGCAGAGGTAATATCGCCTGATAATGACGATCACGTGCTTGCTTGGCACTGCCACCTGCCGAGTCACCCTCTACTAAGAACAGTTCCGCGCCATCACGCAAATCACCACGGCAATCTGCCAGCTTACCCGGTAATGCAGGCCCTTGGGTAATCTTCTTACGAGCAACTTTTTTGGCTGATTTTAGGCGACGTCCAGCTTTATTAATTGCCAATTCCGCAATCTGCGTACCCATATCGGCATGTTGGTTGAGCCACAGACTAAAGGCATCTTTTGCCAAAGTCTGTACAGCGCCCGCAGCTTCACGGCTCGATAAACGCTCTTTGGTCTGTCCAGAGAACTGCGGCTCAGAGAACTTCAAGGATAAGATATAGTTCACCCCATCCCACACATCTTCTGCGGTCAGTTTCACACTACGCGGTAGCAAATTATGAATATCACAAAACTCACGCAACGCTTCTAAGATACCCGTGCGCAGGCCGTTGACGTGCGTACCGCCTTGCGCTGTTGGGATCAGGTTCACATAGCTTTCTTGAATCGGCGTACCGCCCTCAGGTAACCAAGATAATGCAAAGGTCACACCCGCACGTTCGCCTGCTTTTGCATCGTAGTTATAATAAAACGGTGCTTCAGGTAGCGTCTCAAGACCATCTAATTGCTCGCTTAGATACTCGACCACCCCATCAGTAAATTGCCAAACGACCTTTTCATCATTGATATCATCGGTGAACTCAATCGTTAGCCCCGCAGACAATACCGCTTTGGCTTTTAGATTGTGTTTGAGCTGCTTTACATTAAATTTGGGCGTATCAAAGAAACTACCATCGGCCCAAAAATGCACTCTAGTACCACGTTTACGTTTATTGGAGCTGACCGCTTCTGTCAATGGCGTCACGGGTGCGCCATTTTCAAACGCCATATCAAACTGGGTGCTATCACGCCATACCGTCACTTCAACACGTGTGGATAACGCATTGACGACAGAGATACCCACACCATGCAGACCGCCGGATACTTCGTAATTGGAGGTCGAAAACTTACCACCCGCATGCAAACGGGTCAAAATCAGCTCAATACCTGATTGACCAAACTCAGGGTGAATATCAGTTGGCATACCGCGCCCATCATCTTCGACAGACAGCGACCCATCACTGTGCAGCTGCACCTTGATGGTTTTAGCATAACCCGCCAATGCTTCATCCACCGAGTTATCAATGACCTCTTGCGCCAAATGGTTTGGTCGCGTGGTATCGGTATACATACCTGGGCGACGACGAACAGGTTCAAGCCCTTCTAAAACTTCTAACGATTGCGCATTATATTGACTCACAAATGCATCCTTAACTATTCATGTGCGTTTAACTCTATAAAGCCATTATAACCAAAAACAGCGACGTTAAGGTCAATAGTCCATTGTTCACGTCATATAATGTCGTCTGTTTAAGACTTTACTAGGGCGTGTCATCATTTAGATAGCGAGGCTTAAAATGAGATAAATAGTAGTCAAACGAGGAAAAAATTGCAGAGAATATAGGTATATTCGCAAAATTTTTGACGATGTTTGACAAGATTTAGCCATTTTAAGACCGCTAAATGATTGAATGAGCTAGTTGATGATACGCCCTAGCTCTCGTAGCCTCTCTATTACCATCGGTAGCTGCTCACCAAAATCACTAAAGCGATGATCGCCGCCTGCTTGTACGGTTACCGATGCACCCTGCCCTTGATAAAAAGTTTGAGACAGTTCAGAATTCAGCAGCTCATCCCCTTCTTTAAGCAATACAGCGACCTTGTTGGGATAAGTGACTTGAGATATCTGATGGTCTGCAAACCATTGCAAATCTGACGGCGTAATATGCCAACCACCCGCTGTTGTATGCAGGACTTTATTATCCGATGACTTACCATCGCTATCTTGAACTGTCACTGAGTTATCAGAAAAACGCTGTAGCGTGATATGAGGTTGAATACTAGGATTTAGTAGCAATGCAGGGCAACCTATTTGATTACTGATTAAAGTGGAAAAATACCCACCCAATGAGCTACCGACCAATACCGTGTTGGACGATTCCGTCTGCTCATCTTGGCTATTGCTCAACCCATCTACCAATGACAACAACTGCTCACGCACTTGCGCAGGAGATTTGTTTAAATCAGGACGCAGTACATTGATATCAGGATGATACTGCTGGCAGTATTTTTCTAACAGCAGCCCTTTGGTCGAGTTGGCATCGCTGTCCAGTCCATGGATATAAATCAGGTTCACGTATCCTCTCACTTATTAATTTTGTTATGATTGTCTTATATAGGCCAGTGACACTAAGCATAGCACCCGATGCGCAAAAATAATAACAATAAAACGGCACACTATTAGTCGGTATTTACGACATAACAATATGGTCATAATCGTTTTGTGCCAGTCAAAGGAATGACGGTAATCGCAATGGAGTCGCCATGAATCAACAGTTTGAGCTGTTCGACATTGACAACCCTTGTATCGGTGTCTGTCAAAGCAATAAAAAAGGCTATTGCTTCGGTTGCCTGCGCAGTCGAGCCGAGCGCCAACGATGGCATCATATGACAACAGAGCAGCGACGCGAGGTGCTAAGGCTTATCGCAGGACGTAAGCTGCGTATCGAGCTCATGCGGCTACGTAAAAACGAGCAGCTAGGATTTGATTTTGAAGAAGACGTTGAGATGGGTGAGTTGTTTTAGGTTAGATAAATGATTTTATGGGTCATAACTATTTTTGAATAATGTATAAATAATCTAAAGAGACACTTTTAATCTAAATCATATTTTAAATCAACAGTGTCTAATGCTTACTCATTTGAGTAGATTATAATTCTCATTTTACTGTTCTGAACATTTAATTTTATCTTCAGTGATATTCTCTGGATCGGTATATTCACTTTATATAAAAGAATTTTCGTTGGCTTCATTTTTTTCAATTTGTTCTATAGTAGTTGGTTGATAGCCAAAAACTTCTGCGAAACCTGTTATAAACTCATCAGTATCTCTAAAATCTTTGAAACAAGGCCATTCTATATAATCAACCTCACCAACTGAACCTGAATTCCCAATTCTAAGCATTATTGTCTTTGCGGCTTCAAAATTTTCTTTAAGTACAGATACACATATATTGTAATTGTCACCACAAGCAGACCAATCTTGAGATGATAGTATTGATTGACATTTATCATTGTTCCCAGAAAATTTATAAGCTAGAGCTCGATTAATAACGTATACCAATCTATCTCCTTCTGAGCCCCACTTCTTCAATGTGCAACATGCAAAGTCCAATAGTCTTATAGCTAATGAATAATTTTCTTCAATCAGGAGCTCATATATACAATGTGAAAGACTTTTTTCTGCTTTTTCTATTTCATTTGGACTAAGCTTTCGCCAAAGTACTTGAGATAATTTTAAACCTATTTCGTAAAGCACTTCATAAGACTGTCGAAGATATTTTACATTTGCTTCAAGTTTTTTACCTAAAACTATTTCTTCATCAATAGTTACATTGTATTTATTGCAAACTTTTAGGTATTGCTCAGAAACCACCCCATCGCAATGAACAAACAAGTTTCTACGCTCTGTTAGTTCTACAAAGTTTGGCCATGAATTTAAACCTTTAGTCAAAACTACAGAAAAGTTTCTCTCCATCCATGAGAACTGTTCCATATGACTTGATCTTAAAAAGCTTTCAACTTCTTTTAATATAATCTGTTCACGAGCTGCCTCTATACTACCTAGTTCAACTAGATCAGATAGTGATATGTTTTTATCTTTGGAATCTATTATTTCCGGCTTGAATGTTAGTATTTTAGTAAGCAAATTGCCTAGATAAGAATCAAATTCTGACACATAAGATACGTGGAAATTCTTAGGTAAAATTCCCAAAACAGTTTTGGCTCTATCACTTTTTCGTCCAAGTCTATATGAGTTTCTAATATCTTTATAATTTAACTTATACTTGGTCGAATCATCATCTTCTTCAATTTTTTCTGCATTATTGTCTAGAAATGTTTTATGCTTCTTATCTGCTTTGTCAGCCGCTACACTAGCTAACGCTAGTTGTATTGGTAGCACTTCATGAAGGGCTTCTAAATTATGAATATAATTATCAACTACTTGGTGCAAGTCTAAATTATTTGTGTTGTTCATACTATTTACTTCTCATATATATAGTAAAGGTATTAGATTACAAATTATTGTTTACTAAAACATTGGAATCTAATTATTATAAACTAATAGTATGAATATAGTACTTCAATCAGAAATATTTGACTCCTAATAAAAGAGCAATGACAAAGAAAAGCCCCCAACGAATTAACGTTGGGGGCTTTTACTTTAGAATAGAGAGCTGACGATGACCTACTCTCACATGGGCGAACCACACTACCATTGGCGCAACGATGTTTCACTTCTGAGTTCGGGAAGGGATCAGGTGGGGCCATCGCGCTATTGTCGTCAGCAAAGGGGGCTAGATATGAGTCTGTTGTTTTTATTGTTTGACTATAAATGTTTAGTTTATGGTCGATCAACTTGTAACCTAACTGAATCAAGGTTAAAGGTGATATCGAAATGTTCTGTCTGTGACAGATTAATTAGACTTGGTACAAACCACTTGGGTGTTGTATGGTCAAGCCAAACGAGCAATTAGTACAGGTTAGCTACACACATCACTGTGCTTCCACACCCTGCCTATCAACGTCCTAGTCTTGAACGGCTCTTTAGGGAAATCTAATCTTGAGGTGGGCTTCCCGCTTAGATGCTTTCAGCGGTTATCCCATCCGAACGTAGCTACCGGGCAATGCCATTGGCATGACAACCCGAACACCAGTGGTTCGTCCACTCTGGTCCTCTCGTACTAGGAGCAGATCCTCTCAAATTTCCAACGCCCACGGTAGATAGGGACCGAACTGTCTCACGACGTTCTAAACCCAGCTCGCGTACCTCTTTAAATGGCGAACAGCCATACCCTTAGGACCTGCTTCAGCCCTAGGATGAGATGAGCCGACATCGAGGTGCCAAACACCGCCGTCGATATGAACTCTTGGGCGGTATCAGCCTGTTATCCCCAGAGTACCTTTTATCCGTTGAGCGATGGCCCTTCCATACAGAACCACCGGATCACTAAGACCTACTTTCGTACCTGCTCGACTTGTGGGTCTCGCAGTTAAGCGCGCTTTTGCCTTTATACTCTACGACCGATTTCCGACCGGTCTGAGCGCACCTTCGTACTCCTCCGTTACTCTTTAGGAGGAGACCGCCCCAGTCAAACTACCCACCATACATTGTCCTCGGTATTGTTATACCTGAGTTAGAACCCCAACATGACCAGGGTGGTATTTCAAGATTGGCTCCACCAAGACTAGCGTCTCGGCTTCAAAGCCTCCCACCTATCCTGCACAAGTCAGGTCAAAGTTCAATGTAAAGCTGTAGTAAAGGTTCACGGGGTCTTTCCGTCTAGCCGCGGGTACACAGCATCTTCACTGCGATTTCGATTTCACTGAGTCTCTGCTGGAGACAGCGCTGCCATCATTATGTCATTCGTGCAGGTCGGAACTTACCCGACAAGGAATTTCGCTACCTTAGGACCGTTATAGTTACGGCCGCCGTTTACTGGGGCTTCGATCAAGAGCTTCGCTTACGCTAACCCCATCAATTAACCTTCCAGCACCGGGCAGACATCACACCCTATACGTCCACTTTCGTGTTTGCAGAGTGCTGTGTTTTTAATAAACAGTTGCAGCAGCCTGGTATCTGCGACTGCCAACAGCTCAAGGAGCAAGTCCTATCACCATCAACAGCGTACCTTCTCCCGAAGTTACGGTACCATTTTGCCTAGTTCCTTCAGCAGAGTTCTCTCAAGCGCCTTGGTATTCTCTACCTGATCACCTGTGTCGGTTTAGGGTACGATTCGTTTATAACTATTGCTTAGAAGCTTTTCCTGGAAGCATGGTATTTGCCACTTCGTCCTACAAGTAGGACTTGCTATCAGATCTCGGTATGAAATAGCCCGGATTTACCTAAGCTATAAACCTACATCCTTTCACCTGGACAACCAACGCCAGGCTGACATAACCTTCTCCGTCCCTCCATCGCATTATAAACAAGTATCGGAATATTAACCGATTTCCCATCGACTACGCCTTTCGGCCTCGCCTTAGGGGTCGACTCACCCAGCCCCGATTAACGTTGGACTGGAACCCTTGATCTTCCGGCGTGCGAGCTTTTCACTCGCATTATCGTTACTCACGTCAGCATTCGCTCTTGTGATACCTCCAGCATGCTTTACAACACACCTTCACAGGCTTACACAACGCTCCCCTACCACTTGAAAACAAATTCAAATCCGCAGCTTCGGCTCCTAGTTTGAGCCCCGTTACATCTTCCGCGCGGGCCGACTCGACTAGTGAGCTATTACGCTTTCTTTAAAGGATGGCTGCTTCTAAGCCAACCTCCTAGCTGTCTATGCCTTCCCACCTCGTTTCCCACTTAACTAGGAATTTGGGGCCTTAGCTGGCGGTCTGGGTTGTTTCCCTCTCCACAATGGACGTTAGCACCCACTGTGTGTCTCCCGGATATCACTCATCGGTATTCGGAGTTTGCATCGGTTTGGTAAGTCGGTATGACCCCCTAGCCGAAACAGTGCTCTACCCCCAATGGTGTTCGTCCGAGGCGCTACCTAAATAGCTTTCGGGGAGAACCAGCTATCACCGAGTTTGATTAGCCTTTCACCCCTATCCACAAGTCATCCCCTGGCTTTTCAACGACAGTGGGTTCGGTCCTCCGGTGCCTGTTACGGCACTTTCAACCTGCTCATGGATAGATCACTCGGTTTCGGGTCTATGCCCTGCAACTAATCGCCCTATTAAGACTCGGTTTCCCTACGGCTCCCCTAAACGGTTAACCTTGCTACAGAACATAAGTCGCTGACCCATTATACAAAAGGTACGCGGTCACCTAACAAGTAGGCTCCCACTGCTTGTACGCACACGGTTTCAGGTTCTATTTCACTCCCCTCACAGGGGTTCTTTTCGCCTTTCCCTCACGGTACTGGTTCACTATCGGTCAGTCAGGAGTATTTAGCCTTGGAGGATGGTCCCCCCATCTTCAAACAGGATTTCTCGTGCCCCGCTCTACTTAATATGTTAATGCTAATGTTTCGAATACAGGACTATCACCTACTACGGTCAGCTTTCCCACGCTGTTCTTCTACATTAGTACTAATCGGCTTCTCCCCGTTCGCTCGCCGCTACTAGGGGAATCTCAATTGATGTCTATTCCTAAGGGTACTGAGATGTTTCACTTCCCCTCGTTCGCTTCCTAATAAATTAGGATACCTACCTTATGGTAAGTGGGTTTCCCCATTCAGAAATCTCCGGATCACAGGATATTGCCGCCTCCCCGAAGCTTATCGCAGGCTGTCACGTCTTTCATCGCCTCTGACTGCCAAGGCATCCACCATGTGCGCTTCATTACTTGACCATACAACCCCAAGTAGTCTCTCGACTTCTAAGTGTCATACAATCTAATTATGATAACGATATCACCTATGTTTATACGCTTGATTCAGTTCTCTTTACTTTTTTAATAACTCACCCCTGGGATAACAACTGATGTCGTTAAGAGGTGAGTTATTAAGGTTAAGAAGTGCGCGTGAACACGCTCTTCCTAACCCAGACTCATATCTATGTTTTTAAATAGTCTCTATGCTCTCGTCGAGTCACAGATTCTGTATAAAACAGAAAGAAGTAATCGTGTCTTTATTCAAGATGAATCACTTGTTTCTATTTGATACCTATTTTTATTTAGCACTCTAAGCTTAACTAAAGTAGTGGTGGAGCCAAACGGAGTCGAACCGTTGACCTCCTGCGTGCAAGGCAGGCGCTCTACCAACTGAGCTATGGCCCCATTATATAAATGGTGGGTCTAAGTGGACTCGAACCACTGACCCCCGCGTTATCAACACGGTGCTCTAACCAGCTGAGCTACAGACCCTAATACGTCCTAAAACGTAAGCTTAAACTAAAGAACAACTTGTTGTGAATTCTTGCTGACCGAATGCCATCTATAAGGAGGTGATCCAGCCGCAGGTTCCCCTACGGCTACCTTGTTACGACTTCACCCCAGTCATCAACCACACCGTGGTGAACGCTCCCCCGAAGGTTAAGCTATCCACTTCTGGTGCAATCAACTCCCATGGTGTGACGGGCGGTGTGTACAAGGCCCGGGAACGTATTCACCGCGGCATTCTGATCCGCGATTACTAGCGATTCCTACTTCATGGAGTCGAGTTGCAGACTCCAATCTGGACTACGATAGGCTTTTTGAGATTCGCATCACATCGCTGTGTAGCTGCCCTCTGTACCTACCATTGTAGCACGTGTGTAGCCCTGGTCGTAAGGGCCATGATGACTTGACGTCGTCCCCGCCTTCCTCCAGTTTGTCACTGGCAGTATCCTTAGAGTTCCCGGCTTAACCCGCTGGTAACTAAGGACAAGGGTTGCGCTCGTTGCGGGACTTAACCCAACATCTCACGACACGAGCTGACGACAGCCATGCAGCACCTGTATTCTAATTCCCGAAGGCACTCCCGCATCTCTGCAGGATTCTAGATATGTCAAGACCAGGTAAGGTTCTTCGCGTTGCATCGAATTAAACCACATGCTCCACCGCTTGTGCGGGCCCCCGTCAATTCATTTGAGTTTTAACCTTGCGGCCGTACTCCCCAGGCGGTCTACTTATTGCGTTAGCTGCGTCACTAAGTCCTCAAGGGACCCAACGACTAGTAGACATCGTTTACGGCGTGGACTACCAGGGTATCTAATCCTGTTTGCTACCCACGCTTTCGAGCCTCAGTGTCAGTATGATGCCAGGAAGCTGCCTTCGCCATCGGTATTCCTTCAGATCTCTACGCATTTCACCGCTACACCTGAAATTCTACTTCCCTCTCACCTACTCTAGCCTAACAGTTTCAGATGCAGTTCCCAGGTTAAGCCCGGGGATTTCACATCTGACTTATCAAGCCACCTACGCTCGCTTTACGCCCAGTAATTCCGATTAACGCTTGCACCCTCTGTATTACCGCGGCTGCTGGCACAGAGTTAGCCGGTGCTTATTCTGCAGCTAATGTCATCGTCTCCGGGTATTAACCGAAGAGTCTTCTTCACTGCTTAAAGTGCTTTACAACCAAAAGGCCTTCTTCACACACGCGGCATGGCTGGATCAGGGTTTCCCCCATTGTCCAATATTCCCCACTGCTGCCTCCCGTAGGAGTCCGGGCCGTGTCTCAGTCCCGGTGTGGCTGATCATCCTCTCAGACCAGCTACAGATCGTCGCCATGGTAGGCCTTTACCCCACCATCTAGCTAATCCGACTTAGGCTCATCTAATAGCGAGAGCAACAAGTTGCCCCCTTTCTCCCGTAGGACGTATGCGGTATTAATACGAGTTTCCCCGTGCTATCCCCCACTACTAGGTAGATTCCTAAGTATTACTCACCCGTCCGCCGCTCGACGCCTGGTAGCAAGCTACCATCGTTTCCGCTCGACTTGCATGTGTTAAGCCTGCCGCCAGCGTTCAATCTGAGCCATGATCAAACTCTTCAGTTTAATCTTGCTATGAAGCTCTTTAAAGAAGCTTCTAAACTTGGCTCATCTAATCTGGCAAAATCGCTAAAAATTATGTTCGTAATGAATTAACTTTGAGTTTTTCTGCTGTCTTAAATGATAATTTTTATAGTTAATAATCTTCCCGAAAAGAAAAGATAGTCAACTTTATTTTTTAGCATTCTGAATCAGCAAAAATCCACACAAGTTGTTCTTTAGTTATGCTTTTAAATAGTCTCAATCACTGTCGTCCAGTCATCGATATATAGGGTATTTCTTTTGCCATCTAGCCAATCCGTCTCCGGTTAAGCTATCTAGCGAGCCGACTATCTTATCATAATGATTTGATTTGTCAAGACTTTTTATAATTTCGTTTCACCAGGTTAACTAAGTTATTTATATGTAATTGACATATAAGCTTCTCAGTCCGTCTGATGAGGGCGTATTATAGACGCTTTATTTATTTAGTCAAGAAGTATTTTCTATTTAATTCAAACAATCTACATCGTTCAAATCAGTAAACCACTTCCCTTTCGACTGGGTGGCATTATACGCATATCTATTGAGAACGCAAGGAGTATTGTAACTATTTTATAAATAGATCTTTATACATATTTCAAAATTCCGGACAAAGAAAATCCCCCGCCTAGATAACTAGTCGGGGGATATTTCAGAATAGAGAGCTGACGATGACCTACTCTCACATGGGCGAACCACACTACCATTGGCGCAACGATGTTTCACTTCTGAGTTCGGGAAGGGATCAGGTGGGGCCATCGCGCTATTGTCGTCAGCAAAGGGGGCTAGATATGAGTCTGTTGTTTTTATTGTTTGACTATAAATGTTTAGTTTATGGTCGATCAACTTGTAACCTAACTGAATCAAGGTTAAAGGTGATATCGAAATGTTCTGTCTGTGACAGATTAATTAGACTTGGTACAAACCACTTGGGTGTTGTATGGTCAAGCCAAACGAGCAATTAGTACAGGTTAGCTACACACATCACTGTGCTTCCACACCCTGCCTATCAACGTCCTAGTCTTGAACGGCTCTTTAGGGAAATCTAATCTTGAGGTGGGCTTCCCGCTTAGATGCTTTCAGCGGTTATCCCATCCGAACGTAGCTACCGGGCAATGCCATTGGCATGACAACCCGAACACCAGTGGTTCGTCCACTCTGGTCCTCTCGTACTAGGAGCAGATCCTCTCAAATTTCCAACGCCCACGGTAGATAGGGACCGAACTGTCTCACGACGTTCTAAACCCAGCTCGCGTACCTCTTTAAATGGCGAACAGCCATACCCTTAGGACCTGCTTCAGCCCTAGGATGAGATGAGCCGACATCGAGGTGCCAAACACCGCCGTCGATATGAACTCTTGGGCGGTATCAGCCTGTTATCCCCAGAGTACCTTTTATCCGTTGAGCGATGGCCCTTCCATACAGAACCACCGGATCACTAAGACCTACTTTCGTACCTGCTCGACTTGTGGGTCTCGCAGTTAAGCGCGCTTTTGCCTTTATACTCTACGACCGATTTCCGACCGGTCTGAGCGCACCTTCGTACTCCTCCGTTACTCTTTAGGAGGAGACCGCCCCAGTCAAACTACCCACCATACATTGTCCTCGGTATTGTTATACCTGAGTTAGAACCCCAACATGACCAGGGTGGTATTTCAAGATTGGCTCCACCAAGACTAGCGTCTCGGCTTCAAAGCCTCCCACCTATCCTGCACAAGTCAGGTCAAAGTTCAATGTAAAGCTGTAGTAAAGGTTCACGGGGTCTTTCCGTCTAGCCGCGGGTACACAGCATCTTCACTGCGATTTCGATTTCACTGAGTCTCTGCTGGAGACAGCGCTGCCATCATTATGTCATTCGTGCAGGTCGGAACTTACCCGACAAGGAATTTCGCTACCTTAGGACCGTTATAGTTACGGCCGCCGTTTACTGGGGCTTCGATCAAGAGCTTCGCTTACGCTAACCCCATCAATTAACCTTCCAGCACCGGGCAGACATCACACCCTATACGTCCACTTTCGTGTTTGCAGAGTGCTGTGTTTTTAATAAACAGTTGCAGCAGCCTGGTATCTGCGACTGCCAACAGCTCAAGGAGCAAGTCCTATCACCATCAACAGCGTACCTTCTCCCGAAGTTACGGTACCATTTTGCCTAGTTCCTTCAGCAGAGTTCTCTCAAGCGCCTTGGTATTCTCTACCTGATCACCTGTGTCGGTTTAGGGTACGATTCGTTTATAACTATTGCTTAGAAGCTTTTCCTGGAAGCATGGTATTTGCCACTTCGTCCTACAAGTAGGACTTGCTATCAGATCTCGGTATGAAATAGCCCGGATTTACCTAAGCTATAAACCTACATCCTTTCACCTGGACAACCAACGCCAGGCTGACATAACCTTCTCCGTCCCTCCATCGCATTATAAACAAGTATCGGAATATTAACCGATTTCCCATCGACTACGCCTTTCGGCCTCGCCTTAGGGGTCGACTCACCCAGCCCCGATTAACGTTGGACTGGAACCCTTGATCTTCCGGCGTGCGAGCTTTTCACTCGCATTATCGTTACTCACGTCAGCATTCGCTCTTGTGATACCTCCAGCATGCTTTACAACACACCTTCACAGGCTTACACAACGCTCCCCTACCACTTGAAAACAAATTCAAATCCGCAGCTTCGGCTCCTAGTTTGAGCCCCGTTACATCTTCCGCGCGGGCCGACTCGACTAGTGAGCTATTACGCTTTCTTTAAAGGATGGCTGCTTCTAAGCCAACCTCCTAGCTGTCTATGCCTTCCCACCTCGTTTCCCACTTAACTAGGAATTTGGGGCCTTAGCTGGCGGTCTGGGTTGTTTCCCTCTCCACAATGGACGTTAGCACCCACTGTGTGTCTCCCGGATATCACTCATCGGTATTCGGAGTTTGCATCGGTTTGGTAAGTCGGTATGACCCCCTAGCCGAAACAGTGCTCTACCCCCAATGGTGTTCGTCCGAGGCGCTACCTAAATAGCTTTCGGGGAGAACCAGCTATCACCGAGTTTGATTAGCCTTTCACCCCTATCCACAAGTCATCCCCTGGCTTTTCAACGACAGTGGGTTCGGTCCTCCGGTGCCTGTTACGGCACTTTCAACCTGCTCATGGATAGATCACTCGGTTTCGGGTCTATGCCCTGCAACTAATCGCCCTATTAAGACTCGGTTTCCCTACGGCTCCCCTAAACGGTTAACCTTGCTACAGAACATAAGTCGCTGACCCATTATACAAAAGGTACGCGGTCACCTAACAAGTAGGCTCCCACTGCTTGTACGCACACGGTTTCAGGTTCTATTTCACTCCCCTCACAGGGGTTCTTTTCGCCTTTCCCTCACGGTACTGGTTCACTATCGGTCAGTCAGGAGTATTTAGCCTTGGAGGATGGTCCCCCCATCTTCAAACAGGATTTCTCGTGCCCCGCTCTACTTAATATGTTAATGCTAATGTTTCGAATACAGGACTATCACCTACTACGGTCAGCTTTCCCACGCTGTTCTTCTACATTAGTACTAATCGGCTTCTCCCCGTTCGCTCGCCGCTACTAGGGGAATCTCAATTGATGTCTATTCCTAAGGGTACTGAGATGTTTCACTTCCCCTCGTTCGCTTCCTAATAAATTAGGATACCTACCTTATGGTAAGTGGGTTTCCCCATTCAGAAATCTCCGGATCACAGGATATTGCCGCCTCCCCGAAGCTTATCGCAGGCTGTCACGTCTTTCATCGCCTCTGACTGCCAAGGCATCCACCATGTGCGCTTCATTACTTGACCATACAACCCCAAGTAGTCTCTCGACTTCTAAGTGTCATACAATCTAATTATGATAACGATATCACCTATGTTTATACGCTTGATTCAGTTCTCTTTACTTTTTTAATAACTCACCCCTGGGATAACAACTGATGTCGTTAAGAGGTGAGTTATTAAGGTTAAGAAGTGCGCGTGAACACGCTCTTCCTAACCCAGACTCATATCTATGTTTTTAAATAGTCTCTATGCTCTCGTCGAGTCACAGATTCTGTATAAAACAGAAAGAAGTAATCGTGTCTTTATTCAAGATGAATCACTTGTTTCTATTTGATACCTATTTTTATTTAGCACTCTAAGCTTAACTAAAGTAGTGGTGGAGCCAAACGGAGTCGAACCGTTGACCTCCTGCGTGCAAGGCAGGCGCTCTACCAACTGAGCTATGGCCCCATTATATAAATGGTGGGTCTAAGTGGACTCGAACCACTGACCCCCGCGTTATCAACACGGTGCTCTAACCAGCTGAGCTACAGACCCTAATACGTCCTAAAACGTAAGCTTAAACTAAAGAACAACTTGTTGTGAATTCTTGCTGACCGAATGCCATCTATAAGGAGGTGATCCAGCCGCAGGTTCCCCTACGGCTACCTTGTTACGACTTCACCCCAGTCATCAACCACACCGTGGTGAACGCTCCCCCGAAGGTTAAGCTATCCACTTCTGGTGCAATCAACTCCCATGGTGTGACGGGCGGTGTGTACAAGGCCCGGGAACGTATTCACCGCGGCATTCTGATCCGCGATTACTAGCGATTCCTACTTCATGGAGTCGAGTTGCAGACTCCAATCTGGACTACGATAGGCTTTTTGAGATTCGCATCACATCGCTGTGTAGCTGCCCTCTGTACCTACCATTGTAGCACGTGTGTAGCCCTGGTCGTAAGGGCCATGATGACTTGACGTCGTCCCCGCCTTCCTCCAGTTTGTCACTGGCAGTATCCTTAGAGTTCCCGGCTTAACCCGCTGGTAACTAAGGACAAGGGTTGCGCTCGTTGCGGGACTTAACCCAACATCTCACGACACGAGCTGACGACAGCCATGCAGCACCTGTATTCTAATTCCCGAAGGCACTCCCGCATCTCTGCAGGATTCTAGATATGTCAAGACCAGGTAAGGTTCTTCGCGTTGCATCGAATTAAACCACATGCTCCACCGCTTGTGCGGGCCCCCGTCAATTCATTTGAGTTTTAACCTTGCGGCCGTACTCCCCAGGCGGTCTACTTATTGCGTTAGCTGCGTCACTAAGTCCTCAAGGGACCCAACGACTAGTAGACATCGTTTACGGCGTGGACTACCAGGGTATCTAATCCTGTTTGCTACCCACGCTTTCGAGCCTCAGTGTCAGTATGATGCCAGGAAGCTGCCTTCGCCATCGGTATTCCTTCAGATCTCTACGCATTTCACCGCTACACCTGAAATTCTACTTCCCTCTCACCTACTCTAGCCTAACAGTTTCAGATGCAGTTCCCAGGTTAAGCCCGGGGATTTCACATCTGACTTATCAAGCCACCTACGCTCGCTTTACGCCCAGTAATTCCGATTAACGCTTGCACCCTCTGTATTACCGCGGCTGCTGGCACAGAGTTAGCCGGTGCTTATTCTGCAGCTAATGTCATCGTCTCCGGGTATTAACCGAAGAGTCTTCTTCACTGCTTAAAGTGCTTTACAACCAAAAGGCCTTCTTCACACACGCGGCATGGCTGGATCAGGGTTTCCCCCATTGTCCAATATTCCCCACTGCTGCCTCCCGTAGGAGTCCGGGCCGTGTCTCAGTCCCGGTGTGGCTGATCATCCTCTCAGACCAGCTACAGATCGTCGCCATGGTAGGCCTTTACCCCACCATCTAGCTAATCCGACTTAGGCTCATCTAATAGCGAGAGCAACAAGTTGCCCCCTTTCTCCCGTAGGACGTATGCGGTATTAATACGAGTTTCCCCGTGCTATCCCCCACTACTAGGTAGATTCCTAAGTATTACTCACCCGTCCGCCGCTCGACGCCTGGTAGCAAGCTACCATCGTTTCCGCTCGACTTGCATGTGTTAAGCCTGCCGCCAGCGTTCAATCTGAGCCATGATCAAACTCTTCAGTTTAATCTTGCTATGAAGCTCTTTAAAGAAGCTTCTAAACTTGGCTCATCTAATCTGGCAAAATCGCTAAAAATTATGTTCGTAATGAATTAACTTTGAGTTTTTCTGCTGTCTTAAATGATAATTTTTATAGTTAATAATCTTCCCGAAAAGAAAAGATAGTCAACTTTATTTTTTAGCATTCTGAATCAGCAAAAATCCACACAAGTTGTTCTTTAGTTATGCTTTTAAATAGTCTCAATCACTGTCGTCCAGTCATCGATATATAGGGTATTTCTTTTGCCATCTAGCCAATCCGTCTCCGGTTAAGCTATCTAGCGAGCCGACTATCTTATCATAATGATTTGATTTGTCAAGACTTTTTATAATTTCGTTTCACCAGGTTAACTGCGTTATTAATATGTAATTTACATATCAGTCACCGCTAGTCCGTCCGATGAGGGCGTATTATAGAGAGTTTAATCACTGTGTCAACCAATTTTATACATGTTTTTAAACTTATTTTACAGCTGTCGAAAATACTAAATAGTTTCAATAGCTTATAAGTTGGTCGATTGGTGGGTATGGTAGAGGAATAGGTACGTGCTGCGATAAGTGCGCTTTTATAGCTACTTTTGGCTTTTATTAGTATAGATAATATTTGTGTTTTCTACCTTTCTAATATTCGCTCTACTTAAGCACTTTATCGATTCTACCTTTTATATTGATATTTTCACAAATTATACTATATAGGAGAACCACGATAATCATTAATAGAGTACTAGCGATACTTTGACCCACAGAACTGGATTTATAGAATTGCGCGTTCAAAACTGTTTCTTCTTATCTCTTAGCTTTTGTACCTTCTGTTAACTGCCTCTCTATCCTTTGATATCTAGTGTTGTTAGAGGGTTTTTGCTATAATCATCGGTCTATTGCATTATTTGTTTTTGCGCCGCACTAGCATTGCTCTGACAACGAAGTATTACTTACTGTATTAATAGTGGTGAATCTCCTTGAAGAATAATTGAGCTTCGCAATATGCAGTATTGGACAGCTTATAGAATAATGTATACCTCCCACTACATATCACAATGATTGGATATAATTGATGCGGTCTCACGGTTACATGATTGATGGTTGCAGTCATCACTGCCAACGGACCCAATAACAGGCGAATAGATTATGGTAGCGATTACTTTACCCGATGGTAGCGTAAAAGATTTCGAAGGTAATACAACAGTCATGGAAGTGGCGCAGAGTATTGGGACGGGACTCGCTAAAGCGACGGTTGCTGGACGTGTAAATGGTCAATTAGTCGATGCGCACGACCCTATCATTGCTGATGCCAATGTTGAAATTGTAACGCCGAAAGATGATGACGGTGTCGATATTATTCGTCATTCATGTGCTCATCTATTAGGACATGCGGTTAAGCAGCTTTATCCTGACGTCAAAATGGTCATTGGTCCTGTTATTGACGACGGCTTTTATTACGACATCTTTAGTGAGACACCGTTCACACCTGAGCATATGGAAGCAATTGAAAAACGCATGATTGCGCTAATTAAGCAAGATTATGACGTTATCAAAAAAATGACGCCTCGTGCCGAAGCAATTGAGATATTTGAATCACGTAACGAAGACTACAAGTTAAAGCTTATTAATGATATGCCAGGCGAAGAAGCATTTGGTCTGTATCATCATCAAGAATATGTCGATATGTGCCGCGGCCCACATGTGCCGAACACACGCTTTTTAAAAGTATTTAAACTGACTAAAATGTCAGGTGCTTATTGGCGCGGTGATGCGAAAAACGAACAGCTACAACGTATTTATGGTACGGCTTGGGCAGATAAGAAACAGCTAAAAGCTTATATACAGCGTATTGAGGAAGCTGAAAAACGTGACCATCGTAAAATCGGTAAAGCGTTAAATTTATTCCATATGCAAGAGCAAGCGCCAGGTATGGTGTTTTGGCATGCGAATGGTTGGACGATTTATCAAGTACTTGAACAATATATGCGCAAAGTACAATACGACAATGGCTACGAAGAGATCAAAACACCGCAAATCGTTGATCGCAGCTTGTGGGAACGCTCAGGACATTGGGGCAATTATGCAACTAATATGTTCACCACTGCTAGTGAAAACCGTGATTACGCGGTAAAACCAATGAACTGCCCTTGTCATGTGCAAGTGTTCAATCAAGGCCTAAAGTCTTACCGTGACTTACCGCTGCGTATGGCTGAGTTTGGTTCTTGTCATCGTAACGAGCCATCAGGGTCATTACATGGTTTGATGCGCGTACGCGGTTTTACGCAAGATGATGCACATATTTTCTGTACTCAGGCACAGATTCAGCAAGAAGTGGCTGACTTTATTAAGCTAACGCTTGCTGTTTATGAGGATTTCGGCTTTGATAATATCATTATGAAGCTCTCTACTCGTCCTGAAAAACGTGTTGGTAGTGATGAGTCTTGGGATTTTGCAGAAAAGGCTTTAGCAGATGCGCTTGATAGCTCAGAGCTAGACTGGGATTACTTACCTGGTGAAGGTGCATTCTATGGTCCAAAGATTGAGTTTAGTCTAAAGGATTCATTAGGTCGTATTTGGCAGTGCGGCACCATTCAGGTTGATCCAAACATGCCTGAGCGTCTCGATGCAGAGTTCGTCAATGAGCAAAACGATCGTGAAGTACCTATTATGTTGCACCGTGCAATCTTAGGTTCGTTTGAGCGTTTCATTGGTATTTTGATCGAAAACTACGCGGGTTGGATGCCAGTATGGCTAGCACCGCAGCAAGTTGTGGTCATGAATATCACTGATAAACAAGCTGATGCCTGTGAAAACGTGGTTAGCGAGCTCAAAAATGCAGGTTTGCGCGCTATTAGCGACTTGCGTAACGAAAAGATTGGATTTAAGATACGAGAGAAAACATTAGAACGTATTCCCTATATGCTAGTATTAGGGGATAAAGAAGTTGAATCGGGCAGTGTCAACGTCCGAACTCGCGAAGGTGAGAACCTTGGCGTCATGAGTATTTCTGAATTTATTACATTAGTACAGACCGCTGTCAGCAAGAAAGGCCGACAGACCCCAAAAACAGATGAGGAGTAATACCTATTAAACAGTCAAACCGTTTGAACATCAACGAAGATATCAACGTCAAAGAAGTCCGTCTCGTCAAAGAAGATGGCGAGCAAATGGGCGTGGTTGATATCGCAACCGCGATGAAAGCGGCACGTGATGAAAACCTAGATTTGGTTGAACTAGTTCCTGAAGCTAAGCCACCAGTATGTAAGATTATGGATTATAAGCATTTCCTCTATGATCAAAAACAAAAGGCTAAAGAAGCTAAGAAAAACCAAAAGCAGACTCAGCTAAAAGAGATGAAGCTACGTCCTAGTACCGAAGAAGCTGATTATCAGGTTAAACTGAGAAAAATCGTAAGCTTCTTGGAAGATCAAGACAAAGTTAAAATTAGCATCCGTTTCCGCGGACGTGAAATGGCGCACCAAGATATTGGTCGCAAACAACTTGATCGTATCATTGAAGATACTGCTGATATCTCAAACGTCGAACAATACCCTAAGATGGAAGGTCGTCAAATGGGTATGCTGCTCGGACCTACTAAGAAAAAGTAATCTGTTAGTAGGATTGCTTTGAGTAGTGGCTGTTAGTTGATATAGCTATTTATAACTCTGACCATCAATATGCTGCGGGATATTGATGGTTTTTTATTACCTGTGCTGATGTATACCTCTTTGAGATGTGGGCAGGGAAATGTGTGTAGCCAGATATAATTGGCTGACGCTATTTTACAAAATCCACCTTCTCAACTATTTGATTACGCGGTAATCTAAAGGTCTGTTTTATATTTGCTAATCAGCATTTATTCGAACTTTTTAGGTAAGTGTATAAAAATAACGTACATCATGACCATCAGAGTCATTGACAACAAACACTACTTTTATCAGACATCAAAGGAAATTTCATGCAAGAATTGACGCCACCAGAAAACGCCGCAACTCCTACTATATCTCTCACAGCGCCTGAGCCTGTCAAAGAAATACAGAAAAGTGAAGCCGATCAGATGGTCAAGTTGGATGAAAGCCAAATTCCAGAACTCGATGCTAAAGTTGATGCATTTGTCGATCATGTGATTACCAATTCAGTGCATAGTCCAGAGTTTCAGCAAAACGTTCAATCTATCCATAATCTAGGGACAAAAGAGATTCGTGAATCGGCACAAGTCTCTAATCGTATGCTGGATCTACCAGCAAAAAGTCTTAATGACAGTTTGTTTGATAACTCCCCTATTGCAAAGTCTTTAACTGAGCTACGCGGTATTGTGGAAGATTTAGACCCAAGTAAAAAAGAGTTGACTAACTCACGTAAGCTATTCGGTCTGATTCCATTCGGTAATAAAGTACAAGACTATTTCCGTCAGTATGAGTCCGCCCAGTCGCACATTAATGCTGTTGTGACCAGTCTATACAATGGCAAAGATGAGCTGCTCAAAGACAATGCGATGATTGAGCAAGAAAAAGTCAATATGTGGGAGCTGATGCAATCTATTCGTCAATATGTCTATGTTGGCAAAAAAATTGATGAACAGTTGGAGCAAAAGGTCTACGCGATAGAAGCAACAGATCCAGAAAAAGCGCGCATCATTAAAGAAGAGATGCTGTTTTATGTCCGTCAAAAAAACACCGACTTTTTGACCCAGTTAGCAGTAAATGTACAAGGTTATCTGGCACTGGATACTATTCGCCGTAATAACCTAGAGCTAATTAAAGGCGTTGATCGTGCAACCACGACCACCGTTTCAGCGCTGCGTACGGCTGTTGTCGTTGCCCAAGCAATGACCAATCAAAAACTGGTACTAGATCAAATCACAGCATTGAACAAGACCACCAGTAGCTTGATTGAATCAACCTCGGCCATGCTCAAGCGTCAGTCAGGCGAGATCCATGAGCAAGCGACCAGCAGTAGTATTGAACTTGATAAACTGCAAAACGCCTTCAATAATGTCTATGACACTATGGATATGATCAGTAATTATAAAATTGAAGCGCTAGAAAATATGAAGCAAACGGTCAATACCTTGACCACTGAAGTAGATAAAGCACAAAAATATTTGGATAAATCAAATCAAACCACGGTGCTCGAAGTTTCAAAAGAATTGGATAGCAAAAAAATCACTAACCAATCAAACAGTGTCGATATTGATATTTGATTTATCTATATAGCAGTCACTAAAAGTTGGCTGCTTCCTGCTATCGAATACACATAAGAAAATTGACGCAAGATATTGCGCCGTCGTTCGTGTTAAGATAGCCCCTATTAATAGTCTTAAAAATAGATACGGTAATTTATGAGTTGGAATGATCCAAACGCCTCGAGTGAGGCAAAAAAATACGACAACCCGATTCCTAGTCGCGAACTGATACTCAGTACGATTAATGAACATGGGGAAGTCACACATCAACAATTGGCAAAAGCCTTTAATATTGATGATCCCGACCAATTCGATGCTTTAGGCAACCGCCTAAAAGCAATGGCACGTGATGGACAAGTAAACCGCGAAGGCCGTCCTTATCGCTATCGCACAGTTACTAAGCAAGATATCGTCACAGGTATGGTGTCTGCACATCCAAAGGGTTTTGGGTTTGTGGTATTGAGTGATATGCCAGATTTGTTTTTACATGAAAAACAAATGCGCTGGGTATTCAATGGTGATACGGTAGAAGCTGTCGGTACATCAACAGACAATCGTGGTCGCACTGAAGGTCGCATCGTCGATGTGGTTGAACGTCGCCAAAACAACTTCATTGGAACGCTTGCACGTGATGAAGACGGCTACTGCGTGGAGCTTGGTAGTCCAAACAACCATCAGCCAATTACCGTTACTGATGAAAACGTACAAGCGCTAAATGCTAAGCAAGGCGCACCTGTCAAAGTTGATATCATTGACTGGCCAAACCAGCATGAGTTTGGTACAGGTAAAATCACTGAAGTCCTATCTGACGATAATGATCGTGAACTGATCATCGAAACAACCCTTCTTAACTATGATATTCCATCAGAGTTCAGTGAGGCGGCTCTCAAGCAAGCTGGTGACTATCAAGAACCAACTGAAAATGATATCAAAGGTCGTAAAGACTTGCGCCATCTACCACTTGTTACTATCGATGGCGAAGATGCTCGTGATTTCGATGATGCTGTATTTGCTGAGAAACGCTCAGGTGGTAACTACCGTGTGGTGGTTGCAATTGCTGATGTTAGCTACTATGTCACGCCAAATTCACCACTTGATCAAGATGCCTATGAGCGCGGTACGTCCGTATACTTCCCGCATCGCGTGATTCCGATGCTACCTGAAGTGCTCTCTAACGGACTGTGTTCACTGAATCCTAATCTAGATCGTCTATGTATGGTCGCTGATATTAAGATATCGCGTGCTGGTAAAGTGACCGGATATGAATTTTATCCATCAGTCATGCATTCACAAGCCCGTCTAACCTATAATCAAGTGAACGATTATTTGGTGAACCCGAATGATAAGAGATTACCTAAGTCACTGACAGGTAATAAAGAGGTTAAAAAGTCTGTTGATACGTTGCATCAGTTGTATGAACTACTGCTCAAAAAGCGTGAAGAACGTCATGCCATGGAATTTGAAACGGTTGAAACGTACATCAAGTTCAACGAAAAAGGTGGCATCGAAGCGATTTTGCCACGCACTCGTGGTGACTCTCAAAAGCTAATCGAAGAGTGTATGCTCCTTGCTAACACCTGTGCGGCTAACTTTGCGCTGAAACACGAGTTACCAGTCTTATATCGTAACCATGATAAGCCTGATAACGAGAAGTCGATGCGTATCCATGAATATGCAAAAAACTTCGGTTTACCTTTCCCAGAAGAGAACCCAACGCAAGCGGATTATCAGCGGATTATTGAAGCGACCAAAGACAGACCAGATGCAATCAGTATTCATAGCATGCTACTACGTTCGATGATGCAAGCAAACTATGCACCTGACAATATTGGTCACTTTGGCTTGGCTTATGACGAATATAGCCACTTTACTTCGCCTATCCGCCGTTACCCAGATCTGATGCTGCATCGTGGTATCAAAGCACAAGTAACGAACAGCAAGCAGCCTGTCATGGACTTCTCGCTTGAGGGTGCTGGTACGCAGACCTCAGACACAGAACGCCGTGCAGAAAAAGCATCGCGCTTTGTAGAGTCATGGCTCAAGTGTCATTACATGACTGACCATGTTGGTGAAGAGTTTGAAGGTGTGGTGACTACGGTAACGAGCTTTGGTCTGTTTGTCACATTGACTGACTTATACATCGATGGTTTGGTACATATCTCAAATGTCGGTGATGACTTCTTTGTCTATGATGAGCAGCAACAACAGCTGATCGGTAAAGACAAAGGTACATTATTTGGGCTTGGTGACTCAGTCAAAGTACAAGTTGCTGGCGTGAACATGGACCTACTGCAAATTGATTTTGATTTAAAAGAAAAATTGCAGTCGAGTGCCATGAACCAGACAAAGAAACAGCCTGCTAAAAAAGATCAACCTAAAAAGAGTCCTGCGAAGAGAAGTAATAATCGCAGAGGGTCTAGCAAAAAGAGCTAATCTGTAACTGAGATTGTAATATTATAAATAAAAAGGGCTAACGTTATCGTTGGCCCTTTTTATTTATGTGCACTTCAATTATAAGATAAGTCGATGATTACTGTGCATTATTCATTTGATCCAAGCGATCTTGCTCAGATTGCTGCGCTTGATTGATTTTGTTAGTGGCATCGTCTAGCATGGCTTTTGGCTGTTCGCCAAGTGGCTTACTAGTAATAGCTGCTGCGTTGTCCTGACTACTATCTGCATCAGTAGCTGAATCAGTAGCGACAGTACTGACGGCAACCTCCCTATTTTTCTCGCGACTGTTACCGTTTATGATATTAAAGCCCAACAGTGCGACTATGCCAATCACTGCAAATATAATGACATGTTTCATTTCCATAAAAAACCCCGTGTTTGACTCACCATCAAATACGGGTTTCGTTGCACTTTTTGTGCCTATCTTGTGAAGCAGTAACTGAATATCAGTAATAGTAAATAAAATGAAAAACAACATGCAGATCGCCATAGTTACTTATGCGGACGAAAGCTTAATAGATATCGCTTGTTAAACAACATGTTAGAGCAGTAGCCTCAAAATGTGATAAACACAAATAACATTAATAAGAGTGGTCTGATACTATCAATCAACGCCTCTCAAAAAACAAAGCAACTGAAAATGAGATAAGGAACATTTATGGAAAAGGTACTGGTCAGCGCTTGTCTGTTGGGCAAACCTGTACGATATAATGGCAAGGGATTAGCAGCAGCCAGTGACATTCTGACACGGTGGCAAATAGAAGGACGACTGGTTTTAGTGTGTCCAGAGGTCGACGCAGGTATGAGCATACCAAGAGCGCCTGCAGAGATCGTACGCGGTAATGGTACTGATGTCTGGCTGGGTAAATCGGAGGTTATAGGAGAGACAGGCACTGATGTAAGCGTGTATTTCAAAAAAGGGGCTCAGTTGGCATTGGCACTGTGTCAAAAACATCATATTAAAGTAGCAGTGCTGACTGAAAGCAGCCCTTCTTGTGGTAGTAATACCATATACAACGGCCATTTTAGCAATAATAAGATAGCAGGTATGGGCGTGACGGCAGCGCTACTGAGAAAGCATGGTATTGAGGTTTTTAGTCAATATGATCTTGTTGCTGCTGCTAGCGCATTACAGTCCGTCATGCCCACAGGGGATTAGACTGTCTATTATCTAATAGGGTTTACTCTTGCGGACTATTGTTATTGAGTAAATCCGTCTCATCTGAGCTCTGGGCAATCTCCTGCTCGACTTTTTCCATTAGCTTGGCATCAGGGCGAGCATCGAGAACATCATCAGCATTTTGACCTTGTAAAATAACTTTGGCTCGTGCTTTTGCCTGTTTCTTATCCTTATCATCAATATCACGCTCATCATTTGCTGGTGCATCAGGCATAGTAGGCGTAATTGTCAGGTCAGATTTGTCACTACTCGCACCACTCTGCATATGCTCAAAGGCTTTTTCTAATTTGTTATTGAACCTGAGACGATAAATAGGTTCAGGCAAGCTAAAGCCCTCGTTTTCTAACGCATGCTTGGTTTCGCGAATGGCAATACTACGTGCTTTTAAAAAATCCGTTTCGGATTGATCAACCCACACTTGAAATTCAAGCACGATATTAGAATCACCTACATTGGTAATAATCGCAATTGCTTTTGGCTCTTCTAATACAAATGCTAATGTATGTATCGCATCCAGCCCTACTTTGATTGCCGCCAATGGATCATCATTGGCATCCACACCCAACTCAAAGGTGAAGCGACGCTCGGGATTTTTGGTATAGTTTAAGATCGTACCTTTAAACACTTCAGCATTTGGAATACGTAGCTGATTGCCATCTAGCGTCATTAATATCGTCGCACGTGACGTCAGACGAACCACAATCCCCTCTTGACCATTAATCACTACTTGATCACGTGCACGAAAGGGCTGACGGATACTGAGCATTAGTGAGGCGATATAATTTTCGATAGTGTCTTTGACCGCAAAACCGACCGCGATACCAATGACACCAGCACCGCCGAGCAACGTGCCCAATACTGTTTCTGCACCGATCAAGCTCAGTGCCAGAATAAGACCAAAAATAATAAAGATAACTTTAATGGTCTGCGACAAGAGCTCAGCGACAAAAGGATTGGGCGTGAGGCGCTGCCACATTTTTTTGCGTCTAGATAACCAACTACCAAACCATGTCACGAGTGCAAATATGACGATACCAACCAGCAATAAAGGCAGCGCCTTTACTAGGTTTTCCAGTTGCGCTTTTAGACCCTGATAAACTGTCGATACGTTTTCTTGAACATCTAGTGTACGGTTGATATTGTCATCAACCGTTACGACGTCTGTCAAACGGTTGGTCAGATTGATGGCTTGCTGCGCCTTTTTTTCGTTGGCAGTCTCTCCCGCCAAGGTGACGACACCTTGAGTAACACTGACAGTGACAGCTTGTAATCCTTCTATTTCAGAAAAGATACCATTGATTCGCTGACGGATGTCGTTGTCTTTTTGGAGGGTGGGTGTAGTTTCAATTTGACCATTATTGGTACTTTCGCCATTGATTGCGGGTGGCGGGGCAGGAGTCGGTGTGGAAATGTTGGTTTCTGACGTGTCGTCATCTGCTGTCGTTGTATTATCAGGTATTGCGTCCTCTACACCCAATGCCGCTGCAATACCAGAAACCTCTTCACCAGCAGCATAGGCTGGCAACGTACAAAAGATGCTTAGTAGCAACACCATTTGACCCCACGCTCTTAGAAGATGACGTATCCTTGGGCGGTCAAGATAAGTGTCCATAAGCATCCTTTGCTGTTATAGAGTTTGTACCATTACGTTTTTACTAACTTTGAGCGTTAGCTGTCTAGATAGCGCTGCGCCTCACTCAAGTTCAATGTGCCTTCGTAGATAGCACGGCCAGTGATAATACCTTCGATACAGTCGCCATAAGGCTTCAATAGCTCAATGTCTTTTATATCAGTAACGCCACCTGAGGCAATCACTGGTAATCCGCCTTCACGAGCCAAATTGACGGTTTGCTCTACATTAACGCCTTGCATCATGCCATCACGGGCAATATCAGTATACACAATAGAGGAGACACCCACATCAGCAAAACGCTTGGCAAGCTCAGTTGCCTTAGTATCAGTAACATTGGCCCAGCCATGTGTAGCCACCATACCGTCTTTGGCATCGATACCAACGATAATGTGTCCTGCAAACTCACGGCAAGCTTCTGCAACAAAACTAGGATCTTCGACCGCTTTTGTCCCAATGATAATATAAGTCAAACCTGCAGTGATGTACTGCTCAATGGTATTCATATTACGCACTCCGCCGCCCAACTGAATAGGCAAGTTCGGATAGGCTTTGGTAATGTCATTGACCACTTGTCTATGCACGGGTACGCCATCAAAAGCACCGTTCAAATCGACCAAATGCAGACGACGTGCGCCTTCATCTACCCAACGTGCTGCCATCGCAACCGGATCGTCAGAGAATACCGTATCATCTTCCATACGGCCTTGTTTTAAACGTACACATTTACCATCTTTTAAATCAATAGCCGGGATAATGACAGGCACAGCACACATATAGCATTCCTTATAAAGCACAGTATTGGTAATAAATTTAGACAAGCATATTTTTGGAAATCAAACGATATCGAAGCGTTAAACAACGATAGACAACACCACTTAACAGCGGTATAAATTACAGACAGATTATAAACCAAATACAAAAAGTCAAAAATCTGCTCAGATAGAAATAGGAAATGAGGGAAACCGAACAATCATAACCATAAGTTTTCGTATTTGGAATCACCACCAACATTCGTTAAATTCCATTACTGACTGGCAATTTTAGGTCAATTTAGCGTATAATCCTAGGTAAATTTTTATTTGTTTCTATGTGATGGTAACCAGGTGTTACGCTTTTTGTTGAGTCATTATTACTTAGTCGTAATTCAAGAGGACTCAGAGACAAAGAGCAATAGCTGAATGTATCCGTATGATATTGACTGATATATTGCCCAAAAAGGTTATAATAGAAATCTAATCTGGTAGCCTGTATACCACCGATTCTGCAGTATTAAGCCCCATTGGATACCTTTTAAATTCCTGTCACTAGCCAACAATATCAGAACCGTTAGACCTAGCGTTGTAGCAGCTCATCACAACGATGTGATCCTGCTGACCTAGATTATCTTTTAGCCAGTTTATCATCTACTCAATAGATCGTTATGTGGTCACACTTCTAACCAATCAGGTATGTTTGACTGATACTGATTGGATAAAAGTGGTCCCTATACTGGTGTTACAAGTTTTAAATTTCAATGAAACGTGTGATAGGACTGTTATTTTCAAAATAGTTTCTTTTGGCAATGTGCTTTAGAGGATTAATTTGGCTTAATAGTTTTAGCATACACCTTGGTAGCCAGTCGCCACTTTGGTAATTCGAATAAGACATTAACGTGTTGTTAAGGAGTCTAAGGTCAGCGTTAATACTCTTAATAGTAGTTATGATTATGTATTGTCCCAACAGAGCTTTCATCCCTATTTCGATATAGAAATAGACGATTGAAGGCTCTATTGAGTGATGCAGGTTTTCATACTACCGATGTGCCAAACAGGATGTCTGGTATCGTTTTAGACTATGGACTAAGTTTTCGCTTATGATTACCATCAAAAAAGGTTTGGATTTGCCCATTACCGGTGAACCCTCCCGCGAGATATCTGAGCACCAACCGACACATGTAGCACTTGTCGGCTATGACTATGTGGGTATGAAACCTACAATGAATGTCAAAGAAGGTGACATTGTAGCCAAAGGTCAGCCCGTTTTTGAAGATAAAAAACGTGTCGGCGTCATCTACACTGCCCCTGCTGCCGGTAAGGTCGTCGCTGTTAAACGTGGCGAGCGTCGAGTGTTTGAGAGTCTTGTGATTGCGGTCGACCCAAATGGTGAAGAAGTAGACTTTGAGCGCTATGACTCACAGCAGCTTGCTGACCTAGACTCTGAAGTCGTTGAAACCCAACTGATTGCCTCTGGCGAATGGACAGCGTTTCGCACGCGTCCCTATAGCCGCGCACCAGAAATCGGTGCTCGTCCACACGCTATCTTTGTCACAGCGACAGATACCAACCCATTAGCGCTTGACCCAATGCTGGTGATCAATGAGCAGCTACAAGCGTTCAATGATGGCCTTGCTGTACTGTCTACGCTCACGCCAAAGACCTTTGTCTGTCATCATGGTGATGCCAAACTGACGCCAGTTGCAAAAACTGCTGCGGATAATGTCACTGAATATCATGGTTTTGCTGGAAAACATCCAGCTGGTCTTGCTGGTACGCACATTCACTTTTTGCATCCGATTATGCGCGGTGTGACCGTGTGGACAGTTGGCTATCAAGACGTGATCGCGATTGGTAAGCTGTTTACGACAGGTCGTCTATATACTCGCCGTATGCTGAGCCTAGCTGGTCCTGCGGTTACCAACCCGCATTTGGTTGCAACCGAGCGCGGTGCTGATATTACGGCATTAACCAAAGGCAAGCTTGCTGCTGGCGAGAATCGTATTATTTCAGGTTCAGTGTTGTCCGGTCGCAAAGTGTTTGACAATGTGGCTTATCTTGGTCGTTTTCACAACCAGATCAGTGTACTGACTGAAGGTCATGAGCGCCCAGCGTTTCATTTCTTTAGCCCAGGTAAAAACCGCTTTTCAAAACTGCCTATCTATATTTCGCAGTTCTTTGGTGGCAAAAAATACAACTTCACCACGACAAGTAATGGCTCACCGCGAGCGATGGTACCCATCGGTGTCTATGAAGAAGTCATGCCACAAGATTACCTACCCACTCAATTACTACGTGCATTGATTGTCGAAGACATTATTAGTGCTGTAGATTTGGGCGTTCTTGAATTGGATGAAGAAGATTTGGCACTATGCACCTTTGTATCTCCTGGCAAATATGAGTTTGGTGATATTTTGCGTGATAATTTAACGCGCATTGAGCTGGAGGGCTAACCACGATGAAATTTTTACACAATATGTTCGATCGTATGGAGCCATCTTTCACCAAAGGCGGCAAACACGAAAAGTACTATGCTATTTTTGAGATGTTTGATACGTTTCTGCGTCAACCAGGTACAACGACATTTGCCTCATCACATGTACGCGACGGGATCGACCTAAAGCGTATTATGATTACGGTATGGCTATGTACGTTCCCAGCGATGTTTTGGGGTATGTACAACATCGGTCATCAAGCACTGACGGCTATCGCCCAGCTTGGTCTGCAACCTGAAGGCTGGCGTACCATCATCACTAGCATGGCAGGCTACAACCCAGACAGTATCTGGGCAAGCTTCGTTTACGGGGCCATGCAGTTTTTACCCATTTATATCGTCACTTTTGCTGTCGGTATTCTCTGTGAGATTATCTTCGCGGTCGTACGCGGACATGAAGTTAACGAAGGTTTCTTTGTGACTTCGGTTCTGTTTGCACTATGTCTACCACCAGATATTCCTTTATGGCAAGTTGCCTTGGGTATTATCTTTGGTGTGGTCGTCGCAAAAGAAGTGTTCGGTGGTACGGGTAAAAACTTCCTAAACCCTGCCCTATCAGGCCGTGCGTTCTTATACTTTGCTTATCCGGCCTACATGTCTGGTGACTCAGTATGGACAGCGGTAGATGGATTCTCAGGTGCAACCCCTCTCGGTCTTGCCGCGCTTGGTGTGGTTCCTCAAGACTTCGTTGATGTCTATGGTAATGCGATCACGTGGAGTGATGCATTCTTAGGCAACATGCAAGGCAGTATCGGTGAAGTATCAACGCTGGCTATCTTGATGGGTGCTGCCGTGCTGCTATGGACACGTATTGCCTCTTGGCGCATCATGGCAGGTTGTGTGGTTGGTCTGATTGCGACCTCTCTTGTATTCAACATGATCGGCTCTGATGACAATATGATGATGAGCTTGCCATTCTACTGGCATCTGGTCATTGGCGGCTTTGCATTCGGTGCGGTCTTTATGGCGACCGACCCTGTTTCAGCTGCACATACCAATAAAGGCCGCTGGGCTTATGGTATTTTGATTGGTTTTATGACCGTATTGATTCGTGTCATTAACCCAGCTTTCCCAGAAGGCATCATGCTGGCCATCTTATTTGCCAACTTATTTGCCCCATTGTTTGATTATTTTGTGACTCAAGCAAACATCAAACGCCAAACTGCTCGGAGGGTTCGTTATGTCCAAGCCCAAAAGTAATAACGCAAAAACCATCAGCGTGGCGTTGACGCTATGCTTGGTGTGCTCAGTATTGGTCTCAGCGGTCGCTGTTGGTCTAAAGCCTGCACAAGTCGAAAACGCACGCTTAGACCGCAACAAAAACATCTTGGTTGCTGCTGATCTATATGATGCTGAATCTGATACCGCCGATGATGTTGCTGAACGTTTTAAAGACTTTGATGTGAAAATCATTGATCTAAACGAAGGCACTTATCTCGATGACGATGCGCTAAAAACTGCTGGTATTCCTGATCGTAATGCCTATGACGCCAGTCAAGCGACGAAGAACCAAGCCTTGAGCGAAGACTTGGGTGACAACGATCCTGCTGGTATCGGTCGTAAGCCAAAGTATGCCAAAGTCTATGTCAAAGAAGATGATTCCGGTCAGCCAGAGGCGATTGTACTACCTATTCAAGGCTACGGTCTGTGGGGTACGATTTATGGTTTCTTAACGCTTGAGAGCGACATGAATACCATCAAGGGTATCAGCTTTTATGAGCATAAAGAAACCCCAGGTCTGGGTGCTCGTATCGAAGAGCCTGCGTGGCGTGCAAAGTGGAGCGGTATCGAGTCTTATGACGAAAATGGTGACGTCGCTACTGGTGTAACCAAAGCGGGTAATCCAAAAGAAAACTGGGTTGATGGCATCAGCGGTGCAACACTGACTAGCCGCGGCGTGAGTAACATGATTCAGTTTTGGTTAGGCGAGCAAGGCTATAAGCCTTATCTAGATATGCTACGTGAAGAGAGCGGTCAAACGATTGATGATGCAGAAGCGCAAGCCAATCAATCAAAACCGGCCGCTCAACCTAAAACCGAATTGGCAGCCAAGCTACCAGTAGCAAACGGCAAGGAGGCATAACATGGCTGATACTAAAAGTATTTTAACCACGCCTATTTTTGACAATAACCCCATTGGCCTACAGATCCTCGGTATCTGTTCGGCGCTGGCGGTCACCACAAGTATGGCAAATGCCATGGTTATGTGTGTGGCATTGACATTGGTGACGGCGTTCTCAAGCTTCTTTATCTCCGTGATTCGTAAAAAGATTCCATCAAGTATACGTATTATTGTACAGATGACGATTATTGCGTCATTGGTTATCTTAGTTGATCAGGTGCTAAAAGCTGTCGCTTATGATGTGAGTAAAGGTCTGTCGGTTTTCGTTGGTCTGATTATCACCAACTGTATCGTTATGGGCCGTGCTGAAGCGTTTGCCATGAGCAACCCACCAATTCCAAGCTTTTTAGATGGTATTGGTAACGGTCTTGGTTACTCTGCGGTACTGCTGTTCGTTGCCACTATCCGTGAGCTATTAGGCGCGGGCACTTGGTTTGGTATCACGATCCTACAGCCAGTTACTGATGGCGGTTGGTATATACCGAATGGGCTGTTGCTGTTGCCACCATCAGCGTTCTTTATTATTGCTTTGTTTATCGCGATTGTGCGTATCTGGAAACCAGAACAAGTGGAAGAAGCTGAGTTTGTAATGAAGCCGCAGTCTAAAGGCATGGCACATGGAGGCGGTCACTAATGGGACATTATATTAGTTTATTTATAACCTCAGTCTTTATTGAGAATATGGCACTTGCCTACTTCTTAGGCATGTGTACTTTTTTGGCCGTATCCAAAAAAGTCTCAACTGCTATCGGACTTGGTGTTGCCGTTATCGTCGTTATGGCCATCACGGTTCCGCTAAACAACTTACTATTCCAGTTCATTCTAAAAGACGGTGCACTGGCATGGGCAGGCTTCCCTGATATCGATTTGAGCTTCCTAGGATTGCTCAGTTATATCGGTTTGATTGCGGCCACCGTACAGATTCTAGAGATGTTCTTGGACAAGTTTGTACCCAGTCTTTACAACGCGCTTGGGGTATTCTTACCATTAATCACTGTAAACTGTGCCATCTTAGGTGGTGTACTATTTATGGTAGAGCGTGATTATAACTTTGGTGAGTCTGTTGTCTATGGTGTGGGTGCAGGCTTCGGTTGGGCACTTGCTATTACTGCATTGGCAGGTATTCGTGAAAAGCTTAAATACTCAGACATTCCAGCGCCATTGCGCGGTCTTGGTATTACCTTTCTCACAGTTGGTCTGATGTCGCTCGGCTTTATGTCGTTCGGTGGTATGTCCATCTAAACTGCTAAGCTCAAAGCTCTCATTAGCTGTTTGACTTATTTAATTCATTTATTCGGTAAGGGTTCGGATACAGCATAAAACATGCCTCCGCTCCCCTACCCCATAGATTAAGGATACCTACCATGGATTACGCTACGGCGATTGGTGGCGTTGCTATGTTTACCTTGATCATCATGGGCCTTGTCGCTATTATTTTAGCGGCACGCTCAAGACTGGTCAGTTCAGGCGATGTTACTATCCATATCAATGATAATCCCGATAATGACGTGGTGACACCAGCAGGCGGTAAGCTACTGCAAACCCTAGCAGGCGAAGGTATATTTTTGTCTTCAGCATGTGGTGGTGGTGGTACTTGTGCGCAGTGCCGTTGCCGCGTTATTGAAGGTGGTGGTTCTATTTTGCCCACCGAAGAAGGCTATTTTACTCAAGGCGAAATCCGCAATCACATGCGCTTGGCCTGTCAGGTAGCTGTTAAGCAAGACATGAAGATTGAGATCGACCCTGAGTTCTTTGATGTACAAAAGTGGGAATGTGAAGTTATCTCTAATGATAACGTGGCTACTTTCATCAAAGAGTTGGTACTAAAAATCCCAGAAGGCGAGGAAGTGAACTTCCGTGCTGGTGGTTATGTACAGCTTGAAGCGCCACCGCATGAAGTACATTACAAAGACTTTGCGATTGATGAAGAATATAGAGAAGATTGGGAAAAATTCGGTATCTTCGACTATGTCTCAAAAGTTGATGAGCCTGTTATCCGTGCTTACTCGATGGCCAACTACCCTGAAGAGAAAGGCCTGATCAAGTTCAACATTCGTATCGCAAGTCCACCACCACGTGGCGGTGAAGGTATTCCGCCAGGCAAAATGTCCTCATGGGTATTTAGCCTAGTCCCTGGTGACAAAGTGACGGTTTCAGGTCCTTATGGTGAATTCTTTGCCAAAAAGACTGAAGCTGAAATGATCTTTGTTGGTGGTGGTGCTGGTATGGCTCCGATGCGCTCGCATATCTTTGATCAGCTAAAGCGCTTAGACACTGATCGTAAGATCAGTTTCTGGTATGGTGCTCGCTCGATTCGTGAGATGTTCTATGTTGAAGATTATGATCAACTAGAAGAAGAGTTTGATAACTTTGAGTGGCATGTTGCACTGTCTGACCCATTACCAGAAGATAACTGGGAAGGTCCAACAGGATTTATCCATAATGTATTGCTCGAAAACTATCTGAAAGACCATCCAAATCCAGAAGATTGTGAGTACTACATGTGTGGGCCACCGATGATGAACGCTGCCGTAATCGACATGCTACACAGCATGGGCGTAGAAGACGAAAACATCATGCTTGATGACTTCGGTGGTTAATTTAGCTCCATATATCTAAAATCATTTATAAAAAGAGTCTCAATTGAGGCTCTTTTTTTATGCCAAAAAATCATCACGATATTTTAACTACAAATCTAATTGGTAGAGTGGCTTTGCTATCCTATACTATGGATGCTCTACATACTAAGAAAGGACTCTTATGAAAACAAAGTACAAAGATCTGACCATCTGGATCACAGGGGCCTCTAGTGGCATAGGTGAAGCCCTCGCTATTGCCTTTGCCAAACGTGGCGCTCGAATCGTTCTAAGTGGCCGTGATAGTAAAAAACTAGAAGCCGTCAAAAAAAGCTGCAAGCGTGCTGGCAAGCATATCGTAGTACCATTTGATATCAGTGATGCCAGTCAGACAAAAGCCGCTTACGATACTGCCAAAGCTCAAGCAGGAAAGATCGATTGGCTTATCAACAATGCTGGTATTAGTCAACGCTCGCTCATCATGGAGACAGATGAAGAGGTAGAGCGTCGGATTATGGAGATCGACTACTTTGCCCAAACGCGTCTAACGAGACTGATATTACCTGACATGATTGCACAAGGCGGTGGCAAGGTAGTGATGGTCTCAAGCGTGGCAGGTTTACTAGGGACGCAATATCGCGGCGCTTACGGGGCAGCCAAAGCGGCACTTCATATGTGGGCAAACAGTTTACGTGCTGAATTGTATGATCAAGGCATAGAAGTGGCGACAATATTCCCAGGGTTTATCCAGACCAACATCTCTATCAATGCGTTAACAGGTGATGGTAGTGCTCAAGGTACCATGGATGAAGCAACCAGTAACGGTCTGACTGCAACTGAGTTTGCCAAACAAGTTGTGAAGGCGCTCACAAAGGGCGAAGAATATATCATTGTCGCTGGTAGTAAAGAAAAGCTGGCAACCAGAGTCAATCGCGTGTCACCGCCAAAGCTGTATAAGCTGATACGTGAGTCACAAGTAAAATAGCTTGATATGCAGTAGATTGTCACTGAACATTGCCATCATTGGTATTTCTAGGGTCAAGGGGTGTAAAATGAGCATGACTTGTTTTACACCCTATTTATTTGTGCATCATACCGAAGATATTATGAAAAATAACACGTACCGCCCAGCTTCCAGAAACCTTTTGAACAACACGCTACTTAGCATCGTCGGTCTTGGTAGTATTATGAGCCTCAGCGCCTGCCAGCAGACACCAGATTATAACTATCTGACTGGTGAAACTATGGGGACGAGCTATCATATCAGTTATCAGCTGCCTGACGATGTGGACCATGCAGACGAAGCTGCCATACAAGCATCGATTGATAAGCGATTAAAACAAATCAACGACAGTATGTCGACCTACCAGAGCGACTCGACCATCTCTACATTCAATCAGTTGGGTGCAGACACCCCTATTGTCATTGATGCTGACTTCAGTCAGGTACTGGATATCTCTCAGGTTGTTTATGGAAAATCTGGCGGTGCGTTTGATCCTACTGTGATGCCATTAGTAGAAACTTGGGGCTTTGGCAGTACCATGACCGTTGAGCGTTTGCAGAGTCCCCCAACAGCACTTGAGATTGCTCAAGCAAAAGCGCTGGTAGACTTTGAAAGCATTATAAAAAAAGACCAAACCCTCTATAAGACGAAAGACGGTGTCGAGCTTGATTTTTCTGCGGTTGCTAAAGGATATGGCGTTGATGTGATTGCTGATGTACTCAGAGAAGAATATCAGATTCGTAATTATATGGTCGAGATTGGTGGTGAGATTGCCACTTCCGGTGTGAATAGCCAACAGCAGCCATGGCAAATTGCGATTGATGCGCCTATCGAAGGCAGTACTGTCAGCGAACGCCAAACGATATCTGCCATTCGCCAACCAACTACTACCGCTACCCGAATGCACTTGGCAACCTCAGGTAACTATCGCAACTCTGTGATCTTCGATGGTAAACGCTATAGTCATACCATCGATCCGACCACAGGCGAGCCTATTGCAGGCGGCGCGCCTTCGGTAACGGTTGCCGCTGACTCTGTTGCACTGGCCGATGCATGGGCGACTGCTCTTACGGCAATGCCTTATCAAAAAGCACTAGATGTGGCTACCACGCAAGACTTAGCCGCCATGTTTGTAATATTGGCTGATGATGTAGAGGTAGGTGGTACTGAGAGTAATACTTCGGATGACGCTACCAACGACAGTATCGACAACTGGCAAGTGGTGCAGACTCCAGCGATGCAAGCATTACGTGCAGACAAAAAACGCTAAACCTATGCTGAGCTCAGGGTCATGCAGTAGATGTATAGATGTGAAACAAGAGAATACGTTAATGCAAAACGAGCAGCGCCAAAATTTGTTATAATACAGCTATAGTTGCGAGCAAAGTTATTTATGAAAATCATTCATTAATATTTAACGCGACTGCCCTATTTTAAAACGAGGTTACCTCTATGCTTAGCCAATTGCTTCCTATGCTTGCCATTACTTTTACTGTCTTTGTCCTATTCTTTATCTTTATGGGCATTGGTTATATGGTCAAGAAAAAACCGCTCAAAGGATCTTGCGGTGGTGTTGCTAAGCTCATGGGTGATGAGCAGTGCTCATTCTGTGGTGACGATCCCAATAAATGTGACTCATTGATGGCTGAACAACAAGAGAACGCATTAAGAGCAGCTCAACTGGGTAAGTCGGTATAAGATTTTTCGATTACCTTATGCGGGTAGCATTTACCTGACATCTGTTCGTATAATAGCGTCAAGTTTTCTATAGGAGGCTTGACGCTATTTTTATTGCGCAATGCTATTTTCTGGCTATAGATGCCTTTTATTTGGATGCTTTCTATATAGAAATATTAGCCAGCAGATTTGTCTGTATTGCTTCCTGCAAAATTTTCGAATGCTGATCGATACTATCAATGATCGTCTCGGTCTGTTTCTAGGTATCAGTTTCTAGATAAATGCTCTCTGGTGTTGTTTTGCGGATGACGATATGTCGTCTCTGTCTTACAACAGTTCTTTTCTATTATCATCGTTGTATTGCTATGTCCACCTCCTCCCATCTACCGTCACCGCGTTTTACATTTTGGCTAGTCCTATGTGCCATGGTCTTGCTGGCGACCAATATGCGCGCGCCTATTGTTGCACTCGGCGCTATCGCTCCTGTGGTACAAGAGGCATTAGATATCTCCGAGTTTCAGATTGGCTGGCTAGGCGCTGTCCCTATGCTGAGTTTCGCCGTTGGGGCACTGATCTCGCCAGCAATTGCTAAACGCTTCGGGCTGGAGAATACGCTGATTGCGATGATTGGGCTACTGACCACAGGTATGATGATTCGTACCGTTATCCCAACGTGGACAGGATTTTTGGTAGGTACGTTGTTACTAACACTAGCTATTGGCTTTGCCAACACGCTGGCCGCGCCTGTCATTAAGCAACGTACGCCTAAGCATATCCCGCTGATTACAGGTTTGTTCAGTTTAACCATGACCGTGACCGCGGGAATAGTCTCAGGGGTAGTTCTGCCTTTATCTGAGCGAGTAGGCTGGCAATGGGCGCTAGGCGGTTGGACGATTTTAGGGGTTTTTGCCTTATTGATTTGGCTATTTTTGCGTGTGCGTCTTGGCTCATCAAACCATCAACCCATAGTCTCGACAGACCCAGACGCCTCTGATATTTCGATGTGGCGCACGGCCTTTGCGTGGCAGATTGCTGTTTTTATGGGGTTACAATCATTATTGTTTTACACCGTTGCCAGTTTTTTGCCGTCTATTTGGGTCAGTAAAGGATTATCTGCGGTGAGCGCTGGGCAAATGGGTTCTGTGTTTCAGTTTATGGCGCCCATCTCTATTTTGAGTCTCACATGGCTAATCAATCGCGGTCGTCCTATTCAGGCGCTCGCTGTGTTTGCCGCGGTGCTCAATGTCATTGGGGTGCTGGGCGTCAGCTATCTATCCACGGAGTTGGCGTGGCTCTGGTCAGCCCTGATGGGGATTGGGTGCTCAGCGATTTTTACCTTGAGTATGATGCTGTTCTCCCTACGAACCTATACCACCAATCAATCAAGTGAGCTATCTGGTATGGCGCAAACCGTCGGTTATTTGATTGCATTCTTTGGCCCGCTAGGCACAGGTTGGCTCCATGAAGCGACTGGTAGCTGGAGTGTACCTCTTTTTATTATGCTGATACTGATGATTGCAAACGTGGTGATTGCGTGGCTTGTGAGTCGTCCAGTGATGGTCGATGGCAAATATATTTGATTATAAAATTTTAAATACTCTAAATAGCACTCTCTACAAGTCTTTGATTTCTAAAGCGCAATAAACCTGTCTCTAAATTAACCTTAGGGCAATATTGGTTGCTGTCTTATTTTGCTACACTGGTTCGATTGCTTATAGGACACAACTCCCATGATGAACTCCCCCTTACGTTTCTTGCCTGCTATCGTCACGCTCGCGGCTGTCATGGCTATCAGTGGCTGTCAAAAAGAGACGGAAACTACTGAATCTACCAACACCACTGAAACACAGAGTACGAGTACTGAAACGACTAATAGTCAAGCCAATACGACGTCTGTAGACACTAATGCCGACGTATCCACCGATATCCAAGTCAACGACGCGCCCCTGACTATTTTGGCGCTTGGTGATTCGTTGACAGAGGGTCTTGGGGTGGATAAAGATGATAACTACCCCGCGCAGTTAGAAGATCGTTTGCAAGCCATGGGGTATAAGAATACTGAGGTCATCAATTCAGGGCTGAGTGGTGAAACCAGTACTGGACTGGTCAATCGTCTTGACTGGGTGCTACAAACCAAACCTGATGTGACGATTTTGACCATTGGTGCAAACGATGCTATACGAGGTATCGATGTAGCAACGATTGAAGCGAATATCCGCACAGCGGTTAAACGTCTACAAGACAATGGCAGTGTCGTCGTCTTGGGCGGGATGTCAATCTATGACAACTTAGGCGATGACTATGTTGCTGCATTCTCAGATATCTATCCTCGCGTAGCAAAAGACATGAACGTCACCCTTATTCCGTTTTTCTTAGAGGGTGTGGGCGGTGATCGTGAGCTCAATCAAGCGGATGCCATTCATCCAACTAAAGAGGGCTACACTATCATCGTTAATGACAATATCTTGCCTGTCTTAGAGCCCACGCTAAAAGGGCTAACAACAACTGATAGTATCAACGCAACTGAAGCCGCTCAGAACGACATGACCGACAAAAAGACAAACGAGACCACTTAACGAGACACTGTAATGACATCACCTTCGACTGCCACATCAACACCGCCAGTAGATACTAAAAAAGCCGCCCTACTCACCGCCTCCCAGTTAAACAAAACCGTGCAAGTCGGCGAGCAAAGCCTGTCTATCATCAAAGACGTCGATATATACGTCAACGCTGGCGAGTTTGTGGTTATCATGGGCAAATCAGGCTCAGGCAAATCGACTTTGCTAGGACTACTTGCGGCACTAGACTATCCCGATAGCGGTACGGTTACTTTGGCAGATCAAACGCTCAGCAGTTTGGACGAAGACGCGCTTGCCGTTATCCGCCAACAAGATATGGGCTTTGTCTTTCAGTCATTTCATCTACTGCCCACACTGACCGTCGCCGAAAACATCGCCTTCCCATTAGATATTGCACGGCGCTCAAACCCAGCGCGAGTAGACGAGCTTATTGACGCGGTCGACTTAGGTCATCGCCGTGACAGTCTACCCAATCAGTTATCAGGCGGTGAGCAGCAGCGTACAGCGGTGGCAAGGGCATTGGTGTCGCACCCAAAGATTGTGTTCGCCGATGAGCCAACAGGTAACCTCGATGAGCAAAATGCTGATCAGGTCATGCAGCTATTATTGGACTTACGCCAGCAAGTTGGCTCGGCATTGGTGGTGGTGACTCACGATCCTGCGCTTGCCGAGATGGCGGATCGCGTTATTACCATGCATGATGGGCGGATTGTAAGCTAATGAATCAACGCACAGACAACCAATCAACTGATGTTAAAAATACTGATACTAGTATGCTCAATCAACTGTTTACCAAGACGCTAGGCTCGCAAGCACTCAGCCGTAGCTGGTGGCAGCGCTGGGTCTATCCAGTATTGTTTTTGCTGACGCTCACCCTATCGCTTGCCACCTATCTGACCCTAGACTCGGTGCAGCAGTCTGTTGATCGCTATATCAATGACAATCAGCGTGCGCTCGTTGGTGGCGATTTGATTTTGAACGGCAAGCAGGATTGGTCAAGCGACGTATTGACCCAAGTAGAAACGATCCCTGACACGCAGGTTGTATACGATTATCAGTTTAGCGCCATGCTGGTCACTGATGAGCAAACCTTGCTTGCCCGCGTCAAAGCCGTCTCACCGTCCTACCCTTTATACGGCGACGTTGAGCTGGCCTCAGGACAGCCGCTATGGGATCAGCTAACCGCTGATAATGTCGTCGTCGCCCCAGAAGTGCTGAGCAGCCTAAACGCCAGTGTCGGCGACAGTATTGCTATTGGTGATGCGCAGTTTACCATCAGTGATGTGCTGACCAAAGAACCTGATCGACCGCTGACCGCGTTTGGTTTTGGCGGGCGGGTCTTGATGAAACAAGACGCCTTGGCAGCGACCAACCTACTCGGGCAGCGTAGCCGGGTAAATTACCGTATTGAAATAGCAGGTGATCCTGAGCTGATCACGACGCAGCGTGATGCGTTCACAGATATTCTGACCAATTATCCTGATATCGAGCTGTCTGAAGCCGAGTCCGAAGACACCTCTGTGTCACGTATCTCTGACAATGTATTGATGTTTTTAAAGCTACTGGTCATCGCCGTATTGCTACTCTCGGCGGTTGCCATGTATGGCGTCATTAGCGCGTTCGTCACCAAGCAGCAGTCAAACAATGCGATTCGCTTGGCGCTAGGTGAACCGCTTAGCTCACTCAAGCGCAGCTACTATCAACTATTAATAGTCACGACTGTCATAGCTTGTATCGCAGCAGTTGCCCTCAGTCTGGGTTTGCTTAAAATCGGGCAACCTTATCTCGTGGCTATCTTACCTGCTGATGTCGGTCTCTCTATCAATCCAATCAGTGCGATTAAGACCATTGCGATTGCCTTAGTACTGACGCTACTGATTGCGCAGCGCGGCTTGAGTACATTGAACACCACCAAACCCGCCACCCTACTCAATCAAGGGGCGAGCACTCAGACGCAAAACTTGCCTTGGTATCGACGCGTGCCATTACTGTGGTATGGACTGGTGCTGGCAGGACTGTATGCCTTCTTTGCTTATGAAGTTAGCTCACTGTCATTAGGGGCGCAGTTATTGGGCGGCTTAATCGCTCTGGTAGCGATATTTTGGCTATTGGCGCGTGGCTGGCTGTGGCTACTTAATAAGTTAGCGAGCAATACCAAGGTCAGCTGGATGCAGCGTATCGCCATTCATAATCTGGCGCGTAAGGGCAATCAGTCCGCATTATTCTTTGTCACCTTATCGCTATCAGTTGCGGTACTGACGCTCATCACCACCCTCAATCATAGTATCAATGCGCAGTTTATCAACGCCTATCCTGAAGACGCGCCCAATCTGTTTTTGCTCGATGTGCAGAGCGATCAGCATGATAAAATTGATACCATTATTGAAGCACCCGTCACTTATTATCCCGTCATTCGTGCGCGTGTAGAGACGGCGAACGATGTACTGGCAAAAGATATCGAGCCTGAAGATGGGTTTGATGACCCTACGCGGGTGTTTAACTTAAGCTACGCCGATACGGTGATGGATACCGAATATATCGTTGACTCGCTCACAGACGACGCGCTGTATACGCCTATCGACGCTACCGATCAGCAAGTCAAACCTTTGTCTATCTTGGACACTGCCGCCAGTATGCTCAATGTCGGCATGGGTGATCAGGTACGCTTTAACATTCAAGGTATCGAGATCGTCGGGCAGATTACCAGTATTCGCACGCGCTATGAGCGTGGCCCAAGCCCGTATTTTTACTTCTTGTTTGAGCCGTCGGTGCTGTCCGCTGCCCCGCAGATTCAGTTTGCTACTGCTCACGTATCAGAAGATGCGATTCCAGAGCTACAAGGCAAACTGGTACGCCAGTTCCCTGCGGTTACTACCATCGATGGGACTGCTATTGCGAAGCAAATCCAAGAGCTGGTGGTACAAATGAGCCGCTTGGTCTATGTATTCACCTTGCTTGCCCTACTCACTGGCGTCATGGTGCTGATCAGCTCGCTACTGTCTACTTCGCAAGATCGTATGAAGGACAGCGCATCGTTTAGACTGCTTGGTATGCAAAAACGTGACTTGTATATGCTCAATATCTTGGAGCTGGGCGTGCTTGGTATTAGCGCGGCGACCTTTGCCGTCGTCATCGCCAGCGTGGGCGCATGGGCGGCGATCACGCAGTGGTTTAATTTACAATTTAGTGTGCCGTGGACGAGCTTGGCTATTGGCGGTGCGGCATTAATCGTATTGCTGTTTGCCATTGCTATTATCTATGTGAGATTGGTGATTGGACGCGGGATTATGGCGAGAGTGAGGGCAATGATTTAGGCGTATTCAATTTCAGCTTAAACGAAAAAAACCCTTAATTGGGTTTTTTTTGATTTGCTATTGTTAGAACTAAACTACACCTTCAGTCAATGTTAGTTATATTTAATATATTAATACTAAGTTTCAATATTGCAACAATACTGTTATATTTTGAGATAAATTAGCTTTCAGAGTATGGCTTTCCTATGCAAATATCTCATCTTAGAATAAAGGGATTCAAATCATTCGCTCTAGATAGCGAAGAAATACCTTTGAAAAATAAGCTATCTGCTTTTATTGGTCTTAATAGTTCTGGCAAAACCACAGCTTTAGAGTCATTACGGAAACTATTTGGTTCCTCATTGTCAGAAAGAATGCTTGTAAGAGAAGATTTTCATATTGGTAAAGATGAAGACCCAAACACTATAGAAGAACGTGAGCTTTCAATTGAAGTAAAGATTCAATTTTCTGATGAAGATAGCGAACAAGAAGCAGTCGTACTTTATTTTGGTGATATGGTTATTGACGCACAAGGTGAAGACCCATATATACGCATTCGGTTAGAAGCACAGTGGAAAAAATCAGAAATTCAGCCTGATGGTGAAGTCGAATTTCAAACATTTTTTATAAAAGTTGCTGATAACGAAGAAGAATCTACAGAAGATAGAGTAGTATTAAAATCTCACTTAAGAAATCTCATACAAATCCTCTATGTACCTGCTATTAGAAAGCCTTCAGAACAAATAAAATACGCATCAGGTTCTATTTTATATAGAATTCTTCGAAAAATTCAATGGAATGACGCCTTTAAAGTAGAATTTGACGGCAAAATTCAGGAAATCAACCAATCGTTTAAAGGGCTAGATGAATTTGGTGTGATTGATGACGTCATTAAAAGTGTTTGGGGCAGGTTTCATAAGGATAAGCGCTATAGAGATACGGCTTTAGGGTTTGGCTCTAGCACGTCAGACGAAATTTTGAAAAAGTTAGAAATAACGTTTAGTCCTACAGGTACTCATAAACAGTTCCAGATTCATGAGTTAGGCGATGGCTATCGCTCTATGTTTTACTTAACCTTAGTATGCGCTTTATTGGAGATTGAAGAGAAGTTAGCAAATGAGAGTGACGATGACTCTCTAGAAGCTACTCGTCCTTTATTGACCATTTTAGCGATAGAAGAACCTGAAAACCACATTGCTCCGCAACTGCTTGGTCGTGTAGTCAAAATCCTTAATAAAATTTCTGAACAACACCACTCTCAAGTATTACTCTCCTCACATACTCCTTCAATTGTTAAACGAATAGACCCTGAAAGCATTCTTCATTTCAGAATAACTGATAGTTACGAGTCAGAGGTCAACGAAATAATACTGCCTAAAAAAGAAGATGAATCTTATAAATATATTAAACAAGCTATTAATAACTACCCTGAAATATACTTTGCCCGTTTAGTCGTTATTGGAGAGGGCGATACAGAAGAAGTTATTTTTAATAAATTTATGGAAATAGAAGAAGTTGATTTTGATGACAATATAATTACTTTTGCTCCATTAGGTCATAGGTTTGTCAATCATATATGGAAGCTATTGGAAACATTGCATATACCCTATATCACCTTATTAGATTTGGACTTAGAACGACATGGGGGTGGTTGGGGAAGAGTAAAGTATGCATTAAATCAACTTATCGAAAATGGAGTGGACAAAAACCAACTTTTAGTCTTAAAAAATGGAAGCATTTTTCCAGATGAAAAGTTGAAAATTATGCACAAACGCGATTTGAGCGACAATAATGTTAAAATTATATACCAGTGGATTAAACGCTTAAATACATACGATGTCTACTTCTCTCAACCTCTCGACTTAGATTTTTTAATGCTACAAAACTATGTAGAGTCCTATAAAAAGGCGATACCAAAAAACGGGGGTCCTGAAATACCTGACAGAACAACTCATCCTGCTGAATTTCTAGCAAAGGTAGGAGCTGGGGTTAAGGCAACTCTTAAATCAGACAGTGCTACAGGTGATACTTACAGTGAAGAAGATAAAGAACTAATGATTTGGTATAACTATCACTTTTTAGGAAGAGGCAAACCTACAACCCATATTCTCGCTTTATCAAAAATGACAGATAATGAAATCAAAAAGGCTACTCCTGACTTATTTAAGACACTCTTCAATCGTATAAAAGAGTTGCTCGTAGAACAACGATGAACATGCCAATGTTGAGCTTGGATGACGTTACAAGTATTTTTCTTTTGAAATTTTAATAGAGGGTTTATGCTAATAATTAGTCCAGAAGAGTGGCAACCTAGCGATGGTCTAAATCTTGAAGCTAACGCTCTACTCAGTGTTAAATCAGTAGATAATCGTTTGATTTTAGCAGGTCCAGGCGCAGGTAAAACGGAAATGCTGGCTCAAAGGGCTAGCTATTTGTTAGAAACTAACACTTGCAAATATCCTCGTAAAATTCTGGCTATTAGCTTTAAGAGAGACGCCTCGTTTAATCTTAAAGAAAGAGTCGAAAAGCGGTGTGGAGAAGATTTAGCTAAACGATTTGATTCTTTTACATTTGATTCTTTTGCTAAACAAATTTTAGATAGATTTAAAAAGGCTTTACCAGAGGGAATAAATGTTACTTCTGACTATCAGTTACTTTTAGATGATAAAGAGGTCCTAAAGCTTTACTCTAACAGAGGAGAAAGCCTAATTTATTCTCGTGAAAAGAAACGAATGATGGCTAGGCATAATGAGCAATTACCAATAGACTTTAATAAAACGTCAACAGGTGTAGTACATGAGGTTTGGTTGGAATTAATAAATTCTGCTCAATCTAAATTAACTTTTGCAATGATAATGCGGTTGGCTGAATTAATCATAAAGACCAACCCAAAAATCAAAAAATATCTACAGATTACTTATCAATTTGTTTTCCTTGATGAGTTTCAAGATACTACTAGTATTCAGTATGATTTATTCAAAGCCTGTTTTCTTAATAGTGATTCTATTTTTACAGCCGTAGGTGATGATAAACAACGTATTATGTTATGGGCAGGAGCAATACCTACTGTATTCCAAGATTTTATAAATGATACAGATGCAAGTGAAATACGTCTTCATAGGAATTACCGAAGTGCTCCTAGAATTGTTAATTTACTAAATTATTTCAGTGAGTATATGTTAGGAGACGCACAAACAGCCATAGCAGATACAAGATGGGATGAAGATGATGGTGACTGCGATATAGTATTTTTAAAGAATACAGAACAAGAGAAAGAATTTTTATTAGATGGTATTCAAAGTCTCATTTCTGATGACCATGTAAACCCTAGAGAGATATGTATCTTAATTAAACAGAGGTTAAACCTATATGTGGGAGAATTAATCACTCACCTTTGTGAAAATGGTATCCAAGCTAGAGACGAAGGTCATTTTTACGAATTACTCTCGGAAGAAATCACCCTTTTCGCTATTAATATGCTGTACAGAATTTTAGATAATAAAGACTCTACTACTAGGAAAGATACTTTTGACTTTATCAGTAATTTATATTCAGAGCTTGACCATCAGGGTTTATTAAATATAGAAAAGAAACTCTTCAAATTCATTAAGCAAGAAAAGATTAATTATAACTTTAATGACCTAACTGTAGATAATTTAAAGGAGTTGCTTAGAGATACAGTGAAGTTAATAGATACCAATAGATTAAAAGCTCAGTTTCCCAAGTATAAAAATAAAAAAGAGTTAAGTAGGCTTTTAACCAAATTGTATAAGGAGTTATGGAAATCCTATCAAGAATCTAATGACCTTAAAACTGCTTTAGATACCCTTGTAGGTAAAAACACCATACCTGTAATGACTATTCATAGAAGTAAAGGATTAGAATATCATACGGTTATATTTGTAGGGTTAGAAGATGATGCCTTTTGGTCATATAACAGTCAAGCAAATGAAGATAACTGTGCTTTTTTTGTTGCTCTGTCTAGAGCTAAAGAGAGAATCCTATTCACTTTCAGTCAAACTCGTAAGGATAAGGAAGGTAATTTAAAAAATCAATCTTTTGATAATATTAGACCTATATTTAATACTATGGATAAATCTGGTTTAGTTAATTTGGTTGACAAAATGAGTGATTAGATAATTAAGGACCACAAACGTCAATTGGAGGAGCGGTTTAGCCTCGACAGTAGTAAGTATACTTATGTGATCACTGGCTTGCGAGGACTTGGCTGAGAGGGTTATCGAGGCAACAGGAACACTATCAGCCTTTAGTCACCGCGCCAGTGGGCATATAAGATATTAGCGGATGGCGAGATTAGCTCCAAAACCCTAAGCCGTTTAAACCAAAACGCCTTCTACTCACCTAGAAGGCTTTTTTTTGCTTCATAAGCTGTATAGACATTTAAACCAATATCATCCATGCACTTTGCTTATTTTATAGTCCTCATTTGCTATACTAGCCCAACTTTATCGGTTCAATACCAACTTATAACACCCTCCCAAACAGCATGGTAGCCTTATGAAATTCTCAAAATTCGGTCAAAAATTTACCCAGCCCACTGGCATCTCGCAATTGATGGATGATCTGGGCGACGCGCTAAAAAGCGATCAGCCTGTCAACATGCTGGGCGGTGGCAACCCTGCCAAAATTGATGCCGTCAATGAGTTATTTTTAGAGACCTATAAGGCGCTGGGCGTTGATAACGACGCAGGCGTGCCCAATAGTAGCGCGATTATCAGTATGGCGAACTACTCCAATCCGCAAGGCGATGCCGCCTTTATCGATGCCTTGGTTGGCTTCTTTAACCGTCATTATGATTGGAACCTCACGGCGGAGAACATCGCCCTGACCAATGGCTCGCAAAATGCATTTTTCTATCTGTTTAATCTATTTGGCGGAGCGTTCACAAACGAGCAGAGCGAGTCTATCGACAAGTCCATTCTACTGCCATTGACCCCTGAGTATATCGGCTATAGCGATGTGCATGTCGAAGGTCAGCATTTCGCAGCCGTATTACCACACATCGATGAAGTGACGCATGATGGCGAAGCAGGCTTCTTTAAATATCGTGTCGATTTTGAGGCGTTAGAAAACTTGCCCGCGCTAAAAGAAGGCCGTATCGGCGCAATTTGCTGCTCACGCCCGACCAACCCGACGGGCAACGTGCTCACCGACGATGAAATGGCGCATTTGGCCGAGATTGCGGGGCGCTATGACATTCCGCTGATTATCGATAATGCTTACGGTATGCCCTTCCCAAATATCATCTATTCTGATGTCACTTTAAATTGGGATAACAATACAATCCTTTGCTTTAGCCTATCGAAGATTGGTTTGCCTGGTATGCGTACGGGTATTATCGTGGCCGATGCAGAAGTGATAGAGGCAGTTAGCGCGATGAATGCCGTGGTCAATCTAGCACCGACACGCTTTGGTGCAGCGATAGCCACACCACTGGTCGAAAACGATCGTATCAAGCAGTTATCTGATAATGAGATTAAACCGTTTTATCAACAGCAGGCGAAACTCGCGATAAAGCTGTTAAAAGCAGAATTAGGCGATTATCCATTGATGATTCATAAGCCTGAAGGGGCGATATTCTTTTGGTTATGGTTCAAAGACTTGCCGATTACCACCCTTGAGCTATACGAGCGTCTTAAAGAAAAAGGCACGTTGATTGTACCAAGTGAGTACTTTTTCCCCGGTGTCGATGTCAGCGATTATCAGCACGCACATGAGTGTATCCGTATGAGTATCGCGGCAGATGAGCAGACGCTAACGGATGGTATTAGGGTGATTGGTGAGGTAGTACGCGAGTTGTATGATGAGGCTAATAGCTAACATATAAACTCAAAGTCTGATAACTATGTACCCAATATTTTTACTTTATGGCATATTTATATTCTCAGCTACTTTTTTGGTGTGGATCTTAATAGGAATTATGACTGACTTTGCATTTTTATTTTTTCCAAAAATATCTGCAAAAGTTTTAAATAAAAGAATAGTGATTACATCTGCCAAATTCTCTTATCTGGGTGACGTACATGAGCTTTTTATTAAGTATCAATATGAGTTCGAAGGTGTCATTTATACCAACACATTATTGAATGCTTTTGGAGGAGTGCGTAGTTTTGGTGAAAACGGAGTTAGAAAGGCAGTAGCTAAGTCGATAACTTCAGAAGACAGAATAGCTGTCTATGTCTGCCCTTTTTACCCGAAACTGGCTTATGCTTTGCCGTTTGGATGGAGTAAATTTTTGGTGCTACCGATAATTGCTGTGGTATTAGCTTTGTTCCTTTCCTCAGGTAACAAACTAGATATCTTTTGAGTTACAACGAAAAACGGACCTTAATAGTCCGTTTTTTTATGCTCTGAAATGATCTACTTTATTTTAAGTGAACGGTTTGCCACCCTTTTAGCTAAGCGCTTTTAGTAATTCATTAACGCTTAGTTTACCAAACTCATTGGCAGCTAATGGTCCATCTCCTGAGATCAGTTTTCTATCTTGATGAGTGCTACCGGTGGCCAGTTTATTGCTAATAGTGACGCCTAGGTCTTCAAGCTTTTCCCCAAAGTACCATGGCATCGTACCAGGCAGATAGCCAATTTTTGGCATTTGCTTATCCATACCAGTGGGGAACGCTACCATCTCATAACCTTTAAAGATAAAGTCGCGCTCGGACTTATCATCTGCCTTATCAGAACCGTTTAGGTTAGCGGACAATAAAGCGGCAGGTCCATGGCAAATCGCTAAGGTAAACAAGTCATTTTCATGGCCCCAGCGTAGCAATTCGCCAAGGTTCTTGTCCTCAGGCAAGCCTAGCATCGCGCCATGACCACCTGGAATAAAAATCGCTGCATAGTCGTCGCTATCGGCCATGTCATTTTTGACAAAGTTAGCGATACTGTTCGGACTCTCAAGCTTTGACTGATACTCAGCGTATAATTGTTTAACGTCGTCATCATCTTCTGGCATCGCCCATTGCTCAACTTTGACAGACGCTCCTGTTGGCGTAAAAACGTCCACGTCAAAACCCGCTTTTTTAAAATGCAATAAGGGCACCATCATCTCAACAGGGTGATTGCCAGTATCAAATTTTTTACCATTTTCCATAGTCATGTATTGCTGCTCGGTACAGACCATGAGGATTTTTTTATTGCCCGTATACGGCGTGTCATACTCTGTATTGTCATAATTAGTTTTACTTGGGGCCGCCAATTTCAAAGATGACTTGGAAGGAATATATACCCCCGCTTCGGTTTCTTGTGCTTGCAACCCTAACGTTTCTTTTGCATTGTCTAGTATTTTTTGGATATTCATAGTGCTTCCTAGTTATTATTAATTATGGAGGATCGATACCGAGTCAGGCGATATCTAAAGGCAGTATCTAAAGACAATGTGCTTAGGATATACGCCGATACCGCGACTCTTTACTTTAAAATAACAAACTGAGAAAGGGTTAAATAGACAAGACTTTTTATATTTCGTAAGCTTTGTAAAGAGAGCGTGTTTGATCTGTCAAATCACAACCGCTGCAATAGCGATCAATTTAGGTGGAAGCTATTTTAGAAGTCATTTGTGTGGATGTTCTTATAGGAATACTGCTCTTGACAAACAAATGCAAAAGCATGGTATCAAAGCGATTGGCGGAAGTGTTTCGTGAGCTTTATAATTAAGCGCAAAGCAAATAGTCGTAAGTTCAAACGAACAAATAAAAACGGACTGATTAATAGTCCGTTTTTTTATGGCGTTTGGTTATTGAAGTAGATTTATTGGTTGGGTGAAAGACCGTCGTCCATTTATTGAGCGCAAAGAGCACATAAGATAGCAAGCACGTATTCATGAGATCGTGCAGGCTGGCCTTTATGTCCACCATTTCTAAAGCTAGGAGCCCTTTGGGTACGATGATATGGCGATTGTCCAAGTATTCACCAAATAACGCCACGCCAGTCACAACAATTAAAGCGATAAATGCTCTGATATTTTGGCTTTTAATGATAGGACGCAGTAAGAATAGACAAAGCAGGTAGACACCAATACCGACATAGATATGCAAAGCATCTTTGGCAAGCCCCGTAATCTCGACCATATTGAGTTTAAAATCGGTAAATTCCAATAGAGTATTCCAAATATAAGCGAACAAGAAGTAATTGAGCGTATCATCAAACAATAATAACTGAGAATCGACAACTAAGAATGACAACAGCAGAAAATAAAAAAGGTAGATTATACAATTGATAATCTACCCTTTGCTAAATTAAATATTCATTTTGCGTTTATTACCTGTTTATATATCCCACTCTACAAAATTCTTGAGTAGTTGCAAACCCGCAGTATGGCTCTTTTCTGGATGGAACTGGGTGGCGAATAGATTGTCTTTGATGACACTGGCACAGAACGGTTGACCATAGTCACATACCGCCGCGACTTGCGCACTATCAGCAGGCTCGCAGTAATAGCTATGTACAAAATAAAAATGCGCGTTGTCCTCAATACCGTGCCACAGCGGATGATCGGTATCCATCTCATTGATAGTATTCCAGCCCATATGCGGTACTTTTATCGTAGCGCCTTGCTCGTCTTTCCACGTCGGATCGAATGCTTCTACCGTGCCGTTTAAGATGCCAAGGCAATCTGTGCCACCATTCTCAGCGGATTGCTCAAACAATGCCTGCATACCCACACAGATAGCCATGACGGGCTTGTTGAACACTGCTTGGCGTATGACATCATCGATGCCTGCATCGTGCATACCAGCGATACAGTCGCGCATCGCGCCGACACCAGGGAAGACGATCTTGTCTGCTGCCGCCACGATTTTTGGGTCATTGGTGATAGAGACGTCTGCGCCAACGACTGACAACGCTTTGCCAGCTGAGTGCAGATTGCCCATGCCATAATCTAATAATGCTACTTTGGTCATCAACTGGCTCTCGTTTTTAAATATTTTGACTACTATACTATTTATATTACTAGCTATTACTAAGGTGTAGATAAGGTTTTGCTACAAGGAAGTCGAGCGCAGGCTGTACAACCAGTACACCAAGCTTGACTGACCCTCTTGAGTAACCCTTGTAGAAGAGCCTCAAATGCGCCTTAGAAAGCCTCTTTGGTCGATGGCAAGGTGTTCAATGCACGCTCATCATATTCACAGGCCATACGTAGCGCACGCGCAAAGGCTTTGAAGGTTGATTCGATCTGATGATGGCTGTTTTTACCTTTGAGATTATCCAAATGTACGGTCATCCATGAGTGATTGACGAATCCATAGAAGAACTCACTGAACAGATCAACATCGAAGCGGCCAACGTGCGAGCGGGTGAATGGAATATCCATGTGCAGCCCTGGACGACCTGATAGATCAACGACCGCGCGGGTCAGCGCTTCGTCTAGCGGCGCATAGAAATGTCCGTAACGACGGATGCCTTTTTTGTCACCTAAGGCTTTGTTGAATGCTTGGCCCAGCGTAATACCCGTATCTTCGACACTATGGTGGTCATCGATAAAGGTGTCGCCAACACATTTGATGTCTAGGTCAAACAAACCGTGACGCTTAATTTGATCAATCATATGATCCAAAAACGGTACGCCCGTGTCTACCACACCTTTACCAGTCCCATCGAGGTTGACGGTACAGGTGATTTGCGTTTCGGCTGTGATGCGCTCGACAGTCGCAATACGCTCAGGGCGACCATGTAGATTTAGGTTTGTTGTTTGATTTTGCTCAGTTGCATTGGCTGTCATGGCTACTCTCTATCGGTTCTTTATCAGTGAAAAGCGGTCAATAAGTAAGGCAAAAAATACCTATTACCTTATATTATGTTTTCTGCTAGCACTCTAATCAGCACTAGCGTTACAAGTATTAAAAAATGATATATACAAAAGATATCAATATATTAGGGTTTATACGTACTTAATATTATGTAGCCTCATCATAGCAAACCCTAACATTTACTGCCACGCTCAAGGGCCAAACCACGCACAAAATCACCTCATTCTGCTAAAATAGTGTGTTGAGTATTATCAATCATGACTTGCACCAACTTTTAGATACTCTATTCTGTAGCCTACTCTTTATAACGTTGTGCCGTGTTATGACTTTGTGCTGTCCCGTACTATACCCTTATACTATAAAAACCCTCTATTTATAGGAACCACTATGCCTTTAGAAGCGATCGCCATCAATAGTTTGGATGCACCACTCATCAAAAAACCATCTCGCGACAATGAGCTAGCAGAGCGTTTGCAGGCATTGTACGATAGCGATGATACGCAGCCTAATGGTACTGAGGTGTTAAATATCGTTGAGCAAGGGTTTAAACGCGGACAGACCCTATATGTCGGTATGTTCAATGACAAACCTATCGCTGCGGTTGGGTGTTTTGATGATGGACAGACCGATGCCAAACGTTTGCAGTATCTCACCGTGCATCCGGAGAATCGCAAACGCGCCATCGATGCCAAATTTATTAAATTGGTCTATGATGCGGAGGTCAAAAAAGGCGTCCGTGAGTTTGTACCTGCTGATACTGATATTCACCGTATTATGAGCGAGTATGAACTGCTGCGCGTAAAAGACTAAACCGAGCGCTAAAACGGTTAATTTTGTCCATATCTGATTATTTATCGTCTTTTATTAGATATAATTCGAAAATAGCTTGACAGCGACGCGTATATTTAGTTTAATAGCGACCTCAACGAAGACGGCTCGATAGCTCAGTCGGTAGAGCAACGGATTGAAAATCCGTGTGTCGGCAGTTCGAACCTGCCTCGAGCCACCATTCGTTAATAGAATTCTAAAAAGCCCCGAACAGCAATGTTTGGGGCTTTTTTTATGCCTGTTATTCATGCTTGTCGCACACCGTCACTATTGCATAACATTTTTATCCTGTTTTCTAAACAGCTTGGCTCAGTATACTCAATAACCATATGTGAGTAGATACCAATTATAATAAAGAACAAGGGTAGCCATTATGAGAGAATTTGATTACGACTTAGATTACAAAAACTTAGATTTGCGCGCTCAGCCTGAATTGTATCGTGTTGGCCGCGGTGAGCAAGGGGTGCTACTCGTAGAACCTTATAAGTCTGAAATCTTACCGCACTGGCGCTTTGCCACGCCTGATATCGCCACCGAGAGTAGTGAGACTATTTATCAGATGTTTTTGGACTACTTGGCCGACGATGATTTTGTTGGTGCGGATATGGCGCGTAAGTTTATACAAATGGGCTATACCCGCGCTCGTCGCTATGCCAATCACAAAGGCGGCAAAAAGTATAAAGGCGCAGTCCCTGATGATAAAAAAGGTCAAAGCGGTGCTCATGGTCGCGAAGAATTGCCAAGGCAAATCGAGGATCCTATCAAAGCAGAGTCTGCACGAATCTTTAAGGTCAAATGGGACGAGTGCCGAGAGAATGAAGATTATCTAAGAATGAAAAAAGAGCACCGCGAACGCTACAAAGATGTCGAGTAACTACAAGAGCAAATGCAAACCCATTAACCAATAGGCACGGCAATGAGTAAAAAAGAAATGAACAATAACGACAAGCAGCTTTTGATCTTTGATTTTGATGGCACACTCATTGATAGCGTGCCCGATTTGGCTGATTCGACCAATGCTATGCTGACCACTCTTGGTAAGAAAACCTACCCTATTGAGACGATACGCAATTGGATAGGCAATGGTTCACGGTTGCTGGTAGAGCGCGCGCTGGTGGGTAAAGTAGAGGTAGCAGACAGCGAGTTAACGGTTGAGGAAGCCGATCACGCAGAACACATATTTCTTGATGCGTATAACAAGCTAAGCGGTAGCAAAACTGTCGCCTATCCAGATGTCGACGAAGGACTCAAAAAACTCCATGACGCTGGCTATACACTTGCCCTGGTGACTAACAAACCCATTCGTTTTGTCCCAAAAATACTACAGTCATTTGGCTGGCAGGATTTGTTCAGTGAAGTGATGGGCGGTGATAGTCTACCTGCAAAAAAACCAGACCCAGCGCCCCTACTACACGTCTGCAAAAGTCTTGATATTGATGCTGCTCAAGCAATAATGATTGGCGACTCTAGAAACGATATGTTGGCTGGACAAAACGCCAATATGGATACGCTTGGACTGTCTTATGGCTATAACTACGGACAAGATATTCGTGAGCTAAACCCGACCGCAGCATTTGATAATTTTGCCGACTTGGTTGCTTGGATTATGGCAGATAGCATTTAATCCGTAATAATATCTGTCCAGTGCTCAGAAGGAATTGCCAAAAAATCTGCTAAAACCAAGGTTACGCTTTGCTGCGATAGCTCAGCGCCTCAGACACATGGGCGCTATTAATATCAGTACTATTGGCCAAGTCAGCAATGGTACGAGCCACTCGCAGTACCCGATGGTAACCACGAGCAGAGAGGTTCAAGCGCTGCTGGGCAAGCTGCAATAGTTGCTTTTCACTGTCACCCAGCTCAATGTACTGATCAATCTCACTAGGACTAAGCTCATTATTGACTTTTTGTTGCCGTTTTAACTGCTGCTGATGCGCAGTCGCTACTCGAGTACGCACTTGCTTAGACGTCTCACCTGCCTGCGTGTTTTGCAAGTCAGCAATAGGCAGCGCTGGTACGGTGATATGCAGATCAATACGATCTAATAGCGGCCCTGATAATTTGTCTTGGTAGCGTTTGATTTGCTCAGGTCGACAACGACAACGCCCTGAGGTATCGCCATCATAACCGCACGGGCAAGGGTTCATAGCAGCGACCAGCTGAAAGTTCGCCGGAAAGGTCATTTGAGAGTTGGCACGGCTAATAGTAATTTGCTTGGCTTCTAACGGCTGACGCAGCACCTCAAGCACGCTGCGATCGAACTCTGGTAACTCATCGAGAAACAAAACGCCCTTATTCGCCAAAGTAATCTCGCCCGGTTTGGGCCGTGAGCCACCACCGACCAATGCGACGGCCGATATCGTATGATGAACCTGCCTGAACGGCCTTGTCCCATAGTCATAATCGCTGTCTGCCACTGAGTACGTACTGGCAACTTCTAGCGCATCTTCATCGCTCAGATCAGGCAGTATCGTCGGCAGCCGTGATGCCATAAGCGTCTTACCCGAACCTGGCGGTCCAGTAAACAACAACGAATGACCACCAGCTGCTGCAATCTCTAGCGCGCGTCTGGCATGATGCTGTCCCTTAACATCCGCTAAATCTACTTGATACCCGACATGCTGCGGTGCTGGACGGGGCTGCACTACTTCCAAGCAGTCATAAGTTGCACTTGGGTCAGTCAAGGATTGTAGATGGTCGCAAACTGCCTTTAGACTCTGCGCGGCCAGTATCGTCACGCCATCGACGCGACTGGCCTCACCCCCATTATCAACGGGTACGATAAGTTGCGGTGTCTGCGATAGTTTTGATGCTAGCCCTTCCGCTTTGATCGCGCGGGCAACTGCCAAACTGCCAGTGACCTGCCGCAGTTCACCGTTAAGTGCCAGCTCTCCTATAAACTCAAACTTCGATAGCACCTCTGGCTCAAGCTGTCCGCTTGCCGCCAATATACCTATGGCTATTGGTAAATCTAAACGTGCACCATCTTTAGGTAGATCAGCCGGAGCTAAATTAATCGTGAGACGCCGATTGGGAAACTGAAACCCTGAATTAAGAATAGCAGAGCGCACTCTGTCTTTGCTCTCGCGTACAGCCGCTTCAGGCAGACCGACGATGGTCAACGCAGGTAACCCTTGCGACAGATGAACTTCAATGATGACTTTGGGAGCATGCAAACCGACGACTGAGCGGGTATAGACTTGAGCAAACGACATCAGTGTTTTCCTAATATTAGGGGATGATTGATGATAGAGTATTCTTTATCAGTGCGCAAATGTCGTGTTTTATCACTGGTATAGTGAGTAAATAGTGTTATATGATGAGTAGATGTTCGTTTTAATTTTGATCCTACTGGCTAAAGACTGAGGCATGTTTGATACCACTCTTGTTTGCTGCTCAGCAAACATCAAATCACTACTAGCGTTCAAAATCAATCAGAGCATTGGCAATAAAAGGATTTTATTGTCTATATAAAGCGGCTTCTTGCTATCCGCTTTATACACACCAACTAACCATGGATGGATAAGCTTATGAGCATCGATATGCTTCCTCAGCGTGTGCCTAGGCTCGCGCTACTCACAGTGGCTGTTTCTGTAGGACTGTCTGGTTGTTTCACAGATGGCGATAACGACCCCTTTGATTCTGAGACTACCTACGCTGCAGATATTCAGCGCACTGAATTTGGCATTCCACATATTACCGCACAGGATTATAAAGGGCTCGGTTACGGCGTAGGTTACGCTTTTGCGGAGGACAACATCTGTTCACTAGCACGTGAGGTCGTCGTAGCCAGCGGACAGAGCATGCGCTACCTCGGTGACGACGGTGACGTAGACAGCGACGTTTTTTATACTTGGTATAACTCTCCAGAGAGACGCGCTAGTTTCTTGGCTGCTCAGGATCCCGAGACTATTGATGCTGTCACAGGTTACGCTGCTGGCTATAGCCGATATCTACGTGATACAGGGGTTGATAACATCAATCCTGACTGCGCTGGCGCCGAATGGGTACGTGAGATTACGATTGATGATTTGCTGACTGTCTACGGCAAAGCAAACTTGCGCGGGGGCTTGTCTAACTTTGTCAGATCTATCGTCGCAGCAGCACCGCCTGATCAAGATATGACTATGGACAGCAGTAGAATGCGCACTATCAACCCAGAGCCAACAGCTGATTTTGATAATTCAACAATCAATGCGATGAAGGGTGGTAGTAATGCCTATGCATTTGGCAGCGAGGTAACCGGTACTGATAGCGGTATCTTGTACGGCAATCCACATGAGCCATGGGAGGGCGTACAGCGCTTCTATGAGTTTCATTTGACCTTGCCAGGTGAGCTCGATGTGATGGGCGCCGCTCAACAAGGCCAGCCCTTTATCAATATTGGTTTTAATAAAGATGTGGCGTGGAGTCATACGGTCTCTACCGCCAAACGCTTTACCCTTTATCAGCTTAGCTTGGTAAATGGCAATCCTATGAAATACAACTATCAAAATAGCGACGGTGTATTTGAGCAGCGTGATATCGAAGAAGTCGAGGTAACGATTCAGTTGCCAAATGGCGGTGAGCGCGTTGAGTCTTTATATCTATCTCAATATGGACCGATGCTGAATGTAAAAGCACTAAACGATCAGCTGCCTAACTGGGGTGATAACAATCTCGCTTATACCATTCGCGATGCGGCATCTGAGAATCCGCGTGCTCTCAATCAATGGCGTAGTATGAATAAAGCCACGAGTGTCGAAGACCTAGTCGATAGAATGCAGGATACCCTTGGTCTTGGGTTCGTCAATACCATTGCTACTGACCGCTACGGCAAGGCCTTGTACGCCGATATCTCAACCGTACCGCATGTTACCAAAGATAAGCTTGAAGCTTGTAGTGCCAATGCTGGTCCATTCCTTGGCGCGTTGATTGCAGCAGACTTGCCAGCACTAAACGGAGCCACAGCTGCCTGTGAATGGGGCAATGATGCTGACTCACCGCAAGCAGGTATTTTTGGACGCTCAAACCTGCCATTTTTGATTCGTGATGATTACGTCGCCAACTCAAACGACAGCTACTGGTTGAGCAATCCACAGCAGCCACTGACTGGGTTCTCACCGCTCCTACGTCGCCGTCTAACACCATTCTTAGGACCCAATGCAGTAGAAGGCGTACCGTTACTGATGCGTTCGCGTATGGGACTGACACAGATCTCAGACCGACTGAGCAATACAGACCAACTTGGTGGCACCACCTTTAATCTGGATAATATGCAAGACGTGGTCTATGGCAACCGTAGCTATGTTGCTGAGCTCGTACTCGATGATGTATTGGCAGACTGTACAACCAACCCTATGATGCCACTGACTAGCGGTGGTACTATCGATGCCACTCACGCTTGTAATATTCTGAGCAATTGGGATCGCCGTAATAACCTAGATAGCAAAGGTGCTCATGTATTCAGAGAGTTTTGGCGCAGCGTCGACTTTACTGAAACTACAGATGATGCCTTCAATGTGAAGTTCGATATCAATGACCCTGTCAATACGCCACGTGACCTGATTATCAATGATAATACGCGTCAGGCATTGGGAGATGCCATTAGCTACTTCAATGACAAAAATATCGCCCTTGATGCCTCTTTGGCAGACTTACAGTACGTCATCGATGCAGGTAGTAATAACGAAAAAATCTCTATGCATGGCGGACTTGGACGCGAAGGTATCTTCAACGTCGCTCAAGGCCCAGGACTCAATGAAGATGGTACTTATAAGCCAATCACTGCTGGTCCTACCTATATGCAGACCGTAACTTTTGATAGCAACGGCCCTGTCGTAGAAGCGTTACTGGCATATTCACAAGCCTCAGACAGCACGCGACCGTATCACCGTGATCAGACACGCCGTTACTCAGCCAAAGACTGGATACGCTTGCCTTTTAGTAAAACTGAAGTCAATGACCAAGCGGTTGGTGGTACCATTCAACTGAGAGAGTAGCATTGGCAAAATGAAGTAGATAAGTAAAGCAGAAATATAAAAACCTCAGCCCAGTGCTGGGGTTTTTTTTATCCAAAGTGCTGGGGTTTTCTGTGTCAAAGTAACCGCTGTATTTTAATAGCTGAGCACACTGACCAACCACCCCACTGGCAATAAGGATTTGTTATACTAGCCATCACAAATTCGGTGATAAATACAGCTACCAATAACCTGCTCAAATATTCTTATCAGCTTATTAAAAATAAGACTAGCATTCACTTACTGAACGACTAACCATATAAGAATCCGTATGTTCGGCGTCAAAACGAGGAATATCGCATGACAGACTACTCAGAACAACACACTCAACAGCCTTACAACCGTGCGGACGACTCGCCCACCACGGTGCGCCCTGTTATGCAACCAGACAATCCTTATGCCAGCACGCGCGGTAGCATCACCAGTAAGCAACTACCCCCGTTCGATGAGAGCATCATCAACAAGTATAATCGTTCAGGCCCACGTTATACCTCATACCCAACGGCGTTAGAGTTCACGCCGATACCGGACAGACTCGAAACGACTGCTCTTGAGACAAAAATTCTCCAAAATCGTGAGTCGCGCGCGCCACTATCTTTGTATTTTCATATTCCGTTTTGTCGTCACCTTTGCTATTACTGTGCCTGTAATAAAATCATTACCAAAAAAAACAGCGACTCTGGTGACTATCTACAATACCTGATCGCTGAGATTGCTCTGAAACGTCGCTTACTATCTGCGCCAGATGGCAGCGAAAAACCACTGGTCAAGCAGCTCCATCTAGGCGGTGGTACACCAACGTTTTTGCGTGACGAGGAAATAGTAAAACTGTGGGCGTTCTTGCACACTCAGTTTGAGTTTTTACCTGAAGATGAAGGTGATTACTCTATCGAGATTGATCCCCGTGAACTGGGTGACAATACCCTACAAACACTGCGCAACCTAGGTTTCAATCGTATCAGCTTGGGCGTACAAGATTTAGATGGAACGGTACAAATCGCCGTCAATCGCGTGCACTCAGCAGAAATGATTGAAAATGTGTTAAACGAAGCGCGTAAGCTTGGTTTTGGCTCTATTAATATTGACCTCATTTATGGTTTACCGCATCAAACACCTGATACTTTGGGCAACACTGTACAGCGTATTATCAAGATGTCACCAGATCGTCTGTCAGTCTTTAACTACGCTCACCTGCCCGAGCGCTTTAAAGCTCAGCGTCAGATCAAAGATGAAGACTTACCAACTCCAGCTGACAAACTTGCCATGCTCGGCAATACTGTCAATACACTGACCGAAGCTGGCTATCAATACATTGGCATCGATCACTTTGCCAAGCCTGATGACGAGTTGGCTGTTGCCCAGCGCCAAGGTAAGTTACATCGCAACTTTCAAGGCTATACCATCATGGGCGACTGTGATTTGTTGGGCTTTGGTGTCTCATCCATCAGTCAGATTGCCAATAGCAACACCCGCTATATATTGCAAAACGATACCGATCTACACACCTATCAAGCTAGAATAGACAAAGCAAAATCTAACCCTCTGGTTATGCCTGCTGTAAACTATATCAAGACATCTATCAGAGATCGATTGCGTGAATATGTCATTATGAATCTGCTCTGTCATGACTATCTCGACTTTAAAGATGTGAATCAAAAGTTTGGTATCGATGCCATTACTTACTTTATTGATGAGATTCAACAATTAGGGACGATGCAAAACGATAGACTGATCGATATGGATGCAGCGGGTATTCGCGTCTTACCAAGAGGACGCCTACTCGGTCGCAATGTTGCCATGGTGTTTGATGAGTACTTGAAAGATAAACATAATAGCCACTTCTCAAAAGTGATCTAAGCTTACGATTCAAAAACCAATTATCAGTCATAAAAAAAGACCTCATGCGAGGTCTTTTTTTATGACTGGCTAACTACACTTTCTACACTTTTAATTTATCACCGACCATACCTTTTACAGTGCTCAAGATATCTGCTGGTAGTACCACCATTTTTGAGTTATCAGACTCTGCCAGTTGGCGAATAGACTTGATGTACTGCTCACCAAGTAAGTAGACAATCGGCATCTCTTCATCACCCATCGCCGCTGTGATAAGACGAATCGACTCCTCTGAACCTCTGGCCAGTACCACTTGCGCTTCAGCATCGCGACGTGACGCTTCAAGACGTCCATCTGCTTCCAATATAGCCGCTTGTTTTTGGCCGTCAGCACGGGTGACTGTCGCTCGGCGTAAACGCTCTGCTGCTGCCTGCTCTTCCATAGAGGCTTGCATGGTTTGCGAAGGATTAATGTCTTGAATTTCTACCGTCTTTAAAGTAATACCCCAATCAGCGATGTCTTCTGAAATCGCTTGTTTGAGCAATGCCTTGATCTCATCACGACTCGATAAGGCATTATCAAGGTCCATCTCACCAATGATTGAGCGCAATGATGTCTGTACTAGATTACGGATACCATGCTCATAATCTTCGATACCATAGACTGCTTTGTCTGGGCGTAAGATGTTGATATAAGCGACCGCATTAGCGATGATGACCACGTTATCGCGGGTGATAACCTCTTGCGATGGGATATCTAGTACGATGTCTTTGGTAGTAACTTTATAAGCGATTCTATCCACAAAAGGAATAATAAGGCTAAAGCCAGGCTCTAAGGTCTGCTGATATTTACCCAGTCGCTGCACAACCCACTTGTACCCCTGCGGGACAATACAGACACTCTTAAAGACAGTAAAAACCACCAAGGCTGCTAATACCAACATCACGATACCGCCGCCATTTAAAATACTTAAGATGCTACTCATACGATTCTCCTTGATCCTCGCCTTGTTTGCCAGCGACGTGATTTATGTCCTTTTTATCTTGATTTAAAAATATTCGGTATATCATGCGCGTCATTTGCTAGTGCCTGTCTCTGTGGGGTCAGGTTTGTGCAAGCTCAGTCTATTCCCGTTAGGTTTTTTGGTAGACACTTGAGTATTTGCAGGTACTTGGCTATTGAGTGTCGGTGTAATATTTGGGCGTATCGTTTTGGGTGCTTGGAGGCGCTGTGTGGGAGCAACCACCAGCTCATCGCCGACCACTTTTAAGACCACCACGCGATCGCCCATCTCGACCCTCGCACCTGCTGTGCGGCATGGCCACTCATCCGCTCCCCAAACAGGTACGTTAAAGCGCACCATACCAGGGATACCTTTTTGTGGTTTGACCACGATCATACCGGTCTCACCAATCACTAAATTACTGCTTTGCGCCGCCTTTTTGCGACTCATGGATAGGGGCTTGATGTATTTGATCCAAGCCAACATAAACAAAACCGAAAGCGTAAGCCAGATCAGCACCTGAAATAATAAAGAAATAGGGAGCAACCACGCTAAGGCGGCAATGATCACGGCGGCTACGCCAAACCACAAGCTGGCGAACGTCGGCACAAACATCTCAACGATCAATAGTAAGAAGCCCAATACCAGCCAATGCCAAGGTTCAATCATCAAAAACATCTCCATCCTTGCCACCATTCCTATCTTTATCATTCCAGTTTTTAATGTATCATATTTTTAAGGATAACAATGCTTTAACCGTATTTCTGATACACATTTACATACTGTGCGCTCAAAATATCTGTTACGAATTTTAGGCAAAAAAAACGACCACCTAAGTGATCATTTTTTAGTTAAGGTTTGAGACTTAGAATTTGTAATGTGCACCAAGAGTTAATAGCGTAAGGTCTTCAGCAACATAGTCATATTCAGCTTCAACACTCATGTTAGGGTTGAAGTTATACCCTAAACCAATACCACCAGCGACACCACTATCACTACCACTGTTATTTTCAAAGTTGCCAAAGTCGTCGCTTATAGAAGCATCAATCTCGGCTTTAGCATAGCCTAGTTTACCTTTGGCATATAGACCAGTGTTAGGGAATGCATAGCGGTAAGTACCATAAGCACCATAGGTTTTAAGGTCATACTCAGCGTCAACACCACTATTACCTGTATCGACATCAGTATCACTAGAGCCTACGTATTCAATCTCGGCACCAAAGTTAGAATCAAAATTATAGCCAGCATATACACCGTACGCCGTTGGATCATCTAGATCATCAACATCTACCATGAACTTACCGGCTTTAATACCAACATACGATTGACCAGCACCATAAGAGATTGCTGCTTGCGCACTCATTGTCATTACTGAACCGACGATTGCTGCAAGTAACGCTTTTTGTAGATTTTTCATAGACTATTCTCAACCTTGGATTTAATAAACAAATGATTTGTTTAACCTTGAATACTACTCAACTATATTTCACTTGTTTTTAGTAGTGCGATATCATACCAAATTACCCAATAAAGTAAACATATGTTTTATATAATTTTAGACGAAAAAAAACGACCACTTAAAGTGATCGTTTTTTATTGCAGTACTTAAGCTAAATGCTTAGTCTAGGCTAAATACTTAGAATTTTAGCTGTGCACCAACAGTCATAAGATCTACATCATCACCTAACATGTCGTATTCAGCTTCAACACTGAAGTCAGAGTTTACTGCGTAACCAAGACCTACACCACCAGCAAGATTGGTATCGTCTCTTGAACCATCAGATAAACCTAGATTAGTATTAGATGCTTCTACTTCAGTTTTCGCTACACCCAGCTTACCTTTTGCATATAAGCCAGTATTTGGGAATGCATAACGATAGGTACCATAAGCGCCATATGTTTTGGCATCGATGTCGCCGCCTCTATAGTCAGCGTCATCTGAACCAACATACTCAGCTTCTACGCCGAAGTTAGGATCAAAGTTGTAACCAGCATACACACCATAGGCAGTTGGATCATCAGCATTATCGATATCTAAATCGAATTGACCGACTTTAGCACCAACATACGGCTGACCTGTATAGCCATTACCATAGTTAACAGCGGCTTGTGCGCTAACAGTAAGTAAAGAACCAGTTGCTAGTGCAAGTAACGTTTTTTGTAGAGTTTTCATTATTAGCTCCTCAGAGAAAATTGGGACAAACAAGTTGTTTATTTATAGTGGTCTTAGTGACCTATCGTCTTGTCTGCTAACGATGAGGATATAGTAACAAACTATTTCAGACACTCTGTCAGTGTTTAATGGTATGACAGTTAAAGTTTGAAAGCATTTATCAGTCCACTAGTTACAAAGGCTTAGATATGAAACCTTTTGTTACAACCGCTCCATTTGTGCAATAATTCCTACTCATTTCGCAGAATTTTTGCCAAATACGACTTAAATAATAGAAAAATAAAGAGAAAAGATGAAAAAAGCCATCACCGATCATTTGCAAGTCGCGCTTGCAGACCTCAAAGCAAAACAACAATATCGCCAACTGCCCGAGCTGCAACATCATGGTCGCTACATTATTAAAGAAGGCGAAGCATTACTCAATATCGCCAGTAATGACTATCTAGGCTTGGGCGGTGATACCGAGTTGCAGGCTGAATTCCTTGATCAGTTGGAGCAATCATCCGATACGCTGCCTCCCAAAATGAGCGCTACTTCATCGCGGCTATTAACGGGCAATGACACCCAGCTACAAACATTAGAGTCTGAACTGCAAAATTGGTACGAGAGCGCAGTAGAAAAACAAAACGTTCCTAAACAAAAAATCCTTAACTCAAAAACAGCACTGGTATTGAATAGTGGCTATCATGCTAACCTTGGTATTTTGCCCGCGTTGACCGCCCTGCCAGTCAAGACGCTGATATTAGCTGACAAGCTGGTACATGCGAGTATCATCGATGGTATGCGTTTGAGTCAAAGCAAACTGGTCACCTATCGTCGCTACCGTCACAACGATTACGAACATTTGGCTCGGTTTATTGAGCAGGCAGATGAGAGCGTTGAGCGCATCATCATTGTTACTGAAAGTATTTTTAGTATGGATGGTGACCGCGCGGATTTGCTTCAATTAGTACAACTAAAAGCAAAAGATGCTCGTATTGAATTATATGTCGATGAAGCACATGCTGTTGGCGTACTTGGCAAAACAGGTTTGGGCCTAGCAGAAGAAACACATACTTTAGTAGATATTGATTACTTAGTAGGGACGTTTGGTAAAGCCTTTGCATCAATTGGTGCTTACATCATGTGTGACGATATCACAAAGCAGTGGCTGATTAACGCTATGCGCCCACTAATTTTTAGTACCGCCTTACCCCCTATCAATCATGCATGGACACGATTTATTTTAGCAAAAATGCCAGCGCTCACTGATCAACGCGTACACCTGGCGCAAATTTCAAAACAACTGAGCCAAGCCATCAGTCCTGAATATCGTGTCCCATCATCAGCACAAACTCCTACCTACGAATCGCCTATTGTGCCTTATATCTTGGGTGACAATGCGCGTACCATGGCAAAGGCAAAACAGCTCCAAGCCGCTGGATTTTACGCCTTGCCTATTAGACCGCCTACTGTTCCTGCAAACACCGCTCGCATTCGACTCGTTATGAATGCCAAATTGACCATCGCAGACTGCGAGCAACTGATAGCGCAGTTATGACATAGTCGTTTAGCACAAACGTTTGCGCTCACTATCAGCTGATTAGTGACTCACTTGGATAGAATAAAGCACATGACAATACTTAGCGCCCCTAATACCTTTAGTGTCCGAAAACAAACCATCGCTCGTCACTTTGCTAGTGCCAGTGACTATGATCAGCACGCTAGTATTCAACAAGCAGTCTGTCAGTATTTGCTCGCAAATATCGCTCATACGAAGCAATCAAGTGTGTTAGAAGTTGGCGCAGGTACCGGTCAGATGACACGCCTGCTTGCTGAACATATTCATAGCCAACACTGGCTCATTAATGAGTTATGTACTGAGCAAGCTGCGACATTGCAGTCGATACTACCAACGGCTGAGATAGCCATCGGCGATGCTGAAACAATGAATTTGGCAGCAAATCACAGCCTAATCATCAGTGCCAATGCCGTGCAATGGTTTGACAATCCGCTCAGCTTTATTGCGCAATCAGCACAGCGCCTACAATCTGGAGGACAGCTGGTCTTTAGCACCTTTACGCCAAATAATTTTCTGCAAATCAAGACGCTCACTGGTCAAGGGCTGAGTTATCCAGACATTGATGCATGGCAATCAGCATTAGACTGTGCTGGTTTTAAAAATACTGAGCTTTCGGTTCAGCGCTATGATTTACCATTTCTATCTCCCTATGCTGTCTTAAAACACATGAAACTCACTGGCGTATCGACCAATCAGACACAACAGTCAGCCCATGATACTCAGACTTTTAGATGGACAAAGTCACGTCTACAGCAATTTGAGTCAGACTACTGGCAACATTTCTCCGCAGAAAATGAAACAGGGCAACCTGTTGTGAATTTAACCTATGAAGTACTGGCAGTGAGCACCTTTATGCCATAGGCGCGTAGCACGCAATCAAGGCAGTAGCTAGGGCATATCATAAATAGAAAAAGTAACAGCCATAAAAAAACGCATCTCGAAAGATGCGTTTTTTAATTTAACTGCTTGTCGATTTGTATCGACTATACCATTTTCAAAAACTTGAGTAGCCGAGAAAACGAGCGTAAGTACTACATTAAGTAGACTAGGCGAGTTTGACGCAGCTAAACGCGTTTTTGGAGTTGATATTATTTTTTGTCTTCGTCTACTTCAGTAAACTCAGCATCAACGACGTCGTCATCAGCCTGGTTGTTTTCTGCTGCACCTTCAGCGCCTTGTTGGAACTGGCTTGGATCCATACCTTCTGCGCCAGCACCGCTATCAGCGTAGATTTTTTGGCTGATTGGCAAGAAGGCATTGTCTAATGCTTCAAGCTTGGCTTTGATTTCGTCATGATCGTCTTCTTTCGCTGCCGCTTCAAGCTCAGTAATCGCAGCTTCTACTGTTGATTTTTCTTCATCAGTAACTTTATCTTCTGCTTCTTTCAGTGCTTTTTGTACCGCATGGATACGGCCATCTGCTTCGTTACGAACTTGCGCTAGGTTAGCGAATTTCTCATCTTCAGCAGCGTTGGCTTCTGCATCACGAACCATTTGTTCAACTTCTTCATCCGACAAACCAGAGTCTGCTTTGATTTGGATGCTTTGTGCTTTACCAGTACCTTTATCGGTTGCTGAGATGTTCATGATACCATCAGCGTTGATGTCAAAAGACACTTCGATTTGCGGTAGGCCACGTGGTGCTGGTGGAATATCCGTCAAGTCAAAGCGACCAAGCATTTTGTTTTGGTTAGCGATTTTACGCTCACCTTGATATACCTGAATCGTTACTGCTGGCTGGTTGTCTTCGGCCGTTGAGAATACCTGTGATTTCTTGGTAGGAATCATGGTGTTTTTCTCGATAACTGGCGTCATCACACCGCCCATGGTTTCGATACCTAGGGTCAATGGTGTCACATCAAGTAGCAATACGTCAGTTTTATCACCAGACAATACCGCACCTTGAATCGCTGCACCAGCTGCAACTGCTTCATCAGGGTTCACGTCTTTACGTGGCTCTTGACCAAAGAACTGCTGTACGTTTTGCTGTACTAGTGGCATACGAGTCTGACCACCAACTAGGATAACGTCATCGATATCGCCAATTTTTAGACCAGCATCTTCAAGTGCAGTCTTACATGGACCGATTGTACGCTGTACTAGGTCTTCAGTTAGGCTCTCAAGTTTTGAGCGGCTGATAGTAACAACCAAATGCTTAGGACCACTGCTATCAGCGGTGATGTATGGCAAGTTGACTTCAGTGCTTTGCGCGCTTGATAGTTCAATCTTCGCTTTTTCAGCCGCTTCTTTTAGACGCTGCATCGCAAGAGAGTCACCTTTTAGGTTCACATCTTGCTCTTTTTTGAATTCAGCAACTAAGAAATCAATCAATGCTGAGTCAAAATCTTCACCACCAAGGAAAGTGTCACCGTTGGTCGCTAGTACTTCAAACTGCTGCTCGCCATCGACGTCTGCGATTTCGATGATTGAGATATCAAAAGTACCACCGCCCAAATCATATACAGCAACCGTGCTATCGCCTTGCTTCTTATCCATACCATAAGCAAGTGCCGCAGCAGTTGGCTCATTGATGATACGTTTTACATCAAGACCAGCGATTTTACCCGCATCTTTAGTTGCTTGACGCTGTGAATCGTTGAAGTAAGCAGGTACAGTTACGACCGCTTCAGTTACGCTCTCACCAAGATAGTCTTCTGCTGTTTTTTTCATTTTTTTCAAGATTTCAGCAGAGACTTGTGGTGGCGCAAGCTTTTTACCGTTGATTTCTACCCATGCATCGCCGTTGTCTGCTTTAGCGATTTTGTAAGGTACCATGCCGATATCTTTTTGCACTACTTTGTCATCGAAACGACGACCAATCAAACGTTTGATCGCAAATAACGTGTTGCTTGGGTTGGTTACTGCTTGACGCTTAGCTGACTGACCAACAAGCGTTTCATCGTCTTTATAAGCGACGATTGATGGTGTGGTACGCGTACCTTCAGCATTCTCGATAACTTTAACTTTGTCACCTTCCATCACTGCTACACACGAGTTAGTTGTACCTAAATCAATACCAATTACTTTACCCATAATCAATTGCTCCTAATTTGTTTTTAACTATAAATACTTATTTATCCAGACCGTAGTCGGTCACTTGTTGCTATATATCGGTTTGCCTGTCGTATTTTTCAAGGCAATAAATACGCAAAAACTGTCTTTCCTGTGGTTTTTTGTGAAAAACCTTCATATTAGTAGGGTTTAGCCCCTAAAAATACTACTGACCAACACGAACCATCGCCGGACGCAATAGACGACCGTTTAGGCTATAACCTTTTTGCAAGACCGTACCAACCGTATCCGCTTCTGCTTCTGGGTCAATACCAACGGCTTCATGGAAGTCAGCGTTGAATTTTTCGCCTTGTGGGTCGACGGTCTCTACGCCATTTTTGGTCAATACAGCGACCAGCGCTTTATGAGTCAATTGAACCCCTTCAGCTACTGGATCGTTTGCATTTGCATTTTCCATAGCGCGCTCTAAGTTATCAACGATGTCGAGTAACTCTTTAGCGAATTTTTGCAGGGCGAATTTTTTGCTCTTATCTGCTTCTTGCTCAGCACGCTTTTGCGCATTGTAAGCTTCAGCATTAGCGCGCGCAGTACCTTCTTTGGCTTGTTTTACTTCGCCTTCTAGCTCAGCAATACGTGCTTTGAATGTATCGAGGTTGATTTCGTTTTCGATAGTCGCCTCTTCACCTGAGTTGTTCTGCGGATCAAACTCTTTCATGGTTTCTTCTAAGATACTGTTTTGATGCTCAACATTATCGTGTACCACAGTCTGGTCAAGCGTTTCTTTATTTGGGGTTTGCTCGCTCATGATAGCTCCTTGGAATTTCAATAATAATGATTACGACAATAATAGTTACGACAAGACGCAACAACTCAGCCAATTGTTGGCTGTATTGAACCTTTATCAGATGCCTAACGATTCTTACTCATTGTTTTTATTAATGCGCTCTAATAGCTGATTGATAAAGGTGATGCGTATAAATTTCAAGCCTAAAACGCAGGATTTTTTCGTATTTACGACAAATATAGTCAAAATACTCTTTAGCAGCGTTGCACAGTATTTTTCCGTTGTGTCAACGAATCTCCATATTTACTCACAAAACGTACAAAAAAACGTCAATTAGTCAAAACACTTTACTATTGCTATTCACGCCATTACTAAACAACACCCTGCTTTACGCACTACTGCCTTATTATTGCTACAAATATTATGACTTACATCAAAACGTACCTCGATGTAATCGTAAACACCCAAACCGTTATGAGAGATGTTATGTCTAATCCCACAGTATCATCAATCAACACCTTACTTAACAAAACCTTGATGGCGATGCACCTAGCATCGAATGATGAAACAGCCAATGGAACAAGAGAAAGTAGTCCACATGAGAAGCGTTTGAGCGTCAGAGAAAAAGTACTCAGCTACAATCCAGTTTCACAGTACCAACCACATACTTTGCATTATGCGATGAAAGGCTTTGGTTATTTGCCAACGCCGATACTAGAGGGCTTAATTGCCTATCTAAAAGGTCCGAACTCAAAACAATATCTTCATGCCAATGCACATTTACGCTTGATCCTCGCTGTAAACAGTCATCTGAAGACGCCTTTAGAGCTGACGCCCATGCATGAGCTTCGCGAAAGGTTCACTACCGATGCGGTGGCAATGCAGGCACCAAGAGTATGGCAGCAAGCTAGCGACAACATCCTGAACAATATCAAACCCTTTACCAAAAAGGGCGAGAAGCCTGTCAATTGGGAAGACAAGACGATAGCCAATGCTGATGACGGTGATATGACCATTCGCTGCTATCAAACGAAGGTCAATAAAAAACGTTCTAAGAAAGGGGCTGTCCACAATCCTGATGAGACAGTGATGTTGTTTTTCCATGGCGGTGGGTTCTGTATCGGCGATGTCGATACACATCATGAGTTCTGCCATGCAGTCTGCGAACAGACTGGCTGGCCTGTCGTTAGTGTCGACTATCGATTGGCCCCTGAATGTCCTGCACCAGCCGCCCTCAAAGACTGTATCACAGCTTATGCTTGGTTGGCTGAAAACTGTCATACACTAGGCGCGTTACCATCACGTATCGTACTTGCAGGTGATAGTGCAGGCGGAGGTTTATCTACTTTGATCGCACAGCAGCTGACTGCACCGACCGAAAGCGCTTGGTCAGACTTGGGCGCTCAAGGTCAGAAGATGTACAAGCTACTAGACAGTCTACCAAAGCCATTAGCACAAATGCCGCTGTATCCTGTTACTGATATCGAAACAGACTATCCAAGCTGGGAGTTATACGGCGAGGGATTATTGTTAGATCATGCGGACGTGGCAGTGTTTGATGCAGCCTGCCTAAAAGACAGTCCCCTACCACGCCTACACATACTAAACTCACCCATGCTCGGTGATAACAGCAAAGTGTGTCCGACTTATATCGTGGCCTCTGAGCTCGATGTACTGCGTGATGAAGCGTTTGCTTATGCAAAGCAGTTGAAAGGCTACAATGTGCCCGTTGAAACTCATACTGTTTTAGGTGCACCGCATGGTTTTATTCATTTTATGAGCGTGCATCAAGGTCTTGGGCAAGAGACAAAAGACATTATCAATGGGTTTTGTAGTTTTGTACGCGATGTCATCAGTACTCGATCACAGCTGGCAGCATAGTGGTTTTTGAAGGTATTTGGCTTAAAGGTATCGGCTTAAAGGTACCGTGATTTAAAGATGCCGCTATTTAAGAGTGCTATTACTTAGAGGTACCACTCAAAGACACTTTTTAGAAATGCTATTGTACGAATACATCAGTATGTTGAAGGTACAGGTCAATCGAAGGTACTGATCAATTAGAAACATCTATCAATCAGCATTACCAGACATCTTGATCAACCAGACCTCAGAGCGTGAACCCAATCTAAACGGAATGCCCCAAAACCCATAGCCGGAGGAGACTACAAAATGTCCTTGGCCGATTGCTTCATATCCATAGCCTAGTCTATTGATAGCACTGACAATAAAGTTAGCAGGAAACACCTGACCATTGTGGGTATGACCTGATACTTGCAGATCGATTGGTAACTGGCTATGCTCGTCGATATCACTCGGTCTGTGGTCTAGTAGGATCACAGGCTGTGAAGTATCAACCTTCGCTAACAGGTCAGTTGTCGCGACACGCTGTCGTTTGTGGTTATCAAAACGTCCAACCAACCATACCTTCTGCCCTTCATGCTCTATACAAAATACGTCATCATTTAATAAATGCACACCTGCATCATATAATGCCTCGCTAATCGGTCGCTCATGACCGTACAAATCATGGTTGCCAAGCGTCGCATAGACACCATATGGCAGGTTGGCACACAGTTCAGCTAGGTTATTTTCCATACTATAATCATCAAATGCATCTGTATTATCGTCCATGATATCCCCTGGCATCAGCAGTATATCTGCACGTGTGCTGTTCATCAGACGGGTGAGTCTATCTATCGCCGTCACACCGAATAATCGCCCTAGATGTAAGTCACTTGCAACTGCGATACGTAGTGGTTTTGCTAGAGGTTTATCAATACTGATAGACAGATGACGTACGATAGGGACATAAGCGCTGTACAGCGAAAAGATAAACAGTCCTAAAAATACGACTACTGCCAGTGCTCGCAGCCTAAGAGAAAGTGTATTTAATCCGTACCCTGTCTCACCTATTAGTGACACTACCAGCCAATAACAACCATACAAGAAACCTACTACCAAAGCGGTTAATAGTATGAAGTGCATGATTAGCATCCAGCCACTGACCCAGCGATAACTGTTTGCAAAGACTCGTTTTACACTAAGTACTAATAAGCCATTGGTGATAATAAACACGGCAGACCATACGATAGTTTGCAGTGTTTGGGTGATCCAAGGTTGTAGCCACCACTGTATATTCAACGCCGCACCTGCACTGAACAGCTGCAATAGCATAAAGATAGTAATAAAGAACGCATAGCGCATGGTAGATCCTTGAGCATGATTTACTGCAATATATAATGCCCAGAGCAAATAAAGCTATATAGAATAGCTTACTATGTTTCACATGAAACAATAAAAATTTACTGGTTTTGCTCTTCTAGTGCTTGCTTGAGTGTGGTGTGCTCAAATGAATAACCTGCTTCCAACAGTGCTTGTGGCAGCACCTTTTGACCATCGATGAGTAATGTCGACATCTCACCAAACATTAGCTTGAGCAAAAACTCTGGTAAAGTAAACACTGTCGGGCGATGTAACCACGAGCCTAGCGCCTTAGTAAAGGTATGATTGGTCACAGGCTCAGGTGCTGTAAGATTATAGACGACTGCCGTTGTATTATTTTGCGTCTTTAAGCTATTGTTATTTAAGGTGCGGTCGCTTAAAACTCGGTCGTTTGAAACATTACCACCTAAAGCCTGTTCGTTAAGACTCATAGCATCAGTAACTGGCTTACTGATATGTTTGGCAGCTTTTGTATTAGCAAGATGCTGTTCGATAATAAAAATTACCGCACTTACCCAATCATCTCGGCTAATCCAGCTCATGATTTGTTGTCCATCACCCAGTTGCCCACCAACACCAAACTTAAATGGTAGCAGTAACTTGGCTACCATACCGCCGTTGGGATGAATAACCACACCTGTTCGCACGATTGCCACAGGGACGTCATGCTCGGTCGCTCTGAGTGCCATATCCTCCCATTCCTGACACAGTGCATGCGCAAAATCTTCTTTGTAGTCGCTAGTTTCAGTTAGCGGTTTGTCGCCTTGTGTACCATACCAACCAATGGCTGAGCCGCTTACTAATAGCTTGGGCTTTGTGCTGATACGGGCGATGAAGTCGAGTATTGATTGCGTAGGTTTGATACGACTGGCAACCAGTTGCTCTTTGCGCTCATTGCTCCAGCGTGAATCGGCAATACCAGCACCCGCTAAATTTAAAATGACATCAAAGCTCGTCTCACACGTCGTAAGCTCATCATAAGTCATCATATTGACGTCACTGGGGTGCGCCTGACTACTATCGCGAGTCAACCAAGTCACACTCACATCTTTATCTTGTTTACGATACCGTGCCAGTAGCTCTCGGCTGAACGCACTGCCCAAAAATCCTGAACCACCACTGATTAAAACATGCATACCCTACTCCCTATATGTACCCAACACTGTTTGTCACTAACATTGCAACTATGACTTATCGTTAAATAATTTGTTATTCCATAAACACCAAACGGTTATAACCATCGTCTGCTTTTTTGTGGTGTTTATCAAAATGACTTTTACATACTTTTGGTAAAGCAAGCATGAGATTAGATAAGATTAAGATTAGTTGGGGCGGTACTCAGGAGAGATATTTCTATTTTAATGATATGACGATCGTAATCACTCGCTCAAGAACAGTTACTTTATACAAGAACAGTTAATTTATATAAGGAACTCTGCTTCATAAATGATAAAGTCAAAAGGAGTTATTGTAGAAGATTGCATTGCAGTTTTGTGTAAAGGGATATATTACATTTTAACGAATAACTAAGCCGGTCATGGCATCACGGATTTGGCTAGGGAGCGTGTAATGCAACGTATCCGCCTGCAAATAGCCGATTTGCTCATCAAAATACGCATAAGCAGCATCGAAAGTACTGGCAGGTGATTGACTTGATGGGTTGCAGCTGGTCGAGACAAGTAAGCCAAACGGATTACGGGTACTGACCATCTGTTGACACAGTTTACGTATGGTCGGATGAGCAATGACTCTTACCGCGACAGTCTGATGCTCACCAGTTATCCAAGTAGGAATGGCTGTAGACAAAGTATCAGGAATGGGTAGCAACCAAGTATGGGCTTGTCGGTTCTGTAGGTTATTGTCATCGTTATCATCACTGCCTATCTGCCAGCTGTCAATGACTTGTTTTCGCTGCTCATCGTTTAACGCAACCAATAACGGTGTCAAGCGAGCTGCGCTGTCAGTGATAACAATCATACCTTTGGCTTGTGGACGCTGCTTAATGTCTAAAATGCGCTGTACAGCCGCTTGGTTATAAGGATCACAGCCAATGCCCCAGACGCTCTCTGTTGGATACGCGAGCAGCTGTCCTTCTTTTAGCCACTGTGCAGCTTGGACGGTAGAATCAGTAATAAAAGATGTAGAGTGGCTCATAGCTGAAATATTTCATACTGGAATGGAGGTAGATGCTCATAATAGCATAACAAAAAGAGCAACTCAGAGCGCTACCATTATAGATGAGCCTTCTTTATATGTAGAAGCAAACATGTGTAACACTTTAAACACGTAGGTACCGTCCGCCCTGAACACTAATAATACCCATTAGCTCAAGCTCCATCAACTGTCCGATGAGCTGTGATGGCTCAAGCTTGGTTGCGACAATAAGCGCATCTAAATCCTGCCCATGCCAATCGAGCTGCTCATAGATTGGCGTCAAATGCTCAGGTATAACAAGCGCGCTACGAGTAGGTCTGACATTAGAAGGCTTTTGCTGGTTATTCGCTGTGCTAAGCGATCTACTAGGCAATGTACTAGGCGATTTTTCGATATCTGAGCCCTCAGAGAGCATTTTTGGAGAATGACTGGTTGCTGGTTGATCGCGACTTAGGTCAGTAGTAGCGCTTAGTGCACTATACGAGCGATTGTCGTAGTCGAGCTGAGCATTCACATCTTCTAGTACTTGCTCAGGATGATAGATCAACGTTGCGCCTTCACGTATCAAGTGATGGCAGCCTTCGGCATTGCTATTATCAATATGACTTGGAATCGCAAAGACTTGTTTGCCCTGCTCTGAAGTTAGACGGGCGGTAATGAGCGAGCCACTTTTTATTGTGGCTTCGGTCACGATAGTGGCTAGACTGAGCCCAGCTACCAGACGATTACGACGCGGGAAAGTATGCTTGTGCGGCTGAGTATGAGGTAGCAGCTCACTGATAATGCAGCCACCTTGATCAACAATTTGTGCAAATAACTGGTCACGATGATTGGGATAGTTCACATCAATCCCTGTACCCATCACGCCAATAGTACGGCCTTGATAGTCCTGATTTGTCTGCGCCAAGGCTCCTAAGTGCGCTCGTTTATCCACCCCTATCGCCAGACCACTAGTGATAATATATCCTGACTGCGCAAGATATTGCGCCATATCAAAGGTAATTTTTTGCGCGTGTGCAGTGGGTTTGCGGCTACCCACAATAGCAATTTGAGCCTGATGTAGACGCGCACTATTCCCCCGAAAAAACAATAGGGGCGGTGGGTCGTAAATCTGTAGGAGCTGGGCGGGATAATCAGGCTGATCAGCAAACAATAGACTATAGCGACTATCAACGAGTGCTTGCTGGATTTTATCGATACTAGCGCGCGTTTGATCTGGCTGCTCGTGGCGTTTGAGATGGGTGTGGTGCAGACCCAACTGCTTCCACGCCTCTACTGTGGCTTGCCAAGCAAGCTGCGCGTTACCATAAGAGGTGACTAGCTTGTGGTAGGCAGACAATGATGCATTCACCTCGTACCATAGCGACAATATAGCACGCTGATCGTCGGATAAAGAAGCGGTGACTGCCGTCATTTTATCTGTCTCTTATAAGCAAATTTAGTATGGCTGTTTTATCACTCGTATTTATAGATAAGGTGGTGGTAATAACTGGTCACCAACGTTGAGTGGTAGCTCAGAATCAAGTACATAAGCATAGCTGATGTGGTCAAAGGTGTTAAACACCATTACCATCCCACTTGGCTCATTTGGCAAACGTACAGGCATATCGTTGTCTTTGGTGTCACGTACTAATGGACCTTTTTGATAGACAGTCAACACATCGCCTGGCTTGGCACCATGTAGGCTACCTAAGTTGATAGCGACCACACTACCTTTAGCAGCAGCACTAATGGAATCCATCACCCGTACAATCATACCGCCACGGCTAACACTGGCAGGTGTTGGGTAAAATACTGGTGGAATAGCATTATCAAGCTCAACAAACACGCGATCGCCTTCGCGCACTTCTTTATCATAACTTTCGGTCAGCTGTAAGCTGGTAATACCATTCGTTTCTGTCGATGTGACAAGACCAGTCGCTACCTGTGTAACCTCTAATCCGATAACCTCTTGAGTTTTAGGATCGACATACAGATCACCCTCGCGGTATACGCCATAACGCTGACCGACGATAAGCGGTACACCTTTGGCATAGACCTTGTCACCGCTTGCAGTAATGAGGTTGCGGTTTTTTGACGCCAAAATATAAGGAGTAGTATTGAAATCTTCTGGATTTACAATAAGGGTTTTATCCAACCAGTGTTGGATAGCAGACCATGGAATAGGCGGGACACTATTGGCGGTTGAAGTAACAGTGACTGTACTCGCAACCACGTTACCCATCATTTGTTTTTCGATACCTGCACAGCCTTCACCCGTATCGACTCCGATCAAGGTTTTGCCTTGAATAACACAAAGGATCAGAATGTCATTGGGATAAATAAGGTTTGGGTTTTTGATTTGTTTGTTGGTGGCCCAGATCTCTTTCCAGCGCCAGGGACTGTCGAGGTAGCGACCTGAGATATCCCACAACGTATCGCCTTTTTTGACAGTATAGCGGTTGGGAGCATCAGCTTTGATAGTAGGTGGTGGATTGTTTGCGTGTGCTGTAGTCATCAACATAGCACTGCTAAATGTCGTAACTAATAATCCTTTTGCCAGTGCTTTTGCTGTCTTTTTTAAGCTCATCTTCATGGTTATATCCACAATATGTACCACTGTTTTGATCATGACAAACTGCACTAGCACCATTGATCTAAAGATATTTTACTTTATTAAAAAAATAGCAAAAATCATTTAATATCAGCAATCTACAAGCAGTTCAGTCATGACAACTATAGGGCGGCTGTTCAGTATAATTGGCTGGAACGATTCCTAAAAAAGCATCTAGCATAATGATGACTTGCCGACGCTGTTTCTAATACTACAATTATCTATACCATAACACAATCATAAACACTTTATTACAATAGTGTAACCTTTGGACCGCCCTATTGATTCCTTGAAGATAGGCTTAAACTATCTTGTTGTTTAAGCTGGGTTTGGGGCCACATGCTGACGAATTTGTTCAGCGACCAGATCAGCACTATTTTCTAGAACCACAACATGCTGCGGTAGGCTCTCTAAACCTTCCGTGTGAGCTGGGCGCTCGATGCCGATTTGACCCACTGCTTCGATGATAGTGTCAGCAAACTTGACAGGCAATGCGGTCTCTGCACAGATAATGATTTCACCCGCACGTTGTAGCTCTTTAGCGACCTTGATGCCGTCAGCCGTATGTGGATCGACAAGCTCACCATGCTGCTCATATAGTGCTTTGATTGTGTTTAAGCGATCGCTGTGGGTTGATTTGCCAGCAGCAAAACCATAACGCGTATTGACCGCTTCCATCAAATCAGACAAGTCAAAGCCTTGTCCTGATTTTACGCCGTCAAATAACTCGTGGACGCGCGCGCTGTCTTTATCCAGCAACAAATAAACAAAGCGCTCGAAATTCGAAGCTTTTGAGATATCCATTGATGGACTCGAGGTAACATAAGTTTTGTCAGTGGGACGCGGCTGATAAGCGCCTTGATTAAAGAAGTCATTGAGCACATCGTTTTCATTGGTGGCTACTATCAAACGCTCCACAGGCAGACCCATTTCACGTGCGATGTGACCGGCGCAGATGTTGCCAAAGTTGCCTGATGGCACGCTAAAACTGACTTTTTCGTCGTTACTCGTCGTCACCGCAAAATACGCTTTAAAGTAATAAACGATCTGCGCGAGGATGCGTCCCCAGTTGATAGAGTTGACCGTGCCCAAGTCATACTGAGCTTTGAAGTCAGCATCTTGCTGTAGCGCTTTCACGATATCCTGACAGTCATCAAACATACCATCGATCGCGATATTATGAATATTATCGTCGGTCAAGCTATACATTTGCGCCCGCTGAAACTCACTCATTTTGCCATGCGGTGATAGCATAAAGACTTCGACGTTTTCTTTACCACGCAGAGCGTATTCTGCCGCACTGCCCGTATCGCCGCTGGTTGCCCCAATGATAGTGATACGTGCCTCTTTTCTTTTGAGGACATACTCGAAGGCATTGCCCAAGAACTGCATAGCAACGTCTTTAAATGCCAGCGTTGGGCCGTTTGATAATCCTAAAATGTATAAGTTGTCTTCGAGCTTGCGGACAGGGACAATATCATCGGAGCCAAACACATCGGCCTTATAAGTACGCTCGATAATGTCCTGCAAATCAACCGCGGGAATATCAGTGGCAAAGCGCTGCATAATCGCCATCGCAAGCTGTGGATAGCTGAGCGTGCGCCATTCATCAAGTACAGCGCTATCAATCGTTGGGTAATGCTCAGGCAGCATCAAACCACCGTCTGGCGCAAGACCCATTAATAGCACATCACTAAAATCCATCGGTGCTGTCTGACCACGAGTACTGATATATTTCATTAGATCGTCCTGTCTACAATAATGTTATTCAATAGTTAAAAACGGTTTATTCAGCAGTCTTTTGCAATAACGCATAATAAAAACCATCGCCACTCTCGCTATCAATTGGCAAGCACTGGCGACCAATCTCTTGGGCAATACCCCAATTACAATCCTCAGTAAACTCAATCACTGATACATCGTTGTGATAGCTGATGAAGTCTTGCATTTGCAGCACGTTTTCTTGCTTTAAGATAGAGCACGTAACGTACAACAGATAACCGCCCGCTTTGAGCTGTGGCCATAGGTTATGCAATATATCAGCTTGCAGCAGGACCGTTTGTTCGATGTCTTCTTCAGTACGCAAAATACTGATATCAGGATGGCGGCGAATCACGCCCGTCGCGGTACAAGGAGAGTCCAATAATATCGCATCAAATACCGGCTCATTGGTCGCGGCTTTTTTATTTTTGCCGTGCTGCCATCTGGTGGCATCAGCACAGACAACGTTAAGGGCGATATTTCTCTCAGCTTGTTCTAAATCCTGCTGCTTCAAATTAAGACGCTGTAAATTGTCATAAATACGTTCGATGCGCGGTGCTTCATTATCGATAGCCGTTAGCTTGATTTTGGACACGGGCGAAATTGCTTCTGCATCGTCTTGTTTCACGTGAAACAACGATGGAGAGTCGTTTGAGCTGAGTAGCTCTAACCAATGTGCAAGCTTGCCACCGGGCGCAGCGCAGGCATCTAGAATATGTATCTCGTTATTGGTATTTTCCGTATCAGACTTTTCAGCGCTGAGCTTCGCCATTAACGCTTTGTTGACAATAGGTGCCGCAAGCTGAGCATGCATGTCTTGCACGCTAGCAATGCCTTCAGCAAAATGAGGCAAAGCATTGACAGCGGTAGTCTGATGCAGTCTTAAGCCTTTGGTCGACAACGTCGTCGTTGTCGCTGCCTCTGATGAACCAGTTAATTGTAAACCACTGGTAAGCTCAACGATATCGGCATCAATTTCTGCACCACACAGCGACTGTTGATAATCCTCTACTGAAGTAACTGCCGAGTTGACTCGCAAAAACATTGGCGCCGCTTGGCGTAAGCCTTGGGTCAGCTCATCGTACTGCTCACTCCAATCTTGCTTAAGCTGATAGGCAAGCCAGTTGGGCAAGCTGTGTTTTTTATCGCACTTCTTACGGAATTTACTCGGATTCTTAGCAACTTTACGCAAGATAGCATTGATCAAACCTGTCGCATGCGCAAATTCAATCTCCTTTGCCGACTCTACTGTCTCGTGGATCGCAGCATGATCTGCCACTTCTAAATACAACAATTGTGCTAAACCCACCTGAATTGTGGTACGAACTTCGACCTCATCTATAGGGTTGTCAGCTAGCGTATCAAGCAATCGTGCCAGAGCATGCCATTGACGTAGTGTTGTCAGCAATAACGCATGCGCAAAACCTTTATCACCATCGTGCAAGCTGTTTAATAACGGATCAAGCACGCTTGAGAGCGACTGACCATTTTGGATAGCCAATAAGGTACGAATCACACGTACGCGTACGCTACCGTTCATAATCAGATTGCTTGACGGTTTTAGCTTGTTGTTTCTAGATGCATTGTTTCTAGAGCCAGTGCTGGTTTGTCTCATTGAGTTGTATTTCCTTGACGTCGTATCGATCGCGTCTTGTGCAAGTAAAAGGGAGTGTAGTGAAACTATTTTGATTCTACTGTGAATTTATCACCATCGTTTAACTGGTTGCCATGACAAAGTTGCTCCGCCGTCATCGGCTTACCACCAGCGAACTGCAACTTAGTTATGGCCAGTGTATTACTCAGCTGTATGTCATGAGCGGTATTGTTGTTTGACGTCTCTACCTCTTTGCCGCAAGCGACCAAAATTGCTTTGCGCCCGACACTTACAACCGTACCTGCAGACTTATCTGATGTTTGTGTGGTGTTAATGGGTAGTGCCGTCAGTATTTTGACGCGTTGGCCTTCTAAGAAAGTGTATGCACCTGGCCACGGGGTCAATCCACGAATTTGACGCTCAATGGTAGCAGCTGGTTGTGTCCAGTCAATTTCACCTTCGGCTTTGATCAGCTTTTCCGCATAGTTTGCTTGACTATCATCTTGGGGAACGGCGTTCGCTTGATACTGTGACAAATCACCAAGCACCGTAGTGATCGCGGTCGCACCAAGAGTGGCCATCTTATCATGTAGGCTGGCAGCAGTATCATCCGGCGCGATACTGGCGCTAATCTTGTAAATCATATCACCCGTATCTAGCCCTTTGTCCATCTGCATAATGGTGATACCTGTCTCATCATCGCCTGCCAAAAGCGCACGATGGATAGGAGCAGCACCGCGCCAGCGTGGTAATAACGAGGCATGAATGTTCAAGCAGCCATGAGTAGGCGTGTTTAAGACGCCAATAGGTAAAATCAAACCATAAGCAGCAACAATCATAAGATCTGGCTGATACGTACGCAGTATTTGACGAGCATCCACTCCTTCTGTGCTCGATTTCTTAAAAGTAACTGGCTGCTCTACCGTGATATTATTGGCTAATGCCACTTCTTTCACAGCAGATGCTGATAGTTTCTGACCACGTCCCGCTTTGCGATCAGGCTGAGTGTATACCGCGACAATATCTATATTGAGTGCTTCTTGCTGACGTATCAACGCCTCTAGACTCACCGCAGCAAACTCAGGCGTCCCTGCAAATACCACCCTTAATCGCTGGACAGATGAGTTATCATGGTTAAAAGACGAATCAGATGGAGCAGAAGTGGCAGCAGTGGCAGCAGTGGCAGCAGTGGCAGCAGTGGCAGCAGTGGCAGCAGTGGCAGCAGTGTTAGTCATAATCATGCATTATATAAAGTTAATTCGCTCATTATAGGTGAGTTTGCGACGTAGTGCCATGACCGTGCTAGTGACAAAACCTGTAGAACCCTTGATACTGTTTACCTTTATAATATAAAAACGATAAGTATTTTATTGATAAACATTCTATTTATCGTCTTTATGCGTAACATAAAAACGTACCAATCGTGACGTGCTACAAACAGTGACCCATTATTCTGTTATAAATAATAGCTACAGGGATTCAGTATCAAGTCAGTACCAAGTTTTTGAGAAGATTAATTATTAAAAAATTACTATGATTTCACTATATTTCTTTGTGTCGATATAGGGCCATGCTCTTATGCAACAGTTTCAGTCCTTACAGCGCTTATTGATTTTTTATGCATTGACTCTGTTAGTAATGCTACTGCTGTATTACGTCACAATGTTCGATGGGATAAGACAACATAGCGAACAACATAGCATAGATACTTTTTACTCATTACAGCACAGTATCATTGAGCATGCTGACCCTATTGATGAAGATATAGAAACTATTTTAGATCAACCTACCCTTCACCATGTCAGTTATCAGCTTATTTTAATGATGCCATCTGGGCAAACCTATATCTATCGTAGGACTCGTCCTAACGAATCAGCGTTTGCTAACGTAACATTCCCTGCTATCAGTGCAACTGCCTCTGATAATAGTCAGCAGAGTGCGTATAGGGTTGGCAGTAGCGAGCTCACAGGAACTATAAACCTCAAAAGTGGCCATCAGGTCTATGTTATTTTGCGGCATGAGCCTTTTACGATTGACTGGACGTCTTATCGTTATTGGTTGCCTTTGATGGTCGCAATCATACTATTTTTTATGGCTATGCTTTACATGCTCAATCGTCGAACCAACTGGGAACAACTACTGGTTTATACCGACAACTTGAGCAGCCGGGCAAAAGAAGCCTACACACCGCCGCCCTTCTCACAAAAAAAATCTACCACTGAATTTTTGCTTTTAGGTAATGCGCTGAGCCGTGTCAGCTATCAGCTTCATAATGACTATCGACGCGTCAAAACACTAAAACATCGTTTGGAGCGCTTGGTTGATCAAGCACCGCTGCCCATGCTGATGAGTGTACGTCATGGTCAGATTAGCTTTTACAATCAACGCTTTGAGCAAATATTTTCGCCATCTTCCCAAAATAGTGGCAGGCATGAGCTTACTGATTTTTTTGTAGGTAAGGATGAATCGACCCAGCAACTATTACAGACTTTAGCCAACTTACGAGTTACACGCATTCTGACAGCTTACAGTATAGAAAATAAGCAAACCTACCAATTACATATTACACCGTGGTTTGGTGAACATGGACAGGTTCATGGTTTTACTGTCATTATAAATAATATCCATGAACTCATTAGCCAAAACGAACAATTGCAGCAGCAAAACACACAACTACAGCGTAAGCTTGATGAGTTTAATACGCTTAAATTTGCCATCGGTCACAAGCTACGCATACCGCTAGAGGCTATGATCGATACCCTTGAGCCAATCGACCCCAACACGTTAGATGCTAGGCAAAATAAAACGTTAGATATTTTGATTACCACCAGCCAAGATATGCTAACAGCGCTGAATGATACTCTACATATAGGAAATATCGAGGCAAGGAAGACTCGTCTCAGTGTTGAGCCTGTCGATGTATATAAACTGGGTCAAGAAGTTAACGACCTAATCTTAAATGATGCGCGGTACAAAGGGATTGAGTTAATATACTTCTTTTCGCCAGATGCTCCACGCTCTATCGCTACTGACGATATTCGTCTCCGGCAGATCTTGCTTAACTTATTGCACAATGCTGTGAAATTTACCCCTTCTGGTCACGTCGCGCTGACTATCAACCCGATAACTCAGGAGCAAATGTCAGAGGCCAGTAGAGAGACATTACGTCTTATTAGTAAAAACATAGTCACAAATGAAGTTGATTGCTGGATACAGTTTAGCGTGCAAGATACTGGTATCGGTATCTCCTCTGCAAAACAGCAACAGCTATTGGCATACTTCAATAAACCCCGCGGTCAGGATAATAACGAGATAGAGAAAAATGTAATCGACACAGGGCTTGGTCTAAAAAACGTCAATAGTTTTGCACGGTTATTAGGCGGATTTATTGAACTGACAAGTACGGTCAACGAAGGCAGCATATTTAACCTTTATCTACCTTGTAGACGCCCAAGTTATCAGCCGGTATATCATCATAGTCAGCATTTGAGTCAGATTTATCTTATTGCAGTTGTCCATCAACCACTTGTTGCAGCACACTTACAGCAACTGTGTGACCACTTGTCTATATCGACAACGATTTATACCTCTGTGGACCTAGCGACTATAGAGCAGCTGACAGACCGACTCAAACAGGATAAGCAAACCCTAGCACCTTTGCTGTTACTGGACTACGAGTACTATGATACCAGTACCATAGTAGTGGGCAGTAACTCTAATTCTGATAGTCTGGACACCTATCCGCAGCAGTTGAAACAGGCACAAACTGAATCGGCAACAGCCATACTAAGCAATAGCCCTAAGATAGCCCCTAGCATCGATAGACGACAAGCGCTAGACAGCCTACTTGCTAATACCATACTCCCTAAGATATTGTTCAGCATGAAGCCTGAGCGCCGTATACCGTCTGTGCTGCTCGATCAATGTGATGGTTTCTTAGCAAAACCTCTAGACAGTGCGCTGTTACTATCTGAGCTGATGCGTCTGACGTTACCAGTCAGGCAAACATTGACGCAGGTAAAAAACGTCAAAAACAATGTCAGTCAGATAAATACCTCAGATAGCGCTGAACAAGAAATACAGCCGCTTGTTTTAGTGGTAGAAGACAGCCCAACCAATCAAAAGATAGCTTGCAAGATGCTGAGTAAGATTGGCTATCGCAGTATCGTGGCAGAGGATGGACAGCAAGCGCTGGATGTACTGCAAACCCAACGCAAAGAGATTTCGCTGATCTTAATGGACTGCCGCATGCCTGTCATGGATGGACTAGAAGCCACCCAAGCAATCCGCGCACAAGGGGATAATATACCTATCGTGGCATTAACTGCAAACAACACAGAAGAGGATCGCGAGGCCTGTATGCAAGTCGGTATGGATGAGTTTTTAGCTAAGCCAATCAGTAAGAAAGAGCTAGAGACTGTTTTGCAGAGCTTTATACCCTAAGGAATAAATAAAAAACACTCTTTCAATATCACTAAATTAAAGCAATATTGGAAGAGTGAGTTATTTGATAAAGAGACTGAGATGGTGGCAGATTAAGGACCTAAACGTTATTTCATAAAACCATTATCTGCCAAAAAACCTTCCGTAATTTGGCTTTGAGGGTTTGACGTATTCATGCCACTAGGTTGCGACTTATTTAATAAACGCTCTAAATAACGTGCAACGATATCCACTTCAATATTAACCTTATTACCAACCAACCAATGCTTAGCGATATTGGTCACTTGAGCCGTATGCGGAATAATGTTTAAACAAACGATGTTGTCACGTACAAGATTGGTAGTCAGGCTAATACCATCTACTGTAATAGACCCTTTAGTCGCTGTATAGTGCGCCAGCTCTTGTGGTATTTCAATTTCAATATAGATAGAACGCGCATCTTGTTGCAGCTTACTAACAACACCCACCCCATCTACGTGACCAGCAACGATATGACCACCAAAACGAGTCGTTGGCAGCATTGCTTTCTCTAGGTTAACTATATGGCCTGCTTTCAACTCTTCTAGCGCTGTACGAGCAATAGTTTCACGTGAGACATCGACAGCATAGTAGTTGCTACCGAACTCTACCACAGTCAAGCAAATACCATTTGACGCAATAGAATCGCCTAACTTCACATCACCAAAATCCAAATCATCAGACTCTACGGTCAAGCGTATATCGCCACCTGTGGGCTGCATGGATTTAACTTTACCAACGCTTTCTATAATTCCAGTAAACATATTACCCTCATCTCATTATTGTATTGTCTTTAGCAGCGATATTTTGTGGTATACCAAAACATCAGTATTGTTCGATCAGATCTATGTGTATGGTGAGTTATATACTCAATGTAGACGTTCATAAGATAGATTGTGGATAAGTAATAGTAAATCAACGGTCATTCACCAAAAAAACTTGAGAATTATAGAGTTATCCACAACTTTTCTAAATTCATTTTTTAGCATAAACAGTAATAGCGTTTATGCCAAGTTATTGTTTTATAAAGTATTAATTTTTTTTAATATAAAAATTCGTATTTTACGTTTCATGTGAAACAGAGTTATACACAGTTTCATGTGAAACCCAACATATTCTAGCTTACTTATCCACATATAATGCACACAATAAGAAACTTATAAAGCGCAAGACGGAAAATAGGCAGTTTACAAAGGTAACAAGGTTAACTTGAGGTCAGAACCGAGCTGCTCGTGGCTCTGAATATCAAAGCGTAACTGCTGTGCCAGTGAAATAGGGTTAAAGTTAACCATCGGCCTTGCTTGATCACCGAGTAGACAAGGGGCTTGATAAACAATTAATTCGTCTACAAGCTGTTGACTCAAAAAACTACCGGCAACGCTAGCACCCGCCTCCACTAAGATGTCATAACATTGATACTTACTTACTAGCTCCGCGAGTAACCCTGTAAGATTATCTGTATGCCAATAAATTGTGTCTGTATGGCGACACAATTGATAATCAGACTGCAGGCTGTGTGCTAAACGCTGACGCCTATCAAGTACAATTACTTTAGGTCTTGGTATCTCATCAGCTGATACGCCTAACTGTGTTGAGCGTACATTGAGTTTTGGATCGTCCATTATTACTGTTTCACTACCTGTGATAATCGCGCCACTTATTGCTCTTAGTTTTTGCACATCTTCGCGAGCAGCAGCTGAGGTAATCCATTTAGATTCACCAGAAGCCATAGCTGTACGACCATCTAAACTGGTTGCTATCTTTAGTCTGACGTAAGGCATCTGTGTACGCATGGCTTTCAAAAACCCACGATTCAACGTCTCTGCCTGCTCTGTTAGCACACCAATTTTCACGTCAATACCTGCTTGCTCCAGCAGCTTTACACCGCGGCCTGCGACCTGCGGGTTCGGATCTAGACCTGCGATTACAACGCGCTGCACACTGGCTGCAACCAGTGCAAGCGCACATGGTGGCGTACGACCTGTATGACTACATGGTTCTAATGTCACATAAGCAGTTGCACCTACTGCGCGCGCGCCTGCTTCTTTGAGCGCAAATACCTCAGCGTGTGGCTCACCAGCTTTGGGATGAAATCCTTGACCGACTATTTCTTCTTTTTGGACAATCACACAGCCGACCGCTGGGTTGGGTCTGGTGGTATATAAACCGCGTTTGGCTTGTTCGATAGCAAGCATCATGAAGTAACGATCTTGCATATCTTGAGCGTGGTTTTCGGTTGGCATAGCAGTAGACTTAATGAATGATTAATAGTAATTAAGAAACAATGAGTGATTAGGAAACTATGTGCCGATAAGCTGCGAGCTTATTTATCGTTTGGACGGATATTGGCAATTTCTTGATGGAACGCATCAATATCTTGGAAGTCGCGGTAAACACTAGCAAAGCGTACATAAGCAACATCGTCCAATGATTTTAGCTCACTCATGATAATTTCGCCCAATACTTTACTGCTGATTTCACGCTCACCCATCTGTCTGACACGTTTTTCGATGCGACTGATCATCGCCTCTTGCTCGTCGATAGTGATCGGGCGCTTTTGCAACGGCAGTAAAATAGAACGGCGCAGCTTTTCGTTGTCATAAGGCTCAATTTTATTGCTTGATTTGATAATTCTAGGCATAACGACTTCTACCATCTCAAAAGTCGTAAAACGCTCTTGGCAGCTATTACATGAACGGCGGCGACGTACTTGTGCACCTTCTGCAGCGAGACGTGAGTCAATAACCTTTGTCTCTGATGCATTACAATACGGGCAGTGCATAGCATTTCCTTGTTTTACGATTGAGAATAAGATCGATGTTCCATAAGTAGCTAATACAAGTGATTCATAGAAGCTATTGCTGGGTCATTACTTGCCGATACAAAAGCTACCAAATATCTTACCTAATAAGTCATCAGCGCTAAACTCACCTGTAATCTCACCCAAGCTCTGCTGGGCTTGACGCAAGCTTTCAGCAACCAACTCACCTGCTTGAAATACGGTTAGTTGCTCATGTGCCTCTGCTAAAAAGTTAGCAGTTCGTCTAAGCGCATCTATATGTCTTGTACGAGCGATTAGACTATTTTCTGGTGGGTGAAAACCTACCTTTGCGCATAGTGCTTCGACCAGCATATCGATACCAACGCCTGTTTCACATGAAACATTAACTTGTTCATAGCCTCTACTTTTGATTTCGGCTTGCGTAATAGACGCAGATATCTCACTACTATGATCGCTCAATAAGTCGCTTTTATTGGCAATGATTAGTAAGCGTTTGGCTTCTGGTAGCTCACCAAACAACTGCTCGGCGAGTTGCAATGGTGTGCTCGCCTCTTCGACATCGCGAGTCACATCGTAGACCATTAACAGCATATCAGCTTGAGTGATCGCTGTACGGGCACGTTCAATACCGATACGCTCTACGGTGTCCTCTGTGTCACGTAGACCTGCCGTATCGGTAAGATGTAGGGTCAAGCCATTGAGTACCACTGTCTCTTGTAGCGTATCACGTGTGGTACCCGCGACATCTGTAACGATAGCACGTTCCTGTCCCGCTAAACGATTGAGCAAGCTTGATTTACCCGCATTTGGTCTACCTGCTAAAACAACGTGAATGCCATCACGCAAGAGCTGCCCTTGTTTTGCAGTCGATAAGACTTGCTGTATTTTATCTTGCGTTTGCTCAAGCTTGCTTTGTATCACACCATCAGATAAAAAATCGACATCCTCTTCATCAGGGAAGTCAATCGCCGCTTCAACATGCAAGCGCAAATGGATCAACTGTTCTAATAACTGATTGATTTTTTGTGAAAATTCACCGCTCAAAGAACGAATCGCACTACTGGCTGCAGCAGCACTGGTCGCATCAATCGCATCGGCAATCGCTTCTGCCTGTACCAAATCCAACTTATCATTATCAAAAGCGCGATAAGAAAACTCTCCAGCACTTGCTTGCTTGGCACCTAATTCGAACACGCGCGCGAGCAATTGGTTTTGCAAAATAACGCCACCATGCCCTTGCAGCTCAATCACGTCCTCACCCGTGAACGAATGCGGACCTTTAAAATACAGTACTAATCCTTCATCGATCACCGTACCATCCGCCTGATAAAAACGGCAAAAACTGGCCATACGCGGTGTAAATGCAGATTTGCCAGTGAGGGCGCAGGCCATGGCATAGGCACGGCTACCTGATAAACGTATAACGCCCACACCCCCACGTCCAAGCGGCGTTGCAATAGCGGCAATCGTGGCGAGTCCTGCTGTATTAGATTTTTCAGAAGAATTAGGTGTGGCTAGGGCCATCTCTAAGGAATCCACAATTACTCTCAATAGCTTAAAACCATATTATAGACGCCTGAACTCATACTGACAAAACAAACTTTGAAAGGTAGTCCTTTCTTTACTGTGTTGATAAGCTGTGGATAACTAACCTATCACCTATAAAAAAACCACCGCTTACGCGATGGTCTTTATTATTGAGTATTAAATAGTGTATCGGTTAATCAACTACTTTTACCGTACGGCGCTTTTGCTCTTCTTCAACCTTTCTGTTAACAATATATTGCTGAGTCATACTAAACAAGTTATTCACTGTCCAATATAGAACCAGACCTGCTGGGAAGAACAACATGAACGCTGTAAAGATAATCGGTAAGAACTTCATAACTTTTGCTTGCATTGGATCAGCTGGCTGAGGGTTCAGCTGTTGCTGTACAAACATTGAAGCGCCCATTAGCAATGGTAAGATAAACCATGGATCCATCGCGGAGAGATCTTGAATCCACAAAATCCAAGGGGCATGACGCAATTCGACACTCTCTACCAACACCCAATATAGCGCTAAGAAAATTGGCATCTGCATCAAAATAGGCAAACAACCCGCCATTGGATTAACTTTTTCCTCTTTGTATATCGCCATCATTTCTTGCGACATTTTCATGCGATCATCGCCGTGCTCTTCTTTAAGCACCTTGAGTCGTGGGGCGATAGCGCGCATTTTTGCCATAGAGTAGTAGCTCTTATTAGAGAACCACATTAGAGCAATTTTGACCAAGATAGTCAGTATAATAATCGACCAACCCCAGTTTCCTACTACTTTATGCACACCATCCAAGATAGCGAATAGGACCTTAGATATCGGCCATAATAAACCGTAATCAACTGTCTGGTTAAGACCTTCAGCCACATCTTTAAGCTCAGACTGTACTTTTGGACCTGAGTATAGCGTCGCATTCAAAGTCACTTGTTTGTTCGGTGCTACGTTTACTGGCTGACTATTAAAGCCAATAAAGTAATCATCGCCAGTTTCACGACTAAAGAACTTACCCGTAAAGTTTTGAGGCGTCCATGCAGAGACGAAATAATGCTGGACAATGCCGACCCAACCTTTATCACTGGTCGTAGTCAACTCACCATCACTAAAGTCACCAAATTTCAGCTTGTTATAAGGATCGTCTGGTGTACCCCAAGCACCGCCTAAATAGGTCGCCATGCTCAGCGCGCCTTTATCAGACATGCCAGGATCTTTACTATCGTCACGCTTTAGCTGCGCAAACATTTGGCCTTGCCAAGCGTTGGTAGAAGCGTTTTGAATTTTGTAACTGATATCGATTGGATATTTATTTTCGGTAAAGGTAAAGGTCTTAGTAACTGTTACACCATCTTTTTTGTACGTAAGCGGTACTGAGAGTGTTTGTTGACCATTTTCCATGACATAGTTGTTAGCAGTGTGCGTATATATCGCTCGACCTTCTGCTGTATCAATACCACTTTGACCAATCAGACCAGACTGAGCGACATATACACGGTTGCTATTATTTTCTAGCAATACGAAAGGCTTATCGCTATCGAGCGTTGCGTCATACTGCTTGAGTGCAGCATAGACAATATCACCACCTTCTGGGTTGATTTTAATATCATAGCGATCGGTCGTTACTGTGATTAAGCCTGTATCTTTCGCAGGCGCAGCTGTCACAGCTCCGTTATCGACAGGTATTGTCTGTACCGGAATATCACCTGCTGCACCAGTAGTAGAGGGAATGTCAGCACCTACTGAACTTGTAGTTTCTGGCACCGCATCGACAGCTGGCGCATCGGCATAATCATCTCGCCATGCCAAAATCAGCAGATAAGCGGTAATTAACATCGCAATGATGATCATCACCCGAAATATCTTTTGCATAAACCTTTCCTAGATTAAAAAATTAGGGAATGAAAAATTAGGGCATGTGTCATGACTGTACATCACAGTTGCTGGCTAACATGACAACTGCATTGATAGTCATTTACATAAAATGTGCATCATTTTACTAAAAATCTACTATAAATGATACCAAGAGTGTGGATAACTTGTGGGTAACTCATTAGTTATCCACATTCAAGTTTTGACGCCTTATTTTCTACATTGATTTCATCAAATAGTTGAGACGTGAAACGTAGCTCTGACTGTCTCGGTAAACGCTCCATCCTTGAACGCTACTAACTGATATGATAGTAGAGGATAAGTAATGATAGTGATAAGAGGATAGAGGAAGGGGTACAAAATCAATGCCATGTCCACCAAGGGGATGGCACTTACTAAGGCGTTTTAAAAGCAACCAACTACCTGCACGTGTTCCATGCCAAGCTAAAGCTTGTTTGCCATAGCTTGAGCAAGTTGGGTAATAACGACAGCGAGCAGGTAGTATCGGGCTAATTATTTTTTGATAAATAACAATTAAATTAAATAAGATTTTATAAATTATTTTATTTAATATATTTAATGAAAAATTCATTTTATTTTTTTTCTATTTTTTTAAAAATATTATTTATTTGATTTTTTATTTCTTCAGAATTTATATCTTTCAAAGGTTTTTTGATAATAAAAACAATATCCTTATTTTCTATTTTAAAAGCCTTTGTCCGAAACTGTTCACGTATATGTCGTTTGATCAAATTTCGAGCCACCGCAGTAGGGACTTTACGCTTAGTGATCGCCATGCCAATACGTGGTTTTCCGTACGCGCTGGGCTTCACAAAAGCCATAAGGTGGCTCTGATGTAGTTTACGCTCAGGTGCGTCAAACACTTCACGGAAAGCTGCAGGCGTAAGCAGACGCTGCTCTTTAGTGAAACTGGCTGCAGGTATAGCTGAAACGGATTTTGGCATGATATAACCTAGTATAAGAGCGAATGACGTGTGACAGATAATAGCAAACTATAGAAACAAAAAAAGCGCCGATGCGGGCGCTTTTAATATGTGGCTAAGTGTTAGTTGTGATGACTGCCTATAGCAATCCATAAACAATAAGAACACAACAAGCACTATTAGCCATGCTTATCGCAATCTAATGATTACACAGTAAGACGATGACGTCCTTTAGCACGGCGACGGGCTAAGACTTGACGGCCTTTTTTAGTTGCCATACGAGCACGGAAACCGTGAGTACGTTTACGCTTGATCACGCTTGGTTGGAATGTACGTTTCATAACTCACCTATCAAAATAATGGACTAAATTCGTAATAACGGAGGATTATACCATTCAGCATAGTATTGGTCAATAAACTAATTTTGCTAACTGTTAACTAGTCGATCTCTACTATCAAGTTAATAGTAATTCTCCAATGAATTCGTCATCTAATATCAGCTAATTTGGATCTTTATTCACTTGTACATTTTGAAGTTATCCACAGTTATTCTTCAACTCTATAATAATAATTAATTAATATATATGAGTATTGTTGTTATTGGGATCTTATTTTTCTGTGGTTAACTTGTATTTCTTCTTTACTATCAAAATACTAGACTATGGGTAAACCTGTGGATAACCTGTGGGCTAAATATGGATAACTCTCTGTCTGAACTTATCCACAAAACTGTCCACAGCCTTATCCCCAAAAAACAAGGTTTTATCCACAGGGTATCTGTGTTAGATTAGCGCCTACCTCAAAATCGCTTTCACATACTGTGCTAGTCTGGTTTTTGAGGTAAATAAACACTAGTGATATTGATAACTAAGCAACAAGCTAAACGGCTAAAAGTAGCTATCATTTCAAATTATAGGGTCAGTACTTTTCATGATAGACACAGCAAATATTTGGGATAGATGTCTGAACGATTTGCGTTATAACGTCAAAGATAACGTATTCACTATGTGGCTGAGGCCTTTGTCAGCTCATCAAGAAGCACAAACGCTTATCATTCTTGCTCCTAATGACTACTTTGTAACGTATATCAAAAAAAATCACTTGCAGGATATTCAGCAATTGGTAGCTAAGCACAGTCAAGGAGGTATTGAAGAAGTTGTCGTACGTGTTGATAATGCTGGTCGTGACGTAGAAAGTAGTAACCAAGATCAATCAGGCTCGTTGTTTGTAGAAGATAACCCCTCCCCTACCCCATCTGAGCACAAATTTGAATCTATTCATCATAATAATTCAAAAGCAGATATAGACGCTAATATGCGTCATGCAGAATTGATAGATTCCGTTGACGCCAAGTCACTAAGTTATCTTAATCCTGATTTTACTTTTGAGACGTTTGTCACTGGTAAGTCTAATAACCTAGCTTACAAGGCCTGCTATGAGCTTGGTAAGAAACAATCAAAAAATCGACACAATCCTTTATTTATATATGGTCCTTCTGGATTAGGAAAAACACATTTAATGCATTCTGTAGCGCATCGCTATTTAAAAAACAATCAAACTTTTTATTATTTCACTTCTGAAAAATTTATAAATCAATTGGTTTATTCATTGAGAAACAATAAAATAGAAGATTTTAAAAAGAAAATAAAAAAAGTAGATTTATTGATTGTAGATGATATTCATGTATTGGCTGGAAAGACAAAAAGTAGTAATGAATTTTTGACATTATTTGCTGATTTCACCAGTGGTGATAAGCAGCTGATCTTGGCCTCTGATCGTCATCCCTCACAAATGACAGAGTTCGATGAACGTTTTAGATCACGTTTTTCTTGGGGACTAACAGTTGCTGTTGACCCTCCCGAGATTGATACTCGTGTGCAAATTCTGCAGAAAAAAGCAGCCTCCTATGGCATGGCACTACCTAAAGAATGTGCTCTGTTTATTGCTCAGAATGTCGTATCCAATGTCAGGCGTTTGGAAGGCGCCTTAAATCAGGTATTTGCAAATGCTAACTTAACAGGCGCACAAATTACGCTTGAAATGGTGCAATACGCACTAAAAGATATCGTTGCAATGCGTGTGCAAGCCGTCAACATGGATAATATCCGTAAAATAGTCGCCGAATACTACGATGTAACTGTCAAAGATATTATGGGACGTAAACGTACACGTAGTATTGCAAGACCTCGCCAAATAGCGATGGCCCTATCACGTGAACTAACAGGTGATAGCTTCCCTGAAATCGGTCAGTCATTTGGTGGACGTGACCACACTACAGTGATGCACGCTTGCGATAAGGTAAATGAGTTAAGAGCAGCAGATCCTTCATTTGACAAAGACTACAAGACATTGGCTTTAATGCTACAGGCAGGTTAGACGCTGCAAATATCATTGTGTTTTAGCAGATGGAGATGGTCTATAATAGTGAAGATATAAGCGTACAGATGCTTTGTGGATTATCGTTAGTAGACAAGGTATTATTAGACCATTACGTTAGGTCATCACAAAAGAATCATTCAAATAAGAGTAACTAAGCATGCAATTATCGATCAATCGAGAATCGTTACTAAAAGCTATCAACTTGATCGCCAAAGCCGCTGATAAACGACACAATATGGTGATATTGGGTAATATTAAGCTTCAGTTATCAGAGTCTGAACTTGTCTTGATAGCCTCAGATTTAGAGGTGGAGCTGACATCGACATTGAAATTGCCTGCTGGCGCTTGTATTGAAGCGGGTAACACCACTTTGCCTGCGACAAAGTTAAAAGATATTTGCAAGTCGTTACCTGCACAGGCACAAATCAATCTAGCCACGCAAGCAAATGAGCGTTGCTTGCTCACTAGTGGTAAGAGTCGTTTTACACTAGGCACATTACCAAGTGAAGACTACCCAAGCTTGGGTAATCCTGAGAACATCACACCATTGAACATCAGTCGCAGCCGCCTAACAGACTTGATCCATAAGACTCAGTTTGCAATGGCGATCCAAGATGTACGCTACTATCTAACTGGTATGCTGTTTGATGTTTCACAGCAGCAACTGACGACAGTAGCAACTGATGGGCATAGATTGGCTCTAGCACGTAGCGTTATTGATGTGAATGCTGATCTAAATATGCAGGCTATCTTGCCACGTAAGGCAGTAATAGAGCTTGAACGTTTGGCGACTGAGCTGGGTAAGATGCTGGGTGATCAAGACAATGCGGTTACCTTGAGTTTTGGTCGTGAGTTTCTGCAAGTGAGCTTGCCATTTGGTGATGTAGATAGTGCAGGGCAAGTGAGCCAAAATCTAATGGTAACCTTTACTGCTCGTCTGATTGATGGAAAATTCCCTGATTATCGCCGTGTCATGCCAAGTAATACCGATAAACTTGCGTTATTTAGTCAAGAGAAGATGGCTGATGTATTACGCCGCGTTGCTATTTTGAGTAACGAAAAGTCTCGCGGTGTGGTCTTTAATTTTGCCAGTGATGGTATGGTGGAAGTACGTGCCAATAATGCTGAGCAAGACGAAGCCGTTGAAATGATACAAGCAAAATATCAAGGCGAGCCAATGGAGTTGTCATTTAATGCCGCTTATCTACAAGACGTGCTAGGAGTGATACAAGGTGATTTGCAGATGCATATGAGTCAGTCTAATGCATCTGTACTAGTAAATCAGCTCAATGATGAGTTCCATCAATACGTTATTATGCCGATGCGTATATAGTTTGATTTTTTACGATCTATACAGCATTTAACCACGTTAGTATTTTGAGAAATCTATGTGAACGAATGGAATTTAAATAAACTTTTGCCTAGTTTGATGTCTGGAAATAATAGGCGGCTATCGATAATATGATTGAACGTCTACAAATATCAAATCTGAGGAACCTCACACAAGTTAATTTACAGCCAGCTGTTTGCAACGTTATCATCGGTGCAAACGGTAGCGGTAAAACCTCCTTACTTGAAGCTATATTTTTGCTATCAAGAGGCAAAAGCTTTCGTCATCATCAGCCTAAACGCTATATTCAGCATCATCAAAATAACACCGTTGTATACGCTAAGCTTAATGATAGCCGTACATTAGCTATTCAAAAGCAAGCAGATGCCACAACTATTCTACGTCTTAATCAAGCCACTGTTTATAACCAAAGCATACTAACGGAGCAGCTACCTACGCTACTGATAGATCCTTCTACAATGGATATGTTAGAGCAGGGTAGTGCCAGTCGTAGGCAACTGTTAGATTGGTTAGTGTTTCACATGAAACATGGATTCCATGCACAGTGGGTAGCCTATCAACGTCTCCTGAAACAGCGCAATAGTTTGCTAAAAAGCACGCGCAACTTGACTAAATTTCAGTTGGCTGAACTCAAATCGTGGGATAAAGGGCTAAGCAATCATGCTGCATTGATCCATCATTATCGTGAGCGTGTCTTTACAGAATGGCAGCCTTATTTTGCTGAAAGTGTCCTCAAATTATTGCCAACCTACGCTGAACAATTGAGCCTAACGTATCAAGCTGGCTATGATACTAGTATTGCGCTGGATATACAGCTCAATGAGCGATTAGAGCAGGACTTACAATTAGGGTATACCCGTATAGGCAATCATCGCTCTGATGTTCATGTGCATTGGCGCTCTGATAGCGACACAGGCAAGCATGCTGAAAGTCTCAAAACGGCATCATCATCTCATGAGATGAGTGCTAAGCTGCCAGCTTTGAAAGAGCAAGCAGCAAACGTTTTATCTCGTGGTGAGAAAAAACTGCTTATTACCGCACTGCGCTTGTCTCAATTACCACTGCTACTCAACAGTACTGAAAACAACGCTTTAGTTGATACTGGTTCGACATTAGGATTTACTCCTGTTGTACTGTTAGATGACATCACCGCAGAGCTAGATGGCAGAGCGATAAAGATTCTTTTATCAGCCTTGGCTAAGCTGCCTTGTCAGGTTTTTATGACCAGTTTGACGGATGACATTGTTCCTTTAGTTAATGAGTTATGGGTAGAGCCTAAAATGTTTCACGTGAAACGTGGGCAGATATTCCCTGTTGATTAGTCTCTTATCTATCATTGCCTATGACTTTTCTTGGTCTATTCTCAACTCTTTTATGTGATATCTACTTACCGTCATAGGGCAGATATGGCGCAGATAATCTATCGGGTCAAAACACTGACTCTCTAGCAGTAAAACTCCCAGTAAACAGTGACTTAGAGACAAAAAAATGCTAAAATAGCACTTTATTTTTGTCCTGTTCTCAGCAAGTTATTTGATTGCATCATGCAGTTAGCTTTTATCGTTTCTTGATTTTTAACATATTGATATATATACGTTTTATTTTTGTATGGCTTTTATTGTGTTTAAAACAACAAAGGTCATCGTTAATAAATAGTTCGATAATTTCAATATTGTGCGCCCCTCCAAATGATCATGGTTGATAGTATATTCACCATCTATGTGCACTCAAGGTTTTGACGATAAAAGTTAATTTTAAAATGCCATCATAAAGCTTAGCCGTATAGGCGAGCTGATAAAGAAACAGCTGATAATGGCTAGATTAAGGAATGTACATGAGTGATTCATTACCTATTGACCACGAACAACTGACGTCAGATAGTGCTACCGAAACGATGGCCCCTGTGGTAGCGCCAGAAGGGTTGCCTTCTGATTATAGCTCTAAAGATATCCGTGTACTGCGCGGGTTAGAAGCGGTACGCGTGCGCCCTGGTATGTATATCGGCGACACTGACGATGGCACAGGCTTGCATCATATGGTCTTTGAGGTCGTGGATAACTCTATCGATGAAGCACTGGCCGGCCATTGTGATCAAATTGATATCATCATCCATGAAGACGAGTCTGTCAGCGTGATGGACAACGGTCGCGGTGTACCCGTTGATATTCATCCAGAAGAAGGGGTATCAGCGGCACAGGTCATCATGACGGTCCTGCATGCAGGCGGTAAGTTCGATGATAATAGCTATAAAGTATCGGGTGGCCTGCACGGGGTTGGGGTATCGGTCGTTAATGCGTTGTCCAAAAAGCTTGAGATGAATATCTGGCGTGAAGGTTATCACTACCATCAGACTTATACTGATGGGGTGCCTGACGCTGATATTCAGCAGATGGAAGCAACGGATCAAACGGGTACACAAATCCGCTTTTATCCGAGTAGTGAAGTGTTCACTGGTACGATTTTTGAGTATGATATTTTGGCAAAGCGCCTACGCGAGTTGTCATTTTTGAACTCTGGCGTGCGTATCGTTCTGACCGATGAGCGTATTGATAAGCGTCACGAGTTTGAGCACAAAGGTGGCTTGCTAGAGTTCGTCAGCTACATCAATGCGGGTAAAGACGGTATCAATGAAGTCTTTCATTTTACCAGTCAGCAGGATGACGGTATCAGTGTTGAAGTTGCATTACAGTGGACGGATACTTATAACGAAAAAGTATTGTGCTTTACTAACAACATTCCGCAAAAAGACGGTGGTACGCATCTATCAGGTTTCCGCTCAGCACTCACACGTGGCTTGAACAGCTATATGGATCGCGAAAACTTGTTTAAAAAAGAGAAGGTTGCGGCGACTGGTGATGATGCTCGTGAAGGGTTGACAGCTATTGTTTCGGTAAAAGTACCCGATCCGAAGTTTTCAAGTCAGACTAAAGATAAGCTGGTATCGAGTGAAGTAAAGTCTGCTGTCGAATCAGCGATGCATGATAAGTTCAATGATTATCTGCTCGAGAACCCAAGTGCGGGTAAGGCCATTGCCAATAAAATTATGGAAGCAGCACGTGCGCGTGATGCGGCTCGTAAAGCGCGTGAAATGACCCGTCGTAAAACTACTTTAGATATTGCAGGTCTGCCTGGTAAGTTGGCTGATTGTCAAGAAAAAGATCCTGTACTATCAGAGCTGTATATTGTGGAGGGTGACTCTGCAGGTGGATCAGCGAAGCAAGGTCGTAGCCGTAAGACCCAAGCTATTTTGCCACTAAAAGGTAAGATTCTAAACGTTGAGCGTGCACGCTTTGACAAGATGCTATCTTCTGCTGAGGTGGGTAATCTGATTACTGCACTAGGCTGTGGTATTGGCCCTGATGAGTATAATCCGGACAAAGTACGTTACCACAAAATCATTATCATGACCGATGCCGATGTGGATGGCTCACATATTCGTACGCTGCTACTGACGTTCTTCTTCCGTCAAACGCCTGAGCTAATCGAGCGTGGTTATGTATATATAGCTCAGCCACCGTTATACAAAGTCAAAAAAGGTCGTCAAGAGTTGTATTTAAAAGATGATGAAGCGCTGAAAGCGTATCTATTGTCGTCAACGATTGATAATACTAAGCTACATATCAGCGCTGATGCGCCTGCGATTACTGGTCAAGCGCTTGAGACATTGCTGAATGACTATAACCAAACGCAGCTTATCAAAGCGCGTTTGCAGATTCGTTTTCCAGCGGTGATTTTGGACGCGTTGACCCACACGCCAAAGCTCAGCACTGATATGACTTATGATAAGTCTGCAATGCAGGACTGGAAAGCAGCGATGCAGACGAAGCTCGATCATTTCGGTAGTGATTTAAGTCCTGAGATTGAATTGGTTAATATTCATGCGCCTCAGCCAGAAAACATGGACGCAGCAGCAGCCGATTTACTAGGTATGGCACCAGTACTAGGCGCTGAAGAAGGTGAAGTATCAGATAGTGAGGCGTTGTCTACTAAGGCTCAGTGGCTACCACGCGTCACGGTATACGTGCACCAGTTGGCGCATCATTATCTACTAGATGCCAGCTTTATCAACTCAGGTGAGTACAGCAAGCTGTTACGCTTATCGAGTGAATGGAATACCCTGCTTGAGGACGATGCTTTTATTCGCCGCGAGAGTAATAGTGGTAGTAAAGACATGCCGATACGCGACTTTGATTACCTGTGGCAGCAGATGATGCTTGACGCACGTCGTGGTCTATCGGTTCAGCGTTATAAAGGTCTAGGCGAGATGAATGCCGACCAGCTATGGGATACGACTATGGATCCTGAAAATCGCCGGATGCTACGCGTCACTATCGAAGATGCGATTGCCGCTGATCATATGTTCACTTGCCTAATGGGTGATCATGTTGAACCGCGCCGTATCTTTATCGAAGAAAACGCACTGACAGTGTCAAATTTAGACATCTAAATTTAAATTTGATCAGCAATAATATAAAAAATACCGCTTTGATAATCGAAGCGGTATTTTTGTTTCACATGAAACCTTTCTTATAAAGATTGCTATATCTAGCACTTGAGATAAGGTAAAAGTCATATGGCTACAAAGTCGCTCAATTAAATGACATTTTTCTTTTTTGCTGTATCAGTATCTCCAGAGGCTAAGAAAAATATCACTTAATCTTATTATCATCCCTTTATAAAATATGGACTATATCCCAAAATATTCCCAATAAAAAGCACCACTTTGATTATCAAAGTAGTGCTTTTCCGTTTCACGTGAAACTTGAACTAAGTGATATGTTTATCGATTATTCTTCATCGGTATCAAAACGCCAAGCGAGTACACGGGTGCTTTTTTGACCTTGGCTCATCTCAATGATACGCATTTGCGCAACATCCAGCTGCTTTAATAGCAGTTGCAAAGGTTTCACGTTTTCTGATTTTGAAACCAGTGTTGTGAACCATCCGACATGTTCAGCAAAGCTTTGGCTTTCTTTTGCCATCTTGGTTAAGAAAGCAATCTCGCCACCTTCGCTCCATAGCTCTTTATGCTGACCACCAAAGTTTAGGTTTTGCGCCGCGTTACCTGACTTGGTTGAATGACGGCTGATCTGCTCGCTTTCATTTTTACCACGATGGCGTTGCAAGTTGTGTTGCTTGCGGCTGTTGGCTTCCATCGCTTCTTCTAATGACGCGTGAAATGGAGGGTTACAAACCACCACATCGAAATAATCTTGACGACCGATGATGTTCTTAAAGATAAACTTAGGCTCAGGTTGCAGCTTTACTTTGACTGCGCTTTTTAGCTTAGGATTGGCGTCACAAATGAGGGCGGCAGTATTGACCGAAATCGGATCGATATCACTTGCGGTAAAGCGCCAGCCGTAGCTTTGGCTACCGACGATCGGGTAGATCGCACTGGCACCCGTACCAATATCAAGGGCATGAATCTCTTTGCCCGTTGGCGGTGTGTTGTCGGCATTGACATGCGTGGTTTGCGCGAGTAAATCCGCAATATAGTGGATATAATCGGCACGTCCAGGGATAGGTGGACATAAGTAGCCGTCTGGAATATCCCAAAACTTAACGCCGTAATAATTTGCCAGTAGCGCCTTGTTCAGCACGCGAACCGCTTGATGATTCGAGAAATTAATCGTCGGCTCGCCTTTGGGGTTGGTGATGGTGTGCTCAGCAAGCTCAGGCAACGCGCGTGTCAATACGGCAAAGTCGTAACGACCTTGGTGCGGGTTTCGCGGATGCAGCTGACCAAGTTTTTTGGCGGTCGCAGGCGATCGGTTTCTATGTTTGCTATTGGCAGGATTACGGGTCATGGGCTTACTTGTCATAATGTCAGGCTACGATATATGGATATAAGTCAGCAGTGTAGCAGATTTCACCGCTCACAAATGAGTTATCGATGACGCAAAATCAGGTTGAGTCCTAATACAATCATCGTGGACCCCAATACACGGTCGATCCAATGCTCAAAACGCTGAAATCGGCGGTGAATCGCAGGAATAGAGAGTAGCATCACCACGGTGCTAAACCATGCCATCTGCAATACCATCATCCATACACCATAGATGGCCAATTGCCAAAATGGGATGTCTGGCGATAAGACGAGGGTAAAGATAGCCACAAAATACACAGGCGCTTTTGGATTAAAGACATTACAGAAAAATCCACGGCGTAATGTGGCAACGGTAGGCTCAGCATTCAAAGATTCACTATTTACAGATTTGATATGCGTAGGGGCGTTTTGCTTCGCTTGTAAGTAATCAGTAGGTGCCTTCTCTTGCGTTACCGATGTTGCTAGTTCTGCTGACTTTTTTGGTTTTGCCTGAATACCTTGCCACCCTAGATAAATCAAATAGCCACCACCCAGCCATTTGATCGCGGTCAATAGCGGCTGCGAGTGAGCAATCACCGTTGCTAGCCCCAGCACCGAATAGATAATATGCACCGACAGCCCTAATGTAATCCCCAAACTACAAATCAAACCAGTACGGCGACCCTTAGCTAACGTCTGCTGTGAAACCAAGACAAAATCAGGACCGGGTGAGGCGGCTGCTAGTAAATGAACGCTCGTGATAAGCAAAAACCCATGCCAAAATTCCATAAAATACCCTGTACGCTACCTGAATCTGAATTATAGTTGCACTTATCGCAAATGAGGTCAACTTTTATCGATTAAGCTTCATGCAAGTCATCTCTACTGCTTGTGTTATGGCATCATGATGTCTATATTAAAAGTCAGATTAAAGACAGAACTATCGAAAAATCTCTATCAATATATCTCTATCAATAAGCAATCGAGATTGAGCGATGTGAGCGATATAACCACTTAATACAAAAAATTATTTCAACAAGGACAGTACCATGACAACGGACAGTAATACTCAAGACAATCGCATCACCTATGACACAGACGGCTACGTCTGCCTGATTGGGCTAAATCGCGCTAACAAACGTAACGCCTTTGACAGTCATATGATTGCTCAGCTCTCCGAAGCCATGAGCCGATATGAAAACGATGATCATTTACGCTGTGCGCTTATCTTCGCCCATGGTGATCACTTCACTGCTGGACTAGATTTGGTCGAGCTACAAGACAAGCTAAACGACGGTGTGTTTGAGTTTGATGACAATCAAATTGATCCATGGGGTATCAGTGGGAAGCTACGTACTAAGCCAGTAGTGGTTGCGGTAAAAGGCACATGCTTTACGGTAGCTATCGAGCTGATGCTCAATAGTGACGTGGTTATCGCCAGTGATAACTGTAACTTTGCTCAAATGGAAGTCCAACGCGGCATCATGCCATTTGGCGGGGCGACGGTACGGTTTGTCGCGGCGGCAGGCTGGCAAAAAGCCATGCCGTACCTACTCACGGGAAAAGCGTTCGATGCGCAAACGGCTGATCGACTGAACTTGGTCAGTGAAGTGGTGGCAAATGGGTCTGAATACGAGCGCGCATTAACGCTGGCACAAGAGATCTGTAAAGCCGCGCCGCTGGGTGTCAGAGGCGCACTATCCTCAGCGCAGGATGCGAGCCGCAATGGGGCTGCGACGGCACTGGCCAATATCCACAGCTATCTGCCACCGTTGTTTCATTCAGAAGATGCAAAAGAGGGCGTGATGGCGATGGTTGAGAGAAGGGAAGCTAAGTTTACTGGTAAATAGTTTTAGGAAAAATACTAAAAAATTATTAATTTATAGGAATAAATATGGAGCAGGTTGTCGTTAGAAGTGATGATTATAATTCTAATTCGCAAGTCACTAAGTATGAATGGTTAGAGATATTATCTAACGATAATTTTATGACCAATAACTATAAATATGTGCTGAGCATCTTCTTTTTAGAACCTGAGCACAAGGCAACCTGTAAATATTTAGCTGAGAAACATAATACCTCTCCTTTCTCAATCAGTGGGTTTATCACTGGGTTTAGCAGGGCTGTTCAAGAGCATTTAAATAGGTTTGAAATAACTACTGAGGAGGGTGATAAGACCTACTGGCTAGTTACAATGCTCGGTGAGAAGGTAGCGGGTAACTTGTTTGAATGGAAACTACGAAATGAGTTAGTTGAAGCAATGATGGAACTCGACTATATCAATGCCAATGCTATCAAAATAGACAGCATTGGTCATTTAGTCAGTCTTATAAACAAAGACGTTGGTAGTTTTAAAAAAGACTTTCTCATAGCGAGAAAAGAGCTGGTAGGTAATCAAAAGATCACTAACTCACAATTATTGTTTAAATATGATAGTGAAGATAGACAATGGGCGATCAATGAAGGAGCAGGCACCGAAGTTCAGTATCATATTTACTTATCAAATAATAAGATTGGTTATGGACTGGGGTTTAATACGCTGTACGTTAGATTTAAAGATGAAAAGACACCGATAGAATATATCAAACCTTATATGGATGCTTTTATAGCTTTGAAAAACAGTAACGAAATAACGAAGCTTACCGATAGAGATTTTGCATTGAGTACAAGCGATGTTGACTTCCGAAATCCTGTTGAGGATGAGCACTACTTATTCGGTCGAATTATAGAATTAGACGATGCACAGCAATTGTCTTTAATTGACTATTACTGCATCATAAATGACTTGAAGGGAGATTTATTTAACGCATATAAAAACATTTTTGAGTTTGCCAATAAGCTAAATTTGAACGGGAAAATAGCTACTCAAAAAATACAGCAGTTAATCACTCACCCACTACTTAAAGAAATTAGCGAGTTATTACTTGCTAATAAAAATCTCATACTTACAGGTGCACCTGGAACAGGTAAAACCTATTTAGCTAAAACGTTGGCTGAGGAATGGGGTGCAAAATATGAACTCATTCAGTTTCATCCCTCTTATGACTATACTGACTTTGTAGAAGGCTTACGTCCTATTCAAAATGAAAATGGAGAAGTTGGTTTTGAGCTACGAGATGGGAGCTTTAAAAAGTTCTGTAAAGAAGCCCTAAAATATCAAAATAATCAACAGTTAAGTAATTTTGAAGAAGTTTATCAAAGATTTATAGATGATATATCCGAAAGCGCTATAGACTTAGTGACGCCTAGCCATGGAAGTCCATTCACAATTATCGTGAACACGCGTGAAAATATCACAGCTGTTTTATCAAGTGAAACACAGAGACAAATCACATTAACTAAATCGTTGATACAAAATTACTTTGAAACAGGCAAAGCGCTCAACTGGAAGCCTTATCTGATTCCAGTATGCGAATACATCAAAAAAAACTATGACTTAACCCTTACCAATACAGATAATCAGAATAAAAAATTCATTATTATCTTGGATGAGATTAATCGTGCTGAAATCTCTAAAGTATTAGGTGAGCTTTTCTTCTCTATTGACCCTGGCTATCGAGGGGAGAGTGGTAGAGCCACTACTCAATATGCCAATTTGCAAACGGACGAAGATGTATTTAAAGAAGGTTTTTATATACCAGATAACGTCTATATCATCGGCACTATGAATGATATCGACCGCAGTGTTGAGTCTTTTGATTTTGCTATGCGCCGTCGTTTTGCATGGAAAGAAATTAAATCAGCAGATCGACTATCTATGTGGGAAGGTCAAATTGATGATTGGGCAGAGGAAGCAGAACAACGCCTAATGGATTTAAACAAGGCTATCGAATCTGTGCAAGGATTGAATTCGGCTTATCACGTTGGCCCATCTTACTTCCTAAAGCTTGCCAACTATGATGGCGATTTTGATAAGTTATGGACATATCATTTAGAGTCGCTACTTTTTGAATATCTGCGTGGTTATCCTAATGCTGAGCAACAGATTCAAGGATTAAAAGATGCCTATAATCTACAGTTAGGGTTTGATGATGATCGTAACGACGGATAATACCTCATTAATTTTAGGCTCTAATGAGCCAAACCTTAATAAAATTATAGATGATTTATCACTACTCGCTAGTAAAAATATTGGCGAGCTAGTGACCGCACACCCCAATTTATTGATTTTCCCTACACGTTTTGAAGATAACGAAGATGATGTTGCCAGTAAGCCAATCTTTGAATTAAATGTTAGTGAGTCTCAGACCGTTTTAGAGACAGGCAATGTCATGGGCTTTATTGGTGTAAAAGGTACACAGTTGAAAATCCAGTCCCGTTTTGCTCGGGCATCTGTTGTAGATAGTGATGACCAAGCCAATCAAGAAGAGGTTATTGAAGAAGATTATTTTCTACATTATATGCTGCAAAAAGTATTGTGTATTAACCTGTTTGATTTAAAGCACAGTAGAAATCAAACCAACCTATTTGATTTTTTAGTATATTTATTTCCTCATTTTCTTAAAAAAGCGCTCTCACAAGGCCTGTATAAAGAGTATCAAAAGCAAAGCTATAACGACAGTAGTCTCAAAGGGGCTATCGATGTCAAAGCCCATTTACGACAGAATCTGCCGTTTCGAGGCAATGTTGCCTACAGTGTGCGTGAGCATAGTTTTGATAATCCAATTTCCCAGCTCATTCGTCACGCCATAGAGTTTATCAAACAAAAACCCAATCTGAGAGATGTGTTGCATAGCGACAGCGAAACACTTGATTTCGTCAATCTGATTGTCCAACATACTCCGTCATATCATGTACGTGACCGGCATACTATTATCAATACTAACCGTAAGCCTTTTGTACATCCTTACTTTACGGAATACAGTGGCCTGCAAAAAATCTGTCTGCAAATTTTACGTTATGAAGGTTTGAAATACGCTAACGATGATGATAAAGCTCACGGCATTTTGTTTGATGGAGCGTGGTTATGGGAGGAGTACCTCAACACACTACTACGTCCTATCGGATATGACCATCCCACTAATAATAACCGACAAGGTGGTATCAAGGTCTATGCTCAAAAATTTTCAGGTAATAACGTCCGTCGTTATCCTGACTTTGTGAAAGACAATCGTATTATTTTAGACGCTAAATATAAGCGCATGAAAGATAATAAAATCGATAGAGATGACCTTAATCAAGTCCTGTCATACTTGTTTTTGTATAAAGCAGATATTGGAGGTTATATTGCCCCTACAGAAGAGGATAACTTGGCGCTAAATATGGGATTGCTTAATGGTTTTGGTGGCAGTATCCACAAATTTAAGCTCTCTATTCCGCAAAAAGTCACAAGCTATCAAGTGTTTAAAAACGCTATTGCTGAGAATGAAACTAAGCTGATTAATGCTATTAAAGAGCTGTCTTCTGAGCAAAATAATAATGAATAGTTTGCAATCATATAATAGTCATTTCGAGAAGCGTTTTAGCCCTGACAGTAGCGGCTATCCTGCTTGAATAGGCGTGTTGCGAAGGCTAGGTTTTGGGGCAGTATCGTGACCAAACAGGAATGACCCAAACCGTAGCCTCGCCACGCCTAGATAAGCAGATAATAGTGGATGGCAGGATTGGCTACTTTCTGCCATTACATATTTTATATCTCACCCAAATCTTCCAAATCCACATACTCTTTTTTACCATGTATCTTATACATCTTACGATTAATATCGGGATATAGGGTGATGTCAATCGGTGGTCGGCTGCCGCCCATCAAATAAGTGGCATCGGCATCACTATCATTGCGCATCGAGTGCGCCGCACCATGTGCAGGGAACGCCGCAAAGTCGCCAGCCTTTAGCTGATACTGCTCATCACCATAGCGTAGTGACAGCTCGCCTGACAGCACATATATGAACTCATCTGACTCCTCATGATAGTGATGTGTCGTCGTCTCATCGCCTGCCTCTACTCGCACCAGATGCAAGCCAAACTTGGTCAGACCGACAATATCACTGAGCGACACCGTATGGCGAATAGCGTGCTCGTTGAACTGATGGATATGCTTGGTCTCGGCAGTGTTATCGATATCGGATTTGGTTAAGACATATGTTTGCGTGTCTGTAGATGGCTTTTGTTCTGTCGTCATCATCGATCTCCATGATTTTTATTTTGAGTTCACACAGTCATTATCTAATAGTATTAGGTTGCAAAAAGTACAAAGTAGGCATGATTTTGTTAATGTCATCGCGCGTTTGTCTAATTCTCACAAAGCAATTGGTGATGATGCGATTCCTGTTGTACTCTAGGCCATTATCTTTAGATTTAGGAGCGTGCAGGTGTCATATAACTTTGATGAAGTCGTCGACAGACGGGATACAGGGTCGCTCAAATGGCATTATAGCGATGACACGATTCCGCTATGGGTGGCAGATATGGATTTCAAAGCTGCCCCGCCTATCTTAAACGCGATCGAGCAAGCCGTGCAGCATGGCATATTGGGTTACACCAAACCCACCAAAGCACTATATGACGCAATTATTAATTGGCACGGCAGTCGCTATGATTTGGCGCTTAATCAAGAAAATATATTGTTCTCACCGGGTGTCGTGCCAAGCCTAGCGCTAATGATGAATGTCTTCACCGATGTAGGGGATGCGGTACTGGTCAACGCTCCGATCTATACGCCATTTATGAGTAAGGTTGAGCAAAATGGGCGCACGCTCATTACTTCCTCGTTACAAGAGAGCGAGAGCAAATATCGTTTGAATTTGGTCGATATCGAAGCCAAGATTATCGAGCATAATGTGAAGCTATATTTACTTTGCAATCCACACAATCCGGGCGGGCGTGTGTGGACAGCTGATGAATTGAACGCACTGCTTGCTACTTGCAAAAAGCATGACGTGGCGATTGTCAGTGATGAGATTCACCAAGATTTGACCCTGAATGGACATACTTTTACGCCGTTTTTAACACTAGCGGCAGGATATGAGCATAAGGTGGTGAGCCTAACTTCTATGACCAAAACCTTTAATATCGCGGGTATCAAAGGCTCAATGATTTTTGCTAAGGATGCAGCATTAATCCAAAAAATCAATCAACAGCAGCAGCTAAACGACGAGTATGAACTGAATTTATTTGCATACACAGCGATGCGTAGTGCGTATAGCGAGGGCAGGGACTGGTTGTCGCAGGCGCTGGATTATATTGAGGGTAACATTAATTTAACCATGCAGTATTTCGCTGAGCACTTGCCTAAGATCAAGGTCATGCGTCCAGAAGCGTCCTATTTAATCTGGCTAGATTGCGCAGCCTATAGTCAAGACGATCAACAACTTTATAATGCTCTGCGTGCGGCAAAAGTGGAGCTCAACGCTGGAATTAAATATGGTGAAGAAGGGCACTCAAAAATGCGCCTTAACGTGGCTTGTCCTCAAGCGGTGTTGGTAGAGGGATTAAACCGCATCCATCACGCTTTTAGCACTATATAGTTCCTGTATATAAAAGCTATATACAGGGGCTATTATCAAATGACTTGCTCACAGGTTTCGTCACAGTGAGATATAAAAAACCCCGCAATAGCGGGGTTTTTTATTGTTGATAGAGTGAGTTGTAATTTTCTCGTATTATTGAGCTGATTTATAATAATCAACAAGCATGGTACCTAACGTGCCGTTCTCATCAATCGTTACGATACTGACTTGACCTGTCTGTGAGGCGGTACTTGATTTAACTTGTCCTGCATTACCCAAGACGACTTGATGTTTATTGGTTGCTTTAACGCCGTTACCGATAGCGATGCTGTTCAAACCGCTAGCAACTGAGATATTACCGATAGCAATAGATGCTTCACCCTGTGCCGCAGCGGCTTCACCAACTGCCGTTGCACGTATGCCACTAGCATTGGCTAGGTGACCAAACGCTTGCGCGCGCTCGCCCGTGGCTTTTGATTTCCAGCCGATAGAGGTGGAGCCTAGACCTGCTGCATTGGCTTCGCCGCCAACCGCTGTGGCAGAGTTCATGCCAGCATTGGCTTTGTTACCGACCGCGACAGTATCGTTAGTTCCACCAGCCATCGCGGCTTCGCCGACCGCTGTTGCGCGTACACCGCTAGCATTGGCTAGATGACCAAATGCTTGTGCACGCTCAGCCGTGGCTTTTGACTGCCAACCGATAGAGGTAGACCCTAGGCCCGCTGCATTGGCTTCGCCGCCGACCGCTGTGGCAGAGTTCATGCCAGCATTGGCTTTGTTGCCGACTGCGACAGTATCGTTAGTTCCACCAGCCATCGCTGCTTCACCGACTGCCGTTGCTCGTACACCGCTAGCATTGGCGAGATGACCAAATGCTTGCGCTCGCTCAGCAGTGGCTTTTGACTGCCAACCGATAGAGGTAGATCCTAGACCTGCTGCATTGGCTTGACCACCGACCGCTGTGGCAGAGTTCATACCAGCATTGGCTTTGCTACCGATAGCGACAGTATCGTTAGTACCGCCAGCAGTTGCTGCGCTACCACAGGCAATGGCAGACTTGACGTTGCTAGTAGCACCCATAATGGTTTGGGTATTGGCATCATTGATCTGACATTCAGCTGCCATCACAGCGGTAGTGCTTAAAGACGCTGCTGCAACTGTTAGGGCAAGAGTGCTGATCTTTCGTGCTGAGTATGACGAGACTGCAATTTTCATAATTTTTTCCTCTGTTAAAATAGTTAAAGACTTCCTAGTTGTTTTGATGGAACCGTAAACACGTCTCTGTGAAACGAATTTTTATCTATATTGAGTAAACCTCTAACGCTAAAAGATATCTACCTCGCTATGTTCAAATACGCATGCAGACGAGGTAAATATCCGTGTATTGACTAGCCCATATATCAATTAATAGACGAGCCAGTTGCTAAGCCAAAATTATCAAACGAAAATCACTAAGCAACACTTACCAAGCAAAGGTTACCCCGCCGCGTGCGCCTACTTTACCAGTGTCAGTACCGAAACCTGCACCAGTTGAGATAGTGATACTATCACTGACTCGACCAGCGAATGAGGCGCTGATGGCTGCGCTACTATTGTAATAACCCGTACCGATAGTCATGGCGTAACGCTTACCTGAAGGAATCACTGGGGTTTCCATCGATAGAGCCATCGCAATACCATCTTCCGCTTCATCTAAGCGGTCTTCTTGACGGTTGTATTGACTACGCAAATCGTTGAATTGTCTTGATGTTGCTAGGGATTCCATATTAAGAGTACCTAGCGTACCACTTGCATCCGCTGTCACAATATTGGTTACGCCAGATTGTGATAGAGTGCTCTCTTGCAGTTGGTTTGTGCTACCTAAGACGATTTGATTGTCGTTTGCCGCTGCAGCACCGTTACCGATAGCGATACCGTTTGAGCCACTAGCAGATGACTGATTACCCAGTGCTACTGAACCTGAACCTTGTGCTTGCGCAGCTTCACCCACAGCAGTAGAGCGTTCGCCAGTTGCAGATGCTAGATGACCGAATGCCTGTGCACGAACGCCACTAGCGGTTGACTGCCAGCCGATTGCGGTCGCACCCGCTTGCGTTGCTTGGGCTTGTGCGCCGATAGCAGTAGAAGAGGTACCAGAAGCGGTCGTTTGACGCTCGCCACTTCTATCACCACCGACCGCTACACCATCGAGACCTGAAGCGACTGAGTTATTACCAATAGCAATTGCATTGTCTGATTCAGCACTAGCATCTTCGCCTACAGCAAGTGAGCGTACGCCAGAAGCACTGGCTAGATGACCAAAAGCCTGCGCCCTCTCTGCGGTAGCCGTTGCACGCCAACCGACAGCGGTCGCACCTGCAGTCTCACCCGTAGAAGTTAGAGAGCCTGCGTTTAAGTCTGTACCATCCGCCACTGTTCCGGTAAAGGCTTCGCCGCCCAATACCGTCGTCGAATTACCATTGGCTTGAGTCTTGTTACCGATAGCCACGGTATCGTTAGTCCCGCCAGCAAAAGCGTCTTCACCGACTGCGGTAGAACGAACACCAGTAGCACTGGCTAAATGACCGACTGCGGTCGCTCTCTCTGCCGTAGCCGTTGCACGCCAACCGAGGGCAGTCGCACCTGCTGTCTCGCCTGTAGAAGTTAGAGCACCTGCATTTAAGTCTGTACCATCAGCCACTGTTCCAGTAAAGGCTTCGCCGCCTAATACCGTCGTCGAATTACCATTGGCCTGCGTCAAGTTACCAACAGCCACGGTATCATTGGTCCCGCCAGCAAAAGCTGCTTCACCAACTGCAGTAGAGCGTACACCATTTGCTTGAGCCAAGTGACCGAATGCTTGCGCACGCTCTGCATTTGCACCCGACTGCCAACCGATAGCAGTGGCACCAGGACCAGTTGCTACTGACTCACCACCAACCGCTGTCGTAGAGTTGCCTTGCGCGCTAGCACCAGCACCGATTGCTACAGCGTCATTACCATTGGCATTTGAGCCAACACCATCTTCGTCTAAGTTCCCGTCATTATTGACATCATTATTACCACCAATCGCGATAGCACCGTTACCTGTCGCCGTGGCATCCTCACCGACAGCAACTGACTGAACACCGATTGCAGAGGTCTGATGACCCAGTGCGGTTGATCGATTGCCTGCAGTAACTGCTTGCCAGCCGATAGCCGTTGCACCTGCACCATTTGCCGCTGACTCACCGCCAACGGCTGTAGTTGAGTTACCAGTTGCCGTAGAGTCTGTACCGACAGCAAGCGCATCTACACCTGTTGCAGCCGCATTGACACCGCACTCTAGAGCGGTGGCGTCAGTGCCTGCATTACAGTCTGGAGTGGTATCAGCAAAAGCAGAAACCGAAGTCAATGTTGCTGCAGCAACTGCTAAAGTGAGTGAGCTAAGCTTAAGTGCTGAGCGCTTTGAGAAGTCCTTTTCCATAATCTTATTCCTTTGATAAAAGCTCCTACGAGCTTTTTAGTTGGTACGGCAGGTGTGGGTAAAGGTGTATCAAACCCTGGATATATAGGGCGGTTATCTAAATGATTTAATGGTTTATTGTCTCTGTGATAGTAAGAACCTCTTAACAATGTACACGTCCTAGCAACAAAAATCGACTAATATTTCGCTATTGTTTGAATATATTTTTTATTGGATAGCAGTGCTTTATCGTCATTTAAGGATAGGTGTTAAGTGGGTGTAGTCGTTGTACTCTTGAGAAGATTTATAGCTAAAACATACTGAATAAAGAGCCGCTATAAAAACACAAGAATCGTTATATAGATATGATGCTGTAGCAAGTGAAAAGTTAGGAAAGTCTTAAACATACAACAATACGATTGAAAAATAATAGGATGCCAGAGGACAAGGTCGTTTAAATGACAGGATTGAATGTTTTTTCTAAAGAAAATGATTGAATAGTGAAATATTGCGGAGGAAGTAACCCTTATGAGGCGTAAACTTGTTAAAATAGGGCACCAATTTATCTATTGATGGACATCGATTTATGACCACTGCCGCTGCCACTCCTACAATCAAAGAAGATCGCATCTTAATTCTCGATTTTGGCTCGCAATACAGTCAGTTAATCGCCCGCCGTGTGCGCGATTCTGGGGTGTTTTGTGAGATGTTCCCTTATGACATCGATACTCAGCGCATCATCGATTTTGGTGCAAAAGGCGTCATCTTATCGGGTGGTCCTGAGAGCGTTCATGCTGAAAACAGCCCACGTATCAACGATGCAGTGTTTGAGCTAGGCGTGCCCGTATTAGGTATCTGCTACGGCATGCAGGCGATGGCAGACCGTTTCGGCGGGCAGGTTCATGCCAGTGATATTCATGAGTTTGGTGCCGCGACCATTGATGTCACTGGTCACTCGCAGCTCACTGACGGTATCGAAGACAGCAAGACTGACGGCGCGGCTGCCAAGCTAAACGTTTGGATGAGTCATGGTGACAAAGTCATCGAAGCGCCTGAAGGCTTCGACATCATCGCCAGCACGCCAAGCTGTCCGATTGCGATTATGGCCAATGATGACAAGCAATACTATGGCCTACAGTTCCACCCAGAAGTCACACATACCCTACAAGGTCAAGAGTTGCTTGGTCGTTTCGTCCATCAGATCTGCGAGTGTGCAGGTGAGTGGACGCCAGACAACATCGCTGATATGCGTATCGCACAGTTAAAAGAGCAAATCGGTGACAAGCAAGTATTGCTAGGTCTATCGGGCGGTGTTGATAGTTCAGTCGTAGCCGCGCTATTGCATAAAGCAATCGGCGATCAACTGACTTGTGTGTTCGTTGATAACGGTCTCTTGCGTCTACACGAAGGCGACCAAGTCATGCAAATCTTTGCAGAAAACATGGGTGTAAAAGTCATCCGCGTCGATGCTGAAGATTTGTTCTTAGATGCGCTAGCAGGCGAGTCTGATCCAGAGAAAAAACGTAAAATCATCGGCAAGACGTTTATCGACGTATTCGCTGATAGCGCGCGTCAAGTGAGTGAGCAGAGCGATGGAAAAGTCGTTGAATTCTTGGCACAGGGTACGATTTACCCAGACGTGATCGAATCTGCTAAGTCGCATCAAGGCAAAGCCCACGTGATTAAGAGCCATCATAACGTTGGCGGTTTGCCAGATGACTTGGCATTCAAACTGATTGAGCCGTTACGTGATTTGTTCAAAGACGAAGTGCGTAAGCTTGGTATTACGCTAGGGTTACCAGCCAAAATGATCTATCGTCATCCGTTCCCAGGTCCAGGTTTGGGTGTACGTATCCTTGGTGAAGTTAAGAAAGAATACGCCGACGTGCTGCGTTTGGCTGATGCCATCTTTATGCAAGAGCTTGAGCGTTCAGGCTGGTATGATAAAACGGCACAGGCATTTGCCGTATTCCAACCTATCAAATCTGTCGGCGTGGTCGGTGATGGCCGCCGCTATGCGTGGGTCATCGCGCTACGTGCGGTTGAGACGGTAGACTTTATGACCGCTCGCTTTGCACATCTGCCATATGATTTGATCGAGACGGTATCGAACCGCATCATGAATGAAATCGCTGACGTATCACGCGTGACTTATGATGTGTCGAGCAAGCCACCTGCAACGATTGAGTGGGAATAATTCGTTTACGTATTCTAAACGGCAACGGTGTTAACCTCGCTAGATGTACAAATACGTACTATCTGCGCTCGGTTGCCTTGTTACCATCTTAGATTACGTAAACTTATCTAATAGCTTTTCAACTCAAATTTTTTGAATTGATATACAGCTTGTCGTCAATAAAAAAACACTCAACTTTGTTGGGTGTTTTTTTGGTTGTTACAAGTACCTTATTGGTTTAGACTAGCTTCGATAGCAATAACTGTATCCATTAATTTACTGTTAAATTCTAAATGATCTAGAGAGTAGTGAGCTTTTCGATGACATATAGGGCACAACGCGATAACGTTTTGAGGTAAGTCTGCCCCACCGTCTGCCAACCTAGTTAAGTGATGGACTTCAAGGTAAGGTCCAGACTTAGTTTCAAATGGAGCTATTTTGTTACACCCTTCGCATATGCCATTAGCTCTTTTCTTAGCATAAAGTTTAATTGCTCTACTACGGTTTTGGATAGACTGAATTTTTTCTTGTGTACTTCCTTGGGTTGGCGTTGAACTTAAAGCAATCTCTCGTAATTTTTGTAATGACTGGCCTTTGCTAGGCTTAGTAATGTACATCGCTTTAGGTGATTCAACTAATTTGGAAGTTAGAGTGTGAGCTGCATCAATATTTCGATTGTTGACTATATCTAGATGGAAAACGATAGCCTCGCGAAGATTACCATTTCTATCTGGCCGCTCTTCAATATGATGAAAAACATAATTGCACGTTCCTAGAAGCCGTACATAACCTCGTGATGTAGATTCAAAGAGTAGGATTTCTTTATTGTTTTTTTGATGATCGCGAATAGCTAAATTGCCTTTAGACATTTTCATGTCACCCTCTTGTCCTTCTCCTGTGTATTTAAAGGTACCGTTAGGATCGAAATCGTCAATATATCCATACTCGCTACCAGAATCACCTGTAAATATAAATATATATGGATGAGCGGCAGGAGTAGCTATACCACCATATTGTTGGCCTTTATACCTACCGTGTATATCAGCACGCCTATTATAAATTTTTCCTATTTCAAACAATTTAGCTTCCTTATTATTAACATTCCATAAAGTTAATATACTAAACTTAAGTTCGTTCAAGTCAATTCATGTTTTTCGGATTTTTATTCTAAGTTTCAACATAGATAAATTTTTCATTGTTTATATGCAAAAAAAAGCGATGCTCTTTTAGATAAAGAACACCGCCACTGTTTATAATATCTGTCTTGAAGAAAACCTAACCCTTCACATTCACCACATAACGCCCAACTACTTTGCTCGACATAAAGCGATCTAAATACTCTGGCGTTTGCTCTAGCGTAATCTCTTCGCCATAGCTCTCAAGATTGGGCAGTTTCATATCAGTGGCGACACGTTTCCAAATAGCTTCTTTGTCAGCCAATGGAATATAAACCGAGTCGATACCCAGTAATGATACTGCTCTAGTGATAAACGGCATGACCGTCATGGAGAACTCAGCACCACCTGCTAGACCACAATTGGTCACTGCACCGCCCGCTTTGGTTTGCTTGAGCAAGTTAGATAGATACTCACCGCCGAGGGTATCGATAGCGTTTGCCCACAGCTCACGGCCGACAGGTTTTTTGCCGATTTCATTGATGGTATCGCGATGACGGACTTCGCTTGCGCCCACTGCTTTTAAATGATCGCTTTGCTCTGGCTTACCTGAGAATGCGATAACTTCGTAGCCGAGCTGCTTTAAGATAGCGATACTGATCGTACCGACGCCACCCGTTGCCCCAGTTACGGCAACTGGACCATCACTTGGTTTTGCACCCATTTTCTCTAGTTTTTGGACACTTAGTGCTGCGGTCAGTCCGCCCGTACCATAGGTCATCGCTTCTTTTAGTGTCAGCGTCTCTGGGCATGCTAGCGCCCACTCTGCTGGTATAGAGATCATTTGACCCAGACCGCCATCGGTATCCATACCGAGATCATAGCCGAATACCAATACCTTTTGCCCTACGCTAAACGTGCCTGACTTATCACTGACGACCACGCCCGCTGCGTCGATACCAGGGGTATGTGGATATTCTCTGGTGATTCGCTTGTTGCCTGACGCTGACATTGCATCTTTGAAGTTCAATGACGAGTAGTGTACTTCGATGAGTAGGTCGTTCTCTGGCAGGTCGCTGACACTACGTTCTTGGATACTTTTTTTGAATTCACCGTCCTCGGTTTCTTCGACGACGAGTGCTTTGAATGTTGTGTTGTTTGACATAGTTATATCCTTATTCGGTTTTATTATGGGTACTTATTGATGATGTAGCGACTATACTAGCGTCGCACTATGGTTAGAGACGTCTGGCCAAAGCAAAAGAGCCCACGGTATTATCTGACGAGTAATACGAGCGGGCTCTTTTGGATGTCATGTTACTTCTCTAGAGGACAGTCATTGTAAGGGTAGTATATTGCTTACGGCTTTAGGATGACCTTGCCTTTTTTGTTTGATTGTACTTTTCCAGAGACGGCAGTTGTGATGTCATCCAGGCTATAGATGGCTTCGATAGGGAGTTTTAGATCGCCGTTCGAAGCGCGCTCTAGTAGCTCATCGATCAGACGTTGTTTGTTATCGAGATCCATTTCTTGACTGGTTTTGCTGCCCCAGAACCCTTTTACCACCGCTTGTTTAAAGATGAGGCTACCAGCGTCTAGTGCCATTGGCTTGCCTGACATAATACCAAATGAGACCAGCGTGCCTTTGCTGCCCAGTAGTGATAGCAACTCATTGCTTGACTCACCGCCGACAGAGTCAACGGCTGCGGTAATCTTGTCATCACCGATGATGGCGCGGACTTGGTCTTTCCAATCATCGTCAGCGGTGACGACGTTGTTTTTGATATCAAGTGCAGTCAGCTCTTCAAGCGAGTCTTTACTACGTACTAGATTGATGGTATTCACGCCGCGCGCGGCAGCGAGCATGGCTAGTGTCTTACCGACTGCGCCATTTGCAGCGTTATGAATAATCCACTGACCGCTATCGACTTCTAAGAACTCTAATAGCATCAAGGCAGACAATGGCATAGCAATCAGCTGGGCTGCTAGCTCGTCTTTGATACTGTCAGGAATGACAAATACCATATCGGCAGGGGCGACAAAATACTCGGCCCATGTCTCATGCACACTGGCGCAAGCGACTCGCTGACCGACACTGAGATCTGTGACGTCGTCGCCGACAGCATCGATGATACCTAGCGCTTCACTACCACCGATGGCTGGCATCTCAGGCTTATAGCCGTATTGACCGCTGACGGTTAGCAGGTCATGGTTGTGAATAGGGGAGAGAATGGTTTTGATGCGGACTTCGTTGGCAGCAGGCTGCGGCATGGGACTATCGCCCACGCTTAAGACGTCAGAGGGTTTACCAAAACTGTTATGAATAGCACTACGCATGATGATTTCCTTTGCTTATTTGTGGTTTTATTTATAAGTATATTAAGAGTCTGAATAACCAGCTAAAACATGATGTTATCAAGGTTATCCACCAATATTTTTTTGTTCGAGTGAAAACAATACCACGATAATGATAAATATAGGCTATCGATTCACAAAGATAATATACTTGAAAAAGGATACTATACTTAAAAATAGACTGGTCGTCTAGACAGTGGATACATTCGTGCTAAATGGATTTTATTATAGAAAGTTTGGCTTACATCGGTAATATTTTTGTCTGCTACCTAAGTGCTCTAATAAAACTCAATACGACTGAGGACATGCTCTTGTATCATATAGGCACAGATATACGCGCTCGGCCATGCAAAGATAAAGGCTAATCCCCAAGAGTGCATCAACTCTGCAAAAAAGCCATCAACGTAGCCTACTTTTACCAATAATAGCGCTGACGAGATAATAAGCGACATCATCATCGCCATGAGACCTGTAAAAATAAGACGATAGAGTTTGCGACGGATGCGTATTCTGATAGTGGGGAAGTTTGTCATAGTGTTCGGTGTCCTACAGGATGATAGCAAATAGCGACGCTCAGCCTATGATGCTGGCGTATGGCATACATCTATGGTAATTAACAAACGTAGCCGACAGGATAGCTGGCTACGAGCGCACATGATACGCCTCAAAAATGAGTAGGTAAAATCGTTATTATTAATGGTAGTAATCGTTGTATATTGATTACAAGGGTTTTGTTTTGAGCAAAATAGCATTTATACACACGCGCATACTATAAATAGCCAACGTTGCTACGATAATTGGCGATGAGCCAGACGATAAAATACCTAGGAGAGTGACATGGCAGATTAACAACAGCGTGACTTTGAACAACGAACATTGGGCATCATCGGCGGTATGAGCTGGGAGAGCACCGAGAGCTACTATCGCCTGATTAATGAAGGTATCAAACATCAGCTTGGCGGACTACATTCAGCAGACTTGATGATCCATAGCGTGGATTTTGCCGCGATCAATGAGTTACAAGAGCAAGGTCAATGGGACGAGCTGGGCGCGATAATGGCTAGTAGTGCTCAGCGTTTGCAAGCAGCGGGCGTGCAAGGCATCATGATCACCTCCAACACGATGCATAAATTGTTTGATAACGTAGCAGCTGTCACAGCGCTGCCGTTGATTCATATCGCTGATGCGACTATCGAGGCTATCAAAAAGCAAAACCTGACCACAGTAGCACTACTCGGTACGCAGTTTACAATGACTCAGGACTTTTATAAGCAGCGCCTGATCGATGCAGGCTTGCAAGTGCTGATACCAGAGCAGGATGCAAGAGTAGAGGTACACCGTATTATCAAAAGAGAGCTGTGCGTTGGTGAGTTTAAAGACAGCTCAAAAGCGTACTATCGTCAAGTGATTAAGGACTTGGCAGCGCAAGGAGCAGAGGGTGTGATATTAGGCTGTACTGAGATTGGTCTACTTATCAAAGAAACCGATAGCTCAGTTCCTGTATTTGATACTACTGCTATTCATGCTGCGGCTGCGGTAGAGTTTTTGTTAAATAAATAAAGGCAGTGGAAAAGGCTAGAGCACAAAAGGGTGGCATAAATAGGTGTTGTGCGACTCATTTACCGATAACTAATAAGGATGTTTTGATGTCATTGATGCGTATATGTTTTCCTCTTTTCTTGGCTTTGTCCGTTGCCAGTTGTACAACGCCTAATAGTTTCACCGTTGCCACAACCCAAAAAATCATCCAGCACGAGCGCAATAAGTCTGATCTGACCACTAAGGTGTTTACGCTGGCGTCAGGTGAGCAGCTGACGTATGCCGAAAACAACAATACCACTGCTGAGCCTTTATTATTGATTCATGGCTTTGGTAGTAATAAAGACAGCTTTACGCGTGTTGCAAGCGAGCTTGGAGACTATCACCTCATTATCCCAGACCTACTAGGATTTGGTGACTCAAGCAAGCCCGATAGCGCAGACTATCGCGCAGATGCACAAGCGCAGCGCTTACATGAGTTGATGCAAGCGAAGGGCACCGCTGCCAACCTTCATCTAGGTGGTAACTCTATGGGCGGTGCTATCAGCGTGGCGTATGCAGCAAAGTATCCAACCGATATCAAAAGTCTTTGGCTCATCGACAGTGCAGGATTTTGGTCAGTAGGTGTCCCAAAATCACTGGAAAATGCCACGCTTGAGAACAACCCACTATTGATCAATAAAACAGAAGACTTCTACAAGCTGTATGAGTTTGTCATGTACAAACCGCCTTATCTACCTAAAACGGTGCAAGCAGTCTTTGCCCAAGAGCGTATTGAAAATAAAGCGCTACATGCCAAAATTCTTGAGCAAATCGTGGTAGACAATGTTGAGGCACGCGCCGCAGTCGTCGCAAACTATAACATTCCAACGCTAGTCGTTTGGGGCGAAGAAGACCGAGTCATCAAGCTTGAAACCACAGGATTGATCAAAGAAATCATCCCGCAGGCACAAACTATTATGATGCCTAAGGTCGGTCATGTGCCGATGGTCGAGGCGGTAACAGAGACTGCTGAGGATTATAAAGGGTTTCGGGAGGGGCTTAAAAGTGAGTAAATCTATAGCTGTTTTACCAACCGCCCAAGCAGATCAAGCGTGCTTTCTTGTTTGACTAAAGCCACCCCTTGTCCTGCCCATAATGATAGATGTTCTGCATCAAGATTATGAGCAGCATGCGCGCGCATAGACTTAGTCATAGCATTGAGTTGCGGGTAGGGTGGTAGCACATCCGTGTTCTCAAACTGAGCAAAATCACGTAGATAATCGTTCAATAAACCACGAGCGAGCTTACCTGAAAACAAACGAGTTAAGCGTGTTTCTGAGCTACGTCTGCTGTGGCTGGCATCGAGTAAGGCTTGTTTATAGGTGTCGTTAATACCGCATTGATCTGTGGTCAAAAACGCTGTTCCCAGTTGCGCAAGCTCAGCACCAGCGGCTTGTACTGCCTTGATATCTTGTGCTGTCATGATGCCGCCTGCTGCAATCAACGGAATCTCTATGCATGCGCGCGTTTGGCTAATCAGTGTCAGCAATCCCAAAGGATCGGTTTCGCTTTGTGGCAACCAGCCACCGCGATGACCGCCAGCTTCCACGCCTTGCACGCAGACCGCATCAGCACCAATCTCGCTCCATGCTTTGGCTTCTAATGGATGATTTGCCGTACCGACGACGCGTGTGCCGAGACTTTGTAGATGCTGAACCTGCTCTGCGCTGATAATACCAAAGGTAAAACTGGCGACAGGCACAGGGTTGTCATAGAGCACTTGTAGCTGATCTGCGAAATTCTGAGCGGGGCGTTCAGGTAATTCGGCGACTATGCCATTCTCTTGATAGTACTCACTTAGCCAAGCAGGTATAGCGGTATCAAAAATGTTCGAATCATACTCGGAGAGCACCATCAGATTAATCATAAAAGGACGGTCGGTCAGGGTCTTAATCGTATTGATTTGGCTATCCAAAACATCTGGTGCGGTCATGCCAGATCCCAATGAGCCCAACCCACCAAAGTTACTTACCGTCGCTGCCAGTTCAGGTGTGGTTGCGCCTGCCATCGGTGCTTGGATGATCGGGTAGGTTAAGTTTAGAGTATCAAGTAAGGTCATGACGGGTAGCCTTTTATTAAGGTGTTTGCATGACTTACTTTAACAGAGCTGAGTACAGAGTATATGAGATAGTGTTTATTTAGTTAGGAAATAGGAGGGGGGGGGTTTGGACTACAGTTTTATAGTTAAGATAGTTGACTATGAAAATGTCGCTAAGTGAATCAGCTACATTTTTTATCATACATATCTGAATAGAAGTTTGAGAAATAATCGACAGTAATTTCTAAACCATCTGGATTGTCCTTCCACTTAGGTATGTCACTCCCAATGTTAGCGTACTCTTCGTAAATACCATTATTACTGGGACGAATAGAGTCAGGAGCTTCAACAAGTCCTACCAAGCGTTTTTTGAGAGTGATATAACCGTCGCTTACTCTATAGTTTTCTGCATCTTGATAAACATAACCTGTATAAAAACTCTCATTATCAGAATTTCTTATTACCTCATTTGTCATATTTGTAGAGAAAAAAGGAGGCAGTTTGCTAACAGTGTAATTGTTATCTAAGTAGCTCTTTAATCTGTTATAAGTTTCATTCTGTTTTTCTTCAGTCTTTACATTCTTGACGAATAAAACTCTCTGCAACGAGTCTTTTTCATTAAAAGACATCACTGCTATGTTGAAATTAACATTGGCAAATAGACTGGGTTTACCTGTGTGCATTGTCCAATTAGGTAGAGTAGTAAAGTCATCCTCACAAAAAATATTAACCCCATTTATGTCTTGACCTATCTGTCTAACATTATCAGCTAGATTGAAACTGTCTGCTTGCGAGTTGTTAAGCGTGAAATAAAAGGGTTCATCCTTTCCCTCAGGAATAGCCTCTTTTATTTTTGCTTGGCTGATAGTTGTTTCAGAACACCCTGTCAAAAGCATAGTAGGTAAAAGAAAACTGAAAAAAACATTAGCTGATTTACTATTCATTTTTATATTTACTCATTACTTATAATATATTAATGAGATATTAGCATACTAAAGTTCATGTATTTAAGTTCTTAAAGTGTTCAGCGAAACAAAAAAAGGTCAGTCCCCAAACCATCAAAACGATGATTAAGAAACTGACCCACTTCTGTAGCTTTATTAACTGTTTTTTTACTTTTAGCTCAACTGCAACGACCCTTTCGCATTCATCAGCAGCTCAACCACATCATCACCGCTAATGACTTCAAAGCGTTTGTCGATGTCTGATTCTTCGACACCGCCATGTTTCATACAAGCGCCGCAGACTAGTACTTGTCCGCCTTTTTCGATGAAGGTCTCTAGTAACTCGCCAGCGGGCTCAAACGGATCGCCAATATCGACACCGTTTAGTGCGTTTGGTTTTGCCAGATGTACCGCATCCACCATGAGTATGACAGTAGCAGAATGACCTTTTTTGAGTGCTACGCCAGCCATAGTAAAGGCTAGGGTGATCTTGCTTGGGTTTGTCTCGCTATTATCAAATAACGTACCGACAAAATCCGTCATGTTAGCCATATTGTTCTCCTTATAGGACTATTTTTAGGTGAGTCAAATATAATACTCACTATTATTCTAACATTTATTATATATATTTATATAATGAGTTGTTATGGAATAGTAGCTATAAGGTGACTTGTTTGTGACATGACTTTAACTTGCCTGTAGTGTGCTTTTTCATGGCTTTGACGTGCTTTTAATCAATGTTCAGCAGCGCCGTTTTTAGCTAAGCGACAGGCACATTATTCCGTTGGCGGCCATGGACGATCAGCATCACTCTTGATCCATTCAGCCACGTAACCCGTTGGCGGGAGATCCCAATCAGACTGTCCTAATGCTGCCAGTACCTGTGCCGTGTCGATTACCCGTCCGCCTTTGGTCACACCCGTACGCAGTAATCCAGACGAGCAAGGCTTGCCCTTGACCCACATCGATTGCTCGATATAGAGCCAGCGCGCATCGATACCGACGATTTTGGTCTTTAGCGTGACTTTGTCAAAGGCGCGAATACGCTTACGGTATTGGATAGTACTGCCAGCGATGACCAAACCCCAACGCTGTTTTAGTAGCTGGTTGCCAAGACCTGTCCGTACCGCAAAGTCCATACGCCCCAAATCATACAGCGTAAATACGCGACCGTTATTCATCTCCAAAAAGTTATCGATATCAGACAAACGGCAGCGAAACTGAATCTCACTGGTGTCTTTGAACGTCAACGTATCACCTCGTTTTGCTTTTAGGGCGGCATGAGCGATGGTGGCGGCATAGCGGATAAATGGATACATAGAGCACTCTCAAAAGTTTGTAAACGTTGGCGTTATTATTTTGTCATTGATTATTTGTTGTCAGAGACCACATCTTGAGAAGGCCCGCTAATAGAAGCCAAACCAATCCAATTAAAATAAGCACTAACCGTTTCAGGTATCCAGTTAATATCGAATTTTGAAGTCTTAGATTTTTTATCATTGGTGACAGACGGTTTGCTTTTGGTCTGAGCACTGTCTGAGCGATAGCGCAGATAACCGATATGTCCACCGTGTTCCGTATCCAAGATAGTGACGCTATCAGAGACATCGTTTGGCGTTGCGGTAAAGCCAATGAAAGGATCGTCTTTTGCACTAATTAATAGTAGAGGCTTGGTGACGCTGATCAAGTAAGGTAGGGCAGAAGAAGAGTGATAATAGTGATTGTTAGAGCGGTAGCCATGACGGGGCGCAGTAAAGATATCATCGAAGTCGCTGATACGATTGACGGCTTTGATAGCATCAATTTCTTCTTTGGTGATGTCGTTCGCCAACGCTTTTTTAATAATTGGATTGAGCAGATAAGGCGTATAGATACGATGACTCAAAAAACTATGCATAGTAATGGCAGCTGATGACATATCGACGGGAGCAGAGATGACCGCCGCGCCTTTGCAAATGGCTTCGTCACCATACTCGCCCATATATTTCGCTAGTGCATTACCACCAAGTGACACGCCAGCCGCATAGATATTGGCATACTGCGCACGTAAGTTCTGTAGTGCGTGATGCACCTCATTGGTATCACCGGCATTATAAAAAACTCGTCCATTAGCTGGAATACCGCCACAACTACGAAAGTGCACCACTACAAAATGCCAGCCTTGCGCGTGCATCTGGTAAGCCAATGCACGAGCATAGTGACTGTCACTGCTACCCTCCATGCCGTGGAATAGGACAATCAACGGCGTTTGCTCAAGTGCTCCATCAGTCGATGGATTTATAGGATGCGCATCATAAAAGTCGTAAGCAATATCGGTTTCACTCAAGGAATCTTGCATCACCACACGGCGATACGTTGGTGCTTTGGGCGCAAAAAACTTGGGCAAGATGCTCTGCAAATGAGGGTTGGTCAGCCAAAACGGCGGCTTAAAGGGAGCTGGAGAAAAAGTTGTGGTCGAGGTGGACATATAAGGTTCTTATTTAAAGAGGGTTAAAAAGTAGTGTTTTTATCATAACGCTAGTACCTACGAAAACCAATGATTTTCAGTGAACGCATGCTTACTGAAAAACAGCTACTGAAAGTAGTTGTTCCAAAGCATTTTTTTAGAAGTAGCTATGCAATACAGAGACCAAAAGCAGCAGTTGAAAAAAGCGACTAGCAATAAAGCTGTCTAAACGAGCAGACGAGAGCAGTTAGTCAGATTTTTAACCTTATGGCTGATTCAACACGCGACCATCCATTGCCAAACGCTCTTTTAAATTATCAATGTCTGCTTCAGCAAGTGTTGCGTTCAAAGTGACTTGTTTGCTGTATGCGACATCATCAACACGCCCACCAAGACTCTCTATGATATAGCGGCATTGTGCCTCAGTCGCAAACGTCGCCAGCACCTGCACTTGTGCCATCGGTACATAGGGGCTCAATATCATCTCGTCAACAGCTGCTTGGGCCGCGCCTGCATAAGCACGAGTAAGACTGCCAGCACCTAATTTGATACCACCAAAATAACGCACCACGATGATAATCACGTTGCCGATGGACTTGTGTTGCAGAACATTTAATATCGGCCTGCCAGCCGTACCGCTTGGTTCACCATCATCATCGAACCCTGCACTGGTGGTGTTGTCAGGGTCACCAACGATATATGCCCAGCAAAAATGACGGGCATCAGGGTACTGCTCGCGTAGTTGTTCCACGTGAAACATAGCTTGCTCGCGGGCGGTCACAGGATAGGCATAAGCAATAAACTCGGACTTTTTGATTTCTAGGCGCGCGGTAACCGCACGTTTTAGCGTTTGATAGCTCATATTTCATCAGGCTTAGGTTGGATATGTTAAACTGGTCTGACTGTCACTGGCTTTTATATTGGGCGCAGTGTTCATTCAATTTTTCATTATAGTACCATTTCTAACCATCGAAGATAACGAGGCGCTCACGGCTGAGAGCTGGTATCGTTAGTTTCTGATTTAGGGCTGGTATCATAAAACCGATGGTAGTCATAGTATGCGTTTAGATAAATTTATTAGTAAAGCCACCGAGCTGTCACGCAAAGAATCAAAAAAAATCATGCACGCCGGCGAAATCACCGTGAACGATCAAGTGGTCAAAGACCCTGGTCTACATGTCGATATCGTCAATGACGATGTGATGTGGGCAGGCGAGCCACTGTCAGTGGCTACTGGCAATCGCTATATATTGTTATATAAGCCTGAGGGCTTTGAATGTACATTAAAAGCCAAAGAGTATCCAATCGTCACCGAGCTGATTGCGGTACCAGAGTTGGGTAGCTTGCGTATTGCGGGACGTCTCGACGTCGATACCACCGGCGCACTGCTCATGAGTGATGATGGTGGCTGGCTACACCGCGTCACTAGCCCCAAGCACGAGCATGCCAAGGTGTACGAGCTGACCTTAGCAGATGCGATGGATAGCGATTCACAAGAGAAAGCTGTGAAAAAAGTCGCCGAAGGGATTCTATTAGAGGGAGATTTTGAGCCAACCAAGCCTGCTGTTCTAGAATTCATTGATGAGACTCATGCACGCCTGACACTAGAGCAGGGTAAGTATCATCAGGTCAAACGCATGATGGGCTATTTTGGCAATAGAGTCACTGAGCTGCACCGTGCTAGTATCGGTCATATCAATTTAGAAGGTTTAGAAAAAGGCGATAGCCGCTTCTTAACACCAGAAGAAGTTGCCAAGTTCTAGTTATAGACTGGATTTACTCTTCGCACTATCATTTTTAGACTATTGTTGTACAACTCATAAGCAGCCGCGACACCGTGTGCTGCTTTTTGCTGTCCGCTGTTTTTGTTTACCGTTTTCATCCACTGTGCTTGTGTTGCCTATCTCTTAAGATTAGGTAGCAGTTTTGCGATAGGGGCCATTTATCACTTTGCAAAACCATCCTATGTGCTACAGTTATTTTTATCTATAGCGTGACTTGTCTATTATCACTTGCCGAGTCTGATTTGCTCAGTATGCCTGAGTCGTAAAAATAATCGTTATCGAAAAACTATCATCATTGAATAACCGTCATTATCAAAAACCAGATAGGAACCCTTCAGTGACATTATCTGTATTAAAACCTGTCAGTCTAATCAGCGTTATACTACTAGCAACCACGGCCTGCGCTCAGCCAAGCTCAGCGGATGCTACCAGTGCTCAGTTGAATAACAACAGCCAAAGCGCGCAAAAATCCAAAGCGGTAAGTACGGTTATCGATCAGCGCTTGCGCCAAGTATTGACCCAGGCAGGTATCAAAACGCAAATTACCTCTATCGTACCTTCCAACTTACCTAATATGTATCAAGTAAACTTGGCAGGGCAGTTACCGTTGCACATCACTGAAGATGGTAGATATGTCATCCAAGGTGAGCTGCAAAAGAATCCAAGCAAGCGGGTAGTGACCAAAACACCAGTACGTAGCACGAGTGCGCAGGTAGGCAAACCTGTCAGTGCTAGCGTCAAATCTGACATGCTAGCCAATATGGCAGCGCTGAAAAACATGAGTGCTAAAACGCCATTCTTTTATACTGCCGTACCAGGCGTGATTTGGGGAGCAACGCTAGAAGGCGTGCCGTTTTTACTATCAGATGATGCACAGTACATTACTGATGGTGAAATATCAGTGATCGAAAACGGTCAATTTATCGGGCTCGATGAGAATTTTGAAAAGCGCAAAAATCAGGCTGTATTTGTGACATTGGATAACAGCCAGTTGATTACTTATCCAGCGACTAGCCCTGAGAAAGCCGTTATCTATGTTGCGGATGATGTGAACTGCCCTTACTGCCGCAGACTGCATCAGCAAGTACCATCGCTCAATGCAAAAGGCGTGACGGTCAATATCATCGGCTATCCAATATATGAAGCATCACCTGAGCAAATGCGGGGTATCTGGTGTCAAGCTGATGAAGACAGTCGTCGTCAAGCATTTGATAAGGCGATGCTACAAGGTCAGATGACACCTGCATCCTCAAGTTGTACCGTCGATCATGTCACGCCCAATCGTGAAAAAGCCGCGGGACTCGCGGTAATGGCAACGCCAGCCATTTACCGTGAAGATGGTGTGCTATATCAAGCGAGTTTTGAAAGCCCTGAGTTCTTAGAGTTTCTGGGCGTAGAGTAACGATGTCAGCATAATACAACATTCATGATTCATGTAGTCCCGCACTTCAAGCGAACAGAAAAAACCGCCTTATGACGCTACGTATAAGGCGGTTTTTTGTTTCATCTAATAGCAGTTCGAATACCATAGTTTAAGGGTTATAGTTCGAATGCTATAGTTTAAAGGTCATTGGCTGCCAAAAAATAGTTATGGTAGCACCACATCTACAATTTTCCATCCGATCAGGCCTTCACGCTGCATCTCGATAGTAAGTGGATAGCCTTTCACTTGACCACTAATATCGAAGCAATTGATACCGCAATAGCTTAATGTTGGTTTTTCGCTGTCATTACCTTGGGCGGCTTGTTGTTCAAGCTCAGCCGCTTGTTTATTCATGACTTGCTGCATTTGGCTTTTGACCACAGCATCGACGTCGCCGCGTTGAGTAATCAAGCTTCGAATAAGGTTTTTTAGATCAACCTGATCACTAGCGATTGCCCATGCAGCAGCCAGCTCTTTGGTGGCTGTGTTTGCTTGGCCTTGGGTATTAATGAGCTTTTCGATATTTTGCGGGATGATGGCACCGTCGACGGCTTGCGTAATAAAGCCATTGGCCGCTTGGGTAAGTGGCTCACCACCCAGCTCAGAGATCAGTGGGTACTTGGTCAGGGTCGTCGCAAATTGACCAGTCAGCTGATTTTGAATACTTGGTCGCACCTGCTCATAGTCAATAGCTGCTGCGATAGTGGCCCCATCTTTATCATCATAAGCGTTTTTGAGCTGATAGGCGCTGTAGTAAGGGGAGCCTGCATAGACGACTACCGCAATGATGATTAATAAGAACATCAGCTTTTTCATAAGATTTGGCACCTTGTTGCGTGTTGTCGCAAACGTTATCGCTATAGGTATAAATGGCTGTAGATATGGCGGTAAATATTAGCACGACTGGACATTACTTCGGTACGAAAAGCTGTGTAGCAACCTTAATAAATCGTGTATATCGCTACCTAACAGCGTTAACTGCGAATTTCATGGCTTAAGCGCTTGATAAATCAGCAGACCATCTCCATAAATAGCGCAAACTTTTTATAATTGATTTGGCTAAGCAGCCCACCAAATTTGCTTGTTGCAACCACTTGTTATTAGCCCGTATTACTGTTGTTTTTTATGTTTCACATGAAACCTAATCGTGTAATTACATACGAACAAAGAGCTAATGAGTAACGTTGATGAGTCAATGAGCTGGCGGCACTGCGAAGACGATAGGAGAAACCATGAGTAAACGCGATTTTTATGAAGTATTAGGTGTCAGCAAAACCGCTGACAGCAAGGAAATTAAGCGAGCCTACCGCAAGCTTGCTATGAAATACCATCCAGATCGCAACTCTGATGATCCTGACTCTGATGACAAATTCAAAGAAGCATCGATGGCTTATGAAGTGCTAAGTGACGAAGAAAAGCGCTCAGCCTATGACCGCATGGGTCACGCGGCTTTCGAAAATGGTATGGGCGGCGGCGGTTTTGGCGGTGCAGGCGGCGGCAACTTCCAAGACATCTTTGGCGATATCTTTGGCAACTTTGGCGATATCTTTGGTCAATCACGTGGCGGCGGCGGTGGACGTTCACGCCGAGGCTCAGACTTACGTTATGTCATCGAGCTGACATTAGAAGAAGCGGTACGTGGCTGCAAAAAAGAAATCAGCTTTACTGCGCCAGCGCCCTGTGATACCTGTGATGGTAAAGGCGCAAAAAACGCCTCTGATGTCGTGACCTGTCAGATGTGTCATGGTCAAGGTCAAGTGCGTATGCAGCAAGGCTTCTTTGCAGTGCAGCAGGCTTGCCCACAGTGCGGTGGCTCTGGTAAACAGATCAAAAACCCATGTCCTGACTGTCATGGTAATGGCGTCAAAGACAAATCACGCACACTAGAAGTGTCTATCCCAGCAGGCGTCGATGATGGTGACCGCGTTCGCCTAGCAGGAGAAGGTGAGGCGGGCGGTGCAGGTGTACAGAACGGTGATCTGTATGTCGAAGTACGTGTCAAACAACACAATGTCTTTACCCGCCAAGGCGCTGACCTATACATGGACGTACCTGTTAGCATCACCGATGCAGCATTAGGTAAAGAAGTTGAAATCCCAACCTTAGATGGCAAAGTAAAGATCAAAGTCGCAGAAGGTACACAAAGTGGCAAATTGCTGCGTGTACGCGGCAAAGGCGTGACGCCAGTACGCACCACAATGAAAGGTGATTTGATCTGCCGCGTTGTCATCGAGACACCTGTCAACTTGACACGTGAGCAAAAAGATCTGTTACGTCAATTCCAAGATACTTTGGATGATGACAGCAAACATCAGCAGTCACCACACAAAAAATCATTCTTTAAAAAAATCGGCGATTTATTCGATTAAAAAATAGTCTAACTAAGTAGCTAGTACTAAACTAAGCCCAAAGGTTTCACATGAAACCTTTGGGCTTTTTCTTGTGCTGATAAAAAACCACTCAGGTAATGATATTTGCTAAACTTACGATAAATGATATTCACAATAATCCCAGTAAATATAAAGTATTTAAGGTAGAGAGATGAGTCAACAAACAAATGAGCAAGCCATCAAAGTTGGTGTGATCGGTGCAGGTGGTCGTATGGGCCGCATGCTTATCGAAGCCGTGCAGAACAATTCAAAAACTATGCTTAATGCCGCGATTGAGCGCCAAGGATCTAGTCTCGTCGGTGCTGATGCAGGAGAGATTGCTGCTATCGGATGTTTAGAGGTACAGATTGTTGATAACCTAGAGACTGTGATTAACGACATCGATGTGCTGATTGATTTTAGTCTGCCTGATGCGACCGAGCAAAATATGCAAGTCTGTGCTGAGCACAAGGTGGCAATGGTTATCGGTACGACTGGGTTCAATGAAGCCCAAGAGCAAGTACTAGCAAAAGCAAGCGAAGCAATCGCCGTCGTGTATGCTGGCAACTATTCGACGGGCGTAAATTTATCATTAAAACTACTTGGCATGGCCGCAAAGGCATTTGGTGCTGATGCTGATGTAGAAATCATCGAAGCACATCATAAGCATAAGATTGATGCGCCATCTGGGACAGCCTATATGATGGCAGAGGCTGTCGCCGACGCCCGCGGACAAAATCTAAAAGACGTCGCTATCTATGGCCGCGAAGGACAAACGGGCGAGCGTGAAACAGGAACCATCGGTATACATGCCGTACGCGGCGGCGAGATCGTGGGTGACCATACCGTAATGTTTATCGCAGATGGCGAGGTGGTTGAGATCACCCATCGCGCACGAGAGCGCATGACGTTTGCCGCAGGTGCTGTACGTGCCGCGACGTGGGTGACCGAGCAAGCAGTTGGGCAATACAATATGCAAGATGTACTAGGTCTGAATGACTAAAGCGCATTGATAATGGCGTGGGAACAATGAGGGGATGCAGGTGAGCCGTATTAGAAATGATACAAAGCACAAGTTGGCGAGTACTATTTTTGCGGTCAACATTGCTAACCGTATATGTTTCCCAGTGTTTGCCCTGAGTCTGGCTATCCTACCTATTGCAGTACAAGCGAGTAGCGTCGAAACCTATGTAATTCACACTTATGGTGGTGCGGCACTACTACCCGCAGTCAGACAACAGCTAAACACTAGCGCTGATGGTGGTACGGCAAGTGTGTATCAGGACCAGCTGATACTGAGAGCTACACCTCGCAATTATCAAACGATACAGCAGCTACTCGTGCAGATTGATCGTCAGCCGCAAGCGCTCACCGTTGCTGTACGTGTTGGGGGTACTCAGGACAGTCAAAGTAGCACTCGGCAGGGTCAAATCATTATTACCAACCGAGGTATCAAAGGGTCAGGTATTATCAACCAGCGTCGCAGCCAGCAGCAGAGCAATAATCTATACCAAGTACAAACGCTGTCTGGCAGCGCGGCCAGTATCAGTACAGGCACGCTCTACTCACTCTACAATACTAATATTTATTCAAGTTATACTCGACCCCCAAGACAAATCATTATCCAGAATCAAGTATTGCTACCGACTAGCAGAGGCATCGCTGTCATACCAAGGCTACTGCCCAATGGACAGGTTGAGGTCACACTGTCTCAAGTTGAAGAAACATTAGCTAAAAACGGAGTTGCGCGATCCAAATCGTCTTATCGTCAACATAGTTATGGCAATAATATGGTCGATGCTCAAAGATTGAACAGTACGCTCACTGTGCCACGTGGACAGTGGGTGACGATTGGTCAAATCTCACAAACCTCAATCAGTAGCGGCAGTCGAACGTCTAGTAGCAATAATAACGCACCGGTTGCTTTATTGGTTCAATAGCCTCTCAATCAAACAGCCAACCACAAAAAAAGCGCGGTGCTGTGATTAATCTATAATCAACAACGCTGCGCTTTTTTATGGACAACAGGTTTGAAATCTAGTCAATATAAACCACTTCGAGCGGCGGGAAACCGTTGAACTCTACCGATGAGTAAGAGTTGGTATAAGCGCCAGTGGTGAGCCAGTAGATTTTGTCACCAATCTCAAGCTCTTGAGGCAGCTGATAACCAGCTTCTTCGTACATAATGTCGGTTGAGTCACAGGTCGGGCCTGCCAGTACGACGGTACCTTCGCTGGTTGAGGTTTCCATCTTGGGCGTATAGACAGGATACTTGATGGCTTCGCCTAGCGTTTCGATCAAGCCTTGGAATAGACCGACATCCGTGTATACCCAGCGGGTCAAATCGGTATCTGATTTACGCGAGATAAGCACGACATCACTGACCAGCACACCTGAGCCACCGACCAATGAACGACCTGGCTCCAAGATGATTTCAGGCATCTCTTCAGCGTTGTAGTCATCGGTTAAGTAACTGGTAATCTCTTCGGCATAAACCTTGATCGGGTTGACTTCACTGATATAGTTGGTTGGGAAACCGCCGCCCAGATTGATCATCTGTAGCTTGATGTCTTCTTCGTTTTTCATCCAATCAAACATATATTTGACCTTGGCCAATGCATCATCCCATGCAGCCACGTCTTTTTGTTGACTGCCCACATGGAATGAGATGCCATACGGTACCAAACCCAGCTCGCGTGCTTGAACCAACAAATCAATGGCCATATTAGGGTGACAGCCAAACTTGCGCGATAGTGGCCACTCTGCGGTCTCTGAACCTTGAACCAAAATACGAACAAACACTCTAGAGCCTGGGGCATGTTTGGCAATATTTTTGAGATCAGCTTCTGAGTCGGTAGCGTATAGATCGATACCTTTTTCAAAAGCATATTTGACGTGTTCGGCTTTTTTGATGGTATTACCATAAGAGATGCGAGAAGGCTCAACCTCGCAGTCTAGCACTCGATCAAGCTCATAGATTGACGCGCAGTCAAAGTTTGAACCAAGCTTTGCTAATAAGTTGATGACTTCTACCGCAGGGCTGGCTTTCATTGCATAGTGCAATTTGGCAGTCGGAAATAGACTGACCATTTCGTGGTACTTTGTTTCTATGCGACTAAGGTCTACCACCAGAAATGGGGTCTCACGACCTTCGGCAGCTTTGGTAAATTTCTGCCAGCTGGCAGGTTCAAAATATTGGTCGATTTTGATCATTGTCATAGTAATAAACCTTTAGTAAAAACAATACCCAACAAAAAACGTCGCCACACCGTGAATGTTATAGAGTCACAGTCACGTTAGGCGAGACGATATTAAGGATAAGAAATTTAAGAGTTGAGGGTTTGTGCTTGCTTGTCAGCCGCCTGAGCTTCTTGTTTTTCTCGTATTTTGACGACTTTACGAACTTTATCACGCGCACGAGTTTGCTTTAGACGAGAGAGGTAGTCGACGAATATCACACCATTTAGATGATCCATTTCATGCTGGATACAGACAGCAAGTAAGCCTTCTACTTCTTCATCAATGATGTTACCTTCACCATCCAAAGCTTCGATGCGTACCTTGGTAGGACGTTCTACTTTGTCATAGACGTCAGGCACAGATAGGCAGCCTTCTTCATAGGGTTTTTTGTCATCTACCAAGGGCGTGACTTTTGGATTGATAAATACTCTAGGAGCAGTTTTGTCTTCAGACAGATCCATGACGATAAGCTGAATGTGACGATCGACTTGGCTAGCAGCAAGGCCAATGCCTTGAGCATCATACATCGTCTCGATCATGTCAGCGATTAAGGTTTTGATTTCAGCTGTCACTTCCTTGACAGGTTTGGCAATCGTGCGCAAACGCGGGTCTGGGTAACTTAAGATAGGGAGTAGTGCCATAACGCTCACCTCAATGATAGGGACAAAATAGGGTTGATATTATAAGATAAATGGGGACAAAAGTAATGCTTATCAATACTTTCCCGTTCATATTAGGTTCTATGAGTCTATAGAATAGAGAGGTTGATGTTTGGTGATACAAAAAAACCTCGCTTGTTGCGAGGCTTCTTTGAGTGTTTCATGTGACTACTAACTATGTGCAGCAATTATGCACGTCGTTTGTTTACAATCATTTCATACAAGAATAGCAAGATAATGGCACCGATTACTGAGAAGATAAGACCAGTGAAGCCGCCATCCGCATTAATACCAATCAAACCGGCAATGAAGCCACCTAGCATAGCACCGACGATACCTAATACAATCGTCATGATCCAACCCATAGGATCACTACCTGGCTTGATAGCACGTGCCAATAAACCTGCGACTAGACCTACGATAATCATCCAAATAAAGCTCATGTTATTCTCCTAAATTATTAATATTTATAATATGTCGTTAATTTGATGACTCCATTGTAAACAGTCTTCAAACACAAAAGTAAGCACGAAATGTTACCTGTGTAGGGGCTATGTGAGAAAAAAGTCTGATTTGCTATTACGTACAGGTAATAAGTAAACGAAAGGTTACAAAGGTAGCCGTGGTGCTAACAGGAGAGAATGTTGGCAGGTTGCGAGAGGTGAGTGTGTTCAAAAGCGCTTGCTTAGAAACAACTTATCCAGAAAAGCTAATTTGGAAAAGGCTAGATAAGTAAACTGGAATAAAAAAATGCAGCTCGTTTGCTAAACGGCTGCACTTTGCCCCATAGTAAATGCTGGATCTATTCTTTGGTTAATCGTCTAGTTATTACGCAGTGCAGTGAGCAGACGCTGATGAATACCCTCAAAACCACCATTAGACATGACGACAATGGCATCGCCTGCCTGTGCATGGGTAATGATATGTTCGATGATGGTATCGATGCTAGACATCACTTGCTGGTTACCGATAGAGTCACTTGTAGTGCAGGCGTGTTCGATGACTTCTTTTAGACCCCATTCTAGGCCCGTAGGCTCGTACCATATCGTATAGTCAGCGAGAGCAGCTGACTCAGCCAAGCTGTCTTGGTGAATACCCATTTTCATCGTATTACTACGTGGTTCGATAATCGCCCAAAGTCGTCTGTCGGCCAGTTTCTTTTTGGCGCCGTCCAAAGTCATCGTAATAGCGGTTGGATGATGAGCAAAGTCATCAAAAACGAGGATATCGTTTACATCACCGATCAGCTCCATCCGGCGTTTGATACCAGCAAACGCAGACAGCGCAGCGCAAGCAGTAGAAACGCTCACGCCAACGTTGTAAGCTGCTGCAATAGCAACCAAGGCATTGTTGACGTTATGAATACCGCTCATCGACCAATTTACGATAGCAGTTGCTTCTTTATCAGCTGCAAAGCTTACTTGGAACTGGCTGCCATCTGCTCGAATAAGCTCAGCTTGCCACTCGCTATTGTCTTTTAGCGTATCGTCCGTGTTCGAAACAGTAGTAGAGTCGATAACCGCCGTACGCCAGATAGGAGTCCAGACCCCTTTTGCTAACGTATCCTCTAAACTGATGGTCGCGGCAGGCATGATGATTTTACCCGTGCTTGGAATCATACGTACCATGTGGTGAAACTGAGTCTGAATAGCATCAAGATCTGCAAAAATATCAGCGTGATCAAACTCTAGGTTGTTCAAGATAGCAGTACGCGGGCGGTAATGGACGAACTTTGAACGTTTATCAAAAAACGCAGAGTCATATTCGTCGGCTTCAATGACAAAATAACCAGAAGGGACGGTATTATCATCGTTTGTTGTTTCTGCGCCCAGATAGCTACTGTGTGCAAACACCTTTTGCAAGTGCTCATCAGTCGTATCGACTAGTGGCACACCGCCGATCAAAAATCCTGCATCGATACCAGCGTAATGTAGTATCCAAGCGAGCATAGTGGTCGTGGTGGTTTTGCCATGGGTACCTGCGACGGCTATCACATGACGGGACTGCAACACTTGCTCGGACAAAAACTGTGGACCTGAGGTATAGCGTAGACCACTATCTAGCATATACTCGATAACATCCATACCACGTTTCATCGCATTACCAACGACGACTAAGTCTGGCGCTGGTTGTAGATGCTCAATGAGGTAACCTTCTTCGATAGTGACGCCAGCATTTTCAAGTTGGGTAGACATAGGAGGGTATACGTTGGTATCTGAACCAGTAACGGTATGCCCAAGTTCACGCGCTAATAACGCTAGCGAGCCCATAAAAGTACCACAAATACCAAGGATATGAATATGCATAGACGTTCCGTACGAGCTAGAATAAAGGAGGTAAACAGCTAATGAATGATAAGGTTTGGTGTGCTTAGCCGCTATCAGCAAGGATTAGTGCTTTGATCAGGCGTTGCCACTATAGCAGTGTGGCAGATCAGCAATCATTGTAAAGTAAACGCTGTTCGATGACCAACAAAAAACGCCCAACAAGTAGGCGTTATGTGGCTGACAAAATATGACTCGTCCAAAACGATGTTGAATACAGCTTACCTATTTAGAGAGGTAGGTTGTTGATATTGAGTTCATTGATGACTGCTCACGTCGTTTTACTAGTGACTATTTGCGCTAATGATTATTTACGTGACAACGTATAGTCGTTATTGAGATTCTTTTGCTCATCTATCAAAATCAAATGGTTGTCTTGAATGTGATAGGACTCAATGTTCTTGTCTTCGTATACGATGGTGATTTTGTCATTGTCTTGACGATAAACGCCAGATTCAAGTAAAGGGGGTCGCGGTCGTTCTGGATTGTGATAGGTACTGGCTTTCAGTACAGAACCGTCAGCAAATAAGTTTAATGTGACATCAATACTGTCGCAGTCTACGCAAGGCACCATACCGCCATAATCGCCCATTAATGTTGCTTGTAACGTACTGCTATTCGATTTTGAATAGGGTACCGATGATTTGGTTTTTCCATCATTATTTGATTGGGCAGCAGCAATAAGCGATTGCCCTTCGGTAGACTCGCTCAAGTTACTATTGGCATCTGATAGGGAGGTGCCGTCACTCTCTTCTGGCTTGTTTTGCGGTTCAGTCGTATCCGATGTATTGACAGAGCCAATTTTGGTCATCATGTCTTGGTCAGCATTAGATGAAGCGCTATCACAACTGGCCAACAGCGCACACAGCGGCATCGCCAACAAAGGTAGACGCCAGCGTTTGATAACAGTAAGTGTAGTAGAGCGAATGGGTGCAAGAGATATCATGGTCATACCAAAAACAGTTTCTAAATAGTGTTTCTAAAAAATCACCCTTACTATCGAAACCCCAAACTATTGACAATATAATGCCGTTGTCGAAACTAATCGACATTGGGGAATACAAGTTTAACGATAAAATAAACTTAGGAACTTGAGAACGTCATCTGCTCATCGAGATGCAGATAGCCTGTCGTTCTAAAGCAATTGAGCTATAAGGGCTAACGACTAATTGAATAAGCTGTATAAAGATATCAAAGGGTTAGGAATATCTCTGTAGACTTTTTGTTGTGCTTATTATATGTGCTAGATAAAAGAATATAGTTTTGCATCTGTCGATCGCCCTAATAGAGCTAATAAGAGATATTTAACAATGACATAAGTTAAAACAGACATTGCATAACAAAGTATGAATGTCTGTTTAGAAAAAACATTAGCTATAAAGTAGTAGAGTGCTTTGATGAATTACTAAGCGATACGAGCGTTAGGGGTAGGTCGTACGATACGCCATAGGATCAACCCGTGTACCACTAGGAGTACACTAAACAAAATCAAGGACTGCTCAGGAATACTCAACCCCATAAATGTCCAATCGACAGAGGCGCATTCACCAGAGCCTGCAAACACCTCTTTGAATACTTGCAAGATAGGCAAGGTATCAAGCCAATAGTCCAAACCCGGACCACATGAAGGAACTTGGTCGGCAGGCAAATGTTGTAACCATACATGGCGCGCGGCAACAGCAGTCGCCCAGCCAATACCTGCCAAGCTACCAAGCCATAACAGTAGCCTGACAACTTTAGACTTGGGATTGAACAACGCTGATAGTAAGGCAAAACCGCCCATGACCATCAGACCAATACGTTGAAAAATACAGAGTGGACAAGGGGATAGTCCAAGATGCCGCTGCAAGTAAAACAGCGCAAAACTCATGCCTGTTATGGCCATTATCACCAAAAATACTTGCAAGTTACGGTAAGTGGTCAGGTGTCGCATAGTGCGTTACTCTTATATAGTCATCTACAATAGATGTTGGATAGCAGTCAGAACCTAGTAATCAGAGCTCAGTGATCAGAACCTAGCAATTAGAACTCAGTCATAAAGACTCAGTAATCAAAACTTAGCGATACTGCTGCAAAAATTCCATAAAGTCTTCTGTTTCAGACTTTTCAATATCAGCTTGTTGTAGAACAGATTTTTCTGCCAATACTTCATACTTTGCTTGGGTATTCGGACTGAGCGTTTGTTGCAACAGAGAGTCACGGTGCTGCTGAGCCAAGGTAAAGCCAAGCTGCCATAGGCTACCCAAACGTTTGCTATCTGAGTTTACTTGCGCAGATATGGTCGACTCAGAGTGTCCTGCTTTGCCTTGCATCAATGCTACTGCTGCGCGGTAGTCATTACCACCGTAGTGAGCATCCAGTAGTGCGGCAAGGGGCTGCATACGCTCCAAATGTGTGAGCATCCAACGCCCTAGTGACTGCTCTTGACCGTTATTGATAATGTGTAAATCATCGCGGCGACCTTCATTGACCACACGCTCAAGATTGATAGCGAGTGTCTCTTCTTCTTCAGGAAGCAAGTCTGGCGACTCACTGAATAGACAGTAGAGCGCCATCACTTCTAAGAAGCAAGCACTGGATAGACGGATACCGACATCGCTATAAGGATCAAGGTCAATCGCACGAAACTCAACATAAGCGATACCGCGACGTTCAAGCGCTTCGGTCGGTGTCTCACCACTCATCGCAATCTGTTTAGGACGAATAGGGCTGTAATATTCGTTTTCTATCTGGAGGATATGATTATTGATTTGGACAGGGTTACCGTCGGCGTCTTCTAAACCAAGTTTAGAAAAGCTGTCATGCGGCGTTTGAATCGCACGGCGTAGCCCAGCGACATACTCTGGCAGATAGTTATAACGAATATCTAGCTGTTCTTGCACGCTATTGGTGTAGCCAAGCTTGCCCATACGTAGGCTCGTCGCAGCAGGCTTATAGTAGGTTGAGTCATTGAGCAACTCAAGATCATGCTCACGCCCTGCCACAAAACAAGGGCACACGCTTGGGCTGGCGCCCAGTAAATATAGCACAAGGCTGGTTAAGCGCTTGAAGTTACGAATGAGCCCCAAGTATTTTTCGTTTTTGAACTCTGTCAGCGTCTGATCTTGTGCCGTTGGGGTTTGCGCTTGCCAGGTTTCAAAGAGCGTATCACCAAAAGACAAGTTGTAATGTAGACCTGCGATGGTCTGCATGCGGCGACCATAACGAATACCCAAACCACTACGATATAAGGTTTTTAGCTTACCTGTGTTAGAGCTGCCATAATCAGCCAATGGAATATCTTCATCTTTCGATGACAACATACATGGCATAGACAAAGGCCACATCAGCTCACCTTCAGGCATACCCTGATACACCAACACGTGCAGCTGGCGCAACATGTTGAGGGTCTCTTTTGGGGAGGTTTTTGGTTCGGTGATGAGCTCGAGTAGGCTCTCTGAGTAGTCAGTAGTAATAAAAGGATGTGTCAGTTTTGATCCCAATTTGGCTGGATGCGGTGTCTGTGCCAAAAAACCATCAGGCTTTACGCGCAGTCCTTCTTTTTCGATACCACGAAGCATACCCGTCAGATGCTGGCTATCGAACCAGTTAGGAATGTCAAAGTTAACAAAGCTACTCGTAAAATTACTCATAATAGTCATCTATTGTTATTTATTATGGTGGATCAAAACACGATAGGCGTTTGACCATAAAATAGGTAAATGTTAGGTCAATAATCCCGTCAGTTTAGCTCAAAGCCGTATTGAAAACCACGGACAATTACAAATACGATAAGCTTTAGGAAGGATGATTTGACGAAGTTTTTCTCAGTATTTAGAGTCAAATTAGCTAGTATTCATGCTAGCCAGTTTTATCAGATAGACTTAAGAGTTATAAAAAAAGCACCTACCGTGTAGATAGATGCTTTGACCATTATGCTCTAAATCATCCAATCTCGTTTTGGCGCGCCCATTAAGTATCTTAGGCCATAGTGCCAAAACGACAGGCCATTTAAATAGAGAATGACGAGCCGCAGCCGCAAGTGGTGGTTGCATTTGGGTTGGTCACCACAAAACGAGCACCTTCTAACCCTTCAGTATAATCAACGGTCGAGCCTTGCAAGTACTGATAGCTTAGTGAGTCGACGACCAAGGTCACATCACCGTTATCAAAATTGGCATCGTCTTCGTTCAGATCATTGGCAAAGTTGAATCCATAGGAAAAACCAGAGCAACCGCCACCAGTCACATAGACGCGTAGCATCAGATCGCTATCACCTTCTTCTTCGCGTAGACGGCGTACTTTTTGGGCAGCACTATCGGTGAGACTCAATATGGTTGGGTCTACTGGTTGACTTGAGCTTGGACTAAATTGGTTGGCTGATTCGTTCATATCTACCTCAGTTGCTAGGATCAAATGCGGTCGTCGTCCTGTTTGGGTTTGCAATAAAACGATTGCAAAAAAAGATACGCACGGCGTTTGATTTAATTGGGTGCTGTCGTTATGTCAAAACTAGTAATGCATTATAAGCCGCTTTAAAAGAGTATTTGCGCTGCCACAATGCGTTATAGATGCTAAGCGCTTATATCCTGCACTGGTGCTTTCTACTTATATTAAGCACTTATTTTTTAGCAGTATATCATAATGGGGGTGCGGTTTCGTTTGTCAAGAGTGACACGACTCACTGTGTGCTAACCATGCCATTGATGACAATAGATAATGGGTTACTATCCTGATATTGTCTGTGCTGTTTTCCTTGCTAGGCTTCCATCTATCGTGTCTTTATCATTGTCTTTAGAGTGAAGACACGCTCTAGTATAAAGCACTATTAGACAGTACTAGAATGTATAACGCTTACTAGGCAGTATTGATACTCGCTGTCTATACATAGGCGCATTGTGATCATAACCTTTATAATAGTTATCTTTAAATTGCTAATCGGTATTTGAGCGCTCAATAGCCGACTATCGAACCTCAAGCTATTGTCATAATAAACACTTAGTTTTGAAATAGTTATTTAATTGTTTGCCTATGTGGCAAGCGTTTGAAATAATAGCCGCCAGTTGGCATACCCTATGTGTGTTTTTTATTGCCCTATATTTATATTATTGCTGAGATGAAGAAATTATATGATCGAATTTAAAGACGTTGGTGTTCGCCGTGATGGACGTGAATTGTTTGCAGGTGCAAGCTTTCAGCTACATCCAGGTCACAAAGTTGGCCTGACGGGCAACAACGGCACCGGCAAGTCGACCTTGTTTGCGCTACTACTGACGCAAATGGGTAAAGGCGATACCGAAGTCACGCTGGATAGAGGTGAAGTCAGTATTCCTGATAGCTGGCAAGTGGCGCATATGGCACAGGAAGTGGGTGCGACGACGCAGTCTGCGGTCGATTATGTACTCAGTGGTGATGAGCAGTGGTATGAAATCAATGCGGCACTCAATGACTTGAGCAGTGTCAGTGATGAGCAGATCGGCGTATTGCATCAGCAGTTTGATGAAATTGATGGCTATCGCACGCCCACCAAAGCCGCTCAAATCATGGCAGGTCTTGGCTTTAATACCAGTCAGCATGAGCTGCCTGTAGAAGGGTTTTCTGGTGGGTGGCGTATGCGCTTGAACCTTGCCAAAACCCTGATGAGCCGTGCTGACTTAATGCTACTCGATGAGCCAACCAACCATTTGGATTTGGATGCTATTTTGTGGCTTGAGACATGGATCAATGCCTATATGGGTTTAGTGATTGTCATCTCGCATGACCAAGCCTTCTTGGATGCGACAGTTGGTCATATCTTGCATGTCGAACAACAAAAAATCACCCTTTATACGGGTAATTATCAGCAGTTTATTCGCACGCGTCATGAGCGTATGGCACAGCAGCAGCAAGCCTTTGAAAAGCAAGAAGCGACCAAGGCGCATTTAGATGACTTTATTCGTCGTTTCCGTGCTAAAGCTAGTAAAGCTAAGCAAGCACAGAGCCGTATCAAACAGTTAGAGCGTATGTCGGAGCTGTCACCAATGATGGCAGACAATCCATTCTCATTTCAGTTTTATGAGCCAGCAAACATGAGCTCACCACTGATTGAGCTGACCCATGCAGATATTGGCTATAGCGAGACGCCACTGCTGCACAATGCCAGCATGCAAGTGACGCCAGACACGCGTATTGGCTTGCTGGGTATGAATGGCGCGGGTAAATCCACACTGATTAAAGCATTGGTTGGTGAGCTTGGCGTATTGACAGGTACCTACCGCGTTTCAGACACCTTAAAATTGGGCTATTTCAACCAGCATCAAATGGATATCTTGGACGCCAAAGCCACGCCCATAGAGATGCTGCGCCGCCTAGCAGGTAAAACCTCTGATGCGCTATTGCGTTCGTTCTTAGGCAGTTTTGATTTTCGCGGTGAGCGTATCGATACTCCAAGTGAGTTATTCTCTGGTGGTGAGCGTGCGCGTCTAACATTGGCGTTGATCGTTTGGCAGCGTCCCAATGTTCTCGTACTTGATGAGCCGACCAACCATTTGGACTTACAGATGCGCCAAGCATTGACCATTGCGCTGCAAGGGTTTCAAGGAGCCGTTGTCCTGGTATCACATGATCGCGAGCTGATTGCCAACGTCTGTGATGAGCTATATCTCGTTCATGATGGCAAAATCGATGAGTTCGACGGTGACATCAGCGACTATGGTAAATGGCTGGCTGAAAAGCGTAAGCAAGAAAGTACACAAGAGAAGAGTAACCATAAAAAGAAAAGCAAAAAAGAGAGTAAGAAGTTTGTTTCACGTGAAACAGATAATAGCCAAGCAAGTAATAAAGCAGCTGATCATTCCTCAAAAAGCAAAACGACGACGCCTGCACTTAGTAAAGAAGAACAGCGTAAGCTCGCTGCTGAACAACGTAAATTGACAGCGCCTATTCGTCGTGAGATAGAGGACACAGAAAAGCTACTGGCTAAAATTGACGGGCAGCTCGTGACGCTTGAGGAAAAACTGGCTGATACGACTCTATATGAAGAAAGCCGTAAGTCCGACTTGCTGGTTTTGTTAAATGAGCAAACGGCATTACAACAGCAGCATAGTGATAATGAAGAAAAGCTGTTGCTATCGATGACGACGTTAGAAGAAATGGAAAGTAGGTTTGCATAAACCGCTTTGAATACTTAACAGTGAACAATAAAAAAGGGAGGGCGTTAGCCCTCCCTTTTTTTTAGATCTATGACATCATTCTTTACGGTATTTACCATCACCGTAAGACAGTACTTCCATTGTGGTCGTACAAAGTTTACAGTTTATTTGACCAGCAGCGGCTTTCGATAAATCAAGAATGCGCCCACGAACAAATGGACCTCTATCGGTGATTTTTACGACTACGCTCTGCTTTGTCTTTTGGTTGGTTACTTGAACCTTCGTACCAAACGGTAACGTGCGATGTGCAGCGGTTAAAGAGTTCATATTGAAAATACTACCACTCGCTGTACGCTTCCCATGAAACTTACTACCGTAGTAACTGGTATTACCAGCAAAAACTGTAGTGCTCAGCAATAGTGATAACGCGACAACCAAAGACTTGATTAAATAAGACATTTAATACCTATAAGCAATTAATAAAATAGACAGATGCTCTTGCCTACGCTATCTATACTCCCTATGAGTACGAATAATGAGGGGATTCTACAAGAGATAGCTTGTCATATTATTACTGCTGTGTAAAAAACTCATGAGGTCAAATGATTGTTTTTTAAGGAGAAAAATATGTTTTTGCCAAGAAAAATTGATACAGAAAAGACTTAATATGACGTTATAGAGACTGGTTCTCATAAACAAGCTAACAAAATACGGGAGACTGAATAATACAATGCAAATGGGTAATATATAAATACAAATACTATCGATATAGCATTATTAAGGCGGTTTGCATCTATTAAAACACTATCTATTGAATGTAACAAAACCTTTCTATAGTGTTTCCAAACCACTAATATAAGAAATTAAATACTCTTTTAGACGCTTCATAAAAAATATTTATCAATTAATAAATACCTAGCTCAGAGTAAAAATACTTATTTATCTGTATTTTGGAGTCTCAGCATAGCTATACGTCGTGGCTGGTAATATTTATATAACGGTGTTTATCTTTATTATTACTACCATAAAAGGTAAGTTAGAAAGAGACAACATACCAGTATTAAGTGGTCGTTTATGACCTATCATTCAAAACTGGTGAACCGATATCACTAATATGCTTTTATTTTGAGGGAAATAACATGGCAGAAAAAAACTACTATGACATTTTAGGGGTCAAAAAAGATGCTTCAGATGCTGATATCAAAAAGAAATACCGTAAGCTCGTTCGTCAATACCACCCTGATGTCAGCGATCACCCCGACGCGGACAACAAGATTGCAGAAATAAACAACGCTTACGAGACCATCAGAGACAAAGACAAGCGCGCTGAGTATGACGCGATGCTAAACAATCCATTTGCAAATCAAAGCCGCGCAAGTGGCTTTGGTGGACAGAGTAGTGCAGGGCAAGGTGGGTTTCGTTGGGAAGATATCAAAAGCCAGTTTGGTGATGGTGAGGCTTTTGGTGATGGTGGTTTTCGCTTTGATGATATTTTCTCAGCGTTCGGTCGCGGCGCGCGTGGATCAGCTGGTGGGCAAGCGGGTAGCCGCTCTCAAAGCAGCGGGTTTGAACAGTTTGGTGGTGATTTTGGTACGCAAGATAGTAAAGGTCAGGACCAACATGCCGAGATTACGGTTGATTTATCCTCAGTATATAGTGGTGACGACTACAGCATCAAACTAAATGTCCCTGTGCGTCAGGCCAATGGTAACGTCGACTATGACAACAAAACCCTAAAAATAAAAATTCCAAAGGGTATCACGGATGGTAAGCAAATCAGATTGGCTGGACAAGGCGCTGCCGGTAGTAGTCATGGTAAAAATGGCGATTTGTTTTTAAAGGTTAAAATTCGCCACGATGCCAATATCCGAATAGAAGGCGCGGATGTCTACCAGACCGTAAATATCGCACCGTGGGAAGCGGCACTGGGCGAAAAAATTAACGTCAGTACGCCAGCGGGTACGCTTGGGGTAACGGTGCCCAAAGACAGCAAATCAGGTAGCAATTTACGTCTAAAGGGTAAGGGTATTCCTGCCAAACAATCAGGCGATTTGTACTTAACTTTAAATATTGTCAATCCTGATATCAGTAGCGAAGAGGCCATCGATGCGTATGAACAGCTCAAGCAAGCCTTTGCTGATACCAGTATCAACCGTTAGACGACGCCCTTGATAAGAGTCATCTATCACTACAATGATAAGCTATCCGTAGAGATGACTAGGATAACGATAAAATAGAGCAAACGAGGATAATAGCTATGAAACACTCGACTGAATTTACTGACATTATCATGAGTTTAGATGAGCTGGTCACGGCCTGTGGTCAAGAGCGCCAATGGGTCATTGAGTTAATCGAAGAAAATATCATTGAATATGATGTGCCAGAGCGCGAACAGTTCACTGGCTATCAGTTGACGACCGTACGCCGCGCTTCACGGTTGAGTCGTGATTTTGAAGCCAGTGTACCTGCCATTGGTTTAATTATTGAGTTATTAGATGAGGTTGAGCAGCTACGCCAACTCAAACGCCAAACAGAGCTGCAAACGCCAGTCATAGAGGTTGATATAGACAGTATAAAGTAGTTATTTGCTTGTAATACTCAATAAAAAAGGGCCCTTCAAAGGCCCTTTTTTATGTCTATAGAGATGCTGTGCTAGAGATTAGCGCGAGTAAGTAGGATCAGCGGCAGCGGTAAATAGTACATCAGTTGAAGAGTTCAAGGCTGTCTCTGCTGAGTCCTGAATGACGCCAATAATAAAGCCGATGGCCACCACTTGCATGGCGATATCATTTGGAATACTGAACAAGCTTGCTGCCAATGGAATGAGCAATAACGAACCACCAGCCACACCAGAGGCACCGCACGCACTGACCGTCGCAACGAGGCTTAACAATAGTGCTGATGCAAACGTGACTTCGATACCTAGCGTATGAGCGGCCGCAAGCGTTAATACGTTAATTGTGATTGCAGCCCCCGCCATATTGATTGTGGCACCCAGTGGAATGGTTACTGAATACGTGTCCTCATGTAAACCCAGTTTGCGTGCCAGGTTCATATTGACTGGGATGTTGGCAGCTGAACTACGGGTAAAGAAGGCCGTAATACCTGACTCACGCAAGCAAGTAAACACAAGGGGATAAGGGTTTTTGCCAGTCTTCACAAGGACAATTAATGGATTGGCAACCAAAGCAATAAATAGCATACAGCTGATGAGTACCATCAAGATACGTGCATAACCTGCCAAAGAAGCAAAACCTGTCTCAGCGACAGTACTGGCGACCAGTCCCAAAATACCAAATGGTGCCAACGCAATAATCCACTTAACGACCTGTGAGATGGCATCAGCAAAATCACCAACGACATTGCGCGCACTATCACTGGCCTGACGCAAGGCAAAACCAATGATAATCGCCCATGCTAATATACCGATGTAGTTGGCTTCAGCGATGGCATTGATCGGGTTTGCGACCAGATTCATCAACAAGTTGGTTAATACTTCTTTTAAATCAGCAGGTGGTACTTGCGCGATATCGGCGTTTACCAAGACCAAATTCGTCGGGAATAAAAAGCTGGCACCGACTGCTGTTAGTGCGGCCAAAAAAGTGCCGAACATATACATGATCAGCACCGGCTTTACGTAGACCTCATTGCCGCTACGGTGCTGACTAATCGCTGCCATGACCAAAACAAATACCAAGATGGGAGCAACTGCCTTTAAAGCACCGACAAATAGTGTACCGAGTAAGCCTATGGCAGTACCCACACTTGGTGCAAGCCAACCGATCAGTACGCCTAACACCAAACCAATAATAATGAGCGGCACCAGTCCTATACGCTGATACATCGCAATCAATGAACGCATTTGTATATCCTCGACGTCTGTCAAAAGTAAGTGAATTGTTTAAGGGGAAATTTGTCGAGGGATGGTAGCATTTTTTGGCATATTCGCATACCGCTCATAGCAGCGAGTGCCGTACGCAAAGTGGAAGGTAGTAGGCGAGCATATAGAATAGGATAAATTATGACGCTAGAAAGGGTTATACCTAGATAATACTTAGCTAAATCTAGGCAATAAAAATGCCTCAACAATGAGGCATCAAAGACAGCGATATATCAGGTAACAAGTAGATTTTATGACAGTAAATTCTATAAAAAGTGGCAAACAGACAAAGTGACAAGGTAAAAGGTAAAGCTAAACCTTAAAGTGGGTCAACTCATAGCCTAATTGCTGATACGCTTTATACTTATCACGGCCCGCTTGGGTACTTGCCGTATCTGGTTTGATCAGCTCAAGGACTCGGGAGGGTTTGGCATTACTAGTAGCTGCCATGAAATCATTAACAGGATGTGCAGTGGTATTGAGCACAATACCGTTGAAGTCTGCTGGCATATGATTACCAAGCAATACAGGTGTCATAGACTTACTAGCCGCCATGTCGACATCAGTTTGATTATCTAAAAGACACTGATGCGGTATAAAGCTCGTAGCATCGTATGCCCAAAGTGCCGTATCTAGGTCTGATAGTAAGGCTTTATCTTCAATTAAAATAAGCAAAGACTGAGCGCTTTTGTTGAGCGCTGTCTGAGTCAACTGACAAATAAAGCCCAAGAAATCTTGGGCCTTACTCTCACTTAATACATAAAAGCTGATCTTCATAGAACGCTTATACTCTGTCTGCGCTGTTTTTTAGATATTGCATGAATAGTGGCACAGGGCGACCAGTTGCTGCTTTGTCTTTACCTGAATTCCATGCGGTACCAGCGATGTCTAAGTGCGCCCATGCTTGACCTTCTTCAACGAAGCGCGACAAGAAGCAGGCGGCAGTGACAGCACCAGCACCTTTGCCACCGATGTTTTGCATATCGGCGATTGGTGAATCGAGCTGAGCCTGATACTCGTCATCTAATGGCATATGCCAAACAAGATCGCCCGACAGATTACTCGCGTTTTCTAAGTCAAACAGTACGTCTTCATCGTTACTAAACACCGCTGAGCGTACATGACCTAAGGCAACCACACAAGCACCAGTCAGGGTTGCCACATCGATAATGGCTTTTGGGTTGTAGCGCTGTACGTAACATAAGGTATCCGCGAGCACTAAACGACCTTCGGCATCCGTGTTCAAGATTTCAACTGACTTACCATTCATGGCTTTTACGATATCGCCTGGACGTGTGGCATCACCTGATGGCATGTTTTCAGCACAAGCGAGTGCGCCAACGACATTGATGGGTAGACGTGCTTCACACAAGGCTTTGATGGTACCAAGTACTGACGCCGAACCGCCCATATCAAACTTCATCTCATCCATTGCTGCACCTGGCTTGATTGAAATACCACCTGAATCAAAGGTAACCCCTTTACCGACCAATACGATTGGGGCATCATCGCTAGCATTGTCTGCTTTCTTAGCTGACTTTTTGGTTGGTAGCTTATCAGCCAGTGCTTTTAGACCAGATACTTTTGCGTTGCTGCTGGTTGTCTCAGTCGCTCCTGCCTCTGTGCCAAATGCTGATTTACCGCGATACTCCATTAATACCAGCTTGCCTTCTTTGGTAGAGCCTTGTGCAACGGCTAAGAAACAATGCATACCTAGCGCTGTCATCTCATCCTCGCCAAGTACCTTGACGGTCAACAAATCAGGATAAGTGGTTGCAAGTTCTTGAGCTTGTTCTGCCATATAAGCTGGGAAGCAAATATTACCTGGCTCATTGGCCACGTCACGAGTGAGGCTCTGACCGGCAAATACTGACTGAGCAAATGCAAGTGCAGGTTGCAAGGTGTCATCAGCTACTAGGTAAACATCAGTTAATACAGGCGTCGCTTGCTCAGACTTATACTTATCAAAACGATAACTGGCGGCTAGTAGATTGAGCGCAAATTGACCAAAATGATTCTCTTCTAGCGCGTCGCCCAATGCAACCGTAATAGAAGACACACGCTTTTGTGTGCTGCTATAGATGGTCTTAGCAATCTTTTGCAGTACAGTATTATTGAACTTATCCATGTTGCCTACACCGACTAGCAGTAATTGTACAGGATTCTGTTTGGTTGTCTTTTTATCACCTGCCAACGCATAGTCAGCAACGGTCTCACAAGCAGTGCCTTTGAAATGTGACACATCGATCAACTGCTCAATACGAGCGGTATATTCAGTCAGCACAGATTTTGCAAGAATGTTTTTCTTATCATCGACCAATACAACCAGACAAGCGTCGTCTTTGCTCTTGGCTTCTTTTTTTAGCATTTTTTGCGTATGGGTCTTTGGTAGGTGCTGAGATAATTTGATATTCATATCGTTATCCTTATTAGAGTTATGAAAAATACAGCGTTCGTATGAGTGCGTATGCCTGTTAAATTATTAGAGTATTTGGCCTATTGAGCAATCACAGTAGTGTAGCATATTGCGATGATAGTGCGCAGTTAGCAAGGCTTAGGTAATAAGTTCGTACAATTTTACTGCGCCAATTTACACGATCATTTTAAGACTTAGCCATTAACCAATTCGTCTGTCGTCATTAGGGCACTGAATCTATCTTGCAATGCTGCCATCGCCGTATCGTGCATAACTTCAGCACTGATGGTTTCTTGTTTGGCGCTCGGTAGGGCGCGAGTCGCACAAGCGTCATGACAGACAAAGCTATCAAAGCCCAAGTCAAATGCGGCGCGAACGCTTGAGCTGACACACATATGACTCATAAAGCCTGCAAAAATAACTTGCTGCTTTGATGCAGATGAAATCACTGATTGTAGCTGAGTATCGTGAAACGCATTGGGATGTTTTTTGGTAATCACCGCCTCGCTATCTTGCGGCTGGAGCTGCTCAACAATCTCAACGTTGTCTGATAGGGGATCAAAGACATTGCCGTTTTCTGGACCGTGATGGGTAATATGAAAGACAGGCACATTTTGCTGACGGGCTTTATCTAGTAAGCGCTGCGCGTTTTCAATCGCTTTGGTGCCAGCATCTCCTAATGGCATCGCGCCATCGACATATTCATTCTGATAATCAATAAGCACGAGCGCGCACTTCGACCAGTCGAGTGCATCAAACGTGCCGCCAGCGAGTTCAAGTAGGGTAGAGGGGGTAGACGTCATATTATTCATTGATCTTATTCTCCATTTGACGATATAAAAGTATTTTTTGCACTTGGCATTTTTTTACTTAACTTTATTTAGCAATGTCACTCAGTCTAGCAATTAATATTGGCCATACGCACTCAGTGATACGAACGACAAACAAACCTTTCTAAAATAAATAAAGCAAAAATATAATGGAAGAGAGGTCTTTTCAGTTAATCTCATTTGAAGCCTGGTTACTGCTTCATCCAATATTTGCTATATTTCTCTCTTACTGTCAATAATGCGCTATTAGCAAGGTGTAGGTAATGTTTTCAAACACATTTCACAGCCATTTTTAGGCAAAACATGCTAGCATTAGCGGTTATATTTGCCGCTTGTATTTGTTTAGTGTGACTAATCAGTCGTCCAGCAGTATTTGCTGAGACCTGAAGGTCTATTTGAACTTATGTCTTGACTATGCTGTGTTATCGTCGTCTTTACATTCGATGAGAACTGCTCAATCGACCATGCGCCTACCAACTGTTTAAGAGTACCCATTGTGATATTACGCCGCTATATGACTCAACAAGTTGCCTCGACCACTGCACTGGTATTGGGGTTTTTGGTGGTGATGATGCTTGGTGGACGTTTGATACGTTATTTTGGCATTGCTGCCGAAGGGCGTTTGGACGTTAGCCTATTGTTCACGATCATTGGGTACAATCTGCCGTACTTTTTAGAATTGATATTGCCGTTAGCTTTTTTTATTGCCTTGATGTTGGTGTTCGGTCGCTTATACGTCGATCAAGAAATGGCAGTTATTAATGCTAGCGGCGTGTCTCGTGGTAGATTGGCGCGATTGATGACGCCATTGATATTGGCCTTGTTCGTTGGAGAGGCTGCGTTGTCTATTGTTGGTAAACCATGGGGCGTACGCTCATCTGAGGCGGTCTGGCAGCAGCAAGCACTGACCAGTGCGTTTGATTTGATTCGACCGAATGAGTTTATCAGTAGCGGTAACTATCACTTATATGTAGGCAGTCTCAGCGATGATAAGAAAAAACTGCAAGATGTGATATTGATCCAGTCTGAGCCTGCGTCAAAAGGCAGTGATACTAAAGATGCTGCCGATATGAACAACACCATTGATCAAAAGACAGCAGATCAGGTCGGCATCTCTGATATGCCAAAAGACATTATAAATAGTGGTGCACAAAATATCAGCAAGGATACGATTACGCTTGCCAAGCGTGCTGAGCAAGTAAACACAGGTAATAGTGGCGTGACCCAATTAGACTTGTTCCAAGGTCGTCGTTACGAAGTGGGCGCAGGTAGCTTAAAATATAATCAAGTGGCTTTTGATCGTTATCGCATCACACTCACCGAGTCCTCACAAGACGTTATCACCGAGGACAATATAGAAACTCAAGCGATAGGACCTCTATGGCGCGCTGCAACGGGTGACGCACGGACCAGTACTAATAATGCGCTGCGTGCTGCCCAAGGCGAGCTAGGTTATCGTCTGGCATTACCATGGCTGATGATTATCGCACCGATGCTAGCAGTACCGCTTGCACAAGTACGTCCACGGCAGGGACGTTGGTTGCGTCTGTTTCCCTCTATCTTGTTATTTGTGAGCTGTGCGTTAGGTATCATCTCGCTCAAAAATGCGGTGAGCAAAGGCAGCGTCAGCGTGTGGGCATATGCATGGTTAGTGCTAGGGTTTATGGCATTGGCGCTCTATTTGAATTGGGGTAGCCGTGTGCAACATCGCCTGCGTTTTCGCAAACAAGAAAATAGACTGGCTGCAGCCACTACACATAGTGATATCGATAATAAAAATAACCGCTCATCAGGAGGGCAGTCTTAATGCGCTCTTTATTTGCTAAGTCTGCAAGCGCTGATCAACTGGCCAAAAAACCAGGTAGCCTAAAAGTGCTAGGCCGTTACGTCAAACTCAACGCCTTGCTTGCTATTATTGCTGCTGTCATGGGTCTATGGGCGTTGCAGCTGGTATTTTCTTATTTGTCAGAGCTTGATTCTTTGGATGACAGCTATACGATGGGTGAGGCGCTTAAATATATATTCTATCGTTCGCCGTACTTTTTAGAGCAGTTTATCCCAACGGGTGCTTTACTGGGTGCTGTTATCGGACTGGGCTTACTTGCTAACAAAAGCGAGCTGGTTGTCATGCGTGCAGCTGGAGTCAGCATCTATCGTATCGTTGGCTGGGTATTACAACCTGCTTTGATCTTTGTGCTGTTGGCATTAGCGATCAATCAGTTCGTCTTACCATCCTCTAATCAATTGGCAAAGCAGATCAATGACGAGGATAATATCTCTCTGGTTACCTCAGTACGAGGCTATTGGACGATACAGCCACGGTTTGATAGTGCAGAGGATGGTAGTGCCATACCTGATGGTAGCGATATTTTGTACATCGATTATGCTGATGTTGCAGGCAACATTGGCGAGGTCAAACGTTGGCATTTAGACAACAATGGCAATTTGCAAACGGCAGTTCATGCTGAAGGCGGCAAATATACGGGGCGTGAGCCGATTGACCTTAGCAGTGATAAGCCAAGCGAGCAGTATCGCTACGAGTGGCAACTGAATGACATGGTCAAGCTCAGTATCAATCAGGGTTTTGAAAGTAGTCAAGCAGTCTCAGCATCAGATACCCTCAGCTTACCTTTTGCCCCAAAGTCGGTTTACTTGCTCACGCGAAAAGCAGAAGATTTGTCATTGACGCAGCTATATGAGCATCGCACATTTATGCGTCAACAGGGCAATCGCTCCTTAGAGCATGAAGTGGCGTTTTGGCAAAAGCTGCTCTCACCTTTGTCAATATTGTCATTGGTCATCGTTGCTTGCTCGTTTGTCTTTGGCTCGCTGCGGACACACAGCTTAGGCTTACGTATCGTGGTGGCCTTGCTTTTCGGTCTGCTATTTAGCTATATTCAAGACTTGGTTGGGTTTGTATCGCTCGCCACAGGATTCTCGCCCATGCTCATGGTGTTACTACCAATTATCGGCAGTGCAGCGCTCGGTGGTTATTTGATAAAACGACAAATGTAGCAGATAACCTATACCCGTAAATAAGCCAATAAAAAAGCACGTTACATCAGAGGTAGCGTGCTTTTTTTAACGATCTTTTATGGCTAGATGCTAAAGATTATTCTTTGGTCGCCATAGTAATTGTGTAGGTTTTACCTTGTTTGATTTTATCGCTATTGCCAAACACTTCAGTAAATGAGCGTTTCACAAATTGACGTAAGCCATTGATCGTGACGACATAAAAACGTCCACCCTTGCGCATGCGCGCATAAGCATCTAGGAAATACAGATAATGCTGTTCTTTACCTACTTTGGCGGGCAAGTTTGACATCACAAGGCTGAAGTCTTTGTCGGCTGCCACATGGTTGAAGCCATTTGATAAATGCACATCGACGTTGTTTAGACCGTTTTTCTCACAGTTACGGCGCGCATACTCTACCGCCATAAAGTCTTTATCAATGAGCGTATGCTGACCATTTGGACATTCACGTGCTGCTGTCATACCCAGCACACCATAGCCACAACCCAAATCAATCGAATCATCATCGTCTTGGAAATCTACATAATCAAGCAGCATCAGGCTACCATCATCGAGCTTTTGCGGTGAAAAAATACCCCACGTGGTCGCAAAATCAAACGGCTTACCCAGTACGTCTTGGCGAAAGTTAATGTCTTCACGCCAGTGTTCAGCGTTTTTGAGGAGGTCAGCAGGTGGTCTATGGCTCATGGGATTCTCAATTGATAAGTATGGTGAGTATTGTAGCGACAACCGAATAAAATTTCAGCTTACTTTTTGGTTTGCTTCTCTGTTTTAAATGGACTAGAGAACTGCAATATCAAAAAACTAACAACAGATAAAATAATAGCGATCTCGTAGCGGCTGTAAGCGACTGAGATGCCAATAGCACCCGTATTCCATAAACTTGCTGCTGTCGCTGTACCCTTTACGCTGCCGCCACTTTTAAAAATAGCGCCACCACCGATAAAGCCCATACCAGTGATAATACCGTACATGATACGTGCTTCGGCATCACCATCTGAATAAATATCTCGACCCACCAACATAAAAGCACAGGTGGCAATCGTCACTAGCGGAAAGGTTCTGAGCCCTGCACCACTGTCTTTCATCTCCCGATTGAGGGCAATGGGCAATGACAATATAAAGGCAATACACAACTGAAAAAAATGATAACCCATTAACTGTAAGTCGATATCAAACCCAAACACAGCGCACCCCGCTATTCACAAGCCAGTAGACAATAATTCATGATACAGGGTTACGGCTCATTTAAAAAACAGCGATGTTTTTTTACTGGTTTCTGCACTATCGTCATCACTTCAGGGTATAGGTTTGTGTCATCAAGACTTTTTAATACTACTGTACCAGCCGCTTCTTCAATAAGTGATCAAACACAAACGGTCCAAAGGGTAGAAATGAGCCAAGCACACCAGCGGGTAGCGCCCATAGGGGCAGTTTTATTCTACCCGCTGTAATGATCAGCACCATGATATAAGCAACGAATAACACCCCATGGACTGGCCCGATATAGCTCACTGCTTCAGGTATGCCCAACATATATTTGAGTGGCATAGCGATACCAAGTAACAGCAAAAAAGACGTGCCTTCCAAATAACCCATAATGGTCAGTTTTTTGAGCGCAAATTCTTGCGCTTTGGTGAGAGTTGGCTTGGATGATGGCTCGGCGTACGACACGGTGTATTCCTCTGACGATTATAAATCAATATTTAATGACAATTCTATTCACCACGCTACCCAAAAGTTACCCACGCGGATGATGCGCGGCGTGTAACTGCTGCAATCTTGTGGTCGCCACATGGGTATAGATTTGCGTGGTGGATAAATCACTATGCCCAAGCAATAACTGCACGCTACGCAGGTCGGCGCCATGATTAAGTAGATGCGTGGCAAAGGCGTGACGCAGGGTATGCGGTGATAGTTCCTTATCGATACTGGCAACTTTGGCATACTTTTTAAGTAGATACCAAAAGTTCTGCCGCGTCATGTAGCCGCCTTGTGCCGTCAAAAACACCGCTTGGCAGTTGCCAGATTTCAAATGCGCAATCAAATCCCCGCGCCCATGCGAGAGATAGTCTTCTAGCGCGTCGCTGGCATATTCACCAAGTGGCACCAGCCTCGTTTTATTGCCTTTACCTGTGATTTGTAGCCAGCCAGCGTTTAGGTTCACTTGCTCAAGTGCTAGGTTTATCAGCTCACTGACGCGCAAACCACAAGCGTAGAGTACTTCTAGCATAGCTTTATCACGGAGACCGAGAGCAGTGCTGGTATCAGGCGCGGCTAAGAGGTTATCAATATCAGCCTCGCTCAAGTCTTTTGGCAATGGGCGACCAAGCTTTGGACTTTTGATACGCTCACAAGGATTGTCTTCACGTAGGTTGCTCGCGATCATCCACAGATAGAACTGACGTAGGCTTGAGAGCATACGCGCTTGGGTACGCGGGGTTTTGTCATCTTGAGTGAGTAGTGACAGACAGTGCAGCACATCATCAGGCTGCCAGCGAGTCAGGGCAATAGGATTGGTTAATTCACAAGCACGTAAATCGCGCACATACGCATTACGAGTACGCGTCGCTAGACCACGTGCCAGCATGGCTTGACGAAACTCCGTCATATAAGCTGGCTCATCATCGACTGCCAGTGCTTTGGGTTGCCTTTGCTGTACGGCGCGATCACGGCTCATAAGACAATCTCAGATAAGGGGTAGGTTAGCAGTGACAGGTAGTTATTAGGAAAAAACCAGACCTATTACGCCTCTTTTTTCTTAACCACATAACGGTACAGCGTCACGCTTGCAGGTGTAGTATCGTCACTATCGATGGTGATTTCGTCAGGGTCAGTGTCTAAGCTTACGTTTTCAGCCAGCGTTTCTTGGCCGATTAGTTCATGACCCAAATGACGACAGAAATTTGGAATATCGCGAGTGGTAGCAGGGTCGGTTGCCAGTATTTCGATTATATCTCCACTATCTGCTCTGCGGATGACTCGGTGTAGCATCATCACAGGTTCAGGGCAGATCAGCCCCTGCGTGTCTAGGTGATGGTTGATTGGGGTATCTGGTATAGAAGTGGTCATAGTCATTATCGTAAAGCTAAATAGGTGGGTTTAATAACAGTTGGTTTGCTTGATTTATTGATGCGTGCTGTCTGAATCGTCTACCATATCTGTCTCTGGCGTTTCGTCATTATCAGGCAAGTCAGCCACTTCTAAAAAGTTAAAAAAGCGCTTAAAACTTACTTTAAATAAAAAAGCCACACCCAGCCAACAGGACAATCCCAACCAGACGGTATCTGCAAATATTAATCCACCAACGAGTATGATAGTCGAGACACCAATGCTCATCGCAATCATCGAGGGCTGGTTCAAACGGTAGCGATACACCACCAGCGCATCATAAATAGTAATAGGAATGGTGAGAGCAACTAGAGCATAGGGTAGGTTATAAAACAATCGATAAAGAAGCTGGTTGTCATGGAACATCTTAATGCTAGCGATGGTGCCAAAGACCACAAATGCGAGAATAGCCGCATAAATAAGATAAATCGCTACTTGGTTTGCACGCTGCGCACCTTTAATACGGGCAATAGCAAGCGGTGCAAAACCATGTTGCGACTTAGTATGCAAATCTTGGTCTGAAGCGGTGGTCATAGTAATCAGTCATTTATCTGTGGAAAGAGACAATATAGCGAAGTCGCGTCATAAGGCAACTATGTATTTCAGGTGCTTTTTTAACTAGTCGGCTTTGATCGCGTCAATGGCAATACTGCTAGTTGGGTCCGAAAAATAGGTCGACATCAGGATACAGGCAGAGATGTCATCAATCGGGTCGCGCTCGTTTTTTATCCAACCGTTATCCCATGCGATTTCTCTTGCTTCGATTGAGGTCAGGCGCTCATCACATAGTGACACGGTTACGGGCAGATGTTGCTCCATAATCCTATGTGCCAAACGACGCGCAAATTTATGTGCTCGTTTTGAGAGCATAGAGCTACTGCCATCCATATTAAGTGGTAGACCGACGATAACTTGTGCCACGCCCCAGACCTTAATAATACCGATTAGATTGTCCCAGTCAGGCTGACCATTATTCATCGCCAAGATGTCAAATGCACGGGCGGTCTGAGTCATGGTATTACCAAGCGCCATACCCATTTTTTTGACACCATAATCTAATGCCAAAATAAGATGCGGCTTTACCGTTGGTTCAGCACTCTCAGTAATGCCAGTCTCAGCGGTACTGTCATTGTTACTATCAATGGTACTAAGGTCGCTGGTATTCAGGTCACTATGACTGACACCAGCGGCATTGAGACTATCAATGGCACTATTTATAGCGTCTTTGCTAGTGGCTGTAAAAGGGCTATCTACCATAGTCACGGCTATCCTTTGGTTCTCTATCTGTATTTATAAGACGCAATGCATGAAATATATGATATCAAGCGTGACCAATTTCACTGCTGAGATAATCAAAATTGACACCGATTTTGTCCGCAGCGATTTGCCAACGTTCTTCGAATGGCGTATCAAAAAGTAAATTAAGGTCGGCAGGGCACACCAGCCAATCACCATTACCCAGTTCTTGGTCCAACTGTTTTTTACCCCAACTGGCATGACCCAGACACAGCTGATAATGACCGACACCTTGTCCTGCAGCGATACGCTTTAGGATATCTTGACTGGTTGTGATACAGACGTTTTCCGAAATCGCAAAAGAGGACGCCCACTCTGGTTGACCAGTATGCAGCACAAAACCAACCTCAGGATACATGGGGCCACCTTCTAGTGCCACATCTTCCATCACTTGTGGATTGGTCACTTCGATATCTAAATCTTCTAATAACTTACCGACTCGAGATTGCTCAAGTGGACGATTAACCATCAGACCTAGCGCACCATGCTTGTCATGACGGCAGATGTAGATGAGCGCCTGCTCAAACCTGGGGTCTGACAGCTCCGGTGCTGCAATCAAGAAGTGATGGGTCAAATTGGTTTTAGACATAGAAACAAACGCAACCGAATAAAAAGGGTGAGAGACCACTATATGGTGATAATGGATAGAAAAGCAAGATTCACGCCACATGCTACTGATTGTTATAACTATCTAGTAAAAACTGTTTTGCTGACAAACAATAAAAGATTTGGCGACAGTGGGCGTGCTATTTGATAGTAGGCTATTTGACATCAGACAATAAGCTGCGAGCATGATCACGAGTGACCTCTGTAATAGTCACCCCGCCAGACATACGGGCAAGCTCATCTACTTGTGCACTGTTAGTCAATATGAGTAGCTCGCTTTCAGTTTGCTCTTGATGGTGCTTTTGTACCAATATATGCTGATGCGCCTGCGCTGCGACTTGGGCTTGGTGAGTAATGGCAAGCAATTGCTGCGTTTGCCCTAGTGTGCGTAGCAGCTCACCAACGACTTGTGCCGTACCGCCACTGATACCGACATCGACTTCATCAAATACGAGCATGGGCTTGGCAGCATTATTATCAGCATTGGTCGCTTGTAGTACTTGCATGACTAGCGCCATGCGCGATAGCTCACCACCTGAAGCGATTTTGTGTAGTGGCTGCATCGGCATACCGACATTGGCACTGAACAGTAAGTCGACATCGAAGCACCCCTGCGCGTTATAGTGACTCGGCTCTGCCTTTTCGGTAAATATGAACTCGCAGCGAGCATTAGGTAGTGCAAGCGGCTGTAACTGCTCAATAAGCTGTTTACTGATTGAGGGCGCGGCTTTTGTACGCGCTTTATTTAGCTGAGCTGCCAATGCCAAATAGTCTTGCCAAGCTTGCTCGATTTGCGCGGCCATTACATCACTGCTCGGCTCATTTTCTAATTGCTCTAATTGCTCTTGCCATCCTTTTGCTTCATCGATCAAATCACCCGCTGGCAAGTTGTGCTTACGAGATAGGCGATGACCCAAACTGATGAGATTGTCTAATGATTGCAAACGCTCAGGGTCAGGCAGTTGCTGCTCAGCATAGTCCGACAGTAGGGTCGTGGCTTCAGTGATTTGTTGCTGTGCCAAATGCAGCTGTTCAGAGGCTTGCTCAAACGTTTGGCTGACACTTACTTGATGATCACAGAGTTTTATAGCCTGACCAAGCAACGTCATAACGTCTGGTTCGTCGGTATCATTATCGAGCAGATGCAAGCCATGACTGGCTTCTTGCATGAGCGCTTCGATATTGGATAACTCTTCATGCTCAGATTCAACGTCTGTATAATCGACAGCCAATAAAGGGGTAACATCCGCCAGTTGGCTTTGTAATAATTGAATACGGTCTTGGCGCTGTGCTTCACGGCTAGCAAGATCATCAGCGCGGCGTTTTAGCTGCTGATACTCCTGATAGCTACTGGCAGTTTGTTCAGCTAGTGGCGTGATTTGTGCCATCTCATCGAGCCACTGCACCACAAACTGCGGCTTTAACAAGGCTTGCTGAGCATGTTGACTGTGTATATTGACCAGCAACGTGCCCAAGCTTTTTAGCTCAGCCAAGCTGACGGGTGAGCCGTTTAACCATGCTTTTGAGCGTCCTGTATCACTGAGCTGTCGACGAATAAGTACTTCAGGCTCTTCTAGTGCTCGATCATTTTTGGTAAACCACTCAGTGATAACAGGGTTATTCGCTATATCGAACTGAGCATAGACATCTGCATGTGCTGCGCCATGTCTGACCATCGCACTGTCTGCACGCGCGCCGACACATAAAGACAGCGCATCGAGTAATAACGACTTGCCAGCCCCTGTCTCACCAGTGATGACATTGAAACCTTCAGCCACACTCAGCTCATGCTTAGCGATCAATGCAAACTGATGTAAAGTTAATGATACTAGCATCAACGCCTCTCGTGACAGACAATGGACTTCATATAAAACTCAAGGAGCCATCTATGAAATGGGATAAATAATGAGATGATTTTATCTGCTTAACCGTATTAAGTAGATAGATGTTGTAGGCAAATAGTATGGTGCTAAATAGGCTTAAATACAAACTTTAAGACGATGTATAATAGACTTTCTTCTTGGAAGAGTATCATATAACTATCGAAAATAGACCGCAAGTCATTACTATAATGTCTACAATATCAACTATTAGGATAGTTTGATGTCCCAAAACCAAGTAGATATATAAACAGCCAATATATAAAATAACTCAGGCAGTGCTCATGACAGCCTATCTCTTATACTGATTAAATAGTCATACGAAAAAACACTAATTAAGTCGATGGATAATCAGTACTAAGCAGTATTTTCCTAGTCGCTTTAACAAACTTTATGGATATAATGTGGTAGCATAATCTCACACAATGATAAAATGTAATACATGACAACAAGTCATGAGTTTGTAAAATTATAGGCGTATAGTGGGAAGCACAATGTCCCGATCAGTTGTTGTTCCAAAGCGTTTTCATAGAAGCTGCGACTACTTGTAGTGCGCAGATATCTAGTATAAAAGGATACAGTACGTCGAGCAGAAGTGTCTGGTCATGACGCTATGCTGGGATGACTGTAACCCGTTACTTATTTTTTAGTTTTACCATAATTATTTGATAAGGAAGCCACGATGACAGCGGCGCAATTTACTAACGTAACAGTCAATGCACAAGCGACAATATCTTATGACGGTCGATGCTCGAGCCATACCATTATGTTTGAAGATGGTCGCCATAAGACATTGGGTGTTATCCTACCCTGTGATAATCTGGTAGAGCACTATCACTTTAGCACCAATACCTCCGAGCGTATCGAAATCACCAGTGGCGAATGTGAAGTGAAAATCAACGGCGACGAGGAATTTAGCTACTACCGTGCAGGTCAATCATTTGTCGTCGAAGGCAACAGTGGTTTCAATCTTCGTACCGAAGAGATCGTTCAGTATGTCTGCCACCTAGAGGGCTAATAATATTAGAAAGCTGATAGTGTTAGCAGTACAATAACAGTACCGTTACGCTAATATCATTAATGATTGGCTAATAATGTCAACAACCAAAAAATAAACAATATCAGGTTGGTATTGTTTATTTCTGTTTTTAAGTCTTGTTTAATTGGTAATGAGTAGTTATAGCTACATCTATTATCAGTGCCGATAACATCTTTTTTACTCCATCGCTTATCGCGATACCCACCTCATATTTAATAGGCCTATTATGGCAAAACCCATTTATTTTTATGGCATCCATGCAATTGATGCGTTACTTGAACATCGTCCTCTTGATGGTCTTAGCTTGTTTGTGCAGCAAGGACGCGAGACTGACAGTCATGTACAAGCCATCATAGCCCAAGCCCAAGCTAACGGTATTAGTGTTCAGCCAACCCAAAAAGACAAGCTAACGCAGTTATGCGGTAGTCCGCAGCATCAGGGCGTGGTTCTCAATGCTCGTCCACTAGGTTTCGCCGATGAGGGCTTATTCGATACCATTATTGGTCGTGAGCAGTGCTTGTTATTGGTACTGGACCAAATCACAGACGCGCATAACTTTGGTGCATGCTTGCGTACGGCAGTTGCCATGGGAGTAGATGCGGTCGTTTGTCCCAAGCACCATGCAGCAAGCCTAACGCCCACAGTAGCCAAAGTATCGGTTGGTGCAGCAGAGATGATGCCGATTATCAGTGTCACCAATTTGGCACGCACGTTGTCACAAATTAAAAGTGCTGGTGTATTTGTATTTGGTACGGCGCTCAATGCCGATGCCAAACCAATACATGCTGCTGATCTGACTGGGAAAACCGCTATTATTATGGGTTCAGAAGGAGAGGGAATGCGTCGCCTAACAATGGAAAGCTGTGATGAGCTTGTATATATCCCAATGTCAGGAAACGAGCATGGCAATTTACAGAGTCTAAATGTGAGCGTTGCAACTGGTATGGCATTGTACGAAGTTAATCGACAGCGAACTTTAGCTGCTGGGCAAGCATAAGATACTCTTGATGTAAGGGTTCTAGCTGTAGGTATAAGGATGCCAGATCACTTTCATTGAGTATGACGTTGTCCGCATGACGATTACGCTCTTCACGACTGAGCTGATTGGTCATAATGGCTTTGATTTTTTGTATACTTTGATCATCACGCTGACTGGCACGTGCAAGCTGCGTGTCCTCAGTGGCGTCCATGACTAGAATACGTTGACATAAATTAGCAAGTCCTGCTTCCGCAGCCTCAATCAGTAGCGGTGCGGACAATATCACATAGGGGGAGGTACTAGCCTCTAGCTGTGCTTTTGCCGTTTCACGTATCGCTGGGTGAGTGATAGCTTCAAGCTCAATCAGTGCTTCGGGGTTTGTAAACACATGAGTGCGCACAGCAGCTCTATCCATTGACCCATCACCGTTCAACACCCAATCACCGAATTTTTTCTGGATTTTGCGTAACGTGTCGCTGCCTTTGGCAACAGTCTCATGTGAAATCACATCTGCATCGATGATATCGATACCTTGTTCAGCAAACCAAGCGCTAGCAGCAGATTTACCACTACCAATACCACCTGTCAAACCGATTACAAGTGTTTTATTGCTCGTTTGGGGACTTTGTGATTGGTGCGAATAAGGGTGAGGCGTGTTTTTTAACATAGTAGTAGCTTGTCTAGTATATATAATAAGGAATGCAGCGATAAACCAACCATTAGATTTCAAAAAATCTTGTTTATTCGTTTATACATGTCCGCTGAAAAGTTATGAGAATCATTTAGTAAGTATACATGCCAAGATACCAACTGACGATATCTGAACCATACAACAACGCCACGATACCTGCGATAGCAATGTAAGGACCAAAGGCAAAAGGCTTGCTCTCACCTTGTTTTTTCATCAAGATTAACCCGACAATCGACCCAAGTAGAGATGATAATAGAATGATTAAGGGTAACATCATGGGCCCAAGCCAAGCGCCCAGTACTGCCAATAATTTAAAATCGCCTTGTCCCATTCCATGTTTTTTGGTGATTAAGTAAAACACCTTCACGATGATCCATAGCGATAAAAACCCGAGCAGTAATCCCCAAATCGACTGTGTTGGTGACACAAACCAACTTTGTGAGTTCACTGCGAGCCCTAAACCTGCCAATGGAAACGTCAAACGGTCAGGTAGTAGCTGCGTATCAAAATCAATCCCTGTCAAAGCCACTAATGTCCATACCAAAACCAGAGCAGACAGCCCCGTAGCATTTACACCGAATTTATAAATCACTAACACTGATAGTAGGGCAGTTATCAGCTCGACTAAAGGATAACGTATGCCGATCGAGGCTTTACAATCAGAGCAGCGTCCGCGCAGCATTAACCAACTGATTAAAGGTATATTTTCATACCACCTGATTTTATGGGCACAGTGAGGGCAACGTGACGCTGGACGACTCAAAGTGATTGGCTGATCTTTAGCTACAATGTTTGCTATCGGTAGCGTGTGCTCGCGCGGCATGTCTACTTGTTCAGTCATGAACTGACTGCATTCTTGTCGCCAGCCATGCAGCATCATGAGCGGAGTACGATGAATAACCACATTCAAAAAACTACCAATACAAAGACCCAATAGACCGAATATAACCAAAGCTAAGGCAGTATGTTCTTGTAGTAACTGTATAAATTGCATCGATTTATTATCCTACCACAGCGCCCATCTGGAAGATTGGCAAATACATTGCAATGACTAATCCACCGACCAACACCCCTAACACTGCCATAATCATTGGTTCCATCAAACTGGTCAAACCGTCGACAGCATTGTCGACCTCATTCTCGTAATAGACGGCGACTTTATCTAGCATTTCTTCCAAGCTACCAGACTCTTCACCGATACCAACCATCTGAATGACCAGACTTGGAAACAAGTTGGTAGATCGTATGGAGAATTGCAGTTGCTGACCAGTAGATACATCATTCTTGACCTGCTGCGTAGCATTGTAAAAAACAACATTGTTGGTTGCGCCAGCAGTAGAGTCCAAAGCGTCAATAAGTGGCACACCAGCAGCAAATGTTGTAGATAGTGTGCGAGAAAAGCGAGCGATAATTGCCTGATAGGCAATATTGCCAAATATTGGCGCTTTTAAGACAGCGCGGTCTAAAAAATCACGGAATTTTTTGGAACGTTTTTTAGCTTCTGAAAAACCAATAATGGTAGCACCAATTGCAATAATTAGAATGAACCACCATGCTTGCATCCATTCAGACATGTTAACTACCATTTGCGTAAACGCAGGTAATTCTGCACCAAACGACTCAAACAGATCTGAAAATACAGGTACTACTTTGATCAAAAGAATCATAGTAACAATAATAGCAACTATGATGACAGCAATAGGGTATTTTAAGGCTTTTTTGATTTTCGCTTTTAGTATTTCGCTTTTCTCTTTATAGGTAGCTACGCGTTCGAGCATCGTTTCAAGTGCACCTGATTGTTCACCTGATTCAACAAGCGAGCAGAACAAGTCATCAAAGTAGCGAGGATGTTTACGCAAAGACGAGGCAAACGTGCCACCTGCTTCAATATCTGCCTTAATTTGTAGTACTAAGTCTTTCATGCTTGGATTATCAAGCGAGTCAGCGACAATCTCGAAAGACTGGGTGAGCGGAACCCCTGCCTTCATCATCGTTGCTAGCTGACGAGAAAAAATAGCAATATCAATTGCTTTGATCGGTTTTTTAAAGGTATAAAGAGGCTTTGGTTTTTTCTTGATACCTTTAACCGTGATACCCTGTTTGCGTAGGGTCGCTTTGGCTAATTCTAGGCTGCGACTGGTCGTTTCGCCCTTTACTTTTTGTCCGCGTCGGTTTGTACCGTCATAGACAAAGTCCAACAACATATCTGTCTTAGCTTTTGCCATGTTACTACCCTCAAAATTATCCAGTATAGATATTACAAATGTATAGGATGATGCCGAACGCGTAATATTAGCTAGGCATACTTCATTTTAGCGTAAAAAACCAGTGTTTATCTGTTTTATTTTTAATTACTAGCTATAAACTTATGAGAGACCGATATCAACACTCAAGTGTCTATTCAGAAGTAACTCGCATCATTTCTTGTATACTGGTGACACCTTGTAGGACTTTTAAAATACCCGAACGTCGTAGATCGCGGAAACCATTTTTGAGGGCGGCATCTTTGATATCTATGGCATTACCGTCTTCCATAATAATTCTTGAAATATCAGGGCTTACCTTCATTACTTCGTAAATACCGACACGGCCTTTGTAACCTTCACGGCATTCATTGCAGCCTACTGGCTCATAAATAACATTATCTTGATTGTCCAAGTCAGCATCGGTAAAACCAATCTCTAGTAGGCTCTGCCGTGGAATATTAATAGGTCTTTTACAGTTTTTGCATAGTCGCCGTGCCAAGCGCTGAGCGATAACAAGATTGACCGAAGTCGCAATATTAAAAGAAGCCACTCCCATATTGCGTAACCGGGTTAATGTTTCGGGTGCAGAGTTAGTATGCAAAGTTGAAAGTACCATATGTCCAGTCTGAGCTGCTTTTATAGCAATCTCGGCGGTTTCTAAGTCACGAATCTCACCAACCATGACAATATCAGGATCTTGACGTAAGAAAGATTTGAGCGCATTGGCGAAGGTTAAGCCGACTTTAGGGTTGACGTTAACTTGGTTAATCCCTTCAAGGTTGATCTCGACAGGGTCCTCGGCAGTTGAGATATTGGTGGCACCAGTATTTAAGATGTTGATACCAGTATATAGCGAGACGGTTTTACCAGAACCTGTAGGACCAGTAATGAGGAGCATACCTTGGGGCTTGTGTAGTGCTTCTAAGAACATTTCTTGTTGATCAGGCTCATAGCCCAATGCGTCAATGCCGAGCATTGCTGATGAAGGGTCCAAAATACGCAAAACGATTTTTTCACCAAATAAGGTTGGTAAAGAGTTCACCCGGAAGTCGATGGCCTTAGTTTTAGAGAGTTTGAGTTTAATGCGTCCATCTTGCGGCACCCTGCGTTCCGAGATATCCATCTGTGACATGACTTTCAAACGGGCTGCGATTTTGTTGGCAAGTTGTACAGGTGGGTTGGCCATTTTTTGCATCACCCCATCAACGCGAAAACGTACTCGAAAAGACTTCTCGTAGGGTTCAAAATGTAGATCAGAAGCTCCCATACGTATAGCGTCAACCAGCATTTTATTAACAAACTTTACGACAGGTGCCTCATCGATACCTTCATTAAGTTTCGTCTCATTTTCTTCTTCCTGACCTTCATCGAAACCAATATTTAAGTCACTATCGGAAAAACTATCAAAGCTTTGCATCGTATCAGCGTAAACATCCTCAATTCGTTTCTTGAGTTTGTTTTCTTCAACAACGATAGTCTCAATCGACAAGCGAGAGTTAAAAGCGATGGCATCAATGGCATCAACACGGGTTGGGTCACTGAGTGCCACAAACAGGCGTTGACCTCGTTTGAATAGTGGCAGAGCATTAAACTTACGAACGATCTTTTCATCTACCAGATCTTTTGGAATAGCATCAGTGTTGAGTGCATCTAAATCAAACAATGGATCACCAAAGGCCTGCGATAGCATTTGGGCGAGGTGATAAGCATCGGCCAGTTTATTGTCTACAAGGTAAGGTACCAAACCTATTTGCTGTTGTTGCGATTCCATTTGCGCTGTTTTCATGTTTGCTTCGCTAACAACACCATCACTGATGAGTTGCTGGGCTAGACCAGCATACTTAGTGGTTGCAATAGACATTATGACCTCTCCTTAATACCAACTGTTTTGCATACGTCTTTGATACGTACATACTAATTATTTATAATTTAAAATATTTACGGTGATTGATACATTGTTTTCTCAGTAAATTTCTTTAACACTTTGTGATCTTGCTTAATCTGTCATTCTTGGCATATTTACGTAAAGAGAAGCCAATAACGGCATTTAATATGGTTATGCTCAATAATATACGACTTTACTTTAGTTTGAAGGCTTTATATTAACAATCAAATCGTCATAGTATAAAAGTATGGCTGACAACCTTGACGCTTGCATGCAGTGATCAAAACGCTCAGCGCTTCTTGATAGAACCCTACTATAGCACTTGCGAATTATTTGTTATACTGGCGCGTATATTAGCCGAATTGGCATCAATACATGAGACAAGGTAAATGAGTATGCAAGCTTGGGTGATTGGTAATTGGAAGCAAAATCCAGCAACTAGCAATGATGTTAGTATGTTGTTAGATGAGTTGCTGTCTAAAATGGGCACCCAAAAACAAACCGGAACGACAACTTCTAATAGCCAATGTAAGTTAATGGTAGCACCAAGCTGTATTCATTTATCCGCGGTCAGCGAACGCTTAGCAAGCAGCACAATACTCAGTGCCGCTCAAGATATTAGCACCTATAGCGCGAATGTTGGCGCGTATACTGGTGACTGTTCAGCACAGCAAGTCGCCGATGCGGGTGCCACTTGGACAATACTTGGTCATTCGGAGCGTCGCCAATACCATAAAGAATCTCACGATTGCCTGTTGAACAAGTTATCTCATGCATTTTCGGAGAACTTAGGTGTGGTGTTTTGTATTGGGGAAACACAAGAGCAGTATGATGACCATCAAACACTGAATGTTATTGATACACAGCTCTCAGTAATAAAAGACTTACTTGTCCAGCAGCCAAATCTTATCTCGCTGCTCTCTGAGAAACTGATTATTGCTTACGAACCTGTATGGGCTATCGGTACGGGTAAAGTGCCGACGGTAGAGGAAGTCAGTAAGACGCATCAGTATATCAAGCAAGCTATTGCAGGCTTTGCTAGCACCATAGACAATATCACCGTGCTCTATGGTGGTAGTGTCAATGCCAGTAATGCTGAAAGCTTTGCTGCAGATCCTATGATTGATGGTGCTTTGGTTGGTGGTGCTTCACTAAAGGCAGAGAGCTTTTTAGCAATTGCGAATGCTTTTAATCAAGCTAATGCTCAATTAGATAAATAATTCCCATATATCAAGATCATAGCCTATAGAGACTATTAGGTGCTGTGGCTTTATCAGTGGGTAAAAGTAGGTTTAACAGTGCCCTTGCAATCGTGTACAATGCGCCTTATTTATAGAATCGACCCAGCATCATTAGATGCTACTCCCATTAACCCTAAGTTTTATTTTTCGTTATCAGTCGTCATTACGCGGCAAAAGAGGCCACCATGTTTACGTTTATATTAGCCCTGCATATTATTGTGGCCATTGCCATGATTGGCTTGATTTTGATACAGCATGGTAAAGGGGCAGATGCTGGGGCTTCTTTTGGTGCTGGCTCGTCAGGTACGGTATTTGGCGCAGCAGGTACGGCTAATTTCTTGACGCGCGCGACAGCGGCACTAACCGTGGTGTTTTTTATTACGAGTATGACGCTTGCGGTCCATGCTCGTAAGCAGGCTGAAGATCAGTTCCGTTTGGATGCGCCAGTGTCAGTACCGCAAACACCGCGTCCGTTAACAGAAAATCCTGAATAAGTGTCTTTTGAGCAGGCAACGCTTGCTATTTTGGCACGTTAGATTTACAATGCTTTCCTGTTTTCGCAATGCCTATTTCTACCGATGCCTACCTTAAGCATTATTTACCGTAGATTAGATGCTAGAGAACAGCGTAGTAAGATGCGATTGTGGTGGAATTGGTAGACACGCCATCTTGAGGGGGTGGTGGCGCAAGCTGTGGGGGTTCAAGTCCCCCCAATCGCACCAAGTTTTATAGACGTAGCATAGCGTCAGGTTAGATCTTTTAGTAGAAAATACTTAATTTATAATTTATTTAAAATAAGTATTGACACTTCTATAAAGTATCCCTATAATATGCGTTCTAGATTGATGCGGGGTGGAGCAGTCTGGTAGCTCGTCGGGCTCATAACCCGAAGGTCGTTGGTTCAAATCCAGCCCCCGCTACCACTTTTTATACTGATGTTTTGTACACTAAATTTGTCAGTACCGATTAGCCCACCATTATGCTTGTGGGTTTTTTTGTATCTGAAGGTCGGTGTTATCGCGGTATCTATCCTACTTGTGCTAAGCTCTAGGTCAATAGAGTATGATGTTACTCGTCACTGGTCATCATCGGCCGCTACTGGCACGATGCTCCTTAAGCAACACTATCTTTTATTCCTCACGCTTTTATCGATAGTAGTGCTTTATGAGTAATAAAAGCATTGTTTGGCTGAGCTTGATGTTTTTTATGCTCATCTCTATATAAAGGCACAACACATCTAATATGTTTGTGATTTATAATTATATAATGACCGTGACTCTTCTTACTAAACTAAAAAATTTATATAGACAGAAGAGCAAGACTTCAATACGGTTTACTAAGTACGACAGATAAGTGAATAGGAAAAGACAAAGAGATTATGAAGCTTTCGACTAAAGTTGCAGAACTGACTAATATTATCGCCCCTGCTGTGGCTGCTTGTGATGTGTCACTATGGGGTATCGAGTTTGCGCCCCAAGGTCGCCGCTCTTTATTGCGCATTTATATTGAGGCATTGCCAGAAGAGCAAGCCCAAGATAAGCATGTGACAATCGAAGACTGTGCAGCGGTGAATCATCAGGTTAGTGGTATTTTAGAGGTACATGACCCTATCGCTGGCGAATATATCTTAGAAGTGTCTTCACCAGGTTTTGATCGTGCGTTTTTCTCAGATGAGCAGATGCATGCGTATGTCGGTCAAACTGTGAGCTTGCGTCTGATTCAAGCCATTGGTACTGGTGATCAAAAACGTCGTAAAGCGACAGGTACTTTAGATAGTATTGATGAAAATTCTTTAAAACTGACATCAAGTGATGGTGAACAGTTTGAGATTGCATTAAGTAATATTGATAAAGCCAATTTAGTTTATGAAGATGCCTAAATTTATACTATAACGTAACTGTTAAGAACCATAAAGTGACATATAAGAGAGTAGTGGTGTCATCTTTCAATAGCTTACATGGCTTATAGTAACGATATAATAGCAACACCCAAATTATAAAATTTAAGTCAATTAAAAAATGATAGGACAGGTATAGCATGAGTCGTGAAATCTTAACGGTAGTAGAAACTGTCAGTAATGAAAAGGGCTTAAATCCTGAAGATATCTTTGAAGCAATAGAAGATGCTTTGGTGGTATCGACTAAGAAAAAAGTATATACCGAACAGCCAGAAGTAGAAGTACGCGTATCAATCGACCGTGCCACTGGCGACTACGATACTTATCGTTACTGGACCGTGGTTGCAGATGAAGACCATGAAATGCCAGCTTGTCAGCTTGCGATCACAGATCTTGATCAAGAAGAATGGTCAATTGGTGATATCAAAGAAGAGCAGATCGAATCGATTGAATTTGGTCGTATTGCAGCTACTCAAGCAAAACAGGTCATCATTCAAAAAATCCGCGAAGCTGAGCGCGCGCTTGTTGCCGATGCTTTTGAGCCACGTGTCGGTGAAATGATGTATGGCGAAGTCAAAAAACAGACACGTGATGGCTATATCATTGACTTGGGTGATAACGCCGAAGGCTATCTATCACGCGATCAGATGTTGCCACGTGAGCAACTACGTGCCAAATCTCGTATCAACGCTATCTTATACCATGTGAACCGTGAAAACCGCGGTGCACAGTTATTATTATCTCGCACGCATCCAGAAATGCTATCAGCATTGATGCAAAAAGAAGTGCCTGAGATTGCAGAACAAATTATTGAAATTCGCAACGTTGCTCGTCTTCCGGGTACCCGTGCTAAAATAGCGGTTAAGACTAACGATCATCGTATTGATCCAGTGGGTGCTTGTATCGGTATGCGTGGTACACGTATTCAAGCGGTACAACAAGAATTGGATGGCGAGCGTATCGATGTTGTGGTCTGGTCAGATGATCCAGCTCAATTTATCATCAGCTCTTTAGAGCCTGCTGACGTTAGCAGTATTATTCTAGATGAAGATGCACAGACAGCAGACATTATCTTTAGTACAAATGATCAGCTAGCGCGCGCGATTGGCTCGCAAGGTCAAAATGTACGTTTGGCTTCTGAATTGACTGGTTATAAGCTGAATATGATGCTCGAAGAAGAGTATAAACAGCGTCAAGAAAATGAATCAAAAGCGTTTATTGAGTTGTTTTATGAGCGCCTAGAAGTTGATCAAGACTTAGCACAGGCATTGGTCGATATCGGTTTTACCAGTATTGAAGAAGTGGCTTATGTTCCAGTTGAGACCTTCTATGACATTGAAGGCTTAGATGATGAAGCCATTGATATGATTCAAGAACGTGCCAAAGAAGTTGTCATCGCAGACGAATTGGTCAAGCAACAGAACATGAAAGAGCCAAGTCAAGAGCTTCAAGAGATTGAAGGTATGACAGTCAGCTGGGCTTATAAAATGGCACAAAAAGACATCATTACCGTTGATGACTTGGCAGAACAAGCCGTCTTCGACTTAGAAGACATCGAAGGATTAGACTCTGAAACTGCAGGAAAACTCATCATGAAAGCTCGGGAATCTTGGTTCGATGAATAAGCGGTAACTGCATATCGCTGTCTTTTGGTGATATGCTATTGAGAATAAAGTGCTAATACTTACATGTTGTAGGTACTGGCCTTAACCCAATCATTTGTAGCCAACAACTGAATTGAACATATAGCAAATAATAGACAGTAGGTGATAATAAATGGCAGATAAGACCGTCAAAGAACTGGCAGAAATGGTAGGCAAAACTACAAATGCTGTACAGCAGCAACTAGTAGATGCTGGCCTACCTGCTCGCGCAGAGGATGACCTAGTCACCGAGCTTGAGCAAGAGAAGCTAGTGACGTATTTAAAGCAAAGTCATGGTCAACAAGAAAAGCGCCGTATCAGTCTTAAATCTAAGACGACCAGTACCGCGCGTGTGACCGGCTCTTCAGGTAAGTCTAAGAGCGTCAATGTTGAAGTACGTAAAAAGAAAGTATTCGAGAAGCCTGACCCAGAGAAAATGGCTGAAGAATTGGCAGCCCGTGAACAGGCTTTAGCTGAGTCTCAAGAGCGCGCCGCTAAAGAGGCTGAAGAACGTGCAGCCACTAAGAAAAAAGCTGAAGAACGCCAAGCAGCCACATTAGCTGCAATGCGTGCAAGTTTAGGTTCTAGCAAAAAATCAGATGACAAGAACGATGATGTTTCTACATCAGTTGTTGTAAAAAAAGGTGGTAAAGCCACTGCTGAAGTTAAGCCGAAAGAGCAGCCGAAGAAAAAAGTGGCTGCAACCAAGCCTAAAGTAGAAACAGCTGCTGAGCGTAAAGCTCGCGAAACGCGTGAGAAAGAAGAAGCGCGTTTACGTGAAATCGAATTAGAAACCCGCCGCACTCAAGCTGAAGAAGCGCAAAAGCGTACGCTTGAGCAAATGCGTAAAATGGCCGGTAAATATACGGATCGCGAGCCAGTTACTGAAGTGCGTAAAGATGAACCATTGGCCGAAGGTTTGGTTGGTGATGCCCTAGAAGAATCATTTGAAAAAGAGCGTCGCGAAATCAAACGCGGTTCAAACAGTACTGGCACACGTGGCCGTCGCCGTAAAAATCAAGATGAGCGTGAAATTAAGAACCGTAAAAACGGTTTGCGTTCAACTCAGGCGTCACAGCATAAGTTTGAAAAACCAGTTGAAAAAATCGTCTACGATGTTGAGATTAGTGAGCAGATTTCAGTTGCTGATCTTGCGCAGCGTATGGCAGTTAAAGCTCGCGAAGTTACTAAATTGCTTATGAAAATGGGTGAAATGGCTCGTGAGTCAGACACGATTGACCAAGCTACAGCAAGTTTACTTGTTGAAGAGATGGGTCATAACCCCGTGCCAGTCAGCGATACAAAAGTTGAAGATGATCTACAGTACGCCGTTGATGAGCGCAGTAGTAACATTCAAACGCGTCCACCAGTAGTAACTATCATGGGTCATGTTGATCATGGTAAAACGTCATTGCTCGATAAAATTCGTGAGACGAAAGTTGCGAATGGTGAAGCGGGCGGTATCACTCAGCACATTGGTGCTTACCACGTAAACACCGATCGCGGCGTTATTACTTTCCTAGATACGCCGGGTCACGCCGCCTTTAGTGCTATGCGTTCACGCGGTGCTCAAGCGACTGATATCGTGGTGCTTGTTGTTGCAGCTGATGATGGTATGATGCCGCAAACAGCAGAAGCTATTGATCATGCACGTGCTGCCGGTACGCCAATCATTGTTGCTATTAACAAAATGGATAAGCCAGGCGCTGATCCTGACCGTGTTCTTAACGAGTTGACTACCAAAGAAGTTATCTCAGAAGAATGGGGTGGCGATACGCCGATGGCTCGTATCTCAGCCAAAACTGGCGAAGGTATTGAAGACTTATTAGAATTCATTAGCTTGCAAGCTGAGCTAATGGAACTAGAAGCGCCTCTAGACGGTGCTGCGCAGGGCGTTGTTATCGAATCAAGACTTGAAAAAGGTCGTGGTCCTGTTGTTAGCGTATTGGTCAAAAAGGGTACATTGAAGCAAGGCGATTTGGTCTTGGCTGGTGAGCACTATGGCAAGGTTCGTGCACTAACTGACGAGCATGGTCAGCGTATCAAATCAGCTGGTCCTTCTATTCCTGTAGAAATCCTAGGTCTACCTGAGACGCCTGCTGCTGGTAGCGAGTTCTTGGTGGTTACGGATGAGAAGAAAGCTCGCGAAGTTGCAGATTTCAGAACCAACCGTGAGCGCGAGCGTCAACTCGAACGTCAGAATGCTATGCGTTTAGAGAGTATGTTTGACCAGATGGGTCAAGGCGATGTGTCATTCTTGAACATTGTGCTAAAAACAGATGTGCGTGGTTCGCTTGAAGCGTTACTAGCTGCTCTAAATGAGTTGTCTACTGAAGAAGTGAAAGTCAGAGTCATCAGCTCAGGTGTTGGTCCGATCTCTGAATCTGACGTAACGCTTGCAGAATCAAGTGAGGCGGTACTATTAGGCTTTAACGTTCGTGCAGATGCGACAGCACGCCGCAAAGCAGATACTGCTAATATGGATATTCGCTACTACAGCGTAATCTATGGTTTGATCGATGATGTGAAATCAGCAATGAGCGGTATGCTTGCTCCTGAACATCGTGAAAAAATCCTTGGTGTGGCAGACGTCCGTGAAGTATTCCGCTCTAGTAAGTTTGGTGCGGCCGCTGGTTGTATGGTCGTTGAAGGTACAATCTACCGTAACAAACCTATCCGTGTACTACGTGATGACCAAGTTATCTTTACTGGTCAATTGCAGTCATTGCGTCGCTATAAAGAAGACGTCAATGAAGTACGTACTGGTATAGAATGTGGTCTAGCGGTTCGTGGCTATGATGTCGAAGCTGGTGACAAAATCGAAGTCTTTGAAATCCAAGAGTTCGCACGTACTATCTAAAGCCACTGTTCGATAGCAGAGTATGCACAACACAGTAGGCGACATTCGCTAAGCATGTCGAATACTCTGTAAATATCTAGCGGTACATAGGCCTAACAGGTACACCCTGCTAGGCCTTTTTTGGCAAGTATTCGTACTAAATTAATTGATAAGTCTATTAATAAAAATAAGTATCATTAAAGTAAGGTAATAACATGAACCAACGTCTACAACGCTTGTCCGATCAGATTCAGCGTGAGCTTGCTGTTCTTATCCGTGATGAAGTCAATGACCCTCGTCTAACAGGTTTTGTCACAATCTCTAGTGTCAAAGTCAGCCCAGATCTAGGCTATGCTGATGTCTATGTCACCATCATGGAGCCTGAGCTCAACGATGCCATGACTAAGACCAATCATGAAGATAGTATCAAAGTGCTCAACAAAGCAGCAGGATTTTTGCGTACTGAGCTGAGCCATAGCCTCAAGACACGTACTACCCCGCGTCTACGTTTTCATTATGACGAAGTGACGGCTCGTGGTAATTACATGATGGACTTAATCAGCAAAGCCGTCACTCAAACTGAGCAAAACGAGAATGACGAGTAAATTATAATTATGTCTATAACGTCCAAGCAAGTGGATAAAAAAGCGAATAAAACGCCTGACAAAATAAAAGTGTCGGGTGTTATTTTGGTGGACAAACCTCAGGGCATGACTTCACAGCAAGTCGTATCTAAAGTGAAGTATTTGTTTAAATCACCTATGCATGACAGCAAAAAAGCAGGTCATACAGGGACGCTTGATCCAATGGCCACTGGCCTATTGCCCATTTGCTTGGGTGAAGCCACCAAATTCAGCCATTATCAACTGGATGCCGATAAATCTTATCAAGCAACTATTCTACTTGGTAGCCAAACGGATACTGGTGACGCTGATGGTCAAATCATCAAACAAGCACCTGTTCCAGAGTTTGACGAAGACTTATTAGCGACTATCGCACAGCAGTTTTTGGGTGCGCAGCAGCAAATACCACCGATGTATTCAGCACTGAAAAAAGATGGCAAAAAACTTTACGAATACGCCCGTGCTGGTATTGAGGTTGATAGGCCACCGAGAGATATTACCATTAAAGCGATCGATCTGAATGTGATTGACGATCAGCAAATCCGCTTAACAGTAACGTGTACCAAGGGTACGTATGTGCGTGTACTCGCGGAAGATATTGTAAAGGGTCTAGGTACGCTTGGGCATCTGACTGCTCTGCGCCGTACACAGGTAGGTAAGTTTAATATCGATAAATCTATCGCCTTATCATCGTTAGAAGAGTGTCTTTTAGAAGAACGTCAGTTCTGGTTACTACCTATCGATGCCTGTATCGATATCGACGCTGAGCTAACGCTTACAGAAGAGCAGTGTGCTCGTGTACATATGGGACAACGTTTGAATGTATTTGATGAGCTAAACGGAGGACTCAGGGACTACATTTCTAATAAGGTTTCTTATCAACTAACTAATGCTAATGCTATTAGCACTAATGACGCTGATCTAGAAATCGATAAAGAAGGCGACGCTGACCTTGAGTCTTATCAGCCCTTAGCACATGAGATACCTATTGATATACGTCTACTCAATGAACAAGGAGAGTTTCTTGGGTTGGGAGCTGTCAGTCTTAATGGGCGCTTACAACCAAAGAAACTTATTCAGCGCTGACACTGACATCACTTTGTATACAAACCAGTAGCCAGAACTCATTCGCTTTACTAATAGTTTACACTAATCACATACCGTCACATTTTATTGCAGGTTTCACCTATGGTGAAACCTGTTTTTTTTGTACATTATATACACCAGCTAGGGAAAGCTGAGCAGAAAAATAAGACGAAAAAACCATAACAATAGAAAATAATAACTAAAATAAATATCATTATAAAAACACGAACCAAAAGACTTTATAACAATAGACAATAAGAACGAACAATAATACAGCGCAATAATTAGCTGGATCATAAAATCAAAATAATTATAGAAAATAAATAACTATAGATAGTAAGGAATATTATGAAAACGATTGCTTTTCTACTACATAACAATTTTGAGCAAGCAGAGTACGAAGAAGTTAACAATAAGCTAAAAGGCAAAGGCTACAATACGCTTCTTATCACTACCAACAAAGACAAAAAAGTTCAAGCCATGCAGCAGGACGTAGACAAAGGTGATACCTTTACGGCTGATATCTTTGCGAGAGAAGCGAATGTCGAAGACTACGATGCGTTAGTGTTACCAGGCGGTACAGTGAACGCAGACACGATACGTGGCAACGAAGAAGCTCATCGTATCATCAACGCTATCAATGATGCAGGTAAACCGTTAGCAGCAATATGCCATGCTCCTTGGGCGCTTATTGATACGGGTATTGCCAAAGGAAAAACGCTTACTTCTTACCAATCATTGCAAACCGATTTAGAAAACGCAGGCGCCAATTACGTAGACAAAACAGTACAAATCGATGGTAATTTGATTACTTCACGTAATCCAGACGATATTGACAACTTCGCTGATGCAATACATAAAGCACTGTCTTAATCTTTTCATCTGGTTGAAGTTTAACCACGAATACATTTTAATTAATTACAACTATACTAGGGGAACATTATGTCAAACTCTAACCCAAACGACACTAAACTTGAGCAACAGCGTTCTGATTCAGCTAATGCGGCTCTTAAAAGCCAAACTGAAAACAATCATACTGGAGACAGTGAAGCTGCAGCAGATCGCATTGCAGATAATCTAGAGAGTGCTAAAGAAGACAAGTAATACATCTAATGCGTCATTCTTAACTGAATGACGCTATTTTTTTTGGTACTTATTTAGTTATTAAACAAACACTAGCAATCACGAAATTTAAAAATAATAATTTAGGAGTTAATATGAGTAATTCAGCAGATAACATGGATGAGCAAGAAAAAGAAATTGCACAGCTCTCAGAAGATATCAATCCCAGAGAAGATAAGACGCCTGATAGTTTGGCTGAGGCAACCACGGCACCGCTCGAAGATGACGAGTTAGGCGGTAACGCTAAGGAAAACGACGTTAAGTAGCAAATGAATGGTAACTTTGCTAGATAGACGATTAGACTTACAAGTATTATGAAAAACTGCTGCTAGTTCAGCGGTTTTTTGCTATAATCATCCTCACATTTAAATCAGGTTCTAGACAGTACATTGTATCTTGCCTAGCACTAAAACTAGGTAAGAAGTCAATATGCAGCAGTTTAGGCTTACTAAATGATTGTTATCTGTAACTGAGCTTGTCGTACACTAGGTCAACTCTAGTAATGCAGGGTTGTCCTGAATGGCGTACAAGTTATTTTATTTATTATTCTATTGCTTTAAAGCCGACTTAAATTGTAGTCCGTTCTAAAGCTCTTAGCATTGCCGGAGATATTTATGCTAACTAATACCGATCGTGAACAAATCATCGCTCAATACCAACGTGGCGAAAATGACACTGGTTCTCCAGAAGTTCAAGTAGCTTTGTTGAGTGCTCGTATCAATGATTTGCAGAACCATTTCAAAGCACATAAAGCTGACCACCATAGCCGTCGCGGTCTTATCCGTATGGTTAACACACGTCGCAAATTGCTTGATTACCTAAAAGGTAAAGATCTTGGTCGTTACACGACTCTTATCAGCCAATTGGGTCTACGTCGTTAATCTGACAAATACATCACGAGGGGCCACCAAAACTAAAGACACCATTATATGGCACAATCTTGAAGTTTTCGTTAGACCATTCGGGACTTGTTTGTTGTTATCGATAATATAGATTTTTATAAAACGGCGTGGAATAGTTTCACGCCGTTTTTTTATGCTTATTCATTTCATAAGACAGGTTCAGATAATCTCGTAAATCATTAGGTAAGACGCGCAGTGTAGACAGCAGCTTTAGTAAAAACAGCACGAAATGTATATACGATCGAATTTTTTCTATTGATAGTCGCTGTGTTTTGCAATTAATTGGTCAATGGCTCCAAATCACTGTAAAATAATGCTTTGTGACTTTTACAACATATCTACTCCATACATGGCGATTATCTAAAAGTAGTAGTCTCTTAGCCTATAAGTTGATTGGATGAGCAAATACCTGACAGGTGATATCCGATAACTGTGAGTGCAAAGGTAGCCTACATGATTTTTAGCACTAAAGTCTTTTGACTTGACGCCTTTTTGATAGTATTTATAGTAAAGTCAAAATTGAACGACCGAATATATATGATAGTACGATGTCTAGCACAGACAGATATAAGAGATAACCAATTGACGTTATTGGCAGTGATTGAGATGAGTTTTTAGAAAAAGAGTGTCAATCAGTAGTAGCCATATACATAGAATTTTAATGACAGATATCAGCTTATTAGGTTGCTGATATCACTTTTGTCAGTCAACATTAGGAAGATTATATGACAATGTTTAACACCATTAAGCGTGAATTTCAGTACGGTAACCAGCAAGTCGTTATCGAGACAGGCCGTATGGCTCGTCAAGCAAACTCTATTTTAGTACACATGGGCGGCGTAACAGTACTAGTTGCAGCAGTCGTAAAGTCAGAAGCTAAAGAGGGTCAAAACTTTTTTCCGCTCACCGTAAACTACCAAGAAAAAATGTATGCAGCGGGTAAAATTCCAGGTGCTTATGGCAAACGTGAAGGTCGTGCAAGCGAATTTGAAACTTTAACCTCGCGCTTGATTGACCGTCCGATTCGTCCGCTATTCCCAGAAGGTTATGTAAACGAAATCCAAATCACAGCGACGGTTGTATCATCAGATAAAACTCAGTCTGCAGATATCGCTGCACTAATTGGTGCTTCAGCGGCATTGGCTATCTCTGATGCGCCATTCAATGGTCCTGTTGCTGCCGCTCGTGTTGGTTTCATTAATGGTGAATACGTTCTAAACCCAACGTCTGAGCAGCTTGAGACCAGTGATCTAGATTTGGTTGTCGCTGGTACTAAGTCTGCGGTATTGATGGTTGAGTCTGAAGCGGCAGAGCTGTCAGAAGACCAGATGTTAGGTGCAGTATTGTACGGTCATCAGCAGCAGCAAATTGTTATTGATAATATCGCTTCAATGGCGGAAGAAATTGGTACTGCTAAGCAGCAATACTCTGCTCCTGAGCGTGACCAAGCACTTACCAGCAGCATGAAAGAGCAGTTCGGCGAGCAAGTGGCTGACGCTTATACCATTACTGATAAGCAAGCACGTTACACTAAGCTTGACGAAATTAAGCAATCAATTATTGATGCACTTGCTGGTGATGCTGAGTCAGAAACTTATGCTGATACCGTGTCTGAGCTTAAAGAAATATATAACGACCTTAAATATCGTACCGTTCGTGACAATATCTTGTCAGGTAAACCGCGTATCGATGGTCGTGATCCTGAGACAGTTCGTGCGCTTGACGTACAAGTTGGTGTATTGCCATATACGCATGGTTCAGCACTGTTCACCCGCGGTGAGACACAGGCATTGGTTACGACTACGCTTGGCAACAGCCGTGATGTCAACATGATTGACTCACTAGGTGGCACAATTCGTGACCATTTCATGCTGCATTATAACTTCCCGCATTTCTCAGTTGGTGAAACGGGCCGTGAAGGTATTCCAAAACGTCGTGAAATTGGTCATGGCCGCCTTGCACGTCGCGGTGTACAAGCAATGCTACCAGATAGCGAACGCTTCCCATATGTGATCCGTGTGGTATCAGAGATTACTGAATCTAATGGTTCATCTTCTATGGCGTCTGTTTGCGGTGCAAGCTTGGCATTGATGGACGCAGGCGTACCATTAAAAGCACCAGTTGCTGGTATCGCGATGGGTCTGGTTAAAGAAGGCGAGCGTTTTGCTGTCTTATCAGATATCTTGGGTGATGAAGATCATCTAGGCGACATGGACTTTAAAGTCGCAGGTTCTAAAGACGGTATCACAGCGCTACAGATGGATATCAAAATCGAAGGTATCACGCCTGACATCATGGAGCAGGCGCTTAAGCAAGCACATGCTGGTCGTATCCACATCTTGGACGCAATGAATCAAGTACTACCTGAGAGCCGTACTGAAATCAACGCTCATGCACCAAATTATGCGGTTATCGAAATCAACCCAGACAAGATTCGTGATGTTATCGGTAAAGGCGGCGCAACTATCCGTCAGTTGACTGAAGAGACTGGCGCAGTTATCGACATTGATGATGCCGGTACTATTCGTATCTTTGGTGAAAACAAAGCCGCTACCAAAGCCGCTATTGGTAAAATCGAAGCATTAACTGCTGAAGTTGAAGTTGGTAAAACTTATGAAGGTACGGTTGCTCGTATCGTAGACTTTGGTGCATTTGTCAACGTATTACCAAACACCGATGGTCTAGTGCATATCTCACAAATCGCAGAAGAGCGTGTAGAAAATGTATCTGATTACCTAAAAGAAGGCCAAGTCGTTAAAGTACTTGTGCAAGACGTTGACAACCGTGGTCGTATCAAACTTACTATGAAAGGTGTTGAACAGAACTAATATTCGACCTTTGATGTAGTTTGACCCAAAAAAACCGCCTTGAGTACTCATAAAGAGTATTTCAAGGCGGTTTTTTTTATCTTTAAAAATGATAGCTGAGCAACTCATAGTCAGTTTGTAAGTAACAGTCAGTTTATAAGTAATAGTCTATTTATAAACTGATACTTTTTGGGACGTGCACATCGATACGTAGCTTTGGTAGGTCTTGTAAATAGGTAGTCAGTAATGGCAATGTATCAGTCTGCCAATCTAGAGGCAGAGAATTTGCTTCAGTACTTTGGTGAGTTGCAGTATCACGTGGATTATCAAAAATAAGTGGACGTGCTAATAGTGCAACTCTGCGTATGCCTTTATAACGTATGAGCGGCATCATCTGCTGCTGTAGATCAATTAAGGCAGTGGTAAACCAACGCGTACGCGCAGGATGGTATGGGTGATTCGATACCACAAGGTTAGCGATATAGCTTGGCTGATTGCCATTACTACTGATACCCAGACCTGCTTGCTCACGCATGCGCTTATGCAGTAAGCAGCTGCCAACGTTTAAGCTACCATCACGGCAAGCACGATGATAGCGATGATAGTTATCAGGGTACAAGGTTTTGGCTCGTGCAAGGACAGGGTCCAAAAGAACGCCAGCGTTATTGACAGGTAATATGAGCAGTTGTGCTCTACTATTCAATATAGACGCATGCGTAAGTTGCAGGTTCGCCATCCTAAGCCTCTTTATCAGAAATGCTGTTTTTATTGTGGCTCTGTTTGACCAGCGCCATCTGCTTCTAGCTGTGCTATTTGCTGTTCGAGTAAGGCGATCTCTTCTGCTTTCATATCGGTGAGTTTTTTACTCATGGCTAATTGCTCAGCAGCCAGCTTTTCTTGTTCAGCTAAGCGCTTACGCTCATCTTCTAAACGATCAATCTCTTCTTTGGCTAGGCTGTCAGTCTTTGGTATAGGCGCGTTTAAGATAGCGGCGGGGCTGGGTAGTTCAGTGCTTACACTCTCATCTAAAATGACACTTTCATTCATGTCTTCGCTATCATCAATGATAATATCGTGCTCGTCATTGGTCATGTCTTTTGAATTTGAAGCGGCTTTAGCGGCCTCAGTTTGCTCAGCCATTGTTGGTGATTTGCTAATAGGTAAGACAGGATCTGGTTGAGGCTTCGCCCAAATAAAGTAAGCCACAGCGATAAGTAGCAACGCAAAAATAAGGGTAATCCAAACTCGTCGGCCAGCTTTTGCAGAGGTTGCTCTAGAAGACTTGGTAGATAAAGGACGCATTTTTTTACGGTTCATATTATGATCGATTTATGTCAAGACTATAAGTAGACATACTATAGCAAACTCAAAATAAAAAGCCTATCTATTGATAGATAGGCTTAATAGACCATGAAACAATGAGTGAGTAATACATAGGTACGCTGTTTGAGACAATTGCTGAGTAGTTAGCACTAAGCGACCAGTTTTCAACAATTAAGGTTTGAACTTTACGGTACCGCTAGTACCTGTAGTCATGGCATCACGAGCAAGCTGATCCTCTAAATGGTTTTTGGCACTAATCGCATCAGGATCAGGACGATGCTCAGAATGTCCACATTGGGTACACTCAATGTACTCATCTGGCGCTGGCGTGACAATATTGACTTGTACTACCGCGTCCATCTCCTGGCATTTTGGACAACGCACTCCTGCCAAAAACCGACGCTTGGGTTTAGATGACTGATAGCGCATTTAGATAACCTCGTGCGTCGTCTGGTCGTTTGTAGCGTCGATGTTCTTAGTATCGACAAAGCCATTGTGACGTAGTAGAGCATCAATACTGGCACTACGACCACGGAAGTTTTCAAAGTTGGTCTTGGCTGGGAAACTACCACCAACGGATAAGACAGACTCACGAAAAGCTTTACCAGTTGCTGGGTTAAAAATACCCTCTTCCTCAAACTTACTAAAAGCATCCGCTGATAATAGCTCTGCCCATTTATAAGAGTAATAACCTGCCGCATAACCACCCGCGAAGATATGACTGAAGCCATTAGCAAAACGGTTATAGTCAGGCGTCTGCATGATAGCGATATCGCTACGTACTGCATTGAGTGTTGCTAAGATACCATCGTAATCAAGGGCTGGGGTATGAGCGTGAATCAGTAAATCAAACAATGCAAACTCGATTTGACGCAGTGTCTGTAGACCGCTTTGGAAGTTTTTTACCGCCAATAGCGCATCCAATTTATCTTTAGGCAATGGCTCACCAGACTCGACATGGCTACTGATAAGCGCAATGCCTTCAGCATCCCACGCCCAGTTTTCCATAAACTGACTAGGCAGCTCGACGGCATCCCACTCGACACCATTGACACCTGCGACATCACCGACGGTAACTTGGGTCAATAAGTGATGCAGGCCGTGACCGAACTCGTGGAACAGAGTCAATACTTCATCATGGGTTAACAAGCTTGGTTTGCCATCAAGCGCTGGTGTGAAATTGCCTACCATGAAGCAGACAGGCAGTTGTGTGTGGTTTTGCTCTTCATAGCTATAGCGAGACTGAAAACCACTCATCCATGCCCCGCCACGCTTGCCACTGCGAGCAAATAAGTCGAAGTAAAAGCCGCCAATCAAGCGATCATCGGCATCAAACAGCTGATAAAAGCGCACATCATCGTGCCAGCGTGAGACAGTGGGAACATCAGTATCAGTATTATCAAAGTCTTGCTCTTGTACCGTAATACCGTATAGGCGTTCAACAATAGCAAACAAACCACTAATTACTTTTGGCAATGGGAAATAAGGACGGATCTCTTCTTGCGATAAACTAAACGCGCTTTGCTTTACTTTTTCGGCGATATAAGCGCTATCCCACGGTTGTAATTCATCAATACCATAATCCTGCGCACATTTTTGTAGTTGTGCCAAATCAGCCTTGGCAGCTGGAGTCGCTTTGGCAGCCAAATCACGTAAGAAGGTTTCCACCTCCAAGACGCTATCTGCCATCTTGGTCGATAGGGATACTTCAGCATAGTTGTCAAAGCCCAATAATTTGGCCTTTTGCTCACGTAATGTCAAAATTTGACTCATGATGTCGGCATTATTTAGCGACTCGCCTTTAGTATTGGTATGAGTATCAAACTCAGAAGCACGCGTGACATAGGCATGATACAGCGTCTCACGTAAGCTGCGATCATCAGCATGAGTCATAACTGCCAAATATACTGGGATATTTAGCGTTGCCACGTAATAAGGAGTAGGGAGCGCATCCACATCAGCTTGGCTGAGGTTATCGCTGGCAAGCTCACGTCCCTTATACTGCTCGCCTGCATCCGCCAATAGTGCCAACCCACTTTCTGTTAGACCCTTCAGCTGTGAGTCTGCTAGAGGCAATACAAATGCTTGGGTCGCATCTAAAATATGGTCTGAGAATGTCGCAGACAAGGTAGATAGCTCACTTTGGATAGCAGCAAATTTTTCTTGCTCGGTCTTAGGCAGTGCTACCCCTGATAGCTCAAAACTGCGCAGTGCCAACTCAATTGCGCGCGCACGTGCAGGCTCAAGCGTCGCAAAGAACTCTGTGTCACTGACGATAGTCTGGTAACGACTAAAGAGTGTCTGATGCTGACCAACTCGCGTGCCATAAGCGGAGAGCTTGGGCAGTAGCTCATGATGGACATGACGAATCTCGTCGTTACTCATCACGCCATTGAGGTGTGACAAGATACCCCAGCTGCGATCTAGCGCCAGATTGATATGATCAAAACGCATGACGTCTGCCAATGCCTGTTCAGCACTTACGCTGGTAGCGTCCGTCACTGCCGAAAGGTTATCTAGAAAATTATTGGCTTCATCGATAGCATCAACGACTTGGTTCTGTAGTGTGTGCGGCGCGGCATCGGCAAAGTCGACAAGGCGCAAGTCTGAAGAAGGAATAGTCATAAAAGTATCCAATATTAATGGTTGTTATAGAGCAAACTGTCGTATCAGATCGCACTCGTTACGGTTTCAATCTGTAATGCACGGCTATTTTTATAGTTTACGATCTATAGATAAGTTATATAAAAGATGGGTTCGTTTCATAAAAATACAACCTGAATGTGCACAACTGAGCGCGCGCACAATGTATGAGTACATAATATGGTCAGTAGAGTTCAGAAGACAGTTGGTTGAGACGATGTCTGTCTTTAACAATATAGATTGCTCTATTTACAAAGCGCTATCATTTGCTTGCATTTTAACCCTACAGAGAGTGAGGAGCAGCTGCTAGGATTAAGACAAAGGAATTCAAAAATTATGCACATATAAAGTGTGTACAACATGGAAAAGCAGAAGATGAACAGCAAATGGCTTTAGCAGTTTTTTATGAGCAGTCTATAGTTTGTGATTATACTGATAAAACCATCGCTAAGTATGGCATAGAGTAAAACAACATAACGCTGTACTAATAAGAAAATATATAAAATAGAAAGTAAATGATAATAAAACAAGGAGCACTATATGAAAGCGACTCTCAAAAGTTTACGTGAAACCAAAGCGAACCCAGCAGTGAGTATCTTTGTGAAGACTCACCGAGCACATCCTGCTAACGAACAAGATCCTATTGCCCTCAAAAATCAGTTAAAAGTCGTAGAAGATCGTCTGAATAAAGAGTATGACAAGAGCACAGCGACAATTATCTTGGATAACATTCATGCCAAGACCAATGACTTAAACCATAATTACAACCTCGATACCCTAGCTATATTTGCCAGTACTGATGATGTACAAGTTATCCGTATGCCAATTGACACAACAGAACGTGTGGTAATCTCAGATAGCTTCGCGACGCGCGATTTGGTACGTGACATGGCAAGCGCTGTCCATTATTACACAGTAATTCTAACCCGTGACAAAGCACGTTTAATCGAAGCTTCTAATGACCGTGTCATCAGAGAGTTTGACAAAGATGACGATGCGCAAAACAATATGGAAAATATTCAGTTCCCTGTAGAGAACAACGGACTGTATACAACGGGTGATGGTAGCTCGGATCGCTCATCAAATAACGAAAGCAGCCATCTTAAAGAGTACTTCAACCAAGTTGATAAAAGTGTACAAGAGCTGTGGGGCGAGCACAAAATGCCACTCGTAATTGTTGGCGACGCAAAAAACATCGGTTACTACAAAGAAGTGTGTGATCGTCCAGACAACATCATTGCCACGGTATCGAACGCTACTAATTTAGAAGATGGTAGTGCCCAGCATATCGTGGACAGTGTACAATATGCTGTAGAAGATTACCGTACATCATTGCATAAAGCAGCATTGGGTGAAATCGATAAAGCTCGCGGTGCCAATATGTTGCAAACTGATTTGCAAGAAGTATATCGTAGCGCGTTCCAAGGTGCTGGCGAGACTCTTTATGTGCGCCGTGGTTATATACAATCTGCCAAGATCGATGAAAAAGCTCAGACCCTAAGTCTTGCAAGCGATGTCACTGCAGAAGGCGTCACTGACGATGCAGTTGGTGAAATTATCGAGCACGTCATTCATAACGGTGGCGAAGCGGTGTTTATGCCACAAGATATCATGGGTGAAGATCAGCCTATTGCTTTGGTAACTCGTTACTAATTAAACAGGTTATTAATTAAACAGGCATATTTTATTAACGATGTTTATCCATAGATAAGTTATCGGCAATAAGTAATTACGATACAAGAGCGTTGGTTCTATATGGACCAGCGCTCTTTTTTATCATGCTTATTACTCATGTCCATGAGTACACATTATATTGGTTACGGATTCGAAGCACTGGTTCATATTGAGTCAGTGCTTTTTGCTATTTTTTACTTTCTAACAGTCAAATTACCGCAGATAAAGCTAAGTATCGATGCATACTTAGCATGGTTCAGAATAGAGCGATATTTCTCATTATGGTGCACGATGTTCTATGATAGTGCGTTTTTTAATTTACCTAGTAACTAACTCCTATCTTTTATGAACTGCTACTGCTAATCATATCAGAGCCCTGTTTTTAAGAGAGTATCGAACTTGCTATTATGTACTCAGCCTATATGTATCAGGCTATAAGCGTCCCTAGAAGTAAATTTATTTTGGAGAAATACGACTAATATAGCGAATTTTTTAGTGAGCTGATTTTAAGTTGTGCGATAAATAAGAGCCAAATCGATAGTGATGAATAATGGCTGGCATACTGCTTGCAGAGTTAATAGTACACGGTTAACTACCGTATGCTATTAATCTAAGAGCTAAAAAAATGCCGTCTAGGGTTCCGATATAGTAGAGGAAGGCTTTCTAAAACTATATGACTGGTCCGAGAGATGGCGGTTCGAAAGAACTACACGGAGGGATAAAAGCCCGGGAGACTCTAAGTGACACTGTTCACTTAAGCTCATAACTGTGGAGTTTTTTATGTCATCCGTTTCAATCACTACTTCCGATAGCTCGTATTCAGATCGTTTCACCACGCCTCTACCAGGTGGCCATCATTGGTGTGGACGTGTCAATAAAAACACTGTATTAACGCTCAAATCACTGGCAGCCAATGCCAATGCTAGCCTATATGTGGTCAATGCTGATGAGAAGCTTGAACGCTTCAATATGCCAGATAGTCTAAAAGCACAACACACCTTATACCTATCTGAAGGTCACGTACTCTACTCCGATATGGGCCGAGTGCTGGCCTCTATTATCAGCGATGACCATGGCTGGAACGATGCTATTTGTGGTCCTAGCACCGCTGCTATGATCAGCTCACAATATGGCAAAAAAACCTTCCAAGATGCTCGTAACGAGCGCTATCAAAACGGTCTTGACGGACTACTAACAGAGATGTCGAAGTTTGCGCTAAATGAGCGTGACCTTACGGCAACGGTCAATTTATTCTCCAAAGTTACCCCCGATCTACAAGGGCAGCTGTCCTATATCGCTGCTGACAACACAAACCAATCTATCGCCCTACGGTTTGAGATGAATTGCTTAGTATTCATCTGTAACGCTCCGCACCCACTTGATCCATCAGACATCTATGATCCAGCTGATATTGAGCTAACCATTCAGCAGGCAGCGCCTATAGTGCCAAAGGCAGAGCTTGATATTTGCCGTGACTCTTGCTCGCAAAACCAACGCGGGTTTGAGAATAATGCACGCTATTTTGGCGACTATACGAACGCCTAACGACAGGCAGTGTTCGATAGGCGAAAGCAGCTATTAAGTAAGTGGTTATCAATTTCTAATTTTTGACTGGTAAAACGACTCTATAGGTTCGTGAGCACCATACCTACGTCCATAACCATTCATAGTAACTATTTATAATAACTAAGAGAGCAGACTCATGACAATTAATAATGATATTAAAAATAACGATGAATATACGCAAAATCCAGCCACAACAACTTTAGAGTCAATGGATCTCAAGCAGATCAAGCTGCGTGAAACGTGTGCTGCAGGAGAGGGGTGGATGGCCGAGGTTAAGAAAAACCAGACCTTGCGCATTATAGATACTGAAGGTAATCAGGCAGTCGATACTTTGTTTATCAGCTGTGCTGATACGGCTGAACGTTATAGTGCCACGGATACCTTGGCACAAAATCAAAAGCTGTTTTTGGAGATGGGCAGTCAGCTATTCACTAATAGAGGGAAAGTTATTGCCACTATCACAGATGACACTTGTGGTCGTCATGATACGTTGGGCGGTGCATGCTCATGTGAGAGCAATACCGTGCGTTACGCTCATGATACTTATCCCATGCATAGCTGCCGTAACAACTTTATGCATACTCTAGCAACGCATTCAGTTGCTCAAAAATATGATCTGAACCTACGTCATGTCGGACCAAACATCAATTTCTTTATGAACGTACCTATTACGCCTGACGGTAGTTTGGCGTTTGATGATGGTATCTCAGCCCCTGGTAAATACGTCGATATCACCGCTCAAATGGACATGATTGTCCTGATATCGAACTGTCCTCAGCTCAACAATCCCTGCAACGGCTATAACCCCACGCCCATTGAGCTGGTGATTTATGAGTAAGTAAGCGATTTTCGAACAAGACGATACTGCCTATTAATGAGAATGCTGAGGAAGTTGTGATGTTTAAAAAAGTATTGATTGCCAATCGCGGTGCTATTGCTTGCCGAATTATACGTACCTTAAAGCAAATGGGTGTCGGCTCAGTCGTTGTCTATACCGATGTAGATCGAGGCTCACTACATGTCAGTCAGGCTGATGAAGCCATAAACATCGGCTCGGGACCTGCCAGTGATAGCTATCTGAATATGGATAAAGTATTGCAAGCAGCGATAGATTCAGGCGCAGAAGCCATTCACCCTGGCTATGGGTTTTTGTCAGAAAACGCTGCATTCTGTGATCGCTGCAGTGATGCTGGAATCGCTTTTATTGGGCCAACCTCTGAGCAGCTGCTGAGCTTTGGGCTCAAGCATACAGCTCGTAAGCTCGCCATTGACAGCCAAGTGCCATTGTTACCCGGTAGCGAGCTGCTACAAGATGTGGACGAAGCATTACGTGAGGCCGAGCGTATTGGTTACCCTGTCATGCTCAAAAGCACTGCAGGCGGCGGCGGTATCGGCATGCGTCTGGTATGGAATGAGCTCGAACTAAAAGATGCTTATGAGTCTGTGCATCATTTGGCACAAAGCAACTTCAGTGATGCTGGGCTATATCTCGAAAAATTTGTAGAGCATGCTCGCCATATCGAAGTGCAAGTATTTGGTGACGGGGCAGGCAATATCATCACCTTAGGAGAGCGTGACTGTTCTATTCAGCGTCGTAATCAAAAAGTGATTGAAGAAACGCCAGCGCCCTTACTATCAGACGTACAAAGACAAAACCTACAAGCGGTGGCGACTAAGCTCATGCAACAGGTCAACTATCGCTCTGCTGGTACCGTGGAGTTTGTGATGGATGTGTCAACGCAAGACTTCTATTTCTTGGAAGTGAATACACGCTTGCAAGTTGAGCATGGTGTCACAGAAGAAATCTATCAAGTGGATTTAGTACGTTGGATGATTGAGCTGGCTGCAGGCGAGTTCGTGTTGCCAGAGTTGCCATTGCACGCATCAGGACATTCAATTCAGGTGCGTCTGTATGCCGAAGACCCTGTCAAAAGCTTTCAACCAAGCACTGGGATTTTAACGGATGCTTATTTTGACCCAGCCGCTCGAGTTGAAACTTGGATAGAAACAGGCAGTGAAATATCAGCCTTTTATGACCCGATGCTAGCAAAAATCATTGTCACGGCACCTGATCGCAAGCAAGCACTGGAGAAAATGAGCCAAAGTTTGGCCGTGTCACGTATGGCAGGTCTTGAAACCAATCTTGAGTATTTGCAGCAGATAGTGGCTTCAGAGACATTTTATGCAGGCGAGCAGACTACAAGGTTTTTGAACACTTTTACATGGCTCAGTCAAAAAATCGAAGTGTTGCAGTCGGGCGTACAGACGGCCGTACAAGATGTACTCGGCCGAGAAGGTTACTGGGATGTGGGCGTACCTCCATCAGGTGCGATAGATGGTCTGAGTCTCAATACTGGTAATCAGCTGTTGGGTAACCCATTTAACACTGCAGGTCTTGAGTGCGTGGTTACTGGACCGACTTTATTGTTCCATTGCGACAGTCAGATTGCTATTACTGGCGGTAGCATGGCTTGTACCTTGGATGGTGTAGAGCAGCCGATGTGGCAAACCATTCCTGTGCGTAAAGGTCAAAAACTTATTTGTGGCAATATCACATCAGGTTGCCGAAGCTATATCGCTATCAAAGGCGGCATAGATGTCCCTGAGTATTTAGGCAGTCAAGCGACCTTTAGTTTAGGTCAGTTTGGTGGTCATGCAGGTCGTAACTTACTTATCGGCGACATGCTACCCGTTGTACAGTGCGATACGTCCATTGCTACTAAAGCCTTACCTGCTGCCCAGCAACCAACGTTTGATGGACTATGGCAAATCGCGGTCATGTATGGACCACATGGCGCGCCAGATTTCTTTACGGATGCTGATGTGACGCAGTTCTTTGAGCATGAATGGGATGTCCATCACAACTCTAGCCGTACTGGTATCCGTCTGGTCGGCCCTAAACCTGAATGGGCGCGTGAGGATGGCGGCGAAGCAGGGCTACACCCCTCAAATATCCATGACAATGCCTATGCTGTTGGTGCGATTGACTTCACAGGGGATATGCCAATCATCTTAGGACCTGATGGACCAAGCCTCGGTGGCTTTGTGTGTTTGAGCGTCATTGTCGCAGGTGAGCGCTGGAAAATGGGACAGCTCAAGGCAGGTGATCGAGTGCAGTTTGTCCCTGTCAGCTACGATCAAGCCGCACAATTACATCAGCGTTATGATGACATGCTACGGGCTGATCACTGTGATTTAGTGGATTATGATTTACCTATTCATACAGAAAACGCAACATTGCAGACAGCCATATTAGACACTTTACCCATTAATAATGACCAACCAAAAGTGGTATATCGCCCTGCTGGAGACAGCTATATATTGATTGAGTACGGCGAGCAGGTGCTTGATTTGCAACTGCGCTTCCGCGTTCAGGCATTAATGGAGTGCCTACAAGAACAGCATATCGATGCCATTATCGATATGACGCCAGGTATTCGCTCACTATTAGTGCATTACCATTCATTGAAATTGTCACAGGCAGCACTGCTGGCAATCCTCAAGCAAGCAGAAAGCGCGTTGCCCGATATTAAGAATATGCAAGTGCCGTCCAGAATTGTTCATTTACCAATGGCGTGGGCTGACTCTCAGACTAAGCTAGCAACTGAGAAGTATCAGCAACTTGTCTATCCTGACGCACCTTGGTGCCCCGATAATATCGAGTTTATCAGACGTATCAATGGCTTGGCCTCTGCCCAAGCGGTCAAAGATATTGTCTATGATGCCAGCTATTTGGTTATGGGACTTGGTGATGTCTATTTGGGTGCGCCTGTTGCCACACCGCTCGATCCCAGACATCGTTTGGTCACTACCAAATACAATCCTGCCAGAACATGGACACCAGAAAACGCGGTGGGTATCGGTGGCGCTTATATGTGCATCTACGGTATGGAAGGCCCAGGCGGCTATCAGTTCGTCGGTAGGACGCTACAAATCTGGAACCGCTATCGCTCACATCCAAGCTTTGAAGCCGAAAAACCATGGTTACTACGATTCTTTGATCAAATTCGCTTTTATGAAGTTAGTGAAGAAGAGCTGTTATCGATGCGAACTGCCTTTAAGGCAGGTGAGCTCTCGATTGAGGTTGAGGATAGTGTGTTAAACCTCGCTGAGTATTACGAGATGTTGCATGAAAACAAGGACAGTATTCAGACGTTCAAAGATCAGCAACAAGCCAACTTTGATGCAGAGCGACAACGTTGGAAGCAGCAAGGTCTTGACCAGTATGTTGGCGAAGATATTGACGCGGTAGAAGTATCATCAGAAGTTTCTGTACCTGAGGGCGGGGTAGTCGTCAAAGCTCATATGATGGGCAGTGTTTGGAAGATATCTTGCGCGGTAGGTGATGTGGTCGACGAGGGGCAGACCTTAGCAATCATAGAAGCCATGAAAATTGAGATACCAATTGTCTCACCCGTTGCGATGCAGGTCGTGAGTATTGAAATTGAGATTGGTACTACAGTGAAACCCGAGCAGCCTTTATTTGTACTTGCACCCATTACTGCTCACGAGACATTGGTGGCAGACTCAGACATGCACGAAAAAAGCTGATGTTGTACGGACTCATCTAGCCGATAGTGAGATAGCAAAACAACGATAAAAATGGCGAAGAATAATAGAGAGAGCAACTATGCAAAAGAATTGGACGATCAAAGATTGGCAAAACGCTTATGCCGAAGGAACTACCCAGCTAAGTGATCTATTAGATTATGTGGCGGGTATTAGTAATAACAATAATGCTTGGATTGAGATTGCGACTCCTGAGCAGCTGACCGCTCAGATTGACAGTATCGCCACGCAAAACTCCCAAGACTTACCGCTATACGGCATACCGTTTGCGGTAAAAGACAACATCGATGTGGCAGGGTTTCATACCACGGCAGGATGTACAGCCCCTTTGTATTTGGCTGACAAAGACGCACATGTGATCGCTAAGCTCAAGTCGGCAGGCGCTATCGTCATCGGCAAAACCAATCTTGACCAGTTCGCGACAGGCCTGGTAGGTACGCGCTCACCTTATGGGGCAGTGGCCAACAGTTTCAACCCTGACTATATCAGTGGTGGCTCAAGCTCAGGCTCTGCGGTCAGTGTGGCAAATGGTATCGTGCCTTTTGCATTAGGAACGGACACGGCAGGCTCTGGACGTGTGCCTGCGGGTCATAACAATATAGTGGGTTTGAAGCCTACAAAAGGCTGGTTTTCCAGTACGGGTCTCATTCCTGCTTGTCGATTACATGATGTGATTTCTATTTTTGCGCTGGGTGTTGATGATGCGTGGCAAGTAGCTCAGCTAATGAAAGGCTACGATAAAGAGGATGATTACAGTCGTATCCATCCTGCCACTGCGCCAGTCGCCTTTAGTCTTGGCAAAATTGCTATCCCTGATACCTTAGAGTTTTACGGTGATACCGAGTCAGAGCAGGCTTTTGAGATAGCCATCTCGCAGCTACAGACGATGGGTTATGAGATCACACCGATAGACTTTACCGTTTTTAATGAGTTAGCAGATGCGCTCTACAACGACAGCTGGGTAAGTGAACGCACCTTTACTATTGATCAGCTCGTCGAGCGTGATGTGCTGTTGTCTATTACACGTCAGATCATCAGTCAAGCTGATAACTACAATGCGGTTGATGCGATGAGTGCTGAGTATTCTCGTGCTGCATTAAGTCGCCGTATTCAACAAACGCTATCTAAATTTGATGCCTTAATGGTGCCAACCGCACCAACCATCTATACCATCGATGCGGTCAATGCCGACCCGTTAACGAAAAACAGTCACATGGGTGCTTATACTAATTTTGTGAATCTAGCAGACTTGTCGGCGTTGGCGTTGCCAAATCTAGTCGCTAGAGATGGCCTGCCACGCGGTGTGACCTTTATCGCTATGGGCTGGCATGATGAAGCCTTAGCCAACTTTGGGCATCAATGGCAAACCGCTCTGGATATACCAATGGGAACCTCTCACCATCATTATCACTCCGGCACCTCTCAAACCCAAACCGCTCAATCTAATCAACCACAATCGCTTATTCCACTGAGCACAGATGATAGTGATAGTAGTGTAGCACTAGCCGTGGTCGGTGCGCATTTGAGTGGTATGCCGCTCAACTATCAGCTGACCGATAGAGGCGGTGTATTGTCTGAGCAAACCCAAACGGCACATTCCTATCAGCTCTTTGCATTGGCAGGATCGATACCTGCCAAACCGGGACTGAAACGCCATGACGAAGGACGCTCGATTGCAGTAGAAGTCTGGCGAATCCCCAAAGCAAAATTTGGTGACATCGTCAACGAAGTGCCTGCACCATTAGGCATCGGCAATGTCGAATTGGCAGATGGACGCTGGGTCAAAAGCTTTATTTGTGAAGAGTACGGATTTGAAGGTGGTACGAATGTGACCGAGTTTGGTGGTTGGAAATCTTATATAGCTGAACAATCAGAGTCCGTAACTTATATCAAATAACTCTAATCATTATCCGAAAACAGTAACGCAAGCAATGCCGATATCTCTCATGGTATTGCGCAACAATAATCAACGGACATTCCCATAATGGGCCTGTCTTTATTCAAGGAGCAAGACTCATGAATCGACGCTTATTTACTTTTGCGGTTTTCTCAAGCTTTATGCTATTTGGTTGTGACAACACGGCTACCGTATCAGCACCTGAAGGGGAGGCAGCACCAGAAAAAGTCACTGCCTCAAATGACGATCCAATCTCTATCGGTTACAGTGATTGGCCTGGCTGGGTAGCTTGGCAGATTGCAATTGATAAAGGCTGGTTTGATGAAGCTGGCGTCAATGTTGAATTTAAATGGTTTGATTATTCTGCTTCGTTATCTGCTTTTGCCTCTAATCAGCTGGACGCCATTTCTGTGACCAATGGCGACAATTTAGTCAACGCTGCGAGTGGTAGTGAGGGCATTATTATCTTGGTTAACGACTATTCAGCAGGTAATGACCAGATCATTGCTAAACCGTCGGTCACTAGCATAGCGGACCTAAAAGGCAAATCAATCGGTGTTGAAAAAGGCTTGGTAGATCATTTGCTGCTCAATAGCGCGCTGGCCGATAACGGGTTGACAGAGGCTGATGTGACACTGGTCAATGCCACCACAAACGAGCTACCGCAAGTTTTCACAAATGACAGTATTGACGCCGTCTCCATCTGGCAGCCCAATGCCAATCAAGCCCTAAAAAATGTACCAAGTGCAAAAGCTATCTATACCTCAGCGGATAAGCCAGGTCTTATTTATGACACGTTAGCCGTCAGTCCCGCCAGCCTATCTGAGCACAAGGCAGAGTACACCAAAATCATCCAAGTGTGGGGCAAAGTCGTCAACTATATCAATGATCCAGCGACTAGAGATGATGCGATCAGCATTATGTCTAACAAGGTCAACGTGCCTGCCGATCAATATAGTGCCTTCTTGAATGGGACAAAACTGATGGGTCTTGAAGATAACAAGAGAATCTTTGCAAAATCTGATGAGCTCAGCTCTATCTATGGATCTAGCTATCATGTCAATCAGTTCAATATTGACAATCAGATTTATGATCAAAAGCTTGATATCGATAAATTGATCTATCCTGACTTGATTAATCAGTAAGGATAAGTGCCGTTTTATCTATTGCAAAGGCAGTGGTTGTTGAGTCTTCATCATCGTTTTAGAGGGTAGCCCATGAGTCATGTCAACACATATCTAACCAAGAAAACCACTCTTGGGCTCAATGTACTCTCATTTTTGATTCCGATCTTACTATGGTGTGCGGTCAGCTACCTTCCTTTTATCTGGCATCCACAAGTTGAGATTACCGATGCTGGCGCGAGTACTTATCTACAAGAGGGTAGCCGCATTGATAAAGAGGTATTTTACCGCGAAGCACAAGATGCGATGGCCTCTGATGCAGTACCACCGCAAGGAAAACTGGTCAATCCTGTCTACTTGCCAGCACCGGATGAGGTAGCCACAGCGATGGTCACTGCCTTCGTCACCCCGCCTGCGCAAGCGGATGGGCCGTGGTTACATGAGAGTCTCTGGCAGAGCATCCGTACGGTATTTATCGCTTTTTTTATCTCGTCTATCGTCGGTATTCCGTTAGGGCTGCTGTGCGGATTTTCTCAAAAAATTGCACAAATTACTCAGCCCTTCGTAGAGTTCTTTCGCTATCTACCAGCACCCGCATTTGGACCTTTGGCCGTGGCAGTGCTTGGTATCTACGATGGACCAAAAATCGCCATCATCGTGATTGGGACTCTATTTCAGCAGATTTTAATCATTGCAAATACCACGCGTACTATGGATCTTGGTCTGATTGAGGCTGGTTATACGCTAGGCACGACCAAACTAAAAAGCTTCTTTTATGTACTGCTGCCTGCCGTGTTGCCCGACGTCTATCGAGACCTGCGTGTTCTACTCGGCTGGGCATGGACGTATTTGATTGTCGCTGAACTGATAGGGACGACATCCGGTATTACTTGGTTTATTGTGCAACAAGCCCGCTACCAGCATTTTGATAACGTCTATGCAGGTATTCTACTCATTGGGTTTATCGGTTTAGGTACAGATATCTTGTTGTACCAGCTCGGTAAAAAACTCTTCAAATGGAAAGCGAGTATTTAAATGAGAAATAACGATATGGTCTCTTCCGTCCCTGCAGATAGTGCTCGCACCACCCATAGCGGTGCCACTGATTATTTCAAAGCTTTGTATCAGAGAAATGTAGTGTTGCAAGTTGATCAATTGACACAGTCGTTTGATCAAGGTGGTAGCCAAAAAGTAATATTGAAAGATGTCAGCCTAAAAATCTATGAGCGTGAGTTTGTATGTGTGATTGGTCCTTCTGGTTGCGGCAAGTCAACACTGGGGCGTATCGTTGCAGGCTTAGATGCGTATCCTAGCGGCGAGGTAGTCGTTGATAAAGAAAAAGTCAAAGGCCCAAGTGCTAGCCGCGGCATGGTTTTTCAAGGCTATACGTTATTTCCTTGGAAAACAGTCAAAGAAAATGTGATGTTTGGTCCTATCATGGGTGGCCGTAGTAAGTCGAGCGCAGAGCGTAGTGCCCGTGAGTGGCTAGATGTGGTCGGACTGACTAAGTACGAAAACCACTATCCGCACCAGCTGTCTGGCGGTATGAAGCAGCGTGTTGCGATTGCGCGCGCACTGGTCAACGAGCCAAAGGTGTTGATCATGGATGAGCCATTTGGTGCACTTGATCCTTATACACGTCAAAAAATGCAAAAGCATCTACTAGATCTATGGCGTAATATTGATATTACCATCGTATTTATTACGCATGATATGGATGAGGCGGTGTTACTGTCAGATCGTATCGTGGTACTCAAGGCAAATCCAGGAGAGGTACAAGAGATTATTGAAGTACCGCTCGCACGGCCTCGTTCTCCCGATATTGTGACAGACAGTCGTTTTTTACAACTAAAAGCTCGTATCAATAGTATCGTTCACAATCCACAACCTGTCATTGACCCTGCATTGACAGATATGCCAGATATCCCGCGCATGACCCCTTTGGACAAACACAAATCCGTAACATAGCTATTTGTCTTAAGTTGAAAAAGGCAGTGTTCGGTCTCCGTTCTAACCTGCACAATCGTTGCTAGCCATATAGCGCAGCGGTTGTGCTCTATTATCATTAGTCACAAAAGCTGTGATGGGTTTATCGGTTTTGCTTAGCAATACTACTACGAGTTATCTCTGATTAACTGCTGCTGATAAATACGACTGCTGTTATACTCAGTAGCGTATTCATCTGCTTGCTGATCTATTTATGACGAACAAATTTATGACTACCAACTCTTTTGTGTTGACCAGCTACAATATTCACAAAGGCATGTCACCACTAAACCGCCAAGTAAAAATGCAAGGTATTGCCAAAGCGCTAGAGGCTGTCGGTGCAGATATACTGTGTCTGCAAGAAGTGCAGGGACAGAACCTAAAGCGCAACATGCAATACAACGAATACCCAAATCAGTCGCAGCATGAATGGTTTGGTGAGTTTTTAGATCTAGAAAACAGCTACGGTAAAAACTCAGAATACGAGAATGGTCATCATGGCAATGCCGTATTAAGCCGATTCCCGTTAGATCCAAAACACAACGTCAATATTACCGTCAATAAACTTGAGCAACGCGGCGTCTTACACTGTGAAGTACAGCCTAATGGTTGGGAGCGACCGATCGTGGTATTGTGCGCGCATCTCAATTTGTTTGAGCGTGATCGTATCAAGCAGTATCAAGCGATTAGTGACTATGTGCGCCATGAGATTGCACCTGATCAGCCGCTTATATTGGCAGGTGATTTTAATGACTGGAAAAAGATGTCTTGTGACAAGCTTGCGACCGAGCTGGGTATGATAGAAGCGTTTAAGGATTGTCACGGTAAATTATTACCGACGTTTCCAGCAAAACTACCAGTACTCAGCTTAGATCGTATCTATGTGCGTAACTTGATAGTCAAAGATGCGTGGGTACACACTGGTAAGCCTTGGTCGGCGCTATCAGACCATCTACCGATTAGCGCAGAATTGGCCTTGCCATAAAACAGCATTACCGTACCGAAAAAATAATCAGTAAATTTCTATAAAATAAAGCTTCTATAAAAAACTCTATGACATAAAATGCTAGTCAATAAATGGGTAAAAATAAATCGCCCGATAATATATAAGGATATATAAAGATGTCTAATAATCAAATACCGAACACTCAGCATGCCGTACTCATACGCGAATTTGGTGAGCCTGAAGTCATGCAATATCAAGAGGGTGTGGCAGTGCCAGAGCTGGCCGATGAGCAAGTATTGATAAAAATTGCCTATGCTGGTATCAATCCTGTGGATTATAAGACGCGGCAAGGTAAAGGGTGGGGAGCGACTGCTATCCAAACAGAAAAGTTCGACAATGACCAGCCTGCGATTTTAGGATTTGATGTAGCAGGCGAGGTCGTCAGCAGTAATAGCAATAAGTTTGCTATCGGTGATAAAGTGGCTGCTTTGAGCTTTAGTGGTTGCGGCTATGCACAATATGCAGCAGTAGATGCCAAGTTGCTTGCAAAATTACCAGAAAACGTCACGTTAGAGCAAGCAGGGGCATTGCCTTGTATTGGTCAAACGGCATTACAGTTTGTAGATTTTGCTGATATAAAAGCAGGCGAGCACGTGGTGATCAATGCACCAGCGGGCGGCGTCGGTCATTTATTGATCCAATTACTTATGGACAAAGTGGCGCAAGATAATATCAAAGTAACGGTTATTTGCTCATCAGAAAAGTACGCTAAGCTTGATGAGTTAATAGAGGTATCTAATCTGGCAGGCTGGATTGATTACACCAAGGATGAGGATTTTCCTGAGCTGCAAGCGGATGTGCTGTTAGATTTGGTCGGCGGTGATGCAGGGATACGCGCACTTAGCGTGATGAAGCCTGAAGGTCATGTCTATGTATTACCCACCATTTGGGTAGATAAGCTCAAAGAAGCAGGCAGTCAAAAAAACCTAAACGTGGCAGGTTATAAGTCGCAACGTAACGGTGAAGATATGGCACGTGTTTTACAGCAAGTTGCTGATGGTAAGCTGATTTTGAAGATTCAGAAGATCTATTCACTATCTGAAGTTGTTGCCGCTCACCATGAGCTACAAAAAGGCGATGCTTTTGGCAAAATTGTCTTATCAGCTGCTGATTGAGTGTCAAGATCGCTCGAGTATTAGGCAGTATTTAGTCAAACTTATTAGTAAGGGGATTTCTGTTGAAGCCTAATAAAACCAACTGATGACTTAACAACTCATACAAAAGTTTTATGTTGGACAACAGAACATCCCTGTAGTCGCTGCTTATTTATCATAAGATAAAAAGTGAACGATACTAATAAAGGGACTAATATGACTACTAACGAAAAAACAAATGATCACATTGCTTATGAAGCCAAAGTCCGTGAAGACATAGAAGCGTGGAAAAACCCTGATAAAAGCGTACTTGATAAAGCGCTGTCCGTTATCAACAAACCTATTGTTGAAGCAGGTGACGCGCTTATGAGTATGCCGCAATTCGGTGATGCGCTGACAAAAGCCACAGAGCAGTCTATCACCGCTTTGAGTGATGCCGCAAACTGGACATTGAATACCCAGGACGTCATCAATACTTATCAAAACGAGTCTGATATCGCAGGCTCTTCCATCACTACATTCTCTGATATTGAACGCTTACCGATCGCTGTCGTTGACAAACAGGTTGAATTATTTAAAAGTAAATATGTGGCGTTAACTAGTGCCCAAGGGGTGACCACTGGAGTCGCCGGGTGGGTAGGTATACCTGCTGACGTGGTCGGTCTCATTACGGCAAATCTACGTGCGATTGGTGAGTATGCAACTTACTATGGTTTTGATATCAGTAATAAAGGCGAGCAGTTGTTTGCCATGTCTTTATTAGCGGTGGCGACGTCTGCATCTGCCGAGGAGCGCAAAGCTGCTTTGGATAATACTGATGCTATGGTTAAAGATCCGCAGACGCAGGCATTTAACCAAGTTAATGAAGAGGTAATGTCGCGGGTAGTACGTCAAACGGCAACCAAAGTGGCGACCAATATGGTCAAAACAAAAGCGGCGCAGATTATCCCAGCAGTGGGTGCGGTGGTCGCAGGCGGTGTTAACGCCAGTTATACTGCCAGTGTCTGTGAGGCGGCGCACCAATGCTACAGAGAGCGTTTTTTGGATCGCCGTGTATAATTAGTATTTGCGCATAACTACTAACCGTGCAAAAAACTAGATGACTTAATCGTCATATGGCTCGATATAGCGCTACTATTAACGTATGAGCATATGCCGAAATGTCAGACTGATCCGTCCAGTAGCGACTGCTTTTGTTTTAGTGACAGTATGCTTCCAAAAGTTTTGCGTCGCGCCATGCATGACAATTAATTGACCAGACTCAAGATGAAGCTCAACTTTGTCTTGGGTTTTTTTGTGTTTGAGGACGAACTTACGGGTAGCCCCTAAAGATAGAGAGGCAATAATTGGCTGATGACCAAGCTCTTTTTCGTCATCGGCATGGTAGCCCATACCGTCAACCCCAGAAGGATAATAGTTGAGCAAGCAGGTATTAAAATCGACCACAATACCGACATCTGCCAAAGCCTGTTCAATCTGTTGTTTCACGTGGAACACTATGCTTGACCACGGTACCGTCTGCCGTTTATGCCCTGAATACTGATAATCGGCATCCGTCTCTCCCATCCAGACAATTTGACGAGTCGTCACATGGGTCTTACCAAACAATCTCACGATGTCTGGCTGCCACGGTAACTCATCTAATAAAGTGTCATAGAGAGTATGAACGTCGTCGATAATTATGCCCAAATCATTAACTTTACCATCATAAGGCAATAAATTATCGGTAGGAGCAGGGGCAAAGAGATCAGTCATAGATTAGTGGTCGCTATTTGCTGTTTTGATGATGATCATTGATGACTCGGGCACAGAGTGTAGGCGCCTCAATCGGCAGTAGATGACCATAATCTGGTAATGAGATCAGACTGCCATCAGGTACAAACTTGCGCCACTTTTTACGTACTTTATCACTGATAAACAAGGTAGGTTTACCGGTGATTAACGTATAAGGGCAGCTCAATTTTTTGAGCGCAGCATCGATATGAGGCGCACCAAAATAGTTTGCCAGCTCTTGTTCAGGTGCAAACATAAGCGTGTAGCTGCCATCAGTATTTTTGCTCAGACTTTGCTCAGCAAATATCTGCAAGTGTGTATCACTGATGCGCTTATAAGCACGCTGCGCGCGTAGGCTCTGATAGTAGTCATCAGTACTCGACCACGTCGATTGCTTGGTTGATGTGCTTTTAAATGGTTCTTGGCTAAGAAGTACAGAGCGAGGTAATAGATTATATAAAGTGGCTTGGCTTTTGGTAAATGTGACAGGTTCTATGAGATACAGCTGCGAAAACAGTTCTGGACGCTTGGCAGCAGCGATTGCCGTGGCCGTTGCGCCTTGCGAATGTCCAATACCCACGACAGGCTTATCTTGCGTTTGTTCTAAAAACTCAATCAGCATATCAGCATCTTGCTCACGTGTGAGGCGACGGCTGTGCGGTTTATCATACCAGTAACCGCGCAAGGCAAGTGAGCTCAACTCAAATTCAGCCGTCAGCTCACTCAGTAGTGGCGTATAGGTGCCAACCGTAAAACTGTTACCACCATAAAAATGCGCTGGCGCACGCTGAGTCATCATTGACTCTACTGGCTGATTGAACTGGCTAAGGCTATAGTAGCGTGCTTGTTTTCCGCTAAGGGTGATGCTGCGTGTGAATGCGTCCATAAAATAAACACTTCCTTGTGACTTATTTATTATGATTTGTTTTTTGTGATCTATTGGCTTATCGTTTTAGTGAGTCTTAGTTGTCTTCACCTAAGAAGCCACCGCTTTGACGCTGCCACAATCTGGCATAGACACCGTTTAACGCTAGTAGCTCATCATGGCTACCTTGCTCGATGATACGTCCTTGATGCATGACAACCAGTCTATCTAGCGCAGCAATGGTAGAGAGTCGATGGGCGATAGCGATAACCGTTTTGCCTGTCATAATGTCATTTAGACTCTCAGTAATCGCATATTCAATCTCAGAATCTAGCGCACTTGTTGCTTCATCCAAGAGTAGAATCGGTGCGTTTTTTAGCATAACACGTGAGATAGCGATACGCTGACGTTGACCGCCAGAGAGTTTGACTCCGCGTTCACCCACTTGCGTATCGAGACCAGTATTGCCTTTATCGTCATATAAGTCTTTGATGAAGTCCCATGCTTGAGCTTGTTTTGCTGCAAACATAATCTCCGCGTCAGTAGCATCAGGGCGACCGTAAGCGATGTTTTCACGCACAGTACGATGCAGCAACGAGGTATCTTGAGTCACCATACCTATTTGTTGACGCAAGGATTCTTGAGTGACGGCATCAATAGCCTGACCATCGATCAAGATTTTTCCGCTATCGACGTCAAAGAAGCGCAGCAATAAGTTGACCAAGGTCGATTTACCAGCGCCTGAGCGCCCGACCAGACCAATTTTTTCCCCTGGTTTGATGTCTAGATGGAAGTTATCTAGTAGTTTGGTATATGAGTTAGGTGTGTGCGTAGTGCCATCATGAGACTCGCTGTCTTGCGCGCGCTCATCTTCTTCAGATTCATAACTGAAATCGACATGCTCAAATACAATACGACCATCAGTGACAGTAAGCGCGCTTGCATCAGGTTTGTCTATGATCGTTTGCGGTGCTGATAGTGTACGCATGCCGTCTTGCACGGTACCGATGCTCTCAAATAAACTGGCCGTCTGCCACATGATCCAGCGCGTCAGACCATTTAGACGTAATGCCATAGCGGTCGCCGCCGCAATTGCCCCGACACCCACAGCGCCTTGTTGCCATAAGTACAAACCAATACCTGCGGTACTACTGACCAAGATGACACTGATGAGGTGGGTTGAGACTTCCAGATAGCTGACCCAGCGCATTTGTGCATGTACCGTACCCAAGAACTGTCCCATGGCGTTTTTAGCATAACCCAGCTCACGACGTGAATGGCTAAAGAGCTTGACGGTCATGATATTGGCATAAGCATCTGTGATACGCCCCGTCATTAAAGCACGAGCATCAGCTTGAACGATAGCAGTGTCCTTGAGCTTAGGAATAAAGTACCAAATCGTTAGTGCTACTAACACCAGCCAGATAATAAAAGGTATGAGCAGCAGACTGTCTAGGTTGAATAAAATCACCCCTGAGGTAATAAAGTAGACAGAGACATACATAAACATATCAGTGACAGTCATGACCGTATCGCGGACAGCGAGTGCGGTCTGCATGACTTTGGCGGAGACACGCCCTGAGAACTCATCTTGATAAAATTGCATCGACTGACCAAGCATACGTTGATGAAAACGCCAGCGCATTTGCATAGGGAAAACACCCTGCAAGGTTTGAAAATGGACAAACGATGACAACGCAATCCACAACGGGCTAACAATCATCACCGCAAGCATAAGCAGTAGCATATCGCCTTTTTCTGCCCATAAGTTTTGCGGTGTATAGATACCTAGCCAGTCGACGATATCACCAATCCACGCAAACAGCATGGCCTCATAGATACCGATACCAGCGGACAAAACCATAAAGAGCAATAGCCAGCCACGCAGACCGTTGGTACATACCCACAGGAACTTCAGCATACCATCGCGAGGTGATGGCAGCGGCATAGGGGTGTCTGGAAAGGCGGGTAGACGGTTTTCAAAAAAGCGAAATAGAGCATTCATAGGCAGCAATAAAACATCAATAGCAGTACGTCGAGATGAACGAGAAGTCTCGTTATCTCAAATCTTTACTTTTGTGATTGGGGTTAGGTGCTATTTTAGCAAAATTACCCATCATACCTGCATGCTAATTGTAATTTGATCATCCATGATGCTTATTGCCAGCGCTTTGGTATGAGCAATGACAAACAGATTGCTGCAAAACATATATCTTGCTACCTTTTACAGCGCGCTTATTTAAGATGTCTGTTTATGTGCTTAAGTATAGTGTTGGCAGTTATGATGTGATCAGGCGTCCGTTGGATAAATAAAGTGGCTTAAGTCAGGTGCTACTGGTATACAAACAAGCACCCAATATAGAGGTCAAACAAGGTAGAAGTGAATGATGTACTTAACAATCGCGGTGCTATGCAGCGTCGCTGTCTCCGTGCTCTTAAAAGTATTGCGTCAAAAAAATATAGATATACGTCAGACTATCGTGGCGGGATATCCCGTGGCATTTTTACTGACGTGGGTATTATTACAGCCTGATATTGGTGCCATACATGCGCTTGATAGTGCTTGGGGTATTATCATCGCGCTTGGGGTATTGTTGCCCGCTATATTTATTATTCTTGGCCGTGCCATTGAAGCAGTCGGTATGGTAGCAACGGATGCGTCTCAGCGCTTATCGTTGATTATCCCTATTGTCGCCGCTTTTCTATTATTCGGTGAAGTGTTGACGGGTACTCGTATACTTGGGCTGGCCTTGGGGTTTTTAGCACTAGGTGCGCTTGTCTATCGACCACAGCATAATGATATCACTCGGCAAGCAAAGCATACGCCACTATGGTTATTCGGGGTATGGGCAGGCTACGGCATTATTGATATTTTATTCAAACAGGTCGCCAAACAAGGCGCCGCTTTTCCGTTGACGCTGTTTGTGAGCTTTGGTGTGGCAGGTATGCTGCTTTTTATCTATCTACTTATCAGCCGGGTACGCTGGCAAAAAGACGCACTCATAGCAGGTCTGCTGCTTGGAGCGCTAAACATGGGTAATATCTATGCCTACGTACGTGCCCATCAAGTGTTATCTGATTCACCCAGTATCGTCTTTACGGGTATGAATGTTGGTGTTATTGCGGTGGCAACATTAATTGGCGTAGGCGTATTCAAAGAGCAGCTTAACCGTATCAATATAGTGGGGTTACTACTCGCTGTAAGCTGTGTGGGCGTGCTCTTTTTGGCATAGTTTTTACCCAAAATAGTTGTATAAAAGTAATTTTAGACACGCTGTCACGTATCCTATATAGGCAGACAATCCATCCTATGATAAGGTTGTTTGCAAATAACATGGTTTATATAAGCCGTATACCGTCTCGTTATGATATTTGACCTCAACCAATAAAAACAGGATGCATCCTCAATGGAATACGATAAGCAATTACAGCACATAAAAAATGGCTCAGGTTTCATCGCGGCGCTTGATCAAAGCGGCGGCAGTACACCAAAAGCACTAGAGAACTATGGTGTTAGCGGTGAAGCGTACGATAGTGATGAGGCGATGTTTGATTTGGTGCACGAAATGCGTGCGCGTATCATGACATGTGACTGTTTTGACAAGGAACGTGTGCTTGGCGCTATTCTATTTGAAGACACCATGGAGCGCGATGTCAATGGTAAGTCGACTGCCAATTATCTATGGGAAGACAAAAATATTGTACCGTTCTTGAAGGTAGATAAAGGGCTGGCTGAGCAGATGGATGGCGTACAAGTGATGAAGCCGATGCCCAATCTAGACCTGCTATTGGATAAAGCAAAAAACTATCCAGTATTTGGCACCAAGATGCGTTCAGTGATCTATGAGCCAAGTGCTGATGGTATTGAGCTGGTGGTACAGCAGCAATTTGATGTGGCCAAGCAAATCATCTCAAAGGGTCTCATGCCGATTGTCGAGCCTGAAGTCAATATAGACAGCGCGCAAAAGCATGACTGTGAGCTACTATTAAAAGCCGATATCTTGCGTAACCTTGAGCGCTTGAATGATGAACATCAAGTGATGCTTAAGCTGACATTGCCTGAAGAAGCAGGATTTTATCAAGAGCTAATTGACCATCCAAAAGTGCTCAAAGTAGTGGCGCTATCTGGTGGCTATAGCCGTAGCGATGCCTGCGCCAAGCTCAAGCAAAACCCTGGTATGATTGCGAGCTTCTCTCGTGCCTTTACCGAAGGTTTGAGTAAGCAACAAAGCGATAGCGAGTTTGCTGACACAATCAATAATTCTATCGAAGAGATTTATCAGGCATCTAATGTTTAACAGTACTGACTTAATAAGATAGGTGTAATAGTACGGGCTTGATAGTCATACATAGACCAAAGAAAAGCCCGAACCTGATAGTCAGATTCGGGCTTTTCTTTGGTAGGACTCTTCTTTAATAGAGCTAAAAACCTTACACCTCTTTATACAACTGACGTCCTTCCTTATTGTACTTCTCCATCATCTCAGCCATTCCTTGACGGACTTCCTCAGCACTGGCTTCGCCAACTTGTCCCACCAGTTCAGTGTCAACTTTTTTAATCAAATGATCCGCATCGCTTAAGTCGCCTGATTGCGGTGTGACTTTTTTATTAGCGGCGTCTTTGTCCAAACCTGCTGCATACTCACGTACGTTTTGGGTGATTTTCATTGAGCAAAACTTCGGACCACACATCGAGCAAAAATGGGCTGATTTGTGTGCGTCTTTTGGTAAGGTTTCGTCGTGATATTCGCGTGCGGTGTCAGGGTCGAGCGCCAGATTGAACTGATCATCCCAGCGGAATTCAAAACGCGCTTTGGATAGTGCATTATCACGTGCCTGCGCACCGGGGTGACCTTTGGCCAAATCAGCAGCGTGAGCGGCAATCTTGTAAGTGATGATACCGTCTTTGACGTCTTTTTTGTTTGGTAGGCCCAAGTGCTCTTTTGGTGTCACATAGCACAGCATCGCTGTACCAAACCAGCCAATCATCGCTGCACCAATCGCACTGGTGATATGGTCATAACCCGGTGCGATGTCGGTGGTTAATGGCCCTAAGGTATAAAAAGGCGCATCCGCACACAGCTCAAGCTGCAAGTCCATATTTTCTTTGATGCGGTTCATCGCCACATGCCCAGGGCCTTCGATCATGACCTGTACATCATGTTCCCATGCGACTTTGGTCAACTCTCCAAGCGTACGTAGCTCACCGAACTGCGCCTCATCATTGGCATCTTGTAGACAGCCAGGACGCAGGCCATCACCTAGACTAAATGCTACATCGTACTGCTTCATAATCTCGCAGATGTCTTCGAAATGCGTGTATAAAAAACTCTCTTTGTGATGCGCCAGACACCACTGCGCCATGATAGAGCCACCACGCGAGACGATACCCGTTAGGCGTTTTGCAGTGAGTGGCACATAGCGGAGTAGGACGCCGGCATGAATGGTGAAATAATCCACGCCTTGCTCTGCTTGCTCAATCAACGTATCACGGAAGATTTCCCATGTTAGGTCTTCTGCGACGCCATCGACTTTTTCCAGCGCTTGATAAATCGGTACGGTACCAATTGGCACAGGCGAGTTACGGATTAACCATTCACGGGTTTCATGAATATGATTACCCGTTGATAAATCCATAATGGTATCCGCACCCCAACGTGTGGCCCACGTCATTTTGGATACTTCTTCATCGATAGACGAACCTAGCGCTGAGTTACCGATATTGGCATTGATTTTCACCAAGAAATTGCGCCCGATGATCATCGGCTCAGATTCAGGGTGATTGATGTTGTTTGGAATAATGGCACGTCCAGCTGCCACTTCGTCACGGACAAACTCAGGGGTGATGATAGTGGGTGTATTGGCGCCGAAGCTCTCACCGTCATGTTGACGCATATCGGTCAGTTCGTGCTGTTTTTGCGTCTCACGTATGGCGATATATTCCATCTCAGGGGTGATGATGCCGCGACGCGCGTAGTACATCTGCGTGACATTCCCTGGTTTTTCATCAATATCTTTAGCACGGCGTGGCTTATCAATATGAGCAAATCTAAGGTTGGCAGTGCTGATATCGCGAGCACGTGCTTGACCATATGAGCTAGATAGACCGCTTAATTGCTCTGTATCACCACGCTCAGCGATCCAGTTTTCACGCAGTTTTGGTAGGCCTTTTGTCAAGTCAATCTCGACATTGGGGTCAGTGTAGACGCCTGAAGTATCGTAAACATAAAACGGCGGATTATGCTCGCCATCCTTGTCACCCGTACCGCCAACTGGTGTATCCGCCAAGCTGATTTCGCGCATCGGTACTTGGATATCAGGTCTTGAGCCTTCTATATAGATTTTGCGAGAGGCAGGTAGGATACGGTGCAAGTCGCGTGCATCTTCTTCAAAGCGTGCATCACTGGCAGCACGGTGGGCAGGCGTTTTTAGGGCGTCTGCTTTTTTGTCTGCTTTGACGGTGTCAGTAGAGTCTGAGGTAAGAGGTATGTTGTTGGCTGGGTTATGAGTTTGTGCAGCTGAGGCACTGTCTAAAAAGGTGTTGTCTAAAGTGCTGTCTGAGATAGTCATATGCTGTCCTAGCGTGTTGGTTTTTGAATAAAATCAACACCGCCAGTATCTGCGGGTGCAGCATCTATCATTGAGACAAGTTTGGACTATCGACACCTAAAAGCGAGCAAAAAATTGCCGCGGTAAATGGTCATCAAATAGTGGACGCAGCTTTGTATCTTCGCTCGTTGTCTGCTCATGCGGCACGCATACTCAGACAATAGTGATGATAAAAATGTATTTCTACGCGTCCTTTGTCATCAATAACAAAGTGCTTAAGACTTCCCTGCGTCGGTACTAACCGCATCAGGTTCGGCGGGTGATCTCTCAGCGAATGTAGATAGGCGGCTACTGTTATTAATGTTTAACTATAAACGCTTAATAAAGTAGGCCAATGCTACACCGCACCCCGAGTCTGTCAGTGTTGTAAATCAGATTTCATACTAGCAAAATTCTGTACTAACAGCTAATGGTATTTAAACGTAAGTATCAGACTCCAAATGCGATGTTTAATATACTTATCCAATAGGCCACTCAGTATCAGTAACGACTATCGCTTGGTATCACTGGGCTAGGCAGAGGTTGTCTAAATATTATGTAAAGCGAATAAAAGATTGCGATGGTTGTCATTAAATTGTCATAAAGATTTGGCAAGATAGCACGCATATCACAAACAATGCTTTTTTATATCGTCGTTAAACTTCAGGAGTTCTACATGCGTTATTCGTTATTAGCAGTAGCCGTCAGTTGCACCTTAATGCTTACGGCGTGTAATAAGTCAACAGATACGACAGAAACCGCTGCCGCTGATACTAGTAGCGCTACGACCACTACTCAGACCCAGGAAACGACTGCTGCTGATGCTGGTTTTAAATCTGCTGAAAACATCGCAATGAATATCACGGGTGCAGGTGCCTCATTCCCGCAGCCTATCTATGCCAAATGGTCTTATGACTACAATGGTGCGACTGGCGGGCAAGTTAACTATCAGTCAATTGGTTCATCTGGCGGTATCAAACAAATTCAATCAAAGACTGTCGATTTTGGTGCCTCTGATGCGCCATTGACACCTGAAGAGCTAGCAGAATCTGATCTTATCCAGTTCCCAACGGTCATCGGCGGCGTCGTACCTATCGTTAATATTGATGGTATTGAGCCAGGTGCTTTGAAGTTAGATGGCACGACTTTGGCAGACATCTATCTAGGTAAGATTAGCAACTGGAATGACCCGGCTATCGCAGCTATGAACCCAGATTTGACCTTGCCAGACGCGGCAATCACAACGGTATTCCGCTCAGACGGTTCAGGTACGACGTTTAACTTTACTGACTATCTAGCAAAAGTATCACCAGATTGGAAAGATACGGTTGGTGTTGATAAAACGGTTAAATGGCCAACCTCTGCGACTGGCGCAGGTGGTAAAGGTAACGAAGGCGTCTCAAGCTATGTAAACCGCATGAAAAACTCTATCGGTTATGTTGAGTATGCATACGCTAAGCAAAACAACATGTCACATACCGCACTTAAGAACGCCGCGGGCAACATCGTTCAGCCATCTGCTGAGACATTTGCCGCCGCAGGTGATATCGATTGGTCACAACAAGAAGGCTTTTATAAAGTCATCACTAACTCTGAGACTGAGCAAGCATGGCCTATCGCTGCTGCAACCTTTATCTTAGTACACAAGCAGCCAGAGAATCCTCAGCAAGTTGCTGGCGTGTTGAACTTCTTTGACTGGGCGTATACCCAAGGTGATGATAGCGCTATGAGCCTAGATTATGTCCCATTCTCTGATACGGCAGTGGCTCTATTCAAAGCAAAATGGAACGACGTAAAAGGTAGCGACGGTCAGCCAGTTTATAAGCCAGCGCAGTAAGTTGCTACTCTTGATTTTGACATAGTTAGACTCTCAAACAACCACTCTAAAGAGAGCCTGGTTGTTTGAGAGGTTTTATCACAGCAATTTTGACCGTAACATTGACTGCAGTACTGATGGATATATTGAGCAGTTGCCATTGGCACACAGGATCGCTAATGATTATGCGGGTGGGCTTGTTGTGATAAAGCTGAACAAACACACTGGTTTTTTGAATTCACTCTATTCAATGCTGAGACACTTATGACAGACTTAAGGTCCCAACTGGCTAAACAAAAACGTTACGACGCTTTATTTGTCAACTCTACCAAAGCGTTTGCCATACTGGTCCTCCTATCTTTAGGGGGCATTCTAGTTTCTCTCATCGTTGGTGCTTGGCCGAGTATTCAAGAGTTCGGGCTTGGGTTTTATACCAGCAACAACTGGGACACGGTCGCCAATGAGTACGGCGCGCTTGCGCCTATTTACGGTACGCTAGTTACCTCACTCATCGCTATCGTGATTGCCGTGCCCGTCAGTTTTGGTATTGCGATATTTCTGACTGAGATGTGCCCTAAGTTCCTCAAAAAACCACTGGGTATTGCCATTGAACTATTGGCCGGTATCCCTTCTATCATTTATGGTATGTGGGGTTTGTTTGTTTTTGCGCCATTCTTTGGCGATCATATCCAGCCATGGTTTATTGAGAACATCGGTCCTCTACCTATCATCGGTAAATTGTTTGTAGGTGCTCCCATGGGACTGGGGATGTTCACGGCATCTCTAGTACTGGCTATCATGATTATTCCCTTTATCGCAGCCACCATGCGTGACGTCTTCTCTGTCGTACCAGATTTGCTCAAAGAGTCTGCCTACGGTATGGGCGCGACGACTTGGGAAGTTATGTTTAAGATTATCCTCCCTTATACAAAAGCAGGGGTTGTTGGCGGCGTTATCTTGGGTCTGGGGCGCGCACTTGGCGAGACCATGGCGGTGACTTTCTTGATAGGTAATGCTTTCAATATCAGTCCAAGTCTGTTTACTTCTGGTGTGACGATTACCTCTGCCTTAGCCAACGAGTTTGCCGAAGCCTCTAGTGAGCTGCATTTGGCCTCGCTACTACATTTGGGCTTAATACTGTTTGTCATTACCTTCATTGTGCTGTCTTTGGCCAAACTCATGCTTATGCGTATGGATCATAAAGCGGGCAACCGATAAATCATGTATCAGACTTTGATATTGATAAAAGATATGGGAAATAAAGACTATGCCTTCTAACAATGCGCTCAACGCACCACTACCAGTCAAGACAAGCTCTAAAGCACGTTATAACAAGAGTCTTTATAACAAGCGCCGTTGGACCAATAAGCTTGGGCTAGGGTTTGCTATGTCAGCCATGGTTTTTGGTTTGTTTTGGTTGTCGTGGATTCTAGTGACATTATTTGTTGAAGGTTTTCAGGGAATGATGGAGTTACCCATCTTTACCGCTGATACGCCGCCCCCTATGAGTGCTGGTGGTTTGCGTAACGCCATTGTTGGTTCGGCGATGCTCGCGTTCTCAGGATTGTTTATCGGTGCGCCCATTGGTCTTATGACTGGTATTTATTTGTCTGAGTTTTCTAAAGGGAGTATGCTGGGTAAGGTCACTCGTTTTTTGAATGACATTTTATTGTCAGCGCCTTCGATTGTTATTGGTCTATTTATTTATGCGCTGATGGTAAAAGGTCAGAGCTTCTCTGGTTGGGCAGGTGCATTAGCGCTAGCATTGATTGTTATTCCAGTGGTCGTGCGTACGACTGAGAGCATGCTCAACTTGGTGCCTAATAGTTTACGCGAAGCGGCATACGCACTTGGTACGCCTAAGTGGAAAATGGTGACGCAGGTCACGGTAAAAGCTGCCAAAGCGGGACTGACAACTGGTGTGCTATTGGCTTTTGCTCGCATCACAGGCGAGACGGCGCCGTTGCTATTTACGGCACTTAACAACCAGTACTTCAGTACCGATATGGGTCAGCCGATTGCCAACTTACCCAACACCATCTATCAGTTTGCTATGAGTCCTTATGATAACTGGCATATGTTGGCTTGGGCAGCGGCGCTGCTTATTACGGCGTCTGTCTTGGTACTAAACGTATTAGCACGATTTATTGGTAATAGAGGTCAGGTTAAATAAGTCCTGATACCCTGTGATATCGCAGCAGATACTCACTCAAATTTATATGAAATCAATTAAGATAGGTTGAATAATATTATGAATGATGTCATAAGCAAAGCCCGTACAAAAACCACAACAAATGATTTTGATACGGCAACAGACAGCCTATTGAGTAGACCTATGTCAAATAACCAAAAATCACAGCAACCCGTTGCGACTGATTTCAACAAACAAACCCGCCACGATATACCGAAAAACATGCCTGCGGCAAAAATGGAAGTGCGAGATCTAAACTTCTATTATGATGACTTTCAGGCATTAAAGAATATCAACATTGATATCGCAGATAAAAAAGTTACTGCTTTTATCGGTCCTTCAGGTTGCGGTAAATCTACGCTACTACGTACCTTTAACCGTATGTACGACCTATATCCGGGTATGCGTGCAGAAGGTACGATCAATCTAGATGGAAAAAATGTTCTAGGTAAAGACGTCGATGTCAACCTGCTAAGAGCACAGGTCGGTATGGTTTTTCAGAAGCCAACACCGTTCCCTATGTCTATCTATGACAACGTCGCCTTTGGGGTACGACTCTACGAAAAGCTGAGTAAAGACGAGCTGGATCATCGTGTGGAGTGGGCACTGAAAAAATCAGCGCTATGGCCAGAAGTGAAAGACAAACTAAAAGCGTCAGGTCTATCATTATCAGGCGGTCAGCAGCAGCGTCTATGTATCGCCCGTAGCGTCGCGACCAAACCTGAAGTCCTACTACTTGATGAGCCAACATCTGCACTTGATCCTATTTCGACTGGCGCGATTGAGGCATTGATTGAAGATCTCAAGAACGACTATACGATTGCTATTGTCACGCACAACATGCAGCAGGCTGCCCGTGTGTCTGACTATACGGTGTATATGTATTTGGGCGATATGATTGAGATGGGTGAGACCGATCAGATATTTACTAAGCCTGCCCAAACAGCTACGGAAGACTATATCACTGGTCGTTATGGTTAATATCGAGCGATACCAAAGGTAAGTAGTAATGCGTTGAAACTAAAGCTGGATTAAACACCAAGTGCTCAATAGAACATTGTGAGTCAAGCTGTTTTATCCAGTAAGTACACACTGAGCTCATAAAATATAGATTTCAGGGAATACCTCTCATGCAAAGTGATAAGCATATCTCCAAAAGTTTTGACCAAGATCTTGATGAAGCCATTCGTTTGTTTTTGTACATGGGTGATAGCGCTGCCAACCAAGTGGCCAAAGCGATCCATGCGCTGATTGACAAAGATGAGATACTGGCGCAAGAGGTCATCGAGATGGACTTTGATATCAACCGAATGGAGGTTGAGCTCGATGAACATATTCTACTATTGGTGGCGAAGCGTCAACCTGCAGCAGGAGACTTGCGCTTAGTGATGTCGATCAGTAAAGGCGTGGTAGATTTAGAGCGTATCGGTGATGAAGCCGTGAAAATCGCGAAAATGGCAAGCAAAATTGCAGCACAAGGCAAGTCGTCTTATGGCTATGCTGAGGTACAGCATTTGAGTAATCAAGTAAGGTTGATGCTCAACAACGCGCTAGAAGCCTTTAGCCAATCAAATGCTGAGCAGGCATTTGAAGTGATGCGCAATGACAGTGTGGTCAATAACGAATATCAATCCGCTATCCGAGCATTGATGACCTATATCATGGAAGACTCTAGACAAGTCTCAAAGGTCATTAATATCATGTGGATTTTGCGTTCGCTTGAACGCATTGGCGATCATGCACAAAATGTAGCAGAGTTAGTCATCAATTACATCAGTGGTCAAGATGTACGCCATTCAGACTACGCCATGGTCGAAAAAGCAGTACAAGAAGCCAATGATCGTTTGGCTGCTCGTCAAGTCAGTACCATGTCAGTCGACGACTATGAGTCGTTGGAAAGTAATGACGACTGATAACGCAGTCAGCACAGTCTACTCATAATAAAAAACGCGCTATAGTTAGCGCGTTTTTTGTGGTTATTACCAATACATAGAACACTGAGATTAGCTTTCTGGTGTCCAGCCTTGGGCGCGTTCGTAGTCTTCATTGTCCAAGAACTTATCACGTTGCTCAGTCAGGAATTTTTTGGCTTCAGGGTCCATCATGCTCAAATGATTTTCGTTGATGAGCATGGTTTGATGTTCAAGCCACTCTTTCCATGCTTTTTCAGATACCGTTTCTTGTAGCTCTTGACCTTTTTTGTTTGGAAAAGGCGGATGCGGCATTTTTGGCAGTTCTTGCTTGTATTTACGGCAAAAGACGGTATTGGCTTGAGGGTTAAAAGTCTCAGTCATAAGGTACTCCTTATTTATTATATTGGGTAAAATCACATAATCTTATGAGACCATGATAACGGTCTTGGTAGATTTAGCAAAGGATATCTGGTGTAACGTTTGCAATTGTCAGTTTAGTAGCATAGGTCTCAGCATCTTAAATTTTAGCGTCGTAAATTTCAGCACTGTAAATTTCAGTAGCATAAATTTTAGTACGATAAATAAAAACACCCGCTACAGATGCGGGTGTTGGGTATCGATATCACGAATATTGATCGTCAGCCATAGCTTAGCCACTATTTTGGATCAGCTAGCTCAATCGACTGATTAGGCGAAGGCTTTTAAGCGAGCGCGGCCATTGACCACAGCCTTCTTAACTTGGTTTGGCGCAGTACCACCTAAATGGTCACGAGCGGCAAGCGAGCCCTCTAGAGTTAGATAATCAAAAACATCTTCGCCAATAGCGTCGCTGAATTGCTGCAACTGTGCTAATGATAAATCACTGAGATCGACACCTTCTTTGATACCTAGCGCAACCGCATTACCGACCACTTCATGCGCATCGCGGAAGGCAACGCCCTGGCGTACCAGATAATCTGCCAAATCAGTTGCCGTAGCATAGCCTTTCATTGTCGCCGCGCGCATACTTTCTTTATTCGGGACGATGTTTGGTAACATATCAGCGAATGCCAAAAGCGACCCTGTCAGCGTGTCGACACAATCAAACAAAGGCTCTTTGTCTTCTTGATTGTCTTTATTGTAGGCGAGTGGTTGGCTTTTCATCAAGCTGAGCAATGTCATGAGCTGACCAAAAACACGTGCTGCCTTGCCACGTACCAGCTCAGGCACGTCAGGGTTTTTCTTTTGTGGCATGATCGATGAGCCAGTACAGAAGCGATCTGGTATTTGTACAAAGTTGAACTGTGCTGACATCCAAAGAATAATCTCTTCGCTCATACGCGACATGTGCATCATCAGGATAGAGGCAGCTGAGGTAAACTCAATCGCAAAGTCACGATCTGAGACCGCATCTAATGAATTTTGACAAATACCTTCGAACCCTAATAGCTCAGCGGTAATGGTGCGATCGATAGGGAAGGTCGTGCCAGCGAGGGCTGCGCTACCAAGTGGCATCTGGTTGATACGGCGGCGGGCATCAACCAAGCGTTCAGTATCACGATACAGCATCTCAAACCAAGCCATGACGTGATGACCAAAGCTCACAGGTTGGGCAGTTTGTAGATGCGTAAAACCAGGCATAATGGTATCGGTATGTTGATCAGCCAGATCAAGCAGTCCGCTTTGCAAACGCACGAGTAGAGCAATGATATTATCAGTCTCTTCACGTAACCATAAACGAATGTCGGTAGCGACCTGATCATTACGGCTACGACCAGTATGTAGTTTTTTACCGACTGCGCCTATAATGTCAGTTAGGCGTGATTCGACATTCATGTGGACATCTTCAAGAGCGATTGACCAGTTAAACTCGCCTGCTTCGATCTCGCGTAATACCTGGTGCAGTCCATCAATAATCGTGGCCGTTTCATCAGCGGTTAGAATATCGCATTCTTTGAGCATCGTTGCGTGGGCAATTGAGCCTTGAATATCGTGACGAGCAAAACGTTGATCAAAGCCGACAGAAGCAGTAAAAGCGGCAACGAAGCTGTCCGTCGCTTCGCTAAATCGTCCGCCCCACATTTGCTGGCCCTGACTGTTTTGTGTCGCATCAGTTGTTGTAGAGACATCTGTGCTAGAATCAGAGACAGATGAACTTTTACTTGATTCGGGATTACTAAGGTTTGAAGAATTGGCGTTCATATCGGTACAAGACAAGTCAAGAGAATAAGAACTCGAGTATAGCAAATGATGAGGTTGCCTTACTAGCCGAACGTTTAGAGTTTTTTATTCCCAAACTCATGAAGCTTATGAGACCTTGGCAGTGGCTGACATATATCGTTTTTTGGTCATTGTTTCTGACAGTGATTGATCGTCATGGTCTGTCAGGTTGGTCTGATTTTATTATCAAGTTCTTTTCTCGAGTGCTACAGAATTCGCTAACCATCATTCCAGCGTTATATTTGGTCGATTATCTGCGTCCTGCCTTCAAAAACGCGAGCATTCCTAGCGTGAGTGTCCGTATTGTCATGCTCATGATGTTTTCTGCTACGGTATCCATGGCGTTAGTGGTGTTGGTTATGATTAATCTAGGGTTTATGGTATACGACCGTCAAGCTTTTGTGCTCAATTTACTGTTCAATACGATATTGACTGGTGGCTTCACCACTGTGTTTTTGTTATATTTTTTGCGTAATCACCGTGAGCTCAACGCGCTCAAGGTATCTTTTGAGTATAAGTTAACTGCACAAAATGATTTGATCAAAGCCCGTACTGCCCCGCACTTTTTCTTTAATACGATCAACACGCTTGTATCACTTATTGAGTCTAATCCGCCAAGAGCTGCTGCCTTGCTACAGCATGTCTCTGCCTTATACCGTGCCAGTTTTAACGGTGCGCGTGAGATCAGTTTTGAAGAGGAAGTCGCGCTTTGTGAGCATTACTTAGCAATTGAGTCTAGTCGCTTAGCAGATAAGCTTGAGGTAAGCTGGCAGTTGCCTGATGAAGACATCATGTACGATATGATCATCACGGCTTTAACCTTACAAAGTGTTTTAGAAAAGATGCTGCTCAATGTTGTAGAAATGACCACCGAAACCATTCATATTGATATCAAAGTCACTTGGCAACAGCACCGTGTGGCAATTCAGATTGAGGTAGAACTGCCCAAAAGAACCTTAATCATCAATCATGATTTGCGTCAGCACATGAATTTTTATATTCAAGCTGATCGTCTACGTGCCCATTTTGGTCAAAGTGCTGACATCCAAAGTCTTGTAACCAGTAACCAAGTTACCACCATTATTGACTATCCCTTACAAGATGTCAGTTTATAATATTTGCACCTTTTAGGTGCTTTTGAGTGCTACTGTTCACGTATTATAAAGTGTGGCATATTTATTGCATCATCTTCTATATCTATATGGTTATTGCGATTTATATCTGGTGAATAATGGTTAATATAAAATAGGATGCGACGAAATGTCATCATATCGAACCGATCAATATATTCGTAATACCATCAAAAACATTAAGTATGTCTTTAGGTGGGAGTTTTCATGCGTATCGTAGTTTGTGATGATGAGCCTTTGGCACGTGAGCGCTTAGTCAGAATCGTACAGGAGTCAGGTCACGAGGTCGTCGCTCAAGCCACAACAGGTGGAGAGGCCATCGTCGCTGTAAAAATTCAGCAGCCTGATATTATATTATTAGACATTCGGATGCCTGAGATGGATGGGGTACGCTGTGCCCAAGAGCTTGCCAAACTTGAGCATCCACCTGCTATTATTTTTGTTACCGCTTATGATCATTACGCGATAGCGGCACTAAAAGCCAATGCAATCGGGTATCTGTTAAAGCCTGCAAACAAAGATGAGCTGTTAGAGGCACTGAACAAAGCAAAAAACCTAAACGCGGCGCAGCTCAACGAAATTCGTAAGCTAGAAGATCCAACCGCGCGTCCAGTACGCGAGCATATTGCTGCCCGTACTCACCGCGGTGTAGAACTGATTAAACTAAAAGATATTTATTACTTTGCAGCAGACCAAAAGTACGTCAAGGTACGTCACAAAGATGGCATGGTACTGATTGATGAAACGCTAAAAGAGCTAGAGCAAGAGTTTGATGACCGTCTATTTCGCGTGCATCGCAATGCGATCATTAACCTTAATTTCTTGGATTATTTAGAAACCTTAGATGCAGGTCAATATCAGATACGATTTAAAGACATTGATGAGACGCTAGCCGTGAGTCGGCGCCATCTGCCAGCCTTACGTGACAAAATTCAAAGCATGTAATGAGGTGTTCCCATTGCGACATAATCCTGCCATATCATCCAACCCTTATTTATGCTTAAATAGGGGTATTTTTTTGCGTCAGCCTCTACTATCAATGATTTGAGTCACCACTTTTCTGTGGCAAGCTTGCACTATTATTTGGTAATGACATCATGATGGTGGGCTGATAGCATCGAGTTTATTGAGGCCCTTTATGAGCAATCCACAGCAACCTGTTTTGACTACACTAACTATCGCTACGCGGCAGAGTCCTTTGGCTCTATGGCAAGCGGAACATATTCGCGATCGTTTATTGGCGCTTTATCCTGAGCTGACAATCGAGTTACTAAAAATTGTCACTAAGGGTGACAAGATTTTGGACACCCCTTTAGCCAAAATCGGCGGTAAAGGTTTGTTCGTAAAAGAGCTGGAACAGGCGCTGTATGACAAACAAGCAGATATTGCCGTACATTCACTAAAAGACGTACCGATGCAGCTTCCTGAAGGTCTAATGCTAGGCGTTTATTGCAAACGTGCTTCACCAACGGATGCTTTTGTCTCAAACACTTATAATAGTATTGACGAGTTGCCGCAAGGTGCCGTCGTTGGGACGTCGAGTCTGCGCCGTCAATGCCAGATCAAAGCGTACCGCCCAGACCTACAAATCAAAACCCTGCGCGGCAACGTAGGTACGCGTTTGGGTAAACTAGATGCTGGTGAGTATGATGCCATTATTTTAGCGACCAGCGGATTACAGCGTATTGAATTAGATGCGCGTATACGCGGAGAGTTAGATATTGCTGCTTGTTTACCTGCAGTTGGTCAAGGTGCTTTAGCTATCGAATGCCGTGAGGGTGACGATGAAGTACTACAGCTGCTGGCACCGCTAAACGATGACAAAGCTCGCATTCGTCTCATCGCTGAGCGTGCATTAAACCGTCATCTAGAAGGCGGCTGTCAGGTGCCGATTGCTGCTTATGCTGTGTTGCAAATGGCGGACGAGACCAGTGCCAATAATGATGACAATGGCGAAAATGGCAATAACGATGATGGTAATGTGCTGTGGTTACGAGGCCGAGTGGGTCAAGCTGATGGTAGCGAGCTGTTAAAGGCAGAAAAGCGAGCGACGTTGGTCGGTACGCAAGATGAGCAAGAAGTGCAGGCAAATCAGCTGGGTATCGATGTCGCAGACATGCTACTCGCTGATGGAGCTGGAGATATATTATCAGCCATTTATGAGCCTGAGTAACCGATAGATTGCATTGTGATTTTGTTATAGACCAGCACTTCAAATGGCTGGTCTATAGCGAAGTCGACTTTATAGGTCTTTTGCCGTGGTACAGCTATGTCATCAACGTCAACCCAAGCGACATTCAGTCGTGATAGTCACAATAGTCACCTTGAGGACTCATCATCAGTGCCGCAAATTGTCATCAATACGCGTCCAGCAGAACGTGCTGCACCGCTGACACATCACTTGCAAGCAGCTGGGTTTACAGTGATTGAGATACCTATGTTGGCGCTACAATCGCGTCCAACGACTGATGATGATATGGCACTGATGCTTGCATGGCTAACTGGTCAATATAAAGCTCTTGTGGTTATCAGTCCAACTGCTGCTACGTTAGGATTGGATGTTTGGCGTGCACTTGCGCGCAATGAGTATGACGACTGTAATCCTGCGGGAGAAGAGCTCAAGCGACTAGAACTTGCGCAGCTAGAACCTGGACGGCCAAACGCTAAGCCGCCGAAGAGTAAGCAATCAGCGTTTAGGCAAGAAACGTCCACGCAAGCTGAAATACTCTCTGAACCTCTTATCGCACCGAGTCAAATCATCGCAGTCGGTCAGGCCACTGCTACGGTACTGAATCAGGCAAAAATAGAGCCGACAAGCTACCAAGTATTGCAGCCCGAGGTTGCCAATAACGAAGGTATGCTGGCAATGCCTGAGATCGAAAGTTTGCAGTCAGGTGATAAGCTGCTGATATGGCGCGGTCTTGGTGGGCGACGATTATTGGTCGATACATTACAGGCCCGCGGTGTACATATTGATAGCATTGAGTGGTACGAGCGCACCATGCCTATCGATGCATGGACTCAGTATCAGCAATATCAGCAAGATTTTTTTGCACACAACAAAGAAAGGAACGCACAATCTCATCAGTCAAAACCAATCGTAGTTGTGAGTAGTGGTGTTGCCTTTGAGCATTGGAAGCATATCGTTGAAGGTGCACAAGTAGAGACTTTGGCACCGAAGCCAGATACAGATGCGATTAAATATACCGAGGAAAATTTGTCGCTCACACTATCAGATTTTGTTTATGTCGTATTGGGTGAGCGTTTAGCAAAGATGGTGGCAGCAGAACACTTGAGCTATTGGCGTGTAGAAGATTTAGCACCAGATACGATTCTCTCAGCCATCAACGCTACCAATTAGCTTTATAATCTTTTATTTGCTCTAAACATGGTCACACCTATCAATAGTGGTACAGCCTTATGTCAATAAATCCTGAGTCTTTACCCGAAGGTCCTTCTGCTGTACAGCAGCGTCGCCAAGCAAACATTTTGCTGCTACGGATGCAGTGGCTGGTTATTCTGCTACTTGTTGCAGCGCTGCTTTGGCTATATATCAGCCAGCAACGCTTTCAACATAGTGTCAACGAGCGCTTACAAAGTAACGAACAGGTCGTTAGCCGTTTAAATGAAATGGACGATCGTTTATTTGCGGTGAGCCAACAGACACTTCCCGAGCCGAGAGTGGAAGCCAGCAGTCAAGCGCAGAACCAGCTGGATTTATTACGTATCCAAATAAAGGCTGCCGATAGACTACTAGCAGATAATAATGATAGTGCAGCGATAGAGCTACTGCGAGGGTTGCATTGGCAGTTGGCACAAAGCAGTAATGAGATTGCACCTGCGTTGACTGTGGTCATCAAGCAAAGCTTGCTCCAAGATATTGAACGCTTGCAAGCGCAAAGCTCACAACCGAGTCCATGGCAAATACAAAACCTTGCGATTCAAAATATCCAAGAGTTTTTGCACAGTCATGAGCGTCTTGGAAGCTACGAGCGTACGGATATTCATCGCCGAGAGCTTGTCGATGCTGCAACAAACAAGCCTGCTAATAGACCAGTGAACAATGAGGCAAACCTCTCTCGCAGACAGCTCGTCATTCACGAAGTCATCATGACCTTAAATCTTGCGAGCCAATCTAGCAATATGCGTGAGCAGGACCAATTGAGTAGTTATTTGATCCAAGCGCGCAAACAGCTAAAAACGTTAATCCCTAAGTCATCAGCGAGCAAAAAGTCCACTCAAGATAATGCGATTGGTATTGTGCCAGCAGACAAAAAACCGATAAGCGCACAAGCTAATTCGAACACAGCTTTAGATACCAGTTTGAAAACCAACGTGGACACTAATTTAGAAATTATGAAAGCCCCTAGTGATATACCAGAAGTCATTGCTTGGTTGGATCAACTGATTGCTAATACTCCTAAACCAACCCCGTTATTGACCACACAAATCTTAGACAAACCTCAGAGCCAATAGAGGGTGTTTAGAAATGCGACATATATTGAATATAAAGAAAAAGGTAAATTATGACTGATTTTAATGAAAAATCTGATTTTTTGGCTGAAGTGATTACCGAGCGTCCTGATGTATTGGCTAATTATCCAATTATTCATCATCAGCCAATCCATTGGGGTGAAATGGATGCATTTAATCACCTAAATAATGTGGTTTACTATCGTTACTCTGAGTCAGCGCGTATTGGTTATCTACATGCGTTAGATATGTTTGATGGCAGTATGGTTACCGTACTGGCGCAATCAAGCTGCCAATACTTACGGCCAGTGACGTATCCTGACACCTTGCTACTAGGTGTTCGCTGCCAGCGTTTGGGTAATACCAGTATAACAATGGAATACAGCTATTATAGTACAGCGCAAAACATCATCGTGGCGACGGCCGAGGCAGTGGTGGTACGTCTCGATAGTGATGGGAAAGGTAAGTTGCCATGGACAGCGGAAGAGCGCGCGCGGCTGTTAGCACTAGAAGCGAAATTTGATCACACCCCCGAGCTTTAGAGTGATATTAACCTGAAGTCTTATTAAAAATCTCGCTGATTAAAGGTGAACGGTATCGTCGGTTAAACGTTGATAATCAAAAATAAAAAAGGGCACGCTAACATGATATTAGCGTGCCCTTTTCGCGACTTATGTTTCAGTCCACTTTCAAACAAGCTTTAGCTTTGTTGCGGTGCGCTCACAAAATCAACCACATTTAAGTCAAAACCTGATAAGGCATAAAACTTCATCGGTGATGACAGTAAACGCATATCACGCACACCTAAATGACGCAGTATTTGTGCACCAACGCCGATACTACGATAAGGCTGCTGGGCAATGGTCGATAGTGACTGATTGTCTGAAGCTTTATCTAGCGCATCTCCTAGATCGACTGGCTGATGATTACCTACCCAAACCATGACGCCACGATCTGAAGCACTGATCTCTTCTAGCGCTGACTGCACGCTCCAGCCGCTACGACCCGTCGTATCATTTTTGGCCGCAAATAGGTCACGTAGTGGATGGAAGCCATGGACACGTACGGTGCTTACGCCTTCGCTCACATCACCTTTTACCAATGCCAAATGCGTTTCTTCAGCACCAAACTCGCGGAAACGATGCAAGGTAAAGGTGCCATGTTCAGTTTCAAAAGGACGCGACTCGATTTCCTCTACCGTTTGCTCATTGGCGATACGGTAGTTAATGAGATCGGCGATTGTACCCATTTTGATATCGTGCTCTTTTGCAAATATCTCAAGATCATCTCGACGTGCCATCGTACCATCAGCATTGATGATCTCTACAATGACTGCTGCAGGCTCTAGTCCTGCCAATCTTGACAAGTCGCAACCAGCTTCTGTGTGGCCTGCACGGTGTAGAACACCGCCGTTTTGCGCCATGATTGGGAAGATATGCCCAGGTTGGACGATATCTTCTGGTTTGGCAGCAGACGAGACTGCAGCTTGAATCGTGCGAGCGCGATCTGCTGCAGAGATACCAGTGGTAACACCTTCAGAGGCCTCAATAGACACCGTAAAGTTTGTGCTGAACTTTGCCTCATTGCGATCAGACATGAGTGGTAGGGCTAATTGCTGGCAACGCGCCTGTGATAGGGTTAAGCATACCAAGCCGCGCGCGTGAGTAATCATAAAGTTGATATCTTCAGGGCGAACGTGCGTCGCTGCCATGATGATATCACCTTCGTTTTCGCGGTCTTCATCATCCATCAAGATGACCATTTTTCCGGCACGAATGTCTTCGATAATCTCAGGAATCGTATGTAAACTCATAGTAAGTCTCAATATTTTATTATTAATAAATATGTGTGGTTTGGAATATAAAGCGTTATCTGCCTATTGTAGCAGTAGATGGTACAACGCGCTGTTGCTGTTGAGCAAAGCGCGTGATAATCATAGTAATCAAATAGCAGTAATTAAATATAGAAGTAACTCATGACTTTTATAGATCATTAAGGATACATTTTAACGGTTTTTGTCCACGCGTGCTGCCTCAAAGCTGAACTATCACGCTTAGTCTTTTAAAAATGGGGTTAAATATTACTAATGGCTCATACGTATAATGACTAATCCCTAAACCAACGATAGCTCAAAATTTTCCGATACATCAGATGGTAGTCTCAATCATTACTTGCTGCTTGGGTTTTTAGCCATTCTATAAACTGTTTACTATGCTGCTCGCGCTGATTATCAGCAAACTCGTAAAAACTGGTACCCAACAAGTTTTCTGGCAAATAGCTTTGAGGATAGTAGTGATTGGGGTAGTTATGAGGATACGCGTAACCTTGTCCGTAGCCCTGATTACGCATTAGTTTTGTCACCCCATTACGTAGGTGTAATGGTACAGGGGAGGCATCCTTTTCTGCCAAAGCCATCGCCGCATTTATCGCTTTATAAGTGCTATTGCTTTTGGCACTGGTCGCTAGATAGACCACGACTTGCCCCAATATGATGCGCGCCTCTGGCATACCGATTGATTGCACACTGCGCAATGCTGCATCAGCAAGGAGTAGGGCATTGGGGTTGGCATTACCGATATCCTCACTGGCGAGTATCACCAATCGACGCGCAATAAAATCTGCAGGCTCTCCGCCAACCAGCATCCGAGCCATCCAATATAGCGCGGCGTCAGGATCTGAGCCGCGTACTGATTTAATCATGGCTGAAATAATATCGTAATGCTGCTCACCATCTTTGTCATAACGTACCAACGCCGTTTGCGCCACTCGGCTAATCAGCTCATCATCGATGATTGTTGGTGATTGCGTGGTGTCGGCTGTTTGGATCGCGAGCTCTAGTAAGTTTAGCGCCTTTCTTGCGTCGCCATGTGCCAATTGACTAATGGTATCTTGCGCTTGTAAGTCGATAGTCAATTCTTTAACGACAGTGTCTTCTGTTAGTGCTCGCTGTAATACGGCACCAATCTGCTCAGGCGTCAACGGCTCTAAACGATATACTTGGCAACGTGATAATAGAGCATTATTGACGCTAAATGATGGGTTCTCTGTGGTTGCACCAATTAAGGTAATATCCCCAGACTCCACAGCGCCCAAGAGCGCGTCTTGCTGCGCTTTATTAAAACGATGTATCTCATCGATAAACACTACAGGTGACTCAAGGCTTAATGAGTCTTTATTGTCTAATACTTCACGTAGCTGCTTGACCCCAGTATTCAAGGCAGAGAGCGCATGAAAGGGTCTACCAACGGCATCAGCCAATAGCATCGCGATGGTTGTTTTTCCGATACCTGCTTCACCATGTAAGATAATAGATGGCAAGTGTCCTTGCTCTACCAAACGTCGTAGCGGTGCACCTATAGCTAAGAGGTGCTCTTGACCAATAATGGCAGCAAGTGAGGCAGGGCGCATACGCTGGGCAAGGGGGGTGTCGGCGTGAAAGTTGGTCAGCATAAAACTCTCTATTAAAAATTAAAAAACCACCAATGGATCATAATGGCAGTTATCAATGGGCGTTATCGCTAAATACAGAACATTGGGTACAGAGCACCGCATTCTATTCTATATTTACTATTCTAAGTTAATCTGAATATACTCAGTTGTTTGGCATGATTCTCGCAGAAACTTTATGATGACAATCAATATTGGACATTAGATATGAAAGTAGGCTAGGTTATAAACCTGATGCTATCTGCAAGTAGGTGTCATACACACTAGGCTAACGCAAAAATATGTTAATGAAAGCTCACTAAGCGTATAGCTTATGTCCTTGATACTTTAGTTTTCATAATTCATCTATATTAACGGTTTAATCGTTTTATTGAGAACGGACTTAGAAAAATGGATAACCAAACATAATTTATTAGAAGTAGCCTATTAAATATAAGGTAATACATTGACGATGTCTAAACCCACACTCAAGCGCTTATTTAATCGATATCTACGTAACCGTAACCACAATCAGCGGTCGCGTGGTTTGACGGCAGGCGAGATAGCGCTGGCGAGATCCGTATTTGGTGAGAGTATCAGACTTGATGAGGTTCGGCTAAAGACCGCTTGGTGGGTACTAAAAAACTATGCCGTCAGTCCCAATGGTAATATCTATTTTAACCCAGCTGATTGGATTATAGATTTTAGTGACGCGCCTTTGGCGAAACAGAGCTGGCTAATACATGAGTTGACTCATGTATGGCAATTGCAGCAAGGTTTAAAAGTCGTGCGTGGTGCGGTTATCGATCGGCGCTATGACTATGTATTAGAAACGGGTAAATCTTTTTTTAAATATGGTATAGAGCAGCAGGCACGTATGGTACAAGATTATTTTGTACGCCGTCAGCGCGGACAAGACTGCCAAGCTTTGGAGGCTTGCATACCATTTTTGACCGTAAATCCTATTACTAATGCTAAAAACTCTAGTAGCTCTTTTGTCAGCTAGGTCTTATTTGTCATGTTGTAATTGAGTTTTTGGCTGCTCGTGTTGATTAGAGACAGTACTGCGATTAGTAACGGTACGACTAGTGAATAAATTAAAAAATAATTATATGCCTATTGAATTGGGTTTGTTCAATGACTGATAAGTCAGTGATGGCTCGAAGAATAAATGAACAGAGAATGACAAGTCAGTCACTGTCATCACTTTAGCTTTTTATACGTTTGCTTTATTAAAGGATATGTACTCTCATGCTTAGATTTTCATCAGTGAAGCCTAATACTGACACTCATTATCAATCGCCACTGCTTGCAGCAGCGTTGACGAGTGTACTGTTTCTGACGGGTTGCCAACAGCAAGCAGATACCCAGCCTGTACCAAGCGATACCGAGACAAGCGAAAAAACAAATGAAGAAGACAGTCAGCCTATGCCACAAAGCGATTCGGCTGCAGCGCGTATAGAACAGTTTCAACCTATATATGTTGCACAAGCGCAAGGGTTGCAGCGCCGTCTTCAAGCAGAGTATGAGTCACTGCAAGCGGCAGATGCATCAGACAGCGATGAGTCCTTACTACTAGGCGGTGCAGCTGACAATGCTAACGATAACGTGACTGACAGCACCGGTGAAAACACTACTAGCAACAACAGCAACGATGAGACAATAGAGAATGCGTCAGAGGGCTCTGGTGTTGATAGTGCTGAGCAGACAACAGCATCGAACAGCCCAGTGGCTATAGGTAGCAATACAGATTCGGATGCAGCGGTCGATATCAATACCAGTACCGAGGTTGGTGAGCGTGATTTGACAGTGTTAAAGCGTATCAGTCTGGAGCCGCGTAAACCTGTAATACTGACCGAAGCGCAGATAATAGAGCGCTATCAACAAACGATGGACGCACTATATCAACCTGTGACGATGCCGCTCAGTGCGAAGGATTCTGACACGCTGATTAACATCACAACTTTAGTGCCGCAACTGTTTGAACATGCAGAGATTGCTGGAAGAGTAAGCGCAAAAAGCCCGGCGCTGGCTCGTTTGATTATTCAACATCAAGTATGGGAGCAGATAGAAGCGCAGCAGGTAGTCGATATGCAGCAGATGAAACAACAGCAGCAGCAAGAGTTTGAGATGCTCATGACTAAGTTTAATGATACGATCAAAGGCTATGACGAACAGATCGCCAAGTATGAGCAGACTTTAAAAGAGTTTCAGTAAATAACTATGGGCTCGTAGTATCAACTATAGTTATAGAGTCATTAGCACCTATCAAATAGCAATAAAAAATCCCGCATAATAGCGGGATTTTTCATTGCTCAAATACCGTTTAGCTTACTTGCGATCTTCAACCTTTACAAAATCACGGCGCGTTTCACCAGTATATAACTGACGCGGGCGACCGATTTTGAATGGTGCACTGTGCATCTCTAACCAATGGCTGATCCAGCCTGAAGTACGAGCCAATGCGAAGATAACTGTAAACATTGATGTTGGGATACCGATGGCTTTCAAGATGATACCAGAGTAAAAGTCAACGTTTGGATATAGGTTACGCTCGATGAAGAACGGGTCTTCTAGTGCGATTTTCTCTAATGCCATCGCCAACTCAAGCTTAGGATCGTTGATACCTAGTGCTTCTAGTACTTCATCACAAGTCTCTTTCATTACTTGAGCGCGTGGATCGAAGTTTTTGTAGACACGGTGACCAAAGCCCATTAGCTTCACTTCACGGCTTTTTACTTTTTCCATGAATTCAGGCACGTTTTCAACCGTACCGATTTCATCTAGCATCTCAAGAACAGCTTCGTTGGCGCCGCCATGTGATGGTCCCCATAACGCAGCAATACCTGCAGCGATACATGCATAAGGGTTTGCACCGGTAGAACCTGCTAGACGTACCGTTGAAGTAGAGGCGTTTTGCTCATGGTCAGCGTGCAAGGTAAAGATCTTATCCATTGCGCGAGTGATAACGTCGTTGGTTTTGTAGTCTACATCAGCAGGCGTTGCAAACATCATGTACAAGAAGTTTTCTGCGTAGTTAAAGTCGTTACGCGGATACATGAACGGTTCACCTTGTGAGTATTTATAACTCATCGCAGCAAGCGTAGGCATCTTAGCAATCAGACGAATAGCTGTGATTTCGCGATGTTCTTCATTGCTCACGTCTAGATCTTCATGATAGAACGCTGATAAGGCACCAACGACACCAACCATAATAGCCATTGGATGCGCGTCACGGCGGAAGCCTTCAAAGAACTTACGCAATTGATCATGAACAGGAGTATGCTCGCGGATTTTTTCAAAAAAGTCTGCTTTTTGCTCAGCAGTAGGTAGGTCACCATGAATCAATGCATAAGCAACTTCTAGGTACTCAGCGTTGTTTGCTAACTCGTCGATAGGATAGCCACGATGCAATAACTCGCCTTTACCGCCGTCGATGTAAGTAATCTTTGATTCAACAGGAGCAGTAACTTTAAAGCCAGGGTCATAAGACCAGAAGCCTGATTCTTGTAGAGCAGCAACATCGATAACTGGGCGCCCTAAAGTACCTTTAATAATAGGAAGTTCGTATTCTTCACCATTCACGGTTAGTTTGGCATTATTATCAGCCATAAATTGCTCTCCATTGGTTTTAGCTTGTTAGAATAAAATTACTACAGACGTACACCTCACGTCATCATCGGTCAAACGGTAAAATGAATTTAACTCATTTAATACGCAGGGTATATTAGCAGCAATCACTTGTGATTTGAAAAAACTTTTATTGACTACCATCCCAATTGGCATGGGTTAGCGGTGGTTATTCGCTGTAATTTTTGTATCAAAATATGTCTGTTTGGTTATTTTGCTTAAATTTATCCATTTTTAAGCCATATTTATGATGTCAAAATCGGTACAACATTGTTCGAATATTGGCAAAAATCTAGACACATATGCATAAAAATTGAGCCTAAAATCTTCTAGGTTATGAGTAGCAAACCAATCGAATTCGACTTAAGTTTGATATAGATCAATGCTTTTCAGATTGAGTATTACATATCTCTATTTATTTGTTAAATAACTGTGTTTTACTATTGCTTCAGGGATAAGTTTGTAATTATCGCTCAGTCATTTTATAATTGTATTAATTAACTAGCACTAGCTTGTGCAAATTGATAAGTGGTCATAACATAGTGTCGTTTATAGCTTACTTTATATATGCCTATTTACGATTGTCTAGTGTTTTGATAGACCAAACCGAATTCTATGGTTTGAGTGTTCCTATTAACCATTCTGTTTTTGAGTGCTGAGCACAAGTATCTGTTGCTTAGTATGCGGCTCGCTCTGAAGTAGAGGACATATTAACGTTGTCTTGCACTTCATACGACCAATAAAAATAGACTGGTTAGTCGATCTTACTCATGTTTATTCTCTTTGTTGTATAATAGATGGGTTGTTTGATAGGCCTGTCATCTCGACAAGCGATGTTGAACAGTCTATTACTACCTTTATATACATGATCCTTTCTTCATATTTAGCGCAAACTAAAAGAAGTCAGCTAGCTCTTCCTTACTTTATTCGTCTCGTGTGTTGCTCGACGCTCATCTGACACTATTCATGTCAGGCCTCGATAGCAGATACAGGAGTATAACCGCAAAAAGGATGCCCGCTGTGAAAAGCAACCGACCTATTGATCTGCCTTTAAGCCAAGTGATTAGTGTTAATCGCTCACCGATTGCGATCGCCTCTATCTTGCATCGTATCTCTGGCATTATTTTATTCTTATTAATTCCTGTCATGCTATGGTTATTACAGAACTCACTGGCGTCGCCTGAGAGTTTTGCAACTGTATTTGACAACGTACTTGTGCGCTTTTTAGCATGGATATTTGTTGCCGCTATTGCCTATCATTTCGTAATGGGTATGAAACATTTATTTGCTGATATGGGCATGAACGAAGAGCTAAAATCTGGCCGCACTGCCTCGATGGTCAGTTTTGTGATCGCTGCGATTTTAGTTGTCGCGTCATTTGTATGGGTGATGTTCTAATGATAAAAAATGATTCAGGAATCAAAAGTGCTACTGGTCTGACAGGTTCAGGCTCACGTGATTGGATTATTCAGCGTATTAGTGCTGTTGTTTTAGCCGTTTATAGCGTGATATTGCTGGGCTTCTTTTTGACCCATGGTGATGTCACTTTCATTGAATGGTCATCATTTATGACCAGTTTACCGATGCGTTTATTCAGTTTGGTTGCAGTACTTGCACTGGCTGGCCATGCTTGGGTCGGTATGTGGACAGTATTTACTGACTATATTACGACAGGCAAGCTAGGCTCAAGCGCAGCAGGTTTACGTTTAGTACTACAGTCATTGATGATTATCGCTATTTTAGTATTTCTATTTTGGGGCATTATGATTTTTTGGGGTAACGGTTTCGGTATCGCTGCTGTTTAACCATTGAACAAATACCTCTTATATCTATATATAACAGCAGGTATATCCAACTGATAAACTGGTTGGAAAGATAATCGCAATTATCTGCTGATAGCCAAGAATAGTCATAGCATTGGACTAGCATTGATGACCAGCTAATCTGATTATAGCTGAGTAGGCTTAGTCCAGTATAACGATAGATATGCACATGAAGTGGTTGCAGACTGTTTAGATTGTTATGTTACAAGTTTATGAAATAGCCAAATAGTGAGCTTTCATAAATGTGATACAAGCTTTTTAAAGAGTTTTAATTAACTTCTGAGCATTAACAGGCATTAGGAAAACCGTAATGGCAACTAGACAAGACAATACCATTAGTAATATCAAGACCTTAAACTACGATGCAGTCATCGTTGGTGGCGGCGGCTCAGGTATGCGTGCTTCATTGCATTTAGCGGAAGCGGGCATGAAGGTTGCAGTCCTTACCAAAGTATTCCCAACGCGTTCGCACACGGTTGCCGCTCAGGGTGGTATCGGTGCAAGTTTGGGTAACATGAGCAATGACAACTGGCACTTCCACTTCTATGATACCGTAAAAGGATCAGATTGGTTGGGTGACCAAGATGCTATCGAGTATATGTGCCGTGAAGCGCCAAAAGTGGTCTATGAGCTTGAGCACATGGGCATGCCATTTGACCGTAACGAAGATGGTACGATTTATCAGCGTCCGTTCGGTGGTCATACGTCTAACTATGGCGAAAAAGCTGTACAACGTGCTTGTGCTGCTGCTGACCGTACAGGTCACGCGCTGCTACATACGTTATATCAAAAGAATTTAGAGCAAGGCACTGAGTTCTTTATCGAGTGGATTGCCCTTGATTTGATCAAAGACGAAGCGGGTAACATCAACGGTGTCGTTGCGCTTGAGCAAGAGACGGGTACGGTTGCGGTATTCCAGTCACCAATTACTGTCCTAGCGACAGGCGGTGCGGGTCGTATCTTTGCAGCGTCTACCAATGCTTATATCAATACTGGCGACGGTATTGGCATGGCAGTACGTGCTGGTATCCCATTGCAGGATATGGAATTCTGGCAGTTCCATCCAACTGGTGTTCATGGTGCAGGTGTACTACTGACTGAAGGTTGTCGCGGTGAAGGCGCTATTTTGCGTAATAAAGATGGTGAAGCGTTCATGGAGCGTTATGCACCAACCGTGAAAGACTTGGCACCACGTGACCTCGTATCACGTTCAATGGACCAAGAGATCAAGGAAGGCCGTGGTTGTGGTCCTAATGCTGATCATATCGTTATGGATATGACGCATCTAGGCGTTGAAACCATCATGAAGCGTTTGCCATCAGTATTTGAGATTGGTAAAAACTTCGCCAACGTCGACATCACAAAAGAACCAATTCCAGTAATCCCAACCATTCATTACATGATGGGCGGTATTCCAACCACTATTCATGGTCAGGTTGTTGTGCCAGATCTAGAAGCAGGTACTGATGAAGACGGCCTATATGCTAAAGGCAATGTGGTTAAAGGTCTTTATGCAATCGGTGAATGTGCTTGTGTGAGTGTTCATGGTGCCAACCGTTTAGGTACGAATTCACTACTTGATCTACTCGTATTTGGCCGTGCAGCGGGTAAACATATCGTTGATGAGTTCCATCACGCTGATCACAACTACAAGCCGCTTGATCCACGTGTGCTTGATTTTACAGTGAAGCGTTTAGACAAGTTGCAACAGTCTACTGAAGGCTACAATGCGCAAGACGTGGCTGATGAGATTCGGGCAACTATGCAAAAGCATGCTAGTGTATTCCGTACCCAAGCAATGATGGATGAAGGCGTTGAGAAAATCCTAGCGCTAGGCGATAAGATCGAAAAAATTCATCTTGGCGATAAATCACAAGTGTTCAACACAGCACGCATCGAAGCTTTTGAAGTGGCAAATCTGTACGAAGTAGCAAAAGCCACTATGATATCAGCTGCTACACGTCACGAAAGCCGCGGCGCGCACAGTGTATCTGACTATGACCGTCCAGAAGATGATGATTACGCACCAAACGGTCGTAACGACCACGATTGGATGAAGCATACTTTATGGTATTCTGAAGGCAACCGTATTATTTATAAGCCCGTTCGCAAAGTACCATTGACTGTTGACTATATTGAACCAAAAGTTCGCGTCTATTAACTCTAGATTGCATGCTTGGTTCATAGCCAACATGCAACAGCAGTCTCAACGTTTTATCCCTTATTAATTTATTAAAAAGGTGACCGCCAGCTACATGCTCATACCAGCGTTACTAAGTTATTGATTGATACTCGATATTTAGTTATCAGTATCAATTAATAGCCAGCGCTAATATGTTGCAGTCTTTGTATGCCCGCCATCACCTACGTGTGGAGTTTAGCATTATGAGCCGAGGTACTCGCACCATCGAAATCTACCGCTACGATCCTGATGTGGACGCAGCGCCGCGCATGCAAACCTATACGATTGAATTACTTGATTCAGATCGTATGTTGCTTGACGTATTATTACGCCTAAAGAAAGAAGATGAAACAATCACCTTCCGTCGCTCTTGTCGCGAAGGTATTTGTGGTTCTGACGGCATGAACATCAACGGCAAAAATGGTCTAGCATGTTTAATCAACATGAATACCCTACCAGAAAAAGTAACGGTTCGTCCGTTACCTGGTTTGCCAGTGGTTCGTGATTTGGTTGTTGATATGAACCAATTTTATGAGCAATATGAGAAAGTACACCCGTACTTGATCAATGATCAGCCAGCGCCGCCGACGGAACGTCTACAGTCACCTGAACAGCGTGAAAAACTGAACGGTCTGTATGAGTGTATCTTGTGTGCGTGCTGTTCAACCAGTTGCCCATCATTTTGGTGGAACCCTGACAAGTTCCTAGGTCCATCAGCGTTACTGCACGCTTATCGCTTTGTTGCTGATAGTCGTGATGGTGATACCCAAGCACGTTTGGCTCGTCTAGACGATCCGTTTAGTTTGTTCCGTTGCCGCGGTATCATGAATTGTGTATCGGTTTGTCCTAAAGGCTTGAACCCAACCAAAGCCATTGGCCATCTACGTAATATGTTGATTGATCAAGCCGGTTAGTAGTTTACAAGCGCATCAGTTATAATAGATACAGTACGAAAAACACCACCTATTCGTTAGGTGGTGTTTTTGTTAGTTGAACGGACTTAGATATATTTGCGTGCATACTCTACTAACTCTATACCAAGCAGGCTTACCTATAGAGTTTTAGATTACAGTAGCAGGAAAATTAAGCAGTAAGTTTGACTCGCAAATGGTCAATATTCAGCCATCGAGCTGGCAAAACACCATATGCAATACGTTGGTTGTGTGTAAGAAGAAATAATATATAGACAATCAATCTATATAATCGGATATAGACACGAGAAAAGTTTGGTATAATTACGTTTTTGACAATATTGAATACGATTAAATGCTGCTTAAGTGGTTCAGTAATACGTATCAATTAATAGAATAAAACGTTATGTATACAATTATTGTGTTTGTATAATTGATAATAGATATTCATTACGTAAATACTTAGTATTGAACAAACAAACTATGTCACAAAAAATGGTCGTGATAGGCTATACAGCAATGTATTTCTGTCTTGATGGACAAAATTTCTAGTAGATATAAGATGTTTTAGCCTTAACAGCCATTTTAAAGGTTAGCTAGAATTTTAGTTGATTGTTAATAACTTACAACTTACCAATCGGTTATAGCTAAAAGAAGTATATATAAATTAATGTTGTGAAACGAGTCAGTTAACAAAACTGAGCGTTCACAAATAATTTTATTTTTAATATAGGTATTGCAATAAGACTTGTTATCACTATTTAGCATCCCTTGCTTCTTTAGACAATGACGGCAATATTCTATAGTGACGGCAATACTTAGGGATAAAAGTGTTTTATCAAATAGTATTTAACGGGATATGACAAATTGTCTATATGCCTAGCATCTAGCGATTGACACCATAATAAGCACGATTCCATTCATTTATCTATCAAATAGACGATTATTATGAATAGTATAACTAAAGAAAAAGCGGACCAAGGACATACTGAACTGGCCGCTGATAATGCCAGCTATATAGAAGCTCTTTACGAGCAGTACCTAACAGACCCTGATAGTGTTGACACAGATTGGCAAGCGTACTTTGAACAGTACAAATCGTCAGACGATGCCAAGCATAACGCGATTAAGGACCAATTTTTATTACTTGCTCGCAATCAGACTGCAAACAAAGTAAGTGATGAAAGCACTGACCAAAGCAGTGGTACCTCAAATAACTGTACTGATCCAAAGCAAATGGGTGTGCAGCAATTAATCTCCGCATATCGTCGCCGTGGCCATCGCCGTGCCAAACTTGATCCTTTAGATTTGCATCCACGTGCAGAAGTAGAAGATCTAACGCTTGCTTATCATAATTTATCAGAAGCAGACCTTGATACTGTATTCCCAACCAATGATTTAGTAATCGGTAAAAATGAAGCGCCATTGCGTGAAATTATCGAAATCATGGAGCGTGTGTACTGCCGTCATATTGGTATCGAATACATGCACGTCACCACCAGTACAGAAAAGCGCTGGATGGAAGAATACTTAGAAACCAACTTGGGCTATATCCATTTTGATAAAGAAAAGCGCTTATCTATTCTTGAGCGCCTGACTGCTGCCGAAGGTCTAGAAAAGTACTTAGCACGTAAATATACGGGTGTTAAACGTTTCGGTCTAGAGGGCGGCGAAAGCTTCATTCCTGCTATCAATGAAATCATCCAACGTGCTGGTGGCTATGGCACAAAAGAGATGGTCATTGGTATGGCTCACCGTGGACGCCTTAACCTACTAGTCAATATCCTAGGTAAAAATCCTGCGGATCTGTTTGACGAATTTGATGGCAAAGTACAACCAGAAAAAGGCTCAGGCGACGTTAAATACCATAATGGTTTTTCATCGAATGTGATGACCCCAGGTGGTGAAGCGCATTTGGCACTAGCGTTTAACCCATCTCATCTTGAAATCGTTGCACCAGTACTACAAGGCTCAGTACGTGCACGCCAAGTACGCCGTAATGATCAGCCATTGTTAGATAATACTGGTGGTAATTCAGTATTGCCAATCGTTATTCACGGTGACGCTGCGTTTGCCGGTCAAGGTGTGGTTCAAGAAACCTTCCAAATGTCACAAACCCGTGCTTATACCACTGGCGGTACTGTACATATTGTTATCAATAACCAAGTTGGCTTCACTACTAGCCGTCAAGAAGATGTTCGTTCAACCGAATACTGTACTGACGTTGCTAAGATGGTACATGCGCCTATCTTGCATGTGAATGGTGACGATCCTGAATCAGTCGTATTTGCAGCTCAGTTGGCATTAGATTATCGTCATCAGTTTGATAAAGACATTATCATTGATCTTTTCTGCTATCGCCGTAACGGACATAATGAAGCAGATGAGCCTTCAGCCACGCAGCCACTGATGTATGCAGTTATCAAGAAACTGCCTACGACACGTACCATCTATGCACAGAAGCTTATCGCTGATGGGCTTTTAAATAGTGAAGAAGAAAAGCAATATGAAGACGACTATCGTGAATCTTTAGATCGTGGTGATTATGTTGCCAGCTCACTAGTACAAGAACCTAACGAGCAGTTATTTGTAGACTGGAAGCCTTATTTAGGTCACGAATTGGTTGACGACTGGGACACTAGTGTCGATATCGAAAAGCTAAAAGCTTATGGACGCCGTATGGCTGAAATGCCAGAGGGCTACAAGTTACAACGCCAAGTTCAAAAAGTAGTCGAGCAGCGTCTAGCTATGCAGACTGGTGAAGAGCCTCTTAACTGGGGTGCAGCTGAGACATTGGCTTATGCATCATTGGTCGATAACGATGATGTATTGGTACGCATTACGGGCGAAGACGTAGGCCGTGGTACATTCTCGCATCGCCACAGTGAAATCTATAATGTCAATGACGGCAGCATGTATGTGCCACTCGCTCACATGAGTGAAACGCAAGCACGCTTTGCTACCTATAATTCATTGCTATCAGAAGAAGCCGTATTAGCCTTTGAATATGGTTACGCTACGACAGTACCAAATGCATTGATTGTTTGGGAAGCGCAGTTTGGTGACTTCGTGAACGGTGCGCAGGTCGTTATTGATCAGTTCATCTCAAGCGGCGAGACTAAATGGCAGCGTGTTTGTGGTTTGACAATGCTATTGCCACATGGTTTTGAAGGTCAAGGTCCAGAGCATTCTTCTGCGCGTCTTGAGCGCTTCTTACAACTATGTGCTGAAGACAATATGCAAGTTATTACGCCAACGACTCCTGCGCAAATTTATCATGCCTTGCGTCGTCAAGCAGTACGCCCGATTCGTAAGCCTTTGATCGTTATGTCACCAAAGAGTTTGTTACGTCATAAGTTGGCAACGTCTAATCTAGAAGAGCTTGCCGATGGTAAGTTTGAAACTGTAATTTCAGAGATGGACGACCACAACGCAGACAAAGTTACTCGCATGGTGCTATGTGGTGGTAAGGTCTACTACGATCTACTAGAGCAGCGCCGCGCATTGGGTCTTGATCATGTTGCTATCGTACGTATTGAACAGCTTTATCCATTACCAGAGCAACGTTTGGTTGCTGAGATTGAGAAATATAGCAACTTGACTGAGATTGTGTGGACGCAAGAAGAACCACTGAACCAAGGCGCTTGGTACTATCTGGCCCCGCATATGTTCCGTATTGTTGTACCGCATCCAACTAAGGCAAAAGTCATGGAGCCGGTGGCACGTCCTCCTAGTGCAGCACCTGCAACAGGCTCGCCAAAACTGCATGCTCAGCAGCAGCAAGCATTGATTGCTGGCGGTCTTGGCATAAGTGTCGATGAGCTATCTAAGTAACAGGTTATCTAACCGAAAGACTATAGCAGATAAATGAATCAGGCGATGACAGTTAGTATCCGTTAGTACAATCTAAGCGTTACTTTTAACGAATACTGGCTGCCTATCACGACTTAATAATAAGTATGAATATCCACATCTAAGGAGTATATCGATGGCTGACATCAAAGCCCCCGTTTTTCCAGAATCGGTTGCCGATGGCACAATCGTTGAATGGCATGTCACTGAAGGTCAACAAGTTAATCGTGATGACCTACTAGCTGAGATCGAGACTGACAAAGTAGTACTAGAAGTTGTTGCACCTGATGATGGTGTAGTAACTAAAATCGTCAAGCAAGTTGACGACACAGTATTGTCTGATGAATTGATTGCACAGTTCGAAGCGGGTGCAAGTGCAGGCGAAGCACCAGCTGCAGAAACAACAGAGCAGCCAGTTGCATCAGAAAAGCAAGCTGCAGACGGCGGTGAGCCAGTACAAGCGACTGACAAAAAAGACGAAGCAGATCACAAAGATCAAAGCCCAGCAGTTCGCAAAGCGGCAAAAGAGTCTGGCGTTGATCCTAAAGAAGTTGAAGGTAGTGGTCGCGGCGGTCGTGTCACCAAAACGGACATGGCAAACCCAACGCTAAAATCGGACAGTAGCATTAAATCTGATAGTGGTCGTCCTGTTGCTGAGTCAATGGGTGAACGTACAGAAAAACGCGTTCCAATGACTCGTCTGCGCAAGCGTGTTGCTGAGCGTCTATTGTCAGCATCACAAGACACAGCGATGTTGACGACGTTTAACGAAGTGAACATGAAGCCATTGATGGACATGCGCGCTAAGTACAAAGAAAAATTTGAGAAGCGTCATGGCGTACGTCTAGGCTTTATGTCATTGTTTATCAAAGCAGCGACAGAAGCACTTAAACGTTTCCCAGCAGTAAATGCGTCATTAGATGGCGACGACATTGTTTATCATGGTTTTTATGATATCGGTGTGGCCGTATCATCAGACCGTGGTCTAGTAGTACCAGTACTTCGTGATACTGACCGCATGAGCATGGCTGATGTTGAAAGCACCATCCGTGAGTTTGGTAGTAAAGCACAGCAAGGTAAGCTTGGTCTAGAAGATATGACTGGTGGTACTTTTACCATCTCTAACGGCGGTGTGTTCGGTTCATTGATGTCAACGCCTATCCTGAATCCACCACAAACCGCTATCTTGGGTATGCATGCTATAAATGACCGCCCAATGGCTGTTGATGGTAAGGTTGAAATTCTACCGATGATGTACCTAGCGCTATCTTATGACCATCGTATGATTGATGGTAAAGAGGCCGTACAGTTCCTAGTAACTATCAAAGAGTTGGTCGAAGACCCAGCCATGTTGCTACTAGACTTGTAAGCTTCTAAGCTTGTATTGGCAATAGCCGATACAAGCTTTTTCACTTTAGTACAGATTATAGTTTTGCTCAGTCAGCAATCAGTTAATCCGCTGACATACATGAAAATGATTTTAAAAACGGTGACTTACTATCGACTAGCGATAAGTGAGTCTTTCTCACTGATATGGTGTATTAACCATAGAGTGTAGACCGTACTGATTTATCATTAAGATAACAATCTATTTAAATGACACATACAATTAAAAATAGGAACGTACTATGAAAGACAATTATGATTTAGTCGTCATCGGCGGCGGTCCTGGTGGTTACGAAGCGGCTATTCGTGCAGGTCAACTCGGTATGAGCGTTGCCTGTATCGAAAAGCGCGTTTATAAAGGTGAGCCAGCACTTGGTGGCACTTGCTTAAACGTTGGTTGTATCCCATCAAAAGCCTTGCTTGACAGCTCACATCGTTATGAAGCCACTAAGCATGATCTTGACGAGCACGGTATCAGTACTGGTGACGTTGCTATCAATATCGAAAAAATGATAGAGCGCAAAGAAGGTATCGTCAAGCAATTGACTGGCGGTGTTGCAGCGTTGCTAAAAGGCAATGGCGTTGACTGGCTACAAGGCTGGGGTACTCTAGTTGATGGTACGGGCACTGACAAAAAAGTCAAATTTACTGCTCTAGAAGACGACAGCGAAACGACGATCACTGCTAAGAACGTTATTCTTGCGGCAGGTTCTGTGCCTATCGAGATTCCTGTTGCCAAAACTGATGGTGACCGTATTGTTGATTCAACTGGCGCACTTGATTTCACTGAAGTACCTAAGCGTCTAGGCGTTATTGGTGCTGGTGTTATCGGTCTTGAGCTTGGTTCAGTATGGCGTCGCCTAGGTGCAGAAGTGGTAGTCTACGAAGCACTTCCTAGCTTCTTAGCTGCCGCTGACAAAGACATCTCAAAAGAAGCTGGCAAAATGCTGAAGAAGCAAGGTCTTGATATTCGTGTCGATACCAAAGTAACCAACGCTGAAGTTCAAGGTGACCAAGTTGTCGTCACTAGCGAAAACAAAGGCGAGTCGAGCGAGGAAAGCTTTGATAAGCTAATCGTTTGTGTTGGTCGCCGCGCTTATTCTGAAAAACTGCTTGGCGATGACAGCGGTATCACGTTGACTGAACGTGGCCTTATCGATGTCAATGACCAGTGTAAAACCAACCTTGATGGCGTGTATGCTATTGGTGATTTGGTCCGTGGTCCAATGCTTGCGCATAAAGCTATGGAAGAGGGCATGATGGCTGTTGAGCGTATTCATGGCGAAAAACCTCAAGTTAACTATGACACTATCATCAATGTCATTTATACTCACCCAGAAATTGCATGGGTAGGTTTGACTGAGCAAGAAGCTATCGATGCTGGCTACGAAGTGAAGACCGGTTCGTTCAACTTAGCTGCTAACGGCCGTGCACTTGCTCAAAGTGAAGCTCAAGGCTCTGTGAAAGTAGTCGCTGATGCGAAAACAGATCGTCTGTTAGGTATGCATGCGATCTCTGCTGGTGCTGGTGATATTGTCCATCAAGGTATGATTGCGATGGAGTTTGTCTCTAGCATTGAAGATTTGCAGCTAATGACCTTTGCACATCCAACTATCTCAGAAGCAGTGCATGAAGCTGCTCTATCTGCAGACGGCCGTGCTATCCATGCTATCCAGCGCAAAAAACGTAAAAAATAAGTAGTTAATTTAGTTATTGTCGATTTACAACCTGATTGTGGTATCGCTATGTTGGCGATAGCCACGATCATGAGTGCGTTATATGTATGCTTAATATATGTGCGTACTTGATTTCACTTTTTATTAATTGTAAAAAATAAAGGATACAATCAATGAATTTACATGAGTATCAAGCAAAAGAGCTATTAAAAAGCTACGGTTTGCCAATTCAAGAAGGCATCATCGCCCATAACGGCGAAGAAGCTGCTGCAGCTTTCGATAAAACCCCAACTGATATTGCGGTAATTAAAGCGCAAGTACATGCTGGTGGTCGCGGTAAAGCGGGTGGCGTAAAGCTGGTTAAAACTCGTGAAGAAGCGAAGCAAGTTGCTGAAGAGCTGATCGGTACTAACCTAGTAACGTTCCAAACTGACGCTGACGGTCAGCCAGTAAACTTCGTATTGGTTGCAGAAGATATGTACCCAGTACAGACTGAGCTATATCTTGGTGCAGTGGTAGATCGTGCAACTCGCCGTGTAACGTTCATGGCATCTACCGAAGGTGGCGTAGATATCGAAGAAGTAGCACACAGCACCCCAGAAAAAATCTTCAAAGTAAATGTTGATCCTTTAGTTGGTTTAATGCCTTTCCAAGCGCGTGATGTTGCGTTCAAACTTGGTCTAGAAGGCAAGCAAATTAACCAGTTCGTTAAATTGATGACTGGCGCTTATAAAGCATTCGTAGAAAACGACTTTGCCCTAATGGAAATCAACCCATTGGCAGTACGTGAAAACGGCGAAATCGTTTGTGTTGATGGCAAAATCGGTATCGATTCAAACGCACTATATCGTCTGCCTAAAATTGCAGCGCTACAAGACAAGACGCAAGAAAACGAGCGTGAGCTTAAAGCAGCTGAGTTTGACCTAAACTATGTTGCTCTAGAAGGTAACATCGGTTGTATGGTAAACGGTGCTGGTCTTGCAATGGCGACCATGGATATCATCAAGTTGTATGGCGGCAAGCCTGCCAACTTCTTGGACGTTGGCGGCGGCGCAACCAAAGATCGCGTTGTTGAAGCGTTCAAAATTATTCTAGAAGACAGCAGTGTTGAAGGCGTTCTAATCAACATCTTTGGCGGTATCGTACGTTGTGACATGATTGCAGAAGCTATCATCGCTGCTATCAAAGAAGTTGATGTACAAGTACCTGTGGTCGTGCGTTTAGAAGGTAACAACGCTGAGAAAGGCGCACAAATCCTAGAAGAGTCTGGTCTAAAACTGATTTCAGCTCAAGGTCTATCTGACGCGGCTCAAAAAATAGTCGATGCTGTTAAAGCCTAAGTCTTTAAGCATAGTAGTCAAATCGTAATAGTGGTTTTTATAACAAAGATTGGTTATCAATATCTGATAATAAGAGTCATAAAGACCATTATTGCAAGACAACCGAATACAAGGAAAATATAATGAGTGTATTAATCGATAAAGATACCAAAGTATTGGTACAGGGTTTTACTGGTAAAAATGGTACGTTCCATTCTGAGCAAGCCATCGAATATGGTACCAAAGTTGTTGGTGGTGTGACTCCAGGTAAAGGCGGTCAAACGCACCTAGGCCTACCAGTATTTAACACTATGGCGGAGGCTATGGAAGCGACTCAAGCTGACGCTTCTGTCATCTATGTACCAGCACCATTTGTACTAGACTCTATCGTTGAAGCAATCGATGCTGGCGTTAAGTTGATCGTTGTGATCACTGAAGGCGTACCGACTATCGATATGCTAAAAGCAAAACGCTATCTTGAAGAAGCGGGCGACGTACGTTTGGTTGGTCCTAACTGCCCAGGCGTTATCACTCCAGGCCAGTGCAAAATCGGCATCATGCCAGGCCATATCCATCAGCCAGGTAAAGTGGGCATTATCTCACGCTCTGGTACTTTGACCTATGAAGCGGTAGCTCAGACTACTAAGCTTGGTTTTGGTCAGTCAACTTGTATCGGTATCGGTGGTGATCCTATCCCTGGTATGAACCAGATTGATGCCCTAAAACTATTCGAAGCGGATCCACAAACTGAAGCGATTATCCTAATCGGTGAGATTGGTGGTACTGCTGAAGAAGAAGCTGCTGCTTACATCAAAGACCATGTAACCAAGCCAGTTGTTGGTTATATCGCTGGTGTTACCGCTCCAGAAGGCAAGCGCATGGGTCATGCTGGCGCTATCATTTCTGGTGGTCAAGGTACTGCTGAAGAAAAATTCAAGGCGTTTGAAGATGCTGGTATCGCATATACGCGTGACCCATCTAAGCTTGGTGACAAGCTAAAAGAAGTTACTGGTTGGTAAGATAGGCAAAAGCCTACTAACTACCAAAGCTTTGTTGAAATTTTGAAAGGGCACCCCTACAATGGGGTGTCTTTTTTATGTCTGAAAACTTTATGAAAAACAAAATACTAGTCACTGGCGGTGCTGGATATATAGGTTCGCACACTTGTATAAGTTTGCATAAGTTGTATCGTAGCTATTAATCTGAGACTTTTGAAATTGTTATAGGTTATATTTGTTAAGATATTTTACGTAAACAGAGTATGAATCCAAATGGATATACTATGTCTTAAGATTTATTAAATCCTATTACTTATTTAACATTTTTCTCTAAACTCATCTTTTGAATATAGCTAAAAAACTATGAATAAAATAACGCATGCTGTTATCCCCGTCGCAGGCTTTGGTACTCGTATGTTGCCATTGTCTAAATCTGTACCTAAAGAGTTGTTGCCTTTGGGTAATCGTCCAGCTATTCATTACGTGGTAGAAGAGGCCATTGCTGCAGGTATTAAGCATATCGTCTTGGTCGGTCATGCACAAAAAAGCGCAATTGAAAACTACTTTGATGTCAATGCTGAGCTTGATAATCAACTGCGCCATAAAGGTAAAGATGAGCTGGCTGACAGCTTGAACTGGCTACCAGAAGACGTCACAGTATCGATGATACGTCAAGGTAAAGCTTTGGGCTTAGGACATGCGGTATTGGCAGCGCGTCCAATCATCGGTGAGCATGATTTTGCAGTATTGCTTCCAGATGTTGTGCTTGATCCGTTTACTAATGACATGTCGGCTGATAATTTGGCTTTTATGATCGATGCATTTGCTAAAGATGGTCATTCACAGATATTGGTTGATCAAGTGGCAGATGAGGATGTGCATAAATATGGTATTGCTAAACTGAGTAGTAATAGTGAAGTGAACGACCACGTAGATGTTAATACTAGCTTTAAAGTTGCAGGATTTGTGGAAAAGCCAAGCTTAGCAGAAGCGCCTTCGAGACTGGCGGTTGTAGGCCGTTATATTTTTAGTAATCATATTTTTGACTATCTGGCCGATACAAAAGCTTCAGTCGGTGGTGAAATTCAACTAACGGATGCGATTGATGCTTTGATTAGTAAGTACGGCGTGCATGTCACCACTATGCGCGGTGATAGTTATGACGCAGGTGACATGCGCTCATATATGCAGGCTTTTATCTACTTTTCCGAGCAGCAACTAGCGGACGATAAATAACCAATGGAAGAGATAAAAGGCAATAAGAAGTATAAGCGTGCTCGTGATTCTCAGCATTGGGAGCACTTGCAATCGCTTGCATCGCGGTCATGGTCGCTGGCAGATTTATTTGCGCAAGATGATAGCCGTGCGACACGCTTTAGCACCCAAGCGGTTGCATTGTATATGGACTATAGCAAGCAGTGCATAGATGAGCAGGTAATGGACAGTCTATTACAGCTAGCAGACAGCTGTGAGTTGTCCTCTCGAATTGATGCGCTTATGCAAGGTGCGATGGTCAACAACAGTGAAGAGCGTGCGGCGTTGCACACAGCATTGCGTCTACCCGAAACAGCAAAGCTACAAGCAGGTGAGCAAAATATTGTTGCCGATGTACATCACAGCCTAAGGCAGGTAGCGAGGCTATCCGAGCGTGTTCGTAGCGGAACGTGGCGTGGGTTCTCAGGAAAGGCCATCACTGATGTTGTTAATATCGGAGTCGGTGGTTCTGACCTTGGTCCACTTATGGCGACTACGGCGCTTGATGAATGGGCAGATACTAGTATCGAGGTACATTTTGTCTCTAACATGGATGGTACTCAACTCGATAATCTACTTAAGCACTTAAATCCTGAAACCACTTTATTTATTATCTCTTCCAAATCCTTTGGTACGGTTGACACCTTATCGAATGCTAAGACGGCATTATCTTGGCTACTTGCGACGGCAAAACTCCGTGCAGGTACAGAAGATAGTGTATTGCGTCGGCATTTTATCGGCATCTCAGCCAATAGTGAAAAAATGAGTGCTTGGGGAATTCATCCTGAGCACCAGTTAGAGCTTTGGGAGTGGGTTGGCGGTCGCTTTTCTCTATGGTCAGCAATTGGCCTTGCCATTGCTATTCGTATTGGAATGAGTGGCTTTAAGGCGCTATTAAGCGGTGCACATAGTATGGATGAGCACTTTGCACAAGCTGATTTTGCAGACAATTTACCAGTATTGTTAGGATTGCTAGCAGTGTGGAATAGTACGTTTTTGAAAGTAAGTGCCCACACCGTATTGCCTTATGATGGCAGGCTAGGTTATTTACCGAGCTATCTTACCCAGCTTGAGATGGAAAGTAATGGTAAGTCAGTTACCCAGTATGGCGATCGTATCGACTATGATACTTGTCCGATTCTGTGGGGAGAAATTGGTTCAAACGCCCAGCATGCCTTTTATCAACTCTTGCATCAAGGAACGCAGCAAGTCTCTTGTGATTTTATCGCTTGCGTACGTCGCTATAGTGATCAGGCGCAAAATACTTCATTACAGCAGCAGCATGAACTATCTTTAGCCAATTGTCTGGCGCAAAGTCGGGTACTGGCATTTGGTAATGCTGCTGTGACAGAACTGGTCGATCAAACAACAGTATCTCGTGTAGATAAATACAAGTACTACCGTGGTAATCAACCATCAACCACATTGCTTATTGATGAGCTCACACCGCATAGTTTAGGGGCACTAATCGCGCTCTACGAACACAAAGTTTATGTGATGGCCAGTATTTGGGATATTAACCCGTTTGACCAGTGGGGCGTTGAGATGGGCAAACAAATGGCAGAGTCGGTCCATGATGCCATGCAAAAAGAGTCTCAAGGTCAATTTGATACGTCTACTGACCAGTTATTACAATATATTAAAAAGTTGTCCTAATAACAGTTATGGGTCAACAATACAGGAAAGTACGCTCATGGAGACTGCCACAAATGACAGTTATATGCCTAAATATAAAAACATATCTGAAACCAATCAAATGAGTGAGCCTGCAGTCAGTGTACTCATTGGTCACAGCATAGAAGCGATTACCAGTGCGGTCGTGCTGGCAAGTCTTGGTCAGCGTGTGCATCTTTATGCAGATATAGATCTATTGACTGAGCAGATACAGCAGTATGGTTTTGAGCATCATTTGCAAGCATTGTGGCAGATGTATGAACAACAGCAAGTCATCACTATCAAAGCATTACCAGCTAGTGCAGACACAGTGATAGCCTCTTATGAACCTGCAAGTCACAACGAAGCTGATACGCAGAGTCTTGCAGCACTATATTGGTTGTTTCTTGATAGCGCTAAGTCAGTATGGATAGAGGACAGCTGGATTACCGCTTTTAACCACAGCCATCAGCAGAATATACCGGTTATCATGAGCGGTATTGAACAGCTAGGTCATGTATCGGAACTGGCTCAACGTTTGCAGCGTGCATGGGTGTATTACGTGCCCTTTGTATTCTTGCAAGATGGGAATGCGTATAGCTCGATGTTGAACCCTTCGCTATGGCTATTGGGTGAAAAGACAGCGAGCAGTAGTCAGCAGCTACAGGTGTTAAAACCGTTAATGCAGCATGCGCGTGCTGCTCATTATGCTGATATCGCAACAATTGAGTTTGCTCGTAGTAGTATCATGGCGATGCTGGCAACACGAGTGAGCTTTATGAATGAAATGTCACGCTTAGCTGATAGTCAGAACGTTGATATCAGTCAGGTCAGTCGTATAATGGGATTGGATGAGCGCGTAGGCAGCAGCTATCTGCAGGCGGGATGGGGATTCGGTGGTAATACTTTGCCCACCGAGCTGACCAAGTTGCAGCAGTCGAGCAAAATGCACAGTTTGGATATGCCTTTGTTAGAGTCTGTCGTACACATTAATAAAGATCAAAAAGAATTGATATTTCGTAAGTTTTGGCAATATTTTGATGGTTTTATCGACAATAAAACTGTCATGGTTTGGGGCGGCAGCTACAAATCAGGTTCAGGACGTACTGCAGGGTCCGCCATTCATCCGTTATTGGCGTTGTTATGGTCTTATAATATTCGTACATTGGTGTATGGTGATAAAGCACAGGCTGAGCTTGCTGAGCGCTACCAACAGCAGCCATTACTCAAATTGACTACTAACCCTTACGAAGGCTTGGACGATGCCAACGCTATTTTTATTATCAGTTGGTCACCGCGAGATCAGTTGGATATTGCCAAAATAAATCAGCAAGCGATGCCTATATTTGATGCACAAAACGCTCTCACTCGAACGCAAATCAATGATTTGGTAGGGGACTATATGGGTATTGGCCGATCCAAATAGCTTGTTTTCATAGTTTTCGCAATACATATTAATCAAAAAACGCTCACTAAATAACATTAGTGAGCGTTTTTTGAATGTCTAGTTAGCGCTAAAAGATAAGACTATGCGGGCACAGCTCCTTGATCCGCTAGCCATTGCTGAATGGCTTGAGTCTTAGTGGTCAGCAGCTCTTGTTCACCACGACTCTCGATATTTAGTCTAATAAGCGGTTCGGTATTCGATGCACGTAAATTAAAGCGCCAGTCACCAAAGTTCAGACTTAAACCATCTAGAGTTGATTTGGTAGGATTATCCACACTGAATTTTTCTTCAATGGCATCAATAATGGTTGGTGCATCGAGGGTGGTTAGGCGAAAGTTTAATTCACCTGAGCTTGGGTAATTTTCAATATAACCTGTGACTAATTCTGATAAGGTTTTACCTGTAATAGACAACAGCTCAATTGTCAATAGCCACGGTATCATACCGCTATCGCAATAGAAAAAGTCACGGAAATAGTGATGAGCAGACATCTCGCCACCATACACGGCACCCGAGCTGCGCATGACTTGCTTGATAAATGAGTGTCCAGATTTACTGATGACAGCCTTGCCGTTGTGCTTTTCTATCACCGCTTCAGTATTATAAATGACACGTGGATCATAGACGATGGATTCGATTTGTTCTTGATGTTTATTCAAAAACGCTTGGGCGAGCATACCAACGACGTAGCTACCATCGATAAACTCACCTCGCTCATCAAATAAGAAGCAGCGATCAAAGTCCCCATCAAAAGCAATACCAAGGTCGGCGTTGTTTTCTAAAACTGCTTGTTGAGTGGCCACTCTATTGGCTTCAATCATTGGATTAGGAATACCATTAGGGAAGCTGCCATCTGGAGTATGGTGTAGCTTAATCACTTTGATAGGTGCACCAGCTTGGGTCAGTTTATCGATTAATAAATCGACCACAGGACCTGCGCTGCCATTGCCTGAGTTGATCACCAGCTCGAGCGGCTTTAGCTTATCAACATCAATAAACGTCATGACATGATCGATGTACGCACTTTTATTTGTTAGAAGTTTTAGTTTTCCTGATTGGTTATCAGTGATAAATTGTCCTGATTCTGCCAATGCCTGAATCTCTGCCAATCCATCATCAGCACTGATTGGTTTTGAGTATTCTTTGACCAGTTTTAAGCCATTATAGTTGATAGGGTTATGGCTGGCAGTTACTTCGATACCGCCAAGCGTCTCATAATGGCTGGTCGCAAAATACACTTCTTCAGTACCGCTCATACCCAAATCGATAACGTCGACACCAGCATCTATTATTCCTTGAATGGCAGCTTGTTTTAATTGCTCACTAGAATGACGAATATCACTACCAATGACGATAGCCGGCTTCAGAGCTATCATATCATTGTCTTGAGCTTTCACTGCTACCTGATAACGCTGGTACAAAATCTGTGCGAACGCTCGTCCGATACGGTAGGCAATGTCTTCATCTAAACTGACCCCCAGCTCGCCGCGAATATCGTATGCTTTGAACGAATTAATGGTAATAGGAGTAAATTCTGTTGCAGGTTGATAGCTGGTAGCCGCAGAAGTTGACATAATGATAAAATTCCTTGGGAATAAGCAGTGATAGAGTTAGTACGCGCGTCGCACAATTATAAATCGAGTTGTGTTCAATGATACACTAACTGCTAAAGGTGTGAGACATGTGTCGATAGGTAGGGTCAAAATATATATCCATCAACCACTCAAATATACATTGAATCATAGAATGACAAGCGATACTTCCTGTTAAGTAAACAACTAACCCATAGAATGATAAGAGTCGCCATTATGAGTATTGTGAATACTACTACCGAGCCGAAGCCGGTACAAGGAATACCAGCCCCTAGCGGATCGCTCGATGATCTTTTAGCGTTGATGGCACGATTAAGAGCAGACTGTCCGTGGGACAAAAAGCAAACCAATCATAGCCTTATTCCTTATGCTATCGAAGAGGCTTATGAGCTAGGCGAAGCGGTACAAAGCGACGATGACGAAGATATCAAGGGCGAGCTTGGCGATGTGCTACTGCAAGTGGTGTTTCATTGTCAGATGTATGCTGAGCAAAGACGCTTTGATATGAGCGATATCATCAGTACTTTGCAAGAGAAGTTAGTTCGTCGTCATCCACATGTGTTTGAGGCTGAAACGCTACAAGACGACGATGCGGTAAAAGAGCGCTGGGACGAAATCAAGTTAGAAGAACAGCAAGCACGCGAGGCACGTGGTAAATCAAAACGTCGCTTAGATCAGGTTAAGGCGGGTAGTGCTTTGATGCAGGCACAAGATGTACAAAAGCAAGCGTCAAAGTTAGGTTTTGATTGGGAAGGTGTTGCAGGTGCGGTAGACAAGCTAGACGAAGAGATTGCTGAACTCAAGCATGAGCTAACAGATAAATCTGCCGCAGATATCAAGACCAATATCAGAGAGGTCGAAAAAGAATTGGGCGACTGCATGTTTGCGCTCGTCAATGTCGCACGTAAACTAAACCTCGATGCAGAAGCAGCGACTTTAACCTGCGTGCACAAATTCAAATCTCGCTTTGGCTATATCGAAGAGCAATTGGCAGCGAGTGGCAAGCGTGTCGAAGACAGCGATATATCAGAGATGGATGCACTATGGGAAGCGGCGAAACAACATGAACGCTCAGCATAAAACGTCATTTACCAGAATAATTATGATAGCAGTCTTTAGTCTCGTATCGAATGTCGGTATAACTATTGAGGCTAATGCCTCTGAGCCCTGTTTTGATGATCCTGAACGCGCCTATGAGTATTTGATCGCAAAAGAGCAATCTGTGATACAAGCGCGTGAGCAAAAATTAATCAATATTAATAGAGCCAGTGAAGGTGAGCTGGTGTCATTAGATGGCATTGGCAGTAGTAAGGCGCAGGCTATTATTCTATATCGTGAGATGTTTGGTGGTTTTAGGACTGTTGACGAGTTAGAAAAAGTAAAAGGGATTGGGGCGAAAACAGTTGAGAAAAATAAAAAGCGTTTAAGCGTAGTGGATTAACAGCTGTGTTTTGCATTAATTAATCCTAATATTGACAAAATAGCATGTAAGTAAATGTCATAACACCCCCAGTACGTCCAAAATTTGTTAAACTAGCGGGTACATCCGCCTGATAAACGCTGTGTTATTCAGGGGTAGTTAAAGAATACCGGCGAGGAGTAGATGCATGGCCGAGCGTGCCGCCAAGCAGTTAGAACTGAACAAATCTGAATTACCCAATTCCATTACTGAAGTGATTGCCACATTGACCCGAGCTGGGTTTGATGCCTATATCGTCGGTGGTGGTGTGCGCGATACTTTATTGGGCTTGCGCCCGAAAGACTTTGACGCTGTTACTGATGCCAAACCACATGAGATCAAAGATGTCTTTGGTAAGCGTTGCCGTATTATCGGTCGTCGCTTTCAGCTAGCGCATGTATATTCAGGTCGCGAGTTGATTGAAGTGGCTACTTTTCGCGGTCCGCCAACCAGCGATGCCAATACCAATCGTGATGGTATGATTCTGCGCGACAATGTTTGGGGTGATATTCAACAAGATTTTTCTCGCCGTGACTTCTCTATCAATGCGCTCTATTATCAACCGCTCAAAGGCATCGTCCATGATTTTTGTGGTGCGCTGGAAGACATCGATAATAGAGTCATTCGCCTGTTAGGTAATGCGCCAGTGCGTATTGAAGAAGATCCTGTGCGCTTGCTCCGTGCCCTGCGTTTTAAGGCAAAATTAGGCTTTGAGTTTGATGACGCATTGGCTGAGCAATTCCATGATGGTAATTGGGCACTGCTTGAGCAGATATCACCGCATCGACTCTATGATGAAACGCAAAAAATGTTTACTGGTGGTTATTTAGTGCCATTGTTGCCGTTACTTTTTGAGTCAGGTGCCATTGATAGCCTTATCATTTATCCACCAGCCGAGCCAAGCGCCTTGGTCAACCAAGTAGCGATCAATACTGATAAGCGTATTGCTGCTGGCAAAAGTATTAATCCAGCATTTTTCTATGCTGCGCTGCTGTGGGAAAACTATTTACATCAACTGGCAAAAGCTAAAAAGCGCAATATGCCGTTTGCGGAAGCACAAATGCATGCTGCTGGCAAAGTTATTGACCGTCAACGTATCAAGACAGCAATTCCAAAATTTGCTGAGCAGTTTATCCGTGATATTTGGATATTGCAGCCAAAACTTGCCGCTCCTCGTAGCAAACAAATTGTTCAGCTCTCTGAGCATCCACGCTTTCGTGCAGGTTTTGACTTTTTGTTGTTGCGCGAACAGTGCGGTGATGCTGAGCACCCGCTATCAGAGTCGACCAATGATATGGGTGACTGGTGGCAGACATATCAAACATTGTCTGAGCGCGAGCAACAGCAGGCGATTGATGAGTTTGATGAAAATCTTCGCCGCGGTGCCTACAAAAAAGGACAACGTGGTCGCGGACGCAATCGTCAAAAGCCAGAAGCCAATACCATTGATAATGCATCATCTAATCAAAACAGCGCTAAACAAAGCAAAGCCAGTAATAGTGCTGGGCAGGGAAGGAATGATCAGACAATGGTAAACGATCCATCGAATATTCCAGCACGTCGTCGCCGCGCTAGCAGCCAAGCTAAAACAGGTCGAAATGGTAGTAAGCATCACGACACGCAGCAGGTGAAACAAGATAGCAGCGAGCTTGCACAGCTACAGCAGTTATCGCTCAGTAGCAACGATCAATCAGCAAACAAACGCCATCAGTCTAAACCTGCGCCACTGTTTGTAATAGAGCACGATAATGTCGTGCCGCCATTACGGAAGCAGCTATCAGATGATAAAGCGTCAAAGCGCAGTAAGACGCCTGCAAACAAGCAAGAAGCTACGCAGAAGCGAGCATCTATTGATAGCGATGCACCGCAGCAAAAAGCCAAAGCTGATCGTCAGAATAGGAATCAGCCTACTAAAACTGATCTGCCAGAGTCTAACTCGTCATCTAGTCAGGCAAAACCAACGCGCTCGATCGCAAGGTCACCTGCATTGGTGAGTATGAATAACGAGCCAATTCCGCATAAGCGTCGCCGCCGCGAGCCTACTGTTGACAGCACAGACAGTGCTCAAGTACAAGCTGATGATAAGGCGCCAGCAACAGCAAAATATGCGAAAAAAGCACCTAAACAAGTCGCTCAGTCGACTGGTAAAGCTGATGTCAAAGAAGTGACAACCACCGAAGCAAAGAAAGTCGCTACACCTGCAAGAGCGAAAAGACCAGCTAAAACGACTACCGCTAAACCTGCTCAACCCAGTCAAATGGCAAGTGACCAATTACCTGCTATCAAAATGACTGAGAGTAAAGGCCCTGTACCATCAAAGCGTCGCCGTCGTCAGCCTAGTACCGATAACGCTTAATGTTATCAGCATAATTTGCAGATGGTGACATGATGAATAAAAGTAGTTTTGATAGTGGCAACGTATCGGGTAGCAACACATTTATATCGGCAACTAATAGCATTGACGAGACCATTTGGTTCACCTGCTATGTGGGCCTAGGTAGCAACTTGTCTAACGAGCTAGGGTCACCTATAGATCATTTGCAGCAAGCGCTTAAAAATATGCAAGATCATGAGAAGGTACGTAAAGTGACTGTATCTTCTTTTTATGCATCAGTGCCGATGGGACCGCAGGATCAGCCTAATTTTGTTAATGCCGTTGCTGGTTTTGAGACAACGATGAGTCCTTTTGATCTGCTTGCCTTTTGTCAGCAGTTAGAAATATCGGCCAAGCGAGCACGTTTACGTCATTGGGGTGAGCGCAGTCTGGATGTCGATATTTTATTGTATGGAGACATACAAGTCACTGAGACGCAGCTAACGATTCCACATGCAGGCCTGTGTGAGCGTAATTTTGTCCTGATACCATTACGAGAGCTGGCACCCCATTTGACTATATTAGACAAGCCAATAGGTGACTATCCACAAAGCTGCGATTGGACAGGCTTAAAGCTACTATCAGATGCTTGATATTAAATAAACCATAGTCAATGCTCAAAGTTATACGATGATATCGTATTTAATTACAGTCATTATTATAGCTAGCGATATTTATAATCAAAGGTATTACAGGTTAATTGAGGGTCATATGACAACGTTATCTACTTTAAATAAGTTTAAAAAAGACGGCACCAAATTTACGTGTTTGACGTGCTATGACTCAATGTTTGCACGAATGATGGACAAAGCACAGATCGATACGATTTTGATCGGTGATAGCTTAGGAATGGTCGTGCAGGGCCATGATTCGACAATACCTGTAACAATTAATGATATGGCTTATCATACCGCCAATATTGCCCGTAGCAACAAACATGCTCTGATACTGGCTGATCTACCGTTCATGAGCTACGCGACATTGCCAGAAGCCATTGCCAATAGTCGCCAACTGATGCAGGCAGGTGCGCATGTAATCAAAATTGAAGGCGGCAATGAGCTGTGTGAACTGGTCACTACCTTAGCACAAGCAGGGACACCAACTTGTGTACATCTCGGTTTGACGCCGCAATCAGTTAATGTCTTTGGGGGTTATAAAATCCAAGGTCGCGGTGATGAAGCGGCTGACAAATTACTCGCTGATGCTAAAGCGGTCGTTGATGCAGGTGCGGCGCTATTAGTGTTGGAATGTGTTCCAGCAGCACTGGCAAAGGCAGTCACAGAAGCGGTCGCGGTACCTGTTATCGGTATCGGAGCAGGCGCAGATACCGACGGTCAGGTACTCGTTATGCATGACATGCTTGGTATGGTACATGGGCGTGTGCCACGCTTTGTACATGATTTTCTGACCGATGAGCGCAATGATGCAAACAGCATCGAGGGTGCTTTTGCTTTGTATCAACAGTCAGTACGCGAAGGCAGCTTTCCAACTGAACAACATCAATTCGATTAATCTCGTTGACGCTTTTACATAACAGAACGCTTTAATAAAAGAAAAAATTACCATGTCTCCTATCATTCATCATCATATCTCGTCGTTACGTGAGGTTTTGCAGTCTTGCCGTGGTCAGCAGCATACCAAGGAAAAAGGTGTGCAGCGTATTGCTCTAGTACCAACGATGGGCAATCTGCATGACGGTCATCTTGAGCTGGTAAAAATTGCCAAGCAGCATGCGGATGTGGTTGTCGTGAGCATTTTTGTGAACCCTACTCAGTTTGGCGTGGGTGAAGATTTTGACAGTTATCCGCGTACGTTAGACGAAGACGTGGCTAAGCTTGCGACAGTGGGTACAGATTACGTGTTTGCCCCTAGTATCGAAGAGATGTATCCCGTATTACCACCACCCACCAGCGTGTTGGCTGGTGAGATTGCCAATCAATTATGCGGTCAATCACGTCTCGGTCATTTTGATGGTGTGGGTATTGTGGTCTCCAAGCTATTCAATATTGTACAACCAGATATCGCCGTCTTTGGACAAAAAGATTACCAGCAGCTGGCTATCATTAAGCAGTTAGTGCGTGATTTGAGCTATCCCATCGAGATCATCGGCGCCCCTATTGTTCGTTCTGATGATGGGCTAGCACTGTCATCGCGCAATCAGTACTTAAGCACATCTGAAAGAAATACGGCGCCTATATTGCATCAAGCATTACAAGATTTGGCTGAAAAATTAACAGATAGTGGGATTACTCAGCAGGCGTTTCAAACATTGCTAACAAACACGCACAAGCGTATTAGCGACGCAGGTTTTGTGATTGATTATCTAGAAGTAAAAACTGAAGATCTAGACGCTATGACTAATGATTCAATAATCTTCAATGCAGAAAACAAAAATCTCGTTATTTTGGTCGCAGCTTGGTTAGGGCGTGCACGGTTATTGGACAATCAGTTAGTGGCTATTAATTAGTGATTATCAGTTAATGACAATGGGTTAGCTTTTTTATACCGTAATGTACTAGATGGGATGAATAGAGCATGGATACACGTCAGGATCAAAGCGATAATAATACAGCATCGACAACGCCTCAAGTATCAACCGATAAGCTCAGCATCTTGGTGGTATCAGGTCGTTCAGGATCGGGGAAAACCTCGGTGCTGAACATTCTAGAAGATCTGGGATATTATTCTATTGATAATCTACCCTTGTCATTGTTACCTAGTGCGGCACACAAGCTGATTGGTGAGAGCGGTATCAATCGTATTGCCCTTGGGGTTGATATTCGCACGCCGCGCGCTGATCTGTCTAACTTTGCAGCGACACATGAGTTATTACGAAAAACTTATGGGGCGCAGGCAGTACAAGTCCTATATGTGACGGCGCAAGAGAGTACGCTAATTGCGCGTTTTAATGCGACGCGCCGCGTCCATCCGCTAATGTCTCAAGATGTCGATAGCGACAACGCCAGACATATTGCATTTAATCTGCCTGCTGCACTCAAAAAAGAAGTAGAGCTGTTGGAGCCAATTTCTGCTCATGCAGATATCACCATTGATACCAGTAGTTTAAATATTCATCAGCTAAAAGACAGCTTGCGCGAACACGTTGGTGTGGACAATCAAATCGTCATTAATTTGCTGTCTTTTGGTTTTAAATACGGCAGTCCCATTGATGCGGACTTTGTATTTGACGTTAGGATTTTACCCAATCCGCATTGGAATCCTAAGCTGCGCGCATCGACAGGTCTCGACGTTGAAGTGGATGCCTTTTTTAGCGACTATCCTGAAGTGACAGAGATGCTCAATGACATTGATAAATTTTTGATGCGTTGGCTACCCGAGTTCTTGCACAATAATCGTCATACGGTAACCGTTGCCATCGGCTGTACAGGCGGTAAACATCGTTCAGTATTTATTACTGATCACCTGCAGCGCCGCCTCACTGATACCATGCCACAAGGCGTCAAAGTATTGGCAAAGCACCGCGAAAAAAGCCGTTGGTAATTCATTTCGACCCTATTCATTTTATTACTTATTATTTTGGAACGCTTTTATGATCGACTGGAAAGAACAGGACATGCGCGTCTCGCGCACAGAACTCAAAAAAGCCCATGAGCGTTTGCAGCAATTGTCTATACCGCTCGCAAGCCTGTCAAAAAAGCAGCTAAAGACTCTACCTGCCAGTGATTACTTTATGGCTGAGCTCATGGCATTGGCTGACATTACCAGTGCTAATGCTCGCAACCGTCAGACTAAGCGCGTTGGCAAACTTATCAGTGAAGAAAACCGCCACGAACTTGTCAAAGCATTGTTTGATGCATTCTTTCCAAAAGAGCAAGTCTCTAAAATAGAAAGCTGGTACGATCGTTTAAATATCAATGATGAAGGAACGCTCAAGCAATTCGTCAAGCAATACAAAGCTTCTGAGCACAACAGTATGTATCAATTACTGCTATGGATTGAGTATGCTAAGCATATGCAGGACGATGAGCTACTGGCAGAGTCGAAAGAAGATTTGGCAAGTTATATCCGCGAAGTAGCGATTTTGTCGCAGTTGAAAAAATAGATACATATAATATCGATTATATTTTAGAGCATAAAAAAGCCAATCAATTATGATTGGCTTTTTTGTATCACCTAGTGATTCACATTGTATGTATCACTAGGCTGTTTCGATTTGCACTTGCTTCAATTATTTTTTCTCAGCACGCGCTTTATCGACTAAGTACTCAACAACTTTAGGTACTTTAGCATCTTCACCAGTTACCACATATTTGCCTTGTACAACGACGGCTGGTACGCCAGACAGTTGATAACGTTTAGCACCTGCTTGTGAACGACCAATTTTTGTACCCACTGCAAATGAGTTATAAAGACTGTTGAATTTTTTCTCGTTGACCCCTTTTGATGCATACCATTTGCTCAATGATGATTGATCAAACAGTTTTTTGCCGTCTTTATGGATGGCATCAAATAACGCAGCATGAGTTTTGTCTTCATATCCCAAAAGCTGAGCGGAGTAAAAACCACGTGCATTGGCTTCCCAAACAGGGTTGAGCGCTGCTGGTGTTCTAAAAAACACGACATCTTTGTCTTTGGTTTTTGCCCATTTTTCCATATGCGGATCAAGAACATTACAATGCGGGCAGCCATACCAGAAAAATTCACGAACAATGATAGCATCACCGCTGATGGTTTCTGGATTGTCTAGTACGCGATAATCTTTTCCAGCGACATAGTCCGCAGCTTGTGCGCCCATAGAAGCAAGCCCAATGGCCATCGCTAGACCAGTCAGTGTCATGACACGTTTCATACTTTATCCTTGAGGTGTAGGGATTTAGAGTTCGTTAAGAGGTTTGTGCACTGGTGGTATTCAAACGCATGATATTTGCAATATGCAGTTTTCACCGCGTTTGAATGATGCAGCGCCCAGTATAATCGAACGATACAGCAATATTAAGGTATCGACTATGATAACGCAAAATGCATACACTTGTGAATCGGATTCTTAACCGACAGTTGTAAAGCTGTTAGCTATTATTGAAGACATATTGCTTAGCGCTTTTCGGTCTTAGCTTGTTCGGCCTTATCTCGCCAACACTTATCATGATCCTTGCTTCATGATGATTACAAATAATGTGAACAAATACTACCTGTGACAAGGTGGTAACTCATAAAAAATGTGTATTTACCAAACCTATTCACAATCAGTGACGATGTACTTACGACAAATTCGCAGCTGCCATGCTAATATTGAACACATAATCGTGCACTGCATACGATAACAACTATAATAGTAATCAAGGACAATCCTATGAGCTCAGCCTTACCTGCTTCGTCATCTTCAAACGACGAAAACTTAAATAATAAATCGGCTAATACTGTCAATGTTGATCCTAGCGAAGTCGAGAAATTCAACAATTTAGCAAGCGAATGGTGGAGCAATACAGGTGCCTTTGCCACTCTGCATGAGATCAATCCATTACGCTTGAACTGGATAGAAGAAAACATAAAACGTGGCTATCAGGGCGATACTAGTAATAATGGTACGCCTGCCAAAACAGCTGAACAAGGACTTGCTGGCAAAAAAGTACTAGATGTTGGTTGCGGCGGTGGCATATTGGCAGAGTCTATGGCACGTCGCAATGCTGATGTGACAGGAATCGACCTAGGTACCGAAAACTTGAAAGCGGCGGCGTTGCACGCAGAACAAAGTGGATTAGAAAGCACTTTACGCTACCAGCATATCCCAGTAGAAGCGCTGGCAAAGACGCATGCGGGTCAGTTCGATGTCGTAACCTGTATGGAAATGCTTGAGCACGTTCCTGATCCCAGCTCGATTGTGCAGGCTTGTTATGAGCTGCTAGCCCCTGGCGGTGTCTGTGTGCTGTCGACAATCAACCGAAACCCCAAGTCGTATCTGTTTGCTATCGTGGGGGCGGAGTACGTACTACGATTGCTCGATCGCGGTACCCATGACTATGCCAAGTTCATCACGCCAGCTGAATTAGACAAGATGGCAATAGACACGGGGTTTGTCCGTCAGGATATTATTGGCTTGCATTACAATCCATTGACTAAGCGCTATTGGCTCGCTCAAAATGTCGATGTTAATTATATGATGGCAGTCCAAAAGCCATTGGCTTGATACTGGTATCAGTTACCTCTATTCACCGTAATTCACTAAATACATGATCAATCTCAAGAGCATTCACTATGACCCAATTCGTAAAAGCTGTTTTATTCGACCTTGATGGGACGTTAATCGATACTGCTGCTGATTTTGTTCGTATCATTGGCAAAATGAGTTTGGAGAATAACTGGCAAGCGCCGCCTGAAGCAGCAATCCGTGAGCAAGTCTCGGCGGGTGCGTCAGCCATGGTGCAATTAATGCTCAGACACAACGATCAACTTGAGGTTAGCGATGACGCATTACTTGATTTTCGTCAGCAGTTTTTAGACGACTATGAAGCCGATATTTGTGTGGACAGCTGTGTGTTCCATGAGCTCGAAGCGGTACTGACTGATTTAGAAAAAAAAGGTGTCCCATGGGGAATTGTCACTAATAAGCCTCGTTATTTGGCAGAAAAGCTATTAAGCGAAATGCAACTAGATGATCGCTGCGCCGCTCTGGTATGCCCTGATGATGTGTCCCGATCAAAGCCTGATCCAGAGCCGATGTATATGGCATTAGAGAAGCTAGGGATTCCTCGCGGCGCAGCTGGTTGTGTCCTATACGTCGGTGACCATATACGTGATATAGAAGCAGGCAATGCGGCTGGTATGCCAACGATTTTGGCCGCTTATGGTTATATTCCGCCTGAAGATCAGAAGTCTTTGAAAAAGTGGGGTGCTGATTATATTGCTGATACCCCTGAGCAATTAAACAAACTGCTGTTGTCTTCTGGCAAATTTGATTATTTATAAATTTTTAGTTTTTAGTTTTATAGCTATCAGCTATTGGTATATTTCAGTCTCTAAAGACAAGCACATATTTTAACGATTCCATGATAACAAATGATAAGTAGTGAGCAACGCCATGAGTGACCATATTGACAAGCCAGCCAATCAGCAAAACAGTCAGCAAGACAACCAAAGAACCGTCCAAAGTCGTCTCCAGCCTTTGACTCATGATGATATTCGTAGTTTTGTGCCACCTAGCAATTGCCTAGATGGTAAGACTATCTTGGTGACTGGCGCAGGTGATGGTATCGGCCGTGTTGCCGCTTTGACCTATGCTCGTTATGGTGCCACAGTCCTATTGCTAGGACGGACCAGTAGCAAGCTTGAATATGTCTATGATGAGATCGAAAGTCTGGGTGGTAAGCAGCCTGCAATGTTGCCTATGAATCTAGAAGGGGCGACTTATGCTGAGATGCAGCAGTTAGAAGGATTGATCGACAAAGAAGTGGGTCAGCTGGATGGCATATTGCATAATGCTGGTGTGCTTGGGCAACTGACCCCGCTTGAGATGTACGACGTCGATACGTTTGCTGAAGTGATGAAGGTTAACTTTACGGCGACCTTTATGCTCACCCAAGCCCTGCTTCCCTTATTGAAAGATGCTGATCACGGCTCTATCGTCTTTACCTCTAGTACAGTAGGTACGCATCCTCGCGCATTTTGGGGCGCTTATGCGCTCTCAAAACAAGCAGTAGAGGGTATGAGCGATATATTTACGCAAGAGACGCAAAACACCACAAACTTACGTTTTAATTGCGTGAATCCTGGCGGTACGCGCACTAATATGCGTGCTCATGCTTATCCAGGTGAAAACCCTATGAGTTTAAAAACACCTGAGGATATTATGGCAGGTTATGTCTGTCTGATGAGTGACGACAGCATTGGCGTGCGCGGGCAAGTTGTTGAGCTACAGCCTAAAAACTAACAGCGAAATATTTTAATTAATATTGCCGAGTTATATTTACGATACAGTGGTTGTTATCAGGTTGCAATCCAGTAAAACCAGCCCCATCTATCTGTTATTAAAGACTTTTGTATTGTCTAATTATGACAAATAAATAGGATGAGATTATGGCAGGTGGTTGGTCAAGAGATGGTGCTGAGCACGAGCAGATGGACGCAACGGTCAACGATGCGTTAGAGCGAGCACGACGTTCGCTGCCTACAGGTATCAGTGCCGAGCTATGTGATGAATGTGGTAACCCTATTCCAGAAGCGCGGCGATTAGCGGTTCCTGGTATTCAACACTGCGTCAGCTGTCAGACCGAGCTTGAACAAGAAGCAAAAGCTGCGGAACTGTTCAATCGCCGCGGTAGTAAAGACAGTCAATTGCGTTAATTGAATGGTTTTAGCAAGAGCTAAGCAACTTTGGGTAAGAGAAGTCAGAGTGAGCATAAAAAAGCGACCCCTGTTCTACATAGCAGGGGTCGCTTTTTTATGTTCATTTTTTTGTGTTAATGCTTTTATTCTAGAGCGACTGTATAACCATCGCCATCAACTCTCGATCAAAAGCTTCCCAATCTACAGAGTCTGATGAGGATTCAGTATGGGATGCGGTCTCTATTTTTTCTATAGTTGTATCGATAGCATTTGTATCGACAGTATTGCCTAACTGTAAGATAACCTCCAACCGACTGTCAGTCTGTGCATCAATTGTCTTGGTAGTTATACTGCCAGGATTGAAGTTGAGTTGCAGCCAGCCATCTGAAGTATGTACGACGCCTTTGATACGCTGCCAGTTTGGCAGTGCTAATAGCCAGTTTTGTAATTCATCAGCGTCTAGCACGTAGTGTGTGGGTAATCGCCATCCAGCCAGCTGAAAATCTTGCTGCTCTTCATGATATCGATAGGGTAATTCGGTATCAGTATTAGCTTGAGTTTCTTCATCCCCAAAACTGTTCGAGGATGTCGAAACTCCCAAAGTGCTTGGCTGTGACAGTGAGCCAAGCGTAGATTTTTGATTATGAGCGATGTTGACTTTGCGTTGGTTTGAAATGATAGCGCTGGGCTTATGCAGTTGCTCGTTTAGCGTCGCTAAGTAGTTATGTGCTAAAGGGGTATTTGACGAGCCTGCTATATCAGACATTACTTGTTCAGATACTGCCCAAACAATTTTTACTTGTGAATTGAGCTTGGATACCCACTCTACTAAGGATTGTTTTTCGTTACTACTCAATTGAGTATAGCGATTAATGATCAGTACATCGGCATCACGGATATGCGCTTGAAAGCCATCATGATGACGGTATTTAGTCTGTTGCCACTGCTCAGCGCTCAGTACAGTGATCACGGCGCTCATTTTCAAAGCTGTCTGCCAGTGCGGGGCACTGAGCTGTAATATAAGCTCGCGCGGATGAGCTAACCCTGTAGGCTCGATAAGGAGTCGCTGTGGATGATGGTCACTGAGTAGACGACTGATCGCTATTTGTAAGGGCAACTGGCTGGTACAGCAAATACAGCCGCCACTAACTTCACGAATGGCAATGTTCTTTTGCTCAAGCGTGCTGGCTTGTGAGCTTGCTAAGAGTGCACCATCAATACCGATACGACCAAACTCATTGATCAGTAAAGCCCAGCGTTCGTTATCAGGCTTTGCGGCAAGCAACTGATTAATCACTGTGGTTTTGCCAGCACCTAAAAACCCTGTCACTAACGTGCAGGGTATATTTTGAAACATAACAGAGTTTTTCACAGAAATGCTCATTATATAGGTCGTATTTGTGAGTTACCGAACACGACCCATACTAAAAGGAAATGATAGTAGTCAGAAGCTACTCGCTTTTGACGGTGTCTGCCTCAGCCTCGTCAGGGACGAACACATAGCCGACACCCCATACCGTTTGGATATAACGCGCTTGGGAAGGATTATCCTCAATCAGACGACGTAGACGTGATACCTGTACGTCGATAGATCGTTCCATCGCGCCCCATTCGCGCCCGCGAGCAAGATTCATCAGCTTATCACGAGTCAGTGGCTCACGTGGATGTTGTACCAACGCTTTGAGCACTGAGAACTCACCTGTGGTAAGCGTCACTACATTGCCGTCGCGCTTGAGCGTACGAGTTGATAAGTCTAGGGTCCATGGACCAAACTCAACCACTTCTAATTGATGACTTGGTGCGCCTGGGAGCTCACGATTCTGACGACGTAATACTGCTTTGATACGCGCCAATAGCTCTTTCGGATTAAAAGGCTTTGGCAGATAGTCATCTGCACCTGCTTCTAGACCTGCGATGCGATCTGCATCGCCACCTTTGGCGGTCAGCATGATAATTGGGATGTCAGCATTGTCTTCGCGTAAGCGTTTACAGATACTGATACCGTCTTCACCTGGCAACATCAAATCTAGTACGACCAGAGAGAAAAGCTCGCGCTGCATGAGTTTGTCCATTTGACTGCCATCGTGAGCAGTACGAACCACAAACCCGTCGTCTTCTAGAAAGCGCTGCAGCAAAGAGCGCAGACGGGCATCGTCATCGACGACTAAAATACGCTGAGTCAAAGTATCTGGGCTGTTATTATCAGTCATACAGGCATCCTTTTATAAAAATTATTGTTAGCAGAAACTACGAGTCAAAAGCGATGAGTAAAACATTGCTATTGGTTGCCATTATTTAATTATTGGGCAAAATAAATACGTCACAAAATCAAAAACTATTGTTCAATATGTCAACGCATATCGATATTTGTGTCATTGATACTTTAGTGTATAAGATTGCACCGTTAATTGCATCACTCATAAGGACAAATGCTGTATGCGTTTGTTTAACGAAGCCATGGAACGTTTGATACAAAACGATTTGCGCTACAAAATAGACGATAAATAACGAAAAGATAAAAAGGATTTTTATTCATGCAGCTTTTGCTATAATGCAAAACTACATTTCTCAACGATTGATACGTATATGAGTAGCACTGATACCTTAACGTCATCTCAAGCCTCGACAAATGCACAGGTTTTGGATGCAACCACACACGCGAATATTCACGACAAGCTTGCTCGCGCGCTTGGCATTAAGACTGCTCAAGTCAATGCGTTTGTGAAACTTTATGATGAAGGCGCGACTGTTCCTTTTATTGCGCGTTACCGCAAAGAAAAGACGCAAAATCTGGACGATGCACAGTTGCGTGCACTAGAGAAGTCTTTGAACTATGAGCGTGATATGGCTACACGTCGCCTCAAGATCTTGGAGCTACTCAGTACACAGGGCAATCTGACTGATGAGCTACAGGCGCGTATCGATCATGCGACCTCTAAGCTTGAGCTTGAAGATATCTATCTGCCATATCGTCCACGTCGTCGTTCACCTGCTGCCAAAGCGCGTGCCGCAGGTCTCGATGTTGCTGCACAAGCAGTATTGACGCAAGAAATCACTCCGACTGACGCATTGGCTGATTATCAAGTCCAATCAAGTATTACTGATGATAGTGGTAATGAGATTGAAGTTGATTTTAGCGATATTGAAAAACAGCTCGCGGGCGTACAGGCAATTATCGTTGATGAATGGACACAGGCACTAGGCTTACTAGATAACTTGCGTAGTGGTTTTGCCAAAACTGCCAGTATCGTATCGAGTGTTGCGAGCGAAGAAAAGCGCGAAGTGGGCGAGAAGTTCAAAGACTATTTTGAACATAGCGAAAGCCTAGCTCGTCTCCCAAATCATCGTCTATTAGCAATGTTACGTGGTCGTCAAGAGAACGTCTTGGGTCTAAAGATTGAAGGCGAGGATGCTCCCTTTATCGAAAAAATCATTAGCAATTTTGATGTTGATGCCAAAGCACCGGCTGCACGTCGTGAATTTTTGACGGAAGCGGCCAGTAGCTTGTGGAAAGACAAATGGCGTCCGCATATCGAGCATCGCTTGTTGACTGAAAAGCGTCTAGCCGCAGAAGCGGATGCGATTGATGTATTCGCTAGCAACTTACAGCATCTACTCATGTCTGCACCAGCAGGGCCCAAAGTGATTTTGGGCGTTGATCCTGGTATCCGTCATGGCGTAAAGATGGCTATCGTGGACGCTCAAGGTCACGTGATGCTAGACAGCGAAGAAAAGCCTGTCATCGCGACGGTTTATCCATTTGCACCTGATAACAAAATGACTGAAGCCAAAACAGTCATTGATGAGCTATTAGGCACTTATAATGTAGACCTAGTGGCTATCGGTAATGGTACGGCAAGCCGCGAAACTGACGCGATGATTAAAGAGATTCTAGCGGCGAATGATGCACTGAAAGCTAAAGCTGTTATCGTTAATGAGTCAGGCGCGTCTGTCTATTCAGCGAGCGAGCTTGCCAGTGATGAGCTTGCTAACTTAGATGTCTCTGTACGCGGTGCCGTTTCTATCGCCCGTCGCCTGCAAGATCCGTTATCAGAGCTTGTCAAAGTTGATCCAAAAGCCATTGGTGTTGGTCAGTATCAGCATGACGTGAACCAGAACCAGCTAGCGGATAGTCTCGATAAAGTCACTCAAGACAGCGTGAATGCGGTTGGTGTGGACGTCAATACGGCGAGCCCTGCTATCTTGGCTCATATTGCAGGTCTTAACCGCAATGTGGCACAGCAAATCGTCACGTATCGCCGTGAGCACGGTGCCTTTGATAGTCGTGAAGCACTCAAAAATGTCCCACGCCTAGGTGCTAAAACTTTTGAGCAAGCAGCAGGCTTCTTGCGTATCCATAATGGTAGCAATCCACTAGATGCGACTGGCGTACATCCAGAAAGTTATGCCTTGGTCGACAGCTTATTGGCACAAGCGGGTAAGCCGTTGCCAGAAGTTATCGGTAATGATGGTGTGCTGAATGCCATCGATACGACCACACTAGCGGCTAACGATGATAATGTCAGCGTAAAAGCAATATTAGATGAACTGGCTAAACCTGCACGTGATCCACGACCTGAGTTTAAAACGGCTAACTTCCGTGATGATGTGAATGGTATCAAAGATTTGAGCGAAGGGATGACCCTAGAAGGCGTTGTCACCAATGTGACGGCCTTTGGTTGTTTCGTTGACGTAGGGGTACATCAGGATGGTCTGGTACATATCTCACAGATGGCTAATGACTTTGTCGCAGATCCTATGAACCGCGTCAAGCCAGGTGATATCGTATCGGTACGTGTCATCTCTATCGATGAAAAACGTGGGCGTATCGGCTTTAGTATGAAACCTGAATCTGAGAAACCTGCACGTACAGCGGCTATAGATACGGATGGCGAAAAAACCAGTCGTCCACGTAGCAATCCTGCAAATAGCAACCGTCCAAATAATAGTCGCCCAGCTACTGATAAGCGTTCCGCTAAACCACGCGGCAAGCGTCCGGACAATGCAAACAGTAACCGCAGTAGTAAACCAGTCAAAAATGACAAAGCTGAATCACCGAGCAAGATGGGTACGCTTGGCGCCTTGTTACAAGAAGCTGGCGTGACTAAGACAAAGAAATAAGTACGCTACGGTATAGGTAATATACCAATCGCAATACGTAAAAAGGCAGCCATATGGCTGCCTTTTTATGTTCGGTAAATCAGTGATAAAGCATTGATTGACTTAAAAAAATTGTTAGCCTTAACGCGATACCGCAATACGGCGGTTTTCTTTGAACTGTACATTGGCTGGCTGTGTGGCTAGTAACTCACCGCGTTTGTCTTTTTTCTTTTCTTGTAAAGTACTAGCGGTATCTGCCATTTTATTATCGGAAGCCGCTTCACCTGCAATCAATGGCTGATAGTTTGCATTGCTGTGCTGCATGTTAGGTGTCTGGACGCTACGTGCAGGAACTTGAGCAGTTGGCGCCGCAGTCATTGCTGCAGCATTGGTAGATACCTGGGCGTTGTTTCTCAAAGCGGCATTATTGTTGGCCTTATTACGCATCATATCATCGGCTTCGTCATCCATATCGTCGGCATCAGACTCATCGATATCAACAGCGCCAGGTTGTGTCGCTAGTAGCTCACCATCAGGACCTTCTATTTCAGCTCGTAAAGTGTTGTCAACGGCGGTGCTACGCATATCTGCTGGCATAATGTTACTGTTCCCCATAGGGGCAGCCATTGCTACAGCTGGTAACATGAGAGTAGTTCCTACGATTAAAGATAAAATGTTCTTTTTCATTGTAAAGCTCCAAAACCTATAAATTGATAATTGAAAACCGATCTATATATCCAAGTCCTAACATCTATATCCAAATACAATCACTTAGCTAAAGTGTTTTAAAAAAAGTAACTTATATGAGGTAACTTATAATAGGTAACCTAGATATTAATAAGTAATTTATATATAAACTGCTTTGAATATAAATCGACTTAAATAAGGGCATATATAAATGTGATCAGCTTTTGATTTAACCTTGTTCTAATTGGTAAAAGCAAAATACCAGCTATATAGCTGGTATTTCAGTAGTAAACTCATTAAAGTTCTAACAGCTTGGTATATTCTTGTGATGTTATGAAATCAAGCTCTATGACTATTGGTACATGCATCACCGTTTTTATTCAATAATCATGTACTCAGTATCATCAGAATTCATTGAGCGTTGCTGATTGTCACTATCATCATCAGATAGGTCTATCACAGGGTAGCTCTGAGTCACTGCTATATTATTAATAACATCAGCATCTGCTTTTTTCCCAACGATAACCGTGTCATTGGCACTGTTTTCAATGGCAATGGCATCTCCTCTAGCTGTATTAATACTTTTGACTTGGTTTTCTGGCACGAGGATAACTTCTTTAACTCTGTAACTTGTAGGGCGGATGACACGAGTGGTCTCAATCATCACTGGTTCTACGCTACGTGCTTCAGCGATAGCGAGTTGTGCTTCTGGCGCTGCTACCTCACCTACGATAGGAGTAGGGAACTTGCCGCCAAAATGGTTATCACATTGTTGCATACTCAGGCGTACAGGGTTTCCTGCACTGTCCATGTAGACGTTGACAGGCATGTCAGCTGCAATAGGGATGTACTTGCCGACTAAGTCTCCTGATACACCATAGCGACCGTTTGCTTGACCAACACCTAAGTCACAAGCACCAGCTGAATAGTTACTAGTAGACAAATTATTACTATTAACAACGCTCTGAGGGATCATGACTTCAGACAATCGCATTTTGCCGACAGTTGCTTCACCAGCCTGGCGTTTTGGGTTTTGATACGTATATGGGGTATAGAATTTGGCTGAGCCATCTCGAACGGCAGTCACGCATTCTTCATAACTGTCGTAACCAACATTACCATGACCGTCTGTCACCATGGCAGCATTAGCCGAACTGGCAAAAAAAGCAAAACCTGAACTTAATATGGCGGCTGTTAATACATTCAATTTCATCGTTATTTCCTTTTTAGTTAATGTTAGCAATCCTGCTGTTTCTCTGTCTTATAAGAAGCTAGAACTATTCTTATGTCTAGTATCACTTCTTTAAGCAATACTTAATCCTTTAACCAATACGTTTACTTATTTACTTCGTTTTCTTTTTTCTTAAATAATTAGCGTGTCAAAACTGTTTTTAAATTTTCGCTATAAATTTGATGCGCCTTTCTGTATGTCTCTTTTTTATTTTCTATAGAACGGACTTTATGACCTGTTTCATCCTAGCGTACTGCCCCAGTTATGGCTGTGACATTACGCTAGGAATGTGTAGCATAATGTATTAAAAAATCGAAAAGCCGCAACATTGTTTACTAAAAAAGTACGGTATTAGTATTTGTTAACATGCACTGTAAAATTGATAGATGTACAGCCATCAAAAAACCGTACCTTGTTACCAAGATACGGTCATAAAAGTAATAAGCGTTAACCCAGCGCTATTTAAAAATTGTTCGAGCGACTAGCCGTCGACAACCTCAAAGCTCAGACCTGAGTGTTCTTCTAGACGAGATATCAAATTATCCCCCATTGCAGAAGCTGGTGTCCAAAATCCACCGCCGACGTCCTCTTTACTCACATCTTGTGCCAGACACAATGCTGCTTGTGCAATCATACGAGAGGTACTGCCATAACCAGGGTCTTTATCACCTGTGACTTTGACAGTGATAGTGTCATTTTTAGCCGTTTTTCCAAAATGACGAATATCGAAATAGCCGTTTTCTTGCTCATCTTTAGACGGGCCTGACCCTGCCTTAGGAAGGACATGCTTAGATAACAACTCACGGCTTGGCTTGATCATCATGGCGGTAACGAAACCCAGCAACCCTGCACTCATAGCATAGCTTGATAGTTTGCCTTTGACGCCATCTTGCATCCACATGGCTTCGTCATATTTGAAATCGCGACCATATTCATAACTGAGTAGTTGGTTGCTGCGATGGACAATACGCGTATTAATGGTCGCCATCACAAAAGGCGCTAACCAACGTTTATGGTTGCTATCGTACTTTGGTTTGCTGACATTGTCTTGACGTACATTGGGCGCCTCTGCGTCGTCATTCAGCAAGTAAGGGTTGGCGACTTGTTTACGGCGTGATTTATCTTCTCCAGCTTCTTCAAAGATCGACGCCATCGAGGCAATCGTTCCACCAGAAATGCCACCTTTCGCCGCTTTTACGCGCATATTGATCACATTACAAGTTTCGCCAAACTTCTCTTCCGCCTTTTCTTGTAAGAAATAAACGCCCAAGTCTGACGGGATAGAATCAAATCCACAAGAGTTTACGATACGTGCGCCGCTTTGTTTGGCAGTATCTTGATACTTGTCCATCATATCTTTGATAAAAATCGCCTCACCGGTAAGGTCGACATAATCAGTGCCGTTTTCAGCACAAGACTTGATCAGTGGCTCACCATATTTTAGATAGGGACCAACGGTTGAGATGATAACTTGTGTCTGCTTTGTCATGTCATCGAGACTGGCAGGATCTTTGCTATTGGCAACGATAATGTCTACTTTGCTCTCAAGCTTTGACTGTAGTTTATTTAGCTTGTCTTCGTCGCGCCCTGCAATCGCCCAAGTAATATTAGAACCGTCTTTGTTTTTGGCATTAGACAAAAAGTTGGTTAGATAATGAGCAGTGATTTGACCTACGAAGCTCGTTGCCCCGTACAAGATAACGGCATAAGGGCGGTTATCAGTGTTGCTCTGTTTTAATGATTTTGCGGTGTCCGTTTCGGTATTCATAGGTATTATCCTTAATAGGGTGAGTGATTATGTGACCTTAAACTATAAACCAAGTGGTTTAAATAGGTTAGGAGTTTATGGAGTCGCTACAGTTTTCATTGCCAAACATCTGTTTCGGAAAACAGTTAGGGCATCTATCCTAATGTTACTTATCTATATTTCTAATAGGTATATAGTTCTAAAGCGCATAGCTTTAAAACGATAGATAGATTATCAAAGGATATTAGAAAGTGTTTCTATTAAGACAAGAAAAAATAAAAGATACCAGGAGTTGCTACAAAGTTTACATAACCTACCGATATCATTACCAAAGTGTACGCTCTTTAGAAAAAAATATTGCTAATCTATGTTTGTAAGCAGATATGACTGGTATTAAAAAAACAAGAAGTTAAATGAATACCATATAAAGTTTACTATCTGGTTTTTAACAATTATTTTAGGAGAACATTATGTTTCGTTGGGCTATTATTTTCGCAGTAGTTGCACTATTAGCAAGCTTACTAGGTTTTGGCGGTGTTGCAGGACTATCTGCTAATCTGGCATACATTTTCTTAGCCGTTGCGGTCATCTTATTTATCGTTGCGTTTGTTAGTCGTAAAATGTAAAAAAGCTTATCGTTCTAAGAAATTCATAATTATAAAAAAGACCCTAACATTAGGGTCTTTTTTATGTCTAACTCAAAAAATTCACTTATTGATGCGCTCAGCGTAATACTATAGACGTTTGGGCTGAACGATGTGTTCCATTCGTTTTGCTAAGCGAATATCCAAACTAGAAATACCGCCTGTATCCTGATTGGTCAAACGTACTTCTACTATGTTGTATGTATTGCGCCATTCAGGGTGATGTTCGAGTGCTTCAGCATGGAATGCTGCTTGATTCATAAAGCTCATAGCTTCGATGAAATCAGCAAAGTGGTAAGTCTTGACGATGCTGTTACCATCACGCTGCCAACCAGCAAGGTCTTCTAGCTGTAGATTGATTTGTTTGTCAGATAAACTACTCATATTAATAACCTTTATTGTTGTATAGGATTGGTTGATTAACAGTTATGTGCGGGCGTGTCCCTATTTTAAAAATGATGATAAAAATGAGATAAATCGCAAACAAATAAGGAAAGTCGCGCAGATAATATCAAGATATTGACCAGCTATTTGTCGCCATTTGTCAAAGATTTAGCCATTTTTATTCTATTTAGTGATAAACGTTTGAATTAGGGATATGCCCTAATCTCTCATTATTGAAACCATGGTTTAACACAGACAGTCGCGCTGATAGATAACACGCTAGATCAAATCTTGATACTCAGGGTGTTTGCTGATGTATGAGGCTACAAATGAACACTGCGGTATGACTTTCTTATCTTGCGCACGTGCATAGTCCAACGCATGTACAACCAATGCAGACCCAATACCTTGGCCGCCTAACTGCTGAGGGACAATTGTGTGATCGTAGACGAGCGTATCATCACGCTCTTGATAACTGATATAGCCAGTTTGACCATCAATAGTTGTCTCAAAACGTTTTGCTGCTTGATTATGCGTAATATCTAATTCTGATTTAGAAACTTGGTTGCTCATTGATAAACTCCATTTATTATTATCGGATTTTTATTGTGAATTAAAGGTTTTTGAGTGTTAAGGCGCTAGCAGTAAGGACCTATCGAACCCTATTTTGCTAATTGAGTATGTAACTATATAACTATGCAACATTGATGCTAAATACTCTAGACGCTTACCGTAAGGGTCGATAGGGTGATTGTTAACATTATTAAGGTCTTGTCTCTGCTAGGCATTTCCCAATCACTTAAGCACTCAGTTATCTAGGCACTTAAACATCTAAGCGCGTAAGCATCTGGCATCGATTTATCAGAGCAACAATCTAAATATATTACCGTGCGTATGAGATGGCTTTACGAACCACAGGAGGCAAGAACCGACTGAGTCCACCTTCGTCCTCGATCTCTGGTTTAGCGTCATTGGTGGTAGTATTGTCCGTACGTGATACTGACTGCTGATACGCTTGCCACTCTTGTTCGCTAGGTTTGCTAAAGTGGTGAATGCGTCCTAAGACTTGTCGAAGCTGTGTGCTAAAGCGCCCAGTGTTGTATGCCAGATTATATTTGTGACATACGGCCTGTACTTGCGGCGCGATTCTAGCGTAGTGGCGGGCTGGCATATCAGGGAAGATATGATGCTCAATCTGATGGGATAGATTGCCTGTCAAAATATGAAACCACTTGCTACCCTTGATGTTACTAGAACCAAGGATCTGCCGCACGTACCAGTCGCCTTTGCTTTCATCAGCATCGAGGCGGGTGTAGATATGCGCTTGCTCAGTGAAGTGACCACAAAAAATCACCGCCCATGTCCATAGGTTACGGACAATATTAGCTGTGACATTACCACTCAGTGTACTCACAGCGCTACGGCGTCCTAATGTCATTGCTGCTATCGTTGGCAATACAACATAGTCCTTACCCATCTGTCGTCCGATTTTGGCAAATAGGGCACGAGATTTTTGCTGCATGATTTGGTGCAGCTCAGGAGAATCCGCATACTCATCTGCGCTAATCTGAATATCATGAAAAGCAACCGCCCACTCAAACCCAAATGCCAACCCTGCCGTACTGAGTAAATTATAACGGTCTTCTGGTACCCATGGCTGCTCATCAGTGACCCTGATCAAATGGTAACCGACATCATGATCACGACCAACAATATTGGTAAATGTATGATGTAGGTAGTTGTGAGAGTGCTGCCATAATGGCGCAGGACAGACAATATCCCAGTCAAATTTTTGACTGTTGAGGTGCGGGTGCTGCATCCAGTCGTATTGCCCATGCATGACATTGTGCCCAAGCTCCATATTGTTTAATATCTTGCTAAAGCTCAGTAAGTATGTGCCCAGTAGCCAAGTCGCTACTTGTGAGCGCCGCGACGGCATACGTCCTACTGCGGCAAGAAGGCCACGTGCGGCAACCTCACTGTAGGCCACAGTGGCATATATTCGCTGAATGTAACGAGCATCATCACTGCCCAGTGAATCCATCACGTTCTTATAGATAGTATCTAGCTCTGCTCCTAAAGCCTCACTTTGTGTTTTTGTGAGTGGTGCACTACTCAGTGTTGGATAGCGAGCTGACTGTGATGGCAAGCTTGTCGGGTTATCACTGCCAGTTATTTTATCGTCGCTATGAGCGTCAGACATCTCTGGGGCTAATGCTAGCTGCCCTTGAGCTGCATGTTGTGTATCGGATAGTGGCGTCAAGGTAGGTACGGCAGATTGTGCTGGAGTAATAGGTGGTAATAAGCGCATAAATAATCCTTAACCGAAACGGCACGAATAAGCAGCACTGGATCCGGTTTAATAAGTCATCTGAGTTTTAGCATACAATATGAGTTAACATCAGTCTATTTTTTAGTTTTAAGAGGTCAATAGTTAGGGGTCAATGGTCGTATTTTTATTTCAATATTAATGAGGCATGTCATGAACTGGCCTATCTTTGAATTTAGTCGGCTTAAAATGGCCAAATCTTAAGTCTGACACCACAAATGAAATGATGACACGCCTTAAACGTCTAATACCACGTCAGTCATCGCGATATTGATACAAGTCTGGATAGACTCGTAGCCGTCGTGGCTGAGCTTACCTGTTTGGATGTTTTTGACCACGCCACTGACTTTATTGCAGCGGCACAACTGGCAAATACCTTGCCGACAACCATAGGCTAGGCGTAGATCTGCGCTCTCAGCAGCCAGTAGTAAAGTCGTGTTACTGCTAAACTGTCGTTGACGTGCACGTAGATAAACGGTGTGCGCTTCTGTCTGTGGCTGTCGATCTATCTGGTCACTATCACCCTCAAAATCAGGTAACGCACTACCGAAGTTTTCTACGATAATATTGTCGCGTAGCTGGATACCCTCGAGTAAGCTGATCTTTGCTACCGCTTTGTACAGGCCAGCTAAGAGAGTTTGTGAGCCACATGCAAATATTGTTGTGTCTGCTAGAGGCAGATTTAGTGCCGTCAGGCTATCTGCACTCAAGTAGCGCTCACCAGCCAAGTATGTCGCAGGAGTGTCAGTACGAATCAGATGATAGGTAAAGGTCGAGTGTACATCGCCTAGTTGTTGCCACTGGTGCTCAAGCTGTGACAGTTCAGAACGACTATAATGCAGCAGAGTCACTGGATGTCCGATCTCTAGCGCTTGGGTAATGAGCCCTAATATGGGCGTAATACCGCTGCCACCAGCGATAAACAACAAAGGATTAAGTCTTTTATTATCTAGGCTTGTTTTCGCTAAAGTAAAACCACCCAGTGGCACACTCGTATCGACGACGCTAGCCAGCGGCATTTGCTCAGCAAGATAGTTGGATATCAATCCTTGCGGTTTGATAGCGATAGTCACTGTATGGCGACGGCTTTTTGCTGCTTTGGTATTGGCATCATCTGACCACCATAATGGCTGGTTTGCCAATCCTACTATTGAATAGCTGCGCTGATGATACACGCCATCGATGAGCACGCGTAAATCAAGATACTGACCGCCTTGCCAACTCTCTGTCTCTTTAAAAGACTGCTGTCTAAAGGCGCCATTGGTCTCAAATCTGAGTGCAATCAAATCATCGCTCAATGGATACCGCGCAACAAGTCTTAGTTTGGGCGTTGTCAGCGACCAAAATGGATGAAGGCGCGCTCCGATAAAATCGACAAACGCACGTTGAATAACTTCAGGGCGATAGCCGGTGGTCATATTACCAGTACCTTTATCATTGTGATGAAAATGGATATTGCACATTCGATGTCAGCTTGTCAGTCATGCTGTAGCTTGTTGGTCATATTATGGACAATAACACCAAGCTATCTGTCCAACGCTATTAAGCTATCCTAACATGCTAACGGCTATTGATTAAATTTGCGAAAGTTTTGATGCTACTTTTTGTGGTTTTTATAAAACACTAATGAATCAGAATGTTAGGTTTGCGTATTGAGACAAATTTTTTGCGCGACTCTTTTAGAAAACTTATATCATTAAAGTAGACGACTTAATGCCAAAAGCAGCGAAACAAAGGGGAAAACAACCTGTTAGCTTGCAGGGTATGCGCCACAATGCGATAATAACCTATAATTTGTAACCCTGATTTTGAGGTACAGCACGCTTGGCATCATTGCTAAGTGGTATTTGCTGTTCTCTTCTATGCAGTCTATCGGAGTGTTAATGGCTCAATATATCTACACGATGAACAACGTGTCAAAACTTGTTCCCCCTAAGCGCGAAATTCTAAAGAACATCAACCTATCGTTTTTCCCTGGTGCCAAAATTGGTGTCCTAGGTATCAATGGTTCAGGTAAATCAACCTTGCTCCGTATCATGGCTGGTGTTGACACTGAATTTAGCGGTGAAGCACGCGCGCAAGCGGGTACTAAAGTGGGCTATTTGCCACAGGAACCACAGCTTGATGACAGCAAAGATGTACGCGGTAATGTCGAAGACGGTATGCGCGAAGCACTAGACGCGCTCGCTCGTCTAGATGCGATCTATGCTGAATACGCAGAGCCTGATGCTGATTTTGATAAACTTGCTGAAGAGCAAGGCAAGATGGAAGATATCATCCAGTCATGGGATGCTCATAACTTAAATAACCAGCTAGAAAAAGCCGCCGATGCACTACGTCTGCCACCATGGGATGCGGATGTCAGCAAACTATCAGGTGGTGAAAAACGCCGCGTGGCACTATGCCGTTTACTGCTGTCACGTCCTGATATGCTATTACTCGACGAACCGACCAACCATTTGGACGCCGAATCTGTCGCATGGCTAGAGCAGTTCTTGCAGAATTACAGCGGTACTATCGTTGCCATTACCCATGATCGCTATTTCCTTGATAATGTCGCTCAGTGGATCTTAGAGCTTGACCGTGGCCATGGCTATCCGTATGAAGGCAACTATACTGAGTGGCTAGAGCAAAAGAACACGCGTCTAGAGCAGCAGAATAAGCAAGAAGAGTCATTTGCCAAAGCGCTGAAAAAAGAGCTTGAGTGGATTCGTAAAAACCAAAAAGGCCAACAAGCCAAATCTAAATCTCGCGTACAGCGTTTTGAAGAGTTGAACTCAACAGAGTTCCAAAAACGTAATGAGACTTCTGAGATTTATATTCCACCAGGCCCACGTTTGGGTAACAAGGTTATTGAGATCAATGACATCTCTAAATCATTTGGCGATCGTTTGCTGTATGAAAACCTAAGTTTTAACGTACCAGCGGGTGCGATCGTTGGTATCGTCGGTCCGAATGGTGCGGGTAAGACCACGCTATTTAACATGATTACTGAGCGTGATACGCCAGATACTGGCTCGGTTGATTTGGGTGAAAGTGTCAAGGTCGCTTATGTCGGTCAGGTACGTGATCACTTAGATGACAACAAAACCGTGTGGGAAGAAGTGTCTGACGGTCTAGATATCATTACGGTTGGCGACTACACCACGCCGAGCCGTGCCTATATTGGTCGCTTTAACTTTAAAGGCTCAGACCAGCAAAAGCACGTCGGTCAACTATCAGGTGGTGAGCGTAACCGTCTGCAATTAGCGAAGACGCTAAAGCAAGGCGCAAACGTATTGCTACTCGATGAACCATCAAACGATTTGGATATCGAAACCTTACGTGCGCTAGAGGATGCGATTCAAGTATTCCCAGGTACCGTCATGGTGGTCTCGCATGATCGCTGGTTCCTTGATCGTATCGCGACTCACATCTTGGCATTCGAAGAAGAAGGTCCAGTGTGGTTCGATGGTAACTATACTGAGTTTGAAGCATATCGCAAGAAAACAATGGGCGATGATGCGACTCCTAAACGTGCTAAGTATAAGAAGATTACCAACTAATACGGCTGTTTAGTATAGTTAAGTTCAATAAAAAAAGACCGCTAATCATTAGCGGTCTTTTTTTATATCTATTTAGTCAGTATAAGTTATTAAATCAACACTAACGTTTACGCCCGAATTTACGCTGCTTTTTATTACTAATCTCAGTAATCGCATGGGTAATCTCTTCTTCGTCTAGACTCGCCACTTGCTGCAAGATTTGCATCATATCAGGCGTTAGGACGTACTTAGCGTGACTGGCGATATCATTGATACGATGATCAAAGGTCAGTATGCCTGTCTCATCATCCTTTTGTAGATAGTCTAAGCGAGTCAATGCACTGATAAAGCTGGTGAATAAGGCGCGATCAAAGAAGTCCGGAATATCATCGGCGTATAGTACAGATAGGCGCTGTCCAAGCAGATGACATAGGTCAACGACTTCGTTCTCAGTCAAATTACCAGAACCCTGCTGAGCGAGTAGGGCAAGCGTCATAAAATAACGCTCAAGACTCTGTCCAACGGGTGTCGCCAGTACTTGCAGCTGCTGATAATGCTTGCTATTAGACTCAGGAACGCTAAGCGTGTCATCACCCAGCTCAACAATCAGCCCATGAGAGAGTAAGCTGTCGACTTTTTTGTTGAGGGTCTCAGCCAAGCCATGTGCGGGGTAGTATAAAAATAGCTCACCCTGCAAGAATGGGTATAGCTGCTCAGCGATACTGTCTAGGCGACTGCGTTTGATACGGCCGTTGCGAGCGACTAGCGCGGACAAGAACGACAATAGAATAAACACATGCAAAATATTGTTGCGGAAGTAACTGAGCAGGGCAGCTTGCTTGCCTGCAACCTGAATAATATCACCCAAGATATGCGGCGTACGTTCGATCAATTTCAGCTTGATGCCATAATCGATGATTTGCTGCGGTGTCATATCGGTGATCACCGTATCCTCTGCATAGACCAGTTGCTGAGCGAGGCCTTGATATAAAGCGATCTGCTCACGGCAGCTATTTTCATCCAATGCAGCTTTCGGTGCGGACAGCAAAACCAATGATAATAGCGAGACAGGCGTCACCACTGCTGCTTTGTTAATATGCTGCATGACTTTCACACCGATGTTATCAACCATAGCGCTGGTTTTTTCATCGAGCGGTGAGTCAGTACGATCGGATGGCAGGCTGTCAGCAGGAACATCAAACTTGGCCATAAAGTCGCTAAGATGCAGCGGTGTACCAAAGCTCAAATGTACATTGCCAAAGATTCGCTCAATCTTACGACCAACTTTGAGTAATCCAATCAAAGACTCTGACTCTTTTGGTTTGCCTTTTAGCTCACCAACATAAGTACCGCCTTCCATGATACGCTCGTAACCAATATAAGTTGGAATAAAGACCACAGGTTTATTGGTCTTGCGCAATTGGCTATGCACCGTCATCGCGAGCATGCCCATCTTTGGAGGTAGCAGACGACCTGAGCGTGAACGACCACCTTCAATAAAGTACTCAATCGGGGTATTACGCGTGATAAGAGTATGCATGTATTCACGTAGTACCGCGGTATATAAGGCGTTCCCGCGGAAGCTACGACGAATATAAAAAGCGACGGCACCGCGTAATAACGGTCCCAATACTGGCACATCTAAGTTATCACCTGCTGCGACATAAGGGATACTCAAACCGCGTTTGTAGATGACGTAGGACAGCAATAGATAGTCAACATGGCTGCGATGACAAGGTACATAAATCAGCTCATAGTCGGTTGCAAGGTCACGTACTCGCTCGAAGTGATGAACTTCCACACCGTCATATAACTGCGTCCATAGCCATGTCAAAAACTTATAGAATCCGCGGATAATAGAATGAGAGTAGTCATTGACCATTTCATTGGCATAGCCACGGGCTTGGCTACGAGCTTCTCGAACGCTAGTGCCTGTCTCTGCTGCTTCCATCTCGATGGCATGTTTGATGGCAGGCGAGTACACCAGTTTGTCCACTAGGTTACGTTTGTCTGACAAGTCCGGTCCCAGCATGCTGGCGCGTTGCTTATCTAGATAGATCGTCAACTGCTGCTGTAGCATACGTACGAGCTCGCGATTGCCGTCCGCGGCTGCAACCAGAGTATAGCTGGGTGCTACCTCGGCATCAGTTTTTACATCATTGTTTGTAGAGGTGTCTTCAGCACTTTTGGCGTTAGTTGGTGTTAGTTCTGCCGTAGCCAAATCTGTAGAAACCGAGTCAAAAACAGCAGGTCCTTCTACATCGCCTTTAAGGCTGTCGTTGATAATGGTACGTAAGTCTTGCGGTGGATGAAACTGTACAAAAGTATCGCGGCCCATCACACCGATATTAAATAACTGCCTAGTGATACTAGGATCCTGCCAGTTATCAGCAGTGAGCAGCTTAAACAGCGAGTCTTCTTTTTCAGGTGCGCGTCCCCACAAGATAGACACAGGCACGAGGCGGACCTTTAGCTCTGGATGTTGCAAGACCGCAGACACCAAGCGCGAAAGACGAGGGGATAAGGGATTATCTTTGGCATGTGGGTGGTTCAAAAATATAATAGCAGCGTTTTCTTTAATACCGTGGGCCGTATCATTTACCCCAACCAATGCAGGCGGCAAGTTGTGCTCTTGCGTCTGTAAATCAATTAAAATACTATTGGAGCGAGAATAGTCCTGTAGCACATAAAACCTGAGTATCTGATCGTCGTTATCAAACTCAGGCAATTCTCCAAGTAGCTTGGGTTTGACCGCGACATCGAGTAGCTGACCCGATAGCTTGCGATACAACTGATTGATCGGTGCATTCGAGTATGGCTTAGTGGCGACTGGGCCGGCGTCAGTTTCAGAAGTATCAGTTTCAGACGTACGGCCAGTCGCGACTGGCGCTTTAAAAATCCGTTTTTTTAGGAACTTCGGTATCATAATCAGTATCAAAAATAGTCAAATATGTTGCGCTTATGATGCCATAAAAGCCATCAAAGCGATATATCGTGTCTGCATATACTGCGAATATTAATACGGTCTGGTCACGCTATAGTAAGTGATAGATGATATAAAAAATCCAAATATTTGAAATATGACGGTGTTTGGCGTAATAATACAGTGGTGACAGATATGATAAACATATGTGTCTTCTACTTTTTAACTTCACTATACTAAGCCTAAATCCTATGACGCCAGCTATCGACCTTGCCAAAAAACGTGGTCTTGATTATCAAGTACACGAATATACTCACGACAGCCATGTCCCATCGTTTGGACTAGAAGCTGCAGAAAAGCTTGGCGTGGATGCGACACAAGTGTTTAAGACATTGGTTGTATCAACGGATAGCGATGTGCTTGCTGTCGCGATACTGCCAGTAGACAAAACGCTTAATTTTAAAAAAATGGCCAAGGCGTTATCTGCCAATAAATTGCTGTCCTGCAAAAAAGTACAGATGGCTGACCCAAAACAAGTCGAGCGCAGCACGGGCTATGTACTGGGCGGGGTCAGTCCTTTAGGACAAAAAAAGCGCCTGAAGACAGTGATAGATAGCACGGCTCAAGATCAGTTAACCATCTATGTCAGCGGTGGTCGTCGCGGTTTAGAGATTGAGCTGCCACCCGTACAATTGGCTCAGACACTTGATGCCTGTTTTAGTGCGATTACTGATGAATAATATCAATAAATATTTTACGGTAGTCAGGCAGAACGCGTAAACTGATGAGCCAATTTATTTATTAATTTCTCTATATCTAAGGATGTACTCATGCCGCATTTAACCCTTCAAGTCACGCCAAACGTTCGTATCGCTCACGAAGAGTCATTGCTCAAATCGCTAAACAAAGCGCTGTGGGACAGTGGACAGTTCAAACAACCTGCTGATATCAAGGCACGTATCATACCCATGGAAACATTTTTGGTAGGTATTGAAGACGATGAGCAGGCCAATGGATTTATTTATGCGCACCTAAAGCTGATGAGCGGACGTGATATAGAGACTCGCAATCAACTGGCTGAGCTATTGGTCGCAACCATTGAGGACAAGATAGGGCACGAGCAGTCAGGACGTGCAGCCTTGCAGATATGTGTGGAAGTTGAAGAGATTAGTGCGGTGTATCATAAGAAGATACTAGGCAGCTGATAGCGGTTATACTTTTCAAATCTATTGTATGGAATACGATGTATAGCGTGTTTTTAATTAAGCACAAAAAAGCGCCCAAATGATAGGCGCTTTTTTATGGCTTATTAGTACAATCTTAATCTAGGAAAGAAAAGTGTTCGATATCCATTGCGGTCATGCTTTCGCTAGGTGCGACCATCGCTTCAGCATGGCCTGATGTACGAGGCAACAGCTTATCAAAGTAGAATTCAGCAGTTTGAATTTTAGCCTTGTAGAATTCTGGTGCTTCTGTACCACCATTTTCTAGCTTGTCATAAGCAACGGCTGCCATACGAGCCCAGTGGTAACCCATCATCACGTAGCCTGAATACATGAGGAAGTCTTCTGACGCGGCTGAGATGATTTCACGATCTTTACGTGCCATCAACATCAAGCGTACGGTTAGCGTGTTCCACTCAGCACATAGTTTGGTCAGTGCCCAAACAAATTTACGCATTTCTTTATCTAGTGCGTACTCGCCACACCATTTCATGATGCTTGACGTGTAGTCACGGATAATCTTACCTTTAGACTGTAAGATAACCTTACGACCTAGTAGATCAAGTGCTTGTACGCCAGTAGTACCTTCGTACATCGTCGCAATACGAGCATCACGAGCGATCATCTCCATGCCCCATTCTTTGATGTAGCCGTGGCCGCCATAGACTTGTTGACCATGCTTGGCAGCTTCGATACCTAGCTCAGTTAAGAAGCCTTTTAGGATTGGCGTGTAGAAGCCTAGCTTGTCATCCCACTTTTCGAATTCTTCATCATCACCATTGACGATACCTTGAGCCATTTTATCAGCGTAGCGTGCTGAATGATAAATCATTGAGCGGCCGCCTTCGGCAAAGGCTTTTTGTGTCAGTAGCATACGGCGTACATCAGCATGATGGATGATCGCATCAGCTACTTTTTCAGGATCTTTAGTACCTGATAACGTACGCATTGAGCGGCGTTCTTTGGCATAAGGCAGTGCGTTCTGGAAAGACAGCTCAGTATGCGCTAGACCTTGGATACCCGTACCGATACGAGCCGTGTTCATGAATGTGAACATGGCTTTTAAGCCTTTGTGCGGCTCGCCAATCAGATAGCCTGTCGCACCATCAAAGTTCAATACACAAGTCGATGATGCGCTGATGCCCATTTTGTGTTCGATTGAACCACAGACAACGGCATTACGCTCGCCAGCTTCACCTTCAGCGTTCGGCATGAACTTAGGTACGATGAATAATGAGATACCGCGCGTGCCTTCTGGTGCATTTGGTAGACGTGCTAGAACAATATGGACGATGTTATCTGTTAAGTCATGCTCACCGCTTGAGATAAAGATTTTGGTGCCGCTGACTTTGTATGTACCGTCTTCTTGCGGGATTGCTTTTGATTTTACCTGACCCAAATCGGTACCACACTGTGGCTCAGTCAAACACATGGTACCTGCCCATGAGCCTTCGACCAGTTTTGGCAAATAAAGCGCTTTTTGTTCATCTGTACCGTACTGAAGCAACGTATTGATACAACCCGTTGATAGACCAGGGTACATCGACCACGACCAGTTAGCAGTACCGATCATCTCAGCTTTGATAAGGTTGATTGAGGTTGGCAAATTCATACCACCAAACTCTTCAGGGTATGAGATACCTTGCCAGCCACCTTCTACAAACTGGTCATAAGCTTCTTTGAAACCTTTTGGCGTAGTCACTACACCATCTTCGAAATGACAGCCTTCTTCACCACCTGATTGGTAGAGAGGCGCAATGACGTTTTCAGCAAAGTCAGCCATGCCTTGTAGAATCATATCGATAGTTTCAGGGTCAGCGTTTTCGCCGTTGTCTAAGCTTTTGTAATGAGTCTGATAATCAAATACATCATTAATCAAAAATTTGATATCACGTAAAGGTGCTTTGTAAGTTAACATAATCGCTCTCTTTGGTTGGTTCGCTATCATAGACTTACGACGCAGTATTCGAGTCAAAATGCATGTCAGCGATATTTGCTTATTTTAAGTGAGATAGACACTATAGGTCGTCATATGGACTGGTAATAAACAGCAAGTCCGTTGTGAGGGTAAGTAAGACGTCCTTGTTAAGCGTCAGCTGTTATGGCGTTGATATGATTATAAATCTTATAGGGCAACAAATATACAACTAATAACTATTATTCATGTTTTGATGTTTTATTAATTACATTTAGTTATTGGGTGTGAGCGATATATACTTTCAAAGTCGTCTGTAATGGACTATCTCTATGGGTAAAAGGTCGAAGATAAGTAGATTTAATAAATGAGGAAAGCCTTTTATGAGTGAGTCAAAACAACAAAAACAAGGGTCAGGGTTGTCCGCGCTATTCACTCGCATAAAACTGCTTATTGATGGAGAGCTTGGACATCTACTCACCATCAATCGTAGCCAAAGACCGTGGCACATGCCTATTGTTATGGCGATTGCCATTAGCTTTCCGGTATTTGTGGGTGCTTATTTTGGTGACTTGTCCTCCGGTATTAAAGCGTCATTAGGGTCGATGATTATTCTGAACTTGCCATTGGCTGGTACATTACCTTATCGATTGGTGACGGTAATGGCTTGGGGGTTTGCCATGATACTTAGTTTTGCACTGGGACTCATGGCGCAGCAGCTGCCTGTGCTCAGGCTTCCTGTATTTATGTTCATTGCTCTTGGTGTTGTGATGCTAGGTCGCTATTATCGGCAGCCACCACCAGCAGGGTTGTTTGTATTGATGGCAGGTGCCATTGCGCTGTTTATTCCTGTGCCGATAGACCAAACCCTATCAGCCATAGGACTTGTGCTGTTGGGCAGCGGGTCTTCGATGCTGTTAGCGCTGCTCTATACATTGTTTCTACTCGCCACACGTTCTATTGTCCCTGCACCTAGCTATCAGTATGAGCCAGATACGATCAGCGACAGTCTCATTGTCGTAAGTTTTGTCAGTTTGGCATTGGTGATAGCGGTACTGTTATATATGCCTTATCCATACTGGGCGGCGATGAGTTGCTTTATTATTATCCAAGGCATGCAACTACGGACCATGTGGATTAAGCAGTTGCATCGCTTGCTAGGCACGTTGGTTGGTATGGCGGTTGCAAACTGGATGCTGTCTTGGGGACTATCGATGTGGGGTGTTGCCGTAGCGATACTATCTATGATGTTTTTGATTGAGTCGTTTGTCGATCGGCATTACGGACTGGCGGTGATTTTTATCACACCGTTGACGATATTTATTGCAGAATATGGTAGTACGATACTTGTGCCGCCAGTGGCGAGCGTGGTTATCAACGCACGTATGATTGATACAGCGCTTGGCTGTGCGATTGGATTGAGCGGCGGTTTGGCGATACATTCTACGCGATTACGCGTACCACTACGGCGTTTTGAGAACTGGTTACTGCTGCGTTTTGGTCCATAAAAAGCAGCAGTCTTTTTGATACCGCTCGTTTAGTTATTAATCAGTATTCATAGGCGGTATTCATCATGATTTCTGGCTCAATGCTGCTGTGGCTTTGGCGACGTCGATAGTATGACCCGTCCAGCGCTCAAAACTCAGCGCTGCTTGTCCGATGAGCATGCCGTAGCCTTCTGATACTTGGGCATCTCGCGCCGCAAAATGCTGCAAAAACGGTAGCGCGCGCCCGTACATCATGTCATAAGCGTACTGGCAGTTTAGATTATCATCCAGAGGTAAGGTGTCACCTGACAAGCCAATAGAGGTGGCATTGATAATAATATCAAAGGCACCGCTTAACTCATTAGTAACACAGCTCTCAATTTGTTTTGCTGCAATGACGGGACTGGCGGCACTTAGCTCTTTTACTAAATCAGTTGCTTTACTCACAGTACGATTGGCGATAGTAAGGGTGCTAATACCTGCTTCAATCAGTGGCAATATGACACCGCGTGCAGCGCCGCCCGCCCCAATGAGTGCAACACGAGCATCAGCCAGTGGCCAGCCCAAGCTTACGATGTGATTGACGAGTCCTTGCCCGTCTGTATTATCACCGTATATCGCCTCTGTTATCGACGCGCCTTTTGCGACTAATGCTTTGTTTATCAGCAAGGTGTTGACTGCACCTGCTGTCTTGGCATGATCCGATAGACCACCGCGCGCTGTGCAAAGATCATAAGCCGTTTGTTTAAAAGGAACAGTCACATTGGCACCCACGCCACCACCACAAAAAAACGCCTCAACGACAGCGATAAAACTGGCATCGTCAGCAGGGCAATACTGACGTTGGTAGCTGATATCTGCCTTTACCTGTCGCGCAAACTGCTCATGAATTGCTGGAGATTTACTATGGGCAATGGGATTGCCAATGACGATGAAATGTTGAGTCATAAATAGTCCGTTAGCTAAAAGGGGCGAGGCATTATCAAAGAAGCCGTCAGTCACGACCAATCATCATAAGCGATAAAATGATGATTGACAAACTGAAGGGTCAACCAAAAATAAGTCATTAGCCAATAATATTAAAGGATTAATGCTTTAACAAATATGTACTCTCCAAGACTACTATGCGTAACGTAAAAGGTAGTCAAGCAATGAGCAGTTGGGTAAACTATGGATTATATGTTAATTAATATGCTCTAATGATTGTAAGGTTATAACTTTTATTAAATACATTATTTATTAAAAATTCTTCGTTATCGGCGGCATCTGTGTCAGCTCGGTAATGTCATTTTGAGACTAATTTAAAAGTGTGAGTAAACAACCCATGTGGAATCATAACCTTCAGACCCTGCTAGTTGGTACGATAATGGCGGTTAGTGTGTCATTAAGTGGCTGTGATAGCACCAAAGACGATACTCAAAATCCAGAGACAAACACTGAGAGTAGCGAGCAGACAGTCACTGACGCACCAGCCAGTACGACTGATAATTCTGATACGGATACGGCAGCTGCCCAGCAAGGCACACCAGTAAAATATGACGTCTCGGCATGGGGCGCTGATACGGTAGAGCCGATCAGTGTCAATGAGCTCAATGGTATCCAGTCGGCGTTCGGTGAGGTGATGAGCACGGATGAAAATAGCCTAGACTATGCCAGTAACCCTGCGACCAAATACCGCTTTATGAAGACAGATGCGCCTTATCTGGATATTATCGATTCTGAAAAGTATCTAGAGCTTGGCTGGTATTATGCCAACCCTACCGACTCTGACAACGAAAAAGAGCTGAGTCAAAGCCATGCCAAAAAAGCCTACCAGCTATCGCGCCAATTGATGAGTGATGAAGGTGGCAAACTGGTCGGTGAAATGCTCAATGGTCAAATCGTCAAAAACAGAGTCGTTGGCGGACAAAAAGTAGAACTGGCGAAATGCGAGTTTTATAGCTGTATGCTGGTCATCAATAAATCTGATGCCCAAACAGACGATAGCTAAACTATGATAGATACGACGTCAGTACCGAATGGCTGGGTATGTCTGTATCCACAAGACAGCAGTTTGACCGAAGATAATAGTGTGACCGAAGATAATCGGTCGACTAGCCAAACGGTGACGGTGTCTCTAGATAATCGCGGACTGGCATATGGTGATGGATTTTTTACTACCATGGGCGTCATCGATGGGTTGATACTGTGGTCAGACTATCATTATCAGCGGCTCGTCTCTCATGCTGACGCCTTGCAGTTAAATATAAACAGCGAAGCGTTATTAGCAGTACTGCAACTGTATGCCCAGCAATTAGAGCAGGGTATGCTAAAACTCGTAGTCACTCGCGCTACGCAGGATGTACGCGGTTATGGTTATACACCTAGTACAAATGGAAGCGACTGTGAGATATGGCTAAAGGCTACGGTCATGAGAGTATCTACGGCGCTGCAACTGCCTTTGCTCGATGGGAGTTTGGTACCCATACAACCTCACGCCCTGGCAGTATGTTTGTCTTCTCAGATTGCTTGCTTACCGCCACCGCTGGCAGGTCTCAAGAGCCTTAATCGTTTAGACAATGTCCTCGCTAGTGGTGAGCTACAACGTATAAAAGCTGAGCCATTAGCGTCTGAGCTTGCCTCAACACTTGGTGAAGGTCTGCTACGCGATATGAGTGGGCAGTGGGTTGAGGGTACGATGAGTAATGTATTCTATCAATTGGCAGAAGCGCCACTATCAGAATCCAAAACTACCTCTAGTATTCATAAAAATGATGAAGATTACCTAACCACCGGTCAGTGGTACACCCCTTCTATGGCTCAATCGGGTGTCGCTGGCGTCATGCGTCAGGTAATTATAGATGCGCTATCCACGACGCAATATCCAGTCAGAATCAGGTCGCTACAAGATGAAGATTTGCCTAGAGTCACGCAGCTCTTCTTTTGCAATGCACTGCGCGGTATCATGCCAATGAGTAGTCTGACGTTATTGTCAGGTGATGTTGTGGATTTTTAATCTACCTAGCTGTTATTGAAAAATATTGAATTGGGTATCAATAAAATCATCAGGATATAAAACCACTTGCTCATTTCTATACATTTCTTGCGCTTTCAAAAGCGCACTTTGTTTATCTTCTGCGACGATTTCCACGATATTACTTGATGTTTCGACAATCTCTATTTGAAATTTTTGCATCGATTTTTCATCTTTTCTTATCGTATTTACTTCCATTTCTCACGAATAACTTTAGTCATCAATGCCAACTAGATTAGCAAAAGCCCTCAAAAGAAGTGATCGTCTTTTGTTACGCAGACTTGTGCCATAAAGCAAATTATTCAGTGATTTTTTATATCATGCAGGTCAAAAAAAGAAGCGATTAGTATAATTTTCGATAGTGACCACGGCTTACAAATTCAATAATACCTTTGTCTCGTAATACTTGTAATTGTTGGCGAATTTTATCTTTTATATGGTTGTTTTCAGGGTGTTTAAGCTGCAATTCACTAGCAAAAGTATAAACTTGATTGAGAGAAAAACTGGTATCGAGTCGATCGATACATTGCCAGACATCGAGTGTCCAACCGCGTGAAGCCATAGATTGCTTGCGTAAAAACAATGTCTTTTGGAACTGTCGGCTGACATTTTCACGAGGTATAACTTGTTGGTTTTTGACCAAAAATACTTTGCCTGATTCGGGTACTTGGCGTAAGTCAATATTACAACCAACCCAACCTGCGCGCTTGGCAGTCACTGATAATGGTTTACGCTTAACAATAATATTGGGCGTAAAGAAATGCTTGGGAATAATCAGAAAGTTATTGACGCTGTATTCCTTTGAGTAGGTCAAAAAGAAGAAGCTGGGGTTATCCTTACTATTGATACGCTCAATCATCGTCTTATAAGCGCCATCATTGACAACATTGCTTAACTTGGCTTTTTTACTTTTGAGCTCATATTGCTCATGACAGTTTTCGCAATAAAAATCAGCAACTGGCCTGTTGTTCGTAAATTCATTCAAAGGCTGCTCGTTACAGCTGGGACAGTACCCATTTTCTTTTACCCATCCCTCACTGAGTACGCGGATAATTTGCGCTTTAGATGTATAGTTTTTAGCAAGACTTTGATTGAAATGTATGTTCATAAGATATTTTTATTATTAATAGATAAGCTGATAATACTGAAAGAAGCGCCTGAGTATTCAACCATATAAACTCCTATCAATAGCAAGATAATCGATAAGCTAAGCAAATACCATTGAAAATCGCACAGTTCAGTGCTAAATTCTAGCAAACATCTGCCTCGCGAGTTGCCATGAGCAAGCCTACACCTAGTACGCCACCTGAACGTCCCAATGAGACGCCATCAAATAAACAAGATGGCACAGTCGAGGAGCGTGTCGATACCACGCTACCGGACGATCAAACCGTGGTAGATGGGGTGAAGGACGCATCTGCAACGCCAGCAACCAATGTCTCACTCATTAGTGGCAATAGTAAACCGCGCCAATACAAAGTCAATAACCCCTCGTTTTTTATGCAGCGTGGTTACCAAGTACTGCTCGTGTTGGGACTTATTGCTGCGTTTTTCTTAGTCATGGTCTATCAGACACTGTTCGGTCGTATTGAGCAGCCGCAGCAAATGGTCACTATTGACCAAGGTCAGACCTACTATGGTTTATTGCCGCAGTGGCAAAACCAGATTCCGCTATTTTCGGCCAGCGTCGCCAAGCTGTATATTAAGTCACAAGTTGACGCGCCATTGCATGCTGGTATTTATCAGCTGCCTGAAAACCCAACCATCGCGGAGGCACTGCAAATATTAGAGCAGGGCGCAAAAGCAGCTATGGTAAAGGTACAAATTATCGAAGGCAAAACGTCAAAAGATTTGTACCAAACGCTACGGGATAATGACAATATCAAGAAAGAAGTACTGACCGCAGACAGTGATAATGCCAGTATTGCGCAAGCACTGGACTTGGCAAGCATACTGCCAGATACTGTGACGAGTAGCAGCGACCCAATTGTTAATTACAATCTTGAAGGTTGGTTTGCTCCTGATACGTATTACTATGGTGAAGGTACCAGCGACAAAAAAGTCCTTACTGACCTATACAAACGCCAGCAGCAAGCGCTTACTGAGGCGTGGGAAAACCGCGCACCGGATCTACCTTATAAGAGTCCCTATGAGGCGCTAGTGATGGCCTCTATCATCGAAAAAGAAACCAGCGTACCTGAAGAACGCGAGCTGGTCTCTGCGGTGTTCAGAAATCGTCTGAACAAAAACATGCGTATGCAAACGGATCCGACGATTATCTACGGGATGGGTAGTCGCTACGATGGCAATATCCGCCGCCGCGACATCGATGAAAAGACCTCGTATAACACGTATCAAATTGACGGCTTACCACCAACCCCTATTGCACTGCCTTCTGCTGCCTCTATCGAAGCAACACTGCATCCTGCCGATAGTGAGGCGCTTTACTTTGTGGCGACAGGTAACGGCGGACACAAATTTACCAACAGTCTGGCTGAGCACAACCAAGCGGTAAAAGACTATCTAAGCGTCATGCGTGAGAAAAAATCTCAAACACCGCCGCAGTAAATACCCTCTAATTTATAAAACTTATCGTTTATTGAGCGCTATAATCTAACTATAGCGCTCATCAATGACATAAGGTCATATCATGTCAGTATCTATGAATACCAGCGCACCATCACATACCAGCACAGCATCATCGAACCTCATCGACTCCGACGCTGTACAGACTACTAGCACACCTAGTATAGGACGGTTCATTAGTTTTGAAGGGACTGAAGGTGTAGGTAAGACTACCGCCATTGATCAACTGTGCTTGCGACTAGAAGAAAGCGGCGTTAAATATCTACGTACGCGCGAGCCAGGTGGTAGTCCGTTCGCTGAGCGACTGCGTGATATGTTGCTAGACCCTGCCACTAAGATTGAGGATGATACAGAGCTGCTGCTGCTGTTCGCGGCGCGCTGTGATCATATTCAGCGAGTCATCATGCCTGCACTACAACAGGGCATATGGGTCATCTGTGATAGATTTACGGACTCTACTATTGCCTATCAAGGGTTCGGACGGGCGCATGGTGATAAGGTAATGCTAACCAAGATTGAGACGCTAATCGCTCAGTTCGTAACGCAATTGCCTGAGCTAACGTTGTGGCTTGATTTGCCAGTAGCAGAAGGCATGGCGCGTGCCAATAAGCGCAGTACAGCCGATCGCTTTGAGCAGCAGGCAATGACGTTTTTTACTTGGGTGCATAATGGCTTTAGCCAGCTTGCAAGCTCGCATCCTGAACGTATACAGCGTATCGATGCATCAGGCAGCACAGATGAGGTGAGTGCTCGCATATGGCAAACCGTCACAGAAAGGTTCGCTATAGAATAATCAGATGTGATTGAGCGGTTCTATTTTGTCAGTAGCGTGGATAATCAGTCAGATGTGATAAAAACAAAAAGCCCCAGCATATCGCTGGGGCTTTTTATAAATCAACGTTTATTATTTAACGAACTATGACAGTAGCTATCAAATAGCTACAGATGTTATTTATCACTATTTTTATCAGTTAGCTCACTTTGCTCTGCTGGTTTTTCAACAGTGACAGAAGTATCGGTGCCAGTACTAGTATCAGCTTTGGCAGTCGCATTAGTCGCATTGTCTTGACCAGAATCAGGAAGACGATTGGGATCAAGTGCACCTTTTTTGTTTTTGGGCGCGTTGCCGTTACCATTACTGTGAGTAGAGCTCTTCGTCTTTGAAGTTGCTGTTGAGTTTGCGGACATCACACCTGTATGAGCATTATTAGTAGAGCTGGTAGAGGCTGTTTTTTGCTCCACATCTGTATCCTCAGTCGCTACTGGTGCAATAGTAGGTGGCTTGTCCACGTTACTATCCTGAATCGTTGATGACTGAGTAGCCGTATTTTTCTCAGTGCTTTTGGTAGTATCCATCGGAGTCTCTGGCTCGACTTTTGGAGTACTATCACCGCTCAACTCTTTTTCTTTACGTTTTTCAGGCGCTTTTGAACTCGATTCAAAGTTAGCGTCAGCTGCCATACGAGCTTGCTCTTGCTTAGCGGTCACATCGACAGGTTTTGGCTGCACTTCGTCATCCACGACCAGTGATATAAGCTTACGATCACGAGGTACCGTACCGTCGAATTTATCAGTGATGACATGTAGCTTGCCTTCTTTGTCTATCGTATACAGCGGTACGAATTGTTTGTTATCCGCTTTATACTGCTCAAAGCTATAGCTGTCAGTAATGTTAGTGATTTTGATACGGGCTTTTTTGGACAGCATACTAGCAAGTTTGGTATACGTCACATCTTTGCCAAACAGCCACTGTGAGTGGAAGTTTGATTGCTTGTCGTCACGCTCACTTCTGACTTTTTCATCACTGAATTTGAGGCGGTATAGCTTACGCTCACCAAACTCATGACGATAATGAATCTCAGACAGGGTATTCATCTCTTTATCCATACTCATGGCAAACAAACGACCAATACCAATAAGATCGAGATGATGGTCTGCATGATCGGAGATAGGGTTACCAAAGTACGTACGCAGTCCACTCATACGGGCGCGTGCAATGTTGGTGTAGTTGTTATGCGCGACGATAACGTCAAACCCTTGATCTTTGAGTGATGTCGCAATCAATAAGGCGATAGGGTTTGAGCCGACAATCAGGATACCATTGGTTTCAGGCTCGCGTACGCCGAGCAAGTTACCGACTACCTTTGCACCCAGTCCTTGAATCATGACCGTACCGATGATGACCATAAACACCAGTGGCACGAGCAGCTCGACACCCTGAATATCATACTCTTGCAAACGAATCGCAAACAGTGATGAGATGGCAGCAGCAACGATACCACGTGGTCCAATCCAGCTAATCATCAGCTTTTCGTTGGTCTTTAGGTTTGAGCCAATAGCCGATGCCCAGACCGATAGAGGACGTGCCACAAACATGACGATAGCAAGTAGTACTAGCCCCGCAAAACCCACGCTCAATAAGCTTGCCAACTCGACACGAGCCGCCAGAATAATGAACAGGACAGAGATAAGCAGAACGGTCAACGACTCGTTGAACTCCAAAATCGTTTCGCGAGGGAACTTTGGCCAGTTTGCCAATGCCACACCCAGTACAGTGACCGTCAAGAGACCGGACTCATGCTCTAAGTGGTTAGAAATCGAAAACAATACCAGCACAAACGCGAGGGTAAACACATTGCGTAGAAACTCAGGAACCATATGTCGACGCATGAGGAACGCTAGTAACCAAGCACCTGCCATGCCAAGTGCTGTAGCCAATACAACGATTTTGGCAAATAGCAAAATACTACTGGCTTCGCCGCCTGAGATAATATATTCATAGACCAATACAACGGCAATCGCGCCGATTGGGTCAATGATGATACCTTCCCATTTGAGGATATTAGATATCGTCTTGTTGGGACGTACACTACGCAGGAGTGGCATAATGACCGTCGGACCAGTCACACAGACTAGCGCCCCGAACAGCAGAGCTATCAATGGGTCGACATCGAATAGTAAGTAAGTCGATAGCGCTACGATGGCGATGGTGATAAGCACACCCACCGAGACTAGCATTTGTACGACAGTACCGTGCTGCTTGATCTCATCGAACTCTAGGGTCAGCGAACCTTCAAATAAGATAATCGCGACGCCCAGAGAGATAAAGGGGAACATCAGCTCACCCAATACCAAATCGGGGTCAAATATCCCTAATACGGGACCGACGATAATACCAATCAATAATAAAAATAAAATGGACGGTTGCTTTAAATACCAAGCCAACCATTGGGCGGCGATGCCGATCCCAACCACGCCGGATAGCAATAGGGCGGTATCCATAAATTAATCCTTTTATAATCTTGTCATATTTTATATCTATCCATAGCTACTATAAAATAGTGCCATCGTTCATTCTAATAATCGGTTGTCACCAGTACTTACCGTGTCTGGGTCACAACATTGACAGCCATCATGAATCACAACATGAGCCAGATATGATATATATACTATAAAGTAGTAAAGACAAAAGCATCTGTAGACAAATAATATTGTCCTAAAAATGCAAAAGATGGAAAACAAGGGTGATGATGGTCAGCCTGATAAAACTGCTCATCGATAATATTTTTCAAAGTAACTTTTGTTTATTAAGTAATATGTTTTGCTTGCTATCATAGCATGGTTTTATTTCATGCCCATGTAGATAGCGCCGGTCACAATATCATCATAGCGCCATAAAATTGTACAAAGTAAGTATGAAATAGCGATACCTTGGGTTATTCTGCACTATAGAGGCGATGACAACACAGCGTTTTACTCATCATACAGTAGCGACGGTGGTCTTGCACGCTGCGAATACGACAATAATATGAGGTCAACTAGGCACTATATAAGGGTGACGATCGGACGTATTTGCCACGTTCTGTAGTCCTATAATGTATAGAGCAGTAATGAGAGAGTAAGCAGATATAATGATGGATATAGTAGCTTGGTTGTAAGATAGTTATAAGCAACATGGATAAGATACTATTGAAAACAACCATCAACAGTAATCATCAAAAATAACCGTCGTACAATGATCAATGATAACGATCGATAACAATAATAATGACCACTCATATGGAGGACAATATGCCTATCAATATGTTTAGAGCACGAACCACTGTCGATATGCGACTTTGGTTACAGCGTAGCGCACTAGCATTTGCTGTGAGTACCGCTATGGTGGCTGGTATCAGCGTCACAACCATGAATAATGCCCAGGCTGCCGTGACGACGGCTGATTTTTCTGATCTGGTTCAACAAGTCACACCAGCGGTAGCACGTGTCAACGTCACCAAAACCATCAGTGAAGCTGAGCTTGCTAAAGCCCAAACGGCTGAAGTGTTAAGACAGTTCTTTGGTGACCGTGTGCGTATCCCTGATCGTGCAGCCACGCCAGCGATTGAGAATGCTTATGGTACGGGCTTTTTTATCTCGTCTAACGGCTATATGCTGACCAACCATCATGTCATCGAAGGCGCTGACAAGATTACTGTCACACTGAATGATAGAACAGAGCTGGATGCGACCTTAGTCGGTAGTGACGAGCGCTCAGATGTGGCTGTGTTAAAAGTAGAAGGCAGTCAGTTTCCTGCGCTGCCGATTGGCGATTCAAACAGCCTAAAAGTAGGGGAGCCGGTACTGGCCATTGGTTCACCATTTGGCTTTGATTATTCTGCTTCTGCTGGTATCGTCAGTGCAAAATCACGCAGCTTCTCACGTGAGACCAGTGTGCCATTTATCCAGACAGACGTAGCGTTGAACCCGGGTAACTCGGGTGGGCCGCTGTTCAATCAGCGCGGCGAAGTCATCGGTATTAACTCGCGTATTTTCAGTGGTACTGGTGGCTATATGGGACTGTCGTTCTCTATCCCAATTGATGCTGCGATGGATATCTATGAGCAATTAAAAACCAATGGTGAAGTAGCCCGTGCATATTTGGGTATCTATCCGCAAGATATCGACCGTAATCTAGCCGAAGCGTACAAACTGGATCGACCTCAAGGTGCCCTGCTAACTCGTGTGTCTCCAGATTCACCAGCACAAAAATCAGGTCTAAAACCTGGTGACATCATCTTGCAATATAACAATGTACAAATCATGCGCGCCTCTGACTTGTTAAATTTACTCAATCGAGCAAAGCCAAGCGATCCATTCCGCGCACAGATTCAGCGTAATGGTAAGCAAATGATTGTGAGCGGTAAGCTTGCCTATGCACCCGATGATGTGAGAGCTCAGGGCGGCGATCAGCAGAGTGATGATATACAGCTGGGCTTGCGCTTGCGTGATTTGACTGAGGATGAGCAAGCAGAAATCGCTAAGGATAGAAAAACGGGTATCTTAGTGACGACTGTTGACCCTACTGGGCTTGCGGCACGTTCGGGGATTTTGGCCGGTGATGTCATCACCAATTTCCACCAAAAGCCGATCAAAAAGGTAACGGATTTCTCTAATGCTATCTCATCCCTTCCTAAAAAAGGCGTGGTAACGATAGAAGTCATCCGCCAAGGCATTCCTGCTATTATTGGCTTGCGTATTGAGTAGATACTACTGAAGGTGAGTTTTCGGGAAATCAAGATAAGAGGTGTGGCTATATCGCCCGACTATTGACGTGTTGACGATTCGTTAAGATTATCTCAGTGGGTAATCATTACGCTAAACTGACTATTAAGTGATAGTCTTATCTATTGATGCGCTTTTGCGCTGATAGTTACGGTTTTTAGTAATAAAAAAGACTCTTTTTTAGTCTGTAATTTGTGTTTCAATCATCAATTGATTGATAGCGGTCAAAAAAAAATATGCTACACTAGCAGGCGTTTTTATTATTATATTTGATGACTGAGCAAGTATTTATCATCATTAGCGTAGCTGATGTCAATACTGGTCTAAATACCTGGTCTAAATACACAGTCATTTTCGATGTAAGTATTATTATAATAAACAAACATTCGGCATCAACATCAAGCAAGACATGGTCATTAGCGTTTATCGACGCATATAAATATTTGACCACTTGCAAACGACCTATCATGTGACAGCTTTGATAAAAGCTAGGATAATACAGTAAGGCACGGTTATGAGCACAGCATACGACGAGATTAAAACCCGACTACAAGGCTCAATGGTAGCTTTGGTAACGCCCATGCATCCTGACGGCACGGTCGATTATAAACGTCTGGCAGACCTCATAGACTGGCAGATTGAGCAGGGCACTCATTGCCTCGTCGCTGTCGGCACTACTGGCGAGTCGGCAACCTTATCTATGCAAGAGCATAGTGATGTTATTCGCTACTTTGTAAAGCATGTCAAAGGTCGCGTGCCTGTTATCGCGGGTACTGGTGCCAACAATACCATGGAAGCTATCAAGCTGACTCAAGATGCAGCAGATGCTGGTGCAGACTGTGCGTTATTGGTTGCCCCTTATTACAACAAGCCGCCGCAAGAAGGCTTGTATCAACATTACCAAGCCATCGCCAAAGCCGTAAACATACCGCAAATGCTGTATAACGTGCCAGGACGTACAGTGGTTGATATTGCGCAAGATACGGTCGAGCGTTTGTGTGATATTGATAATATCGTTGCTATTAAAGATGCGACAGGCTCTGTCGGTCGCGGCGAGCAACTGATAAAAGTAGTTGGCGATAGAATGGTTGTCCTATCAGGTGATGATGGCACGGCGCTTGATTTGCTGAGAGTAGGCGGTAAAGGCAATATCTCAGTGACTGCAAACGTAGCACCAAAAGCCATGAGCGAGACATTTACAGCAGGATTGCGCGGTGACTTTGAAGCGGCTGACAAAATTCACGACGTGGTCAAGCACTTACATCGTGATTTGTTTATCGAATCAAGCCCTATCCCAGCAAAATACGCACTACACAAAATGGGCATTATCGATAAAGGTATACGCTTACCGCTCGTTTGGTTGGCAGAGCAGCATCATGCGACTATCGATGAAGCATTGGTTCGAGCAAACATACGATAAATTGATAACCAGTACATTGATATTCGGCGATTTAAGACTTGCTGCACATTAGATGAGTGTTATTCGATCTAGCAGCAAGTTACCTTATCACGGTAAGTCAATTGCCCACATGAGCAACAACTGCTAACTCAGAGAGACAATACGATGACAGTAACATCAACGAAAAAACTATTTCCTGCGATGCTGACCTTAGTTTTGGGTAGCACGCTAGTATTGAGTGGCTGTCAGGCAACCAAGAACCTACTTGGTAAGCGTGACAACGGTAGCTTAGATTATCAACAAAGCAAAAAGCTTGTGCCAATCGAGCTTCCTGCTGCCCAAGAAACAGCCCCTTTTGTACCTTTATACCCAACACCTAACGTTGGTGCAAATACGCTCAAACTACAGAACGAATCAGGCAATCAGTATCAGCTGCCAAAACCTCAGCGTGCTGTTAGTAACACTTCGAACTAATTTCATTTTCCTTATTTATACCGCTGGCTTTTATCGTTATTGATTACAATGACATCGATATTACACAATAAGAGTGAGCGGTCGCTGCGCGTTTTTACCACATAAGCTTGAACGAACAGGAACCCCATAATGCAAAAGCAACAACTGCTGTATAAAGGTAAAGCCAAATCTGTCTATGAAACAGAAGACAATGATCTTCTGATTTTGCACTTCCGTGATGATACTTCAGCGCTTGATGGTAAGCGTATCGAACAATTGGCACGCAAAGGTGTGGTCAATAACCGCTTTAACGCTTTTATCATGCAAAAATTGTCTGATGCTGGCATCGAAACGCATTTCGAAAAGCAACTGTCTGATGATGAAGTATTGGTCAAGCGCTTGGATATGATTCCTGTTGAGTGCGTGGTGCGTAACTTTGCCGCAGGTAGCCTAGTGCGCCGTTTAGGCTTAGAAGAAGGTCAAGAATTGACGCCGCCAACGTATGAGCTGTTTTATAAAGATGATGCGCTAGGCGATCCGATGGTGAATGAGTCACTTTCTGTGTCTCTTGGCTGGGCGACCAAAGAGCAATTGGCTAAGATGGAAGAGCTAACCTATCAAGTCAACAATGTATTAAAGGCATTGTTTGATGCGGGTGATTTAATCCTAGTTGATTTTAAACTAGAGTTTGGCGTATTCCATGACCGTATCGTTTTAGGTGATGAGTTCTCACCAGATGGCTGCCGTATCTGGGACAAGAACACTAAGAAAAAGCTCGATAAAGACCGTTTCCGTCAGTCATTGGGTGATGTGATCGAAGCTTATGAAGAAGTGGCTGACCGTATTGGTGTACCATTAAACTAAGCTATCAATAGTCACAATATAAAATAAAAAACTGAGCCATGTGCTCAGTTTTTTTATGGCATTATATTAAGCTAGATAATCTGGTTAGGACTTAATTATTTCATGTTGCGCTTGGTGAATTCTATATAGTAGATATTCCTTTCTTTTTTGTAAATCTTTCTAGTCACTATTTATATATGCTAACAAGATCTTTTACAATCGAATTTTCGAACTTAAAATTCATTCGCTATAACGTTTGTTATAAGAAGATTTTCCAAAAAATAGTTCAGTAATTTTTTACACAAATTAGAAACAATATAGTAATATGTATTGCATAATTATTTCGATTGGAGAAAAAAGTGTCTTTAAAGTATTTCACTAGAGTCAGTATCCTTGCTGTTTTATCAGTAGGTATTGTTGCATGCAGTAGCAGTGGTGGTAGTAGCTCTTCAAACTCACCTACAAGTTTACCTCCGTTAACAGAACAGACTGAAGCTGAGAAAGCTGAAGTAGAACGTCTACAAAACGTTGAAAACAATCGCCTGACATTATTAGCAGCAGCCAAAACAGCTGGGTTAACTGATGAGCAAGCAACTGTTTATGCTGAAGCCAACAAAGAGTCTAGTGAAACAGATGCACAATCAGCCTTAGATGTTCTAGTTGCTGAAAAAGTTGAAGCAGATAGAATTGCTACTGAGAAAGCTGAAGCAGAACGTTTGCAAAAAATTGAAGCTAACCGTGTAGTTCTATTAGCAAAAGCTAAAACAGCTGGGTTAACTGACCAGCAAGCAGCTGCTTATGCTGAAGCCAACAAAGAGTCTAGTGAAACAGATGCACAATCTGCATTAAATGTTCTAGTTGCTGAGAAGATTGCTGCTGAAAAAGCTGAAGCAGATAGAATTGCTGCTGAGAAAGCTGAAGCAGAACGTTTGCAAAAAATTGAAGCTAACCGTGTAGCTCTATTAGCAAAAGCTAAAACAGCTGGGTTAACTGACCAGCAAGCAGCTGCTTATGCTGAAGCCAACAAAGAGTCTAGTGAAACAGATGCACAATCTGCATTAAATGTTCTAGTTGCTGAGAAGATTGCTGCTGAAAAAGCTGAAGCAGATAGAATTGCTGCTGAGAAAGCTGAAGCAGAACGTTTGCAAAAAATTGAAGCTAACCGTGTAGCTCTATTAGCAAAAGCTAAAACAGCTGGATTAACTGATGAGCAAGCAACTGCTTATGCTGAAGCCAACAAAGAGTCTAGTGAAACAGATGCACAATCTGCATTAAATGTTCTAGTTGCTGAGAAGATTGCTGCTGAAAAAGCTGAAGCAGATAGAATTGCTGCTGAGAAAGCTGAAGCAGAACGTTTGCAAAAAATTGAAGCTAACCGTGTAGCTCTATTAGCAAAAGCTAAAACAGCTGGATTAACTGATGAGCAAGCAACTGCTTATGCTGAAGCCAACAAAGAATCTAGTGAAACAGATGCACAATCTGCTTTAAATACTATCGTGGAAGATAATACTGAAAAAGCACTATTGGCAGAAGCAAGCGCAGCGAAGGGAGTCTCAGACACTATGTATCCGGTTGGAGCTATTACTGCTAATAGTCAAACATCTAGTAGCATTACAAGAAATGCATTTACAGAAGAATCTAGAACTCAAACAGTTGTCTATAATCAGCCATATTCTGTTGTTCTGGGCAACTATTCAGGCAACCTATCATATAATAATCAGACAGGAGCTATCTTCACAGATGATAGAATATCTGATATTACCATTAAAGGATTGAAAACTGCCCCGGATGCTATTCCAACATTAGGAAATGCTACTTATACAGGTAAGGCTTTCAATGGTACTTACCAAAACTCTTTCAATTCAAATACCTTTGAGACTACGAAGAGCGTCAAAGAAGGTGTTTTATCATACGATGTTAATTTTACTAACCGCATGGGTTCTGGTTCAATTACTGGATTAGGCGATACTGTTAATTTAAAACAGGGTACTATATTAGGAACGGGTATCAACTCAACAGTCGAACAAGGCTTTAGAAACGGAAATTATTCACTAGACTTCTTTGGTAAAAAAGCCGAAGAAATCGCTGGTAAGGTTGTATTCGATGGTAAAGATACGATTGGCTTTGGCGGTACTCGTGGTGAAATCTCTAAATAATAGAAAATCATTCTTTAATAATTAAATTAAACCGTTTGAAGTATTTAACATATATTTCAAACGGTTTTTTATGGTATCGGTAAAAGTTAATGAAAATAAAGCTCTATATATGCTGTTGTATAACTTTATCTACATCAGTTCTCGCGCAGGAAGTACCTCCTGCCCAAAACGTGTTTTTTCAGAACATTTCACAAGTACAACCAGAATTATTACTGAGTCAACCTAATATTAATACATCGACTCCTGCACCAATAAGAGAAAACAGCAGCCTAGAAGAAAGAATTAATTTTGCTATTATCAGTAAAGAATGGCTAGAGCTAGAAAGATTATTGAGTCAATATCGTACCGCTACAAACTTTGATCCAACGTTATACGATTATGGATTGGGAGCATTATATCGGTATCAAGGTCGTCAAAAAGAAGCAATTGCTTTGTACCGACAGATATTAGTTCGTCAGCCGGATTTACATTACCCAAGATTTGACTTGGCAATGATGTTATACGAAGACAAACGCTATGCCGAAGCAAAAATTGAATTAGAAACAGCTGCGCCTTATGTTGCACAACCATTACAGTCTTTGATTGGTCAGGTATTGACGAGTATACAAAAATCTCAGGAATGGCAGCCTAGTTTCAACTTTAGCTATGAGTCGACTGATAACGTTAATCAAGCATCCGATATAAAAGAATTAGTAGTTGGTGAAGCCACGTTTGTTCGTAGTGATGATTCATTGCCACAAGATGCACATGGAATAAGATATAACATTGGCAGTGCAAAAGAGAAGAACATTACAGGCAATAGTTATGCATATACGGGCATAGACATAGCAGGTGTAAATTACTGGGACAATAGTGACTACAGTGAGTTGACGCTACAAGCAAACTTAGGATATCGTCATAAAAACATCAACCAGTCATGGGGTGCTGTAGCAGGTGCAGGGCAAAATTTACTAGGCGGAAGCCGATACAATCAAAATTATGGTTTAGCGCTAGAATATAATCGAAAGATATCAGATCAGTGGCAAGTTTCTGGTAGTGTATCGCATCTGCAAAAAAACTATAACGAAAAAGATTTAGCCGATTTCTACGATGGTTATGCTAATAGCAACGCATGGGTTTTGCTTTATCAGCCAAAACCTAGATGGCTAGTCTATGCAGGCACAGATTTTACAAATGATAATTTAGCTGATAAAGCTGAATCATCAGATCGTAAAAGCGTACGCGGAGGAATGGTATTCTCTGGGAATGACGTCAATGCAAGGAGTAGTATACGTTATTCTAAACGAGACTTTAAAGGAGACAACTTCTTTTATGGCGAAAGACGTAAAGACGATGAATATCAGTTTGGGGCAACAATAGGACACAAAAAGCTTAGCTGGCAGGGTCTTATACCAAAATTAAACTACGAGTACCAAAAGATTGATAGTAACCTACCATTATATGAACGTAGCAATAGTACCGTGTTTATAAAAGTAGATAAAAAATTCTAGAATTCTCTTTTTGCTATGTTTAACTATGGTATGTCAGCAAGGAGCACATTTTTCTAAAATAATGTATACCCCAGCGGAACCAGTTATTTTACTCGACAAACCTATTAACAGACTACTTAAAATAGACCATCATAATGGAACTACTTATAACAGACTGCAATCCCTACCTATTTATCAACCAGTATCACTCTTTAGGCATAGGTTTGTAGTTTAGCCCGTATAAAAAATCAAACATAGTGCCAACACTGTCCCCGATAACTTATCTTGCTTTTATGCTAATTTATTAATACTTACTCATATCAATTAGACCATAAAATAAGAAAAGGTTTTGCTAATGTCGATTGTCTCATCAACTGTTTTAGAGCCTGATTGGTTCACTCGTCCGGCCTGTGTGGTTGCTGCTGACCTAGTTGGTAAAGTCTTATGTCGAGAGCTAACCGATAATGATGGACAACAAAAAACGCTACGTATGCGTATTTCTGAGACCGAAGCCTATATTGGTCAAGATGATCCTGCGTGCCATTCACATGCAGGCACTCGAACAGCGCGCACAGAGATTATGTATGAGCAAGGCGGTGTGTTCTATGTTTATTTGACCTACGGCGTGCATCATATGCTCAATCTGGTCAGTGGTGCAGCCGAATCCCCTGAGTCGGTACTGATTCGCGCTGGGTTTTTGACCGAGGATAGTGACCGTCTGATTGAAGAGCAACAACTGAGTCCAAACAAGCAGCTGACACACCTCAAGCAGTTCGCAGGCCCCGGAAAATTGACCAAACGCTTGCAAATTGATCGCGATTTATATGGCAAACCAATCTCGCCAGACTCAAGCGTTTGGGTCGAAGATGATAGTTGCCAGCCACCCGTGTCAGTGCGTCCACGTATTGGTATCGACTATGCAGGTGATGCCAAAGACTGGCTACTACGCTATGTTTGGACCGATCATCCGTCTCTGTCCAAAAACTAATAGATTGATTGCCTGTTGACAACATCTATGAGGTAAACCTATGTATAAGTTAACCGTATTCATTCCTGATGTAGCGTTAGACCAAGTAAAATCTGCGATGTTTGCTGCTGGTGCTGGGAGTATTGGTAACTACGAGCAGTGCTGTTGGCAAGTGCAAGGGACTGGACAGTTTATGCCACTAGCAGGTAGTGCGCCGCATATCGGTCGTCACGATAGTTTAGAAATAGTCGATGAATGGCGTGTTGAAATGGTGGTGGATGACGCATTTATAACGGCTACTATCGCCGCGTTAAAAGAGACGCACCCGTACGAGACACCAGCGTATGATGTAATAAAAGTCTTGGATTTTTAGTGTTATGTAGAGAAATATCAGCTTATCGAGCGTAAGACTTGTCATAAAAAAACCAAATAAACCACTCAATGACTTATTTGGTTATAAAATTTTTGATGTTCCAACTAGGTATTAATAGTGAATGCCAGTATTTAACAACTGATCAATCTTTTTTAAGCTTAATCACATTGTAGCTCGGATAACCCAGCTCGATTTTATAATCAGTGCGTCCACGCTCAGCCTTCACTTTAATTTTACGATCGCCCTTTTTATATTTAACGTCTTTGACACGGTAGCCCATACTGCTGACTTTACTAGCCGCTCGGCGCTCGACAGTGGCTGAGGAGATGTTTTTGTCAGCTTTTTTGTTCTTGTGCTTTTTGTGATCTTTACTGTCCTTATAGACATCTCCGTAGATGTCATCGTAGATATTGTAGCCGTTAGGGGTAGTCACACAGCCAGTTGTTACTGCTAGTAGTGTGGCAACAATACTACCAGATACTACATTTTTTAGTGCCAAAGGTAATATGGTTCTCATAAAAATTTTCTCATAACAGGACATTATTGAATATAGGTTAATTTGCAATGCTTCGAGATATCTCGCCAACACTCAGGTCAGTAAGATTGACGATTTGCACTTGCTTCGACGGACAGACATATAGAGCTGCGATAATAAAAGCGGCGTCAGTATAATCAATCTTTTTTGACTCTAATAACCTCTAGATTTGGGTAGCTCAGCAATATCTCATATTTCTGTGAACCGCGTTTTGCTTCAACTTCAAAGACACCGCGCTTGTTCTTTTCTTCAAGATCTATATCTTCGACGCGGTAGCCCATTGCTCTGACTTTGTTGATCGCACGGCGCTTGATAGCGGGGTAACGTGACTCTCTCTTGATACTGTCTTCGACGTTTCCTTTTTTGTAGCGCTTATTCCCTTCGTATTTGTCATCATCCTTGTACTTGTCTTTTTTATATCGGTCATTGTCTCGTTGGTACTTGTTGTTTTTACCATTATTTGACCATGCTACCTTATTTGAGTTGATGAGTCTCAGAGTGGGATAAGTATATTTGACCTCATAAGCTTGGTTGTTCTTTTTGACAAAAGCCGTAATTACGCGCTCGCCGCGATAACTGTCGGGTCTGATATCCATCACCTGATAGCCTTTGCGGCGCAGGTCTTGACGTAATTGCTGGCTGACACGATTAAAACTATCATTTTGACGATTGTTATCGACACGATATACACGTTGGTTATCATAGCCTGGACCAACTACTGTACAACCGACAGTTGTACCTAATAGCGTAAGGGCAAGGCCAGTAGATACAGCAGTCCTAAGTGAGAACGGCTTTATAGTTTTCATAGTTCGATATCCTATAAGGTTTCAGTGGGCTGTAAGGTAAAGTGCTGGTACTGATTAAAAAAATAGGCTGCTGGGTAAAGTAATCTTTGTTTAAAAGTTCACAGTTGTTATCATCGGAAAGTACGTCTAGAAATGTTTTCTTACATTATCTATAGTAAGATGCAAAACTTTATATTAAGTGTCATTTGCGTTAGTAAGTTGTAATCGTTGCTATAATTCAATCGATGTAAGCATATGCTTACACACAATGACGTTTACGCGACTTAACATGAGAGTGAGATTTAGGCATTATAGTCACACGGCATTAGGGAATGTGACTCAAGGATTGAGTTGACCGCATTAAGGATAATGATTCAGCTATCACCATCAGGATGATAATGATAGTTGAAGTAAGGACACATACCCTTTGCTGATAGCAGCAATTAACAGTGAGCTGTAATGTAGTAATAAGGGCAGGATGCCCAGTATCGCAATATACTAACTATTTGTGCAAGGATGCATAGAAATTAGTCCGCGATAGGTAACATGGATGGTTAACAATAAAACCGCATAACAATTAATTGCTATGCGGTTTTATCGTGTCTGGATGACGCTCATTGTTATTACTATTTAATTATCGAAACGCATATGCTATCTAAAATATTGATGGTTTATAATGAGCCTTTATTTAATAACTAGTTTTTATTTTATGGTTAATGTTTATTTGATTATTAATATTCATCCGACGTAAAAAAACCGCATATATCAATATACGGTTTTTTATTTTTGTTAAGAAATTACTATTTTTCTAAATAAAGCCAATTAGTATTTGTTTTCGCGCCGCCAGTCGTCTACTTCACGCTCTGCATCTTCTTTAGCATGACCATAGCGCTCTTGGACACGACCGACTAGTTTGTCTCGGCTACCTTCGACATGGGTAAGATCATCATCAGTCAACTCTGCCCACTTTTGCTTAGCCGAACCTTTCATTTGGTTCCATTCGCCTTTTAGAGTATGTTCGTTCATTGTGTTATTCCTTTTATTGAACTTGTTGTCTTCGGTTAGTTTCAACGTTTTTTTTCTAGTACTTCTTCTTTTTCTTTATTATTAGACGCTATTTATTATTATATTATTTTTATTTTAAAATATTTATTTTGTTTATTGTTATTCTAGCTATTATTATTTTATTTATGATTCACAAGTATAGTTGGTTGTTTTCAAATATCTTGTGAAATCAAATATAGGACTTTTCAATTGGACTGTCTGTATGTGCTATGTTTATAGTGTTACTTAATTATAGTGAACGTTCGCTAAGTGTTATCCATACGGATGATGTGATAGTGCAGCGTAAATTGCGTCTATTGTGCGTAATAGTATTAAACTGAATATGGAAATACGAGAGTCATTAAATAGCGTGTCTGCAAGGTAGAAGGAACTTGTAGGCAAGATAAATAGCGAAAAAAAAGCAGAGCTCTAAATTTAGAATTCTGCTTTTTACTTCTTTATACTCAATAGAGGTCAGTGAAGAGCGCTAGGTTATTAGCGGTTAGCCAGGTAACGCTTATAACGCGTGGTCAGTTTCTTTATGCGAATACGGTCACTAACCAGTGAAAATAATGGCGATACATTAGACTTAGGCGGCTTGCCATTGCCCATGCGCTGTAGCTGACGTTTGACTACTGCCATGGTCGCAAGCGCACTCAAGGTTTTGTCTTTCCAGCGTACCATAGGATCGTGAGCACTCAATGTGGTATCTTTTTTCCAATCATTGGGAAGGGCTGGATTCAGCGCTAACGCTGTACCCATGCCAACAATATCGATGCCTTGAGCCAGTACCTCTTCTGCAACAGCCAACCGTCTGACGCCGCCTGTCGTCATGATAGGCATGGTAGCGGCTTGAGCAATATCTTTTGCAAAATCCAAAAAGTAAGCCTCTCTTTGTAGAGTGCGTCCATCTGCTGTATTGCCTTGCATGGCTGGGCTCTCGTAACTACCACCAGAGAGCTCGACCAAATCTACTGCTAGCTCATTCATGGCTAACACCACCACTTTAGCGTCATCGGCATCAAAACCACCTCGTTGAAAGTCAGCTGAATTTATTTTTACAGCCACTATAAAAGTGGCAGAAACCTGCTCACGAATGGCTTTGATCACTTCGAGCAGCAGTCGCATACGGTTTTCAATCGAACCGCCGTATTTATCTTCACGCTTGTTAGTGAGCGGAGATAAAAACTGAGAGATAAGATAGCCGTGGGCGGCATGAATTTGCACACCATCAAAACCTGCCTGTTCTGCTTTGACAGCGCTATCGGCGAACCGCTGTACCAACTGCTCTATATCTTGCGGTGTCATGGCACGAGGTTTACTAAATAAATGAGAGTGCTTGCCCAAATCAAGCGCCACATCAGAAGGGGAGAGGACATCACCGCCCATCGCAGCGTATACCTGACGACCAGGGTGGTTGAGCTGCATCACAACGCGGGTGTTGTTTTGTTTGGCGGCACGTGCCCACGCCTCAAAAGGCGCGATGCCACTATGCTTATCTAGTACAACACCGCCAGGACCAGTCATGGCGCGACCATCGACCATGACATTCCCTGTAATGAGTAAGCCTGTACCGCCTGCTGCCCAGCGCTTGTATAGGCGAAGGAGGACAGCGCCTGGAATCTGACCTGCATCAGCCATGTTTTCTTCCATGGCAGCTTTTGCTAAGCGATTGGGTAAGGTGATGCCACAAGGCAATACGAACGATGAAAAAACAGGTGATGTCATGATAGTGGCCTAAGATTATGTTTTTGTGAAGCACGAGTTCTACTATGCGTTTGGCTATAGACTTATAGTTTAAATGACTATAACCTTATAGTCGAAACATGATTAGTAATTGTAGTGAGTTTATGGGTGGTAATTCTAAAAATGGCTGATCAAAAGGCAGCTCACCCAAAAAACCGTTATCTCTATCTATCATCACATTTTTTTAGCACAACAGCACCTCAGGTAAATTACTGACCTGTTGACCATACTATTGACTAAGTTATTGAACGAATTCTTAATCAAGTTATTAACCAAATCAGGATACCCCTGTATTGAATGTATTAGTACAAGATATGACAGTACCTATAGAGTCAAAACGCGAGCAAGCAAAGGCTAAGACGCGGCGCGCATTGCTCAAAAGTGCTTTGCGGTTGTACAGCTTGCAAGGCGCTCAAGGTATGAGCATGAATAAAATTGCTAAGGGTGCTGGTATAGCACAGCCCAGTTTTTATAATCATTTTGAGAGTTTAGATGCGCTGCAAAACGAGCTAAGTGCTCAGTTAAAGGACAACTATCTATCTCCTATGCGACTAGCATGGGTCAATATGCTCAAAGACTACGACGTATTGAGTAAGGAGCAGTTTAACGAGCAGTGTCAGCAATGTCTGACCATGATTTTTGATTCAGCGTTTCAAAATATAGAGCTGTTTCAGCACTTGCTCGAAGACCGTCCGCGATTTAGCGCCACTATAGAAAACCAGTCTTCACTAAGTAATGGTCTAGGAAACCTGGTCAGTGAAATACAAGAAGAGTGGACAGAGATATTTATTCAAGGATTACAGCTATCCAATCGTTCTGCTGAGAGGAGTGCTGTCAATCTTTGTGTCGATATGGCTGCTGCACAGGTACACGAGTTGATATTAGGCTGTCATCAGCAGCGCTATTCAAGGGCGCAGGCGATTAACACATTGAGCATTAGCTTTGATGCGCTGTTCGCTAATTTTTTGCACGGAAGCAACCATAGCAAGTCATGATGCATATCGTGATAGCTAGGATTTACAACACATAAAAGGGAGCACGACTATGGCCACAACAGCGGCTACACCAACAGACAATGAACAAATACACTTTAGAACCTGTACCTTATGCGAGGCCATGTGTGGCGTCGAAATAAAGCATGATGGCGAAAAAGTCTTATCGATTAAAGGGGATAAAAATGATCCTTTCTCCCAAGGCTACATTTGTCCAAAAGCCACTGCTTTGCAGGATTTGTACGAAGACCCTGATCGTCTGCGAGGGCCTGTTGAGAGAACGGCGGATGGCTGGAAATCGATCAGTTGGCCAGAGGCTTTAGACAAAGTCGCTGCAGGTATTCAGTCCGTTCAGCAAAAATATGGCCAAAATGCGTTTGGGGTCTATTTAGGTAACCCGAATGTCCATAATATGGGCGGTATGTTGACCATCAAACAGCTACTGACCAGCCTAAAGACACGCAGTCGTTTTTCTGCGACCTCAATTGACCAGCTACCACATCATATTGTTAGTATGCACCTGTTCGGTCATATGCTGCGTATTCCGGTCCCGGATGTGAATCATACCCAGTATATGCTCATCATCGGCGGCAACCCGCTAGCGTCTAATGGCAGTATCATGACTGCGCCCAACATGCGCCAAAAACTAAAAGACATCAAAGCCCGCGACGGTAAAGTGGTGGTGATCGATCCAAGACGTACCGAAACCGCAGATATCGCTAGCGAGCATCACTTTATTCGCCCAGCGACAGACGTACTGCTATTACTTGCCATGCTCAATGAAATCTATGCACAAGGCTATGCCAAAGTCGACAGCCGAGTGGCAGGCTTGGCACCAGAGATTGGTCGTATTGAATCGTTTGCAGAAGGGTTCACACCTGAGTCGGTAGCAGGTATCACTGGTATCACAGCTGATGAAATCAAACGTATAGTTAAAGAGTTCTGTGAGGCCGAAAGCTCGGTCTGTTATGGCCGTATGGGTATCTCAGTGCAAGAGTTTGGGCTGCTGAGCCAGTATCTCTCTATGGTCATCAATATCGTGACAGGACGCTTGGATGAAGTGGGCGGACTCATGTTCCCGAACCCAGCTGTTGATGTGGTCAATAGCTCGGGTCCTGGCTATTTGGGCAAACGCCATAGCCGCGTGAGCAACCTACCTGATTTTAATGGTGAGTATCCCGTGGTTGCGATGGCCGATGAGATGTTGGTCGCAGGAGAAGGGCAGTTAAAAGGCTTTATGACTGTTGCGGGTAACCCCGTCCTCACGACACCAAACGGCGAAAAGCTAGACGAGGCGCTATCAGGGCTGGAGTTTATGGTGTCACTTGATTATTTTGTGACTGAGACCAGTCGCCATGCCAATATTATCCTGCCGCCTGTATCGCCATTAGAGCGTGATCATTATGACATCACGTTTAATGGTTTTGCGGTACATAACGTTGCCAAATACTCGCCTGCCTTGTTTAGCAAAACAGATAATGAAAAGCATGACTGGGAGATTTATTTGGGGCTTGCTGATCGTTTGGATAAAGATGCCCCTGAAGCGGTACAAAAAGAGCGCGCGGCGACCAAAGCGTTTGGACCAAAGTTCTTACTTGAGCAGGGTCTTAAATATGGACCTTATAAAGACGTGACATTGGATGCGCTGATAGATAACCCACATGGCATTGATTTGGGACCATTGCATCGTATGTTGCCAGAGGCAATCAAGCATGCGGACAAACAAATCAATCTCAATGTTGATTTTTATGAGGCGGATTTGGCACGGGTCAAAGAGATGATGCAGCAGTATGACAATCGAGAGATTTTACTTATTGGACGTCGCCATGTACGTAGCAACAACTCATGGCTGCATAACAGTTATCGGTTGGTCAAAGGCAAATCTCGTTGCACGCTAATGCTGCATCCACAGACGGCAGAGCAGTACGGCATTGAAGATGGTCAAGACGTAAAAGTAACGTCTCGAGTCGGTAGCGTAGTCATCGCAGCAGAAGTAACCGATGAGTTGATGCCAGGCGTGGTGAGTATTCCTCATGGCTTTGGTCATGGACGTAAAGGCGTCAAACAGAAAATTGCACAAGAGCATGCTGGCGTCAGTGTCAATGACTTAACAGACGATACTCTAATCGATCAATTGAGTGGTAATGCCGCTGTTAATGGTGTGCCAGTACAGTTGGAAGCGTTGGGTAACAGCATAGAAAGTATATTTACCGAGGCATCAGAGACGTTAGTAGGCAGTGCAATCGCGTAAACTCAATTTTTTAAAGCAAAAAGCAGGCGCTTACATGATGTAAGCGCCTGTTTTTTTATAGGTATAACGCTAATATATTATTTCAATATCGGGTTAATTACTTGCACCTACAAAATCAAAATCGACTTTAGGTGTCTCGCCTTGGATTAATAAGCTAATCGCTTTTGCAGAACCGCAAGCATGCGTCCACCCTAGTGTGCCATGCCCTGTGTTGAGCCATAAATTATCAAAAGTCGCTGACGTATTGTGACTGCCATGTTTGACTTGACCACAGTGCGCACGACCAATCAATGGCACGTTCGATGGGGTCATCGGTCGTAGTCCTGTCCAATACTGAACAGAATTTGCGATGATGCCTTTGGGAAACAATTGCTGTACGCGGCGAGTAATCGCCTCACAGCGCGTGGCATTTAGGTCGAGATTATAGCCGTTAAATTCTGCTGTCCCCGCAACTCGCAGTTTGTCACCCAACCGCGAGGTTACCAGCTTAAACTCATCATCTATTAGGCTAACAAAAGGTGCTAAATGCGGCGCTCGCGGATTCACCGTATATGTGGCTGAATAGCCCTTTGCAGGAAAGATGGGTACATGAATACCCAGTGGTTTTAAGAGAGGAACGCTATAACTGCCAAGTGCGACCACATGACTATCAACCGTGAAAGTCTGCGCGTTTTCACCTTTCGGGCGAATAGTAATACTGTGCACATGGGGCCTAGTAGAGTGAGCGTCAGTATTGAGGGCTAATATCTCAGTATCATACAAAAACTGCACACCTGCACCGATGCAGCGCTGTGCTAAGCGCTGAGTAAACAGATGTGCGTTGCCAGACTCGTCGCGGCTGGTATAGGTAGCCCCTGTGAGATTGTGTGCAATAGGGTAGAGTGCTGGCTCTAAGCTGACGGCATTATTGATATCAATCACATGACGCTCACAGCCTAGCGCTTGCATGCGCTCTGTAGGTTCGATAGCGGCATCGAACTCCGCTTGGCTGGTATAAAAATGCATGATACCGCGTGTTTGCTGCTCATAGTTGATACTGATATCTGCGCGTAGCTGTTGTAGGGCGTCTCTTGAGTAAAGCCCCAAGCGTACCATTTGCACCAGATTGGCATCGGCACGATCGGCGCGGCACTCTTGTAAAAACTGCATGGCCCATTTGAGCTGATTCTTATCTGCACGTAGACGAAACAGCAGTGGCGCATCTTCTTTAAACAACCACTTGAGCGCTTTCATTGGCGTTGCAGGGTTGGCCCATGGCGTGGCATGCGAGACCGATATTTGACCGCCATTGGCAAAGGAGGTCTGCATGCCTGCTGCGGACTCACGCTCAATCACGGTCACATCATAGCCTGCCTGACGTAGATACCATGCGGTGGTCACGCCCACCACGCCTGCTCCGAGTATCGCAATATGTGTCATAGGATTCTCTATGCTCATGTTAATCATGATGGCAGTTCTGTATCAAACCACTATCACCTTTGCCAAGTAGCTATATTGCTTAAGTTACTTTGGGCGCGCCACGTCCACTTGTAGTGCTGCTGGCAAGTCCAGTATGCTCAGTGTGCTTTCTGCCAATTGTTCAGGACGCGCCACGACAAGAGCGATAAAGCCATCGTCGGTCTTCATGGTGTTGACCACTTGGATTTTGTCCAGTTTGTCGCCTGCTACTGGTGCTTCGCCAGTGCCTTGTACATAGTGCAAAAATGCTTTGGGCGCAGATTTGAAATAAATACGAGCGATAACTTCTTGACCTAAATAGCAGCCTTTATCATAGTCCATACCGCCGCGCTGATGTAGACGTAGCTCTTGCGGTTGAAACTCACCTTGAGTCGCCGCCACGATCCAATAGTTGCCTGTGGCTATACTGCATGTCATCCACGCCTCAGTATCAGTGGCTGTATTATGATCTTCCTTGTGACTAAAAGTGGGTGCATCTGCCAGCACGCAAGGATAAATCGCAGTCGGCGCACTGGTCTCAAACTTTGAAAACGCGCCATACTTATTCAGATGCGCTTGCAAAGATGCCGCACAATCGCTGCTTATGACCACATCATAATGCTTTTCTGCTTGTTTCTTAATCCAAATGCCAAATTCGATACGACCTTTTAGGTTACCGATAGCGGCTGCCTGATAGCTGAGCCCAAGTTTGGTCACATCACAAGTCAATTGACCTTGCAAGAATTTTTCGGCGTCCTCACCTTGAATGGTCAGCTGTGAAAACTGCGGTAATACTGAGGTATCTGAAGACTGAGTCATTGTTATTATCCTTCTGCTAAGCGCTTAATTATTAGGGCATATCCCTAATTCAAATGTTTATAAATAAATGGGCTAAAAGACAACATCGAAGTGATAAAAAATTATACGCGCACTTTTTATATAGATGTCGTTGTTTATATAGATGTCGTTGTTTATATAGATGCCGTTGTTACTGACCATGTTACTAACTAAAAATGCACGCATAAATCGTTATAAGGTTAAGAAGAGTACCACAAAAATACAGTCACAAAAACGTCATCGCTAAGGGGTACATTAAAATGAGGGGCTAAGTGCTAAATTGGGTACAGTGTCCAATTTTCAACCGTACAAATTGGTTAAAGATGGTGAGTTACGGTACAATGTTGACTCTATATTGAACCCAATATTTGATGACTACCGAGGATATAATGAGCTTACCAAATTGCCCGAAATGTGATGCTGAATATACGTACGAAGATGGTGCGTTACTGGTATGTCCTATGTGTGCTCATGAGTGGACGGCGGCTGAGACTGATGCAGCACAAGCAGAAGAACAAGATGCATTGATTCGTGATGCGGTCGGCAACGAGTTGCAGGATGGTGATGCTGTTACGGTCATCAAAGACCTTAAGGTTAAAGGCTCGTCACTGGTCATCAAAGTCGGGACAAAAGCAAAAAGTATTCGCTTGTTGCCAGACGCAACCGATGGTCATGATATCGATTGCAAGCTCGACGGCTATGGTCCAATGAAGCTAAAATCTTCTGTCGTCAAAAAAGCGTAAATTGTAAAAACGTCTTGAAAGATTGGATAATAAACAAATATAAAACTAACGTTAATCAAAAAATACAGACCCTATAAAATACAACATCTACAAATAGAGACTAGCTATGAGTACTAAAAACGAACAGCTCTTTGCCCAAGCGCGCAAACATATCCCAGGTGGTGTCAATTCACCCGTACGTGCCTTTGCCGGAGTTGGTGGTACGCCGATATTTATGCACCGTGCCAACGGTAGCAAGATTTATGACACCGAAGACAATGCCTACATCGATTATGTGGGTTCTTGGGGTCCGATGATTTTGGGTCATGCGCATCCAAAAGTTATTGATGCGGTAAAAAAAGCGGCTGATGATGGTTTGAGCTTTGGTACACCAACGCCGTTTGAAACCACCGTTGCTGATAAGATTTGCGATATCGTACCAAGTGTCGAGATGGTTCGTATGACCAGCTCAGGTACCGAAGCGACTATGAGCGCGATCCGTCTGGCACGTGGCTATACCCAGCGTGACAAAATCGTTAAGTTTGAAGGCTGCTATCATGGTCATTCAGACAGTCTACTTGTGAAAGCAGGCTCAGGCATGCTCGATATTGGTGAGCCCACCTCAAAAGGCGTGCCAGCCGATTTTGCGAAGCATACCATCACGATTCCTTATAATGATCCGCAAGCGATTAAGGACTGCTTTGAAAAATGGGGTCAAGAGATTGCCTGCGTTATCTTAGAGCCTATCGCTGGCAACATGAATATGATCATTCCAGAGCAGGACTTTCACGATACGCTGCGTGCCCAGTGTACTGAGCATGGCGCAGTATTGATCTTTGATGAAGTCATGACAGGGTTTCGTGTGGGTCTTGGCGGTGCGCAGGCACATTTTGGTATCACGCCTGATTTGACTTGTTTTGGCAAAATCATTGGTGCCGGTCTACCTGTTGGCGCGTTCGGTGGTAAAGAAGAGATCATGTCTTGCATCGCGCCACTTGGCGGTGTTTATCAAGCTGGTACATTGTCTGGTAATCCGCTGGCCATGCGTGCCGGTATCGCGATGTTTGAAGACTTAACGGAAGCAGGTTTTTACGATGACTTATCTGCCAAAGTCGATCATTTAGTCGATGGTTTTCAAGCGGTAGCGGACAAACACGGCATTAATCTGCGTACCAATAAATTAGGCGGTATGTTTGGTATGTTCTTTGTCAAAGATGCTGATACTCAGACGCCAATGAACTTCGATGATGTGACAGAGTGCGACATGACGGTATTCAATACTTTCTTTCATGGCATGCTAGATCGCGGTATCTATCTTGCACCCTCTGCGTATGAAGCAGGCTTTATGTCGATTAAGCACAGCAATAAAGATATCGATGCGTCGATTGCTGCTGCTGATGAGATATTTGCAGAGATGGCGAAAGCTTAGTCTAGCTACAGTCTAGCTACAGTCTAGCTTTAACTTGGTTTGGCCATATAGTTATCAAGCTTCATAAACATTGAAAAGTTCAAAAGCCAGCAAAATCAAACGTTGATTTTTGCTGGTTTTTTTCGTTTAGTGGCTCTTGTCTTATAACTATTACAGAAGTAAAGGTGTATTTCTAAGGTTCGTTTATATCGATAATAGCGTGACTGATGCTTATACATTCAATCCCTGTGTGTCTAAAAAATAGACAATAAACTATGATACTCTGAGATAAATTCGGACAATAAAGCAAGGATGCAAAAGAATGAGTGATAGTACTTCTAGTAGCGTAGCGCCTCTATGGCAGACCACGTATGAGCAGTATGGTTTGGACAACAACTTGGACGTATTGGCAGGTAAGCAAAACCTGATTGACTTATTGCAACCAAAGATAGATCAGCACAGTAATCGTCCCGCTTTTAGTATGGGCGCTGCGACCCTTACTTTTGGTCAGTTAGACAGTGCTAGCCGCCGTTTTGCGGCGTTCTTACAGGCACAAGGTATAGAAAAAGGCGACCGTATTGCCGTACAGCTACCAAACATACTGCAATATGCCGTAGTACTGTTAGGTTGCTTACGAGCGGGTGTGGTACTGGTCAACGTCAACCCCATGTATACGCAGTATGAGTTGGCACATCAGTTGACGGATGCCCAAGCTTGCGGTCTCATTGTGCTAGATGGTATGAGCACGGCTTATGAGCAACTAGATGAAACGGTAAAAGCACAACTAAAATGGGTGGTCAGGTGCTCTATAGATCCTAGTATTTCTGATAACGATATTGCCTTGCTCAGTCAAATTGACTCAGCACAATCTGCAAGCACACATGAGCCAGCACATACCTCGACCCAGTCAACAACTGAGGCAGTAACCGAGTCATCAACTGACTCAGCAAAGCACAACATAATGTTTGCCCATGTTATGCAGGCGTATAGTGAGTCAGCGTTCAAAGGCGTTACGATAGAACGTGAAGATTTGGCATTGTTGCAGTATACAGGTGGTACGACTGGCAAGCCAAAAGGCGCTATGCTGACCCATTACAATGTCATGGCCAATGTTTGTCAGTGCTACGCAATGTTTGGCAAGACAATTGAAGCCAATCGTAGTGAGCAAATCAAAATCCTCAATCCTTTACCGCTTTATCATATCTTTTCATTTACGGTTTGCGGATTACTGGGTCTTTATGGCGGCTGGGAAGATGTCTTAGTCACCAATCCTCGTGATATCGATGGTTTGGTCAAAACGATTGAACAGCATCGACCTCATGTCATTCCTTCGGTAAATACTTTATTCATCGGTATGTTGCACCATCCGAAATTTGCCAGCCTTGATTTTAGCCGCTTGGCACTATCTATCGGTGGCGGTACAGCAATTATCAAAGCCGTCTCAGATCAGTGGCAGCAGGTCACGGGCATGATTATTAGCGAAGGCTATGGTATGTCTGAGACAGCGCCAGTTATTTCTTTCAATCCCTCTGGTGTTACAGCGTTCAATGGTAGCGTTGGACTGCCGCTGGCGTTGACAGACATTAATATCATAGATGAGAATGGCAAGACATGTCCGCTAAGTACGCGTGGAGAGGTTTGTATCAAAGGCCCACAGGTCATGCGCGGCTACTGGCAACGAGACAATGTAGATACCTTTACCGACAATGGCTACTTTAGATCAGGTGATATTGGTGTCATGAATGACGAGGGGTTTTTGACGCTCGTAGACCGCAAAAAAGACATGATACTGGTCTCAGGATTTAATGTGTATCCCAATGAAGTAGAGGCTACCCTGACCGAGCACCCTAAAGTATTGGAGGTGGCTGTGGTAGGCGTTGCAGATGAACATAGCGGTGAAGTGCCAAAAGCATTTGTGGTGAAAAAAGACTCAGACCTCACAGTAGAGGAGCTACAGGATTTTGCAAGCAAACGCCTCACTGGCTATAAGCGTCCGCAATCCTATGAGTTTATCGATGAGCTACCTAAGACCGCTGTTGGCAAGATATTACGTAAATCCTTAAGATAAAAAATGTGTCGTGTCGTTTATAAAAATGAGCTGACAGCAATAAAGCGATCAATAATAAAAAACTGGGCTACTAAAAATAGTAGCCCAGTTTTTTTGTCATTTGTCTCGTACGATAGCTGGTTTTTATCGTGCTTTATCGTACTTACGATTTCTTAGGCTCAGATTGCCTCGTAGGACATCGCTATACATACGGAAGTCGCTAGCAAAGCTTTTTAGTGGAAATTTAAAGGAAGCTGGCTTGTTTTTTTCAAAGAAAAAGTGCCCAACCCAAGCACAAGCATACCCAGCAGCGATACCTTTTACCAAAGGTTTCGCTGATCTGGTTTTGACAGACTTTGCCAGTCCCAATAAGCCAAAACTACTGCCTGCAAAATGCAGACGGCGACAAGCCATGTTTTGATGCTCGTCCAAATAAAAATCATAGAATGCTTGTTCAGATGGCGTCTCAGTTTTTACCATGTCTGTCTTGGTACTATTGACCTGAGGGCTTGCGATTTTGGTAGTATTTGTGGTGGCGGTTTGATTCATGCGACTAGCTTCCTTGCTGGCGGGTTTATCGGTGGTCAATCGAAGACGATTTATAAGAGAAATTTGAGCAAATAACTCATAATTTTGATGTCAGTTATAGGGGCATATAACCACTAAATAACGGTTTTCTATCATGTTATTGATAACTTTCAATGTAGCAAACCGCTATCACTAACACAAGCACTAGATGTCCAGTGCTTAGAGGATAAGTGTCAAGATAATAAGTGCCTAGCTGATAAATGCCAATATGTCCCCTTAGTCTAAAGAGTAGGTTTTAGAGGGAGTAAGCCTGTAGCAAACTTTGCCTAATGTTGCTCATGTCCCAATATTATCTGTACTCGATTTTCGATGATACTGCTTATTTGGCTGCCATTTATCTTATGATTATCGTCATTTATACCCTCAGTAGACACACCAATGATAACGCTGCTGTTTTATAGAATGGTTGGTTGTGTGCTCGCCATGATTTTACGTTGCTTGCGAGTGTTTGAGATAAATGCTTTAATGACAAAATTGCCCTGATTTTTGTAGATGCTGCTCTTTTCTACACATGTGGTTTCTATATCTATGTAGCACATGATTTTGATAAACTACACATTCTCTCTAACACGGTGACGACTTGTCTTATGCCTATTGACTATCTTGCAAATCCGCCTCTCAGCGATGATCAAATGATGGCCGCTATTGATATTGGTTCCAATAGTTTTCACTTAGCCATCGCTCGTCTGGATCACGGGGAAGTGCGTAAAGTAGTCTCCATGTCTGAAAAAGTGCAACTCGCTGCAGGATTGGATGAGAACAATATATTGAGCGACGCCGCTGAGCAACGCGGTCTGGACTGCTTGAGCCGATTTGTCGCGCGTTTGGATTCTGTGCCGCCAGAGCGTATTCGTGTGGTTGCTACCAATGCCTTGCGCCAAGCCAAAAACGCTAATGACTTTATTTCCCGTGCCAACAAAATCCTGCCAAAGCCCATTGAGACTATCGCTGGACGTGAAGAGGCGAGACTGATCTATTTGGGTGTTTCGCATACCAATGAGAGTAGTGATAAACGCTTGGTTATTGATATCGGTGGTGGCTCAACAGAGTTTATCATTGGTCAAGAGTTCGATCCGCTACTGACCGAAAGCCTGCAAATGGGCTGCGTTGCCTTTACACAAAAATTCTTTGCTGATGGTCTTGTTACCAAAGAAGCGTTCAATGACGCGATTTCAGGCGCGCGCAAAGAAGTCTTGGCAATAAATGGACGTTATCAAAAGACAGGCTGGAGCAGTGTGGTTGGCTCAAGTGGTACGATAAAAGCCGTGCGCAACGTTTTGGTATCTAAAGGATGGGCGGATGAGCAAGAACGCATCACCTACAAAGGGGTCAAAAAGTTAGAAAGACTGCTAATTAAGATTGGCAATATTGACGATATCGAACTAGAAGGCGTCAAAGATCACCGTAAAGCCGTGTTCCCTGCGGGCGTAGCAGTGCTGCGTGCCGTTATGAAAGTATTGGGTGTTGAGACTATTACCTACTCAGATGGGGCATTACGTGAAGGGGTGATGTATGACATGCTGGGACGTTTTGCAAGCGAAGACGTGCGTGACCGTAGTGTGCTTGCACTGATAAAGCGTTATTCAGGCGACAAAAAGCAAGCCAAGCAAGTGGTCAAAACCAGCCGCAATCTGTTTGAACAAGTAAAAGAAGCGCTTGATCTTACGAACGATGATTGCGACTTACTCAGACGCGCCGCGTTCTTGCATGAGATAGGTCTTGCGATCAGTCATAGCAGCTATCATAAGCACAGTGCCTATTTGCTTGAGCACTCTGATATTCCAGGGTTTTCGCAAGTGGATCAAAAGCGCATGGCGCAGCTGATGCTCAATCATCGCCGCAAGCTCAAAAGCGATATGTTAGATCAGACCTGCCAGGTTGGCGGCGAACAGCTGGTCTATCTGTGCTTGCTATTACGTCTTGCTGTCTTGGCACACCATAGCCGTAGCGATCATAAGCTACCAGATCTAGCACTCAAGGTCACAAGCGATAGTGAGTGGCAGATTACGGTTGCTGATAGCAGTGAACATTATGCATTTTTGTTGGCTGATTTGCGTACAGAGATTGACCAGTTTGCCAAATGGGGCATACAGCTGAGTGTGATTGAGGCCGAGGAATCCGAGCCGTTACCATTGTCAGTATCGAGTTAAAGAGTAACGTAACAAAAGCGGTGTCGCCGATAATGTCATGCTATATAAGATGTGCTACTATAGCTTCTATTGAGTTTACAACTGTACTTTCATTATCAAAAAATCGATAACGATATTATTTTTTAAACATAATTATTTTAAACATATATACACTAAGTATAATGAGTAAAAGGAAGCGTTTATGAGCACTGTCTGGGATAGTGTGCAGCTTGCACGACATGCCAAGCGTCCATTGTTTATGGACTATGTTAATCAGCTTTTTACCGAATTTGATGAGTTGCACGGTGACCGTGCTTATGCCGATGACAAAGCCATCTTGGGTGGTCTGGCGCGTTTTGATGGTCAGCCTGTGATGGTAATCGGTCAACACCGTGGCCGCAGTACTCGTGAGCGTATCGCCCATAATTTTGGTATGGCCAATCCTGAAGGCTACCGCAAGGTGATACGTTTGGTCAAAATGGCTGAGCGCTTTAATATTCCTGTGATGACCTTTGTCGATACTCAAGGGGCTTATCCTGGTATTGGTGCAGAAGAACGCGGACAAGCGCAAGCGATTGCAGAGAGCATTGCTGTATTCTCCAGTCTTCAGGTACCTGTAATCGTAACCATTATCGGTGAAGGTGGTTCAGGCGGCGCGCTTGCTATTGGCGTTGGTGACAAAGTAAACATGCTACAGAACAGTATTTACTCAGTTATCTCTCCTGAGGGCTGTGCCTCTATCCTATGGAAAACCGCTGAAAAAGCACAAGACGCCAGTGAGGCACTGAAGCTAAACGCCATTAACCTTTATCAAATGGGTTTGATTGATGCTGTTGTTGATGAAGGCGAGGGCGCACATCTACAGCCGCAACCTGTAATGGCTGCATTAAAAACCCTGATCACTGAACAGCTTGATGAGATTAAAGACTTAGACCCTCAAGAACGTTGTGAGTTACGTTACGAAAAGCTCAAGTCTTTTAATTCAGAAGTGATGTTGCCTTGCTAGTTCAAGACATGCTCTAAGCTTTTCATATTAGAGGCTGAGTCTTAGTGCTAAAATAAAAACGTGTCATTGAATGACGCGTTTTTTTTATGGCTGTTATTAGACAAAGCCTTCGATGCAAGGCCCCTAATACGAAGCCCCTAACACAAAGCATTTCATGCAATGTCTTAATTAATACAAGTATTTCTTTATCGGCACATCAATAAATATACAACCCCCTAATGACTAAGGCTGATTATGACCAGCAATGCCATCCTCCCATATCCTGTTAGATCCGTTGCCGATTTGCCGATTGATGACGTATTGGCAGACGCATTGTTGAGCAGTATGTCTGAGTATAGCGAGCTGTTGCATGGTCGTCGTCTTTGGTTGGCGTGTAGCGGTGGGCGTGACTCGTTGGCACTTGCAGCATTATGTGTGCAGCTCTACGACCAAGGGCGACTGCCATGTATGCCGCAGCTCTTACATGTCGATCATGGTCTACAAATGGACAGTCAGAATTGGGCTGCGCATGTTGCCAGCTGGGCACGAGCGCAAAATATACCTTGTTATATCCTACAAGCACACGTAGCAGGGCATGATGAACAGTCAGCGCGACAAGCTCGTTATGACGTCATGCGCGCACATATCAATCAAGACGATGTACTGCTATTAGGACATCACGCTGATGATCAAGCGGAAACCGTACTGATGCGCTTGATCCAGGGTGCTGGCGTTAATGGTCTGTCAGGCATCCAGCCATGGCGAGTACAAACGCAGCATGGACGATGTAATATACTATGGCGACCGTGGCTGACCATCAGGCGGGCGACTATCAGCACCTATGCGAAGCGCCTTGAACTGCCCTACATCGATGACCCAACCAATGACAGCGGCGATAATGTACGCAGTGGTTTACGCCGCGATATTATGCCCGTACTGGCCACGTACAATCCTAACATCGTTGATAATATTGCCCGTAGTGCACAGCTATTGAGCGATGCCCAAGCCACTGTCAATGTGCAAGCTGAGCAAGATATGCAGCAGACAGTCAATAAAAACCTACAACTGCCAGCTGCACAGCGCGTGCTCAATATTGATGCGCTACAAGCACTACCGATCTATCGTCAGCGCCAACTACTGCATCATTGGCTGGGGCAAGATGAGCCATTGCCACCTGCTAAGCAGCTCGTCGATGACGTACTAAATGTAAGCCATCGTGATGATCAAGACCACCAAACCGCGCTGTTTTGGCAGGGTCGTGAGCAATCCTATACTGTTCGCCGCTATCGTCAGCAGATCTATCGTCTGAGTAGCACATGGCTGTCTTGGCTAAATATACCAATCATAGAGCAAATGCTGCCATTATCTGGTCTACTCTCTACTGTGGACGACTCAGCTGATGACGGTTCGATCATATTGCGCCGCAGTATTGACTATGTGTGGCAGCTACAAATACGTCCAGATAGACTGGTAAAACTGCTAAGCGATCACACAGATGAGAGAGTATCAAAAGCGACAGTCAAAATAACCCCATTGGATAGCAAAAAGCGTCTCAAGACTGCACTGGCGACGCGTCCACAAGCGGGCAAAAGACTATATCAAACCCTAGGTATCCCAGTGTGGCTGCGACAAAATCTGCTGGTAATCAGTATCGCTTTTATCAATAAAGACGGTACCGAAAATGATGCGCCTATATTGCTCATAACACCATTTGAGAGTTGGGGTTTGACCTCTGAAAGCATGATGACTGATACTACACATCAGAAGTTAACTGAGTATATTAAAAGCAACCTAAGCCTACGTACTATAAACTAAAGATCGAGGTGCTTTGTACCGGCGCATTGGTTGTCATTAGCCTGAGGTCGGCACTCACAGTTTGAATTTATCAAACGATACTAGTGGCAGTATGATAAACTGAGTGTCGTTTTATATATCAAGATGTTAAGTTGAATACCTTTGAATGTTGTGACTAGGAGACAAGTATGTCGGTGTTAGATAATAAAAAAATCAGTTTTATTGGTGGCGGAAATATGGCGCAAGCGCTTATTAGCGGGCTTGTAGGCTGCGGCATCAAACCTGATCTCATCACGGTCGCCGATCCTAGCAGCGATGCACGTGAGCAACTGGCTGCTAAAGGCTTAAATACCGTTGACCCAATGGCTGATGCAACAGCCGCTGTCGTCGATGCTGATATCGTAGTACTCGCTGTAAAACCACAGATGATGAAAGTGGTTGTTAGTAGCTTTGCTGATGTATTAGACACGCAATTGGTCATTTCAGTCGCAGCAGGTCTGTCGACCGACCTGTTATCTAACATGTTAGGCGGCTATAGCAATATTGTGCGCGCCATGCCAAACACGCCCTCTATGATTCAGATGGGTGCGACGGGTCTCTATGGCACAGATAATATCTCAGCAGAACAAAAACAGCTAGCAACTGCGGTAATGGAAGCATCAGGACTGGTCATGTGGGTTGATGACGAAGAGCATATGCATGCGGTCACAGCCGTGTCAGGTTCAGCGCCAGCATATATGTTTTACTTTATCGAATCGATGGTCGATGGGGCCGTGGCATTAGGTCTAGACAAAGAACAAGCCTCAGCGCTTGCAATGCAAACCATGCTTGGTGCTGCAAAAATGGCGATGAACAGCGATGATGCACCAGCTGAACTGCGCCGCAAAGTGACGTCTCCGAACGGTACGACTCAGGCAGCGGTCGAGTCCATGCAAGCCAACGAAATTGGTCGTCAAATCAGCGAAGCCATGCAGGCTTGCTACGATCGTAGCCAAGCGTTAAGTGAAGAGATGAGTAAGTAATTACTGACACGCGGTATTGTAAGTTACGATAGCGCTTATGCAACCACCAGCTGATAATGACCTTTGTCATCCTAGCATCTGTTAATAATGTCCCATTGAGTAGCACTTCATGAACAACATGTTATTTCAAATTTTTGATTTGGTCACCACATTCGCTATGATGCTGGTGTTTATTCGTTTTATGTTGCAGTTTGCAGGGATGGATGCGAGCAATCCGATGATTGCGCCTGCCTACAAAGCGACTCATGTCGTCGATGTATTTGGGCGTATTTTTCCAACGGTAGCACAGGGTCGTATCAGCATTGCTGCTATTGTCCTTATGTTTTTAATTCGTCTGATCGACATCTCTGGAAAAGCAGCATTGACGCATCAAGGTATTGCCCCTGTACCGTTATTCTTTACGGGTACGACCAGCTTAATATTAGATTTTTTACGTATGTGTCGCTACTTAGTGATTGGCTCTATCATCGTTAGCTGGATCGTGGTGTTTACCCAATCTCAGCATCCTATCATTGGTATTATTATGAACTTAGCGGAGCCGATACTCGCGCCGTTTCGTCGTATTACGCCAAATCTGGGTATGCTTGACTTGTCACCAATGGTCGCTTTTTTTGCCTTTTACTTACTTGAGATATTTATTGGCGGATTGACTGCCAGTGTGATGCCAATGTTAGGGTAAACGTCATATCGTTTAATCCAAAAATATATAGTATAAAAAGGCGCTCTATGACATATAGAGCGCTTTTTTTATTTGCTGCATATGTCAGACAGGCTTCTATAATAGTGTTAAAAACTAACAAAGCGGTTGGGTATTAATTGAGCCTGAGCATCATTAGGGTGCGGTACGTCAGCTGCACGTAATGTCTGAATAATCCAGCTGTCTGCTGCTTTTATTGCATCAATCAAATTATCACCCATCGCCAAACGTCCAGCGATAAAGCTAGCAAGAGAGCATCCTGAGCCATGGAACTCACCATTTAGACGCGGCAACGTGCTTTTGTGTACCATCTCGCCCTTTATGTATAGGTACTGCTCGATATCACCAACTTCAAAATCGTGTGAAGTTTTTACCAGTACGGCATGAGCGCCTTGTGCGCACAGCTGCTTTGCCCCACTGTGTAAGTCCTGTTCACCACTTAATGCTCGAAGCTCGTGCGTATTTGGTGTGATTAAGGTGGCATAGGGTAGGAGCTGTCTAAAGGCACTCACTAATGTCTTTTCGTCACCCAAGCTACCACCGCTATTGGCAACCAATACAGGGTCCAACACAAAAGGTATGTCTTTGGAGATATTTTCTTCTGCAAATAAGCGTGTGAGCATTGCAATATTGTCAGTGGTGCCAAGCATGCCTGACTTGATAGCGCTCACTGGCAGATCATCAAGCACAGCAGTGGCTTGAGCCTGTACCAAATCTGCGGCGCAAGCGTCAAAACCAAATACCTGCTGTGAGCTCTGAATCGTGACTGCTGTGCAAGCGATGGCAGCATGTGCTCCTGTCTGTCCGATGGCCTCAATATCTGCTTGTAACCCAGCACCACCTGAAGGATCCAATCCTGAAAAACACAGTACGACAGGTCGCATAACCGCTCCTTTTATATATTTTGAAATAAGTAATAAATACTATAGCCACCTACTGCCAAAAAATCTATCGTAGTCTAGCGTTTATAGAGCAAGTAGCAAGTAGCAAAAACATCATCAACGATGACCAAGTAAGTAGTGATGCTTCGCTAAGAGATGGTACAATTTTTAGCAATAGTACGTGAGATAGGTGCTTATATCTTTAATTATGATAAAAGCTGCATTAAATTAGCAGACAAGGCTTGCAATTCATTTTGGCTTTGTTATAATACTCGCCCACGACATGAGACGTATTGTTAGCATCAATACTATGTTTATAGCGGTTTTATAAATGTCTTGATTCGTTAGGTGAAGTGGGTGAGTGGCTGAAACCAGTTCCCTGCTAAGGAACCATACGTGTAAGCGTATCGAGGGTTCGAATCCCTCCTTCACCGCCATTTATTCAGTTGTTATTAGAGTAGTAGCGCAGTATACTGGCGTTGAACATTTTAATGGTTAAATCAAAAAGTATTTTGTTTTTAATTAAAAAAGATGTTGACACAAGCGATATTATCTATATAATAGCCAACCTAATTTACTGAGATTGTTTTTAACAAGTCAGTAAATGATTTGCAAAATACGCGCCTGTAGCTCAGTTGGATAGAGCACTTGGCTACGAACTAAGGGGTCGGGAGTTCGAATCTCTCCAGGCGCACCATTTGCATAATCAACTAAATCAATCGCCTGTCTTATGACAATTGGCGGTTTTTTTATGTCCAAATTTTGTGTTGTTTAAAACCTTAAGTCGTCGTCTAAAGTTATCAGTGACTCCTTTGTAATTTGTCATCATTATCTTATGACTGATGTAGATGCATGGTGTCGGTCGCTAGCGTGATTGGACAGTCATTTAGGATAATGTACGACAGTCCAATAATTTACGGTACAATAGCGCTATTATTCACTGCTTGCTATGAGCTTGTACCATGTCAAAACGTCCATCTAAACGCCCGTCAAAGCCTACTCGCAATGCGAAGCCTCAGCCGAGCGCTTCTGTGCAGCAAAATCCCAATGAAGAGCCTACCATCGCTAAACCCACGACTAGAGTTGTGGCGATTCTTTATGATGGCATGCTGATTTTGGCATTGTTGTTTTTGGTGGGAACGATACTGACGGTAGTGGGAACGATTCTAACGATGGAGACGGGGACTGAGTCATCGCAGGCCCAGTCGCTACCGCTATGGTACCAAAACGCCATTATGACGCCGTCGTTTGTACTGACGTTGGTCGCATTCTATGGCATATTTTGGCGCCGCGGCGGGCAGACATTGGGAATGCAGACATGGCGATTGAAGACTATCAATGATGCTGGTCAATGGCTAACATGGGGGCAGTCGTTCAAACGTATCTTGTCAGCTTGTTTGATGCCATTACTTTTTGGCATTATTGGTAGTTTAGTCGATGGGTCACGCGCCGCCTTACTTGCCAGCGCGTTCCTTGGATTGGTATTTAACTATGTATTCTGTTTGTTCAACCCTCGCGGTCTGGCAGTACAAGACATGCTATCAAATACCATCACGCTAAAAATGCCAAAAGTAGCACACGAAGGGTTATGGCGCGGCTTTAGAAACCGTAACAAAAAACCGTAACATCATCCAATAGAACGCCTTTTTGCTAAACCCTAAACAGACCGTTTGAAACGATACCATCCAAATTATTGAAAGTTGGATGGTATAAGAAAAATGCTAGTTACATACTGACGCTTTGGATCAGCCATGCGGTATAGCCCACAAAGAAAAGTACCAATGTAGCGCCTGACAGACGACCAAATTGACGATTTTTCATAAAAGCAAACACGCATAGGGCGACAAGCAACACGGTCAGTAATCCCATCGCCATCACATCGCGTGAAAATATAATTGGATCAGCGGTAATAGGGGCAATCACGGTTGCCAAACCGACAACGGCTAACGTGTTGAAGATGTTTGAGCCAATGATATTACCTAGCGCCATATCATGCTCGCCTTTACGCGCCGCTGACAAGCTAGACACCAGCTCGGGCAATGAGGTGCCAACGGCGACAATCGTCAATCCAATGATAAGCTCACTGAGCCCCCACAGCGTCGCCAGCTCGACCGCACCCCAGACGATAGCACGTGAACTGATGACCAGCATCAGCATACCAATAAGTAAGCTGACAAGACCACGCGCCATACTTGGCTCTATGTGATCTGGATCAGTGCTCTCAACAATCACATCATCCTCATGCTCATGATACCCTTCACGGATACTCAGTACGATCTGTATCGCCAAGACGACAACCAAGAGTATCAGTAGCACAATACCATCAGCTTGGCTCAACACGCCATCACGTAGCTGCCACGCCGCTGTAGCAGTGATTAGGAGTAATAGAGGTAGATCGCGCTTTACGATACCCTTACGAATGATAATAGGGCTAATCAGTACGGTTGCACCGAGTACCAAGGCAATATTGATGATGTTTGAGCCGTAAGCATTACCCAAAGCCAGCTCAGGGCTGCCTTCAATTGCGGCTAATACTGATACCACCATTTCAGGGGCTGATGTGCCGATACCCAGTATCAATACGCCGATCAAGAAGCTTGGCACGCTAAACTTCTTTGCTAGGGCTGTCGCCCCATCAATAAAGACATCGGCACTCCAAACCAAAATTGCTAACCCAATCAGTATTGCAATCACTGCCAACCACATCAGTATGTTTCCTTATAGATAATAAAAGTGATGAACTTGATAAATAAAACTGGCACAAAAAAAGCTGAATCGACACAAAGATTCAGCTTTCGTTTTAGCATCGAGGTTTTTGGCAATAACCAGAGTTAAACCAACGCTCTAGTTTGACATCTCTCTTGATCTAACCAAAACCTCGTCATCCTGTCATATTAAGCAACTTGTACAGGGATGATATTTGCTGTGTCTTTAACCGTGTTGTCTTCATTACAGTAGACAAGTTTTGGTTGGTAGGTAGATGCTTCAACTTCATCAAACTGGGCATAAGCACAGATAATGACGATGTCACCTAAATCTGCCATATGAGCTGCAGCACCATTTAATGAGATAATACCAGAGCCTGCTTCAGCACGGATAGCATAGGTGCGAAAGCGCTTGCCATTGGTCACATTATAGATATCGATAGATTCGTTTTCACGTAGACCAGCAAGGTCAAGTAGATCACCATCGATACCGCATGAGCCTTCATAATGAAGCTCAGCATGGGTAACACGAGCACGATGTAATTTGCATTTAAGCATATTAAGTAGCATAGGTTGCTTCCTTAGCGTAACTGATATTAAATAACTAAATCAAAAGGTTAATGGGGACAAAACTACCAAAATAAAAGGTCGTTGTTATAATGACGCTATATTATTCAGGTAATTTAAAGCCATTAATTTGTGAGCGGGCTTTCTCAGTATCGCCACTCATCAACAGGGGTAGTGCTTCAAAAGCTGCTGTCAATGCGCTATCGATAGCGATTTGCTCATCGGGTGACGCTTTTGAGAGGACATGTCCACTAACTTTGGACTTGTGTCCTGGGTGGCCAATACCTACGCGTAGACGATGAAAGTCATTGCCGATGTGCGGTGTAATATCACGCAGACCATTATGACCGCCATGACCGCCATCGGTTTTGAGCTTGATGCTGCCAGCTGGGATGTCGAGCTCATCATGAGCAATCAATAGCTCGTCGTTTTTGATGCCATAAAAATTTACCATAGGCACGACTGACTGACCAGACTTATTCATAAACGTCAGCGGCATCAGTAGACGCACATCAGACCCATGAATTTGCCCGCGTCCTGTCACCCCGTGAAACTTCTTGTCAGGGGCGAGCGTGATATTGAACTGCTGTGCCAAATGATGAACGAACCAAAACCCAGCATTATGACGCGTGAACATATACTGCTGACCAGGATTACCAAGACCGACAATAAGCTTTATGGTCATAAAAACACCCTGCTTGAATACGATAAATAGAAATAAGGCTTTAAATTTGAGAAAACTGTGTATTTTCAAACCTTACTTACAAAAACAGCAGGAGATTTTAAATCACCTGCTGTTTTGTTGACTAAACGAGTCTGTTACTACATAGCGCAATATGAGTCGCTACATAGAAAGTGTATCTTACTCGTCGTCTTCTTTCTCTTCAGTGTCAACTTCAGCGTTTTGCTCAGTTGCTGGTACTTCATCAGCATCAACGTCTTCAGCATCTTCGTCAACTTCTTCAACAGTAGGTGGCTGCATGTTAACGATAGTACGGTCATGGCCGTCTTCTAGCTCAAGCTCATGAATCACCACACCTTCAGGAAGTTCGATGTCTGATAGACGGAACAAATCACCGATTTCCATACCAGAAACGTCTACATCTAGGTATTCAGGAAGTTTAGATGGTAGGCAGATGATTTCGATGTCAGATACTAGAGTAGACAATACGCCACCAGCAGCAGTACCAGGAGCATCTTCACGGCCAGAGAAATGCACAGGAACGTTCATGTGGATTTTTTGACCTTTCACAATGCGCTGGAAATCAGCATGCATTGGGAAACCTTTAGCAGGATGACGCTGCAAATCTTTGATGACTGCTTGATGCTCTTCACCATCAACATTGATAGTCAAGATGTGTGAGAAGAACGCTTCGAATTCTAGTGATTTTACTAGTTCGTTAAGCTTGATAGAGATAGCTGTTGGTTCTTCATTACCACCATAGATGATAGCAGGAACTAGGTTCTGCTTACGTAGGCGGCGGCTCGCACCTTTACCTTGTAGTTCAGCAGAACGATCAACGGCTTTTAGTTCAAAATGATTAATGCTCATGGATATAATCCTATAAAAAGAATGATGAAGTGTCTGGTCATAAAAAAGTGGATTTGCGACCAATCCACTAATACGTGATGATAGCTAAGAGGTGTCACCGCATATAAATCATACGACTAACAACATTAGCCATTTGCCTATAACAATGATATTTATAGTAATAATTACTACAGTAGCCATTATTATTCAGCTTGATCAGCACTTTTAATAATGCCAACCTTGTATAATAAAACAAAAGGTCAGCACAGGCGCGCATTATACGGGATTTTGTAGCAATAATAAAGACCTACGCAAATCACGGACATAAAAATAGCGCCAAGTACTCATACTTGGCGCTATTTCTTTGGCTTATTCAATACCTGTTAACACAGTGGTTGCTGTTTGGATTATAACAACTACTATCTAGCGTTCAGTATTAAACACCGATCACTAAACATTAGGCATCAAACATTGCACTAATAGATTCTTCGTTGTTGATACGGCGTAAGCTCTCAGCAAGCATCGGCGCGATACTGACCTGACGGATTTTGCTGCAGGCTTTTGCTTCAGCTGATAATGGAATCGTATCAGTCACAACGACTTCGTCTAGCGCCGATTCGCTGATGTTTTTGAGTGCATTACCCGATAGGACAGGGTGGGTGATATAAGCCAATACGCGGCGTGCACCATTTTCTTTTAGTGCTTCGGCAGCTTTGCATAGCGTACCTGCGGTATCGACCATATCATCAACGATAACGCAATCACGGTCACGGACATCACCAATGATATGCATCACTTGTGACTCATTAGCACGCGCACGGCGCTTATCAATAATCGCCATGTCAGTATCGCCTAACTGCTTGGCCATTGCACGTGCACGAACCACACCGCCAACATCAGGAGAAACCACCATGATATTGTCATAATCTTGTTTTTGTAAGTCGTTTAAGAGTACTGGCGTACCGTAGATGTTGTCTACAGGGATATCAAAGAAACCCTGAATCTGATCTGAGTGCAAATCAACCGTCATGACGCGATCGATACTAACGATATTTAGCATATCAGCGACGACTTTGGCTGAGATAGGTACACGAGCTGAACGCGGGCGACGATCCTGACGAGCATAACCAAAATATGGCATGACAGCTGTGATACGGCCAGCACTAGAGCGACGCAAGGCGTCTGCCATCATCATGATTTCCATCAAGTTGTCGTTGGTCGGTGCACAAGTAGGCTGCATGATAAACACATCTTTACCACGTACGTGTTCTTTGATTTCCACGGCAATTTCGCCATCAGAAAAACGCGTGATGTCAGCTTTACCAAGAGGTATATGAAGATGATCGGCTACGGTTTTTGCTAATTCTGGGTGGGCATTACCCGTAAAAATCGCCAAATAAGGCATGACAGAAGTCCTATTGATTGACTCAAGCAGCGACCGCTAAGCAGTGACAAACTGCTCAAATTAAGAAAAGAGTGGTGAAGGTGTTGATGACTACTATTATAGTAAAAATGGCAGGGGTAGCTGGACTCGAACCAACGGATGTCAGGATCAAAACCTGATGCCTTACCAACTTGGCTATACCCCTGTAATGTCTAGGCTATATACGTCCGATAGCTAATATTGATTGTTTAATCATTATTAGAATGGCGTCACGACCTATCAGTTATATTATAAACGATTGAGCCGTCTAAAGTATAACTTTTCCCTAGCGGTGTCCATTGCGAACTATACCGAAACTGGGATAACGTTGTCAATGACAATAAGATAAGAGGTTGTCTATAAACCGCTTATACTCGATGTATCTCTAACGCTTCGTACTAAAAAATGGCAGGGGTAGCTGGACTCGAACCAACGGATGTCAGGATCAAAACCTGATGCCTTACCAACTTGGCTATACCCCTATTGTGGCGACCTATTATAAGTAAATTTTCAGATTTTGCAAGTCATTTGCGCTTTTTTCTGAGATTTATTAATAAGAATCAGCCGTTGTCAGTTTTTAGTTGGTCAAAACTACCAGCATTACATCAACTTTAAACAAAAACAAAATTTATGGGAGCAATGATAGAGACTTATAAACTTTCCACCACATACCCTGCACAAGGTGCCTCTGCAACCCACTTTTCCAATAGTTTTTTATTACTGGAAATACTCGCGTCCAAAGGCAAAAACACTGCACTACCTGAGCCAGTCATACGTGCTGTACTCATTGCTTGTGCCTCTAACCCTTGCAAGTAATCTAAAGCCTCTGCAACAGCGGGAGCCAGGCTTGTCACTACTGGGGTAAAAACATTGTGATAGGGCGCGGTAAGCGTTTGCACATAGTCAGCGTATTGGTTCTGAATAGTGTCAGCCGAAATAGGGGAGATATTTCGCTGTAGCTGGGGATGGACAAATAGGGTAGCAGTATTGACATGCGCATCAGGCGTTAAAACTAAATACTGCTGATCAGGTAGATCAATGGCCGTCAATTCTTCACCAATACCCATGGCAATGGCATCTCGACCAAAGATAAATATGGGTACGTCCGCACCTACCTTTGCACCAATTTTTATCAGCTCATGGCAAGTAAAATTGAGCTGCCAAATCTCATTGAGTGCCAGCATGGTCGTTGCGGCATTGGACGAGCCACCGCCCAATCCTGCACCCATTGGTAAATGCTTGTCTAAGGTGACAGTAACTTGTACCAATTGCTTCGGTAGCTCACCTAATTGCATAGCAAATGCTAGCAATGCGCGCGCTGCTTTAAATATTAAGTTGTCTTCTATATTGGCCGTGATCGTCTCTGCACCAGATAATACCAACAGTTGATGACAGAGGGTAGTAGCATCTGATTCACTATTTTCAGTAGAAATCATAGCATCATCGCCGACCGAAAAATGCAAGTAATCGCCCCAGTCGAGCAGGCGAAATACCGTTTGCAAATTATGATAGCCGTCAACTCGTCTGCCCGTAATGTGCAAAAATAGATTGATTTTTGCAGGGGACAAACGAGTGAAGGTAGAAGTCGACGCTATAGCAGTATCTTTAGTCATAGTTTCGGTCAAAAACAGCTGTCTCAATAGGCAATGATAGCTTGTGGAATGGTTTTATTAGTGAGTCGTATGCGTTAGTGGTTGATCGTCATCACAACTTTATTTCCTTGTGACCGTACGGCACTGATCTTACTAGGTAGCTTATCATTACCCTTGTAAGTGAAGCTCGCATTCCATTCGCCATTGACTGAACTGACTAAGCGGTTTTGAGCGTCAAGCTGCGGCGCGCTGTCTGAAGGAGCCGGACGTCCAGATATCCAATAAGGCATCTGTGAGATAGGCGCTTGCCAGCCAGTGGCTTTTTTGAGCAGAGTCTCAGGATCATTAGCGGTCAATGTGCCTGTTTTTTCACTAACTAGCGTGGCCGTTTGACCATTGTACTCAATATTGGTTTTGCCGATACCGAGTGCGCCGATGAGCTCAATCGCAAAACGATCGTCTTGTTGACCCCATGCATAAAACGCACTACCGCCTTGGGTACCTGAGGTATCATTGGCAGGCATTGTCACCCCAATTTTACCAGTGATGTCAAAGCTTTCTAGCTTTTTGGGTTGATCGGCGTTTTGACCTTGCATGGTGGTTGGTTGATTGGTTGCGCTGGCTGTTTTTAGCGACTGACAGCCAGAGGTGATAACCATTGCGGTCGCCATGGCAGTCAACAGCGTCAATTTGTTTGGTTTGTAAGACGAGAGTGATACAGACATAATAGGTTCTCAAAGTAGGAAGTTAAACAAAGATATTAGCTTAAGCGTTATTTGTTGCTCGGTTATGCACGGCTGTTAGCTTCTTATAACTGCCTTGTAATTTATAACTGCTATATCATTTATAGAGCTAAAAGACCAAACAGGAAGCTTGAGCAGTCGATATCAATACAACTGTATGCGGTCATTGATATTGTGTTGTCCAAATGAGAAGCGCTGTTGTAAGTCTGCGAGTAGGGCTTCAACCTTGTCGTTATTGCCTAGCCCTTGGTAAGCGCGCAATAGCAAAGTACCTGAGCGCAGGGTGGGCAGAACATCATAAGGTGTCTGTAGATAATTAATCACTTGTTTATAGTTTTCTTTTGCCAGTGCGTTACCCGCCAATACATTTAGGGCTTGCAGATGGAGCTCATTATCATAGCGGGGGTCATCGTAGCGAATCTGAATGATAGCAGTGGCTAGTGCTAGACCCTGCTCTGAGCTGCGCTCGTTGGCCAGCAGTAACTGCGCATAACTGAGCTGGTAAGATAGGTTGCTAGGATCTAATGCCTGTAAATGATTGAGCAAAGTGCGTTTGACAACGTAATCGTCTTTGTCGTCTAAGAGCTGAGCCCGAGCAAACAGCAGCATTTCGTTATCAGGATATCTGCGGGCAGCTTGTGTTAATAAGCGTAATGCTTCTGCTGACTCATTCTGTTGCCACAAAATATCGGCCTGCATGACAAACGTGTCAGGCGCAAACACCGTAAAGTCTTTGCGTAGCTTCTCTAACGTGGCGATTGCAGCATCGACATCATTATCAAGTAATTCAAACGCGACTACTTTTCTACGTGCTTCTAATACCAAATCTTCTTGCATCACGTCATTGAGATAGTATTTGGCTTGTTCAAAGAGCTGTTGCCGCTCAGCACTGATACCGAGATAGTAATACGCTTGATCAAGATAGGTGGGGCTTTTGGCAAGCATATTGAGTAGATCGTCTGCGCTCGCATACTCTTCGATATCCAGACTCACCAACGCCGCTAGCAAAGTAATCTCGGCATCATCACTAAAGCGATCATGTGCTTCGAGCAGTAATCTCCAAGCTTGCTCGCTTTGTTTTAGATCTAATAAGTAGCGAATTTCATACAAGTACAAGCTTTTGCTATCAGGGTTACGAAGGCGCGCTTGGCTGACATAGTTGACCACGGTCTCGGCGGTAACGATTTTGCGCAGTATGTCGGCTTTTAAGGTAATAAAAGGCACATAGTCAGGCTGACGTTCTAACGCACGGTTGATGTGTACGATAGCAATTTCAGGCTCATTAAACTGGTAGAGCAGACCTGCTTTTAGTACAGATAACGAGGCATTTTGCTCGCTATCTAAAGGCTGCAAAGCAGCGAGTAGCTCACGTTTATCCTCATCGTTATTTGGATAAATACCAATGAGAATCTCGCTCAGATCTGCACGCGGATCATAACGTAAGATACGGTTTAGCGTCTCACCAGCTAAGATATAATCGTGTGCGCGCAGGGCTAAATGCGCCACATAAAACCAAGCAGGTACATGATCAGGGTTTTGGTCTTGCCATGATTTGGCAAATGCTAACGAGTCTTCAACCCTCTCGTTGCGCAAGGATAAAGTCAGTGCTCTCTCAAAAACTGCGGTGGCATCCTCTTTAAAAGATTGCTGCTTATAGATTGCAATCGCTCGCTGTCGATTGTCGCGATCCGCGGCAAACTCTGCATCTAGTAGAGCATATAAACTTGGCTCATTAAGCTCAGGCTTCCACAAGCCAGTAGGCGCTAGACCATCAATATTTGCAATGCTATCTGCCGGCTGACTGACTCTACGAACGGTCGTGTTAATAGTAGTGTTGGTGCTAGTACTGGTATTATTCGGATTATTATTGATAATAGCTGGTGCTTGCGGAAAGGTTGCCTGTGACGAAGTATCAGGCTGGCTGGCATGAACTGGTGTGGTCAAGCACAAACAAACGGCCAATGATAAGGCAAGCTTATACCGTTGGCACAGACGCTCCATAACGACCTGCAACAGAGCACGCAGGCTAGATTGCTCATTAAGTGGAGGATGCGCGTGAAATAATGATCCAAAAAACATCATAGATAGCCGTATTCGTCCATGGTTTACCTACATCACTGAGGTATTTTATTTTAATCATTGTAAATCAGATAATGGTAACGAGTACCTATGACAGACATTATAAGAGCAGAGGCACAGTATAAACAATAGGAGCCGTGTTACTCCGATGAGAGTCATAGTTCTTATATGAATACGCGACATGTGAGGCCTGTTTTAAGCCCAAACACGGTCGACTATGTTTTTATTTTTAGGTGCGTATCGATCAGAATACTGTTGAAATATAACAAGTTAAGTCATACTAAGCGAGCGATTTATGTTTGTTTTATTGAGCACTTGCCAAAATCTGGCTATTGATTTTATAAATCGTATGGGTAGTTGATTTGTTACCGCCGTGACCAGATACAGAGATATAGCTATCATAGATGGCTGAGTGTTAATTAACGCCAGCAATAATGATATAATAAGCGGTTTTTAGGGTCTTCCTTTCAGCGCTGTCATCAAAAACTGTCTTTTGAGCACAATAAGATAGCGTAAGTAGGCAACTGAGCGTCATGTTTATGGTCTATCAATAATGAGATTAGTGGTCATTGGGGTCAATCACAAAACCGCACCAGTCGCTCTACGAGAGCGCTTGGCACTTGTGGGTGACGATGTGAATGTCGCGCTCGACCAGATAGAGAGTTTCACTGACGGTAGTGTGATTGTCTCAACGTGCAACCGTACTGAGATCTATGCCCTCGTGCCGCACAACTCAGCATCGCAACCTTCAGTGCCGCAAAGCGCAGTCTCACAGCCATCTAGCTTGCAAACGACCGTTACTACCGAGCAAAACAACTTTGGTGGTAGCAGCAATGTTTCGGCTACCGCCATTAGCGCTCACATTATCAAAATCAAGACGTGGCTTGCTGAATTCAAACAGCTCCCACTCTCAGACATCGACCCTTACCTTTATGTACATCGGGATACTCATGCATTGACCCATTGGTTAAGAGTAGCTGCAGGGCTCGACTCTATGATACTGGGCGAGCCACAAATCCTTGGTCAAATAAAGCGCTCTGTGCATTTAGCGCAAGAGCAAAAAGTACTCAGTAATCAGCTTGGCTGGATTGTAGATCAAGTATTTGCCGCGGCCAAACGAGTGCGTAATGAGACGCAAGTCGGCGCGCAAGCGGTATCGCTTAGCTTTGCTGCAGCGAAACTGGTCACGCAAATATTTGATGATCTGCCCAGTCGTACACTATTGGTCGTTGCTGCAGGCGAGATGAACCGCTTGGTCGCGACCCATATCGCAGGGCTTGGGGTAGGACGAGTCATTATCTGTAATCGCAATCCTGAGCGTGCCGAAGCATTGGCGGCGGAACTGCGTAGTCCCAATCGCCGTGTCGATGTCAAACCATTGCAGGAGTTGCCACAAGTACTGGCAGAAGCAGATATTGTCAGTAGCTGTAGCGGCAGTATGGACTTGTTGATTGATAAGACAATGACGATGCAAGCACTCAAGCGTCGTCGTTATCAGCCAATGCTGATGATAGACTTGGCAGTACCGCGCGATATCGACTCCAACATCAGCCGCATTGATGATGTATATCTATACTCTGTCGATGATTTACAGCATGTGATTGCTGGCAATATCGAGCAGCGTCGGCAAGCAGCGGTTGACGCTGAGTTACTGGTGAGTCAATTGGTTGTTGAGATAGACCGCCGCTTTCAAGTTCGTCAAGTCGGTAAAGACATTCAACAGTACCGCGCCTGTACCCAAGGTCAAGTGGATAAACTGCTACACGAGTCTATCGCTAAGCTGCAGCAGGACGATGTCAGTCCAGAAGATATCCTCACCGAACTGTCACGACGCTTAACCCAAACATTGACGCATGCACCATCAAAGCTCATGCGCAAAGCGGCGCGCGAAGGCGATAGTGATCTGCTCGACTTTGTGGTTTCAGGGCTACAGGATGCTCATCGCGGGCACTGATAGTTATACACGACTTATCAACAAATCATCGACAGTGCAAGTCATAACACTGCCCCAGCATGTCGTTGTCAACCTCTAGCATCAGTGCTAATATCAAGCTCTTATGAATGGTTTAGGTCAAAATAATGTGCTGATGTCTGCTCGTAATATGACTACAAATATATTGATGCAATATTAGTAGATCTCATCAGTGTTCCTTGTTTTTTATGCGTTCAAAAGCGAGGAACCTCTAAACAGCTCAAGACATTATTATCCAAGACAATATCATCAAAGACAATATCGCTATATTAAAGTGCTATCTGGTCAATATTTTATTCTATCCTTTGTTTTTGTTCTAGCTCAGTGCTTAATTACTACTTATTAGCTAGTCATTAATTCTGCTACTTGATCAGTATCTATATTATTTCATACCCAGATACTACGGAAAAAAGAGCCAAAAAATAGTCAATCATCTAATCACACACTAGGAGTGTTCAATGCCTGCATTACGTCAAGATATCGATCCAAACGGTTTGTTAGAGTATTCAGTGGTATATACCGATCGCGCGCTGAACCACATGTCAAAAGCTTTTCAACAAGTAATGAACGACCTATCTAGTGACCTAAAATCTGTGTATAACGCTGACGCCGTGGTGATTGTACCTGGCTCTGGTACCTATGGTATGGAAGCCGTTGCTCGTCAACTGGCAAATGACGAAGATTGCTTAATCATCCGTAATGGTTGGTTCAGTTATCGTTGGACGCAAATTCTAGAGAAAGGCAAAATCGCCAAATCTTCTACTGTGCTTACGGCCAATCGTGCAGATGATAGCGAGTCACCTAAACCATTTGCACCAGTCGACATCGACACCGCCGTAGCCAAGATCAAAGAAGAAAAACCAGCCGTTGTATTTGCACCGCACGTCGAGACATCGTCTGGTATGATTTTGTCAGATGACTATATAAAAGCACTGGGCGACGCGGTCCATAGCGTTGGTGGTTTGTTGGTTATTGACTGTATCGCGTCGGGCTGCGTATGGTTGGATATGAAAGCATTAGGTATCGATGTACTGATTAGCGCGCCGCAAAAAGGCTGGAGCAGTACGCCTAGTGCTGGTCTGGTCATGCTAAGCGACGCTGCTGTCAAAAAGGTAGACAGCACTGAGTCTGATAGCTTCAGTGTCGATCTTAAGCAATGGTTAAACATCATGCGTGCTTATGAGAATGGTGGTCACGCCTATCATGCGACGATGCCGACAGATAGCTTACGCCAGTTCCGTGACGCGGTTAATGAAGCCAAAGTAATCGGTTTTGATACGCTATGTGAAGCACAGTGGACACTTGGCAAACGTATCCGTGAAGTATTAGAAGCCAAAGGTGTTGAGAGTGTAGCGGCTGAAGGTTTCAAAGCGCCTGGCGTTGTCGTCTCTTATACCGATCGTGATGACATGCATAAAGGTAGCGCTTTCGCTGAAATCGGAGTGCAAATTGCTGCTGGCGTGCCACTAAAAGTAGGTGAGCCTGATAACTTTAAGACCTTCCGTCTAGGTCTGTTTGGTTTGGATAAACTGACCGATATCGATGGAACCGTAGCACGTTTTGAAGCGGCACTGGACAAAGTGTTGAGCAAATAAAACTATTTAGGGAACGTTTATAAACTGATGCTGTCGTGTTTATAGACGTTTTTTAGATGCTGCTATCGTCATTGAAATACTGAGCCGTCAATATTCTTATACGTGCTCAGTATTTTTTTACTCTTTTATTATATTTTATAATATAATGTATTTTTATAAATAATAAACAGAAATATCCAACACATCTATATAGGCAGCTCATTATGAGTATACAAATAGACTGGCAAGCATTTACACCGATCTCTTTGGTAGGCGGTTTGATGCTCGGCGTGGCAACGGTTATCTTGCTACTTGGCATCGGGCGTATTGCGGGTATCAGTGGCATTTTTTCAAACTTGCTAAGGCCTAAGCGTGTAGAGATGTGGCAGGTGCTATTTATAGTGGGTTTGGTCATATCACCAGTGCTATACGGCCTAGTAAGACCGCTGGCTGATGTAGAGATTAGTAGCTCGTTGCCACTGTTGATTATTGCAGGGTTATTGGTTGGTTTTGGTACTCGTCTGGGTTCAGGATGTACGAGTGGTCATGGCATTTGCGGTAATGCACGTCTGTCTCCGCGCTCGCTGGCCGCGACTATGACCTTTATGCTGTTTGGTATTGTGACCGTTTATATCGGTCGGCATGTCCTAGGGCTACTGTAGGTGCTGGATGGTAGATTACCAGACAGTAGCGATCAGTCATGTTAGAGCGTAAATGATGAATGATGGTTAATAGAAAACAATAATAGCGAGAGACAACAATGCTAAAGAATATAATCGGATTGCTAGCCGGGCTGCTATTTGGGTTTGGACTGCTGGTATCAGGTATGACTGATCCTGTGAAGGTGCAAGGGTTCTTGGACGTGTTTGGCGCTTGGGATATCTCCCTTGCTCTTGTGATGGGAGGCGGTTTGGTTGTGGCGTTTTTTGGTGTGCTATTGGCCAAGCGTCAACAAAGCAGCTGGATCGGCACGCCGATCGATATGCCAAGCAAAACTATTATCACCAAACAACTGATCATCGGTGCCATGCTGTTTGGTGTCGGCTGGGGACTGGTGGGTATTTGCCCAGGACCCGGTATCGTGCTGCTTGGTACAGGACAATGGCAAGCGTATGTGTTTATCCCAGCAATGGTCATAGGAATGCTGATTTACCAATGGCTTGAACCCAAACTTGGCTGATATCGTTAGTTCTCTATAAATTGGATACGGTGTCAGCTTCGCTTAGTCTACTATCTGTAGTACTTTTACTTAGCTTCCTTGTCTCCAAATTATATTGAACCAACTATAGTATAAATAGGCTAGCATTCGAAAAAAGGTCAGTCACTTATACGTGATCGACCTTTTTTATGAGCAATGATTAATGATATGACTTAATAAGTCGCTATTTTATTTAACACTAGCAGTTACTTTTGGCGTTTCGTGTGCCAATGATTTTGCGGCTTGGCGTAGCTCAAATTTTTGCACTTTACCCGTACTGGTCTTTGGTATTTCGGCAAAAACAATATATTTTGGCACTTTGAAGCCTGCTAGGTGCTGACTACAGTGCGCCATCACGGTATCGCGTTGTAGCGTGCTACCAGTATGAATCTCGATAAAGGCGACGGGTACTTCTCCCCATTTATCATGGGGCGCGGCGACGACCGCACAGCTCTCGATTGCTGGGAGTTTGTACAAAACGTTTTCTACCTCGATACTAGAGATATTCTCACCGCCTGAGATGATGATATCTTTGAGTCTATCCATGATTTTAATATAGCCATCAGGATATTTGACACCCAAATCACCTGTACGGAACCAGCCATCGGCGAATGCTGCTTCGGTGGCTTTGCGGCTTTTGAGATAGCCTTTCATCACCATATTGCCACGCAATGCCAGCTCGCCCATCTCTTCGCCATCGGCGGCAACGGGCTCAGTGGTACCTTGTTTAAATACCTCAAACCCTGCCATGAGATGAGACGTCATACCTTGACGAGATTTTTTTTGAGCGCGTGTGGCGATATCAAGCTCATCCCATTCTTCTTGCTCAGCGCAGACTGTCACTGGTCCATATACTTCAGTAAGTCCATAAACGTGTGAGATATGAAAGCCCATTGCTTCCATCGCTGCCAGCATAGTCTCAGATGGCGGTGCACCAGCGACCCAGCCTTTGACTGTATGGGTGATGGCATCCTTATACTCTGATTTGCCACCAGCAATCATATTGTGGACGACGGGCGCGGAGCAATAATGGGTAACCTGATGCTTAGCAATCAGTTGCAATATCAAATCCGCATCAATGTGACGCAAGCAAACATTGACCCCAGCGCGCTCAGCGATACTCCAAGGAAAACACCAACCATTACAATGAAACAGCGGCAATGTCCATAAGTAAATTGGGTGTTTTGGCATGTCCCAATCTAATATATTGGAGACGGCATTGAGCGTAGCGCCGCGATGGTGATAGACCACGCCTTTGGGTTTGCCTGTCGTGCCAGAGGTATAGTTCAGCGCGATAGCATCCCATTCGTCTGCTGGTATCTCCCAATTGTCCAGACTGTCTGAACTGGCAACCAGCGCCTCATAACTCATCTGTCCAAACGGCTCAACATCGATAGCCGCATCTGCTGCGTGAATGACGATCAGGGTGGGGAAAGTCTCAGCGATGATGTCGGCGTGCTCAGCAAACTCGCTATCTAAAATTAAAACCTTTGCTTCTGAATGCTGTAAACAAAAGGTAAGGGCATTGATATCCAGGCGTGTGTTCAGTGTGCAGAGTACGCCACCTGACATCGGCACACCAAACGCGCATTCGACCATTACAGGCGTGTTTGGCAACATGACGGCGACCGTGTCATTTTTATCTATACCCAGTTTGCGTAGTCCATCTGCCAGTTGACGACAGCGAATATAGGTCTGTTGCCACGTTTGAGTGAGGTTGTTGTGCTCTAGATCATCATAGATGATGGCGGTTTTATCAGGATAAACTTGCGCGCTACGGATGATAAAATCAATAGGGGTGAGCGGTTGGTGGTTGGCGGCGTTTTTGCCAAGACCAGTATGAAAATCTGTCATGGTGATAGTCCTTTATCGTATTGCTATAATGCGGTAACTCAGCATATTACCTTTCTATAATGCGGTCACCTAGCACAGTAATTTAACACAAAAAGGTTTTATATTAGTCGATTTTTATCGATTATCCTATTATGCTACGTGAGCTACTGTAATTATGAGAGACACTGTAACTATGAGAGATACTGGCAAAAGCATCTGCCCCACTGTAGGCAAGCTGCCTGACAATTTGGGTTGGTTTTTATAACCGCCAGTGCAATTGCTTGTTCCGTACAGGGCATCCTATTATTATTTAGCCATCCTTTAACTGTCGCCCAATTGCCATCTAGCCGTTATCTTGCTGTCGTCATGTATATAGTGCTCACTCATCAGTCGTTTGTCTGCATAGCTGACAATAATAGCGGTGTGTTACGATACTGATAACGCTACATCTTATCGCATGTCTGTTCTGCAAAAATAGTCTAAAAAAACCATTCATAAGGAAAATGATATGACCGCCAGCCGTTCTGCTAATACGATCGATACTGCCAGCACCAATGAATACTATCCGCATTTATTTGAGCCATTAGATTTAGGGTTTACTACCCTAAAAAACCGTATGGTCATGGGCTCCATGCATACGGGGCTTGAAGACCGTTTCTATAACTACGGTAAGCTCGCGGCTTATTTTGAAGAGCGTGCCAAAGGCGGCGTGGCAATGATGATCACGGGTGGTATCTCGCCCAACCGCGAAGGCTGGCTACTCCCTGCTGGCGGCACCATGAATAACAAAGCAGATGTCATCAATCATCAGCGCGTCACTCGTGCTGTCCATAAGCACGACAGCAAAATCATTATGCAGATATTGCACAGTGGTCGTTATGGTTATCATCCTTTTGCGGTGTCATCTAGCCCAATCAAATCCCCAATTTCACCGTTCAAACCACGCAAGATGAGCATCAAAAACATCGAGCAGACGGTAAAAGACTATGCACGCAGTGCCAAACTTGCCAAACAAGCAGGCTATGACGGCGTCGAAATCATGGGTTCTGAAGGCTACTTGCTCAATCAGTTTTTATCCAGTCATGTCAATAAGCGTAAAGACATCTATGGCGGTGGTATTCAAGGCCGTATGAAATTCGCGGTTGATGTAGTCACAGCTGTTCGTGAAGCCGTGGGTGAAGACTTTATTATCTTGTTCCGCCTGTCAGTAATTGACTTAGTCAAAGACGGTAACGTTATGGATGAAGTCATCACCGTAGCAAAAGCGCTAGAAGAAGCGGGCGTGACCATCATGAATACGGGCATCGGCTGGCATGAAGCGCGTGTCCCGACTATTGTGACGAGTGTCCCGCGCGCGGCTTTCGTTGATTTCACTGCTGAGATCAAAAAACACATCAATATTCCAATGATGGCGGCCAACCGCATCAATATGCCAGATACGGCAGAAGAAATTATCGCTGACGGTCAGGCAGATATGATTCAAATGGCACGTCCATTCTTGGCGGATGCGCATTGGGTCAACAAAGCCAAAAACGGTCAGACAGATCGAATTAACACCTGTATCGCCTGTAACCAAGCGTGCCTCGATCATACATTTGAAAACAAACGCTCGACTTGTCTGGTCAATCCGCAAGCGTGCTATGAGACAGAGCTGGTGTACAAAAAAGCGAAAAAAGCGAAAAAAGTCGCCGTCATCGGTGGCGGTGTCGCTGGTATGTCAGCCGCTCACGTCGCTGCCTTACGTGGTCACGATGTGACGTTGTTTGAAGCAAAAGACGTATTAGGCGGGCAGTTCAACTATGCCAAAGTCATCCCTGGTAAAGAAGAGTTCTTTGAGACCGTTCGCTACTATATTAATGAGCTTGAGCACTTGGGCGTCGAGGTCAAACTCAACACCTTTGTAGATAAAGACATGCTAGAAAAAGCTAAGTTCCATCATGTCATTGTGGCCACGGGCGTCGTTCCTAGAAGCCTAGCAGGTAAGCTCGAAGGGGCTGATCTGCCGCAAGTCATCAGCTACGCAGAATTGCTCTCTGGTGAGAAAGCTGTGGGTGACACGGTAGCGGTCATCGGTGCTGGCGGTATTGGCTTTGATGTGAGTGAATATCTGACCGCCAATCATGGTCAGTCACTGGACGAGATCGGTCCTGAGGGTCTCAAAGACCCAAGCTATCGCCCTGAACCGCAATCAATCAGCGAGTGGCGCGAAGAGTGGGGCGTGACCAATGATACTGACTATCAAAGTGATGGCGGACTGGTCAGACCTAAAGCGATTAAGCCTATTCGTCAAGTCTACCTAATGCAGCGTAGCAAAGGTCGTCTGGGCAGTGGTCTGAACAAAACCTCAGGCTGGGTACATCGCGCTCATATCAAATCGCATGGCGTCATCCAAGTCGCTGGCGTGCAGTATGACAAGATCACTAACGAGGGTATCTGGGTGACCAATGCCCAAGGTCAAAGCCAGCTACTCCGTGTCGATAGCGTCGTCGTCTGCGCAGGTCAAGAGTCGGTCGTTGAGCTGATGCCAAACGTTGGCGATGCGCCAGACGCGCAATACCATCTCATTGGTGGTGCTAAGCTCGCAGCTGAGCTAGATGCAAAACGTGCAATTCGTGATGGGGCAGAGGTTGCGGCGGAGATTTAAGAGTTAGATAGTTTGAGTTAAATGTAAAAGCAGCAAGATAGATTATCTTGCTGCTTTTTTTGCTTTAGAAAAAGTGGTAGTTAGTGCGTTATTTATCTGGCTTTATTGTGGTCCGATATCGTAACTATTTTAATGGCAAAGACTTCAACTATAGAGAGGCGTTAGTGAGAGGCTATTGTATTAGAGCATCGTCTTCAGCCAGTATTTGCGTTATTGGTTGTTTGAGGTTTTGGTAAGCCTGAGGTAGCGCTTTGAACGGCTCAAGGGTAAAGCTAAAAGGCTTGTCTGCGTTAAATACCCAATAATTTCCTATTAATTTACCATCTGTCGTTTGCAGATCATCTCGTGGTACATGGTTGATAGAAAAATGATTTTTATCAGCGTCATACCAGATACCCATCGCACGCAAATCTTTCTCATCGTTATAACTTAGTGTTAGCTGTGGCTGAATTTGGTTATTTACCGTTGCTAGCGTTATTGTCTTACTAGGAAAAGGCGCTAATGCTTTTGCCCAACCAGTACCCTGCTGTGAGTTGACTAATATGTGAGACCACTGTTTTCTGACGTGGGTTGCATCGGCATTCGAGTGGACAATAGCAAATAGATCTTGTTGAGTGATTTCTACTATTTGGCGACGAGGGTATACCGTCACAGTCGTTTTATCGGCTGCAATAGTATTGTCTTCCATCCCCAAAAAAGAAGTCAGCACAAAGAAAATAATAGCTATTTGTTCCATAAGTCATTCTACCTTTTTTAACGGATTCAACTTTAAATAGCCACCTCTAAAATGCCAAAGCTGAAATGTAAATATCAGCACAAGATATCAGCAGACTAAAAGTTTAAGCATTCATCTCACCAACCAACCACTTCTCAACATCACCCACCTGCGCCGCTATTTCATGTTGCGAGTTTGCCAGTTCAGCAAGCGCATCTTTAATCTCGCTCTTGTTATATTTCACACCCGTCAATGTCTCTTTAAGCAAATCAATAAGCTCAACATTTAACGCATCAGAGAAGATAACAACCTCTGCAATCACCGCTTGCCTCACATCCATATGTACATCCATGATACCCCAATCAAAGCGCGTCTCGATATGATGGCTAAACTCAGGCGTTTTGCCAAAGCGCCAATTCCAATCTGCCATCTGCTGATAGTAAGCGTTTAGCGTTGGCTGCTTGGCAAGGCTGGCTTCATCCAACTGCTCAACTGGCGCAGTCTCTCCATAATAGTCACAAAACGCCTCGATAATCGCATTAGACAGCGTCTCATGATTGATGGCATCATTGAATTCTACCAAGTTTGCCACACGCGAACGCACAGATTTGATGCCTTTTGCTTTGAGTTTTAGCGGATGCGGATTGAGATAGTCGCCAAGCTTTTGCATATTGGCATTGACCAGTAGTGTCCCATGATGAAAGCTGCGATCGGCCGCATGTTTAAAGGCACTGCCTGATATTTTTCTATCGCCCACTTGCATGTCATTACGACCAGATAGCGTGGCATCTATGCCCAGTTTTTTTAGTGCATTGATGATAATGGTGAAGTTGGCCGTTTGGTCATACGCGTGCTTGGGGGACAAAAAAGTAAAATTAGTGTTGCCCAAGTCATGGAAAACTGCACCGCCACCACTCTGACGCCGCGCCAAAAACACATCATCTGCCGTCATCTTATCCGTCTTGCACTCGACCCATGGGTTTTGCGAGCGACCAATGACCACGGTCTCAGAGTTGCGCCACAAAAATAATGTATGCGAGTCGGCATCAAGTGTGTTGAATATCCAATCCTCGGTGGCAAGATTGAACCAAGGATTGGTCACCGCAGACTTTAAGATGCGCAGTTTCATGATAGATCCTTTTTGGAATGTGTTTAGGGTTTATAAGTTAGATAAAACTATTCTTACTGATGGAAGGTTGGAATTCAATTGGGATGTGGTAGGAAGGGTGATTTAGAAAAGCATAATATATTTATAAAATTTTTTAATAAAATAAGCTGTATACAAGATCTAATTAATATAAAAGGTTAAGCTTACAGAAGTATTCTACTTTTAGTATAGAAGGACTTTCATGATTTTATACAAATACATGTCATTATCAGGCGCGATGAAAGTTATTGAAACTTCATCCATTGGTTTTACGCACCTCGAGGATTTTAATGATCCTTTCGAATGTACTGCTTTCGGGTTTAAAGAACAGTCGAATTCTATTGTAAGCTCTAAAATCGCTCAAGAGGCTTGTAGAAACAGGTTCTCACAAGGTTATGCTGTCTTATCATTGACTAGACAACCGTTAAACCCCTTGATGTGGGCCCACTATGGAGATTCTCATCAAGGAGTGGTTGTTGGAATTGATGTTGACGAAGCTAACTTACATTCACTTTCTAACAATTTTATTCCGTATCAGCTTGGTGAAGTAATATATACAAAAACTAAACTACACAATGACTTAGATCTAATAAGTGATGACGAGTTAATGGATATTGGTCAAAACATTCTATTTGAAGGAAATATATTTAATCTTGCAAAAAGAGCTTTTTTGTATAAATCATTAGACTGGGCTTACGAAGAAGAAGTGAGAGTCGTAAAAGAAGTTAAAAGCCTAAAAGCTAGTTATCATAGCGGGGAAGGGGTCTCTGAAGACTTCAATAAAATCACAATAGCGGGTCGACCGCTGTACTGTTTCTCTATCCCTAAAAGCTCAATAAAAGAAGTATATTTAGGTAAAAATATCTATAAAAATATATCGAGAACGGCAATAGTCACACAAGATGAGTACGCATCCCTAATTCAGAGCTGGAAAAAACAAGCTATTGAGGTTTACTACTGTGAATGTGACATGAATTCTTGGGATTTGAAGAAGAGAGTTAGTAATTAACTAGGCAGTTATTATGAATGTTCAATAGTACAGTTGAACCTATGTCAACATGTCTCAGTTCAACCTATTAGGTTCTTCTTTTCTCCAAAAAAATACGAATTGCTTCTGTATTTGATTGCCATTTACTATCTATTAATATTGGATGGTAATCTCGAGCATCGTAGCTATAAATGAGTTTGCAAATATATAACCCAAACCCAAAGATTATTCAGCACAAATTTCCCACTGCGATTTGGTACTGAGATAACACTGCATCACCGCTTTGCCAGACTGCGCATAGGCATCACTGACGATACGCTGATTGGTTGGCAGACGATATCTGATAATCGCGGGCTCATCGTTGACAGTGGTCGTCCATCCAGTCACCTCATTACGGTCATTATAGTTTGCACTAGTAGAGGTTGCCATCGTACCAAATCCTGGTAGGGTATAGGTCGCTTGTCTAAACGAATACGTCATCGCCGCGCCCTCAGCGCCCTCATACTGACAGTTTAGCTTTTTTTGTAATTTGTCTTGTTTATAAACGTAGCAGGTGGTCTCACCTGAGAACTGACCAACCCCGCAAAATCCTGCTGTTGCAACTGACATCATACCGATGAATAACGCTATCCTTTTCATAATCATTCCTCAATAATTTATAAATCCTACTAATCATATCTACCATCCGTTTTTGTACCACCAGATACGAGCCAATACCTTTTAGATAGTAAAAAATTAGTAAACAAATATCAACTATTTTATTTTTAAGGAAAACTCCTACTGATTAGATAGTATTGGTTATACTTTGATATTATTAAGATTATCTATCGCGCAGTTTTATTGTTGAAAAGCTTCGATATCAGGATAGGTTCTACTCTTATAGGTACTAATGGGAGTAATGTCTCAAGAGTGACTTCGGAGTTTGCCAGTATATGAATAGTGAGGTACTGAAATAGGCTAAAGTACATAAGTTATAGGTCAGCAGCAACTACTGGTTTGTCACTAGATAATGTGTTTTACCCGGTTATTTAAGATAAAAAAAGACGAATGTATGGATACGGCTTTAAATGAAATGGGTCAATCAATTAGAATGGCGCTATAAAATTTATAAAAAACGACATATCAAACGACTAAAGTTCTACCATCATAGTGCTTTATTAGCACGATAATTTTCACCACATAGCAGACAGTTATGACCGACACGAGTTGGCAAATGCAGTCTAAGCACTTAATAGGATTATCCAATGACCAACCGTGACCTCATCATCTTTGTGACGCTCTCTTTTATGTGGTCGCTCTCCTTTGTATTTTATCGGGTTGGCGTGCCTGAGTTTGGCTCATTGGCTTTTGCCAGCCTGCGTGTGATATTTGCCGGACTGGTCATGCTTGTCTTTGTACTACTAAAGAAAAAAAACAGAGTCGGTATCAAAGAGCATTGGAAAATGCTGTCGCTCGTCGGCATATTTTCGGCAGCGCTTCCTTTTGTACTGTTTTCTTTCTCTGCTCAGTCAGTGAATGCTGGCGTATTGGCAGTATTGAATGCCTCTGTACCAATGATGAGTGGTTTTATCGCTCGCGTATTCTTTAAAGATAGGCTATCAAAAAAACAAGCATTCGGTCTGGTCATTGGCGTGGTGGGGGTCATTATATTGATGAGCGAAAGCCTGTTTGGCGGCGCGGAGCAGGGTAAAGGCTTGGTTGAAGGATTACTACCGATGGGCTACGCGTTACTGGCCTGTGTCGGTTATGCTGTCGGCGCTAACATCACCAAAAACTATCTGTTCAATGTCTCCCCTGTTGCGATCACGGCAGGCTCACTGATTATTGGTAGCATCATTATGCTGCCTGTTGCCTTTAATGAGTTCCCTTATGGTCAGGCAATTAGTCTAAAAGCATGGGTATCTGTGATATGTATCGGCGTATTTTCGACCGCTATCGCTCTTATATTTATGAACCAATTAATCAAAAATATCGGTCCAACGCGTGCCACGAGCATCACATTGGTTATTCCTATTTTTGCGATTATTTTGGGATATGTATTGCTTGGTGAAGCGCTAAATATACAAGCTATTATTGGCTCAATCGTGATCTTGATCGGTACCTATCTGTCATTAGAGCTATCTGTTAAGAGTATGCTGCAGTCAAAGAATACCACTCAGACAAATAAGGCTTAAGACTTGGTAAACAGTCTTAGTAGCAATGACTTACAAAGATTCAAATAAGTGAATATTGGTGTATCTGTTTGTAAATATTGCTTGGAATAATTGCAGCTGCCCCTATAAAGAACTCGGCTAACGAATACAGCGCTCGGCAAATCAAATCAATAAAACTGAGCGCTATATACCAACAAATACAAAACCTATCATTTAGGTTTAATACAACGAACAAGGCTTTTTATGGCACACGATAACTTATTTGAAACCGTCGAAATGGGCACTCAGACCCTAAAGAACCGCATTATCATGGCACCGCTCACGCGTCTGCGTTCAGTTGAGCCAAGCGATGTACCGACAGCGCTTGCTGGCGAGTATTACTCTCAGCGTGCAAGCTCTGGTCTGGTCATCACTGAGGCGACGCAGGTTTCATTCCAAGCAAAAGGCTATGCAGGTGCACCAGGCGTCCACACCAAAGATCAAATCACGGCATGGAAAGCCATCGTAGATAATGTCCATGCAAAAGGCGGCAAGATCGTCGTGCAGCTATGGCATACAGGTCTAGTCTCTCATGAGAGCGTACAGCCAGATGGCAAAGCGCCAATCTCTGCGTCTAATGTCGATGTTGGTGTGCGCACCTCGCTACGTGATAGCGATAACCAAGCTATCCGCGTCGATGCAACGCCGCCGCGTCCAGCCACGCTAGATGAAATCAAACAAGTCATTGCTGATTTTGCTCAAGCAACCAAAAACGCTCAAGAAGCTGGCTTTGATGGCGTAGAGGTTCATGGTGCTCATGGTTACTTGCTACATCAGTTCTGGGTTGAGCAAACCAACCAGCGTGACGACGAATATGGCGGTAGCCGCGAAAACCGTGCGCGCCTGACGCTAGATGTCATTGACGCATGCGTAGATGCTTGGGATGCAGACCATGTTGGTATTCGTATCTCGCCACTGGGTACATTTAACAATGTAGAAGCGGGCTACGACGAAGACGAAAACGTCTGGATGGTTGAGCAAATCAACAAGCGTGGTCTGATGTATTTACATCTATCAGAGCCTGACTGGGCAGGTGGTACGCCTTACAATGACGGATTCCGTCAGCGCGTCCGTGATGCTTTTGACAATATGATTATTGCTGCTGGTGGCTACACTGCCGAAAAAGCAGAGAGAAACGTAAAAGCAGGTTATATCGATGCAGTTGCTTTTGGTCGTGATTATATTGCAAACCCTGATCTGCCTGAACGTATCCAAAAAGGCGCGGCGCTCAATGAGCAGCATCCAGAGTCTTTCTATGGCGGCGGTGCAGAAGGTTACACCGACTATCCATCTTTAGATCAAGCGTAACAGTCATCGGGTCAGTATTTCTGACTCAGTAGCTGCATGACGTATCAAAAAAGCCCTCTGACTACGATAGTCAGAGGGCTTTTTTTGGGTAAATTTTATTTATTTACCAAAATTACCGGTTTGATAATCGCGAAAGGTCTGCCTTAGCTCTTCTTGTGTATTCATGACAAAGGGGCCATAACCTGCAACTGGCTCACCGATTGGCTGCCCACTCAGCAGGAGTAACTTGATAGGAGCGCTCTCATCGGTAGTTGCAAGGCAGGTCAGCTCGATGGTATCGGTAACATCGGTAGTAGCGTCAGATAGTGGCATAGGCTGATTATCTACAGAGATTGGCGCTGCAAACTGAATCAGTCTGCCTGCACTGACGGATACACCGTTAACCAACAGAGTACCTTCTTGTACGAGCAGCAACGTGTTGTGTGTACTTGGTATTTGTAGAGTCGTTGTGCCCATTGTGTGCAGCTCGATATCCCATAAGTTAATAGGGGTAAAGGTCGTTGCCGCACCAGTGAGACCATGCCAGTCACCTGCGATGATAGCGACTTGCCCTATGACAGTTTGCTTGTCAGCACCTTTAGCAACAGTATCTTGAAGGCCAGCGCCACTATCGTCCATCAGCTCGATGATAGGCATATCAGTACGCTTGATAGATTGATATTTGGGATCAGTTAATTTATCGGCACTTGGTAAGTTTACCCATAGCTGCACCATACTAAACACGCCACCACGCTGTCCAAAGGCTTCAGAGTGAAACTCTTCATGCAGGATACCGCGACCAACAGTCATCCACTGTACCCCACCTTCTAATATATCGCCGCGTCCCCCTGTCGAGTCAGCATGACTGATCTCACCTGAGTAAGCGATAGTAACGGTTTCAAAGCCTTTATGAGGGTGTTGACCGACACCATGAGGCTGTGTCTGGTAGTCAGGATTGGGTGAAAAGGTCGTGGGCTCACCATAGTCAAACAATAAAAACGGATCGGTGTGACTGTAGTTAAAGTCTGGATGGTCATCAAGATGATTGATTAACGTCTTTACAAAAAATCCGTCACCGACCCAATGTGGTGCTTTATCTCCATGAATCTGCTTAATTGGGCGCATTGATTACCTCGCAATTCAATTAACATAAATAACGATAAGTGAATATTATATATGAATGATGCAATAAAATGAACTTATGTTGTGTTTAATTTAATAATACTGATGCTAAGTAGCGTTAAACGACTTCGCCACTAACAAACCCACTGGCCCATGCCCATTGAAAGTTATAGCCACCAAGCCAGCCTGTTACATCGAGCACTTCACCGATGAAGTACAAGCCCTCTTGCAAGTTGCTTTGCATGGTCTTTGAAGATACTTCATCCGTCTTTACTCCGCCACGTGTAACCTCAGCGGTACGATAGCCCTCGGTACCAGAGGGTTTGAGTGGCCAGCCGTTGAGAGTAGCGCCAAGATCAGCTATCCGCTCATCTTTAATATTGGCAAGCTCCGTATCTTTGATGTCATCCCACAGATGAGTCTGTAGTGCTGCCAGTAGTTTTTTGGGTAGGGCGTTGTCTGTGTTCTCTGCCAGTACAGTACGGATCAGCTGGCGTGGATGCGACTGCTTGCGGGCAAGCAAAATATCAGTGACATTCACATCAGGTAATAGATTGATACTGATGGTCTCTCCAGTCTGCCAATAGTTCGACAGCTGTAGCATCGCCGGGCCAGAGAGTCCGCGATGGGTGAACAGTACAGGCAATTTAAAGGAAATACGCTCATTACTAGCAATGACAGGTAGGCTGATACCTGCCAATGCACGTATCAGCTCGCCAGTCTTGTCTGTGAAAGTAAACGGTACCAGACTAGCATCGGTAGCTATCAGTGTATGACCGAACTGCTGCGCCAACTCATAACCGAGACCAGTTGCCCCCATCGTTGGGATAGACAGACCACCAGTCGCTACAACCAACGACTCACAGCTATAGCGCGTCTGCACAGGTTGACCCTCAGTTGGCGTGTCTTTTTTGCCCAGTTTTTTGCTGGTTGTCAGTATAAAACGTTTACCTTTATCATGGTCGGTCTTTTGCACGTGGTCAATCTGAGTATTGAGCTTGACTTGGACGCCGACCGCCGTGCATTCGTCCAAGAGCATGGTCAGAATATCTTGGGCAGAGTCATCACAGAACAGCTGACCATGCTCACGCTCATGATAAGGAATCTGATGCGCCTCTACCATACCGATAAACTCCCAACTTGGATAACGACTCAGCGCTGATTTACAAAAATGCGGGTTGGTACCGATGAAGTGCTCAGGCTCAACGAAATAGTTGGTAAAGTTGCAGCGACCACCACCTGACATTAAGATTTTTTTGCCCGCTTTGTTGGCGTGATCTATGACTAACACGCGGCGACCACGGCGACCAGCTGTCAGTGCACAATACAATCCTGAAGCGCCAGCACCAACGATGATGACGTCATAATGTTTGTCATTAGACTTTTTAGATACTGACGGATTGTCTATTGACTGGTTATGTGACTTGGCTGACCTGGCTTGTTTTTGCATTTGACTCATGATGATGACTTATAAAATAGATTTAGATAAACGATATAAAGTATCCAAATTATATCATGGCAATAATAAAAGTGTTTTAAGTGATTGATGCATATCACTTAAGCCTATTTGCTATAAATCATTGAATGACCTTATTTTTTTATAGACAACAAACAGTAGTTGGTATAATGTAAAAGCACAAATATTGTTCGTTAGTACTGCTATTACGTTTATTACTTGTTGAGAATGTAGGCATTTTTATTGGAAGGACATGATGTTCTCCAAAAGTAGTTGAGTTAAAACCCAGCCGATTGACCGGCTTATTTAAACATTGTCATGGATGATAATGTTAAGACAAAAGGGACTTTATGGATATCCTACAACTGCTCATTAGCGGGATTGCTAATGGCTGTATATATGGGCTGTTAGCGCTGGGTTTTGTACTGATTTACAAAGCCTCTGAGGCCGTAAACTTTGCTCAGGGCGATATGCTCATGCTCGGCGCTTTTTTAGGCATCGCTTTCATCAATGCTGATGAAGCAAACCTTCCTTTTCTATTGGGCATCACGCTTGCCTCCATTATTATGGGGGTGTTTGGTTATCTGCTTGATCGATTCGTATTGCGCGGAATCTTTGGTCAACCGCAATTCGCCATGGTTATTCTTACCATCTCGCTAGGCTTTTTGATACGCTTTGTCGCGGGTGTCATCTGGGGACATAGCCCAGTCTCATTACAGACACCGTTCTCAGGTCAGATGCTAGCGTTAGGGTCACTGAGTATTGCTTATGTTGATCTGATAATTATCGTATCTACCATCGCACTCACTTCTATTCTGTACTTCTTCTTTGCCCATACGCGGCTCGGTATCGCGATGCAAGCGAGTAGCCAAAACCAAATGGCAGCTTACTATATGGGCATCCCCGTCAAACGAGTCAACGGTATTGTGTGGGCGCTGTCCGGTGTTGTCGCTGCGCTTGCGGGCATATTGTTTGCAGCCAAAGGCGCGATCGAACCCTCCATCGGGCTGTTATTCGGCATCAAGGCGTTTGCCGCTGCGGTAATCGGCGGTCTAGGCTCTCTCCCAGGTGCTCTCGTCGGCGGGCTGTTAGTTGGCGTAATAGAACCATTCGCCAGTCGTTATCTGCCGTTAGGTCTCAGTCAGATTGCGCCTTATGTGGTGATGTTGATTGTGCTGATCGTACGTCCAGGCGGTATTTTTTCGCAGGTCAAACAGAAAAAAGTATAGAAGCTTTGATTCATAGACGCTTTGATTCAAGGATGACAAAGCTTTCTCTAAACAATTTCAAGGAAGAGTACTGTCAATGAAAGCCCAGTTTAAACACAGCTACGATCAAGACATCAATGTCTTCGATGATAAACGCCAGCTTATAAAATACGGCGTGCTTCTCTTACTACTCCTAATGGCACCTTGGTTGCTCAGCAACTATTATATTAGTGAGCTCAGTGCCATATTAATTTGGTCCATATCAGGACTCGGTCTCATGCTTTTGACGGGTCATACCGGTCAAGTCAGTTTGGGTCATGCCGCTTTTATGGCGATAGGTGCTTTTAGTCATCTGGCACTGATGAGTCGAGGTTGGAACTTTTTTCCAGCTTTGATCGCCTGTGCAGTTATTACAGGTGTTATTGGCGCAATGATTGCTCGGCCGATCTTGAGAACCAGTGGTATTTACTTAGCCATTGCTACCTTGGCGCTTAGTATTATCATCGAAGATATTGCTATCGTTGCTGAGCCCATTACCGGTGGTATCTCTGGTACCTTTGCGTCTCCCATCAATCTCTTTGGCTATACCATCGATCGCTACATCACGCCAAAAGCCTTTTATTACTTATGCTTGGCACTAGTGATCCTGATTACCTTTGGTTATATCAATCTTCTCAGAAGCAATACTGGACGTTCGTTCTTGGCCATTAGAGACAGTGAGGTCTCTGCCCGCGCACTTGGCGTCAATGTGCCACAAGCAAAAACGTTAGCTTTCAGCTTATCTTGTGCGATTACAGCGGTCGGCGGCGCGATGTACGGGCATTTCGTGCAAGCAGTTAACTATGAGAGTTTTACTGTCGTTATCTCTATCACCATACTACTGCAGATTGTCATCGGTGGCTTAGGGTCTATACACGGTGCGTTTTTTGGTGCAGTGGTCGTCGTCTTATTACCGCAAGTTATTGCGATTTTAGGTGACGTCATCGGGCAAAGTACGGGCGCTAGTATCACCAACATTCCTGGTATTGATACCGCATTATTTGCTTTGGTTATCGTCATTATGATCATTTATGAGCCGCGCGGTATATACGGTATGTGGATTAAGATACGCACGTGGTTCAATATGTTCCCGCTGTATCGAAAAGGTCTGTTCCGCCGTTCCAAAACTTATCTAAAAACGGAGCGTATGCGATGAGCCTATTACAAGTAGAGTCGTTATCTATCGCGTTTGGTGGTGTAAAAGCCGTTGATAACATTAGTTTTGAAGTTAACGAAGGTGAAGTATTTACGATCGTAGGACCTAACGGCGCGGGCAAGTCGACTATTTTTAACTTAATCAGTCGATTGTATGAGCCGCTCAGTGGTCGTATTACTTTTGATGGTACGGATATCACCGATCTGCCAGCTCATGACATTGCCAAACTGGGCATTGCGCGCACGTTTCAGAATATCGAGCTGTTTGATCACTCTAGTGTGCTACAGAATCTACTCATCGGTCGTCACTCTCAGCGTAGCACCTCATGGATACAGGACTTGCTGTTTTCACCAAAGGTGCGCCGTAGTGAGCGCGAGCATCGTATGCACGTTGAGAAGATCATAGACTTCTTGGAACTAGCGCCTTATCGAGATCAACTGATTGCAGGCTTGCCTTATGGTATTAGAAAAGTCGTTGAAATTGCTCGCGCGCTTGCGGCCAATCCCAAGCTTATTTTGCTCGATGAGCCCGCATCCGGTCTTAGTGTAGAGGAGACGTCCGAGATGGCATGGTGGATCGAGGATATGCAAAAAGATTTGGGTTTGACGATATTGATGGTCGAGCATGACATGAGCCTAGTCAACCGAGTATCAGATCGTGTTTTGGCTGTGGCTGAAGGTAAGTTTTTGGCGCAGGGCACGGCAGCTGAGGTTCAAGCCAACCCACAAGTCATCGAGGCCTATCTTGGGCAGGAGAGCGTGTGATGAAACCAATTAAAAAATCACTGTCATCTGCAGCGCCAGCCACTGAGATGAATTTAGTGGATTCTGAAGTAAAGAACAACATGTTAGAGGTACGTAACCTAGAGTCTGCTTATGGCCCTGTCATGGCATTAAGGGGCGTAAGCCTTGAGGTACCAGAAGGTAAAGTAGTCACAATTTTAGGCGCTAATGGCGCGGGTAAAACCACGCTCATGAAGACCATCTCTGGGGTTATCAATCCACGTAAAGGCGCGGTATGGTTCCACGGTGAGCGTATCGATGGCACTGAACCTGATCGGTTAGTAAAGAAAGGTCTATCACATGTTCCAGAAGGTCGAGAGGTTTTCCCTTTCTTGAATGTTGCCGAAAATCTAGCAATGGGCGCTTATACTCGGCGTGATAAGTCTGAGATAGAGCGTGATGTTGAGATGATATACGAGTATTTTCCCATACTCAAAGACCGCCGTACGCAGGCTGCCGGCACGATGTCCGGAGGTCAGCAGCAGATGCTGGCGATCGGTCGCGGACTGATGTCACGCCCTTCGCTGATGCTCCTTGACGAGCCGTCACTTGGCCTGTCACCACTACTGGTACAAGAGATATTTGCCATCATTCGCAGATTGAACAAAGAGCAGGGCGTGACAATCTTACTGGTTGAGCAAAACGCAAGAGTCGCGCTCGCTGCAGCGGATTATGGTTATGTGTTAGAAACGGGACGTATCGTCATGGCAGGCTCAGCAGACAAGCTGATGCACTCTGATGATATTAAAGAGTTCTACCTTGGACAAACCAAAGACAATACAGCGGAAGCCACTCGGTGGAAACGCAAAAAGACTTGGCGATAATACTCATGACTCATTCTACTGATAATTCGACTGATGTGACCCATCCCGCTACTGCTGATACGGCAGTCACTGAGAGCGTCTCTGTGGCACAAGCATCGGCTCATATGGAGTCTTCTACTCACAATAACAGCCATAGTAACGACCACAATAACAGCCGCAAGATACGTAATGCGCCTTATGACCATGAGCTGCAGGTCCTAGAAGGCTGCGATACCTTAAGTAAGCTCTGGCGACAGATGTGCCTGAGCCGAGGAGAAAAAATCGCCCATCGCGAAAAAGCCTTCGGTATTTGGCAAAGTTATAGCTGGCTGGATTATTATCATCGCGGCTGTGATATCGGCATGGCACTTATTGAGCTGGGTCTGACCAAAGGGGACACGGTTTCTATCTTGAGTGAAGACAATAAAGAGTGGCTCTATTGCGATATGGGTATCTGCGCTGTAGGCGGTATACCCAATGGCGTCTACACCACAGACAGTCCAGATCAGCTCGCCTATATACTCAATGACAGTCAGTCTAAATTTTTGATCGTTGAAAACGATGAGCAGCTCCATAAGTTTTTAGAGATCCGTGAGCGGACACCGATGCTCAAAAAAGTCATCGTCTTTGAGCGTAAAGGTCTACGTAGCCTAGAAGATGAGCAGGTTATCTTTTTGGATGAGCTATATGAGATTGGTCAAAGTGTTGACAATGCGCTAGAGCGTTTTGGCAACTATATTGACCAAAGCACCGCAAATGACATACGCACACTGATCTACACGTCAGGCACGACTGGCGACCCAAAAGGCGCTATTTTAACGCACGCCAACGTCATGTTCGGGCTAAAGACAACCACCGAAGTCATCGAGGTTCTACCTACTGATGAGCAGCTATGTTTTTTGCCTTTATGCCATGTACTAGAGCGTGTGGTGTCGGTAGATGTCCCCATTCATAGAGGCTGTATCGTCAACTTTGCGGAGAGTACCGAGACCGTATTCGAAAACATGAAAGAAGTATCGCCCAATACCTTTACGGCTGTCCCAAGGCTATGGGAAAAAATGTACGCCTCTATCAGTAATATGCGTAGCGATGCCAGTGCGTTCAATGGCTGGGCATTTGATCAAGCCATAAAAGCAGGTCATGACCATGCTGACACGATTATGGCAGGGAAAACGCCTACGGCTGGTCAACGGCTTCGTTACGAGTTTTGGGACAAGCTGGTATTGCGTAAGATTCGTGATCTTATTGGAATGACCAATGTTCGCCGTGCTACCACTGGGGCGGCCCCCATATCATTGGATATTATTCGTTGGTTTCATGCGATAGGTGTGCCTATCTATGAAGGCTACGGCATGACTGAAAGTACAGGCGTGATATCCATGAATACTCAAGACGCCCAAATGGTCGGTAGCGTCGGTAAACCCTTACCACACTCTCAAGTTCGCATCGCTGATAATGGCGAGATATTACTAAAAGGTGGCAATGTGTTTGCAGGATACTGGAACAAGCCAGAAAAAACCGCTGACGACCTACGTGACGGCTGGCTACATACAGGTGATGTGGGCGAGATAAGAGATGGCTATATATTTATCACAGGCCGTATCAAAGACATCATCATCACAGCAGGTGGTAAGAACGTTACCCCAGCTGCCATAGAAAGCAAGCTCAAATTTTCACCTTATATCTCAGACGCGGTCGTCATTGGCGATAAGCGTAAGTACCTCACTTGTCTTATCATGATAGATCAAGAAAACGTAGAAAAATATGCCCAAGACAATCAAGTGATGTTCTCTGATTTTCGCTCATTGTGTCACGCGCCTGAAGTGATCGCCTTGATAGATGATGTGGTTCAGTCTGCCAATGCGACCCTAGCACAAGTCGAAACCATAAAAAAGTTCCGACTAATAGACGTGTTACTCAGTCCTGAAGATGATGAGTTGACAGCAACTATGAAATTAAAAAGGAATCTGGTTGAGAAAAAACATCATGCGTTAATCGAGTCTATGTACTGATTACACACGGACAGTTGGTATAGATCAGTGCTATCAAATTTACCGTAACATCAAACTGACAGCGACTCAGTCGCAAGGAGATAGGCAATGAGATGGACATTCAAAACGACGCTACTGGCATTGACAGTTGGGACGATAGGTTTGGTTGGGTGTAATAATCCAGAAACCACATCAGCAACTGGCACTGATGCCGAAGCGACAGCTTCTACGAGTGATATACCAGTACAAGGCGTCACCGATACCGAAATCGTCTTGGGCGGTGCAAATGATTTATCTGGTCCGTTTGCAGGTTTTGGTAATCCTGCGGTCACTGCGGCCAATATGTATTTTGACGAAATAAATGCTGCAGGCGGTGTTAACGGTCGAAAGATTCGCTACATTGTCGAAGACCATTCTTATCAAGTGCCAAAGGCAGTACAGGCCGCCAACAAATTAGTAAGCCGCGATAAAGTCTTTGCGATGTTGATGTCATTAGGCACACCGCACAACTTAGCCAGCTTCCCTATCATGGATCGTGCCAATGTCCCTAGTGTCATGCCGATTACGTTTGCAACCCCTATGCAAGAAGAGGGCGCGCTAAATCGTCGTTATACAATCGGGAGCACTTATTACGATTCAATGAAACTTGGGATGGAGTATCTGATCGCTGAAAACGATGTGAAAAACCTATGCGTCATGTATATCCCGTCAGATTATGGTGAGGAGACCAATGCTGCGGCAAAGGACATCAGTGATAATAATCCTAATGTTACTTTGGTTGCTTCTAGCTCACATCGCCCAGATGAGACAGACTTCTCAGGGGCGATTGCCAAACTAAAAGAATCCAATTGTGATTTGATTGCGTTATCTCTCACTATCCGAGGCGCTATCACGGCTGTCGGTACGGCAAACGCCATGGGCTGGAGCGATGTGAAGTTTATCGCACCTGCAACAGGATTCCATCCGGCAGTTGCTGCAGCGCCAGGCGGTGCAAGTGAAGGTCTTTATGCAGTCTCTTACTACAATGACTTGGCATTAAGAGCCAATGAACCTGAAACCAAAGCGTTCGTTGATAAGTTCAAAAAAGCCACTGGTGAAGATGTATCAGCAGGCGCGATTATTGGTCATGTTGCTGCAAGAATCACCGTTGACGGACTAAAAGCTGCAGGTCCTGACTTGAATGCCGATACATTCAATGCCGGTCTAGAGACGGTTAGTTTTGTTGATGGCGTGACAGGGTCTACGGTCGCCATTACCCCTGAGAGCCATGTTGCGATTAATGATGTTTACTTATCACAAGTGAACAGTGGCGCATGGAAAACCGTTACTCAGCTCAAATAAGTACGTACGCTATATTGTTAAATATTGATAACAGCAAGCCATACTTACGTATGGCTTGTGTCGTTTACAGCTTTATATTTCACCCTTTATTTTAATAGGTTCTTATAGTCTTATAAGTCCAAAGATTCTGCTCAATACCAGCTCAATACCAAAATAGCTCATCACTTAAAGGTAATCAAAAGCAATTAGGAACAAGAGGAGAGAACAAAATAAGTGCTTACAAAGATGAGGCTATTGGTCTGCAAGTACACAGTTGTACAGCGAAATTGTTATGTTTGGCGGTTGAAGTCTTGCAACCGTCACGCTTATTTGTCAAACTATCGCTGAGTGTCACACATTATGGAAGATGGCTCTTATTACCTGTATAGACAGTTGTCATAGACGATTATCTGTGTAGGTCATAACAATTAAAAGGACAAAACTATGACCCAGAAATCATTCCCTATCACAGCCGAGTTCATGGCTGCAGCCAATACCACCCCTGAGCAGTACACCAAAGATTATGCACAATCTATCGAATCAACCGAGTCCAGTGATGCGTTTTGGGCACAGCGTGCTGAGCTGATTGACTGGATAAAGAAACCGACAAAAATCAGCAACGTCAACTATGACCTAGACGATTTTAATATCAAATGGTTCGAAGATGGTGAGCTCAATATCTCAGTAAACTGCCTAGATCGCCACCTAGAAGAAAACCAGTACAAACCTGCCATTATATGGGAAGGTGATCATCCTTCATTACACAAGATTATTTCTTTTAAAGAATTACATGAAGCTGTTTGTCGTCTAGGAAACTCGCTACGCAAGCTTGGTGTTGGGAAAGGCGATCGTGTCACCTTGTATATGCCAATGATACCAGAAGCTATGGTTTCGATGCTGGCATGTGCACGTATTGGCGCGGTACATTCAGTGGTGTTTGGTGGTTTTTCTGCCGAGAGTCTAGGCAATCGTTTGATAGACAGCCGTTCAAAAGTTGTTATTACGGCTGATGAGGGCTTACGTGGTGGCAAACATACACCGCTCAAAGCCAATGTCGATCAGGCGTTAGAAATGGATGGGACTGACAGTGTTGAAAAAGTCATCGTCGTTCACCGTACAGGCAATTCTATCCCAATGAGTGGTCGCCGCGATGTCTGGTATCACAATCTCGTTGATGGGCAGTCAGAGATCTGTGAGCCTGAAGTGATGAATGCCGAAGATCCATTATTCTTATTGTATACCTCTGGCTCAACAGGTAAACCCAAAGGTGTGGTACATACCACAGGGGGGTATATTACTTATGCGTTGTCTACCTTCCGTGATGTCTTCGATGTCAAAGAAGATGACGTGTATTGGTGTACCGCAGATGTCGGCTGGATTACTGGTCACACGTACTCCACGTATGCACCGCTCGCTAATGGCACAACCACGGTTATGTTTGAAGGGGTACCAGAGCATCCAACCTGGGCACGTATCGGACACATCATTGACAAGCACGACATTACTATTCTATATACTGCGCCAACTGCTATCCGAGCGATGATGAAAGAAGGCGATACCTTTGTGCGTGAGTCAGATCGTTCAAGCTTACGCTTGCTAGGTTCGGTCGGTGAGCCGATTAATCCAGAAGCATGGGACTGGTACTATAACGTCGTCGGTGATAGCAAATGTCCAATCGTCGATACATGGTGGCAGACCGAGACAGGCGGTATCCTAATGGCGCCAATACCAGGCACGGTTGATTTGAAACCAGGTGCTGCAATGACGCCGCTATATGGTGTCAAGCCACAAGTCGTCAATGCTGACGGCGCAATAATGGAAGGTGCGGCAGAAGGCAATTTGGTTATCAGCAGTGGTTGGCCAGGACAGATGCGTACGATCTATAATGACCATCCGCGCTTCTTAAAGACATACTTTAGTGATTATCCGGGTCATTACTTCACAGGTGATGGTGCCCAACGCGATGAAGATGGGCATTATTGGATTACGGGCCGTGTCGATGACGTCCTCAACGTTGCTGGGCATCGCTTGGGTACAGCAGAGATTGAGAGCGCGTTGGTTGCTCATCCGGCTACTGCCGAAGCCGCGATTGTCGGTATGCCGCATGAGATACGCGGTACAGGTATCTGTGCCTTCATTATTTTAAAATCAGGTGAAGAAACAACAGACGATCTAAAAGCGGAGCTAAAGCGTCATGTACGTGCTGAGATTGGGCCGATTGCGACTTTAGATGCCATCTATATGGTCGAGGCGCTACCAAAGACCCGCTCAGGAAAGATCATGCGCCGTATCTTGCGTAAGCTAGCAGAAGGGCAGTATGTGGGACTGGGTGACTTATCTACGCTGGCAGACAGCTCAGTGATTAATGATCTGGTCGAACAGGTCAAAGCGGGTCGCGGAGAGTAGAGTCGTTGATTGGTTAGTTTTTGCCAGAGGAAGACGTGCAAAACTAACCTGTAGTGTTCGCTTGTAAAAATAAAACAAAAGCCAAAAAAGCCATGCTATCGCAAATAGCGTGGCTTTTTTACGTAGACGATATTGATATTGAGGTGTTTTGGAGGTTCAATACATCTAAACGACAATATCATGACTACACATACGCATACGCATACGAAAATATGATTCACAGAGTGGCTATGATGGCGACTCACAAAGACTCTATAAGGTTTACGACCATTATGACGGAACATGCTTCGATCTCAACGGATACCCTATCACCAAGAGTAGCGATCATCGGCGGTGGTTTGACAGGACTGCTCACCGCGACACTACTAGAACGCGCATCAAGCCAGAACGATAATCACGCACTCATACCGCACATCACTATCTTTGAAAAGTCACGTAGTGTGGGACGTCTAGCAACGCGTTATCGTACCGACAGTGATACAGGCAAAAACTGGCAATGGGCATTTGGTGCGCAGTTCTTTACAGCAAAGACTACGAGCTTCCAAGCGTTTATCGCTCCTTGGTTAGATACGGGGTTATTGCAGCCATGGTGTGCCAAAGTGGCTGAGCTGACGCCAGCATCTGGATCACAGCACAACAATGCTCAATCGCCTGATATCAAAAGCAAGGAACAATGGGATACTGTCCATGCACGCTATATCAGCGCACCAAAAATGACCAGCTGGGGACGTGAGCTGGCGGCTGCGCTAAAACACACAGACATAGTATTCAAAACTCGTGTGGCACCACTTGCTCAGTTTACCCAAAGCCCGACTCAGCATCAAAACGAAAAGCATCAAAATGAAAAGCATCAAAATGAAAAGCAAACTGAGCTCTTTGATGAGACTGGGGCTAGTCTTGGCTGGTTTGATTGGGTGATCTGTACTGCACCGAATGGTCAGGCGGTAGAGCTCATGGCGGAGAGTGGGTTTAGTCAGCAAGACAACATTACTCAGCCGCAGATGCAGGCGTGCTACACGCTGATGCTCGGTTGGGATGACTCACAGCCGTTGCCTGAAACACTAAACAATCAGTTGGCACCACAATGGGATGTTGCTTATGTAAATAGCACTGTACTCGATAGAATATTTATCGAACATCATAAGCCTGGACATGATGGACTGCTACCAAGTATCACGATTCATGCACGCAATGACTGGTCGCAGATACATGTCGATGATGATATCGAGGCGGTCAAAGAGCAATTATTACAGGCAGCCAAGCAGGCATTGGGCTGGGATGAGAATAGCGCACCTAGCCAGACAGATTGTCATCGCTGGCGCTATGCAGCAACTGTAGTAGATACGGATACGGAAGCGCTGGGCATCCTAGTAGATGAGTCCAAACAGTGGATAGTCAGCGGTGACTGGTGTACAAAAGGGAATATCGAGAGCTGCTACCAAGCAGCACTACAAACTGCTCAGACCATTGGGCAAGCGCAACAAGCGTACTAGTTATTAGTCGCTTTGGATTATCAAAATATTGAAAAGTTGAACCAAGCGGTGGTTAGATCGTTAACTCATTCAATGTGAGTTAGATAAAAACGCTATAAGCGAAAAGTTCAAAGACAAAAAAAGGCCCACAGAGGAGATACTGCGGGCTGAGGAAAACGGTCTATGTAGGTAGGTAATCTACATATTCCGTGGTCGTGATTTATTGTAGTTATTAGTTCTCTATATTGTCATTTATCACAGTCATAATGACCCATATAAAAAGTCAAGATAGACTTATTTTTGAGTGTACAAGTGTTTTATTGCAGTTGCTATCATAACCTAATTGATTATGGTTGGGCGGTTTTGGTTACAGTACATTACGTTTTAAAAACCTCAAACTATATGTCTGAAGATAACATCTGATTGCTGAAACAGCCGCATACGTTTTAAGTAGTTAGCATTTGAGCCATTGTCGTTTAAAGGGTTTCTAAACGGTAAGCGATTAAATAAATGAGAAGGTCTTTACAGTTGGGGTTAAGAGTTAGTGATCAAAGCGTTCAATGCTTTCAATAAGTTAGGTATCTATGGCCCAAATATATGATCTAGATAGTTTTGATCACTCAATCGCTGAAGAGATGGCATGACGTCTTGTCCGAAAAATGCTAAGCTATCTGCCATTATTATGTCTATATTGAACTGGGTTTGCCATGACTGAGAGCACGCATTTGCACACGCAGGAGCCGTCAAGTTCGCAAAATACTAAGAGTATTTTTAACTTGCCCAACAATCTGACGATTGCTCGTATCTTGATGATTCCGCTGTTTGTTGCAATTGCCTACTGGCCACCTGCTATGGGTATCGGTATGCCGGCAATCTCAGACAATGTTATTGCTCGAGTAGGGATGAGCGAGTTTAGCGATAGTTTGCTGCGCCACTTGCTTTTGACCGGTGTCTTTATTATTGCGGCGATTACTGATTGGCTCGATGGCTACTTTGCTCGTAAACTAAACGTCATGTCAGCATTTGGGCGTTTTTTGGACCCTGTGGCTGACAAGCTCATGGTAGCGGTCGCATTGATTGTGCTTGTACAGTGGCACCCTAATATCATCATGGCAATTGCCGCTATCGTCATTATCTCACGTGAGATCGCGGTATCTGCGCTACGTGAGTGGATGGCAGAGCTTGGCAAAAGCACCAGCGTTGCGGTGTCTTACGTCGGCAAGCTAAAAACGACTTTTCAGATGGTCGCCATTACGGTACTGTTATTAAATTGGGAGTCGCTTGAGACGATTGGTTATGTCTTGATGGTAGCCGCCGTGATACTGACATTATGGTCAATGATGATTTATCTAAAAGCGGCATGGCCTTACTTAAAACAAAGCGGCTAGTATTGAAAGCCGTAATTGACATAAAAAACGCCAGTCGCTACTGCCACTGGCGTTTTTTTGTGTTCAAATTTTTGATGTGTAACATACTATAGTTCTATAGAAAAGTTCTCACCCAAGCTTTTCTCAATAGCGGTATCTGTCACCGCCGCAGCTGTCATCTTCACAGCACTAGCGATAGCATTACCGTTCGCCCAGTATTCAGCGCCATGAGGAATGACTTTGATCAGCTGTACTGTTGGGTCTTCTTTACCTTTCTCAAAGTAAGCGTTGTAAGTCACTGACCACAGCTCATCTAACTTGTCTTTGTCATCTACCAGCTCAGCTTTACCCGTGATAGACAGGTATTTTTTATTGTCTTGACTGACATAGGCCAGATTGACTTGTGCATCGTTGTTGATGTTATCAATGGTCTCAGATGGATTATGAGCGATGAACCAAATCTCTTTGGCACCAAAACCGGTTTCGGTAGTGTTCATTGGGCAAGAGTGAAGATGGTTTTCACTAGTGCGAGTGGTCATCATCGTGTATTTGATGTCTTTTACCATGGCTTGTAGGGTGTCTAGCTGTTCTTGCTTATTCATAATAGTTATCCTTTACTATTTAATTTTTATAATGAAATGAGGGTGCGAGATAAAGCTATCTCATAGAAAATGATCTTGCATCGCCGGATAGGTACTGTCATTACAATTTGATCGATACCTGTTAATACCTGTAGGTAGTGTAGTAGAGCAGCGACTGCGACAACTGTTATCAATGCAACCACAGTTAATATAACGATATCGTCCAGTTCAGCGATACAGGCAATCTGTAATACTCTGTGATGGTTTGTAAGGGCTCATCACCGTGCAGCAATCGATTTGGCTACTGCTATAGTACCTACTAAAAAACGCCAATAAGCAGATGCTTACTGACGTTTTAGGTTATTAAATATCCGATTATCAAATAATCGTCTTATCTAATACTTATGGTTCAATACCTATAGATTATAGCGATACTTCAAACTGCTCGCCAATGTCTTCAGCAGTTTTGCCGTCTTGTAGTGCTGCTGCTGCCATTTTGAACATATTAATAGTAGAACTACCGCCTAACCAGCACTCAACACCATGTGGTACAACTTTGATTAGCTGTACGTTTGGATCTTCTTTACCATGTTCAAAAAACGCATTGTAGACTGGTGACCACAACTCTTCTAACTTGTTTTTGTCCGTTGGCAGTTCTGCATTGGCACTTACAGAGACATAGTCTTTCTCATCTTGAGAAGCATAAGACAGACCGACTTTTTCGTTATTCTGGATGTCTTTTACTATGTCTGATGTTTTGTCACCGATGAACCAAATCTCTTTGCCACCGATGCTCGCTTCGCTGGTTGTCATTGGCCAAGCGTGTACATCGCCTTTGCTATTAACAGTGCTCAGCATCGCAAACTTTACATCTTTGATGACGTTTTGGATTTTATCAATTTGATCTTGCTTGCTCATAGGATATCCCTTTTATATTAAAATTATAGTGAAACGTTTTAGTTTTTATCTGGATGTAGAATACCGAGTTGTACCTATACATTTATATAGGTGCCCAGTAATGCGATGTGAGTGTTTGTAAGGAGTATGAGGGTTAAGTAAAAAGTGTGACGCTGTGTATTTTCCCTTTCGTTTGTCTAATACAGCATTAGCAGGGTAGTGAACAAACCGTGGCACAAGCTTATTATTCTGCCGCTATTCGATAGCAGTAGCGCGCAACTTATCAGCAATTTATCTTGGTTTAGACCTGCTTATTATAGGTCTTCTTGTTATAATACCCAGACCATTTACTTAGCATGGCAGAGATGCCTTGATCTTACGGATTATGCCTTTATGATGACCATCGCCGGACAACCGTTTCTTACCGATTTTCAGACGCAGCAACTCATCAGTCAGTTCCAGCAAAAAACCGAGCTAAATGTCAGTCAAATAAGTACTCAGCAAGTCTATGTGTTATCACGAGAGCTATCTGGTGATGAGCATAAAAAAGCGCTAGATCTACTGGCGGTTGACCCATCAACAACGTTAGCGGCGCCGCAAGACAATCAATACCAAGTCATCGTTGGGCCACGTTTCGGCACCATCTCACCATGGGCAAGTAAAGCGACAGATATCTTTAATAACTGTGAAATCGAGATCAACCGCGTTGAGCGTGTCGTTGTTTATACACTAACAATCGATGGTGAAGCGGGCGAAAAACTACCAGTAGATGCCGAGCAGTTATTGTTTGATCGTATGACTCAGAGCCTAGTCTATGACTTGAGCGATGTGAGCAAATTGTTCGACGATCAAGCGCCCGCATCACTCAATCATATCGATGTGATCGGGCAAGGTCAGGCAGCGCTAGAGTCGGCCAATACCGAGTTTGGTTTTGCATTATCCAGTGAAGATATCGACTATCTGATGAATGCCTATGTCAATGAGTTGAAACGTAATCCAACTGACGTTGAGCTGATGATGTTTGCACAGGCGAACTCAGAGCATTGCCGTCATAAGATTTTCAATGCCCAGTGGACCGTCGATGGCGAGGTACAACCCAAATCACTGTTCCAAATGATCAAGAACACCTACCAGTCTAATCCACAAGGCATCTTGTCTGCCTATAAAGACAACGCTGCGGTTATGGCAGGCGCTAATGGTATGCGTTTTTATCCTATCCCGACCGACGCTATGGATGTAAATTCTGCTCATCCTTATGACTTCTATCAAGAAGAAATCGATATCTTAATGAAAGTTGAGACGCACAACCATCCAACAGCGATTGCGCCATACTCTGGTGCAGCGACAGGTGCTGGTGGTGAGATTCGTGATGAAGGTGCAACAGGTCGCGGCGGTAAGCCAAAAGGCGGTCTAACAGGCTTCCACGTATCACATTTGCACATTCCTGAGCTTAGCGAGAAATGGGAGCAGTCAGGTCAACTCAGCACGCAAGCGTATGGCACGCCAGATCGTATGGCAACCAGCCTTGAGATTATGACGGAAGCGCCATTAGGTAGTGCCAACTTCTCGAATGAGTTTGGTCGTCCTAATCTGTGTGGTTATTTCCGTAGCTTTCAGCTAGATACGTCAGCGGCAAAAGACGGTAGCGAGATGCGTGGCTATCATAAGCCAATCATGCTGGCAGGTGGTTACGGCAACATCAAACGCAACCTCATTGAAAAGAACGCCATTCAACAAGGTGACTTACTCATCGTCCTTGGTGGTCCTGCGATGCAAATCGGTTTGGGCGGCGGTGCCGCATCGTCGGTCGATAGTGGTGACCTTGATGAAGGTTTAGACTTTGCATCAGTCCAGCGTGATAATGCTGAGATGGAGCGTCGTTGCCAAGAAGTGATGGATCGCTGCTGGGCACTAGCCGGTAATGATGTCGATGCGAGCAATAATGGCAAAGACGGTAACCCTATCGTGTCATTGCATGATGTGGGCGCGGGCGGTATCTCTAATGCAATGCCAGAGCTGGTCAATGACCACGAGATGGGCGCGGTACTTAACCTGCGTAACGTTCCATCGTTAGAAGCGGGCATGTCACCAATGGCCATTTGGTCAAACGAAGCGCAAGAGCGTTATGTCCTCGCGATTCGTCCTGATAGCGAAGCTCAGTTTGATGCGATCTGTGCCCGTGAGCGCTGCCCGTATGCCATCTTGGGTACAGCTACGGATGTGCGTCAATTGGTGGTTAACGATTCGCTGCTAGATGAGCAACCTGTCGATATGCCGATGCAAGTATTGCTCGGTGGCACGCCAAAAATGAAGCGTAGCTTTGAGCGTACTGATAGCACGTTACCAGCACTAGAGCTTGGCGATGTCAATCTATCTGAGTCAATCACCGATGTATTGCGTCACCCAACGGTCGCTAGCAAGTCATTTTTGATTAGCATTGGTGATCGCTCTATTACGGGTATGGTCGTGCGTGATCAGTATGTAGGTCGCTATCAAGTGCCCGTCGCAGATTGCGCGGTGACAGCGTCAGGATTGATCGCGCTAGACGGTCAGGTGATGAGCGGCGAGGCCATGAGTATCGGTGAGCGTACACCTGTTGCGCTAATTAAACCAAAAGCCTCTGCGCGTCTGGCAGTGGGTGAAGCGATTACTAACATCGCTGGTGCGCGTATTGCTCAGTTGTCTGATATCACCATGTCAGCGAACTGGATGGCCGCCTGTGGTGATGACGCGGAAGATGCAGCACTATTCGACGCGGTACATGCCGTCGGTGAAGAGCTATGCCCAGTACTGGGTATTGCTATCCCAGTCGGTAAAGACTCGCTATCCATGCGTGCCAACTGGAATGACGAAGACGGTACGGACAAATCAGTTGTGTCACCAATGAGCCTCGTGATTACCGCCTTTGCTCCTGTAGTTGATGTGGCAAAAACGCTAACGCCTGAGCTAATCAATGGCGACAGCGCGTTCTACCGTATCGACTTGTCTAAAGGCAAGCTACGTTTAGGTGGTTCAATCCTTGCGCAAACGCTGAGCCAATTGGGTAATGATTGCCCAGATTTGGCACAGCCAAGCGATTTGGTCGACTTCTTTAACTTTGTGCAAGCGGGCAACGCACAAGGCGTCATCAGCGCTTATCACGATATCGGTGATGGCGGTCTACTAGCAACTATCGCTGAGATGCAGTTCACCAGCCGTCAGGGTATCAAGCTGTCATTAGATGATGACAACTTACTCGGTCAGCTGTTCAGTGAAGAGCTGGGCGCAGTCATCCAAGTATTGCCAGAAAACGTCGCGGCTCTAATGCAATTGGCAGAAGAGTTTAACGTCAGCGATATGCTGAGCCTCGTCGGTCAAAGCTCGGAAGAAGACAGCTTACTTATCCAAACACCAACGCTCATGGGTGATGATACGCTACGCTTTAGCCGTACTGAGTTACAGCAAGCGTGGACGCAGGTCAGCTATCAGATCGCGCGTCGCCGTGATAATCCAGCGTGCGTACAGCAAGAGTATAACTTGATTAGCGACGCGAGCCATAAAGGTCTTATCGCTGCGCCAAACTTTGATCTGAATCAAAAGGTCGAAGCACCTTATGTAAGCAGCCGCGCTGATGCTAATAACAGCCAGCCAAGAGTCGCCATCCTGCGCGAGCAAGGCGTCAACGGTCAGACAGAAATGGCAGCAGGCTTTACTCAAGCTGGTTTTGAAGCGGTCGATGTACATATGAGCGATCTACTCAGTGGTCGCATCAATCTACGTGACTTCGATGGTCTGGTCGCCTGTGGTGGCTTTAGTTATGGTGATGTACTCGGTGCTGGCTCTGGCTGGGCGAACTCTATCTTGTTCCATGACGAGCTACGCATGCAGTTTGTGCGCTTCTTTGCCCGTCCTGATACCTTTAGCTTGGGTGTCTGTAACGGTTGTCAGATGATGGCTCAGTTAAAAGACCTCATCCCAGGTGCAGAAAACTTCCCACGTTTCGTCGCGAACAAATCGGCGCGTTTTGAAGCGCGTACGGTCAACGTAAAAATTGAGCGTACCAAGTCGATCCTGTTCAAAGGGATGCAAGACAGCATCTTGCCAATCGCGGTGGCGCATGGTGAGGGTTATGCCACGCTAGACAATACTGAAATCGACGGTATGGCAAACCACGGTCAGCTTGCGATGCGTTATGTCGATAGCCAAGGTCATCCAACCGAGACTTATCCGCTTAATCCAAACGGTTCGCTCGGCGGTGTCACGGGTCTATGTAGCACTGATGGTCGCGTCACTATCATGATGCCACATCCTGAGCGTAACCTAAAAGCCTATAACCACAGCTGGAAACCAGAAGAGTGGGATGAGGACGGCGCGTGGATGCGTATGTTCCGTAACGCTCGTGCTTGGTTGCGCTAGTCGCAAACCTAGATGCTTGATTAGCTTCGTCAAACTTGCTGAGCCTACGACATGTAGTGCTTGCGCATGTTTTCCTCGCTACTCAAACCTCTAGCAATTGCTTATAGTTTTAGACATAAAAAAAAGGTGGACGTAATGCTCACCTTTTTTATGTTTGGGTTTTGGGTTTTTAAAGTAGGGGAGCTAATTCTGCTTTTCGTTACTATCTTGGTCGTCCACTGGGGCGGTGGCTAAGGCTAGAGGCATTCCAACATTCGAGCGACCACCTCTAGCCAAGCCTTCGCAGCCCAGTGACCAAACAAGTATATCCGCTACAATCAGGGCTAGAACGCGATTCAAGGCAACTATCGTTTATTGATACTGTGCTTCGCGAAGTACGCCGTGGCCTTTTTTAGAATATCTCGCTCTTACTGAACAACTTTGAGATCACGTTTAATACGTTTATTCTCTTCTAGTATAGCCATAAGCTCAGGATCATATTCTTTGGTACCGATTAGCTTGCCTTTATCAGCTTTGTTTTGCCAGTTAGATAATGTCTGCATGGCGATGCCAAGCTGCTTTATAGTCGCTGAAACATTGCTATTATTATCTGCTATCTTTTTAACGGCTTCAGCTTTGAATGCTGCACTATAGGTTCTGATTTTCTTAGTCATGATAAACTCCTCATTGAGTCGTTAGTTTACCAAGTTTGGTTCTACAGTTTTTTTCAACATAGCTCAGTTAGTGATATGGAAAACGAGGTGGCAGCGTATGATAAACAGCAAGTAGAGGTATTAAGAGAGCAGAGCCAACAACCCTGTACAATATAATTCAGGATAAATAAAGGTATTGAGTATTAAAACTTATTGTTACCTAGATGACCTATATAACAACGTATACCATCTGTCATCTGTTCCAAACTATAATTTTGAGTTCTGAGCATTGGAGGTTGGAAGTCAACAGGTACTATAAGAAAGGTAGAGTTGTAGTTAGCTGCATTTTCCGCACTGGAGCTAATGGGAAGAAGTATATTTAAAACATGCAAAGCTGACAATGCTTCAAGCAAGTTTCCTAAATTTGCTTGGTCAAAATTTTCATATCTTTGATGCTTTACACCGTTATATTGTCGCCACCAACTTCTCTTTCTAGTAAAATCTTTTATTGGCTGAACATCCTCATTTGTATCTCCTTTTTCCTTTCTTTCTTTCCTTTCCCGTTTTTCTTCTATTTCTATTTCGTGGTTATAAAACATAGCTTCAAAAGGTTGGCAAACTAAATTTTCACCACTTATATTAATAGTTACCACAGTCTTTCTCACTTCTGGGAAGTGATTAAGTAACATGTTCATATTTCTGTGAATGTTAGAGTTTACATATTTTCCTTTATTAATATATTTATATATTTGCTCGAAAACACTCTCTGTTTCCACACAGATAGCAAAGTACAACTGCATATTTTTAAGAGAGTAGGTAGCAGTATTAGCTTTAGTTATAGCTACATAATCGCTTATTTCTATAAGCAGTTTTTCTAGGGATAAATAATGCAGCCAAAACGGGTTGAGATGATTTAGCCTTATACTACCGTTTGCTTTTTCAGCCATGTTTTATCTACTATAAAATTAAGGATTGCTAGTATTAATGTGCAAGACATCTACTAATTAAAATAAATTTATCGCTCACTTAAATATTTTTTAATTATTATTTCGTACTCTTCCTTGGTAATGCCAATCAACTCAATACCATTAGAAGTATATAAACTGTTTAATTCGCTCTCATCTAAACCATCTTTGAGGTATTTAATTTCAATACCTAAAATTTGGTAGATATATTTAACTTGTTTCTTGTACTCAGCTAAACTATCTATCTTTTGATCAAAATTAGACCTTGGGTTTGTAATAGCAAACTCTTGTTTTTCCAAATCTTTTTGAGCATCATAAAATACGTTCAAACCCCTACCAGAAAGATGTTTTAATACCCTATTATCATCTACAATCTTCTCAAAGACTGTGGGATACGGAATACCATTATTTGGCTCAAACAACTGATCTATTTGAATTAAGCCGTATTTTTCGCTTTGCCCTTTTGAGTTGTACTTTACTAGAATACCCTCTACCATCTCTATGTAATCAAATGTGAGCCTCGCATTTGATTCTGCAGCTTCAAGCAGTTGAATTACTTCTTTTTCTTCCTGATTTTCGGCGCTTATGCCTGTCAGATAAATAGCTAACACAACCCCCATAAAAGTTGCAGATAGTGTTAGGAAAAAATTGTAAAAATCTCTATTTTCCTCTCTAAATCGTTTCATTTTTTTTGAAAATGCAATAAAAATCACAAAAAATATGATGAACAATAAAATAATTAGAAGCATTTTTTAATCTTATTTTAGTTGATAGATAAAAATATACACTAGATTAGAAAGGTAATCATACTTACTTAAGATAATCTCTAATCGGACGATTACCAAACTGCGATGAATCCTTTTTTAGTCGATTCATCATTTCAAACTCCCATCCGTGCTGGGACTGTCCAGCTGGGCTTACTAAATGATTATATTCTGCCATAAAAGCAGGGTTGCGAATGATACGTCCTAGCTGCTTATCATTTAGATATTCAATCGTAAACATATTGGCTGTATCTAGATCCCTACTAATACCTTGTTGTTTACTGCTTTCAGGCTTATTTTTTGACAGTACTTTAAATTCAAAACCAACAATATTTTTACCATCTTTTTCTTGCTCATAGCTAACTTTGATATCAGTGTGCTTGTTAATTTCTTTGATAGCTTTGTCTAAAATACTAGACTTGAAGTCACATGTTCGTTGGTATTCATCATCGTCTACTCCAAGTTGAGCTAAAAACATTTTTAAGCCAAATAAAGGTGTCTTTTTGGCTTAACGCCATTGTAGTATAAGCCTCAAAATGCACTGAATACATACTATTGAGCATCAATGTTTGTTCTAACATGTACTTAGTTAAAAACTGTTCTATGCGTTTATACGTGTTATTTCATTTACTACCACAGGCGTAAATATAATCTCAATAGTACCCTTATCCTGCTTATACTTTGCTTTACTTATCCAACGGGACTTAACGGGATAACCATCATTTTCGTCTAAAAAGTAAATCTGCGTTCGAATAGATTCTATTCTGCTTTGTTGAGTACATCATAAGCACTCTGTCGTGTCGCTCCAAACGCTTCAGCGCACCTTGAGGCTTTTATAGTTAAAGGCTTGTCTATTATATGTTTAATTTTGGGTAGGTCACTATTTTGAATATCATCCAATGATATCTCTAACGTGGACAGAAATGTTAAACTTCATCTACAGACTAAGCAGCAGAGAAGTTATCTATCTTTAAACGAATGTTTCGATGTTAACACCAAACGTTTATCGATATATTAATATTACTAGATAAATTGCTATATATATTTTCATTTTGGGTATCATGGTTTTATATATTTCAAACGTATTTTTATTAACCGATTTCTTGTCCAAAACTCTCTCGTTGAGCCTCCGCTATCAACTCATGAATCTCATCACTCTTTAATATCCAAAAAAAACGGCACTGAAATCAGTGCCGTTTTATAAGCCGTGACAATCTAAACCCTAACCACGACTCCTCAAATGCTGAATCACCAAAATCAATCCCAGCTTAAAATCACCTTACCGCATTGCCCACTTTCCATGATATCAAAGCCTTCTTGAAACTCATCGATGTGCATGCGATGGGTAATGATGGGCGACAAATCAATACCGCTAATCAGCATTTGCTCCATTTGATACCACGTCTCCCACATCTCGCGGCCATAGATACCTTTTAGGGTTAGCGCCTTGAAGATAATCTTGCTCCAATCCACCGTAGTGGTGTTCGGTAAAATGCCTAAGAGAGAGATTTTAGAGCCGTTATACATATTACTAATCATCGAATCAAAAGCCTGAGGCGAGCCTGACATCTCAAGCCCAATATCAAAGCCGTGCATTTTTAACGTATCGATAGCGCCTTCGATAGTTTCACCTTTGGCTGGGTTGATGGTCATCGTCGCGCCCATCTTTTTGGCAAGCTCTAAGCGATAATCGCTGATATCACTGACCACAATATTACGCGCTCCGGCAAATCGGCAAATCGCTGTTGCCATAGAACCAATCAGTCCAGCACCCGTGATTAGCACATCCTCACCAAGGACAGGAAAGGATAGGGCAGTATGCGTGGCATTACCAAACGGGTCCATAATGGCGGCCATCTCATCGCTGATACGCTCATCGAGTTTGATGACATTATCGGCAGGTATCACCAAATATTCGGCCATCGCGCCATCGCGATTCACGCCCACGCCTATCGTGTTTTCGCACACATGGAGCTTACCTCGGCGGCAATTACGGCAATGCCCGCAAGCGATATGACCTTCGCCTGTAACGCGGTCGCCCACTGCAAAATGCTTGACGCCATCGCCCATTTCACTAATGACACCGACGTATTCATGTCCGATAATCATTGGCGTCTTTATGGTTTTTTGTGACCACTCATCCCACTTGTAAATGTGCAAATCTGTCCCGCAGATAGCGGTTTTTTTAATTTTTATTTTGACGTCATTGATGCCGACGGTCGGTTCTGGCACGTCTTGCATCCAGATGCCTTTTTCGGCATGCGTTTTAACCAGTGCTTTCATAATTTTCTCTTATTTTAGCTATAAGTAGTGCCTACCTATGAATTATCAAACACCTAAGCAATCACTTCCATTTGCTTGGCAACCTTGATAAAGGCGGCGATACACTGATCGAGCTGCGCGCGCGTATGGGCAGCAGAGAGCTGGACACGAATGCGTGCCTCGTCTTTGGGGACGACCGGGTAGAAGAAGCCAATCACATAAATACCCTCTTCAAGCAGTGCTTCTGCCATTTGCTGCGAGACAGTGGCGTCATACAGCATCACTGCACAAATGGCCGATTCAGTGGGCTTGATATCAAAGCCTGCCTCTTGCATTTGCGTGACAAAATAGGCGGTATTTTCATGCAGTTTGTCTTGTAGCGTATTGTCTTCTGCTAGCATCTCAAACGCTTTTAACCCAGCGGCCGCGATCATGGGTGGAATGGAGTTGGAAAATAGATACGGGCGTGAGCGTTGACGCAGCATCTCAATCATTTCCTTTTTACCCGTCGTAAAGCCGCCAATCGCACCGCCAAATGCTTTGCCCAAGGTACCTGTGATCAGCTCAATATCACCGCGTAGGTCAAACAATTCAGTCACGCCGCCACCCGTGCGACCGACGACACCTGCTGAATGACACTCGTCAATCATGACCATGGCATCGTACTTTTGTGCCAACGCATAGATCTCATCCATCGGTGCCACGTTACCATCCATTGAAAACACGGCATCGGTGACAATCAAACGAAAACGCTGTGCTTGTGCCGCTTGCAGCTGAGTCTCCAAATCCTGCATATCTGCATTGGCATAGCGATAACGCGCGGCTTTACACAAGCGCACACCATCGATGATTGAGGCATGGTTTAACGAGTCAGAAATAATGGCATCTTCGCTAGTCAGCAGTGGCTCAAAGACACCACCATTGGCATCGAAACAGGCCGCATACAGAATCGTATCTTCGGTATTAAAAAATTTAGAAATCGCCGCCTCTAATTGCTTATGCAAATCTTGCGTACCACAAATAAAACGTACCGATGACATGCCATAACCTGAGTTTTTAATAGCCTCGGTAGCTGATTTTTTAATCTCAGGATGGTCAGACAATCCAAGATAATTATTGGCACAGAAGTTCAGCATTTCACGACCATCAGCGATGGTAATGAGTGCATCTTGCGGAGAGGTGATCACGCGCTCGGATTTATACAGGCCTGCTGCGCGGATATCGTCGATTTCTTGTTGTAGGTGTTGTTGAAAGGCTTGATACATAAAAATTCCTTTTTTATATTATTAGTGTCTGCTTAGTGTCTGTTGAACATACAAATATTGGGACTACTGATAGAACCAAACTATTTGCTTATTAATGCGGGTTAAGCACAAATCGTCAAATACTGACGCACCACGTTGTCCATACCTTGCTCTAGCGACTCAATCGTAAAGGCATGACCGATAGACACCTCAGCGATATCACTAAGCGCGAGCAGATCAGCCAAATTATCCAAATTCAAATCATGACCTGCATTGACGCGGATACCGTTTTGATTGGCGAGGGTGATACAGTCGCTAAAGCGTTGCTTGACCTCATCGAAGTCAATATTGGCATCACTCTTACCATTACTGTAGGCGCGTGCCCATTCTTCGGTATACATCTCTATCGTTTGCACGTCGCTATCGATGACTGCTTTGATTTGCTCGATATCAGGATCGATAAATACCGCGCAGCGTGTGCCAAACCCTTGCAGCTCATGACTCAGCGCTGACAGCATGTCTTTATACTTGATGATATCGAAACCATGATCGGAGGTCAGTTGGTCTTCGCTATCGGGCACAAGCGTACATTGATGCGGTTTGACTTCGCGAATAATCTTTAAGAACTGCTCGTTTGGGTTGCCCTCGATATTGAACTCAATCTCTGGATAGTCTTTTAAGAAGGCACTGATATCATAGACATCTTGGTATCTGATATGACGCTCATCAGGTCGCGGATGTACGGTAAAGCCTTTGACACCCAGATCAATGAGCTTCTTCACAAAGTACAGCAGGTTGGGATAATCTGTGCCGCGAGAGTTTCTGATTAAGGCGAGTTTGTTTAAATTAACACTAAATAGGGTGCTCATCATATTTCCTTTTTCATTGTTGTTATGGGTAGATAAATAAATAGATAGTTGTTAATGGCCAATACCTAATTTTAGTAGAAGTCACCCCGACCAGCATACTTCATATTGAGCGCCTGTAATATCGCATAGGTCTCGCGATCCATATTACCCGTTGGCTGCTGCGGTCTGAAATGCAGTTGAAACGCATAAATGACATCACGACTGGGCTTGTCCCACGTATCAGTATCGTTAACTTGATAGCCATATGTGCGAAAGGCTTGCTTGATCTCTTGTACGCTTGGCGCGACCAAGGTACGCCGATTCATAATTTCTTGTTTGTCCGCTTCATCATACCAAGCGCCGATACCATATTGCTTATACAGTTGCTCCCAAGGGAATTTTGCACCCGGGTCGATCTTGCGCGAGGGTGCCATATCCGAGTGACCGATGATGTTCTTCGGCGAGATATCATATCTCGCGGTGATATCTTGTACTAGCTCCGCGACTTTTTTAATCTGCAATTCATCAAATGCCACATAATGCTCATAAGGATGGTAATTCATACCATCATTTTTTAGCGCGTCTTGATATTCAGGCCTGATCCCAGCGTTGACGATTTCGATACCGATAGAGGTATCGTTGAGGATGGTACGTCCTGCAAAGCCACCGTCGCCTGCATGCCACGCGCGCTCAGATTCGGGTACGAGGTTATAAATTTTATCATCGTCACTGTCTAGGATTAGATAGTGCGCGCTGACCTTGCCCGTCGTCAATGTCTTTATCGAGCGCTCATTATCTGAGACCGTATAGTGCAGGACGATGGTTTTGATGCGCTGGCTTTTGCCTGTCGATTGATAAGTATCGCTGTCGACGCTGTAGCTTTTGGTAGTGGCAACTGGTGCAGTTGTGGTCACGCAGCCAATTAAAGGTAACGTGAAGCACGACATTAATACTGATGCCAATGCCAAGGAAGTCATACTTTGTGCCATAAATTGCTCTATATAGCGGAAATGTAGTGTGCTGATATTATGCGCTACGGTGCTACGGTTTGCACAGGCATTATTTTTCGATACCCCATTACGCCTAATATAACAAAGAGTCCTAGTAAGACATAAGCATTGAATGACAGCGCCGCTGGTGAAAATGGTAGCAGTAGCAGTGATATAAAGACCACGCTGATCAATACAGACAGGTAATTTAATAGACCTGCTTGTTTCTTTTTTCGCTCATTGATGAGGTCAGCGGTCGTGACATAAGCAAAGCCCACCGTAATACCCAAGGATGCCATGGTCACGATATCGAGCAGGTAGTTTCTACCGAGCCAAGGAGAAAGCAGACATATGAAGCAGATCAATATTACGGTTTTTTGCTTACTAAAGTGATTGTTTTTATCTGTAAAAACGCTAGGCAATAGCGCAGTGTCGCTCATAGATTCTAAGAGCTTAACAGATGACAATATAAAGCCATTGATACCGCTCATTATTGAGCCAATCATCGCTATCGATAGCAGCCAGATGCCGATGCTACCGATACGATTGTCTATGCCTTCACCTGTCGCCCAGTTGCTGTCTTTGATAGCTTGGTAGTCAAAACTCATGTTTAGCGCAGTAAAGTAGTTGATTAAAAAATAAAACAACACGCCTGCGATGAGTGAAATTAGGATAATGCTTTTGGTCTTGGTTTTTGAGTCACTGATAGCTTTTGAGATCTGCGGCGTGGTCTCAAAACCGACATATGCCCATGGCATCACGGCTAGTATAGGCAGCCATGCCAAACTAGTAATAGAGCTGCTAGACATATCAGTGGGCAAAAATGCTTGAGTAGCAGGCGTCATCCAGAGCGAGGCAAAAAACAATGCCGTCACTGACAAAATCATAAATAGGGCGATATATAGCTGGATTTTTGCGCCGACACGTACGCCCTTTAAATTGATATAGCTGAACAAAATAATAGCCGCGCTACATAGGAATACTTCACTGGCGTAGACTTCCCAACCGGCAATCGTATACAGATAACCTAGTTGTAAGCCGCTGGGCAATAGATATCGCAACAGTAAAGCGACAGCTGATATATTGAGCGCGATAATGGAGATATAACCTATCGTGACGCCCCAACCATAAATATAGGCGTGCTTTCTATTGATATACTTTTCAATCCAATAGATACCGCCTGACTCGTTTTCTGGTGTTTGGGTCAGCAAATTGATGTAAGCGCGCGCCACCATATAGATTGCCAAAGTACCGATAATAATGGCAACAGAAGAGCCTAGTAGCTGCGACTGGGGCAAAAATAAATCGCCTGGCATCACATAAGCACCCCAACCGATAATGGCGCCCACACTGATGGCTATCGCCTGTAGATAACTGATGCTTTCTGTTGGTTCACTCATGGCTGTCTCCTTTGAGATGCAAAATAAAGGAGAGAGTCGTTCTTATTGTAGAATTTGGCTGGGGCATGAAAAACCTTGTGATGCCATTACGCAGGGTACTGGCCATCTCTTATAAATAGGAAAGTCATACTAAAGGTTTTCGTTAGGTGATGCTTTTGCGATCCTGTTGGATTTTTTTAGCCAGAACCTTTTTCCAACTCTCCTCCAAACACTTAATTGCCAGCCATGGCTCAATGAACTCAACGTCAAACTTCTCTTTTGAGTTTGCCAGTTGCCAAAGTGTCTCTAGCGTAGCAAACGGATAGGGACGTTCGATCAGATACACAGGCAAATCAGCGTTAATCATACCATTACGTACCACTTGAAAATACCAGCCCGAGATACCTTGCTTGCTAACCCATGCCGCGATATTTGGCACTTTGGTAAATTGTCCAATTTGGTCATTGATTTTGTAGCACGGGCGGCGCGGTTGCACGATACGCAGTTGCACGCTATCTTCACCGTTTATATTGTCTTCACTATACTGCCCGCCATACTGATAAACATCGCCAATACAGACGTTAGACTCATCCATCTCAGGCAAGCCATTAACGGATTCAGTAGTGAGGTTTTCACCAAGTGTCCCGATGCGTACTTTTAGGTCAAACTCTGTATTGATTTTTTCATACGTCGCAGTTGGCAGTTGATGCACCGCTTTTAGCGGGCCACCATGATGTTTGCGATCGGCTTGCTCATCAGTGGTGAGGCCCATGAAGTTGACCGCAACAGGCGCTTTGATGGGTGCTTTATCAATGGCACTCATTTCTTCGCGCGCAAATGGCATAGCTTTACCAGCGCGGACACATACTAAGTTTGCCACATGCAAGGGTAGGTTAATCTTAGGGTTTGAGCTGTGGTCAGCAGACATGAGCAATCCTTAATAAAAGCGTCATAGATAAGACAAAAATTGAGTAAGAAAGGAAAAGATTATCATAGCAAGCTATCGCATTATTAGCCATTTTAATGGGTATTTATCATGACAGATATGCTCAAATATAAGCACAAAAAAAGACCAGAATAATGATTCTGGTCTTTTTGCTCTCATACTTTTAGGATGATGCGATCATTGTAATCAATGACCTTATTTGTTCTTGTTGCGACGACCAGCAGTTTTCTTTTCACGCGGTGTGGCAACCAGCTCAGCCAACTGGTCAGGTGATGACCATAGACCTTCTAAGTCATAGAACTCACGCGCTTGCGGGGTCATGATATGAACGACAACTGCGCCCAAATCGATCAGTGTCCAGTCAGAGTCGATACCGCCTTCACGACCCAGCGGCATAAAGCCTGATTGCTTGGCTTCAGCACCAACGCTATCCGCCATCGCACGGACATGACGTTTTGAGGTACCATCAGCGATGACGATGCGTTCGGTGACGTCGGTCAAGTCTTCTACATTCATTACAGTAATGTTCTTTGCTTTCATATCATCTAGAGCGCTTTGTACTATGGTCAAACATTCTTTTAGGCGTTCTTCAGTCATGGTTTTGGTCATAAACTTTAATCTCTTGAATCGTAAATATTAAAAATAAAGGGGTAAAACGCCAATTTGTCTTATCCGACTGATCACATATTGTCAGTCATGCATAAAAACAGGATAGGAAAAATGACATAGATAAGGCGATTTTAACGGAATTGAGCAGCAGAATATAGCTGATGGGCGATAATATAGTGATAAACAGCAGGATTTAGCCATTTAGCTAATGGATTGAATTCAGTATTGCTAATGATAGCATTTATTGATGCTATAGATGCGATTTGCCTGTCAGCGACGGGTATTTTATTTATTTTTTGTGCCAACTCTTGTAGTTGCTCACGTATTTGTGTGCTAGATACGGCAGTGATGGGCCGCGTATCTATATAAATGCGTCCTTGATTGGCGTTTTTCAAGTCAGAGCTATTTGGATCAGAGCTATTTAAATGAGCGCTGTCTTTCAAGTATTTGGAACTTGAGGTTAATAGTGTCATAGGTGAGTCTGTGATATGGGGCTGCAATGACACTGGCAGTTGCGAGTTGAGAGTAGAGATATCTTGAGCAGTCGTCGTATCTTGTCCAAATGATTGCTTACTGTCAGAAATCCCGTCATTGTTACTATCGTGGCTTGCACGATTGAACACCCATAGATTGACATAGTCAGTGAGTCGTAAACCATCTTTCCATTTGTCCAAGCTATGCGCGCTATCCATACCCATAATAAATATCAAGTTGTCGTTAGGGTATTGCTGCCTGAGTGCGCGCACACTATCAATCGTATAGACAGGTGGCGTTTGCCATAGCTCCAGCTCACTGATTTGTATTGGTGTGTCCTGTGTTGCGAGTCTTAGCATGGCTAAGCGGTGGTTAGGGTCAGTGCTTTGCGTTTTAAATGGTGAGCGTGCATTGGGTAGTAGGTAGACGTGCAAGGCGCGCTGTTTTTGTACGGCGATGGGTAGTAGGTGCTGATAGACAGACATAGCCACTTGTAGATGACCATTATGTACCGGATCAAATGAGCCACCAAGATACGCGCGGATAGCAGGTAGGGGTGAGGTGAGTGTGCTTTGCTGGTTGCTTGTGGTATTAGGCATAGTTATAAAGGGGCAGGCGCTTGTTGTGGTGATAGTACATGAGCTATTAGAGCATGGCAGTCATGAGTAAGTGATAGACCCATTGTAGAGGGCAGGTGAGCATCTGTCACCACTGCTTGTCCCCATAGCAACTGTATATCACCGCATTACCAGTAAAACGACAATAAAAAACCGACCATCATGGCGATAGTCGGCATTATATAAGAGGATAACTAGCAAGACCTATAGCAATTAAATCAAGTCGCTATGTGCTTGGATCGCCGTCAGTGCAATGGTATAGACGATATCATCAACGAGTGCACCGCGAGACAAGTCATTTACCGGTTTATTGAGCCCTTGGAGCATAGGACCGACACTGACGACATTGGCACTGCGCTGTACGGCCTTGTAGGTGGTGTTACCCGTATTGAGATCAGGGAAAATAAAGACATTGGCTTGACCAGCGACAGGCGAGTCAGGTGCTTTTTGTTTACCCACGCTCATGACCGAGGCAGCATCATACTGTAGTGGACCATCGACTTTTAGGTCTGGTGCACGCTCACGGACGATTTGAGTGGCACGGGCGACTTTTTCGACATCCGCGCCAGCGCCTGATGAGCCAGTAGAGTAACTGATCATTGCCACTTTTGGATCGATACCAAATGCGGCAGCTGACTGTGCTGATTGGATAGCAATCTCTGCCAGCTCTTCGGCGTTGGGGTCAGGGTTAATGGCACAGTCACCATAGACCACCACTTGCTCAGGCAACAGCATAAAGAACACAGACGATACTAAAGAGTATTGCGGTGCGGTCTTGATCAACTGAAACGCTGGGCGTACCGTGTTGGCTGTGGTATGAATAGCGCCTGAAACCAAACCATCAACTTCATCCAGTTGCAGCATCATGGTACCAAGATATACCGTGTCTTTTAGATATTCAGCAGCGACATCTTCATTGGTTTTGCCTTTGCGGCGTTCTACTACTGCGCTGATATATTTGCTCATATCGACACTATCAGGATCGATGATTTCTAGCCCTTCTGGCAACGTCAAATCACGGTTTTTGGCAACTTGTTCGACATCGCTACGCTTGGCAAGTAGGACGCAGTTGGCGATACCGCGGCTTTGGCAGATACAGGCCGCCTCAACGGTACGTGGCTCAGACCCTTCGGGCAGTACGATGCGTTTTTTGGCCTGTTGTGATTTTTTGACCAGCTGATGACGGAACGCTGATGGCGAGAGGCGTGGTTCGTGATTACGGCTGAAGTATTCTTTGATCCAGCTCAGATCTAAGTGCGCCGCCACGTAACGAGCCACTTCTTCTGCACGCTCGGTATCGTCGCTTGGAATCTCGGAGCTCATATGCATCAGGCTCTGTACCGTTTCATAACTATCGGTCTCGACACTCATAACAGGGATACCTGTTTTGAGCGCTGACTGCCATAGCTCAGCCACGGTTTTGCCTGGCGTGATACCACCAGTCAGCACCAGTCCTGCAAGTGGAATCCCATTAATACAAGCCAAGCCCGCCGCCAATAATAAGTCATCACGGTCACCAGGGACGACCATCAGTGTGCCACGCTTAAAGACTTCATTGACTCGGGCCACTGAGCGTGCTGTCAAGCTGATACGGTTTATACGACGAGTCTTTGCTTCACCGACATTCAGCCATGTAGCATCCAGCTCTGTCGCGATATCCCACGTACGCGGTACTGACAGTGAGTCACTAAATGGCACCACTCCGATGAGACGGAACGCTTCGGTATTGAACGATGGCGACAAGCGCTGCACTTCTTGCAAAAAGATCGGGTCTAAACTAACAACTGCTTCACCAGGGGCAACCGGTTGGTTATCAAAAGTATTGGGCACGTCTTGTACGCGCATCAAGATCACACCCAGCGTACGGGCATCGATGACACCGCCGAACTCACGGGCATGGACGTCGAGTTTGTCTGCTAAATAGGCAGGTTTACTGATATCTGCCGTACCAACAAAGATGATTTTGGCGTCTAAGGCATGAGCAAGCGCACGGTTGATCTGAGAGGCATAAGACGTCTCAGTGGTAGGTACAAGTCCTTCACAGATGACCACATCATGACCGCTATCCATGGTGTGGTAATTGGCAATTACCTCTTCCATCAAGTCATCTAAATTGTCATCACCTAGCATACGCTCAACGTGCTGACGGCTGATCGATTTGGGCGGTTTTAGACCAAACGCATGCATGGTTAGAGCGTTTGAGCTGTCTAGACTATGTTGCTTATCAAGCGTGTCATCTTGCAAGAATGGCTTCATAAAGCCGGCCTTGATGCCGTTATAATCAAAAGCACGAATCAAACCAAGAGCGGCCGATGTCACGCCAATACCGCGGCTAATGGGAACAAGTAAAATAGTTTGCATAATAAATCCTATGGTTTATTTTATATTTTTATAATGAATGCCAAGTAATCATTGCTCAATACTGCTCAATCTAGCCAAGATTTAGTGCTTGACGGGTCTCTTGAGCGATACGGTACTCTTCATCAGTTGGTACAACCCATAGCTCGACGCTACTATCTTCGGCATGAAAACTGCCTTCTTTACCGCGTATCAAGTTTGCGTTTTTATCAGCATCTATTTTTATACCGAAATGACGCATCACTGCCAAGATTTTGGTACGTGTAATGTCTGAGTTTTCACCGATGCCACCAGTAAAGACAATACCGGTAAATTCAGGTAGCGCACAGCTGAGACTGGCGAGATACTTACCCGCGCGGTAACAGAACATCTCGATAGCAAGCTGTGCGTCTTCATGACCTTCACTGGCTGCTTGTTCGATAGTACGCAAATCATTGGACAGACCTGAGATACCGAGGAGACCACTGTCACTGTTCAACATTTTATCTGTTTCTTCTAGGCTCATACCCAGCTGGCGCTTTAGATGCATGTGCAAGCTTGGGTCGACGTCGCCGCTACGAGTACCCATCATGAGCCCCTCAAGCGGTGTCAGCCCCATGCTGGTATCGAGGCTCTTGCCGTCGTATACAGCAGCAGCAGAACACCCATTGCCTAAGTGCGCCGTTAGCCAGCCATGTGGCCCTGTAGACTCAGTAATTTGGCTGGTGCGTTCTGATACGTAAGCGTGCGACGTCCCATGAAAGCCGTAGCGACGAATTTTGTGCTCTTCGTATAGATACTTTGGTAATGCATAGCGAAACGCGACTGGCGGCATGGTCTGATGAAAGGCGGTATCGAATACGACCACTTGCGGAATATCAGGATAGATAGCTTGAACTGCCTCAATTCCCAGGGCATTGGCAGGGTTGTGTAGGGGTGCCAACGCTTTAAGTCGCTTAACTTCTTCTAATGCATGAGTGTCAACGCGTACCGCTTCTGAGTACTCTCGCCCGCCATGTACCACGCGGTGACCGACAGCGATAAAATGATATTGCTCTAGTAGCTCAAGGATTTTTTGTAGTGCCAGTTTGTGTCGACCACCAGGAATAGATATCTCGAGCTTGTCACCATCTAGGGTAGTGTGTTTGATGCGAGCAGTATCAAGCCCTAAGTTTTCGGCCAGACCTGTGATACGAGTAGAGTTGTCATCACTAATCAACGCGTATTTGATGGAAGACGAGCCGCAGTTCAAAACCAATGTGGGGCTCGTCAGGGTTGATGTTTCAGTGTTCTTGTCATCAAAAGTGGTGGTTAGGTTGTCGCTCATGCTCTATCCTCAGGTTGGTGTTTATTAGGTGGCGCGTCATCATATCGTAAGCGTAATACAACGCGATATAAATAGACGCTTATAGCAATACAGCATTAATATTACTAAATAGTCAGGTCGATATCGTATCGTTTTTATAATAAATACATTAAACAAACATGCTACCGATTTGCATGATACTTATATTAGTTTAGACCAATGATTCTATTTTTTATAAAACAGTCTTAGGCGGCAAATCATCATAGCCACTCATCATAGTGCCAAGGTCGCGCTACAATGTAACATATTTTTGTACCTATACCTCGATGATGGTGTGGCTTAAGAGTGCTGCACAGTAGGCTACCATAACGTTGACATAACTATATTTATGAGTCGTACTTAAGTGCGATAGCCATGAGTACCCAATTGTTTTAGGACAGTATTGTTGGCAGCATAAACAATAAAAGAGCATCAAGTATTGTCAGAAGCATTGTCTAAATTGCGATAAAGCATGTTTTTGCATGGTCATCACCAATCAGTATCGTCAGCAATGTCTGACAATAGTTTCAAAGTAACGCTCAATACACAGCAAATTTATTAGCCATTCATGTTCAGTATACGTACAGCTTTGTGTAATAATGCTATGATTGAAATGATCGCATTGGCAGTTTTTTAGCTGCCTATTTGACTGTCTGTCCATTATGATTTTTTATCGCACTTACACCACTGCACGCTCATAGGTTATACGCTTTATGTCTATTACATCTCGCCCCTCAAACACTGAGCACACCTCATATCTGCTTACCAGTCGCCGTGCCATTGCTACTCTCATTATCGGCAGCGCCGTCATGGTAGGTGTATCAGGCTGCGGACAAAAAGGCGACTTGTATTTAGCTGAGTCCAGTAGCCAAACAGTCGAAGGCAGCTCATCTGTACTCAATAGTACAAGTAACCCACAAGATGCCGCCTTTGCGGGCATCGATGACGATACCTATCAAAAAAACGACTATCTAGATGAGCAGCAATTACTACCTGAACCGAGTACGGACCCCAATGACTATTAGCGTCTGGCTATCAAAGCTTAACGACTGCTGATACCTAATCATTAGGTCGTGCTCGCTACCCAAAATTTATGTTAACCCTGTTACCCTGATTATATTAGAGATGTTTATATGAGTCATTCTGAACTACCTGCTGACTTGACCGACTCTGCAACTGGCGAATCGGTCACTATCCAAACTGAGCAAGGGTTATACATCGACCCCAAAGCCTTGAGTGCTCATTTGCCTGCACTGAGCTATCGCGCTGATGCGCTATATATGGAGCAGGTCAGTGTCGATGAGCTAGCAAAACAATATGGTACGCCATGCTATGTCTACTCAAAGCAGGCGATACTCGACGTCTATCAGGCGTATACGGACAGTTTTGCCAGTCTTGATCATCAGGTATGCTATGCCGTAAAAGCAAACTCTAACCTTGCTGTACTTGGTGTGTTGGCACAGGCAGGTGCTGGGTTTGATATCGTCTCTCGTGGCGAGCTGATGCGTGTACTGGCAGCAGGTGGCGCCGCATCACGCGTTGTGTTTTCGGGTGTTGGCAAAACGTATAGCGATATTGAGTATGCACTGACCCAAGGTATTGGCTGCTTTAACGTCGAGTCTATCAGTGAGTTGACTCTAATCAACGAGGTCGCACAGTCACTTGATAAGCGGGCGCCAATCTCATTGCGTGTGAATCCAAATGTCGATGCCAAAACACACCCCTATATCTCAACCGGCCTCAAAGACAATAAGTTCGGCATCACTCATGAAGACGCACTAGCCGTATATCAGCAAGCGGCAAATCTATCGCATATCGATATCGTTGGTATCGACTGCCATATTGGCTCACAGCTGACAGAAGTGGAGCCGTTTGTCGCGGCATTAGATAAAGTTATTGAGCTGATACATAGCTTGCGCGATAGTGGTATTACGCTACGTCATATTGATCTAGGCGGCGGTCTGGGCGTGCGTTATATTGATGAGACACCAGTATCTATCGATGAATTCGCCGAGGCCTTATTGCCGAAACTTAGCGAGCTTGGATTGACTGTATTCTTTGAGCCGGGTCGTAGTATTGTGGCCAATGCTGGCGTGCTATTGACGCAAGTTGATGTACTTAAGCCAACGGAGCACAAGAACTTTGCGATCGTTGATGCTGCCATGAATGATTTGATTCGTCCTGCTTTATATCAAGCTGAGATGGCCGTGATCCCAAGCACACTCCCAAGCAACGGTATCGATACGGAAGGTACGCAGCCGTGGGATATCGTTGGGGCGATTTGTGAGACAGGTGATTTCTTGGCAAAAGACCGTTTGTTGTCATTAAGCACCAATGATGTCTTGGCCGTGACAGGTGCGGGTGCCTATGGCTTTACAATGAGCAGCAATTATAATTCGCGTCCGCGTGCTAGCGAAGTCATGGTGTCAGGTGATAGCCATCAACTGATCCGTAAGCGCGAAACGGTCGAAGCGTTATATGCTGATGAAATGTTATGGCAGGATAAATAAAACCGCAAAACTGAAACTGTAAAACTGAAACTGTTTTTGAGTAATAAAAAAAACCCACCATGATGATAATGGTGGGTTTTTTATGGCAAACCCTAAGTAACCAAAACAATTTTTAGTCATAACGATAAGTTAGTATTTGAGCGCGGTGATAATTATGATTGTATCTGGCAGCGTGCTAATATAAGCCATACATAAAAATAGGATAGGACATCAAGGATATGCTAATAGAGTTTACTAAAATGCATGGGCTGGGCAATGATTTCATGGTTATCGATTTGGTAACCCAGCGTTTGGAGTTGACTAAGGATTTGGTAGCGTTATTGGGAGATCGCCATTTAGGTATTGGTTTCGATCAATTGCTGGTGGTCGAGCCACCGATGCGCCCTGATGTTGATTTTAGCTACCGTATTTTTAATACTGATGGCACCGAGGTTGAGCAATGCGGCAATGGCGCGCGCTGTTTTGCCCGTTTTGTGCAGGCCCGTAAGCTATCTTTTAAGCAGCGTCTACGTGTGGAGACAGCCAGTGGTATTATTTCTTTGACCACGGATCGGTTTGGCTGGGTAGAGGTGGATATGGGTAAACCTCGGTTTGAACCAAATGAGATTCCTTTTAGTCCGAGAGCCACGACTAAAATTCAAAACACCTATCACCTTGATGTAAATGGCACGCCTGTGCAGCTATACGTTGCCAACATGGGTAACCCGCATGCCGTCATCAAGGTCGATGACGTACTCGATGCTGAAGTTGAAACGTTAGGTAAGGCCATCGAATCTCATCCTGCTTTCCCAGACCGCGTCAATGTAGGATTTATGCAGGTGATGAATCAGCGTCATATTCGTCTGCGTGTATATGAGCGCGGCGTGGGTGAGACTCAAGCTTGCGGTACTGGTGCCTGTGCAGCAGTAGCGGTTGGTATACGCGAAGGCTGGCTCGATGAAGGTGAAGAAGTCCGTGCACAGCTCTATGGTGGCAGCATGATTATCAAATGGCAGCCCGGCTACTCAGTCATGATGACGGGTCCGACTGCCTTTGTTTATGAAGGGGTATTTAGTCCAGATGGGTTAATGGCGCAAGCAGGTATCAAGCCAAACTCTGAAGGCTGATAACGTCTAAAGACTGCTGCCTATCATCAGGAAAATGATATAAATGTCGGGCAAATGATATAAACGGTACAGGTGCTTTTGATATGGTTATGTCCAATAAAGTCAGTCAAGCGATGCAGGCTACACCCTCTATGCCTTGGCTGTCAGATGAGCTGGCAGCCAGTATAGAGTCAGATGCGATATTACGAGAGCTACTGGTCCCTGTGCACCGCTGGCTCAATACCCTATCTATACGTAATCACTCACCGCATACGCTCACGGCTTATTTTGCAGGCTTAAACCAGTTGGCACTATTCTTACGTGGCAAGCGTTTGACATGGACACGCTGTGATAAGCGCCAATTGGCTCAGCATATCAGTCAGCGCCTCGATGAAGACAAACTTGCGCTTGCTAGCGTGCAACAAGAGCTGTCAGCGATTCGGCATTTTTATGGGTGGTTGATAGAAGAGGGCTTAGCACGTATCAATCCAGCCACCGGCTATCAGCTTCAACGTAGCCCTAGACCACTACCGTCTATTGCTGATGTTGATTTATTAACCCAGCTGCTTGATCAAGAAGTTCCCGATATACCAGAGCAGGCGCGCTTATGGCTACGAGATAAAGCGATGTTTGAATTGCTCTATAGTAGTGGTCTACGTGTCGGCGAGTTGGTTGCACTGGATATTGCGGATGTTGACTTGTCTGATTTGCGCGTTCGTGTCACGGGTAAAGGCAATAAGACACGTCTAGTGCCGCTGGGTGCAAAAGCAGCAGAAGCGATTGGACGCTATCTACCACATCGCAATCTATGGGTCGAGCAAATGGATAATGCTTTGTTTATCAGCGAAAAGCTCGGTACTCGGCTATCCACACGTGCTGTACAACAGCGCTTAAAAGTTGCGGCGACACGTGCAGGCATCGCCCAAAACATGTATCCGCATCTATTACGTCATTGTTTTGCTTCACACATGCTGTCAGGCAGTGGCGACTTGCGCGCCGTGCAGGAGATGCTAGGACACAGTGATATTAGTACCACTCAGATCTATACTCATGTTGATTTTGCCAAGCTAACCCAAGTCTATGACCGTGCCCACCCGCGCGCAACCCATGCTCAGAATGAGAGCAATCCTACCTAATAGCAGTCCTATCCACTATCCAATAGCAAACCTAGCGATATAGCAGTTTTGTTTATGCTAAACGATGACAATCAAAGATTGGTAGCTTTTGTCGCCCTTGTATTTGAGCTTGCTTGTCGAGCGAGGCCATGACGACAGCATAGCCTTTATTTGTTTCAGATGCGGTAGAGGAAGTCAGCTCACCACTGTCATGGCTCGTGATGACACTTCCATCAAACGCAGTAATGGCGGTATGTCCCCATGTCTGGCGAGTATTGCCATCTTTGTACCTATGGTCACCGCCTTGTGCGGCACCGATCACCATACATTGACTGTCTAGAGCGCGTGCCTGTAGCAGCAGCGACCAATGCGCTTGCCCAGTCAAATAGGTAAAAGCAGACGGTGCACTCAGTATGTCGGCACCTGCTTGGCGCAAACGCTGCGCCAATGCAGGAAAGCGCAAATCAAAGCACACCATCATGCCCAGCTGATAGACAGAACTGCCTGACTCCAAGGGAGCGACTATCGTCTGAGTGCCTGGCTCAAACGTTGCTGCTTCGTTATAGCTGCCTTGCTTATCAGCGACAGTTGCAGTAAATAAATGTATTTTGTCGTAGCGTGCTACCCGCGTACCGTCCGGTGCAAATAACTGACTGACTTGACGCAATCTACCGTCAGGGACTACAGCACCATCAGGACGATAAGGACAAGGCAATGAGCCTGCAAGTAGGTAAATACCATGAGTGCGAGCATAATCAGCCATCGTCGCTGAAAGCGCGTCAAAACGTTCTGCAGTCGCAAATTGCTGCCCCATACTACAGCAGTTCTCAGGTATAACAACGAGCTCAGCGCCTTGGGACTTAGCATCTATGATGGCAGATTGGATATCTGCTAAATTACTCTCGATACTCTGCTGACTGTTCATTTGGATAGCAGCTATGCTAAATTGAGGGTTGTTTATTGTGTCATTCATAACGGTGTTCTCCGTAACTGCTGAGTTTTAATGGTCGCTCATTGCATTTTATTTATTATAAATATTGGATGCTGTTGAACAGATCATTCATAATTATTGATTGGCTATTGATGCCAAAATGATAAGTTTATATAAAAAATATTTCAGACGTATCTGAGTAGAATATAAATTATCATAGCAAAATTGTGGCAAAAAATGCTATCGTCGTGTCCTAATAAGGTTATGACACAGCCTCGATTGGCACAATAAATATAAAATCACCAAGACTGGAGTTTAATAAGCCGCCCATGAGTATGTCGTTCGGATTGGCGACCACGCTGAGTAACTCACAAAAACTAACGCCGCAAATGCAGCAGGCTATCAAACTGTTGCAGCTCTCTAGTCTTGAACTCGCACAAGAGGTTCAGGCCAAGCTGGATAGTAATCCGCTGCTTGAACGTATTGAAGATGACGAAGAGTACGAGAGTAGCCATGACAATGGGGTAGACGAGTTAAGCGAGCCCCTAACACTTGATAGTTGGAATCAAGGTAGTGACTCATCAAAGACAGGGTCTGAGAGCAATACAGAGTATAGCAGTGACGATGCCACTGATAGCTTAGATAAGTTGCAGCAACCGAGTATCGATGACGGTGCGATGGATAGCGACAGTAGCTTTGATAGAGATAACTATGCCTCTGCCCAAACAGGCTCAGGCAGTAGTAGAAGCGACGAAGACTTTGACAGCTATCAAGGCGGTACCTCCTCTACTATTCAAGATCACGTACGCTGGCAGCTTAACTTTAAGCGCTTATCAGAAGTGGATACGCTGATTGCAGAGTATCTGATGGATTCTATGGATGACATGGGGTTTATTCGGATAGATGTCGATGAGTTATTACAAAGCTTCGATACCATGGCAAACTTCTATCAGTGGGATGAACGGGTCGAACACGATGAAGTCATGGCGGTATTACATATTATCCAGTCTTGCGATCCTATTGGCGTTGGGGCGCGTCACTTAAGTGAATGCTTAGCTATTCAGCTGTCCAAGCTAGATGCGCGCACCGAACATCTTACAGAAGCAAAAGCACTACTCACCGCAGGCGAGCACTTGGTGAGTAATAATATCAAAGCACTTACTGAACTGACGGGACTTGCACCTGAAAAGATCACGCCTGCCATAACTTTGCTACGTACTTTAAATCCTTCACCAGGATTACTATTTCAGATTAGTCAGCCGGACTATACCCAGCAGTCTGATAGTTATGACATTCCAGATGTGCTGGTTACTCCTATAAGAAGCCGTAAAGCGACCACCAACTCTGAAGCGTTAGAAGATGGCTGGCATGTACGCCTAAATCCTGACACGCTACCCAAGCTACGAGTCAACCAAGAATACGCCAATCTAGTCAAACGCGGTGATGACAGTCCTGACAATCAATATCTACGTGAAAACCTGACCGATGCGCGATTATTTATACGCAGTATCGAGGAGCGTAACCAAAACCTGCTAAAAGTAGCGACCAGCATCGTACGCTATCAACAAGAGTTCTTGCAGCATGGTGCAACTGCCATGCAGCCTCTTATCTTAAAGGTTATTGCAGAAGAGGTGGACCTACATGAGTCTACCGTTTCACGCCTTACAACAAGCAAGACCATCTTGACACCGCAAGGGCTGTTTTCGCTAAAGCATTTCTTTTCGTCGCATGTGAGTAGTACCGATGGAGACATTTCATCAACGGCTATCAGTGCTATGATCAAAAAGCTTATCGCCAACGAGGACCCCAAAAAACCACTATCAGACAGTCGACTCAAAGATGAGCTGCTAGCCGACGGTATTGATATTGCCAGAAGAACCGTCGCCAAATATCGCGAGGCAATGAATATAGGTTCGTCTACTCAGCGTAAGCAAAAATATTAAAAAAATCCCCAAAGACTCAGTTAAGCTTATTTAGTTTTCTGAGTCTTACAAGCTAGCCAAGTCATCAAGTCCTATAGCTTTTTGGCTTCTTCCTCGTAAATATTGCGTGCCGCTATCATTCGATCATCGATTTCTTCTAATGTTGATTGTAGCCTCATAAACTCTGCATTAGATTGTAGTTCGGTGTAATGCTGTGAGAGCTCCATCAGTCTAGACAAAGCAATACCCATCTCTGTTTGAGCATTTAGATAAGGTTCTGCTTTTTCCAAGCTTGCAGGTGGTTCTAAGTTAATATCGAAGCGATCTAAAGTTGATTTTTTAGCGGTGACTTGAGTGAAGGTCGACTCATCATTATGAGTATGGTTCCGTATGATTTTGGGAATATTACCTGCTACATCTTGTAAGCGTTGATAATGTACAAATAAAGACCTATATTCGACTTTTCGTTGTTCGTAGAGTGTACGCGCTAAAGCTATCTTCTGTTCTTGAGCGTCTATAGTTGCCAACAAATCTTGAAACACAGCATCAGAACTAAGAGCAGGATATCGATTTGAGATTTCTATAACAGTTGCTAACGAACTACTCAGGTTGGTTTGTGCCTGTTGATATTTTACCAATTCTTGAGTGTCATTAAATGTCTCTACACTCAATTGCAATTTACCTACTTCTGCTCGTGCCTCTTGCAGTTGTTTAAATGCGCTTTGCTCCTCATCATAAGGCTTTTTGACAACAGCTAGTAACTCAGGGACTAACGCCATTCTATTTCGATTTTCGCTTACCATTTCAGACCAAGCAATATTGAGTTTTTCATTTACTTGCTCGATTTCTTTCATAGCAGGTTTCTCATCACTAGTAGACGATTGGTTATCACTGCAGCCAGTCATGGTGAACGAGATTATTAGAGCAGTAAAAATGAGAGCAGGTCGGATAGACGTCATTATCATCATGAATTTAGCTCTTATTTGAATATAAAGTTTTAGGGCAGTAGAAGACGATATAAGTGGTACGCAACCTTTAATAGTAGCGTTAGATTATTTAATTGACCATAGTTTAAAAATAAAATTTTTTGATTATATAGAAACATGATAGAAACAACAGGTATTGTTACACTTAATTACAATTTAATGTCTTGCTACTATCTGATTTTCATGACAAATTAGAGTCATACCAACAACAAAATATAAGTGTCGAAGCATAGTATTTACTTGTAACTAATAAAGGAGACGATAAAAGGATACGTCGACATTTTACTAGAGACACTAGTATAGTAATTGGTAAGGCAAGGTGAAAAGAGCAGGAATGCGACTTCATCTGTTGAATGTAAGTTACAACTAAAAGGACAATAATATGAATGTTTCTATCAGTGGTCACCATATCAGTGTTACCGAAGCTATGGACACAGCAGTTCGCGAAAAGCTTGAAAAAGTAGAGCGACACTTTGATCAGATACAGAGTATTAAGGTGATATTATCGCTAGACAATAGCGGCGCAAGTGATGGTGGTAAAAAGAGCCATAAAGCTGAAGCAATTATGCGCGTCTCAGGTCAAGAAATGTTCGTCCAAGCATTAGAAGATGATATGTATAAAGCCATTAACGAGATGGCAGACAAACTTGATAGACAAGTACGCAAGTATAAAACCCGTCAAGAGCGCAAAAAGACTCAGGGTGCCGGACGAGATGGACGTTATCAAGACATCAGTCCAGCTGAAGCAGTACCAGCTGCCTAGTCTACTAATAAGTAGGGTTAGTTGAGTAGCGAATAGTCCTGCTACAGTTTCGTAAGACTAAAATATAATAAATTAGGAAAATAAAATAAGAAGTACGATAAACAGCTGCTCCATTAAGTAGCGAGCCAGTTAAATAGCAACTTAATGAAAAATCAACAACTAGTGATTTAACAAAGAAAAAAGACCTCAAACGTTTGATACGTTGGGGTCTTTTTTAGTACTGATATCAGAGTTTTAGAGTTGACGAGGGATGACAGTAAACCATAGTACAAAAACTTTCTAACCACCGCCAACAGCTTGCACTACTTCGATATTCATTCCTTCTACGATGTGTAGTTGGGCAAGTTCACTTTTTGGTATCAAATCACCGTCAACTTCGACGGCATAACGCCCTTGACTAAGCCCAAGTTCGTTGACGACCAGTTGTACAGTCTGATGAGTGGTTTGTAGACTTCTACCATTAACAGTAATGGTGCTCATATTAAATGCTCCCTAATGATTTAAGATTCCTTTTGTATCGTTCTATCTTTGCGATTGACGAGCGACTGTCTGGATAGTTGCTCATAGTATCGGCAAAATCTATTGTATAGACGACGAACTGAAGACGAACCCTAGATTAACGCGCGACATCGTTGGATCGAAACGCAGAGACTGCAAGCCATAACCAGCCAGCTATCATAAGTATTCCGCCAATAGGCGTGATCGCGCCAAACCAAAGTGGCGCACCAAGGGTCATAGCATATAGGCTACCAGCAAAGATGATAACACCACTCTGTAGTAACCAAGCCGTTGCCTGAGTGATATACCTCAATCGTATCAGCAGGCCAACAAACAGTAGTCCAAGCGCATGTACAAACAAATATAGCGTAGCCGTATGCCACCATTCGAGCTGTTGCTGGCTGGCTATGTCTTTTAAGCCATGAGCACCGAATGCACCCAAAGCAACAGCAACGGCCATATTGATCGCCGCAATACCAATCCAATTCAACATGACACAACTCTTATGATCATAAGACTATTGAATATCATCTGGTAAGATAACACTATCGATAGTCATGGCATCGCGGATTTTGTCCATCGCATTTTTCTCAATCTGACGCACGCGCTCAGCTGAGATAGAGTAGACCGCTGCCAGCTCATGGAGCGTGGATTTTTGCTCAGAGAGCCAGCGCTGCTCAACGATATCACGTGAACGGTCATCCAATGTACCCATAGCAGCGATTAGCGCTGACGAGTTGTTTTCTTCCCAGTCTTCTTCTTCTAGCTGTTCAGCAGGATCGATACCATCTTCCAAAAACAGCTGCGGTGCATAGCGACCGTCATCATCATCACTTGACTGCGCTTCAAATGAAGCATCGTAAGAGGTAAGACGTGACTCCATCTCTAGCACCTGCTTACGTGTGACATTTAAGTCATTAGCGATTGCGTCTGCTTCTTCTAGTGTCAGCTGGTTGTTGGTCTTTTTTAGGCTACGTAAATTAAAGAACAATTTACGATGGGCTTTGGTCGTCGCGACTTTTACAATACGCCAGTTGCGGATCACAAATTCATGAATCTCAGCTTTGATCCAATGTACCGCAAAAGAAACCAGACGCACGCCTTTATTAGGATCAAAACGTTTGACCGCTTTCATCAGTCCTAAGTTGCCTTCTTGGATCAAATCAGCTTGTGGTAAGCCATAACCTGAATAGCTGCGCGCAATATGAATCACAAAACGCAGATGCGACATCACCAGTAGACGCGCTGCCTCGACATCACCTTCATCATAATAGCGATGGGCGAGTTCTTGTTCTTGGACAGGGGTCAAGATAGGAATTTGATGCACAGTATTGATATAAGCACCCAAATTCACACCTGGCGCTGACAAATGCGTTGGCATCGCAGGCACCAAATCACGTGTATTCATATCACCTAACGTACTGGCATCATAAGGAGGACGCTGTGCAGCTGCTTTTAGTGCAGCATCGCGCGCATCGTTTTTTATAGGAGCTGAGCCGTCTTTTTTATTCGCATTTGCAGCATCAGAAGTAGTAGTAGCCATATTCTTGACCTTGGTTAAATAGTTAAGCAAACAGTCAGATAAAAATCTCTATAGTTATAATTGTAAAGGACAGCAGCGTTTAGTTGCTATCAGTTTTGGTAATGATGAAGTGATATATTGTAGCGAAACGCTGTAATGATGTGCTATCACCTGTCAAATCCGTAACGTCATTGACCATCAGTTTCAGGTCATCAGATGATTGTACTTGCTGGCTTTGTCGGCAAAACGCTGTGATATCAGCTTGTGAGTTGGGATCCGTTGCGACGATATATAGTGACTCACCGATCGCCACATTACGTAGTGCAACTTTAGTTTTCAATAAAGGCATCGGGCATGCAAGACCGCGACCATCAACAAAGTTTCTGATATCTAACAAAGGTAGAGCACTATCCACATCGCTTTTAGAATGATCTGCGATACTATGACTGGCTGGCAATAAATCTAATAGACGAGTCATTTCTTGTTGTACGGCATCGGACAAATCCGTTGATAAGCAAATAGCGTATGATCCTTGCGTGATGAGTGATTGGCTATCAGCGGACATAGAACAAACCTTGTGAATATTATTATTTTTTCATTAACAGATGAGCTGACAGTGCGCTTTCAAAATGGCTCTCTCAAATATACAAATCATGAATGAGAGTTCACTGTTGCGTTCCATTATACCAAATAGCCGATGTATAGTTGTATTTGAATATAGTCAACGTCATATTCGGTTCTCTAGAATCACACAATCATGTTGCACAATAGTGACGGGTCGCTAAGTTATTGGTAGTCAAATGAATAGTAGAATTGACCTGATAGGAACAAGCTCGTATAGTCGAAAAGACGCTATAAAAAATACGATAGGAAATACGCTTGCACTACATTGATAGCAAATCGTCGCGACTCGACAAAAAATATAAACGCTCAAAGACCAAGTTGACTACCAGACACGTCATGAGATTGAGCCTGTCAGTGGCTTTACTAGCGACGTCGACAGGTGCTCATAGTAATGACACCCAAATGCTGTCATTTGGAGAGTATGCGGGGCAAACAATAGACTCACGAGCATTAGAACTACCCAATTTGCGCGGGCAGGGACTAAGCTTTTCTGAGCAGTATCAAAACAAAATGCTTGGTGAATGGTCGCTACAGAATATTAATGGCCGTGTCAAAATGGAGCACGATCCATGGGTACAAGAAACGGTAAAAGACATGACGTGGCGACTGAACGCCCAAGCACGTCAGCAAGCACCGCTTGGTTTGGTAATTCTTGATAACCCTAGTATCAATGCTTTTGCGGCACCTGGTGGGGTCATAGGTATCAACACAGGGACGATATTGGCTGCTAATAGTATGGATGAGCTGGCAAGTGTCATAGCCCATGAAGTGGCGCACATCAGTCAACGTCACTATGAGCACGGCGCAGACGAGCGCAAAAAAGCGTTGCTGATGCAAATAGGGGGTATGTTGGCTGCGATCGCTGCATCAGCCGTCGATGGCGATGCCGCTGCGGCTGTCATGGCGGGTAGCCAGACGGTATCTATGAATAGCAGTATGGCGTTTAGTCGAAACAACGAGCGCGAGGCCGATCGAGTAGGGATGCAAATTATGACCCAAGCGGGCTATGACCCTCGAGCGATGCCGCGGTTTTTTGCCACGATGAATCAGCAAAGCCAGCTCAATCAGGTTGAAAATCGGTTCTTGCCCAGCTTTGTGCGCTCGCATCCGCTCAGTGGTGAACGCTTAAGTGAGTCGCAGAGCCGTGCTGGGCAGTATCCTACGTTGTCACTGAGTCAGCAGCAGCGCCATCAGGCATTGTTTGATCTGCTCTATTGGCGTGTACAAAGTACCGGCAAGCATGCCTCTGAAGTGACGCTCACAACCGCTGCCAAAAACAGTCTGGGAGCCAAGCTGGCATTGATGAGGTGGTATGGCGAGCAGCAGCGCTTTCAAGAGGCTAATAAGGTATTGGCTGAGATAGATAAACTCCCTGTGCTTCAGCGCCAAAAACTAGAGCCTTTACTATCAATTGCCCATAGTGAGCTACTCAGTGAGCAAGGCAAATGGCAGCAAGCGGTAGATATTTTAGAGAGTCAGCAGCGGCTCTATCCTGAGCGCCGTGACCTGCGTCTTTATTTGGCAGAAGCGCTCACCAACAGTAATAAACCGACACAAGCACAGGCATTGCTAAAACCACTTACAACGCAGCAACCAAGCGATCGTTATGCGTGGCAAAGCCTACAGCTGGCTAATGAAAAGCTTGCTAAAACCACAACGTCTCCGACACTGGCAAACATCGCGACCATTAATGCATTGCGCTATCGCAGTTATGATCAGTTGTGGAATGGACGTTATGAGAGTGCGCTCACCTCACTGACGCAAGCCAAGCAGTTGACTGAGAATTTGCAAACCACAGCGCAAGCCAATAGTGTGCGTCCGTTACTGGCCACTATCAACGCAGAGATCAAAGCAATAAAAACCGCCAAAGACTTTGAGCCTTAGGCGGTTTCAGTTTTGTCGAATTATTTTTGTATGATGTTACGTATCATACTTATCAATGCTCACAGTGCAAGCAAAGCTTTAGCCTTGTAACGTCTCTTTGACCATTTTAGAGATTAGGGCAGGATCAGCACGGCCAGCGGTTTTATTCTTTAATACACCCATTACGTTACCCATATCGCGCATAGAGGTGGCACCTTGCTCTTTGATTTCGGCATTGACCAACACCATGATCTCATCATGACTCATTTGCTGCGGCATAAACTCATTGATAAGATCAATCTCAAACTGCTCTTTTGCCGCTAAATCATCACGGCCATTTTCTGTAAAAATAGTGAGCGATTCTTGACGTTGTTTTAGCTGCTTTTGTAGTACCTCTAGTACTTGTGCGTCATCGAGCTCTGTCTGACGATCGATCTCGATCTGTTTAACCACTGACTGTACGTTGCGTAGTACTTTAACGCGCTCAAGCTCACGCGCTTTCATAGAAGTTTTGATACTGTCTGACAAAGTCTGTTTAAGTTGGCTCACTGCTATTATCCTTATTGATTTGTTAACTGCTGTTTATTAGATAGTGTTTAATTAAATTTTGGGGTAAAACCTGCTGATAGCGGGCTTTGATAAAAAGTGGCGTCAGCAGTAATAACAAAAATTGTAGCATAAAAAACGCCACTGATATCGATGGATAACAGTGGCGTTAGTGTAGCGCTTGTACTTAACTAATCAGATTATTGATTAGTACATACGAGTGGTACGAATAGTTTCGCGTTGTAACTTCTTCTTATAACGCTTTACGGCAGCAGCTTTTTTGCGCTTACGTACTTGCGTTGGTTTTTCATAAAACTCACGCTTACGTACGTCTGATAATACACCAGCTTTTTCACAAGAACGTTTGAAACGACGGATAGCGATATCAACTGGTTCGTTTTCTTTAACCTTAACTGCAGGCATGAAGACTCCTCGATTAGGATGAGATATAAGGGCATTAGTTTGGCTGTGTGTTAGTATTTAGCCGTAATATCTCAAGATTACTGGCATCAGCTCAAACTAGGACAATTCTCACGCATAAGTGTGAGGGCAAGTATTTTAATAAAAAATACCAACAAAGTCAATGATTTTAACGATTTATTGCTTATAAGCTATTTATAATTTCATATATGTTCTTTATATAAGTCAGTCTATAAGATCCGCTGCTTTAATTTATCATGCTCATACATGAGAACTCTCTAGAAATAAAAAGTCCTTACGGTCTATAACGGTTTAGTAGGAGTTTATGCTATGATAATTTCCATATTATAGTCAGCATATAAACCGTTTTATGTGTATTTTATTGAGGATTTGGCATGAAAAAGACAGCATTGAGCATGGCGTTTATTCTAGCGTTAGGTGCAGGCGTAAGCGCTTGTAGTGGCGGCGAAGAGCACGAAGAAGTACTAGCAATCGATCGCGTTGATGAAGCTGCTGAGCTTGCAATCAAAAATGGACCACCTGCTCAAGAGATGGAGTTCCCAGAGACGGCACCAATGCCAGCGACTGATGCAGCCACGACAGACGCTGATGGGACAGCGACTGCCGAAGCGGGAATGGCTGACGCTGATATGGCAGAAGCGGCGACTACAGATGGCACTTATACCGAAGCGGCACCCACTGATGAAAGTGCTGATATGGCAACGGAAGACGCAGCAGCCACACCTGCTGAATAAGCCAATTGAAAGGTCAGGTCATGATTGAGATACAGCAGCATATAAATACGCTGAGCTTGTCTGCAATTAGTATAAGCGTATTACTGGCATTAAGCGCTTGTAGTAGTGACAATGAGACGGCGACAGCACCAGTAGAGTCTGACGCTACTGAAGCAACAGTGGCAGCCGATGCAGCAGTCACTGATATCACTGACGATATCGATCCTGCAGAACAAACAACAATGGCAGAAACTGATGTCACTGCTGAGCAAGAAGTTCTGACTGCAAATTCTGGTAGCGCGCTGTATGAATCAAATTGCAAGGTTTGTCATACTGCTGGGTTACTTAATGCGCCAAAATATGGCGATAAAGCAGCTTGGACGGCTCGTTTGACCAAAGATAAAGAGGTGCTATATATGCACTCGGTCAAAGGTTTTAACAAAATGCCGGCTCAAGCGGTAGATGGTGTGACTGAGGAACAAGTCAAAGCGGCTGTTGATTATATGCTCGCGTCAGTAAGCTGATACGGTAGATATAGCATATATCAGCTATTGAAATTTGTTAAAATGACCGTCATTGTGACTGACAATGGCGGTTTTTTTATGCCCATTTTTATTCATATCACTCTCAGACGTTCGACTGGCTGTGTGTCACTTATCTTATTTACTATTGACAGTTTTAGAGTGATATAAAACCAAAGCGGTATAAGACAAAGACGCGACGAAAAGTAGTCCGAAAATAAAAGCATAAAGGCAAAAGTATGAAGGTATTGGGTTTAGAGACCTCTTGTGATGAGACGGGGCTAGCGATTTTTGATAGCGAGCAGATCAACAGCGAGAACCAAGGGTTGGTTGGTCAGGTGCTGTACTCACAGATTGAGCTGCATGCGCTCTATGGCGGCGTTGTACCTGAGCTTGCCAGTCGCGATCATATTCGTAAACTGGTGCCATTGCTCAACGAGCTGCTTGAGCAGTGCAATATGAATAAAAGCGATATCGATGCGATTGCCTATACCAAAGGGCCAGGGTTGATCGGTGCTCTAATGACGGGTGCGTTGTTTGGGCGTAGCTTGGCGTATGGTTTGGATATTCCCGCGATAGGTATTCATCATATGGAAGGGCATTTACTTGCGCCGCTTATGGGTGCCAATCCGCCCGCTTTTCCATTTGTCTCCCTACTGGTATCTGGTGGTCATACCTTACTTATTGCCGCTCATGGTGTGGGGCAGTATGAGATCTTGGGTGAGTCGATCGATGATGCAGCAGGTGAGTGCTTTGACAAAGCTGCCAAGATGCTGGGTCTACCTTATCCGGGTGGTCCTAATATTGCCAAGCTGGCAGAAACTGGCGATCTTGATGCTTATGCACTGCCAAGACCGATGCTCCATCGAGGTCTAGACTTTTCATTTAGCGGTATGAAAACAGCGGTACATAATTTGATTAAAGACACACCACTGTCTGGTGGTTCAGGCAATAGTACTGATAGTGATCCACAAGTCCGTGCCGATATCGCCGCTAGTTTTCAGCATGCGGTAGTCGATACACTGGTAAAAAAATGCGTTAAGGCCCTTAAGCAAGCAGATATGAGCCGTCTGGTCATTGCAGGCGGTGTCAGTGCAAATACCCATTTGCGTGAGATGCTAGAAGCTGAGCTGGCTAAGATAAACGCGACGGTCCACTATGCACCGCCTGCGCTATGTACTGACAATGGTGCGATGATTGCTTATGCAGGGTTTGAGCGCTTGCAAGCTGGTCAAGCAGATGACCTAGCGGTTAGCTGTATTCCGCGCTGGCCGATGACAGAGTTGCCATCTGTATAGTTGAGTATTTAGCCCAACACGTTTACATGAATTAAGGACATTCTATGCAGTGGCTTGCTATCGGTTTGGGAGCAGCGTTCGGTGCTTGTCTGCGAGCATGGCTATCGCGCTTCAACGCCCTGCATGGTTGGATACCACTCGGTACGCTGGGCGCCAATATTTTGGGCGGACTATTAATTGGGCTTGCGCTAGTATGGTTTGAGCGCATGGGCAGCAACTTATCTGAGCATGTGCGCGTGTTTGTGATTACTGGGTTCTTGGGCGGATTGACTACTTTTAGTACGTTTAGTGCAGAAGTGTTTGGCTTTATTCATGACGGGCGGCTGCTGGCAGGCTTAGCGCTCATCGGTTTGCATGTCGGACTGACATTATTGGCAACCGCAATTGGTTTTTATTTCTTTAAGGTCGTACTTTGAGCTTTTATCTATATTACCTGCTTGATCGGTGGTCTGATTTAAGTAGTCACCGAAATACAGTCTGTTTTAAATGGTCTGTTAATAGATTTGAGGAGTGAGATAGTTGGTTCCGTTGGGGGATAGTCAAAGTTTCTTGCTATATATTCTGATGAGTTGAACCCAAAATACATGCTTTGATTTAGACGTAATCAATTAGACAGTGCAGTTAATTTCGAGCTTAACTTGTGACTTTTTCAAGAGGCATAGTCTTCAATTCTATTGTTTTGCATTCAAAAACTATTTCTGTATCACCTAATAAAAATAGTGAATGTATAGTATTATTATCAGGCGTTACGTCTACTTCATGTGCCATTATAGTCATTGGTAATATTTGACAATTAATATCAACATTTATAATATCAGAATAGATGATTTCTATTAAATCTTTGCCATATCTTTGCTCGATCTTCAACGATATTTTATCGTGTTCTAAATCATAATAAATCGACTTGACTATGCCTTTATTAAACGTCTTCTCTCTATTATCTATTCCATTTAAATCATTTGATAAAATCGGGCTTAAATCTTTCCTACTTTTAAGTATCTCAGGTACTACTTCATCATAGTAGTACGTAAAATACCAAGTATGCTCTCCATAAGAATTTACAAAGTGTTTGATATGTTTCATTATAACTGTCCTTACATCTGACCCTACCGTTAATCTCGTAGGAATTAACTTGGGAAATTTTAATCATACAGCTCGATGCCTGTATAGCGCACTGAACATATAATAATGACTCATGGATTGGATATACTACTCTGGAAATGAGTTTAGAGACTAAATTATGTTTAAAGAAGAGTTAATGAAATTCTTATTGTCTACCGAGAGCTTTAATGAGCTTGACGAATCGTATATGTCTGACTTTGATTTTAAGCATGTTCAGGATATTAGTTATGAGCAGGGCTATCCTATGCTGATTGACTGTTGCGAGGTCTGGATACAATATCCGGAGTATACTTGGGAGTTAATAGATATTATGGGTAGTATAAAAAATATGATATCAACTAATACATTCCCAGATATTTTTATTGAGAACAAGCAAAATATCTTAGCTATCTATTTTGATACTGAAAATAGAGTTCGAACCCTAATTAGTAGAGTTCACGAAAGTGATAATGTTGATGAAAAGTTAATTGAAAGCTCTATAGAGTCAGGAATTAAGGATGAGAAACTTATGTTTGCTGGGCTTTTCTACCGCTCTAATATTAACTGGTCTGTTTAAACAGTGAGATGCTTGCAAATATATCCCTAAAATCCTTTTTGTACCCGTAACAATACTTATGATGAACAAAGATGATGTTATCTATTATCGAAGGCTCATTGCATGTATACAACGAAGTACACTGCGACTAACTAAACAACGCAATATACCGATATTATTGACCTACAGCCTAAGATTCAAGTCCTCACTAGGGAACCATCATTTTCCCTAACGCCTATCATAACGTAAGAAAGCGAACAGTATTTCATAACCAAAAAATGTAATAAACAGTGAAATATTAAACTGGCTTTACGATCCCTTCCAATAAATTGGCAAAGCCCTGCATATAAGCAATATCTTGACTAGAAGTACGTGTCGCCGCATACAACTGACAATGTACGCCATCACCTAATGGTCGTGAGACGACCCAGCCTTTTTTCTCATATTCAGTCACCACCCAGTCGGGTAGTGCCGCTACGCCGCGCTCGCTTGCAACCAACTGAATCAGCATCGCGGTCAGCTCTGTCGTACGGACATTCTCAAAGCTTACTTGTGCTGGTGTCATAAAGTTGGCAATGATATCGAGGCGTTTTGCTTCTACGGGATAGGCAATAAGCGTCTCGTTGGTCAAGTCATCTGGCTCGATAAAATCTTGCGCTGCCAAATCATGTGTTGGTGACAGCACCAAACGGCTCTCATACTCAAATAGTGGCTGATAGCTGATACCGTCGAGCGGCAAATCACTGGTGGTAATGAGCAGGTCAATATCACCTTCCATCAAGAGATGATGCGGCTCAGGCTCAAACCCTGTGGCAAAGTCGAGCTCGACATCCGACCACTCACGGCGATAGTGATTGAGTATCGGCATGAGCCAATCAAAACAACTGTGACACTCTGATGCCAGTCGCAACCGACCTGCTTGGCCGTGTGCTAAGCGTTTGAGGTTGGATTTGGTGCGGGTTACTTGTGGCAGGATATTGTCTGCTAATGATAAAACCGCCTTACCCGCTGGAGTAAAGCTAAGCGGACGAGTTCGGCGATTGACCAAGCTGATATCGTAATAGTTCTCAAGCTCTTTTAATTGATGCGAAACGGCAGAGGCGGTGACGTGCAGCTCGTCTGCTGCTGCCGCAAGTGAACCATGCGCACGCAGCGCGGTTAATGTATTAAGATGACGCAACTCAAGCATGATATTACCCAACCGCTACCGTGAGAAAAATTCATTATAGTCAATATAGCGCTGACTTTCACTCATAGTCCATCAGTAATGAGTAGTTAATGAGCAATTAATAAGCAATCAACATTTAGCGCTTACGTAATAACAGCTGTGAGATAACCACCAATACTAGTGAAGCAACCAACAATAATGTCCCTATCGCATTGACCTCTGGCTTGAGTCCTACACGTACCATAGAATAAATACGTAGCGGTAAAATCTCATAGCTTGGCCCTGTGACAAAAGTCGATACCACCACATCATCGAGCGATAAGGTAAAAGCCAGCAACCAACCCGCCATAACCGCTGGCAAAATCACAGGAATCAGTACCGTGCGCACCATCGTCGATTCACTGGCACCCAAGTCACGTGCCGCTTCCATCAAGCGCTCATCTAAGCTGTTCAAACGCGCAAAGACAGTAATGACGACAAAGGGTAGGCAAAAGGTAATATGAGCCAATAGCAGTGAGACAAAGCCCAATTGCAAACCAATCAGTAAGAACAGTGCTAATAACGAGATAGCCAATACAATCTCAGGCGACATCATCAGCACAAATAGCAGCCCATTTAGCAAGCCTTTACCACGAAAATTATAACGGTGTAGCGCCAGTGCGGTGAGCGTGCCTATCAAGGTTGAGACGGTAGCGGCCACCAGTCCTAGTACAATAGAATGCCAAAACGCATCGAGCATCGCTTGGTTGTTAAATAGCGACTCGTACCACTTTAAGCTAAAACCGCCCCAGTTATAACCGATTTTTGACTTATTAAATGACATCACTACCAAGACAATGATAGGTAGATATAACAAGGTATAAATAAGTCCGAGATAGCCTTTGGCAGCGATACTGCCGATTTTCAGCTTACGAGTTGTTTTGTTTGGTGAGCTATAAGACATTAGGCCACCTCATTAAAATCAGTTTTGCCAATACGGCGGCTACTAGCACGGTAAGCCAGCAGTAGTACTGCCATCGCAAGCGTCAATAGCACGCTCGCCGCCGCACCAAAGGGCCAGTCGCGGGCGTCCAAAAACTGGTTTTTGATGATATTACCGACCAGTAAGTTACGTGAACCGCCCAAAATATCTGCCACATAAAACATACCCATCGCCGGCAAGAGCACGAGCAGTACGCCAGAGATGATGCCCGGTGTCGTTAAAGGCAGCACCACGTGCCAAAAGGTTTGCGTTTTCGTAGCGCCCAAATCTTGTGAGGCCAGCAGCATATCATTGCGCAAATCGGTAAACACCGCATATAACGGCAATACCATAAAGGGGAATAACAAGTACGTGAGGCCTGCAATCACCGCGCCTTGTGTATATAAAATATCGATAGGGGTATCGATCACACCGATGGCGAGCAGCGACTTATTAATCAAGCCATTATTAGCAAAGAGCAGTTTGAGCGCATAGGTTCGTACCAAAGAGTTGGTCCAAAATGGCAGTATCAATAGCAGCATAAGTAGCGGTTGCCATCGTACTTTCACCCTAGATACTAGCCACGCAAAAGGGTAGCCCAGTAGCAAGCAGATCACCGTTGTGATACCTGCCATCCATAATGAATGGACAAATACCTCAAAATATAACGGATCAACCATGCGCACATAGCTGTCGATACTGATAGGCAAACTAATAAAATCGCTACTGTCTCGGGTCAAAAAGCTGACCGCGATTACCAATATATTTGGTAGTAGTGCAAAAATAAGTAACCAGCCCCAAATCAGCCAGAGCGTGACCGTACGAAATGGACTTTTGCTGCTTAGGTGATTGCGTGCCATCAGCTACCATCCTTGTGTGCAGTCGAATTATGTACATGGTCAGTATCATCTGGCAATACCCACTCCCAGCCATCGACCCATGAGACTTTTACGCCTTCGTTCAGTTTATAATCAAAGCTTGGGTCATCTTCATCAAAGAATTCAGAGGCCTTGATGATATGACCATTGGCCAATTCAATAATAGAATCTAAGGTACTGCCTTTATAGTTACTTTCGATGACGCGGCCTACTAGTCCGTTATGTTCACTGTCTTTTGGATCATAGATACGCAGATCTTCAGGGCGTAGTAATAAATTGACAATGTCGCCCACTTGCACATCATTAGCAAAATTGGGTCGACGCAGATTACGCCGCGTGGTTGGTCCCTCTTGTGCCTGTGCTTCACAGACTTCGACCTCAATGCGCCCATTGGTCACGTTGCCATTGCGATCTGGCTGGTCTGGATAGACACCTTTGACTTCGGCTCTAAATAGATTGGTCTCACCAATGAATTTGGCGGTAAACAAATTGGCGGGGGTTTCATAAATCTCGATAGGCGTACCGATTTGTTGGAACGTGCCATCTTTCATCACTGCGATACGATCTGACATCGACAACGCTTCTTCTTGATCATGGGTCACAAACACAAAGGTAATGCCCAGCTCGCGCTGCAAGCGCTTTAGCTCAGACTGCATTTGCAACCGCAGTTTGTGATCGAGCGCGGATAGTGGCTCATCGAGCAAGAGTAGCTTAGGTCGATTGATCACCGCGCGCGCGATTGCCACGCGTTGCTGCTGTCCACCAGACAAATCCTGCGGTTTGCGGTTGGCTAAATGCTCCAACTGCACCATGGCCAACATCTCATTCACCCGCGTTTTAATTTCATCTTTCGGTACTTTTTTTAGTGTCAGTCCATACGCGACATTTTGCGCGACGCTCATGTGTGGAAACAATGCGTACTGCTGAAAAACCGTATTGACCGGACGCTTATCAGCAGGCAAGCCTGCCATTTGTACGCCATCCAAGTGTATTGCGCCTGCATTTGGTTGCTCAAAACCAGCAATCAAGCGTAGCAATGTGGTTTTGCCACATCCTGATGGGCCCAGCAGCGTCAGAAACTCACCATGCTTAATATCAAGGTTGATGTCTTTTAGCACTTCGGTTTGATCGTAGGTTTTTTTGAGACCCGTTATTTTCAGTAGTGTCTTGTCATCATGAAGAGACGCAGAAGTAGTGTGCGTGTTTTGAGATGGGTCGGTCATAATATCTGTTCCTAAGCATCCGATATAGTAGCTGGCGTGGCCATCGAGGTCGCTCGCTGTCATCAAAAAACTGGCAGGAGCGTAAGCACGATTTGATTACTGTTTGATTGTTGCCTGATTCCTGCACATTATAGCAAACCCTTGATGCAAATCAGTGCAAGTTCGTTATCAGTGATGCGAGCCTTACCGCTATGACAGCGATAAACACGGCGATGTTTCCAGTGATATGTGCTCTATATAATGACATTTAAACAAAGTTTTTTATCATTTTTTGGCTGTTATTCCTATACAATCACAGTATGGCTGACAAACATCATGCACGTGATAAGCTGGCAGTTGTGCGTATACCCATGTTTGAATATATATGTAAAGCCACTCATAACTCTCATATTATTGATAATAAAGGATCTCTCATGCCTAACGATACACGTCCAACAACCGGTCAAGAAGCGCTTGAGCTGTTAAAAGAAGGTAACGCACGCTACGTCGATAGCCTTACCAGTACCGATGAATATATGCAGCGCCGCCCAGAATTGGTCAAAGACCAGAATCCATTGGCCATTATTTTGGGCTGCTCGGATGCACGAGTACCTGTTGAGATTGTCTTTGATCAAGGCTTGGGAGACTTGTTTGTCATACGTGTTGCGGGCAATGTGGTGGCGCCCTCACAGATAGGCTCAATCGAGTTTGCAGCAGAGGCTTTTGGTACACAGTTGGTGGTTGTGCTTGGACACTCCCAGTGCGGTGCGGTTACCGCTTGCGTTGAGACTTTGATCAATCCTGAACAGAATTACTCGCCTAACTTACAGTCTATCGTTGATCGCATTCGTCCAAGTGTCTATAACTTGCATGAATTGGCGACTGCCAATGGTCAATCTGTCGATGCAGATGAGCTGGTCGATCGCTCTATCCGTGCCAACGTACGTATGTCCGTCAGTCAGCTAAAGCATGGATCACGTGCATTAGAGGACCTGACCAATAGTGGTAAGCTGCTCGTCGTTGGGGCTGAGTATGATTTGGCAACAGGGAAGGTCAAATTCTTAGACAGCTAATATTTGCTTAAATATGAACATACTTTGTTCATACTCTTACAAAACCCTATCACTTATTTTGCTATTTTTTATTATGATGAGAGGGATGCGCGAGTCATGGCAGCCGAGTCTCGCGCAACCATAAATCTATTATTGAATTACATTAGGATAATTATGTCTACTCCCTCTAATAATAATGACTCAATTATAAACCAGCCAGCCAGCAGCGTTAGTACTGATGGCGTTCAATCAATCTCCGCGCAAACGACAGGGTTTACCTTTAACCATACGATGCTACGTGTCAAAGACCCTGCCAAATCACTAGAGTTCTATACGGGCGTTCTGGGTATGACACTGCTTGCGGTCAAAAAGTTCCCTGATATGGGGTTTGATTTGTATTTCTTAGCAAAATTGACGGAGAGCGAGCGTGAAAACCTACCATCTGGTGATGATTTAGAAATTTTTGCGTTCCGTCAGCGTGGTATTTTAGAGCTAACCCATAACTATGGCACTGAGACAAAGCCAGACTTTAGCTACCATGATGGCAATCAAGACCCGCAAGGCTTTGGTCATATTTGTTTTAGCGTACCGAATTTAGAAGAGGCGGTTGCTTGGTTTGATAAAAACGATGTCGAATTCAAGAAACGTCCAGAAAATGGCAGTATGAAAAACATTGCCTTTATCAAAGATGTCGATGGCTACTGGATCGAAATTGTACAAGCTGATTTGATGTCGTAATTGAGATATTGTGATTGGCAATGCAGCCAGTTGTTTATCCCTTAAACACGCGCTAAAACAATAATAGGAGTAACCCTTTATGCCCACCCCTGATGTGAGTCGCATATCGAACACGCTAACCGATGGTGTGACCATCTATCAACAAGTGGTCTATACCACGCAAGATTTGGCGAGCGGCTTTATCGAGCGCATTCCATACTTTGTAGCGGCGCTTATTGTTCTGGGTATTTTTTGGCTATTGTCTATTGTATTCAAAAAAGTGGTACATAAAATACTAGGCGCGCGCGTGCGTCATCAAAACTTGGTAAAGGTGTTCCAGCGGATAGGCGGGGCACTTATTTTGTTTATTGGCTTTATGATTGCCATGGTCGTTGCTATTCCAGGATTTACGCCTGCTAAGCTCATCGGTGCGCTTGGTATCGGTTCGGTTGCGATTGGTTTTGCCTTCAAAGACATTTTCCAAAACCTACTCTCTGGTATTTTATTACTGATATCAGAGCCATTTCGTATTGGCGATCAGATTGTCTCAGGGGACTACGAAGGTACGGTTGAAGATATCAAAATTCGTGCAACGACCATTAAAACGTATGATGGTAGGCAAGTGGTTATCCCAAACTCGGAGCTGTATACCTCGGCATTGACGGTTAATACTGCTTATAAACAGCGTCGTCTACAAGTGGCGGTTGGTATTGGTTATGAGGATGATATCGAAACCGCAAAAGCTGAGATTCTGCAAGCGCTAGACAAAGTCAGTAGCGTGTCAAAGAAGGCCACACCTAGCGTGATTGCGACAGGGTTCGGTGGCTCGTCTATGGATCTGATGGTACGCTGGTTCATCGAAGATGGCACGCAGGCCAACAAAGTCACCTCGATTCATCAAGTGATCGTCGAGATCAAAAACGCTCTTGATGCAGCAGACATCAATATCCCGTTCCCAATCCGCACGATAGATTTGAGCGACCCTTCAGTAAAGTCTATTGTTAAGCAAATAAACGAGCAACAAGGTGAAGACGCTAACCACACTAACGAAACCAACAAACCGGTGACCGAGTAGCTTGGCTGGTACAGAGTTCTCATTTGACCCGCTGCATCCCTCAGTGACCGATAGAAATCTCGCTGTCGGTATTATGAGGCTCGATATGGCTGGACAAGAAAGTGATGGTGCTTTCAATGAACTGACGGCGGCGGCAACCGCTACCTTCAGTCAGATCGTCCAGCAGAATCTAGCGGTACAGGTCGAATCCTTTTCTTTTGTAGGTCCTAGTCTTAACTCAAGCGAAAACGGTTATTTGGCGCTTGATTTCATTCAAATTGGCATTAATGAGAAAACCGAACGCAAAATCGCTTTTTTGCTTATCGTTACGGACGTAGAGGTTGCAGCAGCGTCGATGTCCTATCTCTTAGCCCTTCCTTCACAAATCACCAATGTCGCTGTGATCTCAACGCGCCGTTTGATCGCCTACGGAGAAGACAGCACTCCTAAGCCAGCGCTACGTACCGAGCGTTTAGCCAGCCTCATGCTGCATTGTTTTGGACGGCTACTCAATCTCAACTACGCGGACACACCAACCAATTATATGGCACGCGTCCAAGTGCCCCATGATCTTGATACCATGCGGCACTTCACAAATACACAGTATCAGCAAATGAGTAAAAACTTGCCGCGAGAGGCTAACGATCGTTACTCTGAAGGCAGCAAACTTGCTTTTATTATGCGGCATGCTTTCGGTAATATTCCACGTATTCTTCGCGGGGCTATTCGCGCCAATCCTTTGCGTATCGCTACCAAACTGCCAACCATGATCGCAACCGCGCTATCAGTGATTATTGTGCTCATCTTCGGTGGTGAGACTTGGGACTTTGCAGCCTCGGTCTCTTATAGTCAGTTGATGATATTTGTAGCAGCAAGTTTTTTGGCAGCCACGTTTGTACTGTACCGCGCTTTTTCCTTTCGGCTAGTATCCACGCGGCGAGGGCAGACGTCAGAGAGCTCAGTGGTCACGGCTGGAGCGACTTATGTCGCACTGATGCTGACTTTGATCTGTCTGTTTTTTATGTTTGGTGTGCTCATGTATGGTGTGGTGGTCTTTGTGTTTCCAGACCCATTGATGAGTACATGGACCTCTGACAAGGATGGCGCAACCTTTGCAGCTCACATGCGTCTAGCGGCTTTTTTGGCAGCTGTAGGGATACTATCAGGCTCGCTAGGTGGATCAGCAGACTCGCGCTCTGTGGTCCGCAATGTACTGTTTGCGGCTGACGAAACTTAATTTCAAAAACGAAAAAACCACGCTATCTTTGATAGGGTGGTTTTTGTTTGGCTATTTTTTATGAGTGCATAGCGTTAGTCATTTTTTGCTCTAAATTCTGTGTGGCACGATTTGCAGCTTGCACCCACTTCACCAAAAGCAGGCTGAACGTCACTGGCGCTAGTAGCTGTCTGTGCAGCAGCGCTCAGATCAGCAGTCACTTTTTGGAAATTATCGGCTTCAGCACTGAAGCCATCAGCATTTGACCAAACGGCTTCAGTCGCGTTACCCATAGATTCCTGGTTTTCAAAATGACTCCAAGGACTTGAAGCGTCTTCTGCCAAAAATGCGGCTTGTTCTTTGAACACTGCAGCATCGAATGTGTCAGGTGCTTTGACCATATCACCCATGACGCCCATCGCATCGCCCCAGCTTTTCATACTGTCTTGTCGTGCTTTGATATCAGAATCATCTGCTGGACTGCTACAAGCGGTTAAACCTAATGCAGCTGCCATCAAGGTGATGCCGAATAAAGACTTTAAAGATTTGTTGGTGTGAACCTGTGCCATATGACTTACTCCTTTAAACTTGGCCAATCGCAGACGTCATTGTAAACGCTCACTTTGCCTAAAATATTATTATAAAAATACTGCCAAAAATTCTTTTATGTACAGTGACCGTCAAAGAACTTCTCTTATTGTAGCCGTTATCTGCAAAATGGTGATGATATAGTTGTTATATCCTCGTAAGCGTTCAGGTTATTGTGAAGATATTTAAGACGTGTGGACTCAGTGCTCAGTTGTTTTGTTTTTATACTTTTATTTTTTGCTATAAAAACGCAATAACGTTCACGATAAATAGTAATCTTTAAACGAAAAAAGTCAGCTATTGCAGCTGACTTGATGGAAGTTCTCTAAAAAAACAGAACTCCTGATAATGATGATAGCAAGTACTGACAAATACGAACTATTTATGGACCTCTAATGCCAGCCAATTACGGGGCTTCAGATAATAGTCAGTCAACTCAAACTCAGGCGTGCCTTCAGCAGGCTCGAGGCGATAATGCCAGCTAGCAAGTGGCGGCATACTGACTAGTATAGATTCGATACGTCCATTACTTTGTAATCCGAACAACGTCCCACGATCGTAGACAAGGTTGTATTCAACATAACGACCACGACGATAGAGCTGAAATTCACGCTGCTCATCAGTATAAGGAGTATTTTTACGCTGCTCAAAGATGGGCATGATGCCGTCAAGATAACCATTACCAACTGCTTTCATAAAGTCAAAGCAAGTCTCAAAGTCCCAGCCGCGACTCTCGGTACTGACGTCATCATAAAATAAGCCACCGATACCGCGTTGTTCATCGCGATGACGCAGATGAAAATACTCATCGCACCACTGCTTGAAATCAGCATAAATATTGTCACCAAATGGCGCACACAGATCGTAGCAGACCTGATGCCAGTGCACGCAGTCTGCCAAAACAGGATAAAAAGGGGTCAAATCAAAACCACCACCAAACCACCAAATAGGCGCTTCGCCTTCTGCTTCTGCCACAAACAGACGTACATTGGCATGGCTGGTCGGTACATTAGGGTTTTTGGGATGGACAACCAGTGATACGCCCATTGCTTGGGCTTTGCGGCCAGCGATATTAGGATGACGTGCCGTCGCTGAGGCTGGCAGATTGTGGACATGAATATGGCTGAACATCACGCCTGCTTTTTCGATGACCGCGCCGTCGGCCAACACGCATGACCGACCGCCACCGCCTTCCGCACGCTCCCAGTTATCAGGGACGAAGGTGGCATCGCCGCCACCATCACGCTCTTGCGCTTCTAGAGAGTCACAAATACGCGCCTGCAAATCAACCAAAAACTCACGCACTCGCATGATGTCGCTGTTGGTTGGCGTGGCCACTGAGGCGATCTTGGGCAAGTCTGTCATGTTGTCTGTATGTGAAATACTCATAAGCTGTCTATTTATTCAGGTGTATGGCTGTATTAAAGTCTTTGTCGAGACTGAGGTCTTGATCCAGCAGATGTCCCATTCTATCGCGTTTAGTCGCTAGGTATTCAGCATTCATGTCATTGACGCCAACGAGCATGGGCACACGTTCAACGACATCGATACCGTGCTCAGTCAGATAAGCAACCTTATTTGGGTTGTTAGTGATGAGTCTCACAGCGTCAACGCCGATATGTGCCAGCATTGGCCCGCACATGTCATATATACGCGCATCAGCAGGCAGTCCTAACATAAGATTGGCATCTAGCGTGTCGTGTCCTTGGTCTTGGAGGGCATAAGCACGAATCTTATTGGTCAGACCGATACCGCGACCTTCTTGACGCAGATACAAAATAGCACCGCACCCAGCTTCTTGTATCGCTTGCATCGCGCTATTGAGCTGCGGACCACAGTCACATTTCAATGAGCTAAAGGCATCACCCGTCAGACATTCAGAGTGAATACGAACCAGTGGAATTGGAGAGTCCGAGTCAGTATTACTTGAGCGCTGTACAGTCGTGCTGCTAGTCTTTTGATCGACCGCAGACAGACCAGCAGTCAACATCACATGCTCTTGACCCTCGTCGTTCTCAAAGATATGAATATCAAACTCGCCGTGACGAGTTGGTAATTTGGCACTAGTGATAAATTGATATGACATTGCTGTCCTGCATAAGCCTATAATCGTGGCGGTAAAGCGTCTGTGATGTCTGTATTAAAAGAGCGACGATATCCTAACCCATATAATTTGGCTAAGGTATTATCAGTATACTCTGTTCGTAAAGAGCGCATGCTTATTGTATTTATTATAAAAACACACAAAGTTCACATACGACGCACGATGATTAAAGCGACAATTAAAAAAAAATGCTATTATGCCATACTATTTTGACGGATACAGTGACAAGTCTATACCCTTACATTACTATGTCGTCACTAACATCCGATATTGATGCAAACTAATAGGGCATAATAACAGTCTCTAACATAGCTTATAACACAGTCCCTAGCGGTAAAGCACACAGTATCAACGCACCACGCAGTATCAAACACGTAGTCTTAAAGCATGGTCTACCTTGGTAGTAGTGTGCTGATGGTATACGTAGCGCAGCTATATACAAGTAAAAGTTGCATGAATAATTATATGGTCGATTACATCAATAATGATGTAGATATTATTGGCGTTCCTTGGTTGTAGTCTTAACTATACTAGAGGCACGTCTTGTCAGCAGATTGGTAGGTATCGTACGGTTTATGCAGCAGTCACCTCACTCCCCAAAGTCTCAGTCCCTATCTGCATCAGTATCTGATCCTGCTGCCCAGCTATCGAGCTTACAGCAGACTTATACTGTGATTCCACGTGTACGCCCTAATACGCCATTGCTTGATTCGATAGACTCTCCCTCTGATATGAATACGTTGTCATCAGCTCAGCTAATTACGCTAGCTGATGAGCTGCGTCTTTTTTTGCTGTATTCAGCCGGTCAGAGTGGGGGACATTTTGGCGCTAATTTGGGTGTGATTGAGCTGACCATCGTGTTGCATTATTTGCTAGATATGCCGCAAGATCAGATTGTATGGGATGTGGGGCATCAAGCCTATGCGCACAAAGTATTGACTGGTCGCCGTGATCAGTTGGCGACCATTAGATCTAAAGATGGTCTGACGGCATTTCCTGAGCGCGCTGAGTCTGTTTACGATACTTTTGGCGTGGGGCATTCATCGACCTCTATCTCAGCAGGTCTGGGCATGAGTCTAGCGCTACGCTATCAAGGCCGAGCACAAACGGTTGCTTGTATTATTGGTGACGGGGCAATGACAGGCGGTATGGCGTTTGAGGCGATGAACGATGCCGTACAACAAGACGCTGATCTACTGGTGATCTTAAATGATAACGACATGTCGATATCTTGTTCTATCGGTGGGTTTTCGCGACATCTAGCAATGCTGTGGGAGTCAGGCTACCAAGTCGATATCTCTGAGACGGGCAAGCCGGTGCTGTGTAAGCGCCCTGATATGCAAGCATTTGATCGCCGTAAACGTCACAAAGAGATGCGTGACGTACCGATGTTAGAAGATAACTTATTTAAAGCCATTGGTTTTACCTATTTTGGTCCATTCGATGGGCATGATATTCCTGAACTCTTGCGAGTATTGTCACTAGCAAAGCAGATCAAAGGCCCAGTCTTGGTACATATATATACCACCAAGGGCAAAGGCTTTGCGCCAGCAGAATTAGATCCGGTTGGTTATCATGCGATTAGTAAGCTACCCGCCGAGAGTCATGATGACACGCCAAGCGAGTCTATAGAACCAACTAAACAATATGCAAAACCTACGCTGAAGTACTCGCAAGTATTTGGCAAGTTCTTATGTGATAAAGCGGACGAGGACAATAAGCTGTTGGCAATTACGCCTGCTATGGAAGAAGGCTCAGGGATGATTGACTTTGCTCGTCATTTCCCAGAGCGTTTTTTCGATGTGGCTATCGCTGAGCAACATGCGGTCACGCTAGCTGCGGGTATGGCAACCCAAGGCGTTAAACCCATTGTCGCGATCTACTCAACGTTTTTGCAGCGCGGTTACGATCAGCTGATTCATGATGTGGCTTTGCAAAATCTTGATGTGATGTTTGCCATCGATCGAGCAGGATTAGTTGGTGAAGACGGTGCTACGCATGCTGGCGTGTTTGATTTTGGGTTTTTGCGTGGTATTCCTAATGTCATCATTGCAGCACCAAAAGATGAGAACGAGTGCTACCATCTGCTCAATACCTGCTATGAATACCAAGGCTGCACTGCTGTGCGTTATCCGCGTGGCACGGGTACTGGCGCTGCTATCGAGCAACCAGCACAAATTTATAAAATTGGTGAAGCGGTTGTCGAGTCAGTCATTGGCAACGATGATGCGCCTCATAAGCTTGCATTACTGGCATTTGGTACGATGGTGGCAACAGCACAGCAAGCAGCTGAGAGCATAGCCATCGACACCACGCTGGCGTGTCAGGTACATGTGATCAATATGCGCTGGGTAAAACCTCTAGATACGGCGATGATTGAAAGATTGTTGGCGCAAGGGGTAACTCATATTGCAACGCTAGAAGAGCACATGGTTATGGGCGGCGCAGGTAGCGCGGTAAATGAGTATTTACTCAATGAATCTACAGCCTTCAAACGTCAGCGCCCGTCAGTTAGTAATATAGGTATTTCTGATCGCTTTATCGCTCACGGCTCACAAACAGAGCAATTGGCAGACTGTGGTCTAGACGTCGCTGGTGTGATAGGGCAGCTCAAGCAGCTCTTGTCATAGCACGGATTATTTCATTCTATGATTGTGTCACTCAATACTTTAAATATACATTGAATGACATAGATATTAGCTCTCTAAACAGAGCAAACGCCTGCTAGCCGTAGGTGCTAACTTTTTTACAACTTGCGCAGTGTCTGTGGCTACCAAAACATTGGTATCGTCAGCGTAATGGTTTTTTCGTTTTTATCGAACAATTTTAGTATAATGCGATTGTCGTTTATGAATTTTTATTTATAAAAGGCACGTTTTTAAATCGCATAGATGTGGTGTGATGCGGCGGCTGTTTGGCATGTTGTGGGCACAGAGTTGGTCTTATTTTTTATATTCATTCATCAAGCAAATAGGTTATTTATGGAACCCATGGTCGTCATCGCAGCGCGTACTGCTGAAAAAGTTGGTAAAGAGATTTTATATGCGCATCAAAACCGCCACAAAATTGAATTAGATATTGAGTCTAAAGGACTTGATGGTCTGGTCACGCGTATCGATCGCTTTAGCGAAGAGCTCACAATCGAGACGCTAAAAGCCAGCTACCCTGATCATTCGTTTTTGGGTGAAGAGTTTGGTATGCAAGAAGGTCGCGGTGAAGATGCTGATTGGTGCTGGATTATCGATCCACTAGATGGCACCAAAAACTTTGTACATGGTGTACCGCAGTTCTGTGTATCTATCGCCGTACAGCACAAAGGCGTCACACAGCATGGTGTGGTCTATGATCCTGTCCGTGATGAGATGTTCTCAGCGAGCCGCGGTAAAGGCGCACGCTTGAACAATCGCCGTATGCAAGTGAGCGAACGCAAAACGATCGATGGTGGTTTCTTTACGACCGGTCATCCGCTTGAGCGTAAGCGTAATGGCGAAGTGGTCTCTTTTGCTAAACAGCACTTTGAGAGCTTACAAAAAGTATCTGAGGCAGGTGGTCAGGTACGCCGTATGGGTTCAGCTGCGCTTGATCTATGTTATGTAGCGGCTGGTCGTTTTGATGGTTATTTTGAGATGTCTATCAAGCCTTGGGATATCGCAGCAGGTGAGCTGATTGTGACTGAAGCACGCGGCGTTGTGGTTGATCACACGGGCGCGCACAACTCTATGACGTCAGGTTCTATCTTTGCTTGTAACGTTAAGCTGCTAAAGCCATTGATGCAGACAGTCGTGCCAATCTGGGGCGACGCTATCTAAGCGGAGATTAAATGCGTAACTATCTAGCAGATAGCTATGAGCACTTGATTATCTGAAAAGCAAAAGCTGTTATCCAAACAACAAAAAGCTGGTTCCGTTATGGAGCCAGCTTTTTTGTTTTATCCTTATAGCTACTTTTGTCTTCAACAGTAATGCCTTTAAACGCCATCTCTTTACTGGTGGTCTCAAGCAGTTGCAATTCTTCTTCTATCAGCATCAGCATGTCCTGTACACGCGGTAAGGCTTTGCTACATGCAGTAATGCCAAACTCAATCCTATCTAAATAACTGGCTAAGGTAATATTCATGGCTTGACCATTAAATACGATAGAAGCGGGGTACAACGATTGTAAGCGTGCGCCGTTCCAGTAGAGGGGTTTCTCAGAGCCTGGAACGTTAGAAATAATTAGGTTAAATGCTTGTTTTTTAGGGAACAGCCCAGTCGCTAGATTAATACCTTCCCAAGCGTATGAGACGATACTGTAGTTAATGACTTGCGCTTGATTCATACGGCGAAAGCGGCGCTTGCCATTATTCATACTACGGTGGATCAGCTCTACTCTGCGCATCGGATCGTCTAAATGCGTGCCCAAGTTTGCCAATATAAATGACAACTGATTGCCCGATATGCTGTTGTCAGTGCGTAGTGACATGGGCACAAAAGCAATGAGAGGCTTGCTTGGCAACGCATCCATGGATATCAGATAACGACGTATAGCCCCAGCACAGACGGCTAGAACCACATCATTTCTACTGATTTTGAGTCTGTCAGCAATCATATTGAAGCGCTGTATATCATAGGACTGCGCCGCGATTCGGCGCGATGCTGATATACGCTTATTTAAGATACTCATCGGCGCATCAAACGTACCGACATAGCCTTCATCACCGTAGTTCTTGAGGTTATCTACCAACTCTGTAAACACTGGTTTGATGGTTGATATCTGCTCTTTTAAGATCTTTTTGATGGATCTTTCGGCAGGCAAGATAGCGTTGACTTGGTTACGGTGGCGCGCCATCAGTGACCACACGGGTAGCGTGACAGGCTCAGCAGGAGACTGTGACAAGGATTTTTTGACCAGACGCATCGCAGCGATACCATCAACGAGTGAGTGATGAATCTTAAAATACCAAGCAAATCGTTCAGGACCGCCTTCTACCTCTGGCTCAATCCCTTCAATGATATGACATTCCCACAGAGGCATCGCCCGATCTAGTAGCCGTCCATGCTCTCTTGACACATACATCAACAGCTCACGAACACGCCCAGGACTTGGAAGTGCGACATGATGAAAATGGTGCTCCACATCGAAATCTTTGTCTTTTTTCCAAAACACCAAATGCTCTAGCACCTGATTAAACGGGAAGCTTGGCGGTACATCAGAGTTTTGCATTTGCTGTACCAGCTGATAGACAAAATCACTATCCGCACCTTCTGGTAATTCAAATAAAAACAATCCGCCAACATGCATGGGCTGTTTACGCGACTCAAGAAGTAAGAACAACTGGTCGACTGCTGTGAGAAGTCGCATAATAAATCCTTTTATGACGATAATGAATAAAAAATTATAGCTGACAGAGCGCTGACCAAGTAGTCTTTCTGTCTTATTATTTTATAATTGGTCTTTATGTAATTCAGTTTAAAGGCTTACTGAAAAAAGTACCCTGTCTGCGGCGAGCTGGCAGTCGCCATCTTACGCACTGGCATACGACCTGCGAAAAACGCAGCACGACCTGCCCATACTGCATGCTTCATGGCATGTGCCATCATAACTGGGTTTTGTGCATTGGCGATAGCAGAGTTCATCAGGACGCCATCACAGCCAAGCTCCATGGCAATCGCCGCATCAGATGCCGTACCGACCCCTGCGTCGACCAATACAGGCACTTTGGCGTTTTCGATAATAAGACTGAGTGTATGACGATTCAGTAAGCCAAGTCCAGAACCAATCAAGCTGCCGAGTGGCATAATAGCGACGCAGCCCATGCTCTCTAGCTCTTGCGCGACGATAGGGTCATCTGAGCTATAAACCATGACCTCAAAACCATCATCGACCAGTACCTGAGCTGCCTTCAATGTCTCGGTGATATTGGGATAAAGGGTTTTTTCATCGCCCAATACCTCAAGCTTGACCAAGTTATGTCCACCTAATAGCTCGCGAGCCAGCTTGCACGTACGAATGGCTGTTTCGGCATCGAAGCAACCAGCAGTGTTGGGCAAAATGGTGTACTTGTCAGGTGAAATGACATCGAGCAAATTAGGCTCATTGCTATTTTGACCAATGTTGACACGACGAATAGCAACGGTCACGATCTCTGCTGCTGAAGCGGCGATGGCTTCTCCGGTCTCAGTCATGTCTTTATATTTGCCTGTACCGACCAATAGGCGGGAGGAAAAGGTACGACTACCAACGGTAAAAGTATCTTGCAAAAGTGGTGTCGGGTGAGTAGCAGTGCTAACGTTCTCTGACATAACTAAAAATCCTAATGGCGAGCGGGCGAGGTAGATATAATCGGTTGAAGATAATTCAGACACAAGGGATATAGGCGCAAGTACGGCAAGTCATTGCCGAGCAACGCCCCTACATGGTATGACATTGATTATAGCGAAATATCATGAGCCGTCTTTATAATATTAAAAAGTGGAATAGACAATAATAGCGCACCATCAGCAAAATAAAAAATCGATGCCTATATATACCGTAACCTTAAGCGAATGGTGATAGCCAAAATTGCCCACCGCATAAAATAATACGCGTCTAAAACAAAATGCTATTATAACAAACTCATCCAATCTTACTTGCACTCTTTTTGGTTTGGTCAGTGGTGTACAAGGTGTTTACAACGCTCGGCTATGATTTGGTTTTTGATACTATTTTTTATTAGGTCGTCTTTATGATGCAGTTACCGTACAGTTTTGCGAAACGCCATCAGATTTTGGCGATACTCGCGATTGACCCTGAATTGCCACCGACGTTAGTACTGACAAAAGCCACACCATTATCTGCAATTAATGAAGCGGTGCGGTTTTTGCAGCAGCAAGGTAACCGCAGCGTGCCAACTTACGAAAGTATCAGCGCAGATGACTTTGAAAAACGTATGAACGCCGCTTACGCTGGTAACACAGGAGAGTCGCAGCATATCGCCGCTGGTCTTGAAGATCATCCTGACCTTGATAGCCTAGCAGACAGTGTCCCCGAAACTGAAGACCTGATGGATCAGCAGGACGACGCGCCTATTATCCGTCTGATCAACGCATTACTGTCCGAAGCCATTCGTCTAAGTGCATCTGACATCCATATAGAGACTTTCGAGAAGCGCTTGGTTGTTCGCTTTCGTGTCGATGGTGAGCTCAAAGAAATCATCACGCCAAAACGCCAATTGGCGCCATTACTAGTCTCGCGTATCAAAGTCATGGCAAAGTTAGATATCGCTGAAAAGCGTGTACCGCAAGATGGACGTATCAGCTTGCGATTGGCAGGGCGCGAAGTGGACGTGCGCGTATCGACACTGCCATCGAGCTTTGGTGAACGCGTGGTGATGCGACTACTAGATAAGCAAGCAGGTCGCCTAAACATGACGTATTTGGGGCTGTCTGATAATGACTATACCGAGCTGAAACGTTTGATTCATCGCCCACATGGCATTATTTTGGTGACAGGCCCCACGGGTTCGGGCAAAACCACCACGCTCTATTCTGCATTGACTGATCTGAATGACCAAACTCGTAATATCTTGACCGCCGAAGATCCAATTGAGTTCCAGCTCGACGGTATCGGGCAAACACAAGTGAATAACAAAGTAGATATGACCTTTGCCAAAAGTCTACGAGCAATGTTGCGTCAAGATCCCGATGTGGTGATGGTGGGTGAGATTCGTGACTTAGAGACGGCAGAGATTGCCGTACAGGCTTCTTTGACAGGGCATCTGGTCTTGTCGACACTACATACCAACACGGCTATTGGTGCAGTGACGCGCTTGCAAGACATGGGTGTTGAGCCATTTTTGCTATCGTCTTCGCTCATCGGTGTGGTAGCGCAGCGTTTAGTGCGTACTTTATGTTCACATTGTCATGACTGGCAGGCAGCAGATACGGAGCAAGCCAAGCTTTTTGCCGAAATTGGCATGGCGTCAGATACAGATAGTAATACTGAAAAAGTAGTCAGTACACCCATTCAATTACCGAAACCCGTTGGCTGTGATAAATGTAATCAGTCAGGGTTTAGAGGTCGTACCGCGATATATGAAGTCGTGCCAATTGATGATACATTGCGCCGTATGATCCATAGCAATACGGCTGAATATGAGCTAGAAGAATATGCGCGCCTACAAACGCCATCGATTCGCGCAGATGGTCTACGTAAAGTGATAGGGGGGCGAACGACGTTAGAAGAGGTGCTGCGAGTCACAAAGGAAAGCGCAGTAGCGGATGACGAAATACTGGTCTAAGTTCGGTAATATACAAATGATTGGACAAGACAGCTAATAAGCAAAAATAGAGAAGTGGTGACTGATGTAGTGAGTACAAGACGACCAGCGAGGCAATCAATGAGATAAGTGCGCGATGTTCACATCGCGCACTTATCTCATTGATTGCCAATAGGTAACCTGCATTACAAGAAGTAAATAGCACAGGTTACCTCAATCCAACTTGTTATTTACTATCAACGGTCTCACTTTCTACAGTTTTGTCTGCTGAGCCTTGGCGACGTGCTTCTAGCTCAGATTTTGGAATCCAGGCCCAAGTCATCTCGACTACGATAGGGTCGCGGTCACTGTCAGACTCACGATCATCAATGACGCAAGGAATAACCATTTCACCCTTTGGTGTATTTAAAATCTCCAAGCGCTGCTCATCAGAGAGACTGGCCACCGCCGCAATTTGACCTTTTTTGATCGGACGATAAAAGTTAACTGAGTAGGATTTGATCAGTAGTATACGATCAGAGGGTAGGTTTAAACCCAAAATGAATCCTGTTGCTGTTTCAGCCAGCAAGGTAATGGCTACTGCGTGAATAGAGCCAATATGGTTCTGTACCGCTTTGACATTGTTGAGGCTGACGACCACTTGGTTTGGTTCGACGGTTTCGTAGTACACACCTGTCGTCCCTACGTAAGGCACGACTTTACCAAAGGCTTTAGACAAAATACTTGAGCGTGCACCAGCAGGTAGGTATTTGGTGACAGATAGCAGTTTGGTAAATTGGTTGTTAATAGGTTTCAGCGTACTGCTGGGTGTTTCGGTGGGTGGGTTTTTGTTGTCAGAGACTTTGGCTAGTCGTTTACCGGTTAGCTTGGCGGGTAGGTTTTTTAGTAATCCTGACATACAAAACTCCTTAATGTAGATAAATCGAATGATGTTTTTTGATAACGGCAACTGTGCGTAAAACCACTATAAACACTATGGTACATTAACCGCTACCTTTCGACTATTATTAGCATGAACTGCTGCGCTTATAAAACAGCAAGACAGTCAGCTAACCCGTAGATACCTTCACGCTTGTTACCCGCGTTATAATGACACGATATGATTATTTTATGAATGCTTCAATGCTGGATGCCGCTATGTCTGATATGTCTACCCCTGAGCCAACCAACATTATCTATACTGGCGTCTCAGGTACGGGGAAAACATATCGACTGCTCCAAATCGCCAAGCAATACACTGATTATCTGCCTGAGACCAATGGGGAAGAGCTGCTCGAGCAGTTGTTACAGGACTTAAGCTGGCGTGAGGTACTGTGTTTGGTATTTTTGGACCTACACGCGGAGCAGCAGGATTTGGTAAAGGTCAGAGAGCTGGTTGATCATCCATTTTTTATTACTAAAGCTGCACAAAACGCTCGCGAGAACAACCTAGAGAGTACCGCTTGGCTAGAGCTGCGCAGACATAGTCCTGTAGACTCTAAAACAGTCAGTTTCGACAATCGTGCCAGCCAAGCTTATTTTGATAAGGACAACAGCGGCGCATGGTATTTACTGCCTGAGAGTATGACGCTACTGAATGAGCTGGCACAGCAACTAGCAGAGTTCCAGCAGGCACAGCGTGATCACCAAGCCAAGCACAATCAAAACATCGGTCAGCAGCGATTTAGTATGGTGAGCTTCCATCAAGCCTATGGTTATGAAGAGTTTGTTGAAGGGATTCGCCCTGTCATGGCAGGCTCTAACCAAGCACACAATAACCAGGTAAATAATAACCAAGTAAACAATAGTAACGCTCATCAGATGCAAATGAGCTACGCAGTACAAGATGGGGCATTTTTAAAGTTGTGTCAGCGTGCGGCGCGTGACCCTCAGCAGCGTTACGCGATGCTAATCGATGAGGTCAACCGCGCCAATGTCTCACGAGTATTTGGCGAGCTGCTCAGTTTGATTGAGTCAGATAAGCGTGCAGGCAAACCAAATGCGATGACAGTAAATCTCGCATATTCAGGACGTGCTTTTAGTGTGCCTGATAACGTCGATATCTATGCCACTATGAATACTCAAGATCATTCGCTTGCGCCTCTCGACATGGCACTACGTCGACGCTTTCGCTTTATCGATTGTCCGCCGCAGCCTGAATTATTACCTATAATTAGTAGTAAGCGTAACGCAGCTGATAGCGTAGAGGCTGACACGATTGACTTGGGTAAATTACTAACGGGGCTCAATACACGTATTACACAGACGCTAGGAGTAGACGCTTATCTCGGGCATGCATTTTTATTATCAGTTGAGAGTTTGACTCAACTACAAACCGTTTTAGTCGAACAGATTATTCCGCAACTGGCACAAGCTGCTGGTGGTCAAGTTGCGATATTACAGTATATTTTTCAAGATGAGCAGCAGCCAATAAGCGCGCAGTTCATTCATGACAGCCATGTGCTGATCAATAATAAATCACAGGATTCGGTGAGTCATCAGCAGATTATGGCCAACCAAAACCATATGTTCACAGGGCAAGACAGCTTTCTTAGTCAATCCATGAACATGAGCAGCTACATAATCAATGCAGACCTTATTGCAAAGACTAGTAAATTCAACCAGCCTTCTATCTATCAGCGTCTGTACTAGCAAGGTGGCTGAATTATGATAAACGACAGCGTATACCACCAAAAAGGCTATGATAAGGGCTATGACGAAAATATCATTCGTGCTTATACGCCTCATAGGAACGCTAAAGCAAACAACGTCAAAACCAATATCATCACCGTATTCGAGCATCAACGCCTTACCGTATATGATTTTTTGCATGTGTCTGATTTTCAATGGTTGATGGCGCAGGAGTTTACTGTATTTACCATCAAGCGTAAGCAAGGACAGTGGCAGCTCAAGGTCGGACACTATATAGGCGTTATTTTACTGCCTAGTGGCATGACGCTTGAGCTACTACCAAAGCTGAATACATCCATTCAGAGCGACGATATCGCTCAAACGCGTCACTGGGTACAAGGCATGCTATCCGACTTGACTCGCCTTGATAGGCCAAAGAGTTGTAAGCTGCCCAACATGAAAAATCTCGGTCAATTCGCTAATCCGTTAATGCCACTACCCATAGAAGCACCACCATTGTCGGATTGGCTGATCACACAATTTTTACAGCGTCTAGTGCACTATCAACCAACCCAACATTATCAGGAGCGTGTCCAAAATCAGTCTTCAGTACAAGGGCGACTGCTCATCAAAGAGCAGCTAAGGCGCAATAGCACGCAGCCGCATCGATTTGTCTGTGAAAGCAGTGTGCTGAGTCATGATATGCTGGCCAATCGATTGATAAAAAGCGCACTAGTCTACTTGATGCCTTTATTTCTACAATCTGGATATTCGACGCTCTTGCAGCAGTGGCAGCACTTGCCTACGCTCGACCAACGTGAGATACAGCGCCTAGCGTCGACATATACTCAGGCAACAAAGCAACTAGACACTCTGCCACTACAAAGGCAAAAACTGCAAGCTGCTCATCAACTGGTAGATTTGGCTTATTGGTTATTACGGCAGTCAACTGCTGCAGCAGGCTATGGTGTTGACTCAACCAAACCAAATCGACCTAAAATGCGCTTGTGTTTGTTGATTGATATGAATCAAGCATTTGAGCAGTGGGCAAGTCAGCGTATCGCATCGATGTTCCAACGATTAAGTAATCACTGTCGTCCCCTGTATCAAACTCAAAGTGTTTGGCTAAACGATGCAGAAGGGCGGGCATGTCTATCTATAAGACCTGACCTACTGATATATCAAATGTCTGATAATCACTACCAGGGTCAGAGTGATACTGATCAGGATGATAGGGCAGTGACTAGGACTACAGTGACTAAGACTAAAGGTCACTACAGCCATGTTATCGATATCAAATGGAAATACTTACCTCATAGCAATGCTATTAGCGCGAGCGATGCTTATCAATTGACCAGCTATGCACAGGCTTATCAAGCAGGGCAGGTTTGGATGGTTTATCCCGTATTAGGAAATGAGAGGCAGCCAGTGGCACTCAAGCAGCAAATTCATCAAGCTCTTGATACCGATAATGATGATGGTTCAAGTGATGCGCATTTGTGGTTGATACCGTTTGATGTATTGACAGGGACAGTAAACGGTAATGGGCGACCACATTTGAATAGAGCATAATGACGCTAGTAGTAATACAGGCTATAGCTGATAGGCAGACTGAATGATTAAGATTGCTATTTAAAGGCTACCGATTAGAGACTGTCGATTAAAGGTTATCGACGATGTTTTCATGATAATCTGCTTTTTTAAAGAATTTAGAGATTATTTTAAATTAATTGAAAATAGGTGTTGACACAATCGCCTTTTCCCCTTAATATGTGCACCTCGATAGCGAGGAACATTAACAAGTTAGCGGCATTGCCAACAACGAGTTACTTAACAAACTATCGTGATAATAGAGAATTTCGGAGTGTGGCGCAGTTTGGTAGCGCATCTGGTTTGGGACCAGAGGGTCGTAGGTTCGAATCCTATCACTCCGACCATCTATTTTAAGAGCCTTACAGGCTTTTTTTTATGTATAATGGTTTAGTTTCTGATATAGTAAAAACTGTATTTTTGACTGAATGTGGTATATAAAAGTCCTCTAAGAGCGCCTGTAGCTCAGCTGGATAGAGCATCTCCCTTCTAAGGAGGTGGCCGCAGGTTCGAATCCTGCCAGGCGCGCCATTTAGCCTGCAAATCTTGCCTTATCAGGCATAGTTATGGCGGTTGTAGCTCAGTTGGTAGAGCCCCGGGTTGTGATCTCGGTTGTCGTGGGTTCGAGTCCCATCAGTCGCCCCATTTTTTGTATTATCCGTATAGATATCCTATATTTATACCAAAACCTATAAGCAATACCATTCGCCACTGTTGGCGTTTTTTTATGTCTGTTTGTTTTTCATCCCTCTGTAGCCTCCTACAATATTGAACCGTTCGAAGTGCCCATACTTTGTTGGTTTACGTCCTTTGTCTTTTGATATTCATATCGTTGTAGGTTTTTTCCAAAAGCCTAGATTCACTGTGTCTGCTCTATTATTAATTAGTAATACTTATGAGTGAATGGACACGAAGTTTCAAATCGGGCATTATGCTTATGTTTCGATTTATTCATCACACTAATCGTGTCGTCAACTGAGGTGTTAGGCACTGGCATAAAATAGCGAGTCAAAATATCCTATTGATTACGTTAGCGTTCAAAAGTATTTTAAATATATCTACATTTTTAAGCTTTATTATTGACCCTGTATGATTGAGGAACTGATTAATGGACGCATTGAGCGTATTGCTACAAAACGTGCACTTATTTGAGACCAAGTATTATCGTTTGAACGGTGCTGGCAATTGGTCTTACTCTATTACGAGAAAAGACACTATTTTGTTTTATTTAGTGATGTCTGGCGGTTTTTGTATTGATGTTGGTAATGGTCTAAGAGAAGCCCGCGCTGGTGATATGATTATGATCCCCAATGCACACAAGCATGTGAGCTATGCGCTCAATCATAATGGTGAGGTCGCCGAATCGCTTGATGAGTTATTGATTAACAGTAAAGATCGTACGCTTGACATCGATGGTGACGGTGACCCTAATTCGTCTTTGATACTTATCGAATGCAAATACGACAAAGAGATGATTAATCCTCTACTGTCTGTACTACCACCGATATTACCCGAGCTCAACGATGCCGCCGATGGTCGTTTTGAGGTTATTGATGTAGAGATTAAGCTGTTGACCTTGGAGGCTGAGCGTGAGCGTATGGGTAAAACCGCTGTCATCAATCATTGGGCAAGTATTATGATGATTGAGTGCTTACGTGTCTATATTGAGAGCTTGCCTGAAGCCACCGAAAACTGGCTCAAAGCAATGAAAGATCCGTTTTTGACCAAGGCGCTAGCCGCGATGCACGAAGCACCAAGCCAAAGCTGGACCATTCATAAGCTTGCAGAAGTAGCAGGAATGTCACGATCGAGCTTTGCTCAGCGTTTCAAAGACACGGTCGGCATGCCGCCGCTCACGTATCTGATCGATTACCGCTTGCGTTTGGCAGCGCGCTATTTACGATTACAGCAGAATAGTATCAGCCGCATCAGTGATATGGTGGGCTATGCATCCGACTCTACCTTTAGTCAGGCATTCAAACGTGTCTACGGCGTCTCACCAAAAGCGTATCGACAGCAGTATCAACAACAAAAACTCGCCTAGGTCAGTTTTGCTATATTGGTAGTATCTATTTATAGAAGCGCTAAAGCGACCAACATTGCTTTAGCGCTTTTTGCTTCGATTAACTATTTTAGTTTTATCCGCGATCTTTTATATACCGAGCAGGTATAGAGACATAGTATCTGATAGTTAGACCGTGCTATTTCGGTTATGCAAAGCTGACAAGGCGTGCGTGTTCAGGTACTATGAGGTAATGAGTCGTCGAGACATTAGCGTGTGCGTTTAGCGCACGATGTATGGCTGAATGCCAGTCCTAAAAAGGATCTAGACGATGTTTATTTTTGCTGCTGATGGTATGTTATGACTGAACCGACCGCAAAGCCAAGTACAGAAGCCAATAGCCAACAAGGCGCTACTGCAACTGCTAAAAAAGAAAATAATATTGATAAAGATAATTTGAGTAGCACACAATCAGGGCAGCCAGAGGATGTGAGACAAGTTCCTGATAAGGCAGCACTATTGACCTTATTTACTTTATCAGATGCCAAAGAAGAAGCGTACGAGTTAGGCGCTACAGAGCAGTCCAATACGCATACCTCAACCAGTCAGTCTACTGCCAGTGAGACATCTGTCGCAGCACAGCGAGTCGCGCTTTATCATACCCAGCATGAACGTACCCGGCTACTATATATGGCATCTGCCAATACGCGCCCCACATATTTGGTACAAACCCTCAAATCACAATTTATAGAATATCAGCAATACTTGCTTGCTCAGCAGCTCGATAAGCGTGGTCTGATGGATACGGACATGCTTGAACGACTCTGGCAACAGCTACATGTGGTCGATGATATCATCGCAGATATCGTGCGTCATATGCCTGCGCAGCAGCCAGCAGGTTGGCAGCTCACCACTCAGGATGGACGTAACCCATTGTGTTTTGCCACGGTCGGTAAGCTAAAACATGGCAAGCCCGTTCGCGATCAAGGCAGTCTCAACAGCTACGTACTTGGTCACTTTGGGGTAAGTAGTTTTACCTATGATCGAGGCTACTATATCGGTCATGTGGTGGGGTATCTATTCAGCTGTTATTTTTGCGCGCACTTATCGGTCAGTTATGGCGTAACGGCGCTTGGTCAGCAAGTGGTCGCCGATTATGACTATGCTAGTCTTGAGACCCCGCATATGGTTAGACTGCTACAAGGCTTGGATGGTTATTGTAAAAAACGTATTTATCAATTGGCGGTTATTTGTGCGCGTTTGAGCGTTTTTGCTAGTGACAAACGTATTGAGCGCATGCTGATCGCTGAGGTTAATGATTTTGATAAAAAGTTACAGCAGCAGCACTTGGATGTTTTATTATTACAAGGCTTGATGCCTGATAGTAACGACTCAACGCCGCTTTGATAGGTATGAATTTTTTCGTTAAATCGTACGCTATAACCATTTACCTATGACCCATTTAGGATATCTGCTGCTATGCCCGCTTATCATTTCAAAGCGCTTGATGACCATGGCAGTGTCCAAAAAGGCTTGCTAGAAGGGGACTCGGCGCGGCAAGTTCGTCAGCAGCTGCGTGATAAGCAGTGGACACCAGTCGAAGTCAGCGCTGTCAATGACCGGCAAAGCCAAAGTAAAAACCGTTACAAAAAACCATCTGCTTATGAGCTGGCGCTGCTCACACGCCAATTGTCTGTGTTGCTGGCGGCTGGTATTCCACTCGAGGAGACTTTGGCTGCGGTCGCCAAACAATCACCCAAGACGCATATCAAATCTTTGATGCTCGCTGTACGCTCACATGTCCTAGAAGGGTTGAGCTTAGCACGAGCACTACAACAAGCCGCTAGCTTTCCGCCACTATATATCGCCACAATTGCAGCAGGCGAAAAATCAGGTCATCTTGATCTCATCCTGAACCAGTTGGCAGACTACACCGAAAACCGTTTTGCCCTCCAAAAGAAAATCCAAGGCGCCATGGTCTATCCGATTGTACTGATGGTTATGGCAATTGCGGTGATTATGGGTCTGATGAGTTTTGTGGTGCCCAAAATTGTCAAAGTTTTTGAGCAGTCCGAGCAAGCCCTACCATTGATTACCCAAGTCGTTCTGACCTTATCGAATATCATTACTCAGTGGTGGTGGCTAATGCTTCTGGTATTGGCAGGGGCTGCATTTTTATTCTACCGTTTTGCTCAAACGCAGACGGGGAAATTAACCATTGATAGTGTGGTGCTTAGATTACCGATACTTGCCAGATTGTCCAAAGGATTAAATGCCGCGCGATTTGCTAGCACCCTTGCGATATTAGTACGCTCAGGCGTGCCTCTGATTGAGGCGCTGCATATTGGAGCTGCGGTCACGACCAATTTACATATTCAAAAAACGATTATCACTGCTGCCGATAGAGTCACAGAAGGCTCGAGCTTATCGAGCCAGTTAGAGAAATCCACTTATTTTCCACCGATGATGGTGCAGATGATCAAAAGTGGCGAAAACTCAGGTGAGCTAGAAAATATGCTAAGCCGTGCTGCCAATATGCAGGAGGCAGAAGCAACCAACTTCATCAGTACTTTGCTGTCATTGCTTGAGCCTCTGATGCTGGTATTGATGGGTGTGGTCGTGATGATTATCGTTATGGCAGTTATGCTACCTATCGTTAATATGAATGACTTGGCAGGATAGCGAGCAGTTACTTGAATTGCTGACACAAATCCGATATCTCTATCTTACCTATACGGCACATCTTGCTAAACTCTGAGCGAGCTTTCTTAAGATTTGCTTACTGTTGTATATTATTGTCTATGATATAGTTTTACTAGGGTAAATCTGAGCACCACGCTATAGTAAAAGTAAGATGAGACGACAGTTATAGACCTCACTGTTTGTTCAATATTGACCATAATGACAATCTGAGCGCCGCGCTGGATAAAAATAAAACCATGGTTTATAGTGATAATGATGTAGGATATTACTGATAAGATCTGACAGTAGTAAGCGCCACTAGAATGCTACTTTTACCACTGACATAACTGTGATGACCAAAGCGATGACTATGACTGACAACTCTCAAGTGAATACGATTCCAATAAGTGCCTATACTAAAAACAATAATAACGCTAAAAACAATAACAATGCCAAAATTAACAACAGTATGTTAGACGACTCAGCTACTGTAATTGTTCATCAGAGGCTGTCTTCAACGACGCTTTACAGTTCAGCACATAGATCTAGGCAGTCAGGGTTTACTCTGATTGAAATCATGGTCGTCATCGTGATCTTGGCTATCTTAGCGGGTTTGGTCGTACCTAAAGTCGTCGGACAAAGCGATAAAGCCCGTGTCAAAACTACTGAGACCGCGCTGGCTACTGTTTCAAACGCACTAGATATGTACAAAGTCGATAATTCACGCTATCCAACGACAGCTCAAGGATTAGAGGCACTGACAACACCGCCTGCCGATGCAAAGAATTATCCTGAAGGTGGTTATATAAAGGGTGGCTATCCGACAGATGGTTGGGAAAACGAGATGCAATATGTGGCCCCAGGTAGTGAAGGTCGCCCTTATGATTTGTTTTCATTGGGTGCAGATGGGCAGCAAGGTGGCGAGGGTCAAGATGCTGATCTTTACGCTCAGCTATAAGATTTGATTGTACAAACGCTTATGAAACCCATAGCATTATATTGTTTATAAACGTATTTGGTCACTTGCTCATATTTACTACCCTCTAAATATCAACCAATAATCCCTTATTGGTTGATATTTTTTATCAGCTTATAAAGTGCTCATCGTTCAATATGAGTGATGTATTGAGCGCTGATATTTTTATCAGCATGTTTATGCTGAGTTTATGCTTTTACTGCCAGGCTTTTACTGCTAACCATTATCAGAGGTAACGATTTATGCCCATTAAAACGCCAGCACTCCAAATAACTGCACTTAATAGACGCATTTCTAAATGCTGCGCGCTTGCACTTACTGTCACCAGTACCTCACTGATAGCCGCGTTATCAATGACAGCAATAAGTGCACAGGCTGCAGGATTGAGCGATTTATTTAATAGTAGTAGCTCATCGCAATCAAAATTTTTGCCAGTGGATGAGGCTTTTCAAGTCCTCAGTAGTGCCAAGGCAACATCTAAAGGTACACAATTATCTATTATCTTTGATATCACGCCAGGGCACTATGTCTATAAAGATAAGCTGACTGTGAGCTTTCCTAAAGGTGTGAGCGCAGCCCCATTTACGTTTAATCAGACACCCGTATCAATTGATGATCCGACCTTTGGTCAGGTTCCTGTATTCACGCAAAGAAGCATCGTTGCAACCACAACGCTGACGACCAGTAGTGGTAAAGGGGCAAAAAATGTTCCCGTTATGATTGGCTGGCAGGGCTGTGCAAAAGCTGGATTATGCTATCCACCAGAAAAAATCAAAACCAAGATAAATATTGCTGCAACGCGCAAATAAGTATCGCGCAGATCGATTCACATATTAGTCATAACAGGTAGCTATTCATGTCCATCAAGGCGTCATCACAACCTTTCTCACGAACTGCTAAAACGTCTCCAAAAAAATCGTACGTATTAGCGTTTGCTATTGCGAGCAGCTCGCTGTTAACTGGTTTGGCACCAATAACAGCGCAAGCTGCAGGATTGAGTGATTTATTTGGCAATAGTCAAAGCAACGCACAGTCGAAATTCTTGCCAGTGGATGAGGCTTTTCAGGTCATTAGCAGTAGTACACCTACCCAAACAGGTACGCGCCTGTCTATCAATTTTGATATCACGCCCGAACATTATGTTTACAAAGATCAAATAAAACTCACGCTACCGGCTGGCGTGAATGCAGCCCCTTTTACCTTTAGCCAACAGCCATACTCAATCGATGATCCGACCTTTGGTAAGGTGCTGGTGTTTGATCAAATCAATATGGTCGCAACGACCATATTGACTAGTAACAATGGCACAAGCATGAATGACGCAGCGATTGTCATTGGCTGGCAAGGCTGTGCAAAAGCAGGGCTGTGCTATCCACCCGAAAAAATCAAAACTACAGTTAACATCGCAGCGACGTCGCCGCAAATGAGATCAAGTAACGCTAGTACTGATAGCGCTGCTGCGAGTAATCTAACTGATGTGACAGCATCAACGAATGACAATGATACGACATCGATAGAGGCTGGTATAGCCAATACAACTCAGTCTGATGACGATCAAGCATTGATAGATGACGACGTTATTGACTATGACCTCATTGATGACAGCACTTTAGAATATGACTCTTTAAATGGCAGTACGTCGACGACCACGATTTCTGGGTCAGATACGAACATCTCAGGCAGCGCGACCAGTAGCGAAAACATCGCTGGCAATAGACTTGTCGATGGTGATCCTTTTGGGCTGGCCTCTCATCCTTGGCTTGCACTGGTGTTGCTATTTTTAGCAGGTCTGGGTTTGGCATTGACACCGTGCGTACTGCCGATGCTACCTATTGTTGCCAATATCGTGGCCCGTGAACAAAACCCAACCGTCAAACGTGGCGTTATTTTAACCACCAGTTATGCGGTTGGTGTGGCAACTGCCTATGGTGTTTTGGGTGCGGTTATTGCGGTGTTTGGTGAGTCACTAGGCATTATTGGGTGGTTGCAAAACCCAATTATTCTTATCAGCTTTGCCGTTGTTTTTGTATTATTAGCACTATATATGTTGGATGCGTTCACCGTGCGCTTGCCACATGTGCTAAGTAGAAAAATGCAACATCTAAGCCAAGCAGGTGACAGTAAGCTAGGTAGTACGGGGGGCAGTTTGATTGCTGGCTTCTTGTCAGCATTGGTAGTATCCCCTTGTGTCTCTGCGCCGCTATTCGGTGCGTTACTAGCCGTTTCGACCATTGGCAGTCCGTTGCTGGGTTTTGCCGCTTTATTTATGCTGGGTTTTGGTTTGTCAGCGCCGCTTATCTTAATAGGTGCGACCCAAGGCAAGATCATACCAAAGGCAGGCGCGTGGATGAACTGGGTCAAACAAGGCTTTGCCTTATTGTTATTCGCTGTGGCATTGCTTCTCATCGAGCGTGTGTTTATATCACCAGTCATGCTGATGGTATGGGCTTTGTGGTTTATGGTGGTAGCAATATGGGCGCGGAGTTGGCTGGGTAAAGGTCGTATGCTGACCCAAGCGTTGAGTCTCATCGTGGGTATTTGGGCCACTTGTTTGATCGTGGGGGCGGCACTAGGTAATGATGATAGCTTACATCCGTTAGCGTCATTAAGTGCTGCGCCCATGATGGCACCGTCGAATGCTACTTATCCAGTAGGGAGCAATAGCGCAAAAGATGAGAGGATCACGACGCTTGCCGAGCTAGATGCTATCGTGGCTTCCAATCCAAAAGTAATCATTGATTTGACTGCTGACTGGTGCGTTGAGTGCCGTATTATGGATAAAAACTTATTTCATAATCGTCCAGCCCAAATGCAAGACTGGCAACTGGTAAAGCTCGATATTACAGAAACGACTGAAGATTCCAAAGCTGTTTTGTCGCGCTACAAATTATTTGGTCCACCAGCATTGCTTTACTATCAAAACGGTCAATTGGTTAATCAGCAAGTAGGCGAAATCGGTCGCTTGGAGTTTGAGCAAACTCTAACAACGCTGAATAACTGATAATGAATAATTTTTAATTAGTAAGTATATTCAATAATTCGACTGGATAGCCTGATTTAGAATTAGTAATAAAGAGCAGCCGGTGTACCGTAATAACCGTACATCGGTTTTTTAGTGTCATTAAATCATGCTTGTAATATCTTATACCGATATCTATTTGGATAGAGATTAGGATTTTCTGATCGTATTTAATATGCCGATAACGCTAGTATAGTCTTTATATTTTCATTACAATAAAGTAACAATAGTGCAGGGATAGATCAGTCCGTCAATACTGTCTTTGGTGTTTATGTATTATTGATTTCTTCTTGTTTTTTAGCGGTGACGCTAACGGTTATACCCATTAATTCACATACTCTGCTAGCGATAATGCTGGTTAGATAAAGGATATTTATGTTTGCCCACATCACCACTCAGCGTCAATTACAACGTACCACTGTAATCAGTCGTAACGCCAGTAGCCAAACCAGGCATACTCATTTGAGTGTTGCCGTTGCTATCGCTTTGAGTTGTACAGCGGTACAAGTACAAGCAGCTGACAATAGTCAGACTTACAATGAGCTGCCAGTACCAGAAGCTGCATTTGAGTACGGCAGCGTGGAGACGACTCAGAATACTAGCAATAATGAGACATACACGAGCGTCACTGCTCAAAGTGGCAACGTCATTAGTAAAGAGTTTATTGCTCAACAAGCAAAGCTGTTTTCTGACTGTACGCAAGTTCAGAGTAGTGCTGCCCGTTTGGCGTGTTTTGACAAGGTGGCTGAGCAAGGAAAAACCCCAAGCTATACCACGACCAAACAGCCCGTTGATTTGGCAAAGACGTTTAAAACAACCATTTCAGGTAACCCGCAGGTTGTCTTTGTAGAAGAAAAATCAACCAATACTTTCAATGGCAACAGCACAACTACAGATCTAGCCGTCACTCAACAGACTGCTGCTAAGCGTATGGATACAGATGCAGATAGCCAGCAAGAGATTCAGGTTTTGGATAGCGTAGGCGTCACTCAAACAGATATCGAAAAGTATACACCGCTGAGCCTAGCGTATGATCTGGATCAAAATAGCGAGCGCGGTACTTGGACAGTAAGACCATACCGACCGACGTATTTGCTGCCGTTGTTTTATACTTTTGATCCCAACTTAAACCCAAGCACACCTTCTCAAGACATTGAGCCTTTTGACTCTAATGACATACGTGAAACTGAGCTGAAGTTTCAGTTATCACTGAAGAGTAAAGTAGCAGAAGATTTATTCGATACCAGTGCAGATTTATGGTTTGGCTATACTCAGGAGTCGCATTGGCAGGTTTATAACGAAGACAACTCACGACCGTTTCGTGCCACCGACTATCAACCAGAGATATTCTTGACCCAACCTGTGACAGCGGACCTTCCCTTTGGTGGACGTTTACGTATGTTAGGGGCTGGTGCTGTGCATCACTCAAATGGTCAGGATGATCCATTATCACGTTCATGGAACCGTGCTTATCTGATGGCAGGGGCAGAGTGGGGTAAGCTATCCGTCATACCGCGTCTCTGGGCTCGCGTGAATAGTGACAGTAGCAGCGATGATGACAACCCAGATATCGAAGATTACATGGGTTATGGCGATATCAAATTCTTATATGATTTGCCAGACCAGCAGAGTGTCAGCGGTACTTTACGTTACAATCCAAGCACCAATAAAGGTGCTGCACAAATCGATTATATCTATCCATTGTCAGAAAACGTCAATGGTATGGTGCAGTTGTTCCAAGGGTATGGCGAGTCTATTGTTGATTATAATCATGAAAACACCTCTATCGGCTTTGGTATTGTGCTTAACGATTGGAAAGGTCTCTAATATAGCAGAGCCTTATCATGCATTATGATGATAAATAATCTATGCACAACTTAGCACCGTATCAAACTGGACTGTGGTTGGCAGAGTATATAGATATACGCTGCCAGCTATGCCGTATTTACCGTAGTACATTAGCACCTCAGCTAATACCGCATCACGCGCTATCTAACGCTGGTCACTCGCCAAGCACAAAGCATGAGAGTACACAATCTAAGCTCGCATTGGTAACTAGCGACGCTTTGCTTACTCGTATTCATCATCAGATCAGACTTCGCCTGAGTAGTGGCTTACTTTGTACTCACTGTCATCATAGTATCGCGTGGCTCCCAGAACCTTTTGACGTTGATATCGCTTTTGGTAAATCGCTATCCATACAAGCGTCTACGTATTACGACTATCCAATACGCCAAGCAATTTGGGCATTCAAGCATCATGAAGACATGACCAAGCTACCTTTATTACTACATGTCATACGCCAGCTGCCACGCCCGCATGGCTGTCATCAGCATAATAGTGTGATTGTCGCTATGCCGACCACCGATCAACGCCTAGCCAAACGAGGTTTTGATCCTGTCAGTATTCTATCCGCGCAACTATCAAAGCACTGGAACATTCCATTGTGGCACGGTGTTCAGCGCATTGATGATACGATGAGTCAGCAAGGCCTGACACGTGCTGAACGCCTAAGTAACCTAGATAATGCTTTCGCGCTCTCACATAGCCCTCTTGTAAAACGCTTGTTGTTGTTCGATGATGTCTCAACGACAGGTGCAAGCTTACAGGCTTTAGCGAGAGCATTTATCGGACCTGAGCATCCAAATACGATAAATGCTCAACGTAATAGCAACTATCATATCTCAGCATATGCTTTAGCTCATGGTAGTCAATAGCATTAATAAAGCTATCTATTTGAAATTATTAATATATTGCTAATTCTTTGCCTTCACGATATATTATTAAATACGTATATAGTTGTTGACGCACTGAACAGGGATTTCTGTCGTTTTGTATATAAACTCAACAGAATGTTATGGAACAAAAATTGCATGTTATTAGTTAGATTAACTATAAAATTATTAGCAAAAGCAACACCAAATTTTAGTTACTTTAAAACAAAAACTGATAAGAGACAGACATTAGCAGTGCTAAATAGGGATTTGATGTGAATGCATCTGTGAATAATCGACAACCCAATAGACTGATGGCTAATTCAGGTTTTACCTTAATTGAGCTCATGGTAACGATTGCGGTACTGGCTATCATTGTAAGTATTGCCGCACCAAGTATCAGTACTCAGCTTGCCAACCAGCGGGTTAAGTCAACGGCTTCTATAATAGAAAGTGCTCTGAAAGAAGCCAAAGCTGAAAGTATCATCCGTCGACAAAACGTTAGTGTTATATATGATGCCTCTGCTACGCCGAAAAGTGTTACTTTGCAGGCCAATGGCAATAATATATCTAGCTACACGGTTAGTGCAAGCAGTACGATAAGTATTACACCTACAGCAGCAACGACAGTTGTTTTTCAGCCCAATAAATTAATTGCAGGTGACGACGAAATATTGTATTCCATATGCGATAGTGGCTCTGCCAACGAAACACTCGGTCAGGTACGTGTGAATAAAATTGCTAATATCAATACTACAAACACTGGGGGCTGCTGATGGTAGCGAAATTTACGCAGAAAGGTGTAGGGCTAATTGAGGTGATGGTCGCGCTATTGTTATTAACGGTAGCCGTGCTAGGTTATACTGCATTACAAGGTCAGGCTATCAAATCGACAAACGAAGCATACGAACGTACTCAGTCTTTAGTTATGATGCGAACGATAGCCGAAAAAATAAGAGCCAATCCTTCTGGTATAGCAACTTATGAAAGTAAGATAAATGCTGCTACTGCTAACAGTGCTCCAAGCAAAAAATGTGGCCTAAATGGTCAAACAGTAACAACACTTTGTACACCAGCAGAAACTGCAGAAGCTGAGAGCTATTCATTCAAAACAGAACTGGCGAACTATGATTTTCAGATTCAAATGCACCCTTGCCCAAACACAGGTGGCACAGGTACAGACGCAGCAACCAATATCATGTTCTCTTATTGCCTTATTTCTGCGTGGGGAGAAACAACACCTACCATTGGTGCAGATGACGAGACTGACTGTTTAACTGAAAGAGTGGTCGATGATAATGATGTTGTAGAGGCTGCTGGTGGCAACTATCATGTCAAATCAACGTGTATGATGATGGAGATATAATGTGAAAATAAACACTCATAGCTCTATCAAGCCTAATACACAGTGTTCAAGTGATGACTTACATACATTTAATATATCTCCTGTTCGTCATAATGGCTTTACATTGATTGAGTTGATGATAGCACTAGTACTAGGCTTACTAATCTCAGCTGCTGCGCTCCAGATATTTTATACCAGTTCTGTTAACAGCCGCAGGCAAGAAGCAAGCTCACAAATTCAAGACAATGCTACTTTTGGTTTGGCTCAAATGCAGAAACACATTAGGCGCGCAAACTATGGTGCCAAGGCAACAGCCACATTTGATGAATACTTCATGAATCACAGGACCCCTCAAGGCGGTATTGTGCTAACGGCACCAGCTGGTACCAGCTCAGTAAGCGGGGGGCCAAAAAACTGGTTGACGGATAATTTATCAGGTTTGGTACTGAACGGAGCTCAAGTCTCATCAGAGTGGTTGTCACAAAACCAATCATCTAAAAGTAAGAGTAATCTCAATGGCATAGCCAATAGTGATCAGCTAACTATTCAATATCAGGCAGGTTCAGCCACTATGTTTGATTGTGAAGGTGCTGCAATACCAGAAGATTTCTATGTTATTGAGCGTTATTTTGTTCGAGATGCAGGACTGGCATGCGCATCAGCTATTTATAATTACGATCAGTTGGTTGCTGGAAGTAGTACAGGGATTGATATAAAAAATTATACTGTTCCAGGTGAGACAAGTGCAACGACCAATAACTTAACAGGTGAAGGTACGATCATTATTCCTAATGTGGACTATTTTAGAGTCATGCTTGGTATATCGACAAGTACAGATTTTGCGACTGATCCTGCTAGTGCACGTATTGCTTATATGCCGATACCAGCAACTGTTAACACACTCAATAACCAACGTATCTTTGGTGTACAATTCGGTCTGTTAGCACGATCAGACAACCCAACTGCAACAGCGCAAAGTAATAGTGATTTGAGATTCACGATCCTTGATAAAAGTGATCAAAGTTTGAACTCTACAACGGCAGCTGGACCAAAAAACCTGCGTAATGTATACGAAAGCACTGTACTGATTCGCAATGCGAGAGGTGGGTTGTAATGGAAAAACAGATTAAAACAGAACAAAAAATAGTTATTACACACACTATGCATCGTGAGTCTGGTGCAGTACTAATCGTAGTGCTATTGGTATTGGTATTAATACTAATCGTAGGCGCGGTAGCTGTTCGACAGAGTACCACAGACCTTAGAGTAGCGACAGCAGGTCAAGTCAATCAGCTCTTGTTTCAGGCCAACGATGCGGCATTTATGAAAGTAGAAAAAGAAGATCGTGTTCTAAACGGTAGTCAAGATAGCATCGATATTCTCAAGGTTTATATGTCAAATATAGAACGATCTGGACACGAAGTGAGTTTGTGCGTACGACCACGGAGCACTCGATTATTCAGTATCCTTGAAATCAGTGAGCGTAACGAAAATGGTGGTTTGATGGCAAACAAAAACAATGGGTACTGTGACCCTAGTAATAGCGATGACTACGTGAGCGAAGGTCGAGTCATTACACAGTTGTCGTTTGTCAGGTCTGATGACTCAAGTTCAGAAGGTGCATTTGTACGAGAGGTAGTAGCCACCTACTCAGGCGATTTTGCTAAGCCGGAAACTGGTGGTAACGCTACTATTGGTTGTACTAAATTTCAAGGGTACGCAACGTCAGTTATACCGACTTTTTCTGACGTGCCACTTGGTGATTCAAGTAGTACAGGGACGGCGACAATCGCAGGTTGTTTTAAACAACCACGTACAGGAGCGTCTACCGTTGATACCTGCCTTGCTGCATTAAATGTGCCTTTTCAAACGCACCAACAGGAGTATGTAGATCAGCCTAAAGGTGCGGAATGTGTATCTGAGAATTGATCAAACTATATAGCATATGTACAAGTGAGACTTTTTAGAAGATAGACTTAGCTGAAAATAGACAGATCTATTCTATAATCAAATAATACGGGTGGTTATTATGAAAAATGCACGCAAATCTAGAAGTGACACCTCTCACCCTATTGTGAAAGAATGGTCATTGACACTATTGTCAGCTACAGTCATGGCTTGTATGACGAGCGCTGCTAGTCATGCAAGCGATTTGGAAATATATCAGGCACCCACTCAAGGAAGTGTTGTTGTCACCATGATGCTTGACAATTCAGGTAGTATGAACGAAAGAAGCATAGGGGCTGACTATAGTGACAGGTTTAACGTAAACTTTGCTAGCAATGGTCGATACTATTGTAATGTTAGCGGTATCTATCTTACCAATCAGGTTCAGTCTGAGAATAAAACTCAGATTGTCTATGATAATAACGGACTACCAACAACTAGCAGTAAAACCTATTCAGTCAACTACTGTCAATCAGGCACAACAAAGTATTATGATCGAATATCACGCTTAAAGATGGCACTCATGCCTATGTTTGCCAACCCAAAAAGCGATAATGGGTTTGGCTCTGATGCTGATATCAGTAAATACAAAATTGGTTTAGGCAGCTTTTTCTTCCGCTCATCAGATGAAGGCGGTGGTAAGATAGACTCACCAGCAGTAGATCTTACGCTTGATAACAGAAAGGTCTTTTTAGACAAAATCATCGCTCTCAAACCAGAAACCAATACGCCTCTAGCCAATGCCTACGCAGAGGCTGGTGCATATATGCTGGGGACAAAGACGTATACACAAAAAACTGAAGAAGCCAATTATCTGGTTGGCTACTCAGAGGTAAGAAGAATAGGTAGTGGAAAGGGTGCACAGGACAGGTATTATTTATATAAATGTGAAGACTATAAGGCAACTAAGAGTAGTTATGGTAGTTATGAATATTATGATTGTAAGGATGATGATGCCTACGATCGGCTCCAAAACAATAGCAAAAACTTAAATACCAATTTATTGGGTGGCTTCGATCAACAGTTCACAGTAAGTGGTGTTACCTATTACTTCCAAAAACGTGATAGCCAAACACAAAACGATAAATGGAGTGGTTTCTCACTTTCTGTAGACAGCAGCAAAAAAACACCTGACAAGACCAGATATCAGTCACCGATGAGTAGTACTACAGCGCAGTGTGATGCGCATGGTATCTTTATGTTGACGGATGGTGAGCCAAACAACTCATTTACAGAGCAAAGCACCTTAGACCTGATGAACAACAGTTTCTCAGGAGGGTCGAGTTCTATGGGGTCATCTTGTAATTCTGGACTGTCGTCCACTGGGTCAGTATTTGCTTCAAGTGCAGGAAATAAACCTGCATGGGAGTGTATTGGCGAGTACTCTCAGATATTGAATAGCACCAATAATCCAAAGACAATACCAGTCAAAACAGCAGTGGTTGGTTTTGGTAGTGTGTATAAAACCATTGAGAATGCAGATAAAGTCTCTAAGACGTATAATGGTGAAGTGATAAGTGTATACAACTGTGATGCATCAGGTGTTGGTAAAGATGCAAGCAACCTATGTAAGCTTGGCGAAAAAGGATATGGTTATGGTGCAGGTGGTTCTTTCTTCACCAGTGACTCAGTAGGGGTTTCAAATAGTCTTAAGACCTTTGTTAGAGGGTTGGGTGATAATGTTATCGAGCCCATATCAACAGGGACTATGTCAGTACCATTAGATAGCCTTGGTGGTCTTAAATCGCGCGGATTCGCCTATTTGCCGATACTTGAACCAGTACCAAAATCACCATTATTATGGAATGGTAACCTTAAGAAATATAAAGTAAAAAATGCAACGCTTGTAGGTGGAGATAATAATCCTGTGTTTACTAGCGAAGAGGGGGAATTTGCCAAGAATACACATGACTTATGGAATACTCTCTCCGGTGCTCTAAGACCAGATCAGGCCAAGCCACAAGTGGGCGGTGCTTATCAAAAAGTTTTTGAAAACGCGACTCCACCTACTATAGGTAATCGTAATCTATTTGTTGATAGTGGCGATAAGCTCGTCAATCTAACTGTTAGTGCAGATAACAAGCCTAATAACTTTGGTAAACCTAGTACCACACCAAGTCCGCTACCGAACTACACTAATGATCAAAAAATCACCCTTCTAAATTTTATGGGTTATGGCGTGCCAGCAAGTACCATTGTAGAAGATGGTAAAGCACTTGCAACCACTCAAAATAAGTCGCTCAAAAACATCGGTGGAGTACTGCACTCAGTACCACAATTAATTACACAAAAAGTAAACGTAGACGCAGCTGGTAGGTTTGATCTAAGTAGCCGAAAGGATTATGTTCTTTATGGCTCAATGGATGGTGCGCTACATATGCTAGATGACAGTACTGGTGAGGAAACTTTTACCTTTATTCCAAAACAGATACTAGATTTGCAGCCTGCGGCGATTGCTGGTACTGGTTCTGCCAAAGATGGTAGTTATCCATATGGAGTAGATGCGCCTTGGCTCACCTATGCATCATACACAGTAAAGTCGACCACCGAAGGATCAGGAGCAAGTGCACAGACTACAAACAGTTATGAAGCCGCTCAGAGCTTTGCTTTAGGTGGTCTACGTATGGGTGGATCTATGCACTATGCACTAGATGTCTCAAACCCCAAAGCACCTAAAATGATCTATAGTGTAGGTTCAAACTACGCCAATCGTCTAAAAGGGCTGACTACAGATATTAGTGGTGTCAAAAATGGTACTAGCGCTATCACTAGTGTCGCAACAGCAACAGCTGACCAAAAAGCCTATGCTCGTATGGGACAGTCATGGGGTAAGCCGACGCTTGGTTATGTTAAGAGTGGCGGCAAAAAAGTCATGGTGAGTTTTTTACCGGGTGGTTACGACGCTTGTTATGAAAACCCAAACTTTAAGCTATCTACGGTCAATACCGCCAATCTTGCCTGTAGTAATAAGGCGAGTGCACAAGGTAATGCCATGTATATGGTACAAGTGGGCGAAGTCGAAACAAACACGACAAGTAATGAAGAAACCGTAAAAACGTCTGCTGATAATGGCAAGTTACTATGGTGGGCGAGTAATGATGGGGTGGGAACCACCGCTACATCTCGTAGTAGCTCACTACAGTATTCAAAAGCGACAGATTTAAAACACAGTGTGGTAACACAAGTCAGAGCTTTAGATCGTAACTATGACGGTTTTATCGATCATATTTACTTCGCTGATCTAGGTGGGCAAGTATGGCGCGCTGATATTAACAATAATGCAGATACCACCAATTTTAAAGTTGACCGTGTTGTAAAAGTACTTGATGTCAGTGATCAGGTTGCAGGTGATGATGCACCCCCTCGTATCTACGAGCGCCCGTTAATCACATTCCATAATGGTACACATGCTTTCAGAGATGACAGCAACAGTGTAGGTCAGTATTCAGGTGTAGAGGCGATCGTGACAGTGGGTACAGGTGACCGTAGTAACCCTGTAACAGCTACAAGAAACAAGCCCAATGCCCTGTATAGCATTTTAGACAAAGATGTCAGCCGCAATGAGTTGTTTCATTATGGTACAGACCCTGCACCAACATTGAACTTACGTACACCAGTGATTAAAGTTTCTGGAAGTAGCGCAAGAAACGATAAGTTGCAACAGCTTACCTTTACGAGTACGGATTTGGGTACATCGGGTATTAGAGCGCGTATGCAAAACAACACTGTTCAAGGTTGGTATATGCCGTTGACACATTGGCTAGATGAGGATGCAGCAACAGGTGGAAAATATAAGCTAAAAATGTTCAATGAACCAGATGCTATCGCTGGTGTATTAATATCTTCTTCTTTCAATCCAGATGAAGGTCAAGATCCCAATGCATGTAGTGCAGGCGTAATCGGGGAGACACAACGTGAGCGCACCTGCTTACCTTATGGAGTATGCCTTGATAATACAAAAACTGAAATACTGACAGCGCGTTCATCATATAGTGCTGGTTTGGGTATCGTGGACAACATTATTAGTCAATACAATGACACGTCTACTTTCACATCATTAAAAAACTACTGTGAAGACGGTGATTGCGAACCAGACGTTATTTGCACAGGAGATGATTGTAGTGATGTTTACCAGTGCGTAGGCCCTGACTGTGACGCCGATGCTGGTATAAACGTGGATCAACGTATCAACCCATTGAGCTGGATGGAAAACTAAGATGTCATCTTTAAAGAGCAGTCGTCATGACATCAATTCGGGTTTTACGCTGATAGAGCTGATGATCGTTGTGATGATCATCGGCATATTGGCAGCTGTTGCGATACCGAGCTATCGTGCCTATGTTATTCGCAATGCTGAAGCAGATGTACAGCGAAAAATGCTATCTCTCTCCAATGAGCTCGAACAATGGCGTGCCAAAGCACTGACCTATAAGGGTTTTAAGCCACAGTCAGATAATATTGCGGACAGTACAGGCGCGATAAATCAGCCTAGTGATGATCCACGCTATATTATTAGACTTGGGCACCTCACAGGTAATACACCGACGTTTAGCACATTACATGAGGGTGGTGGCCGTGCTAATAACTGGGTAATGATGGCAACACCCGTTGATCTTACTGGTGCGGATAGCTTTAAAATCACTAGCCAAGGTCTGCGTTGTGCAAACAATGTAAACTTTACTATTGCAGCCGCTGATTGTGGAGCAGGGGAAGAGACATGGTAACAGGATCGTTTAAACGGTCTCGATTATCTATCAATAGACAATCGAGACATTCAGGCTTTACACTGATAGAAATTATGATTGTAGTGGCTATCATAGGTGTCCTAGCAGCAGTCGCTTATCCCAGTTATCAAAACTATGTCATAAAGACAAAGCGTGCTGACATGATGAGCGAGATGCAGCAAATCGCCGGGCGGATAGAATCCAACAAAATCAATTACAGACGCTACGACAATATACCGTTGTCTGTTATATTTTCAGGGGCAGTGGCTGCTGACGGTAGTGCTAGGTTCCCAGCATCAGGTTCAGCATTATACACCGTTTCAGCTACTCCAAGAAATGCAGCGAACACACAGTTGGCTGGTAGAAACTGGACGCTCACTGCGACTCCAATAACAGGTAGCCAAATGTCAACAGATGGCACGCTGACACTGGACAGTGCTGGACAAAAATGTAGGGGTACTGTATGTGGTGTAGACGACGAGTGGCAGTAATCGCTTATCATTCAAATTACCTGACAAAAAATGTCAGCTATAATTACGTTAATCTTCGACAATTTACATAAACTGACAATTTTAAGCAATAAACTGGCAATACTATTAACTTCTCCAGTATTGTCCGCTATGTTACTTATTAAAAGCGCTGAATGAGCATGTCTAATAGCTAAGATAGGTCATAAATTAAATGCTACAAAGTGACAAACATTAGTAAGAGTGTTAGTTAAAAGATATAAACGAATATTTTAAGCAGTTACGAGAAGTTGGCACACTACCTGCAACGATACTAGTAAGACAGTAGCTAGATTAGATACTTAGTCTAAACTGACACCTACAATCAGTGGTAGTGATAGCTAAGCAGAACCACGCATCATACTGCCATTATTTTATCGCAAAAGGAGTTCTTATGAACACTCAAAAAGGTTTTACCCTAATCGAACTAATGATCGTTATCGCTATTATCGGTATCTTGGCTGCGATCGCACTACCTGCTTATCAGACATATACTAAAAAAGCGCGTTTTACTGAAGTCGTGCTAGCTGCATCATCAGTGAAAGGTGCCGTTGACACTTGTTTCCAAACGCGTGGTGAAGGTGTTCTAGCAAATTGCGATGAGTTTGCAGAAATTGGTACAATTGCGGCAGAGGCTGCTGCAGGTAGCGAAGTTGATTCAGTTGCAATTAATCCTGTGGATGCTGTAATTACTGCTACTGGTGAAGCCACAGTCGATGCAAGAACCTATACGCTAACACCAACTGCCGCTAACAATTCATTGACATGGGCGGAAGGTGGTACTTGTATCGAAAATGGTCTTTGCTAATAGTATTCCTTTGAGAAATCTGGTGGTATAGATTAAATCACTTATTACCTAATAGTTAAACAATACCCTATTGACCAATGTTGGTAGTAGGGTATTTTTATACCCAGTATTTATATAGATCAATAGGAAGGTATGCTATGTCAAAACAAAAGGGGTTTACCTTAATCGAGCTGATGATTGTCATCGCCATCATTGGTATCCTTGCTGCCATTGCATTGCCTGCCTATGACAATTATGCTAAAAAGACCAAGTTTACTGAGGTGATATTTGCGGCTTCAGCGGTTAAAACAAGTATTGATAGTTGCTTTCAGGGAAGAGGAAATCACATATTGACCAATTGTGATAGCCTTTCTGAAGTAAGTATTGATGCATCTGGAGTGGCATCTGCCAGCAACGTCAATTCCATAACTATTGCTCCCAATACCGCTTTGGTAACGGTGACTGGCGAGCCTAGTGTGAACAGTGAGACGTATACACTACTCCCGACGGTGAGTAATGGCTCACTAAACTGGACCACTGGTGGCACGTGTATCGCTGCAGGCCTTTGTTAACTCTCCGCATATACTAGGACATTAGACACATGGTTCAACAACCCATACGAATTTGGTCAGACTCATTCAGAGCAGCTGCTATCCATCTGTTGGTGAGCTTACTCGTAGTAGGTGCATTAGCACTACTAATATTCAAGGTTTGGTATCCTATGCCATTGGCTACAGCCACTGGTGTGTTTATCATATTTGTTATGGTGTTCGTAGTAGATTTGTTCATTGGACCGTTACTCACGCTAGTTGTTTATAAGAAAAATAAAAAATCACTAGCGTTTGATCTTACCGTAATCGCAATCATTCAGCTTGCAGCGCTTGCTTTTGGTATCTATAGCCTATCGCAAGCCCGTCCAGTATGGTTGAGCTTTTATAACAATCGGTTCGAGGTCGTGAGGCTTAATGATATAGAGAGTGTCTATCTTGAGGAGGCTCCCAAAAAATATACTGAGATGTCACTCACAGGGCCCGAATGGGTAGCAGCAAGACCAGTAGGGGATGCTCAGGAAGTTGAGGATCTAGAGTTTGGCAATAAGCTAGGTGCAAAAATAGCGCATCAACCTGCATTGTACTATCCAATTGAACAAGCATATTCTGAGATAGCAGCAAAAGCTTATGAGTTGTCTAAACTCGAAGCCGCTAATAATAAAATGGATATTAAAAAACATATTAATCAAAACTCGAGAGCAACAGGTTGGTTGCCGTTATGGGGGCAACAAGAGCACATGGTTGTCTTGATTGATGAAAATGGTGTACCCCTGACGGTAGTTGATTTACGTCCTTGGACAGAAGAGCAAATGAACACAGTACTGACATCTACTTTATAATGAAATAAACCCATAAAAAACCACCTAACAGCATATCGCTATTAGGTGGTTTTTTATTGGCTTCATATATTGAGAAACGCTTAAAGAATTATCTCTCAAGATACTGTATTTTACCTTCTACGCCATCCCACTTAGCCGCTTCTGGCATTTGTCCTTTCATCTCAGTAATGTTTGGCCATTTTTGTGCCAACTCTTCATTGAGCTGAGTGAACATCTCTTGATCTTTCGGCACTTCGTCTTCTGAGAAGATCGCATTAGCCGGACACTCAGGCTCGCATAGCGCGCAGTCGATACACTCATCAGGATCGATGACGAGGAAGTTTGGGCCTTCATAAAAGCAGTCCACAGGACAGACTTCTACACAGTCGGTGTATTTGCAAAGAATACAGTTATCTGTAACGACAAAGGTCATAGCGAGGTCTACCTGTTATTGGATTGGCTGATATAGTCAATTTTTAAAAGCGCTACTGCGTCAACTTTACTTGAAGTAAGGTGTATACGTGCAGTCGATCGCATTGCAGCACTTTTAAATTTAATCAACTATAAGGGCTATATAGAATAGTGAAAAAATAAATCGTATTTTAGCGCCTTTGCTACTATTTGACAATTCCCTTTAATGACTAATGATTTTCTTTAGATGATATAGCATATCATGAGCCTGTTTAGGGGTCAGGCTATCAGGATCGATAGCACTCAGCTCGTCTTGTAAGCTAAATAGCTGATTTTGTTTTGGATTATCTATTGCGTCTACCGCTTGCGAAATATGGTTTATCTCGTGATTTAGAGTGTCACCATTATAATCCTTTGCTCGTTTATCCGTTACTGACTTAGCTAATTCATTTTTATCATCAGTAATTTTCTGATTATCTACTTTTAGGTCATCTGTTTTTAGGCTATCCGTTTGTAGATGATCGGCTAAGTAGCGTTTGGCATCATCTAACACTTGAGTGGGAATACCAGCCATTTTTGCGACATGTAATCCAAAGCTAGAGCTTGCTGCACCCTCCTTAATTTTATGAAGGAGTAACAACTGACCATCGACTTCGCTAGCGGCAACATGGACATTACGGATATTGTTGTGATGATCCTCATCGCTGTGTACCAATTGCGTCAGCTCAAAATAATGGGTGGCAAATAATGTCAGGCAACCAATCTCTACTAGGCGATTGATACAAGCGTGCGCAATGGCCAAGCCATCAGTGGTCGCCGTACCGCGTCCGACCTCATCCATTAATACGAGCGATTTATTCGTTGCTTGGTTTAAGATATTAGCGGTTTCTATCATCTCTACCATAAAGGTCGACTTGCCACCTGCCAAATCATCAGCTGAGCCGATGCGGGTAAAAATACGGTCAATATCACCGATATGAGCACTCGCTGCTGGCACAAAGCTACCGCAATGAGCAAGCAAGACAATCAGCGCAGTTTGGCGCATATAAGTGGATTTACCGCCCATATTGGGACCAGTAATCAGAAGCAGTCTTCCAGGATGCCCTTTTTCAGCACTATTAGCACTATCAACATGGGCGCTACCTAGCGTACAGTCATTGGCGACGAAGTGTTTGGTGCTTAATGAATGATTATTGTTGTGGTTGGTGTTATTTTGACTCAATGCGGCTTCGACCACAACGTGACGACCTTGACGAATATCAATGTTGGTTTGATTACGAGCGACTAATTCGTCTTCATCCTTCGACCTATGACCCATGACTGGGCGTTGCCAGTTGTAGGTTATGGCAAGATTGGCCCAGTTACTCAGCACGTCTATCTGGGCAATAGCAGCACTCAGCTGTTGTAGATCAGCCAGACTCTCATTTAATTGATTCAATAGCCCTTGATAGAGCTGTTTTTCACGAGCTAGTGCCAAAGATTGCGCGCTCAGATATTCTGTCTCGACTTCTTTTAGCTCATCGGTGATAAAACGCTCACTACTCTTGAGGGTTTGCCGACGGATAAAATGAGCCGGAGCGTTCTTTGCTTGCATTTTAGGCAGTTCAAAGTAAAAGCCACTGACTTTATTAAAGCCTACCTTTAGGCTGGGTAATTGATTGTCTTGACGAGCCTGTTCTACCATTTTATCTAGGGTGGCTTGGATATTGTCATGGAGGTGAGTGAGGCGATCGAACTCATCGTCATAACCCGCTGCCAGCATGCCACCATCACGTATATGTGCAGGTGGCTCTGTGATGATGGCGCGCTCGATCACTTCAGAGACAGCCTGAACAGCAGGGAGTTGAGCGGGCATTTGCTGCATCAACATCGGTAACAGGCCAGCGTCTTCAGGACTAATTCCCGATGCTGTCAATAGGGTGGTAAGCTGGGAGCTACTAGAGATACCATCGGCGAGCTTGCGCAAATCGCGAGGTTTTGCACTCATCAGTCCGATACGGCTACTAATACGCTCGATATCACCGATGGTATTCAATGTTTCACGTAGGCTGGTTACCAATGAGCTGTCTTTTGGGCTTTGAGTAGCTTGAGTTGAATTGCTATCGGTATTGAGTAGACATGCTATCGTGTCTAGACGCATATTAATATGTGAATGTTGGCGAAGCGGACGCTTCATCTGCTGCATGAGCAGTCGCTTGCCCATTGGCGTCTGGCAGTAGTTTAGAACCGATATCAAAGACGTACCGCTGCTACTAACAGGGGTAAATAGCTCAAGGTTTTTCTGGCTATTAGCATCGATAATCAGATAGTCATCACTATGCTCAACGATGAGCTGATTGACCTGTGGCACATGCCGCTGCTGAGTCTGCCGTGCGTAGTGAATCAGTGCAGCGCAACTAGATTGCGCCAGCACATTGTCCGCAATACCCAGACCATCAAGACGCTGTATTTCGAACTGCTGACAAAGTGTGTCACTAGCGTGCCCACGATGAAAGTCATTGGCAGCGACCTCTATGATGGGGCAGTCAAGATGCTGCCGTAACCATAGCATCCATTCTGTATCATTGCTTCCAATGCTGCCGCTAATGCTATCGCCAAATGCTTCGCTAATGATACATTCACTAGGTGCAAACCGTGCCAACACCGTCAACATCTGCGTCTGCAAGCTATCTGCATCGTCTTTGTCAGCACTCAAGGTTTGCGTGGTTAGGGTGCCAGCGGCCAAGTCCATTTGACTGACTGCTGCCTGTATGGTCTGGCTGCTATCTTGATTTTTTACACTAGCAATATCGATAGCGACTACAGTAGGTGTATGGTTTGGCGCAATGAGTGCATCATCAGTAATAGTTCCTGCTGTGAGTGTTTTGACAACTTCGCGGCGCATGATGCTACCAGCCGCCGACTTACCTTTACTCTTTTTTTGTTTGTCACCCATGCTAGGTAAGCTGGCGTTATCGTCAGCGGCAGGGCTACTGACAGCGTCGTCTACTTGCTCACAGACCACTACCGTTTGCCCAGCCGCGATCAAGCGTGCCATATAGCTATCGGCTGCATGGAAAGGAACTCCTGCCATCGCTATTGTATTACCTGCTTTGTCATTACCGCGGCGAGTGAGTGTGATATCTAATATTTGCGCAGCGCGCTTGGCATCATCGAAGAACAGCTCATAGAAGTCACCCATCCGGTATAGCAGCAGTGCTTGTGGATAGTTGGCTTTCATGGTTAGATATTGCACCATCATCGGTGTATGGTCTGATAGATTATAGACAGCATCGCCTATGCTCAACTGGTTAGAGGTCTCTTGTTTTAATAAGAGTTTTTCCGATGAATTAGGATTTGACGACTGATTTTGTACAGCTGGCTTTACGGTCATGCAGAGTCTCTTATAGTACTTTAATGAGTTGTAATGAGTATTTTGTGATAGGGGTGCTAAAGAATCATTTGTCTTATGCCCAAGTTTTATAGATAGCTTCGGCTTTATCAAGAAGCCTGTCACTTATAGATAAATAGCTTAACGATAAATTTTAAGCTAAGACGCAGAGGTAGTAAGCGTATAAAAATCGAACTATGTCAAACAAACAAAGGCACTGAAAAAGCTAAGAAATTTAAGAAAGTACTCACTATTTTAACACGTCCTGCGTGGTTTTTACCGCGGCAAATATCTACTCACTGCCCTTGTATCCATCAGCGCCATAACCATATATAATGACGGCACACTTAATTGGGCGATACTAAATTAGGTAGTACTTAGTCGAATAAAGACAAGGCCGCGAGCTAAGCTTTGGCTAATGCGCACTAATTATCGAATATTCCATAGGTCAAAAAATTATGTTATCAAAGATTATAGGCAGTGTGGTTGGCACTAAAAATGACCGCGAATTAAAACGCATGCGTAAAGTGGTCAGTAAGATCAACGCAAAAGAGGCTGAAATACAAGTCCTGTCTGATGAGCAACTACAACAAAAAACCGAAGAGTTTAAAGCGCGCCATCAAAAAGGCGAAAGCTTAGATGCACTATTGCCAGAGGCGTTTGCCGTTTGCCGCGAAGCATCATTACGTGTGAATGGTATGCGTCACTACGACGTGCAGCTGATCGGTGGTATCACCTTGCACGAAGGCAAAATCGCTGAGATGAAAACAGGCGAAGGTAAAACCCTGATGGGTACTTTGGCGATGTACCTAAACGCTATCAGTGGTAAAGGCGTCCATCTGGTCACGGTTAACGATTATTTGGCTGCTCGTGATGCTGAGCTAAACCGCCCACTATTTGGGTTTTTGGGTATGACCGTTGGTGTTATTTATTCGCAGCAGCCGCCACAAGAAAAAATCAATGCTTACCAAGCAGACATTACCTATGGTACCAATAACGAGTACGGTTTTGATTACTTGCGCGATAACATGGTGTTCAAGCTAGAAGAGAAGAAACAGCGCGCACTAAATTTCTGTATTATTGATGAGATTGACTCAATCTTAATTGATGAAGCACGTACACCGCTCATTATTTCGGGTCAAGCTGAAGATTCATCACGCATGTATGCGCTGATCAACACCATTATTCCTGTGCTGATCCGCTCAAAAGATGAAGAAGCCAACAAGAATAACGAAGAAGAAGATTTTTGGATTGACGAAAAAAATCGCCAGATTGAGATTAGCGAAAAAGGCTATGAGAAAATTGAGCGCTTCTTAATCGAAGTAGGTGAGCTTGGTGAAAACGAAAGCCTGTATAGCCCAAGCCGCTTGCCACTATTGGCTCACGTTCAGGCCGCCATTCGTGCGCATCATGTCTTTGTCAAAAACGTCCATTATATCGTCGATGAAGGCGAAGTGGTCATCGTTGATGAGAATACCGGTCGTACGATGCCTGGTCGCCGTTGGTCAGAAGGTCTACATCAAGCAGTAGAAGCGAAAGAAAGTGTGGAGATTCAAGCAGAGAACCAAACGCTTGCAACGACGACGTTCCAGAACTACTTCCGTCTGTATGACAAACTGTCTGGTATGACGGGTACTGCTGATACCGAAGCAGCAGAATTTAAGTCTACCTATGATCTAGATGTCATCGTCATTCCAACGCATGAGCCCATTGCTCGTATTGATATGGATGATCAGATTTTCTTAACAAAGTTAGGAAAGTACAAAGGTATCATCCGTGAGATTAAAGAAATTCAGGAAAAAGGTGCGCCAGTATTGGTTGGTACGGCGACGATTGAGGCCAGTGAGGAGTTGTCTTACTTACTCGATCAAGGAGGCGTCAAGCATAACGTTCTAAACGCCAAGCAGCATGAACGTGAAGCGGAAATCATCGCGCAAGCAGGTAGTCCAAAATCAGTCACGATTGCAACCAACATGGCAGGTCGTGGTACGGATATTATCTTAGGCGGTAACTGGCAATCCTTTATCGAAGATATTGATGCGGTCAGCCCAGAGGAGATGCAGCGTCTAAAAGCCCAGTGGCAAGTCAAGCACGATCAAGTTGTGGCCGCTGGTGGTTTGCATATTATTGGTTCTGAGCGCCATGAGTCACGCCGTATCGATAACCAGTTACGTGGCCGTGCTGGTCGTCAAGGTGACCCTGGTATGTCACGCTTTTTCTTATCGCTTGAAGATGACTTGATGCGTATTTTTGCAGGCGATCGCGTGGTCAACATGATGCGCGCAATGGGTCTAAAAGAAGACGAAGCTATCGAGCATAAGATGGTGTCTAGATCGATTGAGAACGCACAGGGTAAGGTTGAGAGCCGCGATTTTGATGCTCGCAAAAATCTATTGAAGTATGATGACGTCGCCAATGAGCAGCGTAAAGTGATTTATGGTCAGCGTGATGATCTGCTGGCTGAGATGGAGCTATTAGAGGCCATCGAAGTGATGCATAAAGAAGTCTACAATGCGATGATTAATCAGTTTATTCCGCCTGGTTCTATTGATGATCAGTGGAACGTCGATGGACTAGAAGATGAGCTTGAGGATGAGTTCAAGATCACAATGCCGATCAATGACTGGTTAGATGAAGACCGCCGACTGGATGAAGAAGGGCTACGTGAGAAAATCGTTCAGACGGCGATAGATCGTTATCACAGTCGCCGTGAGCAGATGGGTGAGCAAGACGCAGCTCAGCTTGAGCGTCACTTTATGCTACAAAGCCTAGATAAGCATTGGAAAGAGCATTTGACACAGATGGATCAGCTGCGTAAAGGGATTCATTTGCGGGGATATGCGCAGAAAAACCCTGAGCAAGAGTATAAGCGTGAGTCGTTTGAGCTGTTCCAGATGATGCTGGGCGCAATCAAGTCTGAAACCGTACAGGACTTGTCACGTGTCCATATTCCAACCAAAGAAGAGCTAGAAGCACTCGAAGCTCAGCAGCGCGAAAATGCCGCGCATATGCAGATGCAGTTCGAGCATGATGATGTCGATAACTTAGATAGCAGTGCGAATAGTGCCACCGCTCAGCCGCAACCACAGAACCGCAATACTGCTGGTGCAGCAGCAGCTGGCGTGAGTGCCGCTATCGCAGGCAACCCGAGTGATGCCAATGAACCAAACCCGTACGCTGGTATGAATATCAGTCGCAATGCCCCTTGTCCTTGTGGTTCAGGCCTCAAGTATAAGCAGTGTCACGGCAAGATCTAAGGATTGGTCATCATAAAGCAATACCTTTGAGCTGAAAAAAAAAGCCCTTATCTAAATCAGATAAGGGCTTTTTTATGTGAATACGAAGCTTTCTTGCACTGACATTTATTCTTATATGTCTGGCAGACAATTTGTATTGATTATTTACAAATTCAGCATAGGCGCGAATTTGCGGACACGCTATAGTGTTTAGCATATCTATTTGGGAGAGAGTTATGAGTTTAGAATTATTAAAACAGTTGCGGACTTCAGTAGCGTTGACAGGACTGCTAGCTGGTGCATTGACGATCAGCGCCTGTCAGCAACAATCAGAGCCAGAAGCAAGTATGGAAGGCGTTAGTACAGAAGAGTCTGTGCCTATGTCTGCTGAGCCTGCTGAACCGAGTGACGTTGTGGTCAATAGCGAAGATGCCTCACTCAATGAAGTAGAGGATGACACGGTTGCTTCTGTTAATAGCGGCGTGACACAGATACTATATTTGTGCTCGCCTGAGTTGAAAGTTGATGCAACCTACAAGGAAGAAACCAATCAAGTGGTAGTTGCAACTGACATGGGTACAGTAACATTGAATCAAACCAATGAAGGTACTAACCCTGAAGTGTTTGAAGTCGCAACATCGATTGATGGTGGTCAAGGATTCACTCAGTGGCGCGTCGCCCACGAAGCGCGTGATACAGGTGTGATGCGTACTGCTGGCACTGATGAGGCAAACGTTGATACTTTTGAATGTAACAAAGTCTCATAGTCAAGCATTAGAGGTTTTAGAACAAACAGCAAGTAATAAAAAGCAACGCGAGTAAGCGTTGCTTTTTATTGTCTGTAGCTTTTGCAGGCTAATAAACAAAAAGTCAGCCTCTCATCTATTTCAAACGAGTAGTGCCATTATTCTGTGACTCGTGCGCTAAGAATCCTTCTTCAGTGACGTCTAGCTCTTCATGCTTGAGCTCTACTTGAATGCTATCGGTATGTACGTGCGTGCTCTTATTGACGTCGATTTCTTGAATAGCATAAGTGTCTTTAGTAACCGTAGCTACTTGACGTGATAAAACAATTTCAATTGGCTCATCACCGATCTCTATTTGTTTACCATTAATAGTCACTACTGCCTTACTGTCTAGTGATGGCTCGACATGACGTAATATATCTTTTTCATCATAGTTACCTGAGAGCAGATCTTGACTCTCTGTATCGTGATACTCAGTACGAACAGTAATATATTCTTCTATAAGCTCAATAGGTACGTTGATTGTTTTTGTGCGCGCGTGTTTGGTGACAGTTACTTTACCCACATCTAAGCGCTCTTTATTAACAACTGGTCGTTCTTCTAATAGCTCTAGATGCCCAAAATTAACTACGTTCGATGTGTTGTCAGTTGATAGCTGTTGCTCATTGTCTAAATTGTCTTGGTATAGATCGCTATTGTTATTATCAGTAGACATGGTTATTTCCTTATTGTATGCGAGCAATGGATGATAGGCTTTTGAAATTATTTATAGTATATAAGATACTAAATATAGCGAGTATCTCTCAGTATAAATCGTGCAACAGATCACACAGAAAATTCTTGAGAGAAAGAATTAATCCATAAAAAAGACCAGAGTATAACTCCGGTCTCTTTATTAAATATAAGCGTGTATTTACTTTATAGATTACATACCACGAGCACGTCGTACGTCATCTGCAGTGATATCATCACGGTTTACTAGGTTACCTTCACGATCAACTACGTTGCCATTGTTGTCCACGTCTAGCTCTTCACGTTGGATAGTTTCAACAAGAGTCTCTGTATGACGATCTGTTGTTTTACCAACGTTTACTTCTTCAGTTACGTAAGTTTCTTTAGCCACACGAGCGCGTTCTGCTTCTAGCTCAACTTCTACTGTTTCGTTTACATCTACGTCACCGATACGGCGATCTGTTGGACGATCGACACTAGTGCGCTGGATATCAGCATGTTCTTCTTCTAACTCTACTTCAACATTGCGCTCTTCAGTTACGACGTGTTTGCCTACTTTTACTAGGCCAGCTACGATGCGGTCTTTATTTACTGTTAGACGCTCTTCTAAAAGCTCTAATGTATTTGGTGCATCATAAGAATGGTCTGCGATGTCTACACGCTCTTCAGCTGGTAGGGTATCAGCAGTAAAGGTTTGACGATCTTTTTCATACTGCTCTTTGTAACTGTACTGATAGTCATGGTCGTATGCTTCCATCGCCTCTACTTGTGATTTAGTCAAACTATCAAAGAATACGTCGTCACCTACAATACGTGCTAAACCTGCTGGTACTAGTACTTCTTTTGAGCTGAACCAACCACCTGCATCAACGATCAAATAGCGAATGCGACCAGTAGTGTCTTCTACTAGGGCACCTTCAATTTTACCGATCTTTTCTTCATTCACACCGTAAGCGGTTTTTTCTGTTGGATCATAATAGTCATCACCGATTAAGTCGCGGTGAGTGGCTTGGATATCTTTTAAACGGATTAGCTGGCTCATTATTGTCTTCCTTTTATATGAGTTTATAGTTTTAAAATTAATAGTTATTTTTAAGTTTTAACGCAATATCATTTGTATTACAAAGTTAGGATTGAACTATTGGAATAGCCCTCTCATCAACTTGTAGCTATCCTAACACCATGATTTTGGATGAGATATATGAGCAAGGTAGCAAAGTGTGCACTTGCCGTAATTGCGTGTAATAGGCTGTAAGTGCGATAACAGAGAAGGAGGTACAAGTTAACGCGCCTTAACATAGAGTAATGTTTGGCGTGTATTTTAATTAAATAGAAACAAAAAAAACCGCATCACCTAGGGCAATGCGGTTTTTGGGTAACATATATCAAGTAAGTGATATACTAAATAGTCAGTTACATTCTAAAGGTCATGTACAAGTGCAGATTGTATTTAAGGTAGCTCAATCGCAACGGCTACAGCTTCGCCGCCACCGATACATAGGGTCGCAACCCCTTTTTTGCCACCGGTACGCTTAAGAGAGTTGATAAGGGTAACGAGAATACGCGCACCTGAACAGCCTACTGGATGGCCAAGGGCACAAGCACCGCCTTCAACGTTTACTTTGGCATGGTCGATTTTTAGCTCGTCCATAGCAGCCATAGTGACCATCGCGAAGGCTTCGTTGATTTCCCATAGATCAACTTCATCTACTGACCAGCCAGCACTTGCGAGTACTTTTTCAATTGCGCCAATCGGTGCAATCGTAAATTCGCTTGGGTGACGCGAGTTTGATGCAGTCGCAACGATACGAGCCTGATAATCCAGACCTTCAGCTTTCGCTTGTGATTCTTTCATGACGACAACAGCAGCAGCACCATCTGAGATTGAGCTGGCATTTGCCGCTGTAACCGTACCGTCTTTAGCAAATGCTGGACGTAGGGTAGGGATGCGATCAGCATTTGCTAGGGCTGGTTGTTCATCAGTATCGACTGTCTGTTCGCCTTTACGAGTTTTAAACGTTATAGGCTCGATCTCATCTTTGAAATGATCGTCTTTAATCGCTGTTAGAGCACGGTTAAGTGATTCAATAGCAAACTCATCCATTTGCTCACGCGTATAGCCTTTTTCGTCTGCCATTTCTTGAGCAAACATACCCATTAGCTTACCCGTTTCAGCATCTTCTAGACCGTCTAAGAACATATGGTCTTTTACTTCTTTGTGACCCATACGGTAGCCACCGCGCGACCCTGGCATCAGGTAAGGGGCATTGGTCATTGATTCCATACCACCAGCCACAGCAACATCGAAGCTGCCAGCTTTGATACCGTCGTGCGCTTGCATGACTGCTTTTAGACCTGAGCCACATAGCTTGTTGATGGTCACAGCACCAGTCGCATCAGGTAGACCTGCTTTGCGCATTGCTTGACGAGCAGGGCCTTGACCCAAACCTGCAGTCAAAATACAACCCATGATAACCTCATCAATGTTATCAGCACTAACGCCTGAGCGTGTGAGAGCGGCTTTAATGGCAGTAGCGCCTAAATCTGTAGCGCTGACGTCTTTTAATACGCCTTGGAATCCGCCCATTGGAGTACGTGCGCCGTTTAAAATTACAATTGAATCATTTGACATCGTTATTATTCCTTATTACGTGTTTTGTTTAAAAATTTTGCTGAATGAATCAGACATTGATCAGCTAGCTGCACTTGTATGACTACAAATATTTTTATTACTAAAAGGGCCGATTCATTCAGTATTTTGTTTACGCTAGCTCATCTAAGCGAATGCGTACTACTTTATCAGTAATGGTATCGAGTTTTTCAATTTTTTCGATAGCTAGGTTCATCCGGCTCTCAACGACAGGCAAGGTCAATATAATCACAGGCACTTGACCGACTTTGTGAGCAGGCTTTTGCAAAATAGCATCGATATTGATACCAGCATCACTTAGGATGCGAGTGATGTCTGCTAAGACGCCAGGGCTATCGTAAGCATGTACGCGTAAGTAATAACCAGTAATCATCTGCTCAGCGCGTAATATTGGCGTGTCTGATAACTGTTCAGGGATGAATGCCAAATGCGGCACATGATGTCCGTGATTATTTTGATCGCTGCTGCTTTGATCGTCATTATCTTTGCTGCCAAGTACACGGACTAAATCCATGACATCTGCCATCACGGCAGAAGCAGTAGCGCCTGCACCTGCACCATCACCGCAATAGAGTGTTTGTCCAAGCGGATGTGAGTTGACCAACACGGCGTTTTTGACGCCATTGACATTGGCAAGTAACGCATCCTGCGGAATAAGCGTTGGATGTACACGCAGCTCAACACCAGCATCGTCGTCGTTACCTTGACCATCACGCCGCACTGCAAATCCTAAGTGCTTAATACGATAGCCCAGCTCCTCGGCATAGTTGACGTCTTGTAGAGTAATACCAGTGATGCCTTCACAGTAAACCTTGTCAAATTGCAATGGGATACCAAACGCAATAGAGGCGAGCAAGGCCAGTTTGTGCGCGGCATCAATACCTTCAACATCAAAAGTCGGATCTGCTTCTGCATAACCAAGTTCTTGTGCTTCGCTCAATACATCAGCAAATGGACGACCCTTGTCGCGCATTTCGGTCATGATAAAGTTGCCAGTACCGTTGATAATACCTGCAAGCCAATCGATTTTATTAGCAGCGAGAGCTTCACGCATCACTTTGATGATTGGAATACCGCCTGCTACTGCTGCTTCATAGGCAACGTGGACATTGTTTTCTTCAGCAAAAGCAAAGATCTCATTGCCATGCTCAGCCAATAAGGCTTTGTTTGCGGTTACTACATGCTTGCCATTTTTGATAGCCTGCATGATGACGTCTTTGGCTAGGGTAGTGCCACCAATCACTTCAATAACGATATCGACATTGTCGCTTGCCGCAATTGCCATCAAGTCACTGTTTTGCGTGATGTTTGTGTCGATATCATCACGCTGCCGACGCGTACCTACTTCGGTAATAATAATGTCGCGTCCACTACGGCGTTTTAGCTCATCTAAATTGTCATTGATTAGGTTGATCACGCCTGTTCCGACGGTTCCTAGACCAAGTATCGCTAGTTTGATGGAATTGCTCACAGTATCCTCAAGAGGTTGAATATAATGAAGTAAAACGCTGTGACAGTGCCAAATGAGCCTGCGGTACTAAACCGACAGTCTGTGCGCATTTTCTATGGCAGCCTCGCATACATACTTCATCATAGTTGAATAAAAAATGCTCAGATAAAAGGGTATTGCTGATGTTGCATCGTGCTTTATCGTATCATACCGACAAGCAGTTGTGACGTCTACACAATGTCGCCAAGGTCATATCGTCTACTGGTTATAAAGCGATAATAGCCGTAAATTTTGCCAGACAAATTATCAGTTAGCACCGACGGCTTGCGCCAATTGTGCCGCAGGTAGGTAGCCGCCCACTTGTTGTCCTGTCTCGGTAAAGATAGCTGGGGTGCCACGTACGCCAAGCCTTGACCCTAATGCCATATGTTCCTGTACTGGGTTTGCGCAGTTGGGGGCTTGTACATTGGCACCCATTTTTGCCTGATCCATAGCGGCGTTGCGGTCTTGACTACACCAAACTGCTTCCATTTTTGGTACCGACTCTTGGCTACGTGGCCATGCCAAGTAACGTACTTCAATACCGCGGGCATTGATATCATCCATCTCTTCGTGCAATTTACGACAGTAACCACAGTCTGCATCAGTAAAGGCATAGACAACAGCGGTGGTCGCCCCTTCTGCTGGATAAATAATCATCTCTTTTTTATCCACTGCTTTTAGCGCTTCTTGTGCGGTATTAGCGACCAAAGCGGCACTAATATCAACGGGTGCAGCATCACCAACGGCGACGATTTGTCCTTGGATAATATGCTTGCCGGATTTATCAGTAAAGAAAGACGGTAGCCCTTCAGCCGTCACCCAATAGATACCATCCATATCTGTCGGTACTGCTGAAACGATATTTTCTTCGATACCAGATGCTTTTAAATTTGCTTGTAATGCTTTGACAACGGTAGGGTCATTGTCAGCTGATGTTTCACCAGTTGATACTTTCCCAGAAGCAGCTTGAGCTTGTGTAGCACCGACCACGCTAGTATTGCTGGTTGCGTCCGCTGAATTATTGGAGCAGCCAGCAGCAACACCTACCAGTAAGGCACCTATCACAAAACGAGAGAGGGTAGTACGAGAAAAACGATGATACGTAGTGGTCTTTTTGCTAATAGGTGATGGCATACTGGTTTCCTATAGGCATCGCGCCTAATGATGAGTTCGTTATATAAAAACACTATATAGATAAACACTATGAACGTTTATCTATAGTGGTGTGTCTTAGTAGTGTTTTAAAGGTCTAATTTTATAGACATTTTCATGACTTGTTGATGGTACAAAGTAGGTGATGAGTGTCTCTATATTACCATAGTTATAGATAATGACAGCTGCAGTACATAAGCCAATTGGTGCAAATAATGCTAACTTTAAAGAATGGTTACTAACGTGAGCTAAAAAATAAGATACATTTGTACTATTTAATATATATGCCTGCCCTTGTAATCTACAGCTAATAGCATCGTTTTTATAAGAATTTATATCATTTAACGATTTACCTTTAACAAATTTGCTTTAAGGAGCACGCATGGCAGGTGCCAGTTTATTAACCTTACTCGATGACATTAGCATCTTAATGGATGATGTAGGCGTCATGACCAAAATCGCCGCCAAAAAAACCGCAGGCTTAGTTGGTGATGATTTGGCACTTAACGCCGAGCAGGTCACAGGGGTTAAGCCAAATCGTGAGCTCCCCGTCATTTGGGCAGTTGCCAAGGGCTCGGCCGTCAATAAGGTGATTTTAGTACCAGCGGCGCTCTTGATCAGCTATTTTATACCATGGTTGATTACCCCGCTATTGATGATCGGAGGTCTATACCTAAGTTATGAAGGGGCTGAAAAGGTCATTCATAAGTTTTGGCCAAAGTTGTTGCCTCATGATGAAGAACAAAATGCCCGCCTAAAAGCCAACGCAGATGACAACATAGACTTGGTTGCGTTTGAAAAAGACAAAATCAAAGGCGCGATACGTACCGATTTCATTTTGTCGGCTGAGATTATTGTTATCTCTTTAGGCGCGGTCACAGCTGCTGGCGGCGATATCGTTCAAAAAGGTATCGTGCTCTCGATAGTAGCTGCTGTGGTGACCGTCGGTATTTATGGCTTGGTTGCAGGTATTGTCAAAATTGACGATGCGGGTCTGCATCTCATTGAGAACTCGCAAGTGGGTGATAGCAAACGCAAGTTTGGTGAGTTTATGCTTGCAGCAGCACCGAAGCTGATGAAGTTTTTATCAATAGCGGGCACAATTGCGATGTTTTTAGTGGGTGGCGGTATTATTGTTCACGGTATCGGCTTTTTGCATCATAGCGTAGAAGACATTGCTCATCTTACTGGGGTGTTTGAAGGAGTGACCGCGTCATTACTAAATGGATTGGTCGGACTAATCGTTGGTGTTATCGTAGTAGCCATTGTGACGGCTATTAGTAAAATGCGTGGTGGCGACGCTACTGCGCACTAGGCAAGTCATTGCGCCTTTAGCTCAGCTATATAGTAGGCAAAAGAAATTAAGTTGAAAGCAAGCTAAGATCATTACGCCAAAAAGATAAAAAGCCCCGATACTTATAAGTATCGGGGCTTTTGTCTTCAGATCTACACGACTTTTATATTACCGTGCTTTAGCTATCATCACTGGTGTCATCAGCTTCTGCTTTTTCTACTTGCGTCGGTTTTTTATGCTCAGACTTAGGCTTACGACTGCGTGCCTTTGGTACTTTTGGCGTAGTCAGATTAAACATGCCTGTCTGCGGCAGTAATTGCTCAGCCACATTCTCGATCATGTTTTTGTAGCTAGCAATAGTCGTCTTAGATTTGGCTGCCTGACTATCGTCCTTACTTGCTTCTTTAGTAGACTCTTCTGCTTGAGCGTCGGTAACTTGCTCAGCTTCAGCTTCTACATTTTCAGTCGCTGATTGAGCATTCTCAAGCTCTAGTAACTGTTCGCTATCAGTGCTGACATCATCTGTCTGCTCTTGATTCACTAGTGCAGTTGCCTCAACCTTATGCGCGTCCACTTCAGCAGTATCTTGCTTGGACTCTACTAACGGTTCTTCGTTTTTTGAAGTTTGCTCGGTAGGGACATTTAAGTCTGCGGACTCTTGAGTGGGTTCTTGATAGTCAGGATGCTGACCACGTGGATCATTGCTAGCACGCTTACTGACAGTACGTGGCTCTACATCTGTCTTTCCTTGAGCTGCTGCAAATTGACTGACGGCTTGCGTCATCGCTTCAAAGCGCGTCAAATACTCGGCTGTTAATGGCTGATAACCGTAGTTACTAAAGTCAAAGCTCTGACTGGCCACGTCACTGTTGTTGACACTGTTTTTATCTTCAGTAGTACTATCAGTAGCTTTCGTTTGCTCAGCATGCAAGGCAACCGTTGCGATAAAGCAGTTGATAACGCCATCTTCTGCCAAGTGAGTTTGCGCGTCTGGCAGCGTTGTACGTATAAACTCACCAACTGTACCGCGTATTGCAGGAGTACTTACCGCAGCAGATTGTTCTACTTGAGGTGTTGACGCTGCTTGCTTTTGCTTGCTCTGTACGACTCGTGGATCGTTACTGGCTTGACCAAACTTCTCAGCAGTCACGTAACGTGCACCAAACAATGCCTCATGTGTCAGCTCAAGTGCTGAGTTACTCACGCTACTTATGCCTGCACTATTACTGTCAGACTGAGTCTTTTGAGCTTCATTGCCCTTACTCGTACTTTCAGCAGTATTGGTCTCCTGCTGTTTTGGAGTCTCTACCGTTTCTTTCGCATCAGCAGTGACCGGTGTTGGCGCTTCCGATTTACTTTCGGTGTTACTTGTAGAAGTCGATGGTGTTTCTACAGGTGCTTTTCTTTCTTTAGCAACTGGCTCATGTACAGGTGTCTCGTTCTGTACCTCAGCTTTGGTAGCATCACTCTTATCATTATTAACTTTACGCTCTGACGTTTCTACCGTACTTTGCTTATCGTCGCTTCGCTTATCCGCCTTTTGAGCCGTGGTATTTTGCTTTTCAGCGTTTTGCTCACTGCCAATAGGTTGGCTAGCAAAAGGCTGTTGAACAGCGCTTTCTTCAGTACGCTCGTTTTTCACCGTTCTGTTTTCTTGGCTATACCTATCGTTAGGTTGAGGTTTTACCTGTGCAGATTTGCTGTCATCTAAAGACAAGTGCACGACTTCTGACGCTTTTAACGTAGCGGGTGCTTCGTTGACCTGTAGCACGACTTCGTTAGGATCTTGACTACGGCGCGTACCAGAGTGGTTTTTGCTATTGGTGGCATCGCTGTTCTTAGCGTTTTGCTGCTTGCTTTGCTCAATATTGTCAGCCGTTAGCGTCTCACCGCGCTCCAGCTTGCCACGTGAGCCACGTTGGCTATGCGATTTACGCTTAGCACGAGTCTGCTCATCAGGCTTTTGGCTGGTTTCGTTCTCAGTCTTGTCAGCTTTGTTCTGCTCATTCGCGCTGCGATTGCTGTCTTGACGATTGTTGCGATTGCGATTGTTGTTACGTCTGCTATCTTGCTGACGCTTTTCTGTCTGATTTTGGTCTTGATTGTCAGACGACTTATTATCAGCGCTATTGTCTGTACTACTGACGTTATTAGTGGTCTCGTCAGCTGTCTCTTTTCTTTGACGCGGCTTAGAAGATCTAGACTTACGGGTCTTACGTCTTCTTCTATCCTCGTTGTTATTTTCATCAGTATCACTGTCGTTGTTGCGGCGAGCTTGCTGACGGTTGCTATTACTGTCTGACGATTGACTGTCATCTTTTTGACTATTGCTTTGTTGAGCTGGTTGCGCACTATTTGTGCCAGCACTATTCAACGCACTGCCATCGACTTGACCGAACGAACCTAAGCTTTGGGCCCCAGTGTTTACTAGCGCTTCAATAGCTTCAGCGGCATCACGACTGCTGACACTAGGTGTTGTGGACGCTTGCGGTGCTTGAGCAAATAGGTTAGATAACCAAGCAACGGCTTGTGGTTGAGCAGTCGTTTCGATGTTTCGAGTCTGCGGCGCGACTGGTACCGAAGTGCTTTGGGTTTTGCTATCTTGCGGTGCAGACGCAGCATCATTGGTATTTTTATGATTACGGCGATCATTGCTATGATTTACCGTCTCATTTTGCGTTTGTGACGCTTTGCTCTGCTGCGCATTTGGGCGGTTTGGTTTGTTGCTGTCATTTGGCGTTTTGCGTGGCTGGCGAGTAGGCTGCTGCTCAGGACGTTCTTTTTCGGCAGTTTGCCAGTCAACATTGTAGCCAAGATCGCTGTGCTCTTGTTCCTGAGCATCAGTGATACGCTCATAGCTCGATGGAGCAAAACCATCACGGTTAAAGTGTAGCTTGAAGTTTGGTGATTCTAGATGCGCATGTGGCAAAATTGTGATACGTGTGCCACTGTCTTGCTCAAGATACACCAAGCTGTCACGTTTTTCATTTAGCAAGAATGCTGCGATGTCTGTGGGCACTTCTGCTTGTACTTCACCTTGACGCTCTTTAAGCGCAATTTGCTCGATTTGACGCATGATAGAGAGTGACAATGAACGCAGGTCACGAATCATACCATTGCCGTGGCAACGCGGGCAGATATAGCCCGTTGACTCCTCTAGTGAAGGACGCAGACGCTGACGGCTCATTTCCATCAGACCAAATTTAGAAATATCACCGAATTGTACGCGCGCACGATCGTATTTGGTGGCGTCAATCAGACGTTTTTCCACTTCTTTTTGATGTTTGTTGTCATTCATGTCAATGAAGTCAATAACGATCAAACCACCCATATCACGCAAACGCAGCTGACGAGCAATTTCATCAGCGGCTTCTAGGTTGGTGTGATAAGCGGTCTCAGCAACGTCTGAGCCTTTGGTTGACTTGGCTGAGTTGATATCGATAGACACCAGAGCTTCTGTTTGGTCGATAACAATTGAGCCACCTGAAGGCAGACGTACTTCGCGCTGATAGGCAGTTTCGATTTGTTTTTCAATATTAAAGCGTGAAAACATCGGCTCGTAATCGGTGTATTTGCGTAGCTTTTCGGCTTGCTTTGGCATCACTGCATCGATAAAGCCTGCCGCTTCAATGTAAGCGTTTTCGTTATCGATCCAAATCTCAGAAATATCATCACGCAAATAATCACGCACAGCACGAGTGACCACACCCGCTTCTTGGTGGACCAAGCGCGGTGACGGATATTTTTGGTTTTGTTCTTGGATGGCTTGCCAGATATTAAGCAAATGGTTGAGATCGTGCTGCAAGTCTTCTTGGGTTTTGCCAATACCTGCCGTACGAATAATAACGCTCATGCCTTTTGGCAGATCAAGATTGCTCAGCATGCGCTTCATGTCTTCACGCAGTTTGCCTGAGATCTGACGTGAGATACCGCCGCCACGAGGGTTGTTTGGCATGAGTACCAGATAGCGACCAGCTAATGAGACATACGTCGATAGGGCAGCACCTTTATTGCCGCGCTCTTCTTTTTCGACTTGAACGATAAGCTCGTCGCCTTCTTTGATCAGCTTTTTGATATTTTCATCACGTGGGTTGCCGCTTAGGTATTCAGCAGAGATTTCACGAATTGGCAAGAAACCCTGACGCTGTGAGCCATACTCAACAAACACGGCTTCGAGTGATGGCTCGACACGGGTCACATGACCTTTATAGATGTTAGATTTTTTTTGCTCGCGGGTACGGTTTTCTAAGTCGAAATCGTATAAGTGGTTGCCTTTACATAAGGCGACACGAATCTCTTCGTTTTGAGTGGCGTTGATCAGAATGCGTTTCATATTTATATCCTATATGAGTACGCATAACAACGATAAGACAGTCTTTAGAACATAGTGGCAAGTGTGGCTAATATTACATTAGCGTTTACAGATATTAGTTAACGGTAAAACGTAAATCGTGGGTTTCATAAAGCACAATGGCTTTTTCAATGGCTTTTTTTACCTGAAGTGGTTAGCGATACTCATGTCAATGTAAATAATATAGGGTGTAAGGCTATGGTATTTGTATATTGTCATCAGTAAATTTAGTACATATAGCGAATTCATCAAGCCTGGTTAAAGTCAGTACATTTCGTCGGTCGTGATTTTGGCGCACGTTGTAAGCGTGGGCAATGGTCAGTTGCAGTGTTCAAAAGTACTCATATTAAAAAGGCGTGCTGCTGTTGCCATTTATCCATCAAAGTCTAACAATAATATCGCGATCGTGGTGGCTATTATATGTAGTCCGTCAGTCAGCGATTATCTATTCAGGTAAAGCGATTGGTTACTCTTTGTTTATCGTTCTTTGTCTGTCGTTAATAATATCTTGGGTGTCTCAAGGTTAGGTGTCACGGCTTTGGCTATCAGCGGGGCGTACTTGGCAAACAGAGTAATGAACCAGCGCATCAGCATGGTATTGTATTTACATTTTGTCGTCATCTGTTTGACCACCGATACTTCGGCAGCTATCGAGTTACTTTTCGATCCTAACGCTAGACTACCCATACTTGCTCAACTATGCTGGCATAAAGGACCATCAGACAAGTACTCATTAAACAATAAATAGTTATCAGGTAAAGTCGTTGTCATGCAGTTAGTGAGTCAATGTGGTGTTGTCATCCGTTGATAAATAGATTTGTTGTCATATTTACGAACGTGATGGTATTTAGTGTCACTATTTGTTTTATGGTATCGAATAACATTCAATACAGTGTTTTTAATTTATGAAGCGATATTTGGTAAGTAATACCTTTAAGTAAATAATGCGCCCTAAATCAGATCAAACGTCTAATATCAGCAAGGTAAATAGCATAGACCTCTTTACTAGCAATCAGTAAACACTGGAAAGTAATAAAACGGTGACCAGCTATCTGAAACAACAATGATTATTGTCGTAGTCTCTGCTTAATTGTCGCTCAACATGCTAAACTATAACAAATCTTTGTGTAAACACCTAACTAAAAATGACAAACTCAAAAATGACTGACGATGCCCCTACCCATGAAGCCCCTGCTATTTTCAATAGCAAAACACGCCCGCAAAGCGCTGACGATGAGATTAGTAACTTTGGTAAGGTAAACTACCTTGAAGTAACGCGCCATCAACATGATCAGCGTTTGGATAACTTTTTGTTGAACCGCTTAAAGGGATTGCCAAAACCGCACATCTATAAAATGATTCGCTCAGATGAAGTGCGCGTCAATAATAAGCGCTGCAAGGCCCACGATAGAGTACAACGTGAAGACGTCGTACGCATTGCACCTGTGGAGCTGGCGACACGCGAAAAACCAATCATCAGCACCGAGTTTGCCAAGAGCTTGCTGGCACGTGTGGTCTATGAAGATGAAGGTCTGATCGTACTCAATAAGCCCTCTGGTATCGCTGTGCATGGAGGTAGTGGTCTGGACTTTGGGGTGATCGAAGCCATGCGTGAGGTAACCGGTAAAAAATACCTAGAGCTGATACATCGTATTGACAAAGATACCTCAGGGCTATTGATGATCTCTAAAAAACGCTCAACGCTAAAAGTGTTGCAGCAGCATTTGGTCGATAAGACCATTCAGAAGCATTATTTATGCCTAGCGAAAGGGCAACCTGCACTCAATGAGCAACGTATTGATGCGCCACTGCTGCGTTATACACTAGCCAGTGGTGAGCGCCGAGTCAAAGTAGATAGCCAAGATGCGCAGGCAAAAGAAAGCCAGACTGATATCATTGTCCATGATCGTTTTGTGATGGCGGGTCAGCCAGTAAGTGTCATCGAAGCCAAGCCAATGACAGGACGTACACATCAGATTCGTGTGCATTTGGCACATATTGGTCATGCTATCTTGGGTGATGACAAATATAATGTCCATGATAAATCGGGTGTGCATCGCCTGTGTCTACACGCATGGCGCCTAGATATCCCAGGCTACAAGACTATTACTGCGCCATTGCCAGACGATATGGCAGATTGGTTACCAGAGACAACGCAGTTGCCTGGGTAAGTTTAAGAAAATTACTGCGGCTTGACTTATTAGGTCATTGCTAGAACACCAAAACGTCACGAACTCTTATTTTTATAAATAAGCCGCCGTGACGTTTTCGTATCTCCTATTGCTGTTATTCGTTAAGGTAAATTCATGACTGTACCAATGACAACCAAAACTACACATCTTGCCAAAAATACTCAGTCTGCAAACGAGCATCATCTCTCTGATAAGACACTGATTATTTTTGATTGGGATGGCACATTGATGGATTCAATCGGCTTAATCGTTGATTCTATGCATGTGGCGGGAGAGGCGCACGGGTTTGAAACCACTGATAAAGCGGTCAAAGACATCATTGGCTTGAGTTTGATGAATGGTATAGAGATTTTATATCCTCATGCCAACGAGTCGCAAATGCTCGCCATTCAGCAAGCCTATGCAGAGTACTATATTGCCAACAGTCATGCGACGCCGCTATTTGAGCCGATAGAAAATATGTTGCAGACTTTGCAGCAGCAGAATAAAAAGCTTGCGGTCGCAACAGGTAAAAAAAGAAAAGGGCTAGATCGTGTGTTAGATGCCTCAAAGAGTCACCATTATTTTGTGATGACGCGCTGTGCTGATGAATCCGGCTCAAAACCTAATCCGCAGATGTTGACTGATATCTTGGAATATACGCAGCAGCAGATTTCTGATGCTGTTTTTATCGGTGACAGTATCTATGATATTCAGATGGCAACAGCATTAGGTATGACCAGTATAGCAGTGAACTATGGCACGGCAACGAGTGCAGAACTTGCCGCACAAAACCCTACTTATCAGGTTGATACCCCGCAGGCATTGGTCGAGCTATTGTGTGCTTAAATAACAGTATCATTATATTATATAAAAAAAGGGTTTATCGTTATTATCGATAAACCCTTTTTAACTCAAAACTATCGTATTTATTTCTCTTCTTCTTGAGTACCTTCTTTTTCAATGGCTTCTTCTAGTTCAGCACCTTCTAATAACGCAAAAGAGGACTCAATGATTTTATCGGCATCGAGCTGATACTCGTACCAGTTGCCCATGACACCCGCCAGCTCATCAAGACCTTCTTTTCTGAGCGCCGAGAATAATTGAATAGTACAGTTCAAACCTAATTTTTTGAGTCTTTTGCGCGTATTGAGTAGGGCGTTTTTGGAAGCGCCATACTTAAGTTTATCTGCTTTCGTCAATAGAATGTGTACTGGTAGCTCGCCATCTTTTGCCCAATGCAGCATCTGCTCATCAAAAAACTTAAGGGGGTGACGAATATCTGTCATCAGCACCAATCCTGCCAAGCTTGAGCGTGATACTAAGTACTCTTCTAGCTCAACCTGCCATTCTTTTTTCATCTCAAGCGGTACAGCGGCATAGCCATAACCTGGCAAATCGACCAATCGTCTGTCAGTGTCACCGATACTAAAAAAGTTAATCATTTGCGTACGTCCAGGCGTTTTAGACGAACGCGCCAGTTGACGCTGATTGGTCAAAGCATTGATGGCCGAGGATTTACCAGCGTTCGAGCGACCTGCAAAGGCGACCTCTAAGCCCATATCAGGAGGACAAAGCTTAAAAGTAGGCGCTGATGTCATAAATTCAGTTTGTTGAATTTTTTGACGGGACTTGGTGTTGAACAGCGCATGTTCGGCTGCAACATCTGTAAACGGGGTATTCATAAATGGCTCATTAATCTTAAAAATTGGATACGGTGATAAAACGTTAGTTTTTGGATATTAAATTGGTACTGAAATGCAGGTAATGTATGAAAGCCATTTGCTCTCAATAAATTCAATCTAAATCACTAGTTATACACTATAAAAGTTACGACTTTACATTGGCAGCTATTCTATACCATTACCTGTCTTACTTATTGAAATAACTGCGATTAGCATCATATAAATAGTAGAATAACATTAAAGTTAATGGTTCATAAGACAAGTTGATGGCGTTAACAAAGCCACATCCAATTTGCCTATGCTTACATGACATATATTGTTACAATGTTTAGTGAAAGACGTTTAATAGAGCGATTGATGAGACACGTGAAATATCACGAGGAGGTGCTCAATGTTTTCAATCAATAAACTTCTTAGTAAAGGTCATGCGGCTATAACCGCTAATGGCGCTGCATTCTTTTTGAGCATTGCCATGATCAGCAGTGCAAGTGCGGCTGACGTTACCAATATAGCCACCATGTATAATAACTCATGTGCAGCCTGCCATGATAGTGGCGCGTTGAATGCTATTAAAAAAGGCGATAGTACCAAGTGGCAACAGCTCATCGAACAAAAAAGCATGCCGACGCTTATTCAGTCTGTTAAAGGTGGTATGACGCAGATGCCAGCAGGTGGTCTCTGTGACACCTGTAGTGATGATGACTATCGAAAACTCATCGAGTATATGAGTCAGTAGTCAGCTTATAAATGAAGCCCAAGTATATGAAACAAAGCGCTGGTCTTGTGGCCTTGATGCGCTTTTTGTTTTTGTGTGGTGCTTTAGGCTGTATCAGTTAGAAAACTGATGAATACTATGATTAAGTAGGCAAATGATACAAAGTCTTGCTATAATAATCGAAAATAAACCCTGATATTAGTAAGTACTTTTCAGACTGCTTGTGTCCGATACCTCAAAATATGCGCCATGCTCATTGTTAAAGAGACGGCTATATCGGGTATCCTATCCATGCAATCATTCTAGATAATGCTTACGCCGAGCTAGTAGGATTTGTATCAATGAAAAAGTTAATCGCTGCTGCCAGCTTATGCGTTGCAAGTTTCAGCGTACAAGCTGCTATTGTTGTTCCTGAGCATGATATCGAAGCAGGTCAGAAAATTGCAGAAACCGTTTGTGCTGCGTGTCATGGTCTTAATGGTGTCAGTGTTGTTCCTGCACAGCCAAACCTTGGTGGTCAAAACGTAAAGTATCTATACAAACAGTTGGTCAACTTTAAAGCAGGCTATCGCAAAAACGGTATCATGCAGTCTCAGGTGGCAAACTTGTCTCAGCAAGATCTGGCTGACGTGGCAGGTTATTATGCTACTCAAGCGCCTTGGGGTGTCGGTTACGGTAACCCTGCAACCAACCAAGAAGCAACCAAGTTGTTTTTGGGCGGTGATAAGTCACGCGGTGTCATTGGCTGTGCCGGTTGTCATGGACCAGATGCCGCAGGTAACACTTGGGCTGCGTTTCCAAAGCTAGGCGGACAGCATGCTGAGTATATTGCGACCCAGCTAAAACTATTCCGTGCTGCGGGACGTGTTGATGATATCGATAGCGATGACCAAAAACGAGTCAATGATGCTGCCAAAGAAGGTGAGATGGGTATGATGCAAACGGTTGCATCGAAGCTATCAGATCGTGACATTCGTATTTTGTCAGACTATGTGAGTGCTATTCATTAATTGGCTCGCATTGATGCATACTAGTAACAGCCACTTGTAGATAAAATGGCTAAGTACTGCATTTTGTATCTACTATGCCTGAACTATTAAACCCCGTTTTCGGGGTTTTTTTATAACTGTTTGTCTCTTATATCAGACAAGCAATAAAAGCTTAACTCCTTTACAGATGCCTATCATTGGTCTGTATAATTACAAATTATCATTATTCACTTTATATCAAATCTAAAAACATGATTAGCCTTATCAAATTCGCTTAGTCTACAATGCGTAGTACTGATAGCGACTTCTTCTGCTACTCAAGTTTTTGTCGATGATATCAGATCGTTTGGATTGAGATTATGATGACCCGTTATGCCTCTTATTTTATCGCGGCGCTGTTACCGTTACTCCTGTTTCGTTGGTTTGCACCAACATCAATTGGTGAAATTGATTTTTGGTTACTATGGCTGCTAGCAATGGTAGTCGTTGCATTGCCAGTGGTTTATGCTGAGATTGCATTGGCCTACCGCAGTGTAGAGGGGCCTCTAGCTGGCATGCAAAAGCTGACTCGTGAAGCTGATGCGAGCCCAATGTGGCGAAGCTTTGGTTGGCTTGCGTCATTGGTCTCTATTGTGATCGCGGCATTGATCATATCAGGTGCCAGCACTGGTATATTAGGCGCGCTTACTGAGCTAAATAGTGTACCCAATATACCAAGCTTTGCTGTTGCTGCTGGGTTGATGGTTATTGCTGTCTTACTAAGTTTATTAGGCGTGGCACCATTACCCATTGGATTAGGACTGATGGTAGTCGGGCTGGTACTGGGTGTCGCAAATGGTGTGCCAAATGCTGGTTTTGCTATGACGGATATCAGCTTGGCGGAGTGGGCGCGCGCAGTGGCACTGGCATTGGTCAGTGTCGGTGCAGGTACAGGGCTATACTGGTTCGCTCAGAACTTGGTTAGAAAACAAACAGTCACAGCAGTAGAAACCAGCGACCAGCAAGCACAAAGCAGGGCTGCCGCTCGTCATTACCGTGCAACAAAATTGGTATTACCGATTTGGATATTACAGTTAATTGTGGGTGTTGTAGCCTTGTTTATCAGTAGTATGTCATTACCTCCGATTGGCCAGCTATCATATTGGATCGGGGTACTGTTCGTGGCAAGCTACCTATTACATTACAGCACACAGCAGTTAACGCATAAATTTGGACTGTTAGTCAGCTTAATAATCACTTTTGCTTTAGCGTTGCTACTGGTAGTTGCCATTCCAACGCAATGGCTGGTAGGTATCTTAGTGATAGTTAGTAGTGTCGCTGTATTGTTATTATCGATATTTGCAGGGTGGCAGATGAAAATCAGTCATCTACGTAAGTCATTGAACTTTAGCAATGAAGCGTTCTATAACTTGTGGCGCATAGCAATACGTTTGGTGGTGCCATTAGCATTACTACTAGCACTGATAGGTTGGGTGATGCAGTGGTTGAGCTAACGGGGAATACCAATAGTAATGGTACGCTGCAATCTGTTGAGTCCAAGCTAATGACGGTATATCTGGCGTATGCTGAAGATGAGCAGCGTCAGCATTACTTGGCATTAGAAGTCATATCTGGTACCAATCTATATGATGCACTGAATCAAGCAGGATGGTTGGAGAAGTTTGCAGAATTAGCAGAGTGGTGTGAGCAAGTCAAAGATGTGGCTACGCCAACGGCTAAACGTTGGCATGTAGGTATCTATGCACAAAAACAGCCGCTCAGTTACGTATTACAGCCTTTTGACCGTATTGAGGTATATCGCAGTTTGAGCGCTGATCCAATGTCTCAGCGCAAAAACAAATCTCGCGGATAAATGATTGGCAGTTAGAACTTATAGCTTTAGTTAAATCTCATAATCTTACTGACTATGATGCTGGTAAGCTCTCGATACCTTCGATACGCGTGACCAAGCCATTGTCATCGAAGTACACCACTAAGTGTTGGCTGGCATTTTTGACATCAGCAATACCTTTACGGCTACCTTCTGTGCCTGCTTTATAGTCGTAGATATAGTCCCAGCGCTTAGGCTCAAGGGTATCTCGGATCGCAGGGCTACCAAGAATATAGAGCACTTGGTTTTGGTTCATGCCTACTTTTAGTTTTTGTGCTTGGACTTGAGTAATCGCTGTCCCTTGTGGCAAATCAATCTTATAAACACTCAGTAATGAGCAGCCAGACATAGCGACAGTAGCGCTAAGCATGCTGGTCATGACAATTTTGCGTAATACACTGGCATGGCTCAACGGACGAAAATTTAATGTCTTTATCATGGTAAGATGACTCATAAGAAATGAATTAGGCGCGGCCAACGTTAGATGATGCAAGTCTGACCGACAATCTTGGACAAATGATACGTCATTTACTTGCAATTGCCTACCACTTACGACATTATTTACCAAACACTACCTGAGCGATTTTATTATTTATATTTTAAATTCATGTGCTTGCATGGTGTCATCTAAAGAACAATAAGCAAGAGATTCGCTTCAGTAGCGCTGTTTTTATAATATTAAAATCACTTATATTCAAAAAAATAATCCTTAACGATTATTTATCTCCTATTTTTTAGTTTTTAATTTGCTAAGACTGTCACAGTCAGAAGGGATATTATGGCTTCTTTTACCAATCAAGATTTACGCAGAGCCGGATTAAAGGTTACGCTACCGCGTATCAAAATTCTAGAACTGTTAGAGAGTGCAGAACTGCATCATATGAGTGCAGAAGAAGTATACAAAGCGCTGATCGAGCAAGGTGAAGATGTTGGTCTAGCAACAGTCTATCGTGTGCTGACTCAGTTTGAGCAAGCAGGTATTGTTGAGCGTCATAACTTCGAAAACAATCTATCAGTGTTTGAAATCACCCAAGAAGAGCATCATGATCATCTGGTCTGTGATGTTTGTGGCAAGATTATTGAATTCCACAATGAAGTGATCGAGGAAGAGCAGCTCAAAGTAGCGGAGACGCACGGCTTTAAACTCTCAGGTCATTCGCTAGTATTATATGGTATCTGTGCTGACCAAGCTTGTAGAGACAGTGCGAAGTAACGACTTTATGGCTTCATAATCTTTTGGTTCGTTATCAGTATATTTATATCAAAAAGCCCTCGTATCAGTAACGAGGGCTTTTTTAGTTATTTCATTATCATACTATGGCAAAATTGACTGTCTAACTGACATCCAACGATAGGCTGTCAGCACCTTCATCTAAATTGGCCTTACCATTTTTGCTGCTAAGTTTGATTTTGAGGCGCAAGTCATTAGGCGAGTCAGCATGGAGAATGGCTTCTTTATAAGTGATTTCTCCTTGTTCATACAAGTCAAATAACGCCTGATCAAAGGTTTGCATACCGCTGTCTCTTGAGCGCGTCATGACATCTTTGATCTCGTGTACCTCACCTTTACGAATATAGTCACTGATCAGCTGAGAGTTCAATAAGATTTCAATAGCCGCGCGGCGTCCTCTGCCGTCAGGAGTTGGGATGAGTTGCTGAGCGATAATGGCTTGTAGGTTCAAGGATAAGTCCATAAAGAGCTGATTATGGCGACTGGTTTCAAAGAAATGAATGATACGGTCAATGGCTTGGTTAGCATTGTTGGCATGCAGGGTAGCAAACACTAAATGTCCTGTCTCTGCATATTGAATCGCATAGCTCATGACTTCACGGTTACGAATCTCACCGATCAAGATAACATCTGGTGCTTGGCGTAGCGTGTTCTTCAAGCCAGCTTCAAAGGAGTGGGTATCAATACCGACTTCACGCTGAGTAATGATACAGCCACGATGTTTATGCACAAACTCGATAGGGTCTTCAATCGTAATAATATGTCCATGCGAGTGCTGATTGCGATGTCCTATCATCGCCGCAAGGGTAGTGGATTTACCTGTACCCGTCGCGCCTACCAGTAAGATGATACCGCGCTTTTTCATGGATAGCTCTTTGAGCGCTGGTGGTAGGCGTAGCTCTTCGACCGTAGGAATTTTATTTTCAATTTTCCGTAGAATCATTCCTGCCATATCGCGTTGTATAAATGCACTGACTCGAAATCGTGCTTGCTGTGCTTCATCAGTGATCGCAAATTGACACTCGTTCGTTTCTTTAAATTCTTGTTGTTGGCTTGGTGTCATTACTCCTTTAACCAATGTCATTGTTTGATCAGCACTTAAAGGGGTTTTGCCCACAGGCAAAATTTTTCCATTTACTTTCATGGAAGGTGCTACATCAGCAGTAATAAAAAGGTCAGAACCATTTTTATTAATCATTAATTGCAATAATTTATCAATGTCCATATCGTACCTGCATTTGATGTAAGTAGATTAAATATTATTTGAAGTTATATTTTAAAAACTATAAACAAAAACCAATAGAACCTAGCCAGTATTACTCCTTTTGTTTGGCTTAAATTGTATTATAAAAATGCCTCAGGTTGCTTAGCATAAGGACGAGCCACATCTTTACTAATTGTGCCTTTGCCTACCAAATTCTTTAGGGTTTGATCGAGTGTGATCATACCTTCACCTGCACCCGTTTGAATGGCAGAATACATCTGAGCAATTTTATTTTCGCGTATCAAGTTACGAATAGCTGGCGTCCCTAGCATGATTTCGTGAGCTGCTACACGGCCACCGGCTTGACGACGCAACAGTGTCTGTGAAATCACGGCCTGCAGCGACTCCGATAGCATGGCACGAATCATATCTTTTTCAGCAGCAGGGAAAACATCAATGACACGGTCAATCGTTTTGGCAGCTGAGCTGGTGTGCAACGTACCGAACACTAAGTGACCTGTTTCTGCTGCTGTCAGTGCCAAACGGATAGTCTCAAGGTCACGTAGCTCACCGACCAAGATTACGTCTGGATCTTCTCGTAATGCTGAACGCAATGCCGGCTCAAAACCCAATGTATCACGGTGTACTTCACGCTGGTTGATCAGGCTTTTCTTTGACTCATGAACAAATTCAATCGGATCCTCAATCGTTAAAATATGCTCTTTACGGCTTTCATTGATATAGTCAATCATCGCTGCAAGCGTCGTTGATTTACCCGAGCCTGTTGGACCGGTTACCAATACTACGCCGCGTTTGAAGTCTGAAACACGTCTGAAAACATCTCCCATTCCCAAGTCTTCCATCGTCAAAACTTTGGATGGAATCGTACGGAAGACCGCACCTGCACCGCGGTTTTGATTAAAAGCATTCACCCGAAAACGAGCTAAATTGGGGATTTCGAAAGAAAAATCTGTTTCAAAAAACTCTTCAAAGTCAGCACGCTGCTTGTCATTCATAATGTCATAAATGAGCTGATGAACTATTTGGTGAGTCATCGCAGGCATATTGATACGGGTCATTTCACCATCGGTACGAATCATCGCAGGCATACCTGCTGAAATATGTAAATCTGATGCCTTGTGTTTTACGGTAAAACGTAGCAAATCTTCAATACTTAAAGCGTTTTTTTCAGCCATAATTCGATATTCCTATCAATCAGTCAGCGTAAGACAAAAGAGCGTGAGAGCACGTGATAAACTATAGATCAGTTGCTCTATACAAGCATGTGATATTTATGAGTCAACCGGTGCGCAGTCCTTGTGATTGCTATCATATTTAGTAGCATATGTTAATGCATGTAACAATATCATAACAAGACTGTGAGTATTTAACCATCCACTCCTGAATAAAATATAAAATTAATTATTTTCAAGCTCAATTTACATATAAAAAATAAGTGATTTATTTTAGTGGTGAGATTTAATTATCTTATTTACTATTCATAATAAAGATTTTCTGCACAGACTATTAAAAAACCAAAAAAAACGAGAGCCTGATATATGAAAAATACGACAAAGACAAACTGCAATATTGATAATCAAATGTTGATTGATAATTGGCAGCAAGTAAAAACACAAATGACTCAAGTTTATGAACAAGCAGCCGATCATGCAGACAGATCTGCCAATCATACGACCTTGCTAGCAGTTTCGAAAACCAAACCTGCTGACATGGTGGCAGCTTTAGCCAAGCAGGGACAGCGAGATTTCGGTGAAAACTACCTGCAAGAAGCTATAGAGAAAATCAATTCGCTAAAGTCACAGTCTGAAGGTGACAAGATTGTGTGGCATTATATCGGTAGTATTCAGCGTAACAAGACGCGTGATATTGCAGAGCATTTCGATTGGGTACAGACTCTTGAGCGCGATATTATCGCTAAACGCTTGAATGATCAGCGCCCAGCTGATCTAGCGCCATTGAATGTGCTGATACAACTTAATATCGATAATGAGGAGAGTAAATCAGGCTGCTTACCAGAACAATTACCAGAACTGATCACAGCGATTCAAAGATACGAGCGTCTACAGTTACGCGGTTTGATGATTATCCCTGCCAAAACAGACACAAATGCCTTTGCTAGAACCAAAGCTCTGTTTGAAGAGGTCAAAATCAACTACCCAGAGTTAAAGGCTTGGGATACGCTTAGCATGGGGATGAGCGGTGATATGGCAGAGGCAATAGACAATGGCTCTACCATGGTGCGTGTCGGTACGGCTATCTTTGGGGCGCGAGACTAGGGCGTGTCCCTTAAGCTGAATAGTAAGCAGACTCAGAATGGTTTAATCGTTGTCAAGATATTCTGGGTCTCTTGGGAATGTTTTGATACTATCCGTATTGGCTATACGGTTTTGTTTGAGCTATTGGCTCATTTTTATGACAGTGATAAAACGAGTATACACTCTGAAGCGTTGCGTACTCGTCTGATTGAATCATAGCTTACTCAGTCATTGGTTAAGCAGCCTCTTCTAACTTGGTCACTAACATTTGAGTGATTTTGAGATTGTCAGTCGCAATAATCTCAAATCGATAATTGGCATACTCAATAGTATCGGTCTTTTTTGGGATTTTTCGGAGCATATACATCATAAAGCCGCTAATAGTTTCATAGTTCTCGCTACGCGGTAAGTCAACGATATCTAAGGCGCGAATCACGTCTTCGATAGGTGTCATACCATCGATGAGCCAAGAGTTGTCAGTACGCTGAACGATCGGTTGCTCTTCAAGCGTCACAAGCTCACCCATCACAATACTCATCACATCTTTGAGCGTGATGACACCAACCACGAGCCCATATTCATTGACGATAACCGCAAAGTCAGCGCCAGTAGATTTGAACATCTCTAACACTTCAAACAAAGACAATGTATCAGGCACGAAAAGAGCTGGTTTTAACAAGGTTTTATTGGTGACGCTAACCTCTTGCTGGTTTAGCACCAATGCCAAAAAGCTGCGTGATTCTACATAGCCGACGATATGCTCTAAATCATCATCATGACAGACCAAGAACTTGTTGTGTGGCTGTGCAATCATGATCTTTACTACATCTTCGGTACTGGTATTGGTATCAAAATAAACGATGTTTTCGCGTGGGTTCATAACTGAGGTGACAGTACGCTCTTGCATATCAAAGATATTTTCTATGAGGTGGTGTTCTTGTTTTTTTAGCACACCAGCTTCGGCACCAGCATCCATGACGGCATAGATATCTTCTGGGGTCATATCATCTTGACGTATGGTTGAAATACCCAGAAATCTAAACAAAATATTTGCAGCGCCATCGAATACCCATATGACTGGTTTTAATACAAAGATTAATAATATCATTGGGCGTACCAGTCGTACGGCTAACGCCTCAGCATTCGACATGGCCAAACGTCTAGGCATCAAATCGGCAAGTAAAGAAAACAAGCTGGTGATGAGCACAAACGATATGACTGATGCTACTGCCTCGCTACCTAATAACTGCTCAAGATAAGGGCTAATGGCTGATTCACCCACAGCACCCGCAGAGATTGCCACTGCATTTAGCACCACCTGCACGACAGTAATAAAACTACCAGGGTGTTCCTGCATTTTGAGAACATCAAAGGCACGGACGTCTCCTTCTTTTGCCATGATTTGGAGTTTTATTTTGCGTCCAGCAGCAATGGCAATCTCAGTAGCAGAAACACAGGCACTCAAGGCAAGCAGTAAAAGAAGAAACACACTAGCGGTTAGCAAACTCATGACGTACTCGAAAAAAGAAATAATCGGTGGGAGGGTACAAAAGAAAATCGTTATTTATGAAGATTGTTGATATATAGAAACCAAAAAAGCTGGGCAAGCACCCAGCTAATCGTAAAATTCAGGACTGTGTAAAACCAGCTAACTAGCCCATAGCGACTTCTACATTTTAGAAGTTGCCAGAGGTGCAATATTTAGCCTTTTATTGACCATTTATTGACTAATGGATAACGACGCTCACGTCCAAAAGCCTTGTGGGTAATTTTCGTACCGATAGGAGACTGCAAGCGTTTGTATTCGCTGTTGTCTACCATCTTGATGACTTTTGCCACCATGTCAGCGTCGAAACCTTTATCGATAATTTCCTGATAGCCCATATCTTCATCGATATATGACATCAAAATACTGTCTAATACATCATAATCAGGCAAGCTGTCTTGATCTTTTTGATCGGGACGCAGTTCAGCTGATGGCGGGCGAGTGATAACGCGCTCAGGAATGACGGGGGTGTCTTCTAAACGATTGCGATAGCTTGCCAATTTATAGACTTGTGATTTGTACACGTCTTTTAAGACATCAAACCCACCTGCCATATCACCATATAAGGTTGAGTAACCAACGGCTAACTCTGATTTGTTACCTGTCGTGATGACCAGATGACCAAATTTGTTAGACAGCGCCATTAGTACGACACCGCGAGCACGGGCTTGGATATTCTCTTCAGTAGTGTCAGCCGGTGATTTATTGAACAATGGGGCCAATGTATGACGGATACCTTCAACAGCATCAAAAATAGGACATACGGTATAAGAGACATTCAAGCGACGCGCTTGAGCCTGTGCATCTTCTAAACTGATCTGAGAGGTGTACTCATATGGCATCATGACCGCGTAGACTTTGTCAGCGCCTAGTGCATCAACAGCGATACAAAGCGTCAGTGCCGAATCGATACCACCTGATAATCCAACGATAATGCCAGAGAAGCCAGAATGATTGACATAGTCGCGCAGACCGACGACTAATGCTTGATACATCTCTGACTCACGGCTTAGTGTTAGCGGTGCTTTGGCTTGGCTGTCAAATTTGGCAGTCTTTACATCTAAAGTGGATAATAATAGTTGATTCATAAAGCGTGGTGCTTCATGGGCCACGCTACCATCTGCTTGTATGGTCATAGAACCGCCATCAAACACCAGGTCATCTTGACCTCCAACAGCGTTGACATAGACGATAGGTAGATTGTTTTCGCGGCTACGCTTGGCAAGCATGGCCTTGCGGTTGTCTTGTTTTTCGATTTCAAAAGGTGAGGCGTTTAAGCTAACAATGAGGTCAGCACCTTGTTTCTTGAGTTCGGCGATAGGTGCCTTTTCCCATAGGTCTTCGCAGATGAGTAGACCTATAGTAATGCCTTTATAGTCAAACAAAACTTGGTTACGACCTTTATCAAAATAACGACGCTCATCAAACACGCCATAATTTGGCAAAATTTGCTTATGATAAAAGCCTTTTTGATGACCGTTGTGCAAGATAGCGGCAGAGTTAAACGTACCGTGATGATCGACATGCGGATAGCCGACAATCATAACGATATCGTCGATATCACTCAGGGTAGATAGGGCGCTTTTGACGCGGCCTGATAAGCTTGGACGTAGCAATAAGTCTTGTGGAGGGTAGCCGAGCAAAGCCAGCTCTGGGAATACAATGACGTCAGCCCCTTGTTCGCGAGCTTGTAATGCAAGGGTACGCATTTTTTCGACGTTGGTTGCGATATCACCTACCAAAAAATGTGATTGGGCTAAAGCAAACGTGACAGTATCTTGTGATTTATTGGTCTTGCTAGTTTCGTTTGAGGGGTTAGAGTTTGGGTTATCAGTGTCTTTTGACATTGTTATTGTTCCTATCGATATATTATTAAAATGTGGTGAATTTTTATTGGTTTAAAATAAGTCCTAAATACATTCAAAACTTCGCTCTAAACTATCACGCTCGAATATTGAGCGGATATAAAGAGTCTAAATCTGGCATAAGCGCTAAGACAATATGTAAAATTTTACTCGCTATACCTGCTGTCCCAACTAATCACGCCATCTTAAAATTAGCGTTTATAATAGTCTAGATGACAACGATACAAGAGGATCTAGACTCTGCCTTATCAGTTATAGTGTCTGTGCCAAGGACAAAAATAAATGCGTTCAAATACACTTAACTATATTGAAAAGCTTAAAATAATTGCTTTAGTATAACATCAATTGTCACGACAAATAGAACGCACCAGTGAATTCCCTCATAAGATAGCAGTTTAATAGCTGCACACAAAAGTGGTTTCAATTACACCATTTTTACATACCAAATCCATGCATTATGCGCTAGTTATTGTGGTCATCATCTAGTAAGCTTGCATAGACAAAGTTGTAAGTAAAGATTACAACATAGCGTTATATAATTATCGTACTTTATTGCATAATAAAGTGTAACAACGGCGCTTTTCGTTATGTCCTTATGAGAGTGATAGTCTGTAAATATTTGACACTATCATGCGATTTATTAGCGTCAACGTCGTTTTTATTGATATATAAATAAGCTACCACACTCGCCTATGGATACCATTTATGGACACCGTCTATAAGCTGGTGTTCATCACCCATTTATAAACTCGCCAGCAAGCTGTCGTTTGCTGTCCGCTCTTGGTTTATACGCTATGATTGAAAACTGGACAAAAGAATTTATTATTCAGCGCCTACTTGCCATCACGTTGTTGGTTGCGCTATTTGTATTGTGCTTTCAAGTGGTGCAGTTTTTTATTGTGCCTGCACTGTGGGCTGCGATTTTGGCATATGTGACGTTTCCTGTTTATAAGTTTTTTCACGAAAAAGTTAAATTAAGTCCAGATTTTAGTGCTGCGATTATGACGGTGAGTATCTCTTTGATGATAGGTATACCACTGGTCATAGGTGTTTTTATTTTGCAGCAAGAAGCTCTAAGTCTCATTAGTAATTTGATATACCGTATTAAAGTGGGTTATTTGGATGTGCCCGACTCACTCAAAGAGCTGCCTATCATTGGGCAGCAAGTCAAAGATGTACTGTGGCGAATTAATAAGAATCCAGAAGGGACATTAGAGACCTTTCGTCTTTGGGTTCAGTCGCATCTGTATTATGGCAAGATCGCATTCGATGTGGTGTTTAGTGCGCTGGCCAAACTTGGTATGGCACTGATGACCTTATTCTTTTTTTATCGTGATGGCACCAGTTTGGTACGCCAAATTCGCCAAGCGCTACGCAACATTATTGGCAACCGCATCGATGGCTACATTGACTCTGTGGGTACAACCACCCGCGCGGTCGTATACGGTATTGGGCTGACAGCACTGGCGCAAGCGACGCTCGCTGGCATTGGCTATTACTTCTCTGGTGCGCCAAGTCCTATCTTATTGACCATCGTCACTTTCATTATTGCATTGATTCCATTTGGGACCCCATTCGTTTGGGGCGGTGTATCGATTTGGCTATTGAGCCAAGGGCATACTGCAGGTGGTATCGGCTTGGCACTATGGGGCGTATTGGTGATCAGTTGGGTAGATAATTTGATTCGTCCTATCGTCATTAGTGGTGCGACCAAAATTCCTTTTATTATTATTTTTATTGGGGTATTGGGCGGTCTGACCGCATTTGGTTTTGTTGGGTTGTTTATCGGTCCTGTGGTGCTGGCCATCGGTCTTGCCGTATGGCGCGAGTGGATATCACAGCACAAAAATGAGATATTTGCTCAGCAAGAGGTCAGTCTCTCTGAAACTGGTGCTGTAACACTAGTACCTAGGTCAAAAAAAGAGACAGTTGATAAAAACGAATCTACATAACAAGCTCTCATCGATAGAGAAAATTGTAAATGACAAACTCGAACGTTGCAGGCGCTATAGGTAGTAAGGTGGATAAGATGAGCATAATTAAGGGCATTACTATCGTTGCTGATAGCAATATCGCTAGTCTAAGTGAGTTTTTTAACGCTGAGACGCTGGGTAAGCTGACTGGGCAAACCGTCAATATCATAAGCACTGCTGGCCGTGATATTGATGCACATTTGCTTGCTGAGGTACAGCCAGATATATTACTGATACGCTCTGTGACGCGAGTAGGTGAGGCATTATTGGCTGACAATCATAGCGTGCAGTTTGTCGGTTCGGCGACTATCGGTACCGATCATGTCGATCAAGACTATCTCACCATGCGTAATATTACTTTTGCCAATGCGGCAGGCTGTAGTAAGCATTCTGTGGCTCAGTATGTGTTGACGTCTATTTTGACGTTGCGTCCGCAATATTGGCAGCAGTCGACAACATCTACGAAGCCTATGACACTAGGCATCATTGGACTTGGTAATATTGGTAGTACGCTTGCTCAGTATGCACATGATTTAGGATGGCAAGTACTAGGTTATGATCCCTTAGTCCCGGCGTCCACAACCAATAATGCTAGCCTTGAGCAAGTCCTGTCTCAAAGCGACGTAGTCAGTCTACATGTGCCTTTGACGACCGAGAAAGCCGATAACAATCCTCGCGGGAGTGAGTATCCAACCTATCACCTTATCAATGCAGAGGCATTGGCAGTGATGTCCGCTGATACGATACTGATTAATAGCGCACGTGGTCCTATCATTAATGAAAGTGACCTAATGAGCGATATTGATCGTACTGGGCGACAAGTGGTACTAGATGTGTTTGAGTATGAACCAAAAGTTGCTGCAAGATTATTATCGAAGCTTGCTATTGCTACGCCGCATATTGCGGGCTATACGCTAGAGGGTAAACTGCGAGGCACACAAATTATTTATGATGCCCTATGCGCGACGCTTGCGATAATACCTGTACAGTCGATGTCTAATCTGCTACCACTCAATATGTTTCTATGGTCCGAACTAAAAGCACATCCAGACAGACTGGCTAAGTTCTATGACATCATGCAAGATGACGCTGCATTGCGAAACAAAGTATCTAATAATGTGTCTAGCAATGTACCTGATGAACAGATAAAAGGACAGGTCAATGGGGCTGATTTTGATCAGCTGCGTCGTGATTATCATTTACGCCGTGAATGGCAAGCTTGACTTCTCACGTTTATTATTTAAATCTCAAACGATTACGTCGTTATCAATCTATTATTCGTGAATCACTGTAGACCGTTATGAGCCAACCAAACAGCATTCCCAGTCACGACACAAAACCAAAATATGCACCAACCATGACACTTGCGATGGCACAGCAGCGTGCGCAGTTCATCGGAGATATTCGACAGTTTTTTACGAGTCGCCAAGTGCTTGAGGTACAGACACCGCTTTTATCGCAGGCAGGTAATACCGATACTTTCTTACAGTCAGTAGCAGCGCAGGTGACCTACCAAGATCGTCCTCGCACTTACTACTTGCACACGTCTCCCGAGTTCGCGATGAAGCGTTTATTAGCAAGCTGGCAAGTACCTATTTATCAAATCTGCCCTGTCTTTCGAGATAACGAAATAGGCGTGCGCCATAATATCGAATTTACGATGCTCGAATGGTACCAACCTAATTACAGCCTAGATGACATGGCAGGTGAGCTTAATGAGTTGTTGGCGGCGCTTTATGGTCATTCGATTGTGATGAGTCATTATCGCTATGTCGATGCCTTTATGGATTTCGTTGGTATACATCCGTTGACAGCCAGTCTGTCTGCGCTACAAGCCGTAGCAGAAGATAGTGGTCTGACAGGGTTTGATTTCAACAACACTGACGATAGCGAGGAGAGTCGTCGCCAGAGCTGGCTGGATTTGTTGTTCAGTCATGCAGTAGAGCCAAATCTGGGACATGATCTACCGACATTGATTATAGAGTATCCCCCTGCGACGGCGGCATTGGCAAAAACGGCTTTAGATAAAGAGGGCAATAAAGTCGCAAAGCGTTTTGAGCTGTATATCAATGGCATTGAGATTGCTAACGCCTATGATGAGCTGGCAGATGGTCAGGCATTGCGAGCACGCTTTGAACAAGACAATCAATTGCGTCAGCGTCATAATCTGCCCCAAATGCCAATCGATGAGCACTTATTAGCGGCGTCTAATGATTTAATACCTTGTAGCGGTATCGCAGTTGGTGTTGATAGGTTGCTGATGGTCATAACAGGTGCAAGCAGTTTAGAAGAGGTGATTCCTTTCCCTAGCGGGCAAGCATAATGAGCTAGTAGGTTTTTAACTTATTTGTAGACCAAACAGCAGAAGGTCGTTACCGATGTACCAACTAAATGTGGGCAATCTGGTAACGACCTTTTTATGCGTTATATCTGTAAGTTAATATGTTAAATGATAGCTACCCGTATGATAGTAACTTGTAAAGTGCCTTATACGCTAGCGACTGCTTCATTAATATCGATATCACCATTATGTAGATTGAATACCTTACCTATAGTGTTGTCCGCTGTGAGTACAGAAGCCAATGTCGTCGCGACGTCTTCAATGGCATTTTCGCCAGAGCTGGTATCATTAATAGTAATTTTACCAGTACCTGCACGTTCTTTTAGTGCGCCCGGTTGTACAATAGTGTAATCAAGCGCACTGTTGACCAACCAATGGTCTGCATAATGCTTGGAGATATAGTAATCTTTTAGATCTGCAATACCAGGGTTTTCGTCCCATTTTTCGGTCTCTAGCGAGAATACAGAGCTAAGCATAATATAGCGTTTGATACCTTTGTCCTCAGCCGCCTGCATCGTTTTTACAGCACCGTGCAAATCAACTTCTAATACGTTTTTGCCGCCAGATCCTGCCACGAAGTAGACCGCATCGATATCTTGATCCAATTGTTTTGCGATCGACTCTTTACTTGCCATAATATCTAAATCTAACTGAGTGTAACGGTCACTATCAAATAACTTTTCTTCCTGACGGGTTGTTCCAATGACTTGATGATCATCAGCCAATAGCTGCTTAACCAAATCACCACCTACACGACCACTAGCACCAACGACTAAAACTTTCATAATAATTCCTATTTTTATCTAAATTTTGTTGTTTGGTTTTCTTATAGAATGTTTATACAAATACTATTTATATAAAAACCATTTATATAAAAAACTGAATATAGCGTAACAAAAATAGGCAGCACGCTTCGTTATAAAGCGTGCTGATTGAATGGTGTTTGGTTATAGAGTGTATATGGTTTGCAAGGAGGTAAGTAAAGCTCACGAAACGCCGTTATAAAAAGGGCTTTGTTCTATAAGCTTATAACAGATAACTGCCAAGAAAATGAGAGGTACTAACGAACTAGACGATTGAGACCGTCAGCAAAAGCTTTTTTGTCACGGTCGCCATACGGTTTTTGTCCACTCATTTCTTGTAGCTCTAACACGCCAGTGCCTCGCATGGTGTCCATAAAATCACGCATGTTAAGCTTTTGCTTTATGTTGTTTTTATCATAAACCACGCCGCGCGTCGTCAGTACCATACCACCTTTGTCCAAGATGTCGTTTGCCAAAGGAATATCACTGGTGATAGCTAAGTCACCTGCTTGTATCTGCTCAACGATATAATCATCAGCCTTATCAAAACCTGATGGCACCACAGTCATGACCAGTAGGGGCGATTTGCGTAGCTTGATCGGCTGATTGGCCACAAATATTGCCATAGTCTTGGTACGCTCAGCTGTTTTGATAATCAAGTCTTTGGCAATCAATGGCACTGAGTCGGCATCTACCCAAATTTGCATTATTTTTTGGCCTTCTCGGTATCTGATGAAGGGACTGATAGACGGTCTGGTTGGCTGTCTTTATTTTTCAACTCATTGTCTGTATTGTCATTCTGATCATCATTCGTAGCATCGCCTTCTACCGTTTTGGTTTGCACATTGACACTCGCATACTCTTTATCGAGCCCTACCTTATTCGGCAATATAGAAACCAGCTTTGCCATAGCAGGTTCTAAATCAGTCACGTCATTGGGCATTAAGGTGATATGAGCAATCTTGCGATCGTCACGTTCAGCTTTGTGATAGCTATGATAATGAGCACCATCGATGTTTAACACTGCACTGATATCGGGATACTGTCCCAATACATTGACCATAATTGCAGGATGCACGTTATCTGTATCGCCTAATGGTAAATTGACCACGGCACGGATATGGTTTTCGAATTGGCTAGTAATAGCGCCTTCGATACTCCAGTGACCAGAATTGTGTACTCGTGGCGCGATTTCATTAGCCAATATCGTATTGTGACCGCGAGCATCTTTGGTGACAAACAGCTCAAGTGCCATGACACCGACATAGTCTAAGTGGTTCATGACTTTGGTAATAGCATCTGTTGCTTGCTCAAACAGGTGGCTTGTACCAACCGCAGGTGCTTGAGTTTTTGCCAAAATACCGTTGTGATGATGATTTTCGACCAAATCGTAGCAGCGTACCTGACCGTCTTGCGCTCGTGCGGCAATGATAGAAACCTCACGGCTAAAGTTAATAAACCCTTCGGCAATCAGCGGCGCAGGCGTTGGAGTGAGCGAGCCTTTACCGCTGACCGCATCTTTTAGCTCAAGCCAAGCCGCTTTGATGTCGCTGTCTTGTTTGATGACAAATTGTCCTTTGCCATCGTAACCACCGCGACTGGTTTTCAGGACGATAGGTAGTCCTAGATCTTTGCAAGCTTGCTTGAGCTCAGTCTCGGAACTAACTTCCAGAAAAGACACCGTCGCAATATCGAGCGTGTTAAACATCTGCTTTTCTTTTAGGCGATCTTGAGCGATATCAAGGGCAATCAATGGCGGGAACATGCCTTGTTTGCTGCCAGATTTTGACAAACTAACCAGTTGCTCGACCGTAGACGTTGGTGTGTTTTCAAACTCTAAGGTAAACACATCAGCGGCTGCGATAAACGCTTCTAATTGATCGCTATGAAAGACACGGCCATATAAGCTAGCAGGGCAGTCAGGGTTGTCTTCTAAAAATACGCATTGGTAGCCGAGTGGCATCGCGGCTTCGGCAAGCATCATACCAAGCTGACCACCGCCTAAAATACCGATGGTACGAATGGTTTGGGTAACAGGATAAGCGTTTGCTGTAGTCATGGCAGGCTCTTTGAATAAAAGTGAATGAGGTCTGATGTATATTAAAATTTAAAACCCAATGGGTGAAAATAGGAAAAGGTGCACTGTATGCACCTTATCTTTAGTAGGACTGAATCAAAAATAAATAATGATAGCTTTACTCTTATGCTATCAAAAGTGCTGGTCAATCTATATGCAATCAATGCACTTAGGTATTGATAATACCAGGTGTTGGGCTAGCAAGAATGGTGTCGGTTTGCGTCTGGCGCATGCTATCGAGCTTGGTTGCAATCGTATCATCATGCAATGCCAATACTTGAATCGCAAGTAGAGCAGCGTTATAAGCACCAGCAGCACCAATCGCCAATGTCCCAACCGCGACGCCTTTAGGCATCTGTACGATAGACAGTAGGCTGTCCCAACCACTTAGCATTGAGGATTTTACAGGCACCCCAAAAACAGGTAGTGGTGTTTGGCTTGCGCACATACCCGGCAGGTGAGCGGCACCGCCTGCACCAGCAATGATGACTTGCAGACCATTATCTTTGGCGTTCTTGGCATAATCAAACAGTCTGTCAGGCGTACGGTGTGCAGAAACCACTTCACAATCAAAAGCAATGTCAAAGTCTGCTAGCAATTGTGCAGCCGCGTTCATGGTCGCCCAATCCGACTGCGAACCCATGATAATGCCAACTTTCGGTTGACCAGCAGGAGAGGTGATAGGGCCGTTCTGGTTAGCAGCAGTATTTGTGGTGCTCATGACTGGGTATCCTCAAAAAGACCATCATACAAAAGTTTTGCTATAGTCGTAAAGCCAAGTTTGATTTTTAATACTTGCTTAGTATTAAGAGCCACAACATCACTGGTTTATATCTGTTTTCTTATCATGATAATGCTGTACAAAATGAGACGCTGCTAAGGGTAGAGGCTGTTCGGTATCAAGCTGATAGCAGGTGAGGTAGCCACTATCCACAGCTGCTGAATAATCTGTACAAGCAACTTGTGGACTAAGTGGCTCAGGAGTGCCTGTCAGCCAATAGTGGCCGACAAACACAGGTTTATGTGTTTTGAGCGCAAAATCAATATTTTCAGCGAGTGCATTGGCCGGTATTTGTGCCATTCCTGATGAGGGTACGCGAGCAACCTCGCGAAGCGTACGTTTATTTAGCTCATCAAGCCACCAGCGTACCCGCACTCGCGAGCGCTTTGTGCCTTCTTTATCAACCATTACGATGCCGTCAGGCAAACCAGTTTCGACGCCCTTTAGTACGCGCTCTAGTGCATCGAATTCGACAGTATCTTCTTTGGCAGTTGCGATCAGACCGTCAGTGGTTAGGCAGTTATCATCAGTCAAAAATAATTTGAGGATGTCCATACTATCTACGTCCCAGCATGCATGTACAAAACAAGCATAGTCTTTCTCAATCCATAAAGGTATCTCATACAAACGCTGCAACCAGTACTTATGTAGCTCTGAACCAAATGCGGTCTCTGCTAAAAATGCTTCGTGCTGACGCTTATGTATAGCATTATGCGTTCGTAGATACTCAGTCTTATCATGAGGATTGAGCGTCGCATAAGCCAATGCATTGTATTCATGATTGCCCATCACTGCATCAGCCACGCCCGCATCTATCATAGCAAAGACAATCTCAAGCGTTGCCAACTGCTGTGAACCACGGTCAATCAAATCCCCAATGAACAATGCTTTATGGCCCGTAGGCGGGACAAAATGCTGACCATTATGCTTGTAACCTAATTGGTTTAATAAACCGACCAGCTTATCTGCATAACCATGAATATCACCGATAATATCTATAATCATAACGAGTGGTTAAATCTCACATATAAAAGTAAATGGTTGCTCAACAGCTGGATGCTAAAGGCTGTTTGTTCTGATGCTCTTCATTTTAACAATGCTCCTAATTTTAACAACGTTCTTCATTCTAAATAAAGTAAGTCTAAAAACCAGGCGATAATAGAGCATTTATAAAATGGGGCAGCACTTTGGGTTCCAAGATAATGGTAGCAACGACACCGAACGCGCCGCCCCACATATGGGCCAGGTGATTGATATTGGAACCACCGCGTTTGTCAGCATAAATACTATAGAACACATAAGCGACAGCAAATAATATTGCAGGAATCGGAATAACGGCAAACAAATAAATGCGTTCCCATGGCGCTAGCAAAATGAAAGCAAATAAAACGGCTGATACGCCGCCTGAGGCACCAAGGCTTAAGTAACTGGCATTGTTTTTATTTTTCAGGTAGCTTGGAATCATGGCCACAACAATAGCCAACACATAAAAAACGACAAAACCATAGCCGAATAAGAATGAGCGATACAGACCTTCGATAGCTCGACCGAAGAAATACAGCGTAAACATATTGAAAAGTAGATGCATACTATCGGCATGAATGAAGCCATGCGTCACAAAGCGATCCCACTGTCCATTGTTTACAGCTGGTGGATAAAATATGAGTCGATTGAGTAGCTTTTTGTTTTGCCATGCCAACAAGCTGACAATAACCGTGATAATGATAATAAGGGTCGTATGGTTTAACAAAGGATAATCCTTAGGCCGCGCCTGATGTGTGACAATGCGATAAATGACAGTGTTCAAAACCTAAGCGCTAAGGCTGAATGAAAACTAAATATGACCGATAATTAACGTACTAATAATAAATCTAAGCTATTCATAGAGTAATAAAACAATACTAACAGTAGTTATAAGGTTGCAAATGTTTATTATGTGACAAAACGATGCTTTTTTATGCTTTTATAGTGAGTAATGTAGCAGTGTATCATGTGAGTTGAGTAAACAATCTATGGATGCGGCATCTTAATTATGAATAAGAAAATACGAAAGAGAAGGTACGAGCGAGAAGGTATGAACAATAAGATAGTGCCGTGTATATAATTAAAAACGAGCAATTAACCTTTATGGATTTCAAAAGCCGAACGAGGCAGTGACTTATGAGTATTATTGATCAATTAGAGCAGACGGTTACCTCAGCTGTATTGGGTGAGCACAATAGTAGCGATAGCGTGGCATATATCAGTCTCCTTGAGCAGTTTTATGCGATTTTAGCTGCGCGTTTGGCGGTACCGCAGGTTTATTCGCAGTTGCTTCGTAACGATCAAGTAATGGCTAATGACAATATTCCTGAAAAGTCTTTATTTGAGCAGTTGTGGCATAGTGAGGTATTACGAAATACAATTATTCAAGAGCTGTCAACCACACATCATATTGATGAGTCGATCACTGCTCAGTTGCTTATCAATGCTGCACCCTTAGCTTATCGTGAGCTAAAAGCACTCGCTAATGGGCAGTTTTTACCAGCATTTTTACAAGCAGAGCAGCCTTCGCTACGCCCATATCTACCCATATGGGCAACACCAGTTATTACATCTACTCTAGACGTAGATAGTAAAAGTAATGTCAGTCAAGACATTCCGTCAGCTGCTATGGCGGATAACTCTATCGGACCATTGAGTGATAGTACGTCAACTATGTTAGATAGACTTGATGATCCCAGTCTGAACACCAGCACTGTTCCTACTATTACAGCCGCTGCAACTACAGACCCTGATGGCGGACAACCTCGTGTAGGACCTACTGACGGATTGGGTGAAGAGACTCGATTCGGTAGTGACGATGCCATTCATGCCAGTCCAGCAGCACATCATTTGGCAGAGAACGGCAGCCTGAAGCGAGAGCAAGTACGCACTCGTAATCAGCGAAACGATTTGCTGATACGGGTGTTTTTGTTGATAGTAGCACTTGCCGGGCTTGCGCTTGCTGCATGGGCGTTGCTGATCAAGCCCAACAATGACATACCAGTAGAGCCTATTGCTGCTACGCCTGTGATACCAGCGCCTGCGCCCGAACCAGTAGTAGAGGCGATGATGCCTGTCGAGTTCATCATTGGTGTTGATGATAGCGGCAATCTCTATACTTGTAGTGCCACAGTCGGTGATGTAGGACTGCAAAGCACATTGCAGCAGGCACTCAATACAAGTTTTGGAGAGCAAGCAGGTATTTGTGAATTAACTGTAAACGAGGGAATAGCAACTACTATTGCTAATATGCCAGTGGACGTACTTCCTAACGTTCTAACCATGCTTAGATCAACGCCATTTGCACGTCTACAGTTACAAAACGAACGTCTTATAGTAGAGGCACCAGATAATATGCTACTACAGCAATTGGTGACAAACATACGCAGCTTAGTACCCGCTATGGCAGTTGATAGTACTGCACCGTTGCCACTACCTAATAATAACGCTGCATATGGTATGGGAAGTGCTGATGGTGTGAACAATCAGTTTGGTGGTGGAGCAGCCTCTAATAATCAGTATAGTAACGATGGTACTGGTAATGGCTCTGTAGAGTATCAAGCGCCTGATGATAACACTGGTGATCGCGTGATACCGGCGCCGCTACCGAATAACGGTAACAACAGAGGGTTCAATAACAATCCAAGCAGTAATAACCCAAACAGTGGGCTGTCTAATATACCAAGCAATAGCCCAAGTAATATGTCTAATAACATTCCTAGCAATGCCCCTTCTAATAACAGAACGAGCAGACCATCAGGTCCTATCTCTGAATCAGAAGTAGATGAAATGGCGAGTAGTGTCATTGTCGCTGAACCTGCCCAAGTGAGATAACTAAGAGGTCAAGTGGCTAAGAGAACAGCAGCTATAAAGACTCAAAAGCAGTGTAGATTTCTATACTGCTTTTTGTCCATATGGGTTAATCAGACCTTGTTTGTAGCTTTGCAAGGCAAGCTTTAAAAACTACACCCTCTAATACGAACAGTAGTCTCCTTCAACTAATTGTTCGACTGTTATTGATATGTACCCAAGTGCTTGTATAGTTACGAGTACCAACTCAAACATTACTTAACGTATCATTTGTACAACAACGCATCGACTGTGAACCTTCTCTTAATAATTTTATAATGTCTGAAATCAAATGCAGTAGCGCGACTATAGTAGACTGACAACAGGGATTTTTGGATAAGAAATTTGACGTTGTGTTCTAGCCTTGTTTGGCGATTTCATGCATTGAGTAATTGGATGATACAAATAAAAATTAAGGGGAAAGTTATATTATGGATATTATCGGTCATTTGACACGTACAGTCAGTCCTGCGGTACTAGCGGACGATCACAATCCTGCTAAAAAAAACCTACTGGAACAGTTTTATGCGATTTTTGCTGCTCGCTTAGCTAATGATGAGACCTACAATCGCTTTGCCAACGAAAACATTGCCCGTGATGACGACGCCTTTTATGATCGCGTATGGACAGAAGGGGCTCATCGCGATCAAATCTCCCGTGAGCTTGCTCATGAACACAACGTTGACGAGACAGCCTCTCGTGGCTTAGTTGCGATGGCAGCACCACTTGCCTTTCATGAAATAAAAAGTCTGGCCGGTACTACGCCTGTACCTCAATTTTTAAGTAATAATCTGAGTAGCTATCAGCATCATATTCCTGCATGGGCAGCTGCTGTATTGCCTGCGAGCGCAGTTGCTGGTACACCCATGTCCGATACTGTCAGCACTGCACCGCTACACAAAGAAGAAGAACCACAAGGTAGCTTTATGAAAGCGCTACTACCGATTATTGGTTTGATTATTTTGGGGGCATTGGCTTGGGCCTTACTTCGAGGTTGCCAGGAAAATCCAGAGCCTATTGCTACGCCAGCGACTACCATGCAGCAAGATGAGCAAGGCAATGAACAATCAGTGATGGCAGCTGATATTGAGCCTGCTTCACTCCGTATCGCTACTGGCGAAAATGGTGAGCTTTATGCCTGCCGCATGAATGTGGGCAATGAGACGCTACAGACCAATGTAATGAATGCGCTAACTGGTGCATTTGGCGATGAAGCCAATAAGTGCCGCGCCGATGTCGATGATAACTTTGCGATAGACATGCCAGCTGCCGCTCAACTTGCCACTATATTACCTATCGTCAAAAATGTCCCAAATGCCAGTATGATTATTAAAGGCGATACCATCACGGTCAATGCACCTGACGATGCGGCATTGGCCCAATTGGTATCCGACTTACAAGCAGCTGCACCCGCAATGATGGTAGAGGCTGAAGGTCCATTAGACCTACAAGGTGAGATTGACGATAGTGTCGCTGCAGCAGATGTCGCAATGAACAACCTAGGTGAAAACCCAGATCCACGTGATGTTGCTCGTGCTTTGAGTATTCAGGTTATCAATTTCCAAGTGGATGAAGCAGTCATTCCTGATGTCAACAAAGCCATTTTAGACCGCGCTGCAAAAATCATCGATGATGTACCTGACTTGAACCTGATGATTATCGGTCATACAGACAGTCAAGCTTCTGATTCTTATAATATGGAGCTGTCTCGTGAGCGTGCTGAATCAGTGAAAGAGTACCTAGTGGCTCAAGGTGTCGATGCAAGCAAGTTGACGACCAAAGGTATGGGTGAGTCAGATCCTATCGCAGATAACTCAACCGAGCAGGGTCGTTTCCGTAATCGTCGCATTGAATTTATGGTTAATGACGAGATGGTTGATCCAAACGATGGTATGACGATTAACAGTGATTCGTTGGACCCAGATTTGAATCCGCTAGACAGTAATAATGATGATTTGCTACCAGATGGTGATGACGCTACGCAAGACACGGTAGTAGATCCAACAAATTAATCTGCAAACCTCTGATCATACGATAGTTAAAAATAAAAAACCGCCTTTTATATAAAGGCGGTTTTATTTTATCAACGCGTTAGTGGTCACCTATTACTGATTATCTGTTAGAGGCTACCTATTATCGAATACCTATTTGTAATGAGTAGGGTCTATCGGTTCTTTTAACTCTTTAGTAACTTGCGTGTCAGCAGAGGCGTTAAAAAAGGTTTGAGTGACGTTAGTCTTTGCTTGTTGCCAGTAATCAAAATGCTGGCAAGTAGATTCAAGATCGCCTTGCCATTCTGGTATATTGCCGCACATGGTTTTGATGCGTTTTTGATTGGGATAAGACAACTCCTGTGCCGCAGCAGCAGCCTCATGGACGGCCACACGGTCATTACATACCAATGCAATATCGCAGCCAGCCTCAATAGCGGCCTTGACACGCGCGCTGACATCGCCAGCTGCCTGTGCCCCAGCCATCGACAAATCATCAGAGAAGAGTACACCATCAAACGCTAATTGCTCGCGAATAATATCTTTTAGCCAAATTTTTGAAAACCCTGCGGGCTTGTCATCTACTTGCGAGAAAATCACATGTGCTGGCATAAGGGCATCGAGCAGTGGTAGCGTTTGGGCAAAAGGCTGCATGTCACTATTGATGATCTCATCCAAGCTACGTGTATCGATGGCTTCTGACACATGAGAGTCAGGGGCAATAGCGCCGTGACCTGGGAAGTGTTTGCCAGTGGTGGCCATGCCTGCTGCTTTCATACCGCGCATGAACTGTGTCGCAAGTGCAGTAATCGCTTGTGGCTCGTGATGAAAGCTACGGTCACCAATGACTTGGCTGATACCATCTCTGTCTAGTACAGGCGCAAAACTCAAATCAATCCCTACTGCCAATACTTCAGCTGCCATTAGGTAGCCGCAGTCATACGCATAGCTAAGTGCACGACTCGGATCTTGATTAAACAACTCGCCTAGTCTACCCATTGCTGGTAAGGGGGTAAAGCCTTCACGTAGCCGTGCAACGCGCCCACCTTCTTGGTCAACACCAATCAATATATCGGGATTGTGATAACGTATATCGTCGCACAGTGTACGTACTTGGGCGGCATCGGCTACATTACGTCCAAACAGTATGACCCCGCCGACTTGTGCTTGTTTGAGTAAACTGACATCCTCAGCGGTCAGTGCGGTACTATCAATATCAATCATTAAAACGCCGTACATTGCATGATCCTTATTCTTCTTTATATTGTTATATTATGGGTCTGATGAACTCTAAATGTCTACTCACTCGCAGGCCATCGTCAATAGACTTTATTATGACAGCTATTATCAAATGAACCTAATGTACGAATTATAGACGTCAAATCAGTTTATTAATCATCAGTAAATAGAGGTTGATAGTCTGCATTTGCTCTAAGTGAGAAAAGTGATAGAAAGTTTGGTATGTGTAGGCGTAGCGTGTAAGATTGCTTATACAGTTTGAGACAGTTCAGTATTATTGCTCATGATAATATTATTCAATTTAGAGTATATATTAGTGGGTAATAACAGTAGCTGTAAGCTTCAAAGGCTATAAAATATAAAGAGCTTCAAAAATAACAGCGTTGTAAAAATTATGGAAAGATACAACGACAAAAAAATCTTACAACAATAAAAGTATAGAAGAGCGTAAGCTCAAGACGACGAGTAATGAAAATAGTCAGTATTGATAGATAATCACAGATTCAGGGTTTTTAGATTTTAACAAAACAAACAATATCCCCAATTCCAAACAAATCATTAACTTCAAATAACTAGGTACATATGATGAAAAAACAACCAGCACAGTGGTTACTCAGTGCAGCGTCAGTGGGCATAGCCGGTATTATGCTGACACAAAGTTACGGTACTGCAGTCGCAGAAACCAATACAGGAAGTTTTGTTCAGACGCCTGAACAAAAAGTCACTACCCGCCAAGTCGCCGCCTTGCTGGATCGCAGTCATTACCTAAACCAGCCGTTAGATAGCAAAACGGGCAGCGAGATTTTATCAATGTATATTGATAGCCTTGATCCAAACCATACGTTGTTTTTGCAGTCTGATGTCGATGAGCTGAAAAAAAAGCACGCGGCTGATTTTGGTGCGCGTCTCAAACAGGGCGATCTATCCGCAGGGGTAGAAGTCTATGATCGTTATCGCAAACGCTCAAATGAATACTTTGCGATGGCAACGAAAATGCTAAAAACAGACATCGATCTGACAGGTAATGACACCATCATACTTGACCGCGAAAAACTGGGTCACTTCAAAACCAAAAAAGAACAACGAGACTACTGGGCGCGTCAGCTGAAATTTCAGTTAATGAGTATTACGCTGGGGCAAGAAGACGAAAAAGCCAAAGAAGCCGTGTTTTTAAACAATCCAGATATCACACGTGGACAAGATTTGGTACGTAACGATGAGCGTACACCAAGTGAGATTTTGCAAAACCGTTTGTCACGTCAGCAGGAGCAGTTCAAACGCCTCAAAGACGATGAAATCATGGAAACCATCTTGAACACGGCAATGCTGACGTATGATCCACATAGCAACTACTACGCACCGATCCAAGCAACTGAGCTACAAATACAATCTAGCTTACAGTTAGAGGGTATCGGTGTCTCTATCCGCCCTGATCGTAAAAACCCAGACTACACTCGTATTGTGACTTTGGTAGATGGAGGGCCCGCTGCCAAATCTGGTCAAATTAAGCCCAATGACTTAATCGTCGGTATCGCAAAAGATGGCGAGAACATGACTGACGTGGTCGGGTGGTCAACGCGTGAGATTGTCAGCTTGATTCGTGGTAAGCGCGGTACTTCGGTCACTCTCAAACTACGTCAACCAAATACACCAGATGCTAGCGCCCGTACGGTTACTGTCGTACGTGACATTATTCAGCAAGAAGAGTCCGGCGTGACTCAGCGTGTGGTAGAGGTGCAGCGTCCTAATATAGATGAGACACCCAAACGTATCGGTGTGCTTGAAATACCAAGTTTTTACTTGAACTATCGTGCGCGCCGTAACGGTGAGGATTATCGCAGTGTCAGTATCGATACCGAAAAAGCACTGAAGGAGTTGAACAAAGAAAACATCGATGGCTTGGTTGTCGATCTACGCAACAACCCTGGTGGCTCTTTGGATGAAGTTGCCAAAATGCTCGGCATGTTTATCAAAAGTGGACCACTGGTACAAATTCGTGATAACCGCGGTAACATTCAAGTATACCGTGACAATGATGGTGGCGAGCAGCTGTATGATGGCAAAATGACCGTCATCACCAATTTGGCATCGGCATCAGCCAGTGAGATCTTTGCTGCTGCCATTCAGGATTATGGCCGTGGATTGGTCGTGGGTAGTACCACGACAGGTAAAGGCTCTGCACAGATTCAGCTCGATAGCTTGGCGCTGGGTTCTGCTACCTTAACTCAGCGTAAGTTCTATCGTATCACTGGCGGTAGTACTCAGAACAAAGGCGTGGTACCTGATGTTGAGTTGGTCAACATCTATGACGACGCCACCTTTGGCGAGCGCGCGCAGAAAAAAGCACTACCTTGGGATACTATCAGAACGTCTCCTTATAAGCCTGAGGGTAAGTTTACCAGTGATACACTCGCAACGCTCAATCAGCAGTCTAAGGTTCGCCAACAGAAAGACCCGCAGTTTACTTATCTATCGACGCTCAATGACATACGTAACATGGATGATGAAAAGAAACCTGTTCGTCTAGACATCAACAGCCGCCGCGCTAAAATGCAGCTCATAGAAAAGCGCTCATTAGAAGCAGAAAACAAGCGCTTGATCGCCACTGGTGAACGTCCATACTCTAACTGGAATACGTACCAAGCTGCAATGGATGCAAAGTTCGAAGAGCGTAGTCGCATGAAAGCTGGTGAGCGTCCAGAGTTACCAGAAGATGAAGCATTTATTAATGAAGCTGCTTATCTCATGCTTAGTGCTGAACCTACAGCAATGCTAAGCCCGCAAGAAAAGCTATAACGCATTATAGGTAGCTATAATTTCCATGTAAGCATATGCTTACATGGATTGACGTTCAGACTACTTACTAATGATAGGGCAATCTGCGATTATAACTGTACGGCACGATTGAACGGAATGGTTCATTGATACTAGGGATTGGTATCTTAAGGTCGCATCAGGGATAAGTGGTTTGCTGATTAGGGATGATAAGGCTGGATGCCTGTCAGTTATGAGATACCCCGGGATTAGGTATCGCGTAACGCTAACATGGATGGTTGGTAATAAAAGCCGCATGACGCTTGTCGTTATGCGGCTTTGTTATGTCTAAAATTTATAAATACTCATTGGTTATTATCTACAAATAGCAAAATGGAGCTTGAACAAAGTTTGTTAAGTATTCAACTTTTCAGATCACTCTATTTACTTGATAGATTATTTATTCGACAAAGCATCTATTTGATAAGTCACCGATGATGACACACGCACAAAAAAAGGTCAGTAGACATAGTCACTGACCTTTTTGATTGAGCGACAAGTCTAATAATAACTCATCACTCAATAGCTGTTCACTGTACTCTAGGAGAGATTAGTGCTCAACGCCACCTGCGCCATGTACATGGCCGTGGTTTAGTTCGTCTTCAGTTGCTGCACGTACTTCTTGGATCTCAACGTCAAATGTCAAACGCTTACCAGCCAATGGATGGTTTGCATCAACAGTAACTTCTTGCTCATTCACGTCAGTTACAGTAACTAGCATAACTTGACCGCCAGCTTCTGATTGAAACTGCATACCAGGCTGAATGTCATCAACGCCTTGGAAGTTCTCACGTGGTACGTGCTGTACTGCTTGCTCTTGATACTCACCGTAGCCATCAGCAGGCTCAACAACTGCGTTGACTTTTTCGCCAGCAGATTTGCCTTCTAATTGTGCTTCTAGGCCTGGGATAATGTTGCTGTGACCATGTAGATAAGCAAGTGGCTGACCTTCTGGTGATTGGTCAAGGATATTGCCTTCGTCATCTTTTAACGTGTAGTTAAATTTGACGGCAGTGTCTTTTGCGATAGTAGTCATAAAATATCCTAAATATATCTATGTAAAAAATTAAATGCGGTTGCAATAAACCTAAAAAAGCCAATCAGCAAGCCAAAAAGCCACGATATTAGTCAATTATCATCAGTTTATTAAAGTAACTTTAGCAGTTAGCATCTTTAATTGAGATGGGTCACATGAGTTTCAAGGCAAAAAACATAAAAAAAGCCAATTAATGCCCCAATTTACAATAATAACTGTTATTTTCTATAGTTGATGGGTAGCTATGGGCTATTTAAGGTTTGGGAGTTGCGTTTTTTCGGATTGGCTCCTACCATAATGATAAAAATAAGGAAGAGAGATACGATGACTTCATTTACCAATACTGCCAATAATCAGCCAACGAGTGATGTGTCAATCAGCCACAATGATGCCAAGCGACTACCCTTGATTAGTTATCGGTTCGATTTTGCGCGTTTTTCTGAGCATTTGGTTGATGTGTCATTAACCTTTACAGCAACCTCAGCCGCACCTCAACTTTGGCTACCAGCATGGATACCAGGCAGTTATCTGATGCGTGAGTTTGCTCGCAACATTACTGCGGTACACTATCAAATCATAGACAGCCAAATAGAAGAAGGCGACGAGTCCTCCGAGACTTATCGCGCGCAAAAAATAGATAAACATACATGGCAGCTCCCAACCATACAGGCAGGACAAGTGGTAAATGTCGCGTACGAAGTCTACTGTTATGATTTATCAGTGCGTACGGCGTATGTTGACCAGCAGCGTCTGTATGGTAATTTTACCTCGCTCGCACTCGCAATTGATGGACAAGAGCTGGAACCCGTACAAGTTAGTTTGATTGTTCCCGCGGCATTTTTGTCAGATAAAAAAGAGAATAATGTACTATTAGCATGTGGTTTGGCAGCTACTCATCTGCGCGTTGAGGGTCAGGACACAGATGGACAGCACAGTTATCAGTTACAGGCAGATAACTACCACGAGCTGATCGACTATCCTTTCGAGATTGCAGAACAGCAAAAATTTGATTTTATTATCCACGATAATCAGCATGAGACGCTGCAACACAGTTTTTATCTCTCAGGTAAGCATAGCGCCAACATGGGCAGGCTACAGCAAGATGTCACTCAGATTTGTCAGACTTATCTAGACTGGCTGGGCGATGCGCCATTCAATGATTATACCTTTATAACCTTTGCCAGTGGTCAAGATTACGGCGGGCTTGAGCATATTAACTCTACTAGCCTGATTACGCCGCGCCGTGACTTACCAAATATAGATGAGCCAAAACTACCCAGTACTGATTATCAACGGTTCTTGGGCTTATGCAGTCATGAGTATTTTCACTCGTGGTGGGTCAAAACAGTGCGTCCCGATGTCATGATCGATGTTGATCTACGTCGCGAAGCATTTACGCCGCTGCTTTGGGTGTTTGAAGGGTTTACCTCTTACATTGATGATTTTATGTTGCAGGCGTCTGGTGTGATCGACAAGCCAAGCTATCTGAGATTATTGGCGGAACAAATCAATCGTTACTATCAAACGCCTGGGCGTAGTAATCAAAGCGTGGCAGAGTCGAGTTTTGATGCGTGGATCAAGCTGTATCGTACTGATGAAAATACGGGCAATGCAGGTATCAGCTACTACAACAAAGGTGCGCTAGTGGCATTGTGTTTGGATCTGATACTGCTCAAAAATACCGATGGTCGCTATCGTCTCTTTGATGTGGTCAAAGCGTTCTATACTCAAGCCAAGCAAAACGACAATAAGCGTATCGGTATCAGTAGTGCCGATATGGGTACGGTGATTGGGCAGTTCATGCCGCTAGCAGCATGGGAGGGTTTTGAGCATCGTTATGTTAATGGAGTAGAGGAGCTACCCATTGAGACGTTGCTAATCGAAAACGGTATCAAAATACAGGCAAATAAAAAGGAAGTGGCTGATAAACATGTGCCTTGGGGCATGCGCTGTAGCGAAACGCCAGCCGGACTCAAGGTCAATCGTGTGATGCGTGGTAGCGTGGCTGCCAGAGCTGGCATCTCAGCACATGACATCATTGTTGCGATTGATGGTATAAAAGCAGACAGCAAGCAGTTAGCTTCGCTTAGTAACGCCAAGCGCCCTGTCGAGTGTTACTTGTTCCGCCGTGATGAGCTGATGTGTGTTCAAGTGCAACCAACTAAAGCGCAGCAAAAAGACAGCATAGATAGCAATGATGCTAGCGAAAAGTCATTTCCTCACAAGATCGGTCTACGCTTAGCAAAAGAAGGTAAGGCGTTACAAGGTAGCGGCAATGAAGAGCAAGTAGAGGCAGGCTGGGAGACGTGGCTGAATGTTATGAATCAACAGCCAGATTAGATTCGTTGAACGGTGTATCAATACTGCGTGCCACTAGTATCTAGTATAGCTCGCGACACGCAACGCCATTCATAGCCTATACCGCACCGACGAATGCCACACCGACAAAAAATCCCCCAACAAGCAATAGTGCTTGTTGGGGGATTGTCATTAGTAGCTTACTGCTTCCCGATATTCTTACTACTGTACCTCAGTACTTTTATCAACACGGTTATTATCGGTGTCTTCACTGTCCGAACTTTCGTTTTCAGTAGACTGGCTATCAGGATCTATAACGTCAGTGCTGCTCTTAGCGCTATTCAAAACTTGAAGCGCTGCAATCCAATTTTGCATGACATCAATCTCAGCCTGCTGTGTATCGATAATATTCTGTGCCAATTTGCGCATTTCCTCATCGGTGCCGTACTCGAGCTGGACTTTTGCCATGTCTACTGCGCCAATATGATGCGGTAACATACCACGTGCAAAGGCCATATCAGGCATAGGATCGGCAATACCTAATGTCATATCACCATGCATATCTTCCATGCTTTTGGCATATGCCTGCTGCATGGCAGTCGTATTAGGCTTAAGTTTGGGTGCATCAGGGTGGCTGGCTAGCCATTTATTTAGAATGTCAATCTCAGCTTGCTGTGCGGTGATAATGTCTTGAGCAAGCTGGCGCATAGCCTCATCAGTACCATACTTTAGCTGGATTTTTGCCATATCTATCGCACCGCGATGATGCCCAAGCATACCTTTGGCAAACGCAGTATCAGGGTCGTTATAACCCATTCCAACCAGCATCTCAGCATGCATATTGGTCATGGTTTTCTTATAGTCTCTAAGAATATCAGTCATCTCGGAGCCATCCGCGACGTTTACATCGTCTTGCAATGTATCCTCGCTCATGCCGTCATGCTCAGCATGAGTAGTGTCAGCCACTGGTGGCGTGCTTTCTTCTACAGGTGTTGGTTGATTGTCCTCTGCTGCTGGCTGACACGCGCTGAGCAAAAGCGCCGCGAAAATGCTGGTAGCCAACAAAGCAAAACGATGAGAAGCAATCATGACATATCCCTATTATAAAATAAGACGATAAATGGATAAGACCCACTTTATACAACTAATGGCTATATATAACCAATGACGTGCCGAATTTTAGCAGATAAACCTTACCCATTCGAGACGCTATGTTTAATAGGTCGTAATATCTTTAGATTATATGAAATTATATATCGGTAACTGAGTAACGAGCAACTCAGCAATAAACAGTTGAACAATGCTCACTAATAGGCAATGCCCAATTGCTGATAATGCTCACTATTTAAGGAGATGCGTAAAAACTCACCAACCGCTAGATCGTCAAGCTCAAACCCTGCAACTGACCAACGTATCAAGCGCAGGCAAGGCAGACCAACATGAGCGGTCATACGTCTAACTTGACGATTTTTCCCTTCGTAAATCGTCATCATCAGCCATGAATCAGGCACACTCTTACGCTCACGTATCGGTGGGTTACGCTGCCAGAGCGTCATTGGCAACTCATCTTCACGGACGTGTTTGATAGAGGCAGGCAGGGTCTTACCGTCTTTTAGAATCACGCCCTTACGCAGTTTGCTCAGTTGCTCGGTAGTAGGAATTCCCTCAACTTGTACTAAGTAAGTTTTACCTTGCTTGCGCCCAGCATTGGCTTTGGGTGGATGAGTGATTGCTTTATTGACACGCCCATCATCGGTCAAAATAAGTAGACCTTCTGACGTGGCATCAAGCCTACCTGCCACACGCAAAGACTTATCAGTAAAGTACTCAGATAGGGTAGTGTGATCGTTATTGCTGTCGTCTCTGAACTGACTTTGTACGCCATAAGGCTTGTTGAATAAAACGAGACTAGAGGTAGACATAAAACGATATTTCCTAGTATTGGGTAAATGGTTGTCTATTGTAGCCTATGTCTTATGTCACGCCAGTAGTCAATAACCAGTATTGAACAAACAGCGTCGAACAAACAGCGTCGAACAAACAGCGTTAAACAAACAGCGTTAAACAAACAGCATAGCCGTCTTGTCAGTGACAGAATGGATGTCGCATCATCCGCTACAAAAGTAGGACAGTGGTCATATAGCTTTGTTGCTATTCTAAATCCATATCCTAATAGTGGCTTTTTATTTTTGGCAATCCTAGCATTCAGTTTGATTGCGATGTTACTTTCGTTTTAGCTTCTGTCGCTTAAAACTATTTTTAGTATGTTCAAACCAATGATACCAGGGCTACAGTTATCACAGCTTTACTCAGTTCATATTTGTTCAAATCACAAGTATATAGGCGTTAGAATGCTAAGAAAACCGCTGACATAACAGCGTGTTCAACTCGTTTGCAATCTATAACAGACAATCAAGGAGTATCATCTATGTCATATGATAAGGTTATCGTACCAAGAGACGGCGAAAAAGTGACCGTAAATGCTGATTTGTCGTTAAACGTCCCCAATCATCCGATTATTCCATTTGTTGAAGGCGATGGTATCGGGGTAGATATCACACCTGTCATGAGAAAAGTGGTCGATGCTGCGGTTGATAAGGCCTATCATGGCAAAAAATCTATTGTCTGGATGGAGGCGTACCTAGGCGAAAAAGCGGCCAAGATATATGACGGTGACTATCTACCGAGTGAGACGTTAGAGATTTTAAAAGACTATGTCGTTAGTATCAAGGGCCCATTGACCACGCCAGTGGGTGGTGGTTTTCGCTCACTCAATGTGGCAGTACGTCAGGAGCTTGACCTATATGTTTGTCAGCGTCCAGTACGTTGGTTTGAAGGCGTGCCAAGCCCAGTTCAGCATCCTGAGCTGACAGATATGGTTATCTTTCGCGAAAACTCAGAAGACATCTATGCCGGTATCGAGTGGAAAGCAGGTAGCGAGGATGCTAAAAAAGTTATTAAGTTCCTAAAAGAAGAGATGGGCGTGACCAAAATTCGTTTTGATGATGACTGCGGTATCGGTATCAAACCTGTCTCAAAAGAAGGCTCCCAGCGCCTAGTACGTAAAGCAATCCAGCATGCTATTGATAATGATTTGCCAAATGTAACACTGGTGCATAAAGGCAATATTATGAAATTTACTGAAGGAGCATTCAAAGATTGGGGCTATGAACTGGCAGCAGAGCGCTTTGGTGCTGAGCTATTGGATGGCGGCCCATGGATGACGATAAAAAATCCAAAAACTGGCAACGATATCATTATCAAAGATGTGATTGCTGATGCGTTCCTGCAACAGATTTTGATGCGTCCTGCAGACTACTCTGTAGTCGCAACGCTTAACCTGAACGGCGACTATATCTCTGATGCGCTAGCGGCTGAAGTCGGCGGTATCGGTATTGCGCCAGGAGCAAACAAAGGCGGTGCTATCGCAGTCTATGAAGCGACACATGGTACCGCGCCCAAATATGCTGGTCAAAACAAAGTAAACCCAGGCTCATTGATATTGTCTGCTGAGATGATGCTACGTGACATGGGCTGGTGTGAGGCGGCTGATCTTATTATTAGTGGTATTCAAGGCGCGATTGCAAACAAAACAGTGACGTATGATTTTGAACGTCTCATGCCCGACGCCATCTTACTCAGTACTTCTGAATTTGGCAAAGCAGTTATCAAGCATATGGATGCTTAGCGATATACGAACTTCGCCATAGAAGTTGTAAGTGATATATGTGCTCACAGCACTGTGTTCTATTAAACGCTATTAAAAGCCATCTGCTGACGTAGGTGGCTTTTTGTGTATTTGAAAATTGGAAAGGAAGAATAGAGCTAATCATTATAAGTGTAGATATGACAGGTGGACGATAAGGTTAACCGTCTATATAGGGTAGTGTATAAAAACGAGCGTTCTATATTTTTAGAGCGCGCATAAAAAACACCTCAATGTCCTAAGACCATTGAGGTGTTTTATCTACGATGACTTTAAATAGCATGACCGGCATAACTGGCTTTGACTTTAAAGCCTAAAGACAATTATGCTCAATTATCTCGTCACCGCTACTCAAACAAACTATAGCGATGCTAATGCGTCGTTAAACAATTTGCTTGGACGCATTACTTGTGTCGCTAGTTTTTCGTCAGCATAGTAGTAGCCTTTGATATCTACAGATTTGCCTTGAGCATCGTTGAACTCTTTGACGATAGCCGCTTCGTTATCTTGAAGATTTTGCGATAGCTCTGCGAACTTCGCTTTTAGCTCCGCATCTTGATCTTGCGCCGCCAGCTCTTCTGCCCAGTACATAGCAAGATAGAAATGACTACCACGGTTGTCAAGCTCGCCTGTCTTGCGTGATGGCGACTTGTCGTTCAATAGCAACTTCTCAGTTGCAGTATCCAACGTGTCAGCCAACACTTTGGCTTTAGCATTTTTATCATTCGTCGCCAGATGATCCAGAGACTCTGTCAATGCCAAGAACTCGCCCAAAGAATCCCAACGTAAATGGTTTTCTTCTGTGAGCTGCTGAACATGCTTTGGTGCAGAACCGCCAGCGCCTGTCTCAAACAAACCGCCGCCTTTCATTAATGGCACAACCGATAGCATCTTGGCACTGGTACCTAGCTCTAGGATTGGGAATAAGTCAGTGAGGTAATCACGTAAGATGTTACCGGTAGCAGAGATGGTATCAAGACCGCGAGCGACACGCTCTAGGGTATAACGCATGGCGCGAACCTGAGACATGATTTCGATATGTAAGCCATTAGTGTCATGATCTTTTAGATACGTTCTGACTTTTTTGATCAGCTCGTTCTCATGTGGACGGTATGGGTCGAGCCAGAAGATAACTGGCGTATCTGAATCACGCGCACGGCGTACCGCAAGTTTTACCCAATCTTGGATAGGTTCGTCTTTGGTCTGACACATGCGCCAGATATCGCCTTTCTCAACACGCTTTTCTAGCAATACTTCATCGGTATCAACGTCTACAATGCGAGCAGTACCAGCATCGCTAGATTCGAATGTTTTGTCATGTGAACCATATTCTTCAGCTTTTTGAGCCATCAAGCCAACGTTAGGCACGGTGCCCATTGTTTTTGGATCAAAGTTGCCATGCCATTTACAGAAATTAATCATCTCTTGGTAAATGCGAGCAAAGGTAGACTCTGGCATAACGGCTTTACAGTCATACATTTTGCCGTCTGCACCCCACATCTTACCACCTGAACGAATCATCGCTGGCATAGAGGCATCAACGATAACATCACTTGGTGAATGGAAGTTGGTGATACCTTTTGAAGAGTCAACCATGGCCAGACGCGGGCGATGCTCTTGACAGGCATGCAGATCACGCTCAATCTCTTCGCGTTTTGATGATGGTAGGGTTGCGATTTTGTCGTATAGATCTGCCATACCGTTGTTTACATTGATGCCTAGCTCATCAAAGAACTCGCCATGCTTTTCAAAAGCTTCTTTATAATAAATACGTACCGCGTGACCAAATACGATAGGGTGTGACACCTTCATCATGGTGGCTTTTACGTGCAGTGAGAATAGAATACCAGCTTCGCGGCAATCTTCCATTTCACGCTCATAAAATTCTAGCAACGCGGCTTTGCTCATAACCATCAAGTCGATGATTTCTTTATCAAGCAGCGCAAGTTTAGGTTTTAATACTTTTGTGGTGCCATCATCAAGTAATAGCTCCATACGTACGGTACGGGCTTTGTCTAGTGTAATAGACTGCTCGCCATCATAGAAATCGCCACCATGCATGTGTGATACGTGCGTGCTTGACCACTGCTTCCACTCACCCATGGAGTGTGGATGTTTGCGGGCATAGTTTTTGACTGCTTTTGGCGCGCGGCGATCTGAGTTACCTTCACGAAGTACTGGGTTGACAGAGCTACCTAGACTCTTGCCATAGCGCTTACGCAATTCTTTTTCTTCATCAGTTTGTGGATCTTCTGGAAAATCAGGTAGTGCAAAACCTTTGCTTTGTAATTCTTTGATAGCGGCTCTGAGCTGCTGTACAGAAGCACTGATGTTAGGTAGTTTTATAATATTGGTATTTGGGTCTTGAGTCAGGCGACCAAGCTCAGCCAAGTTATCAGGAACACGTTGCTCTTCAGTCAAGTACTCAGGGAACTCGGCCAATATACGCGCAGCAACAGAGATATCAGTGCTTTCAACAGAGACGCCTGCAGTTTGCGTAAACGCTTTAATAATAGGTAAAAAAGATAGAGTCGCCAGCGCTGGGGCTTCGTCAGTTTTTGTATAAATAATTTTTGACATTTTATTTAGATCTTCCTTTAGTTGTCGTTAATAATAAAGCTCAAATACAGTGTTGAAGATGGGTCAATGATACTATGCAATAATGAATGATATCGTTCGATCAAGTACGTTGTATGTAGCTGCTTAGCAATATTCAAGTTAACAATATTCAAAACGGGTAAAGCATTTTCTTTTAATAAAATTTATTCAAGCAGCACTCTTAGGCAATACGTCAACTGTGATGCGATATTGCTTAAGAGTCATTCACTGACGGTATATTATAATCAATCCACTATAAATCCGATAGGTTGTCAATCATATACGATGAACCAAGTATACTGTTTTAATCCATATCCTATGATTTGAATTGTACTAAGCTAATAACAACCTTATTCTACCAGTCATCTACTTCGATATCATCTTTTCCATACAACTACTGTCTTTTTATGGGATTTTATATCGACCCCAATGCTACAGCAACCGCATAACAAAAAACCATCGACCTCTCAATCGGTGGTTTTTTATTACGCCGCAATAATTTTTGCAAATTGTGACAGCAAAACCACAAAAATTTGCTAGGCTAGGTCATCAACAGATAGATTATCTATATATAGCGACGATGAATATGAGTTTAGAGTATGCGCTGATTAATGATACCAGTTGGCAGAGCCAGACAGAATGGCAAACCCCAGATACCCCTTTTATGTCATTTGAGTTTTGGCAGGCTTTGACTGACACTGGGGCGATTGGTGAGCAAGCAGGCTGGCTACCAATATTTATTTTGGTACATCGAGTCGACGATCATGCTGATAATGAAGACAGTACCGATGGCTCAGTAAGTAGCACTGCAAACAATGCATGGCAACCTGTGGCCGTGATGCCTGTATTTATAAAGGGTCATCATCGCGGTGAGTTTGTATTTGATCATTCATGGGCGGAAGCTTACGCGCGCTATGGCGTAGATTATTATCCGCGATTGGTCACCAGCGTACCCTATACACCGATTACGGGTCAGCGTCTTTGGGTAGCAAAAGGGCAAACCCTAAATGAAGATATCCTCAAAACAGCTATTGCAGGTATCGACGATATTGCCCAGCAAGTGGGTGCCTCAAGCTGGCATGGGCTATTTGTCACTCCTACGCTGGCATCTATTGCTACCACCTCTATGCCTACTGAAGTTGATGTAGAGCGTGCGATAGTCGCACAAGAGAGTGGTATTGATGCCGTGCCTATCGAGATGCCTATACTCGAGCGCCAAGGCTGCCAGTTCTTATGGCAAAACAAAGACTTGCTCAATAACAGTCAACCATTTGCTGATTTTGATGCGTTTTTGATGACGCTAAAAGCCAAAAAACGCAAAACAATCCGTGCCGAGCGCCGCAAAGTTGCAGAGCAAGGTATCACCTGTGAGCGAAAGTGCGGCGATGCAATCAGTGAGGCAGACTGGAAAGCCTTTTATCATTGCTATGTCATGACCTATGCGGTGCGTGGACAGCAGCCTTATCTCACGCTAGACTTTTTTATGGCATTGGCAGCGGGTATGTCTGAACATATTATGCTCGCACAAGCGTTTGATGCTGGTGGTGAGATTATCGCGAGTAGTCTGTTCTTATATGATGACCCTGATAGCGATAATAAGAATCCTGATAGCGACAATGTTGATGTTAGTGATAATGCAACCTTATATGGTCGATACTGGGGGGCGCTTGGTGAGTATGACAGTTTGCATTTTGAGCTATGCTATTATCAAGGTCTTGAGTTTGCCATTGAGCAGGGGTTAACGTTTTTTGATCCTGGGACACAAGGAGAGCATAAACTGGTTCGAGGATTTATTCCAACAACGACGCACTCTATCCACCGTATTTATGATCCGCGGTTTGTACCTGCGATTGGTGACTTTTGTATGAGAGACCGGATGCATATGGCACAGTATCGCAAGCAGGCGTTTGAGGCGCTACCTTTTAACGCGGATAATATGCCTGATCTTAATAGTAGCAACTCATAGCAGTCACTCATAACGGCAATCGGCCATGGTGAATGCTGCTTCTACGCGCAAGCACCTTTTAACTATCAAATACCTATCAAAGCGTACCAGCTATCAACTATGACCTGTAACCAGTCTCATTCTACTCATTATCTACCACCTACTGAGCTGTTGCCTTGGCTGGGTGCCAAAGGCTCTCTCACTGCTATGCTAGAAGAGAGGGCAGGGCAGCCACTGCGGGTAAAACGTAGCTTTGAGGGCTATCGACAGCTGTCTTTAATGCAAAAAAAGCAACTGGGTATCACAGGTGGTATGTTAGGACGACCGCTGCTGGCATGGGTGCGTGAAGTACACCTCTATGGCTGTGATGATGCGCCATGGGTACAAGCCCAAAGTATCTTTCCTCTATATAGTTTGCAGGGTCAGGCACGTCGTTTTCAGCAACTAAAAAACACCCCTATCGGCTATGTACTGTTCAAGCGCTGCCGTACCTTGCCGAACGAGCGTTTTATTAGCCATACGAGTGACGGTTGGCAACGGCAAACGCGTTATGACTGGTATGGCCGCACACTCATGATTAGCGAAACGTTCTTACCTGCGTTTTTATCTAACGATCTATAAAAATATTTTATGCCTTTATCAGTATAAAAAGGCAGTCAAGCGAAAACTTTCAGTGGGTAAATCCTTTATTTTGTTGGCTATTTAGCTGCGTTATATGACCATTTAATTCGCTCATCTTAAGGTGAGGTTTTTTTGCGCTCATCGTACAAATTTTCATGTTACACTTAATCTTTCGCAGTGATATCGATGCAAATGTATATCGATTTTATTGACGAATCAGTCAAGTTAATAGCAGGTTAATCGCCTGTGTTTGTTCTTATTTTATTCTTTGCTAATAGACGCCATTCACAATAGTGGACATACCATAAGACAGAACGTAAAAAGACAACAGATTGTAGAAAAACAGAGTGCAGAGGTGTTTAACATACCTCAAGCGACGTTGACGCATTAGTTGTTTTATTGTGGGCAGGCTATCAGCTTCTTTTCAATGACATTTTTTCAATGACAGTCACTACTTAGGACATCACTATGTTTAAAGATATTTCTATCAAAGATTTTGATCCAGTACTTGCTGAAGCCATGGCCGCAGAAAGCGTTCGTCAAGAAAACCATATCGAATTAATTGCGTCTGAGAACTACTGCTCACAAGCAGTAATGGAAGCGCAGGGTACTGACCTGACCAACAAATACGCAGAAGGCTATCCTGGTAAGCGTTACTACGGTGGTTGTGAGCATGTGGATGTCGTTGAACAATTGGCAATTGATCGTGCAAAAGAGTTGTTCGGTGCTGAGTATGTCAACGTCCAGCCACATTCTGGTAGCCAAGCAAACTCTGCGGTATTTTTAGCATTGCTAGAAGCAAATGACACCGTACTGGGCATGAGCTTAGACGCTGGTGGTCACTTGACACATGGCGCGCACATTAATTTCTCAGGCTTGAACTACAATGCTGTACAGTATGGGTTGGTAGACGGTACTGGTTTGATCGATTATGACCAAGTAGACGCTCTAGCACGTGAACACAAGCCAAAAATGATCATTGCTGGCTTTTCAGCGTATTCACAAGTAGTCGATTGGCAGCGTTTCCGTGACATCGCTGACGAAGTAGGCGCGTACCTGTTGGTAGATATGGCACACGTTGCTGGTCTGGTTGCAGGCGGTGTTTATCCAAACCCAATACCTTTTGCCGATGTAGCCACCACTACCACGCACAAGACCCTACGTGGCCCGCGCTCAGGTATGATCTTGTCACGTGATGAAAAATTGGCTAAAAAGCTTAATTCTGCGGTATTCCCAGGCAACCAAGGCGGTCCGTTGATGCACGTCATCGCGGCAAAAGCGGTCTGCTTTAAAGAAGCGCTAGAAGACAACTTCAAAACTTATCAACAGCAAGTAGTCAAGAATGCACAAGCAATGGCGAAAGTCATCCAAGAGCGCGGCTATGACATCATCTCTGGTGGTACTGAAAACCATCTAATGCTGATCAGCCTCGTTAAGCAAGAAATGACCGGTAAAGAAGCGGACAAGTGGCTTGGTGATGCACACATCACTGTCAACAAAAACGCAGTACCAAACGATCCAAAGTCACCATTCGTGACCTCTGGTATCCGTATCGGTACGCCAGCAATCACGACTCGTGGCTTTAACGAAGCGCAAGCCGCCGACCTAGCAGGCTGGATCTGTGACGTGTTAGACAGTCGCGGTGATGAAGCAGTTGCAACTGAAGTACGTGGTAAAGTAGAAGCGATCTGCAAAGAGCTGCCAGTGTACGAGAAAAACCAGTAAACCTAAATCTATACTGATTGAGTCAGCTCTCCTTAAAAGCTGCCAAAATAAAAACCGCTTAGCATTTGCTAGGCGGTTTTTTTGTTGTCCTCTATAAATATCTGAGCATCTAGCGCAACCTTGTGCTGGTATTATCATCTAGTAATTTTAAGCAGCCTTAAGTCTGTTATGTATACCTCAAACCACTATCAACATTATTTGACAACTATAGTGGATTCACCTGAATTTGATTGTCAATATGAGAGCGCTAAGTTGATGTTTAGTCGAGAAAAACATATAAATTTTTTTGTTTATACAAGAGTATTAGTATATAGTCAGCATTGAACGTTTAGTAATAATACTAATACAAAGTATAATAAATAATTACACTTTGTATTAGTGTCGATGTAATTGATTAAGTAACGATATAAATATTATTTTTACTAAAGGGATTTATATGAAAAAACAATCTTTAGTCGCAACGATGCTATTACTTAGCACTACTCTTGCCCAAGCAGCAGAGCAATCAGGTCTAGCAGCATTTGGGGCAGGTCTCGACAGTTTCATGGCCAGTATATTTGGCTGGTTCGTTGATCTTATTTTCTTCTCAGTACCTCTTGGGGACGTTAGCTTCCCACTCATTGTAGGTTGGTTGTTGATTGCCGCCTTAGTCTTTACCTTTTATTTTGGTTTTATTCAATTTCGCCAAATAGGTTTGTCTCTAGATATTGTCAGAGGCAAATATACTGATCCTAATCCCGCTACCAAAGAAGAAGGCGAGGTCAGCCATTTTCAAGCCTTAGCGACTGCCTTATCAGGTACCGTTGGTCTTGGTAATATCGCAGGTGTTGGTGCCGCCCTTGCTATTGGTGGGCCTGGTGCTACCTTTTGGATGATTATGGTCGGCCTATTCGGTATGGCGACTAAGTTTGTAGAGTGTACGCTAGGTGTCAAATACCGGACGGTATTACCATCTGGCGTCGTATCAGGTGGTCCTATGTACTACCTAAGCCGCGGTATGTCTGAACGCGGTATGGGCGGATTAGGTAAGTTTCTAGCGGTTGGTTTTGCACTTATGTGTATATTGGCGACCTTTGGTGCTGGTAACATGTTCCAAGGTAACCAAGCCTTTGCAGTAGTCAGCTCTACTTTTAACGTGCCAACGGAATACAGTCTATTCTTTGGTATTGGCTTAGCGTTTTTAGTTGGTATGGTTATCATTGGCGGTATGCCGCGCATCGCAACCGTTACCGAAAAAGTCGTACCATTCATGGCGTTGTTGTATATCACTATGGCGGTAATCGTACTGGTTGCTAACTTTAACCTCATCGGCGCTGCATTTGGTGAGATTTTCACGGGTGCCTTCACTGGTGCTGGCGTGGCTGGTGGCTTTATTGGTGCGTTGATTCAAGGTTTAAAACGTGCGACCTTCTCTAACGAAGCAGGTGTTGGTTCAGCTGCTATTGCTCACTCGGCGGTAAAAACAAAAGAACCTGCTACCGAAGGTTTAGTCGCGCTGTTGGAGCCTTTCATTGATACAGTTGTTATCTGTACCATGACGGCACTTGTTATCACCATCTCTGGAGTGAACACTGCCGCAAACTTGCAAACGCAAGCGATCACTGGTGTGGATCTAACCCGTGCAGCCTTTATGGAAACGGCGCCTATCTTCCAGTACTTCCTAGCGGTTGCGGTATTATTGTTCGCATTTTCAACGATGATTTCATGGTCATACTATGGTCTAAAAGCTTGGACTTACCTCTTCGGTGAAGGTAAAGGCGGCGAGATGATATACAAACTTATCTTCTTAGTGTTCGTTGTTATCGGTACTATCGTACAGTTTAGCTTTGTTATCGATTTCTCAGATGCGGCTCTGTTCGCTATGGCGATCTTTAACATCATCGGTCTATACTTCTTGATGCCAATTGTGAAAAAAGAAGTGAATTCTTTCGTCGCTCGTGTGAAGAGTGGTGAGATCAAAAAGTATAAATAGTGAGTTTGATTGAATACGCTATAATAATTTGATAATTAAAAAAGCCCGCCAAGATGAGTTTTGGCGGGCTTTTCGATGTCTGACATTCTTGATTTTATAGACAACTATCAAGCTTCAGTCTATGACAGCATTAGCCTACATAAACGGCAACTTGGTAAATATCTGCAATATCGTCGCATTGACGATATCGACAAAGAACGCACCTACCATTGGCACGATTAAAAACGCTTTAGGCGAGGGTAGATAGCGATCCGTAACTGCTTGCATATTAGCAATCGCCGTCGGGGTCGCCCCCATACCAAAACCGCAATGTCCTGCTGATAGTACCGCCGCGTCATAGTCTTTGCCCATGACTTTAAAGGTAATGAGGTAGACATAGATAATCATAATAATGGTCTGTACGACCAATATGATCAATACAGGACCTGCCAAATCGGTCAATTGCCATAGTTTCAAAGACAGCAACGCCATCGCTAAAAACAGACTCAATGACGCATTACCAAGCACGTCAATCGAGCGGTCAAACATATCAAAGTTGAAGACCATGGTTAGTACATTACGTATGATCACTCCGCCTGCCAGTGCCCACACGAATGTCGGCAACTCAAACCAAGTGCCTTCAGCAACTATGGCCATCACATCGGCAAAAGCCAAAGCACCTGCAAATAGTGCCAAGGTTTCGATAGTAGAGGACGCCGTGATAAAGCGCATGCTATCAGGTCTCTCAAAGATATCTTTATTACTACCGGCAGACTCCTCATCGTGCTTAGTGCTGTACAGCGACTGATTTCCTGCGACCTTTTCTATATCGCTTGGGTTCGGATTAGCAGGCGCAGGCTTTAGGCCAAGTCGATTGATCAGACGACGCGCCACGGGACCACCGACGATGCCGCCTGCCACCAAACCATAAGTCGCAACAGCGATACCCAATGTGGTCGCGCCAACCACGCCGTAGTCCTCTTCTAAGGTAATGCCCCAAGCCCCAGCAGTACCGTGACCACCCGTCAGAGCGATAGAGCCTGTGACCAGACCGAGTAGCGGATCAAGCCCTAATGCACTTGCCATAGCCACACCAACGACATCTTGTAGCACGATAAATACGGACACTACGATGGTGAAGATCAATAACGGTGTACCACCCGCTTTTAGACGACTAAAATCAGCGCTCAGACCGATAGAGGCAAAAAACATCAACATGGTGGCAGTTTGTAGCCCTTGATGAAAGTTGAAGCTATATCCCCAAACCATATTGAGAACATAGACAACAATCGCTGCAACTAGACCGCCTGCAACAGGCTCAGGAATATTGAAGTCTTCTAAAAACTTGACTCTCTTTACCAAAAAACGCCCCAGCAGTAGTACTAAGGTCGCGAGTATCAGGGTGTAATAACCGTTTAAGGTAATCTCCATAGGTTAATCCTTTGTATAAAATAAATTAACCTGAATTCGGGATAAATATGGCTTTATCTCGAATTCAGGTTTCTATGATTCAGGTTTTTATGATGATGAATGATTAACGGTGATTACTCTATTAACAACACTAGATCTCATCTGCAGATGGCACAATGATCCACAATTGTGGTTTGCCAAAGTCTCGATAGGCATCTTCAATGATGCACTTAAACATATTGAAGTCTTCGGTGTTTATACTTTTTGCTCCCGTCAAATCAAGCATCAGGTGCATCACATCGCTATCTGTCAGGCAGTCCCATGCACTGTCCCAGTTGTACGAAAAGTAATCAGGGAACTCACAGGCGCAGGCAAGACTCGTCAATAGCGTGGTTTTATCCAGTATGTCACCCGCCGGTATGGTAACAGCCTGCGCAGGAATATCCGCATGTAGTGCTGTACCGTTTTGGTTAATGTGGCCTTGATTAATACGGTCTGGATCAACATGGCTTTGGTTAATATAGTGGATGGCTTGGCTTATACTTTCTTGATCGATATTTTCTTTTTTCATATCTGCTTGTTTCATGTCCGTTGTTCCTTATCTATGCTGCATATCTGTTTGCTCAGTATTTGTTTGTTTAGCACTAAGGCACCTGCAGTCTTTGAAAACTATCGTAATGATCGACGGTCAAGTAATACACAGTAGGTGGATAACCCCCTGTGACGATACGACGTGCGCCGCGATGTGAGACGCCAGGTGTGGGTACGGTGTACTCGCGGTAGTAGCCTTGTGATTGTGTCGGTAGTCTGCCTTCACGATTATAAAACGTCGTTCCATCCTTATTTGGGTAAGGGTATGGTCCACCTTGCTGGATGAGCGCAATCGTATTATCGACCTGCTCATCACCCGTTATGCCAGCAGTGGCGACTTGAATTGTATTCTCAGAGGTATCTTGCGACAAGGTGGTTGACTCAACACTATTAGCAAATAACGTTGAGCTGATATCACCAAAGAAGTAGACAGCAATGGCGATAATAGCAATGAGGCTAAATAGGGTAGAGCCTAGGCTTCTTTTATTTTGACTGCTGTTTTGACCGCCGTATTGAGTGTTATGTTGTCTACGATTTTGATTAACGGAGTTTTGGTTAATGTGATTGGAATGATTGCGTCGCTTGCTATTACTAGGTGTTTTACTGGGCGCATTTGGCCCAGTATCTGGGTCAATGCTCAACGAAGAAGAGGTCACTTCGGTAGCTCGCAACTGGTTTTTTTCATTACGGGTACTATTGAAATACACGCTTTGACCAACCGTTATAGGCTCTACCAATCGTGCGTTACTAATATGAAAAAACACATCTTCACTTTGGTCATCTACATCGATAAAGCCATAGCCTTTATCCTGATTCCAGTGTTTAATCTTGCCACTTTGCATGGTTGCACCGCTCCCTATAATTTAAATGTCTATAATTTGCATACCTATGACTCAAATGAAAAACGCCAGCAAAATTGCTGACGTTTTTGGTTACTCATGGGCGTAGTGAATGCTCGTATGATTACGCACGAGTCTCGCCATGACCGTAGACGATCCATTTTTGTGAGGTAAGACCTTCGAGTCCGACAGGGCCACGTGCATGAATTTTGTCCGTTGAGATACCAATCTCAGCACCCAGACCATATTCGAAACCATCTGCAAAACGGCTAGACGCATTGATCATTACGCTTGCTGAGTCCACTTCGCGGATGAAGCGTTGTGACTTAGTATAGTTATCTGTGATGATAACATCAGTATGGTGACTACCGTGCGTATTGATATGCTCAATCGCCTCGTCAATGTCTGCAACAACTTTTACCGCGAGGATAGGGGCCAGATACTCAGTATCCCAATCCTCAGAGGTGGCAGCAGATAAATGACCGTTAAGCTTAGCATTGTCATTTAGGATGGCTTGCGATTTGTCATCAAGACGCAATTGCATGGCATCATCGGCAGCCACGATGGCTTCAGCAATTTTAGGCAGTAGCTCGCCTGCAACTGCTGCATCGACCAGTAACGTCTCCATCGTGTTACAAGTACCGTAGCGATGGGTTTTGGCATTGACACTGACGTTGATAGCCGTGTCTGTATCAGCATCGCTATCAATAAAGGTATGGCAGTTACCGTCTAGATGCTTGATCACAGGAACTCTAGCGTCGTTGCTGATACGTGCAATCAGACCTTTACCGCCACGTGGCACAATGACATCGACATAGTCAGTCATCGTAATCAACTCACCAACGGCAGCGCGATCGGTGGTTTGCAATACCTGAACACTGTGCTCAGAGAGATCAGTATGACTGAGGCCTTTGATGATGCATTTCGCAATCGCTTGGTTAGATTCAAACGCTTCAGAACCACCGCGCAATATAATCGCGTTACCTGACTTTAGCGCCAGTGAGGCCGCCTCTAATGTTACGTTAGGACGTGATTCATAAATCATACCGACCACACCCAGTGGTACGCGCATCTTGCCAAGATGAATACCTGATGGCTGATAGGTCATGTCAGTGACTTCGCCGATTGGATCAGGTAGACCAGCCACGTCTTTAAGACCTTGAAGCATGCCATCAAAGCGCGCTTCATTTAGCTCTAAGCGATCGAGTAGAGCACTATCAAGGTCGTTCTTTTGACCGTTGTCCATATCGATTTTGTTGGCAGACAAGATATCTTGCTTGGCGTTGATGAGCTCATCATGAATCGCCATGAGCGCGGCGTTTTTATCGCCAGTATTGGCAGCAGCAAGGGCGCGAGAAGCGGCACGTGCTTGCTTACCAACAGAGTGCATGTAAGTTGTGATGTCTGTTGTATTTGCTTGACTCATAAATTATTTTCCTTATGTCATACAGGTTTTATATAGATAAAAGTGGTTCTAAATAAAAGCGCCTAAAAAGGCGAAAATTTGGCAAAAAAAGAAGTTTTGAATGCCTACTTAAATAGCGATAGGTCATTATGCTATTTAAAATAGAGTAGATTGCGGCGATAGTAAAGATGATTTTGTGAACAGCGCCCGCTTTACAACGTGCTGATCATCCTTTATTTAGGACAGCGCTGTGAGTTATTTAGTACAGTGCCATGAGCAATATCACATACTCTGCGCTAGATGCTGGTTATCAATACTGCACTCTAACTTTACGTGTCTTTAACAGAACTGTGCTGTAAATACTAAGGTAGCCATGACGCATCATCAGTATAGTAAGCATTAACAAAGCAGCGCTAACAATAGATAGTGCTGGATCATAAAATGATGAATAATGGAGAATGAACATGGCTATTAAAAACGCAACGTATAAAAATTGGTTGACGGCTGGATTGGTTGCAGGTGCGCTCGCGCTCAGTGCGTGTAGTAAAGATGAGACTCCGATGGAAACGCAAGCTGATACGACTGTTGATGCGCAAACGAGCGTTGAAGAAAACGCCACAGCAAACAGCTCTGACGACGTCGCCGTTGCTACTGCTGATGACGGCATGGTCGTTGAAACGACAGATGATGTGGCTATTGCAACCGCAGATGACGCAGAGGTGCTCGATGGTACGGAAGACTCAGAGCATGTATCGACGTACTAAGAGTTATAGCGTACCCGTTTTATGCTACATATCACGGGTGACGCGCTGTCATCAGCTGCTGATCAAAGGCTCAGTGTAAACGCATAAGATAAAAGCACGCCTAGTACGCGAAAGTGATAAAATAAAGCCCAGAGCGATAAATGCCGTCTGGGCTTTTTTAGGTCAACGGTTTATAAAGTAGCCATAATCAGTAGTAACGACTAACTGATTGGTTAAATACAAGATTTGCCTTTTTGCTGTGGAATGAGAGACAATATGGCATTTTTTCTCTTGGCCTGCTCAGGCATAGGACTATTACGCTAGTGCTATAGATACCTATACTATTATATAAAGCTCATATTTATTTTTATTCGTGTTTTCACTCATATTTATTGGAAGTCTGCTGAACCATGCTTGATACTGCAAAAACCCCGACTCGGCCTATCGCCCTAGACTTACAAGACATCCATAAAAGCTATGGCTCATTAGAAGTGCTAAAAGGGGTATCTCTTACCGCCTATGATGGTGATGTCATCTCTATTTTGGGCTCATCAGGCTCAGGTAAATCAACATTGCTGCGCTGCATTAACTTGCTTGAAAACCCAAATCAAGGTCGCATCCTAATCGGCAATGAAGAGCTGATGCTCAAACCTGCAAAGTCAGGCGAGCTGCAAGCATCAGACGTTAAGCAGTTAGAGAGTCTGCGCGCGCGCGTGGGGTTTGTCTTCCAAAACTTTAACTTGTGGCCGCATAAGACCATTTTGCAAAACATCATTGAGGGACCGACGCAGGTGCTCAAGATTAAGAAAGCGCAAGCGATTAGTGATGCTGAGCAGCTACTCGACAAAGTAGGGCTACTCGACAAGAAAGATGCTTATCCAGCCAACTTATCGGGTGGTCAGCGTCAGCGTGTGGCTATTGCCCGTGCACTTGCTATGAAACCACAAGTGCTGTTGTTTGATGAGCCAACCTCGGCATTGGACCCTGAGCTGGTCAACGAAGTACTTGCTGTCATGCGAGAGCTAGCAGAAGAGGGTCGTACGATGCTGATCGTCACCCACGAAATGCGTTTTGCCCGTGAAGTATCCAGCAAGGTGGTCTTCTTGCACCAAGGTGTGGTCGAAGAGATCGGTACGCCTGAGCAAGTCTTTGACAACCCTACCTCTGAACGTGTCAAAGACTTTATGGCCTCACATCGCCCGAACTAATTCTGTATAAATCAGATGGTAGTAGAATCCTACTGCCATCAGATATTACAATTATCCAACTCCGCCACAGTCAAACTATAAGTCTAATAACTCCTACCACAATCAGAACCTATCACTATCGCATCTTGCCAAACGCAAAAATCACTATATCGTAACCATTGTTGACTCTTTATTGCCAGATAATAACTGTGAGTATGCAAAACGTTTGTTTTTGATATTTTACTCAGGTATTATCAAAAGGTTTATAGGTAGTCACAGCTGCTGGCTGCCTGTCATTCTGCTATCTATATTGCTTGTCTGGCAGGGACGTCAGAGAACCAAATATCAGAACCTGAAGCCAGAAAATCCTGTCAAAACCCTATGTCAAACCCATCAGAATTTAAGGAATGTATGATGTCGAATTCTCGCCTACTGTGGTCATCAATGACCGTCACCGCAGCATTGATGCTGAGTGCTTGTAGCCAACCTGCCAACGAAACAACTGATGCCAGCGCCGATGCACCTGCTGCAGAAACGACTGGGCAAACCATTCGTATTGCAACCGAAGGCGCTTACCCTCCATTCAACTATACCAATGCCGATGGTAGTTTGTCAGGCTTTGATGTCGATGTCGCAAACGCGCTATGTGATCAGATGCAAGCTGAATGTGAAATCGTCGCTCAAGATTGGGACGGTATTATCCCAGGTCTATTGGCACAAAAATATGATGCTGTTGTCGCAGGGATGTCTATCACTGCTGAACGCCAAGAAAAAGTTGACTTCACTGAGCCGTATTTTGCCAACACGATGGTATGGCTAACCAACAACGATGGCAGTTTTGATCCGATGGCGATCAACAATGTCACACTAGGTGGACAGCGCTCTACCACGCCAGGGGCTTATCTACAGGATAACTACGAAGGCAAAGAAGGCAACACGGTTCAATTGTATGACAACTATGACAATGCTTACTTGGATCTAAAGTCTGGTCGTAGCGATGCGGTATTGGCCGAAAAAGTCTCTGCCAAATCATGGTTAGCAGACAATACAGAAGGCTTTGGTATTGTTGGTGATGAAATTGATAACGATGACAACATTGCGATTGCTGTGCGTAAAGGGGATGGCCTCAAAGCAGAATTTGATAAAGCATTGAGCGAAATCCGTAGTAACGGTGAGCTTGCACGCCTTGAGCAAAAGAACTTTGGTCAATAATGTTTTCCTGAATGTTTGTACTCAAAACAAGCGATGCTGATAAGTAAAAAACGGTTCAGTATTGCAGAAACAGTTGAGTATAAAGTAGTCAGTAATAAGTGATGATACGGCTGGTAAATATATTAAGGAATAAGAGATATGACAATTTCAATGAGCAAAAAAGCATTGTGGCTAGCGCCGCTTAGCGCAGCAATGCTAATGTTGGCAGGTTGTAACAATAGCGCAGCACCAGAAGAAAGCGCTGAAGCTGATACCGCTACCGAAGCACCTCTAGATATCAAGATCGCCACAGAATCAAGCTATAAGCCTTTTAGTTACACAGACGCTGATGGCAAGCTAATCGGTTATGAGATTGAACTGGTTGACGCATTGTGTGCACAGATGAAAGCTGAGTGTGAAGTGATCTCACAAGATTGGGATGGGTTGATTCCAGGATTGAACGCACAAAAATTTGATGCAGCCATCGCTGGTATGTCGATCACCCCTGAGCGTCAAGAAGTGGTTGATTTTAGTGACCCGTATTTCTATAGCGGCATCATCCTAATTGGCAAAAAAGGCGATGACTTGAGTGTCGATGCGCTAGCGGGTCAGCCAATTGCATCACAGCGCTCGACGGTCTCCTCACAGTATCTACAAGACGAGCATGCAGATGCTGATATCAAGCTATATGACACGCAAGACAATGCGTACCTAGACCTAACGTCAGGCCGAGTACGCGGTATGATGTCTGACAAAGTCACTGGTACTGATTGGCTAAAAACCGAAGCCGGCAAAGATTACGAAATCAAAGGTCAAGAGATCAGCAGTGACGATGATGCGATGGGTATTGCCTTCCGTAAAGGCGATCCATTGGCTGCAAAATTCAATGCGGCATTGGCTGAGCTAAGAGATAATGGCACTTATGACCAAATCACTGGCAGCTATTTTGGTACCAGCTCGACCGCTGCTGCACAATAAGTAGTCGTCACGGATGGTGTCGAAGAGGTAGTGGTCGCCGACGAGGCGGCAACTAACTAAAAGGACGTCTAGCGAGCGAATTCTTGTTCCTCAAAAGGATGTTGTTTAACTAAGAAAACCCAAGGATGATCATGAGCGACCATTGTGCCCCAGCCTGTGCCACGATTGGCAAATCTGTTATGAGTACCATAACGACCAGTCGTCTATCTGTACCGTTGTTTGCACTAGCGACTGTTTTTGCAGTCTCTGGTTGTAGCAACAGTCAAGACAATGCAGGCGATACCAATCCAAAGGCTACCGATACAGCGGTAGCCACAAAAGAGGACGTATTACGTATCGGTACTGAAGGGGCGTATGCACCTTTCAACTATACCAATGCGGATGGGACACTTGGCGGTTTTGATGTTGAGATAGCAGAGGCGCTCTGCGCGGATATGCAGGTGACTTGTGAGATTGTGGCGCAAGACTGGGACGGTATTATCCCTGGTCTAAAAGCAGGCAAGTATGATGCGATTGTGGCGGCGATGTCGGTCACACCAGAGCGCGCAGAGCAGGTAAGCTTTACCGATCCGTACTTCAGTAATGCTTTGGTTTTTTTAGCCAAAAAAGACAGCAGCTTCGACCCCAGCAATCCTAGCGATATTGACGCTAATTCGATTGCCGCACAGCGCTCGACTATCTCATCACAGTGGTTTGAAGATACTTACCCGCAAGCTGAGATGAAGCTTTATGATACGCTGAGCAATGCATTTTTGGATCTTGGGTCGAACCGTGTTGATGCCATGATCTCTGATAAGCTACCAGCGATAGAGTGGCTCAGCTCACCTGCTGGTAGCAAATACGCGCTAAAAGGTGACGAGATTGATATCAACGATAACTTTGCCATAGCGGTACGTCCAGGCGACCCGCTACAGGCAAAGATCAATCAATCTCTAGCCAATATCAAGGCTAATGGCACATACGATGCAATCAATGAGAAGTACTTTGCGGTATCAGCAGCTGAGACGAGTACGGTCAGCATAGAAGCTACTGAACAGCCAGCGGTAGCAGATGCTAGCTGATGTCTAATAGCAATAAAAATTACTGATTCAAAATTACTGATCAAAAACTACTGTCTTGATTCACAAAAGGATATCGCTGTCATGGCGATGTCCTTTTTCATTAATCCCTAAACGTACTCTATACTCATAGCATAGTCATCGTTATTCCCCATCCGCTTTACTCAAATTTAGTCAGTCTTTTTCCTGGTTATCAGTCCAAGTGTCTGTTTAGGTACGGTTTAGGCACAGCTTTTACGCGTCAGTATTAACATCACAGCGAGTGAATATGATAAAATCAGCGCTCATTTCTACCGTGTCAATTATCGTAGCGCTAATCGTATTCTTCTGACGTCGTTTTTTGACGCAGACCATCCCTATTGATTTGGTATAAAATACGGTGTTTCGCCGCGTTCAGCTATTGATGCTGATTCTTTTAACTCATATTTTGCTAGGGCGTGTCTTCATTTTAAAAATGGTAATAAAAATGAGATAAATTGCAGTCAAACAAGGAAAATAGCGCAAATAATATCGAGATATTAGTCAGCTATTTGACGCCGTTTAGCAAGATTTAGCCGTTTTTAAACCATTTAGATGTCTATCGATTGAATTGAAGACATGCCCTAATTGCTAATATAAAGAGACTGAGTGGATAATCGTGTTTGACTTACAAGGATTTGGCGCGCTTTTATTAAGCGGCGCTACCGTCACCATACAGCTTGCCGTGACCAGTTTAATTATTGGTCTGGGCTTAGGCTTGCTTGGCGCAACTGCAAAGATGTCCAACATCTGGTTACTGCGTAAGCTTGCGACTGTCTATACTGCGACGATGCGCGGTATTCCTGAGCTGTTATTGGTGCTCTTTATTTATTATGGCGGCTCTATATTATTGATGAGCATCCTCAAAAAGTTCGGCTATAACGACTATGTCGAGATCAGTGCTTTTTGGGGTGGTGTCATGGCACTGTCTATTGCTTTTGGTGCCTATGCGACTGAGATTTTTCGCATGTCCATCCAAGAGATTCCGGTAGGTCAGCGCGAAGCGGCGCAAGCGATTGGTATGCGTCCTTTTCAGACGTTTTATCGCATTACGTTGCCGCAGGTATGGCAGATTGCACTGCCTGGTCTGGGGAATTTGTTTTTGGTATTGCTCAAAGATACGGCATTGGTATCGGTCGTGGGTCTCAAGGACATTATGTATCAGTCTTCACGAGCAGCGCAGTCAACACAGCAGCCATTTACCTTTTATATGGCCGCCGCGATTATTTATTTGGGTCTGACCATGTTGATTACTGGCTTTATGATGTGGCTTGAATGGCGCGCCAATCCTGCGGCACGCTATGCCAAAAAGATAAGCCGTCAATCCACTCACAGTCAATCGACCATAGGATAGAGGAGAAATACTATGGATTGGAATTGGCAGGTCATTTTTGATCACATCCCTGATTTACTAGGCGGCGCGGTATTGACCGTACAGCTGGTTGTGATCTCAGGTATTATTGGGTTGCTCTTCGGCTTGGTTTTAGCACTGCTACGACTATCGAAAAACTGGCTCGTACAGATACTTCCGTTTTTATATATCTTCTTCTTTCGTGGCACGCCGCTACTGGTACAAATATTCCTGATTTATTATGGTTTGGGTCAGTTCGAGGCGGTGCGTGAGTCGTTTTTATGGGAGCCAGTACTTAGCCAAGCTTACTGGTGTGCCATCATTGCCTTTACCCTCAATACCAGTGCATACCTCGCAGAGATTATACGCGGTGCGATTCAGACGATACCCGTCGGTGAACTTGAAGCCGCTGATGCCCTTGGGATGTCAAAATGGCAGAAGCTTACACGGGTTACCTTACCGCGTGCGTTTGGTATCGTGATACCTGCTTACAGTAACGAAGTTATCTTTATGCTAAAAGGTAGTGCCTTGGCGTCGACCATCGCTCTGATGGATATCACGGGTGTTGCTCGTACGATTAGTGCGCGTACCTATACCTTGATGGAGCTGTTCTTTGCAGCGGGTATCGTTTATTTACTGTTGTCATGGGTGATCTTATTTAGTTTCAGATTGTTTGAAAAACGCATGAATCGTCATACCAGTTATGTGCCGCCAGATGTGGTGACCAATACGATTCCATAGTTAGCAGATGATCATTGAAGTCGTTAGGATGACAGTAGACAAGACAGTATGGAGTGCTGATAAGTATTCATCATTTACAGGGAGAGTCTAGTATGAGCCAATCGCCACATGTATCGTTAGCCAATGCTATCGCAGCGGGTGTCAATCAAGAGCAAAGCATTAATAACCATAACGACAGTCTACGCGCTACTATTGGTAAAGTGGTCTGTGTGGGTCGTAATTATGCGGCGCATGCTGCAGAGTTGGGCAATGAAGTGCCGTCATCGCCAATACTATTTATGAAGCCAGCGTCTTCGGTGGTTTCTATGCGTAGCGATGTGATCCGACCCAATCCAGAGCAGCTTGGCGAGACGCATTATGAGGCTGAACTATGCATTCAGCTATCCGCTGATTTGTCCATGGCGACGATTGAGCAGGCGCAGCAAGCAATAGGCGGGGTGACGTTAGGGTTGGATTTGACCTTGCGTGATTTGCAAAGCAAGTTAAAAGAAAAAGGTCATCCGTGGGAGCGTGCCAAATGTTTTGATGGGGCATGCGTGCTTGCTGATTGGCTTGACCCACAAGCGTTTGGCAATCTTCAAAATGTACAGTATCAGCTGTCTATCAATGACACGCTGACGCAAGATGGTGATAGTGCTTTGATGCTGTTTCCCGTCTATGAGCTACTGGTCAATATCAGTCATGCCTTTAATTTGCAGGCAGGCGATGTGATTATGACTGGCACACCAAGTGGCGTAGGCGTCTTGCAAGCAGGAGATAAGCTTACCCTCACGTTGGGCGCTCATGAGTGGACATCGCAAGTACGATAGGCTTGCTAAGATAGCTGAAGCCATTATTTACAATAATATCTTTTAACAACGGCTAGCAATGACAGCTTGTAGTAATACATATCAAAAACCCTAAGCAATCGCTTGGGGTTTTTTGCGTTTGTGTTCTTTGTATTTTGTGCTTTTTATATTGAGTCTGATTATTACACTATCTTGTCTGCTTGATGGTTCTTATTGGCTCAATTGTGCTTAGTTGTCATCGAGCCGACAATTGTCATTATTTTGTCATCTATCGTTCAGCGTGCTGTCATAAAGGATCAGTAGACTTAAGCGGAATTCATATTTTTGTGGTTGTAATTGCAACGCCGCGACCCACCCTCCGCCAATCTAGCCTAATAGCAAGGTGACTGATAATGACATTATTGAACAATGAGCGAACGCTTGCCCACGAAGTGGTTGAAGACTCAAACCCTACTAACAATACTGATTTTCAGACGATTATCAATCGTCGATTGAACCGCCGAAGCATCCTAAAAGGGGGCACAGGATTGACGGCTGCTGCGTTTTTTGGCGCACTACCATTGGTTGGTTGTAGTGATGATGACGACGGTAATATTGTAGGCAATGACAATAACGCCGCTATCCCTGCACAAGGGGATTTGAGTCGTCCGGATACGTTGAAGTTTGAGGCAGTCGCGCACTCAACTGCGGATACTATGACGGTAGCAGCAGGCTACACCGCTGAGATGATCTTGCCGCTTGGCACACCGCTCATGTCGGGTATTGAGGATTGGAAAGACAACCGCGAACAGTCTGCCGAATCATTTGAGTGGCGTATGGGCGATAACCACGACGGCATGTGGTTCTTTGGCAAAAACGGTAATGCTTACGATGCCAAAGCTTCAGAAAACAGCCTATTAGTCATGAATCACGAATACGTCAACAGCAGTGAGCTCAGTCCTTTTGGTTACTATGTCACTCAGGATAATGATGCGGCTCCTATCTTCAAAAACCGACGTCTTGCAAGCGACGTGCGCCGCGAGGTTAACTGTCATGGTGTCTCGGTGGTTGAGCTCACTCGCCGTGCGGATGGCAATGGCTATGAGATGGTAGCAAACTCAAAATACAACCGCCGTATTACCAGTAGTACGACTGCGCAATTAGCAGGTCCTGTAGCAGGCTCTGATCTGGTCAAAACCAAGTTTGATCCAACAGGCTTTCAGACTCGCGGTATCAACAACAACTGCGGTGCAGGACTGTCACCTTGGGGTACTTATCTGACCACAGAAGAGAACTTTTTGGGAGTGTTCGCCCGTGGACAAGATGCCAGTCAATTGAGTACTGGTGATAACTACGGGCGTGAGCGCTATGGTGCGACAGAGAACTTCCCAGGCTGGGAGTATCTATGGCATACCCCAGATGCAAATGACGCTAAGATAACAGACGAGTTCTCACGCTGGGATATGACGGCCGTCGGTGCCAGCGCCGCTGAGGACTATCGCTATGGTTTTAATACGTTTGGTTATATTACCGAGATTGACCCATTTGACCAGAACTCTGTACCGCAAAAACGAACTGCCCTGGGCCGTTTTGCTCACGAAAACTGTGCCTATGCCCCTGTAGAGCAAGGCAAGCCAGTGGTGTTCTATATGGGTGATGATGCGCGCGGCGAGTACATCTATAAGTTTGTATCTACAGCAGTCTGGTCAAATTCAGATATCGGTGGTGGATTAGCAGCGGGTGATAAGTATCTTAATGACGGCACACTATACGTTGCGATCTTCAATGAAGATGGTAGCGGCGAGTGGAAAGCCCTCGTTCATGGTCAAAACGGTTTAGATTCTTCTAACAGCGTATTGCCGTTTAATGGGCAAGATGAGGTGCTCGTATTTGCTCGCGCTGCTGCTGACGCGCTGAACGCTACTAAGATGGATCGACCTGAATGGGTATCGGTCAGTCCGATGACAGGCGATGTCTATGTGACATTGACCAATAACAAATATCGCGGTGTGCGCGATGATCAACCTGTCTCAGCATCCAATCCTCGCAGTTATAATAATGATGGCAATGACAATGGTCATATCATTCGCTGGGCAGAAGCGGGTGGCGATCATGCTGCAACGAGCTTTGAGTGGGATATCTATCTGTTTGGTGCGCCAAATGATCTGTCAGCAGAAAACCTATCTGGGCTGAATGACAACAACGATTTTTCTTCACCTGATGGCTTGTATTTTGATCCACGCGGCGTCTTATGGATTCAGACAGATGATGGCGCTTATACTGATACCAGTAGCTGCATGCTGCTGGCCGCACTACCGGGTGAGGTCAGTGATGGATCGATGACCACCACATCAGCAGGGCAGTCAACCCGAGTGGGCACATCTGCTAGCAATGATAATATCAAACGCTTCTTTGTCGGTCCTGAGGGCTGTGAAGTCACAGGCATTACTATGGCACCAGATTTCAAAACCTTGTTTATTAATATTCAGCATCCAGGCAATACTTGGGGTGCGGTCGCTGGTGGCAATATTCCTCGTTCCGCGACTGTGATGATCACACGTGATGATGGTGATGTCATACTGGCAGAATCATTCGATAAGACAGATAGCTCGGCGCAATAAGCGAAAACAGTGATGCAAAACAACCAGATAGAACAGTCAGATAAATAATGGTCTATCGCATAGCTAAAAGTACTAAAACTATATAAAAAATCCCAAGTCATGGCTTGGGATTTTTGTTTGGGTGTATATGCTGAATAACGCTTTTATGATGACAAAGCCACCGTTTATCATCTATATCTCTCTTTTGGTCACTAATGGACGCTGAAATCAAATCATTCGCTTCTATTTGCGACAGTTAAAGGATAGTATGGAAAACTATCCTTATCGCTAAATGTGTCAATATTATGAGCAGCCAAAATTTGTTTTATAACCCTAGTGTTAGTGACAGTAGCGCTCAAAATGATAGCAATTATACTCGCAATCACCATGAACTTGATGCGCATTTTTTCTCAGATGCTAGCGTACCGCTGCATAGTGATTGGTATGAGCAGATAGATCAGCTCGAAGCAATCGATATGGATGAGCTGGTCAAGTTATTAGCAGACACAGACGACGGCAACGAAGCCGTCAAAAAGCCTGTCTCTTTGGCGGACTTTTTTGAAGGATTGGCGCAGCTTGCAACAATGGGTGTGGTCGAGATCACTGAAATAGTTGAAGCTATTCACCGTGAGGTTATCTTGCGTCCGATGGGTCGATTCAATGATAAGCATCTGAATAAGTGGCAGCGCGGTTTTACTGGACGCATCTATGGCACGATACGCCATATCATGCTAATGGTCGGTAATAATCTAGCCTCTATCCTACGAATATACAAAAACTTCATCGTCCAAAAAACGGCTCAACCATTGCCTGACTCATTAAAAAAATTGGTCAATGTCATCAATGGTGTCATGGGCGACCATTTGGTCAACAATCAAAACGCACTCGCTGTCCCGATGATGTTATACAACAAAGATGGCAGTCCCCAAGAACAGATCCTATCTGGACGTATCGTTATCTTTTGCCATGGTTTGTGTATGAGCCATTTGAGCTGGCATGCACAAGAAAATAATAACCTAGGCGATGCGGTACATGTCAGTCAGCCTGATACTACCGTGCTGTACTTAGATTACAATACAGGGCGACGTATCTCACGTAGCGGTCATAAGTTCTCTCAGCTACTACAGGACTTGGTCGATGATAACCCAGATATCAGTCAGATAGATTTGGTTGGTCACAGTATGGGTGGATTAGTTTCCCGTAGTGCGCTGTTTTATGGTGAGCAAGAGCGCTTGGACTGGATAAAGCGCGTGGGTAATCTCATCACCCTAGGCTCCCCGCATCATGGAGCAGTGCTTGAGCGTATCGGTAATTATGTACAAGACATCATTGCCAAGTTGCCATTTGCAGGCTCACTTGCCAAACTCGGTGACATGCGTAGTGCTGGTATCATTGATCTACGTCACGGCAGTATTCGTGATGCTGACTGGCAGGCACTAGAGGGACGCAGCGTATTACCACAAGATTTCCGCCATCCTGCGCGTCTGCCAAGCGGGATTAAAACCTACTTTGTCGCTAGTGCTTTGCTCGAGACGCATTATGACTCTAAGATGACTGATCTGCTAGGTGATAGTCTGGTCTCGGTGGCATCAGCGTTGGGTGAAGACGATGCTGAGCATGCTTTGTTTGTGCCAGATGGTCACAAAGCGATATTTTATGGTGTGAACCATATGAACTTAATTCATAGTCGACGGGTACGTGAGCAAGTCGTTGAATGGCTGTTCGACAACGGTCGAAGTGACTATGCCGGACGTCCTCGCATACATTCTTATCCTAGAAGTTTGGCTGTGGCGGTGTAGAGAACAGTGAGGATCATTTCGAGTTATCTGCGTTATATGTACTGCGCAATGACGTTTTTATCATCTCAGAAAGTGCTACTGAGAAATGTATCTTTGCTATTAGGCAGCGCACTCATAGTTACTAGCTGTGCAAAGCCAAGTGTACACGACCCCAACGCTCAAATTAAAGTAGATGTAGAGGGTGACAAATACGTTATTCCCTTAAACCATATTGTCAGACCAGATACGGGTAGTTATGCCAGTTTTGAGACGGATATGGGTCATGGGTATTTCTTTTGGCCAAGTGGTCGAGGCCTCAATAATAATGATAAAAACCCAAATGTCTTTGATTATGACAATAATATTATAGAGTTTTACTGGGCAGCTAAAAACTCAAAAATTGAAGGTGCTGATATACCGACTAGAATAGATGCTATCAAGCAAGAAGAAAATAGAGGTCTTGATAAAGATGCTTATGAACTAGAGGCATATATCGGATCAGGCGATAATCCCTTTATATACTATATAGGAAGTACTTATACAGACGTGCCGATCACGATTCGCTGTATGCCTACAATTGATGAAGACCAAGATAGGATTTGCCAAATGGAGTATATGTATCCTGAGTACAATAACTATGTAAGACTTCAGTTTTCAAAAAAACATTTAGCTGACTGGCAGGCAATCAATACTATGGCGATTGATTACATGAAAAAATGGCATCAAGACTAAAGACAGTTCAATGTAAAAGCAGTCACATACTTTTTAAAATTGCAAAAATAAAAAACCCCTCAAGCATCACACTTGAGGGTTTTTTTATAAATACTGATTTATAGCAAGTAAGAAAAATTACTCAGCAAATATTGCTGCTACATCATCTTTATTAAATTTATAGACTTCACCGCAGAATCCGCAATCCATCTCAAACGTGCCGCCTTGCTCATCGATAATGTCTAACGCTTCTGCCTCACCGATTTGCTCGATTGCCATCTCGCATTTTTCGCGTGAGCAGGTGCACCCAAAGGCTAAGGGAGCAGGCTCAGGCGCGACGACGTTTTCTTCATGATACAAGCGATAGAGTATTTCGTTAGCATCCAATGTAGTCAGCTCTTCTGCCTTAACCGTACGCGTCAGCACGCTCAGACGAGTCCATAAGTCATCATCGATACCGGCATCTTGGTTTTGCTCAACTTCAGATGTTTCTTCAGCAGTACGCGGTAGCATCTGTACCAATATACCACCCGCTTGTAGGCCATCAGATGCCAAGTTAATCAATGTCGGAATCTGTGCCGATTGCTTTTGATAATGTGCCAAGCAGTCTGCTAGATTGTCATGGCTACGCTCAACGATACCTTGGTACGGCTCACCGCCATCAGGTTGGATATTGATAAACAAGACGCCTTGCCCCATTGCGCCCAACTCAGCAAAGGCGTCTTTGGCATGAGTCATGTTGTCCCATGCTTGTATTTGCTCATCTGTCTCACCTTTCCAGCTGGCAAGCGCACGGATGATACCGTCTTGATCGCATTCTGCCATTGCCCAGTTCAGTAGACTATCACTGTCTGACGACTGCAATTGAATAGATAAGCGACCGTTGATTTTGACCGTACTGATGAGCAAACTCGCTGCGGTCAACATTTCACCCAACAAGCGTTTGATGGCTTCGGGATAAGGCTTTTGAGCAATGGTGCTTGCATAGCTACGTGATAGGCGCACGACGTCGCCGCGCACTGGAGAGTCTTCAATAAAGAAACGTTGGCGAATGTCGTTACTACCATGAGTGTCAGTAGTTTGGCTGTCCGTATTTGGGACTTGGGTATCTTGTGTCATAAGTCATTTGTAGTATAAGGAAGTTGTTTGCTTTATGGGGATTGCTGCCGATTTATCAATTGTATTTATCATACTGCGATGACTAGCTTGTATAGCAAAACCCAATAAGCGGTCTAAATAATAAGGCTATATCTATACAAGCTTTTATTGATCACAGCCTATATAGCCTTTATTGGTTCGAGTTTATAACCTTATAGCAGCAGTAAATCACTGGCGTTTAACCAAAGATAGATATCTATGTAGATATAGATTCTCTCGAAAAAAATTCACCATCGAGTGCAATTTTGTTGTACAGTAACATTAAATTGCATTGTGATAAACAACAGCAACAACTGTACGGATGCGGCGCAGTTAGGTCGTCCAATTAGACCTATGTCGTTCAAGCACTCATTAATCTTGTGATAAAAGGATGTATTTCATGACCTACTCATTTTCTAAACCGTTGACTTTGGTAGCCTTTATGGCACTTGGCTTAGCGGGTTGTAGCAACAGCAGTGATACTAGCACTGAAGCGCCAGCAGATGATGCAACCGCGACAGAAACCATGAATGGTACGCTACAAAAAATCAAAGACTCGGGTACCATCGTTGTCGGTCACCGTGACTCCTCTATCCCTTTTTCTTATATTGCTGATGACCCTAACCAGCCTATCGGTTATGCACATGACCTAGAAATGAAGGTAGTAGAAGCCGTCAAGCAAAAGCTAAACATGCCAGACCTCAACATTCGTTATAACCTGGTGACCTCACAAACCCGTATCCCACTGGTACAAAACGGTACGGTAGATTTTGAGTGTGGCTCAACCACCAATAACGAAGAGCGTCAAAAACAAGTGGCATTCTCTAACGGTTTCTTTGAAATTGGTACACGCTTACTGACCAAAAAAGACTCTGGCATTCAAGACTTTGAAGACCTAAAAGGTCAGACTTTGGTGACTACGGCAGGTACGACGTCAGAGCGCTATATTCGTCAGTACAATGATGACAATCAGATGGATACCAATATCATCTCAGCAAAAGATCATGGCGAAGCTTTCTTGATGCTAGAAAACGGCCGCGCTGATGCCTTTATGATGGACGATGTACTGCTCGCTGGTGAACAAGCCAAAGCAAAAAATCCTGATGAGTGGGTTATCGTTGGTGAGCCACAGTCGTTTGAGATTTACGGTTGTATGATGCGTAAAGACGATCCTGAATTCAAAGCAGTGGTTGATGAAGCATTGACCAATGTCTTTAGCTCAGGCGAAATCAATAGCATTTATGACAAATGGTTCTTGAACCCAATCCCGCCAAAGAACGTCAATCTAAACTTTGAGATGTCAGACAACCTAAAAGCGTTGATTGCCAATCCACATGACAGCGCTCAGCCAAAAGTTGCAACGGCTCAGTAACGCTCATTGTCCCTCAATATAGCTTGCCTATACGCTCAGATAGCTTGTGATGCTGTCTGTGACGTTTAGGCTTATCAATCGCTGCTCGGAGAGACAACCATGAATTATAGCTGGAACTGGGGTGTGCTCTTTGAGCAGACTGGTATCGGTAACGAGCTTTATATCCATTGGATGATTACTGGTCTAGGCTGGCTGCTATTGATTGGTAGTATTGCCTGGACCATCGCTATGGTCGTCGGTACCATCTTTGGTATCATGCGTACGCTGCCCAATAAGACTGCTCGTACCATTGGTACGGCATATGTGACGTTTTTTCGTAATATTCCACTATTAGTCCAGTTGTTCTTTTGGTTCTATATTGCACCTGGCTGGCTTACGCCCACGATACAAGAATGGTGGTACAAGGAGTTGTCTCCGAATACCTCAGCCATGCTATCAGCCAGTATCGGTCTGGGTCTATTTACCGCTGCTCGTATCGTCGAGCAGGTACGTACAGGTATTGAGTCACTGCCTGATGGGCAGATCAATGCAGCCTATGCACTAGGGTTTAGTATTCCGCAAGTCTACAAAGAAGTACTACTGCCGCAAGCCTTTCGTATTATTTTACCGCCACTCAGCTCTGAGCTGACCAACTGCTTTAAAAACGCATCTGTCGCCTCGCTTGTTGGGGTAATGGAGCTGATCAGTCAAACCAAGACCATCAGCGAGTATACCCAAAACAGCATTGAAATTTATACCTATGCGACGATTATCTACTTGGTTTTCAATCTGTCCTTGATTGCTATTATGGGACTGATTGAACGTAAATTGCGTGTACCCGGACTCATTGCAGGAGGTCAGAAATGAATATGACCGAATTGGCAACCGCCTATCCTGGTTTGATGGGCGGCATGATCACCACCTTAAAAGTGCTGTTTTTGGCTATTTTGGGCGGTATCAGTCTAGGAACCGTATTGGCATTGATGCGCTTATCAGGCATCAAAGCGCTTGAGATTCCAGCGAAGCTGTACGTCAATTACTTCCGCTCTGTACCGCTGCTACTGGTACTACTGTGGTTTTATTTTGCGGTACCGATGATTTATCTGGGGGTAACAGGCAAGTACTTGCAACTTGATGCTGCTTTTGCGTCTTGTGTGGTTGCCTTTATGATGTTTGAGGCCGCTTACTTCTCAGAAGTGGTACGTGCTGGTATCCAATCGATTGGCAGCGGACAGGTCAATGCTGCCAAAGCACTGGGCATGACATATAGACAAACCATGAGTCTGGTTATCTTGCCGCAAGCCTTTCGTAAGATGCTGCCACTGATTTTGCAGCAGTGTATTATTCTGTTCCAAGATACCACACTGGTATTTGCGATTGGTTTGACAGATTTTTTCCGTGCCGCATACGTTCGCGGTGAGCTTATGGGATTACTCACACCTTATATCTTAGGTGCTGGTGCTGTCTATTTTGTGATTAGCTTGAGTGCCTCTATTGGGGTGCAGCGTATTCAAAAGCGTCTGCGGTTCTGATGCGGTACTTGATGTGATTTTTTGGATGATGACGTCTTAAATAACAGTTATCAAAAACAATGTAGTTAGGAGCCAGTGATGAGCACAGCGGATACATACTTAAATGCCTTTGGCGGACTGGTCACCAACAGTGGTCATGCTAGTGATGAGATGGTCATTCAAATGTCCAATGTCAGTAAATGGTATGGAGACTTTCAGGTACTGAAGGAGTGTACCGCGCATGTACATAAAGGGGATGTGGTCGTGGTTTGTGGCCCATCAGGTAGCGGTAAATCAACCTTAATTAAGACGGTCAATGGACTTGAGCCCTTTCAAAAAGGGGAAATCATGGTCAATGGTGTCTCTGTCGGTGATTCAAAGACCAATTTACCCAAGTTACGTAGCCGTGTCGGCATGGTGTTTCAACATTTTGAGTTGTTTCCGCATTTGACGATTATTGATAATCTGACCGTCGCACAGATCAAAGTATTGGGACGCAAAGAAAGCGAGGCCAAGCAAAAAGCCATGGCATACCTAGACCGCGTCGGTCTGACGGTACAGGCAGCAAAATATCCAGCTGAGCTCTCTGGTGGTCAGCAGCAGCGTGTGGCGATTGCTCGTGCACTGGCTATGGACCCTGTGGCGATGCTCTTTGATGAGCCGACATCCGCTCTTGATCCTGAGATGATTCAAGAAGTGCTCGACGTGATGGTTGAGCTGACTCGTGATGGTATGACTATGATGTGCGTGACGCATGAAATGGGTTTTGCCAGTCAGGTTGCCAATCGTATTATCTTTATGGATGAAGGACATGTCGTAGAAAATTGCAGCAAGGATGAGTTCTTTGAGGGTGCAAAAAGTGAACGTGCACAGCAATTCTTATCAAAGATTTTGAATCATTGATCGTATTTTGATTTGCGACTATTGATGGCACTGTTTGCAATCGTAATGCTATTAATCGTCATGCTACTAACAGTACCGCTTCTAGTAAAAAGACACGTCCACTAATATACTTTTTACTATTAATGGTTACACAAAGCGCCCTATTAAGGACAGCGAAATGCTCTCTTTGATAGGGCGCTTTGTATTTACTCTCTCTTCTATGGTTATTCAAAAAACGACTTGGAGCCTGCTATGTTTACTCCTAAAGCATTTAAAGAAGAGCGTTTTGATACGATAAAAGCATTTATCAAAGAGCAACCTCTAGCGACCGTTGTTGTACAAACACAGAATGGACTAGAGGCTTGTCATATCCCCATGTATTGGCAGGATGATGGTAGTGAGTACGGTTGCCTATACGGTCACATCGCCAAAGTAAACGCTTTGAACGACTATGATAATCTCGATGCACCATGGCTGATTATATTTCAGGATGCGGGTCATTACATCAGTCCCAATTGGTACCCAAGTAAAGCAATAACACACAAAGAAGTGCCGACTTGGAACTATCGTAGTGTGCATATCAAAGGCTCAGTTAGTCTGTTGACCGACCCTATGGTATTGACGGAAATATTATCGGAACTCACTCAAGATTTTGAAGCCAATCAGCCTACTCCTTGGTCACTTGATGATGCGCCAGAAAATTATATTCAGGCACTTTGTCGAGCAATTGTTGGTATTCGCATCAGTATTACAGACATTCAAGCACAGTTTAAGCTGAGTCAAAACAAAACAGCGGATAATAAAGCAGGGGTCGTAGCAGGACTAAAACGGTGTAAGACGGCAAAAGCAGATGCCATGGCGGCGCTGATTGATTAGTTAAGGCTGTAGGAATAGTACAATATAACTGGATCAAATATTACTTAACGATATCAATCTAACTCACTCTTACTAGGACAAGCTATGACGCTAAGACTAACGGTTGGCATACTTCTATTTAACGAGGTAGAAGTACTGGACTTTGCTGGGCCTTTTGAGGTGTTCTCGTTGGCGGAGAACGGCGCAAGCGATAAGCACTTTGAGGTTATTACTATTGCTGAGCATCAAGCACCGATCTCTGCCAGAAACGGTCTGCAGGTTATTCCTGATTATAGTTTTGCCTCTCATCCAGCTATTGATGTGTTGATAGTTCCTGGTGGTTATGGTGCTGAACAAACAGAAATACATAATAAGGCAGTGATTGATTGGATTATTGCCCAAACAAACGTGGCAGTACTGACACTCTCAGTGTGTACAGGTGCCTTGTTACTAGCAAAGGCAGGTTTGCTCGCTGGTCGCTCGGCAACTACTCATTGGATGGATCTGGATAATCTGGCGTCATATCCCGACATTAATGTTATCTCTGAGCAGCGCTTTGTGGATGCAAGCGATGATACCTGTAGTATTGTCACATCAGCGGGGATCAGTGCAGGCATCCATGCCAGCCTATACTGTGTAAAGAAATTAATAGATAGTGACACCATGCGTGCAACTGCCCATCGTATGGAATTCGATATTGACTAATACACGTGGCTAGATAGATGAGTGTATGTCTGTTTACTGATACAATAGCCGGCATTATTATCGATAATTAAAACAATTCCTTATCTATATTGGAGCTATTATGAGCGCAGAAAACCTATCTACAACGTCGCCAGCATCAACGAAAACAGGTGTCGTCATCATTGGTGCAGGATTAGCAGGCTGGCATGTGATTGATGCTATTCGTGCCAAAGATAAAGCCATTCCAATCACTTTGATCACAGCGGATAGTGGTGATCGTTATCACAAACCGATGCTGACCATGGCAATCAGTCAAAACAAACGCGCGTCAGATTTAGTAAGGGCGACGGGCGTAGATGCGGCGCAAACAGCAGACGTAACCTTGCTGGCCAATACAGAGGTAACAGATATTGATCCGGTGAGCCAAACCCTACAACTGCGTGCTACCAAGCACTCAGACAACACACCGACGACCATTAGTTATGAAAAAATGGTGCTAGCAATGGGCGCACATCCTATCTTCCCTAAGAGCTTGCCACAAGATTTGGTCTGGCATGTCAATCATATTGAGCGTTTCGGTCAGCTACAAGAAAAACTGGCAACCGGTAGCCAACACGTTGCAATCGTTGGTGCGGGTATGGTGGGGACAGAGATTGCAGAAGACTTGCTCAAAGCAGGGCATAAAATAACGCTGATTGATCTCAATGATGCACCGCTATCACAAATGCTACCAGCTAAGGCGACGGCGCGTATTGCTAAGGCAGTCGAGTCGCAAGGTATTCAGTTCTTGGGTGGTTATCAAGTATCAACAGTTACCCGTGTTGGCGATAGCAGTGAAGATGCTGAGAAGCTACAAGTAGACTATGCCCCGATCGCCTCGACCGAAGGCAGTACTGATGCTCAGTCGCTTGAGCCGCTAGTTGTCGATCACGTGATTGCCAGTACAGGTCTGACCGTTGACGCTCAACTGCCGACTGCGGCTGGCGTGGAGTTCGATCGTCGTACGGGTATTGTGGTTGATGCAGCGACACTGCGTACCAACGCGGCGAACATCTATGCCATTGGTGACTGCATGTCTATCAATGGAGTCGCGTGTCGCTATGTCGCACCGCTGCGGGCACAGGCTGCGACCATCGCTGATGATATCTTAGGCCATGAGCATGATGGCTACGATCATAAGCCGCCTATGATTCGCCTAAAAAACAAAGCGATCTCTGTAATGGTGACGGGTGTGCCGCAAGCGACTGGCAATTGGCAAGTCAAAACCGAAAGTGATGATGAGCTTGTTATGGATTTGCTGGATGAGAATGATGCTGTTAGTGCAACGGTAACGATAAAAGCACCTGCCACTCCTAAAGCATCATAATAAACTGGCTTTTAGTAAGCACGTTTAAAAACAGCGTTTATGACTGTGCCAGCCCTATAACGGTTAATAGGGCTGGCTTTTTTGTGTCAAAAATTTGCCATGATTTTATGCTATGTTTCGTTATATCTCTCTGAGCAAGCATTTTTTATGACTAATTAAATGATACATATTGTATTGATATTGTTGACAGGCTTTTGCCTATGGCGTTATAGTAGCTGAACGCTATGCACGGCCTCATCACGGAAGAAGGTTTGTATACAAGCGATCAATCAGCACATAAAAAGTAAAACGAAAGGACTCGTTATGACTCAAACTCCCGATTTCGATTCGACTCGCGTTGACTTCGATGCCATTTTAAACAACATTCCTAGTATCAATATGGGCGCGCGCTCAGCAAATGCACCGCTCACTCAAAGCTATGATAAAGGTCCTGATGTGCCACTGATTGAGGCGACAATCGGCGACTTTTTTGATGCTATTGTCTCTAAATATCCTAATCGCGAAGCATTGGTTGTTCGTCATCAAAACATCCGCTGGACATATCGTGAGCTGCAGCAGCAAGTCAATCAGCTGGCCAGTAGTATGATTGAGATGGGGCTTGAGATTGGCGATCGTATCGGTATCTGGTCACATAACAATGCTGAATGGCTACTGATGCAGTTAGCCACAGCAAAAGTCGGCGTCATCCTTGTCAATATCAATCCTGCCTACCGCACCTTTGAGTTGCAATATGCTCTAAATAAATTGGGCTGTTCAGCGCTTGTACTTATGCGCCATTTTAAAACCAGTGATTATGCTGGCCTAATCCGTGAGCTGTGTCCTGAGATTTATCACAAAGACTACACACAGCTTGATTTGGTTGAGATTCCAACGATTGAGCGTATCATTTGGATTGATGAGCCAGAGTCTGATGAGACCTTTGGCTTTATGCAGAAATTCTCAAGCTGGATGAGCGAGGGTAATGCCAATGATCCACGTGTCGCAGAGCGCCAAGCTCAGCTCAAAAATACCGATGCTATCAATGTACAGTTCACCAGTGGCACGACAGGTACACCAAAAGGCGCCACTTTAAGCCATCGCAATATCTTAAACAATGGTTACTTCATTGGTGAGGCGATGAACCTCACTGAAGAAGACAGACTGTGCATCCCTGTACCGCTATATCATTGCTTTGGCATGGTACTTGGCAACCTAGCGATTCTTACGCATGGTGGTTGTATCGTTTATCCAAATGATGGCTTTGAGCCACTGACTGTATTGCAAGCTGTAGAAGAAGAGAGATGTACAGGTCTGCATGGCGTGCCAACGATGTTTATCGCAGAGCTCGACCATCCTGAGTTCGAAAACTTTGATCTATCGACGCTACGCACAGGTATCATGGCAGGGTCCAGCTGTCCGATTGAGGTCATGCGCCGCGTCATCGATAATATGCATATGAGTGAAGTGACCATTGCCTATGGTATGACAGAGACCAGTCCTGTGTCTTGTCAGACCAATGAGCACACGCCACTTGATAAGCAAGTCTCGACCGTGGGGCTAGTACAGCCTGCGCTAGAAGTAAAAGTCGTTGATACCGCAACGGGTGAGATCGTAGCGTTAGGCGAGACAGGTGAGCTGCTCACACGTGGCTATTCAGTGATGAAAGGCTATTGGGGCAGTCGCTTCAAGACACGTGAAGCCATCCAAGATGGTTGGATGCATACAGGTGATCTGGCGACAATGGATGAAGACGGCTATGTCAAAATCGTCGGTCGTAGTAAAGATATGGTCATCCGTGGTGGCGAGAATATCTATCCGGTAGAAATCGAAAACTACCTCTACCGTCATCCAAAGATTCGCGATGTGCAGATCGTCGGTATACCAGATGAAAAATATGGCGAAGTACTTGCAGCATGGATTGTTCCTAAAGAACCTGGCTGCTTGACCGAAGAGGAAGTACGAGAGTTTTGTAGTGAGCATATCGCTCATTATAAAGTGCCGGCATACTATCGCTTTGTGACTGAATATCCGATGACCATCACAGGCAAAATCCAAAAGTATAAAATTATTGAGCAAATGAAAGAAGAGTTGGGTCTGCAATAGCCTTGCGTATCAGCTCTAAACTTGTTTATCAGCCCCAAAACATAAAAGATGAACCATGTGAGTAGCCATTAAAACAGCGGCCAGTAATATTTAAATAAATGACTGCGCATCTAAAAAGCGACTCGCATAACAAGCTACTCGTAATTACGTATCTATGTATAAAAGAAAAAGGGATATCATGAGCGCTACTATAACCAGTAAATTGAGTCCGAACTCAAGCGACTTTCAGCAAAACAGTGCTGCGATGCAAGAGATTGTCGATGACCTGTATATACACTTGCGCAAAGTCGCTCAAGGTGGCTCGGAGCGCGCACGTGCCAAGCATCTTGCACGTGGCAAACTGTTACCACGTGAGCGGGTCGAGCGTCTGCTGGATGTGGGTACACCGTTCTTAGAAGTGGCGCCAATGGCCGCGCATGATATGTATGGTGAAGAGATTCCAGCGGCGGGTGTGATTGCTGGTATCGGCCGCATCAATGGGGTCGAGTGCATGATTGTCTGTAATGATGCCACAGTAAAAGGTGGCACATACTACCCAATGACCGTCAAAAAGCATCTACGTGCTCAAGAGATTGCGCAAGAAAACCATTTGCCATGCGTCTATCTAGTCGACTCAGGTGGTGCCAACTTACCCAATCAAGATGATGTGTTCCCTGATAAGGAGCACTTCGGCCGTATCTTCTTTAACCAAGCCAACCTGAGTGCGGCAGGCATTCCGCAGATTGCTGTGGTCATGGGCAGCTGTACGGCTGGTGGTGCGTATGTGCCTGCCATGAGCGATGAGTCTATTATTGTAAAAGAACAAGGCACTATATTTTTGGGTGGTCCGCCACTGGTCAAAGCAGCGACTGGTGAAGAGGTCACCGCAGAAGATTTGGGCGGCGGTGATGTACATACGCGGCTCTCAGGTGTGGTCGATCATCTAGCGCAAAACGATACCCATGCACTATCTATCGCTCGTAATATCGTCAGTCATCTCAATCGCCCAGCGAAAAATATTCCCAATCAAATCACACCGCGTCCGCCGCGTTATGATGCCAAAGAACTATACGGCGTGATTCCAACGGACAAGCGCAAGCCATTTGACATCAGAGAAATTATCGCCCGTATCGTTGACGACAGTGCCTTTGATGAGTTCAAAGCGCGCTTTGGCACAACGTTAGCGTGCGGATTCGCTCATATCGAAGGGATGCCTGTAGGTATCATTGCGAATAATGGCATCTTATTTAGTGAATCTGCCCAAAAAGGCACACATTTCATCGAGCTATGCTGTAAACGCAAAATACCGTTGGTGTTCCTGCAAAACATCACAGGGTTTATGGTTGGTCGTAAATACGAGAACGAAGGTATCGCTCGTCATGGTGCCAAGATGGTGATGGCAGTAGCAAATGCTAAAGTGCCAAAATTCACCGTCATCGTTGGTGGCTCGTTCGGTGCTGGTAACTACGGTATGTGTGGTCGCGCTTATAGCCCGCGCTTCTTATGGATGTGGCCAAACGCGCGTATCTCTGTTATGGGCGGTGAGCAAGCGGCATCGGTACTGGCAACGGTCAAGCGTGATAATTTTGATCGAAAAGGTGAGTCGTGGAGTGAGGAGGATGAAGCTGCATTTAAAGCGCCAATTCGTGAGATGTACGAAGAGCAAGGCCATCCGTACTATGCCACCGCGCGCATGTGGGATGACGGCGTGATTGATCCTGCTGATACGCGTAATGTGTTGGCACTAGGGTTGAGCGCCGCTTACAACGCGCCAATTGAAGAGACGACGTTTGGTGTCTTTAGAATGTAAGATCAAGGGTCAGTGCTAACTATTTAATGACATTCAATAACGGTATTCGTTAGTAAAGATAGCGGATCGTGATCAAAAGAAGAGAGAACCATGCAAAACGATATTAATAATTATAAAAGTCTATTAGTCGATATAAAACAACACGTCGCTACCGTGACGTTAAACCGTCCTGAGATACGTAACGCCTTTAACGATGAGATGATTGCCGAGCTGAACGATGCTTTCACCACCCTTGGTGCTGATGACGAGGTGCGTGTCATTGTATTAGCGGCTGCGGGTAAGGCATTTTGTGCAGGTGCTGATCTTAATTGGATGCGTGCCATGGCGGATTATAGTTATGAAGAGAATCTAGCGGATGCTGATAAATTGGCGCAAATGCTCAAGACTATTTATGAATGTCCTAAGCCGACAGTCGCAGCTATTCAAGGCGATGTCTACGCAGGTGGTATGGGCTTAGTTGCTGTTTGTGATGTGGCTATCGCCGTTAAGATTGCTAATTTCTGTCTCAGTGAAGTGCGGTTAGGCTTAGCGCCTGCCACTATCAGCCCTTATGTCATCCGAGCGCTAGGTGCTAGAGCCTCGCAGCGTTATTTCTTAAGTGCTGAAGTGTTTGATGCTAAAAAGGCGCGGCAGCTTGGCTTTATTCATGAGCGTGTCAGCGAAGAGTGGCTGAGCGATGAAGTGGCTGCGTTCTGTAATAAGGTCGTCAAAAACAGTCCAGATGCAGTCAAAACCTGCAAACAACTATTACACGATGTCGCTGGTGCGCCTATTACAGATGAGTTGATTGCGGATACGGTCAAAGGTATCGCTGATATTCGCTCATCGGCACAAGGTCGCGAGGGCGTGCAAGCCTTTCTACAAAAGCGTAAACCTGATTGGCTGACAGCAGATTAACGATAAGTAATAGATAAATGAGCAAATAGACAAGACGTCAAATAACAACGACAAGACACAGGGATAGTTATGTTTTCTAAAATTCTAATCGCCAACCGTGGTGAAATTGCTTGCCGAGTGGCTGCGACTGCTAAGCGTCTTGGCGTCAGTACCGTTGCTGTCTATTCTGATGCGGACCGCAGTGCTAAGCATGTAGCGGTCTGTGATGAAGCAATTTATTTAGGTGGTTCGGCACCGAAAGACAGTTATCTCAAAGGCGATGCTATTATTGCTATCGCTAAGCAAACGGGCGCCCAAGCGATTCATCCAGGATATGGATTTTTAAGTGAGAACGCAGACTTTGCAAAAGCCTGCCAAGATGCTGGCTTGGTGTTTATCGGTCCATCGGCGGATGCTATCCGTGCCATGGGCGGTAAGTCCGAATCCAAGCGCTTGATGGAGTCGGCTGGCGTACCATTGATACCGGGCTATCATGGTGATAACCAAGATGCCCAGTTTTTGCAGCAACAGGCCGATAGTATTGGCTATCCTGTCTTGATCAAAGCCAGTGCCGGTGGCGGCGGGAAAGGCATGCGTATTGTTGAAAAAAGCAGCGATTTTATTGACCTGCTCGACTCATGTCGCCGTGAAGCGATTACTAGTTTTGGTAATGATCAAGTGTTGGTTGAAAAATATGCCCTAAAACCACGTCATATCGAAATCCAAGTATTCGGTGATACACATGGCAATTACGTGCACCTGTTTGAGCGTGACTGCTCCGTACAGCGCCGTCATCAAAAAGTATTAGAAGAAGCCCCAGCACCAGGTGTCGATACTGCCATGCGTGAAGCAATGGGCACAGCGGCAATCGAAGCAGCACGTGCGGTTGATTACGTGGGTGCAGGTACAGTTGAGTTTATTGTGGAGCAGCGTGAAGGTTCTATGAATTTTTATTTCATGGAGATGAACACGCGCTTGCAAGTTGAGCATCCTGTTAGTGAAGCCATTACTGGTGTCGATTTGGTTGAGTGGCAGCTGTTGGTTGCTGCAGGTCAGCCATTGCCAAAAACGCAAAATGATCTGGCTATCAACGGTCATGCAATCGAAGCACGTATCTGCGCTGAAAACCCTGACAATAATTTCCTGCCAGCGACTGGGACTTTATTCACTTATCAAAAGCCTGAGCACAGTACGTTTGTCATTGATAAAAACGGCACTGATGTGCGTATCGATGATGGCGTACGTGAGGGTGATGTCATCAGTCCTTTCTACGACTCTATGATTGCCAAGCTGATCGTCCATGCGCCTACGCGCGAGCAAGCGTTAGCTAGACTAGATCGGGCGTTGGCGCAGACGCGTATTGTAGGTCTGCCAAATAACGTGGCATTTTTGCGTTATATTTTGAATACCGATTCATTTAGCAAAGCCAATCTTGATACCGCCTTGATTGAGCGCGAACAGGACAAGCTGTTTGACCAGCATCCGCTTGGATTATCGACGCTTGTGGTGACAGCTATTGCCCAACAGCTTGAGAGTGAGGCGACCATGCAAGGTTTAGATCCATTTAGCAAGCCAATGGGTTTCCGTGCGTATAGTGATTATACTCGTTCATTTAGCTTGGTTTATGATGAGCAGGCCTACAATGCTCGCATCAGTAATTGGCATAATGCGAGTGGTGCTGATAGCAAAAAAGGCGGCGATAATCTCAGTAGTTTTACGCTCATCATTGGTAAAGAAATCGCGAATACGCAGGATGATAGCAATATCAATGTAGCTGCTCAGACCGAAACGGTTTATGAAGGGCAAGTCAGCTATGATAGCAGTGACGCGCACAATCATACCTTATGGTTAGAGGGTGCCCGTATCAGTGCCCAAAGCTGGGTCAATAATGAGACAGTTTATGTGTTCACAGATAGCGGACGTGATGAAATTACGCTTATTGATATCATGGCACATGTAGGCGAGGATACGGCAGCGGTTGGTAGCTTAAAATCACCAATGCCAGGGCAAGTGGTTGCATTCAAAGTAGCTGTTGGCGATACTGTAAAAAAAGGCGAGCCACTTGCCGTCATCGAAGCGATGAAAATCGAACATACGATTACGGCACCGACGGATGGGGCTGTGGCAGAGCTATTGTTTGCAGCAGGTGATTTGGTCGCTGATGGTGATGAGTTATTACGTATCGATAGTGAAAGCGAATAGAAAAGGATAATAAGTATGAGCCATTCGTATCCAGAGCATGTCACTATCGTCGATGTCAGTCCGCGTGATGGACTGCAAAACGAATCGATGACGGTGCCGACCGCTATTAAGCAAGCACTCATTAATGATCTGATTGCAGCGGGTGTCAAAAAACTAGAAGCAACCAGTTTTGTTTCACCGAAGTGGGTGCCACAGATGGGCGATAATAGTGCGCTGCTTGACGCACTTGAACCTACGCGTCAGACAGACATTTGCTACTCAGTATTGGTACCTAATATGCGCGGCTTTGAAAATGCCATCGTACATCGTCCTGATGAAGTCGTTATCTTTGGTTCAGCGAGTGAAACCTTTAGCCAAAAAAATATCAACTGTAGTATCGATGAGAGTATTGAGCGGTTTGCACCAGTGGCTGCGGCAGCAAAAGCGCAGGGTATCAAAGTACGCGGTGTTATCTCTTGTACGGTTGGCTGTCCTTATGAAGGTGAGATTGACCCTAGCCAAGTCGCTTACGTCACCAAGCGATTGGTCGAGATTGGCTCAGAGCAGATTGGCATTGCCGATACGATCGGTGTGGGTACGCCACTCAAAGTACAAAGAGCGTTGCAAGCTGCGCTTGAATACGCTGATATCACGATGCTGTCGGGGCACTTCCATGACACTTATGGTCAAGCACTAAGCAATACTTTGGCTGCATTACAAATGGGGGTTGGTGAGTTTGATACTTCCGTCGCTGGCCTCGGCGGTTGCCCGTATGCCAAAGGCGCAACGGGCAATGTTGCGACTGAAGATGTGGTATACATGCTGCATGGCATGGGTATCAGCACCGGTATTGATTTAGATAAGCTGGTCGTGGCGGGTGAAGGGATCAGTGCATATTTGAAGCGTCCAAATGGCTCAAACGTAGCTCGGGCTCTAATCAATAAACGTCAGTCTTAATTAATATAGTCAATCCCTGTGAAGGTATGACAGCGTTAACCTTGTTTGAAGTATTTGATATACATCTACACTCGGTTGCCTTGCCATACTCTCACATTGAATGGACTATACCATTAAAAACGGTAGCAAAAATACAGTTACAGTGGCTTTAAAAAACAGATTCAAATTCGAAAATTAAGAACATTTATATACAAGGAATGGTTATGAGTTTACCTGGATTAAATTTTCAGCTTGGCGAAGATATCGATGCTCTACGTGATGTTGTGCAGCAATTTGCAGCAAACGAAATCGCCCCACGAGCTGCCGAGATTGACAGTAGTGATGAGTTCCCAATGGATCTGTGGCAAAAGATGGGTGATCTTGGTCTACATGGTATTACCGTTCCTGAAGAGTATGGCGGTTCTAACATGGGTTACGTCGCACACATGGTCGCGATGGAAGAGATCAGCCGTGCTTCGGCATCGGTAGCGCTTAGCTATGGTGCGCACTCTAATCTATGTATCAACCAAATTAAACGCAACGGCTCTGAGGCACAAAAGCAAAAATATCTGCCGAAGCTCATCAGCGGTGAGTTCATCGGTGCCTTAGCAATGAGTGAGACAGGCGCTGGCTCAGACGTCGTTAGCATGAAGCTCAAAGCCGAAGAAAAAGACGGCAACTATGTCTTAAATGGCAGTAAAATGTGGATCACCAATGGTCCTGATGCGGATGTGATGGTGGTCTATGCCAAGACCAACCCTGAAATGGGTGCCAAAGGCATGACGGCATTCATCGTTGAAAAAGGTATGGAAGGTTTTGGCACCGCGCAAAAGCTCGACAAGCTCGGTATGCGTGGTAGTCATACGGGCGAGATGACCTTTAATAACGTAACCGTACCAAGCGAGAATATCTTAGGCAGTCTCAATGAGGGCGTGAAGGTACTGATGAGCGGGCTCGATTATGAGCGTGCTGTATTGGCCGCCGGTCCTATCGGTATCATGCAAGCAGTAATGGACAATGTCGTGCCTTATATCCATGATCGTAAGCAGTTTGGTCAAGCGATTGGTGAGTTCCAGTTGATTCAGGGCAAAGTCGCAGACATGTATACGATACTACAAGCTGGTCGTAGCTTCTTATATACCGTCGGCAAGAATTTGGATATGTTAGATGCGCGCGGTGCCGGTCATAGCCGAGAAGTGCGTAAAGATTGCGCCAGTGTGATTCTATGGTGTGCCGAAAAAGCCACTTGGATGGCAGGCGAGGGTATTCAGATATTTGGTGGCAACGGCTATACCAATGAGTACCCACTAGGTCGCTACTGGCGCGACGCCAAGCTCTATGAGATTGGTGCAGGCACCAGCGAGATTCGCCGTATGCTGGTTGGTCGTGAGCTATTTAACGAAACCAAGTAAAGCGATATCAGTGCAGTGGTGAGCTGAATAAGATTAAAGTTTTATAAAAACTATCTTCAAAAGATAATACTAAAAAAAGCAGCACGTTTTAGACGTGCTGCTTTTTTATGGGCATAACATTGCGTTAATTGCGTTATCTGTGAGTGACTATGGTTTGTTATGGTAATCAAAATATCGCGCCAATCCATTTAATAATAAATCATCACGCAAGCGTACGGGGCGATTGACATGCTGGGCAATAGTCGCTGCATCTCCGCCCGTCATAATCACCTCAAAGTTGGGATGACGACGGCTAATCTCATTAATGGCACCAACAATAGACAATAGTATCCCGCGATGAACCGCATCTTGGGTAGTCACGCCTTGGCTAACACTATCAAAAGTACCGTTAGAGATCGTGATTTGTTTGGTACCAGAAAACAGTGATTCACGCTGCAAGTAAATACTAGGAAAGATGTAACCGCCCAAATGCTCAGCATGATCAATCAAATCAATAGTCACTGCGGTACCGCAACCAATCACGCATTGGCGTTTTTTCTTATCAACCGCCCCAAGCATCTGTAGCCAGCGATCACAGCCGAGCTGCTGATCGTTATAATCACTTTTCATCAATGCATGTGCAGCATCGACATGAACAAACTCAAACGGAATATTCAGACGGCTAAGTGTCTCTGAGACCTTGGCATTGAGATCGTCGCCCAATACGGATGAGATACCAATAAAATCAGGTGCATACCGCTCGAAGCGATCAGTTAGACCCATGAGCAACTCAGCAGGTGCTTGCAAATGCTGCTTGGCATCATGTGCGACTATTTGCCCGATATCATCGGTAAGCCAATATTTTAGGCGGGTGTTTCCAAGATCAAGCCAGAGCATAAAAGTCCCTTTACAAAGTGCTCGTTAGTGATGGTGCTCGTTAATGATGGGGTTCATCCATATAGTCATCTAAGCCTAATAAATAACGTCTATGCGTCCAGTAAAAAGCGTAGAAATCTTACCGTTATCTTGCTGCAATTGCAAACACCCATGCGTATCGACACCGCACGCCACTCCTGTGACGACTTGTTTTTTATTATTATAGTCTTGGGTGACGCGTAGACGTAGTCCTGCCAGTGCGTCCATTGCTGCAAACTGCTGCAAAAACCCGTCTAAATAATAGGTATGACCTGTTGGCTTTTCTATATCCAAATGCTCAAAGCGTGTCATCGCCGCCATCAAGGCTTTGCTCATCTGCTGATACAGCGTCTGTAAGTCTGGTAGGCTGGTGGCTTGTGCTGCTGGCTGCAGTATTGCATGGATATCGTGTAAGCTTATCGCCTGATAACTCATCCCTTCAGAGGTCTGCGCGGTGAGCGTTGGCGCCGCTTTTACATTCAAACCAATACCCAGCACCACACCGACCAATTTGCCAGATTTGGTCACGGGTTCTATTAAGATGCCAGCGAGTTTTTGAAAAGGTAATGTGTGTGGCTGTTGCTGCTGTTGCTGTTGCTGTGCGGCGGCGTTATCCGATGATATACGATGAGCCTCTTGAGAGGGATAAAAGCCCAAATCATTTGCCCATTTCACACCTACTGGAGTTAACCCTTGCGCTTGCAGTTGCTCATTCAATATTTGGATGACAGGCATCTTTGCCAGCTCAAGGCCAATAATCAAAGACAACAACCCACTGATTGGCGTATGCACAGGATGATATAGCGACAGATAGACATTGCCACGCGGTGACTGCCATGATCGTCCGTGCTGTCCACGTCCAGCGCTTTGAGTCTCCGCGGTCAAAACGTGTACGGTAGCAGCATCTAGCGTACCATCCTGTAGCGCATCTATCAGCTCGCTATTGGTCGAGGCACTACTGACGACGTGGCGGTGGTTGAGCTCAGATAAATAGGCGGAAAAACTCGAGAGTGGTGGCATAAGTTTAGTCGATGTGGTTGAAGGAAACTTTGGTATACTGGGCGATTGTCAATGACAGCATAAAGGTCAGGTTGAGGTTTGGCAAACAAAATTGAGCATATCAAAAATGTGAGTACAAAATAAAATTAATACTGGGGCATGTTCTCACCACTCGCTCATTTGGATAGCTATGAGTCGAATGACAGGTATGCCCTAAGTCAGTATTACAAAAGGTTCGTTCTATGATGTTATATGTGTGGTTTGTGATCGCAGGGGCGTTTGCAGGGGTCAGTGCAGGTCTGTTTGGCGTGGGTGGCGGTATGATTATCGTGCCTGCACTGGTCTGGATTTTTACTGCTTACGACTTTTCGCCAGAAGTAATCACCCACTTGGCTATTGGGACGTCGCTGGCGACTATTGTGGTGACCTCGATCAGCTCACTGACGGCTCATAATAAACGCGGCGGTGTCCGCTGGGAAGTATGGCGCAAGATGGCGCTTGGTCTAGTCATCGGTAGTCTGGTTGGCGCTGGTATCGCAGATATGATCGATGGACAAGCCCTACAAGCCATCATTGGTTTTGGTGCGCTATTGGTTGCCCTAAAGATGCTGTTCTTTTCTAACAAAGAGCAATTGGGCAAACCGTTGCCCCCTGCTGGTGTGCAGTTTGGCGCTGGTACGGGCATTGGTATGGCGTCGTCTATCTTTGGTATTGGCGGTGGTAGCTTGACGGTACCGTTTTTGAACTGGGCGGGGCTACCGATGAAGCAGTCAGTCGGTACGTCGGCGGCGTGCGGGTTACCCATTGCATTAGCTGGTGCGGCTGGCTTTGCTTGGTTCGGTCAAGATGTGGTCAACCTTCCTGAAGGCACCATCGGGTTTGTGCATGTCACAGGGTTTTTGTGCATTTCAGTGGTCAGTTTTGCGATGGCAAAGGTGGGCGCCAAGCTTGCCCACGTATTGCCTGCTCTGATGCTTAAGCGCGCGTTTGGCGTACTACTGATATTTGCAGGAGGGCAGTTGTTATTAAGTGGACTGGGCATATTGTAGCAATCTCAAATTTTTATTATAAAAAATGTAAAACATGAGACATTCTTAGTATGAAAGCAGCAGAAAAATATCGCCGTGTTTTTGGCTCAATAAATCATTTAAAAGACCAGATATCATGGACGACTGGTCTTACGAACATGGTAGAGTTTTTGGCGTGGGAGCCAAAGCAGATTCTTGGTATCACCAAAAAACAATACGTACGCCAAATCATCGAATGGGCGACCGATCCAGAGTTGGCAGGTAAAGACGTAGAAGAAATTGAACAATCTATCATCAAAAAGCTCAATACAAAAATGCATGAGTCTGAGCAGCTAGAGACTTATTCAACACAAAGGGTCGGTATTTGCCATCCGAGAGAAGCCACTCGCCGCGTCATGTTTTTTTCTGAAGAGTATCTTAATAAAGAGTTCGATATATTTTTGAGCTTATGTAGTGATGTCTATTTAGATTTATTTTATCAGCAATTTGTGACTTTTAAGACAGGTGGAACATGGTCGACACACGGCAACAGCGGTATGTTTGAGGCCAGTACAGCGCTAAAAGCAATGTACATGGACAATTTGGCCTACAACCATCAGTCAAATATACTGATCGCCAATGAACTAAAATTTAATGGTCGAAAAAACCCAGATCAAATTCTAAAGTACTGCGCGATGTATGAGCATTTACTAGAAAACGGCTTTATCGAGAAAGGGGCAAAGTTTTTGCTGTTATTTATTGGCGGTGATGCGCTAGAGTATAACAAGCAGCGCCTTGTCGACCGAGAACTGGCACTGTGTCATAAAAGACCTAAGAAGTATCAGCACTTATTAAGACAAGAGCTATTGGAAATCGTCGATCATCTGCAAGTAGCCAGTCTCACGTGGTCATCATTGATTGCGTTCAATGATCGTTATCTAGCAGAAAACAATGTCTGCCAAGTAGAGCAAAAACTACTACAAGGGTTTCGCCAAAGCCTGCAATCAAAATCGTTTATGCACTTAGCGGTTTAACCCTAAAAACTCACGACAATTTCAGGTAGAATAGCCGCCTGTTTTCGCCATATCAACTGACTATTCATGCGTTTAAAATCCCTAAAGCTGGCAGGCTTCAAATCTTTTGCCAACCCAACGACCTTTACCTTTCGTCATGGTATCACTGCCATTGTCGGACCAAACGGCTGCGGCAAATCCAATGTGATTGACGCCATACGCTGGGTGCTGGGCGAAACCTCTGCTAAGCAGCTGCGCGGCGGGGCGATGAGTGATGTCATCTTTGCTGGTACGCAAGATAAAACTGCCAAGAGCGTCGCCAGCGTTGAGCTGACCTTTGAGCATACTCAAGATGAGCAGACGGGCATTCGCCATGAGTTTAACTTGTACCAAGAGCTGTCCGTTCGTCGTCAAGTAAATAAAGACGGTCGCTCGGATTACTTCATCAATGGTACGCGCTGTCGCCGCCGCGATGTCGTCGATGTATTCTTGGGGACAGGGCTGGGTGCGCGCAGTTATGCAGTGATTGAGCAAGGCATGATTGGGCGTATTGTTGAATCTAGCCCCGTGCAGCTGCGTGAGTTTATTGAAGAGGCGGCTGGGGTTTCGCGCTATCAGGCGCGCCGCGAAGAGACGCAAAAGAAGCTTGAGAAAACAAGAGACAATCTAGCACGTCTGCATGATATGCAAAGCGAACTACTGCGCCAACAAAAGACACTGTCTAAACAGGCAGCGAGCGCGCAGCGTTACGAAGAAATTACGCTAACACTCGCTGATATAGAGCAGCAGCTTGCCATCCAGCAGCTCTACCAAGCCAAGCACAATCAGCAGCAGCAAAAAATAGCGCACCAGCGAAGTACCGCAGAAGTATCAACGCTGCAAGCCGACTATGACATGCTAAAAGCTCAGCAAGACAAGCTCACTACCCGTATCAATCAAGAGCAGTGGCTCAAAGACGATGCCCAAAGCGCGCATTATGAGCAGCAGCTCAGCTACCAAAACGCTGAGCACCAGTTGGGTGATGCCACCTCACAACTGATGGCGATAGAGCAGCAACTGTCTCACTTGGCGCAGCAGCGTGAGCAAGCCCTTACTGATATCGAACGACTCAACGCCGAACAATCTGAGCAGCAGCAAGCGCTGGAGTCATTACGTCCGCAGCTCGCTGAGCTAACCAGTAAGCGCGATAATGATAAGCGTAATGAGCAGCCGTTGCAGCGCGCATGGCATGACGCGCAAAACCAGCTGTCACGCTTGCAGGATAAAGCGCGCACGCTTGAGCAGCAGCAAACGATTAATGCTCAAGCACAAAAACGCCATCAGCAAAATCATGACAAATGGCAACGCCGCGCGCAAAATTGGCAAAATCTCTGGCAGCAGCTACAGCAATCACTATCACCATCTGACAATGCGAATACAAATCAGGCAGGTTATAAGCAAGACCTGAGTCAGGTGCTAGAAAAGCAAATCAATGAGCTGAGCAAACAGCTACAGCAGATTGAACGTCAAAAGGACGGTGTGGACGAGCGTCTATCTGACATGCAGCCGCAAGCACATCACTTGCAGCAACGACTGAACACGCAGCAACGCGAGCTGAACGATGATGAAAAACGCCATGCGCTGCTGGCAGGCGAATACGATACGTTGCATCAGATACTACATCCCAAACCTACACAGCAGACTCAGCAGAAACCAGTACAAGTCGCGGTAACAGACAATACGGACAGCGATAGCGCACAAACTCAGCGATTAGCTATCGCGACGTTACGTGAGCAGATTGAGCTAAGTACAAAAGGGCAGGCGCACGTACAGCTACTCGATAGCATCTTGGGATTATGGCTAGACAGTCATGTGCCAATCTCTAACCAACAAGCTAACCAAACCAATCCAGCACGTGTTGATCATGTGAGTGGTGAGGCCAAAAAAGCCGATAGCTTATGGCAAGTGCTTGCGCCGAACGTCAATGATTTACTGACGTATCAAACCGCACAAATCTTACAGAATAAGCCTACCAATACCAAAGATAAAGCAACAGTCGAAACAGGTTATAGCCTATGGTTGCCTACTGAGCAGAACGAAGTCAAAGACCATGCCTTTATCAGCGATTTGCCAGACAGCTTGATTGATAAAGTGCTGCCATTATCGCAGTTGATTGCTCAGCCTACGCTTGCGCTATGGCAGCAGTGCTATTTATATACCGAGCAATTTACAACCAATCAGCAGCGAAATATTCAGCAGCAAAGCATCGACGTGCTTGCCGATGTCTTAAAATCATTGCCGCCGTCAGCGATACTGCTTACCACAGACGGTTGGATGATCAGTCGTCATGGAACAATTAATGTAAGCAAACTCGCTGGTGCGCAAGACAGACAGAACGAAGGCAGTAGCCAGTTCCTCACGCAGCGTTTAGAGCAGCGTAATCGTTTACAAGTATTAAAAGACTTGCTCGATAAACTCGAAACGAGTATCCAAGATCAACAGCAAACCATTGCTAAAAACCAGCGCGACTATGATGCACTGATGGTCAGTCTGGAAGAGACACGTGCGCAAGCTGAGCAGTTAACCCGTGACAAGCATCACTACCAGCAGCAACTGACGACCGAGCGCGCCAATGCTGAGCGTTTACAAGCGGATAGCCAACGTCTGAGTGCTGAAAAAGTGACGCTTGAGCAAGAAGAGCAAGAACTGATACAAGAACAACAGACGCTTGCGCATGAGCAGCAGCATATCGACAGTGAGATCGCTACGCTCACGCCGCAAATCGCTGAAGCACGCACCATCACTCAGCAATTACAAGCGGAGCGCAGTGCGCTAAATCGTACCCGTCAAGCCGATGATGACGCATGGCAAGCTTTGCAGCTACGTATTCAGCAGCATGAGATACGCCTAGAGAATAATATCAACAGTCTGACGCGTGCAACCGAGCAATATGACAAGTCGTTAGAGAACGAGCAAACATTACAGACGCGTTATGAGCAGCAGCAGGCCAAACTGCCAGAGCTACAAGCCGCATTGCAGGGCGCCCAGACAGCTCGCGATGCACAGCAAGTATTATTGAGCGAGCGCGATAGCGTGTTAAGTGCCCTAAAGCAAACATATGCTCAACAGCAGACGGCATTTGATACCTTACAAAACACCTTGCAAACACAGCAGAGCGCGCTTGCCCAGCATGCAACTGAACTGGCGCTAAGCGCGGCATGGTTAGACGATGCCATTGCGCATACGCAAAGTGCTCTAGAAGCTTATGCGCGCGTGAGCGATAAGTACAAAGCAAAAGCTGCGCATACACAGCAACAAAGCATGAGCGTCTCAAACTTATTGGCAGATTTTATTGCTCATGATCGCCGCGTCCGTCCAGACAAAATCGCTGAGCTAGAGTCCGAGCGAGCCAAATTAACCCAGCAGTTAAGTAAGATTGGACCAGTCAATTTAGCAGCAGTGGCAGAGCTTGCTGAGGTCAATGAGCGCCTAGAGCCACTTGCTCAGCAGACGACAGATATTGCGGCCAGTATGCAGACGTTGGTTGAGGCGATTGCCTCTATTGACGAGACAACTAAGACGCTATTTATGCAGACGCTTGATGCGGTCAACAACGAGCTGTCCAATTTATTTGCCAAAGTATTTGGCGGTGGACAAGCTAGCCTGACATTGAACGCTGACGAGATGCTGGCGGGTACGCCAAAGTCAGAGCAATGGCGGGCAGGGCTGACCTTGATGGCGCAGCCAAAGGGCAAACGCAACAGTCGCTTAGCGGTACTGTCTGGCGGTGAAAAGACCCTTACTGCGCTGAGTTTGATTTTTGCGATATTCAAGCAGCATCCTGCACCGTTTTGCGTGCTAGACGAGGTGGATGCGCCGCTCGATGATGCCAATGTTGCACGCTTTACCAGTCTCATCCATGAGCTGGCAGATGACTTGCAGTTTATCTTTATCAGTCATAACAAGCTGACGATGCAAATTGCTGATGAGCTAAAAGGTATCACGATGCCCAGTGCAGGCATTTCTACCCTAGTCAGTGTGTCGCTCGATGAGGCCGCACGTTACGTAGAGAGCTAATACAAAAGCCCGAAGCAAATAGGTTATAAGAATCAGAGCAATGCAAATATAATCAATCCATTAGCATAAATGCAAATAAGCTTGACCTCAGCCAAGCATACTGGTTATAAAGTACACAATGTGGTGACGATATAGATTAGCCATGCTAGAATATTGCCATTTATGCTCGTTTGTGTATTCCCTTTTGTTATATATACTAGGATGTATTTATCATGACCGTTATTCAGTTTATATTGATTGCCATTGCCGCGTTTATCGTGCTTGCAGGGCTGTTTATGGTCATTCGCAGTTTTAAGCGCCGCGGTAATGCTGAAGCGGCAGCGGTCAATTATGACAAAAATGGTATTCCTATCATACCGCGTCACGAGCGCAACATCGTCGATCAGCCAGACTTCGACGATACGGTCGCGGGCGAAACGAGTATCGGCCCTGATCGCAGTTATCTCAATGCTGTCGTCGAAGAAGAGCCACTGACTCAGCCTCATACCAATGTCGATGCGCAGCTGACCGCTGAGCACAATCATGTGGCAGATACCGAGCATGACGTTATAGATGATGCTGACTATGCGCGCTGGCAAGAAGAGCAACAACGTAGCGATGATACCGAGTTCTTAGCTGCTGCTGATCAAATGCAAGTAGAGCAAGAGCCTGATGCATTCTCAAGCCTGATGTCAGCAACAGATAGTTTGATGCCTGCAATAGACACCGCAGAAGAGCCAAGCTTTGAGAACAATAGCCCAGTACTTGATCAGCATCTATCCGCGTCTGACGATGATGCGCAAAACGGTCCGTTGATCAATGCTAAAGACAACATCAATATTACTATTTTGCCGCACCAGTATCGTGATCGCCCAGCCTCAACTATCCGTGGTCGCGATCTATTAGCGTTGATTGACAAATATGGTTTGCGTTATGGTGCGATGAATATGTTCCATCGCTACGAGCAAAAAGACGGTACTGGTATGCTGTGGTTCAGTATGATGGGTATCACCGATAGCGGTATCGCACCTTTTGATCCGCATAGTGTCGCCACCAATACCTATAACGGTGTGGTGGTATTCTTATCATTGCCGCATCCACAAGCCGTGCGCAGCTTTGATAGTATGATGAGCATTGCTTATATGATGGCAAGCGATCTAGACGCGATTATGCTGGATGAAGAGAACGAACCAATCACCCCTGAGTACAAGCAGCAGCTGCGTAATCAAGTGCGTGATTATGAAGGCTAAGGACTCAAAAGCTATGAAAGTTAAAAGCTGATTAGTATAAGCAATCATAAAAAGGGCAAATAGCGATTAACGTTATTTGCCCTTTTTAATAGGCTCTAGTTTCTGTAAATACTAGAGTCGGTTAAAGATAAGTTAGATACAAGCAAAATGAGTGTAAATACTATACATAGTAGACTGAGCGAGCCTGAGACAGTATCTGATTTATATCGGATTGACTATACCGAGCATCCTGCAAACTTGTTATCATATCGGCATCTTGAATGACAAAAAAGACGCCGACTATGACTGACGCCACCTCATCAAATAATTCTAAAAACCTATCTGCTCAAGTAGACAACCAAACTTCTGCGACATCTAATATATCTAGTCCGGCCGATGACAGAACGGATAATAGTGCAGAGATTGTCTCAAAAATGCGGTCGCTGATCGACGCGATAAAAACGCACAACTACGCCTACTATGTACTTGATAATCCGATATTAGAAGACAGTGAATACGATCAACTGCGTCGCTCATTGCTTGAGATTGAAGAAGCCTATCCAGACCTGATACAACCTGACAGTCCCATCAATCAAGTCGGTGATATGCCGCTCTCAGCCTTTACTCAAGTCACGCATGATATTCCGATGTTATCGCTAGGCAATGTCTTTGAATATGATGATTTGCGCGACTTTATGCGCCGAGTCAATGACCGCCTGAGCGACTCGCAGCAAAACCCTGAGTATGAGATGGAGCTAAAGCTCGATGGATTGGCAGTTTCATTAAAATATGAGCATGGCAAATTTGTCCAAGCGGTTACCCGTGGTGATGGGCAGACGGGTGAGGATATTACCCAAAATGCCAAAACCATTCGTAATTTACCACTATGGATCGCCGATGCGGCTGATATCGAGCTGTTAGAAGTGCGCGGTGAAGTGCTGATGCCAAAAGCAGGGTTTGAGCGTCTGAATCGATTGGCAGAAGAGAAGGAAGGTAAAACCTTTGCCAATCCACGCAATGCCGCTGCTGGTAGTTTACGTCAGCTAGACCCCACCATAGCTGCCAGTCGTCCACTCGCATTTTATGGCTATTCGGTCAATCAAGGATTGCCTGAAAATATCGACACTCAATCAGGGGCGCTGGCATGGCTCACCGAGCTTGGCTTCACCGTCAGCGCTGTAGAAGTGGTCGCCAATCCACGCGCCGCACAGACATATTATGAGTCCGTGATAGAAGGGCGTGGCGATTTGCCGTTTGAGATCGATGGTATGGTGATTAAGGTCAACAGCCTTGCGTTACAGCAGCAGCTCGGCTTTTTATCCCGTGAGCCGCGCTGGGCGACGGCCTATAAATTCCCTGCCGAAACCGTCATGACGCGTCTCAATGATATTGAATGGCAAGTCGGCCGCACAGGGCAGATCACCCCAGTCGGCAAGCTCGAACCTGTCAAAGTCGGCGGCGTCACCGTCAGCAATGTCACCTTGCATAACTTTGGTGAGATTCAGCGTCTGGATGTACGAGCAGGCGACACGGTCAGTGTCCATCGGGCAGGCGATGTTATCCCTAAAGTCACTCGTGTCTGGCATGATCAGCGCGCAGCCGATAGCACGCCAGTGACCTTACCTTCGGCTTGTCCTGTCTGCGACTCGCCTGTGGTGCTGCCAGAAGACGAAGCACTGGCACGCTGTACGGGCGGACTGTTTTGCCCCGCGCAGCAGACTGAGGCGCTCATTCACTTCGTCTCACGCCGTGCAATGGATATCGATGGACTTGGCGCGAGTTGGCTGATTAGCTTCTTTGAGCACGGTCTGGTCAAAACGGTCGCTGATATTTATCAATTGCACAATCATGCAGATGAGATGGTCACCTTTGAGAAACTGGGGGAAAAGTCCGTCCAGAATATCATCAATGCTATCGAAGCGAGCAAGCACACGACATTGGCTCGCTTTATCTACGCGCTGGGTATTCGCGGTGTCGGTGAAGGCACAGCACAAAACTTTGCGCAGCAGTTTGGTGATTTAGATAGCTTGATGGCAGCCAGTATTGAGACCTTGATAAAAACTCCAGATGTTGGAGAAATTACTGCTGAGCTGACCTATAAGTTCTTCCGTGCCCCGCACAATATCGAAGTCATCACGGCGCTACGTGAAGCTGGCGTGCATTGGGATAAAGTTGAGCAAGTCGCATCCGAAGGGCTGCCACTCGATGGACAAACGTGGGTCATCACGGGTGCGCTCGATAGCATGGCGCGTGATGAAGCCAAAGCTAAGCTGCAAGCGCTGGGTGCAAAAGTATCAGGCAGCATCTCAGCAAAAACCACTGCGCTACTGGCAGGAGATAAGGCTGGCTCTAAACTGACCAAAGCAGAAAAATTGGGCGTGAAAGTGGTAGGTGAGGATGAGTTTTTGGCGATGGTTGGGGAGTAGATTTAGCTTCAACTAAGGTTTATAGATGCGCTGGGCGCTACCACTTGCAAACATTGGATAATGTTTTATGAAAACGATAATACAAGATGCTGGCCAGCGCGAAATTGGTTGTTTTGTTAAAGGAACATCAGTCAGAGTAGAGGGTCCAAATAGGTTTAGCTACAAACCGATACAAGATATCGAAGTGGGTGACAAAGTACTATCAGCACCTGAAAATGGTATCGGAGAGCCTGTCTTTAAACGAGTGACCAAAACCTTTAAGTTTGAAAACAAAGAGATATGGTACGTTGGATTTATTGATATCACGCGCCCAGCTCTAACAGATGTAAGAGATATAGAGGATATCCATTATGCAATGACACCAAGACACGTTGGTGTCACGCCTAATCACCCTTTTATGATCGTGGGTAAAGGATATCATAATGACCGAGATCGTTCGCTCGTTGGACCGCCAGAGGATTTAGCGTTACTTGATACACCTGAATGGAGACGTGCAGACCAGCTAACGTTTGGAGATGTACTGTTGAATCCAGAAAATGGCAATCATTATGCAGTAATAGCCGCTAAACCCTTATACCAGTATGGGAGTGATCAGGTCGATAATGTGGCATGGATGCATGCCACACCTTACTATGCTCACGCTGTAGAAGATACTGAAGATATGGAGGAAAGTTTAAGCAAAGGGACATTGTTTAATATGGACGATATCAATGAATATTTCGGTGCATTTCGATATGCGGACATTTCCTGCGATAACTACAATGTCACCACTCATGATGATGGTACAGAGTCTTATATTCCTTATACCACGACGGTATATAACCTTGAAGTTGAGGATTACCATACCTACTGTATTGGTGGTACTTATCAGATCATGGTTCACAATACCAACTGCGGTACTGACAACCCCGAAAATTTTCTACTTGAATATATTGCGCCCAAACGTATGCTTGGCGATGGTTATGCTGACTTAAATATGGACGGACGCAAGTGATGGAGCGTAGGGTGCGCTCAGCGCACCTAGAGAAATAAACTACTTTAATTTATCTGAAAAACGCTATAAAAAACCAATTGAATCATTACCCCAGACTTCTACATAAAAACCTTGCCGTATATATAACGATGAGATATAACTTAGCCTTCTACTCCAACATCTCACTATGCGCTTTCGCATCACCTTTTTTACCATCAGGTTTGATTTCAATAGGCAACACCAGCCCTTTGGCAAAGTCATCAGACAGCACATAATCATAGCTGCTGGCAGCGACATCGGGCGTGGTATGAATGACCAGTGTCATCTCATTGCCATCGGTCAGCTCATGTGAGACATAGGTTTCGCTCAGCTGATCCAAGACTTTGGATAGGGCTTCGTTACTTGCCATACTGATAGTAAGATTGTGCTGTGCGGTCGCCGCATCCACTTTGAAAAACTCAGCATAGTCTCGGACGTTTTGACTATCGATTGCAAACGGATACTTGTAGTTGGTGGGGTCAGCAGGCTTTGTACCGCTGTCTACCAGTGACCAGTCTACCGTGTCGGCAGTCGGCTTTCCTTCCGATGTCGATGGCTCGGCTGCGGTATCTGCTGTCGCCACTGTGTTCGCTACTTGGTCGGTGGTATCAACAGAAGAGTCGGTAGCGTTATCGCAAGCTGTCAGCGCCCACATACTCGCCGTTGCCATTACCATGATACTTATCAGACGCTTCGCCATCGAGTTATCCTTTTTGTTTTTACTTGCTTTGCTGTCGTTTGATACTGATTGCTGCTTATAGATTATTTATATCATGTGCGTTATAGGGATATAATCTATAAATACTATTTTGACAGGTTTCTTAGCGGTTCTCTAGCAAAAAGCGTCAGTGACCAGTTTTTGAACCAATGCTAGAGCCGGAACGGATAGATGTCGTTGTTCTCATAACCACAGCCATAGCCATAAGCATAGTCCTAGAGCCATAATCACAATCACAAAACTATCGATCAAACGGACATAAAAAAAGCAGCCACTATCTAGTGACTGCTTTATTTTTTAATAGGTTTTTGCTTATCTTTGACGGACTAGATCTGGCAGTTTACTTTATACTCTTTTCCATTTGCCCATTTCATTGCAAAGATGCCTTTATCATCTTTCATGTGCCATGCATAGATGACTTCTGGGTTTGAGTCGTTGACATAGCTTGCGACGTCACCCTTTACACCGCCGTTCAAGACGACTGGCTGCTCTGCCCATTTTACTTTGGGTAATGTGGCATTGACCATGACTTGCTCTTTATTGATAGATTGCTTTGCCATGATTTTGCTGCCGTCAGTACAGGTGTAGGGTGCTGGTGCCATGCGATCATAAGCCGCGGTTACTTTTTCTGTGACGGGTGTATCAGTGGTTTCTGGAGCCGTTGTAGCACAGGCGCTCAATAGCGCAAGAGCTGGTAGGGCGGTCGCAATTTTAGTTATCATGTTCATGGTTCTCTCCAGAGTTTGTCACTGATGTCATTCGATTATATTTATTTAGGCAGGTAGCCTATGAGGGTTATAGTAGCGAAAACGAATTATTTCAGTGTTAGAAATTGTTTATTACCTGTTAGCTTGGTTACCTAATCCATGACTAATGTAACTTATGATTCTAGATGTCCTTAATTCTGAGCACGATTAGCTCTAGGTTCTATTAATCCTAGGTGCTATGATAATCCTAGGTGCTATGAGTTCTATGCTCTGTCGATCCTAGGTGCTTTCAGTCGTAGGTACTATCAACTGCATGTGTTCTATAAGATAAAGACAGTAAATCAAAAAAACCGATTGTAGTGGGCAGCACTTCTCAGTTTGTTCATAAAAAATCGCCCAAGCCAGCGCATAAAAAAGCGCCTATCAACGAATTTTCGATAGACGCTTTTTTGATGAATTAAACACGCTCTAAACTGAGCATGTCTTTGTATATCGTTAACGCTACTTGGTTTTGCGCGGTGGCAGACCAGTATGCTGGGTTTGAAAATTGCCTTTGCTGACTTTTTTCTTGGTATTTTTTCCGGCAGCATTTTTGCTTGTGCCAGCACGGTTTGACGAGTTGTTGCTACGCTTCACCGAGTCATTGCCTAGGCGACTGTTCTTTTTGCGCGCTGACTGATAGCTGTCTTGCGCCGCGTCACGCCCTTCTAAACTGGCGTTAAATGGTGGAATCAAACAACCGCGGTTTTTACCAATCAGATCGCTACGCCCCATGTCTTGTAGCGCTTTACGCAGTAGTACCCAGTTTTTTGGATCATGATAGCGCAGGAACGCTTTGTGCAGTTTGCGCTGTTTGCCAGACTTGACGATATCCATGTCACCTTCATCACGGCTGACCTTGTGTAGCGGGTCTTTGTGCGTGTGATACATGGTAGTCGCGGTTGCCATTGGGCTTGGATAAAATGCCTGTACTTGGTCAGCACGGTAGCCATTATTTTTGAGCCACAGCGCAAGGTTCATCATGTCTTCATCTTTAGTACCTGGGTGGGCGGCGATGAAATAAGGAATCAGATATTGCTCTTTGCCTGCTTCCTGGCTGAACTGCTCAAACATCGCTTTGAATTGATCATAACTGCCCATGCCCGGCTTCATCATCTTCGATAGCACGCCTTCTTCAGAGTGCTCAGGGGCAATCTTGAGATAACCGCCGACATGATGGCTGACCAACTCTTTGACGTATTCAGGATCTTTTACCGCCAGATCGTAACGCAAACCTGAAGCAATCAGGATTTTTTTCACGCCTTTGATATCACGGGCTTTGCGATACAGTTTGGTCAAGTTGCTGTGATCGGTCAGCAAATTTTCGCAGACATCAGGGTAAACACAAGACGGCTTGCGGCAGTTTTTCTCAATCGTCTCGTCTTTACAGCTCAGACGATACATATTGGCTGTTGGTCCACCAAGGTCAGAGATCACGCCAGTGTAGTTAGGGGCGGTATCGCGAATCGCTTCGACTTCGCGCAAAATCGATTCTTCTGAACGGTTTTGGATAATGCGCCCTTCGTGCTCAGTGATTGAGCAGAACGTACAACCACCAAAACAACCACGCATGATATTGACCGAGAACTTGATCATGTCATAAGCAGGTATGCGCGCATCGCCATAGCTTGGATGCGGCAGGCGGGCATACGGCAAGTCAAACACATAGTCCATCTCTTCGGTTGAGAGTGGTATCGGTGGTGGGTTCAGCCAGACATCGATAGAGGTATGCGAGTTACCCGCACCGCTACTATGACGCTGTACGAGCGCGCGAGCATTACCCGGATTGGTCTCTAAGTGCAAGATACGGTTGGCATGAGCATAGAGTACAGGATCAGATTTGACATGTTCGTAATCAGGCAGACGAATCACCGTTTCTTCACGTGGCGGCATTTTAATCTTATGCTTACGGGCGGTTTTTGGCTTATCAAAGCCGCGCATTTGTACCACTTGCGTCTCTTCGTCGACTTGTTCAGCGTTGATAACTTTATTGGCAACTGGTTCTGCGACAAAACCCTGATACTGTGATGACATTGATGACGGCATCGCTTGCCCAACAGGCGAATCTGATGGTTTGTTCTGCTCAATTGAGCAGCTGTCAACATCTTCGGTCATGACATACGGGTTGATGATGGGATCGACACGGCCAACGGTATCGACGTCGTTACTGGCGACTTCTGTCATGCCTGCTTGCCAATGGCGACGAGTCGGCGTCAACAGATAAGAGGTACCGCGCAATTTACTCATTTGCTCGAAGCTATAGCCTTTTGACAGACCATGTACCACATCGACAATGGCACGCTCCGCATTACCATATAGTAAGACATCGGCGCGAGCGTCCAGCAGGATACTACGGCGTACTTTATCTGACCAATAATCATAATGCGCGATACGGCGTAAGCTACCCTCGATACCGCCTAAGATGATCGGTACATCAGGGTAGGCCTCACGGCAACGCTGACTGTAGACGATAGCGGCGCGGTCAGGGCGTTTGTTGGCGACGTTGCCAGGAGAGTAGGCATCATCGCTACGGATTTTGCGATCGGCTGTATAGCGGTTGATCATGCTGTCCATGTTGCCTGCGGTCACGCCGTACGCATAGACCGGTTTGCCAAGCTCCATAAAGGCGTCTTTGCTCTTCCAATCTGGCTGCGCGATGATACCCACACGAAAGCCTTGTGACTCGAGCAAGCGACCGATGATTGCCATACCAAAGCTTGGGTGATCGACGTAGGCATCGCCTGAGATGATGATGACGTCACAAGCATCCCAGCCCAGATCGTCCATCTCTTTGCGGCTCATCGGTAGATAAGGCGCAGGCTCGTAGCAGCTCGCCCAGTGTTTGTCATAATCATAAAGTGGCTTGGTGCCTTGTTTAAAGGCAGTGCGGGCGATGGTATCGGCAGACATGGGCGGACCTGTTAATTAGAAAATGGCACTAAAAATACGTCCCTTATCACTCAATGATAATAAAGGCGAATTTAAAAGCGCTCATTTTAACATGAATCAACCTCACTATGCGACCTATTCTACGATGGGCGATTGCCGATAAGTTATTGATAGCGCGAGATAAACTGCAGTGACAAAGTAAGCCGCCAGTACAGCAGGGTAGCGATAAAAATAACGCAAGCTGAGCAGCAATATCATCAGCGCGACAAACCCATTTCTCACACATTTTCTCATGTTTGTTAGCCGTTCTAATTTTTCTCCACAGATTCTGGCATAGGTTTTGCTCCGACTCTATCAGGGCTTATTTGTGTGCATCTATGAGTGAAAATGGTGCACCGATAACATTTAAAGGGTTGGATAAGTGTTTGGAGACAAAATGAGAACATCATTTGTTGGGCTAGATGTGACAAAGAAAATATGTGGGTCATTACCGCGTAATATGCTCATGCTGAGTACGCTATTGTTTGGCGCGATGGGCCGTGCACAAGCTGCTGAGGCAGATACGCTAACCATAGCACAGCTGCTCGAATACCAGAACATTGCTTGGATTATCTGGGCTGGGGTGTTGGTGTTTTTTATGCAGGCAGGTTTTGCATTACTAGAGAGCGGATCAGTACGCGCAAAAAATGCAGTAAACGTGATGATGAAAAACTATACCGATATGTGTATCGGTGGTTTGGCGTTTTATTTGGTTGGCTTTGGGCTGATGATGGGCACCAACAGTTCTGGATTTGTGGGTACTGATAATTTTATGCCAACTACCTTGTCCAATATGGACTGGGCACTGATGTTCTTTCAGATGATGTTTGCGGCGACCGCAGTGACGATTGCGAGTGGTGCGATGGCAGAGCGCGTCTCATTTTTCGGTTATGCGATAGCAGCTTGTTTGATTTGTTTGTTTATCTATCCTGTGTTTGCCAGCTGGGTCTGGGGCGGCTATTTTGGCGGGTCAGGCTGGCTCGCTGAGCGTGGTTTTATTGATTTTGCTGGCTCGACGGTGGTCCATTCTATCGGCGGCTGGTTGGCACTGGCAGGTGTCTTAGTTATCGGACCGAGACTGGGCCGTTTTGCACCTGATGGGACGCCGCGACTGATCGCAGGTCACAATATGACATTACTAGCGCTAGGCGGGTTTATCTTATGGTTTGGCTGGTTTGGGTTCAATGCTGGATCAACTTTGTCTATCACAGGTGATATCGGTCTTATCGCGGTTAATACCTTTGTCGCCGCCGTCAGTGCTGTAGTGAGCTATATGCTGATCTCTCGAACCCTGAATAAAGCAATCTTGCTCAGTGATAGTGTCAATGCCAGTTTGATCGGACTCGTGTCTATCACGGCAGGCTGTGCCACAACGACGCCTTTATATTCTATTATTATCGGTGGGGTTGCTGCCGTGGTCTATATATTGTCTACGCAGGCGCTACTAAAGCTCAAGATCGATGATGTGGTCTCAGCAGTGGCTGTACATGGCTTCGGCGGTGTGTGGGGTACACTCGCAGCTGGATTATTCTATACAGGGGATTTATTTAATTTATCACGGCTGGGCGTGCAGGCGCTGGGCGTCGGTGTGGCTTTGGTATGGGCACTAGGTCTGGGTCTTATTATGTATAAGCTGATTGATCTGAGCTTTGGATTAAAGGCGAGCCGTTTACATGAGCAGCGCGGCCTTGATTATACCGAGCATGCAGAGCTGGGTTACCCTGAGTTTCAAAAGCAAATGTTTGATGCTAAAAGTCTAACAGAGCGTCACTTATAGGAGAGAGCTGATGAATACTGATACTCAATCCGTAGACCAAACGGTATCCGCGATGGCAGAGGTGCTGGCAAAATACTTACATCCCGAAGAGGTGCGATTGCTCAAGACGCAATGGCTACGGTATCCGGCGGTCTCTGTGAAGATGATGCAACAGTGCGTGTTGGACGCAACCAGGCGCTATCCTGAGCTACAAGCGCATAAATCTGAGATTCGTAAAGGCTTTTGGGATACGCTGCAAGCGAGCAACGAGCAGATAGTGGAGACCGACAGTCAGCAAGAGACCATCGATACACCAGTACCATTGCCTCTCTCTGAGCTGGTATTGGCGTTTTATACAGTGATGGAGACGCTTCGCAGTCAATTAACGACCATCGACAGTCGTAACTTTTTTTTGACCATGCACCAAACTGTTTCGCAAGAGCGCACCTTCAAAGGGCATAGTATCAACATCAAGTCATTTTTAGATGGTGATCGTCCAGCCGTACCTGACAATGAGTATCTTCTCAATAATTTGATTCAGCTTGCTTACGTTTGTTTGTGCGACGTTGCAGGACCTGTTGAGGCAGATGAGATATTGTTTCAAGCTGCACAAACGACTAAGCAAAGTTATCCAAAAGCAGTCGTCGAGAAGTTGTTTTAATAGACCAAGTGGGCACGTTACGGTTGAGTATGGAGTACCCTTCGATAACGTGCCTTGTATGATGTGGTTTAAAAATTGATATTAGAAAATGGACTGCCTAATAGTTGTTAACTATCTACTCTAACAGTTGAAGCGGGAAGGTAATCACATCAAAAGCGAGCGCAAAGGGTAGCAATACCAGCTTTTGTACGCCGTTTGGTCCGCTACGGGTGACCATATCTTGCTGAGTCTGTGTATAGAAGCTTACGGTATAAGGTTTGGTCAAGGCGCGATAGTTTGACTGAATGAGCCCCAAATTGCTGACTTGCGGGTAGATAGCCCCTTTCACAGGCACACTGAAGCAAAAGCGCTGAGCATCAATACGTTGATCACTTGCTGAGGTGCATTCTTTACCATTGTTTTGCAAAAAGAACTGATAATCCGTGCGCCCAAACTCATCTTTTAGTTTGGCATAAGACAGCTTCATTTTTCCTTGAAAATAGCCATCGTTGTTTGGCACATAAAAGCTCATGTCATTATCAACTTGAATGTTTTTTTGTGTCAGATTACTCAGTAAGCTCACCATCTCAGTCCCACCTTGGGTGAGTACGTAACTGTTCTTCTCACCCACGATAACCATCGTGGCGTTTGGCATTTTGGGTAATGCCTGCGCTGGGCGACCAAAGGCTATGATTTGATCTTCAGAGAGTATCTGCTTTGCCGTATTAGTCGTGACATACTTGCCACTGTCGAGCAATGAGCTGGTAGCACAGCCTGAGCTGGCCAGTACCGTCGCGAACAAAGCCCCTGCTAGCATTGCTTTTGGGCGCAGTGATTTTTGTGCGGCATACATATCTGTGCCAGTAGAGTTTGTGTCGTTAGTCATGAGTAGGCGTCCTTGTCTATAGAATGAACCATCGAGATTTTACTGCTTATCTAACTTTTATTATATCGTACAGGGATTAGCGACCACTTATCTACTTGTCACCAGAATTTATAAAAAATACCATCGCGTCAGACAGATAGAGGTTATCAGTCCAACGTGATCTTCGTCCCACTCTTGGTAAAGTTCATCGCAAATTGGCTTTTAAAATTACGGACATTATTTTCATACGTCAGTAAGCTGCGGGTGAACTGATGATAGTCACTCATATTTTTGGCATTGACCATCAACATAAAATCAAAATCGCCCGAAACCTCATAACAGCTCATGATTCGTGATTGTGCATCCATCAAGCGCTCAAACCGATGCTGCATCGACGTATTAGAGCGCTCCATTTCTATCATGACCACCGCCGTCAGACCGTAGCCTACTTTGTCAGGATTGACGATGGCGACTTGTTTGCTAATCACATCATGATCTATGAGTGCTTGTATACGCCGCTGCGCCGTTGCAATAGACACATGCACTCGCTCTGCGACAGTTTTAAGCGGTAATGTCGCATCATCTTGCAGTAAATTCAAAATAGCTTTATCAGTATTATCTAAAATATGACTCATCTCAGGACATCCTTGGCAGTAGAAAGTTTAGTGATTTTATAAAAATTATCACTAAAAATTTTAATATAAGAAAATAATGATTTATACGACAACTAATTGATATTTTTATTCATAAATAGGTTTATATAGAGATAATATATCAAAGCATCCTAGTAAAATAGACCATACCAATCAGAACTGCTTTAAAAAAGAGCTAGCAATTGGTTTTTATCATCTATTAATAGCTACGGTGCTTATCATGTCTATCTCAATGCTCTCCAATGTATTCGCTAATACGCTAGCAACGACTGCTGCACGTTTGCCACTATCTGCGATTTGGACGACAGGTAGCGCACAACAACGCACTCTGATATTAGGGGTGTCTTTTGCCATATTATCCAATGTGCTATTTGGCGTTCTCTATGCGTATAGCAGCTTTTTGTCGCCATTATCAGGGACGCAAGTTTTCATCTGGCGCATGCTCGCAATGTGGGCAGCGTTGGTCGGATACCTAATGGTAAGTGGGCGTTTGGGATTGCACATCGATAAATTGAAAGTGCTCAAAGGCGCTAAGCAATGGGTTTGGCTGCTATTACCTACACCGATATTTCTAAGTCAATTTTGGTTATTTATGTGGGCGCCAGTCAATGGACAAGGTGTACAAACCGCGATGGGGTACTTCTTATTCCCACTGATGATGGTGGTGTTTGGTTGCGTGCTTTTTGGCGAAAAACTCAGCCGTTTGCAATGGTTGGCAGTAGCCTTTGCAGCATTGGGTGTGGGTAGCGAAGTTATCCGTACGCAGAGTGTTTCTTGGGCGACGCTATGGGTATGCGGTACGTATCCTATTTATTACATTTTACGCCGCATGCAAGGAATCGGTGCTGTAACGGGATTGTTGGTCGATTTGACGATATTTGCGCCCTTTGCTTTGGCTTACTTATTCTTTTTTGCCCCAAACAGTGTAGCGCTGGTTGGCGGCTCTGTTTTCTTTATCATGATGCTAGTAGGATTGGGTGTGCTCAGCGTCTTGGCAATGAAAACCAATATTGATGCCAGTCAAATGCTACCCGTCAATGTTTACGGCATGATGAGCTATCTAGAGCCTGCATTGCTATTTATTTTGGCAGTGACCGTGCTGGGTAATCCTTTTGAGTCAGCGATGATCTATAGCTATGGTCTGATTTGGTTGGGTATTGTCTGTCTGATTGCGCATGGTGTTAGGCAATTGCGTCAGGCTAGTAGAAAGACAGCATTGTCTTTAGAAGAGCAAATGGCATAAAAAATCACTGGATAGATGTTATAAAGGTGACTATTTAAAAAATGTGATAGACAACAAAAAAGGACGGCTCAATATTTACTGAGCCGTCCTTTTTGACATATAGACTAAATAACGCTTAATCTAAATGCTGTTTAAAGCCGCGCTGCTTATCACGTTCCCAATCACGATCTTTTAACGTCTTACGTTTGTCATGCTGCTTTTTACCTAGTGCTAGGCCAATCTGGCATTTCACTAGCGAGTTTTTCCAGTAGCAAGACAGTGGTACACAAGCGTAACCTTTTTGATTGATTGCTCCAGACAATTTCTCAATTTCACGGCGATTGAGCAGCAGTTTACGGGTACGAATACTGTCTGGACTAACGTGCGTTGAGCTCGATAGTAATGGCTGAATGTGCGCACCGAACAGGAAAGCTTCGTTATTGCGAAATATGACATACGCTTCTGTAATGGTCATTTTTCCTGCGCGAATGGCTTTTACTTCCCAACCTTGTAATGCCAGTCCTGCCTCAAAGGTTTCTTCGATAAAATACTCATGACGCGCCTTTTTATTGGCGCAAATCTGATTATCAGGTTTTTTTGATTTTTTTGACATAATTTCTCCATAAGGTTTGCCCGACATGCGAGCGCCTTATCTGATCAGTCCTACTAATTCCTCATCTTAATACAATATATAGTCTTAAACTTTACTTAGATAATAAGACAGATGAGTCGAACCGCCTATTGTATCAAAGCCTCTAGTGAAAAGGTAAATCAGCTGTTAGGACAAATGTAGCAGATAAGTATTAAGTTTGAGCAAAATTTGCTAGCATATGGCCTAATATCACCGATTATATCAGTCATGCTATGAGCCACTCTATTTCTTCCAATTCCTCAAAGCTACATACCAAAATCCTATATCCTGGCACTTTTGATCCTATTACCAATGGTCATGTGGATCTGGTTACACGCGCCGTCAAGCTATTTGACGAAGTCGTGATTGCGGTTGCCTCAGGGCATCATAAAAAACCCCTATTCAATTTTGAAGAGCGGGTCGCCTTGGTCGAAACCGTATTTGCAGACTTACCGCAAGTATCTGTGATTGGCTTTGAAGGGTTGCTTGTTGATTTTATGCGCGAAAAACACGCTACGGCAGTGTTGCGTGGATTACGGGCGATGTCAGATTTTGAGTACGAGTTTCAACTGGCAAATATGAACCGCGAGCTAGACGAAAACTTTGAAGCAGTATTTTTGACCCCATCTCAGAACTACTCGTTTATCTCGTCTACCATGATTCGTGAGATTGCCAAGCTTGGCGGTGATGTTAATAAATTCGTGCCGCCCTGTGTCTTACAAGCTTTTGACAAAAAATTAAATATTGAATAGTAGATGCTGACTAAACGGTTTGCTGGTAGGACTTGCCAAAATGGCAAAGAGAGACCAGTTATGCGTGAGACGATTAAAATATAAGGAGCAGTTTATGGCACTATTAATCACTGATGAGTGCATCAACTGTGATGTGTGTGAGCCTGCTTGTCCCAATGAGGCCATCTCAGAAGGCGATGATATCTATGTCATCGACCCAGATTTATGCACAGAATGTGTCGGACATTTTGACGAGCCGCAGTGCGTGGTGATCTGTCCGGTTGACTGTATCCCTCACGATCCTGATCATGTCGAAACTGAAAGCGACCTGTTATCTAAATACAAACGTATTACGGGTCAATAAAGCATTGATAAGCGATTGATGACGTTTAGTTTTACAACGTTTTAAGGACAACACGATGACCATGGAAACAACAACCAAACTCATTCAAGTAGCAAGTGAGTTCGATCAGCGACATCTTTGGCACCCATATGCCAGTCTGCCACCCACTTATTTTAATATCGTAATCGATCGCGCTGAAGGTATTTATATCATCACTGAAGACGGCACGCGCCTGATCGATGGTATGTCGTCATGGTGGGCGAGCGTCCATGGCTACAATCACCCCAAGCTAAACGAAGCGCTGACCCAGCAGTTGAGCAAAATGGCGCATGTGATGTTTGGTGGATTGACCCATCAGCCAGCTATAAATTTAGGCAAAAAACTGCTCGATATTGTACCTGCTGGACTTGATGCGATTTTTTATGCTGACAGTGGCAGTATTGCCGTGGAAGTGGCACTAAAAATGGCATTGCAATATCAAGTGGCCGCCAAGCGTCCAAATAAGCAGCAGTTTGCCTCAACCCATTCAGGGTATTACGGTGATACGTGGCATGCCATGAGTGTCTGCGATCCTGTCAATGGTATGCACAGTCTGTATGGCAAGCAGTTACCGATGCAGCATTTTGTTCCTGCGCCGTCAATTGGATTTGATCGCGCCTTGACCCTAGATGAGCGTGAATCATTAGCTCAGTTTTTTAACGAGTATGGTGCGCAGCTGGCGGGATTTATCATTGAGCCAATTATTCAGGGCGCAGGCGGAATGCGTTTTTATAGTCCTGAATATCTACAATTGCTGCGTCAACTGTGTGATGAGCATGATGTGCTCTTGATTGCCGATGAAATCGCCACTGGGTTTGGACGTAGTGGTAAATTATTTGCGTGTGAACATGCTGATATCAGCCCTGATATCATGACCATTGGCAAGGCGCTGACGGGTGGCTATATGACTTTTGCTGCAACGCTATGTACCCGTCATATTGCCGATACCATTCATAATAGTGATTATCCAGCGCTGATGCATGGCCCAACCTTCATGGGCAATCCACTGGCTTGTGCAGTGGCATGTGCATCGATTGATTTGATCCTGTCTTATGATATCGAAGCGTGTACCGCAAACATGCAGACTATTATGGAACAGCAGTTAGCGCCTGCCGCGTTATTAGAAGGTGTTGCTGAGGTGCGTTGTTTGGGCGCGGTCGCCGTCATTGAATTGCATGAGGGATTTGATATGCCTGTATTTCAGTCTTTATTGATTGATAACGGTATCTGGGTCAGACCATTTGGGAAGCTAGTATATATCATGCCACCCTACGTGATTACCGATGATGAACTGACTACCTTATGCCAAGCGCTGCTAAAAGTAGTGCATACGTATTTAGAAAACCGAGGTCAACCATGAGTGTTTTATTTGTCTCTGGTATCGATACCGATATCGGTAAAACCTATGCCACTGGACTACTTGCCAAAGCCCTTATGCAGCAAGGCTTAAATGTCATCACTCAAAAGCTAGTACAAACGGGCGTATCGATTAATCCAGACGATGGTGAGATGAATATCGCTGATGATATCATCACTCATCGTCAACTAATGGACATACCTCTACAGCCATGTGACCTCGATTTTACGACTTGTGCTCATCGTTATAAGAAGCCAGCATCCCCTCATTTGGCGACTAAGCTATCAGGGGAAACACTTGATCCTGATAAGATTACCAATGCTACCAAGCGACTGCAATCTGAGTATAAGCTGGTACTACTAGAAGGTGCAGGTGGCTTACTTGTGCCGATTACAGAGAATCTACTGATATTAGATTATATTGCCGAGCAAGGCTATCCTATTGTCTTGGTCACCTCTGGTCGATTGGGCAGCATCAATCACACTTTATTGAGTTTAGAAGCTATAAAATCGCGTGGATTAATAGTACATAGCGTAATTTATAATCATATCCATGACGATGCTGAGCAAACAGATACTGAAATCGCAAATAGCACTATTGAGTTTCTACGAAGATATTTGGACAATCATTATCCCAAAGCACATTGGCTACAGATACCGTATCTAAAAGATAATCTGGTCGGTAATATTGAAACACTGCCAGAAAATTTTGTTTAGCTTATTTATGTTGTCCTAAAAAATAAATCCAAAAGACATTCGCAGACTGTTATAAGTTTGCTATACTAGCGCGCTTGGTAGACTAGGCGATCGCCGCTGCACACTGGCAACAGATGAGCAGGGGAGGAAAGTCCGGGCTACATAGGGCAGCGTGCCAGCTAACGGCTGGGCAGGGTAACTTGACGACCAGTGCAGCAGAGAGTAGACCGCCTTTAGTATCTTAGGGTATTATCGGTAAGGGTGAAAGGGTGCGGTAAGAGCGCACCGCGTGGCTGGCAACAGTTCACGGCATGGTAAACTCCACGCGTAGCAAGACCAAATAGGCATCGGCATGGCGCGGCCCGCGTTCGATGCGGGTAGGTTGCTTGAGCGTATTAGCGATGATACGCCTAGAGGAATGATCGTCCACGACAGAACCCGGCTTATCGGTTTACCAAACCTTTTTTATTGTTTGATGTAGTAATCGTTGCAATTAATCTGAATTACATTCATTTTTTTGCAAAAAATGCCCATTAGGGGTTGACGGCAGTCAACAGCTTGGGCATAATGTGCAGCCTAAAACGGCGATGTAGCTCAGCTGGTTAGAGCGCATGACTCATAATCGTGAGGTCAAGAGTTCAAGTCTCTTCATCGCCACCATATATAGCAGTACTTGCAATATCAAAAAGCCAATCCTTCGAGATTGGTTTTTTTTTGCTTCAAATAATGTCTTGTCTCAAAAGTTTCTAGACGTCACTGCTTAGTTAGATATCCCTTGTCGATTGTCAGTCAATCTTAAACCATTGATAAATCGTCTCTCTACTACTAAAATCGCCTTACTTTGTGGTCGAAAACTGCTAGAATACTCCTTCATGCGTATGCATAAGAGTTAATGTGCTTGGCTTTGTATAGTAGGCGACGACATTATTAAAATTGACTGGATTGAGACATCTAATTCTCAACGAAGCACAAGTATCTCCAATTGTACCTGACCGCATCTGTTCTTTAGCTTCATTATTCTATCACCCTTAAATTAGTAGGCGCTTTGTGACTGCATTAGCCAATATTCGTAACTTTTCAATCATTGCCCACATTGATCATGGTAAGTCGACCCTTGCCGATCGTTTTATTCAGATGTGCGGTGCCTTGCAAGATCGAGAGATGCAGGCGCAGGTGCTCGACTCGATGGATATTGAGCGTGAGCGCGGTATTACCATCAAAGCACAGTCGGTAACGCTGTTTTATGATCACCCAAATGGTGAGCGCTATCAGCTGAACTTTATTGATACGCCCGGGCACGTTGACTTCTCATATGAAGTATCGCGCTCGTTGGCGGCTTGTGAAGGCGCGCTATTGGTCGTTGATGCGGCTCAAGGCGTAGAAGCACAGTCGGTTGCCAACTGCTACACAGCAGTAGACCAAGGTCTAGAGGTAATGGCAGTCCTCAACAAAATTGACTTGCCACAAGTAGAGCCTGAGCGTGTTATTCAAGAGATTGAAGATATCATCGGCATCGATGCAGTAGATGCACCGCGTGTCTCAGCGAAATCTGGTCTTGGTGTTGATAAATTGCTCGAAGCACTGGTTGAGTTTATTCCGGCACCGACTGGCGACCGCGAAGCACCTCTGCAAGCACTTATCATTGATTCATGGTTTGATAGCTATTTGGGCGTAGTATCGCTAGTACGCGTACGCCAAGGAACCGTAAGAAAGGGCGATAAGATTTATATCAAATCGACCGGCGATGCTCATCCCGTGAGTTCTATCGGTGTATTCACCCCTAAGCCTGTCGATACTGGCGTCTTAGAAGCAGGCGAAGTGGGCTTTATCATTGCGGGTATCAAAGACATCGCTGGCGCCCCAGTAGGCGATACGATTACTCATTCTAAAACGCCTGACGTCGATCGTATTCCAGGTTTCAAACAGATTACCCCGCAAGTATATGCAGGGATGTTCCCAGTAGATTCTAGTGATTTTGAAAAGTTCCGTGAAGCACTACAGAAATTACAAATCAACGATGCGTCGTTGTTTTTTGAGCCGGATACCTCAGATGCATTAGGCTTTGGCTTTCGTTGTGGCTTCTTGGGTATGCTACACATGGAGATTATTCAAGAGCGTCTAGAACGCGAGTATAACTTGGATTTGATCACCACTGCACCGTCTGTTATCTATGAGATCGAAAAGAAAGGCGGCGAGGTTATCTATGTTGATAATCCATCAAGACTGCCTGAGCCGAACAATATCGAAGAGTTCCGTGAGCCGATTGCGCGCTGTCAGATTCTAGTGCCGCAAGATTACCTAGGTAATGTCATGACGCTGTGCATCGAGCGCCGCGGTGTACAGGTCGATATGCGTTTTATGGGCAAGCAAGTTCAGATTATCTTTGATATTCCGATGGGCGAGGTGGTCATGGATTTCTTTGATCGTCTAAAATCAGTCTCTCGCGGGTTTGCGTCATTGGACTATAACTTTGATCGTTACCAAGTGGATAAACTGGTTAAGGTTGATGTACTAATCAATGGCGATAAAGTTGACGCCTTGGCGATGATTGTCCATCAAGATCAAGCACGTTTCCGCGGCAACCAGCTCGTGACCAAGATGAAAGAATTGATTCCGCGTCAGATGTTTGATGTGGCTATTCAGGCAGCTATCGGTAGTCAGATTATTGGTCGTAGTACCGTAAAAGCGATGCGTAAAGACGTATTGGCTAAGTGCTATGGTGGCGATGTATCACGTAAGAAGAAGCTGCTGTCTAAGCAAAAAGCGGGTAAAAAACGTATGAAGCAAGTGGGTAATGTGGAGATTCCACAAGAAGCCTTCTTGGCTGTCCTGCAAGTAGATAGCTAAACACTAGCGTTATCTACTATAGTTTTGGTACATCACAGTTGAACGTCGTTAGTCTTATCGTCAAAGCAGCTATACAGGCAGCGTGTTAATAGGTAATTTGGTATGGATTTTGATTTTAATTTAATTTTAGTACCGTTAACTATAGGCTTAGGGATTGTATGGCTGTTGGATAAGCTTGCGCTCAAGCAACGTAAAACTCGCGGGCGAGGTCAAGAAAGCCTCTTTGTACGCTGGGCTTATGACTTTTTCCCTGTTTTGGCCGTGGTACTGGTTGTACGCTCGTTTTTGGTTGAGCCTTTTAATATTCCATCATCCTCTATGGTACCAACGTTGTATACGGGTGACTTCATTGCAGTCAACAAGTATGCTTATGGCGTCCGTTTACCACTGACTTATAATAAAGTTGTGGATACAGGCGAGCCTGAGCATGGTGACGTGGTGGTATTTCGCTATCCTGAAAACCCAAGCATCTACTATATCAAACGCTTGATTGGTTTGCCTGGTGATACGGTCAGCTACAATCAGGGTACGATTTCTATCAATGATGTTCCTGTAGATACGACGCCTATCGATTTTGATGCAAATGCTGAATTGACGTCACAGCTCTATTTGCCAGGACAGATGGGTCCAGGTCAAGTGCTCACTGAAGAGAGTGCGGCTGCAATGGGTCAGCAAGAAGAAGACGCAGCCAAGTATTTTCAGGAAACGCAAGGTGACAACAAGCACTTAGTTCGCTATTTAGATGGTATGAACAGCGCCCAGTACGCGCCTTTTTTACAACAACAATCGCCAGAAGTGGTCGATTCAGAAGGCACAGAGTGGCGTATCGAAGTACCAGAAGGTCAGTATTTTGTGATGGGTGATAACCGCGATCGTAGTGCAGATGGTCGATTTTGGGGATTTGTTCCTGATGAAAACCTAGCAGGTAAAGCCGTCTACATATGGATGCATAAACCACCTGGACTAAATTTACCGACCTTTGAGCGTAATGGTACTATTGATTAACATTGTGAGTGCTCTATTGGTTGATTTATAGATAATAGTTTTATGCTAATATCGTTGCTATCCAATCGATGATTGTCTGATAAGTAGCCATCAAAAACAGTTATTTACCCATAGAGGAATATCATAATGCAGCAGTTATCTGGTTTGACCACGCAGCGCGGTGCTAGTGTGACCAATATCGTTCTCATTATTATGGTGCTGGGTATTTCTCTGAAGCTTATGGTAGCTATCCTACCTGCTCAAATTGGTGACTATCAGTTAACAAAGCTTTTGAGCGCAGAGCTAAAAGTAGCCAACAATAATAATGAAACAGCCAAGCAGTTCGTTGAGCGTGTGAATAAACAGCTGTCTATCAATGCTGATTATGATACCAAGGCAGAAGAAGTATTTACCTTTACCGACAAAAAAACAGGCCAATTGGCTATTCATAAAAAATACGAAGTAACCAATAATTTTTTTAGCAATGTTGATATTGTCAATCGTTTCGAAGGCAATGTTGATATGGCTGAAGCAAAGTAAGCGGCAGCAATCCAGCACAGTACTTTTATACTCTTGATATTGCCCAACGTATACTTTTATTAAACTAAATCTGTAAAACAGAAGGGATAACCACAAGCCACGCATGAAACCAACTTCGCAACATTCCCAAGCGGTTCCTACTCCCAAAAAAAATAGCACGTCTGTCGACACGCTTGTTGTTAGCTCAGAATTTATTCAGCGGTTAGCGGTATTGACGCGTAAGTTAGGCTATGTGTTTAATGACTTAAGCCTCCCAAAGCTTGCATTGACACATCGCTCATTTGACAGCAAAAAAAACTACGAGCGTTTAGAGTTTTTAGGCGACGCGCTGTTGGGTATGATTGTGGGCGAAGCGCTATACCATCGTTATCCTAATCAGAATGAAGGACGTCTCACTCGTATGCGTGCCACGCTTGTACGCCAAGAGTCACTGGTTATCATTGCACAAAACTTGGAGTTGTCTAACCATCTAATATTAGGAGTAGGTGAGCGTAAAGGTGGTGGTCGCAATCGCGCTTCTATTCTGGCTGACGCGGTAGAGTCACTGATTGGTGCTATCTATTTAGACAGTCACGATATGGATATTACTCGAAATTGCGTGCTGTCATGGTATGGAGATTTGATTGATAACGTCAACGACCAAAAAGCACTCAAAGATGCCAAAAGTCGTTTGCAAGAGTGGCTACAGTCGAAGCAATTTGATTTGCCAAACTATGAGCTGATGGAAACGCGCGGTAATGCTCCTCATCAAATTTTTGTAGTACGCTGTCACGTCAATATCAATAACTGTCCCGATATTACTGAATCTGGTGAGAGTCGCCGTATTGCTGAGCAAAAAGCAGCAGAGCTTATGATCAATCAGCTACATAAACTTCCAGGATCAGCTAAAAAGCGTCCTTAGTGAATGGCTATCGATGTCCGCAAAAATATTTTAACTGTAGAGTGTTGCTTTCAAGCGAGGATACCTTGAAAAGCACTGTTTAACACCACCTTATATATCAATTGTTTTAAAACTTTACATATTACTGGCCGATAGCCAATAGCAACGACATAAGCAAGCTATCAAACGATATCTGGCCAGATACAACCCCTATAGGAATACCTTATGAGCAATCGTACTGATTTGCCATCAAATGAAGAAGACAACACTCAAGATATGGTCGAACATGTCGAGACTGATTTAGACCAAAACAATATCGAAATTACTGATGGCAATAGTGGTAACGTAGAAGATGTCACAGTAGACAATGATATGGCAATCGAAGAGTTTTTTGCGCCAAGTAATAATGCTCGCATGGCTGATGACTTCAGATCAGGTTATGTTGCGATTGTGGGACGTCCAAACGTGGGCAAATCAACGTTGATGAACCATTTGCTTGGTCAAAAGTTATCTATTACCTCACGTAAGCCACAAACGACCCGCCACCGTATTCACGGCATTTTATCGAACCATGAAATGCAAGCTGTGTTTGTTGATACACCAGGTATTCATCGTAATGAAGTCCGTGCAATTAACGAGCGTATGAATAAAGCGGCAGTGTCTGCTCTAGTGGATGTTGATCTTGTATTATTTGTGGTTGACTCAGATCAATGGCGTGATGATGATTTGCTAACGTTGCAAAAACTTGGTGAAACCAATTTGACAGTCGTACTAGTGATTAATAAATCGGATACGCTAAAAGACAAAGGCAGTGTGTTACCGCTTATTGAAACCTTCAATGAAAGTTTCGATTTTGCTGATATTGTTCCAGTATCTGCGCTCAAAAACCAAAATTTAGATCGTCTGCAAGAAGTCATTGCTTCACATCTGCCAATTGCCGCACCTATGTATGATACAGAGCAGATCACTGATCGCTCAGAGCGCTTTTTGGCTAGTGAAATCATCCGCGAAAAAATCATGCGTAGTGCAGGTGATGAAGTACCCTATGACTTGACCGTACAGATTGACGCTTTTAAAGATGAACCTGCGCATACTGATCCAAAGACAGGGCGTCCACGTAAAGCATGTACTTTTATTGATGCGACTATATTTGTTGAGCGCGGTGGTCAAAAAGCTATCATCATTGGTGATAAAGGTCAACGCATCAAGCAAGTCGGTATGGATGCGCGTAAAGATATGGAGCAGCTGTTTGATAAGAAAATTATGCTGACATTATGGGTCAAGGTAAAACGTGGTTGGTCTGATGACGAACGTGCATTGACCAGCTTGGGCTATTGATAGCGATTAAAGGGTAGTGCGGTAATACTGCTACACATATATTAAATGCTGAGGTGATAAACGATGCGTAACGAAGCGTTAATTGGTTATTTATTACATCAGCGACCTTATCAAGAAAAGCGTGCATTGTATTATCTTTTTTCTCAGCAGCATGGTGTGATTCATGGTGTTGGGAAAAAAGGCGCACCACTATTTATGCCTTTGCAACTTTTTGCGACGGGTAAACGTGATTTAAAAACATTCAGTCAAATTCATATCACCTCGCAAACGGTCACTCAGACAGATAGCGCATTAGAAGATAGTTTTGCCAAGACTTCACAAGCAGTACCTTACGCCAATATCAGTGGCCAACATCAATATGCAGCGTTGTATCTTAATGAGATACTTTGGCGCCTATTACCTACCGAAGATCCAATGCCTATTTTGTGGCAACATTATCAAACCAGTTTAGAGCGCCTTAAGCAGTCTTTGAGTGCTAATGAGCTACGCCTATGTTTGCGCCAATTTGAAAAGCATCTGTTTAATGAGCTTGGTTTTACGTTAACGCTAACACATGACAATGTCGAAGATAATATTGAGCCTGATGGTGTTTATCGGTTTTTACCTGATGTAGGTCTACTGCCTATTGTACAAAGCAATACTGAATCTGAACATTTGGAAAATAGCACTAGCCAAACGGTTCTCAAAGGTGTGGATATTATTGAAATGGCACATCTTGGTATTGTTGAGACGACACTAAACAATTGGTCAAATCTTCATCGGCATCTGATAGATCATTTACTTGATTATCAACCATTACAAAGTCGGCTACTATGGCAACAGCAGCAGCGCTATCAGTAAGTTTGTTTTTTTAAGTCATGTGGTTAATACGACATCTTTATTAATGCTAGCAATCAGTAGGATGGTCTGCGTTAGGTTTGTATCTGACAATACCTGCTTGGTTAAATGATATCTGGTACATCGTCTGGTTGTAAGAAGAGGTGGGACAGTACTTAATATGTCCGAAGTGTCCTCGAGGTTTGCCACTATCCCCCCAAAACTTAGTATAGTGACGTCTGCTACCTACTCTCAGTTTTACAGTACTGTACTTCAGGTTCAAAATCTGCTTAGCTAGCAAAGTATCTACTTGAGCATCAAAACGATGGTTGTTATTTTTATCTACAAACGCTAAAAGCGTTTTATCACCATTTCTATGGCATCGTCTTTCATTTTTAGCCAAACAGACTATTATATCTTGTCTACTGATATAACTTTCAGCTTTGGCTAGAGATAAAGTGTTTTCAAGCTGGCTCTTAACACGGTTTGCCTCCATACGTGTTAATTGTGTCAAAATACTTGGCGTGGCTATGGCAGTAACAATAGCCAATACTGAAATAGTCACCATCAACTCAACCAGAGTGAATCCTTGACTACTTTCTGATGATATCTTACGACGCCATCTCATAAGCTGCCATATCCCATAGTATTAAATTATTTTAATAAATGATCTAGCCTGTCCTATAGCTTCTACCAAACGCGATGCTTAGAGGCTTTCAATTAAAGTAGCTAAATGCTGCAACTGAAGTTAGTATACAAAACTGGTACGTTGGCAAATTTGCTTTATGCCTAGAACAATGTTGACTGTCTTAATATAAACAGAATATATACCTACTGTCAAAAAATGTTTCAATTAGTGAATTATCCATATTAAGCATAGAGAAAAATTATAAATTGTAATAAAATATGTTCAAACGGTAGGTGTGGTCTTATTAATATCTACCGCGAACTCACATGCAATAGATAAAATTCGTAAGGTATGTTAGTTCTGAGTAACTTAGGCAATGGATTGTGTTTTAGTTGCAACATCATCGTGTAATAATGTGTAGCTCGTTAACGAAAAACGTTGTAAACTGAATTGATAATCGCTAAGCTGCTTCTTAATTAGTTTTGCTCTGTAACTTAAATGTGTAAAAGATGTCTACTTTAAAGAAAACGTCTTGAGAATCGGTTTTGCTTAATGCATTACTAAAATTATCCTTTGGAGGAAGTCCATGAAACTGAATAAAATCGCTCTAGCACTGTTCGCTGTAACAGCTGCACCTTTAGCAGCTAATGCTGGTGTAACTATCAGCCCACTATTACTAGGTTATCACTACAGCGAAGGCGCTGATGATGATCAAGCGGAATTATTGGGAGACTATAGCGGTAATGGCGATAGCTATTACAAAGAAGATGGTCTTTACACTGGTGCAGCATTAGGTATCGAATTGACTCCTTCTACTCAGTTCCAAGTAGAGTATGGTGTATCAGATACTGATGCTATCCGCCAAGATGGTTCTGATAACTTTGATGCAGAACAAGAAATGATTTCTGGTAACTTCTTGATCGGTACTGAAGAGTTTACTGGTTATACTGATAGTGCACTTAAGCCTTATGTACTAGTTGGTGCTGGCCAGTCTAAGCTTGAGATTAAAGATTCTTCAGGTGATAAAGTTAGTGGTACTAAAGACACTATCGGTAACCTAGGTCTAGGTGCTATGTATCGTATCAACGATGCACTAAGCCTACGTGGTGAAGCTCGTGCGATTCACAACTTTGATAACAACTGGTGGGAAGGCATGGCCTTGGCCGGCCTAGAAGTTGTACTTGGTGGCCATTTAGCACCTACAGTAGCAGTACCACCAATGCAAGAGCCAATGGTTGATACTACTCCAGTAGTTGTTGTTGAAGCTGACCTTGATTCTGACGGTGATGGCGTACCTGATAGCATGGATGCATGCCCAGGCACTCCAATGAATGTGGTAGTTGATGAGCGCGGTTGCCCAGTACCAGTAGATATTACTGACGAGCTGAAAATGGAACTACGTGTATTCTTTGACAACGACAAATCAGCTATCAAAGCTCAATACCAGCCAGAAATCGCTAAAGTAGCAGAGAAGATGCGTGAGTATCCTAACTCTACAGCTCGTGTAGAAGGTCATGCTTCTAAGACTGGTCCTTCAGCACGTTACAACCAACGTCTATCTGAAGCTCGTGCCGTCGCTGTCAAATCTATGCTAACTAACGAATTCGGTATCGCTCCAAACCGTCTATCAACTGTTGGTTACGGTTATGACAACCCAATCGCATCAAACGACACTGAAGAAGGTCGTGCTATGAACCGTCGTGTTTATGCCATCATCACTGGTGACAAAACTATGACTGTTGAGCAAACTAAAGATATGGTTGTTCAGTAAGTATTAGCTAATCAGCTGTATAGTTAAGTATATGGTTACAAAAAAAGCCACCTAATGGGTGGCTTTTTTTTATTTGTGAATTGAGAAAAGTAAGTTATTTCATAAATTTATGAATCAATAATGTTATACTAGCCACCCAAACATTCTGTAAATTGACAGAATGTACATTAGCATAGCTATCTGTACGATGAATTTATCGGCATAGATATTTGATTATATTGATTTTTTTGATAGCACTTATACTGTGTTATCTAGATTTTAGTATCTATCTGATTGATGATAAGAGTTTATCCAGCGGCGCTTATTGCTACTGCATTTTTTTAAGACGACACGAGCATTTTATATGGCGAACGATATCAAACACCTGCGTAACATTGCAATTATTGCCCACGTTGACCACGGTAAAACAACTTTGGTTGATAAATTATTACATCAATCTGGTACTTTTGGTGATCGTGCAAACATCGCTGAACGTGCAATGGATTCAGGTGATATTGAGCAAGAACGTGGTATTACTATTTTGGCTAAAAACACAGCTATCCGCTGGACAGATCAGACTTCAGAAACTGAATACCGTATTAACATTGTTGATACCCCAGGTCACGCCGATTTTGGTGGTGAAGTTGAGCGTGTAATGTCAATGGTTGACTGCGTATTGCTAGTTGTCGATGCTGTTGATGGTCCAATGCCTCAGACTCGTTTTGTAACGCAAAAAGCATTTGAGCAAGGTCTAAAACCAATTGTTGTTATCAATAAAATTGACCGTCCTGGATCACGCCCTGACTGGGTAATGGATCAAATCTTTGATTTGTTTGATAACTTAGGTGCTAATGACGAACAGCTTGATTTCCCAGTTGTTTATGCGTCGGCATTGAATGGTATTGCAGGTCTAGAAGCAGATGATCTAGCTGATGACATGACCCCACTGTTCAAAACTATCGTTGATGTTGTACAGCCCCCACAAGTTGATGCTGATGCTCCGTTCCGTATGCAAATCTCAAGCCTTGATTACAACAGCTTTGTTGGTGTGATTGGTATTGGTCGTATCCAGCGTGGTAAAGTTAAACTTAACACGCCAGTGACCATTATCGATAAGCATGGTAAGACACGTAACGGCCGTATCCTGAAAATTATGGGCTATCATGGTCTTGATCGTATCGATGTTGAAGATGCGCAGGCAGGTGATATCGTTTGTATTACTGGTATCGATGCACTAAATATTTCTGATACCATCTGTGATCCTAATAATGTTGAAGCGCTACCACCACTAACGGTTGATCAACCTACAGTATCGATGAACTTCCAAGTAAACAATTCACCGTTTGCTGGCCGTGATGGTAAGTTTGTGACGTCACGTAATATTCGTGAGCGTCTTGAGCGTGAGTTGATTCATAACGTGGCATTGCGTGTAGAAGATACTGAGTCTCCTGATAAATTTAAGGTATCAGGTCGCGGTGAGCTTCATCTATCTGTACTTATCGAAAACATGCGCCGTGAAGGTTTCGAGATGGGCGTATCAGGTCCAGAAGTTATCGTAAAAGAAGTTGATGGTAAGCTACAAGAGCCGTACGAAAACGTTGTTTTCGATATTGAAGAAGAGCATCAAGGTTCTATCATGGAGCAGGTCGGTCTACGTAAAGGCGAGATGACCAATATGGAGCTTGATGGTAAAGGTCGTATGCGCATTGAAGCCACGATCCCAGCTCGCGGTTTGATTGGTTTCCGCTCTGAGTTTTTAACATTGACTTCAGGTAGCGGTATCATGACGTCAAGCTTCTCACATTACGGTCCACAAAAGATCGGTGATGTTGGTGGTCGCTCTAATGGCGTATTGGTTTCTATGGCAAACGGTACTTGCTTAGGTTTTGCACTATTTAACCTACAGAAACGTGGTAAGTTATTTGCTGAGCCACAGCTTGAAGTTTACGAAGGTATGATTGTTGGTCTTAACTCTCGTAACGATGATATGACAGTTAACCCAACGACTGCTAAACAGCTTACCAACGTACGTGCAAGTGGCACCGATGAAGCATTGACGTTGACGCCAGCCGTTAAATTCACTCTTGAGCAAGCGCTTGAGTTTATTCAAGACGACGAATTGGTTGAAGTAACGCCAAAAGCGGTGCGTATCCGTAAGCGTTACTTAACTGAAAGTGAGCGTAAGCGTCACGGTCGTAGCAAGAAAGGTGCTTAATATTTTAGTATCTCTAAAATAAAGCAACAAAAAAGGCTAACGTAACGTTAGCCTTTTTTTGTGTCTGTTCATAAATTGTTTGTTCACAAGTTGACAGTTGTTAATCTACTCAAAAAACCGTCAAAAATAGTAGTCTATGGAATGACAGTTCTATGGAGTGACAACCACATAATCGTTGGTATTAATCAGAATCTCTGATGGTTGATCAACGACGATACGTACAATATTATTATCAACAACCTGCGATTTATAGTAGTTGTCTTCGGCAACGGTACAGCCTAAACATCTTCCCATGGCATCCCAAGGCTCAACAAACAATTTTTGCTGCGCTTGGTCTGCATTACCCCCAATAAGTGAGAAGGGTAGACTAACGAGATACACTGCGGTACCAGCCACAGCATTAACGAGCTGTAATGGCTTGCCAACGACTGTATCAACTACCATTGTTTCGTATGAAGGACCAAAGTCAGTCTCGTCTATTTCTATGGCTGCAAAAGTAGGCTGCATACTAGCAACCATTAACCCTAAGGTAGCAACAACAGTAAAAAGATTTTGCTTAACTGTGCGTTGGGTTTTAGCTTTAACAGTCATGACGATATCCTAAGATTCATAATTAGTATGATTAATGGCTGCTGCTGTCTTCACACGAGAATAATGCGGCAACGATATACGGGTATAGTATTACAGAAAAATAAATAGCTTGCACTGTTTATGTAAGAGCTCCTTCTATTAAAGCAAGATGCACGTCAATAAGCAACAAGAATGCGCAGGATATTCTTACTGCAATAAAACATATTTTGCTCAGTTAGAGCGACTTGGTAAGAGTGCTCGCTTGAGCTTAAGGCAAAATAAGGCGCCATGTATAGCCAGCGGTTATGCTAGCGGTTGACACTCTGGACAGTAAACGCTGGCTCTACCATTGAGTTTTATATTCTCTAATGTAGTGTCGCAATGTAGACAGTGCTCTCCTTGGCGACCATAAACGTTCAACGTTTGCTGAAAGTAACCAGTCTGACCACTCGCTACTGTAAAATCCCGTAGCGTCGAGCCCCCAAGCTTAATGGCCTTTTTTAGAATATCTTTAATATGCTCAACCAAAATAACAAGTTGATCGTATGAAAGTTGGTTAGCAGGGGTAGCAGGATGAATGCCTGATAGATAAAGGCTTTCGGTCGCATAAATATTGCCAACACCCACCACGACTTTTTGTTCCATAATCACTGATTTGATGGCTCGAGTGATAGATTTTTGCTGTTTGGTTGATGAGGGTTTGTTCAGTGCTGTGCCGAGATCATCTTTATAGACAGGGTCAGTACGTTGAATAAAAGCGTACAGATAATCTGCAGTGAATACCTTTGAGAGTGGTTCAGGACCTAAGTGATCTAATAATTTAGTACCATAATCTTTGTACCATAGTACTGAGCCAAAACGTCTAGGATCATAGTAATGTAGTTGAGACTTTGTATTGTCGGCATTGTTAAAAGTAATGATCAAATGATCATGTTTGCGTTTATCAGTGCCATAGGGATGCTGCTGCAAACTACCTGACATTCCTAAATGAACGAGCAGCTGAAGTGGTGATGCTGTTTTGTTGGAGGCAGATTTGTCATCAACTATGACAGGCAAAAAATTGAGAACGAGATATTTTGCTCGACGCTCCACGCTATTTAACGTGTGATTCACTACATTATCTAGGTCATCTGGCATTGCCCAGCGTAATTTGGGTTGGAACACTTTTATATCAGCTACCTGTTGTCCCAATAGCGGTGCAAGGCTGGTTTTGGTCGTTTCTACTTCTGGCAATTCAGGCATAGTATTCTTATGATAACTCTATTGTTGAATAATCGATATATAGATAACGGTATAACTTAAGCGACAGCACGGCGAGCATGCAAAATACCATGTTGCTGCTCTAGCTTTGCTAGTAGCTTAGACAAGTGTGCCAACCCTGAAACCTCGATATGAAACTTTAGAAAGGCAATATTGTCATCATTACTAAGGGTCTGAACTTGGCGAATATTGACATTTTCTTTGTCAATAATTTGCGTCAGATCACGCAATAAACCACGCCTGTCGTATGCCTCCACATGAATATCAACTGGTTGATAGCGACCTGATTGTACCTCCCAAGCTGCTTCGATTTTGCGTTCGGGATCACGCTCAACCAGACGTGTATATTCAGGGCAACCGCGGTTATGAACACTCACGCCTCGTGATAACGTAATATATCCAGCGATTGGTTCGCCGTGCACAGGATGACAGCAGCCTGCTAAGTTGACCTCAATATTATCTAGACCATCGATATGGATTTTGTAAGCATCAATCTTACCTGAGTCTCTATTGTCCACATGAGAGGTGAAATTCTCTGACGGTATTTCAGGCTCTAGATGCAGCTGACGCGAGATATGACTGGTAAGCTGATTAAGTCCAATATCACCTGTAACAAGACCCACAATAATATCATCGGTGGTATTAACGTGAAAATGCTGAATATAGTCATTTAAATCAATACTATTAGGATGTACAGACAGGCGCTCAAGCTCTTTGCTGAGCATCTGGCGACCTATCTCTATATTCTTATCACGATCTTGTTTATTGAACCACTGACGCAGTTTTGAGCGCGCACGGTTGGTATGAATATAACCTAGTGAGGCCACTAACCAGTCGCGGTTTGGCTCACGTGAAGACTTGGTAATAATCTCAACCTGCTCACCTGTTTTGAGTTGATAGGTCAGTGGTACATAGCGCTGATTGACTCGAGCGGCTTGGGCACTGTTGCCTACTTGAGTATGCACGTAGTAGGCAAAATCAAGAACAGTTGCACCTTTGGGCAGTTCGGTAATGTCGCCATCACGACTAAAGATATAAATACGCTCGAGCTCGTCGAAATCAACGAGTTGTTCTTCTTCATCGAACTCTGTATCATCTATCTCTTCGCCTGTGAGAGTAGATGAGCGCGTTTGACTACGCGTTTCATTATTAATAGACAATAACTGACGTAGCGAGCTGATTCTTTGATTTAAGTAGTTGTCCTTTTTGTTCTTCAGACCTTCTTTATAGTTGACATGCGCACACATGCCAAGCTCAGCCTCAAAATGCATTTCGTGCGTACGAATCTGCACTTCCAGTGATTTGTTCTCAGCAATGACTGCAGTATGTAGAGAGCGATAGCCATTTGACTTTGGATTGGTAATATAGTCATCAAACTGCTCAGGAATATAACGCCACAAGCCATGTACCAGACCCAAAACATGATAGCAGTCAGAGGGATTGGTTACCAATACACGTAGTGCACGAATATCATAAAGCTGATCGAACGACAAACCCTTAAGTTTCATTTTGCGATAAATGGAATAGATGTGTTTGACACGTCCGGAGACCTCACCTTCAATATTTGCCTGTGCTAGTGAATCATTGAGCTTGTCTTGTACACGTTGGATGTAGGATTCCCGCTCGCTGCGTTTTTCTGACAGTAATTTGGCAATTTCTTTATATCTGTCAGGCGCAAGATAACGAAAAGCCAAGTCTTCAAGCTCCCATTTTAGCTGTGCAATACCCAAGCGATGCGCGAGCGGTGCATAAATAGTCATGACTTCGCGTGCAACCCGGCTCTGACGCTCTTCATTAGAAAAGGTCAGCTCACGCATGGCAAAAGTACGCTCTGCCAGCTTAATAAGAACCACGCGCACGTCATTGGTGACAGAGATAAGCATACTGTAGATGTTTGACAGCTGATCACGTTGGTTGTTTACGAAGTGGTCTTCTAAGCGCTTGTTGCTCTCAATAATTTCTGAGAGCTTACCCATGGCTAAGGTGTCTTTGACCAGCGTATGGACGTCTGAGCCGAAGTTTTTCTCTACTTCAGCAAGACTAATGATAGACTTACGAGCACTACGGTATAACATGGCTGCGACAAGCGCATCTTCATCCTGATAAAGATAGGTCAATATATCAGTCATGCCGATGCCAGTTACATAAGCCCCTGAACGCTCAGATTGGCTGGTGTTCATATGATTGCGGATAAACTCACAGGCAGCACTAAGATGAGGTACTGACTCTTGTCCAATGCGTTTGGCAACATTATCTAGCCATGTTGGGACGTCGATATTGGCTTGATCTATATCAACAGGGTCGAGCTCTTCATTTGACTGCGCGTAGGTATTGTCTACTTGCTCATTATCAAGCTTGGGATCGCGGCCATCATAAGTATGTGCAGCGGAGCGATCAAAAGTCGTATGTAGCTTATGAGTTGCCAGCTGGTATTTGATATCGAGGGGAATTTGGGCATAGCTATTGGCCGACTGATGAGAACGTTGGCTCGCCACCAGTTGCGCCGCCAGTGTTGCACTATCGGCCTGTGTGGTCTGTCCATCCACCAGTGGTAATCCTTCACGAATCTTTACCATAGCCGACTCCTCTTAGCTATTTTGAATTGATTATAACCTCATCTACTATGCACACACTCTGAATTGACGATTCATAAAGTGCCAGCTATAAACCAATACAACTGCTAAAAATGTTATTTTTAGCAGCTATAAAATGCGCGTAAAATATATAAAGCTATGAGCGTAGGTACTTCTTATACTTTGATCTAAAATATAAGAAGATTGTTTACTATTATCTCACTTTGAAATGACAAATCAAGCGAGCGTCTGTAATGACTATGGCTAATTGTATGAAGTAGCCGTTATTTCTTGATAAGAACTTACCCAAATTTTGTATCAGATTATGTCATCATCAAACGTCTACTTAATATGGCTTATTCATCATATGATAAGCTTAAATTAAACGGCTACTTTTTCAAAGCGAGCAATAGATTCAACATGGCCCGTATGGCAGAACATGTCCATTACACCCGCGTGTGTTAGACGATAGCCTTGCTCTAGCAATGCCTTTGTATCACGAGCAAGCGTTGCTGGATTACAAGAGACATAGACGATACGCTCCGCATTGAACTTTGGCAAATACTGCATAATCTCCCACGCACCAGAGCGTGGTGGATCGATCAATAGTGCATCAAAACCTTGATTGGCCCAAGGCTTGTCAGTGCAGTCTTGCGTCAAATCTTGACTATAAAATTCAGTGTTATTGATACCATTGCGGCGTGCGTTGTCAGCCGCGCGTTCGGTCATGGCTTCGCTACCTTCGACCCCAATCACTGAACCTGTCTCTCCAACTAGACGCGCTAAAGGTAGACTAAAGTTGCCCAAACCACTGAACAGATCCAGCACTCGTTCGCCTGCTTTTAGATCCAACAAGTCGCAAGCCAGCTTCGTCATTTGACGGTTTACAGATAGGTTGACTTGGGTAAAGTCAGTAGGGATAAACTCAAAGGTTAAGTCATATTCTGGCAGTTGATAATACAAGCGACCAAACTGCTCGCTTAAGTCGTCGGCATCGGTTAAAGCGATACGTTGAATGCTATCAGCACCTTTCGACTGCAGATATAGCTGCCAGTTACGCGCTGCAAAGAATACTTTTAGTTTATCTATATCCGCATCTGACAATGGTTCTAAGTTACGCACGATAAGGGCAACTGGCTGATTACCATCGGGCAGCTCAGGCAAATGCTCACCCATCGCAAGTTCAAGCTGAGCAATCTTGTCACGACTCTCTAATGTGCTGATTAAAGTCTTTAGGTTTTCAATCTCAAAGCCAATACGTGGGTCTAAGATATGACATTCATTTAACTCTGCCAAAAAGTTGCTTGAGCGCTCACGGAAGCCGACCAGCGCCGTTTCTTTTTTGACCACGTAACGTACGCCTAGACGTGCTTTGGTACGGTAGCCAAGTCGGTCGCCAACGACAGGAGGTAGCCAGTTATCAGGAACTGCATTGGCTTGATGTACCAGCATCTCAGCAAGTACAGTTTGCTTAAAGTTTATCTGACCGTCTGGCTGCCAATGTTGTAAATTACAACCACCGCAAACCCCAAAATGCGGGCAAGGCGGTACTGCACGTTCAGGATTTGGATTGGCAGTAATACTAATTGCATCCCCTTCTTCAAAACTGGCACGGCTATTGGTTATTTTGACCAAGGCACTTTCGCCCGGTAGTGCAAAGCTGACAAAGATTTTTTTGCCGTGTTTGTCTTCAGCGTGACTATCGTCAATACCAAAGCCATTACCATAGACAGCAACGCCGCGACCATCGTGTGATAAGCCGTCAATATTAAATGGAATCGGTTCTGCATCCTTTAGACGACGACGCGTTTTTGATGATGGTTTAGATTTTTTCTTACTAGGCGGAATAGCAATCTTCTGGGTATCGTTCGTTTGAGCTTCATTCGTTTGAATGTCACTGTTTTGTGATGTCGCATCAGATGCTATAGGCGTTTTTGAGTCGGTGGGTTGCATAAACCTGCCTTAATAATAAATAACTAGAAAAGGGGAGTGAAAGCTGCTGATCGTACTATGGCTACAATGTAGGTGCCGATGACCAGTCAGCAATAAATTCTTGGTGCCGCGGACTACCGTCTGCTTGGGTATACTGTGCCAGATAGTCGTAGCTCTGCTGTTGCCAGGCATCGAAGCCTGGCGAGGATAACTGCCCTGTAAGACGTAACCAGCGTAGATAGATAAGCCACGTGTTCATCACATCAGACTCACAATATATCGAAAGGGTTTGCCAGTCTCCACTCTCGACTAGAGCACCGACCATGCTACCGTTAACGTCAGTCTTGCCTGGTAAGCCATATAAACTGGCGACGATATCCATAGCTTCGCGGCGACTGGCACCGTATTGACTAAATCTGTCCATCAAATCAAGGTGACGCGTGTGGAAGCGATTGACATAGTTATCAAAACGCATGTTTTTGATGCGTTCGCCTTCTTCAAACAGCCAGGGCGCTGATAGGTCGTATTGCATCGCACGATATATCAGTACAGGGATGTCAAAGCCCGAACCATTCCAGCTGATGAGCTGTGGCAATGTCTCAACATCGCTAAACGCTCGAAAAAACTTAGAAAGTATGTCTTTTTCGCTAAACTTATCTGCAGTTAACGAAAACAACGATAACTTGCCGTCTTTGATATATAACGCTGAGATACAGACAATGCGCTGTAGTGGCAAGCGCATAAAGTCATGCCCTGCCTCTTGCGTCCGGATTGCCGTCAGTGCGCTCAACGTATCTGCATCGTTGAGCTGCGCCAGCTGCGGATAGATACGACGCGCAGCATCAATATCGGCAACCGTCTCGATATCAAAGACGAGTATAGGGTCAGATGGTAGCGATTGTGACATGAATAATCCTAACTATTTATCAGCATTTGTAAGCTAGCTGGTTATAAGCTTAATTGGTGGCGTCATCTATAGCGCTATCATCGACGCTGTATAGACCGGTTGATAAATAACGATCTCCACGATCGCAGACGATAAAGGCAATAACAGCATCAGGATTGTTTTTAGCTACTTGCGTTGCTGCCCAGGTAGCGGCGCCTGAGGATACACCAGCAAAAATACCTTCGTTCTTCGCCAGTTTGCGCATGTAAATCTCAGCGATATGCTGATCAACATCCATGACATCATCTACCAAGTCTGCGTCAAAGATACCTGGCATATATGCAGCAGGCCAACGGCGGATGCCAGCAATAGAAGCTTCTTCATCGGGTTGCAAACCGATGATTTGGATATCTGGATTTTGTTCTTTTAGATACCGTGAGACACCTGTGATGGTACCTGTAGTACCCATTGAACTAATAAAATGAGTGATTTTACCGTCGGTTTGTGCCCACAGTTCCGGCCCTGTGGTTAGGTAATGTGCTTGGCTATTATCAGGATTGTTAAACTGATCTAACACGATGCCTTTGCCGTCGGTTTGCATCTGTAATGCCAAGTCACGCGCCGCTTCCATACCTTCATCCACCTCAATCAACGTCGCGCCATAAGCAATCATAGCGTCTTTACGTTCTTGAGTTGAGTTGGTTGGCATTAGCAAGGTGATTGGATAGCCGCGCATTGCCGCGACCATGGCTAGCGCAATACCAGTATTGCCACTAGTTGCTTCAATCAACATGTCGCCAGGCTTGATATCACCGCGCTGTTCGGCTTGATAGATCATATTAAAGGCCGGGCGATCCTTTACAGAACCAGCAGGGTTGTTGCCTTCCAGTTTAGCCAATAGCGTGGCACCATTGTCGATGTGCTCTTGCTCAGGCAGTCGCTGTAATTTGACCAGTGGCGTTTGACCGACACAATCAGCAAGCGTGGTCACTTGAGTGATAAAGTTGGTGTTTGATATGGCCGTAGCGGACATAAGCGATCCTTATTTATTTTTTAGAATATTTTTTGGGTAACCGTTTTGGATAGGGTTACTGTTTTTATTGTTTGATAATAATTCGAGACAGCTGCTTTGTATATTGGTTTATGGTGAGAAGCAAACCAAAACGTGAAGGCAGTAGAATACGCTCCCATACGTGTTGACTATGAGCGATCTATTGTGGCAAATAAAAAGTTGCGTCATTATATCATTTTGTTTTCAGCTGCGCTTATCGCATGATGGAATAATAGTGACTGAGCTAGCTTGTTAATTGATTGGGTGTTAATGAATAGGTAAATACAGTTGTGATACAGCATTTTGGTATCATTGGTGCTGAGTTCGATTAAGATGAAAATTATGTAGTAGGGCGTAACATTTCTGATCGATTGTCGTAGTAGTTAGCGTGGATGTCCGAGCGAGCCTGAATTAAGCGAGCCTGAGTTAAAGGAATATGAAACGAGAGAACCTAAGTGATGTGATTCTTAATGATTAACCGTCATTTATAGAATCCTGTTAAGATAATCTCAAGCGTAAAACAATATATTGTGTGAAGAAATAGGCTAGCATAGTTAATCGCTTGAGCCGCGCATGTTAGAAGCAGCATCAAAATTCACTGCAAAAATTCGGTAGAGAGTAGGGCGAGCATGGCATATAGAAAACGTTTCGATACCAGTAGTGCTTATGGTCAGTTGGTCATACTGGTGTTTTTGCCCATTTGCGTGTTGGCAGCGGTGGGTGGTATTTTGGTGTTTCACGAAACCATGCGTGCTAGTGACTCAGAGCAAGAAGTGTTGGCTGAAGCGGTACTTATTCGCTATACACCAGTTATCGCAGAGCTAATCCCTGATCTGTTAGCGCAAGAGCGTCAGCAAATATGGAAAGGCACCGCTGGCGCATCGGAAACTGCAATGACCACGCTCGAAAGCATACAAGATAAACTTGGGCGTATGCAGTCTGAGCAGCATGTACAGCGTATCGCTATCATCAATGAAGGCAATCAGGTCTTGGCAACCGTTGGCTATGGTCTGAATGAAAAGTGGCCTTTAATCACTGATTCGGCAAGTTTCTTGTCACAAAAACCAACGCCGGTAGGAACAGCATATGGCAGTGTTTTGGGTGAGTTTGAAGGGCAGACCTTGTGGCTACTGGTCGATATGGATAATGAGCCTCTTTATATTGCCCGTTATCGTATTGCGATGGCACTGGTGATTACAGGTCTATTCACTATCTTAATTCTATTGCTTAGTTTAAATATCTACTCAAAACGTTGGATTGCGCCAATCTACGAGCTGCGCTTGCAGTTACAACGTACCCATGTCGACAATCTATACCAGCCTGTACCAGTCGAGTCAGATGGTGAGCTGAACTTATTACAGCAAGATCTAGTTAGGACGCTGCGCCGACTGCATAGGAGTTTCCAAGAGCTAAAAGACCACGCCGAGCAGACCGAAGATGACCTACGTTTGGCTTTTGATGAGATGGAGATGCAGAATATCTCTATCCGAAACGCACGTGATGCAGCAATCTCAACCAGCCAAGCCAAGTCTGCATTTCTAGCCAATATCAGTCATGAACTGCGTACCCCGCTAAACAGTATTGATGGTTTTATCAACTTGCTGGCGCGTCACGGTGAGCTAAACCCTGAGCAGGATTTGTATGTACAGACCATACGTAAGTCTTCGGCGCACCTGCTCGCTCTAGTAAATGACGTTTTAGATTTTTCTAAAATTGAGGCTGGCAAGTTAGTGCTTGATCGCCATGAATTTGATCTTTATGACACGATATACGATGTGGTCGATATGCTCTCTCCTGTCTCTGCAGAGAAGGGTTTGCGTATGGCAGTACTGTTCTACAATGATGTGCCGATGCGTATCAATGGCGATGCACTACGTCTTAAGCAAGTACTGACCAATATCGTCGGTAATGCCATCAAGTTCACGGATAGTGGCGATGTGGTGGTGCGAGTGAGCTTGGATGACCATCGTGATAACTATCTGATGATTAGTGTGCAGGACAGTGGTAAAGGCATCTCTCTTGCTGATCAAAAAATGCTGTTTCAAAGCTTCAGTCAAGGGGATCCATCCATCACGCGTCAATATGGCGGTACAGGACTGGGACTGGTTATCTCCAAACAGCTGACGCGTCTGATGGGCGGTGATATTGGGTTTCATGACAATGCTCAAGAAAATATTGCCAATCAAGGGGCGACGTTCTGGTTCCGTATGCCAGCTCATGTCGATGTGCTAGAAGCAGCAACTGGTCAGACCATTGAGTTACCAGTTTTGGCGCCGCTTGCGAGCGAAACCGATGAGTTTAACGTGTTGGTCTGGATTAATCATACCGCCTCAATACAAGTGCTCAAAGCAAGCTTGCAATACTTACCGATTAAGCTAACCCAAGCCAACTCACTACCAGGGGTACTTGAGTCACTAAAAGAATATGGGAATTTTTGGGATTGGGTCATTGTTGATGATGATACGCAAGACGACATGATGGCCCTGCTCAAGCAAATACGTCTGCACTATCAAGGAAAGCTGGCTGTGTTTGGCTACCAAGTCGCTGCTGACCAAGCGCTGCTGAACCGTTATCACGCTAATATCTTGTATGAGCCGTTAGACAAAAGACAGCTCTATGCGATGCTTGATACGCAAAACCGCAGCGTACCAAATAGCTTACAAGCGCCGCGCTGGAAAGGGGTTACGGTGCTAGCAGTTGATGATCATTTGCCAAACTTATTGGTGTTAGATGCACTATTGAGTGAGCTTGGCATTCAAGTCATCACAGCGAGTAGTGGGTTTGATGCTATAGAGATTATCAGTAAGCAACAAACCAAAAATGTCAAAACTGCCAAAAATGATAAGCAGAGTCTATCAAATAAGACGCAGCTCTCTAAAGCAGAAGCGCGTGATGAAGTAAATAAGAAATCAAGCACTGCGCTTTATACTGAAGATGCAGGAGTTGAAGATAAAGCCGCTGCCCAAGATAAAAGTCATATCGACTTGATATTTATGGATATTCAAATGCCGCGTATGTCAGGTCACGAAGCGGCCAAGCAAATTCGAAATATTGAAACTGCTGATAGCCGTATTCCTATTATCGCGCTAACAGCGCACGGCTTAGCTGATGAGCGTGACAAGTTGATTGCCAGTGGTATCAACGACTACGTTGGTAAGCCCATTAGCCAACCACAGTTACTACAAGTGCTACAAAAATGGCTGGGACGTACAAGCAATTCGCCACAACTCACCGCATTGTCTCATACAGACTTACAAGCATCTGGTTTACCACTCACTGACCTACCAAGCTCTGATCTACAAAGTTTTGATCCACACGATAACGATCTACAAAGCTTTGACCCACAAAGTGCCGACCTGACGCATGTAGATCTTAAAGAACACGCAACGCAGTTGTCAGGTTCAAAGACAGCGCCTTATCCTATAGCCAAAGACAAAGACAAAGACAAAGACAAAGACAAAGACAGGGTTAGAGGTACGCTTGATACGATAAATCAGGCAAAAGATCAGGCAAAAGTTACTCGGCCTTTATCATTGAAAAAAATTCGAGATGATTACTTACGTGACAGCCAGCCTCGAGAGGATTATAGACGAGAGACGACGCGTGAGAACCAGCCACGCTACGGAGGGGTACGCCTGCATAATCAAGGACGCGCGCCGTTATTAGACTCACAAGCGGCACCTATAGCGTATGCTTCTGAAGATATGGGTGCGAGTATAGATGAGAGAGTTTATGAGCAAGCAGATCATAATCTGCATCACAACTTACACCAGACCCTAAATCAAGACTCAAATCAACACAACGTAAGTACGACCGAAGATACGTCTGAGATTTTAGACTGGCAAGACGCACTGACTCGATCAGCAAATAAACCTGATCTAGCAGCGAAGCTTATCATCATGATGATTGATACGATCAATGAGGAAAAGCAAGCATTGACTCAAGCATGGGAAGCACGTGACCGTAGCCTACTGGCACAAATCGCGCACCGTATACTGGGTGGTAGTCGTTACACAGGGGTACCGCAGTTGCGTCAGGCCAGTCAGGACTTGGAGGACAAGTGCTTATTAAATGTGCAGCATACGACGCCAGTCCAGTTTGCGATGATTGAGCCGTATTACGAGGCACTACTTACAGCGCTGAATAATTTACAGAGTGTTGATTTGTCTGCTTATCCGCAGCTCAACTATCATCGTTTGAGCGAAAACGATATGACATGGAAAATGATATAAAGCGATCCATCATCCCGTTATTTGATTATTTATTGCTTGAATATAAAGCCGCTGGTTTTTCATATCGTACCGTGGCAGTCAGTTATTGCTACGGTAGAGTAGGGGTAAGCCTGCTAATATTATGATCATTACTATATTTATACTTATATTATTTCATTGATAAGGACTGTTATGAACGCGATTGCAAGTTACCAATACGAGACGTTACAGGTGAGTATTGTAGACAATATACTAACGGTCACCTTGGATCGTCCACACAAAAAAAATGCCATGAGTTTTCAAGTGATTGATGAGTTGATTACTTTGGCAGATCGAATCAGCAAAGACAAAACAATACGCGCCGTTATTTTGAAAGGTGCAGAAGGTACATTCTGTGCAGGTATTGATTTGGGTGATCTAAATCATCCAAAAAACAAAGCCTTTGCTATTTGGGAGTTGATCAAGCCTTGGCAAAGCTCGTTCCAACGAGTTTGTCTGGTATGGCGGGATCTACCATTACCTGTTATTGCGGTATTAGAAGGCTACTGTATTGGTGCTGGGCTACAGTTGGCACTGGCTTGTGACGTACGCATTAGCCATCCTGATTGTCAGTTATCTATCATGGAAGCCAAATGGGGCTTGGTACCGGATATGGGTCTGACGCAATCGGCGTTTGGTGTGGTGCGAGAGGACGTGTTAAAAGAGCTGGCTATGAGTGCGCGCATCGTTAATGCTAATGAAGGCAAAGATTTGGGGCTCATTAGCCATTGTAGCGATACTCCGCTGGAGCAAGCACAAGAGCTAGCGGCTGAGTTTGCTGAACGTTCCCCTGATGCGGTTTTAGCGAGCAAGCGAGTCATCAATGCGATGTACGAGCAACCTACGGCAACTTTATACAAAGAAAAAGTGTGGCAGTTTAAGATGATGATCGGACGTAACCGTAAGCTTGCACTTAGAAAAGCAAAACAAGCCAGCACCGTATTTGGTAAACGCCAGTTCCGCTAATATGCTTTTACTTTAATGAGAGATAAATGAGATAGGTTAAATAGTTTCTTCCAAGCTATCTAACCTAAATATTTCTAATCTCAATATTTTTATACCCGTAATTTTTAACCAGTATTTTTAGATCTATTTAAGCAAAAGATATACCAGACATATTTTGACAAAAACTTTGATTGTTTTTTAGTTGTTAAGGCATGTTTCACTAGCAGTTCACAGCTATTGAAATACAGGCAGATAGCACGATATAACACTGTCCGCTTGCACAGATGCAGGTAAAGATGCACTATTGTTGTTAAAAGCCTCTCTCTACTCTGCGCCTATAATAAGCACCTAAATAATAAAGCAATCATCACTATATAAAACGGTCCAAATATGTCTGCCTCAAAACCCTCTCTCCCCAATAAGCCTATCGCCTCTGAACGCGTACGCTCTGCTGATCTGCCTGTCGCCTGGATTATGATGCTTGGGTTGATGGTTGCGGTAGGGCCCTTGTCTATAGACATGTACCTACCTGCATTGCCCTCGATGGCAGATGATTTTGGCGTATCTACGGCGTTTATGGCCAACTCTGTGCCCGCGTATTTTTTAGGTCTGGTATTTGGGCAGCTATTCTATGGACCTTTTAGCGATCGTGTTGGTCGCGTCAAACCGTTATATATAGGTATGACGCTGTATGTGATTGCCTCTATATTGTGTGCAACCACCAATAACGAATACGTGCTGTTTGCAGGTCGCACTTTGCAAGCTTTAGGCGCTTGTGTGGGGGCAGTGGTGACACGTGCCGCTATTCGTGATCGTCTCACAGCCAAACAGACTGCAAAAGCCTTTTCAATCATGATATTGGTCATGGGCTTAGCACCTATATTGGCGCCATCGCTGGGTGCATTATTCCTACAGTTCTTTGATTGGCATTCTATATTTTGGTTCTTAGCTGCTTTTGGTGCGCTAAATTTATTGCTTACCAAGTTTTTCTTCTTTGAAACTTTGACCGAAGAAAATCGTAATGTACGCCCTGCAAAAGAAGTGCTCAGTCAGTATTGGGATTTACTAAAAGACCCAACCTTCAACTATCCAGCCATTGGCGGTGGGTTATTAATGGGTGCGATGTTTGTTTATATCAGCTCAGCGTCTGAGTTGATCATGGATACGTATGGCGTATCAGCGACGCATTTTGGCTGGTTGTTTGGGATGAATGCAGCAGGTTTTGTGGGATTAACTCAGCTAAACCAATGGCTCACCAATCGATTTCGCATCTTAAGTATCTTGCGGTTTGGCGCGATGATGCAGGTTATCTCTGCAGGCGTGTTGTTTGTAATAGGTCTGTTTTTGGGAACGGATGCTTGGCTACCCTTAGTGCTGGCATGTATTTTCTTTTGTATTGCAGGTTTGGGTTTGACTCAGCCTAACGCTTCGGCAATTGCATTGGCATTTCAAAAGCGCCGTGCTGGTATGGCAAGTGCGTTACAAGGCTCGCTTATGTTTTCAGTAGGTATTTTTGGTGGGTTATTACTCAATCTATTTCCCGTCAATCCTGTACTCAAGATCGGTATTGCGATGTTTTCTCTTATGAGCATTGGTTCGTTCTTAATTTGGCAAATAGACCGTAATCTCAACCTTGACGATGCGGAGTAGATAAAAACCGACAAAATAAGTCAGCTATATTTTAAAAGAGCCCTTATACGTTAAGCGTATAAGGGCTCTTTTGTGCCTCGTGTTTTGTATATGCACAGCCTCACTATGAAAATCTATTTTCAAAAGTGTAATTTTACAATTCATATAGACAATTTTTGAAAATGTCCGTCTTTAAAAAATCAAATATATCAGTAACCTATAACTAATTATACATAATCGCCAAACATTATTATTGCAATTGTAATTTTAGGTAAGTATTATCTGAACGTAACTTTCTGTAAGTAAGTATTATAGGGATATTGCCTAACCTTTCTGAATTGTCATTCAATAAAATGCACAACAACGCTAAGCTCTAAGGGTAGATTATGATGCAGTTATACCGAGTGTTACCAGTGATACTGAGTGTTGGCCTATTTGGCTGTGGTGAGTCTTCCACACAAGAAAACACCAGTACAACAGTAACAGAGAACAAGGACAGTTTCGTGAGTGAGCTGCCTGATACCGCACCAACTTTGAAAGTGGCTACAACCGGAACGATGCCTCCATTTTCGTTCCAAGACGATTACGGCAATATGCAGGGCATTGATATCGATTCAATCCGTGCTATTGGAGAAGAGCAGGGCTTTAAGGTCGAGTTTTATAAGGAAACTTGGCAAAACATGTTTGACAGTGTGGCCTCAGGTGGCCGTGATATCGCGATATCAGGTATCTCGTACAAAGACGATCGTGCGGTAAAGTACGGTTTATCTACCCCTTACTTCTTTAACCCATCCTCTATCATGTATGCCAAAAGCAATGTCACCATCAATGACATACAGGACTTGCAGGGTATGCACGTCGCTGCTATGGAAGGCTCAAAGCAAGAAGATCAGCTGAATGCTATGGGCAAATATAGCGATATGACCACGCGAAGTACCGCTTACTTATTGTATGAAGATTTGATGCAAGGCAAAGTAGATGTCATCTTGCATGACTTGCCAATTCTACAGTTCACTGCAAAAAACCATCCTGAGTACGATGTGACTATCGTTCCTTATGAAGGGCAAGACAACCCTTCAGCACAGCAGGTTATTTTGATGGCCAAAGGCAACAATGAGCTGATCAACAATGTGAATGAAGGTATTGCTAAGCTCAAGCAAAAAGGGACGTTTAAAGAGATTGAGACGCGCTGGTTGGGTGGTACTGAACCTGCAGATAATAGCGCTTCTGACACTACTACCACGCAATTGAACTAAGGAATTCTGCAGATGGCAACCACACCAAATGTTGACAACAAGCGCTATCAAGGTCTAATCATTTCAATTGCACTATTCTTATCTTTGATTGGTGCTTTGCTAGCGTTTACGTTTTATACCTCGAGTCTACTAGAAAGAAACACGGCTTTAATTGACCAAACCAACCAAGTTGCCAATAGTGCACAGGCCGTAATTAAAGATCTTTTTGACTTAGACAGTAGTTATGGTGAGGATACTAAGTCCCCACACATACAACGAGTATTGAGTCGTCTAGAAGAAAACACGGCACTGATTACCAGCTCTATTGCTGCAATCCAGCAGGGCGGTACAATTACAGATACGCAAGGCAATAGTTACGATCTACCAAACATTGATAGCAATGCACAAGCAAACATTGCCGCTGCCAATGAACAATGGACAACACTAGAGCCTAAAATCCAAGCCTATTTAAAAGATGCTGATAATGTGATGGTGCCTTCTGCTGATGAATTGACTCAGGCAGTTGAACAGGCAAAAACATCAAGTTTGTTCATTAACGAATCTTTAGACAGTTTGACAAGAGACGTATTTGATAGCGCAGAGCGTCAAGCGACGACCATTCGTCTTATCCAGATACTGGGTGTTGCCGCGATCTTTACCTACTTCCTAATCTTCGTATTCTTTTTTGTACGCCGCTTACGTGAGACGGATGCTGAAGCTTTTGCTGCTCGTCGCGAGACGCAAGAGATTATGGAGACAGTAAATACCGGTCTGTTCTTGCTTGATAAAGATCTAAATATTGGACAGCAGCATTCGCGCGCGCTTAACAATATTATCGGTTCTGATAGATTGGCCGGAGAGAACTTTACCAATGTATTGCGTGGTCGTATTTCTGATAAAGACCTAAATACCACACAGCAATTTATTGAACAGCTATACAACCCTCGAGTTAAAGAAAAACTGGTTGATTCACTCAATCCGCTACATAAAGTCATGCTACACAATGTGTCTGATAATAAAAATCTTGGTAACCGCTTCTTAGATTTTAAATTCTCACGTGTATATGATAATAAAGATATCGCGCGTATCTTGGTCAACGTAAATGATGTATCAGATGCCGTCTATCTAGAACAGCGTCTAGAAAAAGAGCGTTCACAAAACGATATGCAGATTGAGATGTTGACGACTATCTTGAATGTAAATCCAAAGATCATCAACGAATTCATTGGCAATACCCAAGCGCATATCGAGAAGATGAATAACATCTTAAAAAATCCAGGCAGCTCGCAGTACGAACTTGAGAACAAGCTAAAAGCGATTTATCGCGAGATGCACAGCTTAAAAGGTGAGGCCTCGGCACTGAAGCTGCATAGCTTTACTAAGATTGCCTCGGATGCTGAAGATAAGTTACATGCGCTGCAGAACCAAAGCCAGTTGTCTGGTAACGACTTCTTGCCACTAGCAGTACACTTGGATGATCTGCTCAGCCTATCAAACACTATCGCAACGTTAGGCGAGCGTATCAATCGCTCAGCACCACCAAAAACAGCCACCACGCCGTTGACATCAGATGATGCTGTGGCAACAAATAGCGTACCAGTCACTGCAACCCGTCAGCCTGTGAGCCAGTCAATCGGTAATATCAGCACTGGTGGCGGTCTAGACATTGATTTGGACAGTAATACAGAAGAAGATCGTTTGTCTTTTTATAGTGAGTTTGCAAAAGAGATCGCTGCAAGACAAGGTAAGCAAGTACAGTTAAAGAGCAATACACTGGCGCAAACTGACATCCCAGCACATCTCGCAAAACCAGTCAAAGAGATCAGTATTCAATTGCTACGTAACGCAGTCGTGCACGGTATCGAAACACCAAGCACTCGCCAAGCAGCAGGCAAGACTGACGTTGGTACGATTGATCTAGAAGTACAAGATAACGGTTCAGACTTTGTGCTGATTGTACAAGATGATGGTCAAGGTATCGACTATGACAGCATCCGCAATAAGCTGAGTGCAGAAGGTCGTTTTAGTGCGCAAGAAGCGAGCCAGCTCAGTCAAGGCGATTTGCTCAAGCAGTTATTTTCTTCTGGGTTCTCAACCAAAGAGCATGCAGATGAAGATGGTGGCCGCGGCGTTGGACTTGATATCATCAAAGCGCAAGTCAAAGAGTATGATGGCAAGCTTAATGTAAACAGTGAACTGGGTCAGATGACACGGTTTGTCATTACGTTACCCAAAGCTTAACTACAACAGTAAATATATTGTCAGGGACGACAAGCACTTCATTAAAGGTAATAGATAAGTTATGCATAAATTAATGATTGTTGATGATTCAAATATTATTAGAAATCGCATTCAGCGCGCGTATGATTCAGGTCAGTTCATGCTAGTTGCGACAGCAACCAGCGGGGTTCAGGCTATTGAAAAATTCAATATCCATCGTCCTGATGTTATTACGATGGATCTGACCATGCCACAAATGGATGGACTAGAATGTATCGAAAAAATCATTGCGATTGATCCTGAGGTACGTATTTTAGTGGTGTCAGCATTGTCCGATAAAGCCACTGGTATTGAGGCGCTATCATTGGGTGCCAGCGGCTTTTTGTGCAAGCCCTTCTCAGAAGAGGAGCTTGTCGAGTCTTTGTATGAGCTGATGCAAGACTAACACCATTCATCGACTACAGCAGAGATCATTATGAAAGAACAAAAGTTACAGATTTTTTTAAGCATTATTAGTAATTACTTTGATCAGTTTGGCGGAGAAGAGCTTGTTGCTGATACGCCTTATTTGTTAGAAAACAAACAGCCAAAAGTTCATGATTATACGGGTGTTATTGGTATTTCAGGTGGACAAAAAGGCGTGGTGTACTTTTCGGCAACCCATCAATTACTGTCTTCGATCTTAGATAGCATGGGTGAAACCGATAAGAGTGATGAGAACTACATTGATTTGGCGGGTGAAGTTGCCAATACGATCGCGGGGAATGCACGTAAAGAATTTGGTTCAGAGTTTCATATCTCTGTGCCATTTGTATTTAAGGGTGCGCCCCAAAGTATTGTGTTGCCGAACGATGAGCGTTCTTTTATCATTCCCATCACTTGGCACTCGCAAGTTGGCGAGATTGTGGTTTGTCTGCAGGATTAATGGTACTGCTGCCACGTAATACAGATGGATATTAATATATTATGTTTAAAGTAGAAAAACTGGGTGTGTTTCTAAGCTCGATCAATGCGTTTTTTTCGCAGATCGATGGCTCAGAAGTGGCTATTGATACCCCTTATTTGAATAGTAACAAGACCGCGATTGGTTTTGACTATAGCGGCGTCATCAAGATATCAGGTCCTTTAGAAGGCTGTGTCTATGTCAGTGCGCCGAGCGTGATGCTGCGCGAAGTCATTAGAGTGATGGGTGAGCCTGACTCGTCAATCACCATGATGAAAGATTTATTGGGCGAAATGGCCAATACTATCTCTGGCAACGCGCGTACAGAGTTCGGCTCAGAGTTTATTATCTCTCCGCCGCATATCGTTGAGAGTGCGCCTAGCGTCTCTTACTTGCCAAAAGACCGCCAAAGCTATATCACCCCATTCACTTGGCGTGGTCATAAAGCAGTGATTGGGATCTGTATTGCGTAATATATGCATAAAGTAGCGTCTATACAGTTGAATGAATAATAAAAAAGCGATACCAAGGTGTCGCTTTTTTTTATTTTGTTAGCGCTCTATTTTGTTTTTATCTTATTGATATGCTACTAATAAACAGCTGGAGATTCAAAGGCGTTATGTGATAAAATACAGCGCAGCTATTTTTATAATTCGCTTTATAGTTTGGATTTGAGTGTTTCTTGAATCTAATGATAGCTTCTTTTTTAAACCAACCAATGACACACACATCATGGCAAAAAATTGCTGGGTGTTTGGCGACTTGATTAATTTGTGAACCGTTAGTGCTTTACTAATGAAAACTAACCGGTAGCAGATGCGTGTCGCTAAATAGGCTGTTTTTGTGATGTGGAGGCATAACCCAACCAATAGGATATATTCTCATGGCTACAAAGAACCCAACCAAAATCGAAATGCGCGACTTACTACAAGCCGGCGCTCACTTTGGTCACCAAACACGTTTTTGGAACCCAAAAATGGGACCATACATCTTTGGCGCACGTAACAAGATCCATATCATCAACCTAGAGCACACCGTAAAAGCATTCAACGAAGCGTTGACTTACGTAAACGGCCTAGCTGCTAAGAAAAACAAAGTATTGTTTGTTGGTACTAAGCGCGCTGCAAGTGGTATCGTACGTGAGCAAGCTGCTCGCGCTGGCATGCCATACGTTGACCATCGCTGGTTAGGTGGTATGTTGACTAACTGGAAAACTCTACGCCAGTCAATCAACCGTCTAAAAGAGCTAGAAAAGCAAGCAGAAGACGGTACTTTCGCGAAGCTAACTAAGCGTGAAGCGTTAGAGCGTACTCGCGATATGGAAAAACTTGAGCGTTCACTAGGCGGTATCAAAGACATGGGCGGCCTACCTGACGCTATCTTTGTAGTAGACGTAGATCACGAAGCGATCGCTATCAAAGAAGCCAAGAACTTGGGTATCCCAGTTATCGGTATCGTTGATACTAACTCTAGCCCAGACAACGTTGATTACATCATCCCAGCTAACGATGATGCTATCCGTGCTGTGACTTTGTATGTAACTTCTATGGCTGATGCTATCATCGCTGGTAAAGAATACGCACAAACTCAAGCTGGTGGCAAAGCTGAGCAAGCACCTGCTGCTACTGAAGAAGCACCAGCTGCAGAAGAAGCTGCTACTCCAGCAGAGTAAGTAACTGAATCAAAAAGTTTAACGTTGTAAGTATACCTTGATAACACGTTTATCAGTATTCATATAATACGTTGAACAGCGTATAAGCTCATAATAGGCATGATGTAGTTTTACTCGTCATGCCTTGTTATTGAATAAAGCCTTATTAATAACACCATGTGTATCAGCGAGTCGCTATCGGGCGAGTATTATCGTTCCTACTGGTCATATCGCTGTACTGTAGAGATGTTATTTTTTTGACATCAACTACGGCTATATTAGTAATCGTTCAAAACGAGCTGTCTGCTAGATTTTAAGTAATACCAAGATATCGAATAGAAATACAGCACTTAGAAGTACAGTGCTCCTATAAATAACTATACTAAGGTGACTCTTATGACAGAAGTAAAAGTATCTGCCAAAATGGTAAAAGAATTGCGTGACCGTACTGGTCTTGGCATGATGGAATGTAAAAAAGCGTTAGAAGAATCAAACGGTGATGTTGAAGTTGCCATTGATAACCTACGTAAATCTGGTCAAGCAAAAGCAGCTAAAAAAGCGGGTAACATCGCAGCTGACGGCGCTATCATCATCGCTCAAGGCGAAGGCAAAGCATTCCTATTAGAAGTTAACTGCCAAACTGACTTCGTTGCAAAAGATGACAGCTTCACTGCATTTGCAGAAAAAGTAGCTAACCTTGCACTAGAAAACAACGTCACTGACGTTGCTGCTATCTCTGCATTGCCTTATGGCGATGGTCAAACTGTAGAAGAAGCACGTGTATCACTAGTACAAAAAATTGGTGAAAACATCCAAATCCGCCGCGTTGAAACGCTTGAAGGCGCAAACATTGCATCGTACCGTCATGGTCTACGCATCGGTGTTGTGGTCTCTTATGAAGGCGGTGATGCTGATACTGGTAAGAACCTTGCAATGCATATTGCAGCGTTCAACCCTGTTGCTGTAGATGACGAAGATGTTGCGGCTGACGTACTAGCACGCGAAAAAGACATCATCGAAGCAAAAGCAAAAGAATCTGGCAAGCCTGACAACATCATTGAAAAAATGATCGAAGGTGGCCTACGTAAGTACCTAGACGAAGTTACTTTACTGCGCCAGCCATACGTTATGGACAATGAGAAAAAAGTTGGTGACGTACTAAAAGCTGAAGGCGTAAAAGTACTTGGTTTCAAACGTCTAGAAGTTGGCGAAGGCATCGAGAAGAAGCAAGAAGACTTCGCTGCTGAAGTTGCTGCAACTCAGGCTGCTAACAAGTAAGCACGACGTATATTGGACAAGGCTGCGGGTGCTCAATGAGCACCCGCAGCTTGGCTCTACTTTTTGCTTTAATCTAGAGTAGAGCATCCAAGCACAAAAAAGCCCGTTAGTCTTTTAACGGGCTTTTTTGTGTCTGATTATTTAGCGAATATTTAGTTAGAGAATGTTTATTTAAAAAGTCTTTAGAGCTAACAATGCCTAGACCTAATAGCATGTAAACTTATTTTAGCGCAAAGCATCATAAGCTGAGTTGGCGTAGCTGGCACTATTCACATTACTACTGGTACCGTAACTGACATTTTGTAAGCCGCTACCTGTAATGGTACTGCCTGTCTGATTACTAGCATTGATGCTTGCACCAGATAGACCTGCATCATTTTTATACAGGCTATGATAGCGGCTCATGACCTTTTGAACATAGTTACGCGTTTCTTTAAATGGAGGAATACCGCCGTATTTATCAACATTGCCTTCGCCAGCGTTGTAGCCTGCTATGGCATACTCGACGTTGTTGTTGAAGCGGCGCATGAGCCAAGCGATATATTTGGCAGAGCCTTCGATATTATCGGCAGGGTTCCAAGGGTTACTTACTTTGAACCGGCGGGCAGTGGCAGGCATCAACTGCATTAGGCCTTGAGCACCTACTGGCGAGCGGGCATTAGGATTAAAAGCAGATTCGGTATGCATCATTGCTTTCATCAAGCCTGGATCTACGCCATGACGTTCAGCAGAGGCGCGAATGTAGCTGTCATAAGCATTGCGGCTGCCGCTATTGCTAGCAGCGCTGCTGCCATAACTGTTGCTGCTACTGCCACTATCATACGTTTTAGAATCTTTATAATAAGTGACTTTTACTTTTTTCGTAAATTTATCAAAATTTCCACTAGGGTTTACGTTGGTCAGTAATACTTGCCCACCTTTGTCTTTATAGATATACATATTGCCAGCATTGGCAGCAACAGAAAAACTAGACAGAGCAAATGCACTTAATAAAATAGGAGACAAACAGCGAGTAATCAAAGTAGCAGTATTTATCATAGTGTTATCACTTTTCATCGAATAATGGCAAATTGTTTTGACTATAGACGCGTTGTTTTGTGCGTTTAAGCGGTTATCAGTAATGCCGGATTTTGTAGCTCATCATGAACACAGCTACTTAGCGGATACCACGTCTAATAAGAACCACTTGCAATAGATACAAAAAATAATAGTTGCTTACTATAACATATAATAACTTTTTGCCGTATTAGATTGGCAAAATAAGTTGTAAAATCAAGTTTTTACCATCGTGCAATGTAAGGTGCGTACCATGCTATAGGTTCAGAGACTTTCGAGCGAAACCCTCATATCATGCGACCTCTAATTGCTTGCAGTCTATTTCAAAGTGAATGCAGCATCTTAACGCTCTAAAGTTTAATCATGATGACAATGTTTAAAAATAACGCTCAGAAATAGTATTTAGTTCAGGTAGTGTCAAAAATTAAAAACAGTGCTTAGAACAGAGGTTGCCACACATACCAAGATCAAAATCGTGTTCAGCAACGGTAAAAAACGACAACATAGCTATCGACCAGTTATTATAGCCTGTTACTAAAGCCAGCAGTTAGAAAGGTCTAAGCGCTAAGCAATAAGGGCACTGATAAATACAGGTACCCAGACAGCAGTAACCAGACCATTAACAGCCAGTCCAAAGGCAGCATATCGTCCAGCCGTATGACTGATTTGCCATGCCTCTACGGTACCAAATGCATGAGCGGCCAGTCCGAGCGCCAGCCCTTTGGCACGATCGTCGTTAATACCGCGAAACAAAAAGCGGGCGACCGTGCCGCCGATGAGACCTGAGACGATAATAATGAGGTTAGCCATCGCTAATGGGGCCTTAATTAAGTCTGCGACACTGAGGCCAATAGGCGTGGTCACAGAGCGGGTAGCGAATGCCAGTATGGTGTCATGGCTGAGCGAAAACAGATAAGCCAGCGACATGGGCAGTAGGGCGCCAACGACGCTAGCAATTGCAACGATTATAGACAGTTTTTTGACTGGTAAGCCTTTAAAGTTCATCGCTGCTAGTGGCACGGCCAATAGTACAGTGACATATCCCAAGAGATGATCGAATACGGGCTTGGCTGCGCTATAGTAGTTGTTGTAGTCCCATTGCAATACAAACAAGAAGACCAGTACGAGAACGAGTGCGGTAATGACCATCGGTAACCAAGTCAATTTACGCGCCAAGACACGAGCAGTCACGTGTGCTACTAAAGTTAAGAGTACAGCTGCTAGGGTCGCCATCAATACGCTGTCAAAAGTCATAATATCTCTCCGCAGCTCACTGCTGTCCCTTTTGCTCATTAGTGGTCACACTATCAGCATTGGCATCTTGATTTAACCAACGGTTGGCTAGTATCGCAAGTCCCCACAGTGGTATGAGTGTACTGATCAGCATCGTTATCATCACTCCCCATAGCTCATCTCCTAACGCAAATAACAACAAGCCTGCACCCGCCGAAACAGGCAAAAAAGCGAAGCCACTATCGACTAACAAGGTGTTACTTGCTCTAGTCATCCAGTTAGGTAACCCCTTGCTCAGTCGCCATACCATCAAGATAACAAACATCGCGACCAATCCCACGATATTGGCGGCTTTTTCGATACCAGCCATTTGACAGAGAATGACAGCAGTTTCACGAACAGTGATAACCATGGTTAGCGTTAGAATTAACGCAAGCCACAGCGGTATATGTGAGGATTGAGTAGGCTTCATAAGTAGTGTGGCCAAGTCAGATATAGATAGACTATATGCAAAAGCGAGTAAGTAATAGCATCAAGAATACTATAGAGAGAGTGATGTTGTGAACACCGATAATTTTGAGATTCTGGCTTTTGGTTAGCTGATGCTATCTATCAATATTTGTTGAATGTATAACAGGCGATTATATAGAGAGTGAGCCAACTAATAAAGCGTACAAGCAATAGCAATGTATATCCAAAAAAATGGACGATATCGATTGATACCGTCCATTTATGATTGAACTATATACTAAGTACTATCTGGTATCACCCAATAATCAGTAGCCTTATCAGGATAATGGGTTATTTTTCTGAATCTATCGCTTCAGAGCTCAGCGCATCAAACTCGTCAAACGCCTTTTCTTCGGCTTCTGTCATCGTCGGCTCTTCAATATTGTCTACCTTCTCGAATTCCTCGAGTACCGGCATCAATAGTGTGGCTTGGGCAAGTGGTAACACATCTATTGGTTTTAGGTTGGCTTGACCGAGTAGCTGTCGCAAACGATCACTTGGTAGGCGAATAGTGAGACACTCACGCCCAGTATCGTCATAGCTTTCTTCTAAGATAACGCCCAGCTCATACAAAGTGTTTTTGAACTGTCCAGCATCATACGGCAAGGTCAAATCAAACGTAGTCAGCTTACCAGTAAGCAATTGCTGTACCGCAAGTGTTAGTCCTTCCACACCGAGGTTCTCTCTAGAAGAGACATAGACGCGGTTTGGCTGTCCTTCGCTCGCATAGCCGATATGAGCAGGCTCATCAGTCAGATCGATCTTGTTGTAGACATTGAGCACAGGCACATCGTTGTCGATCTCTGCCAATACTTCTTTGACCGCCTGAATTTGCTCATGCATGTCTTCGCTAGAAGAGTCAATGACGTGCAACAATAAGTCCGCCTCTAGCGTCTCCTCTAATGTCGCATGGAAAGACTCAACCAGTTCATGTGGTAGATGACGGACGAAACCAACGGTATCGACCAGTACCACGCGCCCAACACCTTGCCAGTCCAAACGGCGCAGCGTCGGATCTAGCGTGGCAAATAGCTTATCAGCAGCGTAGATATTTTCGTCGACCAGGCGGTTGAACAACGTCGATTTACCCGCATTGGTATAACCGACAAGTGAGATAGTCGGTACATCAGATTTTTGTCGACGGGCACGACCTTGCGCGCGGGTTTGACGAACTTTTTCTAGTTTGCTTTTGAGCTGATTGACACGAGTCTGTAGTAGACGACGATCGGTCTCAAGCTGGGTCTCACCAGGTCCACGCAGACCAATACCACCTTTTTGACGCTCCAAATGCGTCCAACCACGTACCAGACGGGTTGATAGGTGGTTGAGCTGCGCCAACTCTACTTGCAGCTTACCTTCGTAGGTACGGGCACGCTGCGCAAAAATATCCAAAATCAAACCCGTACGATCCAGCACGCGGCACTTCACTAGCGCCTCGATGTTACGCTCTTGTGATGGCGACAAGCTATGGTTAAACAATACGATATCGGCATCGTGCTCGCGAACCATTTCTGCAATTTCTTCTGCTTTGCCGCTACCGACAAAGTACTTAGCATCAGGACGTGAGCGTGAGCCCGTAACCAGTGCCAAACGATCGGCACCCGCCGAATCAGCCAATAGCTCAAATTCACCCAGATCGTCAGGATCTTGAATTTGGCGGATGTCTAAATGTACTAAAATGGCGCGCTCGCCACCTTCATGTCTTTCAAAATAATCCAAAGAGTATCACCTATTTAATAAAGTAAATGTCTCGCTATCATCAGCTTAGTAAGCTTTGTCGTAGCGTTCATATGGTTCTCTATATATGGTCTTATCACTTGATATTAAAGGGTATGAGCACAATTAGCGATAGTTTTATGTTACAGCGTTTGCTGCAGATAAATTGTTATAAATCTGCTTTATTGCCTATTTGTATAAAAGTAAAGATACACTGAGTGAACAAGCTATCACTGAGCGCACGAACTTTGCTATACTGGGCTCGTTTTTTGACTATTAAACACCCGTTATTTAATCATGAGGGCGCAGATGAGCCAAGCTAAATCAAGCTTTTCACTCAGACGACAGTTGGGCCGCGGCAAGCAAATCGCTGGTATGACCACGACCATGGTCGGCGGTTTACGTGCGGCACAGCGTATTGGTGCATTTAAGCAGCCACCACGCGAAAAACTACCACGTTATATTCAGACGTTTTGTCGTAAGATGGTAGGTTCGTTTGGGGTAAAAGTAGTTGAAGTTGAGCCTGTAGAGCAGCTTCACGGGCTATGGGTGTCGAACCATGTCTCATGGATGGATATCCCTGTTGTTGGGACGGTAAGTCCAGCATTCTTTTTGTCCAAAGCTGAGATTGGTGAGTGGCCTGTATTTGGCAAGCTCGCTCACGCCGCAGGAACGCTTTTTATTGAGCGTGGTTCCGGTGACGCAGGCTCAGTGGCATCACAAATTGCTGATTTCTTAGCCAAAGGTTTTTCAGTGGTTTTCTTCCCTGAAGCGACCACGACCAGTGGCAAAAAAATTAAGCGTATTCATGGGACACTGCTGCAATCAGCCATAGACGCTGACGTGCCTATCAGACCAATCATCATTGCTTATGTCAATAAAGATGGCACCTTAAGTGACGCGCTACCATATTATGGCAAACTGACCATGAAAGAGAGCATGAAAAAAGTGCTCGATAGCAAAGATGTCACTGCTTATGTCTTGCCATTAGCACCGATTGATCCAAAAGGCTGTACTAAAAGTGAGCTGACCAATGTATTGCAGGCACGCATGAACGAAGGGTTAGCAGAACTACATTCAAGAGTCCTTAGCGCACCAGTTGAAGACTGATAGACTTGTAGTATCGAGTGCTTGTAACGCAGTCTAGCCAATAAAAAGGCGCAAATCGCGAGTCATATGACTACGATTTGCGCCTTTTTTTGTGTTAGTGCTGATAGGCTGAATACAATATCATGCAGTAAACGCTATCAGCACTTATGTCCTCCAACGAGCTATGGTGATGGATTAGGCTGCTGCGCATGTACCGCTTCAATAGCCTCTAACACATCTGCTGTCAGCTCTACATTGACACTATCGATGTTTGATTTGAGCTGTTCGGTCGTCGTGGCTCCAATGATGTTACTGGCGACAAAGTGACGAGAGTTCACAAAGGCTAATGACATATGTGCCATGTCTAGACCTGCCTCAGCGGCTATCTTGGCATATTGCTCAGTGGCTGATTTGGCTTGTTCATTCACATAACGTCCGAAACGCTCATACATCGTCAGACGCGCACCAGCTGGACGTTTGCCATCGAGGTATTTACCAGACAACACACCAAAACCAAGCGGTGAATACGCGAGTAGACCAACATTCTCACGATGGGCAATCTCAGCCATATTAACTTCATACAACCGGTTCAACAAACTATATGGGTTTTGTACGGTAATGGGTGCAATCAAGCCGTTTTTATCCGCTTCCCATAAGTAGCGCATGAGACCCCAGGCGGTATCGTTTGATAAACCGTAAGCACGAATGCGACCTTTTTTGATCTCGTCATTCAGCGCCTGAATAGTCTCTAGAAAAGGCGTTAAGTCATCTAATGACTGCGCTGCCATGTCTTCTGTATAGCCGCGCTGACCGAAAAAGTTTGTTTTACGCTCAGGCCAGTGTAACTGATAGATATCGATATAATCAGTTTGGAGACGTTCAAGGTTGCCGTCAATAGCGCTACTGATATGCTGCGCGTTAAAGCGCGTTTGACCATCACGCAAAAAATCCATGGGTGATATTTTGCTAGCAAGAACAACTTTGTCACGCTGTTTGGTCTTGTCAAACCAAGTACCCATGAATCGCTCGGTATCACCCTGTTTGTCTTTGTCTGGTGGTGACGGATACATCTCGGCAGTATCCCAAAAGTTCACACCTTCAGAGAGTGCCATGTCCATTTGCTCATGAGCCTCAGCTTCATTGTTTTGCTGTCCCCAAGTCATCGTACCTAGACAGATCTTAGATACTTTTTCATCGAGTTGCGGTAATATTTGATACTGCATGCAAGTCTCCTTTTTGACTGTTTTTTATCGATATTTATTTTTAGAGGGGTTGTACTTATTGATGTTTACATCAATTTGATACCAGTAACACCAGGCGGTGTGACCTTAAAGACTTTTACTTTAAACAGAACATCTTGCCCTGCCAGTGGGTGATTAAAGTCTACTTCGACTTGGTCCTCATCGATGGCGCTGATCGTACCAGGTAGGGTATTTTTGCCTTTGTCTTCGAACTCAACCATCATACCAATCTCTGGGTTGTCAGCGACGAGGGCAAACTGAGTACGGCTAAAGTGTTGGATGTTTTCAGGATTCCATTCGCCAAACGCTTGCTCTGGCTCAAGGTGCGCAGTACGAGTGTCACCAGCGCGTAGGTTCATCAGCACTTGCTCAAAACCAGGCAACAAGCTCTCATCGCCGATAGTCAATGACACAGGCGCATCTCGATTAAAGGTCGAGTCGATGATGGTGCCGTTTTCTAATGACACTTCGAAGTGTAGCCTTACAAGGCTACCGTAAGCGATACGAGTGTCTTCGTTTGGATTAATAAATTGAGATTGAGTCATAATAAAAAGCCATCTGTTGCTAGAATAAATGAATAGAAAATGCTGCGTTGGATTGCAGTCTCTTTAGTTGCAGTAATTACAGTATTATAGTGTAAGAAATAATAAGCCATCTAAGGCCAGATGTAAGCGTCAATAATGTAACGCATATGGTGTACTATAATTGGCAATTCTAAAAGATATGAGGTGTCGGTGGTGAATAAACAACAAGGCACTGTCAAAAAATGGCAGGATGATAAAGGGTTTGGCTTTATCGAAACTGAGGCAGGGGATTCAATCTTCTTTCATGTGAGTGAATTTAGAGCGCAGCGCCGCCCCGATGTTGGCGAGCAGGTTGTTTTTAGCATTAGACAAGATGCAGAGGGTCGCAGGCAAGCCAAGCAAGTACAAGAGCTTGGCTTTGTGCAGCAAAAAATGGCGCAAAAGAACCAGCAAATCCGTCAGCGCAATCAGAAGCGTAGCCATCAAGCGGAGTTTGAAGCAGGACAGAAGAAACGCTCGTTCCTTGGCATTGCCTTTTATGGTGTCTTAGCCTTATTAGCAGCGACAGATAAGCTGAGCTGGCTGGTAGTCGGCTGGTACGTCGCATTAGGGATCATTACTTATAGCATGTATGCCAAAGATAAGGCGGCCGCGCAAAGTGGCGACTGGCGTACGCCTGAGTCAACCTTGCACATGCTGAGCGCGCTCGGCGGTTGGGTAGGCGCGCTATTGGCTCAGACGTATCTGCGTCACAAATCACAAAAGCCTGAATTTCGTGTGACCTATTATTTGACCGTTGTCATCAATATGGCAGGGTTGTTGTTTTTACTGGCAGGTGGCGGGTTAGAGGCTTTGACAGAGTTTTTCTAAAACGTTATCAGTAGGGCTTTGGTCGGTAGCATCAATACCTTTGCAATGAAAGTAATAAATAGGTCGAAAAAAAAGGTGGATTACGACTGCGTAACCCACCTTTTTTATTTATAAGTTGAACTAACGTCTCTAGTTATAGACGGTTATGACCGTGGCATTTCACGCTTTCTTTCCAAAAACAGCATATCGATGATAATCAGTACAACACCGATAGAAATACCAATATCCGCGATATTAAAAATTGGATAATGCCAAACATCAGCATAGTGCACATGGATAAAATCAATCACATGACCATGCAATAGACGATCGATGAGGTTACCAACTGCGCCGCCCAATACTAAAGCCAGACCAAATGATAGCAAGGTAGCCTTGCGCGGTGCTTTAATCAGATAAACAATCAAGACCAGTGACATAAGTAATGCCAGTCCCGAAAAAAACCACTTCTGCCAACCGCCCGCATCTGCCAAAAAGCTAAACGCCGCACCGTAATTATAAGCGAGTGTCCAATTGAGAAATGGCTCAATCACTGGCACTGGATCATGAAAGGTTAGTTTGGTTTCTGCCAGCCATTTGGTCCATTGATCGATAATGACGATAATTATCGCCAGCGCATACCACATAAAAGCGCGACTGCCGTTAGCTACCATCTTTGGCACTTTAGTCAGACGACTTCTAGGCGTGGTCGAGCTACCTGTGGTCGCATGAGCAGGTTTAGGCGAATGGTCAACCTCAACCTGCGAGTCATGCTGGCTATCAGATGAATCCGTTGGGTTAGGCATAGTAACGCACCTCGCCGTCACCACTGACATTGGTCACGCAGCGCGCGCATAGTTCAGGGTGCGCGCTATCTGTGCCGATGTCATCACGAATGTGCCAGCAGCGTACGCACTTAGTACCGCTAGCTGCACTTACTTGTACGACTAAGTCGACAACCTCTTCTGTACTCTCTGCGTCCGCATCGTCTGTCTGCTTGACGCTATCAGCAGGTGCTTCACTCATCGGTTTTAGAGCTGCCTTGCTGGTAATCAATACAAAGCGTAGTTCTTCACCCAGCTTGGCTAAGCTCTCATGCATAGCACCATCAGCATATAGGCTTACATCAGCAGACAAGTTAGCATTGATGATTTTTTCGCCACGTGCGGTCTCAATATGTTTGTTTACCATGTCTTTGGCAAACATAATGCGCTGCCAGTCATCGTTGCTGATGTCACTCAGCTCAAATGCTGGGAACTCGTACCACTCTTGAGTGAATACATAGCCGCCTTTGTCTGCTTCACGTTGGTTCAGCACTTCCCATGCCTCTTGTGCCGTGAATGACAAGATTGGTGTGATCCAGCGAATAAGGGCATGAGTGATATGGTAGATGGCCGTCTGTGCAGAGCGACGCGGCTGTCCATCCGCCTGCGTGGTGTACTGACGATCCTTGATAATATCTAGATAGAAACTACCCAAGTCTTGCGAGCAGAACGCCGTTACGTGCTGCGTGACCTGATGGAAGTCCATCGCATCATAAGCACTCATGATTTGCGCTTGTACAGTTTGCGCACGCTCAATAATGAATTTATCAAGGCTAACCAACTCATTGATGTCAATGCTGTCAGTTGCTGGATCAAAATCATCGGTGTTGGCAAGTAAGAAACGCAGAGTATTACGGATACGGCGATATTGATCTATCGCCCCTTTAAATGATGCTTTACCAGCGCTCATCTCGTAACGATAGTCACTAGAAGCAATCCACAGACGCAGCATATCAGCGCCCGTTTTATTGATCTCTTCTTGCGGGGTGATGATGTTGCCCAATGACTTACTCATCTTACGACCGTTTTCATCAACCACAAAGCCATGGGTCAATACCTGCTTGAACGGTGGACGCTCATATATGGCTTCTGAGGTCAGTAGAGAGGTCTGGAACCAACCGCGATGTTGGTCAGAGCCTTCTAGATACATATCAGCTGGATTGGTCAGCTCATCGCGCTGGTCAAGTACCGCAAAATGCGTCGTGCCTGAATCGAACCACACGTCCAACGTGTCCGTTGCTTTGTCATAGTCAGCTGCTTCATTGCCTAAGAAGTCCTCACAGCTGGCATCAAACCAAGCCTCAACACCGCCCTCAGCGATTTTTTGTGCGGCAGTTTCCATCAGCTCAAGCGTGTTTGGATGCAGCTCGCCTGTTTCTTTGTGGGTAAAGAACGTAATTGGCACGCCCCACGTACGCTGACGTGAGATACACCAGTCAGGACGACCATTCATCATCGCCTCGATGCGGTTCTGTCCCCATGCTGGTGTCCAGTTCACTGACGGGATATCAGCAAGCGCGCGAGCACGTAGACCTTGGGTTTCCATATTGATAAACCACTGCGGGGTTGCACGGAAAATAATTGGCGACTTATGACGCCAGCAATGCGGATAGCTGTGCTCGATTTTGGTATGGCTGACTAAGTGACCATTGTCATGTAGGGCAGCGATGATTTTTGGATTGGCTTTATAGATGTGCTCACCTGCAAATACCGCTGCGCTATCTAAATAAACGCCCGTACCGCCTACTGGGTTTTCAACAGGTAAGTTATATTTTAGACCCACGATATAATCGTCCAAACCATGACCAGGTGCGGTATGTACCAGACCAGTACCACTATCGGTAGTGACATGATCGCCCAAGATGAGTGGCACTTGACGGTCTTCAATCAGTGGATGCTGAGCACGTAGGCCTTCAAGCTCACTACCTGAAACAGTTGCTAATATACCGTTGTTGTCTAGTTTAAGCTCACTCAATGCTGTTTCAACCAGATCAGCAGCGAGTAGCAAGTTGCCCCTTGAAGTCGCAACGACACTATAGTTATGCTCAGGATGGACTGAGATTGCTTGGTTAGCAGGTAGTGTCCACGGCGTGGTCGTCCAAATAACCGCAGCGATGTTATCTGCGATATCTGCCAATGCAGCTACTTTGTCCGTATCAAGTACATCAAAACTGACATAGATCGCGTCAGAGACCTTGTCTTGGTATTCTACTTCAGCTTCTGCAAGAGCTGAGCTACAGTCCAAGCACCAGTTGACTGGCTTCATACCGCGAGTCACATGACCATTGTCATAGATTTTGGCAAGCGCGCGTACGATATTGGCTTCCTGCGCGAAGTTCATGGTTAGATAAGGGTTGTCCCAATCACCAAATACCCCTAAACGCTTGAAGTCTGCCTTTTGCAGTTCAATCTGCGTGCTCGCATACTCGCGGCATAGACCACGGAATTCGGTAGCAGACACTTTTTGACCGACTTTACCAACTTTGGCTTCGACCTTTTGTTCGATCGGCAGACCATGACAATCCCAACCAGGGACATAAGGCGCATCAAATCCTGATAGCGTTTTTGATTTTACAATAATGTCCTTTAACACTTTATTAACTGCATGACCCAAGTGAATCTGACCGTTGGCGTATGGAGGGCCATCGTGCAAAATATATTTGGTTGCACCAGCACGCGCCTGACGAATTTTACCGTACACGTCATCCGCTTCCCAAGCAGCTAACCAATCTGGCTCGCGTTTGGCAAGGTTTGCGCGCATTGCAAATGGCGTATCCGCAAGGTTTAGCGTATCTTTGTAATCTTGGCTTGGGGTATCAGTGCTTTTATCAGTCATAGAAGATATCTTTTTAAAAGGTAGGTTTGTGTGTCGGTTCAAAACCGGCTATAAGGCTCGATTTTCAGTGTGGTTCAATTCAGTGTGGTTCAATATAATACTGAGGGCCACGCGGTATTGATAATGCTTAATTACGAATAGTAGGTATATTGCTCATGATAGTCGGTTTATCAACCGTCATACCAGTAAATAGCCATTATCGCTTATTAGCCCATAAATAGTTATGTCAATAATAAATGGTAATGAGACGATTGCAACATAAAATATGCTTGTGTAAATAATAGGAAAAAATATTTAGATCGGCAGCTATTATATGACAAAAAGGGTAGGGTAAAAAGAGCTGAGCAATCTCATCCTCATTTTGACCAATATCAATCGTTTATCTACGTTATATGTCGTTGATGAGAGTATAACGATGACCTCTTTTTGAAATGATTTTAAAAAAAGTCAGGTTCAGTCGCTAAAAAACAGAGGCGAGCCATAAGCGTAGCTTCAACGACCATAATGGCTGTATGCCAGTCAGTCCTTGCGTCATTTTGCCATTTTCTAACACCACATATGATGGGGTAACTTGCCCTTGCCAATCGTCAAAGATATCGCCCTCTTGATCATTTATCGTCCTAAAACTAAAATCGTTTTCATCAAGGTAGCTATGTAAGTCCAGATCAGAGCCTGATTGGACAGCGATGGTGACAACAGGATAGTTATCTGCCACTAGCTTATTTATGGTAGGTGAAGTAAAACTACAGACTGAACACCATGTACCCCAAAAATAGACCAGCGTCGGCTGTTCATAACTCAACTCAGCCAGATCAATAGTCTCTCCCTGATAATCAGTCAGTTGCAATTGCGGACTGGCTGGCATGACTGGTTGTCGCCACCAGTTGACCGCTATATAGATGACCGCGAACATCAAGCTATATATCACGACCGTTTTTAGGATAGATAATATCTTTTGCTTTGTTGTCTTGGCAGGGTTTACTTCTTGATGCTTAACTTCTTGATGCATAGTATCAATTGTCATTACGTCAGCTTTTTGGTTTAGACAAGTCTATTTAATAAATGAGTGAGTAGATAGTAGATAAAAATAAACGGCTGAAAATCAGCCGTATTATTTATAAAGTCTACTATAAGTGCGCTACGTCAACCTATTATGGCTTTTGCGCGCGGTTTTGTAGCGGATCACCGATGAGTACGCTGCCTGAGTTTTCACGGCGCTGCTCATCAGTTAATTTGCTCGCTGGAACTTTGGATTTTCGCTTCCATTTCAAGCTAAACAAGTCATCACGGCGATCAATCAAGTTATGTACTGAACCTTCATGGCGGACATGAGTAAGTTTGTCTAAGTTTACATCAGAGAAGAATACCATTTCGGTGTTGGCCGTGGTTTCTGCCATAATCGCATCATGCGGGAACGCAAAATCTGACGGTGAAAAAATCGACGACTGAGCGTACTGAATATCCAAGCTCTCTACTTGTGGCAAGTTGCCTACCGAGCCGCAAATCATGACATAGCATTCGTTCTCGATCGCACGCGCTTGGGCACAATGACGTACACGCAGATAGCCGTTTTTGGTGTCTGTCCAGAAAGGTACGAATAAAATATCCATATCGTCAAGTGCCATCAGACGGGCAAGCTCAGGGAACTCAACATCGTAGCAGACCAAGATACCGATGCGCCCAGCATCTGTATCAAACACTTTGACTTCATCACCACCTTCGATAACCCAAGCACTACGTTCATGCGGAGTGATGTGGATTTTGCGCTGTTCTTCAACTGTACCATCGCGACGACACAAGTAGCTGACGTTGTATAGCGTATCGTCTTCATCCAAGTACGGCATAGAGCCTGTAATCACATTGACGTTATAACTGACCGCTAAGTGCGAAATCTCATTTTTGAACCACTCGGTATAACCCGCCAAAAAGCGAATGGCAATATTTTGATCTGTTTCTTCACATAGCCCCATCAATGGCGCATTAAAAAACTCAGGCAAGCACGCGAAGTCTGAGTTGTAATCAGCCATGATATCGACAAAGAACTCAACCTGTTGTAGGAGCTCTTCAGGAGATTCAACTTCACGCATCTGCCACTGAATACCACCGATGCGCACTTCAGATTTGCGTGTGTTTGGCTTGTAGTCTTTAGGCTCATAATAGATGTTGGCCCACTCGAGCAAGGTAGCAAAGCCTTTTGATTGCTTATCGTCTGGTAGATAAGCGGTCAAGATACGTTTGACAATAAAGCCATTTGATAACTGAAAAGACAGCGCTGAATCATGAATTTCGCGGCTTTCGACCGCATCGATGTACTCGCCTGGGGTCAGGTCTTTATGATTGTGGTAATTAGGAATACGACCGCCGGCAAGGATAGAGCGAAAATTCAACTGACGACACAGCTCTTTACGAGCATCATAAAGACGGCGACCAAGGCGATAGCCACGATAATCAGGGTCGATCAGCGCGTCCAAACCGTAAATTGCATCACCTTCAGGGTTGTCTCTGATGATTTCTTTTTGCCCAATCAAATCATCATAGGTGTGCGGGTTAGAGAACTTTGCGTAATCGACACGCATTGAGAGCACGATACCGATTAATTGGTCATGGTCAAACAAGGCAATCTGACCTTCAGGAAAAGCATCAATCAAAGTATGAATGGTTGTCTTTGACCATGCGCCGCCCAAGTTGACATAGACACGATCCATCAATGCTTTGAGTTGCGGGTAGTCTTTTTTCTTAATTTCAGCGATCGTAAGATGAAAGTCGTCTAGCTTTTCAATTTTGCTCATAATATTCCTGTGTTAAGTCTCTACTAAATTTGAGTATGTCTAAGATAAAGATATCAAAAACTGTATTCTGTCAATTTTTTATAAAAAAACCAATAAAAATATGTCAATAACCAGACAGAGCCGTTACAATGATTTATTGCCGTATTTACAATAGGTTATAGCCACATCTTATGCCGTATTGCTCAGTATGTTTGAGGTTTATTTTGACTACTATAGAAAGTAAACGGCAGTAACTATTGCATGCTGTATTGTGTGATCTTTATCGCATCATCGACAGCGAAAAAACATAATCATACAATGCTTTTATAACGGTTATTGTTTTGCTATTTATTATATAAATACATAATCTAAGTAATATCTATCAGTACCTTTCATTTTGCTTGCTATGATAGCAAGCTGCAGAGGTAATAATAGTCCTACGTAGTAACTATTTGCTACGTTTGTGTGAGTCAGTACCTTTATTTACTTCAGGCATAGTCATAGTATCGTTTTGCTTGTTTCATTTAGCCATATTTATCGGCTTTTAGGATTGTTTTATTATGCCCTCAAATCGTAGCAATAGAATCAAGAGATGGGAAGATATAGAAGAATCAGCACTGGTGCAGCTGGTTTATGTGAGTACATTGACCATCAGCTCACGCCTGAATACTTCTATTTTTGATGAAGTAGAAGGGCATGCACGTAATTACAACGAGCAGCACGGTATTACCGGTACTTTATGTTATGGCAATGGTCATTTTTTGCAGTGTATCGAAGGTGAGAAAAGACACGTATTTGAGCTCAAAGAGCGTATATTTGCGGACAGTCGTCACAAAAACATCGAAGTATTGTTGCTAGAGGTGATCGATCATCGTAGCTTTACGGATTGGCGTATGCGTTTACTGTTTTTGGAGCGCTGGCTATGGTCGCCTGCTACCAAAGAGCAAGCAGCACAGCTGTCGCCGTTTTTGCCATTTGCACCGCACGGTTGGTCATCTGATCGTACAGAGCGGTTTTTGCAAACGATAAAAACCTTTGATAGTCCACCGCATATCAAAGCGGCAGGCATCACTTACAATGCATTGGGTAACATGTTTCGCCATATTGCAGCACCGCATCAGGCATTTTTGATCATTCAAGGGTTTTTAAGTGTGTTACTGGTCGTCGCGCTGATACTGTTATATTTATAAACGATAGATATTAGTTGCAAAAAAGACGCTAAGCCTAATGGTTTAGCGTCTTTTTTGTGACAAAGCATTGGAGTATATTTGTGAACTCTAATGCTTACATATCAAAAATCTTACCACGGTTCATAATGTTATTTGGATCAAATACTTTTTTGATGTCTCGCAAGTAATTGATCTCTGTCTCGCTGCGACTATATTGTAGATAAGGCTTTTTTGTCATACCTACGCCATGCTCAGCAGATACTGAACCGCCGTATTTTTGTACGGTTTCAAACACGTGTTTATTCACTACCTGACACTCTGCAAAGAAATCATCCTTGCTCATGTTCTCAGGTTTTAAGATATTAAGGTGCAAATTGCCATCGCCGATATGACCGAACCAGCAGACTTCAAAATCTGGATAGTTAGTGCTCACAATACTGTCGATCTCTTCGATAAAATGAGGCACATGACTTATCAGTACAGAGACATCATTCTTATAAGGCGTAAACACTGAGATGGTCTCAGAGATGTATTCACGCAGTTTCCACAGCTCAGCCGCTTGTGCTAAGCTTTGGCTCATCACACCATCGACGACCCAGCCTTGCTCCATGCAGTGCTCAAATATAGCCATGGCCTTATCCATGATAGGCTCATAAGGTGCTTCGAACTCTAGTAAGGTATAAAACTTGGTACGTGATTCGAACGGCTCTTGTACTTGACCATGTGCCATCAACTTATCGATTGCCACGTCGTCAAAGAACTCAAAAGCGGTCAAATCAATCTTCGCTTGAAAAGCAGAGAGTACATTCATGACATCATTAAAGCTGTCCATGCCAAGCACCATGACATTTAAGTCTTGTGGCTGACGCTCAAGCTTGATTTGTGCATGGGTGACGAGGCCAAGCGTGCCTTCGCTACCAATAAATAATTGACGCAAGTCGTAGCCAGTAGCGTTCTTTACCATACCGCGATTGAGGTGCAAGATATCGCCTTTACCCGTGACGACGGTCAGCCCCATGATCCATTGACGAGTCATGCCATAACGAATGACTTTGATACCACCAGCATTGGTGCCGATATTACCGCCCATTTGGCTAGAGCCTGCTGAAGCAAAATCAACAGGGTAATATAACTCTTTTGATTCAGCAAACTGTTGCAGTTGTTCTGTGATGACACCTGCTTCAATCTCGACCATACGATCAGCAGGATAGAACTGCCCAATCTGGTTCATTTTATCCATACTAACGACAATCTCGCCATTGGCTGCTACTGCACCAGCAGACAGTCCAGTACGACCGCCACTTGGGGTCAGCACGACGTTGTGCTCATTAGCCAGTAGCACAATGGCTTGTACTTGCTCAGTGCTTTTTGGAAAGACGATGGCAGCGGCAGCAGGGGCGAAGTGCTTGGTCCAGTCTTTGCCCCAATGCTCTAAGCTCTCCGCATCGGTTTTGATTTGGCTGGGGTCAAATTGATGAGTGTCAGTCAGTGTGCTCAAGATCGTTTGCACAGCAGTGGTGTTGGTATCGGATATGGGCTGATCGGTAATGGTCGTCATGGTCAACTCTCAATATTAGCGTAAGCACGATGCTAGGAATGTTGGTACTGCTTATTATATAGCGAAACGACTATAAATTCAGTGATGAGTCTGCTCGTGATAACAATAAGTGGGTGGCGGTTTTTACAAATAAGAAGCGGTCAATGATAAAGAAGCAGTTCGATAGGTTTTAAGTAGAATGATTCACTATAGCATAAAAATTTTTCAGGCTTGATAACCAATAATTCATCTAATCTGCTAACATCGACCTCAAATTTTGTGTAAGATATCGGGACTGTTTTCGTTTCACTCATCATAGATTATCCAACAGATAATCTTATAAAACAATTATAGGACAGTTCTCATATGGCGTTATCACTACAAAAAGACAAAATCCGGTTTTTATTGCTTGAAGGTCTACATGACAATGCCCTAAAAGTACTAGAAGGCGCTGGTTATCACAACATCGAGAATATCAGTCACGCACTAGACAAAGATGAGCTGATTGAGAAAATCAAAGACGCTCATTTTATCGGTATTCGTTCGCGTACTCAGCTGACGCGCGAAGTACTTGAGCATGCGCACAAGCTTATCGGCATTGGGTGCTTTTGTATTGGTACCAACCAAGTAGACCTAGAGGCAGCTCGTGACTTAGGTATTCCTGTCTTTAACGCGCCATTCTCGAACACCCGTTCGGTGGCTGAGCTGGTACTGGCCGAAGCCATCATGCTATACCGCGGTATCCCTGAAAAGAATGCCACTGTACATCGCGGCGGCTGGGGTAAGTCTGCGACCAACTCGCATGAAGTGCGCGGTAAGACTATCGGTATCGTCGGTTACGGCTCTATCGGCTCGCAGTTGTCTGTGCTGGCAGAGAGCTTCGGCATGAAAGTTATCTATCATGACGTCGTGACCAAATTGCCGTTAGGTAATGCGGTACAAGTAGGCAGCCTAGAAGAGCTACTATCAACGGCTGATATCGTGACCTTGCATGTACCTGATGTGCCAAGCACTCGCTATATGATGAAAGCGGAGCAGTTCGCTCAAATGAAAGAAGGCAGTTACTTTATCAACGCGGCACGCGGTACCTGTGTCGAGATTGATGATCTGGCGGCTGTACTTGAGTCTGGTAAAGTATTGGGCGCGGCTATCGATGTGTTCCCAAAAGAGCCAAAATCAGCGGACGAAGAGTTTGAGTCACCACTGCGTAAGTTCGATAATGTGATTTTGACGCCGCATATCGGTGGGTCAACGCAAGAAGCTCAGGCCAATATAGGTCTTGAAGTTGCAGATAAGTTCGTTAGATACTCTGACCAAGGTGATACAGCGACTGCGGTAAACTTCCCAGAAGTATCTATTCCGTTCAAAGAAAACTCGCATCGTCTGCTACATATCCACAAAAACGTACCAGGTGTACTATCGCAGATTAACCGTCTGTTTGCTGAAGCAGGGATTAACATCCTAGCACAGAGCCTGATGACAGAAGGCGATGTGGGTTATCTAGTCATGGATGTCGATTACAACGACTCGACTGCTGCACTAGATCAGTTAAAAGATGTGGAAGAGACTATCCGCGTACGCATTTTATTCTAATATAGTCAATTCATTAGAAAAAAGTGACAGCGTTAACCTTGCTTGAAGTCAAAAAAAGAGAGGCTCTATTTAATAGAGCCTCTCTTTTTATTTTGCCAAATCTAAACTAGTTGGCTTTTGCTTTATTGGCAGCTTCTGCTTGTAGACGCGCTTCAGTCTTAGCGACTTTACGCTTTTCGATGACGTCTATTACGTCACTACCGATATGAGCTTCGCCGCGTTGTTTTGCCAACTGCATTTGGTGCTCACGCTCACGGAAGCGGGCTTTTTGCTCATCAGTCGCTTTGTCGATACAGTGCGGGCAGGATTCGCCTTTGATATAGGCTGGACTCTGTATATCATCGGCAGTGATGGGCATACGGCAAGCAAAACACTGCTCGTAGCTGCCTTTTTCTAAGTTATGATTGACCGATACACGGTTGTCAAAGACGAAGCAATCACCCTGCCACATAGAGTCGCTGGCAGGAACTTCTTCTAGATATTTTAAGATACCACCTTCTAGATGATAGACCTCTTCAAACCCTTGCTCGCGCAAATAGGCAGTAGATTTCTCACAGCGAATACCGCCCGTACAGAACATGGCGACTTTTTTGTGCTTGGTGGGGTCCAGCTCTTTTGAGACGTACTCTGGAAACTCACGGAAGGTTTCCGTATTTGGATTGACCGCATTTTGGAAAGTGCCGATTTGCACCTCGTAATCGTTACGCGTGTCGATCAAGGTGACCTCAGGATCTGAGATTAATGCATTCCATTCGCTTGGTTTTACATAGCGACCAACAGACTCCAAGGGGTCGATGTTTTCTACGCCCATGGTAACGATTTCTTTTTTTAGCTTTACCTTGGTACGATAAAACGGCTGTGCATCAGTATAAGACTCTTTGAAAGTAAACGTACCAATCGCCTCGATACTGCGTAGATAGTCAAGTACAGTATCAATACCTTGGCGCGTACCAGAAATCGTTCCGTTGATGCCTTCACTTGCCAGCAACAACGTACCTTTTACATCGTTACCTAGCATAGTATTTAGGATAGGCTCACGATAGTGCTCAAAATCGGCAAAGCGTGTGAACTTATATAATGCAGCAACGACGATGTTGTTGGTAATGCTATCGTAGACAGGTGCTGACTGGTTATCCGTTATCGCGTTTTCTTTGGTATTACTATCTTGGTTGGTGCTCATGTATCTCTCCTGCTGGCTAGGTCGCAAACCTAGTGCAATGTTAATAAAAAAGTAGATATATATAACATTAGCTCAATTGTGGGATTACTAATGCGCGCGTAGTGTAGCAAATTTTAATAAGGTTTTGAATAGCTTATCGTGTTTGAGCCGAAACCGTTAAAAAGGATCTGCAGTTTCTCTATTAATTGACGGTTTCTTCATAAGATAAAAAACAAAAAAGCCCAGTAAAATACTGAGCTTTCTTTTATATTCACTGCGTCATGCAAAACTAGCGTTTATTTACTCTGGAACCAAGTGTCTGCTTTGGTACGTGCGCTGGCAATGTCATCACTTGATAAGTTTAATGCCAACTGACCAATTTTACCGCGAGCTTTGTTACGGACTTTTTCATCTAGCATGCCATCACGGGCAGCCAAATCATACCACTTATAAGCATCGACCAGATTCTTTTGCTTTTCATCTAATAGGGCAAGTGTATAGCTGGCACGATTATCACCACGCATGGCGGCTTTTTCTAACCACAGACGTGCTTGTTGCAGGTTAGGCTGTACGCCTTCACCGCGTAAGTACATAATAGCAAGGTTTAGCTGAGCAGGAGCAACGCCTTGTTGAGCCGCTTTGGTGTACCACTGGATTGCTTGTTGGGTATTTTGGGCAATACCTTCACCTTTTTGCAAACGCTTGGCTAGATAGAACTGAGCGTGATCGTTACCTTGAGAAGCACGACTGGATAGCTCACTCACAGGCATAAGCTCAAAACGTGAGGTATCAAGCGGTACGTTTGATATTAACTCAGCATTGGCTAAACCAGCACAAGAGAATAATGCAGTAAACAACGCAGCTTTTAATAATTTCATAGCAGCTCCAAAATTAGGCAGTTAATAAGCAAAAAAATTGTACCGCCAAAGTGTTTTAGACGGCGATAACAACTAGGTGACATCTTGCGATATGAACTTACCTAATCATTAGCAATGGGTTTTATCATTTTTGTATCGTCGCTTGAACCCCAATAATTAGACAGACGGTCGTAATAGTAGGGTGGCTGACAACATTTTGCTAGCTTAACACCCAAACTTACGAAACTCAAATACTAATTACAAGATTTCATAGTCATCTATACCTGATTGTCCCTATTAAAATCATAGAGTTACTATAAGACAATAACCAATTAACGGTTTGACGGGCACGAATATCTACTGATGAGCACGTTGTTATTTGCGTCAGTATAAATCAAACAACTGACATTACTTCGGTTTTTTCTTCGTTACTCGGTAGATAGCAACATCTGCTAACAAATTAGGCGCTTGGCGTATGAGCGCTTTCATCAATGGTGTATGTCCTTTCTCAGAATCACTAACAGCAAAACGATTGATGATATGAATATCATGCTGCGCGCATAGCTGCTCAAAGTCCTTGAATGTACACAGATGAATGTTTGGAGTGTTGTACCACTCATAAGGCAGCGCTTCTGAAACAGGCATCATGCCTTTAAGCCCTAGATGGATACGGTTTTGCCAATGGGCAAAGTTAGGGAAGGTAATAACCGCTTCACGAGCAACTCTCAACATATCCAGCAATAGCACATCAGGGGACTTTACCGCTTGCAGGGCGCGCGCCATGACCACCGTATCAAAACTGTCATCAGCAAAACGTGCCAATCCATCGTTTAGATCCTGCTCAATAATCGATAAGCCATTACCAATGGCCTCATTGATTTTATCTTCATCAATCTCAAGCCCATAGCCTGTTACGCCTAGCTTGTGTTGCAAATGTGCGAGGAGTTCGCCATTGCCACAGCCCAGATCAAGTACGTGTGCTTGCGGCGCAATCCAGCGCTCTGCCAATTGGTGATCCATTCTCATGAGCGCGCTCCTGTGGCTTGGCGACTAGGGGTAATAAAAGGCGCCGTCAAAAACCCTTCGACCGCACCCATATAGCGTGGGATATCAAACAAGAAGGAGTCATGACCATGCGGGGCATCAATATTGATATAACTGACGGGTTTGCCCGTTGCCATTAGCGCGTCCACGATCTCTTGCGAGCGCTCGGGTGCAAAGCGCCAATCGGTGGTAAATGATACGACTAGATATTGACACTGTGTATGAGCAAGAGCAGCTTTGAGCGCAGAAAGTTCTTGCTGACGATCAGATTCAATCTCTTCAATCGTCGCTACTGCACCTTCTAACTCATTTTGTGTGTTTTTCTTATCCGTCTCAACAGCCGCTGCGATTGAATCCTCTAGCGGTACAGCAGACTCTGTACTGTTTTTTACTGCGACTGATGGGTAGCCACGTGTCGGATCAAAATAGTCTAACGCTTTGGTCATGAGCAGATAGGTATTGGCATCGAAGTTTTCGCTAAAGCGCTCGCCTTGATAACGCAGATAGCTCTCAACTTGGAATTCGACATCGTAGCCATACATAAATTTGCCAGATTTCAAGTCACGCCCAAACTTGGCTTTCATCGCGTCATCAGTCAGATAAGTGATATGACCGACCATGCGTGCGAGGATGAGTCCGCGGCGAGGGTATGTGCCCGCTTGGATATAACGTCCATCCTTAAAGTCAGGATCAGACAATATAGACTGACGTGCGACTTCGTTAAAGGCGATGTTTTGGGCAGAGAGCTTTGGCGTACTAGCAATAACCACGCAGCGTTTGAGTCTGTCTGGATAGTCGACAGACCATTGTAGCGCTTGCATACCGCCCATTGAGCCGCCAACGATAGCATGCCATACATCAATGCCTAGGCGATCTGATAGCATGGCTTGGGTTTTTACCCAGTCTTTAATGGTGATGAGCGGAAAGTCAGGGCCATAAACTTGTGGCTCACTGCTGCTATTTGTATTGCTAGTATCTGAGCCAACGCTATCTGGATTAATAGTAGTAGGACCTGTCGATCCAAAACAGCTACCGATATTATTGACACATACCACATAGAATCGATTGGTATCGATAGCTTTATTGGGACCGATCATATTGTCCCACCAACCCGCTTTTTTGTCGTCGCTGTTATGAAAACCTGCGGCGTGATGGTTACCTGATAGTGCATGACAAATTAAAATAGCGTTTGAGTGGTCGCTATTGAGTGTCCCATAAGTCTCTACCATTAAGTCAAAAGAGGGTAGAGTCCGGTTGCACTCTAGGGTTAATGGTTCAGCAAAATGGTAGTTCTGTGGCGTAACAATACCAACTGATCTAGCAGCAGAATTGGCTGGGCTGCTGGCTTTGGCATGAGAGTTGAGTTGCTGGTCATTAGTGTTATCAGAGCGTGCGTTCAAAGCTACCTCACAGGACGACAATCATCAATAAAATAAAAACAAAATGGCAAGCGGTTGGCAGACTATTTTGCCTACCCAGTTTTTATAAACAGGGCTTGCCTATTGTATGGCGATGCGCGTAGGAGTACAACCTTTGGGCAGACCTTTCGAACGCCATTTCTATAGCAAATGGATCATAGGCAAATAATGAATAAGTGCTAAATACAGTGAATAAGGGAAGAATAAAGGACAACTGCGTATCAAATTGTATAAGGGTGCTTTTGCCATGCGCTATTCATGGATAAAATGCTACACTAAAGATGTCTATATTCCATAGTGTCTACACAATCCTGCGTGCTCTCATTGTGATAGTTGTGACATTATCTCCAATAACTTACTGCTGATAAATAGTGCTGCTATGAAACCTGAATTGCCTCCACGTATTGCTGTCCTGTTAGTCAACCTCGGTACACCAGATGAGCCAACGGCACCTGCCGTACGTCGCTATCTCAAACAGTTCTTGTCAGACCCGCGAGTGATTGAGATTCCCAAGTTTTTATGGGCAATCATCTTGAATCTGTTTGTATTGCCCAGTCGTCCTAAGCGCGTGGCAAAAGCTTATGCCAGCATTTGGGAAGGTGACTCACCGATTCGTAAGATACTCAATAGCCAAGTTGAGCTATTGGAACCGCGTCTGGCAAACAGCGTGGCGCCATTTCGTGTCTCTGTGCATCCTGCGATGAGCTATGGCAATCCTGGACTGCCTGATGTCATGGATGCACTACGCGAAGAAGGGGTGGATCACTTTGTCATTCTGCCATTGTTTCCGCAGTATTCGGCCTCTTCTGGTGGCGCGGTATACGATGCGCTGACGAAGTGGACACTCAAGCAGCGTAATCTGCCAAACTATACGATTGTCAAAGACTACTTTGCTCATCCGCTATACATTCAAGCATTAGCCAACTCAATTCGCCGCTTCCAAGAGAAGCATGGCAAACCTGAAAAGTTGATGTTTAGCTTCCATGGTATCCCGCAGCCTTACGCGGATAAAGGCGATCCGTATCCTAAGCGTTGTAAATGTACCGCAGCACAAGTAGCGCACGCACTTGGTCTAAAAGAGGACGAATGGATTATTAGTTTCCAGTCACGTTTTGGTAAGCAAGAGTGGGTAAAGCCGTATACTGATGTGGTGTTAGAAGACTGGGGCAAGTCTGGGGTACGCTCAGTACAAGTGGTTAGTCCTGCATTTTCAGCGGATTGTCTTGAGACGCTAGAAGAGCTGGCCATTGAAAACCGTGATAATTTTCTGGAAGCAGGCGGGCAAGAGTATCACTACATTCCCGCACTTAACCTTGATGAGACCCATATTGAGTTGCTTGAAGCATTGAGCTTGCCTCTTGTAAAAGGGTGGGCGGGTACGCTTGATGGTTGGGCATAGCATGGTTAGCATCTATATAATTATCAACTGAATTACAAGCTATAAAAAAGCACACCTACTATCGTTAGGTGTGCTTTTCTGATTTAAAGAAGTACTCCAGTAGTCGTATTAGATTCTAAAAATCATCGTCATTGCTGCGCTCTGCAGCATCTCTATCGGCGATATCCATCGCATCTGGATAATCACTGTCATCAAGATTGTCCTGTACCAACACCTCATCTACGCGTGATTCATCAATGTTTTGACGGTGCATCGGCGTTAACCCCTGTGTAGCTGCGCTACCAACTTCTGAGTTATCAAAACCAGCACTGTTATCGATGACATCGTCATTATCGATAGTATGCAGCATTGGGTTGTCTAGATCGACCAACTGATTGTCTGCATCGGTTTGACCAACGGTACCGTCATTGCGGCTGTTGCCATCGATATGATCCATCTCTTCTGGTAGTGGGTTTTCTGAGTTTTCCATAAGTCATTCCTTATTGTAATTATTGGCAGTAAAATTATTGTACGCGCTTGTAAAAGCATTATTTATTTTGACAGTGTTATTCTACTGAACAGTCTGTACGGTTATTAGAATTTTCACTAGTAGTAAGGTGTGACAGGATGTTCAAAATATGTAAGGCGATTGCCAGAATGCAAAACGGCTACTCATATTGAGCAGCCGTCCGATTTTGCAGCATTTTTTATACAGTTTGAGCCACTAATCTATTAAGTATAAGCCATTATAATGATCGTTTTAGCTATTGGTATGCTTGAATTTATAATTTAATTTCTGCATCAGATACGACTCATAGTCAGCCAGTTTGAAACGCCATAGATATATTAAGGCAATCGCATAGATAGCCGTTTCCGACAATTCTTCGACAATTTCTCCCCATGTATGCGGGAATACAATGGCGTTCTCTCCCATATATTGGATGATTGCCAGTACTGCAGCGCTGAGATAGAGTGAGACAGGCACGTTCTTTAGTACTGCCCAGAGGTATTTTCTCGAATAAGCCAATAGACCAAGCGCCACAAGATAAATAACGGTCAGCACACTATCTTCCCACCAGTCATAAGACTGATTCAAAAAAGAGAAGTCGCTTGGAACCCATAAGTCTGGTAGATAGTTCAATTCCCGTCGTATCACAGCGACAAATACCAGTAGCGCTGCCAACCAAAAAGCCTGAATGTGTTTGATATGACTTTGTACAAGGTATTGTGTGCAACGTAGCAAACAGGCAAACAACAGGATCATACCGGGGATTTCAATGAGGCCATCTGAATTCAAAATAACTGGCTCCTGCGCGTCAAAAGAATGTGTTAAAAACAAAAAAGTGAGCCCGCAGGCTCACTCTAACCAAAACTGTCTCACTAAATACAGATAATCTATAGGACGCTATTATAACCTAGCTTGACGATGATAACGTCATAAAATATAACCAATTGGTCATAAGTGATTGTTTGTATAGGTAATATAAAGATAAATGTTACCCTTCACTCTATTGATAATTGTACTAATTGACTAAACATAGCAAACAATGGGTTAAGTTTGACTTTCAGTATTGGTAAGTATAAAAGCACAAAACCCATGTTATCTCTACGTTGTGGGAAGCTATAAACTCCCCAAAATCAATAATTAGTGTGCTTCATCCCAGTTCTGACCGCTATCAGTCTCAACCAATAACGGCACTGCAAAGTCGACAGTCCAGCCTTTATCGACCGCGGTAGTCGCTAGGACATCTTGCATAGCATCCGTAATCAATTGGCTAACCGTATCTACCTTATCGACATCCACTTCAAAAACGAGTTCATCATGAACCTGTAGCAGCATTTTGGCCTGATCTTTAGGCAGTACTTTATCAACAGCAATCATGGCAAGCTTAATCAAATCAGCGGCTGAGCCTTGTAATGGCGCATTAATCGCCGCGCGCTCGGCACCTTGCTTAACCATACGATTGCTATGATTGATATCAGGCGTATAGAGTTTACGACCCAATATCGTCTCGACATAGCCTTGCTCGTAGGCGCTGGCACGCGTGTTAATCATATAGTTTTTGACACCTGGATAGCGCTCAAAGTACATGTCGATATAGTCTTGTGCTTCGCCGCGGCTCATTTGTAACTGCTTAGCAAGTCCAAAGGCACTCATGCCATATAGCAGTCCAAAATTAATAGCCTTGGCATTACGGCGCTCCGTTGGCGTAACGTCCGCGACCTCTTTGCTTAGCACTTCGGCAGCAGTGGCAGCATGAATATCTAGACCTTCGTTAAAGGCATGAGTCAGGTTGCTATCGCCTGAGAAGTGCGCCATCAGACGCAATTCAATCTGTGAATAATCCGCCGCTAAGATCACACGACCTTCTGGTGCGATAAAGGCTTGGCGAATCAGGCGACCCGTCGCCGTACGAATCGGAATATTCTGTAAGTTAGGATCGGTTGATGATAGACGACCTGTACTCGTTAATGCCTGATGATAGCTGGTATGGACGCGATCCGTCTCGCTATCTGCGACGTTATCGAGCGCATCGGTATAAGTGCTCTTGAGCTTAGATAACCCGCGATACTCTAAGGTGATATCGACCAAAGGATGATCGATTTTTGATAAGACCGCTTCACCAGTAGAGTATTGGCCAGACTTGGTTTTCTTACCGCCAGGCACGCCAAGCTTATCAAATAGCATTTCACCAAGCTGCTTTGGTGAGCCTAAGTTAAATTCTTCACCCGCCACCTCGTAGGCACGCTGCTCGAGCGCGATGATTTCTTCATCAAAGCGTTTTGATAGCTCGTTCAAGAAGGAGCGTTTGATGAGAATACCCTTTGCTTCCATTTGGCAAAGTATCTCAGCCGTTGGGATCTCTAACTCGTGGAGTAATTTGGCATTGTTGGCATCATTCGCCAGCTCAACGCTGAATATGTCAAACAGCTGATAGGTGATATCGGCATCTTCACACGCGTAATCGCTCGCAATATCGATAGCTACTTGGTCAAAGGTGACTTGTTTCGCGCCTTTACCTGCCACCTCTTCAAAACTGATGGTCTGCGTTTGTAGATAATGGCGCGCCAAGTCGTCCATACCGTGGCGAGTGGCTGCTGCGTTAATGACGTAGCTTGCCAGCATGGTATCCATCGCCCAGTTGTTTGGCTCCTCATGTATCGCACCAACTAAGTCGATGTCATAGTGTGCGAGGATATGTGCGTCGTATTTTAGATGCTGTCCGATTTTACCGATATTTGGGTTTTCTAGCACAGGCTTTAAGCGTGCCAATACCGTATCGCGGTCGAGCTGTTTTGCTGTTAGCTCATCACCTTCTAAGCTATGGGTGAGTGGCACATAATAAGCCTCGTGTGCTTGCACAGCAAACGATATACCGACGATCTGGGCCTCGCGCCAATGGACGCTGGTGGTTTCGGTATCGATGACAAAATGCGGCGCTGCTTCTAATAATTTGACTAAGCTATCAAACGCTGGCTCGTCGAGTATAGTATGCCACGCTTTATCCTGATGGTTGACCTTGATGTCATCGCCACTGTTTGCTTGTAGAGATTTGGCGACTTGTGCTTGTGACTCAGCATTGGCTTGGCTATCCGCGACACTCTTTGAGCCGTTTGCAGGATGGTTTGGATGATCGAGCGATGCCAACTCGTTTCTAAACTCAAGCTCATTATACAATTCGCGTAGCTCGTCTATATATGCACAAGGGTCGGTGTTGATTTTTAGATCGTTCCAGTCCTGACCTATTTCTAGATTGGTGACGATGGTAGCGAGCTGTCTGTTAAAAGGGATATCATTGGCGTGTTCGATCAACCCTTTGGCGCCGCGACCTTTGATAAAGCCAATATGCTTGAGCATGTTGTCGATGTCACCATACTCAACCAGCAGGTCTTTTGCGGTCTTTTTACCGATACCCGGTACGCCTTTAATACCGTCAGAGCTGTCACCCATCAGGGTTAAAAAATCAATCATTTGATTTGGGTTGATACCGAACTTGTCGATGACGGCTGGCGTGTCCGTGACTTTACCCGTAAAGCTGTCTTCCAATATCACACAGTCATTGACCAGCTGCATCATGTCTTTATCACCCGTTGAGATAACGACATGATGACCTTGCTCGACCGCACGATGGGCAAGCGTACCGATGATATCATCCGCTTCTGCGCCTTCAATACGTAGCAGCGGAATACCTAGCGCGCTGACCAAACGATGGATATAAGGAATTTGCTCTACCAGCTCTACGTCTATAGGCGGACGGGCGGCTTTATAGTCAGGTGACATATGATGGCGAAAGGTGGGTGACTTGGTGTCGAAGCAGACCGCCATATGCGTCGGATGATAACGGCGCATCAATTTTAGCAGTGCATTTAAGGTGCCACGAATCGCATTGGTTATCAGACCTTGCGAGTTTTGCATGGTTTTTGGAAGAGCGTGATAGGTGCGAAACAGATAGTAAGAGCCATCAACCAAGATAAACGGTGGCTGATCTTTGTCCACATGACTGGTATCCATTAAAGCAACATTAGGCATATCGTCAAAATTTGGCAAGGCTTTTGGGTCTAGGGCTTGATGGGAGTGGTGGTCATTGCTGGTCGTATTACCAGCTGTATTGTCGGCTATATTATCAGTCATAAAGGTCACTTATCAGCTATTAGATAGAAATATGCTCTTATTATAACGATAAAATCCGCGTGTGCCGAACTCCTTAACCGTTACGAGATATTGTAGTGGTATTAGGGCGTGTCCCTAATTCAAACGCTTATCACTAAATGGGCTAAAAATGGCTAAATCTTTGATAAACGGCGCTAAATAGCTGATTAATCTCTCGATATTGTCTGCACTATTTTCCTTGTTTGCCTGCGATTTATTTCATTTTTATTACCATTTTTAAAATAGGGACACTCCCTAGTTTTTCACCAAAATGTCAAACAAAAAAAGAACCCAGACCAGCTGAGTTCTTTTATAATTAACTTATTCTTAATTACTTATTGATAATAAGTCTAATAATGCGTTATTTTACTTCTGAAGTGACTTCAACATCAATGTTGCCGCTGGTTGCTTTTGAGTATGGGCATACTTCATGTGCTTTTTCTACCAGTTTTTGGATGTCATCAGCAGATAGGTCTGTGTTATCAGCGATAACGTGGATTTTTACAGCAAGCTTGTATTCGTGATTGTCACCTTGTAGTAAATCGACAGAGGTCTCAACAGTTGAGCCAAATGTGGCGCTTTCCATTTTTTTGACCACACCTAGAGCGCCATCAAAACAAGCACCATAACCCATAGCAAGTAATTGCTCAGGGTTGTTACCTTTTTGATTACCGCCTGGTGGTACCATGTTGATTTCAAGATCACTATCGCTCAAGGTTGCTGTACCCATACGACCGCCAGTAACCGTAGATTTTGTAGAATATAGAGATTTCATGACACATCCTTTGTTTTGAGTTTTTATGTTGAAGTGGTAAATCTAAATGTCCAATCTAGGATAGCAAATCATTGAGGCAGCTCAGTGAGTCAGTAGTAAATATTTACAACAAGTTTGTAAATGATTCTTGAATAACGCTTGCATGAACAGTTTAAGTAGCAAAGCATGTCAGTATCGGTGATATCAGAACCTGTTGAATAAGTACTGGCAGTCATTAGTAGTGCTGCAAGCACATGATCAATGCTACAGGCATTCAGTGCTACAGGTGTCCATCACTATAGGCATTGCTATAATAGACTTTTAATCCGTCCTAATCTCCTCAAAACAGATAATAGAGTCTGACTCATAAGGATAGTATTCGATGAATAGAGTGGTTGCAATATCTGGTGTTCTATCTGTGGTAGCACTTACTGTAGTGGGCTGCGGAGAAGAGGACGGCGCCTCTTATGGTTCTGGTAGTAGCACGATAACGCTCACAAGCTTTGATAGTAGCTATGATAGTAAAGCCAATGATACTGCCATTGCCCGAATCGATGAGACGTATCGCACTGGGGCACGTGATATCAAAACCACCAACCTCATCAACAGTTATAGCAATCAGAGTCTTAATGATCTAGACAGAACGGTACTAGCAAATGATTTTGAAGGTCGACTCGAAAATAAAGACATCGAAGTCAATAACCGCACCGTTAAACGTCCTATTTATGAAGTAAACAGCAATAATAAACTAAACTACGAAACCACCTATCAGACGCTTAATCTATCAGGACTCCGTGCAAACAATTATAGTGCTGGCACGAATGTCGAAGATCGCCGCGGTATTCGGACCGCCTTGAGTAACTACACCAACATTCCTACTAATATTGCCTTCCCTGAAGGGTCTGTTTGTTACATACCGGTCGTGACAAGCGAACGTTCATTTTTGGCATTTAACGACAAAAACAAGACAGGTTACTCGTCATTAGATAAATGGCTTGATGCGGCCAAACAGCGCTTTAGCGACGACAGAGATCATAGAACCTCTCAATTCGGTGTGGGTATAGGAAACAAGCAAGCAGCCGCGCAAGTGATGTTCTTTGCATATAACAATCAGCCTGCTTATGAATATAGCGGTGTTGAATATGGCAACGACATCTATGAGGCAAACTATATTGCCAAGGGCAGTATTAATCCAAATACGGACAGTCGCTTTGGCGTCGTAGATTGTACGCTTGTCAATGAGGTAGCAGGAGATTTCTTAGCTGAGCAAATCAAACGCTATTATTAAAATCAAGCAAGCTCTACGATGACGGTTAAAAATTTTGTTAACACGCTTTGTCTGATTGACAGAGCGTGTTTTTTTATACGCTAACTCTGCACCCTAACGCTAAATCGGCTACAATACGCTCATTATTTATTCTATTTATTTAGATTACTGTCTAAAAGACAGCCTTTTTGAAGTTAAGGTTGAAGCCAAAAACTATGAGTGTAGATCCAAAGAAATTAAACAAAGAAGTGGCCAAGCGCCGCACCTTCGCTATTATCTCGCATCCCGATGCGGGTAAGACCACCATGACCGAAAAGCTGCTGTTATGGGGTCAAGCGATTCAGGTAGTAGGTGAAGTCAAAGGCCGTAAGACTGATCGTCATGCGACTTCAGATTGGATGAGTATGGAGCAAGAGCGTGGTATTTCGATCACCACGTCTGTCATGCAGTTTCCTTATCAAGATCATATGGTTAACCTGCTAGACACTCCAGGTCACGCCGACTTTAGTGAAGATACGTACCGTACATTGACCGCCGTAGACAGCGCCCTGATGATGGTCGATGGGGCAAAAGGTGTCGAAGAACGAACCATCAAGCTGATGGAAGTGTGCCGTATGCGCGATACGCCAATCATCTCATTTGTTAATAAGCTCGATCGTCAGATTCGTGAGCCGCTTGAGCTGCTAAGTGAAATCGAAGCGGTGCTCAAGATTAAATGCGTGCCTGTTACATGGCCAATTGGTATGGGGCAGGATTTTGTTGGGGTATATCACCTTGCAGAAGACAAAACCTATCTCTACGAAAAAGGCAACGGCGGCAAAATGACCGTCTCTGAGACTCGCGAGGGCTATGACTATCCGGATATACGTGAGCGTCTTGGGCAGTTGATGTTTGATGCGTTTGAAGAGTCATTAGAGCTGGTACAAATGGCGCTAGAAGAGTTCAGTGTTGACGCGTTCTTAGCAGGTGAGATGACGCCAGTATTGTTCGGTACGGCATTGGGTAACTTCGGTGTCAATATGGTCCTTGATACCTTAGTCAAATATGCCCCGCCGCCAAAAGCCCATCCAACGACTGAGCGCGAAGTATCAGCAACCGAAACTGATTTCACAGGTTTTGTCTTTAAAATTCAGGCAAATATGGATCCGCGTCACCGTGACCGCATTGCGTTCTTGCGCGTGTGCTCTGGTAAGTACGAGAAGGGCATGAAGATGAAGCACGTGCGCTTGGGCAAAGACGTCCGTATTGCCGATGCGCTGACCTTTTTGGCAGGTGACCGCGAGGCGCTAGAAGAGGCTTATCCAGGTGATATTATTGGTTTGCATAACCATGGCACAATCTCTATCGGTGACAGCTTCACGGAAGGCGAGGAGCTGAGCTTTACTGGTATTCCTCACTTTGCGCCTGAACTGTTCCGCCGTGTGGTGTTAAAAGATCCGCTTAAATCAAAAGCATTGCAAAAAGGGTTACAGCAGCTGAGTGAAGAGGGCGCAACGCAGGTATTTATGCCGCAGATCAACAATGATTTAGTCTTAGGTGCGGTCGGTGTACTACAGTTTGAGGTGGTCGCGCATCGTCTCAAAGAAGAGTACAAAGTACAATGTACGTTTGAGCCGGTATCGATTGCCACCGTACGCTGGATTCATTGTGATGATGAGGTGGCATTAGCGAAATTTAAGAAAAAAGCCCACGACCAATTATCAATAGATGGTGGTGGTTATTTGACCTATCTTGCACCATCACGCGTCAACTTACAGTTGATGCAAGACCGTTATCCAGAAATAACGTTCAGTAGTACGCGTGAACATTAATATCATTCGTATCAAAAATACCTGTACCGCTTATTTTTCATCGATTAAGACACGCTAGCCGTGTCTTTTTTATTGTCTATCGTTTATGGTCTGATATTGGTTTTTAATGATTAGCAATACTTCATAAACACAAACAGTGTTCCTACAATACAGCGTCATTGTTACGGTAGAATGTTACGCAATGCTTTATATTTATAAAAGAAAATGTATGTCAGCGATGATTCGATTCTATTTTAATAAGTCTATGTTTCAACTGTTATTGAGTAGGGCAGCGAATATTCAGCGAATTAGTACCTTAGCAAGTGGTTTACTAATCGGCGCTATCAGTATGTCTGCAACTGCAGGTAGCATTGTCAGTACGACAGAATATCTTGATTATCAACTGCCAGAAAAAATTCAGAAGATATGCGCTGAGCGTAATAATTGCCCAGAGATTGAGGTTAAATATCTCAAGAGCAGTCATAGCTGGATAGATACAACAATCAATGCACGTATTAACAGTTTGGTTGTCAATAGTAAGCCAACAGAATCAGCACCGATTAAAACGCCAAGCACTCAAGCAGACGTGAATGCTGCGATTAATGACTTTGCGGCGTCGCAGTTTCAAGATATGCCTGAAGAGGTTTCGTGGGCTTACAGTTTGACGGTGACGCCTGTCTATTTAGGTCACGTCAATAACTTTGAGCTGTTTGAAATCAACTCTTATGTTTTTACTGGCGGTGCGCACGGTATGCCATACAGCGAGTATTTGACGTTTGATCTAAGTACCGAAAAGCAAGTCACCCTCGATGATATGATTATTGCAGGCAAGAGACCTCGTTTTGAAGCACTCGCGCATGATGCGTACAAGACATGGGTGAAAACGGTCGCTGATGATGTCAGTAGCTATGAGAAAAACTGGCCATTTATGTTGAGCGACAATGTGACGTTGACAGATACAGGCATCAATATTCGCTATCAGCACTATTCTATCGGTCCGTATGCTTATGGTATGCCCGTGTTGAGCATTCCGTATAGTGAGCTTAATAAGGTGATAAAACCTTACTTTATACCAAAATAGACAGATAAATAACGACTACATTATGTTCTCTACTACAGATCGACCAGTTAATAACCATCAATAATAATTTGCTTAAAATCGTTTGAAAATTAATAGAAAAATAAGGAGTTACAGTATGACGAATAATACAGATAATACGACAGCAGCAACCAATACGTGGCAGTTGAATGCATTGACAGAGGCATTGGGCGATTTAACACTGACAGTTAGTGATAGTTTGTCTGTTGGCCGTGGCAGCGACAGTGATGTCGTGCTGGGTAGCAAACAGGTATCTCGCAATCATGCTGTGCTGAGCGTACTAGACGGTCAGCTATACGTAAAAGACTTGGATTCTTCCAATGGTACTTTTATCAACGATAGACGTATCACAGGTAACGAGTCAAATGTGCTACAAGCTAACGATACGCTTGGTTTTGCAAGTTTTGTCTTTCAGGTACAAGCATCTACCACTCCTGAAGAAAGTACAACGTTAGCACCAGCAACAGAAGAAGAGGTAATCACTGCGACAACCACTGAGACAGAAACAACCGCGGGAACTGTTGACGAGCAGAGCATAGCTAATGAGACTATCGACCAAAAATCTCTTGATGATAGACCAGTTATTGATGAGCTTGTTACTGAAGAGACTAGTATTAAAGAACAAACAAATGAGAGTCCTGTAGCAGCTAGCAACGAACCAGTCGTCAAACAAACAGGTATCGAAGAGATCCTACCTAGTTCTAATACAGAGAGAGTATCATCTGTCGATACCGACCCAACTAGAGCGCCAGACACCACGATGGACAAAACAGCAGACCCAGTAACAACACCTACCACTGAGGAAGTAGTTGCTGAATCAGTCTCTCCAGAGCCAGTAGTAAAAGAAACAGGTATCGAAGACGTATTATCAGCAGCAGACAGTGCAGCGCCCGCACCAATTGAAGAGACTTCAGTTGAAGCAGGCGAAACATCTGAATCAACTGTACCAACAACGCCAGAGCAGTCGACAGTAACTAATGAGAGAGCCTCGTTAGTAGAGCAGGAACCAGTGGTAGAGCAGCCAGTGGCACATAAAGAGACTGTAATACGTGAGGAGCGTGCAAACCAAATGGAACATGACAAAACAACAAAAACAGAGTTACAAGAAGAAGCTGACCCTGAAGTTTTAAAAGCCAAACAAGCAGCCAGTGCACAGTTTTCAGGTACAGCTAATTTAGGACAGGATCGTGATCTTGGTACTGAAGGCAATAATGCAATGGATCAAGAAATCAGTAATCCAGCGCATACAGGACAAGTAGAGAAAAAAGCGAGTGGCGGCTGGTTTATATGGGTCTTCCTAGCGATTTTGATTATCGGTCTGGCGTTGTGGTTATTTAATATGGGCGGTGTTTAATCCTATTCAACCTGGATACAACTTAGCTATGGCAGCTACTCTATAGAATGAATGTTGGAGTAGGAGACTATTGAGGCTACTAAGACTAAGTTATCAGTGCTAACGAGTATTGCTGAATACTTGATTAGCTATTTATCCAAATAATTTTTTTATAGCGCCAACATGACAACAAAATGTTGGCGCTATATTTTATTTAACAGTGTGCTGTTTTGTTTTTGCCGCGATGATGCAAAGTGAGCGTTACTATGATGACCTTCCAAGAATACCAAGCTTTCAAAGATCGTGGCTTTAGTCATGCGCCCTTGATAAAAAAACGTTTGATGGACGTACAGACCCCAGTGTCCGTCTTTTCTAAAGTGCGTGATCTAAATGGCTCTGCTTATCTGTTTGAGTCTGTAGTAGGCGGTGAGCGCTGGGCGCGATATTCGATGATTGGTTTGGGTAGTGATTTGATCCTACAATATGCTGATGGCAATATGACCATCAAAAAAAATGATCATATCGATACACAAGCCGTAGTAGATCCCTTCGATTATATCCGCAAGTTGATGGCGCAGTATCAGATGCCAACGGCTGAAGATGTGCCCACTGTACCAAGTTTTAGTGGCGGCTTAGTGGGATACTTCGGCTATGATATGGTACGTATTATTGAGCCTAGTGTCGGACCATCTGATGCTCCTAATCCCATGTCGATGCCAGATATGTGGCTGATGCTGTCAATGAGCGTCATCGTATTCGATAATCTAGAAAACACCTTGTCAATAATCGTTTATGCTGATTGCCAGACTGAAGAAGGCTACAGTACAGCCATTCGTGAATTAGAAAAAATCGAAGAAAAGTTGGCAGAGCCGTCAAATCTGTCTGCGCCAGTCATGCCTACGCCTACATTCACATCGCAGACAGGTAAGGATAAATACTGTAGCGACGTCAACAAAATAAAAGACTATATCGTAGCAGGCGATGTCATGCAGGTAGTCCCAGCGCAGCGCTTGACTGCTGACTATACAGGTGACTCTCTAGCTGTTTATCGCGCGCTCCGCTATCTCAACCCATCGCCTTATCTGTTTTTGGTGCATGGCTATACGCTCGACGACCATAAGCGATTTGATATCATCGGCGCGTCTCCTGAAATATTATCTAGGATCGAAAATGGCAAGGTAACTGTGCGTCCGCTAGCAGGGACACGTAAGCGTGGTCAAGATGAAGCAGAGGATCTGGCACTGGAGCAGGAGCTACTTCATGACAAAAAAGAAACTGCCGAGCATTTAATGCTTGTTGATCTAGGTCGTAATGATATCGATCGCGTTTGCGAATATGGTAGTGTCAAAGTGACAGAAAAGATGTTTATTGAGCGCTACTCACAAGTGATGCATATTGCGTCCAATGTAGAAGGCACAATACAAGCTGACAAAGATGCACTAGATGTGTTCTGTGCGACTTTTCCTGCTGGTACGCTATCAGGGGCTCCTAAAATTCGAGCCATGCAAATTATTGATGAGATAGAACCTGTTCGTCGAACGGTATTTGGTGGCTCAGTGGGCTATCTGGGCTGGAATGGCAATATGGATACCGCCATTGCTATTCGTACAGCAGTGATGCGCCGCGGCGAGATACATATTCAAGCAGGAGCCGGTGTCGTCGCTGATTCTGTGCCAGAAGCTGAGTGGGATGAAACCAATAAAAAAGCATTAGCATTGGTAAAAGCCGTAAAAATGGCCTGCAATGGATTGCGTATTCGCTAATTATTCTATTCTGATTTATCAAATACAAGTAAATCGGATACGAGAAGCTAAGATGATTATATTTTTCTATCAAAAAAATAACAACGTAATCAATGGCTTGTATATTTATATCAAAATAATTGAAAAAAAGGTAAAAAAGGGCTTGCGTCATTCAAAATATTTGATAGAATAGCCACCACTTTAGAGAGAACAAGCCGACTTAGCTCAGTTGGTAGAGCAACTGACTTGTAATCAGTAGGTCGCCAGTTCGATCCCGGCAGTCGGCACCATCTCTTTTAAAGTAGCTTTTTATGAATTTGTCTTAAATGAAAGTCATTTTTGTTCAAAGCACCCTAAGGTGGGATTGGGGAGCGGTCAAACCCAACAGACTGTAAATCTGTCGCGAAAGCTTCGAAGGTTCGAATCCTTCTCCCACCACCATATTTTTTAAAATTTTGTCACAGCGCCAAGCATGCTCTGTATTCAACAACTCTCGATTAGAGTTGATATAAACAAGAGTAAATGCGGGTGTGGTATAATGGTAACACCTTAGCCTTCCAAGCTAATGACGCGGGTTCGATTCCCGCCACCCGCTCCATATATACACCATCGCAAAGCCTAATAATCAATCATCACGACAGTCAGTTATTATTGCTGTATCGTGATATTTTTTTTAGTACAGCTCAAAGATTTTTAATATACGCTCATATAGCTCAGCGGTAGAGCACTCCCTTGGTAAGGGAGAGGTCTCGAGTTCAATTCTCGATATGAGCTCCATTTATTATTTATCTTCTTTATGCTTGTTTTGCTATTTATATATAGCTTTGCGTCGATATCGAAAATATAAAATATTGAAACATATAAAATTAGTAAGACATATAATGATTCAAAGGTGACACTGAGGTGTTGCCTTTTAGTGCTGTCAGCAGGTTAATGAATATTGTTTTTGGTAGTTTGATATCAACGCTATTAGAACTGGTAAACGAATATGCAGGCATTTATACACTATTTCTTGCATTTTGGTTTCCCTCTTTTTATTGCAATTGCGTTTTTTAGAAAAGAGTGGAAAAAAGCATATCTGATTTTGCTCGCGACCATGCTGGTGGACATAGATCACCTAATAGCGAACCCAATTTTTCAGGCAAATAGATGTAGCATTAATTTCCACCCATTGCATACGTATTATGCAATGTTGATATATGTGTTTTTGCTCTTTTTTCGTAAGCCTTTTAACATTATTGGCATTGGATTGCTTTTTCATATGTTGACGGACTTTACGGATTGTTTGATGATGTCATCGAGCTAATACAATAGATTTGTATATCGAGACAGTTAAAAGGTCATAGCTGACGTTGTAATGAATCAAGCGTGCTATGACATAGAGAAAAATTGGTTTGTATTGACAGAGTTATGACTATTTGAGACAAGTCAGCGTATAATAACGGATACAAAAATTAGTTCGGAGTGCTGTTTGATTAGGAGCAGTGGTTCGTGCGGTTGATAGCTAGGTTTATGATGATTTAATTTTATTATGAGCCATTAAACAGCTTTTTATTTATCATTCACCAAAAAAAGAGGAAATACCCATGGCAAAGGCCAAGTTTGAACGTAACAAGCCACACGTCAACGTCGGAACCATCGGACACGTTGACCATGGTAAAACCACCCTTACCGCTGCAATCGCAACCGTAGCTGCAATCACCTCTGGCGGCGAAGCAAAAGACTACGCGTCTATTGACTCAGCACCAGAAGAAAAAGCACGTGGTATCACCATCAACACCTCACACGTAGAATATGACACAGACAGCCGTCACTACGCCCACGTAGATTGCCCAGGTCACGCCGATTATGTTAAAAACATGATCACAGGTGCCGCTCAGATGGACGGCGCAATCCTAGTTGTATCTGCAACTGACGGCCCTATGCCACAGACACGTGAGCACATCCTGCTTTCACGTCAGGTCGGCGTACCGTACATCATCGTATTCATGAACAAATGTGACATGGTTGATGACGAAGAACTACTAGAACTAGTAGAAATGGAAGTTCGTGAACTATTGAACGACTATGACTTCCCAGGTGATGACACGCCTATCGTTAAAGGTTCAGCTACTGAAGCCCTAAAAGGCTCAGAAGACAAATATGGCCAACCAGCCGTAGTAGAACTACTAAACGTACTAGACACCTACATCCCAGAGCCAGAGCGTGACATCGACAAAGCATTCCTAATGCCAATCGAAGACGTATTCTCAATTTCAGGTCGTGGTACCGTAGTAACCGGCCGTGTTGAATCTGGTATCGTTAAAGTTGGCGACGAGATCGAAATCGTTGGTATCCGTGACACTCAAAAAACCACCTGTACTGGTGTAGAGATGTTCCGTAAACTGCTTGACGAAGGTCGTGCAGGCGAAAACTGTGGCGTACTACTACGTGGTACTAAGCGTGAAGACGTACAACGTGGCCAAGTACTAGCTAAGCCAGGTTCAATCACGCCTCACACCAAGTTTGACGCTGAAGTATATGTATTGTCAAAAGAAGAGGGTGGTCGTCACACACCATTCCTAAACGGCTATCGTCCACAGTTCTACTTCCGTACTACTGACGTAACTGGCGCAATCCAATTACAAGACGGTACTGAAATGGTAATGCCTGGTGATAACGTTGAGATGGGCGTAGAGCTTATCCACCCAATCGCTATGGACAAAGGTCTTCGCTTCGCAATTCGTGAAGGCGGCCGTACTGTAGGCGCTGGTGTTGTTGCTAACGTATTGAACTAATCATCAAGTCTCAGTAATGAGCTTATGAGCTAGTCATAAAAGAGCCACCCTATTTAGGGTGGCTCTTTTTATGATAAAGAATAAATAATGTAGCTACTTACTTATATAATCTAAGCCGAATCAAATGATAAAACTAATTAAATAACAAGCATAAAAGGGCAGTCATGTTTGCGATAGAAGCGTCACCAATTAATGTAGCAGAGTCTGAGAAAATAATTCAAGCCGTAGCCAATATCGAAGCCATCGTTCAGCCGCAAGATGCTTGGAGCTACCAGACTTTGCTTGAACTGCTTGAGCAAGATAGTATTAATATGCTAATTGTCTATAAACAAGAGTGGACTGAAGATAAGCAAGTGATTGGATATTGTTTATATCAGATGATGTTTGAGCAAGCAGAGATTTTGCGTATTGGTACGCATCCTGATTATCAACGACAAGGTATTGCTTCACAAGCTATTGATAAGCTACATAAAGTATTGCAGAGTAATCAAGTGGAAAGTTTGTTGTTAGAGGTGCGTGCAAATAATCATGCGGCGATAGCGTTATATGAGCGGCAAAACTTTGTCGTGATCCATAAGCGCAAAGGCTACTATCAATCATCACATCAGCCAGCAGTTGATGCGCTTATTATGCAGCACACTTATACCGAGTAGACTGGAGAAAATCTAGTTGATAGGCAAGATCGTAGTGTTTCTGAAGGCAAGTACAGAACATCAAGCAGAGTTATTATGATTACGGCGCTCAGCGTAGTTACTGTGAGGGTATCATCTTTTTACAAACTTCAATATCCAGCTGATACTCACTATCTGCCTGCATCTGAACAAGAATGTCGATGCGCTCGCTCAGTAGCTCTACCATCATACTGATATTGGCTTGTTGTTTTTTGACTTGTTCTAGCTTTTGCTGCGTTAGCAGAAGCTGTAAATCAATATCCAGTTGACCATCGTAATAATCGTTTAAGCTGTTTTTGATCTCGGTGAGTGTGAAGCCAATGGCTTGTGCACTCTTAATCAACTCAATACGTTCGATGCATTCAGGATGAAACTCAGTATACAACCGTGAGCCTGCTTGACGTTTACGTGATTTTAGTAGACCTAACTGCTCATAATGACGTACCGTGTCTTTGGTGGTATTAGCCTTCGCTGCCAACTCTCCAATCAATAAAAATGAGATATCAAGCGCCATAAAAACCTCGTTGTTGCTTAGCTATTGTCATTATCATGATATGCGTTGCCAAGGCTCTGTAGTATCAAGTCGCGACACTGCTAATGGTTTGTGCGAGATGTCATTCCATTGGACAAAACGATGACCTATCAGGCTATCTAGCTGGACAAGAAAATCAGGACGCGGCAGGGTAGTAGCGCCCAAGCTCATGAGGTGGTCATTTGGCAGTTGGCAGTCAACGAGTGCCACGTGACTTTGCTCACATAAGCGCATTAAACCCCAGAAGGCTATCTTTGAGGCATTAGATGCCCGATGGAACATAGACTCACCAAAATAAATATTGCCTATCTTTAGTCCATAAAGTCCGCCAATCAGCTGACCTTTATCATCCCAGACCTCAATACTGTGGGCAAAGCCTTGCGCATGCAATTTGGTGTAGGCCTCAATCATCTCATCATGAATCCAAGTATGCTCGCCTTCAGGCAAGTCATTATTAAGATCATCGCTTCGCGGCAGACTACAAGCATGTATGACCTCATCAAAAGCTTGATTGAGTGTCAACTGCCAACGCGCGCGACTTGCTTGCTTACGTAGCGACTTACTCGGTTGATAATCAGATGGTGCTATCACACAGCGTGGCTCAGGACACCACCAAGCAATAGGTTCGTCTTCATTGAACCATGGGAATAGTCCCCGTGCATAAGCAGATATTAATGTCTCAGGTGCCAGATCGCCACCCATCGCGACAATGCCAATCCCATCAGGATCGACAGAGATAGGATTAGGAAAGTCATAACGCCCAAGACTTTTTAGAGTCTCAGGCGTGATGTATTGAGTGGTATCATCGTGCTGCGTGAAGTTATCCATTTACTCTTCTTGATCAGCAGTTAGGGTTGATGCATAAGTATGGTCTTTTGCCGTTGCTTCACCGATAGCATCTAAGTACTTTTCAGCATCAAGTGCTGCCATACAGCCTGTGCCAGCAGAGGTAATAGCCTGACGATAAACATGGTCAGCGACGTCGCCAGCTGCAAATACACCCTCAATGCTAGTTTGTGTAGCGTTACCATTGAGACCACTATTGACAGTCAAATAGCCATCTTTCATGTCCAATTGACCGGTGAATAGGTCAGTATTAGGCTTGTGACCGATCGCGACAAACATACCCATTGCGTCTAGTTGTTTGGTGCTACCATCAATCATTGATTCGATAACGACACCATTGACACCCATATCATCACCAACCACTTCTTTTACCTGATGGTTCCATTCAATTTTGACATTGCCGTTTTTGGCTTTTTCAAACAGCTTGTCTTGTAGGATTTTTTCAGAGCGTAAGCTATCACGGCGATGCACTAGGGTCACTTCAGAAGCAATGTTAGACAAATATAAGGCTTCTTCGACGGCGGTATTACCACCACCAATCACAGCGACTTTTTGGTCCTTGTAGAAAAAACCATCACAAGTAGCACATGCAGATACGCCAAGACCTTTAAATTTGGTTTCTGACTCTAGCCCTAAATATTGTGCAGAAGCACCTGTTGAGATGATCAAGGCATCACAAGTATAGTTACCGTTGTTACCTGATAGCTGAAATGGACGCTCGTTTAGATTGACTTCATTGATATGATCATAAACCAGTTCTGTACCGAAACGCTCAGCATGCGCCTTCATGCGTTCCATTAGTGCTGGACCTGTCAAATCATGTGCATCGCCTGGCCAGTTATCGACTTCGGTAGTGGTCGTTAATTGACCGCCTACTTCCATACCCGTAACCATAACTGGTTTAAGGTTGGCACGCGCCGCATATACTGCAGCAGAGTAACCTGCAGGACCTGAGCCTAAAATAATGAGTTTTTCGTGACGTGGAGCGTTAGTGTCAGTTGCCATGAGGTGTTCCTTTCTAAAAATACGAATGAATAATGATAGTTATAAATATAGTAAAAAAATCAAAAATTATGACTAATATGGTTTTTCTAATTGCTGTGTGATAATAACATAAGGGCATAGGTCGAAAAGTGCAAGTTTGCTAAAACAAACACAGCTATCATTAGAATCAAAGCATAATAACCTTGAAATACTAGCGCTAGAAACAGCTGGTATTTTATAGCGTTTGTACAAAACCGCTAGCAGTATTCTGTTAGCAATACTCTATTGGTGGACGGTTTTTTTGCACAAATAGCGTCTCGAATTACGTTCCTACACGCTTTATTTATAAGACTGTCGCCACTGTACCTATGTATTTGTTATTATAAGGAGTTATGCCGAGTGCGGTAGGGTTTGGGTGATAATGACGGTTATGCGTTCTTATGATGCTAGCGTCTTATGATAAATGCCTCCCTACCAAAAATACTCTGCAAGGTACATCTATGTCAGCACTTTATGTCAGCATGATTAGGCTTAGTCATGGATTGGCGACCATTTAGTATTAACAACAAGGCAGATTTTACGTGATATCAGCACCGCATATTGAGTATTTAAAAAAGGGAATGTTTACCCTCCTTGGGTTAATACTGGCCGTATATCTGTTTGTCATTCTAATGACTTACACAGGTAATGATCCTAGCTGGTCACATATTAGTAGTGACATGACAACCATCAATAACATGGGTGGTCAGACGGGTGCTTGGTTATCTGACTTGCTCTACAGCTTTTTTGGGTTTGGTGCCTGGTGGTTTTTAGCATTTGTCGTTTATGAGTCGATTCTTATTTGGTGGGACAACAAACCCACGTTTTGGCTCATGCGACTGGTCGCTTACGTGTTTTTGTTGCTGACTGCTAGTGCGTTATTTGCACAACTGGTCGCCCTAATTCAACAAGTGACTAACCCTGCATCGATGGGACTTGAAGGTGTGGCTGGTGGTATTATCGGTCTTGAGTTACAAGAGCGCTTGGCACAGCTGCTATCACAGTGGGGTAGTGCGGCTTTCTTGGCGGTATTTGTCGTGATTACGGCTACCTTCGCTTTCAATATTCATTGGCTTGCGATATATCAGAGAATTACGGCGTTATCGTGGCTTGGCTCGGGTGTAAAAAACAAAGAGGATGTAGACGTTACTCTGCCAATCAGTGGGCCACAAGACGATAGCCACAGCGTAGATGATCAGGCTGAGCAGCAAGTAGAGCATGAACAACTGCCACTTGAGCTGCAATCAGCTGACCATACTGACAGTATTAATGAGGCAGATAACAGTAGCCGGTTCAGTAATGTGTTGTCAGACTTCTTGTCGACATCAGGGTTGGCAGACAGCGTCAAAGCCTCTATAGCGACCGCTAAAGAAGCTACTACGTTAAGCGATGAAAAAAGTGCGCCACTATACACAGCGCCAGCGACTGCCAGTGCTATGGCTGATAGCACAGCGGACCATATGGCACCACCAGCAATGTCAGCTCCTACCGCGATACCTGCTCGAAAAGTCGAGCCAAGTTTTGCATGGAACGATGCTAATACGGTTGATGACCTGCTCGCGAGTGAGCATATGGTTTATGGTGCCAGCAGTATAGAGAGCTCTGCTGCGCCTGTACCCAACTTTACTCAGACAGACACGACTATAGAAGTGCCTGAAGAGGAGTGGGCATTAAACTCCCAGACGATGCCAATTGCGCAAACAGCTGCGACTGAACCTGCTGAATACAACCAAGAGTTCGCTGGTCAGCCACAAGCTAATGAGCCTGAAACAACTCAATCAAGTGATACGAGTCAAAGCGTCGATCAGTTAGCAGAAGCATGGTTGGCTGAGCATGGTGACCTATCCGAACCTGCCACAAACGTTGCAATGCAAGACTCTCAGAGTATTCAAGATACTGCTATAACGGAACAGGCTCGAGTTGAGCAAGCCGTCATTGAGCAACCTGAAGTTGAACAGGCTAAAGTTCAGGACATAATCGAAAAGCCTGCAATTGAACAACCTGTCGCTAAACAAGCGGTGCAAGAACAAACGGTAGAGCCCATACCACAGGTATCTACTAGCCCTACAAATCAGTTGTCTCCCAAACCACCTGCTGGGCCAGCAGAACAGCCGTATGATGAGGCTTCACTATCTGTATCTGAAGAGCCGGTTGCTGCCGCAGCAATGGACGTCGCACCAACCGTGCCAGATATTTCAGACATGACACCAACCAATACACCACCTGCAAACCCGAAGGCAGCACCAACGGTAGAAGCAGTCAGTCCAGTCGCAGACACACAGCCAACAACCGCAGCAAAACCATCTGTTAGTTTTGCTGTACCTGAGGGTGATAGCAGCAACCATATCACTGATATGATGCCAGAAGATGACAGTGCTGAGGATGCAAGTGCCCCAGTCATGCCGCACATTAGCGATGATGCCGCATTCAGTCAAAAATCACGCTCGATGCAAACGGCGGCCTATCGCAGCAGCCTTACGCCCATTCCAGAGGTCTCTATACTGGATAAGCCCGATCCTGACCGTAAGCCTAGCTATACCGTCGCCGAGCTTGAACAGTTGTCTGAGCTGTTAGAGATTAAGCTACAGGAGTTCAATGTAAAAGCGTCTGTCGTCAACGCTATCCCAGGGCCTGTTGTGACTCGTTTTGAAGTAGAGCTGGCTGCTGGCGTCAAAGCGAGTAAGGTAACGGGTATCTCGCGTGACTTGGCGCGTTCACTATCTATGGCGTCACTACGTGTGGTCGAAGTAATACCGGGCAAGCCATATATCGGTATCGAAGTACCCAATAAAAAACGTGAGATGGTACGCTTAATTGAGTTGTTAAATACAGATACCTTTAAAGACCCCAAAGCACAAATCAGTATGGCAATGGGAAAAGATATCGGTGGCAACCCTATTATCACTGATCTTGCGCGCGCGCCGCATATGCTGGTTGCTGGTACGACAGGCTCTGGTAAGTCAGTACTGGTCAACTCGATGCTGCTCTCTATGCTACTGAAGTATACGCCCAACGAGCTGCGCCTGATCTTGATTGATCCAAAGCAGCTTGAGCTTGCCAACTATAATGATATTCCGCATCTATTAACGCCGGTAGTCACTGATATGACAGAGGCGGCCAGTAGTCTATCGTGGTGTGTGGCAGAGATGGAGCGCCGCTATCAATTAATGAGCCTACTCAAAGTGCGTAAGCTCAATGAGTTCAACAAAAAGGTTATGGCAGCAGAACAATCAGGCAATCCTATGCTCGACCCACTATGGCGACCGAACGATAGCGTCAGTATCAGTCAGGCACCAAAGCTCAAAACCTTACCAATGATTGTTATTGTCGCCGATGAGTTTGCTGATATGATCATGCAGGTTGGTAAACAAGCCGAAGAGCTCATCACGCGTTTGGCACAAAAATCACGGGCAGCAGGCATCCATCTGATGCTAGCCACACAGCGTCCATCCGTCGATGTTATTACTGGTTTGATCAAAGCAAACATTCCCGTGCGTGCAGCACTACGAGTCAACTCAAAAGTCGATTCACGTACGATCCTAGATAGTGGCGGTGCTGAAGATATGCTGGGCAACGGTGATATGTTGTTCTTAGGACCTGGGCAGATTGAGCCAGATCGTGTGCATGGTGCTTATGTGAGTGACGAAGAGGTCAACCGTGTCTGTGATGCGTGGCGTGAGCGCGGTGCGCCTGACTATATCGATAATATGGCGGGGAACTTTGAGCTGTCTAGTCCGGGCAGTGGTGGTAGTGCCAATGCTTCTGGTGAAGACGATGACCTATACAATGATGCGGTCGCCTTCATCATGGAAACGCGCAAGGTTTCAGCCTCTAGTATCCAGCGTAAGTTTAGTATCGGCTACAACCGTGCGGCGCGTATTGTTGACTCTATGGAAGAAGCGGGATTGGTCAGCTCTATGGGCAAAAGTGGTAAGCGTGAACTATTGATGTAGCGATAGGTTCAAGTTGATAACGAAAAAGCGAGTCACGAAAGTGGCTCGTTTTTTCTGCTTTAAGTTAAGATAGATATCTTTAAGTTGAAAGTGTTGAAGTGAACTGTGTCTATATTCAAGTAGACGTCATTGAATGCTTCAAATGACTAATGAGTTTGTTTATCCATTATTTGTAATGACTTTTTGTACTAAACTAAAAGAGGTATATTAGGCAAATATATATATTTTAAAAAGCAATCATTCCAAAATTTACGACAGTTACTCTCCAAGGAAGGTTAGTTATGTTTAAAGAATATACTCAGTATGATGCTATAGGGTTAGCGGCATTGGTCAATGCAGGTGAGGTCAGTGCAAAGGAGCTGTTGGACGCCGCGGTGTATCAAGCCAATGAAGTGAACCCTAAGCTCAATGCCATTGTGCATCGTTTCGATGAGCGCGCTTACGATGCTGCGCAGGCAGGACTGCCATCTGGCGTGTTTACGGGTGTACCTTACCTGCTCAAAGATCTATCGTTTAGCTTCGCTGATGAGCCTATTACAATGGGTAGCCGTAGTGTCAATATCATCTCAGAAAAAGACAGCGAAATCGTCAAACGCATGAAGTCGACAGGCGTCAACACCTTCGGTAAGACCAATACGCCAGAGTTTGGTTTAATTATCACCACCGAGCCAAAAGCGCATGGCGTCACTCACAACCCATTTAAAAAAGGCTATAGCTCTGGTGGTTCATCAGGTGGTAGTGCAGCAGCAGTCGCGAGCGGTATCGTACCGATGGCAGGCGGCGGTGACGGTGGCGGCTCGATACGATTTCCCTCTGCATGGTGCGGTACGTTTGGACTAAAACCCAGCCGCGGACGCAACCCAATGGGCCCTAACCTTGGTGAAGGCTGGGACGGGGCAGTTGCCGATCATGTAATCACACGCTCGGTACGTGATAGTGCCGCGATGCTCGATGCCACGAATGGTGCAGAGATTGGAGCGCCGTATGTCATTGCGCCACCAGATGGGACTTTTTTGCAAGCGGCCATGCGAGCGCCCAAACCACTCAAAATTGCGTTGCAGCAGCAGCCACTGATCGCCAATACTGCCGTGGATAAAGAAGTCCTTGCTGTACTAGAGCAAACCGCCAAGCAACTAGAGTCCATGGGTCATCAGGTCGTACACGCGGAGCCAGATATCAATATCGAGCAGTTTTGGCACGACTTTATCGTAGTGGTGTGCGCACATACTGCCTTTACGATTGATAATATCGAGCGGGAGTTCGGGTCTGAGCATATCAAAAACTTAGAGCCGCAAACCTATAATATGGCGCTACTTGGACGCTCGTTATCGGCAGTAGATTTGGTTCATGCTAAGCACGGTTGGCATCACAGTCAATACCAAACGGGTCTGTTATTAGACACCTACGATATGATTTTGTCGCCGACAGTGCCGACGCCTGCTGTCAAACATGGTGTGCTACCACCTAGTCGCATGGACGAGATGATGATGCGTAGTGCTGGAATACTCAATAAAGGGTTTGATATGGGTAGATACGCCTTTAAGTCAGGCATGATCGAAAAGCTGAGCGCTCCTGTATTAGGAAAAATGGGCTTTACGCTATTGGGCAATATCACAGGATTGCCAGCCATATCAGTACCTGTTGGCATGAGCAAAAAAGGCTTGCCAATCGGTATGCAGCTCATCGGTCGTATGAACGATGAGGCGACTTTGTTGAGTCTAGCAGGTGAGATAGAGCGGGCAGGTTGGTTTACTAAACCTGCTTTTGAAAAGTAGTTTTATGCGTTTTGATTAGATAAGTAGGCGCTAATAATAAGTAAGCGCTAATAAATAAGAGTTAATCAAAGCGATAGATATCCATGCCCAAGCTATGATGCGCCATGCTTTGATGAACGACAGAGACGCGCTGACCGGCACCTAACGCAAAAAACAGTGGCAGCAAATGCTCGTCGCTTGGGTGAATGTCTTTGTACTCAGGGTATTGCTGCCAGTCGAGGGCAGTAGGTATATCTATCTTGAGCTGCTGGAGCAACCACTGCTTAAAGGCTTTGGCCGCTTGATCGATGCTATCGGCTTCCCAGCGCAGTGCTTGCAGGTTGTGAGTGATATTACCTGAACCAATCACAAGGATCTGCTCGTCACGTAGCTGCGCAAGCTGCGCCCCCAATTGATAGCAAGCGATACTGTCATAATGCTGCGGCAAGGATACTTGGACAATAGGCACATCTGCCTCTGGGTACAGATGTCTCAGTGGCGCCCACACCCCATGGTCACAAGCGCGCATTGGGTTGACGCTACAGGTGATACCACGAGCAGTGAGCTGCTGAGCAAGTGTCTCAGCCAGTGCTGGCTGACCAGGTGCAGGATACTGCAGCTCGTACAGTTCAGGCGAAAAACCCGAAAAATCATGCCACGTCTTTGGCTGCGGGTTACTGCTAATCTCAAGCTTTGCGGATTGCCAATGTGCCGACATAATGACAATGGCACGAGGCTTAGGTAGGTTTTGCCCCATACGTGCCAAGGCGCTAGTCGTAGCAGATTGCTCAATCGCAAGAGTGGGTGCTCCATGCGAGATAAACAGTGCCGGTAGTTTGGCCGCATTAGACAGTACCGCAGACGCACTGTCCCATGCCGCAGCAGAGGTAATAGGCGTCGGTGTACTATCGTGATAATGGTCACGCTGTTGCGTAATTTGAGAGGTGTTAGAGGTCGCGCGTTTTGGATATTTCATGTAGCATTTATTAGGGCGCGCGCTGGTTTTTCAATCCGTTGTCTGATGGATATTTTAGAGTAAGACCGCTGTTATGGCTTTTATCTAATTACCACGATGATAAGGATGGTTGTTATTAATACTCATTGCGCGGTATAGCTGCTCCATGAGGACAACGCGCACTAGAGGATGCGGTAATGTCAGCGTCGACAATGACCATTTTACATCTGCCTTTGCCAGTACTTCTGGTGAGACCCCATCTGCACCGCCAATGACCAAGGCAATATCATCGCCTTGCTGCATGGCACCTGAGAGTTTATCTGCCAGTCCCTCGGTCGATAGCATCTTACCTTTGACATCGAGTACCCATAGCTGCTCACGGCTCGCAGCATTGTGAGCGGCCAATATCGCCTGACCTTCTTGCTCACGGTACTGTGCTAGATTAGCATCTGACGGATTTTTTGCCCGTTTTGCGGCAGCAATCTCTACAATCTCTGTGCTTAACATCGGCTGGATACGCTTAAAGTATTCATCAAACCCTGTCTGCACCCAGCTTGGCATTTTATTGCCAACGCTCAAAATTCTTACCTTCATAATACCTGCCATTTCAGTTATCAAAACTATCACAAAAAATGCTATGTATATTACAACACTTTATCTTTAAACACTTACATCAACGGCTTGAGCGTTTCTGATACGCTGCGATCTTTACTTTGGCTATCATCGCTTGTGTCTGATGGTTTTGGTTTTGGAATCACGCTGAGCTTGGCATCAGATTCAAAGACAACGGCTTCAATGTCGTCAAAGTTGTTTATACCTTCGTCGCGCATCGCACATTCGATTTCTTGGCGAGTTAAACGCTCCGCGCGCATCGCCTCTGGCAAAAACTGTCCTTGATAAAACACAATCCGTGGATCGGACAAAATCACACTGCTAAATTGCAGTGAGATAGAAGCGTACTTGGTCACCAAGAACTGTAAGAGGTACAGTACTAAAATAGAGGACACCCCTTCGATGAATGGGATGTTTTTTAGCAAGATAGTACTCGCACCCAACGAGCCAATCATGACCGTGACGATCCAATCAAAATTATTGAGCTGTGACGTCGATCGCTTACCTGAGGCTTTGGTGACCAGTACGATCAACACGTAGACCATGACCGTTGTCAGAACAATGCGACCAAGCTTGTCTATGTTGTCAAAAAAGACCATTTCCATGATGTTTGCTCCTCTTATAAGATAAAACACATAACCGCTAAAATCCTACTCGTTAAAGTTAGCCTAACGGATTTTACGTATGAGTAGGGGAAAACTTTGTAGCACCTTGTAGACAGTTGGCTGCGCTTAGGTGTTCTTGTGTATAGGGTTCAAAAAATGATTGATCACCCAGATGCTAAGGCGTGCGCTGACCAAGGTGAATACAAACATCATCACCAGAGAAGAGAGTAGTGGTAGCGGGCGTGCCATCGCCATCTCAAACAATACCTCACGGCTGACCATATCAAACAACCAAAACCATATTGCCAAAAAATAAATAGCCGTCAATAACCAGACAATAGCGACACCGCCAAACATAAGGGTATTGATTTCGCTTTTAGTCAAGGCTCGCTGGTGATGCTTAATAAATTTGCTCACAGCAATATAGGCGCCGACAATAATAGAGACCACCATCACCAGTTGTGAGTTGAGCGCAAACTGAGTCTGAATCATCATAAATATCGTACTGGCAAGCGTATAGCCAATCGCAAAAAAGCCAACATATTGCGCCAGTTTAGGATGAGGGCCTGCAAGCGTTAGCGACTTATTGAGCGTGGTTGTCTGGCGTGACATAGGCTTACCTTTGTAAAATAAAATAGTAGGGATATAGGGATAATACACGCAGCAAAACATCATAGCGCCTGCGTCAAAACACTGAATACGATGAGTGCCTATTTGAGTGTTTACGATTTGCCAAAAAATGTTGTTAGAGTCAGCGCTGAGCGGTCCAGTCAAGCATCGCATCGAGTACGGGTCTGGCGGTATAAGGATTGAGCGCTTGCTCGGTATTGATGATACCAACGACCACATAGTCTTGACCGGATACTCCTTTGACATAACCTGCCATCGAGGTGACATTATTTAGTGTGCCTGTCTTTATCCATGCTCGGCCAATCGCTGCCGACTCAGGTAAGCGCTCGCTATGAGCCGCAATTGTGCCACTGACCCCTGCGATACCTAACGAGTCAACGTAAGCAGCAAAGCTTGGGTGACCATAAGCATACGTCAACAGCTCGGCAAGGTTGGCAGCTGTAATGGTACAGCTACGGCACAGTCCTGAGCCATTGGTTAGGTAAGGGGACGGTGTGCTCAGATTGGCTTGCCACCAGTGATCAATGGTCTGTAAGGCTGATGAGTAATCGGTTGTATGAGGTTTACCAAACTGATATAAGCTATCGCTCTTTTGGGAATTATCTTGTGCACTTGGTTTTTTATTGCTTGTTGATGTGCTGTTTGGATCAGCGATAGATTCACCAGCAGACATGGCTGGCGCCATTTCTGATTTGTCGTACGCCCCTATAGATAGTGCTACTTGCTCAGCCATGACATTGTTTGAGAAGTGGTTAATATCATGAATTTGCTGCGTAAGATTCAAAGAAGGGAAGCTGACTATCGGCAGAGGTGACATCGCAATAGCTGTGAGACTAGGTGCTGTCTTTCGGATTTTATGATTATGGTAAGGCGTCTCTTGCGAGATAACTTTTCCGCTCAAGGTATTACCTAGCGCTTGCCATTTTGCCGCGACGACATAGGCGGCAAACTCCTTCGCATTAGGATACGCGACATAAAACACATGCTCACCGCAACGCTCTGGTAGGCTGGCATTGAGTGTGAGCTGCTCTGCTTGCCACTGCGGCGCTAGACTATAGCTTGCCTGTCCACAGGAAGCTTCGCGGGTGTTTATTTTATCTGGCAGGTTATAGCTTGCCAATCGCGGCTTATAGACTAGGCTGGCTTGACCATTCTCTAAAGGATAGGTTTTGATACCGATAGTGCTAAAATTCACCAAAAATCCATCGGGGCTTGCGTTATAAGGGCGCAAAGGCGAGTTATCAAAGGCAGCGGGATCTTCGCTCACGTTCTTAAATATGGCGCTATCGACAATGATATCGCCATCGATGTGGCGAATACCTGAGGCTTGTACTTTATAAAGTAGTTGTTTCAACCGCTCGTGAGTCATCTTTGGATCACCACTACCCTGAATGATCAAATCACCATACAGGCGGTCGCCGATGACGATACCAGTGTGGTAGACCCGTGTGTGCCAGACAAAATCCGCTCCTAACGTATCCAAAGCGATAAAACTGGGAACGAGTTTCATAGTGCTGGCAGGAGTACGTGAGATGTTCGACTGATGGTCTAGCAAAGGTGAAAAAGAAATCTTTATTGAGGTGCTTTCATTGTTAACAGTGCGACTAGTGTCAACAGCGCTATTCGTATCATGCGTCAGCTTAGGTGTGTCGTCCGGCAATACGGTTGGGACGCTCTCTACACTCTGATAAGTATAAGGGTCATCAGTATAAGCGTGTATTTTTTGCTCGTGTTTTTCAATAGTGCGCTGTTCTATCGTGATCAGTGCGCTCTGCTGGTCAGGATGATCTGCAACATGGCTAGAGCGGTTCTTGCCAGTAGTCATATCAGTCGCTGTATCTTTAGCTACTGCCGCCTGCGTCGATTGCTTATTAGAATTACTGCTGTCGGTCACCTGAATAGGAGAGGGCAGACGACTGGTATTCTTATCACCTACGGGTGTGATGACAATACTGATATCCGAGTCTGTGAGATCGGCCCGCGACAATGCCGATCGAATAGCGTCTGGCAGTGCGGCGTACGCGTGAACTGGCGTCACTAGCGCTGCTGACAATAGTGCCAACACAGATAGGTGTTTAGTCGATTGGTTGAACGACAGCATACGATTACAACCCCTGATACATGCTTTGATTTTAGGCGTGATAGATGGATGATTATTTCGCTTGGGTATATCGCACTTAGCAGGGTATCGCATGAGCAGGTTTCATCAGGTGGTAAAAACCGCCTATGGTAACATGAGTTACTGTTTTCGCCCATGCTGTCACAAGCTCAATTTTATCACCGATGGCAGATATTAGCGCACATGCAAAAATGCCATCGCTGTCATGATCGCATCGTTATAAGCGTCGTGAGTGCCAAGCTCAGGAATATCATAATGCGCTAGGATACGGGTTAAGTCCTGAGACTGACCAAGAAGGTTCTGGGCCTGACCACTCATACGCTGACTGTGTAAATGGCGTAAGTCGATAATGTCGTTTGGCAGCGCTGTGCCCATGTAACGTTTGACCAACGGATTCAAAAACGCCATGTCTAGCTGTGTGCAAAATCCGACAATCGGTCGATTGCCTATAAAGGGTAGCAATAACGCCAACATATCCTCATAACTCATACCATGTTCGACATCGGCAGTACGCAGACCATGAATGACAATGGTGTCGCGATCTGGCATCACAGGAGGCCTGCATACCACATGCATACCATCACCTGTGTTGATCGTATTGCCATTGATATGTATTGCCGCTACAGATAGCAAATGATGTTTTTTAGGATTTATTCCGGTCATTTCACAGTCAATCGCTACCCACTGCTCAGCCAAAGGTGTGGTGAACATGGTTTCTAGCTCTGGACGCTGTAGCTGCGTCTTTTGCCAAGCGCGAGATAACTGCTGTAGCCAGCTCATATTAATTACTCATCCATTTATGCTATTTCTAGCTGATAGTGTTGACGCAGCTGATTCTTAAAGCTTTTTACGACTGCCAGACACTCTTTGAATAGATCACGTTCAAGGGCAGTCAGCGTCATCGGATTGACCTGCCGTGCGTGTTTGTCATCGGTTGACAGAGCCACTGACAAACGCTGCGCCATAAAGAACTCTAAAGCCTCTAGTAATGTACTGGCGCGCTCTTGGCTCAAGGCGTCAGCCTGTACCAAGGCTTTTAAGCGACCTTTGCTACTAGGAACATCGAGCACATCATATTCTATTGCCAAGGCACGAATACCGTGAACCAGTGGAAAGATACCTGCTTTTTTTAGATCAATATCTGCTGATACTGGTTTACCGCCTATCAAAGGGACAAACTTTTGCCACCACTGATTGACATCACCAAACTGCAGTGCCGCACGTGCAAACTGACGTACAAACATTGGATCGGCTTGTCTATGAGCAAGTTTTAGATGCTGACGTACCTGTGTGAGCAAGGTCTCATCACCGCAGACGTATTCTCCATCTAGTATGGCAGATAGGTAAATAGCATGCATCGGGTCAGTGTTTCTAAACCATAAGCCAATTTGTGCGGTAAATGGTTTGAGGGGTTGCCGCCATATGGGGTTAGTCATCATGATATTACCATCGCACAGCGGATAACCGAGCGTTGCTAAGTGGGTATTAAACGTCTTAGCAAACTGCGCCAAATCAGGATGAGTATAATCATCACGAATGATGAGCGCATTGTCTTGATCGGTACGCATGATTTGCTCACCGCGACCTTCTGAGCCCATGACGATGAGGCAAGTATTGCGGATGACCTCATCAGGTACGATCAGTTGCCACAGTTTAGTAAATACTTGTGCATTTAAGGTCTGCACCATACGGCTAATATTACCGATTTTTACGCCGTTTTGATGCTGCGCCCGAATATAGCGCCCGATGAGTTCGACTGCCGTATCTAGGCTCGATAGATCAGTTGCTTGCTCTATTTGAATACTGATGAGCTGTGAATGATGACCAATATGAGCCAGCATATCGCTTTGCCCCAGTACACCAATGACACTACCATTACTATCAATTACTGGCAGTCTATGAATGCGGTAGCGGGTCATGGTGAGTAGTGCGTCACCAATTTCGTCAGTGGCTTTGATGGTACGTAGTTTAAAATTAGTATAGCGCTGGCAAAGGGTTTTGGCAGGATCTTGTCTGTCACTGATGGCACGGCAGATATCAGTATCAGTGAGAATACCTAGCACGAGCGGCATTTCGTCTTCGGTCCTTGATATATTTTCTATATGTTCAAGCGGTCGTACCAGCACATGCTTTAGCCCAGCTTGGGTCATGATACGCGCAGCGTCATATAAGCTGCTATTGGCATCGACGATATGCACTGGTAATAGATGAACCTCTCTCACCGGTTGTAGCATAATTTGCTGTACTTCTTGTTGATTGGTATAGCGGGTAGGATCTCGTGCTTTATGGTTGCTACGGCGCTGCTGCAAGGCTTTTAGTCGTTCTGGTAATTTGTCTGATAGCATTTGTCGTACCAGATGATTTTGTGCGCTGATCTTATCGACGGTAGTGCCATTAACTTGCAGTAATAAGGTCTCTTCATTGGCTCGAAATTGATACGATTGTACAGGCGAGATTGCAGTTTTTTGTGGGCTGCTTTTGATGCCTGTCTCAGGTAAACGCCGGCTATCAAACCAATCATTGTTGTTCGGATCATCAGAATGATTACTCCCTAGATAGGAGGCAACAAACTCACCACCGAGCGATTGCTCAATCTGTCCTTTAATGACCACATACAGATATTGCATCTCTTCTATCGGCAAGCTTTCATTTTTAGCAAGGTAGCGGATTTGAGTGTTTTTTCTGATGCTTTGACGCTCAGCTAAGCTCAATACATCAAATGGCGGCTGGGTAAAATCAAGATGGGGCATGGCATCATCCTTGATGGCATATTCTGCAATAGAGCTTTTACTATAGCACTATTACTACAAAACCCTTAATGCAAAAAGCCTCTAACAACCCTATTTATATTAAGGTTGTTAGAGACTGTTGTACTGCTTAGAGTGAAAATTTCTAAGTAGCTGTCTATGCTCCTAGTAATTTGCGAATACGATGTATCGCTTCGCGGCTTTCATCGACACTAGCAACGAGCGCAACACGGATAAACCCTTGTCCAGGATTGTTACCATCAACCTCGCGCGATAGATAGCGTCCTGCCAACGCGTGAATATTGGCCTGTTCATATAGGGCTTTGACGAAAACTTCATCGTCACCATCGAACTGCTCAGGCACTTTTATCCAAAAATAAAAACCAGCATCTGGCATCCGTAGCTCTAGCAGCTGACCCAGCTCAGACATCCATAGCGCAAACTTCTCTTGATACAGGGCGCGGTTGTGTGCCACATGCTTCTCGTCTTGCCATGCTGCAATAGAGGCAAGCTGATGTGGTATCGGCATCGCACAGCCTTGATAAGTACGATACTGCAAATACGCTTGCAAAATCTTGGCATCACCCGCCACAAAGCCAGAGCGCAGACCAGGTAGGTTTGAGCGCTTAGATAAAGAGTGAAAGACAACGCAGTTCTTAAAGTCACGTCGACCGAGCGCCGCGCAAGCCTGCAATAGTCCGATAGGAGCAGTATCAAAATACAGCTCGCTATAGCACTCATCACTAGCAATGATAAAACCGTACTGATCTGATAGGCGAATAAGGTATTCCCAATCCTCCATAGTCATAACCGAGCCGGTTGGATTATTCGGACTACAGACAAACAGAAGCTGCGTACGTGTCCACACCTCTTGCGGCACAGCGCGATAATCACCCTTAAAGTCATTGTCCAGTGTACAAGGAACAAAGTAAGGCGCTGCTTGTGCCAGTATGGCTGCGCCCTCGTATATTTGATAGAACGGGTTGGGCATGACAACGGTCGGTGACACCGCAGGTTCACCTGCATCTTGATCGACAACGGCTTGTACAAAGCTAAATATCGCTTCACGAGTCCCCATTACAGGCAGTACTTGGGTATTGGCATCAACATGATTGAGAAAAAAGCGCTTCTCTAACCAATGGGCAATCGTCTGACGCAACTCAAACATACCGTTCGTGGTCGGGTAACGACTTATTTTGTCCAAGTTTTCGCTTAGCACGTCCAGCACAAACGCAGGCGGCTTATGTTTTGGCTCACCAATACCTAGTTTGATTTCACTGTAACCGTTGGCAGGCTTGCTATCAGCCAACAACGTTGCCATCTTTGCAAATGGATAGGGGTGCAGATTCTCTAAGTTGTGATTCATATGTTTGGTAACTATAATAGACAATTAATAATAAAGTTATAAAGAAAGTTTACATAAGAGCAGTGTAGCACTTCTCTTATTTTTTGTCTTTTTTGTTCTTATACCGCGCGTGCGAATTCCTGATATCTGATGCCTAGGGCTGCTTCTACGACAGCCCATATTATAATACCCAAATCGATCAAATCGCTTTACGGTTAATACCTTATAACAATATAAAAGATGGCTACCAGCATAAGGGGTAGATCATTTTGAGGATGATTTGATATGTCTAATGTGATAAATAACGATGATCTCATCGCTCAAGATACCAACAATAAAAATCCTAATACTGACTTGCAGTCTACTAATTTATACAAGTTGCTAAAAGAGCGTGAACAGTGCTGGTGGCAAGCGCGGGAGCAACTGATTGAACGTCAAGAAAAGAAAGTGTTTTGGTTTGGCGAAAACAGCCTGATCATGTGGCTAGTGTGGCAGCTGGTTGGTTATGTGGTCGTAGCCATGGCATTGATGCTGCTTAATAACCTGCTGAATATATCGCTAACGGCATGGCAGTATGTATCGTTGTTTGTACTGCAGACCATACTCTATATCAGTGCTTTTGCTGCCAAAGGTCGATTAGAAAATAAACTACAACGTAAAATAGATAAAGATGAGCTCATGAGCGAAGAGATGCTCAATGAGATGGTTATTCTAGCAGAGGACAGCCTTTATCCTGATGTGCATGCCAAAGCACCTATCTCTTTAGCGCAGTTAGATGACTACCTCAAAGGACAGTTTCATTTGGCAAGCTTACAATGTTTGCTACAAAAAGAAATCAGCGCAGGACGTCTAATAATGACTCAAACAGCGCTTGAATTGGGCGTACTGCCACCTGATCTTGCTGACGCTGAACTGCATGAACATGCAGATAATATAATATATAAGAGCACGCTATAAAGCGTGCCCTTAATCCTATTGGCTATTATGTCAGCCATATCAGCCATATCAGCCATGCCAGTTAGTGGTTGACCGACTAGTGGACGTTATCCATGGCAGTCAATATCCAGTAGCGGTAACGCTAGTAGCTATAGACCACGTTATCTTCTCTTTTGGTCGTTAGACTGGCTAATAATGCTGACTTTAACGCTTCAAGCCTATCGGCAGATAGTGGTTTATCGTTTTGGTCACTGATATAAAACATATCTTCTGCACGCTCACCTAGGGTAGTAATACGCGCCGCATGAACCTCGATTTGCTCCTGCAAAAACATCTGTCCAACCCGAGCCAATAGTCCTGGCTGGTCCAGTGTCTCGAGACTCATGATGTGTTGGTTCGATGCTTCATTAAATTCAAAGCTAATAACTGTCTCAACCTCAAAATGTCTCAGCTGACGCGGCATACGTTTGTTTGCCAGCTTCAGAACGGTAGGATCTTTAAATGCATCAATCAAGCGCTGTTTAAGCTCTTGCTGACTGTCTTGATCCACCAACAGTGTGCCGCTAGGATCTAGTAATACATAAGAATCTAGGGCAAAATCGCGGGTCGCGGTAATAATACGGGCATCCAATACATCGAGATTCATCTGGTCAAAAACAGCCATGGTAACGGCAAACAGATTAATCTGATCTTGGGTATAGACGAAGACCTGTACCGCGTCAAGCGCCAGCTCACGATGCTCACGCAAGACCACCAGTGGCGGACTATCCGCATTAGAAGCAAGACCAATCGGTGGATGGTTCAAGATAGCTTCAGTGTGCCACAAAATATCCTCTGCAATCTCTCGCAAGAAGTATTCATCGCCCAGATCATCCCATAAACGCAACACTTCATCGCGGTTCATATGCTGATTATTGACGTTATCTAGCATGGTTAGCGCTTGTGTGCGTGTGGCGCTAATCATGTCTTGGCGGTTGGTCGGCGCATCGATATCAGCGCGCAAAATGCGCCGAGTCTGTGAGTACAGCTGTTTCATGAGTGTCGCCCGCCAGCTGTTCCACAGCTGTGGATTGGTCGCGTTCATGTCTGCTACTGTCAGTACATACAGATGGTTTAGGTGTGTAACGTTGCCAATAAGATCTGAAAAGATGGTCACAACTTCAGGGTCTGAGATGTCTTTTTTCTGGGCGGTGATCGACATCAACAGATGATAGCGAGTCAGCCAACCCACCAAGTTAGCATCTGCCAAACTCATCCCATGCGACAAACAAAACTCAATTGATTCAGTTTGACCAAGCTCACTATGATCGCCGCCACGACCTTTGGCAATATCATGGAACATCGCCGCGAGTACCAATATCTCTTTGCGTTCGATACGCTGAAAGATAGCACTAACCAGCGGAAAATCCTCAGAGAACATTGGATCGGTAAAGCGATGCAAAATTCGAATCAAAAATAAAGTATGTGCATCTACCGTATAACGATGGAACAAGTCATATTGCATGAGACCTGTGACTTGAGCAAAAGCAGGAATATAGTTGCCTAATACCCCATAACGATTCATAGTACGTAGGCGATGGAACAGATAGTTTTGCTCTTTTAAGTTAGATAAGAACAGCGCCTTATGAGCGGGGTTGTCTCGATAAACTTGATCAATACCTCGGGCGGCAATTTTTAGAGCACGTAACGTATGAGTGCGAACCTTATCGATACCATGCTGACCCATCAGTAAAAACATCTCTAAAATAGACTCAGGATGCTGGGCGAAAACGCGATGATGCGCTATAGCGATTTGATTACCAATACGGTTAAACCTAGCATTGATTGGCTGCTTTTTCGGACGCTCATCATCAGGCAGTTGAGGTTCTATGATGGTCTCATAATAATGACTGGTGAGCATCTCAGACAGTGTGGATATCTGCATAGCACAGCGATAATAGTCGCGCATAAAGCGTTCGACGGCAGCATTGGGCTGATCGTCTGGTTGGGTCTCGTAACCCATCAGCTGCGCAATCTCACGCTGATAATCAAACAATAATTTGTTTTCGTTGCGACCTGTCAATACATGTAAGTAGTGACGTATCTGCCATAAATAGCCTTCTGCAAAATTAAGCTCATCAAACTCTTTTTCAGTCAAAAAGTTCTGCTGTACCAAATCATAGAGCTTACTTACTCGAAAGTAGCGCTTGGTGACCCAACCAATAATATGAATATCACGTAGACCACCGGGCGCTGTTTTGATATTTGGCTCAAGGTTATACTCGGTAGAGTTGTGCTGTAGATAGCGCGCTTTAGTCTCTTCCATTTTTGCATCAAAAAAAGCGCGAGGAGACCATTGTTTATTCACAATTTGGATCGGCATATCTTGCAACGATTCGTTGCCGATAAGCAGTCGGGCTTCTAGCTGGGCACTAGCGATAGTATGATCAAGCGCAGCCTCTAGCGCATCACTGACACTACGTACAGAAAGCGCAGGCTCTAACCTAATATCCCACAGCAACGCAACTAGCTTATCGATCTTGCTACTGGCATCAGCGTCTATTTCGTCAGGAGACAGTAGCAAAATATCAATATCTGAATATAGAGATAACTCACCGCGTCCATAGCCACCAGTCGCAAAAAACGCCAAATCAGTTTTGTCTAGCTCAAACCACTTGAACAAAGCGACGAGTAAACTATCGATAGCGCAAGCACGTGCGCCAACCAACTGACGGATATTGGTGCCACGTTCGAGTTCGCGACTGATATCCTCGTTGACTTGTGCTAACCATTCAGGAATCCCAAGCAATGGTTTGTCGGTAGCGTTAGCTAGTAGTGGGAGAGGCGTGAGATCAATAGAAGCGCCATCGCAATTAAACATGAGCGTTATCCAATTAAGAGTTTATAAGTCAATCTATCAAGCTAATCTATGAAGTTGGCATATCCGGTCAATCAACACATTGCTTGCTGGCAAGAGCCATCAATAAAAAGGGTAAGGTCATTAGAGTATAAAGACAAAAACCCTGTCAGCACAATACTCAATATCGCTTAACTAAATATGTCCTAACTATAGGTCGAAAAATGAGCCAAAAAAAAGACCGCCTAGGCGATCTTTTATTGTCTTACTGTGTCAAAAAGCTTAAATCTTCTTCAGGGCGAGTCGTAAAGACTTCACAGCCATTGTCTGTCACGACCATAGTGTGCTCCCACTGAGCAGATAGCTTACGATCTTTGGTAATGGCGGTCCATTCATCTGGCAAAATCTTAGTCTGCCATGTCCCTTGATTGATCATAGGCTCAATAGTAAAGGTCATACCCGTTTTTAGCTCAAAACCAGTGCCTTTTTTGCCATAATGCATGACTTGCGGCTCGTGATGGAACTCATTACTGATACCGTGTCCACAGAACTCGCGCACGATACTAAAGCGCTCAGGTTCGACTACTGCTTGGATTGCAGCGCCAACATCGCCTAGACGCGCGCCATTTTTGACCACACTCATACCAGCATATAGAGCGTCTTGTGCCACTTTGCAAATACGCTGTGCCATGATAGAGCCGTTGCCAACGATCCACATTTTTGAGGTATCGCCATAATAGCCATCTTTAATAACAGTCACATCAATGTTGATGATGTCACCGTCTTTTAGTAGCTTGCTTTCAGTTGGAATACCGTGGCAGACCACGTGATTAACTGAAGTACAAATGGATTTTGGAAATCCATTATAGTTAAGCGGTGCAGGGATAGCCTGCTGTACGTTAACAATATAGTCATGAGCGATTTGGTTCAGTGCCTCGGTACTGACGCCAACTTTGACATGCTCATCGAGCATTACCAGAACATCACTAGCGAGTTTGCCAGCCACGCGCATTTTTTCTATGGCATCAGCCGACTGGATAAGGGTTTTTTTAGTCATCGTCATCTATCTTATAATTATGGGTTTCATGTGGACAGATTATACCATAAATGGAAGAACGGCAGTTCTAGGTTAAGTGATAGTCAACCTATCATTATGATTGATAATAATTGCTTTACAGCCTATAAAAACTGAACATGACCCCGTAGTCACAATAATATATTCATATTTTGACAATTTAGTTGAATGTTACAGAAGATATCAGTAATGTAATTTTGCCTGCTAAAGGAATTAGCAGCAATCTTTATCGCTTTTGTGCGGTACGGATAACCAAACTCAACGATAACAAGGATGTTGTTATGACACTCTCTTCATACGTTCGTGCCGCCATCACACCAAAAGCCTTTTTGCCAATACTGGGTTCAATCGGTACTGGTGTCTTGTTAATGACGCTACAAACCACATCAGCCCAAGCAGCAGGTCAGTACTATAATTGTGCCAATGCCAATGGTTGTAAGCTGGTTGACAGCAGGTACTTTACATCTAGCTATACCAAAACCAAATACCCAGTCGTTATGGCTCATGGACTTGGCGGTTTTACCCAGTTATTTGGGGTTATCGATTACTTCAACGGCATCCCTACAGAGTTGATGAAAGGTGGCTCGGAGGTATATACCACCAAGACGTCAGCCGTCAATAACAGTGAGATTCGCGGAGAGCAGCTGCTACAACAAGTCAAAACCATCGCCGCGATTTCAGGCGATCCTAAAGTCAATTTGTTTGGGCACAGTCAAGGCGGTATAGATATTCGTTACGTCGCTGGCGTCGCACCAAAGTACGTCGCGTCAGTCACAGCAGTGTCGAGCCCAGAGCAAGGGTCAAAAACAGCCGATTTTGTCAAAAACGTCCTCGAACCAAATAACAACACTGGTACGCCATCGAACATCACCACAGAGTTAGTATCAGGTGTCTTCAATTTGATTGGTGGTTTTGCAGATGTTGGTTCAGGTATCAGTTTTAAAGAGATACAAGAGCAAGATGGCTGGCAAGCACTCATGGCGTTATCGACTGATGGTGCAGCGCGCTTTAATGCCAAATTCCCTGCAGCAATGCCAAGAAATTATTGTGGTCAGCCAACCAGTACTGCGGTCAATGGCATCAAATACTACTCATTTAGCGGTGTTGGACAAATCACAAGCGCACTTGATCCTAGCGATTATCTATTGGCCGCGACGGGTGTACCGTTTGCAGGTGAGTCTAATGATGGGTTGGTATCTGCCTGTTCGAGTCGTCTTGGTTATGTGATTCGTGATAATTATAGAATGAACCATTTGGATTCAGCTGATCAGGTGCTAGGTCTGACAGCATGGGGTGATTCTGAACCAAAATCTATCTACCGTACTCAGGTCAATCGTCTCAAAAACGCTAACCTTTAAGAGCGTAAGGTTTTAAAACGCAGGATTTTAAAAACGCAAGATTTTAAAAACATAAGTCCTAAAGCTGACTAGTAAAAAGAACCCTCATTTATGTCGAATAATCGCCGCCCAGCCTATTTACCCATCGCTATAATCGCCGCGGTTATCATAGCGCTAACTGCGGTGGTGATTATGTGGTTCAAGCCTGATAATAATGAGATAAGCTCAGCTCAAACGACGGCTTCTGTTGAGGATAGTGAGTACAACGAGTCGATCTCAACTGAGTTAGCTGCTGGTCAAGTTGTGGAAGCGACAACTCTCCAAAACCAGTCTGCATTTGTCACTGGACTGGAGCGTCTGCCACGATCACTAAAGGACACGCAAATCGATGGCGAAATCATCATTGATGAAAACAAGCAATTGGTCGTTACAGAAGGGCTGCGGCGTTTATTCGATTATTTTTTATCCGCACTTGGTGAGGAGGACGAAACGGTTATCATCGCACGTGTTGAGAGTTACATCCGTCACCACACGCCAGAACCTGCTGCGAGTCAAGCAGTTGCTATATTTAACAAGTATGTCGCCTATCTCAAAGCACTGCCAGAGATAGAAAAGCGTTACGGTAATCTACAGTTACAAGCGACCAAAAGTGGCGAGCTGGACTTGAATGCAGTCGCTCAACAAAAGCAAGACGTGGCCAGCTTACGTCAGCAATATTTTGACAAAGCGACCATTACGGCGTTCTTCGGTGCTGCAGATGATTATGATGACTATAGTGTAGAAATGGTCAGAATCAATCAAAACCAGCAAATGAGCGATGCTCAAAAGCAGGCCGCTAGGCAAGACTATGTCAGTCGATTGCCAGACAATGCCACCAAAACCAATATCCAGCAGCAAGCCAATCTTGGTGAGCTGATGGCTCGTACCGAACAAATGAAAGCACGCGGTGCAACACCCGAAGCCTTATACAATATGCGTCGAGAGCTCGTCGGCGCACCAGCGGCAGAGAGACTGGCACAAGTTGATTTAGAAGACGCCAACTTTGACCAGCGTTTCAACCAGTATGAGACGCAAAAACAGCGCTTATTAAGTCAAAGTGCAGATCAAAACCAAGCAAAAATTCAGATAGAACAATTTGAGCAGCAGTTGTTTGATGATGCTGAGCGCAAGCGTTTATCAGGGTATGCTGCCTTGCAAGAAATGAAGGCGCAGTAAGCCTACTTCATTAACATTAATTAACTTACAGCAATGTAAGAGATGGGTATGCTAAAAGTGTGAATAAGCTACGGTCTCTGGGAGAAGTACGGCCCAATATCTGTAGTTTAATACAATGATAGTTATACTTCACTTGAACCAACCATAACGGTATATTAAAACTATTTAGGAGCTCATATGAAAAACATGACCAAAGCATTGATGACAGGTATTGTAATGGTAACGGTACTCGTCGGTTGCCAATCTATGTCGAGCATGACAGCACCTGCTACTGACCAGCCAGAGATTACAGGTACAGATGTGATCTAAAATGATAACTGATATGCTGACAAAACCCTTTTTAGATGTTTCATTTGAGGCGGTAGGGAGTGACAGCAATCACTAGTATCTAATAACAATATATAAAACACCTCACTATATAGTGGGGTGTTTCTGTATAAACACTCATCGAGCAAATCTGCTTTATCATTTGTTAGAATAGCATCCAAACGACTATAGAATTGAATCCATTAGTTTTAAATATAACACCCAGTTTATAATGACAGCCGATAATGAGTCAGGCTAAACGTAGTTATTCTTTAATACAGGAAATAACACAATCAATCATAATAAAACTAAAATTTTGGCTAAGCTTATTGGGGCTTATAACAAGAGTTTTCGGTTCAATATAGTAAGGAGAAGAAATGAATAACATGATGAAAGTAATGATGGTCGCTACTTTTACCACTGGGGCGCTTGCTGCTGGTTGCCAGACGACTGCTAATCTGCCTGCGCCAAGCAGTCAGGCAGTTACCAACGATGCCTTACAAGCTTACGCTTGGCAGCTGGTTGATGCCAAAGAGAGCAACGGTGAGCAGGTAGCGCAACTGTTCTTTGATCCAGCAAAACCTCTGACCCTAAGTTTTATGAACGATGAGGGCAGAGACTACGTAGCATTTATAAATACCTGCAACAACATGAGCGCAGGTTATAGCGTTATAAATGGTGATGTGCAGATCAAAAATGGTATCAGTACTTTGATGACCTGTCCTGAGCCGCAAGCCAGTTTTGATGCCGCAGCATTAGCCACAGTACAAGGCAAGTACAGCCTCAGTAAAAATGCCAATAATCTACCTATCTTAACGATCAAAAGTGAGAATCAAGTAGCTCACTTCAAAGCGGTCTCAAAATAGGTTTGCCATTTGTTGAGATGAGCACTTATTAAGCGTAAACAGACTAATAGACAAACAGACGAGTTAAACTTCGTAGAGCCCCACTAACTAGTGGGGCTTTTTTTATCCAAAGTTTGAGCCAGTTTAGGCTACACTAGAGTAATGCTCCTGCAATAAAATTAATTTTTAAAAAAGTAGCTACGGATTTAAATATCAGAGCAGTGATGCTCAATTTTAGCTATTTACCGTGCTTTTTCCCTCAGATGTTATTGGATACTACATTATGCTCAAAATCCACATGTCAGAACTCAAGTTGCCAAGAGTGACAGTGAGAGGTATCACTACGCTCGCTATCGTTGCGGCGCTGACAGGCTGTCAGACATTGCCTGATATTCAAACCAAAAAACCGATCAGTATCGTTGACAGCAATCCGCTGACTGCGCGTATGCCTGCCATTGATCGTCAAGGGTATATTGCTTACGTAGAAGAGCAAGGACTTGGAGCGGCTAAAGTATCGATACTCTATAGTATCCGTCCTGATGGTAGTGATCGTCAGCTCATTGATCAGTTGCGCGGCTATATCTATGCGCCGGCATGGTCAGCCGACGGGCAATTACTTGCTTATAGCAAACAAGCTGCACGTGAACATCCCAAGATCTATATATATGATCGTCGTAGCAAGACGCGCAATCTAGTCGTCAATGCTGAAGGCAGTAACATGTCAGCGTCATTCTCACCGGATGGTCAGCATCTACTCTACAGCTCGACCGTCGGCGGCAATGCTGATATCTATGAGATGCAACTGAGCGATGGCAAGACGCGGCAGCTAACAACCTTGCCGAGTACTGAGGTTCAGCCAAGTTATGCAGCAGATGGCAAGAGCTTTGTATATACCAGTGACAAAGTCCGTGCTGGACGTCCACGTATCTATCGCTACAACTTTGCAACCAGTAGTGCCACGCCTGTACCGACCAGCGGTTATGTCGCCAGTCCACAGCTTAGTTCAGACGGTCAACGTATGGCTTACCTTAATGGCCGTAAAGCCGCTGTTATGATGCTGACAACTGGGCAAGTATCCAATCTGGCAGAGACTGGACTTGATGAACCTGCTCGTCTGTCTCCTTCTGGAAACTATGCGGTTTATCCCACACGCTACTCAAAAATCAGTGGGCAAATCGGCGGTAAGAATGGGGGAGATCTGGTGATTCATTCGCTCTCAGGGAATACAAGCTATGTCATTAATAGTCAAGATGGTGGCGTCGTGCGCTCACCGATATGGGGACGTTAGTAACAATTCCTATATATTATGTAATGAAATGTATATATAATTACGAATAAGAAAACATAAGTTGATTCTGAAGGGTTTAAATAAATAGCGTCAGGTCGGTTAAGCATTATCCGCATCGTACTAAGCACTGCACTGAACGGTTAGCATATCAGATTAGGTGAATAAAGGGAGAGCAGGTGTCATGCAAGAAGCGTTTTTAGTATTTGTTACTAAGATCAGTTTATATCCCACGATTATTTTTACTGGGCTTGTGATGTTTGTCACCTTGTATTGGGTTGTGTCTTTGCTTGGCATGGCAGATATGGATACTGTCGGTTTTGGTGAGTCAGGCGGCGATACTGATATCGTCAACTTGTCATCGACTGGTTTTTTCACAGGTCTCATGCTCAAATTCGGTCTTTATGGTGTTCCGTTGATCATCATACTCAGTCTCGTTAGCTTGATAGGGTGGCTACTCAGCTACTTATATACCAGCTTTTTACATCAGTATCTTGATTCGGGTGCGCTGTATTATTTATTCGGTACAGGGGCACTTGTCTTTGTCTTGGTTGTATCGATGTGGTTGACAGGCATTATTATTTCCCCTATCCGCAAAAATATTGCCAAAATTCCCAAACGTAATTCGTCTAGTAACGTGGGTAGAGTCGCTGTAGTGCGTACGCTCAGTGTGACGGACAAACATGGCGAGGCGACACTCAATGATGGCGGTGCTGGACTGATACTCAAGATTCGATCAGACATGAACGACCATCAACTAAAACAAGGCGATAAAGTCGTGCTGGTAGAGTATTTAGATAGCACCAACACCTATCGAGTGACTCCTGTTGAAGACAAATAAAGCTCATCAATGATATTGCTCAGTGGATGATGGCTCAATAACATAAAAAATAAGTATTTAGTAAATATAGCAAGAGTTTTAAATTCGCTTGGAATGTTTTAATTAAAGGAATGAATATGGACATACTCATTATCGTCGGCGTGGTTGTGGTGCTGGCGTTTGTTTTTATGATGGTCGCACTTTTGATGCTCAAAGCCTTTTACTTCAAGGTTGAGCAGGGCAAAGCACTCATTATCAACGGTGTGAGTAAAATAGCGGTACGCTTTGATGGTGGCTTTGTGTGGCCAGTAATCAACAAAAAAGAGCTGATGAGAATCTCGCTCATCACGCTAGAGGTTGATAGGCGTGGTAAAGAAGGTTTGATTTGTGCGGATAATATGCGTGCTGATATCACAGTCGCATTCTATCTACGTGTCAATGAAACCGAAGAAGATGTACTCAAAGTCGCCAAGTCCGTTGGTGTTGAGAGAGCCTCCGATAAAGTCGCGGTCAATGAGCTGTTTAACGCTAAGTTTTCAGAAGCACTAAAAACCGTCGGTAAGCAGATTGATTTTGTCAAACTGTTCGAAAACCGCAGCGAGTTCCGCGACAGTATTGTCCAAGAAATCGGTAACGATCTCAATGGTTATGTCCTAGAGGATGTGGCGATTGATTATCTGGAACAAACACCAAAAGTATCACTAGACTCAAGCAACATCCTAGATGCTGAAGGTATCAAGAAGATCACTCAGCTAACAGCGTTCCAAAACGTCATTACCAATGAGCTTGAGCGTGACGAAGAGCTGGCCGTTAAGAAAAAGAATGTCGAAACCCGAGAAGCGATGCTAGAGTTGGAGCGTCAACAAGCCGATGCCGAAGCCAAGCAAAAGCGTGAAATCTCATCAGTGATTGCCCGTGAAACGGCCGAAACTCGCAAGATTGAAGAAGAAGAGCGCAAAAAATCAGAAACTGCCATCATTATGGTGGAGCAAGATTTGGCGATTCAGCGTGAAAATCAGCAACGTGAAATCGAAGTGGCGGGTCAAAATCGCCTGCGCGCCGTAGTCATTGAAGAAGAAAAAGTCACGCGTGCTCGCGATCTAGAAATTGTCTCGCGTGAGCGTGAAGTAGACTTACAAAAAATTGAAGCTGACCGTGCGATTGAGCTTGAGAAAAAAGAAATCGCTAACGTCATTCGTGAGCGCATTGCGGTGGACAAAACTGTGGCGCAAGAAGAAGAGCGTATCAAAGAAGTTCGCGAAGTCAGCGAAGCGGATCGCTCTAAGCAAACCCGCGTCTTGGCGGCGGAAGCAGATGCTGAAGAACTCAAAGTGCGTCAGGTGAAAAAAGCCGAAGCAGAAGAGTTATCTGCCAAGCATAAAGCTGTCGAGATTACCACGCTTGCCAATGCCAATCTGGAAGCCTCTGCAAAAGATGCAGAAGCCAAAATCAAAATGGCGGAAGGTATTAAAGCAGAAGAGTCAGCGCACGGCTTTGCTGAAGCGGCGATCCAAGAGGCTAAGTCAGGGTCGCTTGAAAAAGAAGGCATCGCGAGAGCCAATGTCATCAAAGCGACAGGGCAAGCTCAGGCTCAAACAGACCGTGAAAAAGGCATGGCTGAAGCCGAAGTTATTGCGGCTCGCGGTGCCTCTAAAGCAAAAGCGGAGCGTGACATCGGTATGGTCGATGCAGAGATTGTTGCTGCTCGCGGTGAATCTAATGCTAAAGCCGAGCGTGATGTCGGCATGGCCAATGCTGAGGTTATCGCTGCTCGCGGCGAGTCAAATGCCAAGGCAGAACGTGACGTTGGACTGGCAAAAGCCGAAGTCACTCGCGCGCACTTCCAAGCCGAAGCAGATGGTCTGGTAGAGAAATTCAATGCCATGGGTAGCATGAGTAAGGAAGCGCGTGAGCACGAAGAGTTCCGCATGGGTCTTGAGACCGCGCTACAAGAAGCGATGGCATCAATTGATGCTGGTAAAGAGATTGCCAAAGAAAACGCCGAAGTATTGGCAGTGGCGCTCCAAAAAGCCAAAATCGATATCGTTGGCGGTGAAGCGCACTTCTTTGACAACTTTGCCAAATCATTGTCGATCGGTAAAGCCATTGATGGTTTAGCGGGTAAGTCAGACACGTTAAGCGGTATTATCAATGGGGTCATGGCCAACCAAGCGATGAAAGCCAATCAGTCAAATGATGACAAAACTGCTTAAACGATGTGCGATTGGTATGAATATTAGTCGTTATAAACGCTCTGTTATCTAGATAGCAGAGCGCTTTAACCAACGCATTTTCAACGTTAGCGCCGAAAATGAGTTGGCTAATCTAAACAAACCCATATTGACCGTTTTCTTAGATTAGCCACGCGCTTCTTTACTTTTAATACTGTTTTATCTCAAATAGCTTCTTATTTCCTGATTGCCAGACAATTCTCTTATTATGTAAAAACAGAAACGGACGAGCAACGATGGCGGACACGCAATACCCAACCAATTCAGATAGTAAAAGCGATCCTAATGCGAACCAAGCAACCCAAACCGATCAGGCAGTAGCCTCTGGTAATGCGTATGAGCTCATCAAAAAACGCCTAACAGAGCAGGGCAGTCGTCTAGAGCAACAAACCGCCAAATTAAATGCTGCACGCCTGATGGAATTTGGCAGCACCCAAATGCAGGTCATTGCCCGCACGCGTATTCGTACCGAGCACAACTGTGTGGCGCAGGATATGGTGCAAGTTGGCGAATATTTGCTGTTTGGCTATAACGTGTTTATGGGGTTAAAGCGCGCCAGTAATATTAAAGATGTGCTGTCGCTATATCGCTTGATAGATCCTGCTAACAAAGGTGATAGCGATGAGAGTCCGAAGAGCAGTAGTGGTGATAGTGCGGAGCAAGAGTATCAGCTCGAAGAGGTCGATTTAACAGGGACGTTTTTAGATCAAGATGCCTTTGTACAAGATTTCAATGAGCTCTATCGCTATTACAAGCAAACACGCCTGATTCAACTGACCGTTAAAGACAGCAAGTTGCTATTGGCGTTTCAGATCGGTGAGCGCATCACTGATATTCGAGTGTTTCGTTTTGCGTTAGACTTTAGTCAAGGCACACCAGAGGCTGCCCAAGTCGCCTACGTGGACAATCGCGGCGAGCGTGATATTGAGTTGCCGCCTGCCTATGACTTTGATTGGATCGAAACCACGCGAGAGCAGATGGTCAATGGTAAGTATCCGCACATGAATATCTTGGACACGATATTTGTGGAAACGGTCGGCGGTGATTTGACCATCAAGATTGAAGACAATACGCAGTCAGGGCAGGGCATCTATAGCGAGCCCGTCAATGATCGCACCCAGTCGCTGACCGATGCTGAGATTGCCTATGCCAAAGTCGGTAGCTTAATTCTCCTCAAAATATTGCCTTATCGTGAGGACAGTTATCGTTATTTTGTTTATAACACCTTAACCGAAGCGGTGCTGCGTTTGGATGCGATTGGTCAGTCCTGCGTACAGTTGCCCGAAGATCACGGCATTATATTTCCGGGTGGCTATTATCTACAGACGGGCGAGTATAAGCTGTTCGATGCCCACAGTGCCGGTGCCAAAAATTTAAAGTTTAAGCGCAAAATCATCTCGACGAATGGCGAAGATGTTTTATTCTTATTTTATGATAGAGAGCTGGGTATCACGGGGTTATTTCCTTATAACCTGATCAAAAAACAACTGGCAAACCCGATTTATTGCAATGGTATGGCGTTGGCAGACAATGGTCGCTTGGTGCTATTTAGTGACCAAAGTGAGCCGTCGCGCATTCATCCGATGCAGATATGGCACACCCCTTATGCCTCGCCTGAGTATGTGAGCGAGTTGCCTGAAAGCACGAGCTTCTATGGCAAAATCGGTAACAAAGAGCTGGTACGCGGCATCTCTGATCTTTATAGCATTACCCGTCTTATCGATAACCAAAGCGTGTCGCAAAAACTCTATGAAGAGCTGTCGGACAATACTAGCAGATTGTTTGATAGCTACTACTGGCTGTCTGAGCCAGAGCTGACTGACGTCGCCAGTAGTATTAAAGAAGTGACAGCGACCGCTGAGTTGGTCATTGATGAATTTGCTAAAGTCCAAAGTATCCAAAAGCAAACCCAAACCGCGCTTGCCGATGCCGAATCTCAGCAAAATGAGATTTTGCGGCAGATACGGGTCACGACGTTTGAGTCTGCCAGCGACTATGTCGATCAGCTGTCGGCATTGAGACGACAAAAAGGTCGCTTGGTCAGCTTGGAGGATTTGCGCTATTTAGACAGTGATAAATTAGAAGCGTTACAGGCGCAGCTAGAAGAGGCAGAAAGCGAACTTGCCGAAAAAACCGTGCTGTTTTTAAGCGGTGAAGAAGCACTATCAAGCTACGAAGGGATATTGGTCGATGTCAGTGAGCGCCTAAACACGGCGGAGACCAATGCTGAGTTAAAGCCAGTGCTCGATAAAATTGAGGACACGGCGCAAGGGTTAGACTTGTTGACCGAGCTACTTGGTACGTTGGACGTTGCTGATGCCACGGTACGTACGCAAATCATCGATGACATCTCGACCATTTATGCTAGCCTGAATCAGAGCAAAGCCAAGCTCAATCATAAACGCAAAAACTTAGGATCAGCTGAAGCGGTTGCGCAATTTGGCGCGCAGTTCAAGCTGTTTGGTCAATCGATTGCCAACGCCTTATCGATTGCCAATACGCCTGAGAAATCAGATGAGCAAATGGCAAAGCTGCTCGTGCAGTTAGAGGAATTAGAAAGCCAGTTCGTGGATCCTGAGACCAATAGCGGCGATCAGTTTTTAGCCGATATCATCAGTAAGCGTGAAGAGATTTACGAGACCTTTGAAAATCATAAGCAGCAACTGCTCGATGCCCGCAATCGCAAAGCACAAAACCTAGGGGATGGCGCGCTGCGAATGCTTGAGAGTATCAAGAAGCGCACGCAAAGCACAGGCGTGACTGGCTTTACAGAAGAGGAAGCGCTCAATACGTACTTTGCCGCCGATGGTCTGGTACAAAAAGTCCGTAACATCGCAAAAGAGCTACAAGCGATGGGCTTTAGTGTCAAAGCCGATGACATCGATGCGCGCCTAAAAGCCATTCAAATCGAGAGCTACAAGAGTCTAAAAGACAAGTCGGACTTGTTTGAAGATGGCGGTCAGATCATCAAGCTTGGCAAGCATCGCTTTTCGGTTAACACCCAGCCATTAGATTTAACCTTGCTTAGTCGCCAGCAGTCGGATGGCAAGCGTGTGCTCAATTTGCACCTGACGGGCACTGACTATTATGAAGCGCTTAACAACGCTGAGCTAAATGCCTTGCGTCCGTATTGGGAGATGAATATCGCCTCCGAATCCGACAAGGTATACCGCGCGGAGTACTTAGCCTATAGCATTATCGAGAGCGCCAAAAACAGTCAAGATGGCCTGACCGAAACCCGTCTATACCAAGCATACGATGAAACCGTCATTACGTTAGATATTAATGGTGATATCGATAATGACAGTCCGCTGGCGAAATTGGTCAAAGCCTACGCGGCTCCGCGTTATCAACTCGGTTATGACAAGGGCATTCATGACCATGATGCCACGTTACTTTTGATGCAAATACTACCGACGTTACGCGAGGCAGGGCTACTGATTTATACCCCGCAAGTCCGCGCACTGGCGCAGTTATTTTATTGGCAGTTAAATATCGTGCAAGCGTTGGGGCTAGATAACCTACATCAATTTGGCTATGACAATTGGCTGAATGAGTCAGTGCTGACCCGCGCAAATAACTGGACGGATCGAGCGGCTACCGCCGAGCAGCTCCGCCGTGCATTGGGCAGCGACACGGCCAAATCCTTATTGGTCGAGGACATGAGCCAAGTGATGCACCGTTTTGTCGCGGTCTATCGTGACGAACGTATTGGCAGTAGTAACGATGCTAAGCAGCCATCAGACGCCGCATTGGGGTTAGAGCCAGATTCAACGACCAGTGACATTCATAACACCAATATTTTTAAGCCAAGCTATGTGCAGCTGGCGAGTGAATATTTAGTTAGCGTTATGGTTCAGTCAGCAGAGCCAAATGCCGCCGCATATAACACAATAAACTGGCAAACCAGTAAGCAGGCCGAGCAGCTGTGCGAGCAGCTAAGCCAAGCGCTAAGTAGCTCGCCCGTCAGCACGCAAAGTAATGCCAGTTTTGCGCAGCTGCAGTCCTCAATTGGCAAGCTTGGCTTCCAACCCAAATCAGCCTATGAGCTGTTAGCCACATGGTTTCATGCACTGCTTGATAAGACTTACGGCAATAGTGAGTCGGCTAACGTAGCAGATGATGGCACGGATGAGGCAGGCGAGGCGCTGAGTGAAGCGCAGTTGGCTGAACGTCAAGAAAAAGACGCACTACGCAAACAGCAACTAGAGAGCGGTCGTCATTATGTGCCAGAAGCCATTGCTGTCTTACTTACCCAGTTAAATGATGCGCAGCGTGAAGCCTTGGTACAGCGCCTGATTGATTCAGGTGCACGTTTTGATAAAGGCGGCGCGAATAAAGGTACAACTGATGCCACCTCCACTTTGTCGTTCTCCTCACCTTCAATGTCATCATCAACGTCACTGACCAGTATCAATAACCCGCTCAATCAAGTGCAAAGCTTCACGCGTCATACGGGCAAGGTGTCGCTTGAGATACAAGTTAACGATTTATTGGGTGAGCATATTCGTATTCATCAGCAAACCCTCAACTTTGCCGTTGATGACTTTTTAAACCGTTTGCATCACCATGACACCCAAGTCATTCCTGCCTATCGACGCTATCTGGCGATGCGCTCAGAGATATTGCACACGTCAAAAGCAACCTTGCGACTGGACGAGTTTATGCCGCGTCCCTTGTCTTCATTTGTGCGTAACCGTCTGATTAATGAGAGCTATCTGCCACTCATTGGCGATAACCTTGCCAAACAGATGGGCACAGTCGGCGAGGATAAGCGGACGGACTTGATGGGTATCCTAATGATGATATCGCCACCAGGGTATGGTAAGACCACCTTGATGGAGTATGTGGCAAATCGTCTCGGCCTTATTTTTATGAAGATTAACTGTCCGTCACTCGGTCATGACGTCACCTCATTAGATCCCGAAAAAGCCCCTAATGCCACGGCAAGAGAAGAGCTAAATAAAATCAACTTAGCCTTTGAGATGGGCAATAACGTCATGCTGTATCTCGATGATATTCAGCATACACACGCGGAATTTTTGCAGAAATTTATCTCATTGGGTGATGGTACACGCCGTATCGATGGCGTGTGGCAAGGAAAAACCAAGACCTATGACATGCGGGGCAAAAAGTTCTGCGTGGTCATGGCGGGTAACCCCTACACCGAAAGCGGCGAAGCCTTTAAAGTGCCTGACATGCTTGCCAACCGTGCCGATATCTACAACTTAGGCGACATCATGAGTGGTATGGAAGAGGTGTTTGCGCTCAGTTATATCGAAAACTCGCTGACCTCTAATAGTGTCCTTGCACCACTGGCAAACCGCGACCTAAGCGATGTGCATCGCCTGATTAAAATGGCAAAAACGGACAATGCCAACCTCGCGCAAGCGCAAAGTAGCGATCTGACCTATCCGTATAGTACCTCAGAGATCAATGAGATCATTGCGATCTTGCGTCATATGTTTAGGGTGCAAGCAGTCATTTTGGATGTCAATCAAGCCTATATTGCCTCCGCCTCGCAAGATGATAAATATCGCGTTGAGCCGATATTTAAGCTGCAAGGTAGTTATCGTAATATGAATAAGATGACCGAAAAGCTGTCGGCGGTCATGAATGAAAATGAGCTAAACCAGCTGATAGACGATCACTATCTGGGCGAGTCGCAGCTATTGACCCAAGGCGCGGAGAGTAACTTGCTCAAGCTTGGCGAGATGCGCGGCACCTTAACCGAGGCAGAAAAAGGACGCTGGGCGCAGATCAAAGCGGACTTCTTACGTAATAAGGCCATGGGCGGCGAAGACGGCGATACGGGCGCGCGTATCGTCGCGCAGTTGGTGGATTTGGCGAGTGGCTTCAATGCCATCAGTCGTCAGTTTGAGACTTACTTAACCAAAAATGACCCAGAGCAAATCGCCCGCTTACGAGAAGCAGAGCGTAAGGCCCAGTTAGAGACTCAGATGGAGGCGCAGCTAGCCTCACAAAAAATCCTCGCCGATAGCGTGATCAATAACGCCAAAGTCGTCAGCGATAGTATCGATAATGGCTTTGAGAAAAGCGTGAGCCAATTGCTACAAATATACAAGCATGACCACAAAGCCGAGGGCGAGTACCTCAAGCAAAACCAAGACGCGCAAAAAGCGCTGATGGTGCAGCTGGTCGATGCCGTGGAACAATTGGCACACAACATGGCAGATAGCTTGTCTCGTAGCTTAGCCGAAAGCCTAATTAAAAATGATGACAATAAAACTGTAGAGAGCGATGCGCCTGATATTCATGAGCAGACCACACTGATGGCCAATGCGCTCAAGCAAGCGCTGGCACCACTGACGATGCGCATGGATGAGAAGCTCGCGATTGATAGCAGTACTGATCAATCTGGTAAACTGATCGTCAACAGTCTCAATCGCCTCAATAAAATATTTGACGATTATGACTAGTCACTGTGACTAATAGCAATGATACGTAGTAGGCTATAGTGACACGCGACCGATGTTGTAAACAAACCAATGAGAAATGTATGGCGCACAAAAAAAAGAACGTTCGAAAAAAACTCTGCCCCGTCTGCGAGCGTGAGTTTAGTTGGACGAAGAAGCTCGATAAAAACTGGGAGAGTATGGTGTATTGCTCAGACCAATGCCGTCGAATTAAGAAGTATGAGGGCGTCGAGCATCAAAAATAGATAGATAAAGGTGTAAGGATAAAGGCAATGGCACATAAAAAAGTAAACCTACCGCAAAAAACCTGCCCCGTCTGCCAGCGCCCGTTTACGTGGCGTAAGAAGTGGGAGAAAGATTGGGAGCAGGTGATTTATTGTTCTGAGCGGTGTCGGCGTGGGAAAAAGGTGTAATAGAACAAAAACTAATCTTCACGAGGTTCATAAAATAAGCTTTTCATTTCAAGCTCTTTACTGTTCGTGGAATTTATACTATTTGCGATTAGTAGCTGTTCAAAATTATTTATATTAACGAAGCTAGAAATTAGATCTTTGTCTACAAATGTAGTTTCGCTTGTACCATAATTTGAAACTGTTCTACTAGTTCTTATAAATACGTTATATATTTGGAAAAAATCGGATGGATTGTGAAGCAGCTGACTTATGTAAGCTTTACAGCTATTTTGGTCATAACTATACCAGAATAACAAAAATGTCACGCGACGTTCATGCTTGACGAAATCTTCTAGTTGGTTTTTGATAAATCCTTCTATATTTGCAGCTATCTTATCTCTGATGATCTTAAGATCGTGTTCATTTATAGAATAATTTTCACTTCTTTGTTGAATTCTTGAGTAGATTGTAGGAAGTAAAGACGATAAATGATTATCATCAATGAATTTACTTAAAATATTAAACTGTTCATCTTTAAAGCTTTTTAAAGAGTCAAAGAATAAAAAGCTTACTCTCGTTTTGTCTGATATCATACCTTCATCTTTTACTATGCTGTATAAATAATCTAAAGAGTTAAAATAATTATTAATTAGATTATTAGGTATTTTATTGATATTGGAAAATGAGCTTTCAATAAAGCTATCAAACTTATCGTATCCATAGATATTATTCAAATATTCTCTAGTAGATTGCTCATTATCTAAATTTTTGAAAAAAACTATAACTTCGTAAGTAGATAATTTGTTAGATGATATTTTAAGTGTAAAGTATCTATCAAATCGACTTTCGTGAGAAATCATGTTTTTGACAATTTTTTCTTGCTGACTATTAGTATCGAATGACTCTTGAATGTAGTTATGGAAGTCTGGGAAGATAGTTTTTATCAAATTAATAGATTGATTGTTACAAAAATCACTTATAAATAGATTAGCTATATCCTTTCTTTCTTCATCTGTCATGCTTATCAGATTATTTGTATTTTTTAACCTACCTAGCATTAAATCTCTACTTGCATGTATAGCTGAATATAGTTTCGGCTCAAATATTCTAAATGTCTCCAAAACCATAAAATCCACGAAATTAACTTCTAGATAATCATTTTCTAGCTGTGATAGCAAATTAAATTCGAAAGAATTAAGAAATTTATAAACAGAGCGCAAGTTCGTAAAATAACTAGCTAAGCCTTGCTGGTAAAAAATATCGGTAAAATAGTCATTATCAAAAACTTGATCGAAGTTGTCATGTTTTATTTTATCTAAAATTAAATCTAAGCGATCTATAATATATTTTCTTAGCATAATGACATCAGGTTCAGGGACTTTAAACTCCACCTGAACTATTTTTTCCATATATTCATGACCAGTTTGAGTGTTATCTGTTATTTTTTTCTCTAAAACAGATTTTGAGTATAGGAGTAAAAATACAATGTTTTCAAAATCAGTATTAGTTTTAACTAATTGCATAACTGTAAGAATCTGATGACGTTGCAGTCTATCGATATCATCTATTATGATGATTATAGGATCATTAATCTTAGATAAGCTTTCCGCAATACCTTCTTTGAATTCATTAACAGACTGACTGTTTTCATTTGCTAAATATTCATTTCTATCCATCATGGATTTAAACAGCCCGCCCAGTCCTTCAAAAAAAACTAGCCAAATAGCTAACACGCTTATTATTAGGTTAGATAGTAATTCAGGTGAAGTATTATTAGAAAAAATTTCAATAAAGAAACTACCCCCAAGTAACACGCCTAACAGAAGTGGAATAATTTTTATTGCAGGGCTTGTAATGACTTGTATATTATTCAGATAATAACTATATCTCCGAAATTTTTCAGCTAATCCCTTATATTTTTTATTACTGTCTCTAAGCTCTAGCTCACTAGCTATTTCCTTAAAAAATGCACTCATGATCAGATCTTGAGATGACCACTCCCAAGGCTTAAATTCGATTATACGTGTATCCTGATTAGTTGTTTTAATTCTATTAACTACTAAATTTTTAACAGAAGTTTTCCCAATTCCCCAATTCCCTGTAAGGGCAATTACCCACGAATCCTTATGTTTCCATTCTATAATTTTATTAGCTAATTCATGTGAAAAATCTTTTCTGTTAAGGAAGTCATCTTCAGCTCTTTCAATCGGTTTGTCCTTATGTATCATCGAGTTTTCCTAGAGCCAAAGTTTACGTTAACTGTTAGTTTGAAAACATTATAATTACTTTAAGCATAAAGGTGAGAAAAAATTTGCCTTCTATTCTTAAATGAATAAGTTAGCATATTGATATTTATAGCGTAGATTGTAAAATTACATGCTCACCCTAACCATCCAGTAAACCACAACTAACTTCATCGACATTCAAGTGCTTATAATTAAGAAATAAAACCGCTACCTAGCATCTCTCTTCGCAAATATATTCGCAACCAGCGCGCCACTAAAGTTGTGCCACACGCTAAATATTGCACTAGGTAAGGCAGCGACAGGGTTGAAATAAGTTGCCGCAAGGGCAGCGCCTAGACCAGAGTTTTGCATACCCACTTCCACCATAATGGCGCGGCGCTGTCTCTCCGTAAATCCAGACAAGCGCGCGATCCCATATCCCAAGGTATATCCCAGCATATTGTGTAGGGCAACGACGATAAAGACGATGGCACCGCTATCTAAGATGGTCGCTTTAGACACGGCGACTACGGCCGCGATGATGATCGAGATACCCAAGACCGACACCATCGGCAACACCTCGGTGACGAACGCGATTTTTTTACCCAAAAACTTATGAAAGATAACACCGAGTAATATGGGTAAGATGACGATTTTAGTAATGGTTATCATCATACTCGCTAAGTCGATATCGATCAGCTGACCCGCAAACATATTTAATAGAATCGGGGTCAAAAAGGGCGCAAGTAAGGTAGAGATAGAGGTAATCGCGACACTTAGCGCTACATCCCCTTTTGCCAAAAATGTAATCACATTACTCGATGTACCGCCAGGGCAACAACCGACCAAGATGACACCGACCGCGATTAAAGGATCAAGGTTAAAGATGACGGTTAATAGGTAAGCGATCAACGGCATCAGCGTGAACTGTGCCAACAGTCCGACCAGTACAGGTTTGGGGCGTTTGACGATCTCTAGGAAATCTTCGGTTTTGAGCGTCATACCCATGCCAAACATGATGATGCCAAGTATCGGCACAATCAAAAACGCCAGCGAGGCAAAAAATTCAGGAAACATAAAGCCCAACACAGCACTGACCAATGCCCAGATTGCAAAGGTTTTGCCAATCCAACTAGAAAGTAATGCAATCTGATTCATAGCCTGTCTCACAACAATAAAAATAATATAGTAGACAATAATCTAGCATGGTTATTGCTAGTAAATCATAAAAGTATTTTGCTATGAACGTAGCGATAAGTTTGCTGATAGTAAATAAAGGATGCGCCATAAAAAATGGCTTACCCATATTAGATGAGTAAGCCAAAAAACTATCAGAAATTATTTAAGCATTAACTGAATGTTGAAAACCTACAAATTCGGATTTAACCATTTCTCAGCCGTTTTTATATCCCAGCCTTTACGCTCAGCATAACTCTCTAACTGGTCACGACTGATTTTACCAACATTGAAGTACTCACTATCAGGATGCGAGTAATAGAATCCGCTGACCGATGACGCAGGCCACATCGCATAGCTTTCGGTGAGTGTCGTACCAATTGCCTCTACTGTACCGAGCCAGTCAAACAATTTGCCTTTTTCGGTATGCTCAGGGCAAGCAGGGTAGCCAGGGGCAGGGCGGATGCCGACGTATTTTTCTTTAATCATTTCCTCATTGGTGAGTGACTCAGTTGGCTGATAGCCCCAATACTCTTTGCGGATCAGCTCATGCAGATGCTCGGCAAAGGCTTCTGCGAGGCGGTCAGATAGCGCCTGTACCATGATGGCGTTATAGTCATCGCCTGCCGCTTTATAGTGCTCAGCGAGCGCTTCTGTACCGACGATAGAGACGGTAAAGCCGCCTAGGTGATCAGTATGCGTCTCTGATGGCGAGATAAAGTCCGCCAAGCTAAAGTTTGGCTTGCCGCTTACTTTGTCGCTCTGCTGACGTAAGTGCTCGAACTGATAGGTCGGTTTGCCGTCATCAGCAGGCGCATTGTCATAGACAGTGACGGTGTCTGCGCCAGTACGGCGAGCGGGCATGAGTTTAAACACGCCTTTTGCTACGATTGATTTTTCCTCAATCATCTTTTGTAGTAGCTCTTCAGCATTGTCAAACAGATCACGAGCCGCTTCACCCACCACATCATCTTGCAAGATTTTGGGATACTTGCCCGTCAGGCCCCAAGAGATAAAGAACGGTGTCCAGTCGATATAGGGCAATAGGTTAGTGATTGGATAGTCATCCAATATCACTTGTCCTAACTTATTTGGCACTGGTGGCACGTAGTTTTCCCACTCATACTGAAAGCCAATCTTGACCGATTCAGCATAGGTGACCTTGGCGGCTTTGGGTTGACGCTTAGCCAGACGTTCACGGACTTTGATATATTCTGCGCGGGTCTCATCGATGAGGGCGGTACGGTGCTCTTTGGATAGCAATTTGGTCACCACCCCAACTGAGCGCGAGGCATCCGAGACATAGATGACCGCATCGTTTTGATACTGCGGCTCGACCTTGACGGCCGTATGCGCTTTAGATGTTGTTGCGCCGCCGATCATCAATGGCAGGGTCATACCGCGCTCTTGCATTTGCTTGGCGACATAGACCATCTCATCGAGACTGGGGGTAATCAGACCAGACAAACCAATGATATCGACTTTCTCTCTGATAGCCGTATCGAGGATGGTTTCGCACGGCACCATGACGCCTAGATCGACAATGTCGTAGCCGTTACAGCCGAGCACCACGCCGACGATGTTTTTGCCGATATCATGTACATCGCCTTTGACGGTTGCCATAAGGATTTTACCTTTGACTTCGCCTTCGACTTTTTCCGCTTCGATATAGGGATTTAGCCATGCGACGGACTGCTTCATTACGCGGGCAGATTTGACGACTTGCGGTAAGAACATTTTACCCGCACCGAATAGGTCACCGACGATATTCATACCGTCCATGAGTGGCCCTTCGATAACTTCGAGCGGTTTGGGGTATTTCTCCCAGGCTTCTTTGGTATCTTCTTCGATAAAGGTGGTCACCCCTTTGACGAGAGCATGAGCGATGCGCTCTTCTACTGTACCCTCACGCCAGCTCATATCGACGGTGCTGTCTTTTTTCTTGCCGCCATCTTGGTAGTTTTCAGCGACGGTCATTAGACGTTCAGTCGCATCCTGACCTGTCTCACCTTGGTTGCGGTTGAGCATGACGTCTTCGATGGCATCACGCGCTTCTTTTGGAATATCATCGTACAGCTCCAGCATGGCTGGGTTGACGATACCCATGGTCAGACCGTTTTTAATAGCATGGTATAGGAACACAGAGTTAATCGCTTCACGAATCGGGTTACCACGGAAACTAAACGAAACGTTGGACACCCCGCCCGAAACCATCGCATTTGGTAGGTTTTCTGTGATCCAGCGCGTGGCATTGATAAAGTCAGCGCCGTAGTTATTGTGCTCGGTGATACCCGTGGCGACGGCAAAGATATTCGGGTCAAAAATAATGTCCTCAGAAGGGAAGCCTACTTCGTTGACCAGTACATCATAGCTGCGTTTAGATATTTCAATCTTACGCTCATAGGTGTCAGCTTGTCCGTCTTCATCGAACGCCATGACGATAACGGCTGCCCCATAACGCATACACAGTTTGGCGCGCTCAACGAACTCAGCGTGACCTTCTTTTAGCGAGATGGAGTTGACGACAGATTTGCCTTGCGTACGCTTGAGGCCTTCTTCGATGATGTCCCATTTAGATGAGTCAATCATCAGCGGTACACGGCTGATATCTGGCTCGCCTGATACGAGGTTGACAAAGTGAATCATGGCTTGCTTGGAATCGAGCATGCCTTCGTCCATATTGATATCGACGATTTGCGCACCACCTTCAACCTGATCGCGCGCGACATCGAGCGCCTCAAGATAAGCTTCGGTCTTAATCAAACGCAGGAATTTTTTGGAGCCTGTGACGTTGGTACGCTCACCGACGTTAACGAATAAGCTATCAGCATTGATGGTAAAAGGCTCAAGTCCTGATAAGCGGCAGGCAGGCGCAATCTCTGGAATGACGCGTGGTGGATAGTTTGCCACGACTTTAGCAATCTGACGGATATGTTCAGGCGTCGTACCACAGCAGCCGCCCACGATGTTTAAGATACCCGCTTTGGCAAAACCTTCGAGTAGGGCGGCGGTCTCTTCAGCGGTTTCGTCATACTCACCAAACTCATTGGGCAGACCGGCGTTTGGATGCGCAGAGACATAGGTATCAGCGATGTTTGATAGCGTTTGGATGTGCGGGCGCAGCGCATCCGCCCCAAGCGCGCAGTTAAAGCCAACGGATAGTGGCTTGGCATGGCGAATCGAATTGTAGAATGCTTCCGCCGTTTGACCAGATAGCGTACGACCTGAGGCATCGGTGATCGTACCTGAGATCATGATTGGTAGCTCAAAGCCAATATCTTCAAACACACCCGTGATCGCAAATATCGCCGCTTTGGCATTTAGCGTATCAAAGATTGTCTCAATCAAAATAAGGTCGACGCCACCTTCTATCAGGCATAAGGTCGCTTCACGGTAATTAAGCACCAATTCATCAAAAGTAATATTACGAAACGCAGGGTCGTTGACATCAGGCGATAGCGAGCACGTACGTGAGGTCGGACCGACCACACCCGCGACAAAACGCGGTTTCTCAGGCGTCTTGGCGGTAAACTCATCAGCCGCTGCGCGCGCAATCTTGGCTGCTGTTTTGTTCAGCTCAGGCACCAAGTACTGCATGTCATAGTCAGCCATCGACAGGCGCGTACCGTTAAAGGTATTGGTCTCGATGATATCCGCACCAGCCAACAGATGATCATGATGAATGTCTTTAATCATGTGCGGCTGAGTCAACACCAGCAGATCGTTATTGCCCCGTACGTCTTGGTTGATATCAGCGAAGCGCTCACCACGATAATCTGCTTCCTCTAATTTATAGGTCTGAATCTGCGTACCCATCGCGCCATCTAACAGCAGAATTCGTGACGTCATTTGCTCGATGATACGGGCGCGTGCTGTCAGCTGCTGTTCTTTATAAGGAAAGACAGCAGGCGGCGTCAGAATAAAGTCATCAGCAGATGACGAGCTAGAAGTAATGTCAGAGTGAAAAGAAGTCTGTGAGGTCATCGTTTGAGTCATAGTAGCGCTGCTTATATCGTCAATATTATAAAAGGAAGGAATAACAAATAAATAGAGTACAAAATCTAATAAAGAGGGGTAGGCAAATTCGCATTATTCTAGCATGAAACATATCGCCTACGTGGATACTGCCTATTCTACTTTTGCCATAGACAAGCAGTTTGACTGTGGCACTGCTTACAGCATGATATCGATTCTATGTCTTGTAGCATGATACTGATTCTATGTCGTATAAAAAATAAGAACAAATGAATATCATTTCGCTTAGAGCTTACATAAAGCTTTGGTTTTGCAAATGAAAGTCAACGGTTGTTCTTATAAGTGCGACAGAGTTTACACCTGTACTACAAAAAGTTGCGTAAAGGCAGGTTGATAGTTGCCTTATAAATGTTAATTTGATTTCAGAAAGATAAGGTCTTCGTAAGTTCTGCTTATAAGTAAAAATCGCTGTTTAGGTAGCTCAGATTAGGTAGCTCAGACAAATATTCGTTTATTGACATGAGTTACTATGTAAAACCAGCAGCTTGTATAAGAAACCAATGTGACCTGTAAAACTATAGCTAATAAATAATCAATCATTAAGGATAATGTTATGAAATTAACCAAACTTGCTACTATCGGTACACTAGCCATTTCTGTTGCTGGTCTAAGTGCCTGTAATAACATGATGCCAGCACAAAGCGCAGACATGAAAGCACCAATGCACAGCCAAAATATGGCAAAAATGAACGTCGTACAGGTTGCTCAGGGCAACTCTGATTTTTCAGTATTGGTAGAAGCGGTACAAGCAGCAGGTCTAACAGGCATGCTATCTGATCCTAACGCACACTATACTGTATTTGCACCAACTAACGCTGCATTCATGCAAGCATTGCAAGAAACAGGCATGACCAAAGCGCAGTTGTTTGCCAATAAGCCATTGCTAACGAAAGTTTTGGGCTACCACGTAGTCAGCAGCGATATGGCAATGTATGCCAAAGACGTCAAGCCAGGTAATGTCATGACTGCAAGCAAAGATACATTGATGGTTACCAACCAAGGTAAGTTAATGGATGAAAACGGTCGTACTGCCAATATCGTAAAAACAGACATCGCAGCCACTAATGGTGTTGTACATGTTATCGATAGAGTACTACTACCTAAATAAGACCAGTAAAAACACTCAAATTTTATAGTAAGGCTTGAGTAGTAGACAGCTATTATTTGATGAATTTATCATCGAATAATAGCTGTTTTAAGATTTAAGCAAGAACTGACAACGATTATTTAACCAGTATGACAGATGTATCTTGTAAGTATTGATGGTCAAAAACGTGTTCGTATTTTAAATATCGCAATAACCAATATACAAGTTGATAATGCTGTATACGTGATTGATACAGTGCCACTACTTAAGTAAGTATCAATTAAAAATTAAACCGTTAGAATTGTAGTTATTGATATAGTGGACATAACATTATGACTGATTGATTGGTCATATTTACAATATATCAGTCACTGTTATATTTATTGAAAACAATCCATTGTTAAATAAATGACGCACCCAATTATATAAAAGGAAATACCCATGTTAAAGAAGAACTTATTATCTATCGCAGTCGTAACAGCAGCCATGTCACTAGCAGCCTGTAACGATACTGAAACCGTTGCTGAGCCAGTTGAGCCTGAAGTTACCACTGAAGAAGTGGCTATGGAGCCTGTTGTAGAGACTGATCCAATGGTTGAAGCAGAGCCAATGGCAGATGATATGGATATGGAAGCGACGCAAACCATCGCAGAGCTAGCAGCAGGTAATGAAAACCTAACTATCCTAACAGCCGCGCTACAAGCAGCTGGTCTTGACAGCATGCTAATGGAAGACACTAAGTACACTGTGTTTGCACCAACTGATGATGCATTTGCTCCTGTACTAGAAAAACTAGGTGTGACCAAAGAAGAGTTGTTGGCCAATACAGACCTATTAAAAACAGTACTTCCTTACCATGTCGTAGCAATGGAAGTTCAAGCTGCTGATATCCCTTATGGTACTGATATTGAAACCGCGAATGGCAACACAATCTCTATCAGCGAAGATAACGTGATTACCGATGCTACTGGTGGTACAGCAAACATCACTGGTACAGACATCATGGCGACAAACGGCGTAGTACATACTATCGATGCAGTGTTGATGCCTGAATAAACTATTCTGTAATGTAGGTTAGTTTTATGATTCACATTTGGTAACGTTGAACCATAGAACTGATTTTACAGAGAAAGCCTAGCCATAGTGCTAGGCTTTTTTGTACTTATAAGATAAGGAACCTGTAGGATAAGGAAATAGTCGTCACGTCTCAAACATCTAGAGCATCATCTGATAATAAAAAAGCTACGAAAGTGCTTTGAGTGTTCAGATAACAATAGCATATATCAGAAAAATACTTGGCGTTGCTGTCACTCTAAGAAAAGATGAGCAGTTTTTCTGATATAAGCATAAAAGAGTAGGCTACTCGTTGGGCTACTGCAAGCAATTATTATTAAGAAACGTTTTATCAGACAAGGCTACTATCAGAGTAAAGTTTGCATACGGTTAAGGTTTAAACTTATCTAAACCTACTGCAATAGTCGTTACAACGGTATGTACGAAAACAAGACAACAAAAAAGCCCGAGACCATTGCCTCGGGCTTTTTATTAGAGTGAGCAGTACCTACTCTAAAACATACTATGCGTATTATCTACGTATATATTATTTGCGTAGTGGATCTGCATTCATTCTTTTTTGCTCTTCTAGATGACGCTCTTCCCAGTAAGGTGCGTTTTTGATACCGAATTTAGCAGGATCAAAACTATAGCGTTTTACGCCAGCTTTACGCTGTGCTTCGTAGTCTTTAAGCATGGTAAGGGTTGGACGTGCCACAATGAAGATAACCAAAATACCAACAATGTTGAGCCAAGCCATAAGACCAACACCGATATCACCAATTGCCCAGATGTAACCAGCTGAGTTTAGACCACCATAAGCAACCATTGCCATGATCAAGATCTTAACCAAGAATAGACCTGTTTTATGCGCACCGCGACCGATGAAGCGAGTCAAGTAAGTGACGTTTACTTCAGCGATGTAGTAATAAGCTAGGATAGTTGTAAAGGCAAAGAAGAATACAGCGACAGCGATAAAGGTATCACCGAATGAGCCGTATACTGATTCCATTGCCATCTGCGTAAAGGCAGGCGCGTTGATTTCAGTAGTCGCTGCAACGTTTTGAACGATGAACTGACCATCAGGTAGCGTACCTTGGATGTTGTATGTACCCATCGTTAGGATCATAAAGGCAGTAGCAGAACATACTAACAGTGTATCAACATATACTGAGAATGCCTGAACCAGACCCTGCTGTGATGGATGCTCAACTTCAGCAGCAGCAGCAGCGTGAGGACCTGTACCTTGACCCGCTTCGTTAGAGTAGATACCACGTTTTACACCCCAACCAATCGCTGCACCAAAACCTGCTTGTGCAGTGAACGCATCACCAACAATCATACCAAATACTTGTGGGATCATACTGAAGTTAGCGAACATGATGATCAACGCTAGAACGATATAGCCAAGTGCCATGAAAGGTACGGCGTACTCGGTAAAGGTTGCAATACGCTTAATACCACCAAAGATGATGATACCTAGTACGACTAAGATAATAGCTAGTGCCACTAGACGCATAGAGCCAACTTCTAGGCCACCAACGTTCATGATCGTACCTTCGCCCATTACCTGTGCAAACGCACTGATAACACCGTTCGCCTGTACACCAGGTAAGAACATACCACAAGCTAAGATAGAAGAGATTGCGAAGAGGATGCCGTACCACTTTTGACCAAGAGCACGCTCAAAGTAATAAGCAGGGCCACCGCGATATTCGCCAGTTACCACATCTTTTTCTTTATAAATCTGTGCAAGGGTAGACTCGACGTAGGCAGTAGATGCGCCTAAGAAGGCCACAACCCACATCCAGAATACAGCACCTGGGCCACCGAAGCCGATAGCAGCAGCTACCCCAGCGATGTTACCCATACCCACACGTCCTGCGAGGGAAACGGCTAGTGCCTGAAATGATGAAATACCTTGTGCACTAGATTTACCAGTGAATAGGAGTTTGATCATTTCACCGAATAGACGCACCTGAACGAAGCGCGTCATGATGGAATAGAATAGACCAGCACCCAAACACAGATAGATCAGTGCTGGGCTCCAGATAATTCCATTTACTAAGTTAACTAAACCTTCCATATATATATTCCTAGTACTGTCTTGAGGTGGCTCTGTATGCTAGGAGTAAACTAACTGGTTAACTTACTTATCTAAGTTAAGCAGTTAAATTATCTGCATTGACTCATATCTTTATTAGTTAAGTCTCATACGTGCTTAGCCACCAAAAATGGACTGTAGTTGTCTGTATTTATCCGCTTGGCTTATCGACAATAAAACCATGTGCAGAGTACTTATCGTCGATAGCATTAATATCAGCTGCGTTTGTAAATGTTATACAGCATTAATTCGTGCGGTGTCCTATCATCACGCTATGAATGAGATGAGTCATCAGTTAACCCGCGGATAAAACAGGCGGTTATATAATTAAATACTCGTCATGATGATGGTATTCAATTTGCTATGAGCCATTACGATTGACTACACTGCTGATATGGCGAATTGATAGCATTAGAAGAGATTTGGTGGCTGGTTGACGTTTTTATGTCTCAGCTACCAACTCGCTAATACGTATCAAACTATAAGTCCACTACCAAATGTATTCAAACCGTACGGCTACGTAACTGCAATTTGCCATATTTTTATGCTAATTACTAGAAATTTCTTTGTAGAGAGCAGATATATTCGAATTTTATTTGATAGATACATCAGCAAGTTTTGGTTTAGATATAAATAATTGTTTGTATACATACAACTTTTCGTCTATCTGAACCAGTTTACTAACCTACCAATCTATGTACAGTCGCAAAATTAGATAACTGGTGACGTACGTGGTTGTGTTTTGGTAACGGTCAATTGTAAAAGCTTTGCGATAGCGCCATTATTATCATGACATCCTGTAAGCTATCGACGTTGTTAGCGGATTATCAATATATAGAAGCTGTCGATATATGGAAGTTATCGATGTGGCTGCCGATAATATTGTCGATAAGAATAGCGAGTTTTGCGCATATTGTATTTTGACTGCTTATAAACAGTCGCCTCGATACAAAATACAAAAAATATGTGACTGCTCGATGATTATTGGGACATATACGCAAAAATTATTAAAAATGGGTTATTAGATATTTGTTATTTATCATTATTAGGAGAAACAAAGATGACGCGCAAATCAATTATGAAGCCGATGTTGCTAGCAGCACTATTGACAACCTCTACGGTCGGTCTAAGCGGTTGTGGTTATAACAACTTACAGGCGCAAGATGAACAAGTAACAGCGTCGTGGTCAGAAGTGGTCAACCAATATCAGCGTCGCAGTGATTTGGTGCCAAACTTAGTCAAGGTTGTACAGCAGTATGCTGAACAAGAGCAAGAGGTCTTCACCCAAGTAGCTGAAGCTCGCTCACGTGCTGGCGGTATTACTGTGACACCTGAAGTGCTCAATGATCCAGAAGCAATGGAGCGTTACGCTGCGGCGCAAGAGCAGATGACTGGTGCGCTATCACGTTTAATGGCGGTATCGGAGCGATATCCTGAACTAAAATCAGATGCGTTGTTCCAAGATCTGCAGGCGCAGTTAGAGGGTACAGAAAACCGCATTGCCGTATCTCGTAATCGCTACATCCAGGAAGTGCAAGGTTACAATACGACGGTGCGACAGTTCCCAACCAATATCACGGCAAAAGTATTTGGCATGGATACCAAGCCAAACTTTAGTGTTGCTAATGAGGAAGCTATCTCGACCGCACCCAGTGTCGACTTTGGAGATTCTGCAGCAGCAGAGTAGTACTGGTTAAAAATATACAGAATAGAGCGGTGTATGCCGCTCTATTTATTTAGCTGATGACGTAATGACGCCTAGCTAATGTCTATCAATCTGTAAAAATGTCATTTGAGGTGGTATAGATTAGATGAATAATTCAAAAGCAATCTTATCAGCATTATTGTTTACACTGAGCATCGGTGGAACATCAGTGCTACATGCTGCACCAGGCGATGATGTTGGCAGTGCTGCTGCGACAGATAGTAGCTCAAATCTACAAAACCGTAGCGTTGAAGATCTGGTAGCCATTGCAAAAGTAGGAGAGTCCAACGAAGCCATCAATGATGCAGTGTTGAACAATGATGCCATTAATGGTGCGATCTTAGGTAATGATGCTATCAATCCAAGCGCGGCGAATGATGAGGCAATAGCTGAGGCGCAAGCCCAACCACCAGTAACTTCAAGCGCCCAGAGCGTCGATGCCGATAAACTCATACTCAATGAGCCAGTTGTCGATCAGGCCAATATCCTAAATCCACAAGAAAAACAGCGCTTAGAGGCGCAGCTGAGAAATATCTATCAGCAAGGGTTGGCTCAAGCAGCAGTTGTCATCGTACCGACGACCAATGGCTTACCTATATTTGATTATGCTTTGCAGGTTGCAGAGAAATGGGAGCTGGGTGATGAGGCTATCGATGATGGCTTGCTCATCGTCGTCGCAGTCAATGATCGAGATATGTATATTCTAACGGGTTATGGGCTTGAGGGCGTGCTACCAGATGCGGCAGTCAACCGTATCATTCGTGAAGACATCACACCACTGTTTAAACAGAACAACTACGGTGGTGGGATACTGGCAGGTGTGGATGCGCTCAAAACACGTCTGAGCGCTGATCCTGAAGTGCTGGCACGTGCTGATGCACAAGCTGCAGAGCGTAGCGCTCAGCAAAGTTCAGAGGAGATGCCATCTCCTATTTTCTTATTTATCATGGCGATGATATTTGGTAGCTTTATCACTAATATCCTAGGCCGAGTATTTGGCTCGATTGTCACGGCAGGTGGATTTTTTGCTGGTTCGTTGGCATTAGGCGGCGGCTTCTTTATGACGCTGATCATGGCGATATTTATATGGATGTTCTTGATTTCGCGTGGCGGCGGTGGTGGTAAAGGCGGCGGCGGTAAAGGTGGACGCAGAGGTGGTATGATCTTCTTGCCTGGTATGGGCGGTGGAAGTGGTGGCGGCTTTGGCGGCGGTGGTTTTGGTGGTGGCGGCTTCGGCGGCGGCGGCGGTGGTTTTGGCGGCGGCGGCGCTGGTGGCTCGTGGTAAGTGCCCATTAAGTTCTACGTAATAGACCAAAACAACCATCAGAACGATGTATTTGAGGAAACAATATAATGGCAGAAAACCATGCTACAAACTCCGTTTCAGCTTCTAGCTCAACATCCAGCTTTGCTCGCTGGTGGCGTCAGGTCTTGTTTGTCCCTTTACTACACAGTAAGTGGCTAACAGCAGCAGCTCGGGCACGTCTCACAGAAGCAGTGACACAAGCTGAGCTTGGACACCGCGGTGAGGTTTTTTTGATTGTAGAAAACCATTTGCCTATTCAAGATGCCTATCACATGGATTGCCGAGAGCGTGCGATTGATTTATTCAGTGAGTATCGCGTCTGGGATACTGAAGAAAACACAGGCGTTCTAATTTACGTCAATATCTGTGAGCATCAGCTAGAGATTGTCGCTGACCGCGGTATTAGTGCTCACGTTAGCCCGACTGTCTGGCGTGCGATGTGCGAAAAGGCAGTATCAGGTATTGCCAGTCAAAAAACAGAAGAGAGTTTGGCTGACTTACTCGATGAGGTAGGACAGCTACTGCGTCAGTATTATCAACTAGAACATGACCCGGCAGGCAATGAGCTGTCTGATACCGTAGTATTTTTAAAATAGCAGTGACCTGTAAGCTGTATATACGATAGTTGGCTCTATAAATAGGGTGACTGCTTGATTTATATGAGCAAAGGGTATAAGCAAAGCGTTTTGTTTTAGGCGATATGATTTTGATGTTAAAATAGAGCCTCTAGCGATAAATAATGCTTGATATATGTACGGTTGGAATACAGTACAAGAATATATAGCATTGATGACAAGCACGTCTCGATAACACCATTATTGGAATACTATGATTGAATTAATAAAGAAACTACCAAAAGCTGAGCTACACCTACATATTGAAGGGTCATTGGAGCCTGAGCTGATGTTCAGACTGGCCAAAAAGAACAATGTGGAGATTCCTTACAAAGATATAGAAGACGTACGCAACGCTTACAACTTCACCAATTTGCAAACCTTTTTGGATATCTACTATGCGGGTGCAAATGTATTACTCACCAAAGACGATTTCTATGATTTGACGTGGGAATATATTTTGAAGTGTATCGAAGACAATGTCGTTCATACAGAGATATTTTTTGATCCGCAGACACATACAGAGCGAGGCGTGCCATTTGATGCGGTAATTACAGGTATCAAAGAAGCATTAGCAGACGCCAAAGAAAAGTATGGCATCACTTCTTGCATCATCATGTGTTTCTTGCGCCATCTATCGCAAGAAGAGGCATTTGAGACCCTAGAGCAAGCACTAGATTACAAAGATGACATCATCGGGGTTGGTCTTGACTCTTCAGAATTGGGTAACCCACCATCGAAGTTCAAGGAAGTCTTCAAAAAAGCCAAAGAAGAAGGCTTTAAACTGGTAGCGCATGCAGGCGAAGAAGCAGATTTTTCATATATCTACGAAGCACTTGATCTGCTAAATATCAACAGAATCGATCATGGTGTACAGTCTATAAAGAGCCCAGAGCTGATGCAAAGGCTCAAAGATGAGCAAATGCCGCTGACCGTTTGTCCAAACTCAAACATCGAATTGAGAGTGTTTGATACTTACAAAGAGCACAATATCAAAGAACTCTTAGACTATGGTCTCAATATCAGTGTCAACTCAGATGACCCTGCATACTTCAAAGGTTACGTAAATCAGAATTTTATCAATCTACACGAGAATCTGCCGATAACAGAAGAAGATATTGTCAAACTGGTAAAGAACTCTTTTAGATCTGCGTTCATCAGTGATGAGCTAAAAGACGCTTACTTAGCGAAAGTTGATCTAGCGCTGGATTAGGCGTTACAGAATTTTTAATCGAAAAGGTTTAACGGTTTGTATAAATCGTTAAGCCTTTTTTATTGTCTATCTTGCGATACTACTGACCAGTAGTAGCTATTATAAAGACGTAATCTCTTCTATGAGTAACGGCAATATGATGCCGGCCTTTTCTGCTAATGTGATATCGACTATGGTATTGGGTGTTGGATCGGGGTTTATCTCAATGAGTTGCGCGCCGTTTTGTTTGGCTAACTGCGATAACCCAGCAGCAGGGTAGACCAAGCTTGAGGTACCGATACTGATGAACACATCACATTTGGCAGCTGCTTTTTCTGCAGTCTCCCACGCCTGCGCGGGCAACGCCTCTCCGAACCATACAATATCTGGTCTTATATAGCCGTTGCAATGTGGACAAGTAATTAGCTCATCTTCAAAACTTACAGTATCTTGGCCATCGTATGATGCTCTTAATTGATCTTGGTAGGGTATCTCACACTGTCCACAACGATTGCGCCATAGATGACCGTGTAAGTGAGTGAGCGTACTGCCTGCTTGCTCATGCAAATCATCGACATTTTGGGTGATAAGGGTCATTTGCTGATCGGAGGTTTGTGCATGATACTGCCACTGGGCCAGCGCATGATGTGCTGGGTTAGGTACTTTGTCTGCGACTATCTGTCTGCGCCACTGATACCATGACCATACTAGCTCTGGATCACGCATAAAGGCATCAGGTGTGGCTAAGTCTTCGACACCGTAGTTTTCCCACAGTCCAGTTTGTTTATCTCGAAACGTAGGGATACCGCTCTCTGCTGAGATGCCAGCCCCAGTCAAGATACAGATACGTGATTGTGCTGCCAACAGTTTTGCTGCACGTTTTACTTCTGCTATTAACGCTGGTGATAATTCTGCTAACATGAGCCAACCCTTGCTAATAATGGATATTTTTTCTTATGATAGACGGAATTTGGTGGCTTGTCATACTGTTTGCGGTCATTGCAATCTTATGGTTTATTGCAAAGTCCCGCGGAGTAAAGACAAGCAAAAAGAGTGGTAACCAGTCAAAAACAACAACATCTAATGATGCCTTGCACAAGACATCCGCATTATTAAAGCAGTATTTCCCTGATTACAACGTTGCCCGCAAGGTGAATCATTTGCTTATTAGCAAACAAGGCAGAAAAGTCGCTATGATTACGATCGATAAGAAGATTGCCGCGAGTCAGCGCCGTCTAGGAGATGTGCCAGTGATCAATTATCACCGTGTACCCAGCCGTGCTCAACTGACTGCCAATTTGCAAGAGGCAGAGTAGGCTTGTATAAAGTATATGGACACAGCAACGCCAGCACTTAGAAGTATTACCTTGCTATGTACTTATCTGTAGCAGATAGTGGATGTCATGCTAAGGAAGGGTGAAATACAATGATTGGTGCGCTCGGCGGGAATCGAACCCACGACCCTCGGCTTCGGAGGCTAGAACCACCATATTTCATTAAGTTATATTAATGTATAACAACCTACCATACTATACAAATAAAGGGGTGTAAAGGATTTATCGGTGTGACGTTTAGCGTCTTTTAAAGGAGTTTATAGCAACATGAATATCAATTTTGGTCACTGGTTAAGTATAGAATTCAATCATTTTTTATGGTTTTAATGTACGTATTTTATACTTAAATTTTTCAGAAATTACTGATTAAGCGAATTATTAACTCATCAAAGTAATATCGGAATAAATTACTGTAGAAATGGGGTGCTATAATTTCGAAAAAACAGTCAGGCATTTCAGCCGTAGTTTAGATCTTAACGATTTTTCGAATGCATTGAAGAAACGGTTCTGGACTACACTTGCAAATACTCCGATATTGAGTTTTTGACAACAACGTTTTGAGTTTATCTTCTTTTGATTTACCTTGTTAAGCCATCAATAATCTTACAGTAACCTCAAAAAAATACTCATCTTTGATAGTGATACCAACCGTACCTTTATGTGCATTAGCGATAGCCTGCACGATAGATAATCCCAACCCTGTACCTGCATACTTATGGCTAGTTTTATCATGACGATAAAATCGCTCGAATAATTTATCGGCTTGACTCTGATCTAACGGTTTGTCTAAACGATTGGTTATCGTTAGTCTCAACCATGGCTGCTTTGAGGGTCGAACCTCGTCTTCTGCTACATTAAGTGAGGTGGTTGAGGTGAAGACGGTAGCGGATATCATGATAGTACTATCACTAGCTGCATAATAAATCGCATTTGACATCAGGTTGGCAAACAGCCGTTGCAATAAGCCTTCATCACCTAATACTCTTTCGAACTTACCTGATTTCTCAAAAGTTATCCCTCGATCTTCTGCAATCATTTCATAGTAATCAACGAGCTTTGTGATTAAGCTGTCTGTATCCACGTGACTGATTTGCGAGTCACTTAATCCTTTTTGGGTTTTTGCCAGTAGCAGCATATTGTTAATCATGGCGGATAACTGCTCTAACGTATCATGCTGATGATGTAGCTGCTCGATATATTCGTCGCCTTCTCTTGGCTTAGTTAACATGACCTGCGTTTGTGTACTCAGTGTCGCTATTGGCGTACGTAGCTCATGGGCAATATTGTCTGAAAACCGAGACAAAGATTCAAAGTTGCTTTCAAGCTTGACCATCATCGAATTATAAGACTCTGCTAGTGGCCGCAGTTCTAACGGCATATCGTCAACCCCAACTCTTTCGTCTAACCTTTGGAGGTTTATGCCTTTCATTTTTTGTACGATAGTGGCCAGAGGAGCAAAACCCCAATAAACACTTAATGCCGCTACTGAAACTAATAATAAGGTGATGGCAGTAAGTATCAAGCTCAGCTGGCGATTGAACTGGATAAGATATTGATGATGCACATCGATAGGTAATGCAATAAACGCCAAAACCTCTTGATTTGGAATAATAATTGCTCGGTAATGCCTATTATTTATCTTGATCATAAACTGCTGATCGTGATGATCCTGCCATAGTGATAACAAGCTAAAATCGGGCGGTAAATTATGAATGAAATTACTAGGGTCACTGGATAATAATTTGCCTTTTTTATCTGCTACTAAGGTTTTTAAATCATAATCTAGCCAAGAGGAATGCAAGTGATTGTCATTAATGAGTGATTGGGACTTTGACACTGTGAATGGTTCTATGTGATCGTTAACATCAATCATGCGTTTGCGCAGGTTAAAAGCCGCATGGGTGACAATCTCTGAGTCCATTTGCTCAAAGTGTCCACTCACAGAGCGCTGCACCCACGCATAGATGATGACCTGAGAGATGATAACGAAGACTGTCAATAAGAAAATAGTTCGCCATAGCAATGACCAGCGCCGATTTTTGAGTTTATAGTTCATGCTATTTAGAATAGTCTCCGTCCGCACCACTTTGGACTTCAGTAGCTAGTGCCTCCAATCGGTAACCCATACCACGCACAGTATGAATCAGCTTCGCCTCATGCTCATCATCTATTTTTATGCGAAGACGCCTTATCGCCACATCAATCACATTGGTATCATTTTCAAAATTCATATCCCATACTTGAGAGGCGATGACTGAGCGCGGTAGCACCTCACCTCGGCGATCTAATAGAAACTGTAATAATGAGAACTCTTTTGCCGTGAGCTTAATAGCCCTGTCTTTTCTATGCACAGTGCGCTTGGCAATGTCCATTTTAAGATCTGCTATTTGCATAATCGTACTTTGATAATCGGATTGATTGGCACGTCGTAATAAGCTTTTGATTCTAACGATCAATTCTGCAAACGCAAAAGGCTTGGTTAAATAATCATCGCCCCCAATCTCAATCCCTTTTATTTTGTCACTTAAGCCATCTTTTGCCGTTAGAAAGAGCACGGGAGTACGCTTACCTGCCGCTCGGTAATTGCGCACCAGCTCAAAGCCACTAACATCAGGTAGCATGACATCCATCAGTATCACGCTAAATTCTTCCGTCATCAATGCATGATAGCCATCTAAACCTGTTATGTGATGATCCACAATAAACCCAGCTTCCGTTAAGCCTTTTTTTATATACTCGCCAAGCTTCAACTCGTCTTCTACCAGCAGTACTTTCATAGTAATTCCTCAGTACGATTATAATTATTTAATGTTTTAACCCACACAGATGACAAAACTGACTGGTAGCTGACAAAGATGTCATCTGTTCGTAATCAGATTGTCAGTCTTCTTTTGCTAATCTGTATGAATGAAACATAGTTGTTCATACCTAGCGACTATGAATTATTTTCACAGGTAATCAATTCAAATATCTAACAACTTACAAAAGAGGTTTTACATGAAAACATATGGTTCATTCAAAAAAGCAGTACTGCTATCGGCTTCTGTACTTATTGGTATTACTGCGGCTAATGCGCACACTACCGAGCTAAGTACTTCAGTCATCAATAACTGTGATGCGGTTACTGACTTTGCAAAAAACTTGGATCACAACGATGCTCAAGTTTCTAGTACGCAAATGAAGCGCTATAATGATGCACGAGTGGCTTGTGAGATCGAACACAAAGATCAGCATCTACAGTCTGAAAAGTATTTCGTAGATAAGTATGGACGTGATCGTGATTCTAATGCTGCCTCAATACTAAATGAATACAAGCAACATTAAAAACTAAAAACAGCAAGATGACAATATTGTAATCTTGCTGTCATCTCTCTGTCAGAATCAATGAAGTATGCTTTAAAATAACTTAACACCCCAAAGATTTTTTGACTTTATACCAAATCAAATAAGGATTTACCATGTCATTATTCAAATCAATGCCACTATCTAAATCAATCGTAGCCACTGCTATAGCCTTAGTTGTTTCAACGTCAGCTTTGGCACATGACCCAAAAATGCATGCGCAGAAAGATCAGATGAACTGCGAAAAGATGGAAAAACACATGGATATGATGGGAAAAATGGATCATAGCAAAATGGATATGAACGATCCTGCTATGAAAGCCATGATGACCAACATGAGCAAAATGAAAGCGATGTATCAAAAGCACTGTGTTACTAGTAAAAGTGACTCTTAGGCATTGATCTTATAGAAGTGGATCGTAGAAATTCAATATTATTGTTAGATGGTTTTGTCGAGCAGTAATTGGATATTAACAAAAATGGATTTTTAGGACAAACCTATGAAGTTTTTACTAGGAATACTGTTTACCGTCTTTGTCGCGATTGTGGGTATTTTTATTGTAGTGACTAGTGGTGTGATAAATATCGGCGCTGATCAAGCCCATAGTCCGCTAGTTTACAATTTTTTAGAGACTGCCCGCACGCGTTCAATAGCGAATGCTAGTAAGGACATTACGGTTCCCAACTTAGAAAAGACAGAAATGATCAGCTCGGGCGGTGCCGATTACAAAGATATGTGTGCAGGGTGTCACTTGTCTCCTGGGGTGGAAAGCACTGATTTTAGCGCCAGTTTATATCCTAAGCCGCCAAGTTTTACCAATGTTGACTTGGTTGAACGCTATAAAACAGATGCCGGTGCTCAGCAAGCCTTTTGGGCCATTAAACACGGTATTATGGCATCAGGTATGCCAGCATGGGGCGCTTCGCACGATGATGATAGAATGTGGGCAATGGTCGCTTTTATCAGATCGTTACCTGAATTAAATGAAAACCAGTACACCATGCTAACGACTAGGATAGACGATGATATGTTGGGCATGTCATTTGATGGTGAGATGGATATGTCAGGTGATGGATCCGGAATGCAACATTGATTTTTCGTAAAAGATGCAGTGCTTAATAGTGCTGCCTTTTGCGATTTGAGTTTTAAGCTTTACCAGTACTACTTTGGTCAGTGTTACGGCTTTAATTTTTATAAATGTGATCGTCAGATAAATGCTCAGGAGTGATTTTATGAGACGCTATACCAATATATTTTCTAGTGAACAAAACCGGTTATCTGGTCGTGTTCTTTTAGTGATGATGACATCTTCACTATTATTAGCGGCTTGTAGTCAACCTAACGCTGCTGCTGACTCAACACCAGCGACTGAGCCAACTACCGCTACGCAAACCGCGCAAACAGAGCAACCAAAAGCGGAAATAATGCCTGTCAGTGCTCATTCAGACACCCAGCCAACTATCCTAAAAAATATCTCAGTCACCGTTTATAAAGATGCCAATTGTGGCTGCTGTAAAGAATGGGTCGGTTATGCCGAAGGTCATGGCCTAAATGCAACCGCACAGAACGTCGAAGATTTGTCCTTGTTTAAAGAGCGCTACAGCGTACCGCAGCAGATGCGCTCTTGTCATACCGCTGTCACTACTGACGGCTACGTATTTGAAGGTCATGTCCCTGCCAAATATATGGCACAGTTCCTAAAAAACCCACCAAGTGATGCGATCGGTCTTGCCGTACCTGGGATGCCAGTTGGTAGCCCTGGTATGGAATATCAAGATAAATTTATGCCGTATAAAGTGATGCAGCTTAACAAAGATGGCTCAACAGCCATTTATGCAACCATTGAGTCACCGCAGCAGCAATTATAGTTTGAGTGACGTTTAAATAGCTTATCCAGCTCTACTAATGGGCTGTCGAAGACATAAGCTTGACTGATAAATATATAGACTCAACTCCCATTTCATGGATTAAGTTAGGTAAATAATTATGAACAAGAATATGCTTAACCGCAGGCGTTTTTTGACAGGGTCCTCTACTCTATTAGGGGCATCCATGCTATCCACACTGCCATCTATTGCCAATAGTGCGCTCGGTAAAGGTCAACAAAACGTAGCCGTCAACAGTGATAAATCTGACCATATCGTACCTATCCTAACCGGTAATGAGTTTGACCTGTATGTCAGCAAGAAGCCCGTTACTGTCAATGGCAAGTCGAGTATGGCAACCCTCATCAATGACTCGCTGCCAGCGCCAACGCTAAAGATGCAAGAAGGCGATACCGTGACCATCCGTGTCCATAACCAGATGAATGAGTCGACCTCTATTCACTGGCATGGCTTGCTCGTCCCATTTGAGATGGATGGGGTGCCAGGTATCAGCTTTGATGGTATTCCTGCGAACAGTACCTTTACCTATAAATTCAAACTCATTCAATCGGGTACGTATTGGTATCACTCCCATACTGGCTTTCAAGAGCAAACTGGAATGCGCGGCGCTATCGTCATTGAGCCTAAAGGCCGCGAACGTCATCCAGTCGCCGAAGATCACGTGATTTTATTGAGTGATTGGACACATCGTGATCCGCATAACTTGCTAAAGCTATTAAAGCAGCGCGCTGACTTTGATAACTACCACTTGCCAGATTTTAAAAAGCTATTGTCTGATATTGCCGCAACAGATTTAGAAGCCGCTTATGACAAGCGCAAAATGTGGAATAAGATGCGCATGATGCCGACAGATTTTACGGATCTGTCTGGTGAGAAGACATTCACTTACCTTATGAATGGTAAAACCACCGCCGCCAATTGGATACAGCTAGTGAAAGCGGGACAGCCCGTCAAACTGCGCTTTATCAATGGCTCGGCGCAGACGATATTCGATGTGCGTATACCGGGTCTGAAAATGACAGTCGTCTCAACGGATGGTAATGATGTCGCGCCTGTCGATGTTGATGATTTCCGCATTGGGGTGGCTGAGACTTATGATGTCATCGTCACGCCGACCAAAGATGCACATACCATATTTGCCCAAAACATTGATCGTTCGGGCTATGTCGCGACCACGCTTGCGACCAAAAAAGGCGCTCGTGCTGCAATACCTGCTATGGATAAGATCGAATGGCTGACCATGGCTGATATGATGGGGGCTATGGGTGACAAAGGCTACAAAGCAAAGCACGCTAAGACCGAGTACGACTTTAAATCTGATATGCGTGTCGACAGTCCACGTATGAACCTCGATGACCCCGGTATTAACCTGCGTGATATTAATAGAAAGGTGTTGACTTATGACCAATTGCGCTCCGTGGATGAGCAAGTACTGGCAGAGCAGCGCAAACCTACTAGAGAGATCGAATTACATTTGACTGGCAATATGGAACGCTATATTTGGGCGTTAGATGGTGTCATGTTTAAGGATGCAACGCCTGTCAATATTAAACCTAACGAGCGCGTACGCATTACCTTAGTCAATGACACCATGATGAACCATCCGATGCACCTGCATGGTATGTGGAGCGACTTGCGAACCCCATCTGGAGACTTTCAGGTACGTAAGCATACGATTGTGGTGCAGCCAGCGCAAAAGATTAGCTTCGATGTGACGGGTGAAGTTGGACGATGGGCATGGCATTGCCATCTGCTTTATCACATGGAAGCCGGTATGTTCAGAGAAGTTGCCGTCGTTTAACAAACCTTCGAATATGAGGCTTATTATGAAAATATCTAAGAAAAATCTGCCATTCATTGGTTTGTCATCGCTAGTCTTGCTCACATCATCGTTTGCAACGGCTGCTGATATGTCTGGTATGGATCATAGCGGTATGGATATGTCAGGCGATATGTCTGGTATGGACCACAGTGGCATTGACATGTCAGGCGATATGTCTGATATGGATCACAGCGGCATGGATATGTCGGGCGATATGTCTGGTATGGATCACAGTGGCATGGACATGTCGGGCGATATGTCTGATATGGATCATAGCGGTATGAGTATGTCGGGCGACATGTCTGGTATGGATCACAGTGGCATGGACATGTCGGGCGATATGTCTGGTATGGATCACAGCGGTATGGATATGTCAGGCATGGATCACAGCGGTATGGATATGTCAGGCATGGATCACAGCGGCATGGATATGTCTGGGATGCAAGGCGGGCAGCCGCCAGCCGATGCTCGTAGTCCAGACTATTCAAATGGGGTTCCCTACGGGCAGTATGGTAAGCCAATGATGATGGGCAGCATGCCATTATGGGGAGTATCAGTAGACGACTTGGGCTATCAGTTTGACGAAGATCAAATCAATTTCGAAGCTGAAGGCTGGTACGGTACTGATAGCAATCGTATAAGGCTACGCACGGAAGGTAGTGCTCAGACTAAGGATGATGATAAAGAAATTGATAGCTTGAGCTCGCTTGCTTATTGGAAACCACTGAGCATTTTCTGGAATGGTGAAGCTGGTGTCGCTTACGATACTGAAAACGATAACGCTGCCCTTATAGCAGGTATTGTCGGTACCGCGCCGTATTTTATCGAAACAGATGCGAGAGCCTATTTATATACCGATGGTCAACTTCGTCTTGATTTAGGCGCAGAGTACGAATGGCGTTTGGATCAGCATTGGGTAGTGATTCCAGAAGTAGAGCTGACGGCATTTAGCAAAGATGATACAGATAACCATATTACTAAAGGCTTTAATGAGTTTGGGGCTGACGTTAGGCTTACTTACGAGATGTTAAGTCGTCAGCTCGCGCCTTATGTGGGTATCAGCTATGAGACCGCTTTAGGCAACGCAAGAGATTTGCGACGTCAAGAAGACGAAGCTGTTGATTCTAGTAGCGTTACAGCTGGTGTGAAATTTTGGTTCTAGTGTTAACCATGTAAGTAACAACAGTTTATAACACTAGCTCTAAAAAAAGGCACCTCTTTATTTAGGTGCCTTTTTACTAAATTAAGGACAAGAATATGAATAACCATATGGATAATAAACAGAAGCAAATGAACCCTTATGTAAAGTTCACAATCATGATTTTAACATCGACAGTCGTGATGTTTATCATGATGTATTTTAATACTTATCAATGGGATCACGTTTATTTTAGCGAAACCAGAGCTTATATGGCGTTATATATGGGCGCTATGATGGCTATTATTATGCTCGCCTTTATGACCAATATGTATAAAAAGACTAAGGTCAATCTAATGGTTTATGGGATTAGTGTCGTGCTATTTGCCTTTGGTTTATGGGGTGTTAGATCACAACAAACGGTCGATCAAGTGGATTGGATGCAGGCGATGATACCGCATCACTCGATTGCTATTTTGACCAGTTCGCGTGCTGATATCGAAGATCCACGTGTACGCCAGCTTGCTGATGACATTATCGAAGCACAAAAGCGTGAAATCGGTGAGATGCAAGCGCTTATTGATGAGTTGGAATAGGCAGTCACAAATTTTGAGCACTTTGTATTAGGTGTTATTAAGTAAGCAGACTATTGAGAGGTGTACGTTCACACACTAGCACTATATCATTACTTATACTAAGGAAATAACAAATAAGGAGTCCTTGTAATGGTTATTATGATGCACGGTATGATGAACGGGACTATGCACGGCATGATGAATGGATCGATGCACGGTATGGGTTGGGGAGAATCTATTGTCTCCTTATTGTTTACAGTACTGGTTTTTGCGGTACTGATATTGACTATTATGGCCTTACTCAAATATTTGCGTAATAAAGATTAAGTTCCAATTGAAACTTAATTTTCGAGATATCTAGATTAGTAATTAGATGAATAGCAATTAAAGGTTGATGATTGTGCTTTAAAAGCTTTATTTATTGTCTCCAAGGAGTGGTTTTATGAAACATATTGCCGATGAAAAATCTATCAAAGGTGGTCAGTACGATAAAGTACCAGAAAATTATAGTGGTACGGTTTATATCTGCCCGATGCATCCTGAGGTTAGAGATACTGAAAAGAGCGATTGTCCGATATGTGGCATGTTTCTTAAACCTGAAGACGAGGTTGCTGAATCCAACAACCATGAAGATAGTCATGCGCATTGTCATGGAGCGGATGCTAATAATAGTAATGAGGTAAATTCTGTCGAAGACGATAAGTACGACAAGATACCGGAAAATTATAGCGGTACGGTCTATATTTGTCCTATGCATCCAGAAGTAAGAGATGTGGAAAAAAGCGATTGCCCAATATGCGGTATGTTTCTCAAACCTGAGAACGAGGTTACTGATGAAGACAGTCATGCACACTGTCATGGAAAGGATACTTCTAACAGCACTGATGTAAAATCTATCAAAGGCGGTAAATACGACAAAGTTCCTGCTGATTATGATGGCACGGTCTACACCTGTCCTATGCACCCTGAAGTCAGAGATGTTGAGAATAGTGGCTGTCCAATATGCGGCATGGCACTTGAGCCTGAAACGCTTACTATCGGTGAAGAAGATACCTCAGAGCTCGATGATATGACTCGTCGATTCTGGGTTTGTACAGTACTGACTGTACCGCTATTAATATATGTGATGAGCGGTATGTTTGACGTAAACGTAGTTAATTTCAGTCAGTATGGTATCTCATCACAGATCTTACAATGGGCTGAGTTAGTGCTTGCGACCCCTGTCGTGCTTTGGGGCGCCGCCCCGTTTTTTGTCCGTGGTTGGCAGTCTATAAAAAGCCGCAATCTCAATATGTTTACTTTGATTGCGATAGGCGTAGGCGCTGCTTATATTTTTAGTATTGTCGCGACCTTTTTTCCCAATATTTTCCCAGACAGTTTCAGAGACGCTAATGGTCAAGTCGGTGTGTATTACGAAGCGGCAGCTGTCATTGTAACCTTAGTACTTTTGGGTCAAGTATTAGAGCTCAAAGCCAGAAGTCAAACTTCAGGCGCGATTCGAGCATTGCTTGAGCTCGCACCGCCGACTGCAAGACGTGTCGATGAAAATGGCAACGAAGTCGAAGTCTCGCTTGATGAGGTCGTCACTGGCGATAAGCTACGGGTTAAACCGGGTGAGAAACTACCCGTAGATGGTACAGTGATCGATGGCAATAGTAATGTTGATGAATCAATGGTAACGGGTGAGCCAATCCCTGTGTCAAAAGCACAAGGAGATACGGTTACTGGCGGTACGGTAAATGGCACTGGAACGCTATTGGTCGAAGCGGTCAATGTTGGAGCAGATTCGGTATTATCCAAAATTGTACAAATGGTTGCCGAAGCTCAGCGTAGCCGCGCACCTATACAGAAATTGGTAGATAAGGTAGCTGGGTGGTTCGTACCGATCGTGCTTATCTGCTCCGTCATTACCTTTATTGTCTGGGCGATATTCGGCCCTGAGCCCGCTATGGCCTTTGCACTGGTCAACGCTATTGCAGTGTTAATCATCGCTTGCCCTTGTGCTTTAGGACTCGCCACACCTATGTCGATTATGGTCGGTACTGGCAAGGGTGCTCAGAATGGCGTGCTTATCAAAAATGCTGAAGCGTTAGAGAGTATGGAAAAAGTCGATACTATTGTCGTCGACAAGACCGGAACACTGACCGCTGGTAAGCCCGAGCTTACTGCAATTGACGCGCAGGTAGGTCAAGATGAAGACGAGTTCCTCGCATTGGTAGCCGCAGTAGAAAGTGCAAGCGAGCATCCTTTAGCAGAAGCTATCGTTAGAGCGGCTCAAGAAAGATCTCTCATTATTCCTAAAGCTACTGACTTTAATTCGACTACTGGCGAAGGCGTACAAGCCGTGGTCGATGGTAAGAAAGTCGCTATTGGTAACTCTAAGCTTATGGAAAGCCTAAATAGTTTTGATAATGAGCTGTCCATTAAAGCTGATGTCCGTAGAAAAGACGGTGAAACGGTAATGTTTGTGGCTATAGATGGTAAAGCTGCTGGTATTATTTCAGTTGCTGACCCTATTAAACCAAGCACCAAAGAGGCTATTTCACTGCTTCATGACGCGGGACTAAAAGTCGTCATGCTAACGGGTGATAACGAAAAAACCGCGCAGGCAGTCGCCAATAAATTAGGTATCGATGAAGTCCATGCCGACGTCTCACCAGAGGACAAAAACCGTATCGTCAAAGAGATGCAAGATAGCGGTAAATTGGTAGCAATGGCAGGTGACGGTATCAACGATGCGCCCGCACTAGCGCAGGCTAATGTTGGTATCGCTATGGGAACGGGTACCGATGTGGCGATGGAGAGTGCGGGTATTACCCTGCTAAAAGGTGATTTAATGGGCATTGCTAAAGCTTATAAGCTTAGCCACGCCACCATGCGCAATATCAGACAGAACCTGTTTTTTGCCTTTATTTACAATGCACTTGGTGTCCCAATTGCCGCAGGTGTGCTCTATCCCGTATTTGGGCTTCTACTTAGTCCAATGATAGCAGCGGCAGCTATGAGCTTGTCGTCATTCTCGGTGATTGTTAACGCGCTTAGACTACGTAGGTTGGACTTGTGATATGAATGTTAGGAAAAATTGTCAAAACGTAATGCCCAATACGGGTTTTATTAGAATTTAAAAATAAGGATATCGTTATGGGTAGTTTTTCTATTACACATTGGCTGATTTTGTTAGTAGTCGTAGTGGTTGTATTTGGTACCGCTAAGCTCAAAAACGCGGGTAAAGATTTAGGCGGTGCGGTAAAGGGCTTTAAAGAAGCGGTAAAAGATGAAGAGACCGAGCATACTCGCAAAAACCGCGCATTTAGTCATGAAGGCAATCTGCCAGTACCAGATACTGACTCAAATACACAGGCTGATGATATAGAAATCAACCCTGCTACCACTGATAATAAGCAGAAAGTATGAAATGCGCCGCTATAGATGGCGATACTCAATAGCCTATTAATTAATATATTTGTCTGTTATGTTTGATATCGGGTTTTCCGAGTTACTCTTGTTTGGCGTCATAGCCTTAATCGTATTGGGCCCAGAAAAACTGCCGCAGGCCGCACGTACGGCTGGGCAATGGTATGCCAAACTGCGCCGTACAGTATCCATTTTACAGTCTGAAATAGAAGCTGAGCTTGATCTGGCTGAAACGCGCCAACAAATGCAAAATGAGCTTGCAAAAATCCGTCAGACTGAGTCAGATATGAAGCGTGAACTAGCAGAGATGCGCGGTAGTATGCAAAAGTTTGAAGACTCGCAGAATCAAAGCTTAGACGCTTCACATCAACCAACCGATCCTCATCAGCCAAATATTTCTTCTTCACCTATAGAAAAGGTGAATGAATGAGCTTATTTAAACGCCAAAAAAATCGACAAAAAAAGTTAGCGGATACAAATATTAAAGCCCCAGACACTGCCCATAGTGATGAGGCTGATAATGTGCTGAATGCGCTCAGTGATATGCCTATTACTGAACACTTGATTGAACTACGCAAGCATCTCATCAAAATATGCGTAGCCGTTTTGATTGTTTTCTTAGCATTGGTAGGGTTTTCGCGTGAACTCTACAACCTTTTATCAGACCCTCTAGTTGCACAGTTGCCTGCGAACTCGACTATGATTGCCACTGACATTACCTCAAACTTTATGGCACCTATTCGCTTGACAATTTTCGTTGCTGCATTTGTAGTGATGCCTTATATTCTGTATCAAATTTGGTCATTTATAGCTTCTGGCTTATATAAAAAAGAGAAGAAAATTGCCATTCCTGTGCTGTTTTCTTCGATATTTCTATTTTATACGGGTGTTGCCTTTGCCTACTTTGTGGTACTCAAAGGCGTATTAAAGTTCTTTATCCTATTCGCTCCGCAGAATGTCATACCTATGACCGATATTGATAGTTATCTGAGCTTTGCACTCAAGTTGTTTATGGTGTTTGGACTGACTTTTGAGATTCCAGTGGTTACTTTACTATTGATAATGGTCGGTATCGTATCCACTCAGAGTCTAGAGAGTAAGCGCCGATATATCATTGTTGGTTGTTTTGCTGTGGCAGCTGTAGTTACACCACCCGATGGTGTCTCAATGCTATTGCTAGCGATTCCGATGTGGCTACTGTTCGAGTTAGGTTTGTTTTTAGCAAAAGTGCTAATCAAAGAAGAGCATAAAACTGTTTAACCTCGCAAAGTAGCTATGGCGCACAATGACTATTTTATAAAACAACTATAAAAACAACCTTATCTTAAACATTTCAAATACCTTTTTTACTTTGGCTGTCTTCTAAACCTTATCAGCATACCCACTAAACTTAGTAATGAGATTTAAATGGAACACCTAAGCAATAACCAAGATAAAGTGAATGACAATCTTGCAGATCAACTTAATAAAGAGTGCTATTGCCGTACTTTAGATCGTAAAGTACTTAATACTAGCCTTCAAAATCAATTGTCAGACACTAGAGACAACCCAATAGGAGCTAATGAGCTTAATAAAATTTTTTCAGCAACACCGGTGTTTGTCCCCAAAACAGAGATAGAGACAATGGTGCGAATTGTCGCAGCTATTGAGTCGGCTGCTAGACTTCCATCTTACCAACAGCAAGTATTGTCATGGGCACCCAAAATTGCTGCTTTCGATCCAGGGCCAATAGGAGCCTTTATGGGTTATGACTTTCACTTAGGTAGCGATAGCCCTCAACTTATTGAGATCAATACTAACGCTGGAGGCGCATTTTTAAACGTAGCACTTGCCCGCGCACAAAAACAATGCTGCCACCCTTCCGAGCAAAGTGCTGATACTACTAAAATGCTTGATGGCTTTGAAGAAGCCGTCACTAACATGTTCATACAAGAGTGGCAGCGACAATCGGCTACTGCCATGCCTAATCGCATAGCTATTATCGATAATGATCCCAAAAGTCAGTTCATGTATTTAGAGTTTCAGCTGGCTTGCCGACTACTTCAAGCTAAGGGCATTGATACCGTTATACTTGATCCGTCTGAAATTAACTATGTTGATGGCAAGCTGACAGCGCATGGTAAGCCCATTGATATGATCTATAATCGGTTGGTCGACTTTGCATTTGAAAACCCTAACCACGCCGTGCTTAAAAGTGCCTATCTAGAGGGTGCGGTAGTAGTAACGCCTAATCCTCATGTCCATGCTATATTTGCGAATAAGCGCAACTTAGCCTTACTATCCGATCCGCAAACTTTGCAGTCGTGGGGACTAGATAATGATGATGCAAAATGTCTAGAAAGGGCAGTGCCAACTACCAAAATGGTTATAAAAGAGGATGCAGCAGAGTTATGGCGTACTCGGGGACAATTGTTTTTTAAGCCAGTTGCTGGATATGGAAGCAAAGGCGTCTATCGCGGTAGCAAGCTCACTCGACGCGTTTTTGAGAACATTCTGGATGAGGATTATATTGCACAGACCTTTATACCTGCTACAGAGCGATCAATAAAAATCGATGATGTTGTGACGACCAAAAAAGTAGATATACGTCTTTATACCTATGCAGGACAGCTGTTACTAACTGCTGGGCGTATCTATCAAGGTCAAGCGACTAATTTTCGCACACCAGGGGGTGGATTTGCGCCTGTTTTCCAAGTGTGATCATTTGGGTTTGGCTTTTAAGCAGTGTTTACTATTTGGATTATTCTAAGTACTAATGCAATAATCAAAATATCATGCTGAACTGGAAAAATGATGATTCAACTCTTTATTCATTACTTTCTGCATCAAAATAATTGGCTTAGGATTACTATATCCGATACTGAATAAAAGGGATACGTTATCTTATGAGGCGAAACGGGCATAAGTTTTTCTGGCTTATTGTGCTTACACCGATAGGAAGAAACAACTACAGTTGATAGATAGAGCGTGGTAATCTGTGCCGTTCCTTCGACTATAACATGACTTTCTTGAAGAGGGTAAAAAGTGGTTCTGGCAATCATAATGGCAGCGATTCTGATCGCTGTCTGCACGACAATACATTACGGCGCGTTAAAGTTCTCGTCACAGTTTGTGACGCCGTCTCGCCGTCTAGGACACTGTCTTGGGGTCGCAGTCGGCTCAATCGTACTTGCCCATACGTTCGAGGCGTTGCTCTACGCTGCTGGCTTCTGGTTTGCTGTGCACGACCTTGAGGTCGGTAACCTCGTATCGTCCTCATCTAGCGATGGTAGCTCTCTTAATTTTATGGACTACTTTTACTTTTCGCTAGTCAACTTCACAACGCTTGGGCGAGGCGATCTCATGCCCAACGGACATCTACGATTCATGACTGCTATGGAGGCTTTCCACGGTTTCCTATTGATTACAGTATCCGGAACCTTTGTTCTTCAGATCATGAGTGGTAAAAAACCCCTTTCAAATTAGCTAAACGCCCTCTCAACGATATATCGAGCAGAGTTTCATACCTCAGGTCAGGTCAGGTCAGGACATGGATGTTGACTGTTCCGGAAGCGCTTTGAGAGAATGTGGTTGTCTTTACTCGATCTACTCGCGTTCGGTACGCTTCGAAACCAGCCACCCAAGGAACATCCATTTGACAGCGTAGATTAATATTATCGGAATGACCATCCACTGAAAGAGCGGCAACGCACCTATGCTTAGTAACGGAACATCAGGCATCAGACCACTATAATTCCACCTTTGGCCAGCTCCAGTTGCCCAGTATTCAAAGAGTATTGTCACAATCAGGCCAACGCCAAGGTATATCGATAAAGTCGACAGAAGCCACTGCTTTGAAATCCAGAACCAGTCTTTTACAAACAACGCCCCAAGCACGTAGGCGCCAAAGGCAATATTGGCATCACCGAAGGTCGCACGTGTACAAAGCCAGACCACCTCCCAGTGGCTCGCTTCTGCCATGCCTGAGAAGAACGGTACCTGTGCCATCTCCCAAAAAAAATGGAGAAAGAAACTTACGCTCCACACCATCAGGGCAAGCACAGCTAACGCTGCTGCTCGGCACGATTGGTTTACAAGAGTCATAATTCCTCCAAAAATAGCCATAGCAATAAATACAGTTGCATGTTTACTCGTTCCTCATTACCAGACCGAGTTACCGTTTACTGGCGTCTCTCAACGGTAGATTAGCATGTTACCTGCTGCGCGTGTTTATCACGGTCAGATGACCAACTTCCGTATGCCAGGTGGTGGATTCGCGCCTGTCTTTCAGGTGTGAAGGTATACCTCAGATCGTGTATGATACTCTTAGAACACTTTCTAAAACACCCTCTTAAATCGGAAAAAGCGATGACTCAAACCGTTATCCATTATTTTCTACACTTTGGTATGCCGTTTATCATCGCCTATATGTTTTTTCGTAGTGACTATAAGCGAGTTTATTTGATCCTATTAGCAACCATGCTAGTTGATTTAGATCATCTGCTAGCGACACCTATCTTTTCGCCCAATCGTTGTAGTATTAATTTCCATCCGCTACATACTTATTATGCGATGGCAGTATATGCGGGCATGTTGTTTTTACCAAAGCCCTATAAGGTAATTGGTTTAGGGTTATTACTACATATGTTGACTGATTTAAATGACTGCATAATGACCTATATTAATTGTCCGCAGTGTTTGAGTCAGGCTCCTGCCCGTGAGTTGGTAGCGTGGTTAGGCAGAGCTATTAAGTTTTAATACGGTTGTGAATACATCCCTTTGTATCTCTCTCATAAATCATCTCTTTAATGACTCCTAGAAGTAGATATATCGCTATCCAATCCTGAATAAGTCCTCGCATTAGATCGCTTGTGTTCCAATTCGAGGATTAAGGTTGTCTAGCTTGTTACTCTAAGCTTAGTGAGATAGCTCTGTTTCTAATCAGGCATAGCGGAAAGAACTAACCGCTACTTCTTTAGTTTAGTATGACTATTCAATGTGCCACGTGTTGTATCAAGCAGATCGGCGACGTTATTTAATAAAATGTAATCTTTTGGGGTTTTTGATTCCCTATTGAATATTTCACTCCATATCTGACTTTTATACTCTTGCGTTATTGTTTTAAGACTTGGATACATAAGCCCAGGTTTAGCTAACGAGAGTATTGATATTGCTCGGATAAAGTCCATGTATATAAAGTCAATCACATCCTGATCAAATTCTTTCTTAACTTGTTTCTTATGCTCAGGCTTAGAGTCTTTTTTAGAGGTTTTATAACTTAAGAAAATAGTGTTGTTGTTATTAAGATCTTTTAGGTTAAATACAGGTAAAAAACAACCACCAATGAGTAAATACTCATTCACATCATTATTCACTAACGATACATTATGAATAGGTACACTGTTATAACAATCAAACTTAGTATGCATAGATTTAATATAGGCTTCTTGACCACCAATTAAGTAGGCTTTCACTATTAGCTTATTTAGTTGGCTAGCCAACGGATGAAGACTAATTTTAGTGCTATTGTTAATGCTGATAGACTTTGCTGACAGATTCATGGCTTGTGATCTCCTAAATTAATTCTTTGCCCTATCATAATGAAAGCGTAATGACAGAAAATTTGTAAAGTTCTAACGGTCCATTGCTTGATTGGGAGATTTGATTTCTCTCTATTATTAAGCCTAGTCTGCTCAGTTTGGCTAGATAGTGATAATTCAGCACGGATCTTCTTTTTGTATACGTTGCCGTTCAATTTATCTGCTACATTACAATTTTTTATTTGAGATGAGGCAAGTAATTTCATTACAGGTTGCCATTCCTTTTTATCGTCATCTTTAGCTTGTGCATAATGGTATATTTTTAAATTAATATTCTTCTTTAAGACTAGTTGTCTCAGTATTTGTATATAACTATATAGATCCAGAGCTTCATTAAAACTAATATGATTTTTGTAGTATTGAGAGTTCGTAAGCGTAAGCCCTACAAACTGAAGCATAGGTTCTCGATTGTCTTTTATCTTATATAAGTCACGAAATTTATTGGTCATCTGCATGAGCATGTGGTTGTCTTCAGCATACCTATCGAGAACTGGTAATAAACTCCTGTTATCATCAGAGGCAAACAATCTGGAATTACCGTGTGTGGTTTTAAACGCAGAATCGTTTCTGAGCCGTCTAGCATTCTCAAGCCACATTTCAAAAGTATTTTGATCAAGTTTATAAACATCCATTTTTTCCTTGAAATCTTCCTCTCTATTATGTACCTCTAGAATCTGACGAACTTCATCGAATGAGTATCTTTTTGGCTTTGTAGATTTTTTATCTGCTCTCTTTAGTCGTTTACTATGTTTTGGTTTAGGCAGTGGTTTAAGTTTGAGCTTGTTAAGCAGATAGTCATTAACTGCAACAGGTGAAGCGGCTAACTGCTTTTTCAAACGTCTAGGAATGCTTATTAATTCATGGTGTTTAGACGTTAGGTGGTAATCCATATGCCAAAGTAACAATCCAATCTGAATGTCAGTCAAATGAACATAAGATTCAAAAGTGGTACTAGGACTGGCATGACCAGCAACCCCTGCTAAGGCATAGATTTTTTTGTATTGTAGTGATGTCTCAATATAAGCTAATATTTCACAAGACTTTTCTTCGTCATAAGGTAATAGGTCTTTTAAAGCCTGAGTACATTTGTGTCCCTTAAAATTATTAGCTTGGTCATACATAAATGACATTAATTGAAAATTAGTCAAAAAGCTGTGTCTTAGATGATGAGTCGTAAGATGAGGAAGTCCTGTAACAGTTTTAATTAACTGAGATAAAATTTTAGATAAATCACTGGCACGATAAGCCATACCCGCTTGGTTAGCGATTAAGGTGTCACCTTTACCCTCACCACGAATAAGCTCGACTTTTCTAAAAAACAACATATCTGAATCTGTCAAAAGTTGTTCTAACAACGTCCGTCTTAATGCAGAACCCGTTTTATTATTACCATATTTGTTGTCACGCACCTCTAGATAAGCTGAAGTTATAGCCACATCTTTTAATCTAATCTTAACTATCTCACCTATTCTAAGTCCACAGCGTTGACCTAAAATCAGAGCGAGCTTTACCGCTTCTAGCTCATCTTTAGTCATTTCAAGATTGTCAGCACTGCTAAGAATAGCCTGAAACATAGTTTCTGAAAGATAACCTGTCCTATGATGTGCTCTCTTGGTAGACGAAAGAGGTGCAATAGGTTCAATATTATGTTGATTAACTAAATATTCATGAATCTCATCAATACGAGTAGCAATAGTATTCTTAGCGTCTTTTGACTTCCCAAGTTCAATAAGTTCGCTATAAAATTGAATATAATCCTCTTCAGTGTGCTCCTCAAGAGCAACACCCTGCGTCAGAGATAACCAACGATTCGTAATAGTGCCGCTGTAAGTCTGAACACTACTTACTTTTTTGCAAGTTACTGTTTTCGTCAGTAACCAACCTACAATTGCGATCTCACTTAAAGGAGCATCGCTCGTGGATAAACGTTCATATAGCTGTTTGAGGCCAGCTGAGAATGTAGTCATTGAGATTTTTTCATCTTTATTCTTTTTGAATAGCTTAGCAATCTCGACAGTGATAGTAGGGTTAGCTTTTCTAGGCTCTACAACGACATCGTTATGATACTCAATGCTAGTAGTTACATTGGCAAGGGTCTCATGAGATATGTTAAAGATTAGAGACTGCCAATTGGCTGTTGACAGACCATAGGTAGAGTCCCAACCAATTAATAGATACCAAGTATGTTCTGGCAGATCTAAAAATAGATAATCTTCTAAAACATAGACTGCACCTATTAAAAACTTCTTTAAAGTCATAGATAGTTGGTTTTGACTAAGAGATTTAGTCATCTGCAATGTTTGGTATAGCTTATGAATATCAGTACTAAGCGATACCTTTTTAGTCTTGCCCTTTTTGTTATAGAGCTTAATTAAATAGCTCGTTAATGGCGATAAAAAGACTTTTACTTCATGTACAGCTGTTGAATCGTTGTAAGTGTTAGTATGGTAGCTATCGTCATCAATAATGAGTGTTGTCACAGGCAGTTCAAATATGCTTTCTATAGTTAATGATTTGTCACTGATGCGAGATATAAGCGTTTGTAATATTAGCTTTTTTAATACAGCACTATGGAAAATTAACGATAGCATTAAATCTGTGATAGTAAGCTCATAAGCTTTGCTAGCTATACCATCTATCCAATACAAATAAAAATCTAATATTTGTTGGTTTTCAGAAAAGGTTACTTCATTTCTAAAAGACTTTGGACGGTATGAGGTAACAATAAGCTTTGGAAAACCAATATCAATGTCCTTATTTTCAATATAATCTTGACAGCACTTTACTGCTTCGTTATATCCTTCTACATAACCAAGATAGCCCTGAAAATGTTTGTTTTCTAATAATCTTTTATCAAGCTGCTCCCACATAGCATTAAATATTGTTTGAGGATCATTTGATGCAATAATTTTGTCAAAATCTATAGACTCTCTAACTATTCGTTTAGACAAGTTTTTACGCTTTAAGGTTTCTTTGCTTCTATTCTCTGCACGCTCCTTGATACCTGATTTACGCTGAGCCATTAATTATTCTCCAAATAGATAATTTTAAAGCCGTTATACTCAAGTATTTTATTAAGCTCATAAGCAAACCTGCGCAACTCACTTCTTTTAAGACCACTATGCTTATCGTAGTAATCGAAACCAAGTTCATCAGCATGCCCCATCCAAGCTCCAATAACATCATGACCAAAACTATCAGATAATGATGAACTGCTTTTAGCAGAAAAGATTCCAACTTCTGGGCTTTTATATGAGCGTATAAAATGACGATGCCAGTTTGACGGTAACTCTAAAATCCTAGATAGTCTTTCTTGAATAAATGTTTGAGTGAGACTGACTTCAGTAATAGTATTAGTTTTTTCATCCAGCTTTAGATAACTGATAAGTCCAATATTGCTAGCAAGAATATTTGAATAAATATCGCATAGACTATTATCTAGATTATTTAAAATAAAGACATTTGTCTTTAAATACTTGATGTACTGCTCAATCTGATGATTTGCTATATCAGGTAGATAAATATATCTACCTCGAGTATGTTGGCGGTTTTCCTTGTCGCTGATGAAATATTTCTTGGTTCTAACATCTATATCTATAAGCCTACCAAAAGGTTCACGCACTGGACGATAACCACTTGAAACCGATAGCAAAATATATAAGTAATCAGTAAAGGTATTATGTAGGTCAACTATAGATCTAGAGTTTAGGGTATTCCTATCTAGCAATGAAGAATTGATCCGAGTGATTAAATCGCTAACTATAGATGTTAAGCGGCCTTCTTGTACGGCTAAAACACTACCTATCTGTTTGTCCCAGTAATTTATTTCTCTATCATCAGGTAATTTAAAAAATAGATATTCCTGATTTTTTTTTGATTCATCGTTGACCTTATCAAATGTTATTTCATACAAATGCTCATTAAAGTCGTCCTGGCAAAGGAATAAATCTAGTTGGCTAACATTGAAATAAGGAAGTGCCGAAGAATGGTGTATTGGTTTACTAATTAGGACATTGATTAAAGCGTGATCTCGTCCACTGTGTATAAGGAAGTGCTCTAAATAATTCTTAATTTTATTAATAGTTAATCTAGTTTTGCTTTTCTTATTTAGAGCTTTTAAATTTTCATTAGCCTTGTTTCTAATTTCTTCTAGATCCTTTATGCTTATGTCATGTAATAGATAATAGTGTATATCACCAATAACGGTAGGGTAGATAAGATGAAGGATGGAACTATTTTCTGCATATAGTTTAGAGTCCCAGCTTTCTTGAGCTTTACTACGAGTAGGTGTGAATTCCAGTGGATACCGATAGCACAGGTAACTCTTCTTTAAATCTTCGGATATTAATAATTGAGGTCTACCTGTCAATAGAACTATTAGTAAATACAAAGAAGCTTGATGGTCCAGATCATATTCAATATTTGAAGGTTTTTTTTCGCTGTTCTCATTATCATTTATCCTTCTGAGATCTAAACTCATCAGATTTCTCAGCAAGTATTTGACTAAAACCTGTATTTCATCAGCATGTGCAACATTTACATCAGTTACCTGACTTAAAGTCCGTTGATGTCTACAGTTAACTTGTTGTTCAGCTCTAATTTTATCTAAATAGTAGTTTGTAGGCTGCTCGAAACTGACTTGTTCAAATGATTGCTCTTCATCGTCTTGTCGTTCTCGATCTTCAAATCCGTTTTCTTCGCTAGTATTTTCTGATATGTAGGTAAGATCGCTAACGGTATTACCAGTGATGTCATCCTTATCTTGTAAGATAGTTATAATCTTATGAGTCTCAGTCGTTACTCGGGTAATACCTGAGTCATTTTTAAAGTAGTTTTCGAGTGGTAGGATATACTCATACAGATATTTGGCTATACGTTCGTTAATCTCAAACTGAGCATCGCTAGAGAATAATGAAGCTCCTGCGCTTAATAGCTTATTCTTATATCTTCGCACCTCTAATTCGAATGTTTTTGGAGATCTATTTAGCCATCTAGTGTAGTTATCATCTTCTTGCGTTTGAATAAGACGCTCTTTAATATCTTGCAGATTTTTCGACTGAGTGACGTCTGGTAAAAACGGAACTAAAAATTCACGAGTTTTGTTCGTTAAAAATCTGCATTCATCGAGCGTAGTTTCAATTCGACTATCATAGTCAGTTAACTCAACCATCCTTAAACATAGAAAAAAGTAGACAGCACGGATAGTATTTATTTTAGACGAGTCTGCTCGATGGATTAAAAAGGTAATTAGATAGAGCTCTTTTAAATGCAGATGAGGCTTTCTAATATTTTCTAAAAATACTTTATGAGCAATTCCATTTTCGTATATCTGTAATTCATGCGTCTTCGTCAAATTACTATCCACATCTAATGTTTTTATCCATTCAGACAATGTTCGATACTCATCTTTCAATTCTGATCTAAATTGCTCAGGTAAGGTATCTTTTAAAAATTTTAGCTCGATAAGTAATATTTCAAGATCATGGCCATTAGCGAAATCAAGGAGATTTAGCTTCAACCAATCCTTAATATTTGTAGAGTTACTATCTTTACTAGCCATTATTCTGCTACCGTTACAAGGCATTCAAATAACTGTAGCTTCATTAATGTAAAGCATCCAGCATTAAAATCGAAAAAAGACATCTATTTGGATGTCTTTTTGTTAAACATAGGTATTTTCATGGATTTTGTATTATACCTCGCTCTATCAGTAGCTTATCTAAAGCACTCCCATCCTGACGAGTTAGATTGGGCACATAACGTGAATACACTGTGAATAACATTGTAGTGCTGCTATGACCCATTTGCGCAGCAATCCACTCAGGAGACTCGCCTGCAGCAAGCCAAAGAGTGGCAGCCGTATGTCTACTTTGATAGGGATTACGTATATCAAGCTCTAGATATCGCAATAACGGATACCAAACTCTCTTTGTCACATTGCGATGACTCAAAGGAGTACCTGCTTTTGTACTAAAAACAAACTCACTTCGATGTTTAGTCAAGCTCTGCTGCTCAATCAATGCATCGTAAACCAGTTGATTCATGTGGATAATACGATTAGAGCTGGAAGTTTTAGTGTCACCTATAACACCTCCAACAATTGCTTGATCAATAACGATTTGTCTACGTTCAAAGTCAATATTTTTCCACGGTAAACCGTCAATTTCACCTGTCCGCATGCCTGTAAAAAACCGTACTGTGAAATATGGCTTATAGTCTACTCTGACGTTGTCAATGATGAGCATGACTTCCTCTAAGGTAAAAGGACTAACATTACTTTTAGGTACACTTAGTGGCTTTATATTCTTCCAAGGGTTCTCAAAATCAAAACGCTCAGATGCTTCGGTAATCACCATACGTAATGGCGTCATAATGTGGTTGATTCGAGATGCTGATAAAAGTCGTCCACTATTTCCTTCCTTGACTAGATTACCCCGAAAAGCCATTATTTTAGCTTTGTTAATGGTATTTAGTGGCACATTGCCAAAATAGGGAAATAGATAAATCTTAAGTATGTTTTCTACATTAGTTATCTGAGAGCACCGCCATTCCGGTTTTTTTTCCTCTAACCAAACTCTGCTAAAGCAATCAAATCCTGAGCTTGAGTCCTTATGGCTATTCGTTGATCTCATGAGCTCTAAGCTTTGAAACTGCTCAAGCTTTTTACTCTGCGGAAAATAGTTTTCATATCGAAAACTACCTAGTTGAATCTCTGCTTGCATTTTACTAACGAAATTTTCTAGACGCTTTCGATTAGGCTTAGTGTCTGCCAGTAAGGTTTGCTCTCTACAACGTTGGCCTATGTATCGGAAATCTACATATAGGTTGCCATTACGGCTATTGATACTCGCCATGATTACGCTCCCGCTGCAAATGGAATGTTATCGTCGTAGCCTGTCAGCATTAACTCTTCAATCTTTTGCCATATGAAAAGAATTTTTCTACCTCCAAATGGTTTGATGTAATGAACGCCCTCAATGAATACCGCATCCTTAAGTTGATTGCGTATTGTCTTGCTGTCATATTTAATACGTTGTGACAGCTCTTCGGTTGTTAAATAGGTATAACTCATAGTAAAATCCTTACTAAAGATTAAAGTGTTATTATCTAATAGCTTTATGACCTGCTATAGAACATAATTTACACTAAAAATCATCTTTTGCAAGACATTTTTATCTACAGTAGGTTATTTTATTATGGAGGAGGTTGTGGTGAAATGTAATTTATCTAGAATTATGGGCGAAAAAAGACTTAAGATTGCCGATGTGTCTAGAGATACAGATGTCAACAGAGGCACAATCACACGTATGTATAACGAAGAAGCGACCAGAGTGGATCTAGAGGTAGTAGAAAAGCTATGCTTATATTTGGATATTGAAGTGGGCGACCTTTATGAGCTAGTTAAGGAAGAAGAATAAACTTTCCTCCTTTTAAAATTCAAGATAGTGCTGCGCTTATCAGTTATTACACCAAATAATACGCAGCAATATAGTTTCTCAAATGAGTTAAATGTTCTATTAAGTAATAAAAAGTTCTATAGAAGGTTATTTTGAGTTGCATCAGCTCAAAATATATGTATAATTCAATCTGTAGGGAGTCATTACGACTAACAGAAAGAAATATTAATCTACAGGAGATTATACATGAACACCTTTATTAAATCGCCGCATGCTTCAATCTGGTTAAGCGCCGAAGCGATATCGCTATCTACCAAGCTTATGGTAAATCTGCAAATACAACAGGGCTCGCAGTTAGCAAGAATGCTAGGGGTTAACCCCCTTTTCTACAATGATGAAGCGGTTAGGATATGGGTCCAACGTGAGCTCAATGAGGGGTTAGTGCTAAATCATTATGCATTAACGAATCTTGAAACCAAATTTTTGGCCATTATGAATCATTACGAGATTCCTTATTCGTTGTGATTACTATCAACTATTTGGTTTGGAGATAACCATGAGCTTAAAACTTATTTTTAGCGCCAATGCAGATCAGTCCGACATACAACTATGTGAAGACTATTGGGCATACGGGCATGATGGATGGTATGTAGAGCATATAGAAATGCTCTGTAGACAGTATAGTGTTGATTATCATGTTTTGTTTGGTGTATTAGCAGAGTGTCAGGCTTACTTAGATGATGTGCACTGTGAGTACTGTGGACGGCCGTATCAACTTGATGTACCAGCGGATATACCTTATATCAGAAAACGATCATCTTGGTTCTGCGAATCATGTATTAGCTTTGCTGGTGGTCAGCTTACAATGGGCAGGTAACAATTTGAAATGTACTTGATAACCAGATTGCTAATGCTCTCTGGTTTTTTTGATTAAGGATTTCTATATTTATCTTCTCTAAACATTCTTTCATGCTACTATTTTCAGTATACTGATATTAGTGAAGGTAGTTCAGCTATGGCATTAGAAGGTGGTGGGTTTGCAGATAAATTCGGTAATAGCTACGAAGAATTTTGGGTTGCTGAGCAATTATTAAGACTAGTTGAGGAAGAGATAACCTCCGTAACTGTAGAGCCATTAGGTGAAGATGAAACAGGCGTAGATTTGATTGTTGAAAAATCAAACGGATCTAGAGAGTTTCATCAATGTAAATCTAGTCACAATAATTCGGATGTATGGACCTTATCATCACTAGAGATTTCGGGTGTATTGATAAAAGCCTTTAATCAAATACAGAGAACAGATTGTACCTTTAAAGTCGTATCTCCATTATCATTCACTCAGCTATCCCAACTAAGTTTGAGCGCTAAAAATACAACATCTAATCCTCAAGATTTTATTGAACTTCAGGTTGACCAGAGCGGTAAACGTCGAAAGTTATTTGAAGATTTGTGTCATAAGTTAGGTTTAAACATTAATGTAGAGATTGATATTGCAAAAGCTATTCAGTTTTTGAAAAATTTTGAGGTTATTGCTTTTCCTGCTAACTCTGAATCTCAACGTAATATTATTGGAAAAATCGATAAGAATTTTAGTAGTAACTCTAATAACATAGTTGACTACTTAAAAAATTATCCCACTGATAACAATTTACGCTCATCAATTACATCGTTTCAGCTCCTCGAAAGTATGAAAGGCCAAGGTTTTAACCAAAGAATTTATGAAAACGACACAAGATTATTCCCTATTATAGAGCGTGTTAATCAGGCTTTTCGAGATTCAATTACACCCTTTTTAATTGAAGGTAGTTTAATTGAGCGTTCTGAAATGGCAAATTGTATTGACTCAATAGATAACTATCCAATTACCTTGATTAAAGCAGAAGCGGGTATGGGTAAAAGTGCTTTTCTATTGCAGTTGTGCGATGAGATGCAAAAGAAGGGTCATATATGTCTACCAATACGATTAGATCGAAACCGTCCTAAAAAAAATGCAGATGCTTTTGGAGATGATTTAGGTTTTAGCCATTCACCTGTATTTAGCTTAAATAAGTTTGCAGGCGCTAAAAAAGCTATTATTATTTTGGATCAATTAGACGCCATACGTTGGACAGCTAGTCACTCAAGCAGTGCTTTACAAGTCTGTCAACAAATTGCGTATCAAGTGATTCAACTAAGGAAAGATAACTATGATATTAGTCTAGTTTTAGCTTGTAGAGACTTTGATTTAAACGAAGATATTCAATTACAAAGTTGGATTTCAAGTCTAAATAATAAAGTAGCGCATATAACAATAAAAGAGCTATCTGTTGTAGAAGTTAAAAAATTACTTTCACCATACGAAAATTATGACTCGTTATCACCTGTCAAGCAGACTATTTTGAAAATTCCAATATGGTTAAGTTTTTACATACAGCTTATAAAGAATGATCAGGGCAGCCTCAATTTTAACAGCAAAAGCGACCTTATAAGTTTGTATTGGGTTGATAGATTGAAGCAACTAAACAATGCTATAAATGATTTAAGTTCGGCTAACACCATTATTGATGACTTTATAGAAAAAGCAAGCCGAGAGATGCAGTTTTCTATATCAATTAACGCTTTATGCAGTCACAATCCCAATGTTCTTGAGGCAATAATATCTGTCGGTATTTTTAATAAGACAGGTAATCAGGTTAGCTTTCAGCATCAAGCACTATTCGATTACCACTTGGGAAAACGCCTTTTTGATATTGCTCGACAGTCAAGCGACGACTTTCTTAAAGAAATTGGCTCTAAGTCTGAACAAACACTAATACGAAGAGAGCATATCAAATATGCCTTAAAACTATTATCACAATCCAGACAATCAGTGTTTTGCGAAAATATTTCAGCATTGTTTGATAGCTCCGAAATTCGTTTCCATGTCAAGTACTTAGCTATAAATATGGTTGGCGAGATCAAAGTTATTAAAACGCCTATGCGTAATTTGATTACAAGTCTTATAAATAATGAAGAGTTAAGTCAGCCTTTTATTGACCATGCTTGTTTTGGACATTCACAACTAGTTACGGTGCTTTCAGAAAAAAATATAATTTCCAGATGGCTGAATGGATCTGACTCGGAAATTGGTTTGGCTATTCGATTGTTAAGCTCTATAGCTGACAAAGCACCTGATATTGTTTTAAAAGAAATTGAGCCATTTATCGGTATATCTGAGGAGTGGAATAATAGATGCTATTCTGCTTTGAGCTGGAACATTCAAAATGATTCAGAAAAGATGTTTGAAGTACGCAAAAAGCTTTTACAACTAGGTTGTGCAGTCAATTACATTGATTGGAATGAGTTAGCAAAAAGCTATCCGAGAAAGGCGATTGATTTAATACAGTTAATTTTAGAAGGTTATAAAGAAGAATTAACAGACTCGAGTCTGGATATAAAGGAGTCTGAAGAGTCGGTTAAGCATCTACACCGAAAGGTATGGAGAGAAGGTCAAATCGAAGACTTAGAAAGTATCTCAGAAGCTCTGCCTTACGATGTTCTTAAAGAGTTAATGCTTCAGGTCTTCGAAATAATTAATAGCTCAATTAATGAAAGCTCTTATACAAGAATATGGCTCTACAGCGCAAGACATTCATTTAATGAACATAGAGATTCTTTAGTAAGAGGTGTATTAGGTATTTTTTTCGAAGCAGGTAAACAGTATACAGATAAACCAGATGAGCTATTCAATTTACTGACGTTATATTTAACGAATAAGCATCCAGTTGTAGAGCACATTATTGCAAATCTGTTGCTCAATCTACCCATTGGGTATTCTGATCAAATTATTAAATGGCTCCTAGATAATCCGACTACTAGGTTAGCTTGTGGGAATGATTATGAAGAGCCGAGATGGGTACTGGCTGGAAAATTGATTGATAAATTTTCACCATATTGTGAGGACGAGATTTTTAATTGCCTTGAAATTGTAATATCAGGTATCGGGCTTAGTAAAGATCTTGAGAGTATAGAGTATGCGTTGGAGATGAGAAGAAAATTTGGAAACTTTTGGACAAGTTATTGGGGAGAAGCTCAATATTTCTTACTTAATAAACTTGATGATAATCGTATCAGCAAAAAATCCATAGACTTATATAATGTTTTACAAAGAAGATTTAAAGGTTGTAGCGATACTTATTTTTATTCATATGATTCTTCATATGGTGGTGCAGTTGTTTCACCTATACCACAAGCGAATAAATTATCTGATAGAGCATGGACAAAGCTTATACTCACAAACGAAGAACGTTTCAGTACTTGGAAGATGAAACCTTTAGATAGGGGGAATATTACAGAATCCAGTATACGCGCATTTTCTAATAGTCTAAGTACAGCTGTAAAAAATGAGCCTGAGAGGTTCGCAAAACTATCATTAACACTGCCAAAAAATATCAATGAGAAGTTTATTGAGAATATTTACTATGGACTGGCAGATAACAATTCATCTAATTTAGCGGAAGATTTTAAAGAAAGCTGGCAACCTTGCCTATTAGACCTTCGTTACAAAGTTATTAGACATTTTGAAGGTTTTGATGAGAGTCAAGCACTGACAAGATTATTAACAGATACTCCAAAGATTATAGACCATCCTGATATGCTAGATAAGCTTATTGATATTGCTCTTCACTCATCCAATCCGAACAATAACAAGCTCAATGTATATGACCCTCAAGAGGGAGAAGGTGCTGAGCACACTACTGCTGAGAGTCTAATGCAAAATTCTATAAACTGTTATAGAGGGATTGCATACGGTGGTATTGCCAAAATATTTTGGGATAATGAAGAGTATGCACGGGATAATCTGAGTTTGATTGACTCTGCTATAAATGATCCTCATCCAGCTGTAAAAATAGTAGCAGTCAGATTATTGACTCCTTTCTTAAATTACGACATAAATTATGCATTGCAAAGGTTTCTAGATTTATGTAAATCTGACTTAAGAATGAGCTGTGCTTATGAATCTTATAATTTTTTTAATTCAGCTTTCATAGATAAATTTAAAGATCAGTATATAGATTTAGTTAGACTTATGCTTACTTCTGAGTACGAAGAGGTTCGTAGGCAGGCTGGCACACAAATTTTCGCCCGTTACTTCTTTAACGATTTATTTGCAAAAGAAATATTCTCTGTTTTAATGGCTGATGAGTCAGTTAAGCTAGGTGTTGCTCAAGTTTTAGTTCAACTTCTGACCACGGATGATTATGCAGAACAAGAACATAAACTAGTTGAAGTATATAGGTCCTTACTTAACGATGATTCACAGAAAGTAAGAGGAAATTTGCTATCTTGTATTCGAGAAAAGAATTTTTGGAATAAAGGTATTACTGAAGAACTAGTTGATATATATATGAACTCTCAAGTAGTGAACAAAAAGCTATACCATTTATTTTACGCTTTAGAAAACCATGTTTTATGTTTAAGTGATTTTAAAAGTATGTTATTACAGTTATTTATTGAAATAGCTACAGCCAGTCTATCTGATGAAACTAAACAAATTGTTTACAGTGAAATGGATAAATTAACCAAAATATTGCAGAGAATATATGATGAAGCGGTCGATGATGAGGATGATGTTACTCTGAGTCTATGCTTAGATGTTTGGGATAATTTATTAAAGTCAGATAGCTATGAGGTGAAGCGAGCAACTAGGTATATTGAAAATGGGTTGCTAAGTTAGCGATTAACTACCTCGACAATGGAGTCGATAACCATCACCGACCTTCAACAACCTTGGTCACAAAATGGTCACCGTTTGGTCACCGAGCAGGTGGTCACCAATTTTTAAAGGGTAGAGTGCATGCCCACAAACTTATCGCGATTATGTTATTAAAGAGTAGACTGCTTCTTAAGGGTTGATGAAGACACAATAGCTAGGCTTTATAGATAAAGGTTTTAAAGGAAATTATAGACACAAAAAAACCTCAAACAATATAATGTTTGAGGCGAAACTTGAATAAAACTTAAGCTATAAATAATGGTGCGCTCGGCGGGAATCGAACCCACGACCCTCGGCTTCGGAGACCGATACTCTATCCAACTGAGCTACGAGCGCATATGATAACGTTATGCCAGATTGTCACGCTTAGATCAGCATGATAACCAGCATAAGATGCCTATAAATAAAGACCGCTTAGTCTAACAAATAAAAAGCATAAAGCCAATGAATGACAGCTGTGATTGAGGTTTTTTGAGAAAAAACAGTCAAGTCATTAAACAAGCATGGCAATTTACCTGCCTTTTCCCTTATAATGTTGGGGAGAATTCATATTTATAATCACCGATTACAAGTGCGCTGGCACGCGGGATGGCTGTCTGCTATTGAGGACTTAGAGGTCATCAAAGGAGGACAGACAGAATGTCCGAGCCGTCTCAGCCCTTGTATACGTAATAAGAGAACGTGACGAATGAGAAAAGTAGTTATGTTATCGGCAGCTGCCATTCTAGGAATCGCTAGTATCGCGGTGAGCCAAGCTGAAGATATTGTAGACACCCCTGTATCTGTGTCTGATGTAGCAGAAGGACAAGATGCTGTAGAAGAGGCGCCGCAAACGTTAGGTGGTGAGCCTATAGCTGCTGCAGATACCACAGATGGCGCTGCGACTACGGACGAAGCTGCACTAGCAGACGGCGCAGAGACGGCAGCAGCAGATGGCGAAGAAACAGCCGCTGTAGCACCTGCCGCTGACGAAGAGCCGATCCCGCAAGATACGCCACAAGTCCAAAAACTGATCGCGCTGTACCCGAATCTAATTGCTCGTATTCAGCCTGTTGCCAATATCTGTTTTGAAGACGATGAAGTTTGTGATGTAACAGCACGTGCTGCTGGTCCATCAGCGGGTGATGGTCCTCGTGATGGTAAAGCTGTCTATAACGCGGTATGTCAGACTTGTCACACAGCAGGTTTGCTGGGTTCACCTATCTTTGGTGATGCTGGTGCGTGGGGACCACGTATAGCAAAGGGTAAAGAAACCTTATACACTCATGCTATCAACGGTTTTAATGCGATGCCTGCCAAAGGTGGCGCGGACATTCCTGACGAAGAAGTCCAAAACGCTGTAGATTATATGGTTGCAGAAGCCAGCTAATTCTTATTAACTATCTCTCAAAGCTTTTAGGATAGTTATCTATAAAGCGCCTATTTCAGCAATGAGGTAGGCGCTTTTTCATGATGAGTATTATTAATACGGTACTTCGAATATAAAGCAGTTGAAATTCATCATTGGTAGCCTCATTTTATGAGATTGTACCGTCTCTTCTAGGTAGTAGAGTGTGTTGAACATTCTCATACTCTTGCGTTTCTATATGGCTTTTGCCCATATGACAGTCGAATGTTCAACACAGCCTATTATTCTAAAATGGCACTTTATATACACCGATAACAAATAAAGAGGTCTTCATGTCTGATGTACCAGCACTTTCTATCCAAGGCTTATCCAAGACCTACGATAACGGCTTTTCGGCTCTAAAAGGGGTCGATTTAATGGTACCACAAGGTGGGTTTTTTGCGCTGCTCGGCCCAAATGGTGCAGGTAAATCTACGATGATCGGTATTATCAGCTCACTGTTCAAGCCAACCACAGGCAGTGTGCATATCTTTGGGACAGATCTACTAGAAAACCCTTCGATTGCTAAGCAATACCTTGGCGTAGTACCGCAAGAATTTAATTTTAATATGTTCGAAAAAGTCGAAGATATCTTGATTACTCAAGCGGGTTACTTCGGTATTCCTGCCAAAGAAGCCAAACCACGGGCGAAAAGGCTACTTACCGCACTTGGGCTGTGGGATAAGCGCGACAGTAAATCACGTGAGCTGTCCGGCGGTATGAAGCGCCGTCTGATGATCGCACGAGCATTAATTCATAAACCAAAGCTATTGATTCTTGATGAGCCAACGGCGGGTGTTGATATCGAGCTGCGCCGTTCCATGTGGGAGTTTATGCAGCAGATTAACATCGAAGAAAACACTACGATTATTTTGACGACTCATTATTTAGAGGAAGCGGAGCAGCTATGTAAACGCATTGCTATCTTGGATCATGGTGAGATTCGTATTAATACGGAAATGAAAGACTTGTTGGCACAGCTGTCAGTAGAGACGTTTGTTTTTGATTTGGACACGCCGCTCACTGAGCAGTTGGCTTTGACTGGGGTGACAGATATATTACAACCGGATGAGCAAACACTAGAAGTCACATTGACAGAAGGCGAGTCATTGAATGGTGTCTTTGATCAGTTGTCTGATAAAGGCATTAAGGTAGGAAGTATGCGTAATAAAGCCAACCGATTAGAAGAGTTGTTTATGCGCTTGGTAGACAAAAATATTGAAAGTGCAGACAGCATGAAGGAGGCGGGATTATGAGTCAGGAATTAACCGATCATAATAAAACCATGTCATTGAGCAAAAAGTGGATTGCGTTTCGTACGATATGGTTCAAAGAAGTACGCCGCATTTTGCGTATTTGGCCGCAGACGTTACTACCGCCAGTGATCACGATGAGTCTGTACTTTGTCATCTTTGGTAAGATGATTGGCTCGCGTGTGGGTGAGATGGGCGGCGTGCCATACATGCAGTTTATCGTACCTGGTTTGATCATGATGTCGATCATTACCAACAGTTACTCGAACGTGGTGTCGAGCTTTTTTAGTGCCAAGTTCACATCTAGTATTGAAGAGTTATTGGTATCGCCTGTATCCAAACATGCCATTTTGATGGGTTATATCAGCGGTGGTATTTTCCGCGGACTGGCTATTGGGGTCATTGTTTCGATAGTGGCGTTATTCTTTACCGATCTTGGTATCGAGCATTTATTTGTAACGGTGTTTACGGTGCTTGGCACGTCGATTTTGTTCTCACTAGGCGGTTTTATCAATGCGGTGTTTGCACGCTCATTTGATGATATCTCTATCATACCGAGTTTTGTATTGACCCCATTGACCTATCTTGGTGGTGTTTTTTATTCGATGGAGAACTTATCGCCTTTTTGGCAAAATGTCTCGCTACTGAATCCTATCGTGTACATGGTCAACTCATTCCGCTACGGGATTCTTGGCTATTCTGATGTCAATGTTTGGTATTCGATGGCAGCGATTTTTGTATTCTGTGCGATATTCTATACGATTGCTTATCGCTTACTAAGCAACGGTTCGCGCGTGCGCTTGTAGTATGTATGATGCAAAAGGGTAGTACAGATACTATCCACTGAATGTATTAGTTATAGCAAGTTTTTAACAGTCCAATATTAGGAAGACAGATGAGTATCCACGGTATCTTGGGTGAGCAAACCACAGACTATCCTACAGAGTATAGTCCAGAGACGCTATATCCTATTGCACGTAGTATGGGTCGTGATGCGATTGGCTGGCAGGATGACAAGTTAACGGTTGGTGTGGATTGGTGGCAGGCGTTTGAGATGTCTTGGTTAAATACACAAGGTATCTCGCAAGTGGCTATTGCGCGCTTCGGTATTCCTGCCAGCTCGCCCTTTATCGTAGAGTCAAAGTCACTTAAGTTGTATTTGAATAGTATTAACTTTACTGAGTTTGCTAGCTGGAATGATGTACAGACGTTGATTACCAAAGACTTATCAGCCTGTCTGCAAGCTGACGTACAAGTAGAGCTATTTGGCTTGAATGACGACTTGAATGACAAAGCCACAGGATTGCTGATTGCTCAGCCTGAAGGGGTTTGTATTGATGATGCTCTCGCAAATAGCAGTGAAAAAGTAAGGTTAACTGAGCATCCTGATGCGTCATTGCTGAGTACTAACGAAGTAGAGGCGAGCGGTGAAAGGATGGTAAGTGATGGTACGCAGCCGCATACTTTTTATTCCAATCTACTGCGTAGTAATTGCCCAGTGACTAATCAGCCAGACTGGGGCACTTTGGCCGTATACATAACGACTGAAAAGGGTTTTAATAACGCTAATATGCTGCGTTATATATTGAGCTTTCGTCAGCACAATGGTTTTCATGAGCAGTGTGTTGAGCAGATATTTGCTGACCTGAGCCGTTACTACGAGCCAAGCGAGTTGATGGTTCGCGCATGGTATACACGCCGCGGCGGTATCGATATCAATCCTTGCCGTGTGAGCGATATTAGCCTATTACCTAAGCCTAACCGCTTGATTCGTCAGTAGTGCTAGCACTACTAGGGCTAGAGTACGAACCATGCTAAGCCAACAAAAAAGCGCCTATCTCATAAGATAGGCGCTTTTTTTATCGTTCTTATTGATACTGCTATTTGCTGGTTACTTTTGCCATGACTTCTTCGCGGTTTAGCATCTGCTTCTCAGCTTCGCGGCGGTTGACGTACTCGTACTTGTCTTCAGCAAGGTTACGATCAGAGACGACAATACGATGCGGAATACCAATCAACTCAAGATCAGCAAACTTGACGCCTGGACGCTCGTTACGATCGTCGAGCAGCACATTGATACCTTGAGACTTCAGCTCTTCGTACAATGCTGTTGCTGTTTGCATAACGGTTTCTTCTTTTGACTTCATCGGTATGATGGCGACTTCAAAAGGTGCGATTGAGTCATCAACCGTTGGCGTTTTTGGCCACATGATGCCATTGTCATCGTTGTTCTGCTCGATTGCAGCAGCAATGATACGACTGACACCAATACCGTAGCAACCCATCATAAGAGTTACAGGTTTGCCATCTTCGCCAGAGACCGTGCAATTCATCGCTTGTGAGTACTTATCACCCAATTGGAAGATATGACCCACTTCGATACCGCGTTTGATTTTTAGGCTACCTTTACCATCAGGAGAAGGGTCGCCTTCTTGCACATTGCGTACATCAACGACACGCGTGATGCTGGCGTCGCGTTCCCAGTTCATGCCGATAGTGTGCTTATTGATTTCGTTGGCACCGCAGACAAAATCTGACAATGCTGCTGCTGAGCGATCAACGAATACTGGCATATCTAAATTGACGCCGATATAGCCTTTATGCAGACCCGCTGCCTTTAGCTCTTCGTCAGAGGCGAGCGTTAGTGGAACGTTGGCTTCTTCAATCTTTTCAGCCTTGATCGTATTGAGCTGATGATCGCCACGTAGCACAACAGCGATTAGCTGTGGCTCATCGTTTTCGGTATGACCGTGTACGATTAATGTTTTGACCGTGTTTTCTAATGGGATGTCTAAGTGCTCAGCGACCATTTTACAAGTGGTCATCTTTTCTGTTAGTACGTCTTCACGATCCATGCTAGGTGTCTGACGCTCAGCGGTGCTGACAGATTCAGCCAGCTCGACGTTGGCTGCATAATCAGAAGAGTCTGAGAAAGCAATATCATCTTCGCCGCTATCTGCCAATACATGAAACTCATGTGAGGCAAACCCGCCAATAGAGCCTGTGTCTGCTTGTACCGCACGGAAATCTAAACCCAGACGGGTGAAGATACGGGTATAAGCGTCATACATGTCATCATAAGTTTTGGCCAATGAGGTTTGATCCACATGAAATGAATAGGCATCTTTCATGGTGAACTCGCGTGCACGCATCACACCGAAGCGCGGACGAATCTCATCACGGAATTTGTTTTGAATCTGAAAGAAACTTATCGGCAGTTGCTTGTAACTACGCAGCTCACCTTGGGCAAGGTTGGTGATGACTTCTTCGTGCGTTGGACCCAGCACAAAGTCGCGATCATGACGGTCTTTGAAACGCAGTAGCTCAGGACCATAATCATCAAAACGTCCAGTCGTCTGCCAAAGCTCAGCTGGCTGAGTCATGGGCATCAGTACTTCTTGCGCCCCAATGTTTTGCATCTCTTCACGAACAATACGTTCGACTTTTTGCAAGATGCGCAAACCCATAGGCAACCAAATATATAACCCAGAAGCGATCTTACGGATAAGACCAGCACGCACCATCAATTGGCTTGAGGCGATGTCAGCATCACTTGGGGTTTCTTTTAGTGTAGCAAATAAAAATTGACTGGCTTTCATAAATAAAGCGTAACCTTATCAACGATAAAAAAATAAGAAATAGTAGGATGTTGAGCGTATGGCTAATCGTTTCACTGCCGTCGCAAGCTTACCTTTATTACTTAGCAATAATCTAGGGTATTTCCTAGTTACTGATATGCCCATATAAAAGCACATTAGTAAAAACCGCTCTCACAATAGAGTGGCAAATTTAGACTGATATATCACGATGCCGAAATGCAAAGTAGTTATGATAAATACTCAGGTCAAAACCCGAGAAGCACACTTATGCTGACATTTTATACATACAGTCTGACTATGTTAGGTAAAGTTAGCCTAAGACGCAATGACTTTTTGACTTTTCAGACCGAACGTTACGCAAAGGTTTGAATAACAGCCGAATAATTAAGTTATCCCTATGGTTTTATGGCAAACCGTAAGATGTTTTATGGACAGCTCAGCTAGATATTATGTAGAGGATTGGTAGTCATTACTTGAATTTACTGCACAATAGTCGCATTTATACCGTGAGTACTTGCTCCGGCTGTACAGCGCCATTGGCCTTATAAAAACAATGCAGCATCAATAAAGGGAATCTCTATGAACAGTCCTGATAACAATCATACCAATGGCACTCAAAAATCAGCTAAGAGACCTATTGCTATGATGTCTTGGGTGATACTACTCATTGGCTTAGCCGCAATCGTTTTTGCTATTTATAGTGCGCAAAACGTGACAGAAGAAGAGCCAATAGAGACCATCACACGAGAGGGTGTGGTCACGCAAATTCAGCAGCTTAACCGCTTACATACCGTTGCATTTAGTGTGGATACCGTGATTACCAGTGAGCGACCGGGCAGTTGGATGAAGCTATGGCAAGATGAACAAAAAGCATTGTTTATCGCTCATGGGCGCGTAGAGGCAGGGGTTGATCTGAGTGCGCTAACACCTGAAATGGTACAGGTCATTCAGCCCGTTCAAGCTGATGACGCGCAAGCCGCGAACAAGGCACCTGACTCAGCCATGCCACAAATCAACATTACCTTACCACCTACAGAGATATTTTCAGTATATTTGGATGATATCGAGATTTATGATTGGCAGACTGGTGCGTTTGGCATGATGCAAGTCGATCCTAAGATATTAGATGAAGCGCAGCGTATGGCAAAAGCAGAAGTGCTAGAGCGTGCTTGTAGAGGCGACGTGATGAATATGGCGCTGCAAAATGCCCAAACGCAATTGCAGCAACTATTTGCGTTAACAGGTGCCGTCGTCACTGTTAACAATCAAGGTGCAGGCGCATGCCAATTGCCAGTCACTACTAAAAGCTAAGTTAGTGGTTACTCTTTCTTGAATTCCGCGATAGCCAGTTTTCGGACTGATTTGTGTTCGACCATTGGTGCAGGGTAATCAACATCGGCAAACTCCCCATCCTTTGACAGTGCTTTACGCATTTTGTCTTCACTATGCAGGGTGCTCGCGGGGATATCTTTTAGTTCCGGTAGCCATGTTTTGATGAACAATGCTTTTTTGTCATGCGTACTGCCTTGGCTAAAAGGATTCATAATACGGAAGTAGGGCGCTGAGTCAGTACCTGTTGATGCGCTCCACTGCCAGCCGCCATTATTGGACGCAAAGTCACCATCGATGAGCTGCTGCATAAAGTAGCGCTCACCTAAGCGCCAATCAATCAATAAGTCCTTGGTCAAAAACATCGCTGTGACCATACGCAATCGGTTGTGCATAAATCCAGTCGCATTTAAGCAGCGCATTGCCGCATCAACGAGTGGCACACCGGTCATGCCGGTATACCATGATTTAAAATCATCTTCATCGTATGACCAACTGACTTTGGTATCGGTGTCTTCTTTGTACGCTTTGTGACGAATCAGGTTGGGCTTGTCAACCAGCACATGACGATAGAAGTCGCGCCATGCAAGCTCACTTATCCAGCGGTTGATGTCTTCATTATCGCTATCATTGCCGTGCAGTTCTTCTTGAGCTATGCTTGCTTGTAGATAGCAGAATCTAGGGCTGATAGAGCCTATAGTGAGATAAGCCGATAGCTGACTGGTAGCATGCAGATGTGGTACATCACGGCTGACATCATAATCATTGATATCATCAGCGATAAATGCCTCTACACGCTGGCAAGCAGCAGATTCGCCTGCAGGATAGGCGTCTCTTGCGGCAGTCAACTGGGTTTCTATATCGATATGCGCTAATGAGTCTTCTTTCTCTAGCGTCTTTTGATAATCATTGAGCATTTTTTTACTGAGTGTTTCGATATCATCGATTGTGGTCGCCGTATGTTTTGACGATTTTAGATTGAGCTTATCATCGCAGTCGACCGCTGATGCGTCATGCATTTGGATGGTGCTCACGTCCAAGGTATGTCGCCATTTCTTATAAAACGGCGTAAAGACTTTATACATACTGTCGCCGTCGTTGGTCGTAATGCTCAGCGGTGGCAAGATACATTGATCATGCCAGCGGACGAACTCGATATCATCTTTTGTAAGCTGGTTGCTTACCTGCTCATCACGATCGATCTCATTACCCTCATACTCATGATTGGCCATAACGCAGCTGATATCGTTGTCACTGCATAAGCTTGTCAGAGCCTCTATACAGTCAGAGAAACTAGGACAGAGCTGTACGATCAAGGTAATATTGAGTTTTGATTGCAAGTCCTTTGCTAGATTAGGCAAGGTGCGGATAATGTGATCGACTTGGACAAGAGAAGTGTCATGCTCTTGCCACTGCTCAGGTGTCAAAAAAAACACAGCAGATACTGATGCATTGTCCTCATTAGCGCGTTCGCACAGCGCTGCCAATGCGGTATTATCATGAAGGCGTAGGTCCCGACGAAACCACATTAAGTAATGCAACGGACTATCGCTACTGCTACTGTCGCTATTCTTATTATTGCTACCACTGTTGTTAGTAGTCTTAGACATCAAAGTATCCCTATATTAATCAATCGCAATCATAAACAAAACTGGTGATAAAAGTATGCTAGGATAAGTTTTTGGATGCAATGGCTTTGCCGTTTGAGTAACAAATCATCATCATATCTAACGATTTACCTTTAGCTCAAACCTGTCTGATGCCGTTATAATCGGTGTCATGCTTAGAAATACGAAATCTCAAAAGATAAGCAGTTCTAAAGAAGTCATCAGTTTTAAGAAAGAAGAAGTCCCAAAAAATCAAAGGTCACGACATGCACGTTAAGTTTTGCGGGTTTACTCAGCTTAGTGATATTCAGACTGCAGCACAGTTAGGTGCTGATGCGGTCGGTTTGGTGTTTTATCCACCAAGTCCGCGCGCAGTCACACTGACGCAAGCGCAGACACTCGCTGCTGCCGTGCCTGCTTTTGTGAGCGTCGTGGCGCTAGTGGTTAATATGCCTGAAGATGCGCTAGTCAAATTAGCAAACGATGTACCTTTTGATATCATTCAGTTCCATGGTGATGAGACGCCTGAACAATGCGCGCAGCTGGCAAGCATGGTCAATAAGCGCTGGATCAAAGCGCTACGTATCAATGCAGAGCAAGACACGCCCGATAGCGTTCGTGCTCAGATCGCGCAGTTTGCTAGCGCAGGGGCCAGTAGTATCTTGTTAGATGCTTATCATCAAGCGACATACGGCGGTACAGGGCAGCGCTTTGACTGGAGTCTTATTCCACAAGACAGTACGCTGCCAGTTGTATTGGCTGGTGGTCTCGATGCGCAGAATGTTGCAGAAACTTCTAATCTACCTATCTATGGCGTCGATGTCAGTGGCGGTATCGAGAGTGACAAGGGCAAAAAAGACACTGCCAAAATGCGTGCCTTTATGAAAGCAGTCAAGCGTGATCGATGGCAAAACGAAACGGTCACTGACGTCGCTTAAGTTTTTTATGATAGGTGATTTTCTATATATAATAGGCTTATCTGATCGTTATTCCGATCTTTCTGTTCGAATCTTATTTTCCCTTTATATTTATTCTAAAAAATACCACTTATTACAGTAGGAATTATCATGAGTCATGTCGCTAATAAAGATTTATCTGATACAGCACAGTCTTTAAACACCTTTACCAATCCTGAAAATGTACAGGACTTTAACCAGTATCCCGACGTACGTGGACACTTTGGTGTACATGGTGGACGTTTTGTCTCTGAGACGCTAATGGCTGCCCTAGAAGAACTAGAGACGCTCTACACCAAAGTCAAAGCAGATCCAGCGTTTTGGGAAGAGTATCACAACGATTTGGTCAATTATGTCGGTCGTCCAACACCGTTGTATCATGCCAAGCGTCTAAGCGATGAAATTGGCGGAGCGCAAATTTACTTTAAGCGTGAAGACCTTAACCATACAGGCGCGCACAAAGTAAACAATACGATCGGTCAGGCATTGCTTGCCAAAATGTGCGGCAAGAAACGCATTATTGCTGAAACTGGCGCAGGACAGCATGGTGTCGCGACGGCAACGATTGCAGCACGCCTAGGACTAGAATGTATCGTCTATATGGGTGCCGACGATGTCGAGCGTCAAAAGATGAACGTCTATCGTATGCGCTTGCTTGGTGCGACAGTAGTACCAGTTACTTCTGGTTCACGTACGCTCAAAGACGCAATGAACGAAGCCATGCGTGACTGGGTAACTAATGTCGATAGCACGTATTATATTATCGGTACGGTGGCAGGTCCGCACCCTTATCCTCTATTGGTGCGTGATTTCCAAGCGATTATTGGTAAAGAAGCCCGTATCCAGCATTTAGAAAAAACAGGCAAGCTTCCTGATGCATTAGTCGCTTGTGTGGGTGGTGGCTCAAACGCTATTGGTCTGTTCTTTGATTTCCTCAATGACACCGATGTCAAAATGTATGGCGTCGAAGCCACGGGCGATGGTATCGAATCAGGTCGCCATTCTGCGCCATTGGCGGCAGGTCGCATCGGTGTACTGCATGGTAACCGCACCTACCTAATGGCAGATGATGATGGTCAGATTCAGGAGACACATTCCATCTCAGCAGGTCTTGATTATCCTGGCGTTGGCCCTGAGCACAGCTTCCTAAAAGACATGAAGCGTGTTGAGTATGTCGGCTGTACTGACAAAGAAGCGCTAGAAGGCTTCCATGAAGCCACGCGTAAAGAAGGTATCATCCCTGCGCTTGAGACTGCTCATGCCGTCGCTTATGCATTGAAACTGGCTAAAACCATGACCCCTGATCAGACGATTATCGTTAATATGTCAGGTCGCGGTGATAAAGATTTGCATTCAGTCATGAAGGCAGAAGGGATCGAGATGTAGTAGCGACTGCCTCTGTAAGCTAATAATCTTACAAGTTACTAGACACTCCCTCATAAGAAAAATAGCTTAGCATCCTTTGTCTGACAGATACTGTTAGATAAAGGGTCAAATAAGCCAGTTTATAATAACTAAGAGATCACTATGACCCGAATTGAAAGTACCTTTGAAACCTTAAAATCACAAAATAAAAAAGCCCTGATTCCTTATGTGATGGCAGGCGATCCTAATCCTGCAACCACTGTCGGTCTACTGCATGAATTGGTCAAGCACGGCGCCGACATGATCGAAGTTGGCTTACCGTTCTCTGACCCAATGGCAGATGGTCCGACTGTTGCGTTGGCAGGCGAGCGTGCATTAGCCGCCGGTACCAGTACGCGTGATGCGCTCAAGATGGTGGCAGAGTTCCGTCAAACCGATACGCAAACGCCGATTATCCTAATGGGTTATCTCAACCCTGTGGAAATCATCGGCTATGACAACTTTGTGGCACTATGTGAGCAGTCAGGCGTTGACGGTCTATTGATGGTAGATTTGCCACCAGCCGAGGCGGGCAGCTTCACTCAGCATCTAACTGACCATGCGATGAATGAGATTTTCTTGCTATCGCCAACGACATTACCTGAACGCCGTGAGCAAGTATTGACCCATTGCGGCGGTTATATCTATTATGTGTCGCTAAAAGGCGTGACGGGTTCAGCCACCCTAGATACAGATGACGTTGCCACGCAAGTTCAGGCGATCAAAGCGGAAACAGACTTACCAGTATGCGTTGGTTTCGGTATCCGTGATGGTGCCTCTGCAAAAGCAATCGGTACTCATGCAGATGGTGTTATCGTCGGTAGTGCATTGGTACAGAACTTTGCCGATATTGATGCCAATGATGCTGCGGCAGTTGCCAATGCCCAGCAGAGAATCATGGGAAAAATGGATGAGCTACGTAGTGCGCTGGACAGTTTAAGTGCTTAGTAGCTATTGCCTTAGTATTACTGTTATTTAAAGAGATAGTTATTTGAAACGGCAAAGTCAAATCGCCGCTATTGTCTTCTTAAAGACTTTACTCAAATGCTCTACGTAAAGACAATACTAAATGACTTTGCTAAATAATGACTTTGCTAAATTTAGTTTACGAGTGTAAACTAACATGATTATTATATGGCGTCTGATAGCAGTGTATTGTGAGTGATTATCCTCATAATTGCATCGTCTATCAACAAGCATACCGCCAGAGTACCGACATATTAGCCTAACATCTGAGATGTCGCATAACTGCTCATGTTGTGACTGGGTTTGACGCTTTGTTTAGACGACCATTACACTCTCAATGACAAGCCAATGAGCAAACTTGTCAATAAGCCTTTTATGATGGCAAATAATATGACTGATACAATAACAAAATCTGAAAACAATACTGCTAACGCTGAGCCAAATAACACAGGCAAGCAGTCATGGTTCAACCGTCCTATCCCGGGTATCAAGCAGCAACTGACTGCACCACTGACGGCGGTAGAGACTGAGCCATCAACTAAGTGCAGTAACTGTCACTCGATGATCACTAATACAGCGCTAATTTTTAATTGTTATGTGTGCCCGCATTGTGATCATCATCTACCAATGAGTGCTCGTGAGCGCTTGAACTGGTTACTTGATCAAGTAGATGGGGAGACTGGTCAAGAGTTCACGGCAAAAGACCCGTTGAGCTTTGTGGACAGTAAACCATATCCTGCACGTATGAGTGAAGCACAAGAAAAAACAGGTGAGTCTGAGGCGCTGGTTGCTATGTATGGCAAACTGCGTAACCTTGATATCGTCGCTTGTGCCTTTGATTTTCGCTTTATGGGTGGCTCGATGGGATCGGTCGTCGGTGATCGTTTTGTCCAAGCTGCCGAAAAGGCGCTAGAGCAGAAGATACCGTTAGTATGCTTTGCCGCTTCTGGCGGTGCGCGTATGCAAGAAGGTCTATTGTCATTGATGCAAATGGCACGCACGGCAGCAGCGATTGAACGCTTAAAAATCGCTGGTATTCCATATATTGTAGTATTGACCAATCCTGTCTACGGCGGTGTCACGGCGTCGCTTGCGATGCTAGGTGATATCCATTTAGCAGAACCAAAAGCCATGATCGGCTTTGCTGGTAAGCGTGTGATCGAGCAGACCGTTCGTGAGACATTAGAAGAGCCATTTCAGCGCGCTGAGTTCTTGCTAGAGCACGGTGTGGTAGATGAAGTGGTGCATCGTCATCAACTGATTGATACGATCTATCGTTTGCTCGCAAAACTATGCCGCGTACCGAACGTAGATGCTCAGTAGCATGAATGGCTTGGTAGTCTGAGCCATTTATTGAGTGCATAACCGCATGGCTGCGTGCTACTATCTACAGCATATGCAAGACCCCTAATAGCATTTATCGTCATTGCACGGTAAATGCTATTTTTGGTTTTAGCCAACACATATAGTTTATCTCTTATCAAATTTTATATAGGTTTTATTCATGTCTGATTTTTCAGCGTCTAATCTTAGTAGCCCTAATGACAAAGTTGGCTTAGCTAGCTTGACCGAATGGCTAAACTATATGCAGCAAATACATGTGTCTGCGATAGATATGGGACTGTCACGCGTACTGCCTGTCGCTGAAGCGCTAGGCGTAGTACAGTCAGCCAAAGATGATGCTTATGTATTCACTGTAGCAGGCACCAATGGTAAAGGCTCTACGACCGCTGTCATCGCTGAAATGTGTAAAGCCGCAGGTTATAAGACAGCGCTATACCAGTCACCGCATCTTAGTGTCTTTAACGAGCGCGTGCGTATCAATGGCGAAATGGTCAGCGACGAGACACTGATTCACGCATTTAGCAAGGTAGAGTCAGCTCGATTAGCGTGTGACTTGACCTTGTCGTTCTTTGAAATGACGACGCTTGCAGCACTACTGATATTCGCTGAGGCTGACTGTGATGTTTGGGTGTTAGAGGTGGGGCTCGGCGGCAGGCTTGATGTCGTCAATATCATCGATCCTGATATGGCGGTGATTACCAATATTGGTATCGATCATGTCGACTGGCTAGGTGACAATGTCGAGGATATCGGACGCGAAAAAGCAGGTATCTTACGACAAGGCATTCCTCTTATTTATGGGGCTACTGCAATGCCGTCTAGCGTGCAACATGCTATTGACGAGAAACAGGCAACTTGCTATCAGATTGGACAAGATTTCAACTACCGCGATATTGACTCAACGACTTGGCAATACAGCAATGCGGCTGTCACCCTGCAATTACCTCGTCCCGCACTATCCTTGACCAATACAGCTAACGCTCTATCGGCAGTGCTCGCAAGCCCGCTAGAGGTTGATATCAGCGCTATTGAGCACGCGCTACATACGGTCAAACTGGCTGGGCGCTTCGACTATCGTGAGAGTCATGGTCGACATTGGTTGTTTGATGTGGCGCACAATGAGCAAGGCGTTGAGTTTTTGATCGCGCAGTTGCTACCATTTTGGCAGCAACATGTGGCAAAACACAGCAGCCAAACTGATAAAGGTATGCCAAAGATAAACATGCTGTTCTCTATGTTGGGTGATAAAGACATCGATATGGTGGTGCAGCGTCTGACTCAAGCAGGTCTACCGATTAGTGATTGGTATCTGGCTGAGATTGACTATCCACGTGCTGCGAGCACTGAGCAGCTAGAGGGTGTGTTGGCTAAGTATATTGATAGCGACAACATTCATGAGTGCGATGGTTTGCACGCCGCGACTCATGCAGTGGTAGAGGCCAGCCAACCGCAAGACCTCATTGTGGTATGTGGCTCGTTTCATACCATTGGCGAGGCATTGAGTGCACTTACCATATGATAATTTAATTTAAAATAACGCCAGTTTAATGTTAATCTTAGTCGTAGCCGGATAGCAGACAGCACAAAAATTATGCTTTATAATCAAAATGATTTGTAAGACTGGTAGGCGATAGTCGGCACAAATCTTGAACACTGATGGCATTAACTGGCGGCAAGCGATATGTCTTGTATCAATGGTACTATTGATACAAGACAGTCAAAGCACCGCCCAATCAACCTTATCACCAACTAAGAGACGTAAACGGATGAACTTTTCGAGACAAGCCTTATTGGGCATTGGGATGATTCTAGGCGGTAGCGTGATGCTATATGCCATGGTGCAGCAGATCGGTGAGAGCAATCAGCCAGAGCCTGCAACCGCGCTGATAGAAAAGCCAAGTGTTGAAGAGGAGGTGCCGCAGCCGCTAACGACTGATATAGAGACAGAAAAACGCATCCTTGCGCAAAAGCAAAAAGAACGGGCTGCGCGTGTCGCAGAGCAAGAAAAGCGTGCAAAAGAGTTTTTGACTGAGCAAGAAGTTGCTGAAGCAGAAGCACTGGCCAAAGCCCGTGCCGAGAGTCAGCAGTATGTGCAGAACATTGCTGCGACAAGTGAGCAGACCGATGAATCAGCAGATGCAACCAACACGCAAAGTAATGCGACAAGCAAAGAAGTACAGGACGCTGATAAACTGATCAAAGCCGCGGACGATGCAGTAAAAGAAGCACAGGCGAAAAAGCAGCAAGAGGCTCAAGAGCAAGCCGCAGCCAAAAAACTGGCAGAGAGTAAAAAAGAAGCAGAAGCCAAGAGACAGGCTGAAGCTAAAAAGCAAGCTGAGGCGCAAGCAGCCGCTGAAAAAAAGCGGGAAGCAGCCGAAGCGGCTAAAAACGAACCACCAAAATCATCCTCTGATTATCAAGTAAAAAAAGGTGATGGACTGATTAAACTGGCAAGGCAGTACAATATGCCTGTCGAAGTATTGGCTCAGGCAAATAATATCTCACCATCGACCTCACTACAGTTGGGTCAAGAAATCACTATACCATCTCGTAGCCAAGTACAACGTCTAGAGCGTGAAGCGGTAGCAGCTGAGCAAGCGCGTGAGAAGAAGCGCGAACAAGAGGAAGCGCTTGCGAAGAAATCTACCGATGCCAAACGTGACGCCCAGCAAAAACTTAGCGAAGCGCGTAAAGAAGTAAAAGAGACCGATGCAAAAGGTAGCTTTGGAGTACAAGTGGCATTAGCAGACAACCAAGCCAAAGCAGATCAATTAGCAAAAAAATTCCAATCCGCAGGCTATCAAGTAAAGACCAGTCCTACCAGTCGCGGTGTACGTGTTGTCGTCGGTCCTGAGCGCGGCAAAGTTGCTGCATTGGCACTAAAAGACAAGATCAATAGCGATCCGAATGTCAACACGACGAGTGCTTGGGTACTATACTGGCGTTAAGCCATAGACTAAAAGGCGTAGCGATGCAGTTGTGTTTGGATAAATGAAACACGCGTTATGATGCCGAGCTAATATGTGCTGGTCTAATATCTACTGATTTATCAAAACACGACATCTACTGTCGTGTTTTTTGTTTTATTGTTTGCCGATTGAGGTAAGCTTGGGTACGATGAGCACCATTTTATTATTTGTCTTTGTATAACTTGTCAGCCTATATAGGTTGCCGCGTTGTGATTGGTCAGTCATCGATGCCTTTTGATGCGAATGACTGACAGATCATATTCATATTGTATAAGGTAAAACCATGTCATTTGGCGTTATATTTTTAATTTTGGCCGTTGGGTTTTTAGGGCTGATTACGTTACCGAAACTGTCAGCCAGACGACGCCCAATCGTTGAGCCTGACCCAAAGCCTGTGCGCGGCGACGAGCTGGCCATCTGGCCATTTGCACCGATGCCGATCATGACAGATACCGAGGTCATCTTTTTTAATAAATTAAAAAACGCATTGCCTGAGTATCATATATTTGTGCAGGTTCAGCTGTCACGAATCATCGAGGCCAATAGTGATGAGACATCTGAGCGCAGCTTTTGGTTCAATCGTATCTGTCGTCAGAGTGTTGATTATGTGATTGTAGACATTGATGCTCAGACCACGCTGCTTGCTATCGAGCTCGACGACTGGACTCACAATAGTAAAGCGCGGCAAAAAGCCGATGACAAAAAAGACAAAGCCCTTGCGAGTGCAGGTATCGCTATTGTCCGTTTTCACGCTGAGCGTATGCCGAGTGCCGATATGCTGAGATATGAGCTGATGCAAGTCATCGAGAGTTATTGAGTAGCTCATTAGATAGATTTGACGCTTGAAACAATATTGTTATTTAAGCCATACCGTCCAAACCATGTTCCTTATTACAGTACTGTTTGGGCTATGAGCCTTTAATCTACCTAAGCTAACTAAGTTGGTTTATCAATTTATTCTGGGTTTTATTCTGATTCTGTGTCTGAGTTTAGCCTTCTTGGGTAAATGACGATGGGCCTATCACCCTCAAAGTACAAGCCTGTCCCAGGTAACTCGCTATCTGACCAGCCTAGCTGCTGCTGACGGTCATTATAAAAGCTGCGCTGAGTAAACCACTCAATATAATGCGCAGCTCGCAATGCAGTGGTGTCAATCGTAGCAAGACCTGCCTTGTCCCTCTTGTCACACCATTCATGTATCGGAAAGCTAAGTGTAAGCCACAAAGGCCACTCATAATCGCCAAGGTTAGTGGTATTAATCGGCAAAAAGAATCGTCCTTTTATTACACCATAGCGCTTATCGATTTTGACTTGTCCTTGATCTTCAGTATCTACCCACACCGCTCGAAACTGCTTAGTCTGCATGTGCGTCATCTTACGCTGTAGATTATCGTTGGAGTTGATCCCAACCCAGTTCTCAGGTTCAAACGGCGCTGAGCCCATGAAGAATTTAATCGCCAGTTCCCAATGCTCTACCGAACCTTCTGCATGGTTGTACAAAATCAAATCAAGTTCACCGACCGTCTGCTTACCATTATACAGCTGCACATTATTCGCCAGTGTCTCATACGGATGCAGGTTACGCGCATAGCCATCCTCTAACCAAAATGACAGTAACCCTTCAAAATGAAAACCTAATCGATTGGGGCTGGGGCGCTTGAGTAAATAGCGGGTCAACTCTTGATAGGCAGTGGTAGTATCTAGCTCAGTTAAGCGTTGTTCGTACGCCTCAAACTGCGTCTGCCAAAATTGTGCACTATGCACGGCAACCGCATGTGTGTTCTCATGCGGCGCAAAATCTAACCACTGGGTCAAAACATTGGGGCATGCCAGCACATAAGCCAAATCACGCACATAAGGTCGACGGTATGCTTCCCAAGGGGCGTTATCTATAAGATGGTTAGATGTGGGCTGATTGACAGGCTGTGACATAAGATAAACCAGTGTAAGGGGTAGCATTTACCCTAACGGCTCGCTCTATAAAAGTCTGTAGGATACGAGTATCGGTTAGGGTTGAAGTGATTAGATCAGGATAATAAAAAACTAATTTCATTCAGTTTTGAGGGTATTAAATCTAAAATGTCTATCTTTAACGATCAACTGAGTAATTTGGATAAGGAGTATGTGCAGTAATGATTTAATGGTGGCCAGCATCAGAAAAACGATAACAGCTATAGGTTTTCACTTTCTTTCTTCCATTTTAATGCTAGTCTTTCAAATTCCTCACCAATCTTAGAATTGTTTTCTAAACTTCTCAATTGAGCAAGCCATGGGGAGATAAACTCATAATCTTTTATCAATATCCCTCTATATACACTTTTGTATATTTTCTCATCTAAAGCCTTCTCTCGTATACCTGTAGATATAAACTCATATTGGTTTAACACTGTCATTATAGGTCTATTATCTTCACGTCTAAAAACAGGGTTGTCATTCAACTGTGTCGTCAAATCTGCGTTTTCTGCTCTAAGTTTTGCAAAGTTGTCTCGCATATCTTGATAATTAGAATCGGAATTCTGTGCTAGCATCAGGTCAATAGTGGCTCTTTGACTAGATGTTTTTTCATGGGATCTAAAGGCTAGGTAAGCGAAGAAAGCAGAAAGTCCAATTAGAGTTGTTTGAACCCAAAAAGCTAGATTAGTACCTAAAAAACAATTTAAACAATTGATATTGTCTACTATATAGTTAATGAGTATATGAGATAGAAATAGGAGCGTCAGCACTGATACTATCATAGGAAGATTTTGTTTGAAGCTATTGAACATAGTTTGTTGACTAAACATTAATACGCCTACTATTTTATGCACATAAGTTAGATTAACTTAGTTAGGTCTATGATTATTGCTGAACTATTATCTTTGTACAACCTAATAAAGTAAGAACACTTAATAGGAATTGTTGATAAACTATTCTTTAAGAAATCCATAGTTCAAGATTTAGAACAGCACAAAAAAAAGCCAACCATTGAAAACAATGATTGGCTTTTCTCTTTACTGCTATGTTTGGTCGGAACGGCAGGATTTGAACCTGCGACCACTACACCCCCAGTGTAGTGCGCTACCAGACTGCGCTACGCCCCGAGTGACTGACTATTTTACGCAAAATTATGTATATTGCAAGGGCTATTTATATCAGCCAAAATCTACCACATTATTCTACGCATCACAGCCAGTATTGCTATTGTATAGGTAGCTTTAACCCAATAGCTCTTTTAAAATTTGGTTCACTTGCTGCGGGTTAGCACTACCGCGGCTGGCTTTCATGACCTGACCGACTAGACCGTTAAAGGCTTTTTCTTTACCGCCGCGATATTCTTCTACCATGGCTTCGTTTTTTGCGATGACCTCTTCTACCATGGCTTTGATAGCGCCCGTGTCAGTTTCTTGCTTGAGACCTTTGTCTTTGATGATCTTATCTGCCGCGTCATCATCATTGCCACCTTCGCGCTCATATAGAGCACTAAAAACTTTCTTGGCCAGTTTGCCAGATAGCGTGTCATCTTTGATACGCTTTAGCATGCCAGCCAACTGTTTGGCGCTGATAGGGGAGTCGACGATGTCTTTATCATCCTTGTTCAGTGCACCGAGCAAGTCGCCCATGACCCAGTTACCAGCCATTTTGGCATCTGACTGACCGATTTCAGCCACCACATCTTCGAAGTAATCGGCAAGTTGACGACTACCAGTCAGGATACGTGCGTCATACTCTGATAGACCAAGCGCTTCTTCGAAGCGTGCACGGCGAGCCACTGGTAGCTCAGGCATGGCGGCTTTGATGGCATCAACCGTGTGCTGCTCGATACGGACAGGTAGCAAGTCAGGATCAGGGAAGTAGCGATAGTCGTTGGCGTCTTCTTTGGTACGCATGGTACGCGTTTCATCACGCTCTGGATCATATAGCATCGTTGCTTGAACGACTTTGCCACCGTCTTCGATGATATCGATTTGACGCTCAATCTCACGATTGATGGCACGCTCGATAAAGCGGAACGAGTTCAAGTTCTTGAGCTCAGTACGGGTACCGAGATCAGCGCCTGGTTTGCGCACAGAGACGTTACAATCACAGCGGAACGAGCCTTCAGCCATTACGGCATCTGAGATACCGAGCCACGTGACTAGCTGATGAATGGCTTTGATGTAGGCAAGTGCTTCGTGAGCTGAGCGCATGTCTGGCTCAGAGACGATTTCGATCAGCGGCGTACCAGCGCGGTTAAGATCGACACCAGTCATACCGTCGACAGCATCATGCACTGATTTACCTGCATCTTCTTCTAGATGCGCGCGGGTGATACCCATACGTTTAGGATATTCGTTTTTATCCCCTTCATTGACCACGACATCGATGTAACCTTCACCCACGATAGGGTTGGCCATCTGGGTGATTTGATAGCCTTTCGGCAAGTCAGGGTAAAAGTAGTTCTTACGGTCAAACGTATTAAACAGACCCAGCTCAGCATTGACACCGATACCGAATTTTAGCGCGCGATCGACCACGCCAGCATTTAACACGGGTAATACGCCAGGTAGACCTAAGTCAACGATACTCGCTTGGCTGTTTGGCTCATGACCAAAATCAGTCGGTGCACTTGAGAATATTTTACTTTCTGTGTTTAGCTGGCAGTGAATCTCAATGCCGATGACCACTTCATAACCATCGACAAATAGTTCTTTACGCACGGCGTGTTCACGGACGGCATTGTTATCAGTAGTTGCTGTGTTCATTATACCGTCTCCTTTGCGATGGCTGAGTGTTGTAAGTGATGGTCTGTATGCTGCTGGAATAGATGCGCAGTCGTAAGCAGTTGACTCTCTTGCCAGTGCTTACCGATTAACTGCAGGCCAATAGGTAGACCTTCCTTAGTCAAACCAACTGGTTGGCTAAGTGCAGGCAGACCTGCTAGGTTGACCGCGATGGTATAGACGTCGCCTAAGTACATGGTTGCAGGGTCAAGATCTTCACTCAGCTTATAGGCTGCTGTCGGTGCCGTTGGACTAGCAATCACATCACAACTAGCAAACGCTTCATCGAAGTCTTTGACGATTAGGCGGCGAATCTTCTGTGCTTTTGTATAGTAAGCATCGAAGTAGCCAGCCGATAGCGCATAAGTGCCGGTCAAGATACGGCGCTGTACTTCAGGGCCAAACCCTTCAGAGCGTGAGCGTGTATATAGATCGATCAGATCCGTTGGGTTCTCACAGCGATAGCCAAAACGTACGCCATCAAAGCGTGATAGGTTCGATGATGCTTCAGCAGGCGCTAACATATAGTAAGTGGCAAGCGTGATCTCAGGATCAGTGATGTTTACTTCTACAATCGTTGCGCCCAGCTCTTCGTATTTTTTCAAGGCAGCACGGGCTGCTTGCTCAACTTCACTATCAAGCCCTGCACCAAAGTATTCTTTTGCCACACCGATACGAAGACCTTCAAATGGCTTATCACCAGCAGCAGCCTGAGCATCATTGATATCTTGTACGTAGTTAGGCATTTCATGTTTAATAGAGGTGGCATCACGCGGATCATGACCAATCATTGGCTGTAGCAGGTAAGCGCAGTCTTTTGCGCTACGTCCCATGCTACCGGCTTGGTCTAGACTTGAGGCATAGGCAATCATACCAAAGCGTGACACACGGCCGTAAGTAGGCTTGATACCGGTTAGTCCGCAGAATGAAGCAGGCTGACGAATAGAGCCACCCGTGTCACTACCGGTAGCAACTGGCACAAAACCAGCGGCAACCGCGGCAGCACTACCACCTGATGAGCCACCAGGGACGCGCTCTAGGTTCCAAGGGTTCTGTACCGTACCGTAGTACGAGCTGCTGTTGTCTGAGCCCATCGCAAACTCATCCATGTTGAGCTTGCCCAAGCTAATCATGCCAGCGTTGTCGATGTTAGAGACGATGGTCGCGTTATATGGTGAGACAAAGTTATGCAGCATCTTTGAACCACAAGTCGTCAATACGCCTTGGGTACAAAAGATGTCTTTGTGCGCCATCGGCACGCCAAGTAGCGGACGCTTATCGCCTTGTGCACGCATCTCGTCTGCCGCTTTTGCTTGTGCACGTGCAGTCTCAGAAGTATGCGTGATAAAGCTATTGATCTTGCTGTCTAGCGCGTCGATGCGCTTGATATAGTGCTCGGTTAATTCCGCGCTGCTAAATTGTTTGTCTTGTAAGCCCACAATGAGCTGATCGGTACTTAATAGATGAAGTTCAGACATAAGGTGTCGTCCGTCAAAATGTTAATAGCATAAAATAAGATGAGGTAATGGTAAATACGTGATTAAGCGCGCTAATCACTGTCACGTGACATGACTATTCGATCACCTGTGGTACCAGATACAAGCCATATTCAACGGTAGGCGCTACCGATTGATTGCGCTCGCGTTCGATATCGTGTTTTGCCACATCGACACGTAGCTCTTGGCAAGCTTCGTGGATATTGGCTAATGGCTTGATGTCTGTGGTATCTACGTTAGATAACGTGTTCATAAGTTTTAATACTTTACTGATATCGTCGGCATAGCTATCGGCCGTGCTTTCATCGACACCCAAGCGTGCAAGGTTGGCCACTTCTAGGATTTCTTCACGGCTGACAGTGTTGTCAGACGTTGCTGATTGCTGAGACATAGTTTCTCCAGTTAAGGACAGTTTTTGTTAGAGTAGGGGCAGGGCGAATATATAAGTGCTCAAATGTAATTGGCTATAAAGTTGGCTTATTATAAAGCATCTGACTCAAGTTTACAGAGTATGAGGCTTGATTGATGCACAATATCAACCAAGATGGACTGATGATCTAGGGGTATATAAACGCAGCGACACAAACATTTGCAAAACTACGCGTATAATTGGCGATTGATTCTCAATTGCTCCCCAATTAGGTTCTAAAATACGTTACAGTATGCATCTGCTGTTAAGTAAAACAATCATCTGCCTGTAGAGCCTTGTTAGTTATCAGAATAAATGATGTTTCATTGAATGGAATGATAGTCACTACTATTTCAAACTTTGTAACAACTTTTGGCGTCTAAGACAAAAATCCTTGCTTACTGATGCAAATAGCTATGTTTTTTTCGAGCTAAATCGGTATAATTTAGCTCAGTTTTTCATTTCATCATTATTGCTTAGGTTTGACGGGTTGCGATGACTTAATTTCGCTGCCGTTACTGTCTAACGATGACCTGCTCAACACTGACGAGTAACCCCTCAGTCAATCTCATTCGCCTCATTCGTAAGACGCTGGATATATTAGTCATGAACCTGTTTGGATTTTTATCAAATAATATCGCTATCGACCTCGGTACTGCGAACACCCTAATTTTTATTCCTAATAAAGGCGTCGTGCTTGACGAGCCCACGGTGGTCGCGTTACGAAGCAATCGTACTCAAAACCCGACCGTCGCTGCTGTTGGTATTGATGCCAAGCAGATGTTAGGCCGTACGCCTGCGAACATCACAGCGATTCGCCCGTTGAAGGACGGCGTGATTGCTGATTTTGAAGTGACGCAAAAAATGCTAAAGCACTTCATCGCTAAAGTAAAAGCCAAGCGTTTTATGGCGCAGCCTAACGTGGTGGTTTGTGTACCCTGTAAGTCTACGTTGGTTGAGCGTAAGGCGATTCGCGAAGCGGTATCATCAGCGGGCGCAAGCAAGGTGTTACTACTAGAAGAGCCTATGGCTGCGGCTATCGGTGCTGGCATGCCTGTCCACGAAGCCAGTGGTTCTATGGTCGTTGATATTGGTGGTGGTACGACTGAGATTGCCGTTATCGCGCTGTCTGGTTGTGTCTATGCTGAGTCTATTCGCATCGGTGGCGATATGTTTGACGAAGCAATCATCACACACGTACGTCGTACGCACGGTTGTGTGATCGGTGAGACGACTGCTGAGCGTATCAAAAAAGAAGTCGGCTCTGCATTGAATGAAGACAGCAAGCTAGAGGTAGAAGTGCGTGGTCGTAGTATGGCAGAAGGCGTACCAAAGACCTTTATCGTCAATTCAGAAGAAGTGCAAAAAGCATTAACCGACCCATTGAGCGGTATTATTAGTGCTGTAAAAGTAGCCCTTGAGCAGACACCGCCAGAGTTATCATCAGACATCGCTGAGCGTGGTATTGTATTGACGGGTGGCGGCGCATTGTTACGCGATCTTGATAAGCTTATCTCACAAGAGACAGGCTTGCCAGTGACTGTAGCAGAAGATCCATTAACCTGTGTTAGCCGCGGTGGTGGTATTGCGCTTGATTTCATCAATAACAAAAGCTTGAACATGATTTTTGTTTAAGTAGCGTTTACTCATGAGTGTGAGGTTGTCGTTATAGCGTCTATCATGCTTTATGACAGCTAAATACTCTGTGAGATCGCAGTTTACAATATTAAAGGTAGCCAGTTGCGCTGCCTTTAATTGCATTGAACCATGCTACAACCTAGTATTATCGATAAACACTCACGCTCTAACCCCGTGCTATTGCTCATTTTAGAATTCTTAAATTAGACGACTTATGACCCCAAGTATTTTTGCGCGCCAGGCATTATCACTTCGTAAGACTGCTATCGTATTGATAGTGGCCTCAGTATTGATGTGGTTTGATAGCAAAAATTCGGAATGGTTCAATCCAGTGCGTAATACCAGTCATGCCGCTATGCAGCCTATTTATGAGCTGTCTTTATTGCCCAGTTATGCCAAGCATTGGGCAAGTGGTAGCCTACAATCAAAAGAAGCACTGCGCCGCGAAAACATGCAACTAAAATCGCAGCTTATTCATGCACACGCAAAGCTGCAGCAGCAAGATTACATCTTGGCACAAAATGCGCGCTTGCAAGGTATTTTGTCGACGACCAAACCCGAGCAGTTTGATCTTAACTTGGCGCAAGTCATCGGTACCGATACCAACCTGCTCAGACAGATTGTTGTGCTCAATAAGGGCGAGCAAGATGGCGTGCAAGTCGGACAGACAGTTATCGATGAAGATGGTATTTTGGGGCAGATTATCAATGTCTATCCTAATACTAGCCGCTTACTACTGATTACTGATGAGCAGCAGTCAGTTGCAGTCACTGTCAAGCGTACTGGTCAGCGAGCTATTGTGACAGGTCAGGGTATCCCATCTGCGTTAAGCCTTAACTATGTCTTTAAAACCTCAGATATACGCGTCGGTGATGAGTTGGTATCGTCGGGATTGGGTGGACGTATTCCAGCAGGCTACCGTGTTGGCCGTATCGCTCATATCAAAGACGAACAAGCCGATAATTTTAGAAGTATTGAAATTACGCCCGCCGCCAACTTTATTGATAATGCCTATGTGTTGATACTCCAAGACAAGATGCTCCATAAAAACAAAACTGTCGTTGGTCAGTAAGCACTGGTCGCATAATGTTTGGTGCAAAGCTGTCAAATGGCTTACTCGTTAAGTAATACTTTTATCAAATAGTACTCATAGTATTTGCCCTTTCAGTATTCATCCCACAAAATAACAGTAGCCACTACACAATCGCTAAGGTAAGTACTCATGTCGTATCCTGATTCTGAGAATTCAACGGCGCTATTGATTGTAGTCATTGCCCTAAGCTTTATCGTTGCCTCATCACTCAATGTCTACCCATTAAGTCCTAGTATGGCAACCTTGCGTCCTATGGTTATGATTATGGTGCTGATCTATTGGCTGCTATTTCAGCCGCGCTATGTCGGTATCTTTACCGCATTTACTATTGGGCTTATTGCAGATTTACTGATGGACACGCATTTAGGGCAGCAAGCTTTCGCAGCAGTTGTGGTTGCCCTTGTAATCAAGATTGTTAGTATCTATGTCAGACAGTTAAACACGATTAGCGCCTGGTTGATCGCTAGCCTAGGGCTGTTCGTTTTTCAGTTGAATCTATGGATACTGCAACTGTTTGTCCAAAACATCTTTGTCGCAAAATCTGCGCTGTCACTCATCATGAGTATTATCAGCTGGCCACTTGTACTATTGGCGCTACGCAAGTTCGCACGTTAATGACAACACTGTTATTGATGGTTGCATTGTCATAGGTGCTCTTGTATTTGCCAATCTATTCAGCAAACCCATATATTATATTTTGATAAATAAAGAGAAAAGTGATGAATATCATTTTAGCGTCTGGTTCGCCGCGTCGTCGAGAGTTACTAGCCAGAGCACAGTTAGATTTCAGCGTTCTGAGTGTAGATATCGATGAGACCCAGCAAGTTGATGAATTACCAAAAGACTATATCGAACGTATGGTTGCGACCAAAGCCGCCGCTGCGATAGCACAACTGAATAAAACACGAAGTATAGATGAGGGTAATGGTGACAGCTTTGCTGAGTCACTTATTATCCTGACCTCCGACACTATTGGTGTACTGCCGGATGGTAAGACAGTTCTGGTCAAACCAGTTGATCGCGAGCATGCTTATCGCATGTGGCAGCAGATGTCTGATAATGTTCATGAAGTGTGGACAGCCGTGCAAGCAACCCGAGTACAGCTGCTATCAAAAAAAGCAGAAAACCATACATCAGACTGTATTGAAGACTTCCAAATTGTCGATCAGCAGCAGCTCACTGAACGTACAGAGGTGACCTTTATACCGTTAACCATACAAATGATGAGTGATTATTGGGATAGTGGAGAACCCGCTGATAAAGCAGGCGGCTATGGTATTCAAGGTTTGGGCGCAGCTTGGGTTGACCGTATTAACGGTAGTTATACCAATGTTGTTGGTCTACCATTGGCACAAACATTGGCATTGATCAAAGATATGGCAGAGGGTAGCGAGAGCACATAGCACAGGGTAAACGCAATCAACCTATCATATCGGTTATGCACATAATGACACGGTAGGGTAATGGGCAAGAGTAAGCTGCATTTGTTACACTGTAAAAAGAATAGGCGATGAACGTCTAACAAAAAAGCTGAGAGATAAGAGAAAAAACTATGTCCGAAGAGCTGCTGATTAATATTAGTCCAATGGAATCCCGTGTTGCGGTTTTAGATAACGGCATCTTGGGTGAGATTTATATTGAGCGACATCACAAACTGGGTTTGGTCGGCAATATCTATTTAGGTACGGTTGTGCGTGTCCTTCCTGGTATGCAGGCAGCTTTTGTCGATATCGGACAGTCAAGAACCGCGTTTTTGCATGTCAACGACATGCAACGAGAGCCTCGCCCAGTCGTAGAAAATAAAAATAAAACGGCTACAGAGACTAAAAAAGAAACTAATGATAGTAGGTCCGCTATAGAGACCTCTGCAGATAACTTAGAGGTAACCCCACCAGTTATCAGTGCAAAAAGCACTGAAGTCGTGCCCGCTTCAAAGACTTTGATTCAGCACCGTCTGCATGAAAGTCAGCGCATCTTGGTGCAGGTGACCAAAGATCAGTTAGGGAGCAAAGGTGCGCGCTTAACGACTAACATATCGCTACCATCACGTTATTTGGTTTATTTACCGTCAAGCGATCATATTGGTATATCACAGCGTATTGATGGTGACGAAGAACGCACGCGACTGAAAACTGAGCTCAGTAGCTTGATGCAGACAGTCAATCTAAAAGGCGGTCTCATTGCTCGTACTGCCGCTGAGCGTGTCCCTGTTGATAAGCTAGAAGAAGACATCTATTATCTACTACAGCTGTGGCGTACTATCTGTGCTCGTCGTCAAGAGATCAACCATAACCAGAGCTCAGAGCTGATTTATCAAGAGTTATCTTTACCGCTGCGTTCTATCCGCGATCTAGTGCATGCTGATACCGAAAAAGTCATCGTCGATAACACACAAATTTATGAGCAAATCAGATACTTTGCCAAAGAGTTTGTACCCTTCATCTATGACAGAATTGTGCATTATACGGCAGAGCTGTCACTGTTCGATGTACACCGTGTCGAGGATGACTTGCGTGATGCCCTAAAACGCCGTGTTGATCTAAAGTCCGGTGGGTATCTGATTATCGATCAAACAGAAGCCATGACCACTATTGACGTCAATACAGGCTCTTTTGTGGGTGGCCGGTCATTAGAAGACACTGTCTATAAGACTAATCTAGAAGCCACGCATGCCATTGCGCGTCAGCTGCGTCTACGTAATCTGGGCGGTATTATTATCCTAGACTTTATCGACATGCTGGAGCAACAGCACAAAGATGATGTACTAGAGAGCCTACAGTCACAGCTTACTCAAGACTATGCCAAAACCAAGATTACACAAGTCAGTGAGCTTGGATTGGTGGAGATGACACGTAAGCGTACACGTGAGTCATTAGGTCAGCAGCTTTGTGAGCCTTGTTCTACCTGTCAGGGTCGCGGGTTCGTAAAAACTGCAGAAACGGTTTGCTTTGAGATATTCCGTGAGATCATGCGCTGCGCTCGCACCTATAACTCTCCCAAAAAGTTCACGGTAGTGGCTCATGCGGCAGTTATTGACTTACTACTCACAACAGAGTCAGACACAGTAGCCGATTTAGAGTACCTACTAGGTAGAGTGATTACTTTTGATGTAGAAAACCTATATACCCAAGAACAGTACGATATTGTTCTGGATTAGCGATATCAATAGTTATTATTAAGCGCAGTTAATAGGTCTAAGTAATAAATGAATTTATATGCGAGAAATTTTTAGAGTTGTCATGTGAAACTCTCAAATATATTGCCCTTGCAATGACCAAAATACTGTGTATAATATACACCACTGAATTATATACGCGCAGCTGAACAGAAAAGCTGGCGCTATTACAGCTGGAGCATCGTTTCTAGCACTATTTCATTATGCCTTTGCTGACATCCATTATAGGAGGGTCGGCGGGGCTTTAAACTATTTTGCTTTTGGCACGCTATAAGTTCGGATAAAGAACTCATTCTGGTTAAGAACAGAAGGCCGCTTTAAGTGAATATTTAACCAAACTGCTTTTGATCATGATCTTGCAACGCAAGAATGACGAAAGCACATATTAGGAGCTTGCTGGCATGGCTAACCAGAGAATCCGTATCCGTCTTAAGTCTTTTGATCATCGTCTGATTGATCAATCTGCACAAGAGATTGTTGATACTGCAAAGCGCACCGGTGCGCAAGTTTGTGGTCCTGTACCGTTGCCGACTCGCATTGAGCGCTTCAACGTTCTAACCTCACCACACGTTAACAAAGACGCTCGTGATCAGTACGAAATCCGTACTCATAAGCGTATGGTTGATATCGTTCAACCTACTGACAAAACTGTGGATGCGCTAATGAAATTAGATTTAGCGGCGGGTGTTGACGTTCAAATTGCTTTGGGTTAATGCACACCCAACCCATTAATATAAGATATAAAGAGGTCTAAAATGGCGATCGGTTTAGTCGGTAAAAAGTGCGGCATGACCCGTGTCTTCACTGAAGCAGGCGCATCTATCCCTGTAACAGTAGTTGAGGTCGATGCAAACCGCATTACTCAAGTAAAAAGTACTGATGTAGATGGTTATCAAGCTATCCAAATCACTACAGGTACCCGTCGTGACAGCCGCGTAACTGCAGCACAAAAAGGTCACTTCGCTAAAGCTGGTGTTAAAGCTGGCCGTGGTGTTTGGGAATTCCGTGCCAACGAAAGCGATCTTGAAGGTCGTGAGATTGGTGGCGAGATTCTAGCTGATTTGTTCGAACAAGGTCAGATGGTTGATGTGACAGGACAGAGCAAAGGTAAAGGCTTTCAGGGTCCAGTAAAGCGTCACAACTTTAGTATGCAAGATGCTACTCATGGTAACTCAGTGTCTCATCGTGCGCATGGTTCAACTGGTCAAAACCAGTCACCAGGTAAAGTATTCAAAGGCAAAAAGATGGCGGGCCAGATGGGTAACAAGCGTGTTACTGTTCAAGGCCTAGAAGTGATTTCGGTTGATGCCGAAAAAGGGTTACTTGTCATCAAGGGTGCTATCCCAGGTGCCACCGGTGGCGATGTTATCGTACGTCCGTCAGTCAAAGCCTAAGCAAGGGGATTAACGTGGATTTAAAAACAGTTACAGGTGCGGCGGTTGAGCTTTCTGATACGGCTTTTGGTCGTGAATTCAACGAAGCACTAGTGCATCAAGTCGTCACCGCTTATTTAGCTGGTGCTCGCCAAGGTACACGCGCACAAAAAACCCGTGCCGAAGTTTCTGGCGGTGGTATCAAGCCATGGCGCCAAAAAGGTACTGGTCGCGCTCGTGCGGGCTCTATTCGTAGCCCAATCTGGCGTTCAGGTGGTCGTGCATTCGCTGCAAAACCACAAGATTGGTCACAGAAAGTAAACCGTAAAATGTATCGCGGTGCGATGCAGTGCATCCTAGCAGAATTGATTCGTCAAGAGCGTCTGATTTTGGTAGAAGAGTTGAGCGTTTCTGGGCCGAAAACTAAAGAACTGATTGCAAAGCTAAATGAGCTTGGTGCACCTCGTGCATTGATCGTCACTAAAGAAGTTGACGAGAACTTATACTTAGCTGCTCGCAACATTCCACACGTCAACGTACTTGGTACAGGCGAAGTGGATCCAGTGAGCTTGATCGCATTTGATAAAGTGATCATGTCAGTTGAAGCTGCGAAACAATTTGAGGAAGCACTAGCATGAACAACGCAAGACTTTATCAGGTCTTAAGAGGACCTGTATTCTCAGAAAAATCTCAAATGCTTGGCGACTCACTTGGTGTGCAGGTATTTAAAATTGATTCTAATGCTACTAAGCTTGAAGTCAAGAAAGCAGTTGAGTTGATGTTTGAAGGTGTTGAAGTTACTAAAGTAAACACTTTGAATGTTAAAGGTAAGACAAAGCGTTTTGGTAAAAGCATCGGCCGTCGTAATGACTACAAAAAAGCCTATGTTACCTTAAAAGCTGGTCAAGATGTACAAATGGCTGATGCTGGTGAAGACGTAGCGAACACTACTACTTCTACTAGTGAAACAGCGAATAACGAATAAGGATTACACTCATGCCTATCGTAAGAGCAAAGCCAACATCACCAGGCCGTCGTTTTGTTGAAAAAGTTGTGCATCCACACCTTTATAAAGGTCGTCCTTATGCAGCGCTTCTAGAATCAAAAAGTAAGTCAGGTGGTCGTAACAATAATGGTCGTATCACTACTCGTCACATTGGCGGTGGTCATAAGCAACATTATCGCATTATCGACTTCAAACGTACTAAAGACAATATCCCAGCAACGGTAGAGCGTATTGAATACGATCCTAACCGTACTGCACATATTGCACTACTTAAGTATGCTGATGGCGAACGTCGTTACATCATTGCTGCTAAAAAACAAGCAGTTGGTGATACTGTAATGTCAGGTGAGACTTCTCCAATTCGTCCAGGTAACTGTTTACCGCTAAAAAACATCCCATTGGGTACTGTGATTCACAATATCGAGCTTAAAATCGGTAAAGGTGCACAGATGGCTCGTTCTGCGGGTGCTAGCGTTCAGTTACTAGGCCGTGACGGTATCTACGCTATTATACGTCTACGCTCTGGTGAAACACGCCGTGTACACGTAAATTGCCGTGCTGTTATTGGTGAAGTTTCTAACACTGAAAACAACTTGAAATCACTTGGTAAAGCTGGTGCTTCACGTTGGCGTGGTGTTCGTCCTTCAGTTCGTGGTGTCGCTATGAACCCGGTTGATCACCCACATGGTGGTGGTGAAGGTCGTAACAAAGGTCGCCATCCAACTAGCCCTTGGGGTCAGAAGTCTAAAGGACTTAAAACGCGTCATAATAAGCGTACTGACAACATGATCATCCGCCGTCGCGCCAAGAAGAAATAAAGGAAGAATTTCATGCCTCGTTCATTGAAAAAAGGTCCATTCATAGACGCGCACTTATTTGCTAAAGTTGAGAATGCATTAGACACCAACTCACGCAAGCCAATTAAGACTTGGTCGCGCCGCTCGATGATCCTACCACAAATGGTTGGCTTAACTTTGTCTGTCCACAACGGCCGTACTCATGTACCGGTTATCGTAAGTGAGCAGATGGTTGGTCATAAACTAGGTGAATTTGCCCCGACTCGTACGTATCGTGGTCATGGCATTGACAAAAAAGCTAAGAGATAAGGTGCTTACCATGGAAGTAACTGCAAAATTACGCGGTGCCGCCATATCGGCACAAAAAGTTAGACTCGTTGCTGATGAAGTTCGTGGCAAATCTATTGAGCGTGCTTTGGATATCCTAACGTATAGCAATAAAAAGGGCGCTGTGTTTGTTAAGAAATGTCTTAACTCAGCCATCGCCAATGCCGAACATAATCACGGCCTAGATATCGACGATCTTAAAGTCGCGACTATCTATGTTGATGAAGGCATTACGCTAAAACGTATCCTACCACGTGCCAAAGGTCGCGCTGATCGTATCAGCAAGCGTACTTGTCACATCACTATAAAGGTAGGAGAATAAGTTATGGGTCAAAAAGTACATCCAATCGGAATTCGTCTTGGTGTTGTAAAAAAGCATAATGCAAACTGGTATGCTAACCCTAAACAATACTCAGAATACCTAATCAACGATATTCAAGTTCGTGAATATCTACGCAAGAAGCTAGACAACGCAATGATCAGCAACATCATGATCGAGCGTCCTACTGGCGCTGCTAAGATTACCATCGCCACTGCGCGCCCTGGTATCGTTATCGGTAAGAAAGGCGAAGATATCGAAAGACTTCAAAAAGAATTGACCAAAATTATGGGCGTACCTGCTCAGGTCAACATTGAAGAAATCACGTCACCTGATCTTGATGCACGTTTGGTAGCAGACGGTATCGGTAGTCAGCTTGAGCGTCGTGTTATGTTCCGCCGTGCGATGAAACGCGCTGTACAGAACAGCATGCGTTCTGGTGCTAAAGGTATCAAAGTTGAGCTGTCTGGTCGTCTTGGCGGTGCTGAGATTGCTCGTAGCGAATGGTATCGTGAAGGCCGTGTGCCATTGCATACACTTCGTGCTGATATTGACTACTCGTCAATTCGTGCAGAGACAACTTACGGCACCATCGGTGTTAAAGTTTGGATTTTCCGTGGCGAAATCCTTGACGGTATGAACAGTGTTTACAATCCCGTCAAAGAAGAGCAGACTCGTGCGCCAAAACGCCGTGGTCGTGGAAACCGTCGAAACTCAGACAGAGGTTAAACTATGTTACAGCCAAAACGTACCAAGTTTCGTAAAATGCACAAAGGTCGTAACACTGGGCTAGCTCATCGTGGAAGCACCGTTGCATTCGGACAAATTGGTCTAAAATCATTGACGCGTGGTCGTATGACAGCTCGTCAAATTGAAGCAGCACGTCGTACCATCACTCGTAAAATTAAGCGTGGCGGTAAGATTTGGATTCGTGTATTCCCAGACAAGCCAATTACCAACAAACCATTAGAAGTACGTATGGGTAAAGGTAAAGGTCCAGTTGAATATTGGGTATGCGAAATCAAGCCTGGTAAAGTGCTATATGAAATTGAAGGGGTATCTGAAGAGCTTGCTCGCGATGCTTTAACGCTTGCTGCAGCAAAACTGCCCTTTAAAACTACCATTGTTAAGCGGACGATAATGTAATGAAGATCAGTGAATTACGTGATAAATCATTAGAAGAACTGACCCAGTTACTTGATGAAAAGCAACTTGATGCTTTCCGTATTCGTATGGCTAAAGCAACTGGTCAGTTGGGTAATACCCATGAAGTTAGAGACAATCGTCGTACGATTGCCCAGCTTCAGACTTTGATTAACGAGAAACAACGAGGCGACTCATGAGCGATAACAATCAAACAGCTACCAATGCTAGCGTAGTGACAGGACGAGTTGTCAGCGATAAGATGGACAAGTCCATCACAGTTTTGATTGAGCGTCTGGTTCGTCATCCTTTGTATGGCAAGCAGCTTCGTCGTTCTACTAAAATCAAAGCACATGATGAGAACAACGTTTGCCAACAAGGTGACCTTGTCCGTATCAAAGAAACGCGTCCAATCTCAAAAACTAAGTCTTGGACTTTAGTTGATGTGGTTGAAAAAGTAGAAAAAATCTAAGTAAATTGCATTAAAAGCCAGAAGCTGTTAAAATAGCCGCCTTTTTAAGGATGCTGATTGCGCCGAGCGTATATCACTCACATGAAGAGTAAGTCGCGGCTATTTCTATTAAAATGCCGTCTACTCATTCTGTGCTAGCGGCAGCAACTGGTTTTTATTGCTCATACGTGTGGAGTAACGCTATGATTCAGGTTGAGTCAATGCTGGAAGTTGCAGACAATAGCGGTGCAAGGCGAGTTCAGTGCATTAAAGTACTGGGTGGTTCTCATCGTCGTTATGCATCAGTTGGCGACATTATTAAAGTAACGGTTAAAGAAGCCATTCCTCGCGGTCGTGTTAAAAAAGGCGACGTGATGAATGCAGTAGTTGTACGTACCAAAAAAGGCGTTCGTCGTCCTGATGGTTCTGTGTTACGTTTTGATGACAATGCTGCGGTATTGTTAAACCAAAACAAAGCGCCGATTGCAACTCGTATTTTTGGACCGGTAACTCGTGAACTACGTGGTGATCAGTTTATGAAAATTGTATCACTAGCACCAGAAGTATTGTGAGGTAATCCATGTCAAAATTACGTAAAGGCGATACAGTTATCGTGATTGCTGGGAAAGACAAAGGCAAGCAAGGTACTGTACAAGCTGTAAAAAATGATCGTATTAAAGTTGAAGGCATTAATATTGTTACTAAACATCAGAAGCCAAATCAGGCAACTGGCGTTGAAGGTGGCATTCTTAAGCAAGAAGCTTTTCTGCATATTTCAAATGTCGCAATCTTAAATGCGCAAACCCAAAAAGCAGACCGTATTACTTATCAGTTTGGCGAAGACGGCAAGAAACAACGCGTCTATCGTTCAAACGGTGAAGTAGTGGCGACTGCGTAAGACACTAAGGGTGTAATGGTAATGGCAAGATTAAAATCTTTATATAACGATGAACTAAAGCAACAAATCAAAGAAGAACTTGGTTTGGGTAATGTGATGCAAGTGCCGAAAATCACTAAAATCACACTTAATATGGGTGTGGGCGGCGCGTCTCAAGACAAGAAATTGCTTGAAGGTGCTGTAGCTGATATGACCGCTATCGCTGGTCAAAAGCCTGTCGTCACTAAAGCGCGTAAATCAGTCGCTGGCTTTAAGATTCGTGAAGAATGGCCAATTGGTTGTAAAGTAACGCTACGCGGTGAGCAAATGTACGAATTTTTAGATCGTCTCGTTGCCATTGCAATTCCTCGTATTCGTGATTTCCGCGGTTTTTCACCTAAAGCCTTTGACGGACGTGGTAACTACTCATTGGGTATCAAAGAACAGATCGTATTCCCAGAAGTAGATTTTGACAAGATTGATCGTATCCGTGGTATGGATGTGACTATCACCACGTCAGCTCAATCTGATGAAGAAGGTCGTGCGTTGCTTAAAGCATTCGGCTTCCCATTTAAATAAGGTAAAGACGTTATGGCAAAGAAGAGCATGATTAACCGCGAATTAAAGCGCGAAAAAATGGTTGCTAAGTATGCTGAAAAGCGTATCAAGCTAAAAGAAACTATCAGTGATATGACTGCAAGTGACGAAGCTCGTATGGAAGCAATGTTAGAGCTACAAGCTCTTCCACGCAATTCATCACCAGTACGTCTGCGTAATCGTTGTGCTATCACCGGTCGTCCTCACGGTTACTTCCGCAAGTTTGGCTTATCACGCAATATGCTGCGTGAGCGTGTCATGCAAGGCGATGTGCCTGGTGTTCGTAAAGCAAGCTGGTAAGGAGTAACTATATGAGTATGCAAGATACCGTTGGGGATATGCTAACCCGTATCCGTAACGCACAAATGGCTAACAAAGTATCGGTAGCAATGCCGAGCTCTAAATTACGTAAATCAATTGCTGATTTGCTAGTTAGCGAAGGTTATGTGGCTAGCGCTGTTGTTGCTGAAGAAGAAAACAACAAAGCGACCCTTACTATTGAATTGAAATACTTCGAAGGCCGTGCTGTCATCGAAACTATTCAACGTTATAGCCGTCCTGGTCTACGCCAGTTCCGCGGTAAAGATGAAATCCCTACTGTTAAGCAAGGTATGGGTGTTGCTATCGTATCTACTAGCCAAGGTATCATGAGCGATCGTGCTGCACGCGCTGCTGGTATCGGTGGTGAAATCGTCGCATTTGTAGCGTAAGCTATACGACGATGAAGTCTACTTGATGAGTGTTAGGCTTCTATTGATTGAGTAATGTTAAATTATTTCAAATTGATAGGTGTCTAACATAGTCAACTATGCTAAACTAACACGCTTTTTAGCCTGTTAGTTTTTTCGCTAATATAAAGAAGTTAAATTTTTTAAGGAATATTCCTATGTCTCGTGTGGCTAAAGCCCCAGTGACGCTGCCTAACGGCGTAAGCGTTACTTTGAACGATCGGCAGGTCGAAGTTAAAGGCAAGAACGGTACAATGTCTTTACACCTGCATGAATTGGTCGAGCTGAAACAGGAAGATGATGCTATCATTTTCTCACCTACAGTCGATTCAAAAGAAGCTATGATGCACACTGGCACCATGCGCGCTCTTATTAACAACTATGTTAAAGGCGTGAACGAAGGCTTTGAAAGACGTCTTCAGTTAATTGGTGTTGGTTATCGTGCTCAAGTTGCTGGTAACAAGGTAACCCTAAACGTTGGTTACTCTCATCCAGTAGAGTACACGTTACCTGAAGGTGTGTCAGCTGAAACCCCAACGCAAACTGAAATTGTTTTGAAATCAAACAATAAGCAGCAGCTTGGTCAAGCAGCGGCTAATATCCGTGGTTTCCGCCCACCTGAGCCTTATAAAGGTAAAGGTATTCGTTATAGTGACGAGCATGTGATTCGCAAAGAAGCTAAGAAAAAATAAGGTGAGTTGAAATGTTTGATAAAAAAGCAGCTCGTCTGCGTCGAGCTAAGAAAACACGCGCACATATCCGTTTCTTAGGCGTTCATCGCTTAACGGTTAACCGCACGTCAAAACATATTTATGCCCAGATTATCTCTCCAAATGGTGGTGAAGTGATTGCTCAGGCATCTACCTTAGACAACAGCTTGCGTTCAGGCGCGACTGGTAATGCTGATTCAGCAACGTCTGTAGGCCAAATGATCGCAGAACGCGCAAAAGCAGCTGGCATTACTAAAGTTGCCTTTGACCGTAGTGGTTTTAAATATCATGGTCGAGTTAAAGCTTTAGCAGAAGCTGCTCGCGAAAACGGATTGGAGTTTTAATCATGGCTAGAAATGATAAAAATGATAAAAATGAACAGACTGACGGTCTAGTAGAACGCTTAGTTACCGTTGATCGCGTTGCAAAAGTTGTTAAAGGTGGTCGTATTTTCTCTTTCACTGCGTTGACCGTAGTGGGTGATGGTAATGGCCGCGTTGGTTTTGGTCGTGGTAAAGCACGTGAAGTGCCAGCTGCTATCCAGAAAGCACTAGAAGCTGCTAAACGCAATATGATCACTGTTGAATTAAATGATGCAACTTTGTATCATCCGATCAAAGCACGTCATGGTGCTAGTAAAGTCTATATGCAACCTGCATCTGAAGGTACTGGCGTAATCGCTGGTGGCGCAATGCGTGCTGTATTAGAAGTTGCTGGTGTCAAAGATGTTTTGACTAAATGTTATGGTTCTACCAATACTGCTAACGTTGTTCGTGCAACGTTTAACGGTTTACGTGATATGTCAACTCCAGAGAAGATGGCAGCTAAACGTGGTAAATCTGTAGACGAAATCTTGGGTTAACTTAGACTAGGTGAGTTACGATGAAAAAAATGAAAGTCACTCAATTTAAATCGGGTGCCCATCGCCTAAAGAGCCACAAAGCGAGCTTGAAAGGATTGGGTTTACGCCGCATTAATCACACTGTTGTAGTAGAAGATACTCCTTCAACACGTGGCATGGTTAATCGCGTTAACTACATGGTAAAAGTGGAGGAAGCGTAATGGGTCTTAGATTAAATGAATTATCACCAGGTGTTGGCGCAAAGAAAACTGCCCAACGTCGTGGTCGTGGTATCGGTTCAGGTCTTGGTAAGACTGGTGGTCGTGGTGTAAAAGGTCAGAAGTCTCGTTCAGGTTCTAGCGTTCGCTCAGGATTTGAAGGTGGGCAAATGCCTTTATATCGTCGTCTACCAAAATTTGGTTTTACCAGTAAACTGGCTATGAAGACTGCTGAAGTACGTCTTTCTGAACTGAATAAAATTGATGGCGATGTGGTTAGCCTTGAGACACTTAAAGCTGCTAATCTTGTCCGTCATGACATGAAGCGTGCCCGTGTTATGCTATCAGGCGAAGTCACCAAAGCTTATACCTTTAAAGGTATCAAAGTGACTAAAGGTGCTAAGCAAGCGATCGAAGCTGCTGGTGGTAGCATCGAGGAGTAGTAACGTGTCAAAACAATCAATGTCATCGACTGGTATACCGCTTAATCCATTCGCATTCATACGCAAGTATGATGAGTTATGGTCGCGTTTATTATTCTTAATCGGCGCATTGATTGTTTATCGTTTAGGGTCACATATTCCAGTGCCGGGTATTAACCCGGTTAATTTGGCTGATCTGTTTTCGCGCAACGAAAACACCATTTTGAGCATGTTTAATATGTTCTCAGGTGGTGCGCTAGAGCGTATGTCTATCATGGCACTTGGCATTATGCCATATATCTCAGCATCGATTATTGTACAGATGATGTCTGCAGTATTGCCATCGCTTGAGGCTCTCAAAAAAGAGGGTGAAGCAGGACGACGTAAGCTAAACAAGTACACCCGTCAGGGAACGCTTGCTTTAGCACTAGTACAGTCATTAGGAATGTGTGCTGGTTTGATCAGCCAAAATCTTACTTTATCATCTGGTTTGACCTTTTATATTCCAGCTGTTACTTCATTAGTAGCGGGCGCAATGTTCTTGATGTGGCTCGGTGAGCAGATTACAGAACGTGGCGTTGGTAACGGTATTTCAATGCTCATTTTTGCGAGTATTGTGGCTGGTACACCAGGTATGATTTCGCAATCTATCGAACAGGTCAATCAAGGTCAGATGAACTTGATTGTACTATTTATTTTTGTATTACTGGGAATTGCGGTAACTGCAGGTATTGTTTATATTGAACGTGCTCAGCGCCGTGTCCCTGTTAACTATGCTCAGAAACAACAGCAAGGTCGTAAGATCTACGCTCAGCAGCAGTCACATTTGCCGTTGAAGCTTAACATGGCAGGCGTTATCCCAGCTATTTTTGCAAGTTCTCTATTGTTGTTTCCTGCAAGTTTAGGGCAGTGGGTAGGTCAATCAACTGATCCTACCTTTGTACAAAAGATATTACAAAATATGGCATTGGTGTTGTCTCCAGGACAGCCGCTGTATCTAGTATTGTTCGGTGCAATGATTATTTTCTTCTGTTATTTCTATACGGCATTGGTATTCAGTCCTCGTGAAGTAGCAGAAAACCTTAAACGTAGTGGTGCTTATATCCCAGGTATTCGCCCAGGACAACAAACTCAGCGTTACCTCGATCATGTATTAAACCGACTGACCTTTATTGGCGCGATGTATATGACGGTTATTTGTTTAATGCCAATGGTCGTCCAGTCATCGTTTGGTGTACCGTTTCAACTTGGTGGTACGTCGCTACTGATTATGGTGGTTGTGGTAATGGACTTCATTTCGCAGATTCAAGCGCATTTGATGACCCATCAATATCATGATCAGACGTTAATTCAATCGCCCACTCAACCTTAATGAGCGGTACGATATTTCAAGGAGCATGCTATGAAAGTTCAAGCATCAGTTAAGAAGATTTGTGGTAGCTGTAAAGTTGTGCGCCGTAAAGGCCGTGTACATATTATTTGTACGGCAGAACCGCGCCACAAGCAACGTCAAGGTTAATATCTAGTATCACAAAGTTTTAAACTTTTGTTACTATATAAATTAATGCTTGAAAAATAACGGCGGATGGGATATCATCCGCCACTTGCCGTGTTTATACAGAATGTTTTATAATGATTTTGAGGTGCAGGCTTTTTACTAAGTCTAAGCATCGATGATGATTATAGAGTGTCTCGTATCAACAGCAACAATTCTGAAAAATAACGCCTTATTGATAAATAACGCTTATTTTTCTTTAATGGAGAGAAATCAATGGCTCGTATTGCCGGCGTAAACATTCCGGATAATAAGCATGCTGTTATTTCACTAACTTACATCTTTGGTGTAGGTCGTACCACTGCTCAGAAAATCTTAGAAGCAGTTGGCATTGCCCCTACTACTAAAGTTAGCCAGTTAGATGATACACAGTTAGATGCTATCCGTGCACAAGTTGCAAATTACATGACTGAAGGTGACCTTCGTCGTGAAGTTTCAATGAATATCAAGCGTTTAGTTGATCTTGGTTGTTACCGTGGCATCCGTCATCGTCGTAACCTACCAGTTAGAGGTCAGAACACCAAGAACAACGCTCGTACTCGTAAGGGTCCGACACGCCCTCTCAAAAGATAATTAACTTAGGAAGCTAAAAGATGGCAAAAGACACTCGCAGTCGCAAAAAGGTGACTCGTCGTTCAGTATCGGAGGGCATTGCCCATATCCATGCGTCTTTTAATAACACCATTGTTACGATTACCGATCGTCAAGGTAATGCATTGGCTTGGGCCACTTCAGGTGGACAAGGCTTCCGTGGTTCACGTAAATCTACACCATTTGCAGCTCAGGTTGCAGCTGAAGTCGCTGGTAAAGCGGCTCAAGAATACGGTGTTAAGAATATCGACGTTTTGGTCAAAGGACCAGGACCGGGTCGTGAGTCTGCGGTAAGAGCACTAGGTGCATTGGGTTATAAAGTTAACAGCATCTCTGATGTAACCCCAATCCCACACAATGGTTGCCGTGCGCCGAAAAAGCGCCGCGTCTAATATTAAAGACGAAGCTTTTTATTCCAAAAGCTTATAGGAGACATAACAATGGCCCGCTATATTGGACCAAAACTGAAATTATCACGTCGTGAAGGTACAGACTTAGGTCTTAAGTCTGGCGTTAAACCATACGACGTAAAAACGAAAAAAGCTGGTCGTCCACCAGGTCAGCACGGTGTAAGCCGTAATAAGACCTCAGAATATGCTCTACAGCTGCGCGAAAAGCAGAAAGTTAAGCGTATTTATGGTGTATTAGAGCGTCAGTTCGCTAACTACTATAAAGAAGCTGCTCGTAAGCGCGGTGCTACTGGTGAAAACCTTTTAGCTATGCTTGAGAGCCGTCTAGATAACGTTGTATATCGCATGGGCTTTGGCTCAACTCGCGCTGAAGCACGTCAGCTAGTTAGCCATCGTACCGTAATGGTAAAGAAAGCTGGTCGTGATGAGTTTGTTCGTGTGAACATTCCATCAATTCAGCTTCAAGATGGTGATGTCATCGCTATCCAAGAGAAATCTCGCGAACAGCTACGTATCAAAAACGCTATTGAACTAGCGTCACAACGTGGTATTCCAGAATGGCTTGATGTTGACCACAGCAAACTACAGGGCACGTTCAAAAAAGCGCCTGATCGTATTGATCTACCTGCTGAAATCAACGAAAGCTTGATCGTTGAGCTATACTCTAAGTAATGACGTAATGCTCAATGCTATGAAAATAGCATTGAGCACTCAACGTTAATTAAACCAGTTTAATAAATCGAGGTGACATCATGATGCTAAATGCAACTGAGTTTCTAACGCCGAATGCCATTAATGTGGACACGGTTAATGAAACGATTGCGAAAGTCACGCTCGAACCGTTAGAACGCGGCTTTGGGCATACCCTTGGTAATGCTCTGCGTCGCATCTTGTTATCTTCATTACCTGGTGCTGCAGTCATTGAAGCTGAGATTGATGGTGTTGACCATGAATATTCTACGCTTGAAGGACTACAGGAAGATGTACTTGACTTGCTTTTGAACTTAAAAGGCTTGGCAATTACGCTTCATGACCAAAATGAAGTATTTTTGACCTTGGATAAACAAGGTCCAGGCACTATTACTGCTGCAGACATCGCGTTACCGCACAATGTTGATATTATCAATCCAGAATTGGTTTTGGGTACATTGAGCGATCGTGGTCATCTTAAGATGCGTTTGCGTGTAGTAATGGGTCGTGGATATGAGCCAGCAAACCAGCGCCGTGAAGATGGTGATACTAGAGCAATTGGACGCTTAAAGCTTGATGCAAGTTTTAGTCCTGTGCTACGTGTTGCTTATCAGGTTGAGAACGCTCGCGTTGAGCAGCGTACTGATCTTGATCGTCTTATCGTTGAGCTTGAAACTAATGGCACTATAGATCCAGAAGAAGCAATTCGTAAAGCAGCAACTATTTTACAGCAACAGATTTCTATCTTTGTTGACCTAGAAGCTGAAGAAGCGCCTGAGCCTGTGAAAGAAAAAGAAGAGGTTGATCCGGTGCTATTACGCCCTGTGGACGATCTTGAACTAACGGTTCGCTCAGCCAACTGCTTGAAAGCTGAAAACATTTACTATATCGGTGATTTGGTACAGCGTTCAGAGACTGAACTTCTAAAAACCCCAAATCTTGGTAAGAAATCATTAACAGAAATCAAGGACGTATTAGCGTCTAAAGATTTAGAGCTCGGTATGCGCCTAGATAACTGGCCACCAGCTGATTTACGTGTTGATGATCGCTTTTCTTATCGTAGCCGTTAAACTTTAAGGATTTTTGACTATGCGCCATCGTAAGAGTGGAGTCAAGCTGGGTCGTACCGGCAGTCATCGTAAGGCAATGTTTCAGAACATGACTAACTCATTATTTGAGCATGAACTGATCAAAACAACTTTACCAAAAGCTAAAGAACTACGTCGCGTTGCCGAGCCATTGATCACTATGGCTAAAGAAGACAGCGTTGCTAACCGTCGTTTAGCATTCAGCCGTATGCGTAGCAAAGCTATGGTAGGCAAATTATTTGGCACGTTAGGTCCTCGTTACCAGACACGTCCAGGTGGTTATTTGCGTATCGTAAAGTGTGGTTACCGTGATGGTGACAATGCGCCAATGGCTTATGTAGAATTGGTTGATCGCGACTAATTTTGCACCATAGATATATTTCAAAAAAAAGCTCCAATTCAATTGGAGCTTTTTTTTGTTTGAAATTTAATTATTTATTATCTGTTTATAGTAACAACGAATCAACGTCAGCAGCACCCTGTCTAATCACTTCAGGCTGACTATTGGTCATGTCTACAATGGTGGTAAGTTTGGTTGTCTTTATGCCTGCATTGATAAGACCGTCTATTTGATTACCTAACAAGTCTTCAATTTCAAACGGATCATCTAAAATATCGTCTCTATCAGGAAGAATCAAAGAACTGGTCAAAATAGGTTCATCCATCGCTTCCAATAGCGCTTGGGCAATAGGATTGCTAGGCACACGAATACCAATCGTTTTCTTTTTTGCGTGGGCGAGTTTCTTAGGCACATCTTTTGTAGCATTGAGAATAAAAGTAATTGGCGCTGGCGTATGCGCTTTAAGCTGTTTAAATTGTACATTGTCGACTGTAGCGTAGTTTGCAATCTCACTAAGATCACGGCATAACAAAGTAAATTGATGCTTGTCATCAAGCTCGCGAATTTGCTTTAGCTTAGTCAAGGCGTCCTTTGCGCCCAACCGACAACCAAAAGCATAACTGGTATCTGTTGGATAAATGATCAGTTGATCCTTGCGTAGCATATTGGCAGCTTGTTCGATGAGACGTGGCTGCGGATTTTCTGGATGAATATAGAGGACTTCCATAATAATTCCTTATTTTATAGTTATTGGTTTTTTTATTAATACAAATAATTTGTCAGCTGGTTAAAGCTAATTTAATCAGAAGTAGTGTCGCTGAACACTACTTCGTATATTGTTAATGCAATCTATTCAAAAATGCTATTTCAATTATCAGTATAGCTCAAAGCCAATAGAGCTTTAGTGGTAAGGCGTTACCAATCGTAGAAAATCGTTAACACCAAAAAAATGAGTAGCTCAAATAAAAGCCTTATTGGCGTTTGATATTATTTATCTTTGCAAGCACGGAGTAGGGTGCTGAGTAATGTTTTAGCATCACGTGGTAAAATTTTTGGATTTTCAAGATAGGTTTCTACTTGTTGATAGACGTCATTAGCAAATGCACTCTCGCTAGTGTCAAAGTCAGCAAACAAGTTATCTTGTGAGACTTGAAAATGTCGCCCACATGCTAGAGTAAATAGACACTCTAGTGCTTGCGGCTTGATTTCTACACGCTCAAATGCCTGCTGCTGAGCTGCTGTTCGACCGTCTGGGGCATACCAGTAGCCAAAATCAGGTAGTCGCCTACGAGCCTCACCAGCCACACACCAATGACTGATTTCATGCAAAGCACTTGCAAAAAAACCATGGGCGAATTCGATTCTGGCAGGTTGATTACCTTGAATAGGAAAGTATTCAGGCTCACTATTACTACGGACCAACATAACCTGCTGCTCACTGAACAATGTATTGAATAGACTTATCAGCCAATCAGTAGCTGCACGCTCGCTATCAGTCGCTTCTACTGCTTGACGACCGTACTCAAGATTGATGCTAGACAGTTTTTGCCACTGACGTTTCCATTCTTTTAAGCATTTATTACTGTCAGAACATTCTGACTTAGTAGATGTTTTTGCTAGGTCGCTGTTTTGCTGAGTAATGCGCTCGACAAGTACATTAACGTCAATAGAAGAAAGTAAGTTAGAAAAATCAGTTTTGTTGTTAGACAGATCCATAAATAAAATATTGACTCAATAAACACTAAAAAATAGGCACCAAGAACAGAAAGATTATCTGAATGAAAAAGGAGCAAGTATAGAGGTTTAGATAGGTTTTCTGTCAAAAAATATTAACATACTACCGCTAGCGTAGCCTGATACTTTCCGTTAGTATGGCAGGCAATATTATACACCGTTTTTATGAATGAGGCCTCGCATGTCAAGCACTTCAGAAACCAAGCCGTCAGCACCTTATGCTGATAATAAAAAAGCGTCCGTATCTACTAGCATGCCTGAGCACATTTCATTAGATAAATGGGCTGATACGGGTTATGAATGGTCAGGAGAAGTTGATCCAAAACTATTTGATCGTCTTGCTACTACACTAAGTACAGAGCATGAACAATCACATATCCAGTTGAATGCGACGCTTTATCGCCGCAATAATGTTCTGCATCTGGCATTCACTTTGGCAGGTGATGTCTGGTTGACGTGTCAACGTTGTTTACAGCCAATTGCGATAGACTTGTCTGATGACTACGATATTGCGCTACTTGAAAACGATAGCCAAGTACGCTTGGTCAATGATGAGCAAGATTACTTGTTGCTCGATGAAATCGTCACTGAGCAATCTCCTGAGCGTTTATTGCCATTCAAAAAACTGGTAGAAGATGAGATTTTGCTCAAAACACCAATGGCGCCAAAACATGACGACTGTGAAATGTCAGTTGAGCAGTTCGGCGAGCTACCAGAAGAAGAAGAAACCGAAAACCCTTTTGCAGCTTTAGCTTCATTAAAAGGCAAATTATAAATACAGAATTGACTTGCTAGATGTATTTATTGAGCCTTTTGTCGGCTTTGCACAGAAGAGTGCAAGGCAGGGCTTTATTAATTCAATAAACATGCGTATAATGTCCGGTTTATTGCATTCGAGCAACCTGTTGCGTGCTGATAGAAGCTGACTAGGTAAATTTTTCATAAATTTCAGACATAGTTAGCGCTTTATGTAAGTGACAATTTATTTAACTAATGATGCTTAAGACTTAGGTTGTTATGATTATATAGCCTCTGTCAGTATCGACTAAAGCTGAATTTTAAGCTTATCCCTTTTAAGTATAGGAGCTATATCATGGCTGTTCAAAAAAGTCGTAAAAGCCGTTCTCGTCGTGACATGCGCCGTTCACATCACCGTATGGAAATTGCTGAACTAAGCGTAGACGCTACTACTGGTGAAAAACATCGTCGTCATCACATGACTAAAGATGGTTTCTATCGTGGCCGTCAGCTATTTAAAGTAAGTCAAGACGCCTAAGACATTGACTCTATGATAATTTGAGCAAAGCAGTGATAGTACTGGTGACTGTCATTGTTTTGCCTGATTATTATCAGTCAATAAGCTTCGAGCTAAAAAAGCCAAGTTATTTCGCTATCATATATTATGTGGCTGGATAACTTGGCTTTTTGTTATTTATGACTCTACTCATTACCCAAACGAGCTTCTGTTCCTAGTAGATAATAGAGCATGATAATGTCATTAGTCTTTTGGTTCGCACAGCGCTTCACTATCATCGCTTGATACGCATCCGCTATGATAATGGCTTGCGTCAGTGTATAGTTTACTGACAATCCGTTGTCGTAGACAGGTAGTCGAAGTAGCGGCTTTGTATAACATCTAATAATATAATAAACCCCATTGTTTTTAGGGATATTCTAATCAGATAAGGAATATTGGTTATGGCTTCTGTACCCGATATGGTAAAAAAGCAACCCGCTCGTATCGCGGTTATTTTTCCTGGTCAAGGATCTCAAGCCGTCTCAATGACAAGTGAGCTTGCTGAAACTTACCCAGAGATACGTGATACGTTTACCGAAGCGAGTGAGGCGCTTGGTGAGGATTTGTGGGCAATCTGTCAAGATGAAGATAAACTCAATCAAACTCAATACACTCAGCCAGCGCTATTGACAGCTAGCATTGCTATTTGGCGTGTTTTACAACAACAACTAAAAGAAACGCCTTGTTATTTAGCGGGGCATTCTCTTGGCGAATATAGCGCGTTATGTGCTGCCAATGTGATATCGCTTGGTGATGCCGTAACCTTGGTACATAAGCGTGGTCAGTTGATGCAAGAGGCTGTTGTAGGGGTTGATACTGCTATGGCTGCCGTATTAGGACTTGAAGACAATAGAGTCGAAAACCTATGTGAACAAGCAACAGAACATGTTGAAGCTGCTGTAGTTGGTGCTGCTAATTTTAATAGTCCAGGGCAAGTGGTTATTTCGGGTAATGCTGCGGGCGTCAACGCTGTTATCGACAAAGTAAAAAATACTGGCAAAAAATCTGTGCCCCTAAAGGTAAGTGTGCCATCTCATTGCGCACTGATGGAACCTGCCAGCAATGCCTTAGCTGAGATATTAGCAGAGATCAAATTTGATCAGGCTACTATCCCTGTGATTCAAAATCGCCATGCGCGTGTTGAGACCAGTGCAGCGGGCATCAAGCAAGCCTTAACTGAACAGCTAAGTGAACCTGTATTGTGGTCAAAAACCATGCAAGAGTTGGCTGACAAACAAATTAATATATTAATCGAGTGTGGCAGTGGTAATGTCCTCAGCAATTTGGCGAAGCGTCAAGCACAGCCGATCGCAAGCTATCCGACTGACAAGCCTGCCCGTCTAGAAAAATTATTAGAGGTGTTATTATGAGCCGTACGATTACATTAGTGACTGGTGCTAGCCGCGGTATTGGAAAGGCAGTTGCTAAACGCTTTGCGAAAGAAGGACATTTCGTCATTGGCACAGCCACTACAGAGAAAGGTGCTGAGCTGATTGATGATTATCTTCACGATACTGGCGGTATTGGTCGTGTTTTAGATGTACGTGATACTGCCCAAATTGATAAATTGTTCGAAGAAATCGAAAGCGTTTACGGTGCGGTACAGGTACTCGTCAATAACGCAGGTATCACCCAAGATGGTCTATTGATGCGCATGAAAGATGAAGACTGGGAAAACGTCATCGATACCAATTTGACATCAGTATACCGTATGAGTAAGCGTGCAGTACGTGGCATGATGAAAGCACGTCGTGGTCGCATTATCAATATAACCTCCGTCGTCGCTCAAATGGGTAACGCAGGTCAATCTAACTATGCTGCGACCAAAGCCGGTGTAGAAGGGTTCAGCCGTACGCTTGCACGTGAAATCGGTTCACGCCAAGTGACTATCAATTGCGTCGCACCAGGTTTGATCGAAACGGATATGACAGATGAGCTTGATGAGCGCCTATTGAACTCTATGCTAGATGCTGTTCCTATCAGCCGTCTTGGCCAGCCAGAAGACATTGCAGCAGCCGTACATTTCTTAGCCAGCGATGAGGCCAGCTATATCACAGGTGCTGTTATTCCTGTCAATGGTGGCATGTATATGTAAGCGTTACACAGTTATAATAAAAAACTGTGTGAACGAGTGTAAACTATAATAAAGGGTGCTATAATGACGGATACTTTTGAGTCAAAGCCCTGTATGATAGCAGGGCTTTATTAGACATCAGACAGACTGTACACTATGTCATAGAGTACTCAGACAGCAATGCTGATCTGGCAAATACATTTTATATACCATGCTATAGAGCTTAGATTAAGCGCTATAGCAGTTTATCAAAAATAATAGATGATAACGGAGTGATCTATATGAGTAATGATATCGAACTAAGAGTAAAAGCAGCAGTAGCTGAGCAATTAGGTATGAATGTTGAAGACATCAACAATGATGCTTCATTCATGGAAGACTTAGGTGCAGATTCATTGGACCTAGTTGAACTGGTTATGTCTTTTGAAAGTGATTTTGGTATCACTATTCCTGATGAAGATTCTGCAGAATTGACTACTGTTCAAAAAGCAATCGATTACGTACAAGCTCAGCTATAATTTGCTATACAGTTGATAGTTTTGTGATGCCGCTTATCTTATAGATAGGCGGTTTTTTTATGCGTCTGTTCTTCTTTATATGCTGACTATGCTAGATATACTGGTTTTCATATGTATGAACTTTGGACTACTAAGTTGTATTAACATAAGCTACGTCAATCCAACATTACTCAACATACTCTTACTATTTACTTTATTCTCCTTTGTCTATACTCATCATGGTAATTAGGAATAGAGCAAGACAATGCTTTATTACACATCATCAAAAAAACAACGATGAATAATAAAAATTTAAGGAGTAGTTATATGGGTATGTTTAGTTTCGCAAAGGATATCGGTGACAAGATTTTTAACCGTGATGACGAAAAGCATGACGCAAAATCTGAAACCAAAGCAGATGCCAATACACCAGTACAAAGTAGTGAGCCTTCAGCACAGTCAGTCGCTAACATATTGCTACGTCGTATTCAGCAGCAAAACCTAAATATCAGCAATCTCAAAATCAAATATAATGGTTCTACAGATACTGCAGAGATCAGTGGTAATGCTAAGACTCAAGCTGATCGCGAAAAAGCCATCATCGCTATTGGTAATGTGCAGAACGTCGCAAAAGTTATTGACAACATTGATATCGAAGAAGATGCGCCTGAATCAACTATGTATACCGTAAAATCTGGCGATAGTTTATCTAAAATTGCTAAAGATGTTTATGGCGAATCTGGTGATTATATGAAAATATTCGAAGCTAACAAGCCAATGCTATCTGATCCAGATAAAATCTATCCAGGTCAAGTGCTACGCATCCCTAAGCCATAATCATAATTCTTAAAAGTGCTTAGAAATTTAGCACAGTAGACTAAATATAAAAAAGCCTCTTATGTTTAAGAGGCTTTTTTTATGGGTTTCTATCAGATCAAATAATGAGTTCACATGTTTATTTGTATCTATGAAGTGGTTAGCTCGCTACTAGGATTTAATTTTTTATACTGCTCATCCAATGCCCATTCGATATGTTCGTCGAGCATAGCATTATGTATAGTCAACTTAGGTTTCAGCTGCTCAACCACTTCCAAACTGCCACTAGCGTTACCCAGACCAATCGCAATATTACGCAAAAAATTGATATAGCCTGTGCGTCTAAGGGGACTACCTTGTGTATTTTTTAAAAAGTCCGCTTCCTGCCATTGCCATAATTCAAGCAAACTGCTGTTATCAAGACCATGTCTTGGCGCGAAGTCCTCGACGGTAGTGATATTGGCGTAGCGATTCCATGGACATATCAGCTGACAATCGTCACAGCCGAATACTCGATTGCCGATTGCACGTCGATACTTGGTATCAATAATACCATCGTGTTCAATCGTTAAATAAGAGATACAGGCAGATGCATTGAGCTCATAAGGCGCTACAATCGCTTGAGTAGGACATATATCAATACAAGCGCTGCAACTACCACAGTGTTCCTTGACAGGCTCATCATCGGGTAACTCAAGGCTCAAAAATAACTCACCCAGCACAAAGAATGAGCCCGCTTGTTTGTTGATCAATAACGTATGCTTGCCTGTCCAGCCAAGACCCGTAGCATCTGCGATAGGTCGCTCAAATATAGGCGCAGAATCGCTAAAAGGTCTAAAAACAAACTCGTTTTCTGCACCGATATCTAGATGTTGCCACTCAGGAAGCATGGCTTCGATATTTAAGGCCAATTGCTTCAAACGGCTACGCATTGTCTTATGATAGTCGCGACCTCTAGCGTACCGCGCGATGATACCTTGATTGGGATGTTCGTTGTCCGTGACAGCACGCGGCGTCGGTACCTGAGTGAGATAATCCATTCGTACACTGATAATGGTCTTTGCACCATCTACTAACTCCTCGGGATGAGCACGCAGATGGTGGTTGTTATGCATGAACTGTAATTGACCCTCATAGCCTTTACCGAGCCACTGCTGTAACTGTTCAATTTGCTGAGTAAACAAAGGGTGGTGGACAGATAGAAATCCACAGTCAGCAAACCCTAGTGCTTGTGCTTGCGCTTTGATCCATTGCTTAACCTCTGCTGTGGTTGAAAATACATAGGCGTCGCTAATGGCAATCTTGTTTTTATCAGTATGCATAAATATAGATGCTTATTTGGTTCGATTGAAGGTTTTGTGTTTGATCATGAGTGATGGGTATACCGATATGATAAGCCAGTGAGTGACGAGCGCAAGTATAAAAGAAAATAAACCTACAGTCATATCGATACACAAGTCGATATTAGCTTTTGCTAAGCTATTACGAAATATAAGAAAAGACCAGTAGAGGACATAAAATGGAAAATAAGACCATTATATTACCCATAAAAAACACAAAACCTGTGGCACTGTATAGTAGCAAGCAAGTATACGCGATGGAGCAAGTATGGTTTGCAGAAGGGTATGATAGCTTTGGGCTAATGAAACAAGCCGCTTGGCAGATGACGCAGCGGATAGAAAAGCTTTACGAGCAAAAATACTTTGAAAACAGTCACCCCAATATTCATATTTATCATCATGATACTTGTCCGCATCGGGCATGTATCTGGGTAGGAAAGGGTAATAATGGCGGGGACGGCTGGCTCATGGCTCATTACTTGCAGCAAGCAGGCTGGCAAGTCGAAGTAATCACTGTCGGTTTTGATAAAAGTGATCTTGCCATAAACAATCAGGCAGTAATTGCTAATCATAAAAATAGTGACAGTAGTAACATGATTGATGCTACCAAAGCGCTACAGATAGCCTTATCTGCCAATTGCAACTATCAACGTTTTGAAGAGATCAATAACCGTCAAGATAGTTCAAACGAGAGTATCTTATCTGCGGATATGCATATCGATGCTCTCTTTGGTATTGGACTGGACCGTGCGCCAGAAGGTATCTACAAAGAAGCGATTAATACTTTTAATGATAGTACGCAACGATATAAAGCATTAGCAGTGGCAGTCGATATTCCAAGTGGGTTGGTGGCCTCTACTGGTGAAGTGTTCGATCGCGTTGCGATACAAGCTGATGTAACTTTGTGTCTGATAGCACGCAAGTTTGGTCTGCATACCAAAGATGGTATAGATTATAGTGGAAAAGTCACTGATATACCGCTCATACCTTATGAGTTGACGCAACCACAAAAAGCTAGCAACCATACGATAGCCAATGAAAGCACGAGCCCAGCATCTGAACCCATTGCTATGCTACTGAAGGCTGCACATAGTATGCAGACACGCCGTCAAAACAGTTATAAAGGCAGATATGGTCATGCGCTTGTCATTGGCGGAAATCGTATCGATGGCTCACAAGGTATGGGCGGTGCCGCAATACTGGCTGCATCTAGTACAATGGCTACTGGTGCTGGAAAGATAACCGTTGCCTGCCATGAGGCTTTTCATGGTGCATTATTAACCTCTTTGCCAGATGCCATGACCATTAATCTGCACGATACAGATAGTGTGAAAGGCTTAATAAAACAAGCCAGCGTCATTGCTATCGGTATGGGATTAGGCCGTGACGAAAAAGCAAAAGCACTATTCATCGATTATATAAAGGCAGCTATAGAGTATGAAAAATCAATAGTGATTGATGCTGATGGGCTTTATCATTTAGCATCGCTGCATATGGACAGTCATGAACTGGTAAAAGAGCTACAAGAATACAGCTCCAATCATCGAGTATGCATGACACCACATAGTGGCGAAGCCGCTAGGTTACTTGATCAAAAAATTAGCGAGGTAGAGCGTGATAGACTGCAAGCTATAACACAATGCGCTAAGGTTTATGGTGGTGACTGGGTGCTAAAGGGAGCAGGGTCGTTAGTGTTGGAGCAAAAATCAGGGCGAAAACAGGTATACGTCTGCAATGCTGGAAACGCTGGTATGGCAACGGCTGGCATGGGTGATGTATTATCTGGTGTGACTGCTGGATTGCTGGCGCAGCAGGACTTAGTATCAGCGTCGCGCAGCTTGCATCAAGCAGTACTTATACATGGGTTTGCAGGGGATGTGTTGGTAAATCAGACGGGCGATTGTTGTAGTAACAATGCGCTATTAATCGGACAGCGAGGGCTACAAGCTCAAGATATGCCAGCAGCCATTCGCCATGTTATGCAGCTGATGATTGTTGAGTAATCATCGCTACAAAAACTAGGTCGTAGCGCTACCACAGTACTGATTGATTGCTTGTTGTACGCGCTCACGTTTTAGCTCAATTTCACGTCCATCTAAGTATTGACGTTTGCCATCTGCATCCATCTCATAGATACGTCCGCCAACATTTAGGTTGGTTAGGTTATTGCGCAGCGATTGACAGCGCTGGGCATTGGCCTGTGCTTCTTGTTCTTTAATACGTGCTTCAAGAGCGGCTACACGCTGCTCTTCTGCCGTTTGGGTATTATTGCTTTGGCTGGCATCTGTTTTGCCTGCCATTTCTCCAGCGTTGTTTTGTCTGCCGTCACTACGAAACTCAATCAATTCGATGTTTTTGCCATTCTGCGGAGCATGTTGACTGTACTTGACTTCACCATGTGCACCAATGGATTTATATACCTGAATAGCCTGACTGGCATTCATAGACAGCATTAGCATACACGCAGTGCTCGTTAGCAGTTTGGCAGCAGTAGTGATTATAGATGCATATGCCATAGCGGCAATCCTCTTGTTTGGTAGAAGCAGATAGGTATAAGGTTAAATATAACATTTAAGCCTGTTATTGATAGTAATAACCTGCCGACTTTTGATTTTAGCAAAAAATACTTATCAATGTATATTATTTAATAACTAATAGTTAGGTATAGGGTTTAGAAGTTTTTCTTGACAATAGGGCCTAAACCATCGAATATAAGAGCAGTTGATTGGTCAGTGAGCGGCTTTTATGATATTGCCGTGGCACTTGTGAATGCAAACTACGGGTTACTTATCGGTAGCTTACGCAGTTTTATTTCCTTTGTGATCATGATTGGCAGACGTAGTGGTCAAGCGACTACTAACCGCTAATCATCGTCTCCGGACTTATCTGTCTACAATGACTAAGATAAACTTATTATTTAAAATGTACTACATGTGATTCTATCAGTTGTGTTAAACATAAGGTAAGTATAAGGTTTTTTAAAAATCTATCGTAAGGGTCAATACGCTTGCGAGACAGTCAAATTATTGGCTATAGAATTTATCTTATTTGTTTATATCTATACGGCTGTATCAATGAATTTGTCATCAGTGCTTGCTTGTATTCACTTGCAATAATAAGCCTCTTTTTTAGATGCACTCGTATCTTGTCACTGTATATCGATAAATGTCCATCACAAAGCTGACCTTAAATACATTGCTGTGTTTGAGCGATTTGTTGTTTTTAAAAACAACGTAACTCAATACATTAGGCAAATATTCTTGATATGGACAAGAATTGGCAGTCATTTTACGAACTTAGAAGTAATGCCTACATGGATTCTCTCTCCTCATAAAATACTGCAAATTCTCGCCGCAAAAAAAGGTGATGACAGTGACGCAAACCACGCAAAGTCCGAATATGACGGGACATACCCAAACGGGTAATGCCGCCAAAAATTTTGAAGAAAAGCAACAACGTCTCGCAGAGGGCAGTGCAGAGCCTGTAATGCTATCGGGCGCTGAAATGCTGGTACAAGCGCTGACTGACGAAGGTGTCGAATACATCTTTGGTTACCCAGGTGGTGCTGTTCTACACATTTATGATGCGCTGTTTCAGCAAGAAGCCGTTGAACACATTCTAGTACGCCACGAGCAGGCTGCGGGTCACATGGCAGATGCTTATTCACGAGTGACTGGCAATACTGGTGTGGTGCTCGCAACCTCAGGTCCTGGTGCAACCAATACCGTTACTGCAATTGCTACTGCCTTTATGGACTCAGTACCGATGGTAGTGATTTCAGGTCAGGTACCAAGTAGCCTAATCGGCGAAGATGCTTTCCAAGAAACAGATATGGTTGGGGTGTCACGCCCTATCGTTAAGCACAGCTTCCAAGTACGCCATGCTAGCGAAATTCCTATGATTGTCAAAAAGGCATTCCATATCGCGCAGTCTGGACGTCCAGGTCCTGTGGTTATTGATGTGCCAAAAGACATGACCGCCCCTAGCGAAAAACATGCCTATGAGTACCCAGAAGAGGTATTTATACGTTCGTACCAGCCTTCGCTCAAAGGCCATAGTGGTCAGATCAAAAAGGCGGTTGAGACGTTACTAGCGGCACAGCGTCCAGTCGTGTATGCAGGCGGCGGCGTGATCTGGAGTAAGGCGCACGAAGAGTTAACTGACCTTGCGCATCGTCTAAACTTGCCAGTGACTAATACATTGATGGGTCTGGGTACTTTCCCGGGCTCAGATGAGCAGTTCTTAGGCATGCTCGGTATGCACGGTACCTATGAAGCCAATATGAGTATGCATCATGCTGATGTTATTTTGGCAGTCGGTGCGCGTTTTGATGACCGTGTGACCAATAACGTCAAAAAATTCTGCCCTAACGCGACTATTATTCATATTGATATTGACCCTGCTTCGATTTCAAAGACCATTCTGGCGCATATTCCTATCGTTGGTGACGTAAAATCTGTCCTAACAGATATGTTAGAGATCGTCGGTCAGGACAAGCAGCTAGAGCAGCATGCCCTACTAGACTGGTGGTCACAGATCAACGAGTGGCGTAAGCGCCATGGTCTGCGTTATGACACCAGTACAGACAATGGTATCAAGCCACAAAGCGCAGTACAGGCTCTAGATAAAGTGACTAACAGTAACGCTATTATCACCAGTGACGTCGGTCAGCATCAGATGTTTGCAGCACTTTACTACACGTACAATGAGCCTCGTCAGTGGTTGAACTCAGGTGGTCTAGGTACCATGGGTGTTGGCTTGCCATATGCGATGGCAGCAAAGCTTGCTAACCCTGAGCGTGATGTGGTGTGTATCACGGGTGAAGGCTCTATTCAGATGAATATCCAAGAGCTATCGACTTGCCTACAATATAATTTGCCAGTAAAAATCCTAAACCTGAATAACGCACAGTTGGGTATGGTGAAGCAGTGGCAGGACATGTTGTATGAAGGTCGCCACGCCCAGTCTTACATGAACTCATTACCAGACTTTGTCAAATTGGCTGAAAGTTATGGTCACGTTGGTATCAAAATTACTGACCCTGCGACTATGGAAGCGCAATTGGCAGAAGCTATGGCAATGAAAGACAAACTGGTATTTATCGATATTTATGTCGATCGTAATGAGCATGTATATCCAATGCAAATCGCTGGACAGGCAATGCGTGACATGTGGTTAACAAAAGGGGAGCGTACCTAATGCAACAACAACATCTGATTTCGGTATTGATGGAAAACGAAGCGGGTTCGTTGTCGCGTCTAGTCGGCTTGTTCTCACAGCGTGGCTACAATATCGAAACGCTAAACGTCGCACCTACTGATGACCCAAGTATCTCTCGCCTAACATTGACAACTATCACGTCACCAGAGAGAATCGAGCAGATCACCAAACAATTGCATAAATTGATTGAAGTGGTTAAAGTGCACAATCTAACAGAGAATGTACACGTCGAGCGTGAGTTGATGCTGATCAAAGTACGAGCAACTGGTAGTGTGCGCGAAGAGATCAAACGCAGTGCAGATATTTTCCGTGCGCAGATCGTCGACGTCAATGCCAACTTATACACGATTCAAATCGTTGGTGACAAGGCAAAGCTTGACGGCTTTATTGATGTGCTCGGACGTGAGCGCATTATGGAAGTGGTTCGCTCGGGTGTGATCGGTATTGCTCGCGGTGAAAAGACGCTTAGTATTTAGCACTCAGTACAACCTATTTTAATCAAGCTCTACTTTAATCAAAAACTATTTATCTAAATAAACAAGACGCTTGTGCCAGTGACTATATTAATTACAGCATAAGCGTTTACTATCCATGGCAAGCCATGATTGAGACAAGGACTCTATTTATGAACGTTTTTTATGACAAAGATTGTGATTTATCAATTATCCAAGGTAAAAAAGTTGCCATTATCGGTTACGGTTCACAGGGCCATGCGCACGCGCTTAACCTACAAGATTCTGACGTTGATGTGACGGTTGGTCTACGTGCTAACTCAGGCTCATGGAAAAAAGCTGAAAATGCCGGTCTAAAAGTTGCTGAAGTAGAAGAAGCGGTAAAAGCTGCTGACGTTATCATGATTTTGACACCTGATGAGTTTCAAAAAGAGCTTTATAACGACGTCATCGAGCCAAACATCAAGGAAGGCGCGACCTTAGCTTTCGCTCATGGTTTTGCTATTCATTACAATCAAGTGGTACCGCGCGGTGATCTAGATGTCATTATGGTTGCGCCAAAAGCACCAGGTCATACTGTACGTTCAGAATTTACTAAAGGCGGCGGTATCCCAGATCTTATCGCCATCTATCAAGATGCTTCTGGTCAAGCCAAACAACTAGCACTATCGTATGCTGCTGGTGTTGGTGGCGGTCGTTCAGGTATCATCGAAACCACGTTCAAAGATGAGACGGAAACGGATCTATTTGGCGAGCAAGCAGTGCTTTGTGGCGGTGCAGTAGAGCTAGTAAAAATGGGCTTTGAGACACTAACAGAAGCAGGCTACGCACCAGAAATGGCTTACTTTGAGTGTCTACATGAGCTAAAGCTAATTGTTGATTTGATGTATGAAGGCGGTATCGCTGACATGAACTATTCAATCAGTAATAACGCTGAGTACGGTGAATACGTTACGGGTCCTGAAGTTATCAATGAGCAGTCACGTGAAGCCATGCGTAATGCGCTAAAACGCATCCAGTCTGGCGAATACGCGAAGATGTTTATCTCTGAAGGTGCAACCAACTATCCATCAATGACAGCACGTCGTCGCAACAACGCTGAGCATCAAATCGAGACAACTGGTGCCAAGCTACGCGGTATGATGCCTTGGATCGGTGGTAACAAAATTATCGATAAAGACAAAAACTAAATCGATATCACTTTAAAGTATACTGACAGATAGTCCTAGAACCCGTGTTATCACTCGATAGCACGGGTTTTTTAAGTCATGCTTGGTAGAGACACAAGTTATTATATATGCTGGTTGAAAAGTAGTAATAACTGCCCAATATAAGCAGTCATCTTTACACTGCCCAAAGTGCTTTTACCACGCTTATTTGTCTTTGAATAACAGATGTAAATGGGTGTCTCATTCTTATTTTCTACAGATTACAGGTTGTATGTTGTGCAAATATCTTATCCAGACTGGCTAACGCCGCAATTCGTGTATGTGACTCTCAGTGCTGTGGTAGCAGTTTTAATTTGGATAGAAGGGGAGATGCTCAAAAAAACAGATGGCAAATTGCCCAAATCTAAATTTTTTCAATTCAGCTCGCTTTTAGATACGATATGGTTCTTCATCTCTGTAGTCGCTCTATATGTGATTGATTTGGCACCGTTAGCGATTGCGGTTCCTGCTGCTTATGGTATCTATACTACCTTTGGTTGGATATATGGCACACGGTTACTAAAACGTAAGGGGATTCCAGACTCTCCGAAAGACCTTGTGATACCAGCCAAATATATTGCCTACAGTCAGTCGTTCTCATTAATCTTTTTTGCGTTATGCTTGTTAGTATTGAGCGCACCATGGCTACCTATATCGCAATAAGTAATGATTAGTATAAAGTCCTAGAATGGTTTGATTGTTTGAGTTGTTAATAGATCCACTAACACGTCATTTAGTATAAGAAAACTTAAAAATCATTTAATATCAGCATGATATGTTCACAAGTATGGTTTATCCTAGGTCGAAATAATAGCTAAAATTTATTTACAAAAATTATTAATTTAGACTGTTACCCACATCGAAAACTGTTATAATCAGGCTGTACCCAAAGTATTTTAGGTAAAAATTTTGAATTTTCTTTCAGATTATTTAAATTTTTTATGATTGCATCAAGCAAAAAATACGCAGGTATATATCAATTAATCGGTGATGACACAAGTCTCGCCAACAGTTAAAGAGTCAGGAAAATTTATGTCAGATAAAGTTGAAGGCACTGTAAAGTGGTTTAATGAAGCTAAAGGTTTTGGTTTTATCGCTCAAGACAACGGCGGACAAGACGTATTTGCTCACTACAGCGCTATCCAAGGTAACGGTTTCAAAACTCTAGCCGAAGGCCAAAAAGTGTCTTTCATCTTAGGTGATGGCAAAAAAGGCCCACAAGCTGAGCAAATCGAAGCTATCTAATTTTATTTATTATTGAGTTGGCTTCCTAAGCAGACTTGATAACAGTAATATGACTAATATGCATTGATTACTTTGTTTGTTAAAACAATAAAAATACTGTATCGACTTTAAAGAAAAGCAACCTCTTATCAGGTTGCTTTTTTTGTATCATCATATTTATAGCAGAGCGATTTGTAAGAAATATCGTTGATATTTTCACAAGTATCATCAGTTCGTAATAGACACTGACTAAACTAAAAATAAGGTTCTATGATGAAATGGGAAACTTGGCTTTCAATTGACTGGCAACAGATACTGGGTATTTCTATATCCGCAGTAGGTTTTTATTTGGGTCTGATGCTGTTTACACGCCTCATGGGTTTACGTAGCTTTTCTAAGCTATCAAGTCATGATTTTGCTATGACCGTTGGTATTGGTAGTATATTGGCCTCTACCGTATTGTCTGATGAGCCCTCTCTGCTACAAGGGTTGTGCGCTGTTGCGGTGCTGTTTGTGATTCAAGGCGTGGTCTCAGTAGTAAGGCGTAAAATAAAGCCACTCAAAGCGCTAATAGACAATCAAGCTATCATATTGATGGCACATGGTGAGTATTTTCCAGATAATTTGCAAGAAGCTAACCTAAGTACTAGCGATGTCCAAGAAGTGCTGCGTAAAAACGGTATCAAATCTAAAACTGAGGTATTTGCTGTCATAATGGAAACAACAGGGGATATGAGTGTTATCAAAAATAGTGAAGTAACTCCTGATCGGTCATTATTTGATGATATACGTGATAGTGAATTGCTGATTGGTTCTAGTATCAGCTCTAACGAAGATAACCAGTAACAAGTGCTGAGTCCCTATCTATTAACGCTAAAGAGATAAATAATAACAAAATGTTAAGTAAGGCTAGGGCTGAGAATGCTATAAAGGTATCAGTAATTACGACTGCCAACCAAAAAATCGTGGAATAACGTGCTTATAGACCAATTATTTTAGAATGGTGACAAATTTATGACGCATTATTCACGGCGTTGTCTTGACCTTATCTGCATGCTGACGCAAGATACATAGGTCTGATAATAACGGTTGGCTTAGCTTTAGCAGATTTATCGATAAAGTACACATTGCTAATATGATTGTTGATATTGGCTTGTATTTCTTGAGTAATCACATTCTGTTGATGTAGTAATAACCTTGAGTAGTATTTTGAACGACAATTCGAACCACAACGAAAATTTGGTTCTTAACTGATATTTTTAATTCATAACATTAATAAACGAGGAACGTATGAAAGCATTAGTAGCGGTCAAGCGTGTCATTGATTATAACGTAAAAGTTCGTGTAAAAGCCGACAACTCTGGCGTTGACTTATCAAACACTAAAATGTCAATCAACCCTTTTGATGAAATCGCAGTAGAAGAAGCGGTTCGCCTAAAAGAAGCTGGCGTCATTGATGAGATCATTGTTGCTTCAATCGGTCCAAAAGAATCACAAGAGCAGATTCGTGCAGCCTTAGCATTAGGTGCTGACCGTGGTGTATTGGTAGTAAGTGACGAAAAACCATATCCATTGCAAGTTGCTAAGATCTTAAAGAACATCGCTGAAACTGAAAGCACTGATATTATCTTGCTAGGTAAACAGGCGATTGATGATGACAACAACCAAACGGGTCAAATGCTAGCGGCATTGATGGGCATCGGTCAGGGTACGTTTGCATCAGAAGTGAAGGTTGAAGGCGATAAAGTAAACGTAACACGTGAAATCGATGGTGGCCTGCAAACAGTCGCACTTGATTTACCAGCGGTCATCACGACTGATTTACGTTTGAATGAGCCACGTTATGCTAAATTGCCTAACATCATGAAAGCTAAGAAAAAGCCACTTGATGAAAAAACGCCAGCGGATTTTGGTGTTGATATGGCATCTAAGCAAGAAATTATTAAAGTCGTGCCACCTGCTGAACGTAAAGCTGGTATTACAGTAGGGTCAGTTGATGAGTTGGTCGATAAGCTGAAAAACGAAGCAAAAGTTATTTAATATTTTAATGACTGAATGCTTTGTTACGGCATATCTTGTACAAGGCTATGGATTGAGCCGTTCTATATGAACTAATAGCCTCTCAAATAGTATTGTACACAAACAACCGCATGAATAGATAACACGAATAAATAAAGGATTAAAACCATGGCAATTTTGGTATATGCAGAACACGACAATGCCAGTCTAAAAAAGGCAACTTTGAACACTATTGCTGCTGCTAAGCAAATGGGTGATGATATCCATGTGTTGGTTGCAGGTAGTGGCGCTCAAGCGGTGGCTGATGAAGCGGCTAAAGCAGAAGGCGTGACCAAAGTACTATTGGCTGACAACGCGGCTTATGAGCATCAACTAGCAGGCAACGTTGCGTTACTGGTTGCAGATATTGCTAGTAACTATAGCCATGTCTTGGCTGCTGCAACGACTACTGGCAAAAACTTTATGCCACGTGCTGCAGCATTACTTGATGTCAGCATGCTGTCAGAGATCTCTGGTGTGGTAGACGCACAAACGTTTGAACGTCCTATCTATGCAGGTAATGCAACAGCGACAGTAAAAACGACAGAAGAAAAGGTCGTACTAACCGTACGTACCACTGCGTTTGATCCAGTAGCAAGCGAAGGTGGATCAGCGACTGTCGAAACTATCGATAACGTACAAGAAACTGGCAAAGCAAGCTTTGTGAACGAAGAGATGGCTAAGTCTGACCGCCCAGAATTGACGTCAGCTGGTATCGTGGTTTCTGGTGGTCGTGCACTGGCGAACGGTGAAAACTTCACTAAGTACATTGAGCCATTGGCTGACAAGCTAGGCGCAGCTGTCGGTGCATCACGTGCTGCTGTTGATGCAGGCTATGTACCAAACGATATGCAGGTTGGTCAAACAGGTAAAATCGTTGCACCGCAGCTATATATCGCCGCTGGTATCTCAGGCGCGATTCAGCATTTGGCTGGTATGAAGGACTCTAAAGTTATTGTTGCTATCAACAATGACCCAGAAGCCCCTATCGCTAGCGTTGCTGACTATTTCTTAGAAGCTGATTTGTTCGAAGCACTGCCTGAGCTAACCAGCAAGGTATAGTACATAGTCACAGAACTACTAAACGGCTACGGCGTTACCCTCCTTAGATGTACTACTTGTGTAATCTGCAGTCGGCTGCCTTGTATCCGTTTTAGACTTCTATAACTATATCAGTAGTAGACAGATAATAAAAAACCCACTATCAAGTGATAGTGGGTTTTTTCATGCTTGATAGATTGGGTTTTAATAGTAGTTATAAATAGACGCTAAGAGTATTGTCTTTGACGTAAGGTCTCATACAGACATAAAGACCCTGCAATGGCTACGTTTAAACTCTCTTGACCATTTGGCTGCGGTAGCGCTATAGGCGTCGCACATTGCATTAGATCGTCACTAACGCCTTGACCTTCATGACCCATAATCCAAGCCACAGGTGCAGATAAGTCGTGATCGTAAATGATAGTATCTGTATGTGAGCTAGTCGCCAATAGCGGTACCTGTACTTGATCCAGGATGTCTTGCGTACTTAAGCCCTCAAAAATAGTCAGTGCAAACTGTGCACCCATACCGGCTCGTAACGTCTTAGGAGACCAAGCCTGAGCTGTCGCACTGGTACATAGGATATTACGAATACCAACGGCAGCCGCTGTGCGCAGTAGCGTACCGACATTTCCACTATCTTGTACATCATTTAAGATCAGGCAATCCTCATTGATCATCGGCAAGCTAGGCGTTGGCACCTTGATGATTGCCATAATATCGATGCCAGTACCTAAGCTACGTATGCTCTCATAGAGCGCGTCTGACAAAACAAGAATAGGCGTATAAGTGGGCAGGCGAGTGAGCACTTGCTGAACCTCGGGATGACTACGCGCTGATTCAGATAGTAAGATTTGAACAAATGGGTAGTCACTACGCAGCGCAGCATCTATTAAATGGACGCCCTCTATAACGGTCTGACCGTTCTTTTTGCGTTGGCGCGCTTGTGCTAATAGCGCTTTTACAAGCTTTACGGTTGTGTTCTTATCTGAGGTAATCAGCTCGGTGGGATTGTGTACCATAGTGGATCGCTTAGAGAAGAGTAAAGGAGTCGTTTAGATAGCCAGCACAATGTCTATTGTCTATTTAGCATTTTGCTGGCTGTCTCTAACATGGGCGCAAACTAATTATTTTTCAGAATAATTAACGTGCAAGTCTTTCACATAATTGACTTCGTTTTTGCTGCCGAGTACCACAGGGACACGCTGGTGAATGTCGGTCGGCTCAATGTCCAGGATACGATTGACAGCGTCTGTCGCACCGCCACCTGCGCGCTCTATTAATAGGCTCATTGGATTGGCTTCATACATCAAACGCAGCTTACCTGCTTTATGAGCGTATTTGGTATCAAACGGATAAGTGAAGAGACCACCGCGACATAAGATACGATGAACGTCACCAACCATAGCAGCGACCCAACGCGTATTGAAGTCGCGTCCGCGTACGCCAGTTTCACCTGCGATTAGCTCATCAATGTACTGTTGCATCGGCGCGCGCCAATAGCGATAGTTTGAGCTATTAATAGCATACTCGCTCGTGTCAGCATCGACTTGGACATTGTCTTCTATCAGCACGTAGTCAGATGTTTCTGGATCTAGGCTGAACATGACAACCTTGTCTGCGATGGTTAACGCCAGTACGGTAGAGGTGCCATACAATAGGTAACCTGCGGCTAGCTGCTTATTACCTGCTTGTAGGTAATCGCTATTTTCGCTGGTTTGACCTTGACGCTCATAGGGCAGAACAGAAAAAATCGTACCCACTGCCATATTGATATCGATATTTGATGAACCATCTAATGGGTCAAAGAGTACCAATAGGCTGCCATCATTATTGGCAGGGGTAGCGTCATCTAGTTCTTCTGATGCAACGCCTGCACAATGTGAATTACTTGCTAACGCCTCTAGTAATAAGTCATTGGCCAGTACATCGAGTTTTTTCTGGTCTTCACCTTGAACGTTTTGGTTGCCAGCTTCGCCTAAAATATCTGCTAGAGCACCTTTTCTGAGTAGCTGCGAAATTGTCTTACCGACATCAGTGACGGTGGTAATAACATCATTGAGCGCAGTGTTGGTAGCATTTTCGTTGAGATAGTCTGCTAGGGTGGTCATGAGGCTTCCTAATAAATGGTATAAAACGTAAAAAATGGATAGTATCGGAGTAAAGAAGAAAGTGCTATTTGGCACACTCTAACGGGTTAAATGTTTAATTAGCCTGTATGGCATCTTTGTCGTAACTACAAAATCGGCTACACTATATCTATTGTTATTCATTTATAGTTTTGTCAGACTTGTTCTCTATGAGAATGCAGTATGTCTGCTTATGCTTCCTGACTGATTGCTGATGCTGTTTTGGTCACATTCGATTACGGTAAATTGTAGCAAATAAGCATCAAAATGTCCTTTGTATCTATGCTTATCAGTGATAAATGATCGAACAAAGATAAATAAGTGATTGCTATAGACTCATATAAACCCACAATGAAGACTTGTCATTATGTCAAATTCTATCGATAGTAGCGCTACACAAGCAGTTTCGCCAACTGATTATGCAAAATTTGATCCTAATACCATTCACCATAGACTCAATACCTCACTGAGCCGTCCGCAGCTCAATACTGATGGCAGTATCCGGCATTTTCTAGGTGTGGAAGGTCTCAATAAAGCGCAGCTCAAAGCAATCATCGCAAAAGCAGAGACTTTCTTTGATGATAATGGTCAATTAATCAACCGTCCTGAGTTGGATGGCTATACCGTAATGAATTTGTTCTTTGAGCCATCGACTCGTACGCGAACGACGTTTGAAGTGGCAGAAAAGCGATTGGGCGCCAACGTACTCAATATCGATATCGAACGCTCCAGTACGAAGAAGGGCGAGAGTCTACGCGATACGCTATGGAATCTACAGGCAATGACCGCAGATATCTTTGTGGTACGTCATTCAGCGTCAGGTGCTGCGCATTTCATGGCAACAGAAGTCACCCCTGATATCGCGATCATCAATGGCGGTGATGGCTGGCATGCGCATCCTACCCAAGGGATGCTTGATATGTTGACCATCCACCGTGAGGCGCCGCGTCCATTTGAAGAATTGTCTATCGCAATCGTTGGTGATATCAAGCATTCACGCGTGGCACGCTCTGATATCAGTGCACTGCAAACGCTAGGCGTGACAGATATTCGCGTTTGTGCGCCGCGTACGTTACTACCCAAAGGTATCGAGCGTTTTGGTGTAACCGTGTATGAAAGTATGGATGAGTGTGTCATGGACTGTGATGTCATTATGGGATTAAGAATACAAAATGAGCGTATTGGCTCGCCGCTTTTGGCCTCATCTAATGAGTACTATAAGCATTATGGTATTACGCCAGAGCGAGTCGCTCTTGCCAAACCTGATGCATTAGTCATGCATCCAGGTCCAATGAACCGAGGCGTTGAGATTGCTTCTAGCGTGGCAGATGGCGCACAATCTGTCATCTTAAAGCAGGTAAACAATGGTATAGCCATACGTATGGCAGTCTTATCGCTTGCGATGGAAGGCCAGCGCGCTCACCAAGAGGCTGGTAAGTAACAGCCGGCCGCGCGACTTATTCTCATTTATTTTATTTTATTGATACGGTAATAACGTTATGTCTACCATGCTTAATACTGATGCACCTATCCTTGACCATTTACCAGTAGCATTCAGAGATGCGCTACCGCCTACTGTGATAGAGAAGCTATCTACTCTCGAGGCTGGGCGAGAAAAATGGCTGCTACCGCCTTTGGTAGATTTATGTGCTCGTTTACGTGAGCCAGGTCAGCAGCAACACGGCACGCTAAAATCAGAAGGCAGCGCTGCTCGTGGTAATGGGTTCTTGCATGTCGTTATCCCACCAGATACCAATCCTATTTTAGAAAACGGTTCACTCTTAAAGGGTTTGCGTGAGCGTGCGCTTGGTGATGGTGGTATTCATTTACACATTTTGGGTGCGCTGACTGCAGGGCTAGAGGGCGAGCGTCCCTCTAATATAGCAGGGCTAAAAAAAGGCGGCTGTATAGCTGTGTCTAATGCTCGCAGACCGTTTCGCAATGATTTGGTGCTATTACGTACCCTAGAATATGCAGCGACCTTTGGTATGAAGGTGTTCTTTTATCCTGATGAGGCAAGCCTGTCTGGAGATGGGGTTGCTCATGAGGGCTATATTGCCTCTTATCATGGTCTAAAAGGGATTCCTTGGATTGCTGAAACCGTTGCCTTATCTACGCAGCTGCTCATGGTTGAAGAGACTGGAATCGCCGCTCACTTTAGTCAGCTGTCATGCAAGTCCTCTATTGAGCTCATGCGCTGGGCAAAAGACAAGGGTCTACCTGTTACGTGTGATGTTGCAATGCATCAGCTGTACTTAACCGATGACAATCTTGAAGGCTTTAATGCACAAGCTTACGTGTTGCCACCACTACGTAGTAATACCGACCAACAAGCTATCCGCCGTGGACTAAAAGATGGCACTATCGATGCGATCTGTAGCCATCATGAGCCGTTGAACAGTACGGCAAAAAAAGCGCCGTTTGCCGAGAGTACGCCTGGTATCTCAAACTTTGATACTTTTATGGCGCTGGCGTGTCAGTTGGTACATGATGAGGTCTTAACACTCGCACAATTGGTCGATAAGATCTGTCTCAATCCTGCCAAAATCGCTGGTATCAGTGATCAGTACGAAGCCATTGGCGGCGCTGTATTGGTTGATCCAACTATCGAGTGGCAAGTGACCGCGCAATCTATGTTGTCAAATGGCAAGAACACGCCATTCTTTAATCAGCAATTGCAAGGCCGAGTCGTGGAGACGTTCTTTGGCTAATTGGTCCCGACAGGATGACAGTTTGCCGCCATCCTCGAAGGACAAAGAGGTTGACGTTGACGACCATCTAGACAAACCATACAGCACTGCTAGTGAGTCCATCAAAGCGGTAGCGGTTTATGAAGTGGTTAAAGGCATTGGGGCCATATTGGGGGCGGGCGCTCTGTGGTCATGGCATACGGATCTCGACCATTGGTTAAAAACTGCCACATCTTCTTGGGAGCAAACCTTTGGTCAACTGCTTGCACCGCAAATCGATAGCGTAGTGCGTATTGCTCAACAGGCGAGCAAAAACTGGTCATTATTTCTATTACTGATATTTGCATATGCCAGCCTGCGTTTTCTTGAAGCTTATGGCTTATGGCATGATAAAACATGGGCGTATTGGTTTGGCGTTTTAGGCTATGGCATATTTATTCCTATAGAAGTCTACTATCTGATTGTTAGCCCATTTGATTGGTTTAAGCTTGGCATACTTATCTTTAATCTAATCATTATTATGGTGGTATACCGTAGTATGAAACAAAAAGGTCTGATATAACCCTTGTACGTACGTAAAAGGCCAGCGTAGGAGGCAGCTCTTGCGCTGGCTTTTCTATGACTATTGCACTTAACGATTATACGTCTACGGTTTTATCCTCTGTGCGAATGCTTTTTGCAACTTTGCCGACGCTGAGGCCTTGTACCAGAATAGAAAATATCACGACGGCATAAGTAAGGGCCAATAAGATATCGCGCTCTGTACCAGTGGGCAGTTGTAGGACTAACGCGACAGAAATACCACCGCGTAGTCCGCCCCATGTCAGCACTTTCCAAGCACCAGTAGGTAAGTCCAATTGACGATGAAAAGTTTTGGTCGTCATACCCACGACAATAAACCGAGCAATCAGAGCAATCAAAATGGTCAAGCCCGCTGCAATAAATAAATTGCCAGAATAAGCTATCATCACTACTTCTAGACCGATGAGCACAAACAAAATCGCGTTTAAAATCTCATCGATTAATTCCCAAAATAGGTCAATGTAGTGACGCGTCTGATCACTCATTGCAAGCTCCCGCCCGCGATTACCAACCATCAATCCCATCATAACCATAGCGAGCGGTCCTGACAAATGCCAGTGGCTGGCAAGCGCATAGCCGCCAATGACACCAGCTAAAGTCAATAGCACCTCTTCTTGATAGCTATCTATGCTCTTGAGCAAATAGTATAAAATTGCGCCAAGGACCAAGCCAAAGACCACACCGCCGCCAGCCTCGACAGCTAGCGTATGTGCCACATAGTTAGCAGTTGGGATATCACCACTGGATAGGATACCAAGCAGCAAGACAAAAATGACCACGCCGATACCATCGTTGAACAACGATTCACCAGCGATGACGGTCTCGATGCTTTTTGGCGCACCAGCTGATGAGAGAATGCCCATCACTGCAATAGGGTCGGTAGGGGATATTAGTGCACCAAATAGTAAGCACCACAGAAACGGCAAACCAAAACCAAACAATGGCAGCATAAAGTAGATTGCTGTAGCAATCAGCAGTGCTGATACAATAGTGCCAATACCAGCTAATATGCCGATAGGTAGTTTGTAGCGTCTAAGATCATTAATATTGACGTGTAATGCGCCTGCAAATAGCAGCATCGAGAGCATACCGTCTAACAGTACTTCGGTAAAATCAAGCTGCTCTAACAGACTGACTTCATAATCAATCAGCTGATCGAACCCCAAGAACCCCAAAAATATCGCGCCGATAGACAATAATATAGAGATGACCATCACACCGATGGTGGTGGGTAAGCCAATAAAACGGTGATTGATATAAGTCAGTGATGCAGTAATTGACAAAAATATGGCGCTGATTTCAAGTATGGTCAAGCTGGTTGCAGATGCCATAAAGTAGGTCTCTTATGTATATAAAATTTACCCTAAGCCAAAGACTTATAAGTGCTACGTAACTGTTGTTCTTTCATCTATCAATATTGGCGCACCAAGTCAGCCAGTACTCTATTTCATTGACTGGCCATACAATCAGCTTGACTGCGATTCTAATGCTTGGCGGATATTGATAGCAAACTCGCTGACGTAATCAAAGTGTTGATGCCGAGCATCCTCATTGAGAATAAACTGCTCGGCCTGATCACACATAGCGACTAGATCATCTATCAACTCTTGATAGCTCAAATTTTCTTCACCAGCTCGTTTCACCAGCTTTAGCTCATGCAGTAGTGTCTGCTGCTGTGCACTGTTCACCCGTGCATAGTTCAGATTGACCATGGCTCGACACAGTGCTTTTAACACCATTAAGTCAGCCGCCGCATAACGGCGTATCTCACCAAGCGACACATTGATAAAATCAGATATTTTGGGTGTATGTGTGACTAAGGCGAGTATGGCAAGTCGCTTTTGTTTGACTGCGTTTTCAGAACCATCACTCTCTGGATGTGGTATATAAAAATGATAAGGACTTGGCGGTTGGCGCCGCATCATAATACTCAAGCAGCTGGTCAGAGACTGGACACAGTTGACGGCTGTCTTTGGATCATTGATACCAGGAGACAATGCCCGTACCGCGATTTCAGTCATTTGACCTAAACTGTAGGCGATGTCATCAGAATGAGCCAGTCGTTGTTCGATTCGCACGCAGCCTGCAAAGCGTTGCCAAAACATACCGTCAGGTGACCGCGGTATCATAGCCAGATGCGCGGTGGCGGTCTTCTGTTGATTATACGGATGGTCTGCTGGACGCTGATAAAAGTACCCAATGACGTTTTTGTCAGTAATATACTCGCCAAGATTGACATGCATCTGTACCACACCGCCATAATCTTGCGACAGTGCTATTAGTGACTCAAGATAGATCTGCTGCAAATAGCCTGAGCGTGGTGAGTAGATGGGCATGGCAGGCCAATTGTGAAATTGTTCGACATCATGATGTTCAGCATCACGCTGATGTTGGATATCACACTGATCGGTGTACCAATAGTAGATATTTGCCAAAGCATCGTTGCTAGCGTTTTGTATCACATGAGATGCCTGAATAGCATGTACCATATGCTGTACAAAATAAACCAACAACAGCGCACAAACAATAGCCATGATAATGGCAAAGGTGACGGCTAACTGCGGTACACCAAAAGACACATCGTATTTATGAATAGACTTTAGGACGAGTAAGCTATAGCTAAACGTGCCGATAAAGGCGCCAAGGACAAACTGGTTTGGCGTATCTGTCAAAAAGTTACGTAATAACCTAGGACCAAACTGTGATGAAGCCATAGACAGTACAGCAATCGTAATTGAAAACGTCGTGCCAGCCACACCTAATACCGCACCAGCAATAGCGGTCATGATAGCGCGTGCCGCATCATCATCACCTGTAAACGCAAAAGAGATTTCTCGAACCCTTTCACGATCAAAATGCTGATCTATTGTCACCAACAACGGCGCAAGCAAAATGCCGACAATCACACAAGCGGTCGGGATAAACCAGTAAGATCCAATAAGCTGCTGCCACAAGTTTCTTAAGCGATCAGGCAAGTCGGTAAGTGTCTGTAGCGACCATAACTGAGTAAACTGTTTGAGTTTGCTTTGACCTGTACTGATAGTACGGATCCACATGCTTGTGTCATCGTCTTTGTGCGCTGCCATATACTCAAAGTATCCAAAAATAATAGTAAAGTGGCTTGTTGTCGCAGAGTCGTCAGAACATCTCGCTACAAGCTTTTGGGTTCACGTACCCTTAGATTCAAGCGCCTTTAAATTCAGTGCTCGTTGATGGGTTACGAGTTTGCTTTTGGGTTATCAGCCTCGGTAATAACAGCATGCTTATAGCCACGTCTGTTTGATTCCGTCTTATCCGAGTGCTCAGTAGAGCCTATGGGAATAACGGCTTCATTATTGTGATCATCGTAATCAACATTGCTGTCTTTGTCATAGGCAATAGGGTCAAAATGCGGTGACGCTTCACCGTTTATGTTAGTTGAGTGGGCTCTATAAGCACCGCTTTTATCCAAGTCATTTTGTGTTAGAGACGCGTCCGCTGCTGCCGTTTTTCTAAATAATTTACCATGACTTCCTTTTTTGCCAGAAGCAGATTTTTTGCGCGGTTCACTATTGGTAAAAATAGCATTTAGCGGTAGATGCAGTTGCTGTTTGGCATAGGCTTCAGTATGTTCAAAGCGATCTACTAACAAGCTGAGCCAAGGTTTCTGATCCTCTAACCTCATCTCATCAAGCTCGTCTTTGATTGGTAGCGGATAGGGCAGCGTACGATAAAAGTCCCATAACGTCATTGCGCTCAAGTCTTTTTTGAGTACATAGTCATCGTCTTCTGTCATAGTGATGAGATTACTGTCCTGTAGGTAGTTGATATAGGTATACCATTTGGGGAGCTCTTTTCGCCCCAGTACATTGCGCAGTGCTTGTTCGCTAACCGCTTCGCCTCTTAGATGATGGGTGTATACCAAGTTCAGCATGTCCAACAAGCTAAGCAACGGATGGCGAGGATAGACCTCTTCTGTCTCAAAAATAGTTAGGGTATAGCTGATCTCAACACCCAGTAAGATAAGGTTCCACGACAGAAATATCCATAGCAAGAATATAGGAAGCGCTGCAAAAGCTCCATAAATCGCCTCGTAACTTGTAAAGTTGGCCATCACAGTACCAAACAGATGCTTCATCAGCTCAAAAACGATGGCGACAAATACACCAGCAATGGCTGCATTTTTTATAGGCACGCGTGCTTTCGGTATGAACCAATACATACCAATAAAGCCTGCGACAGTGATACCAATCGATACGGCCTGTACCCAAAACCCCCAGTCGATACCATAACCTGCGATTTGTCGATTGAGAAAGCTCAGACTCTGAACCGTACTAGAGGCAATAAACGCTGTACCCAATACCAACGGTCCTAGGGTTACGATCGTCCAATAGCGCATCATGCTTTTGAGACCACCTGAACGGTTTTCTACCCGCCAGATTTGGTTAAAAGCGCGCTCAATAGTGGTCAGTGTCAGAATGGTCGTCAAAAACAGAATCATGGCACCGATGATGGTCAGGTTGGATGATTTTTCGGCGAAGTCATTAATATACTCACTAACTTGTAGGCTGGATTGTGGCAATAGATTGCTATAAATAACCTCATATATCTGTGCTCTCACTGAGGCAAGGGCTGGTACAGACGATAAGATCATCAATAATACCGTTAATACAGGCACAATCGACAGCATGGTGGTATAGGTGAGCGATGCTGCTTTTTGCTGACAGTTGTCTTCAAAAAAATGTCGAACCAAAAATCGCAAGAATTGAAACCAGCGTTGCTGCAAAAACGGGACTTTCTGTGATAATTTTTCCATGTCGACCAGTTAGCAAAAGTAAGAGTGACAATAGTGTAACAAACATGCGCGGTCGTCATCTGCGGTTTAATTGTGTCAAAATGCACAGAGCGCACCAATAGAGCATGGCATTCGCTATAATAAGAACTAGGGTTATTTGCTGTCAGTGAATGACTCGGGCATAATGTGCCCATATCCTACAATGCTATAACACAGACGTTTCGGTAGTATCAGACTACTGACAATGGTTATAAGTGCTAACGTTGATAATTTTATAAGGAAGTGTTGCCAATGAGTCAGACCGCCCCTTATGTTTTGGTGCTCTATTATTCTAACTATGGTACGACGAAGACATTGGCATATGCTATCGCTCAAGGGATCGAAGATGCTGGCATGACAGCCCGTATCCGCACAGTACCGACAGTTGCGCCTGAGACGACGTCGAGCAAGCCTGCGATACCTGATGAAGGCGACCTATATTGTACGATGGACGACCTAAAAGACTGTAGCGGTTTGGCGCTCGGTAGCCCAACGCACTTTGGTAATATGGCAGCGCCTATGAAATACTTTTGGGACAATACCGTAACGCTTTGGTTAGCAGGAAACCTACAAAATAAGCCAGCGTCCGTATTTACCGCGACAGGCTCTATGCATGGTGGTCAAGAGACCACGTTGCTGACAATGATGTTACCATTGATGCATCACGGTATGATGATTGTGGGCGTCCCTTATGCTGAACCTGCGCTGAATCGTACTGATCGCGGTGGTACGCCTTATGGTGCCAGTCATGTCAGCGGCGCCTCTCATGATCAGCCAATATCGGCTGATGAGCGTGAGCTCGGGGTTGCACAGGGACACCGTTTGGCAATTACAGCTACTGCTTTAGCACAGGCGAACTGGGGTCGTTAACCGACTCTTTATAGTTTGTACTGTCATTTATTTACTGTCATGCAGCGCTTATATAAGAATTGCATGATTAGCGACTTATTGTTAGGCGCTGATAGCCAAATATTAATCTAGGAAATACATACCTCTAATGGCCACAAACCGTTCTGACAGTAAGACCCTAAAAGCTGCCAAGCCTATTGCACCTATTGCAAAGCGCTTGACGATTACTTGGTTGATATGGCTTGTTTATAGAATGATTGGATTACCTGTTTTTATCAGTGTGTTCAATCCAAGTAGTCCTGACATCATTGGCGGTATTGCTTGGCAAGCGTTATGGCTTGTGCCCGCATTTATCTTGACACCATGGATACTGCGTGGGCGCTCGCCTTATGCCTTGCTGATAAGCAGTATGTTTACGCTTGTCTATCTGGGCGCAAGTGGGGTGGTGCTGTTCACTCGTATATATGGCAGTAGCTGGTCTGAGATAGCCGTATATTTGACCGACTTTGTGCTGTTATTTGCTATCAATGTCTGGTTGTTCATTTTACTAAAACGTCTACCGTCAATGAATAATGTCGTTAAGCAGCCGCGCGCTCGCTAACATTTCTATATTATCCAAGAGCCTTTATTTATCGTGAATAGGTCTCATTAAGACACAGACTTGGAACAAAAAAAGCGGCGTCCTACATAGGACGCCGCTTTTTTAATACGATAAAACGATTTTTGTGCTTACTGGTATTAGTTGACCTTGGTCAATTCTAAATCCATTTTTTTGCCATCATTGATCTGACTGACCTTTATAGGCAAATAGTCTAAGCTTGGGGCTAACCAAAAACTGGTAGAGCGGCTGTCATCATCGTGGACGCGGTCAACACGCACGGTATCAAACGTTCCAGCTGGTACGGTAATCTTGGTATTGCCTGATTTTTTAAATGGTGTCTTTTCAACTTTATTTTTCTTTGCCATGTAGTAATTGCCAGAGAACTTACCATTTAATAGGTCTTGGCGAATTTGCACCTCAAGGCTTAGGTCGTCAAAGGCTTGTTGCGACATATTCATGGTCGTGGTTTTGCCTTTATAGTTGCTAGTGACTTTTTTGGCACTTGGGTTAAAGTCCAGCTTATGTGTACGACCAAGACCTAGTAGCTTATAAGTAGTGCTCGCCTGCGTAGGACTGACGTTATTACCATTGATCGTAAAGGTACTGTTTTGCGAAGCACTAGCCACCCCAGCGACGCGTGCCTTTACGTTATATTTCCACGTGCTACCGGACTTACTTAGCGTACGAGTCGCCGATCCCTTGTATTTGTCTTCAACCGTAAAGCTATAATCGGCAGTAGATGGCTGAACGGTCTTTGCGCTGGCAAGCGTGGGTGCGGTCATACTTAAGGCTCCAATGGTAGAAATACTGATACCTGTCATTAAGGCAGATACAAACGTAGATGGTTTGCGTTTCGTACTATTAGACTCGTTGTGCAGTGATTTTTTGTGCATTAACGTCAAACTCATAGATACCTCTTTATTAATATGATGCTGATATAGCAGCATTTATCGATCATTCTTATTATGCTCACACTGCTTATAATGGTCATACTCTGTTACATTTTCAAGAGTTACAGTCGACTGAAGCGTGTAGTGCTTGTAGCGAATGTTGCTATAGACAGGAATAATTTGATAAGGCGTAACGTGCTGTAAAGCCAGCAATAGAGGATAAATAAAACATAGAGTCTCTATTAGGCGCCATTTCTCTTGAGTGCCATTAACAACCAGCAGAATAATCTTGTAAATTTTTGGGCTTTACACTTGAAGCCAACCTATCTTGCCCCCACTTTTTGTTACAAGCTCAAAGCGTATCTTTAGATTGCTGTTATTGAATGGCGACTCTTATAGATACTGGTATTGAGACTATTAATTCAAATAAACCCTTTATTCAAACAACTAATTTTTGGAGTCATATCGATGAACATTCGTCCCTTACATGACCGTATCGTCGTCCGCCGCATAGAAGAAGAGACAAAAACTGCGGGTGGTATCTTATTACCGGGTTCTGCACAAGAAAAGCCTTCACAAGGTGAAGTAATTGCTGTTGGTAATGGTCAAGTTCGTGACAACGGCGAAACTCGTGCGTTAGACGTAAAAGCTGGTGATAAAGTATTGTTCGGTCAGTATGCTGGTCAAACGGTAAAAGTTGACGGTGAAGAGTTATTGATCATGAAAGAGTCTGATGTATTGGGTGTGCTGGAAGGTTAATCTGCTTTGAGTGTGGTTTCACATTCAGCGCATATCTAATAACTAACATCGACTCTCGATAAGAATAAATCATCTCATTGTATTCTCATACTTATAATAGTGGAGTAATTTAACATGGCAAAAGACGTAAAATTCGGCATTGATGCTCGTAAACAAATGATGGACGGCGTAAACGTTCTAGCAAACGCAGTACGTGTTACCCTAGGCCCTAAAGGTCGTAACGTCGTTATCGATAAATCATTTGGCGCACCTACCATCACGAAAGATGGTGTTTCAGTTGCTAAAGAAATCGAGCTTGAAAACAAATTCGAAAATATGGGCGCACAGCTCGTTCGTGAAGTGGCTAGCCGCACTAATGATGTCGCTGGTGATGGTACAACGACTGCGACTGTATTGGCTCAGTCAATCTTGCAAGAAGGCATGAAGTCAGTGGCTGCTGGTATGAACCCAATGGATCTAAAGCGCGGTATCGATAAAGCTGTTCGTGCTGCAGTGCAAGAAATCCATAACTTATCAACGCCTGCTGATGACGAAAAAGCTATCGCGCAAGTAGGGTCTATCTCTGCTAACTCAGACACCAAAATCGGTGAGTTGATCTCGCAAGCGATGCAAAAAGTGGGTAAGCAAGGCGTTATCACTGTTGAAGAAGGTTCAAGCTTCGAAGATACCCTAGAAGTTGTCGAAGGTATGCAGTTTGACCGTGGTTATATCAGCCCGTACTTTGCCAATAAGCAAGACAGCCTAACTGCTGAATTTGAAAACCCATATATCTTATTGGTTGATAAAAAAATCAGCAACATTCGTGAAATCGTGCCATTACTTGAGCAAGTCATGCAGCAAAGCAAGCCATTGCTTATCATTGCTGAAGACGTAGAAAACGAAGCATTGGCAACCCTAGTTGTAAACAACATGCGTGGCGGTTTGAAAACTTGTGCTGTTAAAGCACCAGGTTTTGGCGATCGTCGTAAAGCCATGCTAGAAGACATCGCAACGCTAACGGGCGGTACGGTAATCTCTGAAGAGATTGGTTTGAGCTTAGAGACTGCGACGCTTGAGCAGCTTGGTACTGCGAAAAAAGTCACTGTTGGCAAAGAAAATACTGTGATTGTTGATGGCGCTGGCAACAAAGCTGATATCGAAAACCGTGTTGAGTCTATCAACCGTCAGATCGCTGAATCTACTTCTGATTATGATAAAGAAAAGCTACAAGAGCGTGTTGCTAAACTAGCAGGCGGCGTAGCAGTAATCAAAGTCGGTGCAGCAACTGAAACCGAAATGAAAGAGAAGAAAGACCGTGTTGACGATGCACTACATGCCACTCGTGCTGCGGTTGAAGAGGGCGTTGTACCTGGCGGCGGTGTTGCATTAGTTCGTGCGATGAATGCCTTGTCTGAGCTAAAAGGCGACAACGATGACCAAGATGCTGGTATCAATATCCTACGCCGCGCGATGGAAGCACCATTACGTCAAATCGTCACTAACGCTGGTGAAGAGGCCTCAGTCGTCGTGAACGCAGTAAAAAATGGCACTGGCAACTACGGCTACAATGCTGCCTCTGGTGAATACGGTGATATGCTTGAGATGGGTATCCTTGATCCAGCCAAAGTATCTCGTTCAGCACTAGAGAACGCAGCGTCTGTTGCAGGTCTCATGCTTACCACTGAAGCCATGATTACTGATTTACCGCAGAGCGATGACGGTATGGCTGCTATGGGCGGCGGTGCTGGTGGAATGGGCGGTATGGGTGGAATGGGCGGTATGATGTAATTTTACTTCTGCTGCAAAGCGATTTATCTTTGTCAGATACGCTCAATGTACAACAAGTACTATTTTCGCCTATCTTCCTTGATAAATCACTTTTCGCAAAAAGTAAAATCAACCTCATAAAGTCTATTTGACTACTAAAGGCTCTGCTATCGGAAGATAGCGGGGCTTTTTTATGCTCGATAATAAAGTTATGTAATAGTTCAAATTAACTAAGTATTTGTACTTGTATTAATAAACTTAACGTATATGAAAGCCATGCTCGACATTGCTCATTAGTATGAAAGAATCTCACACAAAAATAGGTAAAGTCGTTTTCTTAATTACCTTTCTCACCGATAGGTGGGTATGTATGTCTTTTACGCTAGCAAGTTTATTTAGCTTACGTGTGAAGCGCTCATAACCATCGAGATTGGGGCTAACCACTTCCAATAAATAATCATAAGAACCCGATACCACATGTCCGTTAATGACCTCGTCCATATTGGATAGGGCTTGCTCAAAAGCTGCAATAGAGCCTTCTTGGTGGTTGTTGAGACTGACCTCCACAAAGAAACTCATCATAATGCCCGCTTTGGCTTTGTTTATGTTCGCTTGATAGTTCTCTATATAACCTTCGTCCTCTAGACGCTTTAAACGCCGCGCACAAGGAGATGGCGACAGCCCTACGCGTTCGGACAGCTCCGCCGTAGATAAGCGCGCTTCTTTTTGGAGCACTTCCAAAATATGACGGTCTATTTTGTCCATAATTTACCCTTTGGCTTTTTAAGCCAATAATTTTAATTTAATTGGCATTATCCACCAAATATTTGCAAAATTGCAATGAATAAATAGAGATAAAAGCGCGTATTTTAATCGATAATTGGTCTTTGTATACCAGCATAAGACACGACTATGAATACGATATTCCACCCCTCATCGCGCAAAAACCCTTTGTTTATATTGTCGCCACTAACCAAAGGCTATGTGGCGATGAGCGTCGTCTTATTGATTTGGTCAGGATTTGCGTTGACTGTACGAGCGGTTGGGGCATCGTCGCTCAGCATTGCCGATGTTATGCTCATTCGCTTTAGTGTACCGCTAGTTTTGTTAACTCCTTGGGTACTCTCTAGTTGGCATGAAATCAAAAATATAAGATTGCCAGATATCATGTTTATTTTATTTGGCGGTGTGCCTTTTCTTTTGTTGGCGGCTTTTGGTGCAAGTACGGTGCCGGCCGCTTACATGGGTACTATTTTGACAGGGACACCAGTTTTCTTTGCCGCATTATTGTCTTTTATTTTTTATCGTCAACGAATATCATTAAGAAAATTTGCCGCACTAATCCTTATTCTCTTTGGTATCGCTACTATGATTGGCGGACACGCACAGGCAATACCAAATAGTCTGCTGTACGGCGTGGGGTTATTATTAACGGCAAGCCTGATTTGGGCAGGTTTTACCTTGGGGTTAAAAAGCACCAAGTTAAGTCCAATAGCTATCGCGATCGTGCTCTCTTATAGCTCGTTTTTTCTAACATTAGTGATTGTTCTATCTGGTATTGTGGAGACGAACATAGGGTCTGTGTCTTTTGATGACGCGCTTCCATTTATCCTGGTACAAGGCCTTGGTGTAGGGGTGGTATCAACCATTGCGTTTTCTTATGCTGTTAAACAATTGGGTTCTATTCGTACATTATTACTTGGCTCTTTGTCCCCAGGACTAACCGCTATACTGGCTGCGCTGATACTCAACGAGTCTCTATCAGTCATCATGATAGGCGGCATCGTACTCAGTACCATTGGTGTCATCTTATCCAATCGAGCGAAATAAACTAATTAAGGAAGTATCATGATGTTAGATAATATGCCTGTTATCAATGGTGATCCACTGTGGGCATTGTTAGGTAGGTTCCGCGCTGACCAACGCAAACATAAAATAGATCTATTGGTTGGTGTTTACCGAGATGAGTATGGCAATACGCCCGTGATGAAAACTGTGCAAGATGCAGAAGTACATCTGGCTCATCAAGCGCATTCAAAGGCTTATGGCATGCTATCGGGTAACGCTAATTTTAATCAACAAATGGCAAAACTTGTATTAGGTGAGAGTCCAAGTCTAAAAAACCAATGCACGATTCAAACGGTTGGGGCATCAGGGGCGTTACGGCTCATTGCTGACTTTATCGCTATGCTCTCTCCAGATTCAACTGTTTGGATCAGTGATCCTGGCTATATCAATCATCGTCCGCTAATGCAAGGTGCTGGGTTAACGGTTGAGACGTATCCGTGGCAAAATAAAAATGGTCAATTAGATATTGATGCGTGTTTTGCCGCGCTAGAAAAAGCAAAAGAAGGGGACGTACTGCTATTACATGCGTGCTGCCACAACCCTACCGGTATAGATCCTTCTTTAGAGCAGTGGCAACTGTTCTCTGATAAGTGTAAACAGAAAAATATTGTCCCATTTATTGATATGGCATATCAAGGTTTTGGAGATGATCCTGATAGCGATGCTGCAGGGCTTCGTCTCATTATTGAAGACGCTGATTTTGCATTTATCGCTGCCAGCTGTTCGAAAAATATGGGACTATACAACGAGCGTACAGGTATTGCCTCGGTGGTAACGACGCACCATGAGCGTCACGCAGATATACAGACACTTTTAGAAACCATTACACGTGCCAATTACTCTATGCCGCCCAATCACGGTGCCGCAGTGGCTTCTCATTTGTTAGACAGCCCAGATGCTTGGCTAGTCGAGCTGGCAAGCTACCGTGATAGGGTCGATACTATTCGCCAAGCGTTAGGCGCAGCTTTGAAGGATAGGAATGCACCTGTAGAGTTTTTGGACATCTCGCATCAAAAAGGTATGTTTTCTCTACTACCGCTAACAGAGAGTCAAATGCTCGTATTGCAAGATGAGTTCGCGATTTACGGCATGCCAAATGGGAGAATTAATATTGCCGGTTTGAAAATGACGGAAATTCCTCAATTGGCTGATGCTATCATGTCGATTATTTCACGTTAGAGCATAATTTTTATAACTTAGTACAATGGTTTTATTCGATAATCGCTACAGCAAGAAGGACACGACTATTTATACTTTATATTGGGATAAGGGCGGCGCTAACATGGCGACCCATGCTGTCTTTGAAGAGCTAGGCGCGTCTTATGAGATGATAGAAATAGACCTGTCTAAAAACATGCAAAAATCAGCTGAGTATCTAGCCATCAATCCAAATGGTAAAGTACCTACGTTAGTGCATCAGAGGCAGGTTATTTATGAATCTGCGGCAATTTTGATGTATGTGTTAGATCAACATCCCGAGTCTGGGCTAGCACCTGACACAGGATCGGCTAGGCGCGGTGTCTATTACCAGTATTTATTTTGGATGTCTTCTACACTACAAGAAGCCGCTAATCGCTGGGCACATCCTGAGCAGTACATCAGCGGTGAGCGCAATTTGCAGCAAGTAAAAGATAAAGCAAATGACACGCTAACCCACTGCTGGGATATTGTTGAAAAGGAGTTAGCTAATTATGGTCCATGGTTGTTGGGTGATAAACTAAGTGGGGCTGATTTTCATTTATTTATGGTTGCTCACTGGAGTCAGCGATATACAAGTCGAGCACAAGACTGGACACACCTAAATGCACACTATCAAGCCATGCTAAACCGCGCCTCGGTACAGGAAATGATGGCACAAGAAGGATTGTTGTAATCCGTTCATACGTTTAACTATCCATACGTTTAACTAAGAGATATTTTACGAAGTCACTAGAAGCACTGAATGCCGTAACTTTAGTGACTTCTAGCGTTTGTAGTAAATATCGTTTTTATATCAAGTTACTGATCCGCCGCATCTCGTCTAAACGTCCACGTCTTATTATCGGATGCTTCTTCACAATAGTAATAGCCTGCCAAATCAAACTGCTTTAGCTGCTCAGCATTGGTCAGCTTGTTATCTGCTGCATATTTTACCATCAGACCACGGGCTTTTTTGGCATAAAAGCTAATCACTTTATATTGACCATTTTTCTCGTCTTCAAATCGTGGTGTAATGATGTCTGCCTTCAGTGCTTTTTTCTTTACCGATTTAAAGTACTCATTAGAAGCCAAATTCACTAATACCTTGTCATTGCTGTCAGCCATACGCGCATTGATAACGTTAGTCACTTCCTCATCCCAAAACTCATAAAGATTGTCACCGCGTTCATTTTTAAGCTTGGTACCCATCTCCAAGCGATAAGGCTGGATAAGATCCAATGGTTTTAACACACCGTATAACCCAGACAAAATCCCCAGATGCTCATTGACATAGATGGCGGTATCTTTATCCATATGATACATATCAAGACCAGTATAGACATCACCGTCGAATAAATACCCTGCAGGCTTGGCTGCATTGTTAGCGTCGTCAGTGCTGTCATCAGTAAACGGCTTATCCTTGCTCCAGCTCCATTGCTGATTGCGTGCCGCATTGAGCTGGGCAAGATCATCAGAGATACTCATCAATTCTTGTAAATCGACAGGCTCTTTTGACTTTAGTATTTTCATTAATGACTGGGAATGCTCGATAAGCTCTGGCTGACTATAGTAGTTACCGAGATTCACAGGTACATCGTCTGTCTCATTCAAAGATTTGGCAGGGGAGAGTAAAAAATACATGATTATTCCTTATTATAGTGAGTCGATGACCAACCGCTCTGGGTGTCAAGCGTTCTTATTATACGATACATGGGAGTTTAACTTGACTTAGCCTTGGTTTTTTATGTTTTCTTGATGTTATCTATCAGGTTATGAGCATGTGCAAAGTCGGATCACTAGCGATGGCAAGCCATACAGTACAAGGGCTAAAGAATTCTGAAAAAGATGATACGTTCAATATAACAACAAAAAGTATGCCAATGGTATAAATCCCAAAATTTTTATTTTACTTGTGGGTCATCATTAGACAATGAAAATTGTTGGGTGTTGTCTCTATAATAAAAAGACATGATGGTAAACAATCCATCATTTATTAAATTGATAGTCTTTATTCTTGATAGTGAATAAGTCATAGAATAAGGGTTTTTTGTCCCCTGTGCTTTTTGAAAATGCGTTGAGGGTATTAAGGGTAAGTCATTATATATAAGTAAGGAGACGATATGAAAATCGGTGTAATCAGTGCAGATATCGCGAGCGAAAGCCGTGTCGCACTAACCCCAGACGCGGTCAAAAAACTGCGTAAACTTGGGTTTGAGGTCGTCATACAGTCAGGTGCCGGTCAAGCAGCATACTATGCTGACGACATGTATCAGGCTGCTGGTGCCGATATTGCCAATAGCAGCACCGAGGTCATTACCCAGTCTCAAATTATTACCACCGTCAATGACTTGCCGACGGAGGCTACCCAAAGCCTATCATCGGGTCAGATCGTCATTGGCATGTTGGACCCTTATCGCAATACTCAGCTTGATACCTATGCGTCCAAAGGCACAACCGCTTTTGCTATGGAATTGTTGCCACGTACGCTTTCACGTGCCCAAAACATGGACGTCTTGTCATCACAGGCCAACCTCGCCGGCTACAAAGCAGTGCTGCTAGCAGCCAATGAATACTCTCGTCCATTTCCAATGTTTATGACCTCAGCGGGTACGGTCAAGCCAGCCAAAGTGGTTATCTTGGGCGTTGGTGTTGCGGGCCTACAGGCGATCGCCACCGCAAAACGTTTGGGTGCCGTCGTAGAAGCCAGCGATTTGCGTCCTGCGGCAAAAGAGCAGGTCGAATCACTTGGCGGAAAATGGCTTGATGTACCAATGAGTGAAGACGAAGCGCAAAAAGCCAAAGCAACAGGCGGCTATGCGTGGACCCCATCAGAGCAATACATCAAAGATCAAGCCGCTGTCGTTGATAAAGCACTCAGCAATGCTGACATCGTCATCACAACCGCGCAGATTCCTGGTCGTCAAGCACCGCGTTTAGTGCACGGGACAACGCTTGCCAAAATGAAGGCAGGCTCAGTCCTGATCGATATGGCTGCTGGTACCGGTGGTAACGTCGAAGGCAGTCTACCTAACGAGACCGTCACCACAGATAACGGCGTACGTATTGTTGGTGCTGCCAACATCCCATCGATGCTTGCAGCGCAGTCATCAGATCTATATGCCAATAACCTTGTCAACTTTATCACGACGTTGATCAAGCCTGCTAGCGATGACGCGCCAGCAAACGACCTTTCGCTTAACTTAGACATGGAAGACGAAATTCAGGGCGCACTGGCAGTGACACATGACAGTCAGGTACGACTAGCCAAGCGCTAGGTTCGACTGCCTATCACGATATGTTTTGTCACTATACATTTGCCAGTAATGAATAAATTTTTAGGAGGATAAGATGATTGCCACTATTTTAGCTGCAGCGCCAGCTGGTGCGGCCATGAGTAGCACACCATTTGTAGCGATTTTCACCGTATTTGTACTCGCTATTTTTGTCGGATATTACGTCGTTTGGGGCGTTACCCCTGCATTGCATACGCCCTTGATGGCGGTAACCAATGCCTTATCAAGTATTGTCATCGTAGGTGCGATGCTGCAGACCGTTCATATTGACGGCTCGATGTTCACACCAACCAGTTTGCTCGGTGCCTTTGCCGTATTTTTGGCCAGCATTAATATTTTTGGTGGTTTTGCGGTGACTGAGCGTATGCTTGCAATGTTTAAACCCAAAGTAAAAAAAGCACCAGTAGCAACCACTGATGTTGGAGGTGACGCATGAATGATTTTTCAACAATGATTGCGGCAAATGCTGATTGGTTCTACCTAGTTGGTGCCATCCTCTTTGTATTAACGCTACGTGGTCTATCTAGCCCAAAAACCGCTATCCGTGGTAATCGTTTTGGTATGGCAGCGATGGCTATCGCTGTTGTGACGACGTTCTTTTTAGCAGAAGGTCCTGTGCTTTGGCTCATTATCGGGGCAATGATTTTAGGTGCCCTTGTTGGTATGTGGAAAGCGAAGACAGTCGCGATGACACAGATGCCAGAAACCGTTGCGTTGATGCATTCATTCGTCGGTTTGGCAGCGGTAGCGATTGCCCTCGCCACAGTATTACATACTGAGCAGCAGCATGGCGCGGTGGCCCGTGTTGAGCTATTTATCGGTTGCTTTATTGGTGCGATCACATTCTCAGCGTCTGTTTTTGCCTTTGGTAAACTGGCAGCGAAAAGCTGGGCTAAGACACTGGTCGGCGGCTGGGTAAAACCGGTTCAAGCACTACTATTCATTGCGATGATTGGTTTCGGTGGCGTATATTTCGTCACAGACTCATTACCAGCATTTTATACAATGGCAGTGATTGCGGTTATCTTTGGTTGGATGTGGATTGCGCCAATCGGTGGCGGTGATATGCCAGTGGTGGTATCACTATTGAACTCATTCTCTGGTTGGGCGGCAGCGGGTATTGGTTTTACCCTTGGCAACTCAATGTTGATTATCGCAGGTTCGCTGGTCGGTTCATCAGGTGCGATCTTGTCTTACATCATGTGTAAAGCCATGAACCGCTCATTACTCAATGTGTTGTTCGGTGGTATGGGTACAGGCGCTGTTGCAGCAGGCGGTGATGATGGTGCACCCAAAAACTACAAAGCAGGCTCGGCAGAAGACGCAGGGTTCCTTATGTCTAATGCCAGCAACGTGGTTATCGTACCGGGTTATGGTATGGCACAGGGCCGTGCACAGAATGCAGTAAAAGAGCTATACGAGCTATTAAAAGAAGAAGGCGTCAATGTTCGTTTTGCGATTCATCCTGTCGCTGGTCGTATGCCAGGTCATATGAACGTACTGTTGGCAGAAGCTGACGTGCCTTATGATGATATTCTAGAGATGGATGAGATCAACTCAGACTTCGCGAGTACCGATGTGGTTCTAGTTATCGGTGCAAACGATGTGGTAAACCCATCTGCAAAAGATGATCCGACTTCACCTATTTTTGGTATGCCGATTCTAGAAGCCAGCAAAGCCCAAACGGTTATGGTTATCAAACGTTCAATGAGCACTGGTTATGCTGGTCTAGATAACAGTCTGTTCTACATGGACAAGACCATGATGATCTTTGGTGATGCTAAGAAAATGGTAGAAGAGATGGTACGTAGCATCAATGGTGGTGGTCACTAATCGCTAAGGCATGTGTTTGATCATAAGCATTTACCTATAAGTTTTTAGATAAAGCCAAACAAAGCAAAATAAAGCCAAACAAAGAAAGTCACTCAGGTGGCTTTTTTTGCGTTAAAGTGGCCTGCGTTTATGGCGGGTTTATAAGCGGGTGTCAATGCCTATTACCATCAGCAATTATAAATACAATGAAATAAGAGAAAGATTTATGAATATGTTACTGCGTTTTTTTATTATGGTCAGTTTGCTCAAACAACAGCTCAAGCGTCAACCGGCGAGCGAGACAATTAGCTTAGAGACATTAACCGCGCCGACCGTACGCCATTATCGCGTATTACCCCACGATATGGGTTTCCGTGATCATCTGCCCAATTATCGTTATCTGTCATTTATTGAGCTAAATGTTACCCGTTGGGTGATGGCGCATTGTCATCAAAAAGGCATCAAACCTCTAAACTGGGTCATTGCCATGCAGGAGATGATTTATCTCAAACAAATTAAATTTTTAGATAAGATGACGCTGAGCAGTACAGTTGCAGGCTGGGATCATAAGTACGTCTATTTTGAGCATCGCTTTTTTGTAAAAAATCAGTTGATGGGCGTTGGTATGACTAAATTTGTATTCACCGATGATACCGGCATACGCACACCAGAGGTGCTAGATATGACAGGTGAGCAATTGACGGATACCATTAACACATGGAACGAGCACCAAGTCGCTGTCAAATCCGCCAAATCAGCATAAACGACACCAAAAACAGCACTAAGAAACTGTATTGAAAGTAGCATCGCAAAGTAACTTGGCTATAATCATTTAATAAATTTTGGTAGGATAGAGCCCATAAAGTCGTCGGTCTCAAGGCGACTGTACTGTGTTTAAAATAACTATTTCAAAACCATCAAAGAATAAGGTACCGTTATGATCCCGCAAAAATTAAAATGGACAGACAGCTTAGATATCGCAATTGAGCTATATGAAAAGTTTCCTGAGACTGATCCGCAGTACATACGCTTTACCGATTTGCACCGCTGGGTGACTGAGCTTGAAGGCTTCGATGATGATCCACAACGCTCAAATGAAGGCATCTTAGAAGCCATTCAAATGAACTGGATCGATGAAGCAGACTAATCGACTTAGTCTGTAAGCATAACTGTAAATAAGAAATTAAACCAACAGATATAAAGGGCCGCATCATGACATCACAAATTAAAGAGCTACCAGAAGCGATAGCGTGTAGCGGTATCAGCGTGCGTACCACCAATAACGCTGAGATTAGCCATGACACTGCCAAACTGGGCAGATTATGGCAAAAGTTCTACCAAAATTATGCGGGTGAGCTGCCTGAAGGTGAAGATATCTATGGCATCTATCACAACTACGAAAGCGATGACCTAGCAGGGGCGTTTGATGTTGTTGCCAGCTGGAAAACGGCTACCGAGCAAGAGGATCAATTAGACAGCTCAGATAGTAAAATTGTGGCTAACATGAGTGATGTGGTAGAAGTAAATATACCTGCAGGAAAATACTTGGTATTTTCCGAAGAAGGGCACATGCCTAACACTGTCATGAATGCTTGGGAGAATGCTTGGGAGTATTTTAATACGGCAGACTGTGAGCATACTCGTACATTCAATGTCGACTTTGAGCATTATATCGGTGGTAATCTAGAGTACGGTCAAGTCGATGTGTATATTGGTATTGAGTAGAGCTGTTATATCCTTTATAAAAGCAAGCTAGTGTATAAAGATGCAAAAAAGCGCCACATTCGCATACGATGTGGCGCTTTTTTACTTTGAATCTCAGTAATTAATCTAACAATAAATTTTCTAAAATACCCTCATAAATCTGCGCAAGTTTTCCTAAGTCATCGACTTCTACTTTTTCATCAACTTGATGAATCGTCGCATTACGGACACCAAGCTCGACGACTTGTGCCCCTGTTGGCGCGATGAAACGTCCATCAGACGTACCGCCAGAGGTTGATAACGTGGTATCGACATTGGTGACTTTTTTGATGGCGTTTTGGCAAGCTGAGACCAGTTTTCCTTCAGGAGTCAAAAACGGTTGGCCAGATAATTTCCAATGAATATCGTAGTTTACCTTGCTATCAGCAAAATATTTGTCAAAAATAGCATACGTTTTTGCCTTTAGTTCATCTTCAGTGGTTTCAGTTGAAAAACGGAAGTTAAAGACAACATTTAGCGTTTCAGGAATGACATTGGTTGCACCTGTGCCGCCATTGATATTTGATATTTGCAATGACGTGGCTGGGAAGTAGTCATTGCCATTGTCCCATGCAGTCGACGTCAGCTCCGCAAGGGCAGACATTGTTGCATGGATTGGGTTACAAGCTAAATGCGGATAAGCAACGTGACCTTGCTTGCCTGTGACCGTAAGCTCTGCGCCAAGAGAGCCACGACGACCATTTTTGATGATATCACCTAGCGTATCAGTACTTGATGGCTCACCAACGAGACAGTAGGTGATTTTTTCTTGCCGCGCTTCTAAAGTCTCGATCACTTTAACCGTGCCATTGATTGACGGGCCTTCTTCATCTGAGGTGATTAAAAAAGCAATTGAACCATTGTGCTCAGGATGATTGGCGACGAAGCGTTCAGCTGCGATAGTAAAGGCAGCAATGCCGGTCTTCATATCAGCGGCACCGCGTGCCCATAGATATCCATCAGCAATGGTTGGGGTAAACGGAGGGTATGTCCAGTTTTTTTCGTCACCTGTTGGCACCACATCTGTATGACCAGCAAAACAAATGACGGGATCAGTCGTGCCACGGCGCGCCCACAAATTTTTGACTTCAGCATGCTCGCCCTTTGCTTGTCTATCACCATAGTACATAAACTCGCAATCAAAGCCTGCTTGCTCCAAACGCTCTGACAATATATCTTGGCAACCATCATCGTCTGGTGTCACTGAAGGGCGCTCTAACAGCGCAATACTCAAATCTAAGGTTGCTTGCTGGTGAGTCGTGTGTTGAGACGTGCTTGTTTGGTTGTGAGAGTCAGACATGAATAAGCCTTTTGTATAATAAGTAAAATATTAAATATAAATGAGTAAAGAAGGGTAGGTGTTAAACTTCTACTTCGACAAAGGGAACAAGGCCATCACGGCGCATCCAAGTGGCAATAGAGTAGCGTTGGCGATAGGCAGTTTGTACTTGGTGACGTAAATCACTGTCAAAGATAATGAGTCTATTGGCAACTGGCATCACTTCATGGTGAACACCATATTTATCCACGACTTCTAGCGCGCCACCGTCAGTTGTTTCCCAATCATCATTAAGATAAAACACTGCCGAGATCACTCGTTCATCGCGTCCAGCAGGATTGTCACTATGCCATTGATAACCGAAGCCAGTCGGATAGCACGCATAATGCGCTTCACTATGGCGAATACCCGCGAACAAGCTACGATTAAATAATGAAGCCAGCGCATTGATGCTTTGTAGATAGTAATAGCCTGCAAAGAAGTTTTCGGTAATCCAGCGTATTCTATCACCGCGAATATCACTGATGCGAACGCCAGCGGTCAGCTCTGCATCACGATAGTCAATAAAACCACTCTCAGCCTGTAGCGCGAGCAATGCGGTACTATCAAAAACCTCATCAATGATCAGCCAGCCATCAGCGACAAAGGTATCAAGTTTTTGGTCCGTTAGCTTTTGTTCCCAGTCCACCGCAAAGTCAGACATTTGCAATACGTGCTGAGTAGGAATTTCTTGGCTATCATTATGAGTGTCTGGCAGCAGTAATGGTGGATTGTCTTGACCTATCGGATGATCAACGACCAGCTCTGTCGTGCTCAAGTTGCTAATAATCTGTGTCATTTCATCTCATTATTATCAATCAGCTGTCAATATACCGGTATTCAATGCGTTTTTATTGAAAGTGCTTACTAAAACCACATTATCTTTTACTCTGCCTATGCTACCATAGATGCAATTTTTCTTATTTAAACTTTTGAGATTATGAACTATAAACACGCCTACCACGCTGGTAACTTTGCTGATGTGGTTAAACACATTTTATTGGTACAACTGCTTAACCAACTGGGGCAGAAAAACAAACCGTTTTATGTGCTTGACGCTTATGGCGGCCGTGGACTGTATTCACTGAGCAGTGAAGAATCACGTAAGACAGGTGAGGCTAAAGGCGGTATTCAAGCTTTTTTGAAAGCAGATACTGAAAAAGCACCAGCTGCTGTCAAAGATTATATGGAAGGCATCAAACAAGCCAAATTCACATATGATAATAAAGTCTACCCTGGTTCGCCATGGTGGGTAGCCCATCACGTCGAAAAAAGCGCGGCTAAAAAGCCTGATGCTGGCGTGCGTGCTGAGGCGTTTGAAGCCAAAGCGACTGAATACGATGCGTTGAACTATCAGCTACATAAGCTGCCAATTGGTATCCAGCATCGTGATGCTTTTGAAGGTATCACCGCTGTTATTCCACCAAAAGAAAAGCGCGGTTTGATTTTCCTTGATCCGCCTTATGAGCAGGAGCACAAAGATTTTACGCGCCTCATCGATTTATTGGTTGCGGCTTATAACAAATGGCCACAAGGCACTTATGCGCTTTGGTTCCCAATCAAAAACATCGAAGCCGTAGAGCTTTTTTATAAAAAGCTCAAACGTACTGAAATGAGACGTCAGCTGGTTTGTGAGCTAAATATTTATCCTAATGATGTTGCGGTTGGTCTGAACGGTACCGGTCTGCTGGTTATCAATCCACCATGGCAGTTTGATAACCATGCACGTGAGATATTACGTTTCTTGCAGCCAGTACTAAAAGTAGAGGACGCGCCAGACTTGACACCTGATAGCGCGACCAATGTGCGCTGGCTCGTTGGCGAATAAAAGCGTCAGCAAATAACGGTGTCAGTGAATAGCAGTAGCGGCCAATAAGGATATTAAGATGACAAATGTGCAACCACCTACTGGCCAATCCCATAATGAGACAGTGAATGATGGTTTATTACAAGATAATGCAGCCACTCAGCCACCGTTTGTTGATGAGCATGATTTTAATATACGCTTAGCAAACAACGATAACTATGATGGCTTGACCTTTGAAGTCGTTGAAGCTGAAGTGGCTGAAGGTAAGCGGGTCGTTAGTCGCGGTGTCTATTTAGCGCCCAACTTGATTACGACTTTATCGTTGCTATCAGGCTTTTACTCGATTTTGGCGAGTACGCAAGGTGAGTTTTACAAGGCTTCTTTAGCAATCTTCTTATCTGCTATTTTAGACGGGGCAGATGGTCGCGTTGCTCGTATGCTAAATGCGCAAAGCCCATTTGGCGAACAGTATGATTCATTAGCCGATATGCTAGCGTTTGGTGTGGCACCTGCTATTTTGATTTACAGTTTTGCACTACAGCCATTGGGTCGCATTGGTCTCGGCTGTGCTTTTGTGTTTACCGCTTGCGGTGCCTTTCGTTTGGCGCGATTCAATGTGCAGATTGGCGCTGTGGACAAAAAATATTTTGTCGGATTGGCAAGTCCGCTGGCTGCTATCTTAGTAACCTCTGCTGTTATGGTGGCAGTCGATCATAACGAGTGGATTGGGCAATATGATACCGCTGTCATGTTCTTGTTTGCAGCATGGGTAGTGACTTGTGGCTTATTAATGGTCAGCAATGTCAAATACTATAGCTTTAAGGAATTTGATAAAAAGAAAGTGCCTTTTGTAGTACTTATCATCGGTGTGCTGGTTATGAGTATTGTACTTTATGATATTCCTGTAGGCATCTTGGCGATTGGTATTATTTACGCATTATCAGGTATCGTCACTACCGTTAAGACGAAAGTAAAAGGTTAACCTCTATATATTCTATTGGTTACATACGTACCGACGTATAAAAGTACTGATAAAAAAGGCACTTACCGTCAGGTAAGTGCCTTTTTTATGCGCTCTGTATAATGGATTAGAAAATTTATTGCAATGAAAAGTTTTGCTGATAGAAAATGACAAAGATTATTTATAGACTTCCCTTGCGTTCTGATTAGATATGCGTATAATGCCACCCAGTCGAAAGGGAAGTAGATGGATGGTTTGAATGACTTAAATTGTTTAAACTAAATAAAAAATACTTCTTGACTAAATAAATAAAACGTCTATAATACGCCCTCATCGGACGGACTAGCGGCAACTAATATGTATATTACATATTAATAACGCAGTTAACCTGGTGAAACGAAATTATAAAAAGTCTTGACAATTCAAATCAATATGATAAGATAGTCGGCTCGCTAGATAGCTTAACCGGAGACGGATTGGCTAGATGGCAAAAGAAATACCCTATATATCGATGACTGGACGACAGTGATTGAGACTATTTAAAAGCATAACTAAAGAACAACTTGTGTGGATTTTTGCTGATTCAGAATGCTAAAAAATAAAGTTGACTATCTTTTCTTTTCGGGAAGATTATTAACTATAAAAATTATCATTTAAGACAGCAGAAAAACTCAAAGTTAATTCATTACGAACATAATTTTTAGCGATTTTGCCAGATTAGATGAGCCAAGTTTAGAAGCTTCTTTAAAGAGCTTCATAGCAAGATTAAACTGAAGAGTTTGATCATGGCTCAGATTGAACGCTGGCGGCAGGCTTAACACATGCAAGTCGAGCGGAAACGATGGTAGCTTGCTACCAGGCGTCGAGCGGCGGACGGGTGAGTAATACTTAGGAATCTACCTAGTAGTGGGGGATAGCACGGGGAAACTCGTATTAATACCGCATACGTCCTACGGGAGAAAGGGGGCAACTTGTTGCTCTCGCTATTAGATGAGCCTAAGTCGGATTAGCTAGATGGTGGGGTAAAGGCCTACCATGGCGACGATCTGTAGCTGGTCTGAGAGGATGATCAGCCACACCGGGACTGAGACACGGCCCGGACTCCTACGGGAGGCAGCAGTGGGGAATATTGGACAATGGGGGAAACCCTGATCCAGCCATGCCGCGTGTGTGAAGAAGGCCTTTTGGTTGTAAAGCACTTTAAGCAGTGAAGAAGACTCTTCGGTTAATACCCGGAGACGATGACATTAGCTGCAGAATAAGCACCGGCTAACTCTGTGCCAGCAGCCGCGGTAATACAGAGGGTGCAAGCGTTAATCGGAATTACTGGGCGTAAAGCGAGCGTAGGTGGCTTGATAAGTCAGATGTGAAATCCCCGGGCTTAACCTGGGAACTGCATCTGAAACTGTTAGGCTAGAGTAGGTGAGAGGGAAGTAGAATTTCAGGTGTAGCGGTGAAATGCGTAGAGATCTGAAGGAATACCGATGGCGAAGGCAGCTTCCTGGCATCATACTGACACTGAGGCTCGAAAGCGTGGGTAGCAAACAGGATTAGATACCCTGGTAGTCCACGCCGTAAACGATGTCTACTAGTCGTTGGGTCCCTTGAGGACTTAGTGACGCAGCTAACGCAATAAGTAGACCGCCTGGGGAGTACGGCCGCAAGGTTAAAACTCAAATGAATTGACGGGGGCCCGCACAAGCGGTGGAGCATGTGGTTTAATTCGATGCAACGCGAAGAACCTTACCTGGTCTTGACATATCTAGAATCCTGCAGAGATGCGGGAGTGCCTTCGGGAATTAGAATACAGGTGCTGCATGGCTGTCGTCAGCTCGTGTCGTGAGATGTTGGGTTAAGTCCCGCAACGAGCGCAACCCTTGTCCTTAGTTACCAGCGGGTTAAGCCGGGAACTCTAAGGATACTGCCAGTGACAAACTGGAGGAAGGCGGGGACGACGTCAAGTCATCATGGCCCTTACGACCAGGGCTACACACGTGCTACAATGGTAGGTACAGAGGGCAGCTACACAGCGATGTGATGCGAATCTCAAAAAGCCTATCGTAGTCCAGATTGGAGTCTGCAACTCGACTCCATGAAGTAGGAATCGCTAGTAATCGCGGATCAGAATGCCGCGGTGAATACGTTCCCGGGCCTTGTACACACCGCCCGTCACACCATGGGAGTTGATTGCACCAGAAGTGGATAGCTTAACCTTCGGGGGAGCGTTCACCACGGTGTGGTTGATGACTGGGGTGAAGTCGTAACAAGGTAGCCGTAGGGGAACCTGCGGCTGGATCACCTCCTTATAGATGGCATTCGGTCAGCAAGAATTCACAACAAGTTGTTCTTTAGTTTAAGCTTACGTTTTAGGACGTATTAGGGTCTGTAGCTCAGCTGGTTAGAGCACCGTGTTGATAACGCGGGGGTCAGTGGTTCGAGTCCACTTAGACCCACCATTTATATAATGGGGCCATAGCTCAGTTGGTAGAGCGCCTGCCTTGCACGCAGGAGGTCAACGGTTCGACTCCGTTTGGCTCCACCACTACTTTAGTTAAGCTTAGAGTGCTAAATAAAAATAGGTATCAAATAGAAACAAGTGATTCATCTTGAATAAAGACACGATTACTTCTTTCTGTTTTATACAGAATCTGTGACTCGACGAGAGCATAGAGACTATTTAAAAACATAGATATGAGTCTGGGTTAGGAAGAGCGTGTTCACGCGCACTTCTTAACCTTAATAACTCACCTCTTAACGACATCAGTTGTTATCCCAGGGGTGAGTTATTAAAAAAGTAAAGAGAACTGAATCAAGCGTATAAACATAGGTGATATCGTTATCATAATTAGATTGTATGACACTTAGAAGTCGAGAGACTACTTGGGGTTGTATGGTCAAGTAATGAAGCGCACATGGTGGATGCCTTGGCAGTCAGAGGCGATGAAAGACGTGACAGCCTGCGATAAGCTTCGGGGAGGCGGCAATATCCTGTGATCCGGAGATTTCTGAATGGGGAAACCCACTTACCATAAGGTAGGTATCCTAATTTATTAGGAAGCGAACGAGGGGAAGTGAAACATCTCAGTACCCTTAGGAATAGACATCAATTGAGATTCCCCTAGTAGCGGCGAGCGAACGGGGAGAAGCCGATTAGTACTAATGTAGAAGAACAGCGTGGGAAAGCTGACCGTAGTAGGTGATAGTCCTGTATTCGAAACATTAGCATTAACATATTAAGTAGAGCGGGGCACGAGAAATCCTGTTTGAAGATGGGGGGACCATCCTCCAAGGCTAAATACTCCTGACTGACCGATAGTGAACCAGTACCGTGAGGGAAAGGCGAAAAGAACCCCTGTGAGGGGAGTGAAATAGAACCTGAAACCGTGTGCGTACAAGCAGTGGGAGCCTACTTGTTAGGTGACCGCGTACCTTTTGTATAATGGGTCAGCGACTTATGTTCTGTAGCAAGGTTAACCGTTTAGGGGAGCCGTAGGGAAACCGAGTCTTAATAGGGCGATTAGTTGCAGGGCATAGACCCGAAACCGAGTGATCTATCCATGAGCAGGTTGAAAGTGCCGTAACAGGCACCGGAGGACCGAACCCACTGTCGTTGAAAAGCCAGGGGATGACTTGTGGATAGGGGTGAAAGGCTAATCAAACTCGGTGATAGCTGGTTCTCCCCGAAAGCTATTTAGGTAGCGCCTCGGACGAACACCATTGGGGGTAGAGCACTGTTTCGGCTAGGGGGTCATACCGACTTACCAAACCGATGCAAACTCCGAATACCGATGAGTGATATCCGGGAGACACACAGTGGGTGCTAACGTCCATTGTGGAGAGGGAAACAACCCAGACCGCCAGCTAAGGCCCCAAATTCCTAGTTAAGTGGGAAACGAGGTGGGAAGGCATAGACAGCTAGGAGGTTGGCTTAGAAGCAGCCATCCTTTAAAGAAAGCGTAATAGCTCACTAGTCGAGTCGGCCCGCGCGGAAGATGTAACGGGGCTCAAACTAGGAGCCGAAGCTGCGGATTTGAATTTGTTTTCAAGTGGTAGGGGAGCGTTGTGTAAGCCTGTGAAGGTGTGTTGTAAAGCATGCTGGAGGTATCACAAGAGCGAATGCTGACGTGAGTAACGATAATGCGAGTGAAAAGCTCGCACGCCGGAAGATCAAGGGTTCCAGTCCAACGTTAATCGGGGCTGGGTGAGTCGACCCCTAAGGCGAGGCCGAAAGGCGTAGTCGATGGGAAATCGGTTAATATTCCGATACTTGTTTATAATGCGATGGAGGGACGGAGAAGGTTATGTCAGCCTGGCGTTGGTTGTCCAGGTGAAAGGATGTAGGTTTATAGCTTAGGTAAATCCGGGCTATTTCATACCGAGATCTGATAGCAAGTCCTACTTGTAGGACGAAGTGGCAAATACCATGCTTCCAGGAAAAGCTTCTAAGCAATAGTTATAAACGAATCGTACCCTAAACCGACACAGGTGATCAGGTAGAGAATACCAAGGCGCTTGAGAGAACTCTGCTGAAGGAACTAGGCAAAATGGTACCGTAACTTCGGGAGAAGGTACGCTGTTGATGGTGATAGGACTTGCTCCTTGAGCTGTTGGCAGTCGCAGATACCAGGCTGCTGCAACTGTTTATTAAAAACACAGCACTCTGCAAACACGAAAGTGGACGTATAGGGTGTGATGTCTGCCCGGTGCTGGAAGGTTAATTGATGGGGTTAGCGTAAGCGAAGCTCTTGATCGAAGCCCCAGTAAACGGCGGCCGTAACTATAACGGTCCTAAGGTAGCGAAATTCCTTGTCGGGTAAGTTCCGACCTGCACGAATGACATAATGATGGCAGCGCTGTCTCCAGCAGAGACTCAGTGAAATCGAAATCGCAGTGAAGATGCTGTGTACCCGCGGCTAGACGGAAAGACCCCGTGAACCTTTACTACAGCTTTACATTGAACTTTGACCTGACTTGTGCAGGATAGGTGGGAGGCTTTGAAGCCGAGACGCTAGTCTTGGTGGAGCCAATCTTGAAATACCACCCTGGTCATGTTGGGGTTCTAACTCAGGTATAACAATACCGAGGACAATGTATGGTGGGTAGTTTGACTGGGGCGGTCTCCTCCTAAAGAGTAACGGAGGAGTACGAAGGTGCGCTCAGACCGGTCGGAAATCGGTCGTAGAGTATAAAGGCAAAAGCGCGCTTAACTGCGAGACCCACAAGTCGAGCAGGTACGAAAGTAGGTCTTAGTGATCCGGTGGTTCTGTATGGAAGGGCCATCGCTCAACGGATAAAAGGTACTCTGGGGATAACAGGCTGATACCGCCCAAGAGTTCATATCGACGGCGGTGTTTGGCACCTCGATGTCGGCTCATCTCATCCTAGGGCTGAAGCAGGTCCTAAGGGTATGGCTGTTCGCCATTTAAAGAGGTACGCGAGCTGGGTTTAGAACGTCGTGAGACAGTTCGGTCCCTATCTACCGTGGGCGTTGGAAATTTGAGAGGATCTGCTCCTAGTACGAGAGGACCAGAGTGGACGAACCACTGGTGTTCGGGTTGTCATGCCAATGGCATTGCCCGGTAGCTACGTTCGGATGGGATAACCGCTGAAAGCATCTAAGCGGGAAGCCCACCTCAAGATTAGATTTCCCTAAAGAGCCGTTCAAGACTAGGACGTTGATAGGCAGGGTGTGGAAGCACAGCGATGTGTGTAGCTAACCTGTACTAATTGCTCGTTTGGCTTGACCATACAACACCCAAGTGGTTTGTATACAAGTCTAATTATCTGTCATAGACAGAACATTTCGATATCACCTTTAACCTTGATTCAGTTAGGTTACAAGTTGATCGACTAAAAGTGAATTCTTGAAGTCAACAATAAAAACAACAGACTCATATCTAACCCCCTTTGCTGACGACAATAGCGCGATGGCCCCACCTGATCCCTTCCCGAACTCAGAAGTGAAACATCGTTGCGCCAATGGTAGTGTGGTTCGCCCATGTGAGAGTAGGTCATCGTCAGCTCTCTATTCTAAAGTAAAAGCCCCCTTTGCGAAAGCAGAGGGGGCTTTTCTTTGTGCGCGGTTTTATTAATAGCTTTAGTTAATACATTTGTAGCATAATACTATATTAGAAATAGATAAATAATAGAGTAATAAATGCTAAAAGATATAAAATTAAAATTTGGGCGTGCTGAAGGCTTAGAAAATCAGACAATAAAGGCTATGCCTATAACTGTTTTTGTAGGCCCAAATAATTCAGGGAAAAGTAAAATATTATTTGAAATTCAGCAGTTTTGCATAAGCGGTAACCAGAACACCAATAATTTAATTATCGAGAGTATTGACTTAGAGGGAATGGAAGAGTCGATTCTTGATGACAAAATTAAATCATTTACTCTTAAAGCTAACCCTGGTGAAGCGATTTACCCTGATCATATTTTAGTTGGAAAAGGACAAACTAGGCATCAAGTACATGAGTCACAGTTTAGACAAGCTTTACTTACTCCAAATGTTCAACCAACACATACTTGTTCATGGTTTCTTTCGTACAACACCCTAATCCTTGATGGTAGTAATAGGATTAATCTAGTTAATCAGCAGGGAGCAGGAGATCTACAACAACCACCTCACTCAAGTTTTCAAGTTCTATTTAGGGATGATGATAAAAGGCAGGAAGTTAGTCGAATAATTCATGAAGCTTTTGGTCAATATTTAGTTATAGATCCTACAAATCTGGGGCAACTGAACCTTCGCCTTTCAAAAGTTGCCCCTAAAGACACTATGGAAGAAAGAGGGATTCATCAGGAAGCCGTTGATTTTCATGCTAAAGCTCTACCCATATCTCTAGCAAGTGATGGTGTGAAAGCCTTTACTGGTATGGTAACTGAAATGATTGCAGGTGATCCTTCGGTATTATTAATGGATGAACCTGAAGCTTTTTTACATCCATCGCTTTCCTTTAAACTTGGAAAAGAAGTCTCTCAAATAATGTCAGGAACAGATAAAAGACTCTTTGTAGCCACTCATAGCCCCAACTTTGTAATGGGATGTATTCAATCAGGTGCACCCGTAAATATTGTTCGTCTAACTTATAGAAATGATGTAGCTACTGCTAGAATCCTTCCTAATGAAGATATTTTGAAGCTCATGAGAAATCCTTTATTACGTTCAACGGGCGTTTTAAGTGGACTGTTTTATGAGTTTGTTATTGTTACAGAATCAGATGCTGATCGTGCATTTTATCAAGAGATCAATGATCGCCTTTTAAAAAGTTCTGAGCATGAAGGAATACCTAATTGCCTATTTCTTCATGCTCAAAATAAGCAAACAGTTAAAACTATAATAAAACCATTACGTGAGTTAGGGATACCTGTTGCAGGTATCGTTGATATAGATATTATTAAAGACGGTGGTACAGTGTGGACAGGGTTCCTTGATAGTGGCTCTATACCAGAATTAGAAAGAGCGCCATTGGCTTCTTTAAGACAGGCTTTGAAGAAAAAGTTTGAAGAATCAGGGAAAAACATGAAACGAGATGGGGGAATTAAAATTCTCTCAGAGGATGATAAAGAAGCACTGCAAAACTTTTTTGATAAACTAGCCGATTATGGTTTATTTGTTGTTCCTAATGGGGAACTAGAATCATGGTTAATGGGATTATCTGCCTCGGGACATGGACCTAATTGGCTGGTTGAAATTTTTGAAAAAATGGGTGAAGACCCCTTATCAGAAAACTATCTAAAGCCTGAAAATAATGATGTTTGGCAGTTTATTGACTCAATTGCAGCTTGGTTTTTAAACCCTAGAAGAAAAGGCATTCCTAAATAGCAGCTAATAAATCTTTAAAAATAAAAAACAGCTAGCTTGACTTTCTCAATTTTAATTTAATAAATAGGTTCACATCGTTTAACTAAATACATAAATTCTTTTTCTAAAAATTTCTAAGCCTAAGAACTTACGTTTTAAATACCAAAGAGAACCCCATGACCACCTCAAAAGTAACCTATCAAGGTAATTTACGTACCCAAGCTATCCATTTACAGTCGAATAATCAAATCATTACCGATGCGCCGATGGACAACCACGGTAAGGGCGAGGCTTTTTCTCCGACTGACTTGCTAGCGACCAGTTTGGGCAGTTGCATCTTAACGATTATTGGTATCAAAGCCGAAGCAATGGATATCGATATCTCAGGTACGACCGCAGAAGTTACCAAAGTCATGGCTGCCAAACCAAGACGTGTGAGTGAAATACATGTGATAGTTAATTTTTCAAAAGCATTAGATGAAAGTACCTTAAAACGTTTTTATAAAACTGCATTGACCTGTCCGGTAAGCAATAGCTTGGATCCTGCCATTACTCAAAACTTAGTGTTTAATAATGGCACGGACGCTTAATATGCCTACTAAGACTCTACTTATCGTTGCTCATGCACCATCTCCCAATACTCAGAAATTGGCGCAGGCGGCTTTTGACGGTGCTAATCATCCTGATATAGATATCACTGTCATTTTGAAATCACCGCAGGACACGCAGCCAGAAGATGTATTGGCTGCTGATGCGTTACTGCTAGGCACAACTGAAAATCTAGCGTATATGGCAGGGCTGACCAAAGACTTCTTTGATCGCTGCTACTATCCAGTGTTAGAAGAAAAGCAGGGCATGCCGTTTGCAGTATATATTCGCGCAGGACATGATGGTACAGGTACCAAGCTTGCGCTAAAAACGATTACAACGGGGCTACGTTGGTCATGGATGCAAGAGGCGCTGATACTACAAGGCGATTGGCAGGATAGCTTTGCTGAGCAAATAGAAGAGCTTGCTATGACGCTGGCCGCTGGGGTAGAGGCAGGTATTTACTAGTAGTGAGTTGTTTGGTAGTCATTATACCACTAGGTCAGTCTTCGACAATGCTTGTTAATCTATTGCTATCAATACTGAGGCATAATAAACGGTCTGGAATAATAGTAATGCATGACAATAATATCGACAGTGATAATCCAAATAATAAAGTAGATATTGCTGCCTTGCCGTTTTCTCAAGCCTGTGAGAACAACAAGCAGGCTATCTTAGAAGCGCTACAAACAGAGTTGAAAGGCTTTAGTCATGTATTAGAAGTTGGTTCTGGAACGGGACAACATAGCGTTTATTTTGCGCCTAACTTGCCTGAGATACAGTGGCAAACGAGTGATGTGATCAGTAATCATCGCCATATAGTCGCTTGGCACGACGCTTACCCTGCACCTAATTTATATTCGCCATTGGCATTTGATTTGAATACAGATCCGATACCTTTCAGCAGTCGTGCAGACAGACCCTATGATGCGATATTCACTGCCAATACCTTGCATATTATCAGTTGGGGTTTAGTCGAGCGCTTATTTGCATTGGCTGGTGATGCGCTACCTGTTAATGGCAAGCTGATTGTATATGGTCCATTTAACGAGCATGGTACATATACTAGTGAAGGCAACCAACGATTTGATACGATGCTAAGAGCAGGCAACGCTAAGAGCGGTATTCGGAATAAGGAAGACGTAGTCCATTTAGCAAATTCGCATCACTTGAAATTTATAAATACTTATACGATGCCCGCCAACAATCAGCTCTTGGTATTTCAAAAACATTGAATACTAAGTAACTGATGCTGCAAAAAAACACCTCAATAGATCGCTATCAGATCTTAATTGAGGTGTTTTTTTGCGTCTACTTATTTAATTTATGCAGCTATATTACTTATATTCTTCTGCCAAAAAGTCCAAGTAGCGTTTCCAAGAACGTTCGTCTGCACGAGCATCATATCTGTCGCTACCAAATACGCTAAAGGCATGTGGCGCGCCACTGTATGTCACCATTTCATGCGGTATCTTAGCTGCTTCTAATGTCTTACCCAAGGTGGCGAAGCTCTCTAGCGAGACTGATTGGTCGGCAGAGCCATGAAATACTAAAATCTCTCCAGTGGTGTTGTCATAGCTCTGACCTGTTGGTATCTCAAAGGCACCGTGGAAGGGTACAAAGGCTTTCTGCTCAAAGCCTGAGCGTGCGAGCTCTAACGCTACCGTACCACCAAAACAATACCCCATAGTTGTGCCTTTACGCACATCATTACCTTGTAGTTGTCCTGCTGTTAATGCCCCTGCCAATATGCGGCGCATCTTGTTGCGGTCATCGTATAGCTCTCCTGTTAAACGCTTGTTTTCTTCAACAGAGGTAGGACGAATGCCTTGCCCAAACATATCTGCTGCCAGTACGTTATAACCTTCAGCTGCCAACATGTCAGCGCGTTTGCGCTCATAGTCAGTTAAACCATCCCAATCATGAATCAGCAAGATAAAAGGCGCGTTAGCCTTATCTGCTTTGGCGTAATAACCTTCGTAAGTTTGGTTCTCCACTGTATAAGTAACATTTTTGGTGGTGATAGCAGCAGCCGTTTGACTGACTGTTAATGCCATCAAACCCATTGATGCACCCATTAATAATGAGCGATAAGGTTTTTTGGATGCAGAGCTGAAAGTTTGTAACATGGTAGGTGGCCTTATAGTTATATAAATTAGTCATATGAAAAGATAAATATAAAGCTAAAACTATGCCAATGTATTTATCGATTGTCTCTAATACTCTCCAAAAGCATACCTGAAACAATAACTATATTACAAGATTCTATTGTTAACGTTGATGCATCGCTAAGATAGCTTAAAAATACGAATTTATGATGACTGCAAACCTTAACCAAACATCAACAAGGTTCATCACCTACGCAACTTAATTTTTGGGTAGTATAAGCCGTATGCCTTTTATTCTTTTATGTTTTTTAATAATTGGTCATACAAAACACAGAGAAATAACCGACATATGAAGTCACTATTATCTCAAAGGAATCAGCACCCTGTGTAAACCTATTTCTAATGGTCCTATAAGAGACCATTTTACTTATTAGCTAGGATTTTTTATGAATAAGAATATCGATCATACCGACCCAGCAAAGGACATGAATACTGAGCGCGGCAATGGAGGGGAAACCCATCAACGTGCAGGCGACGACACCAAGGTTTTGACCACCCAACAAGGCGTGGCTATTGGTGACAATCAGAACTCACTAAAAGCAGGCGAACGCGGTCCTACTTTGCTAGAAGATTTTGTACTGCGTGAAAAAATCAACCATTTTGACCATGAGCGTATCCCTGAGCGTATCGTTCACGCACGCGGTAGTGCCGCCCATGGTTACTTTGAATTGACTGAATCGTTAGAAGAATATACGACTGCCAAAATCTTGACAGAAACTGGCAAGCAAACCCCGTTGTTTACTCGTTTTTCGACGGTGGCTGGTAATAAAGGCTCAAAAGATACGCCACGTGATGTACGCGGGTTCTCTGTAAAAGTATACACAGAAGAAGGTAACTGGGATATCGTTGGTAACAACATGCCGATCTTCTTTATCCAAGATGCTATCAAGTTTCCAGATTTGATTCACGCCGTAAAACCTGAACCAGATCGCGGTTTCCCGCAAGCAGCATCTGCTCATGATACGTTTTGGGATTTTGTCTCGCTGAGCCCTGAAACCATGCACAATCTGATTTGGCTTATGAGTGATCGCGGACTACCACGTAGCCTACGCATGATGGAAGGTTTTGGTATTCATAGCTATCGCTTAATCAATAAAGAAGGTAAGAGCACGTTTGTACGTTTCCATTGGAAGCCAGTACTGGGTGTGCAGTCGACCACATGGGACGAAGCTGTAAAAATCTCTGGTGCAGATCCTGATTATCATCGCCGTGATTTGTTCGAGTCTATCGACAATGAGATGTATCCTGAATGGGAGTTTGGGGTGCAGTTGTTTACGGAAGAGGAAGCAAACAACTTCCCGTTTGATCACCTAGATGCGACCAAGCTTATTCCTGAAGAAACCGTACCTTTAAAGATCATCGGTAAAATGGTCTTGAATCGCAATGTAGATAATTTCTTTGCAGAGACAGAACAAGTCGCATTTTGCCCATCACATGTCGTGCCAGGTATTGATTATAGTAACGATCCACTATTGCAAGGGCGTCTGTTCAGTTACTTAGATACGCAGCTATCACGCTTGGGATCACCGAACTTTGCGCAGATTCCAATCAATGCACCAAAATGTCCGTTTGCTAATAATCAGCAAGATGGTCATATGCAAATGCAAGTGCCTAAAACGCGTGTTATGTACGAGCCACAAAGCCTGGATCCAACACGTCCACGTGAAAGCGTTAAACGCGGATTTGAATCGTTCCATGAACGGTTGGACGATGGTGTAAAAGGTCGCGTAAGAGCAGAGAGTTTTGCAGATCATTATAGTCAACCACGTATGTTCTATCGCAGCCAGACAGCGACAGGACAAGCACATATTGCCTCTGCGTATGCGTTTGAGCTGGGCAAAGTAGATACCGCACATGTACGTACTCGTACTCTTAGCCATCTGCGTCATATTGATGAAGATTTAGCCAACCGTGTGGCCACAGCGCTCGGTATGGATTTACCAGAGCCTGCAGATGCTGCGGCCCCTGTGCAAGACTTAGGTACTTCTGAGGCTGTTCAAACTATCGGTATCAGTCCTAAGAGTCTAAAAGGACGTTTGGTTGGTATTTTAGTTGCTGAAGGTTCTAGTCATAGCGAAGTTGCGAATTTTGAAAAGGCGGCTGTCGACGCTGGCGCTAGTGTCAAGATCGTCGCTCCTAACAAAGAAGTGACGTTAGACGATGGCACGAAGATCCAAACTGACGAGCGTTTGGCTGGTGCTCCTTCTGTACTCTTTGATGCCATTGTCAGTATTATTATGCATCCACCAGCCAAGAAATTGGCAATGGATAGCGCGGCGTTAGACTGGTTCAATGATGCTTATGCACATTGCAAAGCGATTGCTTATTGCCCTGCGACCGAAGAGCATATTTTGAGCAAATTACCTATCGAAAAAGATGCATTTGTGACGCCGCTTGATAATGTAGATGGTTTTATCGAAAACGCTAAAACTCGTCTATGGGAGCGTGAGCCAAAGGTACGTGACCTCGCGTAATTATATATAGCGCACTGGGCACGTCTCAGTAGAGGTAGGGTAAGCTATTATTTGAACCATACCTAAAGCGCTATAGAACAGTCATATCGAATGTTGTCTCAAACCCAGCCAAAGTGCTGGGTTTTTGCTTTTTGCATTTAGGATTATGATTGACAAGGCCATTTTTGCTTAGCTATTTATAGGCGTTTTTATAGTCACAAGCGTTCACTCAAAGGCATTTTATTTGGAGTGGTGGGCGCTATACTAAATAAGGTTTACGATATACAAACTTATAAGAATAATGAATGCGCTAGGGAATGCCAATGAGTTTATGCAAAATTATACGTTTAGAGGGGTACATCCAAAGTACTTATCTTGCGGTGTATCCAGATAAAATCATGCTACTAGATGGTGGCTGCCGTGCGGACGTACCGATGGTGCTTGATTACATCAAAACGATCTTGAAGCGACCCATAACTGATCTTAAGGTAGTGGTGGTCACGCACATGCATCCTGATCATGCTGGCGGTGCACGTAAGTTTCGGCAAAAGACCGGTTGCCTCATCGTCTCATCTGACAAAAAAGGTCAGTGGTACGGCGGTATTGGGGGACGCGCGATGCACTTCGTAGATATACATCTGGGATACTACGTGGCCAGACGTCAAGGACGCCAATTCAAAAACCTATACTACTCTGCAAGTCTCAAACCAGATATAACGGTTACAGATGGCGATCTGGTCCCGGAGTTTGATGAGTGGCAAGTATTAGAGACACCTGGGCATACAGATCGTGACCTGTCGTTGTTTCATCTGCCCAGTCGCCAAGTATATACGGCTGACTTAATCATCAAATTACGCCATAAGTTTGTAGCACCGTTTCCTGTCTATAGCCCTGTAGACTATGTAGAATCACTAGAGAGAATAAAAGCACTGAAGCCGTCAATGGTGCTTATGGCACATGGTCGAGAGTTGGCAATGAGTACAGCAGAGTTTGATGCTTTTATTGCTCAAGCCCCCAAACATCCACGTACCATCAAAGATACGATCAAGCACAAACTACTATGGCGCAGAAAAGATAAGTCTCGAGTTTTTAAGCGTAAATCAGACAAGTGATTGTAGGTAGATAGAAGCGCAGACAAAAAAAAGCCCAGTTACTATTATAGTAACTGGGCTTCCTAAATATGGTGGGCTGTCCGCGACTCGAACGCGGGACCAATTGATTAAAAGTCAACTGCTCTACCAACTGAGCTAACAGCCCTGAGAAGCGTATAAAAATTGCACTGCAATTTTAGCTTCGCAAGAGAAAATTCTTTAAATAGAATTTTCTAAAAGTTATGCTAACAATAAATGTATATTATTGCCAACAAGAGTAATTTCTTTAAAAAAGGAATTACTTAAAACTTACCTTTATTAGTCTACTGCCGGATAGGGCAGAACGATTAATAAAGATTAAACTAAATATGGTGGGCTGTCCGCGACTCGAACGCGGGACCAATTGATTAAAAGTCAACTGCTCTACCAACTGAGCTAACAGCCCTAACGTTTAAAGTGTTTGTATCCCTAAACGTGAGAGCACATTATATATATTATTATGACAATTACAACCCCGAACCATAAAAAAAGTGTAAATCTCTTATAAAATTGCTTATTTATTTAAGTTTCTTTGGGTTTCTTTGGATTTTCGGGGTCATATCGGTATTGATACGCTTTAGACATGGCTAAAACATATCAATAAGTGGTAATTAGTCTCGAGATAGTGCTTCCACTGGGTCCAGTTTGGCTGCATTGCGAGCTGGCAAGAAGCCAAAGACAACACCAATCAGTGTGGAGCAAACAAAAGCGGCGATAATCGAGGTCGATGAGTAAATGACTTTAAAGTTGTCACCGCCGACACTATTGATCAATTCACCAATGGCAAAGGCCAGTCCGATACCAATGAGACCGCCCAAGATACAGACCAACACTGCTTCAATCAAAAACTGCTGCATGATATCGCTCTGACGTGCACCGACCGCCATGCGTACGCCAATCTCATTGGTACGCTCAGTGACAGAAACCAACATGATATTCATCACCCCGATACCGCCAACTATCAACGAAATAACCGCCACGGACGAAATCAATAAAGTCATCGTTCCTGTCGTCGACTCAATAGTCTGACGAATAGAGTCAGAATTTCGTATTTGAAAGTCATCTTTGCCATGGCGACTCTCTATGAGATCAGAGATGGCAGTCTCGGCGGCGCTCGAAGAAATGCTATCGTCTAACAAAGCCACAAAGCGGTCAATATTGGTACTACCAGTAATACGAGACATGACGGTGGTATAGGGCATGTATATGGTAGGTGTGGTGACATCTGGACCAAAACCACCATCACTTTCTTCAAGTACTCCAATCACGCGACCTGGCACACTACCAATCAAAATCACTTCACCGATAGGATTGTCAGCATCAGAGAAAAAGGTTTGCTTGGCATTGTCATCAATAATGATATCTTGGCTACGTAAGTTGATGCTCTTTGCATCAAACCCTTGACCCAATGCCAATGTCTCACCAGTGACCTCTAGATAGTCTTTACCAACGCCGTTGACGGTAGCGTCCTCTTGTACACTACGATAGCGCACACTAGAGCTTGCATTGACTTGTGGACTGACGCTGATGATATAAGGCTGATTGCCCACAGCTTGGGCGTCCTCTGGCGTAAGATTATCATCATTATAACGTCGTCTAGGATCGCCTCTAGGATAGCCGTCATTGACAGTGATGGTGTTAGTACCAAGAGAGCTGATATTAGCCAGTATTTGCTGCTGAGAGCCTTGCCCGAGACCAACGATAGAGACTACTGCTGCGATACCGATAATGATACCCAGCATGGTCAATAGGGTACGCATTTTGTGCGCGCGCATAGCCAGCAAAGACATCTTGAAGGCTTCAAGCAGGCGATCGACAAAACTGCCAAACGCGCTTTTGCGATGACCACCCAAAATAGACTCTGGTTGTTTCTGCGTATGCTTATAATGCTCTGTCTTATAATCAGCAATGACGTAGCCGTCTTTGAGCTCAATCACGCGCTCAGCTTGAGCTGCAAGCTTGGGGTCATGAGTCACCATGATGATTGTATGACCCTGTGCGCTCAGATCATGCAATATCGCCATCACATCTTCGCCGGATTTGCTATCCAAAGCACCAGTTGGCTCATCTGCCAGAATAACATCACCACCGTTCATCAACGCGCGAGCAACAGAAACACGCTGCTGCTGTCCACCTGAGAGCTGATTGGGACGGTTATTAACTTTGTTACCAAGTCCTAAGTCTGTGAGTAGCTTTTCGGCACGGTTGGTACGCGCCTCAGTATCCATACCTGCATAAACAGCGGGAACAGCAACGTTATCCTTGGCGCTGATATCACCAAGCAGATGGTAACGCTGGAAAATGAAGCCAAAATGCTCGCGGCGTAGTTCTGCTAACTGATCAGCGTCCAGCTTGCTTGCTGACTGACCATATATTTTATAATCCCCTGCTGTCGCTTGATCCAAACAGCCCAGTATATTCATTAGCGTCGACTTACCAGAGCCAGATTGTCCAATGATAGCGACCATCTCGCCTTGATTGATCGTCAGATTGATATCATGCAGTACTCGGATGGTCTGTTCGCCAGCAGCAAATTCTCGGATGATACCAGACAGCTGCATGATTGGCTTATCAGCAGGTGAGGTATTGTTGTCTGGGCTTACTTTTGCTGGGCTTGATCCTACCGAGTCTGCTTCTGGCGATCTGAGTGAGCCATCAACAGATTTATATGACTCTGAGTCTTTGGGCGGGTGATCGTCAGGCAATGGTTTAGAAGAGTGAGGTATAGTCATAGCAATGTCTTCAATAGAGGGTAGTCAGTGTCGCAGTACAGGGCTCTTTCGCTTGAGCCCTACGTCAGTCAATAGATATAAAGCACAAGTTACATTCTCGGTCCACCAGGTACGCGTCCGCCTGAGTTGTTCGCACTTTCTTCACTGATGATGACTTCTTCGCCTTCTTTCAAACCACTTAATATTTGTGCATTTACTCGGTTATCGATACCGACTTCTACAGTACGCTCTTCTACAGTACCGTCCTCTTTTAATACACGTACAAACTTACCAGTAGCCGCGCTACCTTTTTCTTTACCCTTACCACGCTTTTCTTGTATCACTGTTGACGGTACTAAAAGCGCGTTTTTGGCTTCATTGACAATGATATAAATCTGCGCGGTCATATCAATACGAAATAAACGGTCAGGGTTTGGCACCTCTACATAGCCGACATAGTAAATAGCAGCATCCGTTGAGCTGGTACTACTGATTTGCTCAGGAGCTGGTTCAATCGCAGTCAAAGTTGCATCATATTGCTGATCTGGATTACCGATAATATTGAAATAGGCGGGCATACCAGCACTGACGTTGATAACGTCGGCTTCAGAGATTTGAGCATTGATACGTACTGTTGATAGATCAGCAAGCGTCACCAAGGTTGGCGCCGTTTGATTGGCGTTAACAGTGGTGCCTTGTTCCGTTGTGATGGAGACTACCGTACCTGATATAGGGGCGCGGATGGTGGTGTAGCTGAGATCTTCTTCTGCCGTACTGACATTGGTACGTGATTTACGTAGGGCCGCTTGTTGACTGTTGATATTGGCTTCAGTGGTTGCAATGGCTGCCTTTGCGGTATCGATAGCAGCACGAGCATTGGCAACGGCTGCTTTGGCCGTCTCGACACTGGTCGCTTGCGTATCGTATTCTTGCTGCGAGATCGCATCGATAGCGACTAAGTCTTGCAAGCGCGCAAAATCAGACTGTGCTTGCTTGAGCTCAGACTGACGACTGGCAAGATCGGCATACGCGCTTTTTAGTGCCGCTTGTTTGCTGAGCGCTTCTGCTTGCGCGCTTTGCAATGCCGCCTCACTCTGCTCGAGGCTGGCCTGCTCATTGCTCAGGCTATTTTTTTGGGTGACCTGGTCAATTTGGGCGATCAAATCGCCTTGCTTTACCTCATCGCCCACTTCAACGTACAGACGTTTTACTTCACCAGATACTTGCGCCCCTACATCGACAGTATTTAAGGCTTTGACCTTGCCTGAAGCCATGACGTTATTTTCAATATCGCCAATCTCAGCCGTCGCAGTCAGGTAGTTGGGGGTGGTTTCTTCTGGTTTTAAGAAGGTATAGGCTAAAGCCCCTAGAGCTATGACGACTAAGGCGATAACGCCCCATTTGATAGCAGACTTTTTGCTCATTTTGCGCATGACAACAATCCAATCACAATTAAATCAAGTGTAGACATAGTAGAGGCTTCATGTACAAAAGGGAATGGTAATTAGTTTACGAAAGGTTAAGGTAAATAGCGTGGAAATAATATGACAGTAAGTGAGCGACTGAAAAGGTAGGTAGTAGATGGGTAACACTTGAGGAAGGTAGTGTGCTGTAGAGGGAGGGGTTAGTACGGCTATCTCTATAAAAAAGGTAATAGAAAGTGATGTTTGACTACTATGACTATGACTAAGAATAGAGGTACAGATACAGGCTTGATAGTTGGAGGTTTAACGACTAAATACTGTCACAGGAGGTCAGCGCATCGTAAATAAGCGCTTACCTGCTAATTCTAATGCTGCTTGCAATAGCAGCTCCCATGCTGGCTGGCGGATCAAACCCTTGATAGCTTGGTCACAGCGGTAAAGAAGCGTCGGCCATTCGGCAGTTTGTGTTTTGGTCTGACGACGGCAGGCTTGTTGATATAGCCCTTGCTTGCTACGCCAAATGCCAAGCGCCTGAGGATCTTGTCCATCCATCAGTTGTATGATCTGGCGCATGTCTTTACTGATTGCCCAAAGCACCAAGGTAGTCGGCTCATCGGTTGCCTTTAACTGAAACATGATTTTGGCAACTTGCGTGCTATTACCCGCGAGCATAGCATCAGACAAATCAAACACACTAAATTGAGCATCACTGACTAAAGCGGCTTGTAGGTCTTTAATGTCCAATGCCATATTGTTCGTTGGTTGTGGAGCATTACTCGGAGGTTCGCTACCTTCATTATGAGCAGTTAATTGCGGTGCAAACAGATATGACAGTCGCCATAGCGTCTGATAAGCACTCAATAGATGGTGCTCAGTATGAGACATAAGAAGTTGCCACGCTTCTTGTGATAGTCGTAACCCAAAATTTTGCGCCTGTATTTGTAGTAACTGCTGACGCTGCTGCTCATTGTATAAATTGCAGTCAATGACAGTGCCATATTTTGCAAAAGGAGCAAACCATTTACTGCTCTGGCTACGTTTGTCTTGCTTGGGTGTTAGCCACAACAAACTATGACTGCCTGCGTTTGTCTGCGCTTCAACGGCAAAGCGTTCTAGCTCAGCAAGGACGGCTTTGTCAGGCTTGTGATTACCAGTAACGATCAAAGCACTAGCATCATCGAATAGAGATTGGCTACCAAGCTCTGACAGCACCTCTTGCCAGCTTTTGACGGATATCAGCTCGATACGTTTGATGGCGTAGTTTTGCGCGCGCCAATGCGGACGAAGCGCATCAATCAGCCATTGACTGAGTAATGGCTCATCACCATGCGCCAGCCACAAGCCCGCGACCGCAACTGAAGGTTGCAGTAGTTTTGGATAGGCTTGTATAAAGGTATCTTGCATAGAGTGATAGGACACAGGTTGGTAAGCAGGTGATAGCATTTGCAATAATGCAGTAATATAACGAGCGCTTTCGAACCTGCTTAGCTGACTAACTGGCTCATTAACTAAATATAGTACGTACGCTCGTTATGATTCATACTTAAACGACTGCAAATGGTATGGCTTAATAATAGTATTGATTAAAGGCTACTTCTCGGGTACGACAACAACCGTCGGAGTTACGCCTTTACTTGTTAATACAGATTGCTTGGTAGTAGATCCGACTTTTGGTAAAGAGATCGCCACGTATTGATCGGTAATACGGCGCGCTAAGCTATCATAGAGCCAATCACGAATCTGATCGCCTTGCTGGTCATCGGTACTGACAGAGGCTTCATTGTACTGGTAGCTGCGCTCGACTTGAATCGGATTGGTAAGGGTGACTGGCTTGCCGTTCTCAATCGTTTGGTAGCTGACGTCTGCTGAGAGTACCAAGCGAATCTCTGTCAATACACCAACCAATTCGTAACGTTTAAAACGTATGTTTCGGATATCGATCGCTGCAATCGTTTTAGCACCTGCTTGCTGATTACTACGAATCACATCGTCGACGCTCATATTATCAATGACGTCGACACCCAACGTCGTTAGGCGACGGGTCAATGGTAATTTTAGAGGAAAGGAGGTGCGATTATCTTCGATAATGACGGCTGTTTTGCTGGCGTTGAGTAGCATCGGTGTGTCATAACCGCGCAGCTGAAAACCGCAGCCACTCAGGCCTGCGGTCGCCCCTATGATTGCAAACATGGGTAATACTGCGAGCATTGCGGTTACAAGCTTACGCCCACCAGATTGCTTTGCACCAGCGTACCGCGTGCTTGGTATTTGTGACTGCCCAGATCGATGCTTATATGACATAAACGCTATCCTCAGATAATAAAAAGGCTTAGAGCACTAAGCCTAGACGACTAGCCTACAACCACGATATTAACCAGCTTATTAGGAACAACGATTTCTTTTTTGATCTCGCCTGTAATGAATTTTGCCACGCTATCCATCGTTCGAGCTTGTGCTTTTAATTGCTCAGGATCGCTGTTTGGTGCGACATCCATCTTACCGCGCATTTTACCATTGACCTGTACGACCATCGTGATCGTATCCTGTACCAGTGCACTGTCGTCAACGGTTGGGTAGTCTAGGGTTAAGGTGTCAAGACCTAGCTGCTCAAGTAAATGCTCACCGACGTGCGGTGCGTAGACAGACAGCATGATAAGGAGGTTAGTCAACGCTTCATGCTTAACTTGTAACTCTTGCTCGCCAGTAGCGTTAAATGCAGTCAACTCGTTGGCAAGTTCCATTAGGCTCGATACTGGGGTATTGAGTGCCAAACGATCACCCAAATCACTATCGATCTTGGCGATAGTTTCGTGCGTTTTACGGCGTAAGTTTTTGGCCTCTTTGCTCAGCCCCTCTGTGCTTAAGGTCGCACCGTTCAGCGTATCAATACTGATGCCAGCTGCCGTTAGCGCTTGCATGTGATCATTGGCAATGCGCCATACTTTTTTCACAAAGTTATAAGGGCCTTTTAGCGCATCATCTGACCACTCAAGTGTCTGATCAGCAGGTGCGGTAAATAGCGTATATAGACGAACCGTATCTGCGCCATATTTATCAATGGTGATTTGCGGGTCGACGCCGTTGTTTTTTGATTTAGACATTTTTTCGATCTTACCGATGGTGACTGGCTGACCATCTAGCTTTAAGATGGCTTTGATCGGCTGACCACGTTCATTGAAGTCAATATCGATATCTTCTGCAAAGTAATAAGTCGTACTACCATCTGCATTGACGCGGTAGAACGTACCAGCGAGTACCATGCCTTGCGTCATTAGATTAGCGAACGGTTCGTCACCAGTGACTAAGTTTTCATCACGCATGAGCTTGTGGAAGAAACGAGCATATAGTAGATGCATCACCGCATGTTCGACACCGCCCACGTATTGATCGACAGGCAGCCATTTATTGGCAGCAGACTTGTTGACCATGTTTTGCGCATCCGTTGGGCTAGCAAAGCGCGCGTAATACCAGCTTGACTCTACGAATGTGTCAAAGGTATCGGTCTCACGCTCAGCAGGGTTGCCACATTTAGGACACGTGGTGTTCACAAACTCTGGGATGTTTTTGAGTGGGTTACCGCGACCATCAGGCACAACATCGGTTGGCAGGACAACAGGCAAATCTTGCTCTTCGACAGGCACCGTACCGCAATGCTCACAGTTGATCATTGGGATAGGGCAACCCCAATAGCGCTGGCGAGAAACACCCCAATCACGCAAGCGATATTGGATTTTTTTCTTGGCAAGCTCTTTTGGTTCAAGCTTGCTCAGCATCGCCTCAAACGCCTGCTCAAAATCTAAACCATCAAACTCACCTGAGTTAACCAAAGTATTGCGCTCGGTATAGGCAAGATTGACCTCAGTATTAACATCAGTCTCGTTTGCTTTAGCATCCGCTTTAGCGTCGTCAAAATAGCCATCAGGCGTATGGATAACTTGCTTGATCGGTAGGTTGTACTTCACTGCAAACTCGTAATCGCGCTCATCATGAGCTGGTACTGCCATGACCGCACCTGAGCCATAGCTCATCAGCACATAGTTGGCGACCCACACAGGCACTTCTTCGCCAGTCAGCGGATGCGTCACAGTCAGGCCCGTATCCATACCGATTTTTTCGGCTTTAGCAAGATCGGCTTCAGCCACTGAGCCTTTTTTACAAAGCGCACAGAACTGAGCGATTATCTCATCATTTTCAGCAGCGTACTGGGCGAGTGGATGCTCTGCTGCAACGGCGACATAAGTCACGCCCATTAAGGTATCAGGACGAGTGGTGAACACATCTAGCGTGTTTTCTTCACCAGCAAGCTCATAAGGGAAGTGGACTTCCATACCCGCACTACGACCAATCCAGTTGCGCTGCATGGTCAATACTTCAGACGGCCAGTGACCCTCTAGCTGATCCAAATCATCCAATAGCTCATCAGCATAGTCAGTGATGTTGAAGTAATACATTGGGATGTCGCGTTTTTCCACTGCCGCGCCACTACGCCAGCCTTTACCGTCGATGACTTGCTCGTTTGCCAAGACAGTGTTATCCACTGGATCCCAGTTAACTGTCGATAGCTTTTTATACACTAAGCCTTTTTTGTACAACTGCAAGAACAACCACTGTTCCCACTGATAATACTCAGGGCTACAAGTGGCAAACTCGCGTGACCAGTCAATAGACAGGCCAAGTAATTTAAGCTGGGCGCGCATGTTGTCGATATTGGCAAATGTCCATGCAGCAGGCGGGGTTTGATTGGCAATTGCCGCGTTTTCAGCTGGCAAGCCAAAACCATCCCAGCCCATTGGTTGCATGACTTCATAGCCTTTTAGACGATAATAACGGCTCAGTACGTCAGAAATCGTATAGTTACGTACATGACCCATGTGTAGCTTGCCGCTTGGGTAAGGAAACATCGACAGCATGTAACGGCTTGGTTTGTCGCTTGGCTCATTGCTGACTTCAAAGCGCTTATCAGTGGCCCATTTGGTTTGCTGTGCGGCTTCTATCGCTTGCGGGTTGTAATAATGGTTATCGGTTTGGTCTGCTGTCACGGCATTGCTCATAGTCGGCTCGAAATTGGTTGATACTGATTTATTTAATACGGATTTGTTTAATACTGATTAAAATAGGTGGAATTTGACAATGCCATAGCATAGCGTAATTTGGCGAAAATTGCGACGATATGATGCATTCGCTAACAAGGTTTGTGGATTGACCGTGAGGTATTTTCTATATCCAGTCAGCCTTCGGTATAATAGGAACATTCACAGGCATTTATGGGCAAATAATAAGGACTCGCAATGACTATCACTATTTACGGAATCAAATCATGCAGCACAATGAAAAAGGCGTTCAATAAGCTAGATGAATTAGGCGTTAGCTATGATTTTCACGACTATAAAAAACAAGGTGTCGACAAAGAAACGGTACAGCACTGGGTAAGTGAGTTGGGTATTGATAAGTTGCTGAATAAACGCGGCACGACATGGCGCAAGCTAGACGACAGTCAAAAGCAAGCGGCTGATGCTGGTGTAGACAACGCGATAGATTTACTCGTAGAAAATACCAGCATGATTAAACGCCCGATTGTAGAAGGTCAGCTGGCAGATAAAAATCAAGAAGTATTGCTGTGCGGTTTTAATGAAGCGGAGTTTGATAAGGCTTTTTCGTAGAGAGGTGGCTTCCTGATTATTCTACATGACTAGCTTTCAAGAATTGCCACTCTAAAAGCCCAAAATTTTAAAAAACATAAAAGAGTCCGAGCTAGTGTAAAGCTCGGGCTCTTTTATATTGATAGCTGATAATAGGCACATTGTGTGAGTCTAATTATGCATCTATCTCACGGCTAATGAGGGTACCAACGCCTTCGTTAGTGAAAATCTCCAACAAGGTTGCGTGGGGTACACGGCCATCGACGATAACGGCACTTTTGACGCCGCTACGTACCGCATCAAGCGCGCACTGAATTTTAGGAATCATACCACCTGAGATCGTACCGTCTTCGATGAGACCATCGACTTTCTTTGGCGTCAGTCCAGTGACCACTTCACCATCACGGCCCAGTACGCCTTTGATATTAGTGAGCAGCATCAGCTTCTCTGCTTGCAAAAACTCTGCGACTTTTCCTGCGACCAGATCGGCATTGATGTTGTAGGTATTGCCTTCTTTATCAACGCCAAGTGGTGCGATAACGGGAATAAAGTCAGAGGCAATCAGCATGTTGATCACATCTTTATTGACACTCACCACATCACCGACGAACCCTAAATCGACAGGAACAGCGATACCATCTGCGCCTATTTTTTCCATCATCAGTTTTTTCGCTTGAATCAAATTGGCATCTTTACCGGTCAGACCGATCGCGCGCCCGCCATGCTTATTAATTAAGCTAACAATGGATTTGTTGACACTACCGCCTAACACCATCTCTACAACATCCATGGTGCTTTTGTCGGTGACACGCATCCCATCGATACGGTTTGATTGACGACCCAACTCTTTTAATAAGTTATCGACTTGTGGACCGCCACCATGAACGACTACTGGATGCATACCCACAGTTTTTAGTAAGACGATATCGCGAGCAAATGAGCTCTCAAGCTCAGGGTCGGTCATTGCATTGCCACCATATTTCACCACGATGAGCTTATCAACAAAACGCTGAATATAGGGTAACGCTGTGGTCAATACCTCAGCAGTGTTTTTGGCATCATCTAAATTAAGCGTCATTATGAACTCCTAAGGGCAGTGTTGAGTGGGTTGTTTTTGTTGTATCTATTGTCTTTAACGAGATAATTATTTGATTGCGCATGGCTACTCAGCAGGCATAGCAACGATCTGTTGTGCTAACGCTGCGCTAAATGGCCGGCACAGAGTCGCAAACGTTGCCTGAATATCTCTTAAGTCGTCCATGCTGTTGCCTGCAAAGCGTGCAGTTAGGTTGTTGCTGGTGTTTGATTGGCGTAATACCCCAAACCCATGTGCAAAGTCTAAGCGTATACCATCAATGCAATTCAGCTTAGCTCCTGTGGGGAATAAACACTTGGCTTGCCCAACTGCTATGTGTGATCTGACTGTGGCGCAAGCACATATTGATGACTTGCATAAGGCAGTTGGTAGATGGGTAACTTTTAGGGGTTGTTCAGGCTTATTGATAGAGTTGCTAACAGAGTCGCTCGTAGAATCAGTATCGACAGACATACCAACCAGATGCTGCAAGTAGGTACAGAAACTCGTCAATTGCTCCATAATTGTACAATCTGTCATAGTCGCCTGTGGTATTGGTAGATAATGGTCAGCGGTACTGACCATCGCAGGCAAGCGTTGCATAATATCTGTTAGAGATTTTTTATTGTTAAGTGCATTACGAGATTGATCAAACCGATACAGCAACCGTAATGCAGCGTACATCGCATCATCATAAGCAATAAAACGACTGTCATTGAAAATAAAGTGTCCCGATAGTTCACCAGCGAAAACAATTTGACTGTCAGGGTGTTGTATCTGTTGGCGCATAAAGCTGCTGCCTGTTTTACTGATCACAGGCGTGGCTTTGAGGTTGGTCAGTAATTGTGGTAAATGATGGGTACATTTGACATCGAACAGCACTTCAGGCGCTAGTAAGGAGTCAAGTAGAGGTTTGGGATGCTCAGTGATCGCAATACGTGCCAAAAAGTAGAGCAAATAATCAGGAGTGACCACTTTACCTTCATTGTCGACGACCACCAAACGATCACCATCGCCATCAAAAGCCAGACCCATATCTGCATTGTGATAAATGACAGCTTGTTGCAACTCGGTTAGACGGTTAGGCTCGGAGGGGTCAGGGTTGCCCAATGGAAAGCTGCCATCTGGTGTACCATTGAGAACAATGACCTGCTGACAAAAACGCTCAAACAAGCGCTGAGCAATGTTGCCTGTCGCACCATGCATACAGTCAATGACTATGATTAAATCATGGTTGAGAGGGTTTTCTGGTGTTTTTGTAGATGTTGTCTGACTGCAGCCTGTCCGATTGTGAGTTGTCTGTTTGTGCCGAGACAGCTTCTTGAATACTTGTTCGATAGCCGTGATATAAGCATCTGAGATCTGCTCAGCAGGTAGCTCTGTTAGCAAATCGTTCGATGATTCGGTATCGAGGATAGTGTCTGTAAAGCTTGAGTCTAAGGTGACTTTGTTAGATTGGCGTTTAGGTGAGTAATGATTGTGATGAGCAATCAGCTGTTGATAAAGGGTTTGTATCTCTGAGCTGCTTGGGGATTTATGATTGACTAGCCACTTGATGCCCAATACATCTTTGGCAGAATGGCTGGCAGTCACCATGATACCGTGACCCTGATACTGCTCTGACCAAAACGCCATCATCGGCGTGGTAACTAGCCCCAGCTGGATAACACGTAAGCCTCTCTCTATAAGGGTTGTAGAGAGCGCGCGAGCAATTGCCTCACTGCCAACACGCATGTCGTAACCGATAACGACAATATTTGTAATAACATTATTTTTAATGTCAGTGTTCTTAATACTCTGGCTTTTAACATCAATGCTCTCACTGCGAGCACCTTGCTTAGTGCTTACAGTGCGGTTTTTATAGCCATCTATATCAATGACCCTATCATTACGCTGAGTCAGCTGGCGGTTTTGGGAGCTATAGAGATGCGCAAAAGCATATCCCAATGCTTGTACAAACTCGTTTGTAAAATACTGATGCGACCCACGGATATCATAAGCACGAAATAAGAAATGCTGAGCCGCAAAAGATGGCATTGCTTACACTCCTTATTTCCGTAATTATGGTGAGATGATAAGTAAGATAAAAACGAGATAGCCTAAGATCTTATCAATGTTATCCAAATAAACGCTAGTCGCTATCCAAAAAACTGCCTATTCGACTACTGACGACCTGAATGTCCGAACCCACCAGCACCGCGTACGCTTTCATCATTGAATTCTGCGACGATTTCAAACGCAGGACGGGCAATAGGAACGACAATATACTGCGCCATGCGTTCTGCTGGATTAAGTACAAAATCATTTTCGCTACGGTTCCAAACACTGACCATCAGCTCACCTTGATAGTCAGCATCAATGAGCCCAACCAAGTTACCCAAGACGATACCGTGCTTATGACCGAGACCTGAGCGCGGTAGGATCATGCCCGCATAATTAGGATCTTGGATATAGACCGCAAGGCCTGTACCGATCAAATGGGTTTCGCCTGCTTTGATGGTCAAAGGCTCATCGATACAAGCACGCAGATCTATACCAGCACTGCCATCGGTTGCGCGAGTCGGTAGAGAGAACGCTTCATCTTCAGTAATTTTATGGTTTACGACTTTAACTTGTACAGCCTGCATAACGCACTCACTTAATGGTTTGATAGTTTCTATATTTTAGTTTTTAGAGTTTAACTCTTAGATTTCAGTTTATAGATTACGATGTTAAAAAGTTATTCAACGTTTTTAGATAAATTATAGTGTCATATTTTAGACAGACAACTGACTATTCGATAGTTTAACTAAAGTATCAGTACACTCGCTAATCCTAAGAATGACATAAAACCGACGATATCCGTCACGGTCGTTAGAATCACTGAGGCGGACAACGCAGGATCAATATTCATGCGTTTTAGCATCAGCGGTATACTAATCCCCGAGACGTTAGCCGCAGTCATATTAATCGCAATGGCAAAGCCAATGACGGCACTAATCTTGATATCATGAAACCATAATTGAGCGATAAACGCCATAATTATCGCCCAAATGATACCGTTTATCGCACCCACCCACAGCTCTTTGTTGAGTAGCCAGACTCGGTTAGAACCACCGATTTGACCCATTGCCATACCGCGGATGACGACGGTCAATGTCTGTGAGCCTGCAATACCGCCCATACTGGCAACCACAGGCATGAGTATTGCTAGCGCCACCACTTGTGCCAATACTTCCTCGAACTGCCCAATCACTGCTGCGGCCAAAAGCGCGGTACATAAGTTAATGCCTAACCAAACGCTACGGCTTTTGGCGCTGGTTAGGATAGGCGCGAACAGCTCTTCATCTTGACTAACACCAGCGAGGTTTTTCATGGTGCTATCGACATCATCTTGGATAATTTCCATAATGTCCTCGCCATTTAGCTGTCCAACCAGTTCACCATGGCTATTAATCACTGGGGCAAAACGGATGTCTTCTGAACGAAAAATCGCAGCGGCATCTTGGATGTCTAAGCGATCGTTAATCGTAATAGCAGTATCAATCAGCTCCGAGACTAGAGTGCTCTGCTTATGCTTGATCAAATCTACTAGGCTCAATAGACCGAGTAATTGCTGGCTTTGATCAACCACTAGCAGCTCTTGGCTTTCGTCATCAAGCAAATCGTCGTTCTGGCGCAGCCAATCTTGTACATTAGACAGATAGATATCATCTCTTATTTGGATAATATCAGGATCCATATAGCTGCCAACTTCCCAGTCGTTGTACGTATCAAGTTTATTGACTTGGACACGCGTCTCTTCGTCCAGCGTTGCCATCACTGAGGTACGGACGCTCTCAGTTAGGGTATCCAGAATCTCAGAGATATCCTGAGCATCGAGGTCTTGAGTAAACAATGAGATCTCTTGAGAAGAGATGTTCTCCATCAACGGCTGGCGAGTATCGTACTCGAGCTCAGCAAGCACTTCACCCTTGATGCTCTCTGGTACTTGTTCCCAGATGAGTAAACGGTTCTGGGTAGGGAACGATTCTAGTAGGCTTGCAATCTCATACTCAGACTGCTTTTCTAAAAACTCAGTGATCGCTTCATATGCTTTATCGGCCACCAAATCCTGCAAATACAACAGTTTATATTCGGCGCTATATTCAGCTGGATTGTAATCGCCTGGTAGTGTTGAGGGTCGTTCCTGCTCGGGCGTCGTGGTAGGCATAAGGGATCCCATATTTTTAGAAAGGTGAAATAACTATAGCCCAATCATGTGTCAACGATTGCAGCGTGACGCTTGCCAAATGTACTCAGTCAACGATATGTGCTGCCAATACTACTAGTGCTAATGTTAGCGTTTACCGAGTAGCGCTCGAATATTGGCCAAGTATTCATCAGCGACAGCCTCTGGGTCTTTGGTCGCTTTTTTCTTTTTCGCTTTGGCGGGCCAATCAATATGATCTTCAGGCAGCTCGTCCAAAAACCGAGACTCAGAGGTGACACGCATTTGCCCACCAGCACGGCGCTGGGTCGCAAGCGTCAATGTCAGCTCGCGACGCGCACGAGTAATCCCTACATACATCAGACGACGTTCTTCTTCGACTGTCTCACTCATGATAGAGTTGCGATGCGGTAGCATCTCTTCCTCAAGCCCCATGATATAGACAAAATCAAACTCCAAACCTTTTGCCGCATGCAAGGTCATCAAGTTAACTTTGTTGGTGTTTTCTTCTTCTTGCTGTTGTTCGAGCATATCGAGCAAAACCAGCTTACGAATGATGGTATCAATCGTCCGGTCTTCGTCTTCTTCCGCGCGATTGATCAATGACTGAATACTGGTATATAGCATATCGATATTATCAATACGGTTTTTTTCTTGCTGCGGTGTTTTGGCATCGCTACGGACAAAATCAATATAGCCCGTTTCATCAATCATTTGACGCACGATTGGCACAGGATCAGGGTGCTGATCGAGCTCACGCGTATAGTGCTCAATGAACTCACCAAACTCTTTTATTGTGCCATAAGCCTTGGAAGGTAGCACGTGAGTCAAACCTGCGTGAGTACAGGAAGCCAGTAGCGATATGCTGTGTTCTTGTGCAAATAAGCCGAGCTTTTCGAGCGTGGCAGGTCCCATACCGCGCTTAGGCGTATTAATAATACGCAAAAATGCACTGTCATCTTCGGGGTTCAATATCAGACGCAGATAACCCATGATGTCTTTGATTTCACTACGGGCAAAGAAAGACTGCCCACCCGATAATTTATAAGGAATTTGCAGCTGTCGCAGTTGCGCCTCTAGCATACGTGCCTGAAAGTTACTGCGGTATAGTACTGCATATTGTTCCCACTCATTGCCAAAGCGCAGTTTATGGGTGACGATTTCTTTAGCGACGCGCTCCGATTCGTCATCGTCATTACGGCAGTTGATGATCCGAATCTTTTCGCCTTGGCCCTTATCTGACCACAGTTTCTTTTCAAATAAATGCTCGTTGTTGGTAATAACCGCGTTGGCAGAGGTCAAAATACGCGTGGTCGAGCGGTAATTTTGTTCCAGCATGACGATTTTTAGTTTTGGAAAGTCTTCTTTTAGCAGCGCCATGTTTTCAGGTTTTGCCCCGCGCCATGCGTAGATAGACTGATCGTCATCACCCACCACGGTAAATCGCCCTTGCGGCCCAACCAGATTTTTAATCATTTCGTACTGAGCGGTATTGGTATCTTGATACTCATCAACTAATAGATAACGAATACGGTTTTGCCACTTGTCACGTAGCTCTCTATTTTCACGTAAAATCTTGGTAGGCAATACAATCAGGTCATCAAAATCAACGGCATTATACGCGCGCAAGTTACGCTCATAAAGCGCATATAACGTCGCAAAAATCATCTCTTCTGGATCGTCTAGCGTTTCCATCGCCTGATCAGGCTCGACCAAATCGTTTTTCCAGTCAGAGATCATCTTGATTGCTTTGCCAACGAGCTCGCGACTTTCAGCGCCACTCAGGTTATCACGCATCATGAGCTCCATGAGCAAACGCTTACTGTCGTCACTGTCCATGATAGAAAAATTGCCCTTAAGCGGGGTATGAATCAACTCATAGCGCAAAAACTGGAGACCAAATTGGTGAAAGGTCGATACCGTTAGACCGCGCATTTTTTCACTTGGTAGTAGTTTACTGACACGCGCTTTCATTTCACGTGCTGCTTTATTGGTAAAGGTCACCGCCGTGATACGCTCAGCTGGCATATCACACTCTTGGATCAAGTAAGCGATCTTACGCGTGATCACTGAGGTCTTACCGGAGCCTGCACCTGCAAGGACGAGTAGGGGACCAGATACGTAGAGCATGGCCTCGGATTGTTTGGGATTGAGTTGACTCATAACGTGACCTGTAAGACAAAAGCAAAAAGAGGGTAGCACTGATATCGCACAAGTAGATGAACACGACGCGTCTCACCAAAATCAATATCGTAGCGACAGTTGAATACTATTTATTGTTGGATACTATGTATTATAAGAATAATTGAGTTTACGGTCTGATAGTAAAATATCACCAAAATCAGGTGGGTTATTATAAAGCAAAAATAGCTCCTTTGGGGGAGGAGTTGGTTAGTGAAATAAGAGTGCTTGATCAACTAAGTTTTGATAAATACCGTAGCAAGATACGAGCATAGTCAAAAGTATGGATTTGGGGTTAATATAAGGTAAAGTCCATATCATAATTCATAGTAAAAAAAACACATTTTTTTTGCACAGAAAGTGACCGTTCAATACAGTTAAAAACTAGCTTTTAGGCACTGATATGCGTATAGTACGTAAATAATTTATGCCAGTTGTCACGCCATTATTGACCACGTGTAATGAGCTATTAAATCAATTAAATACGCAGCCAGATATGATATTGATTTAATACGTTGATCTTACGTTGTTAGAAGATGCGTTGGGCGACCAGCCTTTGTCCGCGTGCATTCCGGAATCTCTATAGTTGGTCATGTCTGACATCGTCGTCAATACGCTTGATAATTGGTTATTACCAGCAAAATACCTAACATGTGACTCAATGACAGTTACTTAAACTCAGTGACAAATGCTTAAATGCAGTGACAGTCGCTTTGTGTTTTCGTCTACGTTATACCTGTCGTGAGGCGACCCTCGTAGGTCAGTACTTGCGCTGTGTATGACACTCGATTGGGTGAGGAGCACGTATTATCATGTCTGCTTTTAATTGGTCAGCAGTTGCTTTTATCTTAGCCGCCATTGGGCTAGTTGTCTTTATGCTGGTTGTACCGCGTTTGCTTGGTGGCCGCTCTCAAGGCTCACAAAAAGAAGAAATATTTGAAGCGGGTGTTGTCGGATCTGGCAACGCCCGTATTCGTTTGTCTGCTAAATTCTATCTTGTAGCGATTTTCTTTGTTATTTTTGATTTAGAAGCGCTATATCTCTACGCTTACGCTGTTTCAGTACGAGAAGCTGGCTGGCTTGGTTTTGCCGCCGCTGCTACCTTTATCACTATCCTAATTATTGGTCTGATCTATGAGCTCAGCTTGGGTGCGATGAACTGGGCACCTGCAGATAAGCTACGCAAAAAAGTACGCTTACATGCCGCTCCTGCTGGCTTTAACTTGGCAGACATTACTAAGTTTGATGGCGCTCATGAATTGATGGTCGATCCTACCGGTAAGGTGCCAGCACAGTCATCAGGACAAATCAATGTCTCAAACAATATTGAGGCCAATCGCCGTCATCTACAAAACATTGATCATATCAATACGACAGGTAATGTGACCACTGTAGATTTTGCGATGTCTGCTCAACAAGACAAGACTGAGCGTTAGCACCAGCTGTTGATTTTAGCTTGTAGCGTTTGTCACAATGGGCAGCAAGATATAAAAACGGTAGTCGGTTTTATCAATGATCACCGATGATCAGGCATTTATGATCAGATACTCAATAATAAAAGTTATGGCGATAGCACAAGTAAGACGATTGCTACGCCAAACTTAATATGAAGGTTGTATGTTATGAAATACACATTAACAAAAGCCAACCCTGATGCAGATACCTATCCTGCACAGACCAGCCAAACGGTCAATGATCCTATCGAAGACGAAGTCAATAAAAACGTCTTTATGGGTCGCCTAGAAGATCTTGTTCATTCAACAGCAAACTGGGGGCGTAAGCACTCACTGTGGCCATTTAACTTTGGTACCTCTTGTTGTTATGTCGAATACGCCACTACCTTGACTGCGGTTCATGATTTGTCACGCTTTGGGGCAGAGGTTATCCGTGCGTCACCTCGTCAGGCCGATGTGATGATCGTCGCCGGTACCTGCTTCGTCAAGATGGCGCCTGTTATCCAGCGTCTCTATGAGCAGATGCTTGAGCCAAAATGGGTCATCTCTATGGGTGCCTGTGCCAACTCAGGCGGTATGTATGATATCTATTCAGTCGTACAAGGCGTGGATAAGATCATCCCTGTTGATGTCTATGTGCCAGGTTGTCCACCGCGCCCAGAAGCGTTGATTCAGGGTTTGATGTTACTGCAAGAATCCATCACTAAAGAGCGTCGTCCGTTAGGTGCTTATGTCAATGAGCAGGGTATCTATCAGCCGCAAATGACGCCTGAGCGTGACCGCAAGCAGGCTGATCGTATTGCTGTCAAAAACTTGCGCAGCCCAGACAGTATCTAAGTTCTAAACAGCATTTAGACTTGTAGCAATAGTTTCAATATTTTATGCGCTTATCATAGTTCGGTTATGATCAACATAGCTCAGTTATGGTTGACATAGTTCAGTTATGATTAATGAAGGAATACATCATTCATGGTCACGGTAGTCGAAAACAAAGATTCTAAAAACATGGATCCTAGGATCAAGCCCGTCCCAGCAGTCATTACAGAGCTGGAGCAGAAGTACGCTGGTAAATTTGTTGTGCAGCACACTGTGGATGAGATTCCAACGGTTTGGGTGGCGCGTGCAGACTTATTAGACGTTCTCTTATTCCTGCGTAAATTGCCCAAGCCCTATGTCATGCTATTTGATTTGTCGGCTATAGATGAGCGCTTGCGTCAGCATCGACAGGGTTTGCCTGACAGTGATTTTACCGTTTTTTACCATTTAATGTCGCTTGAGCGCAATAGTGATATACGTGTCAAAGTCGCACTGAGCGAAGACGATCTCAACGTGCCAAGCGCTACCAATATTTGGCCAAACGCCAACTGGTATGAGCGCGAAGTATGGGATATGTTCGGTATTGTCTTTAGCGGCCATCCGCATTTGACCCGTATTTTATTGCCAAAATACTGGGAAGGGCATCCACTGCGTAAAGAGTATCATGCGCGTGCGACTGAGTTTACTCCGTATTTCTTGAACACGGCCAAGCAGCAATACGAGCAAGAAAACCTGCGTTTTGTCCCAGAAGAGTGGGGTATGAAGCGCTCAGGTCGCGATGAAGACTTTATGTTCTTGAACATCGGTCCTAACCATCCCTCTGCTCATGGTGCGTTTCGTTTGGTGCTACAGCTGGATGGCGAAGAAGTCGTTGATTGTATCCCTGATATCGGCTATCACCATCGCGGCGCCGAAAAGATGGCTGAGCGCCAAACGTGGCACTCATTCATTCCTTATACCGACCGTATTGATTATCTCGGCGGTGTGATGAATGAGCTGCCGTATATCATGTCGGTTGAAAAGCTTGCAGGAATTACGGTTCCACCTCGCGCCGAAACTATCCGTGTGATGATGAGTGAGTTTTTCCGAATCACTAACAATTTACTATACGTTGGTACGTTCATTCAGGATGCGGGCGGCATGACGCCTGTATTCTATATGTTTACCGATCGTCAAAAAGCCTATGACGTTATTGAGGCTGTGACAGGTTATCGTATGCATCCTGCTTGGTTCCGTATCGGTGGTACGGCGGCTGACTTGCCACGTGGTTGGCAGCGTCTGGTTCGTGAGTTCTTAGATTGGATGCCGAAACGCTTGGACGAGTATGTCAAAGCAGCATTACAGAACAGCGTACTCAAAGGCCGTACTCAAGGCGTTGCTCAGTACAACGCCAAGCAAGCATTGGCTTGGGGTGTGACAGGTGCGGGACTGCGTGCGACTGGTGTGGACTTTGATTTGCGTAAAGCACGCCCGTATATGGGCTATGAAAATTACGATTTTGAAGTACCCGTTGGTTACAACGGTGATGCGTATGATCGTTGTATGGTAAAAGTTGAAGAGATGCGCCAGTCATTACGTATCATTCGTCAATGTATGGACAACATGCCACAAGGCCCTTACAAAGCGGATCATCCACTCGCTGTGCCACCGCCAAAAGACCGTACGCTAAATGATATTGAGACATTGATTAACCACTTCATCTCAGTATCTTGGGGTCCTGTGATGCCAGCGGGTGAGTGTGCGACAATCGTCGAGGCGACCAAAGGTCTGAACAGTTATTACATCACCTCAGACAAAGCCACGATGAGCTATCGTACGCGCATTCGTACACCAACATTTGCGCATATACAACAGATGCCATCGGTCATTAATGGATCGCTTGTTTCTGACGCCATTATGTATTTAGCATCGATAGATATTGTGATGGCAGATTGTGATCGTTAAAGATGCCAGTAAGTCTTAAAGAATAGTTGTTTATCAATATATTATTGCCTGATGGCACACCAAAATGCTGTCACTTTTCGATATAACCCAGTTGCAATGAGACTGATATTGTCTAGTGATAGAGCAGGATGAGTGAGGAAAGATAGAAGATTATGAAAATTGTTTCCGACAAAATGCCAAAAGTAGATGTAGAGAGCATCCTCACCACTGAGGAAATTGCTGCCATTCATGAGTTTATGCATCATTACCCGCAAGCACGTGCCGCCTCGCTAGATGCACTTAAAATCGTGCAAAAGCGTAATGGCTGGGTTGATGACGCCCAGGCAAACGCTATTGCCAATATCCTAGACATTCCGATGTCAGATATGGATGGGGTTGCGACTTTCTTTAACCGTATCTACCGTCAGCCGGTCGGTCGTCATGTGATTCTGATCTGTGACTCTGTAGCTTGTTACTTGACAGGTTATGAGGCGCTATCAGCTGAAATTAGATCGCAGCTGGGTATCGAGTACGGACAGACAACTGCTGATGGTCGATTTACGTTACTACCAATTTGCTGCTTAGGAAACTGCGACAAAGGCCCGGCAGTACTGATTGACGAAGATACTTACGGCCCTGTCCAACCCTCCGAGGTCGCGCAACTATTGGAGATATACGCATGAGTTTAACGATTTCAGAGCAGATTGCTCGTCGCGGTCAAGGTCAAGCACCAAGTCAGCTAAATGCACAGCGTGTTCCAATCTATGGCGATAAAGCCACAGCGACTAGCGAAACTAAGCCATTGACGTGGCGCCTAGCGCACCATGACGCCGTGCTTGATTTAGCCACTTATGAGTCCCTAAAAGGCTTTACGGGTCTAAAAGAAGCGCTATCTAAATCGCCTAAAGAAGTTGGCAATATGATTAAAGCGGCCAACGTCAGAGGTCGCGGCGGTGCAGGTTTTAACGCTGGTCTTAAGTGGTCATTTATGTCACCTCCAGATGGTCTACCGCGTTATCTTATCTGTAATGCTGATGAAATGGAGCCGGGCACATTCAAAGACCGTTTGCTCATGGAGCGTCTACCGTTTCAGCTGATCGAAGGTATGCTCATTACCGCTCATGCGATTGGCGCGACTGACGGTTATATCTTTATCCGCGGTGAGTACATCTTAGCAGCTGAGCGTCTGGTCGCTGCTATCGAAGAATGCTTGGCTAACAATCTAATGGGCGACAATATTTTAGGCTCAGATTTTAGCTTTAATTTGCACGTGCATACGGGCGCTGGACGTTATATCTGCGGTGAAGAAACCGCATTGATTAACTGTTTAGAAGGTCGCCGTGCTAACCCACGTACCAAACCACCGTTTCCACAAATCTCTGGTGCATGGGGTCGTCCAACCGTTGTCAACAACGTTGAAACGCTGTGCAACATGCCAGCCATTTTGAACCATGGCGTTGAATGGTATCAGTCATTATCTGAAATCAAAGGCAAAAGTAAAACGCCGGGCACCAAGCTATTTGGCTGCTCAGGATTGGTTAATGACCCAGGTCTATGGGAATTGCCATTTGGTTATACGGCTCGCGAAATCATCGAAGATTTGGCAGGCGGTATGAAAGATGGTAAAACGCTGAAGGCTTGGCTACCGGGCGGTGCCTCGACTGACTTTTTAACCGCTGAACATTTAGATGTGGTAGTAGATTTTGACACCATTCAAAATGCGGGTAGCCGTATGGGTACTGGTCTGATTATGGTCGTCGATGAATCACAGGACATGGTGCCATTACTGCGCAACCTTGAGATTTTCTTTCAACGCGAGTCATGTGGTTGGTGTACACCATGCCGTGATGGTCTGCCATGGGGCGTTAAACTGCTCACTGCCATCAATGATGGTGAAGGGCAAGTGGGTGATGTAGAAAAACTAGAAGGCTTAACGCGTGACTTATGGATCGGTAAAACATTCTGTGCTCATGCGCCAGGTGCGATGGAGCCACTAATGAGTGCGATTAAATATTTCCGTCCAGAGTTTGATCAAAAAATCGCGCAGGCGGTTGGTGTCGATGTTATTGATGCGGCAGCCAACCAACAGCCAGTAGCGAAATAAGGAGAGCGGCATGGCAGTCATACATATTGATGGAACCACTGTCGAAGTAGATAGCAGCGACAACTTACTACAGGCCTGCTTATCACTTGGCATTGATGTGCCGTATTTTTGTTATCATCCAGCCCTTGGCTCAGTAGGCTCGTGCCGTCAGTGTGCGGTCAAGCAATTTCAGAATAAAGACGACATGGAAGCAGGGCGCGGTCGTTTGGTGATGTCCTGTATGGTCGCTCCTGGCGATGACATGTACATCTCTGTGACTGACGATGAAGCCAAAGCATTCCGTAAGTCGATGGTTGAGCTACTCATGACCAACCATCCACATGACTGTCCAACTTGTGAAGAAGGTGGACATTGTCACTTGCAAGACATGACCTATATGTCAGGTCATAGCCGTCGTCGCTATCGCTTTACCAAACGCACGCACCATAACCAAGAGCTTGGGCCATTCATCGCACATGAGATGAACCGTTGTATCGCTTGCTATCGCTGTGTACGTTTTTATAAAGATTACGCGGGCGGTGAAGATTTGGGCGTTTATGGCTCAAACAACCGCGTTTATTTTGGCCGTGATAAAGATGGTCAGTTTGAAAGTGAGTTTTCAGGTAACTTGACTGAAGTCTGCCCAACCGGTGTGTTTACTGATAAAACCCACTCCGATCGCTACAATCGTAAGTGGGACATGCAGTATGCGCCTAGCATCTGTCATGGCTGCTCAGCAGGTTGTAATATCTCGCCAGGTGAGCGTTATGGTGAATTGCGCCGTATCGAAAACCGCTATAACGGTGAGGTGAACCGTTACTTCTTATGTGACCGTGGTCGCTTTGGTTACGGCTACGTCAACCGCGCGGATCGTCCAACGCAAGCGCTTGAACGTATCAATGATAAGCATGTCAAAATCAATATCGACTATGCACTTGATGAAACCATCAAACGTATTAAAGATAAAAGAGTCATTGGTATTGGCTCACCGCGTGCCAGTCTAGAGACCAACTTTGCGCTCAAAAACCTAGTCGGCTTTGATAACTTTTCAACCGGTCTGAACCATCAGCAGCAAGCACTGGTCAATAAGTGCATAGAAGTGCTGAGCACTGAAGGTATTTATAACCCTAGTATGACCGATATCGAAGCGCACGATGCGGTGCTCGTATTGGGTGAAGACATCACGCAAACCTCATCAAGAGTCGCGCTATCAGTACGCCAAGCGGCAAAAAACGAAGGCTTGAAAATGGCGGCTGCGTTACAGACACAGCCGTGGCTTGCCGAACCAGTTAAACGTATTGCTCAAGATACGCTGAGCCCAGTCTATGTCATCGATGTGACGCAAACCAAGCTAGAAGACATCAGTAAAGTGAGTGTGGTTGCGACTCCCGAAGATATTATTAAACTTGGCTTTAAGGTTGCTGATGAGATTACAAACCTTTCTGACGACTTATCAGAAATAGTAGATCCGCAAGCGGCTGAGCAAGACACTGATACAAGTACTGAAACTGACGGTATGCAAGCATTGGCGCAGCAAATCGCTTATGACTTGATCCAAGCCGATAAGCCATTGGTTGTGTCAGGTAGTAGCCTGTCTTCTACCGCATTGATAGAAGCAGCGGCGCAGATTACCCAAGCATTGACCCAAAAACGTGAGGCAATCAAAGCCACTGAGCAACAGCAGGTTGACGCCCATAATGCCAAAGTAAATGCAGCTCAAGCAGAAGCTGCTGATGATCAGCCTGAAGAAGATAAAGAGCTGTCAGCCAAACCGAACAAGCCTGAAACAGGTGTGGATACAGAAGTACAGGACGATATAGAACGCGAACCTGCTGAAAACCTTGAGCTGAAAGAAGTTAATACTAAATACCAAGCGCAAGCAGGTATTTACTTAACGGTTCCTGATGCCAATAGTATGGGTGTCTGTATGCTTGGTGGTCACTCGGTTGAAGAGTTACTTGCCACTGATTATGATGTGGTCGTGGTTGCAGAAAACCAGCTAACAGATGCGATCGATGCTACTAAGTTGACACAACTATTGACGGATAAGACGGTCATTGCGTTAGATCACCAGCTGCTTGATTGGCATAAAGACGTCGATATCGTATTGCCAGCGGCTAGCTTTGCAGAGGCGGATGGTACCCTAATATCTGCTGAAGGTCGTGCCCAGCGTTTCTTCCAAGTTTATGATAATGAATACTACCACCCAATGAGTAGTATCAAAGAAGGCTGGCGCTGGATACATGCTGTCCATAGTAGCATCGAAGGTCGTGATGTTGACTGGACGCAGCTTGATGATGTGATTAATGCTCTGATTGCAACGCACCCTAAACTTGCGGGTATCAAAGGCGCTGCGCCTGAAGCGGACTACCGTATTACCGGTCTTAAGATTGCGCGTCAGCCGCGTCGTTACTCAGGTCGTACCGCCATGCGTGCACCGATCTCAGTACATGAGCCGATGCAGCCAAAAGATTTGGACACAGGTTTAACTTTCTCAATGGAAGGCTATAGCGGTAAAGAAACACCAAGCTCGATGATTCCTTTTGCCAGTGCAGCAGGCTGGAACTCACCGCAAGCATGGAACAAATACCAAGACAAAGTTGGTGGTCATCTGAAAAATGGCGATCCAGGTGTGCGCTTGTTCGATCAGCTAGAGCGTCTAGCCACTCGTCAATATGTTGCGCCAGAGGCTATGTCTGTAAACACCACTGATTTACAACAAGGTCAAGCCAAGCTGGTACCGATGCATAACATCTATGCCAGTTCAATGATGGCATCACGTAGCCCACTCGTTGCAGAGCAACTACCCGTTGCCGCATGGCGCATCGGTATTGATGATGCCAAAGACTGGAATATCGCTGCTGGTGACTACTTAGCGATTGAGATTGATAAGCAGCAGATTACTTTGCCAGTACAGTTGGTTGGTTATCTAGCAGAAGGCTGCATCGGCTATCCAGTCGGGCAGGTGAGTATCATTCATCCATCAATGCCAGCGTCGGTACGTAAAGTGGATGCACCAGTAACGATGATGGGTAGCATGGCTAACGATATGAATAACAATGTGGCTGTGCATATGAGCGCAGCACCGACCACGACACAGGAGGTGTAATATGCAAGTGACCCGTATTATCCCTGATGTGCCAAGCTTTTTGGCCAATAGCATAAGCTTTGATGCTTGGTCTATTTTGTTTTTGGTAGGTCAATCGCTAGTCATTTTTTTGGTTGTGGTACTGGTTGCTGCAATGATGATTGTCTATGAGCGCCGCATGCTAGCCTTATGGCAAGATCGCTACGGTCCCAACCGCGTTGGTCCTTTTGGTTCATTGCAGCTCATTGCAGATATGCTCAAAATCTTCTTTAAAGAAGATTGGACACCAAAATTTACCGATAAGTTTATGTTCACGTTGGCGCCTGCGGTTGCCATGTTTACGGCATTGGCCTCATTTGCCATTATTCCTATCTCGCCGACATTGGGCGTGGTTGATTGGGATATTGGTATTTTGTTTTTCTTTGCTATGGCTGGTATTGCGGTCTATGCCGTGATGTTCGGTGGTTGGGCATCTGCTAATAAATTCTCACTGCTTGGTGGTCTACGCTCTGCTGCACAGACCATCAGTTACGAAGTGTTTTTGGGCTTGTCATTAATGGGTGTGGTGGCGCTGACAGGTTCATTTAACCTGCGCGCCATTGTTGAGTCACAAGCGGACGGCTGGTACATCATTCCGCAGTTTTTTGGCTTTTTGACCTTTGTGGTCGCTGGTGTGGCGGTAACGCACAGACATCCATTTGACCAACCAGAAGCCGAGCAGGAGCTTGCCGAAGGCTATCATGTCGAATATTCGGGCATGAAATTCGGTATGTTCTTCATTGGCGAGTATGTCAATGTTGTCTTGATTTCTGCCTTGATGACTTGTTTATTCTTTGGCGGTTGGCTGGCACCTTTTAATTTAGATATTTCATTTATTCCACCAGCTTTTTGGTTCATGATTAAAACGCTGTTCTTTATGACATTGTTTGTTTTGGCTCGAGGCTCACTCATGCGTCCGCGTTATGATCAGGTGATGAACTTTGGCTGGAAAGTGTGCCTGCCAGTAACCTTGATCAATCTATTGATTACGGCTGCAGTCATTTTGATCTTTTCCCCAACGTTATAGTCATTACTAGTAGCCATCACTGATGAACTAGGGTAAAGCTGATAAGGATAATAATCCCATGTTTACTACCATAAAAAAGACCGTCATTGGTATATTTACCATTGTCCGCAGCATGTGGATGGTCAACAGTCATGCGCTTAGACCGCGTGACACCATTCTTTATCCTGAAGAGCCGGTACCGGTACCGCCACGTTTTCGTGGACGTATTGTCCTAACGCGTGATCCTGATGGAGACGAGCGCTGTGTCGCTTGTAACTTGTGTGCAGTAGCCTGTCCGGTAGGGTGTATCTCATTACAAAAAGCCGAGCGCGACGATGGACGCTGGTATCCAGAGTTTTTTCGTATTAACTTCTCGCGCTGTATCTTTTGCGGATTGTGTGAAGAGGCTTGTCCAACGACAGCCATCCAAATGACCCCAGATTTTGAATTGGGTGAATATAAGCGCCAAGATTTGGTCTATGAAAAAGAGCATTTGCTTATTTCAGGACCAGGTAAATATCCTGATTATAACTATTATCGTGTGACAGGTATGGCGGTAGCGGACAAACCAAAAGGCGCCGCGCAAAATGAAGCGGCACCGATTGATCTAAGGAGCTTGCTGCCATGATGAATATTTTGAACCATCCTGAACTGGCTGGGTTTTATTCACTGGCGGCAGTGGCTATATTTGCCAGTTTGCGCGTCGTGACTCAGGCCAATCCAGTACATGCTATCTTATCGATGATTGTGTCATTACTGGCCATCGCGGGGATATTTTTTGTACTCGGTGCACCATTTGCTGGTGCGCTAGAGATTGTCGTCTATGCTGGTGCCATTATGGTGCTATTCGTCTTCGTGATCATGATGCTCAATTTGGGTATGAGTAATGACGAGCGTGAAGAGCGTTGGCTCGATGCGGGCACTTGGGCGATACCAACAGGATTGACGATAATTATTGTAGTTGTGCTATATGCGATGATCGGTCTTAATCACGATGATGCAGTCATGATGGGCGGTACAACAATCTCTGCCAAAGCAGTGGGTACAGTGTTATTTACCAAATATATTATGCTGGTTGAAGTGGCTGCATTGCTACTCTTGGCGGCACTGGTTGCAGCCTATCATTTGGGTAAAGAATCAATCGATGAAGAGATCGTTGGTAACGATAGCCAAGACTTTCAGCCGAGCGTGGGTAGTATTGAGTTGTACGATAATGACAGCACCCACACAGAGCATGACGCCGTACAAATGGCTAAGCCCTACGAATATAAAGATGTTGACCCGCATGACTACGTAGGCATGAAGGTTGATACGAAGGTAGGCATGAAAATAGGTAGCCAAGTAGGTACGAACAAAGTCACGCGCAAGGAGTCAGACTAATGGTACTAGCAGCAAGCGTGGCACAAGATGTGTCAAACGTGCCGTTTGCCCACGAGGTGGCAGGCTTAGTACAGCCAGTTTCCGAGGCGCAGAACGTATTGGGTATGATACCCATGAGCCATGGACTGATTTTGGCAGGAATTTTATTTGCCATTGGTCTGTGCGGTGTCATGGTACGACGTAACTTCCTATTTATGCTTATGAGCCTTGAGATCATGATGAATGCGGCAGCATTGGCATTTGTAGTGGCGGGGAGTCGCTGGGTCGATCCAGACGGGCAGATTATGTTTATCTTTATTTTGACCTTGGCTGCGGCCGAGGCGTCAATTGGTCTGGCAATATTATTGCGTTTTTATCATCAGCGTGGGCATCTCGATGTCGATAGCGCCAATGAGATGAAAGGATGATGTCATGAGTTTATTACCATTAACCTTTATATTCCCGCTCATTGGCTTTTTGATTTTAGCCTTTATGCGCGACAAATTATCAGAGACGGTCGCAGCGATTGTTGGCGTAGGTAGCATGTTGCTATCAGCATTATGTACGCTGGTGGTTAGCTATACCTTTTTGACCACCAATTCAGCAGGAACGGTCGTACAGGTTCCGCTGTGGACATGGTTCCAAGTGGGCGACTTTGCGCCAAACTTTGGGTTGAGCTTTGATGGCTTAGCACTGACTATGACGGGCGTGATCACTGGGATTGGCTTTTTGATTCATATGTTTGCCGCTTGGTATATGAAAGGCGACACTGGCTTTGCGCGCTTCTTTAGCTATATGAATTTATTCGTAGCCAGTATGTTGTTACTGGTGCTAGCAGACGACTTGTTCCTGCTATATCTTGGCTGGGAAGGCGTGGGCATCTGTTCGTATCTATTGATTGGTTATTATTACCACGATAGAGCCAATGGTCTTGCAGCAATGAAAGCCTTTACCGTCACACGTGTCGGTGATGTGTTCTTGGCTTTTGGTTTGTTCTTATTATTCCGCGAGTTCGGTACGCTCAATATTCAAGAAATTATTACGCGTGCGCCGGAAGTGTTTGACATCAACAATCCAACGATGATGCTAACGACCATGATGTTGGTTGGCGGCGCGATGGGTAAATCAGCGCAGTTGCCACTACATACATGGCTTGCTGATGCGATGGCAGGTCCAACACCTGTATCAGCACTTATTCACGCTGCGACGATGGTAACGGCAGGGGTTTATCTGATTGCCCGTTTACATCCATTGTTTGAACTGACGCCGGGCATCTTGTTGTATTGGGTTGGCGGCGTGGGTGCATTGACGCTTGTCGTTGCTGGATTCTGTGCGCTCGCGCAAACAGATATCAAACGTATCCTTGCTTACTCGACCATGAGTCAAATTGGCTATATGTTCCTAGCACTTGGCGTAGGCGCATGGCAAGGGGCTATCTTCCATCTAATGACCCATGCTTTCTTTAAAGCATTGCTGTTCTTATCATCAGGGGCGGTCATCCTTGCGGTACATCACGAGCAAGATATCTTTAAGATGGGTGGTCTGCGCAAAAAGATACCATTGGTATTTTGGTGCTATATCGTCGGTGGCGGTGCACTCGCTGCGATACCTTGGGTTACCGTTGGTTTCTATTCTAAAGAAGCGATTCTTTGGGAAACTTATGCAACAGGTCACTTAGTACTATTCTATATGGGTGTATTTGGTGCTTTCTTAACCGCGATTTATACGTTCCGTATGATTTGGATCATATTCTTTGGTGAAGAAAAAACCCATGCGCATAAACTATCAGGGGTGTCGTATTGGTTACCGTTGACGGTATTACTCGTGCTATCTACAGCCGTTGGTGCATGGATTACACCGCCACTACAAGGCGTATTGCCGGAGAGTGTGGGTCATCTGTTAGAAGTTGCAGGTCAAGATCACGCTAAGCACACCGCAGAGTATATTGCGATGGGTGCGATGGTAGCAGGTTTGATATTGGCAGCACTATTATACGTCGTCAATAAAGGTCGCATGCTGACCAGCTTTAAGCGCTCACGTATCGGCGCGGCACTATATCACTGGTGCTACCATGGCCTAGGTTTTGATGCGCTGTATGATGTGATTTTTGTAAAACCCTTTTTGTTCATCGGCCGCTTACTTAAAGCCGACCCTATCGATAAAACGTGGCTAACATTACCTAAACTGGCTTCAGTAGGTAACAAAGTATTGTCTGCGACGCAAACAGGGTCACTTCGAGGTTATGCTACAAGCTTTGGTTTGGGTATGGCTGTATTGCTGGTGCTGGTAATGATGACGGTGGTGTAAAAGATGATTGAATTACAACAAACGTGGATGCTACCAGCATTAATCGCAATTCCCTTTATTGCAGGGTTGCTATGCTGGTTGGTAGAGCGATTTAATAAACGTCTGCCGCGCTGGATTGCCTTAATTGGTATGACGTTGACCTTTGCGTTGTCATTGGTACTTTGGCAGCAAGGTGATTTTAGCGGTATGAGCAAGCAGGTCATTGCGCCAGATGCGGCGGTGCCTTGGGTCGCTGAGTTCAGTGTGCCATGGATACCAAGCTTCGGTATTAGTTTTCATTTAGCATTAGACGGTCTGTCATTGATGATGGTGGCATTGACTGGTTTGCTAGGTGTGGCAGCTGTTGCCTGTTCATGGAATGAGATTCAGCGCCGTGTTGGTTTTTTCCACCTAAACTTGTTATGGAGTTTGGGCGGTGTCATCGGGGTTTTCTTAGCAATTGATTTGTTCTTATTCTTCTTCTTTTGGGAGATGATGCTGGTTCCGATCTACTTCTTGATCGCCATTTGGGGTCATGATGTGGTTGGTAAAACCAAAGAATATGCCGCAACCAAGTTCTTTATTTATACCCAAGCGTCTGGGCTTATCATGCTCATTGGTATCTTGGTATTGGTTATTATCAGTTACGCGCAAAAAGGGGTGGTGAGCTTCAACTATAATGATTTGCTCGGTACGTCTCTTGGCGGCTGGGAATATCCAATCATGCTGTGCTTCTTTATTGGCTTTGCGGTGAAATTGCCAATTATTCCTTTCCATGGTTGGTTGCCAGATGCGCATGCGCAGGCACCAACAGCTGGTTCGGTAGATTTGGCAGGTGTTTTGATTAAAACTGCTGCATATGGTCTGATTCGTTTTGTCTTGCCATTATTCCCAGTAGCGTCACAAGAGTTTGCGCCGATAGCGATTACCTTGGGTACGATCGGTATTTTCTATGGCGCGTGGCTTGCGTTTATGCAGACCGATATGAAGCGTTTGCTCGCTTATACCAGCATCTCGCACATGGGTTTTGTGGTACTAGCAATCTATGCAGGGACATTGCTCAGCTTACAAGGTCTGATGATTCAGATGCTTGCTCATGGTTTGAGTTCAGCGGCATTATTCATTATGGCAGGGCAGTTGTATGAGCGTTTGCATACTCGTGATTTGACCTTGATGGGTGGTATGTGGGGTCAGTTCCGTTACTACGCGCCGATCCTGATGTTCTTCTGTGCCGCGTTATTGGGTATCCCAGGCACAGGCAACTTCATTGGCGAGTTCATGATTTTATTTGGCTCATTTGCTCAGTATCCTGTGTTTGTGGTGTTTGCAACATTTAGCTTGGTACTAGCTGGTCTGTACTCACTTATTTTGATTCATCGCGCATTGTTTGGTGAAAACAACATTGCTGCATTGGCAGAGCGAGAAACCAAGTCACATGGCCTACCTGTTCGTAAACTTAAAGATCTTGGCAAACGTGAGTTGTCACTACTACTGATGTTGGCGGCGGGTTTGGTATGGCTTGGACTATATCCACAGCCATTCCTTGATACGTCAAGTCATGCGATGCAGTGGATCAACAATGCATATATATACAGTCAAGTGACGCAGGTAGATGCATCGCAACTGCTTGATGTAATGGAGGCACGTTAAGTCATGAATGAGATTAAGATGAATGATTTGATAGGATTGTTACCTTACGCGCCGATCATTGCCGTGGTCATTACGGTACTCGTGGTGATGATTGCACTCACTGTTAAACGCTCTCATATGGTCACTGGTACGATTACGGTGGTCGGCTTAAACATCGGTCTATTTACCTTATTAGGGCAAATGGCTGGTCTAATCGAGAGCGGTGCTATTGCGCCAAATGCTGAGCAGTTATTTGTTATTGATAACTTCGCTCAGTTTAATATGGTAGTGATTTTTGTCTGTGCCTTGGCTTGCTGTACGTTATCGTATGCGTACCTCGCCAACCTCAAAGACAATAAAGAAGAGCTATACTTGCTCATGTTGCTAGCGACCACTGGTGCACTATTAATGGTAAGCGCGCAGCACATGGCATCGTTCTTTATGAGTCTAGAGATGCTATCAGTACCGCTGTATGGGATGCTGGCTTATACGTATATGCGTAACCAGTCGCTTGAGTCGGGACTTAAATATTTGGTGCTATCGGCGACCGCATCAGCGACGCTTCTGATGGGCATGGCCTTTATCTATGCAGAAGTAGGCTCGCTGGCATTTAAGCCAATCAACATGGTACTGGGTAATTTATTTGAGTCGCCACTATTGATTTTGGGCGCGGCGATGATGATGTTTGGTATCGCGTTCAAGCTCTCTGCAGCTCCCTTTCACATGTGGACACCCGATGTGTACGAAGGGGCACCAGCACCTATCGCTACTTTTTTAGCCTCTGTATCAAAAGTTGCGATGATGGCGCTAGCGGTTCGCTTCTTGATCGATACGGCGTTATTAGCACTACCATCAGTACAAATGCTACTAATGGTAATGGCAACCTTGTCTATCTTAGTGGGTAACTTATTGGCAGTTCGTCAGACCAGTCTCAAACGCCTACTCGGTTACTCATCTATTGCCCATATGGGTTATGTGATGATTGTTATCGTCAGTATTGGCTCAGCTGCTGATAGTATCTCTAGTATGTATATGGCAGTCTATGCCTTTACCTCTATTGGTGCCTTTGGTGTTGTGACGTTGATGTCGAGCCCATACCGCTTATCTGGTGAAGCTGACGAGCTGACTCACTATCAGGGGTTATTCTGGCGTCGTCCAGTACTGACCGCTGTGATGACTATCATGATGTTGTCATTGGCTGGTATTCCACTGACGGCAGGCTTTATCACAAAGCTATTTGCTATCTTGGCTGCTGTACAAGGAACCAATTGGTTCTTGGCTGCGATGATTATTTTGGGTAGTGCGATTGGTCTATTCTACTACTTGCGCGTTTTACTTACGCTATTCAAACGTCCTAAGCAGTTCATTGAGTTTGATGTCTCTGGACAATGGGGTATTCGTACCGGTGGTATCATGGTCATTGCGGTCACAGCGATTATTCTGTTCTTTGGTATCTTGCCGAACAGCATGATTGAGTGGGCAAGCTTGGCTCGTATTTGGTAGTATCAAGATTGAGCAGTAGGTAAGCCTTATCTCCTGTTACGGTTAAAAAACCAAGATGCGCCCGCTTTATGATAAGCTTGGCGCATCTTTTTTTGCCTGCCTTCGCTTGCTGTTACTTACCTGGCGAGGGTCTCTGATAAAAATACAGCTTAACAAAGTATGAGTGACGAATAATTATGAGTGATAATATTCAAACGGTAACGGTACTTAGTAAGACTACCTGGACGCCCAATCTATTTAGCTTTACCGTCAGCCGTCCTGAAAGTTTTAAGTTCACAGCAGGGCAGTTTGTACGCTTAGGGGTCAATCCTAGTCAACTAAAATATTACCAAGAGCAGAACGAAGCAGATGATGCCGCTACCGATGCGGCATTGAATGAAGATATATTCCGTGCATATTCGATTGTGTCTTCGCCGTTTGATGAGGTACTAGAGTTTTTCTCTATTGTGATACCTGATGGTGCCTTTACGTCGCAGTTGCAGCATTTGCAAGTAGGCGATGAGTTACTGCTCAACACCATGCCATTTGGATTTTTGACATTAGCACGTTATCAAAAACCATTACCAAAGGATCTGTGGTTGCTTGCGACAGGTACGGGTCTTGCACCATTTTTATCGATGCTACAAGATCTAAAGACATGGGAAGACTACGAGCATATCGTACTAGCTTATAGTGCACGTTCGATAGAAGAGCTTGCTTACGTTGAGCAGATCGAGCGCTTGCAAGAAGACTTTGGCACGCTAGTTGAGAACCCAGCAAAACTGATTTTTATCCCCATTGTCACAAGAGAGACTGTCGAAGGTGCACTATCAGAGCGTTTGCCTAAGTTATTGTTAGAGGGTACGTTACAAGCGAGTGCAGGGATCGATTTGGATATTGATACGACTCATGTCATGCTATGCGGCAATCCAGATATGGTAGAAGATACCAAAGAAGCACTGAAAACGCTAGGGCTGGTAATGAATCGCCGCGGTGAAGGCAATATCGCTGTCGAGAATTACTGGTAGTCATAGTCAATCTCACAAAAAACGCTGTATCTTTGAGGTCATTAGACTTTAGATACAGCGTTTTTTTATGCACTGAGGTTTTAATTTAGCGCACTATTCTTGGCTAGGTTCCGTTGCATCGTCGATAGGATTGATCGGGCCTTGCATGATTTGAGGCTCGTCATCATCACCGATAATATCTTCATTGTTTGTTGAGGCTAGCAGGTCGCGATAGTTGACTTGAGCCTTCAAAACCATCTGATCTTCTTCGAGTTTACCGTAATTTACCTGCACCTTATACAAAGCGCCCATGATCTTTTTGTTGTTCTTTAGCCAGCGATTGATATCGAGGTAAATGACCTCGTCTTTTGGCCGTGCGATATTGACATAAGAGAGGATAAAGCCCAGCGGGTCTTTTTTGAGGACACTATGATAAAACCAGATAGCAAGCTTGACGCCTTGACGTTTGATAAAAGACTCACAGCGTAGGTTTAGTATGTCGGTATAGGTTTGTTGACCAAATACAAAGCGCTGGACGTTGCGATCAAGCTGTACATGGATCAAGCTAAAATTACTGGCGATTTCAGCATATATACCGCCTGCATCGACCGTACAGTAAAGGCGAAACCAGTCGTCGTGCAGCTCAACACGCAGCTCTAATATTGCCTTTACATTGTCCGTCACAAAATTTTGTAGCGCATCGTTGACGTAGGTTTGTGCGATGGGTAAAGATATCTCGTCTTCAAGCTTTTCCGTGGTTCGGTTATAGATGTCTCGAACCGACTGGGCAATGCGATCCCAACCGTTGCCGAGTGACTCGTCAAAACGATAGCCGATATTCTCAAAGAACTCGTCAAAATTGTCTGAATTGTTCACGTTATCAAAGTCACTCAAACTTATTATCCTTACAATTATAGGGCTTATCATTCGATAGGTGGTACACAGCGTACTGGCATCAGGTATAAACGAAAACCTCGTAACAGATACCAGTAGACAATAATTTTGCACCGAATAATAGGGTGCTCAGTGTCACAGTGCTAAAACAGTATATAACAAATACAGTGGCTTCAAAATGGACACATGCGTTTTATGACAATTCATTTGATATCACAAGCCTTATATCTGTTTTATCATGATTTTGAGAATGTGATTCTTACTAAGATAAATATGACTTATTGCTCGAACTGAAAGTTTTCAGTGAGAACGATATTCAATGACACAGTATCGAGTGACACAAGTAGTAAATGATAAGGTTAAAGCAATACCGTTGATGGTTAAGCTAGCGACATAATTCTATGTCATGTTATGATAGCGCCAACATATATCGTGCCTGTCGTTACAGTGCTTATATCGTAGCTATTGAAAAGTGCGGTTACTGATACACGGCATCCATAAGCAGAGACCTACTGTGGCCTATATCAAAGACTCACAAAGCTACCATTTTTCAGCGCAGCCTCCAAAACGCGATGTGAGCTTACCTGTGGCAGTCGTTATTGCGGTCGCCATACACGTGTTGATTATTTTTGGTATCAGCTTTTCGATGGGTAAAGACCCTGCAGCAATGATGCAAGATGTCGCAAAGGCATTGACCGATAATATGCAACCAAATGAGGATGCTCAATTTATTGCCAACGCCTCACAAGCAGGGGGCGGTACCGTAGAGGAGCAGCTCAGACAAGAGAATGACCAAATAAGCCCACTGTCTGCTGAGCAAATGAGCGAGACGCAAGACGTCATCAATTTACAGCGTCAAGTACGACAGCAGCGCTATCAAGAGAGCTATCTGCGCACCACGTTGAGTTGGCGGCAGGCGAGCGTAGAGTCGGATAATGACAGTAAACAAGCACAAGACGATCTAATGGCACAAGAGGAGCGTCTGCGTAAGCAAATCGCGACTTTGGAAGCACAGTTGTCTCAACGTCAGCAAGTCTATGCGACCAAGTCCAAAGTGGTGACGATGGATAGTAATTCGACCACGCGCGGAGCGGCAGCAGATTATATCAATACTTTTCGTGAACACGTCGAGCGTGTCGGTAACTTGCATTATCCTGTGCAAGCGCGGGCGCAAGGTATCACAGGTGAAGTGCGGCTGATGGTTATCATCAGTAATAACGGCAATATTAAGGCCATTCGTCTGCTTGAAAGCTCAAACTCGACGATACTGGATGAAGCAGCCAAGCAATCAGTCAGGCAGGCAGCACCCTTTGGACCATTTACCAAAGATATGCGTGATATCGTTGAGCTGCGCCTGATACGTACTTATCGTTATAGTGACACAGTGGACGTCACGTACTAACGTTAGAGAAAGTAAGTAACACGATAAGCGAACATAGAGTAGCAATGAATGCGTCATACTATTTTGGCGAAAATCATTGTTTGGCGATAGCCATTGCAAACAAGATAATGGTAAGTAACTAGTACCCAAATTTATAATACACCGCTATAGAATAAAGAGTCAGTATGGAATTTTTAGGTTTTACAGTAGATGTTGCAGCGCTCACCAGCAATGCATTAGAGCTAGTCATCAAGGTAGCACTAGCCATATTAATATTCATCGTCGGGCGCTGGCTTGCCAAGAAGGCTGTCGCTTTTGCAGATCGTTTGATGACTCGTAGCCATTTAGATGTTACGGTTGCCAGCTTTTTGAGTCGTTTGTTATACGGTGTTTTGTTGGTCGTGGTAGCATTGGCTGCTCTCAGTAAGGTAGGTGTGCAAACCACATCGGTCGTTGCTATTTTGGGTGGTGCTGCAGTTGCCGTTGGTCTGTCACTAAAGGATCAGCTGTCAAACTTTGCTGCTGGGATTATGATTGTGACTTTTCGTCCGTTTGTGCGCGGTGACTATGTGCAGATCAGTAGCTATACAGGTACAGTGACAGAGATTAACTTGGTCAACACCCATCTAACGACGATCAACAATCACGATATCATTATCCCGAACAGTGATATCACAACATCGCCAGTAGTCAACTACACTGCGTTACCCAATCGCCGTGTCGATATTACAGTTGGGATTGGCTATGATGCAGATATCAAAACAGCCAAAGATCTCATGCTGAGCCTAGCCAGAAACAACCCACTGTCTTTTACCGACCCTGAGCCTATCGTACGAGTGACCAATCTAGGCGACAACTCAGTTGATTTGACACTGAACGTCTGGACCACCAACGATGACTGGTGGTCAATGCAGTGCCAATTGCTTGAGCAATTCAAGCACGCACTAGATGATGAAAAAATTGAGATTCCATTCCCGCAGCGTAGCGTCCATGTTAAAGGTCTGGATCATATGATCAATCAAATGGGTCAAGCACAAAAACTACCACTATCTAAAGACTAATTGGACTAAAGACTAATTGATAAAAACAGCTGTGTTAGATATACGGATTTGGTAGGTTAAGACCTGCCAAAATCTCAATCTCGAAACGCTCCATCTCATCTTGCTCAGCTTGTCCAAGCTCATGATCAAACCCTAGTAAATGCAGCATACCGTGTACCAGTAGATGGCTAATGTGCTGTGCTAGGGTTTTGTCTTGTTCTTGCGCCTCACGTACCATCACTTCATGACAGATAATAAGCTCACCAAGCGGTAACGTTGGCATAAGACCGATGATCGCAGTAGGTAACTCACTTGGATAAGACAAAATATTGGTTGGATAGTCTTTTCCGCGAGCTTCTAAGTTTAGAGCGCGTCCCTCAATCTCATCAGTAATGTATAAGTCCAATGCTTTAGATTTGTCTTGCCACAGCTCGTTATCTATATCCGCAAAATAGGGTAGGGTCAGGCCTTTATCGACACGCTCATCGATATAATCCAAAACAGCCCTCATCACAGACAGTAGATGAGCACGATCATAAAACGCATCTAATACCTCATCACTAATACTATCGGCTGCACTGATATCAAGTGCTGCGAGTTCCGCATCATGACTCATAGCATTACTATCAGTATCAGTATTATCAACATTGGCACCATCAATATTAGTATTGTCAGATTGGCTCATATCATTATCCTTTTTATTGTAGATGGTCGCATATAAACAGCTGCACTATATTTTAGTTAATCTTTTAAATATAGTGCTATTCAAGATAGTGCTATTCAAGATAGTGGCATCTGACATAGCACGATTGCTAAATAGACTCGTTAGTTAGTGCTTTACTCGTATAATTAGCTGATTATCGACCACACCATGAAGGCGACTACCGCTAAGTTGTGAGCAGACAATGGTTAAAAAGCGAGACAGCATTTAGAGCAGGCTAAACCTATGCAAAATTAAGTAATGCATAGTAAGAAAAAACCGGACTACCCTGAGTAATCCGGTCTTTGTTAGAACCAAGCTTTTCAAAAATATCTTTATAGTTTGGCAGCCGCGTTAACCACAGCTTGTCTACGCTCTTGCTCCTTGATACGTTCAAATTTACGCTTCTCTTCTAGAGCCATTTGCTCTTCGTCGAACACATCATAAGCTTCAACGATTTGTTGTACCAACTGATGGCGTACCACGTCTTTTGAGTCAAACTTGGTGATATGAATCTCTTCGATGTCTTTTAAGATATCCATCGCCTGTGCGAGACCTGACTTATGACCGCGGGGCAAATCGACCTGAGTGATATCACCAGTAATTACCGCACGTGAGCCAAAGCCTAAACGCGTCAAAAACATTTTCATTTGCTCAGGTGTGGTGTTCTGTGCTTCATCCAAAATGACAAATGAGTTGTTGAGCGTACGACCACGCATATAAGCAAGCGGTGCGATCTCGATAATTTGACGCTCGATCATTTTACCGACTTTCTCAAACCCTATCATCTCATAAAGCGCGTCATATAATGGACGCAAGTATGGATCAATCTTTTGCGTTAGATCCCCTGGCAAAAAACCCAATTTTTCGCCTGCTTCTACGGCTGGGCGTACGAGTAAGATACGTTCGATCTCGTTGCGCTCAATCATATCCACCGCGCAAGCGACCGCAAGATAGGTCTTACCAGTACCAGCAGGTCCGATACCGAACGAGACATCAGAGCTTAAGACATTTTTTACATAGCGCTGCTGGTTGCCACCGCGCGGGATGATACGACCTTTACGTGTGCGCAAGCTAATAGGCGTAAACTCACTGGCCTCATCTAAGTCTTCTTCATCTTCGATATCGTCATCTTCCTCATTGTCCATATCTTCATCGCGTGAGATACTCGATTGGATCATCAGGTGCAGCTCTTCTGCGCTGATATCTTTGGTGTTTTGAGCTTCATCTACCATCTTGTAGATGATACGTTCACCGCGCTCAACAGCGGTCACATCGCCACTCAGGCAGAAATCACCTTGGCGCTGCATGATTTTGATATCGAGGCGTTCTTGAATATATTTCATGTGGTTGTTGTATTCACCCAGCACGGTTTTTAGCTGTGCTGGCGTTAGAAATTCAAACTTTATACGGCGGCTCATGGTATCAGTCAAGCGATTATCCTTGTATTGTATGCCCGACGCTATAGTCTAGTATTGCATGCGTCACGGACTTCAGAGATAAAATAGTTAGTAGCGTTGTTATGTTTTAAATCACAAGTGTTCTAAATGATAAGTAGTTTCTAAATGAAAAATGGTTTTTAGATATAAGGGTAACGGTCGTTTTGTTATTGATGTTGTGAAAAATAATAAATAAAAGTCTTGTCTTCATTATGGTAGAGAATTTTTAAAATTCAAGCCATATATTGGATAGATAACGTCGTTTTTGTATGTAGATTGCAATATCAGTACAGGCGACCTTTATCGACTGTTTTTAGGTCAAATCAAAATATAGGTTGACCTGAATTTCTTGTATTCTACTGACCTTGTTTGGTAGTTATAGACCTTGTCCTTGAGTAGAGTAGATATACGATTTGTCTACGGTTTAGCTCGCAGTATGATCAGGAATTTGTGGTAATCTATGAACGATATCTCAGCGCTTTACCATTGAGATAAAACGATAGCAATGAAGCCAAAGTAACTGAGCTGAAACTAAAGCAGCTAAGCTAAAGAGTATAGTCAGATGACAAAGGCTACAAATTAAAGGCAGTGGCAATCGAGTACAAAGCGGCTATCAATCGCTGTGGATATCAAGAACTGACCGCAGGCATGCTCAAAAATTATAATAGGAATAACTACGATGCAAGAGACTGATTCACATTTATCTAATTCCAAATATGACTCTAACAATAAAAATGCAATCACCGATCAGCAAGTGCTTATCGTTGGTGGCGGTCACGTGGGCTTGTCCTTTGCCTTGCTATTAGCGAATCACGGCATCGCTAGCACATTATTAGAAAAAAACCGTTATCCAACCATCAGTCCAACCGATGACCGTACACGCAGTCATTATCTGGACAGTCGCAATACAGCGCTGTCACGGCGTACGGTACAGATCTATCAAGAGATCGGACTGTGGGATGAGCTACAAAGCCATGCGTGCCGTATTGATAGCGTACAGATTAGTGAGCAAGGCAGTTTTGGACGCGCGCAGCTTAATAAAGCCGAAGAGAAAGTCGAGTCTTTTGGACAAGTGATTGAGAACGCGTGGCTCGGGCGCAAGCTCTTATTAGCCGCGCAGCAGTCGCCACTTGTGACTTTGATCGATAATGCCAGTGTCAATGCAGTAAACCAACAAGCGGACGGCGTAACGCTGAGCTTTAGCAACGATGACGAAGTAGAAAATGAGCAGCAGCTACAAGCCAGCGTGTTGGTCGCTTGTGATGGACGCGATTCTACGGTACGTCCACTATTGAATATTGGCACCACGACCTATGACTATCAGCAAACGGCTATCGTTGGCGTGGTAGAGACCGATACGGCGCACGAGCATGTGGCAATTGAGCGTTTTAGCCCAGCAGGGCCGCTGGCAGTGTTGCCACTAACGGATCCAGAAGGTGATGGCAATGATGAGTATCAACAAGGCTATAGACGCTCTGTGGTTTGGGTCTGTCCAACAGGCGAGGAAACCAAATATCTAGAAGACGACGCACATTTCTTGCAAACGCTACAGCAGGCATTTGGACAACGCGCGGGCACGTTTGTTGCTGCTGGTCGCCGCGGTGCGTATCCATTGTCGCGTGTATTGGCAGACAAGCAGGTCGAGGGTCGCTGCGTCATTATGGGTAATGCTGCTCATACTTTGCATCCTGTCGCGGGTCAAGGGTTCAATTTGTGTATGCGCGATGCGCATGTATTGGCGCAAATGATGAGCTCACAAGTGCTCAAAGGCGAGGACATCGGTAATGCGCCATTACTACAGCGTTATGAAAAAGCACGTCAAACCGATCAAAAACGAGTGATTCGCTTCTGTGATGCCGTGGTACATGGCTTTACTCATTCCAATCCCGCCATTAAGCTGGCACGAAATATGGCGCTGTTGGCCTTTGATAAATTACCAAATATCAAGCCATTGGTGGCAACCTACGCCATGGGTCTAAAGTCATAGCGCTATAGTTAATCCTCTTTAAAAGAGTGACAGCGCTAACCTCGCTTGAAGTATTGCTTATACATCTGCACTCGGTTGCCTTGTCTCTCTTTTAAACTGAATCAACTATATGTAATTGAGATTGATGATAAGCATTCTAATATTGAGCAATATTGAGAGACACCTTATGAAAAACAATCGTACGCTGATTATCGGTGGCGGTATCGTTGGCGCGACGCTCGCGCTAAAGCTGGCACAGGATAAAATGCCAGTGACCTTAGTTGATGCTTGTCCTGCCCGTGACGAGTCAGCGTGGCAAGCGGTGCTGAGTAAACGTGACGCGCGTGTCTATGCGCTCAGTCTAGCGAGTATTAACTTGCTCATGGAGGTTGGCGCGTGGCAACACATTGCCGCATCTAAGCGCAAAGCGGATTACTCACAGATGCAGGTCTGGCAACTCAACGGCATGGGCGAGCTATTATTTGGTGATAGCCGTGATCAAAGCGCTGCGCCTGAGATACTCGGTAGTATGGTGGAGCCTGCCGTCATTGAGCACGCCTTATGGCAGCGTTTACATGAAGAGAATATCAGCGAGTATCTGACGGTTATCGCTGGACACAAAGTAGTAAATATGGACTGGTTGGGTGCGCAGCAAGGTTACCGTGTGACGCTAGATGATGAGACAGCGATTGATGCGCGTCTATTGGTCGGTGCTGATGGTCGCGGTTCATTTGTCCGCAAGCAAGCAGGGATTGGGATCGATACGCTTGATTATAATCAAACGGCGATTTGCTGTGCGATTCAGACCGAGAAACCCCATCAAGCGACTGCTCGTCAAGCTATGTTGCCAACGGGCACGCTAGCGATATTGCCGTTAGCGGACATTACTGAGACTGATAAAGCAAACCCACAACATTGGCAATCGATCGTATGGACATTGCCGCGCAATCAGGCATTGGCATTGATAGAAGAAGACAACCGCTATATCGCGGATAAACTTGCAGCAGCAAGCCATTACGAGCTGGGCGCTATCCATCAGATTGAATCCATTGCCAGTTTCCCTCTAGCAGCACAGCAAGCAAAAAGCTACGTAGCTGATAACTTGGTACTCATCGGTGATGCTGCCCATGGTGTACATCCGCTGGCAGGTCAAGGATTGAATCTCGGTATGCTCGATGTAAAAGTATTGAGTGAGCAGCTGGCGCATGACTTTACCCGTAGTGGCGGCACGCTGTGGGGTAGCAATCAAACACTGCGTCATTATGAGCGTTCGCGCCGTCCGCATAACAGCCTAATGATGCACAGCTTCTCGGCACTCAACTGGTTGTTTGCAGGGTCGCTTGCCCAAGCGCGTCCTGTACAGCAGATCCGTAATGAAGGCATGTACCGCGTCGGTAAAATCAAGCCATTGATGCGCTTGTTTGCGAAGCAGGCGAGTGGGGTTTAGGGATGCTCTTTCTTGAGTGACTAGAAGAATAATAAGTAAGAACTCAGTTTTTCGATAATAAAAGATGACAAATTGAATGAAGTTTATCTTGATGTTTCTAAGCTGCATACGTCAGTATTTTATTAGAAAAATAAAAGGATTTTAAGATGAGTATTCTTAGAAAGGGCACGAAAAAATACGAATTGGTCAAAAAGTCGAGAGAGTCTGCTTTAGCGGCAGTTCAGATATTTAACAATCCTAATATTACGTTCAAGTCGGAAGCATTCTCAGTCTTGATCATAATTAGTTGGACGTATCTTTTACATGCCTATTATGAAGATAAAAATATTGATTATCGTTATTATAGAAAGCCAAATCAACGTAAAATCTTTGATAGGACTAAGCATGGCGCATATAAACACTGGGAGCTTGAGCGATGTTTAGATAATACGAATAGCCCGATAGATAGAGAGTCTGCCTTAAATTTAAAGTTTTTAATAGGCTTACGTCATGAGATTGAGCATCAGATGACGTCTAGGATTGATGATAGTTTGAGTGCTAGATATCAGGCATGCTGCTTAAACTATAATTACTACATCTGTAAGTTTTTTGGTAAAGAGTTCGGTATAGAAAAACATTTATCATTCAGTTTGCAGTTCTCAAGCATATCTGAGGAACAAAAAGATCTTTTATCAGAGTTTGAGGATTTACCTAGTAATATTAAAAGTTATGTAACTCGCTTTGATGATTCTGTTTCAGACGAAGATTTTAGCAGTCCGAAGTATGCTTATAGAATATTGTTTGTGCCCAAAACTGTTAATAAAAGAGGACAAGCAGATAAAGTAATTGAGTTTTTAAAACCAGATGATCCATTGGCTGCAAAGGTAAATACAGAGTATCAGTTAATAAAAGAGACTGAGAAAGTTAAATATCGACCTAGTAAGATCAAAGAGATAATAAACAATGCTGGATTTGCAGGTTTCTCGATTCATCATCATACAAAATTATGGCAATCTTTAGATGCAAAAAATAATTCAAAAGGATATGGTGTAAAGATTGAGCAGCAATGGTATTGGTATGAAAGATGGTTAGACGTGGTTAAGCAGCATTGTCGAGACAATGCAAATATTTACCAATGAAACACTTTCAAAGCATCTGTCATTGAGATGTAACCTCACTAGATTTAAACTGGAATTATGGCTATTACCTCAACGCCGAAAAGAACACCATCAGCACAGGCGAGATAATATTAATCAAGAAGCCAAAACTGATCGCCAGTGGTACAACCTTTAGACCACCTGACTGTTGAATAATGGGCAAGGTAAAGTCTAAGCTGGTTGCACCGCCAAGCCCCACCGCAGCAGAAGGGTATTTGCGCATAAATACAGGAATAAATAATAAGGCAAAAAACTCACGTACCAAATCATTAAATAGCGCGACACTGCCCCATACAGCGCCATAAGCATCGGTCATGACAATCGCGGATAGCGAATACCAACCAAACCCTGATGCCATTGCCAAGCCTTTCGTCCATGACACATCTGTGAATAGTAAGGCAAACACAAGCCCACCAACCAACACCGATAGCGTAAAGATAATGCTCATCTCAACACCGCGCTTATTGAGCATGACTTCTTTTAAGGTAATGCCTGAGCCTTTTAAGCCAATGCCTACGAGCAAAATCAAAATCATCAGCATGACCGTCATAGAGTTTTCAGGCGGCATATAATCAGCAGGTAGGAAAAAGCCAATTACCATCCCAATCACCACGCAGACGACCTGTAATAGGCTGCCCCGAATACTGACACGATGTTCTTTGGATTTGACGCTTGGTTTTTTGGCCTGCCACGGTCGTACATGGTCAAACACCATCAGTGCGAACAGCCCCGTACCAATTGTGAGTATTGATAGAACAGTAACATATAGGGCAATTTCGCCAACTTGACTGCCTAAGCCTTCTACCTGCGACAGCTCAATACCGATCAGTGCCAAGATGAGATATACCAAATAAGACAAGCCCATATCGGCAAGTCTGGTCAGAGTTGGGTTGGCAGGAATGGCAAAGCCAATAAACATTGGCATCAATACCAAAACGAGGGTAATCAAGCTTTGCATTGTAGGGAACTCGCAGCATTTTAACAGGGTGTTTTTGACAAGCTTGCGATTGTACCATAACACCAAAATAATGCTGAAAATACATCCCTAAAATCATATTGACCATACCTTTCAGTATGGTCTTTTGGACTGGCTTAATCGATTTCTACTAGCACGTGACTTTTTTCAGGCAGACAGTGTTTAGGCAAACTATGCTCTGGCAGGCAGTTATCGCTTTTAAGAGGCTGCGTGGATCCCGCAAAATAACTGAATTGATCATAAGCTAGGTCATGCTGTGGCTCCACAACGCTAGTAAGAGGGGCAGTCGCTAGGTTTGGATAGTCCTGTCTGTAATGACCACCGCGACTCTCAAAGCGCTGATAGGCCGACTGGATAATTAAGGTTGCTAATGTAAGTTGTCTTTCTAATTGAAAGTATAACAACTCATTGATAGTAGTAGGGCTGCCCGCATTATTTGTGCCAAGCTGGCTCACCTTTGACTTTGTACTCCAATGTTGCCACTCTTGTATTTGTTGCAACGCTTGCTCTAATTGCTCGGCGCTGCGAGTGATACCCATATTAGCAGTCATCAGCGTTTTTAATGCTGCGGTTATGGTTGCAATATCAGTGTCAATATCAGTGTCAATGTCAGGGGTGAGCGATTCATGGGTAAGCTCATAGTGATATGCTGATGATACAGATGCCGGCAGCATCACAGACTGCGTATCCCTAAGCACTGGCGCTGACCATGCACTAAGGTATGATTGTGTTAACTCATCACATGATGCGCGATCGAACGTAGCCATTTTTGTTAAGTCTTCTAGGTTCTGCAAGTTGTCTAAACGCTCTAGATAATGCGGTAGGTTGGCTGCGATATTACGGCCAACCACCACACACTCTAGTAGGGAGTTGCTTGCCAAACGGTTGGCACCATGTAGGCCAGTATAAGCTACCTCACCAGCCGCATAAAGTCCTGGCAAATCCGTTAACCCTTTGGCATCAGTCACCACACCGCCACAGCTATAATGTGCCGTTGGCGCAACTGGGATAGGGTCGGTAGTCATGTCGATACCATGTGCCAGCAGGGTCTTATAAATCTGCGGGAAATGCGCTTTTACGAAGTCTGCGGGCAAGTGACTGACATCAAGATGTACATAACCAAGTCCATTGCTATCAATCTGCGTGGCTATCGCGCGAGCAACGATGTCTCGCGGTGCTAACTCCGCCCGTGCGTCTATATCCAGCATAAAACGCACGCCTGTTTGCGGACAGTATAGTCGTCCACCTTCGCCTCGTAGTGCTTCAGATATCAAAAAGCTACTGTCGCCCAGTGCTAATCCAGTTGGATGAAACTGGATGAACTCCAAATTCGCCAAACGGCAGCCCGCTTGCCACGCCATCATCACGCCATCGCCGACACAGACATTGGGTGCGCTTGCCCGCTTAAACAGTTGACCTAATCCACCGCTGGCTAGTACGACTGCATGACTTTGAAAGGTAAGTTGACGCGCCTGTTTATGATCGAATACAAGTGCGCCTTGGCAGTGCTTGGCACCATAGCCACCGAGGTATTGAGTATCAGCTATAGGAGATGTGAGTAACTCTAAAGCTTCGTGATAAGGCAATATAGTAATATTGGTCGCAGACTGTGCTTTTAGGATTAAGGTGTCCATCACGTGCCTACCAGTCGCATCATCTGCATGGGCGACGCGTCTACAGCCATGTCCGCCTTCTTTTGTTAAATGCAACTCGCTGGTCTGTAACTGAGAGAAGTCCTGTGCGTTTATGTTATCCGAAGCTTTAGGTGAGTTCTGAGTAAAAGGCACGCCTTGCGCGCATAGCCACTGAACCGCCTGCTGTCCAGCACCCAAAATTCTGGCAGTATTGTCAGCTGTGCATAGTCCTGCACCAGCCACTAGGGTATCGGCGATATGGTCACTGACAGAGTCATCTTTGTCTAAGCTGGCGGCAATACCACCTTGAGCATAGTGACTTGAGCAAACCTCAAGCGCTGCTTTACTCAAAACGGTAACATGCAGTGATGTAGGTAGGGATAGTGCAGTGCTCAAACCTGCCAATCCAGCACCAATAACAAGGACGTCAGTTTTTATAATCGTGTTCATGTTACTGTTACTCCCATTATTATCAGGTTTAATAGTACTGGCATGGTTGGCTGAGTGCTGCTTATTCATATTATGCTGCTCCAACATTAGCGAACAGTGTACGGTCTTTGACAATATCGCCACTGGCAGCGACGTTTTGCTTTTGTGCTTCAGCAAAATCAAGCATACGTTGCAAAGGTTTTTTGGCGGCTACTGCCAGCTCAGGTGTCATTAACACTTCACCGCTGTTATTAGTTAGGCATTGTTCGATACCTTTTAGACCATTCATCGCCATCCAAGGACAAAATGCACAGCTCTTACAGCTCGCACTCTCACCAGCAGTAGGCGCTGCCAAAAAGCGTTTGTTTGGTGAGCGTTTTTGCATTTCATGCAATATGCCTAAGTCAGTGGCAACGATAAAGGTATCAGCGTCCATCTCGTAAGTTGACTTTAACAACTTGCTGGTCGAGCCTACCACGTCAGCGAGTGCAACCACGCTATCAGGTGACTCAGGATGCACCAGTACTTTGGCCTCTGGATGCTCAGCTTTTAATTGCTCAAGCTCGGTAGCTTTAAATTCATTGTGTACAAGGCAAGAACCCTGCCACAGCAACATATCTGCGCCCGTCTCACGAGCGATGTATTTGCCCAAATGACGGTCAGGTCCCCAAATGATGGGCTCACCTTGCGCATGCAGATGACGGATAATTTCGATACCGACAGATGAGGTCACTACCCAGTCAGCTCTTGCTTTCACCGCAGCGCTGGTATTGGCATAGACAACGACCGTACGCTCAGGATGCGCGTCGCAAAATGCCGAAAAATCATCAGCAGGACAGCCCAAATCTAGAGAGCATTCCGCCTCTAGATCTGGCATAAGCACCGTTTTTTCCATACTTAATATCTTTGCCGATTCGCCCATAAAGCGCACTCCAGCGACCACGAGCGTTTGGGCACTATGGGCCTGGCCAAAACGCGCCATCTCGAGCGAGTCACCAACACAGCCACCTGTTGCCAGTGCCAAGTCTTGGATAAAAGGATCAACATAATAATGCGCTACCAGTACGGCGTTATGTTCCTTTAATAGTTTCTTGATGTTCTCTTCAACCACGATGCGCTCAGAACGCGGCAAGTCAGCTGGCATTTTTGCCTTGGCATAGTCGATATTCATTTGAGTAGCGATACGGTTGTCGGTACTCATAATGGGTGCGTCGTAAGGATAAATTTTCATAATGGCGACCTCTATTGGTACGATAATGATAAATGTATGTGTCAAAAATTCAGATAATTTAAGATTAGAAAATGATTGAGTTAACTTAATTATGCTCATTTTGAGCATAATTACAAGTGTTTTTTGTATACGGATGGATATACATAAGCTGTTTAGGCGCTCCCAATTCATATATTTTGGTGATTTTTATCAAACGATGCTGATGCACTATGTTTACAACGGCGGTCTATGATAGTGTCAGTTTCACGCTATAATATTCTGGATCCGCGTTATACTGAGGCGTAAGAGATTCTTATTATTGGTAGTCTACTCGCCGCAGTTCAGAAAAAAGGTAGTCCTAAACATTATGACGTTGTCTTATTCACATGCGCATCAGCAGGGTAGCGGCACGACAGAAGTTGTCGCTGTGTTGGTTGCTATTACTGATCATATCGCTCGAGTCCTGACCGTTGATCAAGGCAAGCTATTGCCAAACGGTCCTCTTATGCCGCTACACCGCTCGTTACAGGCGGGCGTACGTCAGTGGGTGGAAGAGCAGACACAGCAGCCGCTTGGGTATTTAGAGCAGCTATATACCTTTGTCGATACCAATAGACGTAATATCGACGGCCATGCGCTTGTCTATGTCAGTTACTTAGGTCTGGTACAAGAGACACAGACGCAAGAACTGCAAAGCCAAGCGTTATGGCGAGACTGGTATGATTATTTCCCGTGGGAGAATCACCTAGATGGTATGCCAAGCATCATCATGGATTTTATCGTGCCTGTGCTTTTGGAATGGGCAAATACCGCTGAAGACTCAAGTGTTCGAGAGCGTAGACGTCAGCGTATTGGACTATGTTGGGGGCTAAGCGAGTCGTTTTTGGCAGGTGGTGAGTTGACGAATATCAAAGCAGTAAATGATGACGCTCATGAGCAGCGAGAGTGGATTGCAGAGCATGTGCTGCTACGTTATGAGATGCTCTACGAGGTAGGTCTAATACCCGAAGCACCCAATTACCCACCCAATTATCAAGCAGTTGTGCTGCCAGAGGATTGGTCAAAGCGTATCGGTGTGCCCATGTACTATGATCATCGCCGTGTCATCGCCACTGCGATTTCTAGACTGCGTGCTAAGATTGAATACCGCCCACTTATTTTTGGTTTAATGCCAGATGTATTTACCTTATCGCAATTACAGCAGAGCGTTGAGGCTTTATCAGGTATGCGTTTGCATAAGCAAAATTTCCGTCGACTGCTAGATTCACAGAACTTAGTGATGGAGACTGGGGAGAGTAGTAGCGCTCAGCGTGGTCGCCCTGCCAAACTATATTGCTTCCGCCACGATATCGAACTACAGAGTTTATTGATGGATAGTAAACTTCCCAAGCGTAAATAGCTTAGAGCATATGCTCAATTAAAAGGTGTTCCATTTCACTCTGAAAATTTTTGATGAACCGATAAGTTTGTCACATATCCTTGCCAGTTGATCAGCTTTGCGTTATATTTATGCTCATTTTGAGTTTAAATGCTTAGCAGTTTCCATTACTATCATGGCTATATGAGGGTCAAAAATGACAATTGAAAAAGAACCAGCATTAGATGAAGTATTGCTCACGCCATTGGTCAAAGATGCTTTGACTGAGGATCTGGGGAGACGCGGCGATGTCACGTCACAAGCGACTATTCCAGCTGATATGCAAGCGAAGCTACAGATCAAAGCACGGCAGGCAGGGGTGATATGTGGTATGGATTTGGCTCGCTTGTCTTTTGCAGCAGTCGATACGCAGATTGAGTTTGTGGCACACGTCCATGATGGCGAAACCGTCGCCGCTGGTACAGTACTAGCAACGGTACGCGGTAATGCGCGTCATTTGCTCACCGCTGAGCGTACGGCATTGAACTTTATGACGCACCTTAGTGGTATTGCGACAGCGACCCGTCAGATTGTCGATAGCGTGGCACAATATCCGGCGCAGATTACTTGTACACGCAAGACCATTCCAGGTCTACGTATCGTCCAAAAATACGCTGTACGCTGCGGCGGTGGTCGCAATCATCGCTTAGGGTTGGATGATGCTATTTTAATCAAGGACAATCATATCGCTATTGCAGGCGATATCAAAACTGCCATTCAGCAGGCACAAGACTTTGCTGGGCATCTGATTCCCATTGAAGTTGAAGTAGATACATTAGAGCAGTTAGAACAGGCGTTAGATGCCGGTGTGAGCTTGGTGCTACTAGACAATATGTCGCCTGAAACGCTATCGCAAGCAGTGGATATGTGTAAAGGACGTGCAAAGACTGAAGCATCAGGTGGTATTACGCCTGAGACTGTAGAGGCAGCCGCAAGTACAGGCGTAGACTTTATTGCGATGGGTTATCTGACACACAGTACTACGGCTTTGGATATTGGCTTGGATTTTAGCGCATAATATAAACGCTTAGCGAATTGTAGGAGATAGATTGTCTACTAGTGATATCGCTCTGTAGATACAAACTGTTCAATAACATAAAGCAAGCGTGTAATCGAGCAAAGTTAATGATTTAATTCGCTTATCTGCCTATGTTACAATGCCGTTTGTATCTGCCTATTGGTCATCGTTGCACTCGCACGATGGCCTTATCTTTTTGCACAAGTGGTATCAATAGACAAGCGAGCGCTCAGTGAATACTGAAATTATCAAGATAATCCTAGCTTTTATGGTGTTGATCAATCCATTTAGCGCATTGACGTTATTTTTGGATTTGACTCGTGGCTATTCGATGAACAACCGCCGCAAAGTTGCGCGCGTTGCTTGTTTGACCATTTTTATCACCATCAGTTTTTTTACGCTTGCAGGTGAGACCTTACTAAAAACCCTTGGTATTTCTATCGGCTCGTTCCAATTGGCGGGCGGCATATTGGTGTTTTTGATTGCCTTAAATATGATGAACGGAGAGGGTAACCCCGTAAAACCTGATCAAGAAAACTTCGATGTGGATCATGTGAAAGATGCGCCTGTTTCTATGGCAGCTGCTGTGGTACCTCTCGCCATTCCAATGATGATCGGGCCTGGTGGTATCTCTACGGTTATTATTTACTCTTCACAAGTCTCAGGCGTGTTGCAGGTGTCTGCCATATTGATCGCGGGTCTGTTTATCAGTTTGTTTTGCTATTTGGCATTGATGGCTGCAGGTCGTATCAGCCGCTTGTTGGGTGATACCGGTCTAAATATTATGAGCCGAATCATGGGTATGTTATTGGCGGCTGTTTCTATTGAAATCATCGTTAATGGCCTGCGTACCCTGTTTCCTGCTTTAATGTAGGCTATCTATTTTATCTCTGATAATAACTATAATTCTAGCAACTACAACTCTAGCAACCATAATTCTAGTATCTAAAATCTTAACCACAAAAAACCCCAATAATTAAATTAAGAGGCCGTGCCAGATACAAATAACGACCTCTTAATCCAGCACTCTATATCTAATGGCTAGCCTATCTTTAGCTGTGGTATAAATGCCACGCCAAATACAGCATCAGCAATCCTACCAACGCATCGAGTATATTCCACGCTTTTGGCTTCGCAAATAGAGGTCTCAGCAAGCGTGCGCCATAACCAAGTGCAAAGAAGAAAAAGAACGACGCACTAACCGCCCCTGCGGCAAAAGTCATCTTGCTATTTGCACCTGTTGAAACCATCCCAACGAGCACCAATGTATCTAAGTAGACATGGGGATTTAGCCAAGTGAAACCAAAGCATAAAAGCAGTGCTTTTTTTAAGCTGGTCACCACTTGACCATCGACTGTCATTGCATGTGATCGTTTAACACTGGCATATAAGCTCTGTAAGCCGTAAACCAGCAAAAATAGCGCGCCTGCCAGTCTGGCTATATCGACAGCATGTGGATAGCGAGCCGTTACCGCACCAAACCCAGCGACGCCTGCTGAGATCAGTAGCGCATCACTAATGGCGCAGAACAGGCAGATAAAAAAGATATGTTCACGTTTAATGCCTTGCTTGAGTACAAACGCATTTTGAGAGCCAATTGCCAAGATAAGTGATAGGCCGAGTAAAAAGCCAGAAATATAATCGGGAGCATTCATAATAATAAGGTGCTTAGCGTTTAGAGCATCGGTGCAGAGAGTAAGAATGTTGACACTTTGCGTACTGGCAGGTCAGCAAAAACCTGTTAAGATACGCTATTGAATGAAGGTATGCAATACAGGCACAATAGGCATGTATTAGATGAGGGGCAGAGCGCGTCATGGTAGTCAGTTTGACAAGAATGCTAAAGACATTTGGGCAAGCTCAAGATGATTTGCCAACGCTCGCTGCCAAAAATGTGCAGCAGTTAGGGGCCAGTCATCATGTAGAGGATGTCAATCATACTAGCGATGAGCATAATAATAGCAGCGCTCTGTTGAACTCCGAACGTACTGCAAGCCCTGAACGTACTTCGCTGACACCGCCTGAGCGGATAGATCGTATATGTCATGCTTTGGCGCAAGTCAGCGATATTCACTCAGCAACGCCTTTGACTGATCAGTATTTAGCCAATCATGCTCAAATGCGCCCAACCAATAGACCGCCTTTTGACCCAGATACTTTGTGGTATCTCAAACATGGACGTTGTCCGATTATGACTGAGCTTATTGACGTGGTCGATGAGGCCACCCTAAATGCTATGCCTATAGAAGCCGTTGCGATACTCGACCGTATCAATGGTAAGCTAAAGCGCTATCGCGAGTGGAGTAGCGAGCTAAACGAACAACAACAGCAACAACATAATGAGCGCCAGTTCGTCATCGACAAGCTCGTATCCGAAAGTATCCCCGAAGCGCTATACCATTATGAGCAGCTACAACGATTTAGCCCGCACCGCACCAAGAACAACATGGCACAAGGTAAAATGACTGCTGGTGATATGTTGACCGATTTGTTTTTAGAGATTGATTATGAGCTTGATGAGTTGTTAGATGAGCTGCATCAAACGGTGTTGAATCGTCTTGCCTCGACACATCGTTATGTCAAGAGCCGTACGCAAAGCTAATGGTTTTCTTGTTTGCTGTGAGCAAGTCATAACTTATAAACACAATCGACTCAGTACATAACAATATAGGGCTTTAACAGAGCCTTATTTTTTTGTTTAATAAAAGCAGTGCCCTATATATGACTGGCTATATTGAAGCTACTTAGCTGAGCGTATGGGCTAACATAATAAAAATTTACCACACCATTCTGCCGAACCATAAGGATACTCTGATGACCCAAGTGACTGCCATGCTAGTAATGTTTGTACTATACGGGGTGCTGCCAGCCGCTGGGTTATATCTAGGATATCGCGGTATCAAAAAAGTCACAGCGCCCAAAATGCTCGAATATACGGCGATGCCGCAATTGGGATATATTCCAGAAAAAAGCTTGCCAGTTGACGTAAAAGCAGCACTTGATCAAATCAATCAAAAGGGCAAAAAGTTACGTTTGATTTATGGCGATACCAATAATGATGGCAAAATAGATGATAAAGATACCATCAATGAAACCTATATCATGATTCAGAATCTGATGGACAGACATATCCCGCAAGCAGTCGCAGACTATCGCCGCTTGCATGATTTAGATGGGGCAGACGGCGCGCGCGCTGATACTACCAAAATCAAACACTCAGACGTTACTGGTAAACAAGCCTTGCTAGGTGTGCTCAAAACCATCGATGTTCAGTTCGATGATCTGCTAAACGCGTCGTACCATCAAGATGGACAAAAACTACTCGCGACCAATCGCTATTTGCAGACGCGCTTTGATAATCCAAATGCGAACTCAACAATGCAGTCATTGAGTGAGCTGGATGAAAATACAGAAACAATCCAATCTCCTATATCAAAAAATTCTGGATCAAAGAATACCGTTGAGACAAGCGAAACAGTAGACAACATCAAGCTGTAAGTGATAACGATGAGTAGGGATATACAGAATTGATTAATAAGTAACGAGTGTATATGAGTATATTAATAGGTACTGGCATCGTAGCAACTGCCGCTGCCTTATATCTGGGCAAAAAAGGCTGGCACGCGCTACACAAGGCAGTTGGTATCACACCAGGTGTGCTCATGTATCAAGATAGTAATGCCGCATTATCATTAGCTACAACAAGTTGGCAACAGCTAAGCCTACATAAAAAGCATCTAAAAAACCTATCTGAACAGCAGCTAAGACAACTACAGAGTATAGATAACAAAGTCACTTACTATCAAGGATATCAGAAGTCACAATCAGCGCAGAACAAAGTACCAGCAGCGACTGAGCAGCAATTTGTGCTGAACAAACTACTGCAAACTCGGCTACCTGAAATGCTGGCCAGTCATCACCATTTAATGAATACTTATGCAAGTACTGACCACGCAAGTAACGAAAAAAGAATAGAAGCCAATAGATTGCTACAAAAAATGTTAGACAATATCGAGCAGCGTCTAGATATGTTAATGGCGCAAATAGAGACGCAACATCTACAGGACTTAAAAGCTATGGATAGTTACATGGACAGCCATGATAATTAAATCATTATCCATATGTTTTATATGCTTAGTACGAAAACCATGTATAAAGAATCTATCAGACAGACAAAATCTCAGACATACAAATATAGAAAAAGCTGCCAATGACTATGTATCATTGGCAGCTTTTTTATAACACGTCTAATGCTGTAAGTGTTTTACAGAAAACTTAGACTAGCGCTTATTATTGCGGTCACGAGTGTTACGTGTACCGCGGCTTGCAGGGCTAGCGCTACTTTTAGGCTTTGCACTGCTATTACGGTTGTCGCTACCGCTGCGGTTATCACTACGACTGTCCGTAGTACGGCGTGCTTTGAGCGGCTTGTTTCTGATACGTTCTTGCTTTTCTTTGGCTGCGCCATGCAGACCCGTACCATAACGTGGGCGTAAGCTTACTAAGTCCGTCAACGTATTGATTTCTTTTTTATCAAGCTCTAAGAAACGACCAGTACGTAGCTCTTTCGGTAGGGCAATCGTACCATAGCGCGTACGGAGTAGGCGGCTGACTTTTAGACCTTGAGACTCAAACAGACGACGTACTTCGCGATTACGACCTTCTTTTAACTGGACGTGATACCACTTATTGACACCTTCACCGCCACCGTCTTTGATATCATCAAACTGTGCCATACCGTCTTCTAACATGACACCAGAGGTCAATGTGCGAGCGATATCAGGAGTCACTTCACCCAATACACGTACCGCGTATTCACGAGTCACTTCACTAGAAGGGTGCATCAAGCGATGCGCCATTTCACCGTCATTGGTAAACAATAGTAGACCAGTTGAGTTGATATCCAAGCGTCCAACCATAACCCAGCGATCATGAGTCAGTTTTGGTAGGCGCTCAAACACAGTTGGACGACCTTCTGGGTCTTTTGCAGAGCAAACTTCGCCTTCAGGCTTATAGTATGCCAATACACGACGACGTTTCTCATTTTCAGCAGTATATTTAATCTGACGACCATCAACGCGAATCTCATCACCCTGTGAGACGCGATCACCAATGGTTGCCGGTCCGTTATTGACAGAGACGCGACCAGCTTTGATCACTTCTTCCATTTGACGGCGTGAACCAAGCCCCATACGGGCTAGTGCTTTCTGTAATTTTTCATCTTTCATCTTGATGTCCTTGAGTCGGTGGGTTTACATTTCTCAATGTATGACTGTTTATAGCTTCTAGACATTGGCCTAAGTATAGACAATGTTCACTACTACTAATTAATAGGTAGATAGCATATTTGCTTTTAGCGGCACATATTATACTAATAAATTGGAATGATTATCGGACTTTTTGATCTTTTATTTTATTTGCTTAATAGCTGTTATTCTTCACAAAATCCGCATATGACATGGTAAGTGTGAACTTACTTCCTAGATGGGTTTTGAACTTGGTTAGGTAACAGTTTTAGGCTAAGTTGACAGGTTTTTTATTGTGTCCTTAAAGACACTGCTTGAGATTAATGTATGTAAAACAATGAATTAACTGTAGAGTAAAAGTCAGTATGAGTACAGAAAGTATCGAAATAGCTTTTTGTATCAATCAATAAGAACATTGCTTACTGTTAGCTAACTTATGTTATGATGCCGATTATTTTTGTTAAAGATGTAAAGAAATAACATCAAGGCAAAAGCAGCAATATAGAATTGTTTTCTTAATCGTTTTACGTGATTGCAGTAACAGAAGAGGCTCTTTGATATGAGACAGACAACTAAGTTGTTAAGTACAGCGTGTTTGTTAGCTAGCAGTATGCTTTATGGGTGTGCTACTACAACCATCAATTCTGGGCTTCAAGCTGGAGAGTTACCACCGAGTGGCTCTTTTACTGCAGACAACGGTATTGATTTTAATGTACTGCCACTGACACTCGCCACATTACCGCCTAAGCAAATCGCTCGCTCACAAATGAGTAGCAACCTGTCTAACCTAGTACGATCGTCTAATAGGATGAATTACCGCATTACGCCATCTGATGTATTGAGTATTGTTTTGGTGGACTATCCTGATATTAATGCTGCAGGAGCATCTGGTTATCCTGTTGATCAGCAAGGGTTCATCCAGTTTCCGTTGATAGGACGTATACAGGCGAGTGGGCTCAGTGTGCCACAATTCACTGCAAACTTGAGTTCACGATTACAGCGCTATCTAAAATATGCAGACCCACAAGTGAAAGTTGCTGAATATCGGGGCAATAAGTTTTTTATCGATGGTGAAGTTAACAAGCCTGGTCAATTCAATATTGCCGATGAACCTGTGTCACTATATAGTGCAATATCTATGGCTGGTGGTACGACGAGAGAAGGTAACTCAAACAGTATCGTGTTGAGAAGAAACGGTACTGATTATCGTATGGGGTTACAGTCTCTGCAGCAGGCGGGATTATCAGCCAATCAAATTTATGTCCAAGATGGTGATTCTATTCGTGTCAGTAGCGAAGATATCAATAAAGTATATGTCTTGGGAGAGTTTGGCAAAGTTGCACCTGTACCTATTATTGACCAAGGATTGAGCTTAGCGCAAGTGATTGGGGAGTCAGCTGGACTGAACTCTAATACGGCTAATGCGGCTAAGATCTACGTAGTGCGCGATCAGCCTGAATATCAGCGTACAAATATATACTATGTAGATATGCAAGCGCTCACCAGTTTCCCACTGACTAGCCGGTTTGAGATGTTGCCGAATGATATCGTCTATGTTGACCCAACAGGTCTGACGCGCTGGAACCGTGTTATCAGTGCTTTGTTACCATCAACTTCAGCAATCAGAAGTTTCTCAACTTTATAGGAAACGATCAGTATGGCGTTTGATAATATTTTGGTTGTCTGTGTCGGTAATATTTGCCGTAGTCCAATCGCTGAAGCGTTATTAAAAGAACAATATCCGCAAAAAAACGTTGATTCTGCTGGACTCTCCGCAGTAGTCGGTAACCCAGTGGATCCAAATTCACAAGCAGTAATGGATCCATATGATATCAATATGTCGAATCATATCGCAAAGCAGATAAATGAAAAGCTGGTTATGAATGCAGATCTTATATTTACCATGTCAGATGGCCAAACCAAATGGATAGAGGAGCGGTGGCCACATTGCCGTGGCAAGACCTTTAAGATAGGGCATTGGATTAATAAAGAAATTGCTGACCCTTATAGACATGACATATCATTATTTGAGATAGCCAGGCAAGATATTGTCAACAGTCTCACGCCTTGGGCCGATAAAATTAGTTAAAAGTCTAATATCTAATGAACAGTATTAAGTGATAAACATATGGTTATGAATACAGATACAAAAAATGTGGGTCAATCTAGTACAGAGGCCGATGATGATATTGATCTTATGGCACTGCTATTTGCTATTCTGCGTGGCTGGAAAACCATATTGTTTTTCGCATTAATAGGTTTACTAATCGGTGTGCTTTACGGGCGCTATGTAAACCCTACTTTCAAGTCAGATGCTTTGATACAAATAGAAGAGAATTCTCAAGGTGTATCTGCGTTAGGTACAAGCGCATCAGAGCTAATTGCTCCACAGGCAAGTAAAGCTCAAACGGAATCTGAATTAATAAGATCTCGGATGATACTTGAACCTGTTGTTGAGAAGCTAAACTTACGCATTAGATTGACCGACCCTTCTATCGGTTATATAGATAGAATCAAGAGTGATCGTGTCAACACTCAAATAAACAATTCTGAAGGCGTGTCACTACGTACGGAAGATGGTGACGCTCAAATTAGCCAATTCAATGTATCACAGGGTTACCTTAATCAAACATTTACGCTAACCAAATCTGCAACTGGTTTTGTGTTGAGTAATGGGTTTGATGACTTTAAGGGTCAGTTAAATAAACCGCATTTGTTTAAAGGTACAGATGGTCAGATTCAGATCACTGTGACTGACTTACCTCGTAACGTTCATCCTATCAACGTAGTTAAGCAGTCGTTGCAGATCACTACTGATGCGATAAATAGTAAATTATCTGTGGTTGAGCAAGGTCAAAAAACAGGTATTGTTGAGATGTCTATGACCGGGTCTAACCAACAGCAGGTTAGTTTGATATTGAAAGAAATTATTCTTTCTTATATAGATCAAAACCAAACGCGAGGTTCTGAGGAAACAACCAGAACAATCAAATTCATGGAAACTCAGATTCCGAACCTGAAGAAAAAACTAGAAGACTCAGAAGCCGTTTTTAATAAGTTTCGTGAAAGTAATGGCACGATCGATGTGAGTAAAGAAGCCGAGCTACTATTGGCAGAGAACTCTCAGATTGATACACAGATTAACGAGCTTAGATTAAAAAAAGCTGACCTGACTACTTACTATACAGCAGAACATCCGTTAGTCATTCAGATTAATGAACAGCTCGAGGTGCTCAATAGTAGGAAACAGAATATAGATAGAACTATCGAAGGGTTACCGGAGATACAAAGAGAGTTCTTACAGCTTTCTGAAGATACTGCGATTAATAGAGAAATATATCTAACGCTACTAAAAAACTATGAGCAGCTAAAAGTCGTGAGAGCTGGTCAAATTGGCTATGCTCGTATTATTGATTTGCCTATCAATACTTTCAATGCTATTGCGCCAAACAAGCCGCAAATTTGGGTATTAGCAACACTATTAGCTACTATGCTAGGTATATTGCTAGTGTTAATAAAGAATTTACTTAGAAACGTGGTGAAAGATCCTGAACGTATCGAAGCAAAAACTGGTGTACCTGTGGTAGCCACTATCCCTCGTTCACCTCTACTGACAAGACTACGTAAAGATAAAAAGGCACCAAATCGTCTGTTAGCATATGCTGATAGCAACAGCTTAAGTTATGAAGCCATCAAAAGTTTAAGAACTAATTTGATTTTTGGTATGCCAACATTAGAAGAGTCAAGAAAAAGAGCAAAAGTTATACTGATTACTGGAGAAAGCCCTGGTGTTGGGAAATCATTTATTTCTGCTAATTTGACAGAAGTTTTTGCTCAGCTCGACAAAAAAGTGCTGGTCATGGATGCAGACATGCGCTTAGGCGAGTTGCATAAGATGTTCAGTATGAATCAAGATAATGGCTTAGCCGATTACTTATCACAACATGATAATACATCGAATACGATACCATCTGAGGAGCTGGGTCATTTTATTCATTCTACAGGTATAGATAATATTGATTTTATGCCAAGAGGCGAGCATCCACGCAATCCTGCATCGCTATTGTCTGATAGCAGGCTCAGTAATCTGATGACAGAATTAAGCTTACACTATGACTATATTATTGTTGATACACCGCCGATACTCGCGGCTTCTGATGCAATGATACTGGCACAATATGCCGACAAAGTATTAATGGTAACGAGATACGATAATTCAATTGAAGGGCAGTTGGTTTATGCTGTTAATCAACTGAATAAGGCCAATATAAAAGTAGATGGTATTATCTTAAACGACGTGCAGCAGGGTATCATGAGCAAATACAGCTATCACTATAGCTATGCATATGGTAACAATCAGTAGTATGCTTTTAGATACCTTAGTATTTAAAAGTAACAATGACTAAATAGACAAGTCATACGTTCAAACAGTCATCATACAGCGTTACATATAAACCAAAGCTTGAAGGTGTAAAATTGTTGCAATCTATCGCTCAGTACCTGTTGTCGCTACCAAGATATGTCAAGCGTATAATCCTTATTAGCGCAGACTTTGTCATGGCTATTGCGTGCCTGCTATTGTCACTGTTATTGCGCTATGGTTATGTCGAGCTTCATATTAGTTTATGGGCACTAAGTCTTTATGCGCTAATACCTGTTGTCGGGTTATATCTGGTGGGATTTTATCATGGTGTATCTAGAGGGTTTCTTGATACAGTTATGAGTGGTGTATTACAGTTATTTTTCGTGCTGATAATTTTTTATGAACTAATTATCTACCTTGATTTGCTACCACAGATACCTCGATCGACGCCTATTCTGTTTCTGTTTCTGCTCTATATATGGCTATGGAACAGCCGTTTAACGATCAAAGAGCTTTTGAAGCGATGGCAAGGCAAACGGCTTGAGGATGAGCCTATAGATTACGATAATATTTTGATTTATGGTGCAGGTGAAGCAGGTCAAGAGTTAATGAAAGGCTTGAGCAACTCACATAAGTATAGTGTGATTGCTTTTGTTGATGATGATAGGCAATTGACAGGTGCCCATGTAATGGGTAAGAAGATTTATCATACTGATAATTTATTGGATATCGTAAATACCCTTGATATTGCACAAGTGTTTTTGGCAGTGCCTTCTATTAGCCGTGCTCGCAAACGTAAGATTATTGAAAAACTTTCACACATCTCTATCAAGATAAAAGAGCTACCAAGTCTACAAGAATTGGCTGACGAAAAAGTCACGGTTAGCCATATGCGTAAGATTGATATATTAGATGTATTAGACCGTCAGACTGTAGAACCTGACGAAAACTTACTGAAGAAAAACATAGCAAAAAAGTCTGTCTTGGTAACTGGGGCTGGTGGCTCTATCGGTAGTGAATTGTGCCGTCAAATCATCAAAAATGAACCAACTTGTTTGGTGTTGTATGAGCTGTCAGAGTTTGCTCTTTATAGTATCCACCAAGAGCTTTTGGCAAAACAAGCCAATCACAATGAATATCAAGATATTCAAATCGTATCCGTCATCGGTAATGTCACTGACGAGCATAACCTTATGCGGATATTTCAGACTTATCATGTACAAACAGTTTATCATGCAGCGGCATATAAGCATGTACCTATGGTCGAACATAACCCATTCCAAGGGGTTATTAACAATACTCGTGGCACTTATCACTGTGCTCGTGCTGCCATTCTAGTAGATGTTGAAACATTTGTATTGATATCTACTGATAAGGCTGTTAGACCTACTAATGTCATGGGTGCCTCAAAACGGTTGGCGGAGCTCGTATGCCAAGCACTAAGTCATGAAGCTAACTCAATAAAGCCAGATAGTAAAACCTGTATCAGTATGGTGAGGTTTGGGAATGTATTAGGCTCATCAGGATCTGTGGTGCCTGTTTTTACCAAGCAAATCGAACAAGGTCTGCCTATCACTGTAACCCATCCTGATGTCACACGTTATTTTATGACTATCCCAGAGGCGGCCAATTTAGTAATTCAGGCAGGTGCTATGGCGCAAGGTGGTGAGGTTTTTGTATTGAATATGGGTGAGCCAGTAAAGATCGTTGATCTCGCTCAGCGTATGATTCATCTAAGTGGACATGAGGTAAAAGACGATAAACATCCCAATGGTGATATCGAAATTGTCTTTACTGGCCTTCGTTCTGGCGAGAAACTTTACGAAGAGCTCATAATTGGTGATGACAACGTTGAAAAAACGGCTCACCCTCTCATTATGCAAGCTATGGAACATAGGTTTGCTTTAGAAGAGCTTGAGCAGACCTTAGATAAGTTGTCAGAAAAATCTCAATTATACGACGTTGTGTGGTTGAAATTGCAGTTCAAATATTTTGTAGTTGGATATAAAGAAGACACTACAGTGCACTCCTAATTTGGAAAATACTCATTAATAAGGTTGGTTGATAAATTCTATGTTAAATATTAACAATATTAAAATTGCTGTTATTGGTCTTGGCTATGTGGGGCTACCGTTAGCGGTAGAGTTCGGTAAACATCACTCAGTTATAGGCTTTGATATCAATGCTGAACGTATTGCTGCTCTCAATACAGGTATTGATCATACTTTAGAGGTTAGCGAAGCGGAGCTAGCAGAAGCCACATACTTAAGATATAGCTCAGACATCAATGAGCTGAACGACTGTAACTTCTTTATTGTTACTGTACCTACTCCTATTGATGACTATAAGCAGCCTGACCTGACACCTTTGATCAAAGCGTCAGAAGCTATCGGTAGCCTAGTAAAGAAAAACGATATCGTAGTCTATGAATCAACGGTTTATCCGGGCGCGACTGAAGAAGTCTGTATCCCAGTATTGGAAAAAACTTCTGGATTGGTATTTAACCAAGACTTTTACGCAGGTTACAGTCCTGAGCGTATTAATCCGGGTGATAAAGAGCACCGTGTTACTAATATCTTAAAAGTAACGGCTGGTTCAACGCCTGAGATTGCAGACTTTGTCGACGAAGTCTATAACTTAATCATCACTGCTGGCACTCATAAAGCACCTAGTATCAAAGTGGCAGAGGCGGCTAAAGTTATTGAAAATACACAGCGGGATGTCAATATTGCACTCATTAACGAGCTAGCAGTTATATTTAATAAAATGAATATCGATACTGAAGCAGTGTTGGAAGCTGCTGGTACTAAGTGGAATTTCCTACCATTTCGACCAGGCTTAGTCGGCGGTCATTGTATTGGGGTTGATCCATACTATTTAACGCATAAAGCCCAAGCCATTGGATATAACCCAGAGATTATATTAGCAGGTCGCCGCCTAAATGACAGTATGGGCGAGTATGTCGTTACTCAATTAGTTAAAACCATGATAAAAAAGCGTATTCAAGTTGAAGGTGCTAGAGTTTTGGTATTAGGCTTGAGTTTTAAAGAAAACTGTCCTGATGTGCGTAATACTAAAGTAATTGATATTGTTCATGAGTTAGAGGAATATAACATTGAGGTCGATGTCTATGATCCTTGGGTAGATACTATAGAGGCTCAAAGAGAGTACGGTATTAAGCCTGTCAATGAGCCTGCAGCTAATAGCTATGACAGCATTATCCTAGCAGTGGCTCACAGTGAGTTTGTCGATATGGGCGTAGCACATATAAGAAGTTTAGGTAAGCCTAACCATGTGCTCTATGATTTGAAGTATGTATTCGACAAAGAAGACACAGATATCCGTCTATAAGCCTATATAGTCTTACAATAACAGCATGCGAGCAACACTATGACAGCGACAACCTATAATAAAGTGAAAGAAACATTAGTAAAGATGCCTAAGACGTGGCTCATCACTGGAGTAGCGGGTTTTATCGGCTCCAATTTGCTTGAGACATTATTATTGCTCAATCAAAAAGTGGTAGGGTTAGACAATTTTGCCACAGGTTTCCAGCATAACCTAGATGAAGTAAAAAGCTTAGTAAGCATTGAACAGTGGGATAGGTTTACTTTTATAGAGGGTGATATTCGTCAGTTGACTGATTGTTCGAAAGCATGTCAAGGTATTGATTACGTGCTGCATCAAGCAGCGCTAGGATCGGTACCACGCTCTATCGCTGATCCTATCGCGACCAATGAGACTAACATTTCAGGCTTCTTAAACATGCTGGTAGCCGCTCGTGATGCTAATGTTACTAGCTTTACTTATGCTGCTAGTAGCTCAACGTATGGTGATCATCCAGCACTGCCAAAAATTGAGGAAAATATTGGTAATCCTTTATCGCCGTATGCGGTGACTAAATATGTCAATGAGCTATATGCAGATGTTTTCTCACGTACTTATGGTTTTAAGACGATAGGTCTGCGATATTTCAATATTTTTGGTAAGCGTCAAACTCCTGATGGTGCCTATGCGGCGGTGATACCGAAATGGACGGCCGCTATGATCTCGGGTGATGAGGTGTTCATTAATGGCGATGGTGATACCAGTCGCGATTTTAATTTTATTGAAAATGCTGTACAGGCTAACATTTTGGCCGCAACTGCTACTGAAGAAGCTAAAAATCAAGTTTACAATGTGGCAGTAGGTGGACGTACTACCCTCAATACGCTGTTTTCAGCGCTTACAGAGCATTTAAGTACTAATGGCGTTAATTATACTCAAACAGCAATCTATCGAGATTTTAGAGCAGGAGACGTGCGGCATAGTCAGGCAGATATTACTAAAATACAAAATGCATTAGGCTATGCTCCTCAGTTTGATATAGTTGACGGTATTGAGAAGGCGATGCCTTGGTATGTTGAGTTTTTAAGTTGAAAAAGATAGGGTGGATCAATAGTTATTCTAAGAAGATACTGATGAGATTCTCCAAAAAATTAGGAAGTACTGACTCAGTAACCGTTTTCAAAGGAATGTTCACTTTAGCACTAGGTTCAAGTGCAGCGAGAATAATAGGTATTTTGAGCATTCCAATTATTACACGTATATATACTCCTGCTGATTATGGCTTGTTGGCGCTATATATATCTATTACTTCCATATTAGCTTCACTAACAACTCTAAAGTTTAGTACTGCATTGCCGTTACCTAAAGCAGACGCTCTAGCTATCAATTTGATGGCTCTGAGTATATTTATACTCATTAGCTTTTTGACACTTCTTTCTTTGTGTTTGTTTCTGTTTGGCGAAATAGTTCTTAGATGGTTTGATATGTCTGAGATTTTAAATTTGAGATGGTTAATAGTTCTCGGCGTTGGAGGCTCTGCTCTTTATGAAATACTCAGTCTATGGGCCACAAGGAAAAGAAAATATAAAATCATAGCTAAAACTCAATTTGTTCAATCTTTGTTAGGTAATGGAACTAAGATAATATTAGGACTATTGTCATTTAAAACAGTAGGACTAATAACTGGTCAATTTCTTGCACAGAGTACTGGATTGTTCAAACTCATTAAAGAGTTCATATATGATTTTAAAAAATTAATTCCTTTTATTACTAAAAAGAGGATGGCATTGGTTGCAGGATATTACAGAGAGTTTCCATATTTCCGATTGCCTTCTCAGGCATTGTTACAACTGTCTAGTAATGCACCTGTATTAATGATGGCCGCTTTATATGGTAAGGAAGTAACTGGTCAACTTAGTTTAGCTATTCTAGCAGTATCACTACCTACAGGTTTGATTGGTCAAGCTATGGCTAAAGCTTTTTATGCAGAAATAGCAGTCATTGGTAGAAGAGATCTAAATAGGATAAAAACACTGACGATAGACGTACAAAAAAAGCTATTTATCTTAGGCTTGCCACTAACAGTTTTAGTTATGGTACTCGCTCAACCTATGTTTTATCTAGTATTTGGTTCAGAATGGGCTATAGCTGGAAAATATACTACAATTTTGGCACCGTTTGTGCTGTTACAGTTTACTTCAAATCCTTTGATGCAAGTTCTAAATATTGTAGGCTCTCAAATAACTTTTTTAATAATAAATATTATTAGAATATTAGGGTTGGGGGCATTGTTCTTTTTGTTTAGAGGTTACACTTTGTCGCCTCAAAGTTTTGTAATTGTGCTTAGCTTTTATTTGTGTATCTATTACTTAGGTACAACAGCTTTTATTTTTTTTACGGTAAATAAATCTGCTTCTCAGCAAGTAAGAAGAGCGGTATGAGTTTTCTATATGATGATGGAGTTTGTAATGTCTAACAATACTTTAAAAGTATCAAAAGGTGTTTTAAGAGGTAAAGTGAGGGTAAGTGGAGCAAAGAATGCTGCTTTGAAATTGCTTACTGCTTCAGTATTAACTGATGAGAAAGTTGAATTATTTGACTCTCCTAATGGGTTGTTAGATATGCAAATCCATATCGGTATGCTTGAAAAAATGGGTAAAAGTTGCTCTCAAAAAGATGGTTATTTATGCATTGAGGAAGATAAAGGGCTGTTAAATGAGCTGTTATGGAATGATCGTTCTATTAGGAACTCTTTGCTAATTCTTGGGTCACTAACTACACGTTTTGGTGAAGGCAAAGTTCCACTTCCAGGCGGATGCCCACTGGGCGATAGAAAATATGATTTACACGTAAAAATACTTGAAAGTATGGGAGCTAAGGTTTGGGAAGAAGAAGGGTACTTATGTACGAAAGCTAGTAAGAGCCTGATAGGCTGTGATATACATTTGCCTATCCGATCAACAGGAGCTACAGAAAATGCAATACTTTGTGGAGTGCTTGCGGAAGGAAATACCAGGATATGGAATCCACATATTCGCCCAGAAGTTCTAGATTTAATAGAAATGTTGAATAAGATGGGTGGAAAGATTAAGGTGTTCGGCCAAAAATCAATTGAGATAAATGGCGTGAAGAAACTAAACGGTGTTAAGCATCGTGTTGTACCTGATAACATGGAAGCAGTTACATGGGCTATTGCTTCGGCAATAACAGGTGGAGATATAGAAATATTGAACTTCCCTTTTGAGCACTTAGAGGTACCCTTGATATTTTTGCGCGAAAGTGGAATGAAGTTATATAAGGGTGAAGATTCTTTGATTGTAAGAGGAAGTACTCCTTATCCTATAGAGATAAGTACAGGGCCATATCCAGGTATCAACTCAGATATGCAGCCTCTTTTTGCTGTTTATGGTGCTCGCTCTAAAGGTGATTCTAAGATTGTAGATTTACGATTTCCTGGTAGATATGGCTATGTAGAAGAGTTAGCAAAAATGGGTGTTCAGTATACAATTGAAGGTGATATGCTGAAGATTTCTGGCGGCAGTGAACTAAATGGGGCTAAAGTAAAGGCTGTCGATTTGAGGGCTGGTATGGCGTTGCTCTTAGCTGGCTTGATAGCAGAAGGTGAAACAGTAATTGAAGATGCTTGGCAAATATATAGAGGTTATGAAAACCTAGATGAAAAATTAAAAGTTTTGCTTTCTAGTAATTAATAAAGAAAGTTAATTTATGAGTAGTACTAGATATCATATCTAGTACTACTCATATAAAAATATTTTCCAAAAACGGTATTCTATTAACTGTATATGTATGAAAAAGCACTAAGTAATTGGTTTGGTAAAGAGTACATTTTGGGGAAACTACATTGTTTATATATTGATATTTAGTAAATGAGAGGAAGTATTTTGAATATTGAGAAAAATAAAGATCTAACTGAATTTAGCGCGTACAAAATAAAAAGCTCTTGCAAAGTAGCATATTTTCCTGAGTGCGAAAATGATTTAGTTGAGCTTTATCGAAACAATCCCAACTTAGAATTTACTATTATTGGTAACGGAAACAATATTCTTTTTGCAAAAGAATATTACGATCGTCCATTTATCATTATGAATGGAAATATGAATAAGTTTTCTGTAGAAGAAAATAAAATTTGTGCAGAAGCAGGTGTAACTTTACTAGAATTAAGCGAAGCTGCTCTTAAAAATAGCTTAACGGGATTAGAAGCTTTCTATGATATACCAAGCTCTGTAGGTGGGGCTGTTGTTATGAATGCTGGAAATAAAAATACAGAAATAAAAGATGTTTTAACGAAAGTTAGATACTTGAGTTTAGAAGATTTTGAAATTAAAGAGATGTCTAATTCTGAAATTAAATTTTGTTATAGAAGTAGTTTTTTTCAAAATAATAGCAATAATATTGTCTTGAAAGCTTGGTTTAAGCTAGAGCATGGTAGCTCTAGTGATATATATAGTTTAATGGAAGAAGAAAGAAAAGTTAGATGGGAAAAACAACCACGAGAGTATCCTAATTGTGGAAGTGTTTTTAAAAGGCCTAAGAATAAATTTGTTGGTCCAATGCTTGATGAATTAAATTTAAAAGGTTTTACTATTGGAGGAGCGCAAATTTCACATAAACATAGTGGGTTTATCGTGAATACAGGAAGTGCAACTGGTGAAGATATTATTTCACTAATCAATGAGATTCAGAGAAGGGTTAAATTGAAATTTAATATCGATTTAGAAGTAGAACAGAGAGTGATCATATAATGAAAATATTATTTTTTATCTCGTTACTTACACATGGAAGAGGCGGTCATTTATATAGTTTATTCCACATAGCTAATCGAATTGCATCAAAGCATGAGGTTGAAATAGTATCGATTGGTCCAGGCGATAATACCACAATTTCAAATCATCCAAACTATTTATGTCATGTTGATCTTGACGGCAAAAATTTAATTCAATTCAAAAGAAAAATGGATCATATTATTGAAGATTTTTCACCTAATATTGTTCATTGTTTTGATGTAACGTCTTTTAATATTATAAAGCCTTTATACATATCGAAAAATTTTAATATAGTTCTTACCAAATGTGGAGGATCTAATCCTAAGTTTTTTCCTTACGTGAAAAATCTTATTTTATTTAGTGTTGAAAATAAGCGTTGGTTTGAAAGTAATAACAGATATAAAAAATCAAATATAGCATTGATACCTAATAGAGTTTCTAAAATAACTACTGAATTTTCTGACATAAAAAGGTCTGAAGAATTTTTTACATTTGTTAAAATTGCTAGAATAGGTATAACGTATAAGCAAAGTATTTTACATTGTATAAATCTCATAGATGAGTTATATCGGAAAGACAAAAGTTTAAAAATCAGACTTTTTATAATCGGTGTTGTAGAGTCTGAAGAAATATTACTTGAAATATCAAATAGTAAGTATGTTCTTGATGGGACAGTAGTGATTTTAACGGATGATAAATACACTAGAAATGCTTCTAAAATGCTTTATCTAGCAGATGCAGCGATTGCTACAGGTAGAGGCGTTATGGAATCTGCATCATTAGGAATACCTACATTAACTGGAAACTCTTTGAGTAGTATACCTATGCTTATAACAATGGATACATTCGAAGATGGGTTTAAAACAAACTTTTCTGGAAGAAATGTATTCTCTGAAAAGGGTAACAAGGATAATTTACTAAATATACAAAGAGTAATAGTTGATCCTGCGTATCGCACAGAAATTTCAGAGTATATGAAATCAATATTTGAAGAGAATTTTAATGTAGAGAATTCATTAGCTAAATATGAAGATTTTTATATTTCTTTAGTAGGTGAAAATAATGGAAAGAGAAAATTTTTTCAGGATTCTCTTTTTGGACTAAAGAGCTTACGCAACTTTCATAAAAATTCTATAATAAAAAAGTAGTTTTCTTCCTATTTAATAGGAACAACGTAAAAAAAGGATATGGTTGTGAGTGTTTTTTTATTTACTCTCCCAGATGGTTCATTTGGTAGTGCAGGTCAAAGTTGGAAGATTTTAGACTTAAAGAAGCTAGTGTCTAAATTAGAATTTGAAGTTGTGATAAAAAATATTAATGAGATAGGAACTACCTCTTTCAATGATAATGATATCTTGATTTATACTTCTTCTGAAAATAAAGAAATAAGAACATTCCTAAAAAATAACCTTTTCTATTTAAAAGATAAAATTCGTCTTATTCCAAGCTACGATATATTAATGGCTCATGAGGATAAAAGCTTTCAAGAAGTATGGAAAAAGAAAGAAGGGTTTGGAAATATAATAGGTAAAAGTCTATTTGATATAAATGATCATATTCTCCCTTTTCCAAAAGTAGTGAAAAGTGCTCAGGGTGCTGGTAGCTCTGGTGTTTTTTTAGTCAGAAAAAATTCTGACCTGAAAAAAGTTGAAAAATCATTTTTCAGCAAAACTCCAAAAAATAAATTAATAAGCATTCAAAGGAAAATTAAACTAAATCGTGAAGAATACGAAAAATATCAATATAGAAGAAAAGCTTTCAATTTATTTATAGAGCAAGAATTCATACCAAAATTAAAGCATGATTTTAAAGTGCTAGTATTTGGGGATCGTTATTTTACTTTAAAAAGATCTATAAGAAAAAATGATTTTAGGGCAAGCGGGAGTGGGAAATTCGAATTTATTGTTCCACCTCAAGAAGTTTTGGATTATGCAAAGAACATAGCCAGTGTTTTAGACAATCCTTATTTGTCATTAGATATCGCACAATCAGAGTCTGGGTGTCACCTAATTGAATTTCAAGGTACCAATTTTGGCCCTTATACGTTGTTAAATGCTCCATATTTTTACAAATGTGTGAGTGGAGATTGGCAAAAGACAGATAACTCCAAGGATTTAGAAGACAATTATGCACATGCACTCAACCAATATATGAGTAATATATATGACTAAGAAAGTTGTCCATGTAATTATTGGATTAAACATTGGTGGTGCAGAGTTGATGCTAAAGCGTTTGGTACTAAATAGCCACCGCAAAGGGCTTTTTCAACATGAAGTGATATCTCTAATGGATATGGGACCCATTGGCAGAGATCTAGAGGAGCAGGGCATCACTGTGCATGCACTAAATATGTCTTCTATAATTTCTAGCCCGATCGTATCGTTACGTCTATATCAGTTATTGAAAAAAATAAAGCCTGATGTCGTGCAGACATGGATGTATCATTCAGATTTAATGGGTGGGCTTGCTGCTAAAAAGCTAGGTATCAAGAAGATTATTTGGGGCGTACGTACTACTGATGTTTCGCAAGGCAATTCTAAGTTGACATTTTATTTGAGTAAGATATGTGCAAGACTTTCCTATTATATTCCCGATAAAATAGTTTGTGCTGCTCAAGTGTCAAGTAATCATCACACATCTATGGGTTATGACACAACAAAAATGCTAGTCATTCCAAATGGTTTTGATATAGATAAATTATGTGCCTCGCAAGAAGATAGGGTCTACATTAGAAAGAGTAATAGCTTGTCTTCTGAAGACATTGTTATCGGATCCGTGGGACGGTTCAACCCAGTCAAAGATCAAAAAAAATTTATAGAAGTTGCTTCTATTCTAGTGAAAAAACTACCTAATTTAAAATTTATGGTTGTAGGTCGAGGTAATGACACTAAAAATCTAGAGTTAATGGGTTGGATAGAAAAGTACGGCTTGCAGAATAATTTTAGTTTACTTGGTCAAAGGGATGATGTACCAAAATGCCTAAAAGCAATGGATGTTCTTTGTCTGCATTCTAAAACTGAAGGTTTTCCAAATGTACTCGTAGAAGCGATGGCTACAGGCTTAACGTGTGTTTCTACTGACGTTGGAGATGCAAGACACATTTTGCAGCATTATGGAACTATTGTAACATCAAATAATGCAGATGCATTAGCAGATAGTTTGATAGAAACTATAAAAAGCATAAAAGAAAAAAATATGGATGAGTTCCAAGTAGTCTTAGAGAATTATATAGTTGATAATTATAGTATTGATAAAATAGAAAAACTATATTCAGCTATTTGGAATGATTAGTAATATTCTATTTTTGAAAGGATTTTTAGCATGATTTTAAAAGCTTAAGATTGTGATTTGTATTTCTAAGGACTAATATCTTGGGTGTTTTAATGAATGAATTCGCAATAGATTTTTATCAGAATATGTTGACAGTGTCGATAATTATAATTAGCTTTTCGGTTGTGCTATTAGTTGGTGTCAAAAATAGTAAAGATATAAATAAAGTGTTTTTGATTTTTGTTTGGCATACTTTTTTTTCTATAGTTTATTTTATTTATACTTTATCGAACCAAGCCGATGCAAGAAAATACTATAGAGTGTCTTTAGATAATGAATTTGGTTTTTTTCCAGGAACTAAATTCATCTATTACGTAACATCTATACCAACTAAGATTCTAGATGCTAGTTACATAAATACCGCTTTATTCTATAATTTTATAGGTGCATTAGGTTTAATTTTCTTATATAAGTCATTGAAGAATTTCTTAGTAAGTCTGCCTTGGTATTGGATTGTCGTATTATTTATACCATCTATGAGCTTTTGGAGTAGCGGTCTAGGTAAAGACGCCATTTCATTTTGCGCTACTTGTTTATTTTTATATGCTATCACTACAAGTAAAAAAACTACTTTATTAGCTGTTATTTCTTTTGTGATGATGTTTATGGTAAGACCTCATATTGCGGCTATAATGCTTATATCTTACGTTATTTATTTTGTAATTCGATCTAAGACCCATATAGTAGTCAAATCTATGGTCCTACCATTCATTGGTATTGGAGTTTTCTTATCAATTGGCTTTGTTCAACAATATATTGGTCTGGAGGATGCATCGTTAGATAGCGTGACTGGTTACATAGATGAAAGACAGGTATCAAATTTGGGTGGCGGATCATCTTTAGATATTGCTTCTATGAGTTATCCAATGCAAATGTTTACATATATTTTTAGACCGTTACCCTTCGAGGCACATAATATTGTCTCTCTAGTGACTGCCATCGAAAATACTGCAATATTGTCTTTGTTTTTGTATATTTTATTTAAAATAAAATTTAATTTAAAAATATTTGTACAAGGTAAACTTCTATGGCTATTCACGTATGCATTTTTAACTTGTACAATATTAGCAGTGACAACAGCAAATTTAGGTATTGCAACGCGTCAAAAATGGATGTTCATGCCTGTTCTTCTTTATCTACTTATTTTTGCTTTCTGTCAGTATCGAACAAATAATAACCGAGTAAATCCATGAAGTTTCTAATAATAGCCAGTTACCCTGCATCCATTTTACAATTTCGTGGCGCTCTCATTACCGCTATCAAAGATGCAGGGTTTGAAGTACATATCGCCGCGCCTGACTTTGGCGACTATCCTGATGAGCACCAAGCGCTAAAAGATTTGGGCTATCAGGTGCATGACATTGCTATGGAGCGTACGGGTACCAATCCTAAAAAAGACTTAAAAACTGTTATTGAGCTGTATCGCTTGATGATGAAGCTTAAGCCTGATTATGTGCTTGGCTATACCATCAAACCGGTTATTTATGGTTCGCTTGCTGCTAAGCTTGCCCGTGTACCGCATATTTTTGCGCTGATAACAGGGCTTGGCTATGCCTTTAGTGGGGCAGATGAGGTAGGGTACAAAAAGTCTAAACTACAAAAATTTATGCATAAACTTTATGCAGTGGCTCTGAATTCGACGCAAAAAGTATTCTTTCAGAACCCAGATGATGAAGCACTATTTAGAAAGATGGGTATTTTGAAACCTTCCATACCGAGTAAAGTGGTAAGTGGATCTGGTGTCAATGTGAGTGAGTATAGTGTAGCAGCACTGCCTACTATTGATGGTAATCCTGTTCCAAAATTTCTACTAATCGCAAGGTTGTTGACGGCAAAGGGTGTCCGCGAATATGCGCAAGCTGCTTTGATCATTAAAGCTAAATATCCGCAAGCCCAATTTTATCTAGTCGGTTGGATCGATGACAATCCAGATGCAATTGAGCAGCGTGAACTGGATACTTGGATTAAGGATGGTCTGTTTAACTTTTTGGGCAAACTCTCTGACGTTAAACCCGCGATTGCTAATAGCTCTATCTATGTGTTGCCCTCTTATCGCGAAGGTACACCGCGTACGGTACTTGAGGCAATGGCAATGGGTCGCGCTGTGATCACGACAGATGCACCAGGCTGTAGAGAGACGGTGATTGATGGTCACAACGGCTATTTAGTACCAGTTAAAGACGCTGATGCCCTGGCAGTATCGATGGAAAAATTTATACTCGATCCACAGCTTATTACTCGTATGGGTAAGGCAGCTAGGCAAGTGGCGGAAGATAAGTTCGATGTAAATGCTGTAAATCGAATAATGTTAATGGAAATGGGGTTGTAAAAAATAAGTATGATAAAACGACTTTTTGATATTACCGCTGCTACTACAGCCTTAATTGCATTATCTCCAGTGTATGCCATCACTGTCTATAAAGTGAATAAAAACTTAGGTTCGCCAGTACTCTTTCGTCAAACGCGTCCTGGTAAGAATGGTATACCTTTTGAGATGATCAAATTTCGCTCAATGAAAGATGCGACTGATGCAGAGGGTAACGTATTGCCAGACAGTGAGCGTCTGACAGATTTTGGTAAGCGTCTGCGTGATACTAGTTTAGATGAGTTGCCAGAGCTGTGGAACGTAATCAAAGGTGACATGAGTCTTGTAGGGCCACGCCCATTATTGATGGAGTACTTGCCACTATACACTGATGAGCAAAAACGTCGCCATCACGTGCGTCCTGGCATTACAGGCTATGCGCAGATTAATGGGCGTAATGCGATTGGCTGGGATGAAAAATTCGAGCTTGATGCGTGGTATGTCGATAACCAATCGCTATGGCTTGATATAAAGATTTTATTGAAAACAGTCAAAAAAGTGGTCGTCAAAGACGGCATCTCTGCCGAAGGCGAAGCGACAATGCCAAAGTTTGCTGGTAGTACGGTAGAAGAGACAAGCAATGCATGAGGTTTATGCGGTCTATGGCGCATCGGGCTGCGGGCGGAGTCTAATGCCGGTGGCAAAAGCAAGGCTACTGCAAACCAATCCTAAAGCAGACTTACTCTTTATTGATGACAGTCTGCAAGCAGTCTCGACTATCAACGGTTACCAAGCAATAAATTATCAAGACTTTATTGCGCTAAGTGGCAAAAAAGCTGTTTTAATCGCCATCGCTAACAGTATAGTACGAGAAACAATTACGAATAAGTTAGCTGCTGATGGTATAGTGCTTTGGTCAGTACAAGCAGACAGTACTATTATTATGGATGACGTGACCATAGAAGCAGGTGCAGCGCTTAGTCCGTTTGTGACTGTTGGTTCTAATGTCATTATTGGGAAGTGCTTTCATGCCAATCTCTATAGCTATGTAGAGCATGACTGCATCATCGGTGATTATGTGACTTTTGCGCCGCGTGTTAGTTGTAATGGCAATATCAATATTCATGACCATGCTTATATTGGTACTGGGGCAGTTATTAAACAAGGCACACCCGATAAGCCCTTGATCATTGGCGAAGGCGCTATTGTAGGTATGGGCGCAGTCGTGACCAAAGATGTTCCAGCGGGAGCAATCGTCGTAGGAAACCCTGCTCGTCCGCTTATAAAGGCCTAGATACTATCTATGCAGTTAGTGATTAATTATTATTCGTTATTACCGAGGAACGTATGTTAAATACCGATTTTTCACCGTGGCCTAGCTTTACTCAGCAAGAAGCAGACAAAGTCAGTCAAGTGTTGCTGTCCAACAAAGTTAACTATTGGACGGGACAGGAAGGGCGCGAGTTGGAAAAAGAGTTTGCCGAATGGGCTGATTGTGCGCATGCAGTAGCTGTCAGTAATGGTACACTGGCATTGGATGTGGCATTAAAAGCACTCGATGTAGGTGCAGGTGACGAGGTTGTAGTCACGCCGCGTACGTTTATTGCTAGTATTTCATGCGTTGTTAATGCAGGTGCAGTTCCCATTTTTGCAGACGTAGAAGCGGCAACGGGTAATATTACCGCTGACTCTATTAAAGCGGTATTGACCAAAAAAACCAAAGCAATAATTTGTGTCCATTTGGCAGGCTGGCCGTGTGACATGGACGCTATCATGTCACTGGCAGATGAGTATGATATATATGTGATTGAAGATTGCGCTCAGGCACATGGTGCATGCTATAAAGGTCGCAGTGTGGGAAGTATTGGTCATATTGGCGCTTGGAGTTTTTGCCAGGATAAAATCATGACCACAGGCGGTGAAGGCGGCATGGTCACTACCAATGACGAGCAGCTGTGGCGTAAGATGTGGGCATATAAAGACCATGGTAAAAGTTATGCTGCTGTGTACGAAACAGAGCACCAACCAGGGTATCGCTGGCTACATGAGAGTTTTGGTACCAACTGGCGTATGCCTGAGATGCAGTCAGCGATTGGACGTATTCAGTTGACGCGTATGGGTGAGTGGACTGCGAGCCGTACTGCTAATGCGCACGCTATCTTAGGTGCCTGCACAAGTTGGGCAGACAAAGATTATATGTCGGTTCCTAGGTTAGAGGATATGTCTGAGTCTACAGATACTAAGCATGCTTACTATAAGCTATATGTCTATGTTCAGCCTGAGAATCTACCAGCAGGATGGGATCGTGATAGCATTATTGCAGCTATTAATGAGCAAGGTGTGCCATGTTTCTCTGGTTCCGCCTCCGAGGTGTATTTAGAAAAAGCATTTGATAATACTGGCTTACGTCCAGAGGTCAGATTACCAATAGCTAAGCAATTGGGTGAGACAAGCTTAATGTTTTTGGTACATCCAACACTCACTGAGTCAGAAATCGACAAAACAGTTCAAGCACTAGATATGGTGTTAGCAAAAATTGAAACTGATAATTAAAGCTTGGATAAGTCAACACTCGCACCAAGTATACAAATTATAGTTATTATATTATTCATTACCGCTTATCTGCTATCGAAAAGCGTCCTTCATAAAGAGTAGGTAATTATGTCTAAACCACAAAAATTTAAGCAGATGAGTTTGTTAGTCGCTCTCGGTACCGCATCGATGTTGGCTTCAGCACAAAATCTGTATATGAATGATATGAAACTCAAGTCCGAGCTTGATTGGTTAAATGCGCAAGGTGTGACGCATATTAGCACCAGCACATGGCCGTTGACTGCTAATGAGATTACAAATGCACTCAATACGGCTGAAGTGACGACTGATACCCAGCAAAGAGTATTGCAGTCTGTACGTGTCAAGCTGGCTCAAAACCCAAATTCTTTAGTCAAAGCAGAGGCGGAAGCTTACTTACAAACAAACCGCCAACAGCTGCCGCAGACTTTTGCAGATGACAATCTGGCAGGCCAGCAGATATCAGCTGCGATAGGACTCAGTGAAGAGAACTGGGAGATGAAGCTACAAGCCAACGTAAAAAACGATGAGCTTATCGATGATGATAGTGATGTTAGTTTTGAGGGGTCGTATATCGCTGGTACAGCAGCCAATCAGTGGTTAATAGCAGGTAAGATTCCAGCATGGTGGGGCCCAGGAAATGATGGTAGTCTTATCCGAGGGGATGCCAGCATCCCAGTCACAGGTATTACTATGCAGCGTGATACGCAAACTGCACCGACTAACCAGTATTTGAACTGGGTTGGTCCTTGGCAGTATCAGCTGTTTGCAGGTCAGCTAGATGATTATGAGGCTATACCAGATGCTAAGCTATTTGGTGCCCGCCTGACCGCGAGTCCATGGGAGTGGTTAGAAGTTGGTGCGTCTCGAACCTTTATGTGGGGCGGGGAAGGTCGTCCAGAGAGTTTTAGCTCCTTCGGTGATGCTGTTTTAGGGACTAAAGATAACGGTGACAATGGTGCTACGATTGGTGAAGATCCTGCTAACCAACTAGGTGGTTTTGATGCACGCTTAAGCCTAGCGCCTTTGGTTAACGTACCAGCTGGTGTTTATGCACAGTACATAGGTGAAGATGAAGCGGGTGGTTTACCAGCCAAAAATATGTATTTGGCTGGTATCGATTATGCTTCTGCCGCCTATGGTAAGCCATATCAGCTGTATACTGAATATGTAGATACACGTACGAGCGGTGAAGTCCGAGGCGTATCTTACGATCATGGTACCTATACTGATGGTTACTACCAGCAAGGCTATCCACTTGGACATTCTTTAGGTGGTGATGCAGAAAGCATATCAGTAGGTGGAAAATTATGGTTAGATGGGCGTAACTTTCTTCATGGCAAGCTACAGCATGCTAAAGTCAATCAGTCAGGAGAGTTAGATCGTCGCACCGGAAAGTCTGATAACCAAGCATTTCCAATAAAGGATAAATTAACCGCTATTGACGTATCATGGGCGCATCAATGGCAGCCCAATACATTGATTACAAGCAGAATATGGGCAGTAGACTCTGATACTCAGTCAACCGATATTGGCGCAGGTGTAGGGTTAGAGTTCCAGACTTATTAAATAAGAATGAGTAAACAATTTAGTGCTCTAAAGATTAAGAAACGGTCTACTAATATCACAGTAGGCCGTTTTTTGTTTGAGCTGTTGCTAGAACTATGTGTTGGTAAATTGATGTGTATGTTCTATAAATAATCGTCAATTTGATAGATCTTTACTTGTATATTGCACAGTAATAGCTAAAGAATTACTTTTTAGTTGTACTCTAATACATGCTAGGATTTTGCAGCGTACACAGGTACAATATTATTCTTAGTCAAAGGTTGACGAAGCAAAGGACAGGCATGCAAAGTATTTGCGCGCGCTGTCTTTATTTTTTTATATCGTACCCCCTATTGGAGTTACTATGTCTACTGCTCAAGAATCCGCCACCGTTTTGGACGGCAAAGCACTTGCCAAACAAATAGAACAGGATCTGCGTACACGCGTTGATACGATAAAGGACAAGACTGGACGCACCCCAAGCCTTGCCACGATATTGGTTGGTGATGATCCTGCTTCTGCAACTTACGTTCGCATGAAAGGTAATGCTTGTAAGCGTGTTGGTATGGATTCTATACGTGTTGAGATGCCAAGTGCGACAACCACTGAGCAGTTGATGGCAAAGATAGAGGAGCTAAACAGTAATCCAGATGTACATGGTATTTTGCTGCAACATCCAGTCCCTGAACATATCGATGAGCGCGCGTGCTTTGAGCAAATTGACTTGGCAAAAGATGTCGATGGCGTGACTTGTCTTGGTTTTGGTCGTATGGCTATGCAGCAGCCTGCCTACGGCTCATGTACACCGCAAGGCATCATGCATTTGTTAGAGCATCATAATGTCGAATTATCAGGTAAAGAAGCGGTAGTTGTGGGACGTAGTGCTATCTTGGGCAAACCAATGGCGATGATGCTACTCAATGCCAACTGTACGGTGACCATCTGTCATTCAAGAACCCAAGATCTAGCAGCACATATCAAGCGTGCCGATATCGTAGTTGGTGCTGTGGGTGTGCCTGAGCTGATTAAAGCGGAGTGGATCAAAGCAGGCGCCGTGGTTGTTGATGCAGGCTTCCATCCAACAGATGATGGCGGTGTTGGTGATATTGAAATGAAGGGTATGGAAAGTATTGCCAGTGCTTATACCCCAGTGCCAGGCGGCGTTGGTCCAATGACTATCAATACGCTTATTCGCCAAACGGTCGATGCTGCTGAAAAGTCAGCAGGTCTAAACATCAGCTGAAAGTAGTGACATGAATGCTGATCGCCGATAGTTAAGAGGCTTGAGGCAATATAGACTCAGGCTAAATCAACCACCTTTTAGTTGATAGGACCTAAAAATGTCTAAGAAAAACGTAGGTTTTCATGAGCGATTGCAAGGTATTGGCAGAGAGTTTGTCGATATCTGTCATTACGTCATCTTGTTTTTAATCAGCGTGGTGGTGGTTTGGACGGCAGGCAAGGAGTTTGTCGATATTGTCCAAAAGGGTTCAGCGGACTTAAAAGATATTTTGATGCTATTTATTTACCTTGAGCTGTTAGCTATGATAGGTATCTATTTTAAGACCCATCGTTTACCCGTTCAATTTTTGATATTTATTGCCATAACTGCATTATCACGGCATTTAGTGGTCGACGTACAGGCGGTCTCGGATTATTTTCACCTATGGCTGCTGGCGACAATTTCTGTAGCGATCATGCTATTGAGTGGCGCTATTGTCGTGCTGACGTGGACCGCAAAAACCTTTGGTCGCCCAGAGGATAATCTCGACAAACAGTATGCAAATTTAACGGTCAAAGCCATGCTACCTGACGATGCGCAAGCACCAGATAGTCACACAAAGCATCGCCGTGAGTAATGTTTGATACCTATATAAAAAAAAGGCTACCAGTGGTAGCCTTTTTTTTATATAGGAATGGGCTATCATAGCCATTTTAGTTTTTTGAAATTGTAGTATAAGAAGCTACACAACGCGATGATGATAATCATGATCACAAGGTAAGCGTATTTCCAATGCAGCTCAGGCATAAAATCAAAATTCATCCCATAGATACCAGCAATAGCGGTCGGCACCGCTAAGATACCTGCCCATGCTGCAAGCTTACGTACGACTTCATTCTGTCCCATATTGACCATAGCCATATAGGTATTCATAACCACACTTAACATTTCATTCAGACCGTTGATAGCATCTAGTGAGTGTAAAAGGTGGTCATTGACATCGCGGAAATATGGCTTGGCTGCTTGAGAGAAACCAGAGACAATTTCGCTCTTTTTGTGATTGATAAAGAAGCTACAGATGTCTTGGACTGGTAAGATAATAGCTCGCATATGTACCAGTTGCGACTTGAGTTCATAGAGGTTTTTTAGTGTGCCTTTATCAAACTCATACGTAAAGACATAGCGCTCTTGCTCGCGCAAATACCGCCCCAAGCGATCAGTGATCGGCATATAGTTATCAACGATAAAATCAAGTATGGCATGTAATACAAAGATAGGACCCATACGTAGCTTTTCAGGGCGACGGTGGCAATGCTCACGGACAGGGGCGTAGGAGTTCGATGGACCATTACGAATAGTAATCAAGTAGTTTTTGCCCATGAATATCGCAGTCGTACCATAACGAATGACATTGTCCTCAAGTTTAGCAGTACGTAGCACCACAAAGACCATATCGTTGTCGTAGTTTTCTACCTTGGCACGCTGATGATCAGCAAACGCATCTTCAATTGCTAACTCATGGATATCAAAAGCGTCTTTTACTTTGACCATGGTTTCTAGACTGGGGTCATAGAGACCAAGCCAAATAAACTGACCGTTATTACTAAGAGCACGGCTCACATCATTAAGTGCCACCTTATCTATATTTTCGCCTGTCTTGCGAGAGTAAGCGTAACAGTTGACCACTTCATCGGCACTTGATGAATCAATATCTTCATAGCGTTCAGAGTCAGGATCGTAGACCGTCATGGTCTCGATAGTATCTTCTGTTGTCGCATCAATATCGCCATAGATATAGCTGTCATCACCATCTAGATAGAGGTGCTTGTCATTCATGTTGGCATAAATGTGGCTCATATTAGAGTCAGGAGCAATATGAGCCGTTTTTTTGATTAATTGGTTATTGTCGTTTTCCATACATCCTCCTGCCACATAATAAAAAAACGGCAATAATCTAAAATCTGATGTCTAAAAGCCGTGAGCATGGCTGCTGTGACTGAATATGGCTATGTACTAGTGCCCTTTATTTAGTAACCCTTTATAAGGCATAGCTTTTTAGAGTATCAATATCTACCAATGCCAATAGGCTCTCGTGACACGCTTCTAGTTTGATTTGTGGGGCGATATCAAAGTCTAGCGCTTCAACCCAGCGCAGCGCACAAATACACCAATAATCACCAGGCTTGAGACCTGCAAAATTGTATTCAGGTAGCGGGGTAATAAGATCATTGCCGCGACTGGCTGAAAAGTTCAAAAATTCACTGGTCATCTTGGCGCAAACCGTATGCTGACCGACGTCGTGATTGCCGGTATGACAAAAGCCGTTGCGGTAATAGCCGGTGATAGGGTCGAAGCAGCAGCTGGCAAGGGCAGTGCCTAATACATTGGTTTGGTTATTGGCAGGATTTGGGTGATAATCAGATGACATAAGGCTTCCGAGATAAAAATATGTGTTAGTGTACCATGAGTATGTGCCAAAGACGCTGCCGTAAACATGCGCAGCACCCGATGGATAACAAAAAGTACACGCTATTGTCAGCCACCCCTTTAGCAAATAAACATCGCGTTAAATCCTCTCGTAGGCAGGTCCTAGATAGAGCTGTATCTGCTTTACTTATAAGGTGTCATTAGATGCTAATTAGATAACGATTGGAGATAATTGTCACTAGGCGAACCTTAAGTGCTATGCTAAACTAAAGCATAAAGTGCCTTGATTATTTGTCGCAATTTTTTAGCGCATAAAGATACTCGTCTTATCATTCAAAATTATACTTATTATTCACCCTTTTGCGGTTACCTGGTTTGTTTATAAATAATTGGGTCAATGATGTTGCGTGTTGAAAAAACACGGCGTCAATATTTGGCAAAACAACCCTTTGAGTACCGCTTCAGTACCGCGTTTTTGGTAAGCGATACGCCAAACAAGGATTTATTGTGTCTGTTAGTTCTGATTCTGCAAAACCTACCCAGCAAAACTCCATAAACGAGACAGCGACTCAGTCTGCAAAAGACAGCGCTGCATCTACCAGCATGCCCTATCTAAGTGGTTTTGCGAGCGATGTTGCCAACAGCTGGCTATTACCTGATGGGGTAGTCGATGTACTGTTCGAAGACGCGCATAAGCAAGAGGTGCTTAGGCATCAATTGATTGAGCAACTCATCACTCATGGCTATCAGCTTGTTTGTCCACCAATGCTCGAGTTTACTGAATCCTTGCTCAGTGATGCATCAGAAGATCTCAAGCGTCAGACCTTTAAGATCATCGATCAGCTGACCGGACGTCTAATGGGTGTGCGTGCTGATATTACGCCGCAGATCTTACGTATAGATGCGCATCATGGCGGTACGGGTATTGCACGTTATTGTTACGTTGGTGATGTGATCCATACCTTACCATCAGGACTGTTTGGCTCGCGTACACCGTTACAGTTAGGTGCTGAAATATTTGGTTGTGAATCACTGGCAGCAGACATTGAGCTGATTGATGTGTTGTTTACGATGGTAAATAACTTAAATATGAGTGCCGCACTTCATATTGACTTGGGTCATGTAGCGATATTTAAGCGCCTAGCTGAATTGGCTGAGTTGCCAGATAACGCGACTGAGCGCTTGATGTATTTATATGCCAATAAAAACCTTCCAGAACTCAAGCGCGTCTGCAAAGACTTACCAATGGGTGATGATTTTTATGTGTTGGCACGCTTCGGTCATGATATCGCAAACTTGTTGGCCAAATTGTCAGACGCAGCGCAACAAGACAGCCAAATCGCAACCGCTGTGGATGAGCTACAACGTCTAAAATCTCATTTAGAAGATCAGTGGCAGTGCCCAGTCAGTATCGATGTGACCGAACTATCAGGCTATCACTACCATACGGGTATCGTATTCAACGGCTATATCAATAGTGAGACCCAGTCACTAGTACGTGGTGGTCGCTTTGATGGTATGCAGAGCCAAACGCAAACCCTACGCGCCGCCACCGGCTTTAGTATGGATATCAGTCGCTTGCTCGCTCATACACAGCTTGATGCGCCGACTATCGTACTGGTTGATTTTGAATCGCTGGCTGACGCAACTGCAGATGAGACACAAACGCTATCTGTGCAAGTTGAGAGTCTGCGTCAGCAAGGCTACCGTGTCACCATGCCATTGAACGCAGATGATCGTCCACATGATGTTACTCATCGACTGGTTATGACGGACAATCAATGGCATCTACAAACTGTTTAGTTGCCAGTTCAATAAATACAATTTATTAAGTACACGTTATTAGAACGCTCAATGGTTCGTTAGATAAAAAGATACAGTAAATAAAGCACAAAGCTATTTTAGCTTTCCAACTGTTATTGCACACACCTCAATACATAAAGGTAAGGATTGATCATGGGTAAGAATGTTGTAGTCTTGGGTAGCCAATGGGGCGACGAAGGTAAGGGTAAAATCGTTGATTTACTTACCGAAAAAGCCTCAGCAGTAGCCCGCTTCCAAGGCGGTCATAATGCTGGTCACACGTTGGTTGTCGATGGCAAAACCACTGTCTTGCATTTGATTCCATCAGGTATCTTGCGTGAAGGCGTGACCTGTTTTATTGGTAATGGCGTGGTGCTCGCACCTGACGCACTACTAAAAGAGATGAAAGAGTTAGAGGACAACAACGTACCAGTACGCGAGCGTCTACGTATCTCTCCAAACTGTCCACTTATCATGCCTTATCACGTGGCACTTGATCAAGCTCGCGAAGCCAAGCGTGGCAGCGGTAAAATCGGTACAACGGGTCGTGGTATCGGTCCTGCATACGAAGACAAAGTAGCACGCCGTGCAATCAAGCTTGCTGATTTGTTCCGTGAAGATCTAGAAGAGAAGCTACGTAACCTCATCGAATATCACAACTTCCAACTGACTGAGTACTACAAAGTTGATGCGATTGATTTTGATGAGACACTCAAGCTATGCCAAGAGTGGAAAGAAGAAATCAAAGGTATGGTTACTGATGTCACCGAAGACCTAAATCAGTTACGTCTTGCTGGCAAGAACCTCATGTTTGAAGGTGCGCAAGGTACACTACTTGATATCGATCATGGTACTTATCCGTTTGTGACCAGCTCAAGTGTAACAGCAGGCGGCGTATCTACTGGTACTGGTATCGGTCCATTATACTTAGATTATGTACTTGGTATTACTAAAGCTTATACCACGCGTGTTGGTAGCGGCCCGTTCCCAACTGAATTGTTCGATGATGTTGGTGCTCATCTTGCCAAAGTTGGTCACGAATTTGGTGCGACCACTGGTCGTGCCCGTCGCTGTGGTTGGTTCGATGCTGAAGCACTACGCCGTGCCGTAGTACTTAACTCTATGTCAGGTATCTGCCTGACCAAGCTTGACGTACTAGATGGTCTTGAAGAGTTGCTCATTGGTGTGGGTTACAACCTACCTGAAACTGAGTGTGCAGGCGCGCATGATGCTGAATTCTACGAGTCAGTAACGCCTAAGTACGAGACTATGCAAGGCTGGAGCGAATCTACTGTTGGTGTTACTAACTATGACGACCTACCAGAGAACGCTAAAAAATACATCAAACGTATCGAAGCGTTGATTGGTTGCCCAGTTGATATCATCTCAACTGGTCCTGATCGCGAAGAGACGATTGTATTACGTGACCCATATGATGCTTAATTTTCACTATACATCTTAGTGAGCCATTTCTAGTATTAATAAAAATCCCAGTGCTGAGCATTGGGATTTTTACTTTTTTGCAAGGTGTGGTCATAAATTAACCCTATCATTTATAGCCTTAATCATTATAATAGGCAGCAATCCTATGTTGGCACTCAGGTATTAGATTTGACTGACCATGAGTTAGTCAAGTCAGCTGAGGCCAATATGGCGGCTAAAGATAAAACAAAGTATTAACCCTTTCATTTTTATCGAATTTATCATTTATTAGGAGCTTTCATGGCTAACGAACGTACTTTATCTATCATCAAACCTGACGCAGTTGCTGGCAACCACATCGGCGCTATCTACAGCCGTTTCGAACAAGCGGGTCTAAAAATCGTTGCCGCTAAAATGCTACAACTTGATGACGAAAAAGCAGGTGGTTTTTACGCTGAGCATGCTGAGCGTCCATTTTATAATGACCTAAAGTCATTTATGATGTCAGGTCCAGTATTGGTATCAGTACTAGAAGGCGAAAATGCTATCGCTCAGCACCGTGAAATCATGGGCGCTACTAACCCAAAAGAAGCGGCTGAAGGCACTATCCGTGCTGACTTCGCTAGCAGTATCGATGAAAACGCAGTACATGGTTCAGACTCAGCTGAATCAGCAGCACGTGAAATCAGCTACTTCTTCAGCGATGACGAAGTTTGTGCACGTACGCGTTAATAGCAGCAGTTATTAATGTCAGCTACTCACTAGCATAGTGATTGTTAATAATTGGTTTGGCAAGACGGCTTATATCTTATGGGTATAGGCCGTTTTAGCTATTTGCTGATGGGCAACTTAGATTATAATAGAGCAATCTAGATTGAAATTATCTGAAGAGCCCCTCATTATTAGTTTTAATCAGCGTTATCAATCCTTTATCAGCATGTTTTTAGTCAATATAATTTGATATTGTAAGTCGCTTTAGTGACTTAATAAAAACGACGCTCATAACGGATTGCTCATGCATTCAAGCCATACGTGTGTACGGCAACGCTCATATCAATAATTGCATCGCTTATTAGACTGATGCAAAAAGGTTACCTATTATGTCAACTGTTCAAGCACCAACCCAGCACATACCTGCCAAGCTTACTGATAGCATCAAATTAGTAGACGAGGCCCATGCCAAAACCAATCTACTGGGTATGACCCAAGCACAGCTGGCTGATTACTTCAAAAGTATTGGCGAAAAACCATTTCGCGCTACTCAGGTTGTTAAATGGATCTATCAGCATGGGGTTACCGACTTCGAGCAAATGACCAATTTGAGTAAATCATTGCGTGATAAGTTGTCACTTAATGCTTGTGTGGTACCGCCAAAGGTTATTCATCGTCAATACAGCGATGATGGTACACGTAAATGGGTGTTTGAAGTGACGGGCGGCTCATTGGTTGAGACTGTATTGATTCCAGCAGATGACAGCAAACTAAATGGCCGCAAAACATTGTGTGTGTCTTCACAAGTTGGCTGCGCGCTTGATTGTAGTTTTTGTAGTACAGGGAAGCAGGGGTTTGAGCGTGACTTGAGTGCCGCTGAGATCATTGGACAGCTATGGGTTGCCAATGCCTCATATATGACTGACGAAAACGAAAGCCTAGAAAACGTCGATCATAGCCTATGGGAAAATAACGTCACCAATGTCGTCATGATGGGTATGGGTGAGCCGTTATTAAACTATAAACCAGTGGTTGGTTCAATGGAGTTGATGCTTAGCGATCATGCTTACGGATTATCGAAGCGCCGTGTGACATTATCAACGTCAGGTGTCGTCCCCAAAATGTATCAACTTGCTCAAGATATTGATGTGGCATTGGCGATCTCATTGCACGCGCCAAACGATGAGCTACGTAATGAGCTGGTACCAATCAATAAAAAATACCCACTAGATGAGCTGATTGCCGCTGCAAAAAACTACGTCTATGATGTGAACCCGCGTCACAAAAAGCACGTCACTATTGAGTATGTGATGCTTGATGGGGTCAATGATAGCAATGAGCATGCTCACCAGTTGGTCGCACTATTGGACGGTCTACCAAGTAAGATCAATCTTATTCCGTTCAATCCGTTCCCACACGCGCCGTACGATAAGTCGAGCAACAACCGTATCCATACATTTAGTAATATACTTAGCGAAGCTGGATTTGTCTGTACTATTCGCCAGACACGTGGTGATGACATCGATGCAGCTTGTGGTCAGTTGGTTGGACAAGTGGCTGATCGTACCAGACGTTCGGCTGCATGGCAGCAAAGTATCAAAGATCGTGAAAACGGTTGATACAAGTCATAGAAGTGCCAAACGTAAGCGCTTAGCTGTCATTTGTCTGTCGCAATGGTAACAAAAATGTATCAATAACGCTCGAGAATGAAGAACACAGCAATTAACAACAACTAAATTGTACTTATAGGGGTTAAATCTATTAAACTGATGCCTCGATGATCAAATGCATTGAACCACAGTTTTATGATGGCGGCTATGATGACTTCTAAAAATTCTTGTCAGTTTGAACCTAACAAACCATTTTTTAAACGTTATAAGCAGATAGGTGCGATGACGACTCATGTCAATGTATCGAAGAATGTACCGAAACAAATGTTGTTTGTGGCTGTGCTCGCAGGATCATTATTAAGTGGTTGTCAGAGCACGCCAAGTAATGATCTGACAGGTGGTACAGTCTATCAAACCTCTACGGGCGCAAGCGGTGATCGCGACTCAGACCAACAAGAAGCTGCACGTGTGCGCACCTCACTGGCGGCGCAATATATCCGCAAGAATGAGCTGGATGCGGCGCAGCGTCAGCTCGAAAAAGCCTTTGCTGCCGATAGCCGTTACGCGCCAGCCTATGATATGATGGGCGTTTTGTTGCAACAAGAAGGCAGCCGCATCAATCTTGCAAAAGCCGATCAGTACTTCAAAAAAGCAATCGCGCTAGACAAAGATTTTGTGCAAGCACACAATAATTATGGTGTTTACTTGTCACAGGCGAAGCGCTATCGCGAGGCGGCAGAGCAGTTCGAGATTGCAGGCGCATCATTAGGCTATGAAGGCCGTATCGGTGCATTAGAAAATCTAGGGCGCACATACCTTCAGCTGGGTGATAACAGCGCTGCTGCTAAAGCGTTCTTGCGAGCGCTTGATGGTAACCGCAATAGCATCATCGCCCATATCGAATTGGTTGATTTGTTGCTTGAACAACAGCGCGTACCTCAGGCTCAAAGGTTATATGATGAGACATTGATATTGGTTCAAGGGCAGGGCATCAGCCCCCGCTTGCTCCTACAAGGTATCAAACTTGCGGCAGCACAAAAAAACACGACAACGCGCCAGCAATTGGCCCAGCAGCTTTTATCTGCTTATCCACTGAGCGATGAAGCGAAACAACTTAAGACTTGGCTTAACAATCCAGAGGCACCATGGAAATGACCACCCCATCATCGAACACTCAATCTAACGCTCAGGGATCATTTGGTGCCATGTTGCAGCAAGCCCGAAAAACTAAGCAAGTCAGTTTAGATGAGGCGGCCGCCGAGTTATTTATTTTAAAACGCCATCTAGAGGCATTAGAGAGCGAGAACTTCTCTGAACTACCACAAGCCGCATTTGCTCGTGGCTTCGCCATCAACTATGCCAAATACTTAGGTCTGGATTCAGCCAAAATCGCAAGTAGCTTCGATGCCGCCTATCCTAATGAGCTTAAAGCCAAGTCAGTAAATAACACGGATACGCCACTGCGACCAATGGGTACATTACAGCGTGATACGCATAGTCGTATCCGTTTCAATCCACTATTGATCATCGGCGTGATTGGACTCATTATTTTGGCGATATTTTTATTCCGTATGGTGAGTAATGCGAGTAAAGAAAATAACCAAGAGCCTGTCGCTGCTGTGGAAGATGTATCAGCCATAGAGCAAGCGCAGGGGGCCGCGATTAACATTGATAATGATGCCAGTAGCGTTGGCGCTTCTGGCTCTGCGCTGAATCTGGGTGATGCCAATGCTAGTACGGCTTTTCTGAATGTTAAGTTGAGCGATGATGCCGTAGTTAGTATCACTGATGCCTCTGGCAATAATCTGATTAGCGGCGCCCAGACAGCTGGCGACTATGATCTATCAGGTATGCCACCATTCGATGTGCAAATCGATAATATCGATAATGTCAGCTTGATGCTCAATCAAGAAACGGTCGCTTTAGAGACTTATGCAACTGATAAGCAAGCGGCTTTTGAGTTAACGCCTTAATTATTGATGAAAGGTTTGATTGCCTGTTTTCGCTAAAGTGGTCACATGTGCAAGCTCGTTTATATATACAAGCCAGTGGCTTTTTTATTTTTGATTCAAGGATTTATGTATGTCAATGCCATCACCTATCAACCGTCGTTTGACCAAAAAAATCTATGTGGGTGATGTTGCAATTGGTGGTGATGCGCCAATCAGTGTGCAGAGCATGACCAATACTGACACCTGTGATGTGGCCGCAACGGTTGCCCAAATTGAGCGCTGTGTTGAAGCTGGCGCTGACCTAATGCGAGTGTCAACGCCAACGATGGACACGGTAAAAGCCTTTGGCGAGATTCGAAAACTTGTGAGTGTGCCTCTCATTGCAGACGTACATTTCGATCATAAAATCGCCCTAGCAGTTGCTGAAGCAGGCGCTGATTGCTTACGTATCAACCCTGGTAACATCGGTAGCGATGCCAAGGTGCGTGAAGTGGTTGCTTGTGCTAAACATCATAATATTCCTATCCGTATTGGCGTCAATGCAGGCTCTCTAGAAAAAGACATTCAGCGTAAATATACTGAGCCAACTGGGGAGGCGATGCTTGAGTCAGCGATGCGCCATATCGATATTTTAGAGCGCCTTAACTTTGATCAGTACAAAGTATCTGTCAAAGCCAGTAATGTGTTTTTGACACTAGATGCTTATCGTCTAATATCAGCACAAATTGATAATCCACTTCATCTTGGGGTAACCGAAGCTGGGGTATATCGTACTGGTGCGGTGAAGTCTGCAATTGCCCTTGGTGGTCTCTTGTTAGACGGTATTGGTGATACAATTCGCATCTCTTTAGCTGCCGAGCCTGAAGAAGAGATTAAGATTGGTTTTGATATCTTAAAATCGCTGAATATCCGCTCAAATGGCGTCAACTTTATTGCTTGCCCAAGTTGCTCGCGTCAAGAGTTTGATGTGATCAGAGTGATGACAGCGTTAGAGTCGCGTTTAGAAGATATCCGTGAACCGATGGATTTATCCGTCATTGGTTGCAAGGTAAACGGTCCAGGAGAAGCCAAAGAGGCAGATATCGGTATCGTTGGCGCCGCACCAAGATCGCTAGTATATCGTATGGGCGAAAAAAGCCATCTTATTGATACCGACAATTTGGTCGATGAAATAGAAAGCATGGTTCGTGCTCACGCAGAAGATTTGGCAAAAAAGCGCGAAAACGAAATCATTCGCGTAAGATAGGCCAGTGTGTTGATACATGTGTCACACTGATACACAACGTCAAGCAGTTAAGTTAAAACACAATGAACATTTAGATAGATAACAACAATAGGCATACCTGTTAAATTTTTAAGGATACGACCGTACCATGATCAAAGCTATTAAAGGGTTCAATGATATTTTGCCTGATCAATCAGCAAAATGGCTACATCTAGAAGCAATATTGGCTGATGTACTTGGTAGATATGGTTACGAGCATATCCGCCTGCCTATCGTTGAGCAGACTGATCTGTTTGCACGTGCCATTGGCGGTGCTACTGATATCGTCGAAAAAGAGATGTATAGCTTTACGGATAAGTCTGAGCCGCCCACGCCTTTGACGCTACGTCCTGAAGGTACGGCAGGCGCAGTACGCGCTGTCATTGAGCATAACCTACTGCGCGGTGACACTCCTAAGCTTTGGTACATCGGTCCAATGTTTCGCTATGAGCGTCCGCAAAAAGGCCGCTATCGTCAGTTTCATCAGTTGGGTGTCGAAAGCTTTGGTAGTGCGTTACCAGACGCTGACGCTGAACTGATTGCGATGACCCATCTAATGTGGCAAGAGTTGGGTCTAAAAGATGAGATGCATTTGCAGCTTAATAGCTTAGGTGAGAGTGATGAGCGTTATGCTTATCGCGAAGCATTGGTCGCTTATTTAACTGACAAAAAAGATCAGTTGGATGAAGACAGTCAGCGCCGTTTGACGACCAATCCGCTACGTATCCTAGATAGTAAAGAGGCGAGTACACAAGCACTGTTGGCAGACGCGCCAAAGCTGGCAGAATTCTTGGGTACAGAGAGTAAAGCGCACTTTGAGCAAGTTCAATCATACTTAACAACACTTGGCATTAGTTTTGAAATTAACCCGCATCTGGTACGCGGGCTTGATTACTATAATAAAACGGTCTTTGAGTGGGTAACGGATAAGTTAGGTAGCCAAGCGACAGTTTGTGCTGGTGGTCGTTATGACGGTCTGATCGGACAGTTAAAGTCTACAGGCACTGATGGTAGTAAGCCTGCAAAATCTGAACCAGGCGTTGGTTTTGCGATGGGGCTTGAGCGCTTGTTATTACTTATGGAAGCGGTTGCACCAATTGCTGATGTACCTGCTTGTGATGTGTTCGTTGTCGCTCACCCAGAGGTTTATGGTGCTGGTGTTGATTATGCACAACGTTTACGCTACAGTCGCCCAGATGTACGTGTAAAAATGGCAAGTGCCACTAGCTTAAAAGCCCAAATGAAAAAAGCAGATAAGTCAGGTGCTGCATTGACGGTCATTATTGCGCAGCAAGAGCTAGATGATAATACAATCAGTGTTAAAGACATGCAGACAGGTGAGCAGCAAACGGTCGTACAAGACTGGTTATCGAGCGAAGACAACTTTTCTCGTGGCTAATCATCTTGTCATACCGTGGTTTTGATTTTGGTATCAGTAAATTAATGTACATTTTATCAGGTAAATATATATGGCTCTGACCCCCAACTCGCCGAATGCAGACAACTCCATGCAAGCACTAAAGCAGTATGGCAGTTATATCGTCACTGCGATTTTGTTGGCGCTGGCCGCTTATTTTGGCTGGACATACTGGCAGAATAACCATGCGCGCGTAGATACGGTCGCCGCCGATCAATACGCAGATATCCAGCGATTGAATGAAGAGGTCAGCATCGCATCGCAGAACCCAGATCTAGAAGCACAAGCGCAAGAAGCTCTGGCACAGAGCCGTACACAATTAGACGAGAATATTGATGCATTAGTAAGCACCCATGGCGACTCAGTTTATGCGTGGCAAGCACTAATGATTAAGGCTCGCCAGCAAGTAGACAGCGATGACTTCACTGCAGCAGCTGAGACGCTCAAGCAAGCACTCGCAATTGACTTGGGGGATGCGGGGTTAGAGGCGATTACTCGTCTGCGTTATGCCAAGACATTACTGGCTACTGGGGACGCAGATGCAGCTTTATCAGAAGCCAATAACGATATGCCAAGCTCGTTTGAAGCCAGTCAGCAAGAATTACTAGGTGATATTTATTTGGTTCAAGACAACAAAGACTCAGCGATTAAGTCTTACAATAATGCTTGGGAGCTGTTACGTAGCCGTCAAGAAACGCGTGCAGTATTGGCATTAAAAATGGAAAGTCTAGGTATCACGCCTGAGCCTATCGCAGAGCAAGCGAGTCTTGTTCAAGAGTCAGCGACTCCTGAACAGCCATTAGTGGTTGATAGCTCAGAAAGTATGGCCGTTGAGACGGTACAGTAAATAGGATTGTATTGAACGATAACACTAATAGTAGTCGCTTAAATAATAGTTAGTAGTCGATCAAAAACTTGTAAATAAGATTACTAATGTGCGGTTAGCCAATGTACTAATTAATAATAATTCATCTGTAGTGAGAACGTATAATGACCCAATCTATTCGCGCAAGCAAAATGTTAAGTACCAGGTTCAGTACTAAGACTGTCAAAAAGACAGTCATGCATGTAGCAGTACTTGCTGTGATGAGCACTGCAGTGATAGGGTGTACTCGCGGTATCAAGCCCGTGGTCAATGACCCAGTAAAGTTAGTACAAATTGCGCAGCCAATCAGCGTGCTACAGCCAGTATTTAGCACCGATGTGGGCAATAAAAAAGCCAGCAAAAAAGACCCATTAGATTTGCAGGTTGGTTATGCCAATGGGCAAGTCGTTACTGCCTCACGCGGTGGCGACTTAATAGGCTTTAATCAAGCAGGTGAGCGCTTGTGGTCAATAAACGTTGGTGATCAAATCACAGGCGGCGTTGCTTTAGACGCGCTCAGTCAAACTGCTGTTATCAGTACTCGCAGTGGTCAAATTATGGCATTTGATAGTGCTACGGGCGCCAAACGCTGGCAGCAACAGTTATCAGGGTCGGTCTTGTCTCCTGCATTGATCAGTAATAATCGCGTGGTGCTATCAGCAAATGATGGTTTCTTGCATGGCTTATCACTACAGACGGGTCAATCAGTATGGCAGTTTGCGACCCAAGTACCAGCCATTAGCGTTCGCGGTAGTGCAGCACCGACATTATTAGATAATGAAACAGCATTGTTGTCTACTGCTGATGGTCGTCTGCATGCGATTACCGTTGATAATGGCTTACCGCAGTGGTCAAGACGTGTCGGTATCGGTTCTGGTAGTAGTGAAGTTGAGCGCATGAGCGATGTCGATGGCACGCCAATTGTAGATAAGCAGCAGATGTTTGCCATCAGTTATAGCGGACAGCTACTAGGTATTGATTTGGCTTCACGTCAAGTAATGTTCGTCAACGAGCTTGCAAGCCTCAAGTCGCTTGCCGTAAATGCTCAGCAAGTTATTGCGACTGGTTTGGATGGCAATGTGGTCGCTTACGATCGCAATAGTGGCGAGACGTTATGGGAAAGTAAAGCGCTAGCGTATCGTGATCTCACCAACCCTGTCATGATTGGTAATTATATTGCAGTTGGTGATTTCGATGGTGTGGTGCATTTATTTGATCCTGCGACTGGCGATATCGTTAGTCGCGTGGAGACAAAAGGCGCACTGACCAACCTGCAAGTACAGGGCAGCCGCCTTATGACCCAAAGTACATCAGGACAAGTGGCTATTTGGCAGCTGGTGCGTTAGTCAGCTAACTAAGTGCTTATTGTTTTAGAACACAAACGCTGCTTGGTCAGCGTTTAGTGCTTTGTGTAAATCGCTTGTTTATAGACAGGCTTTCGCGTACTCTATGCGACCGATGCGCTAGCCATGTATACTGTATATCGTTTAGCCATTCCAGATATTTTTTAAAACTACGATTATTTTTGATTGTAAGATAGCTATCTACTATTTTTGCTATTGTTTTATTATTCATTTTAATTTGCGGTTAAGTACAGCCTATTCGCTGCTACCGTTATGTTGCTGGTTATAAGAACAGCTGTACTGTCCGTCATTGTGCCTTTCACTGAGAGTAATCCATGAGTATCAAGCCTGTGGTCGCCTTAATTGGTCGTCCAAACGTCGGTAAATCCACCTTATTTAATCAGTTCACAAAGAGTCGGCAGGCATTGGTCGCTGATTTGTCAGGATTGACTCGTGACCGTCAATACGGTGACGCGACCTATGAAGACAAATCTTTCATCGTTGTGGATACTGGTGGTATTGGTGAAGCGGACGATGGTAGCGGTAATATTGACGACTATATGTCTGAGCAGTCGCATACTGCGATTCATGAAGCAGATATTATTGTATTCGTTGTTGATGCCCGTGCTGGTATGATTGGCGCTGATGCCGAAATTGGCAAGTTTTTGCACACGTTAGGCAAGCCTGTTTATGTCGTTGCCAACAAAGTTGATGGTGTTCATGACGCCGCGCCTGCCGAATTCTATGCATTAGGGTTGGGTGAGCCTTACCCGATGGCCGCCAGTCATGGTCGCGGTGTGGGTAACTTACTCGAAATCTTAACGGCTGATATGCCTGAGCAAGAGAACATCGTAGAGCCAAGAGGCTTAAAGCTTGCGATTATCGGTCGTCCAAACGTCGGTAAATCAACCCTAGTGAACCGTTTGCTGGGTGAAGACCGAGTAGTGGTGTACGATATGCCAGGCACCACACGTGACAGTATTTACATCCCTTATCAGCGCGAAGGCAGAGACTACGTATTGATTGATACTGCTGGTGTGCGTCGCCGCGGTAAAATTGATGAAAAAGTAGAGAAGTTCTCCGTCATCAAGACGTTGCAAGCAATCGAAGACTCTAACGTGACTGTGATTGTGATTGATGCGCACGAAGGTATCGTTGACCAAGACTTACACATGATTGGTTATGCCTTGGATGCCGGTCGCGCTTTGGTAGTAGCGATCAATAAATGGGACGGCCTGACGCCAGATCAAAGAGATTATATCAAGCTTGAGATGGATCGTCGTTTTAACTTTATTCCCTACGTAAAAGTGCATTTAATATCAGCGCTTCATGGTACTGGCGTTGGCAATCTATACCCCTCTATTTTGCGTGCGTATAAGTCTTCAATGTTTGAAGTGTCAACCAATCGCTTGACGCAAATCTTACAAGATGCGGTTACGGCCAATCCGCCACCAACTGTTGCTGGTCGTCGTATCAAGTTGCGCTATGCACACATTGGTGGTCACAATCCACCAGTTATCGTGATCCATGGTAACCAGACAAGTGCGCTTCCTAAGAGCTATCAGCGTTATTTAGAGAACCAGTTCCGTCAGGTGTTCAAACTTGAAGGCACACCGCTCAATGTTATTTTCAAGCAAAATGACAACCCATATGCTAATAAAAGCGATACGCCAACCAAGGCAAAAACACAGCAGTTGCGCCAACGTGAGCGTAATCGTGCAAAGAAATTCACCACAAAAGACAAAAAGTCTCGTTAGTAAATTTTTATCTAACCCTTCTGTTTGATTCATTGCGTTGTCTAACAGTTACTCATTTTACCGTGTCACTATACACGGTAAAATGAGTATCAAGCATTATTTAGCAATGGTGCTGCATCCGTCCGGTCAACGCAGTCATAAATTACCTCAATCTTTCGCTTATAACATCTCCCAAATACCTGTACTATAAGTAAAAGTTTTCTTTACTCAGTAGAGTGATATGAACAACCGTTCGTCTCAAACCATTTCTATGCTTATCTGGCGCTCTGTTGGGCAGGCCGTAACTTTGGCCGTGCTAGCAGGATTTGTGCTGCCTTTTAGTTATGGGTTGGTGCATCATTACCAAGAAAAGCAGCAGCATATCCAGCAGTTGGCTTCGCTATTGACGACCAGTGCATCGACAGCAGATGGTGCAGATATTGTGGCTGATCAAGTCAATGTTTTGCTAGAAAACGAACCTACGATTCAAAGTATTGTCTTCTATTCAACCTCTAAACCGATCAGCGATGTGAACCAGTCCCTTGATGACTGGCGAAATGCTTTATTTGCCGATACTGTCAGCTTTAATTATCCAGTCGTGAGTAAGTATGAAGATGACAATGAGGCAGGTGCTGATAATGCAGCATATGACCGACAAATAGCCAGCACTTTGTCAGAAAGTATGGCGAACGCGCCAAGTACCAATCAGTTGACTGATGACTCTACCAAAAACAGTGCGCTGATTGGCTATATCAACATTACAATGGACGTAAAGTTGCTACGGCTGCACTGGTTCCAAAGTGTCTTATGGTTATGGCTCACAACCGTCGTACTGATTGTTATATTTGCTTTATATATCTTTAGAAAGCTTAACTGGCCTGTCAAAGATATCGAAGCATTGACAGATATCTGCCAAACCATCACAAAAAACTCGGAGTTAGAGCAGCTACCGATCATCCCGCAGCGCTTCAATTTCCAAGAGCTTACGCAAATAAAAAAAGCATTAGTCATACTATTTGGTCGACTACAAGAGGCCAAAATAGGGTATGAGACATTAGCGGCTTTTGAGCAGCAGCTACATAACAAGGATGTCTCGCTTGATGTACAGCTGCATAATTTTCAGAGCATGATCACCCATGAGCTAAAAACATCGCTCAATGCGATTGTGGGTGGCCTGCAGTTGTTGGATTATGAGAGTCTAACCAGAGAGCAGAAAGATGCTGTTGAAATTATCAGTGATGGTAGTGATAAATTGGTCTTATCGCTCGACCATATTATTCAGCTCAATCAGATACAAAAGGGTCAAATAAGGATTCATACCAACGAATTTAATCCGCTACAATTAATCTCTGATCTATTAGTGAAATTTGAGCCTATTGCCAGTCAAAAAGGCTTAGAGCTTATTAGCAATATCCATCACATAGACTATAGCTTGCATGGAGATTCGACCAAAATTCAACAGATACTATCGATCCTGCTCAATAACGCTATCAAGTTTACCCCTACCGGACAGGTCATTATATCGTCGCAATTGACTCATTTTGATAAGAGTAATCGCTGGAAAATCAGCGTAAAAGATACCGGTATCGGTATCGATAGCGATCATATTGAAGATATCTTCAATCCATTTTTTCAAGTGGATTCATCACAAACACGTCAATATGAAGGCTCAGGTATTGGTTTGCCTGTTGTGAAGCAAATGGCGCAGCTTATGGGCGCTACAATCGAAGTTGATAGTACATTGGGCTTGGGCACTGAGTTTACGCTTACTGTAGCAATGCCAAACCAGCAGCAGTCCCGTCAGCAGCGCCTTTTATCTGGACTGACCATTGTTTATTACTATTATCAGGAGGCAGGTGCTTTATTAAGTGAGCTGGAGTATCTAGGAGCTACTATTATTTGTCATCAATGTCCACAGCAGGTGATAAATGAGGTTAGAACCCAAAAAGTTGATATGGTGATGTTTGCTGAGGATGTATTTGTAGAGAAAGCTGAGCTGCTAGCCAAGAGTATTCGTCAGTACGAAAGTGAAGAGGGTACGCAGCGCACTCTATTGGTATATTGGTATCCACCGCACCGAGCGCGCTATGTTGACAGTTTTGAATACGGACTAAAAGCAGCTGGCATTGACTACTGCCACAGTTCCAATTATACAGACAAGGCATTGAGCGATTTATTAAAGCGCTGGTTGGTATGGACGTAATGCGACTGCTCAATACGTGATTAGCTCTGTTAAATTCGTATGGTGTGCTCGGTAGTACGCTAGATATAATTAGCCAGCAATAGTCTCGTATAGAGTTTCCTACCGCTACTATGTTTGCTAGCGATTAAGCAAACGTTTTATAGTACAAAAAAGACGCCCAATTTTGAGGCGTCTTTTTTGTTAACGGGTCTTTACTGATTCATACGTTGTTAGCGTTATTATTTATGTTGTTATCTATAAAGAGAGCAACTTCTAAAAGAATAAAGTATGTCCTATAAAGATAAACTACGCTCTATAAAGACAGAGTGACGCTTAAAAAAGATTCTTTGCCCAGCGTACAACATGTTGCCAAGTCCGGCTGAAGAATCCCGACTGTTCGATATCACTGGTCGCGATAACAGGAACGGACGCCACCGCTTTACCATCAATAACCGCCATCATCTTACCGATTTCTTGACCTTTCTTGATAGGTGCTTCTAAACTCTCAGGAATATCAACTACCGTAGTGATTTTATTCTTTTGTGTTTTGCTGGTTAGGATCTGTAAATTATCGCCAGTAGCCAGCTCTATCTCATCCGCTTCCCCAAACCATACTGGGATTTTGCTGACAAACTGACCAGCAGGTGCTTTGGTGACTGTGGTGAAGTGACCAAAACCCCAGTTGAGTAGTTCACGCGATTGATCCGCACGCGCTTGTTGGCTCTTAGTGCCCATAATGACAGAAATTAGACGCATACCGTCGCGGTTACTAGAGGCCACTAAGCAATAGCCTGCAGCATCCGTATGACCTGTTTTTAGACCATCAACAGTTGGGTCAGTGATGAGTAGAGCGTTACGGTTACCTTGGGTGATGCCATTGTAGGTAAACTCTTTTTCGGCATAAATACTATAGTAATCGCCACTATTTTTGATAATAGCGCGGGCAAGTTTAGACAAATCTAAGGCTGATGCTAAATGACCCTCATCAGGCATACCGGTTGCATTGACGAAGTTGGTATTTTCCATACCAATCTTCTGCGCCTGCTCATTCATCAAAATAGCAAAAGATGTTTCGCTACCAGCAATATGCTCAGCCATTGCTTTTGAAGCATCATTACCTGATTGGATAATGATACCGCGTAGCATGTCGATAACGCTGGCTGTCTTATTAACTGGAACATACATACAAGACTGGCTGCTACTACCACGGCACCATGCATTTGGACTCATGAGCACTTGGTCGTCTTCTTTGAGGTCACCCGATGCTAGGCGCTGCTCAATGATGTAACTGGTCATCATCTTGGTTAGAGACGCTGGCGGTAACGCTTCATTAGCATTCTTTTGAGCCAAAATCTCACCAGTATTATAATCCATCAATACATAGGCGGTATTATCCATCTCAGGTGGCTGTATGGCTGCGTTTGCCATCACTGTACTCATTGAGATACTTACACCCACTACCAACTGTACCAGCTGATTTTTCACACGCTTTACTGTCATATATCGTTACACCGCATCATGGAACCAAATGTATCTACCGCTTATGCTCAGTACCAATTTTCATATATTATTTTAGGCAATATACCTTAGACATCATGTCTAAAATCATGTATCTACAAAAATAGGGACGACGGCACGATAGACATAAAATTAACGCCTTATCTTAGCAAAATGCCAACCGATGGGGAATCGATAAATGCAAAAAAGTAAGACAAGAATAAAAAGAAAAATGAATACTAATCAAGTGCTTGCTTTTGTTGAAGTATAACTGGTTTGCGCTTGTCATAAATGTGATAACCACAAAAAAGCCTGCCGTGCCATCTGTGATTTATAAATGGCGTTACGGCAAGCTTTGTATGACATAAACCACAAGATATAGTCTATATCATCATATTCTATAACGACTTTAATAGCTAATGGTTAACAGTGTTCTTTTATCTGCTAATACACTCTATTAATATTCAGCGTCTGCCAAATCTTCGCACAGAGCTTTGTTTTCTTGCTTTGAGAAGCCCATTGTCCAGCTGCGGATACCTTGCAATATCTGACGGTAGTCTTGCTGCGTTGACAGATATTGAATGGCTGCTTTTGGATCTTCTAGAGTTGGCATTAATTCGTGCAGTTGTACAGTGTATGACTTATAAAAACGTTGTTTTTGCTTACCGTTCAGCATTGATGGACAGATCTCTGATAGTACCTGCATCACAGCGATTTCATGCTTAGTGATATTAATGCCAGACAGATCTAACGGAATAGTAGTCGCAGGATTGTTTGCAGCATTAGACGCTTGAGACAGCATGGCAACAGACGTTATCAGTCCTGCAAGCCCGATTTTTGAGGCAGTCTTTGCTATCACAGAAGCTATAGATAATATCGATTGATTCTTCATTCAGTATTACACTCGCTTATCTTTATTTGATGGTGATATGTTAATGGGTAAAAAAACAAAAGTCACATAAAATATTGATTTATGTGTAGATATCTTGTGAGCCGATGGCACTTTATAGAAACATATCAGTAGCATATACCAACGAGGTCACCTCAGTATAAATGCATCAGTTTGTATTGTTGTATGGTGTTGCGTATTGTAACGCACTGTTTGTTCCTACTTTTTCTCAGTTTGGTTTGATAGCAATAGCACAGTTATCGACAAAAAACGCAATACATTTTCTAGTGAAAACCGGGGATTTCAGAGTACATTATTAAGATATAGTCACTCGAGCAATTAAAGTGAGCTATCTTACGATGGTTGACGTCATTTAGATGAGATACAAGTGGAAGAGGTATAAGGTAACTAAGTGCAGGTGCCTAGTATAGATATATATTGAATACTTCAAGTGCAGTTAACGCTAGCACTCTTTTATAGAGGGTTGACCATATAATGATATGGCAAGGCTTTTAAGATGGAAGCGTTAAATTTTATCTCATTTATAGTTGCAATTTTTGCATCAATAAAGATATGGTACGGTAACAAAACCACGGGCAGATAGAACGTCTGATACAAACATAACGAGCTGATATGAAATTTTTGATTAGTAATGATGATGGGGTGCATGCGCCAGGATTATTGGCTTTGTTTCAAGCACTATCGACTATTGGTGAGGTCGTAGTGGTTGCCCCAAACGACGAACAAAGTGGCTATGCTAGCGCACTGAGTGTCTCAAAACCATTACATACGCATCAATTACCATCAGGGTTTGTAGCAGTAAACGGAACCCCTGCTGACTGTATTCACTTGGCACTGCATGAGCTACACCGTGATATGGAATTTGATTGCGTCATTACGGGTATCAATTCAGGAGCAAACTTAGGTCAAGATGTGATGTTTTCTGGGACCTTTGGTGCGGCGTTGACAGCACAGCTCTTTGGAATACCTGCTATCGCGACGTCTTTGGTAGGTGGCGGCGTAAAAAATGGCGGGCAAGAATCAGCAGACGATTATAAGGTAGCAGCCAATGAAATCGTCAAACTGCTTACTGATACACCGATTTTAGATACTCTCAAAAGTTTGCCCTATCATGTATTAAACGTTAATATCCCTGATGTGGGTAGCGCAGATGACATTAGAGGTCGAAAGATAACTTCATTGGCACACAAACAGATTGCTCAGCCTGTACGTCATATGATTGATCCGCGTGGCCGGGATGCATACTGGCTGTCTTTACGAAAACGTAAAAACGACGAGTGTATGGAAGAATCGCCTCTAGATACTGCCGCTCCGTTATCAAGACCCAAAGATGGCGGGTTTGGAAGTGACGGCAAGTGCGGAGATATCGCTACGCCGGTGATGACAGATGATCAGGCTGTAGTGGCAGGGTATGTCAGTTTATCGCCAGTACGTCTGCACCATACGCCGACGGTGGCATTGGCTCAGTTTTCGACGCTGTTTAGGCACTAAAGCTATAAGTTAGGCAATAAAGCCATAAGCTCGATACGATGTAATCCAAACCATATAAATAGCCATCATGGTTACTTTACCATCTACTGTGTTAGTGATATAAGTCATTTGATGGATGGCTAAGTGTAGTGTGCAGTCAAAATATCAAAAGAGCTTTTAGTGATGTCAAAAGCTTTTGGATGATAAAACAATAGATCAGCAATACAAAGAACAGGAACCTTGTATGAAAAAAATTACGACCGGATCGCACCTTGCCAAAGCGGCGTTAATTGGCACAATGGCAGTTGCTACCTTGTCTGTGGTGGGCTGTGCAACTAAGCCGACTTATCAATCACCTAATCAAGCTGGCCCTAAGATCATAACCAACGCGCAAGGCGTCCCTAACTACCATCGCGTACAGCGCGGCGATACGGTCAGCCAAATTGCGGCGCGCTATCGTCTCAACTATCGTCAAATTGGGGCGCTGAATAACCTAGATAGTAAATATACGATTTATAGTGGGCAGTGGCTCAAGCTATGGCAGGGCAGTGCGGCAACGACGGCTAGCAATAATAGCTACAGCAGACCAGCACAGCCACAACCTACTTATACGCCTCCTGTGACGACGGCTCCAACGCCAGCGTACGGAGCAACTGCCAGTTCGACCTCTGGCTATGACTATCCTACTCGTAATCCAGTGACTCGCAACATTGATCCTGCGGCAGGCAACATGGGTATGTGGTTTGCTGGAAACATTGGTGATCCAGTACTTGCCAGCCAATCAGGAACAGTGCTTTACTCAGGTAACGGTCTACCAGAATATGGCAATTTGATTATGATTCGTCATAGTGATGACTATATCACTGCCTACGCGCATAATAGCCAATTGCTTGTAAAAGAAGGGGATACGGTACAGCGTGGTCAACGCATTGCCAATATGGGCAGCAGTGGTCAAACCAATCAAGTCGGCTTAGAGTTCCAAGTTCGTTTGAATGGTAATCCGATAGATCCGCGTACGGTACTTGATCGTTAGTACTAAGATATCATTATTAATACATTAACATTGAGGCATTGTTGCTGATGGCTAGGCGACTTTGAGTCATTCATTTATTCATATTTGAGATTTTTATGAAATTAAAAAAACAATACCTCACCCTGATGCCAGCATTAGTAATGGTCGGGTGTACAAGTCAACAAGCAATGCAAAAAAAGCCTGTCCGTCAAGGCGGTGTTGAGATCACTCAGACTCAAACTGTTCAGGTAAGGCCGACACCTGCACCAGTTGTCAAGCCGCAGCCCGCCCCAAAGCCTAGTTATAGTAGTTTTTCTGATTGGAAGTCAGACTTTTCTATGCGCGCGATATCAGCAGGCTATGATGCTCAGGTTATTCGCCGGATGTTGGATTCGGCGTATCTGAATCAGCAAGTCATCTCGCTAGACTCAGGACAGCCTGAGTTTTCTAAAATGCCGTGGGAGTATGTAGACTCTGCGGTATCAAGTGGACGTGTCAGCGTCGGCAAGCGTAAATTTGCAGAGCAGCGTGCGTTTTTGTCGCAGCTAGAGTCGCAGTATGGTGTTGATGCCGAGATTATTGCAGCGATATGGGGTATGGAGTCATCATATGGCGCGGTCACTGGCAACAGTGATTTGCCAAGCTCGCTTGCCAGTCTTGCCTATGATGGTCGTCGTCAAGCCTTTGCGGAGGCCCAGCTGCTATCGCTAGCAACGCTGCTACAGCGCGGTGATGTCTCATGGTCACAGCTCGATGGCTCTTGGGCAGGTGGTATGGGACAGACGCAGTTCATTCCTGAGACGTGGCTCAAACAAGGTGTGGATGGTGATAATAATGGTCACCGCAACCCATGGGCAACAGGCGATGCATTAGCCTCTACAGCCAACTATCTTAGTAACTCAGGTTGGGTTCGTGGTCTAGCGCCTTTTTATGAGGCAACCGTGCCAGCGTCATTTGACTACTCGGTCGCTGGTAGCAAACAACCTGCAGCTAGATGGGCGGCAATGGGTGTGGATACGATCGCTGATGTGTACCTAGATGCCAATACCGAGATGGAGCTGTGGTTGCCAGCTGGTAAAGATGGTCCAGTGCTACTCCTAAGTCCCAACTTTGATGTGATTAGAGTGTACAATAACTCATCGAGCTATGCATTAGGGGTGAGTCTGCTGGGCAAAACGATTGATGGACAGAGTGGATTGCAGAAATCATGGCCTCGTTATGAACGTCCATTATCTACCGCGCAAGTCATGAATCTACAACGTCGTTTGACCAGCATGGGTTATGATACCAAGGGCGCTGATGGCATCGTGGGTACCAATACGCGTATGGCATTTCAACGCTGGCAGGCAGACAATGGGCGAACCGCAGATGGATTTATCACTCAAAACAGTGCATCTTCATTGGCTGGATGGTGAGGGACACTGGCGGTATTGATACACTGGATAAAAGCAGCTTTTGCTAACTGTCTTTGATTGCTGTTGACTAGCCATTGGTTCTCTAATAGTTACCTATCAGCTCTCAAACACCCATTTTACTTTGCTCTACAAAAAGCACCTTGCCAAGGTGCTTTTTTTGCTCCAGTCTATGTTTGATCTTGCCATACCTCATTACTGCAATAGATGTGGTTACGAGTATTGAATGTTGAGGGTACTCTAATTAACGACATATGCTCGTTTTTTCAAAACTTATCAGGACAAGGTTAATACAAGAAAGTTGATACTTTGGGTGATAGACTCTAGATACTGCATCTTTAAAAACTTTATGTTTAATAACATCTTTATCTTTAATAACTGCTTTTAGTTAGAGCTATCGATAGTAATAATTGCAGCTATTGATAGTATGTATATGTATTTTATAAAAAATAATTAGAACGATCAAAAGAGCGTGCCTTTATGATTACCATGGAAGAATTACAAGCGGCAATAAAGCTGCGTATCAACGATTATAATAATACGGATTTTCCGCTACAAAAAAGAGCCATCAATACTTGCGATTTATTGGACAGTCGCAATCATATACTGGCGCAAGATATTACCTCACCTTTCGATGTACCCAGACAGAATCTTTCTGCTATGGATGGTTATGCCATTGCTAATGGTAGCGATCTATCAGACGGTAATACTATCGAAATCATTGGTGAATCTCAGGCGGGTAGTGCTTATACTGGTGTGACAGCAGCAGGGCAGGGTGTCCGTATTTTTACGGGAGCAGTTGTACCTGATAGCTGCAATACGGTTGTCATGCAAGAGAATACCAACTTTGCTGATATCAGAGATACCATCGATAAGTCGCAGCCCTATAACATCACGCTCACACAAACGACTAAAATCAACAATAACATCCGCGCGCAGGGCGAAGAGATTGAGTCTGGCGAAGCTGTTTTAAAGATAGGTAAGCGCCTCAACTCTGCTGATATCAGTTTGCTTGCCAATTTAGGCATCAGCCAAGTTAGCGTGTTTCAACCACTCGTCGTCGGTGTGCTCGCAACCGGCGATGAGCTAGTCACTATCGGTGATGGGCTGCAAAGCCTAGCACAAATATACAACTCAAATACCCCAACGCTCAAAAGTCTATTGTCGGATTTGCCAATTGTTATTCGTGACTATGGCATCATTCCTGATAATCTAGACAAGACCACAGCCGCTGTCCATGAAGCCATGCAACACTGTGATGTGCTGATATCGACAGCAGGTGTCTCAGTTGGTGACTATGACTTTTTGACAACGGTGATCGAGACACTTGGGCAGATTAACCATTACAAAGTGGCAATGAAGCCGGGTAAGCCTTTTGTATTTGGTGAGTTGAACAAGAATCTTGATAAGCCTGTATTGTATTTTGGACTACCCGGTAATCCACTCTCTACGGTTGTGGGTACGCTACAGTTCGTCATACCTGCACTATGGCAGATGTCGGGTGCTACTGTATTAGAGCAGCCTATGCCGCTAACCATCAAAGCGATGCTTACCAATGACATCAGAAAATCTCCTGGTCGTAAAGACTTTCAGCGCGGTATATTGTCTGAAGATGATGGAGGTAACTATCAAGTTGAATGCTTCTCTAATCAGCAATCGCACAGGATTAAGCAGCTAAGCCGTGCTAATTGTTTCGTTGTTTTGGACAAAGACAGCAGTAACGTGATAGCGGGTAGTGACGTTGTTGTACAACCATTTCCTTGGCTACATCGCTAGCTTGGCGTTTGCTAATTTTATATAAGCTGATTGAATACAGTGAAAAAAACAACATAGTAATGGCATGCTAAACACGAATAATAAAGTAACGCTTATGACAAGCAATACTGATGGCAGTGAAATATGAATGATGACCACATCCAAATAGACAGTCCGCAACTATACTCTCCTGTGTCAGCGCCGGCGTTTGCAGACAGCTATACAAAGTCAGCGCTAGTAGCACCGACGGATCAAATACACGCTCATCAACCTTTGACCGATGGGTTTTCGCGACGTCTGACCTATCTGCGCCTATCGATCACCGATTTTTGTAATTTTCGCTGTGAGTATTGTTTGCCTAATGGCTACCAAGGTAAGCGTCCTGACGATGAGCTGAGCATTTCTGAAATTGCGACATTGGTGCGCGGCTTTGCGCAAGTAGGTACCAAGAAAGTAAGAATCACTGGTGGTGAGCCCTCTATTCGTCGTGATGTTGTCGAAATCATCGAAACGATCAAGCAAACGGATGGCATCGAAACAGTAGCAATGACCAGTAATGGTTATAAATTAGGTAAGCACCTAGCCAGCTGGCAAGCTGCTGGACTCGACCAGCTCAATATCAGTATGGACAGCTTTGATGCCGCTACTTTTCACAAGATGACGGGCTTCGATACCTTGCCGCAGATATTGGCTGACATGGATACGTTGTTAGAAACGACCGATATCAAGCTCAAAATAAATAGCGTTTTGATGGCGGAGACTGCTTTTGAGAATTTAATTACGGCGATCGACTATGTCAAAGACAGACAGGTCACGTACCGTTTCATTGAATTCATGCAGACCAGCGACAATAGCGATTTGTTTTTTGCGCAGCATGCTCAATCTGATATTATCACGGACTATTTGCTAGCGCATGGCTGGCACCCGCACGAGCGCGGTAGTGCCGATGGCCCAGCAGTAGAGTACAGCCACCCTGAGTATGTCGGTCGTATTGGTATGATTGCCCCATATGCGGCACACTTCTGTGATACCTGTAACCGCTTGCGCGTAAGCAGCCAAGGTAAGGTGCATTTATGTCTGTTTGATCAAGGCAACTACGACATCCGTCCATACTTACAGCAAGACGATATCCAGGGACTGGTGAACACTTTACATAGCTTTATGCCGATCAAACCTGAGCATCATCATCTGCATGATTCTAACAGTGGCATCATGCACAATCTATCGATAATCGGCGGTTAAGATATTTTGAGTCTGCAATCATGACGCTGATAGAGATTGTTTTCCAACGCAATCGTTTTTCAACATCGCTTTTTTGATACAACTGATATTTAATACAATTATAAAATGACATCTATAAAGGATTGTTTATGAGTAAGCCTGCTGCACAATTTACACCGCTCAATATTGCTGTATTGACCGTTTCTGATAGCCGTACGTTGGCAGAAGATACGTCAGGTCAGTACTTGGTAAACAGTTTGACCGAAGCAGGGCATCATTTGGCAGATCGCCAATTAATCACCGACGATATTTACCAGATTCGCGCAGTCATCAGTGGTTGGATTGCTAGTGCAGACGTGCACGCGGTCATCACTACTGGCGGCACAGGCTTCTTTATTAGAGACAGTATGCCAGAGGCGGTGAGTGTATTATTCGACAAGTCTATTGATGGTTTTGGTGAAATGTTCCGTCTGATTTCAAAAGATGAGATTGGGATGTCTACGGTGCAGTCAAGAGCAGTAGCTGGTATGGCCAATGGTACGGGTATATTCTGTCTGCCAGGCTCATCTGGTGCCTGCCGTACTGGTTGGGAAAATATCTTAAAAGAGCAGTTTGACAGCCGTACGCGCCCATGTAATTTTGTGCCACATTTTTTGGCACAAAATCCTAGCCATGATTGAGTATTAAGCGATACATAATCAAGACTGATGGTAATAGCATGATGGATGTACATATGGACGTGAAGCACGCAAAGCATTCAGACAGCTTGGCAGGGGTCGTTATCTTGGCAGGCGGGGCATCCAGACGCATGGGCACGCCTAAAGCGACACTCACGTTGCCATCAGGTGAGCAGTTATTGGACTACCATGTCCGTCAAGCAAGTAAGCTACAAGTTCCTATTTTGATTGCAGATAACGGACGCGGTTTCGATATTCATTCGGATGTCATTTTGAGTGAATGCAGCGCGCCCGTTATGCGTATCGCTGACTACAATTCTAATAGTAACGCCAGTAAATGCGACGATACGATCAACACTGGCGGCGCTCTAGTCGCTATTGAATCAGCACTGCAAACACTGCTTAGATTGCAGAATTCACATGAATCAAAAAATAAGAATGAATCATGGTTGCTGGTTATTAGCTGTGACAGCTTAATACCTGCAATCGATCTATGGTTGACATTACAGCAATCGGTGCACCATGCCATTAATACACAAGCTGTCGATAAACAGGTCATTTGTTTAGAAGATAACAGTCATCTTTATCCACTACTGGGTTTATACCGTTTAGATATCGAGCCTGATCTAAAAGCCTATATTGATAGTGGTCAGCGTCGAGTGATGCCATTTATTCAGCCGAGGGTGGAGGCTGTGCCATTTATTGTAGAATGGCAGCATTTAACCAACTTTAATACGCCTAAAGATTTTAAGCAGGCATGTGCCGCTCTACCAAAAGAATAAAAATACTAATAAAGAGATTACTAAGAAAAGGCTATATCAATGAGTAACAGTGCACAAAAAAATCAGCAATCTGCTTTATCGCATTTAGATGGTAACGGCGACATTACTATGGTTGATGTCAGTGGTAAGACGGCAACAACACGAGAAGCCAATGCCACTGGACAGGTTCGTTTTCCTAGCGAGATTTATGCGCAGATTAAAGCGGCTGATGGTATGACCAAAAAAGGCAGCATCACCCAAACGGCACATATCGCTGGTATCATGGCGGCCAAACGTACTCATGATCTGATACCGCTTTGTCATCCACTACCGCTAGATAAAATAGGCTTGAGCTTTGAGTACAACGATGCACTTAGCAGTATTGTGGTAAGCGCTACTGTCAAAGTCACGCACAAAACAGGGGTGGAGATGGAAGCGCTAACCGCCGTGAGTGTTGCCTGTTTAACCATTTATGATATGACCAAAGCGCTATCGCATGACATCGTTATAGATGATATTCATCTAGTCAAAAAGACAGGCGGTAAGTCCGACTATAGTCATGCTTAATACAAAAAAAATGAGCTTATGTTCAGAGAGATATTGACTATTAAGCAAGGAAGCTTGCAAAGAGAGGAGAGGGTTATGAGTGCTATCGATACAAAAGCTGATATCGAATCGACGATGGATATCAATGTCATCTATTTTGCGAGTTTGGCGGATGAAGCCAATCGTCAGCAAGAGACAGTAAAAGTGCAGCAGAATACTTCATTGACCGGACTGTACGAACAGCTCAATCAAAAGTATCACTTTAGCCGTCCGCAGGCAGACCTACGCGTCGCTGTGAACGACTACTTTGCTAAGTGGACAGATCGCATAAACGATGGCGATAGTGTGGTATTCATCACTCCAGTCGCTGGTGGTTAGGTTTGTATTTATGAGCGTCGATAACGCCACTATTAGCACAAAAGAGACAAGATATGACAGATAACGTCCATGATCATTCAATGACTATTAAACGTAACGCTGATGAAGCTTATCTTATCGCTGAGCGCGATGGCTTTGCACTGCTAGACATTGCTATTGATGAAGATAAGCTCAAAAGTACGCTAGACAATGACAGCTGCGGTGCGTTTGTCTGCTTTGAAGGACGGGTGCGCAATCATAATAATGCTACAAGCGTAGATCGTCTTACCTATTATGGTTACGAAGATTTGGCCATTAACCAAGGCCGTGCCATTATAGAAGAGGCCAAAAAACGCTTTGAGATTACTCATGCCATAGCGATACACCGTATCGGAGCCTTAGAGATTGGTGATGTGGCTGTATGGGTAGGGGTGGTGTCGGCACATCGTTATCCTGCATTTGATGCGTGTCGCTGGATATTGGATACCATCAAAGCAGATATTCCCGTCTGGAAGCAAGAGTATTACGAAGACGACTCGTCCAAATGGTTAAGCAATAATGGTTAAAGTGGTCAAGTCAGTAGCTGCTGCCGGAGCATTTACCTGTCTTCTGCTCGCACTAAGCGCTTGTACACAAGATAGTGGGGCCAAGTCTGCGACTGATACGACTGAGCAAGACAAAACGCTGCGTATCGCTGCAGCTGCCAATCTATCTGATGTGCTACCCAGCATCGTTGATAGTTATCAGGCAGACAACACTCTCTCTGGACAAGACGCCTTAGATATTGACGTCACTTATGCCTCCTCTGGCAAGCTGTATGCTCAGATTAGGGCAGGGGCACCTTATGATATATTTTTGTCCGCAAATCAGGAGTTTCCAGCAAAGCTTGCTGATGAAAGCATCGCAAATAAAGCCAGTGAGTCAGTGCGTCCGTTTACCTATACCAGAGGGCAGTTAGCACTCTATAGTGTCACAGAACCTTTGAGTAGTATCACGCCAACCTCACTTAGTGAGGTATTTAGCCGTGCCAACTTTACCAGTAACGGCAAGATAGCCATTGCTAATCCTGATCTTGCCCCTTATGGCGCCGCGGCAAAAGCCTATCTACAATCACAGAAGATGTATGACACATTAAGTGCTCAAAAACGTTTGATACAGGCAGAGAATATCGGTCAAGCGTTTCAATATGCGCACACAGGCAATGTAGACTATGGTTTTGTGGCGCAGTCTCAGCTTGTCGCAATACAAGCCAAACCTGAGCAGTTTGTCATTTTACCACCCGCAGCCTATCCAGCTATTCTACAAGATGGCATTATCATCAATAATACAACTGCTGCCGCAGCGTTTATAAGCTACTTGCGCTCGGAGGTGGGGCAACAACACTTCTCACAAGCAGGCTATCTGTCTATCAATTAATTCGTTAGACTAGACATTCTACCTATAAAACGAGCAGTGACATTATATGATCGACCCGTCTCTTATGTCAGATATGCTCAGTCCATTTTGGGTGAGTATCAAGCTCGCTACTGTTACGACCTTATGTCTATTGCTATTTGCCACGCCTATCGCTTATTGGCTGGCAAAACCTAGCCGTAGACAAGCTATGGGACGTCTCAAAGTAGTCCTCATGGGTATCATTGCTATGCCACTAGTGCTGCCACCTACCGTCATTGGTTTTTATTTACTTCTCATCCTGAGTCCCAATGCTGGTATTGGTAAGTGGCTCATTGAGCACAATATCAGTCCATTGATTTTTACTTTTGAAGGATTGGTGGTGGGTTCGATTATTTACTCATTGCCTTTTTATATACAGCCAGTATATGCACAGTTTTTGCGTATTCCCCAAAGCGTGACGGAAGTCGCGCATCTGTTAGAGCCCAGTCGTCTGCGCCGATTTATCAAAATCTCCCTACCGCAAGCGCGCGTGGGTATCATTTTGGGCAGTTTAGTGAGCTTCGCTCATACCATTGGCGAATTTGGTGTCGTACTGATGATTGGGGGCAGTATCTCTGGTGAGACTAAGGTGGTGTCGATTGCGATATATGAACAAGTAGAAGCACTCAACTATGAGGCGGCGCACATGATGTCGGGTATCTTGATTATTGTGGGAGTAGTGATGGTAGCGTTGATTGCCAGTGTCAGCCGCATGAGTCAGCGTCCATAGTCATAAAAAGATATATGCCCGTTAAATGATTATAACTATCACTAATGCAAAATAGAGGCTTATTGAGAGATACCTATATCAGTAAAAGTATAGATGTTAGAGGAAATATGGAAAGCAAGAAACACAGACACAAAAAAACCCCAAACAATCTAATGTTTGAGGCGAAACTTGCTTAAACTCGAGAGTTTAAATTCGTTTTAAATATGGCGCAGCGGACGGGACTCGAACCCGCGACCCCCGGCGTGACAGGCCGGTATTCTAACCAACTGAACTACCGCTGCTTAGGTCGTTTTAGCTTTTTGCTCCTATTTAAGGAGCCCACTTGCTAAGAAGTGGTGGGTGATGACGGATTCGAACCGCCGACATTCTGCGTGTAAGGCAGACGCTCTACCAACTGAGCTAATCACCCTTCGAACAATTGCGATGCAATTTATTCAACATCAACTGAGCCCTAAGTTTGTCACTAAGCTCTGCTGCTGTGGGTGTGTATTATATAGATTTACACATGGGTGTCAAACGTTATTTTGACTATTTTATGAAATAATTCATAATAATTTTTTAATATTATTAAAAACAATGGCATAAGGCCGATATTGATTGGCATTTTTCATAACCCATTAATTATCGTTAGCTGTTGTTTGATAATGAAAAGCTACTATACTACGGTTACTTTGTTTTTAGGCATCATTGATGGAGGTCAGCATAAATACTTTTACTATTGGACAGACCTTCACCAATTGGTCGTTGGGCGACTTTGCAGGTCTGGGTCTGATATTGCACATTGTGCTTATGATCGTCATGACGTTACGCGTGGTGTCAGTACAGCGTAATATTGGGGTATCCATTGCTTGGATTGCCGTGCTTTATACGGTGCCCGTATTCGGTTTGATTGCGTACATATTATTGGGCGAGCCGATGATCGGACGACGCTATCGTGAGCGTGTCGATCAAGCAAGTATCGTGATGAATGATATGGCACGCCGCGCGCATTTGGTGTTCGATAAAGGTCAGGAGCTATTGCCAATCAAATATCGCGGCGTCAGTCAAATTGGAACACGCTGGACAGGGCTTGGAATATATCCTAATCATCAGATGCAGTTATTGACAGATCCTGCTTTGATTTTCCAGCGCTTGATAGAGGATATCCATGCAGCAAAGCGCCTTGTCTTTATGGAGTTTTATATTGTATATCCAAAAGGACAAGTATTAGAGGTAATAGAGGCGCTATCTGTAGCGGCGCAGCGTGGGGTGGAATGTCATATATTGGCCGATAGTGTGGGTAGTTTTAGCTTTATCAACAGCAGTGAGCATCGCCGCTTAGAAAAGGCGGGTGTTTTTGTTCATCAGTCATTGCCAGTAGGATTGTTTAAGACGTTGTTTAAGCGCTCTGATTTGCGTAATCATCGCAAAATGGTCGTCATTGATGAACATATTGGTTATATCGGCAGCTTTAATTTGGTTGATCCACGGTTTTTTAAACAAAATAAAAACGTTGGACAGTGGATTGATGTGGCGATACGAACCACCAGTCAACAGGCTATCAGTATTAATACAGCGATGGCCAAGGTTATCGTGACAGATATCGGCGCCGAAAATAACGACAATCTTGCCCAGCTACATCAGCGAGTCAATAACTATACCCGTAAGCTGTACGTGATGGACCCGACCATCAATGACTTGAATAGTCGAGTGAAGGTACTGGGCGATACTATTGATGAGCATGAGCAACCAGAGATTAGCGCTACTGCTATTGTGATACCAAAGATGCCTGTCGTGGATAAAGTATTGGCGCAGCTAATACCTTCAGCCCCGCAGCTGACGGCTCACGTGATATATAACACGTTGGTCACAGTCGTCCATCGCGCAAACAAACGCATTCGCATCACCACGCCATATTTTGTACCTGATGAATCCCTATCAGGTGCCTTAACGATAGCAGCTAAACGCGGGGTAGACGTGACGCTTATCGTCCCTGAAAAGGTTGATTCGTTCCTGGTACAGCATGCGTCACAAGCCTATTACCAAGAGCTACTCGATGCTGGCGTGACCATTGCATTGTTTAGAGGCGGTTTATTACATGCCAAGACCGTGGTTATCGATGACGATTATTGTCTATTTGGCACGGTCAATATTGATATGCGTAGCTTTTATTTGAATATGGAGGTCAGTCTGGCGATTTATACACCAGAGATGGTGGCCCAAGTGGCTGACTGCCAAGAGGTCTACTTGCAAAACTGTCGTATCTTGAATAGTGAAGAGTGGCAGAAGCGCCACGGCTCAAAGCGCTTGTTTGATAATGTCGTACGCTTGTTCAGTCCGTTATTGTAGCGCTTTGGTTTTTGGGTTAAGGTAAGCTATTCAGATTTTTAATCGTGTGATCACGCTAGCTGTCTCGTCTCTACGATCAGTTAATCTACTAAAAGGACTCGCCTGTCTATGTCTGTATCGTCTGCATCGCCCTTAACGCCGCTGGATTATATGGCAGCAGGCTACTGGCAGGATTTTTTGGCTGGACGCCCTGTCGCAGGTGGTATCGCATACGAGGCAGAGCTACATGCTTGTGTGCTGGATGAGTCACTTGAGAGTTTGCAACGTATCGATACGTTATTGTCTCAGGTACGCCGTGATATGGTTAAGAGCGGCATATGGGATGAGTCGACGTTATTAGTCGATGAGTACTACCGTAATTTTTTGGTGTTTTTGGCATTTTATGCAGGGCGGGTATTGGCGCAGCAGTGGCAAAGCAGGCCCCATTGGTATGGTCAATTTGAGCTACGTAAGCACTATTCTGAGTTGCCACTCATCACTGATGACTTTTATCAGCATATGGCGGTTGGCTATAATGATAATAATGTGGCTACTGATGCTAGGCCTTTATTTTTTGTATTGGAGCCGATAGGACTGCGTTTGTTTGGTCATATTGATCGTCCGTTTGATGCAGTACAAGGTGGGCAGATTGCTAGTGGGTTGTACCAAGCAGTTAAGACAAGACTGCCAGACCTCTCTGATCCATTGAGCTATCATACGAGTGAAGTAGCAACGCCCGATGCGACCCAAAGCGTACAATCACCGATAACGCCAAATGCACATGCTGAAACAAGTGCAGCAGCCAATCTCCATGAGCAGTTAAAAAAGGCACCTGTCAGTTATCCGGTGACTCAACCTGATAGAGTAATAGCCGACACAGAGACAGCTTCTGCTATCGCTACGACCTCTGAGACATCGATGGGCGCCATACCGTTACCAGTAGAGAACCATGTGCGCCCTGAGCTGAGTGAAGTGACTGAAGTGACTGAAGTGACACCGCCAGTCACCAAACCTATAGCACCAGCAAAAACTTCGCCAACCCCAGAGATGTTTACACAATTGCTCGTAGAGTTGGATGAGATTGAGGTACCACAAACAGTAGGTGTGGCTGAATACCAAAAAGCGTGCAAAGTGCTCGATCAGTTTGAGCAGCATATTGCCAAGCAGGACAAACCTCGCAGCCAAATTGTCTTTTCAGATGATCATATCGAAGCAAAGAATAAAGCGCTGCAAACCCTGAAAGTAGCGGCCGAGACTAGTAATACGGCTGCTATGTTGCGTTTGGCAATGTATCAGTTGTTGGGCGAAGGACTGACGACAGATAATGAAAGCGATAAAAAAGCGGCTGTGGATTGGGTGAAGCAAGCCGCTAGCAAAAACGATAGCCGTGCACAGCGCTTACTCAGCAAACTGTATTACCAAGGAGTAGGTGTCCCTCAAGATATGACTAATGGTAAATACTGGTTGGAGCAAGCTGCAGACAACGGGCATATGGAAGCTGCCAATCTAGTACGCCAATGGGAGCAAGCGCAAGCATTGATCACAACCCAAAAACAAGAGCAGCACAGTACTAAACGTTATCAGTTATTATTTGGCGCCGTGATCCTAATCGCATTATTGATTTTGATTATTGTCTAGTAGCTGTTTTTAGTGCTCTTTTTTTAGTAACTGTTTTTCAGTAACCGTTTAAAAGCTTATTGTTACGCGCTGATTTCAGGTAAAATTGGCGCGTTTTCACATTTACCCTCCTATTGTTTGATCCATTACTAATTTAGGCTGCTCAATGCCATCATCACATTCCTCATCTGACAACGCTTCGAACCCGGCGGACACTATGCTAGTAGACAGTCAGCCATTGACTGAAAAGGTGGTGTACCAGACGCCGTTTTATTATCAATTTCTGATCAGTTTGCTAAAGCCACTGTACCGCTTGCAAGTGTGGCGTCGCTCTCATAAACGCGACAACTACCAGCAAGAAGTGGCTCAACGTTTTGGTAAGCAATACCCATCGCCCCCAATAGCTATGGATGAAGATCATAAAGGCGTTATTTGGTGCCATGCGGTCTCGCTTGGAGAAACCAATACCGTTGCGCCTTTGTTAGATATGCTAATGGCGAATGGTTATCAGATATGGCTGACCAATACCACACAGACAGGGTTTGCTCGCGGTGCCAGTCGTTTTGTAGACGAGATTGCCCAAGGTCGCATGAGTCACAGCTATGTACCCGTCGATAGCCCCGCTGTGATTGAGACGTTTTTGGCTCATGTACAGCCTATCGCTGCGCTATTTGTAGAGACCGAACTGTGGGCCAATATCTTGACCAAGCTGGCTCAACATCAGATATCTAGCGTCTTAGTCAATGGTCGTCTATCGTCTTCTTCTTTTAAAAGCTATCAAAAAATTGCGGCGGTCAGCACCAGCATGATGAAAAACCTTGCTCTCATCATTGCACAAGACAGCGATTCTGCGAAACGTTTCAGGCAATTGGGGGCTGATAGCGCCCAAATTCGCGTGGCAGGGTCACTAAAGTGGGTAATCAATACACCCAAAGCTAATAGTAATACTATCAATATTGATGATCAGGACGCCGATACAGCAGAGGTGTATGCACATATAGCACATCAAAAAAATCAGCTGGCAAAAGAGTTTGCCACAGTAGGTCGACCAGTGTGGGTCGCAGCGAGTACGCATGAGGGCGAAGAGGCGGCGGCACTATCCTTGCATCAACAGCTATTGTCACAATCAGCACTGGCTGAGAGCTTGTTGATTATCGTTCCTAGACATCCTGAACGCTTTGATGCGGTCGCAGAGCTGATTCAAAAGACTGGGCTCACTATGGCTCGTCGCAGTAACGATGAGCCGATTGGTGCAGACACGCAAGTTTATTTGGCAGACAGTATGGGTGAGATGATGACGTGGTACACGCTGGCAACTGTCGCACTAGTGGGAGGGTCATTGGTAGATATAGGCGGTCACAATCCAGTTGAACCGGCTAGCGTGGCAACGCCTGTCATCATGGGGCGCTATACCCAGTCGTGCCAAAGTGTGGTCGATAAGCTGGCAGAGGTAGGCGCTTTATATCAACCAAACAACGAGTGTTATCATTCGGTTGTAATGAATGAGTCATCCGAAACGGCACAACGCACTACAAATCAACAGACATTAAATAGCAATAACAAACCCTCTCACAACCACACTACTGGTAATACTGGCAGTACTGATGACACTGCACTTATTTATCAACAGTTAGAGCGCTGGCTAAGCGACTTGTCGTTAGCAGCAGCGGTAGGGCAGGTTGGTGAGAAAACAACCGCGCAGCAGCAAGCAGTATTGCTCCGTCAATTTGCGATGATCGAAGATGTCATCGAGCAATACGCTATTCGAGAACAGGCTGTATAAGAGCTGGCTATTCATAAAACTAACGATCAAAGAACTAGCCATTAGAGCACCAGTTATTAAGAAGCTAAACCAAGAGATGCTATGAACTGTATACTGTTACCTGCCAAGAACTTCTCGACAGACAAAGCAAAAATTGATGCTCTGGCACAAGTCAATCATGTCAATAAAGTATTGGGTGCAAAAGTCGGTGACACGCTCAAAATCGGACAGCTCGGTGGTCATTTGGGTACAGCTACCATTGAGAATATAGCACCTGACCGTATTCAACTGTGCCATGTTCAGCTCGACGCTATACCGCCTGCCAAACCAGATGTGACGGTTGTTTTAGCCTTGCCACGTCCTAAAGTGCTACGGCGTCTGATTATTGATATGACGGCGCTTGGCGTACGTAATATTGTTCTGATTAATAGCTACCGCACACAAAAAAGCTATTGGCAAAGTCCGATGCTTGAGCGCCTCGATGAGTTTGTATTAGAAGGACTACAGCAAGGGGTTGATACGATTGCGCCTAGGATTATGTTACAAAAGCGCTTTAAGCCGTTCGTCGAAGATACCTTGCCATGTTTGATGACGAATCAAGCTATCGTTGCGCACCCTTACGGAGAGCAGTCCTTTTCTGAATGGCTACAGAGCAGCTCATCTCTAGGACTACCAAGTTTAGTATTTATCGGTGCTGAGGGCGGCTGGATCGACTATGAGATTGCGTTACTCACAGCGCAGGGCTGTACACCTGTGCATATAGGACCCCGCATATTGCGTACAGAGGCCGCAGTCAATGCTATCTTAGGACAGTGGTTGCTCTAATCTAATATCACATCTCTAGAATTTCTGAAAACGAGTCTCCGACGAAAATTCTTGGTATCTGTAATTGGTATCTATAAATAGCACTTAAGGTAAATAATGGGTGTATTTCTGAGTTCAATAAATGTATTGATAACTACTATCATTTCCATTAGTATGTTGTTCTCACATATTATGGTCTTGTGATTCCTGATATTTAAGGGTTTTATAGCCATTTTTTCTTACCATTTGTTGTACCTTTTTTATAGCACTATTATGGGGAAAACCATGTCATTGAATACCATCAGCGCTAACCTTATGTCTACGAAGCTTGTTCTACCTGCGGCCGTATTTGGCATGATGTTGGGATTAGCAGGCTGTAGCAATTCATCTACTACAGAAGAGAGCGCAGAAGTAGAAGCGCCAGCAGCTGGTACTGAACAACAAGTAGCTAACGATGATGGTGCTACTAGCGCAGATGGCCAAACGATTACTATTTATTCTTCACGTAACGAACAGCTCATCAAACCACTACTAGATCGTTATACCGAGCAGACAGGGGTGAAGGTTGAATTGGTCACAGACCAAACAGGCCCACTCATGGCGCGTCTAAAAGCGGAAGGTCAAAATACCCCAGCTGACATGCTATTGACCGTAGATGCGGGTAACCTATGGCAGGCGGCAGAGCAAGGGTTGCTACAACCAGTAGCGTCGTCTGTGCTAGAAGCAAATGTCCCTGCAAAGTATCGTGATCCAAAAGGTCAGTGGACAGGTTTGTCGCTACGTGCGCGTACGATCTTTTATGATCCAAGCAAAGTTACCGCTGACCAATTGTCTACTTATGCCGATTTGGCCGATCCTAAATGGAAAGGCAAATTATGCTTACGTACCTCTAAAAAAGTCTATAATCAATCGCTTGTTGCTAGTATGATGGAGCATTTGGGCGAAGAGAAGACCGAAGCCGTCATCCGTGGTTGGGTCGATAATCTAGCGACTGATGTATTCAGTGATGATACCAGCATGTTAGAAGCGATTGCTGCTGGTCAGTGTGAAGTCGGTATTGCCAATAGTTACTACTATGGTCGCCTATTGGACGAACAACCAAACTTCCCTGTTAAGATATTCTGGGCAAATCAAGACACCACGGGCACGCACGTCAACATCTCAGGAGCAGGTGTGGTTGCAGGCTCGGACAATCCAGATGGTACGCTTAAGCTTATAGAGTGGTTGTCATCTGATGAGGCACAAGGTCTGTACGCCAGCTCAGACAAAGAATTCCCAGTCAAAGAAGGGGTTGATGAGTCAGAGATGCTCAGATCGTGGGGTGAGTTCAAGAAAGACGATATCAACGTACAGAAATTCGGTGAGCTACAAACCCAAGCTATCCAAATGATGGACAAAGCGGGCTATAAATAAGAGACTGCCAATAATCGATATACCAAGCTTAAAAACATATGTCTTGACGGATAGTTTTATAGACAACTCATGAAGAGTAAGTTATCAAAATAATGATAATTTTGAGTTTGGTATCAGTTTATAAGGTCTCGATGAGTACGACATGGTAATGAGAATATGATCACAACGCCAGATACGTCCCTTACTCAGAACGACACCGTCCATGACAGTGCCGATGATGAGCAGGCTATCAGCCAAGACCACGCCCTTCGTAAACGTATTATATCGAAATCAGTCTTAGGGCTGATTTCGTTGTTTATGCTGGTGCCAATTTTGATCGTGCTGTTATCGTGGACTCAGCCTGTCGCAGATATTTGGGCGCATATGGCAGACTATGTACTGCCACAAGTGCTCAAAAACACTGCAATTTTATTGCTTATGGTGACGGTAATCTCGGGCACTATTGGTACGGCTCTTGCTTGGGTGACCAGTATGTACCGCTTCCCTGGTCAGCGATTTTTTTCGTGGGCATTGATGTTGCCGCTAGCAATACCTGCCTACGTATTGGCATTTGTTACTATCGGTATTGTTGATTTTAGTGGTCCGCTCCAGACAGGGTTACGCGATTTTGGTATCAGCACCGCGATTCCGTCAGTACGTAATGTATGGGGTGCCGGTTTAGTTTTATCGCTGGCGTTCTATCCTTACGTATATTTGTTAGCCCGTCAGGCGTTTTTGTCTCAAGGCAGACGAGCGATTGAAGCAGGGCAGATGCTGGGCTTGAGCCGGAGCCGAGTGTTTTTTCGGTTGGCACTGCCGCAGGCACTACCGTGGATCATTGGTGGACTGTTACTAGCAAGTATGGAAACCTTGGCAGATTTTGGTGCGGTGTCAGTATTCAATGTCGATACCTTTACCACAGCAATTTATAAGGCGTGGTTTGGCTTTTTTAGTTTGACGACGGCGGCGCAGCTGGCCGCGTTGCTCATCGGTGTGATCTTTATCGTGGTATTGTTTGAGCAGTATTGGCAAGCCAAGCGTGGTAGCTCACTGACGCAAGGCAGTAATCAACGCTTTGATGCTAGCAAGCCTGCCAAAATAGGTATGACGCTGCTATGCACAGTTGTATTTTTAGTGGCGTTTTTGGTGCCAGTTTTACAGCTGATTTATTGGACAGCATTGAACTTTCGCCAAGATTTTGATGCGCGCTATATTGATTTTGTGACCAATAGCCTCATGATTGCTAGTATGACCACGCTTTTTATTGCCTTTTTGGCAGTTATTATTGCGTGGATCAAACGGCAGTATTCTGATAAGTCGACCAAGCTTATGACCACGTTGGCCAATTTAGGTTATGTGGTACCTGGTACGGTATTGGCAGTAGGTATATTTATTCCTATTGCGTGGCTTGATAATCAAATGATTGCCTTTGGTATTACTTCGCAGCAAGTGTTGTCTGGTAGTGTCATCGTGATGCTACTGGCATTATCGACACGTTTTATGACGGTGAGCTTTCAGCCGGTAGATAGGCAGCTGCAACGACTAACTGTCAATCAAGAGGCAGCGGCAAAGCTACTAAGCGATAGCGCTTATCAGCGCTGGCGTCATGTGATGTTACCTGTGCTTAGCCCCGGCGTACTCACGGCACTACTGATGGGGTTTGTGGAAGTGATGAAAGAGATGCCAATTACATTAATGACACGGCGTCAGGGCTGGGACACGCTCGCAGTGCGAGTGTTTGAGATGACGAGCGAAGGTATGTGGGGACGGGCAGCACTACCCAGTCTATTGATTGTGCTGGTTGGTTTACTGCCTGTCTGGATACTATTGCGTCAAAGTGACAAACAAAGCTAATAGCAACAAAGCCAACTGCTGCTGCTTAAAAACCTGCTATATTCGATAGCGCTTAGCGTAACTGATATTATTATTTTACTGTTTACCTAAAACTGTACTTACCAATAGCGAACTGGGATTGTCTATGTATACTGACTCAATCAACGACTCATCAGATCCTAAGTCAGTAAAGGCTGGGGTAGACATCATCCCTGCCAAAAAATCACCAATCACCCAAGCTCGGACATTGCCGGGGCAGTCCAACGAGCCTTTAGAAAAAACCAATAGCGTACGCCAAGGCACTGAGCAGTCTCTCGCTGGCAACCCTTATTTTAGTGTGCAAAACCTAATCGTCGGCTATGACGATACTATCGTCGTCAATGGTATGTCGTTGATGCTCGAGCAAGGAGAGATTGGCTGCTTTTTGGGTTATAGTGGTTGCGGAAAGACGACAGCATTACGAGCCATTGCAGGACTAGAGCAAAGCCGCGGCGGTACCATTCACTTAAACAACCAGCGCTTGACTGAAAAAACTACTCGGCACTCATTTGCCGTGGCACCAGCCAAACGCGGTATGGGGATGGTGTTTCAAGATTATGCGCTTTTCGGTCATCTAAGCGTGGCCAAAAACATCGCCTTTGGTCTCAATAAATGGTCAGCTGCTGATAAAAAAGCTCGAGTGGCAGAAATGCTGAGCTTAGTTGAGTTGACTGAACATGCGGACAAACGTCCAAATGAGCTGTCTGGTGGGCAGCAGCAGCGTGTGGCTCTTGCAAGGGCGCTTGCACCAAAACCTAAATTACTGCTACTTGATGAGCCGTTCTCTAACCTAGATGTGGTATTACGTGAATCGCTGGCAATGAATGTCCGCGATATTCTCAAAAGCACCAATACCACAGCGATATTGGTCACTCATGATCAGAACGAAGCCTTTGCCTTAGCAGACAAAGTCGGGGTCATGGATAAGGGTAGACTGGTACAATGGGCGACTCCAAGCGAGTTGTATCATGAGCCTGTTAGTCCTTTTGTCGCGGAGTTCGTTGGTGAAGGTGCGATGATAGACGGTATCATCAAAGAAGGGCATGTAAAAACAGCACTGGGCAATATTTATCGCCGTATGGAAGTCTATGATGACTCGGGGCAGCCGCAGTACTGCGAGTATGACTATCCAAACGGCACGCCGATCAAAGTGCTGGTACGTCCTGATGACATTATTCATGATGATGACAGTACGCAGACAGCCTTGGTGGTGGGACGCGTCTTTCGCGGTGCTAATTATTTGTACCGATTGCAACTAGATGATGGGCAGACTGTGTTGTCATTGGTTGCCAGCCACCACAATCACGCGATTGGCTCACACATTGGGATTTTGCCGTTGTTAGAGCACGTGGTAGTATTTGATGAAAAAGATATCAACGCGACCACGTGGTCAGAGTACGATAGATCATCGAGAGTCGATGAAGAGGTTTAGTCATTTTCATAATGTTTGAATTGTTGTCTCAATTTACCGTTTAGCCAAAATATGCAAATATCTTCCAAGCCATTTGTACGGCTCTAGTTGTGAGTAGCGTAACTCCATTCGTATCACTGCATCTGGGTCGTTATGCCCACCGCGTTTGAGCGGGGCATAATCATGAAATACTCGCAGACCACTGCTGCGCACGGTTTTGTACTCATGCGCCTCTAACCACTGCTCAACCTCTTCTTTGGCAACCGGATGGTTGGGTGTCAGGCTTTTCTTGTTGTCTGCCTTATAGTCATTATTATCAAGTAAATTAAAATTCCCCATAATCAGGTTGCGATAATCAAAGCTGGCTGGGTTATAAAAGCACAAAGATAACGCGCCATTATCGGTCAAATACTGATCAAAAAATTTCATGACCGCTGCTGGCTCTGCGAGCCACTCCAGTAGCGCATGACACATGATCAAATCGAACTTTTCTGTTTCTATGTGGGCCAGCTTTTCTGCAAGCGCTTGATAGGGACAGACATACCAAGTGATGTCTAATTTTTGCTCAATCTGACCTGCACTTGCTTTTGCTTTTTCGAGCATATTCGATGATATGTCATTGATAACTACGCTATGACCTTGGGTGGCGAGCTCTATCGCAACCTGTGCAAGCCCTGCACCCACATCTAAGATACGTAGAGGTCGCCCAAGCGCCTCACTCACTTGCGAGCTATATTCAAAAATATCACGGCGCAATACCGCCAGTCGAATTTCACCTTTTAGCCCACCATAGACCTTTTTTTCAAAATGATCAGCAATAGTATCGAAGCTACGATCTGCTCGCTTGCTCTCTGATGCTGTAGCGTGGGTTGGGTCAGGGTGGCTATCTTGATGTTTAATTGGCATAAGGTATTTAGATCAATAAGTGAGAGGTTTGGAGGATAGTCAGCGAACTACTAAACCGCTACGATGTTACCTTCCCTAGAGGTACTATATGTACAATCTGCGGTAGGCTGTCTTGTAGCTGTTTTAGATTTCTTTGACTATAAAAAAATATTCAGTACAGACTAGCGTTTTAAACGTCTATTAATAACCCATTTAAAAACGAATTTCGCTAAAACAATGATGATAAATACGACGATAACAAACACCCACATACCACTACCTTGTAGGTTTTCTTGATAGGCTTGTGCCAAGTACGCGGATAAAGCCATAGCAACCAAAAGTGCTCCCCAGCGGACATAAGGTACGGCACGATTGTTATGATTGGGAAAGCTGGCAACATAATCACTCGAAAAGCTATATAGCACCATTGCTAAAATCCAAATAATCGCAAGAATGATATCCATAATATAAGTAGCCTGTTAGGTCGTTATGTAAGTAGGGCGTGTTTAACATGCCTTACTGTAGAAGATGAGTTAGTGTAGCGTTTAAATTTTTTTTGTCTAGAGCGTGTTTTCAATTTACTCGACAACCATTCAAACAGGCTAAATGGGCCAAAAACAGCAAAATTAGCCAATCAAAACGTCCCTGTTAGTAATATATTTTTAGAGGATATTGATTGTTTGAAATATTGGGGTTAATAGGCTGTTTTGCTTGATTTTAATGACGCTCAGAACCCCTAAATCAGCAAATTTGTGCTAAAATAGCTTCTTTTATTTACTATCAAAAATATCATCATTTTCCCAATATTTTTCACGCTTTATAGTGTTGCTTTGCTTGTTATATTTATTGGTTCTTATCAGTATTTAATGAGGCAAATACGCTATCTATAAAGCCTGCAAAATTAATAGCGTGGATATGAGTGAAGGAGTGTATATGAGCGAGTCGGTCAGTCCTATTGGCATTGTAGATGAACTGAAGCAGTCCTATCTGGATTATGCGATGAGCGTGATTGTCTCGCGTGCGCTACCTGATGTGCGTGACGGGTTCAAACCTGTCCATCGCCGCGTGATGTATGCCATGCATGTGCTATCTAACGACTACAATAAGCCATACAAGAAGTCCGCACGTGTAGTCGGTGATGTCATCGGTAAATATCATCCACATGGCGATAGTGCGGTATATGATGCCATCGTACGTATGGCGCAGGACTTTAGCTTGCGCTATCCGATGGTCGATGGTCAAGGTAACTTTGGCTCGATCGATGATGATCCTCCTGCTGCTATGCGCTATACCGAAGTACGTATGACCAAGCTGACCCATCAGATGCTGGCTGATTTGGACAAAGATACGGTCGATTGGGAAGACAACTACGATGGCTCTGAGCGTATGCCAAGCGTGATGCCAGCGCGTATTCCTAATCTATTGGTCAATGGCGCCACGGGTATTGCCGTTGGTATGGCAACCAACATGGCACCGCACAATTTGACCGAAGTGATTAATGCTTGTCTAGCGTATGCTGAAAACCCTCAAGTCTCAGCCGAAGAGTTGATGTCGCATATCTCAGGTCCTGATTTCCCAACGGGCGGCATTATTTATGGTCGTGCGGGCATTTTAGACGCTTATCGTACGGGTAAAGGTCGCCTGCATATCCGTGGTCGCTATCATATCGAGCCAATGAGCAACTCTGGGGTCAACCGTGATCGCGAGCGCATCGTATTCACCGAAGTTCCTTATCAAGCAAACAAAGCCAAGCTGATCGAGCGTATTGCTGAGCTGGTTCGTGATAAGAAAATCGAAGGTATTAGCGAGATTCGTGATGAGTCTGACAAAGACGGTATGCGTATTGCTATTGACTTGCGCCGCGGTGAGACCGCTGAGGTTATCGTCAACAACTTGTTCTTACAAACACCACTAGAGTCTAGCTTTAGTATAAATATGGTGGCGCTCGATAATGGTCAGCCAAAGCTATTGACTCTGCGTCAGCTTATCGCTGCGTTTGTCCGCCATCGTCAAGAAGTTGTGACGCGTCGTACGATTTATGAATTAAACAAAGCCCGCGTCCGTGGTCATTTGCTCGAAGGCCTGACCGTTGCTCTAGCTAATATTGATGAAATTATTGCAACGATTAAAGCGTCTGCAAACCGTGGCCTTGCACGTGAAAGCTTATTGAATAATACGTGGGGTTCAGGTAGCGTCGTTGCGATGCTTACCGCTGCGGGTAGCCAGTCAGTACGTCCTGAGTTCATCGAAGGCGAAGATCCAAAAGCGCCGTTTGGCTTAATTGAAGGCGAGGAGCGTTATCGCTTGTCACTTGAGCAGGTCAATGCGATTTTAGATATGCAATTGCATCGCTTGACTGGGCTTGAGCAAGATAAATTGACCGAAGAATACCAAGACTTGCTACGTGAGATTGCTCATCTAGAGTCTATTTTAGGTGATTTTGATAAGCTAATGACTATTATCTCTAATGAGATGATTGAGATTCGTGACAACTTCGGTGATGAGCGCCGTACCGATATCATCGATTCGCGTATGGACTTTAGTCGCGAAGACCTTATCCCTGAGCAGACTGTCGTTATGACGGTATCGCGTACTGGTTATGCCAAAACTCAGCCAATCGATGACTATGTTGCACAAAAACGCGGCGGTAAAGGTAAGTCTGCCACAGCCATGAAAGAAGATGATGTGATTGATCATTTAGTCGTGACATCAACGCATTCTACAGTACTGTGTTTCACTGATAGTGGCCGTGTCTTTAGTCTACGAGGCTTTGAGGTACCGATCGCTAGTCGCGGCGCTCGTGGTCGTCCATTGGTCAACTTAATTGGTCTAAACAGTGATGAGACCGTAACGACCATACTACCGATTCCAAAAATAGTAGAAGAATCACCTGTAAAAGATGACGATTCATCAACAGATAATGAGTTGTCAGAAGACAGTAATGAAGCAGAAGCGCCATTTGTTTTCTTTGCAACGGCTAATGGTACCGTCAAGCGGGTAGAGCTCAAGCAGTTTGCTAATATTCGCTCGAACGGCTTAATCGCAGTCGGGTTAGAAGACGGTGATAAATTGGTTAGCGCGCGTATTACTAATGGTAGCCAAGAAGTGATGTTATTTGCGTCAAGTGGCAAGGCGATTCGTTTTGATGAAAATGATGCACGTGCAATGGGCCGTACAGCAAAAGGCGTTCGCGGTATGCGTCTGTCTGCTGAAGAATTTATCAAGTCACTGGTCGTTATCGAAGATGACGTACGTGAAATCCTGATTGCTTGTGAAAATGGCTTTGGCAAACGTACCTTTGTCGAAGAGTTCAACACACAAAACCGTGGTGGTGGCGGTGTGATTGCAATCAAGACCAGCGAGCGTAATGGCGCACTAGTACGAGCGACCAAGGTTGACTCTACCGATGATATTATTTTGATCTCTGATAAAGGAACGCTCGTACGTACCCCAGTTGAGCATGTGGCCAGCTCTGGTCGTAATACACAGGGTGTCACGCTTATCCGTCTATCAAAAGATGAGAAGCTGGTCGCTATGGCACGTGTTGAGCACGAAGAGAGCGACGATGAGTTAGTCGACGCCATGAGAGAAGACGGTACATTTGAGGTAGAAGGTCAGGAGCAAATAGATATTGATGCGACCACTGACAATACCGCAATGATCGATGCCAATGATGCTATCGACATTGCAAATGACCATACGCCAAATGATGATCAATAATACTTATAGTAATTAGCTTTTTAGTCTAGTTTTACATCATTTTTCTAGAAAAAAGCCTCTGACGTTCTCGTCGGAGGCTTTTGTTTTTTTGATTTATTTTTCTCAACAATTTACACAGGGTTCTATTTTTAAGGCTGTTGTTATGCTCACGACCAATCAAACTTTTCAGGGAACGATTGCATCAGTATCATCAAGCTTTTTGTTCTCGATGATGTTTTTGTTTGGGCTATTTATGCTGCCCTTGTCAGGGACACAGGTGGCGTCATGGCGGGTACTCATGATGCTATTGAGTTTGGTGATATTGCTCAGTTTGACTAAACAGTGGCAGCATGTCTTTGAGTATATAAAAACACTAAAGACGCCCAAAGAATGGCTGATATTTATACTGCCTGCACCAATCTTAGGCGGGCAGATATGGCTGTTTATGTGGGCGCCAGTCAATGGCTTTGGTTTGGATGTAACGCTAGGCTATTTTTTATTACCATTGATGATGATCGTGCTTGGTCGGTTTTTTTACCATGAGCACATGAGTACTTTGCAGTGTGTGGCGGCGATATTTGCAGCGTTAGGTATTGGCTATGATGTGTTTCAATATGGTTCGGTGTCTTGGGTGACGCTGTTTGTGTGTTTGGGTTATCCGCCGTATTATCTACTTCGGCGTACCCTCTCTGTACCACCCATCACGGGCTTACTGTTTGATTTGGCATTATTGACACCCGTGGTGCTCATCGTACTCTACATGACCGGTGGTTTTAGTGTGGCAGCACAGAACATAAAGTTTTGGTATCTACTGCCGCTGCTGGGTGCTTTTAGTGCGATGGCGATGTCACTGACGATGGTCGCGAGTAGTAAGTTGCCAGTGTCACTATTTGGTGCACTAAGCTATATAGAGCCGATGCTATTGTTTGTGTTGTCCATTACGGTTCTGAGCCAAAACCTTGAAGAAGGTGGTTCGCTCTTTATGTACGGCATGATTACGCTTGCACTAGTGGTTATGATGGCTGATAGTGTGGCAGGGTATCTGGCTCGTCGCCGAGATGATCATCTTCATGGATATAGAGAGCCGCAGGTAGGAGGCTTCCCGCCACGTCGTCATTTTATCAATCAGCGTATCGATGGCGTACTAAAAGCCCATCGTTTTCGTAAGATTCGTCACTACCAAAAAAAGATGAGTAAGATACAGCAAAAAATCGAAAAACTTGATGCAAAATAATCATTTATCTGCATTAAATTTACTCAATGTAGAAGTTAATCTACTAGATGCATACTGGCATTGCTTATCTATTCTGACTTTGACATAATGCGCCCCATGATGTAAGCCTAACACATCAAAAGCGTTCAACTTAGATTGCGCGACGACCTTATATGCAAAAGCCTCAGACGTTCTCGTCTGAGGCTTTTGTTTTTTTTAAAAATTGCCAAGGATGTGCCCCAATCTCTAAAGGCTGTTGTGATGCTGACTACTAACCAAACCTCGCAGGGTACGATCACTGCTGTGGCTGCAAACTTTTTATACTCTTTGCTGTTCTTATTTGGTTTGCTTCTGCAACCCTTATCAGGTACGCAAGTCGCTTCGTGGCGTGTGCTTACGATGTTTTTTAGTCTGGTGCTGCTGGTCAGCGTACTAAAGCAATGGCAGCACATTTTTGATTATCTAAAAACTTTAAAGAACGCAAAAGAGTGGTTGTTGTTTATATTACCCACACCGATTTTGGGCGCGCAGATCTGGATATTTATGTGGGCGCCAGTCAATGGGTTGGGACTTGAGGTCACTTTGGGTTACTTCCTATATCCTATGATTATGATTGTTGTCGGCAGGTTCTTTTACAACGAAGACATGAGTCTACTTCAGTGGGCTGCCATTGTGTGTGCAGGTCTCGGTATCGCTTACGATATCTTTGCATATGGGGCTATTTCTTGGGCGACTTTATTTGTTTGCTTGGGCTATCCACCATACTATCTGCTACGCCGTAAACTGGCAGTACCACCTATTACTGGTTTGATCTCTGATCTTGTATTGTTATTGCCAGTGGTATTGGTCGCGCTGTATATGAATGGTGGTTTTGAAGTGGCAATCACCAACCATAAGCTTTGGTACCTGTTGCCTTTACTCGGCATTATTAGCACTGCGGCAATGTCATTGACGATGGTCGCGAGTCAAAAGCTACCGGTCTCACTGTTTGGAACTTTATGCTACCTTGAGCCAGTATTTCTATTTATATTCTCGATTGCAATTTTAGACCGTAATTTACATGAGGGCGGCTCCATCCTGATGTATAGCATGATTTTTATCGCATTGCTGATTATGATTGCGGATAGTGCCCTTGGCTATCTGGCGCGCAAACGTGACAATCGCTTACATGGCTACAATGAGCCACAAGTGGGTAGTTTTCCGCCGCGTCGTCGTCTCAAAAACCGCCGTATCAAGGGCGTGCTGATTGCGCATCGATTCCGTCAAATTAAGAAATACCAGCAAAAGATAGATAAGATGACGCGCAAGATTGAAGCGCTAAATCTATCATAATGCTAATGAGTGTATCGCTATAGCAGCCAATAGAACTGACTTGGTAGGTAAGATTTTTTGCTATTACTCTACAAACTTGCTGTGTCAAAGGGCATTAAATTACGCTATTATCGAGGAAGATGCTGCTGCGCTTAATTAAGGGCGCTGCACTATGTTTAAGAAATTATGTTTAAGAGATTATGTTTGAGAAACTGTCTCTAAGTGACGGTATCTAAAAGGTTGTCTCTAAGAACGTACCTCTTAAACCTCAGGACTGACCCAAAACAATATATGACTAGGACGGTTTATGTTACATCTTCATCATTTAGCAAACTCACGCTCGTTTCGTATCATTTGGCTACTAGAAGAGCTAAACGCCGATTATCAATTGACTTGCTATGAGCGCAATAAAGCATACCGCGCCCCTGATAGTCTAAAAAAAGTGCACCCAATCGGTAGTGCGCCAATGCTAGAAGTAGACGATCGCGTATTGCTTGAATCAGGATTCATTATTGAGTATTTGATCAAGCACTACGACAAAGAAAAACAGTTCAAGCCTGACGATAGTGACGAAGCGGCGTGGGAAGCCTATACGTTCTGGCTGCATTTTGCAGAAGCCTCGCTGATGCCGTTGTTGGTTATGCGTCTGGTGTTTACAAAGGTTGTGAGTCAGTCGCCTATGCTGATCAAACCGATTAGCAAAAAAATCCAAGGTCAGGTCGAAAAGAACATGATCGGAAATGGTTTGGACAAAATGCTGAACATGATGGAACAGCACTTGAGCAAAAATCATTGGTTTGCAGGTAGTGAGTTTAGTGCTGCTGATATTCAGATGCACCTTGCTGTCGTAGGCGCAAACGCGGGCGCAGGTCTCAATAAGAGTAAATATGCCAATATCTTAACGTGGCTACAACGCTGTGAAGAACGAGATGCCTTTAAGCGCGCCGAAGAAAAAGGCGGTCGTCTTAATTTTTAGATAATGCTGGTATTATCAAATTGGTATCATCAATAAGCACTGCTCAGTACTTGGCTTATTACTCGAGTAGATATTTAGATAAAAGGTTTTGTTTATTTTTAAGCAAAGCCTTTTTTAGGATAAAACAATGACAGATTCCAATAGACCGAATCATAAAGATCTAAGCAAAAACATTAACTCCAACCAGCCATCAGGACAGAATATGCAAGATAGGCAAGCTATTGACAGCCAGCAGGTATCTATCAAGGCATGGTCACAAAAACTACTGGTTGTCATTCTATGTGCTGCCAGTTTTTATGGTGGTTGGAAGTCTTATGAGTCCAACATGGTCAACGAGTGTACCGCAAATGGTGGGCAAATGATTGAGGCTCAACGAACCATGATATGTCAGCGGTCATAATAAATGTCCCTGACAAATAAAAGGCACCATCTATGCTAAAGCTAACCTTTTTGGGGACCTCTGCCGGGGCGCCAACCAAACAGCGTAACGTAACTGCATTGGCAATCGAGTGCTTGAATGTTCACAATTCTGGTTCGAAGCAGCAGAGCCGCTCACAGCATAGTAGCAATCAAAATAAAAAATCACGTCCTTGGCTACTCATTGATTGCGGTGAAGGCACACAGCAGCAGCTGCTACATACCAAGCTGTCTTTACGTCAATTGACTGCTATCTGTATCACCCATGTCCATGGTGATCACTGCTATGGTCTACCAGGATTGCTGGCGAGTGCTGCGATGTCAGGACGCCGTGATCCGCTAACGCTCATTGCACCCAATGCGATTGCTACCTTACTTGAGGCTATCGTCTCAACGACTGAGCTATACCTACCATTTACGCTCGATTTTGTGTCGATAGAAGACTTACTCTCACAAGAGAGTGACAAAGGTAAAGTGACGCTAGAGTTAGATGGACAGCAGCAGATTATGATAGAGGTCTACCGGCTATCGCATCGCGTGCCGTCCCATGGTTTTGGTATCGCTCAGACCATCAGTCGCCGACTATTGAATACTGATAAACTCAAAGAGAATGGTATTCCAGCAAGTGCACTATGGGGCAAATTACAACAAGGCTGCGATGTTATCACTGAGGATGGTCAGCAATTGCGCTCAGCAGATTATGTTTATAATGATATGCAGCGTACAAAAGTAGTGGTGGCGGGTGATAATGATACGCCAGAATGCTTGAGTGATGCTGTTGCTGATACAGATCTGTTGGTGCACGAAGCCACTTATACGCATGAGGTATTGATGGCTATTCAAGCCAGAAATCCAGAGTTTGATCCCATGCATAGTAGCGCGCATATAGTGGGTACCTTCGCGCAAAACACAGGTGTGCAGAATCTGATTTTGACCCATTTTAGCGCTCGTTATCAAAGCTTTGATAACCCAGAGAGCGAAACACCAAATATGGCCTATATCCGCTTAGATGCGCAAAGTGTCTATAAAGGTAATCTATGGTTAGCGTCAGATTTTGCACAATATACGGTCGATGGTGCTGCCACCTTGGTAGACGACCAGCAAGATAACCGCGTACAGTATGTGGGTTCTGCACGCAGCAATCAGTTATGACTTTATAGACATAACTTTATAGGCATGACTTTATAGGTAAGGTGTTACGGGTATGGATTAGCAGCTATTGCTTATTTGTGGTCCTCAAGCGCCAATTGCGTCTTGCCGCTCCAGTAACGGCTAAATTGATAAGCCACTCGTCCTGAGCGCCCACCACGTTCAGAGGCCCAGCGCAAAGCATCCATTCTTATCTTGTTGGCCAAGCTGCCATCATCCGCAGTCACCTCCACATCATGATCAGTATGTGCCGAGATTTTCCGTTGTTCTAAATTCAGGTAATGTTGAATAATTTGCAAATAAGTCTGTTGATCCATAGGATGAAAGGTCAATGATAAGCCAAACCGATCTGACAACGACACAGTCTCATCAATAGTCTCGTAGGGGTTAACCTCGTCGGTCTGACCATTATAAATATCAAGATTGTCTTTCATCATCTGAGGGAGCAGACGACGGCGATTACTGGTGGCGTAGACCAGTAGCTTGTCTTGCTCAGAGTCTAGCGCGCCATCCAGCACGCTTTTTAGCGCGCGGTAACTTTCATCTTGACCATTGAACGCCAAGTCATCACAGTAGACGATGTAGCGACAGTTCGAGTCTGCTGGCAGCTCATTAATAGCAGTGCGAATCTTATCCAGTACTTGTAGGTCATCACGGGCAATCTCAATAATACGCAACCCTTCGCTATGATACGCTTGTAGCAAGGCGCGAATCAGTGAAGATTTACCGGCACCGCGTGTGCCTGTCATCAAAACGTGATTGGCGGGATAACCTTTTAGAAATTGGCGCGTGTTCTGTACCAGTTTTGATTTTTGCGTATCGATACCTTGCAAGTCATCTAAACTCAAAAATAGATTGACCGATAAAGGCTGCAGGTGACCAGTACGTCCACCAACCCAGCGATATGCCAGTTGATCAGGGTCAATCTCAATGGTGGGTGTGACGTGCTCTTGCAGATACTGACTGAGCAACTCTAACAAGGAGGCGGGCAGGGCATATTGGGTAGACTGTGACATAATAACTCTAGTGGTAAAGTAGCGGTTGGGTAATAAGATGGTGGCGTGATTGGGGCGGTGCAATATGATAGATAACAACACTGTGAAAAATAGTGCCAGTAATTCGCCTATTAAACAAGCCTTGCAAGCGAAGTCTAGGCAACTATTGCCAGTCATCACCCAAGCATTGTCAGAGCGAGCATATAGTAAAATAGTGCATCAGCGTATTAGTCAACAATACAGAGAGGGAAGCCCAGAGCAGACTCAAGAGAGCGACACGCAACATATCAGGCAGAGCAGGCAGCAAAACTGCTATCAAGGTCTCACGCGCGCCCAACATTTACAGTATGGCAGGGTGATGATCAAATGGGAAATATCCAGCACTTCAGATGTGCCACAAAATATCTCAGATCTGAATCATGAAATAAGCGTATTACAATCGCTAAGTGTTTCGCAGAAGATTCAACTTACTACTATCACACCATCTGTATTTGACAATTATGATATAGATATCCAAGCGTTGGAGCAGCCTCAGCGATTGACGGTATTGGTTATGCCGTATTATGAAAATGCTGGCCTAGCCAAGCTGCTCAATCATCAGCGCCACTCATTTCTAACTGACGAGCAAAAGCATCATTTGCTTGTACAGTCCGCTCAGCTCATCCTCAGTCTACACACAGCTGGTTGGTTGCATAATGATATTAAACCCAGTAATTTTTTGCTTAGCAATATTATCAACACCCCGAAGGATAATGCTGGTAGCGACCATAAAGCATCCGACTTACTACTGACGGATTTTGCATTAGCCCAAAGAAGCGATCAACCAAACGCAATAAATTCTGCTAGCGGCACACCAGCATACTTAGCGCCTGAGCGTTGGCAAGGGCAAAAGGCAACCATACAAAGTGATATTTACGCGTTTGGTATCATGATGGTTGAGATGTTGACGGGCGCGCGACCATTTAGTATAAATTCTAAAAGTCAGCAAACAATGACAGATTGGGCCATGCAGCACTGCCAGCAACCTATTCTCAGACTACCGATAGAGTATGCTCGCTATCAAAGTATAGTTGATAAAGCATTGGCAAAGCGAGTAGAGAAAAGGTATCAGAGCATGGAAGCTATATTGGAGGCTTTAAAAGCTTGTAATGGTGAGTAGTAAATTGCAGACACAAAAAAACCTGCTAAAAAGCAGGTTTTGATATTTGGTCTAAGATGTACTATCCGAAAATGGTGGGGCTGGAGAGACTCGAACTCTCACACCTTGCGGCGCCAGAACCTAAATCTGGTGCGTCTACCAATTCCGCCACAGCCCCATTTTCCGTTACTCTATCATCAAAAGCGTTTAAATTCAAACGCTATCTAGACAGTTAACTGATTCGGTAGTGCGTCTCAGTGGTTGGCTATTATATAGAGTTTGAATTTTTGGTCAACCCCTATTTGCATTTATTTTTAACTATTTCGCAATTATTTTTCGTTATTTCTATAAATATCTGATTTTAATAGCATTTAAATTTCGCGTTTTTGATGATTAATTAACCCTTAATTAATCTTTGGAAGGTACTCTTGGTGCAGAGATATCTAGTTGCTGTAATTTACGGGTTAGGGTATTGCGCCCCCAGCCGAGCAAACTTGCCGCCTCTATCTTTTTACCGCCGCTATGATTGAGTGCTGCCGTCAATAAGACCCGTTCGAACTCAGGCGTTGCGGTTTGTAAGATATCAGTCTCGCCTGTGTTGAGAGATTGCTCAGCCCAAATAGCAAGTACTTGCTGCCAACTCGGGTTTGTAAGAGCATGACTGGCTTTGATGCTTGGAGCGTCTTGAGCATTATTTATGGCAGCGTCGCTGTTTTGCAATGGAGGCGTGTGAGTCACTTCTTGTGGTGATAGACCATGCTCCTGATACAGCTCTGCGTCTGCTGGGATGTTTTCGAGCAGCTCAGGTGGTAAGTCTGCAGCCGTCACGGTATCACCAGTCGCCATTACTGTGAGCCATAAGCAGACATTTTCAAGTTGACGGACATTACCTCGCCAGTCAAAGGCTTGCATGATCTGTACGGCAGCAGGATGTAAATGCTTGGCGGCCGTGTTCATCTGCTCAGCGGCAGACTGCATAAAGTGAGCCGCTAATGCTGGAATATCTTCGGGTCGTTTGCGCAGCGGTGGTAGCGGTAGACGGATGACATTGAGTCGATAAAATAAGTCTTCACGAAATCGGTTTTGAGTGACCAGCTCTTCTAAGTTTTGATGAGTAGCCGCAATGATGCGTACATCGACTTGGATAGGCTGCTGTCCACCAACGCGGTAAAACTCACCATTAGCCAGTACACGCAGTAAGCGCGTTTGAGTGCTAAAAGGCATGTCACCGATTTCATCCAAAAACAACGTCCCACCATCAGCCTGCTCAAAGCGGCCTTGCCGAGTTGTGGTAGCACCAGTAAATGCGCCTTTTTCATGACCAAATAACTCAGATTCAATCAAATCATGAGGTATCGCTGCCATGTTAAGTGCGATAAAAGGCTGCTGCTTACGCGGTGAGTGTTGGTGCAGGGCACTGGCGACCAATTCTTTACCTGTGCCAGACTCTCCTGTGATCAACACAGAAATAGGCGACTGTGCCAATCGACCAATGGCGCGAAACACCGTTTGCATAGCCTGTGACTGACCCACTATACCGCTAGGATTACCATTGTTTTTTGGATCAGGGATCACTTCAGCGTCATTTTTAGCGTTTTTGGTAGGTGGGCTGGTTGCTATAGGTTTTACATCACTCTCAGAGGTATCAGTGGTGGAGAGCTGACTGTCAGGTTCGCTTGGATAGTCAGCTGCGGCCATGTTTGGCTGGTAATTGATGGCTTTGTAGATAGTAGCCACGGCATCATCTAAGTCAAAGGGCTTGGGCAAGTATTCAAAGGCACCTGTCTGATAGCTATTGATAGCAGAAGTGAGGTCTGAATGCGCTGTCATGATGACAATTGGCATATCAGGAAAGTGCTGATGTACCCAGTCGCTAAATGACAGACCATCCATCATGGGCATACGAATATCAGTTAATATGACATCTGGTAGCTGAGCGTCTGATTCTGGTTGTTTTAACGAATCGTTGAGACGAGTCCATGCTGCTTGCGCTTGGGTAAAACTGATTACCGTCAGTCCTGCATCTTCAAACGTATCTGCCAAAACCATACGCAGTGCAGCATCATCATCGATCAACCATAGCGTAGCAGGGTGGTCGCTAGGGATATTATTAACGGTTACTATTGGGGATCTGGCATCGCTTTTAGGTTTGTGGTTATCACTATATTCGGTCATGTATCGGGCCTAATGAGCAATTGTTATTGTTGGTTTGGGATTGAGCGTCTTATAATTTAGCAGTTTTAGAGCATAATGTGTTCTACGTTTCAGCGATAGGCTGAGTAAAGGGCAGATATAGCGTAAAACGTGTTTGATTGTCACTGGCTTCTTTTGTAGAACTCACATCAATCATACCATGGTGGTGGCTAATGATATCTTGCACGATGGATAGCCCAAGACCAGTGCCTGCAGCACGGCTAGTCACCATCGGGAAAAATATCTGTCCAATGAGTGCAGGATCAATGCCTGAACCATTATCGGTAATGGTGATTTGCAATACTTGCTTGTGCTGCTGTCCTATAATGGTGTGCTGAAAGGCAACGCGAGTCTGGATGTGCAGAGTGGGCTGATAATCAGAATTTATATTGGCTTGCACGTCAGCGGACAATGCGTCTTTAGAGTCAGAGAGTTTATTCTGTTGCAGCGTTTGCTCGAACTCAGTCATAGACTCACAAGCGTTATTGATGATATTCAAAAATACCTGAATCAACTGATCTTTGTCAGCGCACAACTCAGGCAATGACAAATCATAATCTCGCTGTATTATTATTTTTGGATACTGGCTGACGACCAAAGTCAACACATGCTCTAGGGGTTCATGGACATTTAGTGTCTGCCAGTTGGGCAGTTGGTTGGAGCCAAGCAACTGCCCAATCAGATGTGTCAAGCGATCGGTCTCTGAGATGATGATATCAGTATAGTTACGCAGTTTTTGATTCATTTTTTGCAAATCATCATTTGTATCAGCGCTGACACTCGATGAAGTACTGCTAGCGGTAGCATTATTATTGGTGGTCGTGACATCACTGAATTTGATAAATTGTCGCTGCAATAATTGCGCGGCACCGCGGATACCCGCGAGTGGGTTTTTGATCTCGTGAGCGACTGACCGTAGCATATGACGGGCAACGGCATATTGTTGCTGCTGGCGCTGCTCCTCTGATATGCGGCTTTGGCGATCTTTTCCCCACATCTCAATGATGAAGTATGACTGCTGCTCATAGATCACAGGCGTCACGCTATAGTCGACAGAGAGTAATAGGTTGCCATTTAATGGCGTCTTGATGAGGTGATCATGGTCAATAAACGGTTGCTGGTAATCTTGCGCTTGACTAAAACGCTCTCTTAAAGAGCAGATAGGCTCATCCAGATGCCCATTCTCACTATTGTCGCTATTATCCAAAGTGGCGCTTTCTTTGGGTTTTAACTCCTCAGGTGCCAATAGCGTTAAGATAGACTGATTGATTAATCTTCCACTACTAATTGCCAGTAATTGCTCTGCTTGTGCGTTTAGACGTGTAATCGATAACTGGTCATTGACCCATAAAATAGCAGTAAATAGATGCTGTGATACAAATGCTAAATCAGGGGTGGTTTTGGTGGTGATAAAATCAGCAGTCATGAATGTTACCCAAAAAATAGGATGTTTGATTGAATATTTAACCACAAATCAAGACTATAGAGCGGCAAAACTGGTGATTTTTGCAAAAAAAACGTACAATGCGCTCAGCCAATTTATCTCTAGCAAGGTCAGCCATGTCCAAAACTTCTACCGAGTCAGTGAACACGACAACGACAACCTCCACGTCAGCCGTAAAAGATACTGCCACCGTCTTTAATCCTGCTAAGCCAGCTGTGGCAAAAGAGCAGAGCCAGACAGATAGCAGCCAAGCTAATACTAGCCAACCTTACCATCATAAAGCCAATCATAATCAAAACCGTAGCGTCACTCAAAGTAGCGATGTGACGTCTGCGAACGCTACTGCCACTATGTCAACCAGTGCAGCGCCAGTAACGACAGCACCAAAAATTGGCTTTGTGTCACTAGGGTGTCCAAAAGCATTGGTAGATAGTGAGCGTATCATTACTGAGCTTAGCCGTGATGGCTATCAAGTTGCCAGCGACTACGATGGTGCTGATCTGGTCGTGGTTAATACCTGTGGCTTTATTGAGTCAGCGGTTCAAGAGTCACTTGACGCGATTGGCGAGGCCATTAGCAAAAACGGTAAGGTGATTGTCACGGGTTGTCTGGGCAAAGAAGCGGACAAGATCCGTGAGATGCACCCTGCTGTGCTCGCAGTGACGGGCGCGCATGCTTATGATGAAGTAATTACGGCAGTTGCACAGCATGTGCCAAGACCAAATCGTAGCTTGGATGCCAACTACGATCCAAAAATAAATCTGATTGATGAGGCGGGTATCAAACTAACGCCAAGTCATTACGCCTATCTAAAGATATCAGAAGGCTGTAATCATCGCTGTACGTTCTGTATTATTCCAAGTCTGCGCGGAGATTTGGCATCGCGTCCAATTGACAATGTTATGAATGAAGCCATGGCGCTCAAAAAGGCGGGCGTGAAAGAGCTGCTTATTATTTCGCAAGATACTTCAGCCTATGGCCTTGATCTAAAGTATAAGACTAGTTTTTGGAATGGCATGCCGCTCAAGTCTAAATTTTATGACATGTGCCAAGCATTGAATGATTTAGGGATTTGGGTACGCTTACATTATGTCTATCCGTATCCACACGTAGACAAAGTCGTCGAACTTATGGGCGAAAAGAAACTGTTGCCTTATCTCGATATTCCGTTTCAGCATGCCAGCCATCGTATTCTAAAAGCGATGAAACGTCCTGCGCACAGCGAAAACACCTTAGCGCGTATCAAAGCATGGCGTGATATCTGTCCTGATATTGTGATTCGTTCGACCTTCGTGGTCGGTTTCCCTGGTGAGACCGAAGAAGACTTTCAGTGCTTGCTTGATTGGTTAGTAGAGGCGCGCCTAGATCGCGTGGGTGCTTTTACGTATTCAGAAGTAGAAGGCGCTGTCGCCAATGATTTGCCAGATCACGTACCTGAAGACATCAAACAATCTCGCTATGAGCGCTTGATGGCGCTGCAACAAGACATCTCAGCACAAAAACTGCAAGAAAAAGTAGGTAAAACCTTAATGGTATTGGTCGATGAGATTGATAGCGATGAGAATATTGCTATTTGCCGCAGCTATGCGGATGCCCCTGAGATCGACGGTCATGTCTATGTCGATGAGATCAATGATCAAGTCAAAGTTGGGCAGTTCTTGACAGTGACGATTGATGATGCTAGCGAATACGATCTATTTGCCAGTTATCAAGGTTAGGCATTTGACAAGATATACGAGTGAAAATTGCCCAATGGCGGGCAGTTTTTGCTACAATTAGCGCAATTTAGCCTGTTTAATACGCTTGTCTTTAAGTGCAGCGTTGCGACCAAACTTGATTTGTGTTTTACCCATAATTTTCTTTATAATTTCATGATAATAAGGTGACCTCATGTCTGACAAAAACCCGCGTTACGCTCGTATCTTGCTAAAACTCTCTGGCGAAGCCTTGGCTGGTAGCAAAGACATGGGTATTGATACCGAAGTGCTTGATAAAATGAGCCTATCTATTGCTCACTTGCGCGGATTAGGGGTTCAGGTCGGTATCGTGGTCGGCGGTGGTAACTTATATCGCGGTGCTCAATTACAAAAAGAAGGCTTGGTTGGCCGTGTCACTGGTGATCAGATGGGTATGTTAGCGACCGTTATGAATGGTCTAGCAATGCGCGATGCCCTTGAACGTCGTAATATCAAAACACGCCTGATGTCTGCATTGCCAATTGGTGAGGTTACCGAAAGTTATAGCAGTCGTAATGCGATTCGTTATCTCAAAAACGGTGAAGTCTGTATCTTCGTTGCAGGGACGGGCAATCCATTCTTTACGACTGATACAGCAGCATGCCTGCGCGGTATCGAGATCGAAGCGGGCTTGATCCTAAAAGCAACTAAGGTTGATGGGGTTTATGACAAAGACCCAAGCCTACACGCTGATGCCAAAAAATACGATGGTCTCACTTTTGATGAAGTGTTAGAACAAAAACTTGGCGTGATGGATTTAACGGCTATTGCACTGTGCCGTGAGCATAATGTACCGCTACAAGTCTTTGACATGACCAAACCCAATGCCCTGTTGAACGTCATCATGGGCGAAAACGAAGGGACACGCGTTTTTCATTAATTGATGTGGCACTGAACGCAGAGTTTAGCAAGCAGCTTATAATTAACACCCTAATAGTAAATAAAAAATTTGTCGATAGCGATAAATAAGGACACATAATGATTAAAGAGATTAAGCAAGACGGCGAATCACGCATGCAAAAAACACTAGAAGCGCTTGAGAGCACTTTTAGTAAAGTCCGTACTGGACGTGCCCATCCAGGTATGTTGTCAGGTGTCATGGTCAGCTACTACGGTTCTGATACACCGCTAAACCAAGTTGCAAGCGTCAACGTTGAAGACTCACGCACCTTACTGGTTCAGCCGTTTGACCGTACCATGGTTCAAGCAGTAGATAAGGCTATTCGTGAAGCGGACTTGGGTCTAAACCCAATGACTGCTGATGTGATTCGTGTGCCAATGCCAGCATTGACAGAAGACACTCGCCGCGACATGCAAAAACTTGCACGCGGAGAAGCGGAGAGCAGCCGTGTGTCTATCCGTAATATCCGCCGTGATATGATGAATGACATCAAAGATTTAGCAAAAGAAAAAGAAATCTCAGAAGATGACGAGCGCCGCGCCAATGATGATATTCAAAAAATCACTGACAAATATATCGAAACTATCGATAGTCGCTTAAGCAAAAAAGAAAGCGACCTGATGGAAGTCTGATATTGATACACTTGCTATTTATAGCAATGCTCAATTCAATCGACTATTTATAATGTGACAGCCAATACGTGATAACTATTGGCTGTTTATTCTTGGATATATCGATATGCATTTATTGATCTATCCATAACTTTGTAGTGTTTGCCCACAACATGGCAGACTATAGATTAGATGGTTTAGTTTACAATCTATTAAGGGATTTTATCTCTCAATGACGATAAGTTTGTGAATTATTTACATGACGCTTTTTAATCGCTGCTGCACACGTTATCATTATTTCACCTTAATAATAAGCAAGTTTGCCTATGTCCTCTCCAGCCGCTATTGCACCTACTGTTCTTCCTCATCATATCGCTATCATTATGGATGGCAATAATCGCTACGGTAAAGCCAATAAATTGGGTAAGGGCCAAGGTCATATCGCTGGTAAAAATGCGCTAGATCCTTTGGTTGAGTATTGTGTCGATGTTGGTATCGAAGTGCTGACCGTATTTGCGTTTTCTAGTGAAAATTGGCAACGTCCACCTAGTGAGGTGGCACTATTGATGCAACTATTGGCATCGACCATCAATGAGCAAATGCCGCGTATGCATAAATACCGCATTCGTTTGCGTTTCATTGGTGATCGCAGTCAGCTTAGTGAAGAGCTGCAAGCATTAATGCTAGATGCTGAGCAAAAGACCGCGAACTTTGAGGCTATGACGTTAGTGATTGCCATCAGTTATGGTGGACAGTGGGATATTGCCCACGCTGCAAAACAACTGGCACATCAGGTGCAGTCAGGTGATCTCAATCCTGAAGATATCAACGCTGAGAGGCTTGGTGAGCAGGTACAACTGGCCGACGTACCAGCAGTAGATATGCTGGTGCGTACAGGCGGTGACTACCGGATATCTAATTTCTTGTTGTGGCAAGCGGCCTATGCCGAGTTGTTTTTTACGCCAACTTTATGGCCAGATTTTGTCCCACAAGAACTTGCTTCGATGATTGCCGAGTTTGCACAGCGTCAACGCCGCTTTGGCAAAACTAGCGAGCAGGTTGTGACAGAGCAGCAAAGCCACTGAAGTGTTTGTCGTCATAAAAATTCAATTAGTACCCTATAAGTGGTCAATATCGCTTGCTTGTGAAATGATAAACCGCTTTAATTAGTGTCACTGCTGCTATTGGGCGATAATCAACTAGCAATTACAATACATCTCTTGGCTGTATTTTCATCATCATTATAAGGCTCGATAAGTATGTGGCAACGAATTAAGACGGCAATTGTTCTCGTTATTATCGTTGGTATTGCAATGTTTGCGAGCCAAACACCTGTTTTATTTGCGCCGCTGCTAGCGGTTGGCGTGGTTATTGCGGCTCACGAGTGGGCAAAACTAATGCCGAAATGGCGTCAGCCGATTGTATTTGTGTTATTGGTATTCGTCATTACTGTATTGTCGCTTATGTTCAAGGTAACTTGGCTCTTCTGGTGGATTGCTTCACTAGTCATATGGCTGATGGCGTTATCTTGGGTCAAAGTATTCCCCACGCAGACCAAATGGTATGGTAAACAACTAGCATTGATGGGTGTGGTCATTTTGACAGCGTCAATCACAGCGATGTTTTATCTGTGGCAGCTATCAGCATGGTGGCTCCTTTACGTGTTCTTATTGGTATGGTGCGCTGACAGTGGGGCTTACTTCGTTGGCCGTAAGCTTGGTCGCCGAAAGATGGCACCCAATGTCTCACCCAATAAAAGTATGGAGGGCTTAGCTGGTGGCTTGGTTACCGGTTTACTGGTAGTGGTTGCGATCAGTGTGTTCCAGCTACAGCTGACAGGACTTGCGCTAATTGCTTTTGCCGCACTATCTGCAATCACTATTCTTGCCTCTGTACTTGGTGATTTGTTTGAATCAATGCTCAAACGTCGTGCTGATGTCAAAGACTCTGGAACTATTTTGCCAGGTCATGGCGGTATATTAGATCGCATTGATTCATTGTTATCTGCCACGCCTATATTTGCCCTTGGTTTTTGGCTGATACAGCAGCTGGGTTTAATAGTGGTATAAGATGACAGGGTCGCTTAGCTGGTTGTATGAGTATGATACTCAAGCTAAGTGACTGTCTTGGCGAGCATTTCATAGACAGCCTTATCCACGATTACATCATTTTATAGTTTTTCATATCTTGTTTATTCTTCTTTTACTTTCTAAATATCATAGGCATCAATGGTTATGACCCAACGCATCGCCGTATTAGGCGCGACAGGCTCGATTGGCGATAGTACGTTAGCAATTTTGGCTGTGCAGCCGCATCTCTACGAAGTCTACGCATTATCAGGCTACTACCGTTTAGACAAGCTGTTTGCACTGTGTCAGCAGTTCTTGCCAAAGCGCGTTAGTGTGCCAATGGCAGCGGTAGACGATTTTGCTAAAAGGCTTAAAGCAGCAGGAATCGATAGTGACGTCGTAGGCGGAGAAGAAGGGTTAGTAGATATCGCCACTGACTCCCAAACTGATACTGTTGTTGCCGCTATCGTAGGTGCAGCAGGGCTGCCGTCTACTTTAGCCGCGGCGCGTGCAGGCAAGCGTATTTTGCTTGCTAACAAAGAGGCCCTAGTGATGGCAGGGCAAGTTATGATCAATGCAGTCAAAACGCATAAAGCCACTTTGCTGCCACTCGACTCTGAGCACAATGCTATTTTTCAGTGTTTACCGCCTGCTATTCAACAAGACAACACCCAAATTCATGAGCCAGACCATGGTGTCCGTAAGCTATGGCTGACTGCCTCTGGCGGTCCATTTTTGCAACAGTCATTTGAGCAGATGCAGCAAGCAAGTGTGGCCCAAGCGGTCAAACATCCTAACTGGTCAATGGGGCAAAAAATATCTGTCGACTCGGCCACAATGATGAATAAAGGACTTGAGCTGATAGAGGCCTGTCATCTGTTTGACTTGCCTGAAGACAAGATAAATGTGGTGATTCACCCACAAAGTATCATTCACTCAATGGTAGAATATAGTGATGGCAGTTTTTTAGCGCAGCTGGGCAGCCCAGACATGAAAACGCCAATCGCTCATGCACTCAGCTACCCGAATCGTATTGATAGTGGCTCGCAGCCTTTAGATTTGTTTGCACTCAGTGGTTTAGAATTTATTGAGCCTGATCTACAAAAATTTGCCTGTCTACGTTTGGCGCGTCAAGCCATGCAAACTGGTACACAGGCGACTATTGTCTTAAATGCAGCAAATGAAATTGCAGTCGCCGCATTTTTGAATGGTCAAATACGCTTGACTGATATTGCAGATATTAATGAGCAAGCTTTGAATGATATACAGTTGCCACCCTTAGATGCTGCTGCTGATATCGAAGATATATTGGCCATTGATAAGATAGCACGTCACTTGACGGACAAGCTTGTGGCAAAACTGGCGTAATTACTCCAAGTGCAGTTGAGCCAAACGATAGTTGCGACGGCAGTACTGATAAAATATGTCAATGTTAATAAAAGATGCTAAGAACCCTACTGAGAAAAGATCATGACGTTTTTACTAACGCTTCTTGCAGCAATATTTGTCTTAGGTCCACTCATCGCTTTGCACGAGTGGGGGCACTATATTGTGGCACGGATGTGCGGTGTCAAAGTGTTAACATACTCTATCGGTTTTGGTCCTAAACTGTTTGGTTGGACCAGTAAAAAAAGCGGTATCGACTATCGTATCTCGGCCTTACCACTGGGCGGTTATGTCAAAATGCTTGATGAGCGTGAAGGCAATGTCGCAAAAGATGAGCAGCACTTGGCATTTAATCATCAGCATCCACTCAAAAAAATTGCGATTGTTGCCGCCGGTCCCATCATGAATTTTATCATTGCCATTGGACTTTTTTGGGTGTTATTTATGACACCATCTGAGCAGTTGGCGACTAAGATTGGGCAGGTACTGCCAGACACACCTGCGGCAATGGCTAAGTTACCTGTCGGTGATAAGATTGTTGCGATTGACGGACATGAGGTACAGACGTGGGAAGGTATCAACTATCGTCTTGCAGGGCGTATGGGCGAGACGGACAATGTGAGCATCACCCTACAGTCGGATACCCAGGCCAATCAATCGACCCAAACCTATCAAGCTCCTGTCACCCAATTTATGCAAGGTGAGGCACAGGGCAAAGATGCGTTGACCAGCTTTGGGATGTTGCCATGGCAGCCACAGATTGCGCCGATTGTTGGCGGTTTGGCTCCTGATGGCGCCGCCAGTCGTCAAGGTCTACAAGTAGGCGATCGTATTATAGCCATCAATAATGAAGCAATCAAAGACTGGATCAGCGCCACGCGTATCATTCGTGACAATCCTGAGGTATTGCTTGAGTTCACTGTGTTGCGTGATGATAAGACTGTCCAGCTACAGATCATGCCGCAAGGCAAAAAGGACAACATGGGCAACGACTATGGACAAATTGGTGCTATGGTAGACCAGACTGAGATCGTGATCCCTGATGCTTACAAAACCACCGTGGTCTATGGCCCTGGTGAGTCTTTGGTCAAGTCGTTCGAGAAGACTGAACAGCTCGCCGTGATGACGGTAGACTCTATGGGCAAAATGCTCTCAGGAATGATTGGTCTAGATAATCTATCAGGTCCGATTACCATTGCCAAAGTTGCCAAACAAAGCTTCGATATCAGTTGGCAGATGGTACTATCGACTGCCGCGCTCATTAGTCTAAGTCTGGCGGTATTGAATCTTTTACCCATTCCAGTATTGGATGGTGGTCATATTGTTTATCATTTTATTGAGCTGATTCGTGGTAAACCGCTCTCTGAAGGGGTGCAAATGGTCGGGCTAAATATCGGTTTACTCTTACTGGCAGGTTTCATGGTGTTAGCAATTGGTAATGACATCAGTAGGCTGTTTTAATCAATTAATCCATAATATATTTGATAAACCACGATATACTAATGGCTTAGTGACTCTTATCTACTGATTATTGTTATGATACGCAAGATATTTTGTGTCGTAGCCTCTGTACTAATCGTAATTTTTAGTTTATTTTGTGATGCATTTTATATAAAGTGTTCTGAGTCAGCCATGTATGGAGTTGCAACTTCATGCAAAACGGGCTAGACAACATATATTTTTTAACTTAACTTTAGCAAGTTTTTTATTGACGGATAGTGTTTATGCGTACGCCTTTATTTATGAGCGCGGCTGGGTTGCCGTTAGTTGTAGCAATGATGAGTATGCCAGTACAGGCTGCAGAATTTGTAGTCACTGACATCGGTTTCAATGGTTTGCAACGCCTAACCCCTGATAGCCTCTATCCGGTCCTACCTATTACGGTAGGAGATACGGTAAATGACAGTAGCTTGGCTGCCAGTATCAAGGCACTATATGCGACTGAAAATTTTGCTGATATTCAAAGCCGTGTCGAAGGCGGTAATCTAAGGTTCGACGTGGTTGAGCGTCCAACCATTGCTGAGGTAAACTTCGAAGGTAACAAACTCATTCCAAAAGAAGGTCTTGAGCAAGGCCTTGGTAATGCTGGTTTGTCAGTTGGTGATGTACTAAAGCAGTCAACGCTACAAGGCGTGGCTAATGAGTTACAACAGCAGTATATCAGTCAAGGATATTACAACAGCAATATCGAAGTAGATCAGACGGTACTCGATGGCAATCGCGTCAAACTTGATGTGCGTTTTATCGAAGGCAAGCCTGCCAAAGTGGTCGATATCAATGTGATCGGTAACAAACACTTTAGTGACGAAGAAATCAAAGACGTCTTTGCGGTAAAAGAATCGTCATGGACACGTTTGCTCTCAAAGTCTGACCGATATGCACAAGAAAAACTGGCCGCCAGTTTAGAAAACCTAAAAGCGTTGTACCAGAATGATGGTTATGTGCGTTTTGCAGTAGATAATGCGGTACTAAATATCAGTGAAGATAAGCAGAGTGTGTTTATTGAAGTCAGTCTGACTGAAGGTGAACAATACCAGTTTGGTGAAACCAATTTCTTAGGCAAACCTACTTTTGATAACAATGAATTGAATGAGCTGGTTACTTTTGCACCTAACGAAAAGTACTCACAAGCCAAATTAGATGCCACTACTGCCGCGCTCAAAAGACGCTATGGTAACGAAGGGTATTATCTAGCCCAAGTCAGACCAGTACCACGTATTAATGACGATACCAAAATGGTTGATGTAGACTATTACATTGATCCTGCACGTCCTATTTATGTTCGCCGTATTAACTTTACAGGTAACTTAAAAACACAAGACGAAGTGCTGCGCCGTGAAATGCGCCAGCTAGAAGGGGCACTTGCGTCTAGCGAAAAGATCCAATTGTCACGCACACGCCTTATGCGTACAGGTTTTTTTAAAGCGGTCAATGTCGATGTAAAGCCAGTGCCTAATCAGCCAGATCAGGTAGATGTTAGCTACACGGTAGAAGAGCAACCTTCTGGTAGCTCAACGATTGCAGCGGGCTACTCACAGAGTGGTGGTGTGACCTTCCAGTTGGATTTGACCCAAAATAACTTTATGGGTACAGGTAACCGCGTCAAAGCGGCCCTTTCTCGCTCGGAGACACGTGACTCTTATAGTTTGGGCTATACCGATCCGTATTTCACAGAAAATGGCGTCTCGCAGGGTGTTAGTGCCTACTATCGTAAGACCAAGTATGATGATGACAACGTCAGTAACTATGTGACAGACTCATATGGTGCAACGCTAAATTATAGCTATCCTGTTGATGAAACCAAGCGTGTTAGTGCAGGACTCAATGTTGACAACACAAAAGTACGTGGCGGTCGCTTCCTAGGTATCTCGAATGCTCAAGAAATTCTGGACGATGGTGGTACGCAAACATTTGACGAAGACGATGATGGCGTTTCGACATTCAGAAATGACTATCAAACCTATAACTTATTACTTGGTTGGGACTACAGTACGCTAGATCGTCCAGTATTTCCAACTAAAGGTATGAGCCATAGTGTCGATGCCACTATCGGTTTGGGCGACGCAAATTATCAAAAACTTGTGTATAGCGGCAACGTATATTATCCGCTATATAAAGATGTAGTCGCACGTGGTTACACCAAGCTTGGCTATGGTAATGATTTGCCTTTCTACGAGAACTTCTACGCAGGCGGCTACGGCTCAGTACGTGGTTATGAGTCGTCTACTCTAGGGCCTAAATCACAAGTGTATTATGACGCGGTCACTGATCCAGACGACCAAACCTTTTTAGCAGAAGAGGTTGGTGGTAATGCATTAGTTACTTTTGGTAGCGAGCTGATTTTACCGATGCCATTCAAAGGCGATTGGGCAGATCAAGTACGTCCAGTGCTATTTGCTGAAGGTGGTCAGGTATTTGATACCTCTGATAAAGAAGACAGAACCTTTAATGATTCAGATGTACCTCTATTAACGCAAGACAATGAATTCCGCTTTAGTGCTGGTGCCGGTGTGACGTGGTATACGCCAATTGGTCCAATCTCACTCAGTTACGCGGTGCCTTTCAATGACAAAGAAGGTGATGAGACTGAAAAAGTTCAGTTCCAGATCGGTAATACATTCTAGATTACTAATAAAATCTATCTAACCGCTCTTATGTTTATTTGAATAGGTTAGAATGTCATTAGTTTCCAGTAGGTCGTCAAAATAACAATGTGTTTTGACGACCGTTTTATATACACCTATATTCTATTAATAGTCATTATGATAACGATTGAGCAACTTATCACTCGGATCGAGCAGCGGCAGCCTATTATCAATAAGGCTGATCTGGATGCTGATCAGTTATGTCGACCATTTGTCAGCGTTGGCAGTCTAACCACTGCTGGTGAGCAACAGCTCAGTTTTCTAGCAGACCCTAACTACATCTCTAGCTTGTCTACTAGCCAAGCAGGTGCCGTTCTAGTTACAGACTCGTATCGGGATCAAGTGCCTGCATCAGCCGTAGCATTGGTAGTATCAAATCCATACTTGGCTTATGCCAGCGCCAGTCAGCTGTTTGCTCGTAAGCTATCGTCCAAAGGAATTCATCCCAGTGCTGTCATTGCTGATAGTGCCATTATTGGCGATGAGGTTACTATTGGTCCTTTTTGTGTGATTGGTGAGCATGTACAGGTAGGGTCACGTAGCTCGCTAGAGTCCCATGTGGTCGTCGAAGCACATACTGGTATTGGTACAGATTGTGTCATCAAGCCACAAGTCGTTATCGGCCATGATTGCGTTATTGGTAGCCATGTTAGACTACATACAGGGGTGAGCGTAGGTGCTGAAGGCTTTGGGTTTGCACCTACCTCAGATCCTAGTACCTCAGGCTGGGAGCGTATTGCTCAATTAGGCCGTGTGGTCATTGGTGATCACGTGCGTATTGGTAGCCAGACTTGTATCGATCGCGGTGCTATTGACGATACGATCATTGGCAACCATGTTATTATTGATAACCTAGTACAGGTTGCTCATAATGTGCGTATCGGCGATGGTACAGCTATTGCCGCCCATACGGGTATTGCAGGTAGTACTACCATTGGCAAGCGCTGCATTATTGGCGGTGCTGTTGGTATTACAGGCCACATCGAAATTACAGACGATGTCGTATTGTCTGGTATGACGATGGTCACCAAATCCATAAAAACTGCTGGTTCATACTCTTCTGGCACCGCTGCGATGCCAACTGCTAACTGGCGACGTGCAGCAGTACGCTTTCGTCAGCTTGGTCGTAATTAATCTACACAATCAATCAATATTCAAAACACAGCAAGGAAGCGGCATTATGAGCAGCAACAACATAGATATCCCAACCGACGAAGATATCAAAAGCTTGGCTGAACAAGGTCTTAAGCTACCATTAACGTACCAGACGATTAAGCATTATTTGCCGCATCGTTATCCTTTTATGTTGGTAGATAGAATTGTCGCTTGTACACCTGGCGAGTGCATCACGGGTATCAAGAACGTGACGATCAATGAAGAGTTTTTTAATGGTCACTTTCCTGATGAGCCGATCATGCCAGGGGTACTGATGGTAGAGTCAATGGCACAGGTTTCAGGCGTGCTTGGGTTTATTAGTGCTGGTTTGACCGCAGAAGATGGTTATCTTTACCTGTTTGCAGGAGTAGACAAAGTGCGCTTTAAGCGTCGTGTCATTCCAGGTGATCAACTCATCATTCGTGCAAAAACAGTCATGCAACGTCATGGTATTTATAAGTTTGATTGTACAGTACATGTTGAAGATGAGCTTGCTGCCAGTGCGCAAATTATGATTGCACGCCAAGAGCAGCAAAAAATCAAAGATGCATAAGCGAAAAAGTGCGTATTCAATAAAAGTGCATAAAAAGTGATATCAAACCGACCATTACAATTATAATTAGCAGGTATATTTAACAATACAGCCTAGTATTAATATCATTAATGAGGCTAGATGGGTTGTATTGGGCTTACTATTTACTCGTATTAAATGATACAAGGGTTCACATTATGAGTCAGATTCATCCCACAGCACTCATCTCCCCATCTGCGCAGATTGATGAGACTGCCATTATTGGTCCTTATTGTATCGTTGGTGATGAGGTGTCCATTGGTGCACATACGGTACTGCATCGCCACGTAGTCGTGACTCGGCTAACACGTATCGGTGCGCACAATCAGTTTTATCAGTTTGCAAGTGTTGGTGAAGATCCACAAGATCTGAAGTATGCAGGAGAGCGCACTTGGCTTGAGATTGGCGATCATAATACCATTCGCGAAGCGTGCAGCTTACATCGCGGGACTGCTCAGGATGGCGGGCTGACTAAAATAGGGTGCCACAATCTACTGATGGTCAATACTCATGTGGCGCATGACTGCGTGATTGGTGATCATAATGTATTAGCAAATAACGTCGGGGTAGCAGGTCATGTGTCCATCGGTAATCACACAATCATAGGTGGCAATTCAGGTATTCACCAGTTTTGCACGGTAGATGATTATAGTTTAGTGGGCGGGGCAAGCTTGATTCTGAAAGATGTGGCTGCCTTTACTATGGTGTCTGGCAATCCAGCCAAAACTCATGGTATGAATGTTGAAGGAATGCGCCGTAAAGGCTGGTCGAAAGAGACTATTAACTCACTCCGTCAAGCGTACCGTGTGATTTTTAGGTCAGGTTTGACGACGGTACAAGCGCTCGAAACGCTTAACAATGAGCTACTGCCTCAAGAGCCAAAAATACAGCTCCTTATCGATTCACTACAAAACAGTCGCCGCGGTGTGGTGCGCTAAAAGGGTATTATGACTACTAACCTATGATGCCATTTTATATTTTTTAATTTGCCAAAAGGTTATTAATAAAAGATAATAGCGCCAAAAGCCATAACCAATTGTTATGGCTTTTTATATTTATGAATACTTGACTTTTTTAGTCGCTTAGCAGAAACTGAGCGTTTACGATATTGTAAACAATTCTTTCTTAATGTTACTGGGCGCTTCACATCGAAGTGTTTACTGAATAGTTCGGTAGTGGTACTGGCTATTTGTGGTGATCAAGGATGATTATCAGTGATGTTAATTTGAGCACGAGGACGGAAAAAATGGCTATCAACAAACAAGAACATGCACAGTGGAGCTCGAGTTTTGGCTTCGTATTGGCAGCAGTAGGCTCAGCAGTAGGTCTAGGAAATATTTGGAAGTTTCCATACATGGTAGGTGAAAGCGGTGGTTCAGCTTTCGTTATTGCTTATTTATTCTGTATCGCTCTGGTTGGTTTTCCCATACTGGTTGCTGAGTGGCTAGTTGGTCGCCGTGGACAAAAAAACCCAGTCAACACTTTTGCAGATGTCGCTGCTAGTGAAGGCAAGTCACGTAGCTGGAGCATCGTTGGTGCTACTGGTATCTTGGGTGGCTTTTTGATTCTATCGTTTTATAGTGTCATTGGTGGTTGGGCACTTAACTATATTACAAAAATCTCAACAGGTAGCTTTGTGGGTCAAGATAGCGATTCTGTCGCTGCAACCTTTGATGCTATGCTCGCGTCAGCGGGTACATTGACGATTTGGCATACCGTATTTATGATCTTAACCGCGGTCATCGTTGGTATTGGCGTCACAAGTGGTATCGAAAAAACAGCTAAGATCTTAATGCCATTGCTAGGTGTTATCTTGTTCGTTATCGTTGGTTATAACGTGATGAATGGTGGCTTTGGTGAGGCAGTGGCTTATCTATTCACGCCAGACCTTAGCAAACTGACAGCTGACGTTATGCTGGCAGCACTAGGTCATGCGTTCTTCACACTATCGATTGGTATGGGTATCATGGTTGCTTATGGTTCGTACTTAGGCCGTGAAGTGAACTTACTAAAAACAGCACGTACGGTTGTTATTTTAGATACCGTTATTGCGTTGGCTGCTGGTCTAGCCATCTTCCCAATTATCTTTAGTAATGGTTTAGACCCTGCTGCAGGTCCTGGTCTTATCTTTGTTAGTCTACCGATTGCTTTTGGTAGCATGAGTGCAGGTACTATTATTGGTGCATTGTTCTTCTTGCTTATCACCTTTGCTGCTATCACTTCATCTATCTCACTACTTGAGCCAACCGTTGAGTTATTAGAAGAGCGTACCTCGATGAGTCGTACTGTATCGACTATCGTTGCAAGTACGGTAATCTGGCTATTAGGTATTGCTGCATTGCTATCGTTCAACCTATGGTCGGACTTTACTATCATGGGTAATGGTATCTTTGATGCACTTGATAAGCTTACCAGTAAATTCTTATTACCTCTGACTGGTCTTGCTGCTATTTTATTCGTTGGTTGGAAGATGGATCAACGTGCTATCCAGCAAGAGCTTGGTTTATCTAATGGCACATGGCAGCTTTGGCAGATCGTTGCAAAATTCATCGCCCCAATCGCTGTTGTGGTGGTATTTGTAACGTCGCTAATGGGCTAATATTAATAGTGATTTAGCATTACTAAATCATCTAATGTTAAACATAGAAAAAGGGCTTAAGAATTATCTTAAGCCCTTTTTCTATGTTTAACAATGAAGCTATCAATAATCAAAGCTATCAGTAACGCTTACAACAGACTAACGTAAGTTCAGCTCAGGCACGGTTTGTCCACGTTTACTATAGAACTCGTTCACGAACTCATCGAACTGATCTTGCTCAATAGCATCTCTAATCCCTTGCATCAATCGCTGATAGTAGCGTAGGTTATGGATGGTCGCCAGCTGAGCTCCTAGCATCTCTTTGCACTTATTCAAATGATACAGATACGCACGGCTAAAGTTCTGACAAGTATAACAATCGCACTCTGGATCTAGTGGACCTTCGTCATTGCGATACTGGCTATTACGAATACGTACCACACCAGCATTGTCTGCATCGCCCGTCACAAAGTAATGACCATTACGCGCATTACGAGTAGGCATGACGCAGTCAAACATATCGACGCCGCGGCGTACGCCTTCAACCAAATCCTCAGGCTTACCAACACCCATAAGATAGCGCGGCTTGTCTGCTGGCATATCATCAGGGAGGTAGTCTAGGACATCTATCATCTCTTCTTTGGGTTCACCAACGGATAGACCACCGATAGCATAACCATCAAAGCCAATCTCTAGCAGACCCTCAAGTGACTGCTGACGTAGATCAGGATACATACTACCCTGTACGATACCAAACAAGGCATTGGTACTGCCCAGCCTGTTATGCTCATCAATACAGCGCTGTCCCCAACGTAGCGATAGCTCTAAAGATTTCTTTGCTTCTTCGTGAGTCGCGGGGTAAGGCGTACATTCGTCAAACTGCATAACGATGTCTGAGTTTAAGCTGTACTGGATCTGCATCGATTTTTCTGGAGAGAGAAATACCTTGGCGCCGTCGATAGGCGATTTAAAATTAACGCCTTCTTCGGTAATCTTACGCATGGCGCCCAAGCTAAATACCTGAAAACCGCCAGAATCGGTCAAGATAGGTTTGTCCCAATGCATGAACTTATGCAAACCACCAAATTTATCAATCACCTCAGTACCCGGACGTAACCAAAGATGAAAAGTATTGCCTAGAATAATATCAGCACCGATGGCTTCGATGTCACGTGGCAGCATACCTTTGACCGTACCATAAGTACCAACAGGCATAAAAGCAGGCGTTTGCACATCGCCATGATTGAGATGAACCGTACCACGGCGTGCACGCGTGTCACCGCTGGCCGTTTTATGTAAGACAAATTGCATATGATAACCGCTATGTAAGCTATGAAAATGGCGCTAATTATAGCATTGTTGGTTAATTTTTTGGACATAGATATTGAGTGCTATCCATATACGGTGAACGCGATACTCAATAATATTGGCTATGGTCACTTTGTCATAACCAAAAAACACAGACCATACCTCAAAAGACACAGACAGTACGAGTCGTCATTGATAAAGTATCAATCATACTGGTGAGGCATTTAGCGTCATTAGGCTATACGTTAAAAAACTAAAATTTAAAAAACCATACTTTAAAAAACTAGGAAAACAATATGAAAAAGACAGGGTATTTATTATTAGCAGGCGGATTATTGTTGATATCGAAAGGGGCGATGGCGGCTGATGTAGAAGAGCCTGAGTACACGTTATTGGCACAAACAGACGATTTTGAACTACGTCGCTATGATGAACAGCTCGTAGCACAGACGTGGGTAAGCGGTGACCAACGCGCGGCAAGTCGTGCAGGGTTCAAAGTACTTGCAGACTATATTTTTGGTAACAATACCGCACCAACAGGTGGCAGTAGTAAGATCAGCATGACAGCGCCCGTCACTATGCAGCCCAATAACGATGATGGCAGTGACTCACAAAAAATCGCGATGACCGCACCGGTCAGTATGCAACAAGATGACGGGAAATGGCGCGTACAATTTACGATGCCTAGCAAATATACGATGCAAACACTGCCTAAGCCAAACAATCCAGATGTTGAAATCGTAGAAGTACCTGCACAAACGTACGGTGTGATTAAATTTTCAGGGTTTACTGGAAGTGAAAAAGTAGATAAAAAGACACAAGAGCTACAGGATTGGATGCAAAGCAAAAATCTAACGCCTACAGGTGATCCTGAGTTGGCACGCTATGATGAACCATGGACATTACCGTTCTTGCGCCGCAATGAAGTCATGATTGCCTATGAGCAAAAGTAGTCGTTCTACTGGACTCTAAAGGAATGCCACTAGTTTCCTATACTATCTCGATTATTAATCAAAAAAAGACAGCCATTGCTGTCTTTTTTGTGTTCAATTTTTAGCCAGCTGGTTTAGCTGTTTTGCTCACGGATGATGTTGAGCATACGGCGTAATGGCTCTGCTGCGCCCCATAGTAGCTGATCACCAACAGTAAATGCGCCCAAATATTCAGGACCCATATTAAGTTTACGCAGGCGACCTAGCGCAACAGTTAGTGTCCCAGTTACTGCCACTGGGGTGAGGCGATTCATAGTGGCTTCTTTGTCATCTTCGACTAAGTCCAACCATTCGTTGCCACTGTTTTTGAGCGCCGCTTCGATCTCTTCTAGTGGGATGTCTTTTTTGAGCTTGATGGTTAGGCCCTGTGCATGGCAGCGCATGGCGCCCACGCGTACACACATACCATCGATAGGAATGGTGCTTGCGTCATCATTGCCCAAGATCTTGTTGGTTTCAACACCACCTTTCCACTCTTCTTTTGATTGTTTGTTTTCTAACTGAACATCGATATAAGGGATCAAGCTGCCTGCAAGCGGTACACCGAAGTACTGCGTAGGAAAGTCGGCTGAGCGCTGAGTTTGCGCGATTTTTTTATCAATATCAAGGATAGCGCTCGCAGGATTGGCCAGCTCATCCTGTACAGCGTCATGCAAGACACCCATGCCTGAAATCAGCTCGCGCATATTATTGGCACCAGAGCCACTTGCCGCTTGATACGTCATTGCGCTGACCCATTCAACCCAGCCTCTATTGAACAGCTCGCCGATGGCCATCAGCATCAATGATACGGTACAGTTGCCACCGATAAAGTCTTTTTTGCCACCAGCTAAGGCATCGTCAATGACACTGCGATTGACGGGATCAAGAATGATGATGCTTTCATCTTTCATACGTAGGGTACTTGCCGCATCAATCCAGTAGCCACTCCAACCGCCATCACGCAGTGGTTGATGAACTTTTGAGGTATAGTCACCACCTTGGCAGGTAATAACCACGTCACAAGCAGCGAGTGCTTCAATATTATGAGCATCTTTTAGTTGACCGGTCTCAATACCATCAAATTTTGGTGCATCGCCACCCGCATTGCTGGTCGAAAAAAACACAGGCGTGATACCGTTGAAGTCATTCTCTTCTTGCATACGTTGTATCAATACTGACCCTACCATACCGCGCCAGCCTACCAAGCCTACTGTTAAATTACTCATGAAATTCAATCCTATTTACAATTATTTGTTGCGTCATCAACCGATAACAATGCCGTGAATGGCAAAAAAAAGCAAGGCGTTTTGGCTATTATTTGGTCATTTTCTATACACTATTAAATATGCTCACTATAACTTTAGGTTATCACTATTCAAAATCACTGAGACATCTACTCGTTTCTAGTATCGTAGAGTAATGCTCCGAATGTCGGCGCATTTACACATACTCATTATACTAAGGGGTCTGACATTGTAAATTTTTATGACAGTTGCCCCATAATTATGACTCACTTGTAGGCGAAAATCCTATGAAATGCTAAAGTAAGCTTCTAGCATTATTGCCTAACGTCAGTTCGGTCACATTAAGACTATGATGCACTGTGTCATTGAACAAACGATGTCTGACATCATTGACTCTATTATCCTCTCAATAAACGGTTAGTACATACTATGGATCTCTCACTATTATATTATGGCCTACAGTGGCTAGCAGGATTCATCGCATTTGTCACAATCTGGGGCTGGATACCGCTTGATAATTGGTGGGTGCGCGGTGTTGAGTTTCCACGTATTCAGATCATGGTGCTTGGTATTATTGCTTGGCTGGGGATGATCGTGTTCTCTTCAGAGTGGGAGTTGGGTCAGTGGCTGCTGTTCGTTATACTTAGCATCACTTTAGCCTTTCAGCTAAGAATGGTCCTGCCTTATACCAAGCTATGGAAAAAGGAAGTCCAAAAAGCAAAAGATAAGCCAGAAGGAAAAGTCCATCACTTGAAAATTATGGTATCAAACGTACTGACACCTAATGATGAGACGCAAAAACTGGTTGAGTTGGTTGGACAAAAGCAGCCTGATATTTTAATAACGTTAGAGAGTGATAAAAAGTGGGAAAAAGCATTGCACCAAATTGAATCTGATTATCCTTATACGGTCAAGGTACCACTCGACAACCTATATGGTATGCATCTGTATTCTAAGCTTGAGCTGATAGATCCTGAGGTTAAGTATCTGATGATCGATGACATACCTTCTGTTCATACTCAGCTGCGTCTGCAGGGCGGACGGGTGATTTGGTTATATTGCTTACATCCCATGCCACCTAGTCCAACTGAAGCTGATAAATCAACCACGCGTGATGCTGAGTTGCTCATGGTTGGCAAACACATCAAAGAAAATAACCAAACGGCGATATTGGCTGGTGATCTCAACGATGTGGCATGGTCAAAAACAACGCGACGTTTTCAGCGCATCTCGGGTCTACTAGATCCTCGTATTGGTCGACATTTTATCAATACTTTTCATGTCAAATACCCGTTTTTACGCTGGGCTTTAGACCATATCTTTCACAGTGCTTGTTTTACGGTCGTCGATATCAAGCGTATGCCGTCTATAGGGTCAGATCATTTTCCTGTAATGACCACTCTGCAATACGAGCCAGAGGAGACCAGTAATCAAGAGGGTAATGCACCTACTGCCGAAGCAGAGGATGTGGAAGAAGCAGACCATAAAATAGAAGAGGGCAAAAAAGAAGGTAAAAAAGTATCAGATGAGCATAGAGAAGAACAGCGCAATTTTGCTTCACAACAGATATCGCAAGCAGACAGAACTGATGCTGTCGTAACGTAAGCATATGCTTACGTCAAATAAGGTCTTTAGCTTCTATTCGTACTACATTGATTGTCCTATAATACCTCCATCAACACAAGGATACGCAAGGATGCAGTGTTGAGACGGTACCAATACAAGAACAGGTCAGCCCGCTGTCTTATACGTTACTGTTTATGACTCAGGATGAGTCAACATGGAAGAGAGATAATAACAATAACATGAAGCGTCAAAGCCCTGAACCAATCGCCCTAGGTTCGGGGCTTTTCTTTGTGTGTTATTTGGAAATGTAATGGGTTGCTAATATAGCTAGCGGTATTCAGACATCTGTATTGGATAAGTTTGTTGTCAGCTATCTTTATGATTCAATAATAAATTATCCATTTTTAGGTAGCAAAAAAGGGCACATGCTACTGCACATACCCTTTCTGATACTCGTATTACTACTTGTTGCCGAGTACTCAAACAATAAGTATTTAGCCCAACACTTGGACGTAAGCACCTGCACGTAGCTCTTGTAACCAGTCTTCTTTGGCTTGTGGCGCTAGGCGCTGATACAACGCTTGACGTGCCATATTACGACGATACTGTTCGCTAACGTCTTGCTCACGCTTGCCATCGACTTTTAGTATGTGCCAGCCAAACTGAGTTTTGAACGGTGCAGAGTAATCACCAACTACCGTGTTTTTCATAGTGGCTTCGAATGGGCCAACCATATCTTCTTCACTGACCCAGTCTAGATCACCACCGCGCCCAGCTGAGCCTGGATCATCCGAATAAGTCGACGCTAAACTAGCAAAGTCAGCACCGCTACGCAATTGGTCGTACAGGTCGTTGATTTTTTGTTCAGCAAGCGCATCAGTCTGAAGTTCATCTACTTTCACCAAGATATGACGAGTATGCCACTGCGGTATGAGCATTGTATCGCTGGCCTTTTTATCAGCCAATTTGATGATATCGATACCTTCAGGTGTTAATAGTGGCTCACTAACTGCGCCAACATCAAGCTTGGTTATCTTACTCGATAACTCTGTAGGTAGAGAGGCTGCTTTATGAAAGCCCATATCCCCACCTTGAATAGGAATAGGGTAGCTCCCTTGGCTTGCCGCAACGGCTTCAGAGACACTGACGTTTGGCGCAAGCAGACGAGTACGTAAGTTTTGAGCCACTGTTAAGGCTTCTGCGCGCTGCGCTTCTGACAAGCGGCTGTAGTCATCTATATAGGGAACACGGACGTGTACGGTTTGATATTCACTTTGGTTTAGACGCTTTGCTTCTGGTGATGCCAAAAAGGCATCAATATCTTGTTCACTAATGCGCACACGGCGACTGATTTGACGCTGCTGCAGTGCTTGGATAGAGGCCTCTTCAATAAGCTGAGCACGCAGCGCAGCGTAGCTACCAGGACGGGCGGCATCTAGACGTTGCTGCAGTCCCGAGATGCTATTGATGCCTTCAGCTTGAGCGATCTGAGCTAAGCGCTGATTGATATCCGCTTCATCAGGCGATACACCGACACGTTTTACCATTGATAATTGCAGTTCACGCAAGATCAGGGCATTTAGCACTTCAGACTGTAGCTGCGATGAGTTGGCAATAGGTTCTCCTGCTGCTCGTGCACGCGCTTGGGTCTGCGTAATAGCATTGACCAGCTCACTTTTTAGAATAGCATTTTCGTTTACTAAGGCAACGATACCATCTGTACTAGTAGCAGGTGTCAAACGAGCTGCCGTGCTTTGTTCTGCGGTCGACGATGCTGGTACTGCTGCAGGTTTTACAGTGGCTGCTTGAGCACTTAAGGTAAGCGCAAGGCTAGCGCCCGTAGATAGCAGTACAGCACGGCTGGTTTGACGTAAAGAAAAAAATCTCATGATGCTCCTCATCAATGTCATCGCATCGGATGGTAGTTGGTCAACGCTATCCAATACTGTTAATAATCAATTATTCGACAGCGTTGACCATAATAGGGGTTCAAGTAATGTCTTACAAATATTCGTCTAAATAATAGGTCACGCTAGCAAAAAGTGCATTAGTCTTTCCATGCTGTCTGAACAGGTTCGAAGCCCAACACTTTGTCAGCGAGCAATCGTGTTAAGCGGCTGCTGCCACTACCAAGACCATTCAACCGTATCTCTGCCATAACCGCTTCTGTTGGTTCGTCTTTCACATTTAGGTCATTATAGTAACGACGACCATAAACTGCAAAACCAAAGCAACAATCTTCGTAATCAACGCCGATAAGTGAATCAAGCATCTTATTACTATTATAATCATATTGACCTTGAGCCAATATCCGCCAGCTATTATTGATAGGGAAAACAGCAGAAGCCGTAAAAGCAGACAATGGCAACTGATCCGTATTTTCGTCGCGCTGACGTTTAACATAGCCCACATTGAATAAGCTATTGTCTGAGGGTTGATAGCGTAGCTCAGTCGTAATATAGTTCAAATCATAGTCGTTAGTCAGCGCACCGCTGACATCAACCCAAAAATTATTGTAAGGTTGGGTACTGGTATCCCATACCATGCCCGAAGACGAGGAGTTGAAAACTCGTTGCTCATCATCAAGCGTTACACGTCCATCATCTATATAGAACTGTTCTGCAATGCTACCATCAAAACGTGTCACACCCGTTGCATCGATGTAACGATAATTGACGCCAGGCGTGATAGAGTGCAAATCCTGCAAGCGATCATGCCCTAAGAACCAACTGTCCGAAAATAGCTGCTCATAGTTGATAGAGGCAATACGAGTATTAAAGTTAGGGATATCATTTTGGTTCTTGTACGGCGAGTACGTGTATTTGACTCGTGGACTGAGCAAGCGGTAGCCACCCATAGTGTCATCAAAAGCACCAAAAGGTGAGCCTGCTTGATAGAAGTTCAGTGCCGCATCAATACTGGCTTGTGGCACGAATACGGACTGGCTACCATCTTCCTCACTAATATCATTATCTGCCAAGCTGTCCTCATCATATGAGGTGTAGAGATGTTGCAAGCTTAGCTTCGGTCTAATATAGCCCCAAGATCTTTCCATCGGGTAAACGGCGCTCAGTTTATTATAGATACGTGCGCCGCTCTTCTCATCTTCAGAACCATCATCTATAGATTTTTTGAAATAGGCAGAATCATGCACACCAGTGATGTCAAAGTTCTTTGCCCACGGTAGTCTATAGTCAAGCTTGAGCTGTGGTAGGCGTGAATAGGGCTTGTCCTTGTCTTCTAACGCCTCACCATCATCGGTAAAAGCATCTAGCGTCTGAAAAGTTTCAACCTTTAGCTCACCATCGACATAATCATTGTAATAATTAACGCGAGCACGGCGTGGTAGGTTGATGGTGTTATCTGATAAACCTAAATTATCAAAATCGTCAAGATAATCTGAATCCGAAACGTAGCTATATTTGGCATCCGCACTCAAGCGTGGAATATCTTTGGACGACCAATAGTGATCATAAAATAAGCTTTTACGATCTTCATCATTGAATTCTTTGTCGTTAGGCAAGTAAGAGCCGCTAACGATCCCTTCACCATAATTTTCGGTCAAGTAGCGAAACTCGCCTGACAACATAGGGTTGCGGTTGGTATATATTTGAGTATTGAGCGTGGCGTCATAATTGGGTGCTAGATTAAAATAATAAGGCACATCAAGCTCGACACCGCTTTCGCTACTCACGCTAGCACTAGGTAACAAAAACCCACTGCTACGCCGGCTGTCTATCGGAAAATTAAAGTAGGGGAGATAAAATACAGGTACGTCAGCAATACGAAAGGTGGTGTCGTAAGCTTCACCGCGTCCAGTATCGGTATTTAGATCGATACTTTTGGCATCGAACTGCCATTTACGATTGGTAGGCGGACAGGTACTAAACATCACCTCGTCCAACTCGTACTCACTATCGTTGGGTTTGTTCAAGCGCTTAGCATAACCATGTGCTTGTAACTCGACACTAGCAAAGGCCACATCATTGGCCGTTGATTGTCCAGTTTCTGTATTATAGTTCAGGCTATCTGCGACTCCAATCAGACCGCCTTGCCTTGCTCTGTCATTTAGGCTCGCCTGAGAGCGGTTTGGCGTACTTTTGACTGATTTTCCAGTTGCCTGATCAGTAAACATAACCTTGCCCTGTGCAGCGGCAACGCCGTTACTCAAGTCAATAACGACCTTTTCTGCTTCAATGTGCTGGGTGCCTTGATCGACTTTGACATTGCCTGACAGCTCAGCATAGTTAATATTGTTGTAATAACCATAGTCTGACTCTGTAAACAGGGGCGCTTGGTTATTCGGTACGCTATCTACATCAGCAATAGGTTGTCCATTTGCAGCACCAGCTTCATTCACAGCACGCTGGTAATTAGGGTTGCTCTTTGGATAGACCCATTGACCTTCACAGCGCTGCGCGCTATCTACCGCACTTGGAAGTAGCCGTAAGTCTTTACCGACTTTTGGAATGGTTTGGGCTGCTGGTGCTAGGGTGCTCTGGGTATCCTCTGATTCGACGATCGTTACCTCATCGACATTATCTAAGGTAGAAGTGTTTAAGGCAGAAGTGTCTGTTTCTGGCGTGAGCTCATAAAATTCTGCCAAACGCGTGAGGCTGGCTTGAATGCTCTCATCACTAGTATCGAGCTGTTGGTTATCTGTTACTGTGCGGTTAGGTGTAATAGTCGTGCTGGCCCGTGTGTCATTGATTTTTGGAGCACTGTCCATTGTATCTACGGGTTGTAAAGATGACGTATCATCGGCTTCATTAATTGCTGTGATGCTTAGCTCTGAGTCTGAGTCGTCAGAGGCGTAGCTGCTCGCACTGCTCATTGATGGCTCAGTTGACTGGGTGTCAGCATCGTTAATAGCTGCACTGACAGATAGACTAGAAAAGCCTAAGGCACCAAATAAGATCAAACGAATGCTTTGGTAAAGCGGAGAATATAACAAGGGCACACCTATGATTGCAGAGCCTATTGGATTGCGATACTGAATTGCATAGCCATACTGTTCGACAATACATCACTGCCAATAAGCGGCTAAAAGATCACTTATTGATAGCGTCGTCTCAAGAGTTTGGCTATTTACATATAATGACGACTAATCATAGTCAAAAAAAACCAAATCAGCTACACTATTTACCAAAATTTATAATATAAGCAAGCTGATTGTGAACGAGATAGAGCGTTCAGTTGAGCATCAAATACTAAGTAATATCTTTATACGTCTACTGGCGCTGATGTTGCGGTCCAGGACAGGGCTATTTTAGCAAGTATTTGCCTGACTTATCACTACTTTAATTATTTATGATTTATATTTAACCAACGATGCCCATTATGACTGATAAAATGACTATAGAGCCTGACATGATCGATAACAATAACGACAATCGCCAACAACAACTAGAGCAGTGGCTGCAGCAAGTATTTACAGATAAAGCTTTTAATTTGGAGAGTTTGCCTGGTGATGCGAGCGCCCGTCGCTATCATCGCATTCAACTATCAGAAGCTAATAAGCCAGAAAGTACGCGCTATATTGTTATGGACTCTGCTGACGAGCAAGATGCCATGCGTCAGTTTATCAATGTCGCCAAGCTCATGTCGCCTGCCATCAATGTACCGACGCTCGTCGCACAAAATCTGGAAAAAGGGTTTTTGGTACTACAAGATTTTGGTGCTACAGAATTTGCGCATCTGCTCACAGACGCAGCGCCAGCGCAAATTAACGACTATTATCAACTGGCAATGCAGACACTAGTAGCGCTGCAAACGGTACCCGTTGAGACTGCAAAATCTGAGCACCAGCTGCCAGATTATGATACAGCGCTATTAGATCGTGAGATGAACCTATTTAGCGAATGGTTTATACCTTATATCGGGGTCGATCTAAACGAGACGGTGTGGGAGAATTTAAAAACCACATTGATAAATGCAATCTTGTTGCAACCACAAGTAGTTGTCCATCGTGACTATCATAGCCGCAACCTGATGCAAGACCAAGCGGACACATCACGTTTGGGTGTGATTGATTTTCAAGACGCCGTGATCGGCTCTTACACGTATGATTTGGTGTCGCTAGTACGTGATGCCTATGTCGAATGGCCAGAGCGTCAAGTGTCTACATGGATTAACGACTTTTGGCAGTTACAACAGCAAAACTCACTATCTACAGCAGACACTGCGTCACAGCTTGAAAACGATGTGAACGTCATGGGTGTACAGCGTCATCTAAAGGTATTGGGTATTTTTATTCGATTATCTGAGCGTGATGGCAAAGATCGCTATTTAGCGGATATTCCCAAGGTCATGCGTGATCTGATTATTGAATTAAACTGGTTGGCTAAACAAGGAAGTGACGACATCGCGCTTGCCGTTCGACCGTTCAATCAATGGCTACAAGAGACTGTCCTGCCTGCATATCAAGACAAATTTACGTCACTTTCGCTTTCTTAGGATGAGTCGCTACAATAAACATCAGTTAAACTGATTACTTGAATAATGAGCACTTAAATAACGAGTACTCAAATAATAATATAAAAAGGAGCGTACATGTCGACATCTACGTCTAAGATTACGCAAGCAATGATTTTGGCTGCTGGCAAGGGCACACGTCTGCGTCCATTAACGTTAGAGACGCCAAAGCCTTTGGTTGAGGTCGGTGGTCAGCCGCTTATTGTGTGGCACATCAAAGCATTGCAGGCAGCAGGTATTACTGACATCACAATCAATGCCTCTTGGTTGGCTGACAAGCTTATGAATAGCTTAGGTGATGGGTCGCAATACGGAGTCACACTGCATTGGTCAGTAGAGGACGATGAACCGTTAGAGACGGCAGGCGGTATTTTTCAAGCACTACAATCAGGAAAGCTGCGAGATGAGCCGTTTATTTTGGTCAACTCTGACGTTTGGACGACCTACCATTTCACTCAATTACAGGACTATGTGCTGAGCGCCGACCAGCGCGCGCATCTGCTACTCATCGATAACCCAGAGCATAACAATGGTGGCGATTTTGCGATCAATAATGGTCTGGCTAGTGAGCACCCGGTTGGCGACGCAGACAAATATACCTTTGCAGGTATTAGTGTGATGTCACCCGCATTGGTCGAGGGATTAGTACCAGGGCAGCCTGCTGCATTGGCGCCGCTGCTCAAGCAGGCGATGATTAAGTTTCAGATTACTGCTGAAGTGATTACAGATAACTGGATAGATGTGGGCACCCCTGAGCGTCTGACACAAGTAAATGACTTTGTTGAACAACATGACACGAATGGTCATCATGGTAGAGCAGACTAGCTAATTTAGCAAAAACCCATAAAAAAGCAGCTTTGATGATTCAACGCTGCTTTTTTGTGGGTTTCGATATTTATCTTCAACATCAATGACTCTAGTCCCAGATGCTGTTTATTAAACACCCATAGCAAGTTTGATGAGCTGTGCAATCGTAAACACAACTAAAAACCCTGCTGTATATAGACCAATAAACCATAACCATTGAGATTGTTTTTTACTAAGCTTTTTCATATCTTTCTCCTGATTAGCGTATGAACAGTGGCTATCGACTATCAACAATAACAGCCACCGTTTCTAGCTGATCCGTTACTTATCACTATTAGCGATCAGTACATCGGATTATGATCAGATTTACCCTTGAACGTATAGTAAGCAAAAGCGGTATAGCTCAAGATAATCGGTAGCATGATAACGGCGCCAATAAGCATAAATGATAGCGAAGTATCCGCCGCTGCTGCCTCATAAATCGTCATCTGATACGGTACGATATATGGGAATAGAGCAAAACAAACACCAATATAACCCATCAGAAATAGCGCAACCGTCAATAAAAACGGACGATATTCACGCTCGGTCTTCAAGTCTTTACGCATGACAAAGAACAAAATCACAGCAATTACAGGCATAGGGGCAAGATATAGCAGCTCTGGAAAACCAAACCATCCTTCTAACGCATCAATGTCCGAGAAGTACATAAACGCGGTGACAACAATCATCGCTACCACTAAGGCGCTCAGCATCCAGCCTGAGACTCTACGCGCCCATACTTGTAGAGTATGTTCTGTTTTTATGATAAGCCACGTCGAGCCAAGTAAGGCATAACCAATAATCATGGCAAATCCGCAAACGATCGAGAAAGGCGTAAACCAATCAAACGGACCACCCGTATAGAGACGGTTGCTGGCCTCTAGTCCTTGCACCAGCGCCCCAAGCATAATGCCTTGAGAAAAGGTGGCAACGACAGAGCCTACAAAGAAAAAAGTATCCCACACATGTCGACGCGACGATGACTTGAAGCGAAACTCAAACGCTACCCCGCGCATGATAAGACCGAACAGCATGGCAGTCACAGGCAGGTAGAGACCTGTCATGATAATACCGTAAGCAACAGGGAATGCGGCAAATAGACCGCCACCGCCTAATACTAACCATGTCTCGTTACCATCCCAGAAAGGGGCGATAGAATTCATCATACGACTGCGATTTTTGTCTGAGCCTGCAAATGGGAACAAAATTCCGCAGCCCAAATCAAACCCATCAAGCAGCACATAGATAAAGACAGATAAAGCAATCAATCCGCCCCAAATGAGAGGTAAGTCTAATACATCACCGAAGTTAAACATTAGCGTAATCCTCCATCATCGACATCATCTGCAGGCGCATCTAAGTCCTCTTCAGTATTTTTGGCAGGATTGCTATCGCCACTCAATGCGCGACCTTGGCTTTCTGTTACTGAGTGCTCATAGAAGTTGTCTTCAGCAGGATCTGTATAAGGCTTAGGACCTTGAGCAATCAAGCGTAAGATATAAAAACTACCGGCACCAAAAACAAATATATAGAGCACAATGAAGCCAATGAGTGTCGTAGCCACTTGCTGCGCTGCAAGAGGAGACATACTTTCAGCAGTACGAATCACCCCATATACTGTCCAAGGCTGACGTCCTGTCTCAGTCACGAACCAACCCGACAATAGAGCAATAAAGCCAAGCGGGGTCATCATCATCCACGCACGGTGGAACCATACGCTATCAGAATTGAATTGTTGTTTCTTAAAGTATTTGTAGAGACTAAATAAGCCAACCAGTACCATAAGCATACCGATACCAACCATGATACGAAATGCCCAGAACACAATGATGACCGGTGGCTGATCTTCAGGGGCCCAGTTCTTCAGACCTTTGACTTCACCATCCAATGAATGGGTAAGAATCAAACCAGTTACGTAAGGAATTTTTACTTCGTACTTATTGGTCTGGTTTTCTTGATCAGGAATCGCAAACAGTCGTAGAGCAGCACCGCGCTCATCTTCCCAGATACCCTCCATTGCAGCCACTTTGGCTGGTTGATGCTCAAGCGTATTTAGACCATGTTCATCTCCAATCAACACCTGCGCTGGCGCGACAAAGATAGCCATGATCATCGCCATACCAAGCATCACGCGACCATGCTCACGGTGATCTGCGTGTTTTTTGGATTGGATATAGTAAGCACCAATACCACCGATAACAAAGGCAGTCGTTAAAAATGCTGCAGTCATCATATGGGCGTAGCGGTAAGGGAACGAAGGATTGAAAATGATCTCAAGCCAGTCGGTTGGATAAAGTAGACCGTCTGCACCCATCATAAAACCTTGAGGGGTTTGCATAAAGCTGTTGGCAGACAGGATCCAGAAGCCCGAGATTAGCGTACCGATGGCGACAATGGCAGTCGAGGCAAAGTGCATGCGCTTGCTGACACGTCCCCAGCCAAATAGCATGATACCCAAAAAAGAAGCTTCTAAAAAAAATGCGGTCAATACTTCATAGGCGAGTAGTGGGCCTAAAACGTTACCCGCCTTGTCAGAGAAGACAGCCCAGTTGGTACCGAACTGGTAAGACATCACCACGCCAGATACCACACCCAGACCGAAAACGACGGCAAATATCTTAACCCAATGCTTATAAACTTCAGCATAGATAGGATTACCAGTTCTCAACCAGCGAAATTCAAGCACTGCAAGCCAGCTGGCAAGTCCGATAGAGAAGGCAGGAAAGACAATATGAAACGAGATAACAAAAGCAAACTGAATGCGTGCGAGCATCAGCGCATCGAGCTGGTCTATCATAAATGTAGCGAACATAAACGGTTACTCTCATCTGTTAGCTGAATAGCGCTGGCTTCCGTACAACGCTCAAGTAACTGTCCGTAACTGTACATAGATCAAGGTGACAATGATTACGGGCAATGGCTTTTGGTGATACAAACTTTAGCAACATTAGGCATAAATTGTGGCTAAGCTTGCGAGTCACGGTTTAGCTGGATTGAATAATTTATGTCCCTATAAATTCATATATTACAGTCATGTGCTATAGATATATTATGCGCTTCCCTAGATAGTCACGCAACCCGAGTAGGTAGCCAGTCACGTACCTAATAGTCATTAAAATAACCTCTAATGACCCTTGAAAAATAATATTAATTTTATAAAAAACAATAGCTTAAAAATTAGCCATATCGTTTAAGAAAGCTGCTGTCCCTGTTTTTGTGTGGTGATCCACGCTACCAGATACCCATAGATAACAAAAACATACATCATTCTTGTAACTGTTTATGAAGTATTCTTCGTAACGTCAAAATAGTCTGTGGATTGGTTTGGATACTATGACCACCGCTGATAATAGTTTCAGAAGCAGCGCCATCTAAGTGCGCGCTAGTATAAGGAACGATACCATCTGACAGGCGTTCAGTCAGTGCTTGGCTAATATCATCATTGACAGTCACCGCTGCGACTGTTGGCGTAGCGGATTGATCAGACGTGTTTTCTGTCACACTGACACTAGCATTCTCGTCTTCGAGATTTTTTTCTGTTGCTTGAGATAGGTCAACTTTGACACCCTCTGGCTGTGTTTGTGCCAGCCCTTGGGTAATGTCAGCATCATTATTGGCAATAATCGAATGATAGGTCACACGGTCATTAATCGTCAGGTCTTTGGTCAGTTCAATAAAAGAGGACTTGTTGCTTAATTGACTGGCACCGTTTTGTAAATACAACGCCCCTAATGGGTTTTGCGCCAGATCGCCCTGTGTCGCAATGGTGGCTAAGTTGTCAGTGACGGTCTTCGCCAACCCAACTGGCAAATAGACAATGCGGCGCAGTGCACGCGTGAACCAGCGGTCTGCATAGTCAGTACCTCGAAAGGGTGCGGACAAAAACACAGCGGTATCGACTTGTGGCAACGACTGTAGCTCAAACCGTTTTTTGAGTTCTTTTTCACCGAAAGAGGCTTTGAGTGCATCACGAATTTGTCGTTTTTCGCTATTGGACAGCACCTCTTGGTCATCCAGTCTGTCTAAGTCATCAACCAAATCATCATCAGATAGCATCATTCTGGCAATGAGTGCTCCCATACTGTGGCTGATAATCAGACTGTTCTGACTGGCGCGGTTTTGCCCATTGGGATCCGTCTGCTCATAAGTACTATTGATTAACTGTTGAATTTGATAGCGATTTTCTAAAATAGGTAAGTTGGTTGGATAAAATATCTGCCAAACTTGGTAGTTGTCACGCAGTTTGTCGTCATTAAGAATATCGTTGGTCAGATTAACCCATGTTGCCGGGCTAGAGGCCAGACCATGCAGCATAATGATGACACGCTTATCAGGATCATAAGGCTCAAGCATAAAGAGTTTAGGCAGTCTTGCCTCCGGCTGACGCGTGATCAAGTTCAGATAGCCGACACTATCCAATTGGTTTTCTGCGAGCCACATGCCGTAGCCTGCTGAAAAGTTGGCGGCCAAGGGATAGTTATCGTTGAGGACATTGACGGTTTCGGTCTGGTAAGGGTTGTACAAATGAACGTCGAGCTGACGGCTACCCAGCACATCCAATACGCTATCACCGCTTGGTTTTATCAGGCCTGTTAGCAGTAGGTGACCTGTAGGGTAAATGCGAGTGCTTGGTTCACTCTCCGTTTTATTCTTATCATCATCGGCTAATCGACCTGATAGAGATGACGTGAGCAACTGACGAATCGTCGTGGTATAACGATCGTCCAATGAAGCAACTAAGCTGATGCCCAAACCTGGGCGTTTACTGACAGAGTTAAGCCCAGACAGACGCAGCTCATAAGTGGAGACTAGATCTGCTAGTGCAGAGTCTTGCTTATGAGCATTTTGCAGATAGTTGTTTTCATTTGGCAAATAAATACCAAGGTTATAGCCATCTACCTGTACATTCATGACCTTGATCTGATCAACCGCTTTGCCTTGTAGCGGTGCGCGATTGGCAATGGCTGCTTGCTCGCTACTATCGCGTTTAGCAGCAGGGATAGGCAGGTATTCTACCTTTGTGTCATTCATCAACTTATCTGCGTCTCCTGTCGATCGATAAAGCTGAGTGATGACATCATTGCTAGCAGCATTATAAATATCTTGGGTCTGAATATCATTGTCAGTTGGGATGCGAGTCTGTGCGTGGGCACTACTGTAACTCTTATCGGCACCCTCAAAGTCATGGGTCAAGCTGTCATAAAACAAATAGGTATAGCTGGATTTTACGGCATCAAATAGTCGTTCCTGGTAGCTATTAAGACATAGATTGGTTGCGTCTTGCTGTGTTTTCGCATCAGCGTCGCTCAAAGGCGCGTTGGCATAATAGGGATCAAGTGGCGGTCGAGCAAGGGCGTTACGACAGTTTTGTGAATCGGCGAGCTGGCGCGCTTTTGCGTAGTGCAATTCTGCAAAAATAGCCAGTGCAGGTCGGTAGTGCTTATTTAAAATACTGTCAGTAAGCTGGGTCAAACACAACTCAAATTGCTGCAAGCAGGCTTGTTCATTTAGACCTGCAGATAACAAGGCAGATGCAGTATCGCTGCTCAGCTCATTATCAGTGACAATATTGCCGCGCTGCGCTGAGATGGTCTTGGCTGATGCTTGTCTTTCTACCGAGACGACACTACATGCTGGTAGTAGGGTGGCCGCTACCAATAATACGACTGAAGTAACAAACGGCGTTTTTTTATTGGTGGATATCATCGTATGCTTGCTAGGGCTAACAGGAGTCATAGGTCAGTCCAGTAAAAGGGTAGTTTTGAGAAGAGATCAATTAAAATACTTTTGGCTATAATGAGTGTAGCGCAACTTGTGACATTAGACTATGTTATTTGAGATGCTATGACTAAGCGGTAAGTTTCAAAACGAGAGTATTTGCTTAGATAAGCTGAGGTAACCACTAGAGCGCTATAATTATTATTCTAACAGACACAAAAAAGCGCCTGTGTTTGTATTAATGGTTATATTAATAGAACAAAGGCGCTTTTCTGTTTGGAGCTATTGTGTCGAGCTAGTGTTGTGATTTACTCATTTTAGTCATAAACCTGCAGACTCAATCTACGCACCGGGTTTGACATTGATGTCAGGTGCTGGAATATCCCAAATGTAGAACTTACCTTCTTCAACGAGTTTGATTTGTTGAGGGATAACCGTATTGTTAGGGTATTGTCCCTCAAGGCGACGTAAGCGCTCTAATGCATTAGCACGGCGATCACTGAGTAGGTCTGATTGCGCCAGGCTTTGTTCAGCTTCGGTATAGCCAACAGAAACCGCTTTCTCTAGATACTTTTGACCTTCCTTAAATCCGCCACCTTCTGATAGCATCATACCGTACAAGAAATTAGCTTCGCCGCTATTTGGCTGAATTTTGATAGCACGGTCGACATACTGTCCGCCGCGTACCGTATAGTCTGAGCCTAGATCTAGATTTCGACCCATACCATTTAGTTTGGCTGCACGGAGCAAGACGTCATAAGAGGCATTTGGTGACTTGGCATATGGCTCGATCCAATCAGTCAAGACTTTGATTTTTTCGCGCGTGTAATGGCGCTGAGAGCGGTTAGGGAAGTTTGGTGGATAGTGACGAGCATTAGGCGATACATCGGCGATGAAGTCATCAAGTAAGCTGACGTCAAGTTTATCAGTACCTAGGCCAGTTTGCTGTGGAATCAGTACGGTCTTAACAAAGCTCATATCTGAAAGCTGTACTCGCGGTGTTGGAATATTTGGCAACTGACCGCTACGAAGATCAATACCAGCAGCAGACATTGGACCAGGCTCATAGACGCGAGTGGTACCACTGATCACGGGGGCATTAGCTGGACTCATCATTTGTGATGCTGGTGGCTGAGCGGCGCTGACAGGTACACGATTTGGTTGAGTATTGCTTGATTGCATCATCTGCGCTGCCTGTGCCGTGCTCAAAGGAATACGGTTAGGCTGAGCGTTGGTTGACGGCATCATTGGCTGAGTACCAACTGACTGAATGCTATTAGAAGGAGTAGCCTCTGTTGTACCTTGAGCGGTACTGGCCGCTGCACCTGGCCTTGCCAGACGAATCACACGCTTGCTCGAGTCTACAGCACTGGGTACCGAAGTAGCTGTAGCGTCAGCTTCTGCAGCATGTACAGGTGCTGATAGCATCATCGTACAGGCTGCAGCTAGGGCGGTCAAAGTTGCAAGCTTCGGTGACTTGTTCGGTGACTTTTTCGGTGACGTGGTAGCAGTATTGTTGGAGTAGATAGCTTTCATAGAAATCATTACCTTGTTTAATTTATTTAGTCGTTATTTATTCATTGGTCGGTTGATCATCAGGATATATCGTCACTACCAAATCGTACAAATTTTTAATACCCTAGCAAATTAAGCTTTACGCTATCTGTGGTAGGAATGTTAATCGCTAGTATTGGATACGCTCAACAGTACGCGCCTTACTAGTGATAAAAACAACGATGCCCTCATCTACAAACACCTACAAATGATAAGCGGTGGCTTTCATACGATTGGCCATCCAGCGCATGGTCTGGCGGACAGGTGGTGACAATGCAGCGCCGCCACTTGCTAGAGCCAATTCGCGATGATGCAGCTCCTCGATATCCATTTGTGCCAGTATCTCTCTTGAGCGCTGATCATGTTGTGGTAACTGATTGATATGGTCTTGGAGATGCTCGCTGACCTGCGCTTCTGTCTCCGCGACAAACCCCAGACTAAACTCATTTGAGATCGCCCCTGCGACTGCACCCAGCCCAAAAGACATGCCATACCAAAGCGGTGTAAAGACACTAGCATGGCTACCGAGTTCATTTAAGCGCGTTTCGCACCAGACCAAATGATCGACTTCTTCTTCAGCAGACTCTTGCATGGCTTGTTTTACATCTGTGTCTTTGGCTGCAAACGCCTGCCCGTGGTATAGACCTTGCGCACAGACCTCACCAGTATGGTTGATACGCATCAATCCTGCGACATGACGCGCCTCAGTGATGGTCAGCTCAGGAATCTCATCACTGCTCACCGGTAACGGGCGCGCACTGGGGTTTGAGTTTGGCACGACAGCTCGTAATGCTTTGTCGACCCCAAGTAGTAATTGGTCGACTTTGGATAAGGGACGCAGGGCCATGGTTCACTCCTGATGGCGTTAAATTCTATCAATAAAATAAGAGTAGCGACTGCTCTCAGGCAATAATCCTATACATAGCTTCTATGCACATTACTATAGCAAACAACCCAAATTATCGGCATCAATATTATGATCTTGAGCACTATCAATTGCTATAGCCAACCAAGTTCAATATTACCTGTTCAAAGGGCTGCTTTTTATAGGATCACTCTTATGGGGTTATCTCGTCATTGGTTTGAATGACGGCATGTTTGATATGCTTGTTCAATTTAATGTATAAAAAAGTACCAAAGGCAATATTGAGCACACCAGTGACCAAAAATAGTTGCGGCAGACTTAGTCCTAGTGAGTTTAAGATAACAATCGCAAAAATCGCTGATGTCACCATAAATATCGCATTAAAGATATTGTTGGCACCCACAATACGTGCGCGATGGCTTTTAGGGGCGTAGGCCTGCATCGAGGCATACAAAGGCACAATATATAAACCACCACTGAACCCCAAAAAGAACAAATCAGCAAAAACGCGCCAGCTACCACTCGTACCAAACAAATCACCAATACCGAGCAATACATCATTATTCACGTTTATGTTTAAGCTGGATAGGGAAAAGTACAAATCAATAGCAAAGATACTCAATCCAGCAATACCGAACGGCAGCAAGCGTAAGCTCACTTGATTTTTGGTCAACGATTTGCATAATAGTGATCCGATCGATACCCCGACCGAAAACAGCGTCAATAAAAAGATAACGACTGACTCATCACCGTGCAAAATCACCTTGCTAAATTCTGGTACTTGGGTCAAAAAGGTCGCCCCATAGAACCAGAACCAACTGTTGCCAAGAATAACAAAGAATAAAAACGGCAGTGAATATAAGTAGCGTACCGTGGACAAACTGGTAGTGATGATATTCCAGTTGACCTTGAGGTCCGGCTGCATGGCTGGCATATTAGGAATATAACGAGCCGCTAGATAGCCTAATACAGCGACAACCAATACCGTGGCACTGATCCAATACAACGATTGGGATAACTGAGTCAATATGCCAGCGACGATCATACCAACAAGAATAGCCAAGGACGTACCCATCTGAAACAGACCATTAGCACCGACCAGCTCATCTTCTTTCATAGCTTGGGGCAGATACGCGTACTTAATCGGTCCAAAGAAGGTCGAGTGCGTCCCCATCAAAAACAAGGCGACAAATAAGAGCGCATACCACTCAAAGACAAAGCCAACCGCAGCGATTGCCATAATGACCAGCTCAAGCATTTTGATAAATCGTGTGAGCTTTGATTTTTCATACTTATCAGCAATCTGTCCTGCCAATGCCGAAAACAAAAAGTAAGGCAGAATAAATAGCATTGCCGCCAAATTATTTAAAATACTGACTTCTACACCCAACTGACTGGCAGCGGTATAGGTAAGAACCAATATGAGCGCTTGTTTGAATATATTGTCATTAAACGCGCCCAAAAACTGGGTGAAAAACATGGCGCTAAAACGGCGGCGCTTGAACAACTGAAACTGATTGGACATGAACGTTCCTACAGATGAGACGCGGCTAATAGAGTAAGAAAAAGCCCTGAATATAGCTTATAGTATTATGGTAATCGTCAGTATTATCAAAAACTTATCAAAATATAACATAGGTTTTATGAATATTAAGCCGTATAATAGCAAGGCTTAGGTAAAAATACATGTAACCTGCGCTATGATTTCATAATTAACTAAGTTATGATTTGTAAATTTTATATGGTTGTATTAAAAGGTGAGAGCGACGGTAAAGTTGACGACCTGCTATCAATCAAAACTGTCTGTATGGTGTCATGGTTCTAGTGCTACTGTTTGCATTAGTAACGTCCATCATTGAGAGCAAAGTAGTCAACCATTCATTCAGCAAACTGCGATAAGCTTGTTCACCGGTCAGACTTAGCGATAGCTATCGTTAATAAAAGTGCGCCGTGTGAGGCGATAGGACACAGATATGACACAGCACCCTTTAACTCGAGCACGCAACATAACCACAAAGCAGCGTGATAGGGTGAGTATTCAGAGCAACACCAGTATTCAAAGCGTCTATGTCACCGCGCCGCGTATGTATTTTAAGCGCTCAGCACTCTGTACTGCGCTAGCAACCAGTCTAGTCAGTATTGCCCCTGTAGCATTGGCGGAAACAACCAGTAGCATAGGGATCACAAACCAATTGACCAGCAATCAGGTGGTTAATAACCAAGCTGCTGACAATCAATCAGCCACGCTATCAGACGATGATACCCAGCTAAATGCTGCCTTGGATGCGTTGCGTCTAAAAAAAGCCGTAGAACAAGGCATCATCGATCAGTCGGTCTTAGATGACTATAACGAACAAACCTTAGGTAACCAAACCTCTGGTGTCAATCAGTCTTCCACTCAAAATAGCAGTGTTCAAAGTAGCAGCTCCCAAAACAACACCCTTCGAAATTCGAACCTCTTTAATGATGATTTGTTGCAGCAGGCAACTGCCGTACAGCAGCAAGGCTATCAGATGATGACGCCTGAGCAGATCGATCGTGAGCTTGCGATGCTGGACTTGCAAAACGCTCAAGATATTGACAACATAAATAATATCAGTGGCGACAGTGCCTTTGATGCGCCAATCGCCACGTTAGATGATACAACACCGCCTATAGGCTTGGATATTGATCTGGATGCGACCAATCTACCCACACCTAGCAATCTTGATACCTTAGGTACAGGGGAGACGATAGAGGAACGGGCAGCTACGGCTGAGATTATGGCACGTCCTATTGATGTCAGTGATTCTGTAAGTAGCGGACGTGTCAATACAGCAAACAGTATCAATGATGAGATAATAGCGGGCAACAGCGATACATCAGATCAAGGCAGTACGCCTGCAGAAATTATCAATCCTGATGATTATTTACCCGATTACGAAAGCAATACCCAAGCGGTAAATCAAAGTATCGAACAAGCCGATAAACCAAAGCCACGTGCTCGCAACAGAGGCAATATTGTTAAGCGTCTCTATAATCGCCTTTTCAACGGCGGCGTGATGGCGCTGCCGAATGTAGAGACCACTGTCTATCTAGAGCAACTGTCAGCTGAAGATGCCCCTAATGGTAAGGCTGTACTTGTCGAGGCTGATAACGATATTCAACCGATAAAAAACATCAAAGCTGCACTTGATGATACGTCGGTACAGTCGGTTATTGATTTTACAGCAGCATTGCCACGCTTGCGTGAGACGGCACTAGATGCGGCAAAAGCGGTCGGCTACTATGATGTTACCCTACGTTTGAGCCAGCCTGATCGCGATACAGTCAACGTTGTTATTGAGGCTCTGGGTGAGCCTGTACTTGTAGACAGCCGTATTGTTGAGATTCGCGGAGAAGGTAGCGAGCAAGAAGAGTTTGTTGCGCTCAAAACAGAGCTGCCACCCCAAGAAGGTGATATCTTCAACCACCGTGTGTACAAGAGTAGCAAAGCTGCGCTTGAGTCTTTGAGTAATACCTACGGATATTTTGATCAGTATTGGTTGAACAAATCTGTCGATATTATCTTGCCAGACAACAAGGCTGACGTCTCGTTGGTATACAACACAGGTGACCGCTATGAGTTTGATGATGTGGTTTTCTTTACGTATGACAAAAAGACCAACACGCTGACACAAGACCCTGACAAACTACCAGTAGAGTTGTCATTACTGCAGCAATTGTATGAATTCACACCAGGCGACCCGTTTTATCGCCCATCAGTGACAAAGTTCAGTAATGACTTATCAGCGACCCGTTATTTCAATACTGTCAATGTCGAGTCCATACTGCCACCTGATGATAGTAGCCAGGCGAGTACATTGGCGTTTGACAATACGCCTACCAATAGCGACGGTACATTAGATGATGATGTCAATGACGACAGTATTTTAGATGCTGCCAATGGTAATGGGTTTGCTAGCCTGACTAATAGAGAAGATACTCTTAATGACAATAGCGATATTGGCGGTGAAGGTGACAGCGCATTAACTGCCAACAGTGGTGAGACGGTCAACGAAGCTGATATCGCTGCCATCGAGTTTGAAGCTGATGAAGCGACGCTCGATAAGCTACAAGCAATAAGACAAAAAGCAGAACGCTTAAGCCGCCTACCAAATGATCGTGTGCTAGATGAAAAAGACCAAGAAGCTGATAATCTATTAGGAAAAATCAGTGACTCAATCAGTAACGTGGCGCAAAAGATATTCCCTGACGAAGAAAGTATATTGGCCGACGAAAACTTCGTTCCTCCGACATTAGCGGGACGCAAAACGCCGCAAGATGTTGCGACGAGCAAAAAAATACCGCTATATGTTTTTGTAGCTGCTGATAAGCCCCGTGACGCTCAAGTTGGTTTGGGTTATGGTACGGATACAGGGGTTCGAGCGACTGCAAAAATTGATTATAACCTGCTTAACCGTCAGGGTTACCAAGCAGGTGCAGAGACCGAGGTCTCAAGAATTAGCAAAAACGTTGCTGTCTATGCCAGTCGCCCTTGGAATCATCCGCTCAATGATAAGTTGGACGCCCGTCTTACTTATGAAGAAGAAGTTATTGACCAAGGTGAAGGTAACTTTGATTTGTCTACCAAAACGCTAAAAGCCGCGCTAGCGCGTAATATCCGTAGTGATAATGGCTGGAATCGCAGCTACTCTGTGCGCTATCGTTTGGATGAGCTTGAGACGGGTGTTGATGGCGCAGCGCTTGACGACTTGCCGATACGCTTTACCTCGTCCAGCCCTAAGCAGCAAGCGTTGCTATTTGGCTATGGTATGAACAAGACTGATACGGATAGTGCTACTAACCCGACGCGCGGTATACGTCAGTATTACTCGATTGAAGCAGGTGCTGATAAAGCACTAAGTGATACGGATTTGGCGATCGTTCGTGCTGGTGTCAGCGGTATCTATAGTTTCGGTGACGACAACAAACACCAAGTACTAGGTAGCGTGAATGGTGGTTATATTTGGGCGGATGATTTTTATGATGTTCCTTATAAGCTGCGCTTTTTTGCAGGTGGCGATCAGAGCATCCGCGGCTATGATTACGAGAGCCTGTCACCGCTAGAAAATGGTTATCTGACAGGTGGTCAAGTATTGGCGGTCGGTAGTGCAGAGTATAACTATGAGTTTAGACCAGGCTTTCGCGGTGCGTTCTTTACCGATGTTGGTAATGCCTATGACAAAGACTTTGAAACTGAGACAAAAGTCGGCGTTGGTGTCGGTATCCGCTGGGCATCTCCTGTTGGAATGGTACGCGTCGATGTAGCTGCAGGGGTGACAGAAGAAAGTATTCCTGTGCGCCTACATTTCTTTATTGGCTCACCATTGTAAGTGCTCGCTTTATAAACGTGCAATCAGATTGTTTAAACCGTCTTATCTATTACCCATCGCGCCGATCGCTGGTCATCATTTTTTAACGTAGTTGAGTGTCATGCTGACAGAAAATACCCCGCCTAACCACGCACCAGATGAAGATCCAGCACAGCGCGATGCCCGCGCAGTCAAGCGTTGGTATCCGCTATCATTTCTCATCAAATTACTGGTACTGATTCTTATCGTACTCGCGATTATGTTTGCGATATTCTTTTATGCAGCAGGCACCGATGCTGGTACCAAGTTTATTTTAGAAAAAATCAGTGCCGAGACGGGTATTGATTTTAAATATGGACGCGGTAACTTGCGTGACGGTATTTGGGTAACTGATATCGATGTCGATGCAACTGAAGACCTTGAGATATTAGTAGACAAAGCCTATGTTAAAATAGGCTGGCGTGCAGTATTTGCAAAAGAAGTGCATCTGAGTGATGCTGATATAAATACCATCGAAATTATCAATAAAAAACCACCTACGGGTGAGCCGTTCGATTATAAAACCTTAAAACTACCCATTAATTTACGTTTTGACCAAGCAAAAATTAACAAAGTCGTTTATAGACAGGTTACCAAAGATCCGGTTGTTATCAATAATATTACAGCTCGTGATCTGACGTGGGTCGGTAGTACCGTGACCGTAGGCCGTGGTGATTTGCAGTATGCTGATATCGTCAAAATAAGTGCGCTACAAGGTGAGATTGATCTACAAGGCGACTATCCACTAGATTTGAGCGCGATAGCTGAAGTCAGTGCGCTTGAAAAAGCATACATTGACCCGTTAAATATTAGTGCGACCGGCACACTGAAACGTACTGTTGGTAAGGTGCGTAGTCGCTACAACGATAGTGATGTCAGTGGTGATTTTGTGGTGCAGGGGTTAGATGCAGGCGCACCGTTTGACGCAACATTACAATGGGATGATATTTTGATCCCTTATGCCGACAGCCAAGATATCCGTTTACAAAGCGGTACGGCTACGGCGTCAGGGGTTATCTCCGAAATACGGTTGCGTATCAATACTGAGCTGACCGCAAAGGATATTCCGTCAGGTCATTATCAAGGGCGCGCGGTCATTGCCGATAGCCAATTGCGCATTGATCGTTTGGAGGCTGATGTCCCAGCGGGGCGTCTGGCGTTACAAGGTATTTTAGGCTGGAGAGACGGCTTTGATGCCACGATACGTGCAACGGGTCGTAATTTTGATATTCGCCGTGCTATCCCTAATGATTATGCTGATTTCAAAGCTTATGCCCCGCAAACACTGAATGGCAGACTATCACTACGCTATCAGCAGCAGAACGTTACGGGCAATACAGAGATCGATGCTGACTTACGCCAGCGAGATGGTGAACATATCAATGCGAATATGGTCCGCGGCAAAACCTCTGCTAAATCTAAGCAGGTGGCGCCTTGGTATATCGATGCCACGTGGCAGAATCTGATCCGCCGTGATGTCCCTAATATCGGTAGTATCGACAGTCCTCGTGGTCAGGCAGATGTTATCGTTCGCGGCTCGAATCTATCAGTCGATGCCAATGCGGTTATTAATGAGCTCAACGCTGCGCCTAAGGGTAACTACGACGTGCGCTTACGCAAAGCAGGTGACGTCATTGATATCAATCGACTCAATTACGATGGTATCGTGGGTGATCTATCGGGTACTGGGCAGATCCAGCTTGCAAATCGCAACCGCCCATTGACGTGGCAGATTGATGCCAGTACCAAAGGTCTACTGCCTAAAAAATACCGTAGCGACCTACCACTTGAGCGTCTTACAGGGCGCCTAAGTGCTCGTGGCCGATTGCTCAATATCAGCAAAAACGGTGTAAGTGGTCAGCGTCATGTGATTACTTTAAATAATACCGACTTGCAGGCGCAGCTTGATGCCACGCAGAATAGCCGTGCTATTGGGGTGACAGGTAGCGGCGATGCCAGTGTTGATATCGTGGGTGGTGAGTTGTCTGTATTTGACGCGCGCTTTGATGGTCAGGTCGATACAGCAGATGTACCAAAAGGTCGTCTCTCGATTGATGCTGCTGGTACACCAAAGCTAATCAGTATTCGCAAGTTAAACTATAACGGTGAAGCTGGTGCAGTCAATGCAAAAGGCGTCATAGATCTACGGAACAATATCGGCTGGAATGTCGACGGCCGCTTTGACAAATTTAATGTAGGGTATTTTTTACCCAACAATCCAGCCATTATCACAGGGAATCTAAAAACTAGTGGTGAGTGGCAAACCCTTGCCAAAAACAATGCGAATGCCGCAGGTAAATTACAGCGTTTTGCCATTAACTTCGATGGGGTTTTGGATGCTGAGCAATTGCCAGCAGGTAAGCTTAATATTGAAGCCAGTGGCGATAGCCAATTGATTCGTATCAATCGCTTCCGTCATGTAGGTGCGGCAGGTAGTATCAATGCAGAAGGAACAGTCGATGTGCGACAAGGCATTGCCTGGGATATCAATGCAGTGTTGGATCGCTTCAACATTGGGTATTTCCTAAAAGACACGCCAAGCCTGATCACGGGTACTATCGATACCGATGGTCGCTGGGGTGATACGCAGCAGACCATCAATATCAATCAAGTAAACCTGAGCGGTATGCTAAAAGGTCAACCACTCAGTGCGAAAGGTAGCTTGGCTGCAAAACTGCGCTTGCCAAAAGACTTGGCCAGTTATTTTAAGCGTCTGCAGGCACAGGATGCACAGGCACAATATAAGCAAGTAAATGCTTTAGTGGATAGTTTGAACGCTGATAATCTAGTGCTGCGCTGGGGTGATAACTACGTCACTGCCAATGGCAATGCCAAACAGCTGCAAACCAAAATCAATATCACAAGTTTAGATCAATTGTCTGATAAGCTTGCTGGAAAAGTGACTGGCGGCGCCACATTGGCTCAGCCAGCAGGACAGGCGTTACCAACGATTTATATCGACTTGGTCGGTGAACGACTTGCACTACCAGGATTTATCTTACGTCAGGGCCGTATCCGCGGCAAGCTTGTCAACTTAGCCAATAGTCCCAGTCAGCTCATTGTCACTGCTGAGGGACTAGATGCTGCTGGACAAAATTTCGATAGTATAAAAGCATCATTTAACGGTACTGAAAAATCTCATGTAGTCGATCTAAACATCGCCAATAGTAAGTTAGATATTGGGGCCAGACTCAAAGGTGGCTTTAATAGAGATAAGCTCAGCTGGTTAGGGGTTATTGGTAAAGGCCGCGTCAAATCCAAATACGCCACCTTAAACCAATTACAGCCAGCACAGTTGATCGTAAACTTGCCTGATAACCAAAACGGCAACAATACAGACCTAAAGGTACAGTTAGCAGCGCATTGCTGGCAGGCGGCTGACCAAACGGGCAAGCTATGCCTGCGCCAAAAACTGGTCGCTTCACCATCCAATGGTGAAGTCGATGTGGCACTGCAGAATTTAGACACCTCACTATTTTCAGTATTTTTACCAAAAGATATTGATTGGCATGGCAAAATCAACGGTAAAGCCGTTGTCGGCTGGCAACGTGGTCGTCCGCCAACCATAAACACAACCTTATACTCAGACAATGGCAAAATCGGCTTGATTCAAGATGGCGATAGCACGCCAATGACCTTGCCTTATAAGCGCGTTTCTCTTATCGCTTTGTCTGTGCCGGAAGGTATTAAGCTGCGTACTGATATCAATACAGGACGCGGTGCCCGTGGCTATGCTGAGGTTGTCGTTGATCCTTACAAAGATCCTAAGCCAATCTCTGGTGCCCTAGTGCTCAACGAGCTTGATTTAGCGATATTGAAGCCTTTCTTCCCTGGTATGCGTGTCCTAAGAGGTAACGTCACGATGGCAGGCGGACTGGGAGGTACTTTGACTAAGCCGCAGTTCTACGGTGATGTAAAACTCTCTGACGGCCGCGTTGCAATGCTTGATTTACCAGTCAATCTAACCAACGTGAATGCCGAAGCAAAAATACGCGGTACGCAAGCGACTATCGATGGGACGTTCAACAGCGGTGATGGTAAAGGTGAATTGTCTGGTACCGTCAACTGGCAGCAAAAGCTTCAGGCCAAATTAAGTATCGTTGGCGAGCGCTTAGTGATCACTCAGCCACCATTATTAGTGGCTGAGATTGACCCTGATATTGATATCATCGTGCGCCCAAGTGACCGCTATGTCGATATCAAAGGCGCTATTAGCGTACCCTCAGCTACCATACGTCCACCAGAAGCCAGTGAAGACATCATCACTCAAACTGAAGATGCCGTCGTATTGGATCGTCGTTTGATTGGTAACATTGATGAGGTATTGGCCATCTCAAAACCATGGTCAATCAACGCTGATATCGGTGTCGATTTGGGTGATGATATTAATTTCCGCGGTTTTGGTGCCGTTATTCCATTAGCAGGTGCGATTAATATCACACAAAGCGGTACAGGTATCATGCGCGCAACAGGTGTCGTACAGGTCTCACGCCGTACCAATATTAATGCCTTTGGTCAGAACTTAGAGCTCAATTATGGTCAAGTACGCTTCAATGGCGACGTGATGAAGCCGATATTGAGTATTGAAGCTGTCAAAACGATCACTGGCAAAACAGTAGGCGTACGTGTGAAAGGCAGTACAGAGAGTCCGAACATCACTGTCTTCAATAATGCAGGACTGACCCAGCAGCAAGCAATGAACGCTCTGGTAACAGGACGTATTGATAATAAGAGCGCCACTCAAATCAGTGAGCAAGGATTTAAGTCTCAGGTGACCAATAATCTTGCCGCCGCTGGATTGAGCTTTGGCTTGAGTGGGACACGTGGTCTGACCAACCAAATTGGTCAAGCTTTTGGCTTACAGAGTTTGACGGTCGATGCCTCAGGCAGTAGTGAAGATACCAATGTCAACGTCACCGGTTACGTGACCCCTGATCTATATATCCGCTATGGAGTGGGTGTGTTCAATGCTCAAAACAGTCTGTCGGTTCGCTATCAGTTGACCCGCCGTATTTACGTAGAAGCAAGTTCAGCGGCAGAAAACGCCGTGGATGTCGTCTACAGTTGGCAGTTTTAATAACGTATCTCAAGGACAGATGTTTCACTATTGACGTCAATTGAATCTATTTGAATAATGACTGTCCAAAAAAAACGCCTTGTAATGAAGGCGTTTTTTTATAAGTACAAATAAACGGTACTAAATTATTTGGTCAGGATTAAACGGTTATTACGAGTTAGGCGTAATCGATACTCTTCGCCCTCATGCTCAATACGCACTTCTTTGGTCAAAGCAAATAGATGCTGTGATTGTAGAGTCGGCAGACGATTTTCACGGCAGTTTAAATAACGAGAGATAACCATGCTCATGGTGAATTCCTTTTGATAGTAAGTGGCTTAGTAAATTAGCTATATCGTAACTGACTTTAACGATAATAATTATCATTTAGATTAAAGGAATTTGCAAGCAATTGATAAAATAAAATGCAGTTATTATGTAAACTTATCTACGCTCACTGTCACAAACGTTAAAGTTCGAGAATTACACGCACAAATTTGCACGCATAAAAATCTCGTATGCCTGAATCAATTTTATTGATACAACCGATTCAAACCAAATAATTAAAAATTATCAACAGACATAATCGCAGAGGACAACGCTATGCCAAGCGAATCAAACAGCCCGTCAGCAATAACAAACGTAACCATCGTCAATGTGGCTGTCGCAGTTATCCATTACCAAAACCAGTATTTGCTGGGGTTCCGAGATGCAGCACAGCATCAAGGCAATCGCTATGAGTTTGTAGGCGGCAAGATAGAGGCGACTGAATCAGCAGAGCAGGCACTAAAACGAGAAGTAGCTGAAGAGACAGGTATATTAGTTGATGATAATACTATCGTTAAGCTTGGGCGTTTGCACCATGATTATGGTGATAAGCAAGTCAGCTTGCAGGTTTATAAGATTGAGCTGACAGCGCAGCAGTACGAGCAGTACAAGAGCCATGAGTATGGTCTAGAAGGACAGGCAATAACGTGGGCAGATAAGTCGCGTCTACTGGCAAGTGACTACCCGTTGCCTGCTGCCAACAAAACTATTCTAGAATGGTTGAGGCTACCTACACAAATAGTTATCACTTATCCTTTAGCTGATTTTCATCAGCATACTGATCCAAAAACAGCATGGCTACAATATCATCAAGAAAAACTACCACCAAAATCTTGGACATATATTCGCTTGAAGCACTCTGATTCAGAGTCTATAGCCAAGCAGCTAATGGACGCACGTCCAGATCTTCTGGCAATTTTACCCTATAGCAGCGATTATCAATACACTGACACTGAAGTATCAGTAGAAGCTACTCACAAAAAAACCAACGATTCAATCGTCGCTAGGCACTTAACACATTCAGCATTAATGGAATGGCTTACTAATACTCAAGGCGTTATAGCGTCTGAACCGTTACTGCCTGATAACTATTCATTCACTTGCCAGTTGCTCGCTAGCCACTCACTCAATGATTATCCACTCATTGTTAGTTGCCATGATACTGCCAGTATTGATGCTGCCAATAGGCTTGCCAGTGCGCGTATCGAGCAGGGTTTACCTCCAGTCATCGGCATGCTCCTGTCTCCTGTATTAGCGACCCAAACGCATCCTGATACAGTACCACTTGGTTGGCAGTCATGGTCATCATTGGCACAGTTGGCTGATATGCCTGTTATCGGCTTAGGCGGATTGGCGCCTTCGATGATTGAACAAGCATTAGACCATGGAGGTCTCAGTATTGCTGGTATCCGTCAGTTTCATTTGTAAGAAATACAAAAACAAATATAGTTCAGCTATCGATATTGTTTGTATAGACCTTGTCTCAGTCATCACATGCGACTATTAAAATAAGTAAATGTAGATGACTGATTTTTAAAATATTTATTCAGTAAGTAACTGTGTGGTTATGATGTATTTATAGCAATGCACAAACACATCGTTATTTACAAACCGTTGCGTTTCCCTACATTGGACTACTGTTTTAATCGCCTGACTGCCCTTAATATATATTGCATATCTAAAGCACATTTATTTCTCAATGATGGATCGACTAACGACGACTCTATAATAATTATAATAAATAAGAGCGTTGGTAGTAGTGAAGCTTGAATATGTTCTCGATTTTATAGCCAATATTCATTTAGAAATTAGATAAATGGAACTGGATAAATGAAACTAGATAGATGATATACGCAAAGAACTTCAACAATCACTATTAATATGGTATCCCTATGAAAACCAACAAGTTACCTAAGTCAGAATGGACTGACACACAGGCAGCTGGTTCTCAATCTCAGCAGTCTGTACCGTCTAGCGATTACCGCAGGCACAGTTATGTCACGCAGCAGACCAAAAACGCCAGTAATGACGCTAGCTATAGCCATAAAGAAATAAATAATGAACGTTCAGATAATGAGTACTCAGACTACTTGGCAGAAGATAACGTCTTGTCGCATAACTATTCTGGATACAAAAGCGCTGGCACAGATCTTAATGATGCAAAAGAGTCAGCTATGAATCATCAGGTCATAGAGCAATTCAATACTGCTAATGGCTACAAACGACCAAAAACACTGAACAAAGATGAGCCATTGATATCAGGGCTTTTGGATGATCAAATGAGCAATTTAAAAGATAACGTCCAACAGGATGTTAACGTATCGTCAGCCGATATCGACTCATCATATAAAGAGATACCGGAGCGTGTATTTATGAATGGACTTATCAAACATACGGGCATTGCGTTAGCGATTATCATACCGTTAGCGGCGTTTTCAGCCTATGCAGCTACGCCACCAGTGAATATGGCAACTACTGAAACGTCTGGTAATGCGATTAGTGAAAAAACCACAACTGATATGTTGTCAGTTAAGCCAAGTGATATTATTTATAAGTCTACAAATATACCAACCACAGTAGATAATGTAGACCTAAATTCTTACGCAGGGACATGGTATGAAATCGGTCGCCTACCGATGTACTTTCAGCGTAAGTGCGCAGGTGACGTAACCGCAAATTATGCTCAAAATAATGATGGTTCAGGCATTACAGTCACCAATAAATGTGTGGCTGCAGATGGTTCAGATATCGTTGCAGAAGGCATAGCAAAGCCAGTAGATGATAGTGGCAGTAAATTAAAAGTGACATTCTTACCTAAGTGGATCAGGTGGATTCCAGTAGGTCGCGCAGATTATTGGGTGCTGGCACGTGATGAAGACTACAAAACGGCTCTCGTGGGCACACCTGACAAAAAATACTTATGGTTATTGGCACGTTCACCAAATATCAGCCAAGAGACCTATGCTAAGTACCGCCAAATTGCGCAGCAGCAAGGTTACGATTTAAAAGAGTTTATGCTGACGTCACAAACTGATCAAACCGTGAATTTGGTACCATAAAGCTGAATAAGCCACATATTTTCTTCTGCAGAGATTTAGATGCAAATTTTTGATATATCATCAACAATTCATATTCAATAGCTAGACTAATTCAAGATAAAGCAGCCGTCCGTGCTGCTTTATTTTTATTGCTATACATCAGAATTAGGATGCTAATACATACTATGTAAACGGTTATCACTGGCAAAATAAGGCGTTTTAGGCTAAAATCTAGGCGATTTGAATACTCTGACGTCAAGAACTGATGTTGATAGTGGTTGATAATCGCATTACAGTCACCACTTAGAGCATACACGACCTATCTCATTTATACTTCTCCGTATTTTATTGACCATACATTACTGACCATAAGGATGTTTCTCGTGAGCAACGCTGATACCTTACGCCAATTACATCAAGACCACTTGAAAAATTACAACAATCAAGAGCAACAAGCCATTGAGCTTATGGGGCTATTGAATAAGCTTTACAATGCGCAAGATGTACAAGTGACTTTGTTTGGTGAAACGCTAGATTCTACCTCAGTCAGTCAGATATTAGCGCTACATCAAAAAGTAGCCCTACGTGACCACGGTGCCAAATCTATCGATATCTCTGATACTTTAGCAATGGTAAAAGTTATCTCAGAAAATACTGACATCCAAGCCACTCGCATCGATGTTGGTCAACTGCTCGCTAACGATACTGACGTACAAGCAGCGCTACAGTCTATTACTAACGCTGGCACTGCAAATGGCGCGACAGATGTTGTGCTGTACGGTTTTGGTCGTATTGGTCGTATTTTGACTCGACTATTACTGTCACAAGCCTCAAGTGCAAAAGGCTTACAACTAAAAGCCATCGTTGTGCGCCCAGCGGCTGCTGGCGATCTTGCTAAGCGTATTTCATTGCTTGAACGTGATTCAATCCATGGTAGATTCTTAGGCGGCATTAGTATTGATGACGACAATAACGGCATGATCGTGAATGGCCGTTTTGTACAAGTTATCTATGCCAAAGATCCGAGCGAGATTGACTATACTGCTTATGGTATTGATGATGCATTAGTCGTCGATAACACAGGTATCTGGAAAGACGAAGCTGGTCTCGGTAAGCACTTGCAAGCGACAGGCGTGAAAAAGGTCTTATTAACAGCACCTGCTGGTGGCGATATCAAAAACGTCGTTTATGGTGTGAATAGTAATACGGTTGGCGACGATAATATCGTTAGTGCTGCGAGCTGTACGACTAATGCGATTACGCCAACGCTAAACGTACTAAACGATGAGTACGGTATCGAAAATGGTCACGTAGAGACTATTCACTCATTTACCAACGATCAAAACTTGGTTGATAACTACCATAAAGCAGATCGCCGTGGTCGTAGTGCTGTCATGAATATGGTTATTACCAGCACAGGTGCAGCAAAAGCAGTGGGTAAAGCATTGCCAGAATTGAACGGCAAGCTAACTGGTAACGCGATCCGTGTACCAACGCCAAATGTCAGCTTGGCTATTTTGAACTTGAACTTAAAAAATGCACCAGCAAATGCTGAAGCTTTAAATGAGTTCTTACGTAAAATGGCTAACAGCAGCACGTGGCAGTCGCAAATCGCTTATACAGACTCTACAGAAGCAGTATCGACAGATTTTGTGGGTACAACCCATGTCGGTATTGTTGATGCGCAAGCGACTATCCTAACTGATAACCAAGCTATCGTATATGTTTGGTATGACAATGAAGTGGGTTACAGCACTCAGGTACTACGTCTCGCGACACAAATGGCCGGAATCAGCTACGCTCAAATTCCAGCATAGTGTACTGAACATAATAGAGCAATGACATGCTATTAATCATATCGAAGTTGTATTTACTTTAGATCAGCGTTATTTAATGATTATGCGTTCGTAGATACCACTTTGAATAGATTGATATGGCTTTAACTGTCATACTTAGACACCCGATAGTCCGATTGATTATCGGGTGTTATTGTCATAATGGGCGTTGAGTAATAGATGCTCGCTTAGTCTTCATTATGACGCAATAGTCTAGCAAAACCCAAATACAACCGTTGGTTGTTACCAGTTTATACACTGGATTGTGAATTAAGGAACGTAGAATGCGATTTATTGATGAAGCCGTCGTAACGGTAAAAGCAGGTGACGGTGGTAACGGAATCGCCAGTTTTCGCCGAGAAAAATATGTCCCGCGCGGTGGTCCTGATGGTGGTGATGGTGGCAAGGGTGGAGATGTGTATGTCATTGCAGAAGACAACACCAATACCCTAGTTGACTATCGTTACACACGTCGTCATGACGCCATGAGAGCAGAAAATGGTCATAGTAGAAACTGTTCAGGTAAGGGGTCAGATGATTTGTATCTACCTGTACCAGTTGGCACGACGGTCGTTGATACTGAAACCGATGAAGTATTGGGTGATTTGATTGAAATTGGACAGACGTTGCTGATTGCCAAAGGTGGTGACGGTGGTCTGGGTAATACGCATTTCAAGAGCTCTACCAACCAAGCGCCGCGTAAAGCCACTTCAGGTTTTGAAGGTGAGCTAAAGGTTCTTAAGTTTGAGCTAAAAGTAGTGGCTGATGTGGGTCTGATTGGTTTGCCTAATGCAGGTAAGTCTACCTTTATCCGTCAGGTTTCTGCTGCCAGACCAAAAGTTGCTGACTATCCTTTTACCACGCTAGTTCCTAACCTCGGTGTGGTTGATATCGGTCGTCATCGTTCGTTTGTGATGGCTGACATTCCTGGTCTAATTGAAGGCGCATCAGAAGGCGCAGGACTTGGCATTCGTTTCTTAAAGCATGTTGCGCGTACCCGTCGTTTGCTACATTTGGTTGATGTAAAGCCAGTCGATGGTAGTGACCCGGTCGAAAATGCCCGTGTTATCTTAAATGAGCTTGAGCGTTTTTCGCCCGAATTGGCTAATCTACCGCAGATTTTAGTATTGAACAAAATTGACCAAGTGGCTGAAGAAGAGCTAAATGAGCTATGTACGCATATCGTAGCAGAACTTGGCTGGACAGGTATAGTATTCCGCACAGCAACTTTAACGGGTGAAGGCGTTGATGCAGTCAAGTATCACTTAATGAATGAGATCGAACGTGAGCGTGAGCGCGAGATAGAAGATCCTATCTTTGCTGATGCACAAAGAGAGCGTTTTGAGCGGCTAGAAGCAGAAGTACGTCTAAATACTGAAGCACAGCGTGAAGCATACCGTGCAGCCAAAAAAGCGGCACGTGAAGGTTTGGATTTGTCTGATGACGACGATGACGACGATGGTGTTGAAGTAATGTACGTTCCTTAAGCTAGTATGCTTGAGCTGATATACTTGAATGATTAAATTAATCCCTCTAATCAATTTATGTGAGAAAAAGGAGTTTATATGGCAGGTGACATCGCAAATACGACCGAAGAAGCAAGGTTTATTAAACAAGATCGCAACTTTGATATTCAGCGCGTTATTGTCAAGATTGGCTCGTCGTTACTGACTAACAATGGTCGGGGGCTGGATCGTACTGCCATATATGAGTGGGCAAAGCAGATTGCTCGCCTACACAAAAAAGGCGTAGAGGTATTGCTGGTTTCATCAGGTGCCGTTGCCGAAGGTGTGGTACGCATGGATCTTGAGGAGCGCCCCAAGAAACTGGCCGCACTACAAGCTTGTGCATCTATCGGTCAGATGGGTTTGATCGAAACGTGGTGGTCAGCTTTGATTCAGCATGGTATTCAAAGCTCGCAGCTACTATTAACGCACGATGATTTATCAAACCGCAGCCGTTATCTCAATACTACGAGTGCGCTGACTCAACTATTAGAATGGCGTGTGCTACCAGTTATCAATGAAAACGATACCATCACTATTGATGAAATCAAATTTGGTGATAACGATACGTTGGGTGCCATGGCAGCTGCAATGATCAATGCAGACTTGTATATTATTTTAACGGATCAAGATGGGGTATTTACTGACAACCCACGTGACAACCCCAATGCCAAAATGATCCGCCAAGAGCGTGCGATGGCTGATTATCTATTTGATATAGCGGGTGACGGTGGCAAGCTCGGACGCGGTGGTATGTTGACCAAAATCCGTGCGGGTCGTCTGGCTGCGATGGGCGGTTGCCCAACTGTTATCGTGAGCGGTGCGATTGATGATGTGATCACTCGTGTGGTGTCAGGTGAGGCGGTAGGCACATTGCTGACTACCAATGACGAAGACAAAATCATTGCACGTAAACAGTGGCTTGCAGCTCACTTACGCATGGCAGGAAGTCTGATGGTTGATGCTGGCGCTGCCAAGGCGCTCACTGAACACAATAGAAGTCTATTGCCTGTTGGTGTGGTAGATGTGCGTGGCGACTTCGATGAAGGCGACGTCGTAGAAATCACCCATCAAGATACTGGCGAGCGTATTGCAGTGGGGCAGGTGAATTTTTCATCGAATGATGCACGCCGCGTCGCTCGTGAGCGTACTGAACAGTTCGATAAGATTTTTGGCAACAATGAAGAACGCGTGGTTATGGTACATCGTGATAATCTTGCACTCACCGTATAGCGCATAAGTTGTGTAGCCGCCTTTACTTTATCTAGCGTCTCTAAGTTTTAGGTACGCTGGATATTAGGTGTGTTAGATGAATTTATCAGCTACAAATAGGTGATAAACTTTGCCTTAACCTCAGCTGATGTAGTTCATACGCTATAACTGTTTATTATTTTATTCAATCTATTTTATCCAATACAGCATCCGTTAACAATTATGGATATTGTGTTACTTTGGAGATTTGTACATGAGTGCTTTAGACAATAGTGACTCGATTCAGCAGCAGTTTGCCCCTTTAAAAAATGACAGACTGCTACGCGCATTGCGCTTTGAACCCATCGATACCACGCCAGTTTGGATGATGCGTCAAGCTGGTCGTTATCTACCAGAGTACAAAGCCACTCGTGCTGAAGCAGGCGACTTTATGAGTCTGTGCAAAGATACAGATCGAGCTACTGAAGTGACGCTCCAGCCATTACGTCGTTTTGATCTAGATGCTGCTATTTTATTTAGTGATATTTTGACCATTCCTGATGCTATGGGATTGGGTCTTTATTTTGAAACGGGTGAAGGTCCTAAGTTCAAACACCCGATTCGTGAACAGGCAGATCTTGATAGATTGCCAGTACTTGAACCTAATGATTCTCTTGACTATGTGATGCGCGCCGTCACAAGTATCCGTAAAGCATTGAATGGTCAAGTACCATTGTTTGGGTTTTCAGGCAGTCCGTGGACGCTAGCTACGTATATGATTGAGGGCGGAAGCTCAAAAGATTACCGCTATACAAAAGGTTTCTTGTACAGTAATCCTGGTTTTTTACATCAATTGTTGGATAAACTTGCGACCTCGGTTATTGATTACCTAGATGCACAAATCGTTGCCGGTGCTCAGATTGTACAAATATTTGACAGTTGGGGCGGTGCACTTGGCCATCGTCAGTTTATTGAGTTTTCGCATGTTTACAACAAACGCATCGTCGCTGAACTGAAGCTGCGTCACCCGCAAGTACCAGTAGTACTGTTTACTAAAGGTGGCGGGTCATGGCTTGATACTCAGGCTGATAGTGAGGCTGATGTGCTAGGTCTAGACTGGACGATGCCACTTGACCGTGCGCGTCAAGTACTGACTGAAAGCCAGCGCCAATTGACCAAAAAACATAAAAAACTGCAAAGTAGTAAAGCCATTCAAGGTAATTTAGATCCAGCAACACTATATGGATCACCAGCGACTATTCGTGCTGAGGTGAATGCGATGCTTGATCGTGCTTATGCAGATGGCGAAAAGACAGGCTATATAGCAAACTTAGGTCATGGCATCACTCAATGGGTCAACCCTGACAATGCCAAAGTCTTTGTCGATGCAGTACACGACTATAAAATCTAAAATTGGGCTTACTCTTGTATGGCTAGATGAGCCATGTAAGAGCCTATCGGTATTGTCTAGTAATTTTGAATAAAAGAGAGTGTTTTATGATTTCAGCAGCTATTGTTGGTGGTACAGGCTATACAGGTATCGAGCTTATTCGCTTATTGTCTGCTCACCCTGAGGTTTCTATTGATTTGCTTACCTCGCGTAGCGAAGCTGGCACTCGTGCTGATGAAATATTTCCAAGTTTGCGCGGTATCTCTGACATCGTGTTCAGTGATTTAGGTGATAACACGCTGAGTGCACTACAAGAGTGTGATGTTGTGTTTTTTGCAACGCCACATGGTGTAGCGATGAAGCAAGCTGAAGCGCTCACGCAAGCTGGCGTAAAAGTTATTGATTTGGCTGCTGACTTTCGTTTGCAATCATTGACTGAGTTTGAGCTTTGGTACAAACAGTCTCACGCCTGTCCTGAGCTGTTGAAGACAGCGGTTTATGGATTGCCTGAAATCAATCGTGATAAGCTTGCCAGTGCATTGTTAGTAGGTAATCCTGGCTGTTATCCAACCACTGCAATCTTGGGACTAAAACCAATCATCGAAGCACAAAATGAACAAACAAAAAGGTTGATTGAGTCTCGTATCGTAATTGATGCCAAATCTGGAGTATCTGGTGCTGGTCGCCAAGCATCGCTTGCACTCAACTATGCTGAGACAACCGATAACTTCAAAGCCTATAGCGTTGAAGGTCATCGCCATTTACCTGAGATAGAGCAGGGTGTTGCACAGTTATTGGGTAGTCAGTTTGACCACCGTATCCGTTTCTTACCGCATCTGGTACCGATGATACGTGGCATGCTGAGTTCAATTCATATGGAATTGACTGATGAAGGTGTGGCTATTGATTGGCAGCAAACGTTTGAAGACAGCTATGCTTTAGAAAGTTTCGTTGATGTCATGCCAAAAGGTGTTTATCCAGACACGCGCAGTGTGCGTGCTAGTAATCGTTTACGCATTGCGATACATCAAAACAATGAGCGCGCCGAATTAACGGTTATTGTCGTACAAGATAATTTGGTGAAAGGTGCAGCAGGACAGGCCGTTCAAAATATGAATGTGATGTTTGGATTTGATGAAACAATGGGACTAAATTTTGCGCCTATTGTTCCTTAATGCTGACTTTGTTGCGTTTAAGTCATTCATATTTATGATACTAGGTATTGATTATAAATTCCGCTATAATGACTTGCCCTTACTTTTAAGAGATACCATCTAGATGCGTACTAAGCTTGAACTACGCTTTTTCTCGAAGTCAGCACGCTTATCGTGTCAAGATCCTGTTCTATCTGATTTGGGATACAAAATGCATTCCAATCAAGATGATAATGGTCTTGAACAGCATGTCGGGAGCAATCAACGCGGCGCATCTACGCTAGTACTGGCATTGTTCGTGGTAGCCGTATTAGTAACAGCTGTGGTTGGATTAGTATTTGGTCATAAGCTTGGCTATCAGCGCGGCTTTCACTCGATGGAAACACAAGCCAAACAAGCGATTATCGATGGTACTGAAGCGACAGCAGCACTTGAGGATTTGCGTCTCAGTAACAAGATAGCGACGAATCAGGCGGCAACTGCCAAGCAAGAATTGGCCATAAGCTTAGCGAACCTCAACGAGCTGCGTGAAAACCAGCAAGCGTTGACAGTAGAAAACAGACAAGTCACACAGCTCAATGAATTATATGCTGATGTCATTAGTGATAAAGGCGGTATGCCACTGCAAGTATTAGGCGCCAAGATTGAGCCACTACCCGAAAATGCTTTTGAGTATGGTTTTGACATCGGGATGCTTAGCAGCGATGGTCAGGCTAAGCGTCTTAGACCAACGTTGACACTACTCAACAATGACGACCTTGTAGAAGTGCCCCTAGATCCTGCAAGCTATGCTATTGAAGGTATTGTCCGTATACGTGGTCGCTTTGTGATGCCATCAGGTTTCAAGCCTTTACAAGCAAAGCTTAGCTTGCAAGCAGGTGGGCAAGAGGTGGAACAACTGTATGATTGGAGACTCGGCGATAGAGTTGATAACATGCTACCATCACTTTTAGATTTGCCAGAAGTCGATGAAAGCCCTATTTCGCAATAGTGACGTGTCCTAATAAACATCTAATAGCGATGATATAGCCAAAAGCAAAGTAGAACGATTATAGTCATAGAAAGTAGAGCCACTATAGTTAGTAATTATATTTTGCATCATGGCTCACCGCCTGCCTTTACAACTTCTTTTATTTTAAACTTACCTTATAATTATACTTTGATTATGATGAAAAAAATGATATCACAAGACATGCCAACAGCTGCTGATTGGCACTTTCCACATATACCTGCGTATCGTGCACAAGATGGCGATACCGATGATGAAACATCACCGCAAGCAGATGTATTGGTCGCAGAACCAGAAGTCGCTAAACCACCAATGTATGCAGTAGTTATGTACAATGACAACTATACGCCAATGGAATTCGTTGTTTATATTTTACAGTCAGAGTTTCGCCATACCATGGATTCTGCGGTTGAGATTATGTTGACGATTCATAACAGTAGCAAAGGCATTGCTGGCATTTACCCCAAGGATATTGCTGAGACCAAAGCCAAAAAAGTAAATAGCTTAGCGCACCGTGAAGGTTATCCGTTACTGACGCAGATTGAACCTCATCAAGGTGAATAAGCGTTTGCGTCTCGTTTTGTCATCAGTATTTGCCTTACCATGCAGGATTTTTTAACATATATCAACGGCTCACTATCACAGTGAGCTTGATCACTTATCTTCTCAACATCTGCTTTTCTTTCGATACGTATTTTTCTAATCACTTTGTTTCAAATCTTCATTGTATTAACCATATTAGTGAGCAGCCACGTCGCTATGATAGACTTGATTTTTTCATAATATATCCTTATATATTAAAGTGTATCTATAAATAGCTTTGAATTCGATACTATGATGATAGCTGCTTTGTTGGCTACAGAGCTATTTAGCATAGTCATTTGGCATAGTACTCAAATAATCCTCTCGATATTAATACCCCTAATAATCCATTCATCTTTTATCTGCTCAAAATTTTGAGTGTCAGTCGTTGCTGTTTAGCCTTTTAACACTTACTTTTTGTATGCTTTGATACACTTTAGTCTGCGTTAATAGATTGACTCCGTCCAAATATCGTGTTGATATAAAGACAAGCGACTATGAATTATCACAATCACTGCTAACTGGTAGATAGGTTAAGCATTCGTAAAACAGTCTTTATCACAAACAATATATCCACGACTTGTGATAATACGAATATCACCCTTGAACAATCGATCTACCGCCCTGATTTACTTACTAACTCATTCATAAAACTATCAATTATAAAGATAGATATAACCGTAGGAAGTTGTTATGTTAAGTCGTCATCTTGAAGTTTCTCTACGTTTAGCAATGACGCTTGCGCGCCAAAAATCGCATGAGTATCTTACTGTTGAACATCTGCTACTAGCGCTACTAGAAAACACCCACGCTGCCAATACGTTGACTGCTTGTAATGCCAATGTGTCGGCGCTACGGTCTGAGCTTGAAGCGTATATTAATAAGCATACGCCAACTATCGATGCAAACACGGAACAATCGCCGCAGCCAACGCAAAGCTTCGATCGTATTTTGCAGCGCGCTATTTTTCACGTGCAATCTATAGGCGGTGGTCGCCTAGTTGAAGGCTCTGATATTTTAGTATCTATGTTCTCAGAGCATGATACTTATGCCGTTTATTTGCTCAAAAAGCAGGGCATTAGTCGCCTTGAACTGACCCAGTATTTGTCACATGGTCAAGACAAAGAAGAGCCGTCTGAACCACGTGCTTCTATGTCTGGCGAACGCCGCAGTGCATCTGAAAAAACCAGCAAAGATCCATTGGTTGAATTCGCGACCAATCTAAACCAACGTGCTGCAGAAGGTAAGACAGATCCTTTAATTGGACGTGCTTCTGAAATTGAGCGTGCAGCTCAGGTCTTATGCCGCCGCCGCAAAAACAACCCATTATTGGTGGGTGAGCCTGGTGTTGGTAAAACCTCTATCGCTGAAGGTTTAGCATGGTTAATCATCAATGACAAAGCGCCAAAACCACTTAATGGTTGCGTGATCTATAGCCTTGATATTGGCTCACTGATCGCGGGCACCAAATATCGCGGTGATTTTGAAAAGCGTATGAAATCATTGCTTGATGCCTTGAAGAAAAAACCAAATGCTATTCTTTTTATTGATGAGATTCATATGATCATTGGCGCAGGGTCGTCGATGAGTAGTAATATGGATGTATCAAACTTAATTAAGCCTGCACTTGCTAATGGTGAGCTACGCTGTATTGGTTCAACTACCTTTACTGAGTATCGTCAGGTGTTTGAAAAAGATCATGCACTATCGCGTCGCTTCCAGAAGATCGATGTAAAAGAGCCTAGCGTCGATGATACTATTGATATCTTACGCGGTCTCAAACCTCGTTACGAAGAGTTCCACAATGTCGAATATACCGACGAAGCATTAGTCACGGCAGTACAATTATCAGCCAAGCACATTCATGAACGCTTCTTGCCTGACAAAGCTATTGACGTAATCGACGAAGCAGGTGCTTATAAGCGTTTGGGCGTGGTACCTGATGTGGAAGACATTGATGCTGAAGAGAGCTTTATTGCCGATTTAGAGCAAGATTTTGATGCGCAAATCGATGCTGAAGAGGTTGATATCGATGCAGACAATGACAGTGATAATGAAATGTTAGATGAAGCCGAAGCTGCTAAAGCAGATGACCGCGCTAAGTCTACTGATGGTGTAAAAGTATCAAAAGCAGCGAAACCGCCAATGAAAATTGACGTGGCTGATATCGAAGCTATTATTGCTAAGCTTGCACGTATTCCGCCTAAGTCTGTATCAAGTGATGACAAGAGCATTCTTGAACACTTGGATCGCGACCTTAAGCATCTAGTGTTTGGTCAGGATGAGGCGATTGCAACACTTGCTGATGCCATTAAACTGTCTCGTGCAGGATTAAAAGCACCAGATAAGCCAATTGGCTCGTTTATGTTTGCAGGACCAACAGGCGTGGGTAAGACAGAAGTATCACGTCAGCTTGCTAACTTGTTAGGCGTAGAGCTGGTACGTTTTGATATGTCAGAGTATATGGAAGCCCATACTGCCTCGCGCCTGATTGGTGCGCCTCCAGGCTATGTCGGGTATGATCAAGGTGGTTTGCTCACTGAAAAAATCAACCAACATCCGCATTGCGTATTGCTTCTTGATGAGATTGAAAAAGCGCATCCTGATGTGTTCAACTTATTACTGCAAGTCATGGATCATGGTACCTTGACGGACAATAACGGCCGTGTTGCTATCTTCAAGCAAGTCATTGTTATCATGACGACGAATGTTGGTGCTGATAGTATCAGTCGCTCTTCTATGGGCTTTACTCAGCAAGATCATAGCCGTGATAATACCGAGTCACTCAAGCGCGTCTTTACGCCAGAATTCCGTAACCGTTTAGATGCGATTATTCAGTTCAATCCACTAGATACTTCAGTTGTCGTATCGGTTGTTGATAAGTTCTTGGTTGAGTTGCAAGTGCAGCTTGACGACAAGCAAGTCACTTTAGAGATTGATGATGACGTACGGGATTATTTGGCTGACAAAGGTTATGACCGTCTGATGGGTGCACGTCCAATGCAGCGCCTGATTCAGGATGAAATCAAAAAGCCATTGGCGAGTATGATCTTATTCGGCGAATTGGTGAATGGCGGAGTAGTTCACCTGACCTTGGAACCCAAAGCAGACGACACACAAGATGGCGATACCGTGAAGCTAGATAAGTCTATGGATAAAGGCTCATCTGACAGTCGAATCGTTCTGACAGTCGTTGAAACTCACGAGCCGCGTTCAGACTCTGAGTCAGTAGCTAGCTAAGCAGCTTACTGAGGCACTTACTACTAATGCGTTTAGTTCTAAGGTGCTGAGTTCGAGTGAATGACAAACGGTTACCGTATGAATGCGGTAGCCGTTTTTTTATTGCTATAATTTATCAACAAAGCTCATATGGTTTTTTGTTACCATTAGCCTTTAAAATAAACCAATCATTGAGCCCTATCTCATAATAAATATAAAAAGGATTTACTATGGAACTGTTTGACGAACAAACAATCAAAACGCCAGAGCAAAAACAAGCTATTCTAGATAATGTCCGCTTGCCAGAAGACTGGAAGACGGCATTGGCCGATGAGTTGACGTCTGAAAATATGGATAATTTACGCGCATTTTTAAAAGAAGCTTACCAGTCGAGTGATAGTATCTACCCACCAGCACCACTTATGTTTAATGCGCTGAATCTTACCCCTTTATCACAGGTCAAAGTTGTTATCTTGGGTCAGGATCCTTATCATCGCCCAGGACAGGCTATGGGGTTGTCATTTTCTGTTCCTAAAGCCATTCCCAAGCCGCCATCACTTAATAACCTCCTAAAAGAGATGGCAGATGATATCGGTATCCGTCCGTCAGCGCATGGGGATCTGACCTATTGGGCGGAGCAAGGTGTTTTACTGTTAAATAGTTCACTGACTGTACGAGAAGGCGAGCCGAATAGTCATCAAAATAAAGGCTGGGAGCAATTCACTGATGCAGTCATCGATGCGGTGAACGAACAGACAGAGCATACTGTGTTTATACTATGGGGTAGTAAAGCACAGAAGAAGGGAAAGTATATTGATACCGATAAGCATTTGATTTTGACTGCAGTACATCCTTCACCCTTGGCTGCCAACCGTGGTGGGTTCTTTGGTACCAAACCTTTTTCCAAAACCAATGATTATTTGGTGCAATATGGTCAGACACCGATTGATTGGCAACTGCCACAATAAATGATGACCATATCGAGTACAAGTTTGAAACCTTATCAATCGTTGAGTCGTCAGCCAGATATCAAAGGTGTGCATACCAGTACATTTTGGTTAGCTGAAGATGCCAAATGGATGCAAAAAGCGCTGAAACTCGCTGAACAGGGAGCTGAGTGTGGGGAAGTACCAGTCGGGGCAGTGTTAGTTCATGAGCAGCAGATAATTGGTCAAGGGTTTAATCAACCAATTGGCGGTCACGATGCGACAGCTCATGCTGAGATAGTCGCGTTGAGAGATGCGTGTCAACGCTTAGAAAACTATCGATTGCCACTACACACAACTCTCTATGTGACTTTGGAGCCGTGTACGATGTGTATTGGCGCCTTGATTCACGCCCGTGTAGACAGGCTCATATATGCAGCGAATGAACCGCGTGCTGGTATGGTAGGTAGTCAGCTCGATTTATCAATTCAGCCTTTTTACAACCACAATATCCAAGTTCATAGAGGGTTGTGCAGTGAGCATAGTAGTCAGATGCTAAAGACGTTTTTTCGTGAGCGTAGGCGAGCAGCAAAAAAGAATAAAAGTAAGGCTTTGATTGAAAATAACTAATAAACAAGATATTAGTCTTGGTGCTAGTGATAGCGTCTATTTTTTGCTATAATGTCGCCCTATTTGGTAGCGAACCTTTTGTTCTGCTACCAAACATATGATATATCAGTAAATATTACTTTATTGAGATTATGTGATAGATCCCATAAGTAGCAATTATTATTGTTGAGTAAGCACTATGACCGTCTCCACATCTGACAACGATTTGCTCAACAAAAGTGATAGCAAAGGTCATCTAACGCGCTATCCTGTGATCTGTATTGATGGCCCTAGCGGTGCAGGAAAAGGTACGGTCACTTGGCGTTTGGCACAAGTACTGGGTTATCAATTGTTGGATTCCGGGGCGTTATATAGAATCGTAGGACTCAAGGCATTTGAAGCTGGATTAATAACCGCAGGTGCTAGCCAACCAATTGACGAAGATGCTGTATTAGCACTTACAAAAAGCTTAGATATAGCGTTTGTACCGAACAATGACTCAGGACGTGTAGACATCATCGTGAATGGGCAAGCAGTTGGTGACCAAGTACGCAATGAGACAGTTGGTGGATATGCGTCGAAAATCGCAGTGTTTCCACAAGTTCGTGAGGCCTTACTCACATTACAACAAGACATGGCCACACGCTCAGGGCTTGTCGCTGATGGTCGAGACATGGGAACGGTTGTATTCCCAGATGCGGATGTCAAAGTGTATTTGACTGCCAGTGCTGAAGCGCGTGCTCAGCGCCGTGTCACTCAGCTAATTGATGCGGGTCAAACGGCAGATTTTGAAGCGATTTTATCAACGATCAAAGCGCGTGATGACCGTGATGAAAACCGTAGTACAGCGCCATCAAAACCTGCAACGGATGCTTTATTACTTGATAGCTCTACACTTAGTGCTGATACTGTTTATGAGCAAGTAAAGAAGCACTGCCAAGATCAAGGTGTTTTTTTTAGTAGTTAATTAAAGAGTAATAGCTAGTAAAAACAACATATTAAGTACCAAAAAGTTCAACACAAGCTTTGTTTTTGATGTAAAATTATACAGCTAGGATTTGGTGCTTTAACTGAGTAGAAATAGTTAGCTGAAAAACTCAAAAAAAGACAGTTGTTGTTAGTAATTTCGATAATATGTTTACTAACAACAAACGTTTTTTTATATGACTGTATGAGATATAAAACCAGTATCCTCGTTTTATACAGTCATAAATTTGATCCGTACTGTGCTGGACAGGATACGGCTATACAAAGGTAGACATAATGGAATCATTTGCTGAACTATTTGAAGCGAGCATCGAAGAAACAGGCCTAGATATCGAGCGTGGCTCGGTTATCAACGGTACTGTTGTGGCCATCGATAGCGATTGGATCACAGTAGATACTGGTCTGAAATCTGAAGGTATCGTCGCTCGTGAAGAGTTTTTAAGCGAAGAAGGCGAACTTGAAGTTGAAGTTGGCGATAGCGTTGATGTCGTAGTTGAAGCGGTTGATAACGGCATGGGTCAAACCTTGCTGTCACGTGAAAAAGCTAAGCGTGTTGAAACTTGGAACTTCCTTGAAAAAATCGCTGACAATGATGAAATCGTAAAAGGTATCATTTCAAGCAAAGTTAAAGGCGGTTTCACTGTAGATATCGGTTCAGTACGCGCATTCTTACCAGGTTCATTGGTAGATGTACGTCCTATCCGTGATACGACGCATCTTGAAGGCAAAGAGCTAGAATTCAAAGTCATCAAACTTGACCAAAAACGCAACAACGTTGTTGTTAGCCGCCGTGCAGTTATGGAAGCTGAAAACTCAGCTGAGCGCGAAGAGCTATTGAACAAGCTTGAAGAAGGCATCGAGATCGAAGGTATCGTTAAGAACCTTACTGATTACGGCGCGTTCGTTGATCTAGGTGGTATCGATGGTCTATTGCACATCACTGACATGGCATGGCGCCGTATCAAGCATCCATCTGAAGTTGTTGAAGTTGGCCAAGACCTAAAAGTTAAAGTATTGAAGTTTGACCGTGAGCGCAACCGCGTTAGCCTAGGTCTAAAACAACTTGGTACCGATCCTTGGGATAACGTTGGCGGTACTTATCCAGTAGGTAGTGTTGTTAAAGCACGCGTAACCAACCTAACTGACTATGGTTGTTTTGCTGAGATTTCTGAAGGTATCGAAGGTCTAGTACACGTATCAGAAATGGATCATACCAACAAAAACATCCACCCATCTAAAGTTGTTCAAGTGGGCGATGAAGTTGAAGTAATGATTCTTGATATCGACGAAGAACGTCGCCGTATCAGCCTTGGTATCAAGCAGACTCTAGCTAACCCATGGGATGAGTTTGATAAGAAACATGAGCGCGGTGATAAAATCACTGGTACGATCAAATCAATCACTGACTTCGGTATCTTTATCGGTCTAGACGGTGGTATTGATGGTCTTGTTCATCTTTCTGATATCTCTTGGAACGAAACTGGTGAAGATGCTATCCGTAACTACAATAAAGGCGACACCGTAGAAGCTATGGTATTGTCTGTAGATGCAGAAGCTAACCGTATCAGCCTAGGCGTGAAGCAGTTGAGCTCTGATCCATTCAACGAATACCTAGTTGGCAACGACCGCGGTGCTATCGTTAATGGTAAAGTAAAAGAAGTAGATGCTAAAGGCGCTACTATCGAGCTTGCTGACGAAGTTGAAGCCTATCTACGTGCTTCTGAGATTCAACGTGACCGCGTTGAAGATGCAACTAAGCATCTGAGCGTTGGTGATGACGTTGAAGCGAAAATCATCAGTGTAGATCGTAAAACACGCAACATCAACTTGTCTATCAAAGCGAAAGACGAAGCTGAAGAGCGTCAAGCGATTAAAGATCTTGGTAGCACCAATACTACTGCTGCTCCAGGTTCTGATGCACAGCCAAAAACTATTGGTGACTTGATCAAAGAACAAATGCAGTAAGCTGTAAGTTATTGATATAGCAGTAATATAAAAAAGCGAC
>NZ_JCACRW010000002.1:0-39336 GCF_059073035.1 Psychrobacter sp. H26
ATACTCAAATACTCAAATACTCAAACTTAGGATTGCTCTATGAAAGTCATTGCTGTGTTGAATCAAAAAGGAGGCAGTGGCAAGACAACTATTGCCACTCAATTAGCTCGTGGCTTGCAGCTGCAAGGACATAGTGTATTGCTAGTAGATAGTGATCAGCAGGGCAGTGCACGGGATTGGCGAGCTGTAGATGAAGATAATCCAGTACCAGTGATAGGTCTCGATAGACCTACGCTTGATAAAGATCTAAAAAACGTCTCTGATAAAGAGTATGTGGTGATTGATGGTTCACCACAAGCAACTAGTTTGGCTTTATCTGCAATTAAGGCGGCTGATTTTGTATTAATTCCTGTACAGCCTAGCCCATACGATGTCTGGGCGACTAGCGATTTAGTAGACTTAGTAAAGCAGCGTATAGAGATGACTGACGGTAAACTAAAAGCAGCCTTTGTAGTGTCTAGGGCAATTCAGAATACTAATATTGGTAAGGATGTGGCTTCAGTTTTACTAGAGTACGGTCTACCTGTGTTAGATAGTAGAATTATGCAACGTGTAAGTTATCCAAATAGCGCAGCATTAGGCAAGACCGTGTTTGATACTGAGTCAGTGAATAGTAATGCGGTACAAGAAATGACAGCATTGGTTAATGAAATTAAAACATTCTTTGATAAGGAGTAAATGATGAGCTTAGCAGCAGGTCGTCCCAGCAAGAAGGTAAAAGATGAGTTATCTTTGTCAGACGTGACCGATAGTCCTCAAAAAACGGCACGAGTAAACTTTAACATTGACAAAGATAAGTATATTGCATTCAAAAAGTTTGCGCTTGATAACCGAAAGACAGTGACTGAGCTATTAACTGAAATGATTGAAGAAAAGTTGGTTGAGCGATAGGCATAAAAAATCCGATTTTTTATGCCTATAAAAAGGATATGTATAAAAAACTCAAAAAACTATACATATTATCGGATTTTAGGGCTGATTTTTGACAACTCCCATTCAGCCAGAATTTTTCATAGTGACAGACTAATAACGAGTATTGTTACCCTTGATTTGTTACTGTTAATCTATACGTAGTTGCGCTATCTATGCGCTATTTAGAAACTATCTTTTACTGCCTAACCTGTAGAAAGATTGTACTTCTTACAGGTTAGATTTGTTTTAGTCCGATATTTCTACAGGTTAGCTTTATAAATACCTGTTAAAACAACTGGCTAACTGAATTCAAACTTTAACTAATACTGCCCCTCAGAACATAGAGAACAAAAAAACATGGCTAAAACACCTGCAAATAAGAACGACACTATAAAAGACGGTCGCTTTGAAGAAGCCCTTTGGGATGCGGCCAACAAGCTACGAGGTAGCGTCGAATCCTCAGAATATAAGCACATCGTCCTTAGCCTGATTTTTTTAAAGTTCATCAGTGATACTTTTGAGCAGCAGCGCCAAAAGCTGATCGATACAGGCTATGAAAAGCATATCGATATGGTGCAAGCCTATACCAAAGACAACGTCTTCTATTTGCCGGAGGAGAGCCGTTGGAGCTTCATTCAGCAGAATGCCAAGCAAGAAGATATCGCCCTTAAAATCGACACAGCGCTCAGCACCATTGAGAAGACCAACCAATCATTGAAAGGCGCATTGCCTGATAACTACTTCTCGCGTCTTGGCTTAACTGCCAGTAAGCTTGCCGCCTTGATCGATGTGGTCAATAACATCGATACCATTGGCAATCCAGAAGAAGACACCGTTGGGCGCGTGTACGAGTATTTCTTGGGTAAGTTTGCCGCGACTGAAGGTAAAGGCGGTGGAGAGTTCTATACGCCTAAGTCTGTGGTCAATCTCATCGCAGAAATGGTTGAGCCGTATCAAGGAAAAATCTATGATCCGTGCTGCGGTTCAGGCGGTATGTTCGTCCAGTCCATCAAGTTCATCGAGAGTCACCACGGAAATACCAAAGACGTGTCTATCTATGGGCAAGAGTACACCAGCACGACCTACAAGCTCGCTAAGATGAACCTTGCCATTCGTGGTATCTCGAGCAACTTGGGTGATGTGGCAGCCGATACGTTCTTTAAAGATCAGCACGAAGACCTAAAAGCTGACTTCATTATGGCAAACCCGCCGTTTAACCAAAAGGATTGGCGCGCGCCCGATGAGCTGGTTGATGATCCACGCTGGGCAGGCTACCCGACACCGCCGACAGGCAATGCCAACTATGCATGGATATTGCACATGATATCCAAGCTCTCTGAGCATGGTACAGCAGGTTTTGTACTTGCCAATGGTTCAATGTCTACCACCACCAGTGGTGAAGGTGAGATACGCGAGCAAATCATCAAAAACGATCTGGTCGATTGTATGATTGCGCTACCGGGTCAGTTGTTTTATACCACGACCATTCCGGTGTGCTTATGGTTCATCAGTAAAGACAAAGCCGCCAAGTCCGTTGATAGCCAAGCACGTGGGCTGCGTAATCGTAGCGGTGAAACGCTATTTATTGATGCCCGTAATATCGGTGCGATGATTGACCGTACTCATAAAGAGTTTTCTACTGATGATATTGAGGCTATTGCTAAGACTTATCATGCATGGCGCGGTGAGAAGGAAGCAGGCGGTTATGAAGCGTACGAGGATGAGGCAGGTTACTGTAAATCAGCCAGTCTGGAAGATATCAAAGCCAATGATTATGTACTTACTCCGGGGCGTTATGTCGGTGCTGCTGCAATCGAAGATGATGGCATTCCGTTTGAGACTAAAATGCTGGAGCTAAGCCAAACGCTATATGCACAGATGCGAGAGTCTGAAAAGTTAGATGCAACTATTCGTCAGAACTTGGAGGTGTTGGGTTATGGCGAGTGATTGGGAAGTAGTTTCATTAGTAGAGCATTGTAAAAAAATTGGTAGTGGTGCAACGCCTAGGGGTGGGAGTAGCGTTTATCTCGAAGAAGGTGAAATCACACTAATAAGAAGCCAAAATGTTTATAACGAAGGTTTTAAAAGAGATGGTTTGGTCTTTATAACGGAAGAAGCTGCTGAAAAACTGAAAAACGTTATCGTGGAAGAAAATGATATTTTGCTAAATATTACTGGCGACTCGGTTGCTAGGGTTTGCATGGTCGACAATCAGGTCTTACCTGCCAGAGTTAATCAGCATGTTTCAATAATTAGACCTAAAGAAAGCTCGTTTAATCCTTTATATCTAAGGTATCAACTAGTATCACCGCAAGTACAACAATTACTATTAAATTATGCAAGTGCAGGTGCAACTCGACATGCTTTAACTAAAAGCATGATAGAAAATTTAGGTATTCCTAAACCAGATTTAGATACTCAAAACAATATTGCTCATATCCTTGGTTCTTTAGACGATAAAATCGAGCTAAACCGCCAAATGAACGAAACGCTAGAAGCGATGGCGCAGGCGTTGTTTAAGAGCTGGTTTGTTGATTTTGACCCTGTGATTGATAACGCGCGCGCAGCTGGTAAAGCTATTCCTGATGAGCTCTTTGAACGTGCCGAGCAACGTAAAGCTATCGATAAAACGGACAATTCAGATATTCAGGACTTATTCACTAATGAGTTTGAGTTTACTGAGGAAATGGGTTGGATTCCGAAGGGATGGAGGGTTAGAAATTTATCAGAAATGGTTTCTGTAATTATTGATCATCGCGGTAAAACTCCTAAAAAGCTTGGAGGGGATTGGGCAGAGAGTGGTTACCCTGCAATCTCAGCTAAAAACATCAAAGGCAATAAACTAGTTCGTCCAGATACTATCCGATTTGTAGATAAAGATATATATGATAAATGGATGAAAGTTCCACTGGAAGTGGGTGATGTAATCATGACATCAGAAGCACCTTTAGGAGAACTGTATTATTTGAACTCAAAGATTGATTATTTATTGAGTCAGCGACTCTATGCAATTAGAGCAGACAAAGTAAATTGCACAGGTTCATATTTATTTTATTGGTTTCAAACAGAATTTGGTTCAGCTGAGATTCAGAATAGAGCGACTGGGACCACCGTCTTTGGTATCAAACAATCAGAACTTCGCAAGGTTCTAGTTTTATGCCCACCATCTTCTGTTTTGGAAAAGTTCGATACGTATTCCCAAGGTTTATTAGGGAAGATGGATGCTAATGATCTATCTAGTACTGAATTAGCTAAACTCCGCGACACTCTTTTACCTAAGTTAATGTCAGGCGAGTTGCGTATTTCAGATGCTGAAGTGCTTGTAGAGGAAGTTCTATAGCTTTTGACAGTAAACGTTTATCCCAAAAATATAATCATTAATGGAGTTCAAGATGAAGAAGCTTTTACTTAGTTTGGCGCTTAGTTTAGGTGCTTTATCATTAACTCCTGCAATGGCTGCCGCTCCTGCTTTCTCTGCTACTCAAATGTCTCAGGTCAAAATCAAAGATTTAAGCTTTAAAGAAGTCATGCGTGAGTTTTATAGTGGTCGTATGGGCTATGCTTCTGTCAATGATGAGTATGTTGAGTCGATGCCAAATATTGGTTTAGACAGCGTTAACAGCGATGGAGAGAGAACGATCGCTTTAATGCATCCGGTACTACCTTATGAGAATGTAACAGGTGAGCCACGTTATTTGGTTATCATCGAAAAAGTTCAGGTTAAAGATGGCTCGCTTGTATCTTGTCATGCATGTCAGGCAACAGCTGATCTGTATAGCTTTAAAAAACTAGATAATGGACTATTTCAAATGGTCAGCAAAACGCCAGAAAATGTAGAGTTTTCTAGCGGTTGGGGAAGAGTGAGTCTCAATCAAACAAGTATTCAAGAAGGCTTACAGCCATTGGGAAAAAACCTAATAGGTAGTGTGTTTATGAATAACTATATGTCTTTCGGTACGATAAGTAGCTGGTGGGACGTACTGCATTTGCCTGAAAGTGACTTTATCAATTTATATACATTAGGTGACGCTGGTGCAGAAAATAGCGGTCATTATGAGGAAGGTTCACCTTTACATTATGATTATAAAGTTGCTTTTAAAGTGCTACCTGAAAACGCTACGTACTATCCTATTATGTTGACCTATGAAGGTGAAAAGCCTACTGAGGATTACGACCGTATCAACAGTGTCAATTACAGCAAGATTGTGAAGTTCAATCCGGTGAAAAAGGCTTATGAATAATCTAGCTTTGGCTTAGCCGTGGACTGGCATATTAGTTGTCGAGAAAGATAATACAGAATAATAAAAAGGACTTACCATTGAAATTCACCGAAGACAGACTTGAACAGGCCATTATCGAGCTACTAGCAGCCGAAGGCTATCCACATACAGTTGGTGAAGCGCTTAATCGTAATCCTGACGATGTGCTGATTAAGTCTGATCTTCGACAGTTTCTAGCGACCCGTTACCGCGATGACTCAATCACAGAATACGAGATTGAGTCTATCATTCATAAGCTCGAATACCTTCCTGCGTCGGATCTGTACGACACCAACAAAGCCATCATGAAGTTTGTCGCTGACGGTTTTTTTCTGAAGCGTGAGGACTATACCCAAAAAGACTTATACATCCAGCTGCTTGATTATGAGGCACTCGATAACAATCGCTTTCGTATCGTCAATCAGATGGAGATACAAGGCTTTGAGTTGCGTATTCCTGATGGCATTCTCTATATCAATGGCTTGCCACTGGTGGTGTTTGAATTTAAGAGTAGCATTCGTGAAGATGCTACTATGTTTGATGCCTACACCCAGCTGACCACTCGCTATAAACGCGATATTCCAGAGCTGTTTAAATACAATGCCCTATGCGTGATCAGTGACGGGGTCAACTCAAAGATGGGATCTTTCTTTGCCCCGTATGAATTCTACTACTCTTGGCGAAAAGTGACTGGCGATGAGAAGTTAGAGAAGGATGGTATCCATTCCTTACTAACCATGATTAGCGGATTATTTGATAAAGAACGTTTGGTTGATGTCATTCGAAATTTTATCTATGTGCCTGACAAATCAAGCAAGGAAGAAAAAATCGTTTGTCGCTATCCGCAGTATTATGCAGCCACCAAACTGTTTGACAATATTAAGCGCCATATGAAAGTGCTTGATGCAAGCGGCAAGTTTGATGAGAGCGATGCTTTACGAGATGGAAAGGGCGGTACGTACTTTGGCGCGACTGGCTGTGGTAAGAGCTTTACCATGCTGTTTCTAGCACGTCTGCTGATGCGCGATGTGGAGCTTGGTAGCCCAACCATCATCTTGATCACTGATCGTACCGACTTAGACGGTCAGCTGTCTGAAACCTTTACCAATGCTAAGACCTATATCGGCGATGACAATATCATCAGTGTCGAAAGTCGAGCGCATCTACGCGAACAGTTAAAAGGGCGCAGAAGTGGCGGTGTATTCTTGACCACCATCCATAAGTTCACCGAAGACTTAGCCCTACTCACCGAGCGTACCAACGTTATCTGTATCTCAGATGAAGCGCACCGCAGCCAAATTAATCTCCAGCAAAAGGTCACCGTCACCGAAGATGGCGTCAAAAAGACTTACGGCTTCGCTAAGTACCTGCATGATTCATTGCCCAATGCCACTTACGTTGGCTTCACAGGTACGCCGATTGATGCCACCCTTGATGTCTTCGGTCCAGTCATTGATAGCTATACCATGGTTGAGTCGGTATTTGATGAAATCACGGTGCGTATTGTCTATGAAGGTCGCGCTGCCAAGGTGCTACTCGATAGCAAGCAGCTTGACGAAGTAGAGAAATACTATCAAGAAAGTGCAGATGCTGGCACCAATGAGTATCAGATAGAGAAAAGCAAAAAAGCCATGGCGAGTATGTCCACCATACTTGGTGACCCTGACCGCATCCGTGCCATTGCTGAAGACTTTGTGACACATTATGAAGCGCGAGTAGAAGAGGGCACAACGCAAAAAGGTAAGGCGATGTTTGTCTGTAGCAGCCGGGAAGCTGCCTATCAGTTATATAAAGACATTATAGAGCTGCGTCCTGAATGGAACGAAGTAAAAGCATGTGAGGAAGGCTCAACCTTGTCAGAGAGTGATAAGAAAAATGTCATGCCCATGGAGCGCGTCAAGATGATCATGACTCGTAACAAGGATGATGAAAAAGGCATGTGGGACAATCTGGGTAATAAAGACTACCGCAAAGAGCTTGATCGTCAGTTTAAGAACGGCAAATCTAACTTTAAGATCGCCATCGTCGTCGACATGTGGCTCACAGGCTTTGACGTACCCTTTCTCGATACCATCTACATTGATAAACCCTTACAAAAGCACAGCCTGATTCAGACTATCTCACGGGTCAACCGTAAGTTTGAAGGCAAAGAAAGCGGGTTAGTCGTTGATTATATCGGCATCAAAAAGCAGATGAACCAAGCGCTCTCACATTACACCAGTGGTCAGGTTCAAAACCTAGACGATATTCAAAAGTCAGTCGTGGTGGTCAAAGACCATTTGGATCTACTAGATACCGTCTATCATAAGTTCGACTCTAGCCTATATTTTAACGGCACGCCATTAGAGCAGCTGAACTGCTTAAATGCGGCGGCTGACTTTGCGCTGCAATCTAAGAAGCTAGAGAAGCGTTTTATGGACTTGGCCAAGCGTCTGAAGTCTGCCTATGATATTTGTGTGGGTAGTGAAGCACTCACAAAGGCGCACAAAGATAAGATTCATTACTACCTAGCCATTCGTACCATTATCTTTAAAATCACTACTGGCGGTGCACCTGACGTTGAGCAGATGAACCAAAAGGTACGTGACCTGGTCAAAGACGCGCTGATGAGTGATGGCGTTGAAGAGATCTTTAAGCTGGGTGATAACACTGACGGTGAAATTGATATCTTCGATGAAGACTACTTAGCCAAGCTTGAAGTGATTAAGCAGCCCAACACCAAGCTAGAGCTACTACAGCAGCTACTCGCTAAAGCCATTGGTGAGCTTAAAAAGACCAACAAGGTGAAGGGCGTTGATTTCAGTAAGAAGATGAATGCTTTGGTTGAGAAGTATAACGACCGTGACGAACAAGACATACTGCGCGCTGAAGTCATTGGTGATTTCTCTGATGAGATCATCAAGCTGTATAACGAGCTACGGGTTGAGATGGCGTCGTTTGGTGAGATGGGTATCGACTTTGAAGAAAAAGCGTTTTATGACATTCTGCTATCATTGGCGCATAAGTACGATTTCACTTATCCAGAGGACAAGCTGATTGAGCTGTCTAAAGAAGTGAAAAAGCTCATCGATGAGAAGGCTAAATACACTGACTGGAACAAGCGTGATGACATCAAAGCTGAGCTACAGTTTGATTTGATGGTATTGCTCGATGAATGGGGCTATCCACCTGTAGATTCCAAAGAGGTCTACAAAGAGATATTTGAGCAGGCTGAGAACTTTAAGAGGCATCGGGTGGTTTAGTTATATTTACACGAATTTAGTATACTTTTATTTATCAAAATACACTAAGACCTTTCTATACGGATAGCGTTATGATCGAAAGTTTCCAAGTAAAAAATATTGCTACCTACAATGAGTCAGGCATTAGTTGTAATGATTTAGGTAAGATTAACTTTATATATGGAACCAATGGAAGTGGAAAAACCACTCTTTCTAATCTATTAAGAACTCGTTCTCCCAACTGTACAATAAGATGGTTGTCAGATAGACCCCTTGATATTCATGTTTATAATAAGGATTTTAAAGAGAAAAATATACTCAATAATGCCAGCTTGAACGGGGTGTTTACAATTGGTGAGGACGATATAGATAACGAAAAATTGATCTTAAAAAAACAAAATGAAGTTGAAGGTTTAGAAAAAGTAAGTTTCGGACTAGGAAAAAGCTTAGCAGATAAGAAAAAAGACTTACTAGATTTAAAGAAAGAGGTCGTTGATGCTGTCTGGTTTGATAGCGGAGAGTTGAGAAAAAATGCTTTAAAAAGCCCACTATCGGGATATCTTGGGAAGAAAGAGGATTTTTTTGCGAAAAGTTTGATCGAATTGGGTGGCACAGCAGCACTCCTAGATTTGAAGGAATTAGAAGAACAGTCAGAGACTCTTTATGGCAAGGCTCCTTCGTCTTTGCCAAAGATTATAAGCCCTTCATCAGGGCTAGATCAGGTAGAGAACAATGATATTTGGAAAGAGATCATTGTAGGAAAAGGTGACATTAACATATCAGCACTGATAGAAAGTTTGAATATCAGCTCTTGGGTACGTGAAGGATCGACCTATCTCCAAGATAATGTGGAAACATGTCCATTCTGTCAAAAGGACACAATAGACCATAATTTCAGAGAAGATATTCACAGTTATTTTGATAACAACTACACAATCAAAGAAAATCTATTAAAGTCTTTGCAAAATGCATATACCAGCTACTCAGATAAGTTGCTCAATTCATTCCAACAGATAGCCGACGCTCACAAAGTTAAAACCTCCTATGCTTTCGATTCGGTTTCGTTTGAACGGTTTATGGCTCAACTTAGAACTAAAATCCAATTAAATATAAACCTTATAGCTAGCAAGTTAGAGAAACCTAACAGGGTTATCGACATAGATGTCACTATGACTGAAATCGGGCAACTACAGAAAATTATTAATGAAGCAAATAGCCTGATTGATAAACAAAACGCATTGGTTTCAAGATTAGGTGCTTCAAAAGCAGAACTAGTAAGAAATTCTTGGCGATACATAGCTGAACTAAATAAGGATAATCTAAAGAAATATAATAGGGAGAGTAAAAATGCTAATAGTGCTATTAGGAGTATTAATGAGCGTCTAGCGACGACGGAAGCTAACATTAAGAAAATAAATAGAGAGATAGCACAACTATCTCAGAAAAAGACGAATACTAAAAAAACAATTGATGATATAAACAGCTCTTTGAGTTACTTCGGGTTTACGGGATTTTCTATAGTGGAAAGTCCAGATAGTAACAAACACTATCAATTAAAGAGAAATGATGGTTCTATTGCTAATGAAACGTTGAGTGAAGGTGAAGTTTCTTTTATAACTTTTCTTTATTTTTATCATCTTTGCAAAGGTGGATCGACAGAAAGTACGATAAATTCAAACCGAGTGATCGTTATTGATGACCCTATATCAAGCTTAGATAGTAACATCCTATTTGTTGTTAGTAGCTTAGTAAAAGATATCATTTACGATATAAACAATGATAGCAACCACAAGATAAAACAACTAATAGTCCTGACTCATAATGTATATTTTCATAAAGAAATTTCCTATACAAGTAACAAACTAAAAGCCAGCTGTAGAGCTAACTTCTGGAATCTTAGAAAAGTTGGAAATGTTACGAGCATAAAAAACTATTATAATAAAAACCCTATAAAAAGCTCTTATGAGCTTTTATGGCAAGAGTTAAGAGAAGATTCAACGTCTCAAACAACACTTCAAAATTCTATGCGACGTATCATTGAAAATTATTTCAAGATCCTTGGAGGGATTGAGGATAATGACATTTTGGCATGCTTCTCATGTACTCACGAGCAATTGATTTGTAGATCTCTTATATGTTGGGTTAATGATGGATCTCACTGTATACCAGACGACTTGTACGTTGATGACCAAAGCTCAACTATAGATGAATACAAACGCATATTTAAAGATATCTTCAAGCATACTAACCATCTTGCACATTATGAAATGATGGTAAGAGAAAAATGAATTTGAGTATTTGAGTATTTGAGTATCATTCCGTTTCTTTAGCTACAACAACTATCAGTTAACGCGAGCACTTAGCCGTAATTTGTATTTCAGAATAGCTATGCCCAAATTTTAGGAGACTAGCGATAATCTTACGCTTCCCGGTATCTTTCCTACGTCCTGAGTATTTACCCTCTGTCTTAACACGAGCAATACCTTGCATCTGACGGTTACGCCGATCTTTATAGTTCTTTCTAGCAATATCAACGAAAATATCAAGCACCATTGAGGTGATGGCTTGCAATACGCTAGTCATAAACTCAGTATTGTTTGCAGGCTACAAGGCCATATATGAAGTCGGCAGCTCTTTTGATACTGCCGCTAGCTTTTTCTCAGACAGGATTTTTTAAGATGTCCCAGTCATACTGATTTAAAAGTGCTAAGCGGTCTACCATTAGTCTATACCCAAAACATAAAACCTCTAAACGATAATCTATCTATCATTTGACTTATCTTAGCAATTAAACGATAGTAATATCCTGATATTATCAATGAACATTAATTATCAAGTCTAAGTAATAGAGGGGCGTTATGACCGTTCGTATTTATGTGAGAGCCAGCACTAAGGATCAAGACGCTACTAGAGCATTAGTAGATTTGGTTGCCTTCAGTAGCCGCTATGGTGATAGCTATGTTGATTACGTTGAGCACTTCAGTGGTACAAAGCTCGATAGACCAGTATTAGCTAAGTTGCTAAAGGACGCCGAGCAAGGCGATATTTTATTGGTTGAAAGCGTAGATAGATTAAGCAGACTATCTCAAGTTGATTTTTCGATTCTAAAGCAGCGTATCAAAGATAAGGGCTTACGATTGGTGGTGGCTGATCTACCAACCACACATACGATGAGTGACGGTATGACAGGTGAGATCCTAAAAGTGATTAACGATATGCTGATCGATTTATTAGCGACCATGGCAAAGCTTGATAATGACAAGCGTAGAGAGCGCATTAAACAAGGATTGGCCAACAGTGGCTATAAACCCACTGGTAAGAAAGCCAATACCGCAAAACACAATCGTATTAAAGAATTGGCCAGTCAAAACAATATGACAAAAGAAGAGATCGCTAAGGCGGTTGGTGTTGGCGTAGCTACTGTTTATCGTGTCTTAAAGCAGGTTAATAGTTGAGGTATTTTAAATATCGACCTATATTTTCTGTTTGTATTTTCAGACGCTAATGTTTGTAGGCAATTGATTCAACATGCTCTTTTGTCTTAATCTAAAGGTATCGCAATGTCATACGAAAATCGTTTTAATGCAATAATGCTTCATTATAATCATTATATTGCATTCATAATTGTTTTTGCGCAAAATGGCTTATCTATAATCGCTTGAGCCACTCATGATGAATACCCCTACCTCAGATCCTATTGGCGCAGCATGGCTTGTCCGCTATGCCAGTATTGAGCTGGTTTCCCCTTTATATGTCAGCAGCAGTATCGGTGGACGCAGACAAACCTATAAAGACGGTGACGTCATTCATAACGCTTATCAGGAAACCGCACGTCCACTGGACACTATCATTGCGCACTTACAGTTTCACATGCGTCATGAAGTACTGAATTTAGAGTTACTGGTTCGTCTATTTGAGCAGATAGGGGCAAATGACGTGCAAGCATGGGTAAACGCTGAGCCGACAGGCAGCTATGCCCGTAGAATGGCTTTCTTGTATGAGTGGCTCATGGATAAACATTTAGAGGTACCGAGTAATATAGGCGGTAACTATGTGGATGCTTTGGATACCAAGAAGTTGGTTACTTCAAGTCCTTCGCAGGTCATCAAGAACGCTCGCTGGCGTATCAATGACAATCTAGCAGGAACCCGTCATTTCTGTCCGATGCTGGTAAAAACAGAGGCCTTTACGCAAGCAGCTGCACTCGATATTGCCACAATGGTTGACAAACTTAACGATGAATTTGGGCAAGACTTACTGATGCGCGCCTCCGTATGGATGACCCTACGAGAGAGTAAAGCCAGCTTTACTATAGAAGGTGAGGGAAAAGAGTTAAAACGCATTGAACGTTTTGCCGATGTGATGGCACGGCGTACCGGCACCGGTGACATTCCGCTTGATCCTGAATCACTAGCAGAGTTGCAACAAGAGATACTCGGTAGCAAAACGGTTATCCAGCAGTATGGTGTCCGTCAATCACCAGTTTTTGTGTCGCATACTCAGGTCAATGGCTTTAAAGAAATTGTGCATTATATTGCTCCACCAGCTGATGACATTGCTGATAAGTTAGAAGGATTACAGGTATTTATGGAAAAGACTGAGGGACAATCAGCACTGATGCGTAGTGCGGTTGCCTCCTTTGCCTTTGTATATATTCATCCGCTGGCGGATGGCAATGGCCGTGTACATCGCTTTTTAATTAATGACGTCCTCAGGCGAGACCAGGTCATTCATGAGCCGATTATCCTACCTATATCACAAGCCATTGCCGAGCATCCCTCAGACCGGCATGCCTATGATAAGATTTTAGACCGTGTCTCTGTGCCGCTCATGAAGCAAATCCGTGATCATTACAGCTTTGATAAACAGGCAGTTACCTACCCTGATGGTATTCGCTCAAACTTAAATTTTGGAAATACTCACCTGATTCAACCTGCATGGCGCTTCATGGATCTAACGCCTCACGTTCAGTACTTATCAGGACTGATTGCTCATGTTATTGAAAAAGAGATGCACAACGAGTCACAGTACCTAAGAAAGCATGACCATGCACGACTGGCGATAAAAGAGATTGTTGAGATGCCCAACAGCTATGCCGATAGAATCATTCGCAGCATACTACAAAATAAGGGTGCTAAAAGTAATAAGCTACTGAAGGATTATCCGTTTTTGGCAAATGATGAGGTTTGGGACGATATTTTCTCTATCGTTGTAGAGACCTTTAAAGATGAAGCAGATGGTTTGAATAGTTAGACGAACCCTGCTATACGCAGGAAAGTCTGCCTTGATAATCAAGCTCAAGCTAGTCTCAATATTATCGTTCCAATGATGATTCGTTTGTAAAACGATTCGGCGAAAATACCGTAGCCTGAAAAGTAATCAATATTTTTCTTGACCCTATTCAAGCTAATAAACTACTAAAAATAGAATATGTTAAAGGAACTTTGATAACAGATTACTTTTGTTTGACAAGAATTATTACAGCTCCTAAAATTTGAGTATTTGAGTATTTGAGTATTTGAGTATTTGAGTATTTGAGTATTTGAGTATTTGAGTATTTGAGTATTTGAGTATTTGAGTATTTGAGTATTTGAGTATTTGAGTATTTGAGTATTTGAGTATTTGAGTATTTGAGTATTTGAGTATTTGTTTAGCTATAACAGCTATCAGCTGACGCGAACACTTAGCTGTAGCTTGTATTTCAGAATAGCTATGCCCAGATTTTAGGAGGCTAGCAATAATCTTACGCTTTTCGGTATCTTTCCTACGCCCTAAATATTTACCTTCTGTCTTAGCATGAGCAATACCTTGCACCTGACGGCTATGTCGATCTTTATAGTCCTTTCTAGCAATAGCAGCGAGCATATCAAGCATCATCGAATTAATGGACTGTAATACGCTGCTCATAAATTCAGTGCTGCTCTCAGATTGAGGCGTCATATATGAGGTCGGTAGCTCTTTTGATACTACCCCAGATTCTTTTCTAATAGCATTCTTTTGAGAGTATCCCAATCAGCTTGGTTTAAACGTGCTAAGCGGTCAATCTGCTCTACCAAAATTATATCGCCTTCATAGGCATCATCGATCACTTACATTAACTGTGGACGTATTAAAGTTGCGCCTGATTCGTTTTCGACATAGAAGGCGGCAATTTTGTGATCATGATCAGTAGCAAACTGTATAAGCTCGTTTTTGGTACGCTTGGCATCTTATTCTTTGGTAGACGCTCGTAGACACGCTCTGATAAACATAAACACGTACAATAGTCTGTTATAAGTAGTTCCATTACAGCAGTCTATTTTAAGTCGTCTATTAATCGGTTTTTGATGCCTTTTAGATGGTTCCCTTGGGGTATACCCTACGATAACAGGAAAGCCATCGCGAATGACAAAACCTGTTTAGCTTTTAAACAAGACGGGTTTGTCGATAGTATGTAAGATAAGTTCGAAAAGTAACTGGAGTGTGAGGCTATTCATACTTGGTCTGAATTAAAGTTTTATTGTGATTAATTTCTGCTCAATGTTATTCATTTGTCGCCATGATGAGTGATGGCGGCTTGTGATTTAGTTAGGAAAAATAATCTTGAGTAATAAGATACGTTTGTGGCATTTGTAGCAGAGCTTGTTCTAGGCTTCTTTACTTACATTTTCCTGCAAGTTCTTTTTTAGTAAATGATCGAATATAAATGGGCCAAAAGGTAAGAGTGAGCCGAGTACGCCCGCAGGTATTGCCCAAAGAGGCATTTTCATTTTGATAGCTGAGCCTATAAGTATTATGATATAGGTAATAAACAACATACCGTGTGCCATACCGATGTATTTCACACCTTCTGGAATGTCCATCATATATTTTAGTGGCATGGCGATGAAGAGCAATAATAAGAAAGAGGTGCCTTCTAGATAGCCTATAAGGGTAAGACTTTTTAACGCTGTCTCTTGTTTTTTTCTAAGGCTGTGAATTTTTTCAATAGTTGGCTGAGCCTGTGACACTGTATTTTCCTTTTGTTATGATCAATAAAGAATTTATGGATTATTCAATGTCTCTATAATAATGGCTCTACGCAGAGCTTTTAAGTATTGAGTTTTAAGACCTAAAATGAGTGAGTACCTATACCAGTCATACATTATCTTCCAGTTCACATTTTATAAACATACTCAAGTATAAAAAGTATGTTTCCGTATAGAGTGACTACGACGCTAGTTCATTTTGTTTGTGATAATCGGCATCAATGTGCTTATTTATTACGCTTACTTTCTAAAAATATCATGTCAATTATAATCAATGCGACACCGACACAGACACCTATATCTGCAACATTGAAAATAGGATAATTCCATACATCAGCATAATGCACATGGATAAAGTCAACCACTTTACCAATTCTTAAACGATCGATTAAGTTGCCAATCGCACCACCAAGCATTAAGGCCAACCCCATAGATAATAGCTTGGCTGCACGTGGCGCTTTGATTAAATAAACCGTTAAAAAGATAGCCATTACAAAAGCTAAGCCTGAGAAAAACCATTTCTGCCAACCGCCAGCGTCGGCTAAAAAGCTAAATGCTGCCCCATAGTTATAAGCGAGTGTCCAGTTGAGAAATGGTTCAATGACCGGTACGGGGTCATTGAACGCTAATGTGGTTTGGGCCAACCACTTAGTCCATTGATCAAGTATTAATACCATTATCGCCAACAAATACCAGATAAAAGCGCGACTGCCATTGGCAACCATTTTTGGCATTTTGTCCAACTTACCTTTAGGTGTTATTGAGTTGCCTGAAGTCACGTACATAGCTTTAGGCGTATGATTCATGGTTTTAGAGTCAATCGATTGATGAGTACTACTCACAGCTATAGGTACTTTATTGTCAGCAATATTAGTACTAGCCGATTCAACGCTATTCAATTTAGTACTATCTAATCTGTCGGTAGATTCAGTCATAGTTGTTTTCTTTATCTATGTTTATACAATGAACAATGTTAAACGTATATGTTTTTGGTATACAATTATTAATCGCGCCACTTTCATAAACGGCTCCACTTACCGCTCTGGTTTTATGAAACTTACGGTAATAATTTTTTATTAGGGAATCTGTTGATTGATTTCAACATTAACCTGAGTCTGTTCAACGCTAATCATTATAGGATTACCCGATAAGTCGCCTGATTCTGCTATGGCATTACCGCTATGACTAATACGAGCAACGACTGCTAACTGAGTTTTGTCACTACGAGCTGAATTTAACGTGCGATCTGGCATCATCGCATCAAGATTACTTAAGCGGATACTAGCCTCACCTTGCTTGATAATACTAATGGGTAAACGTTTGGCGGCAAACGGTGGACCTCCTTTAACGTCACGTATCGCAACAAACAACACATCATCAGCTTTCACTAACGGTAATAAATTAGCGTTAATTTTCACTGTCACGTCAATACCTTCTAGCGCTTGCTTTTCTTGCGTGCTAACGTAGTTGCTTAACTCATCTAAGCTTGCTAAAGCTTTAGTATGATCACCTGGTTTGGCCACAATGCTGCCTTGTAAGCGTTTAATCCAACCTTGCGCTTGGGCAAAGTTACTACTACGAGTCTCACCCATTGCCATGAGCATTTGAGCCCGTTCATGCTGCGGATTCTTAGCTAATATAGCTTGTAATAGACGGCGAATATTGGCGTCTAACTGACCTTCATTAACAAAAAAACTAGTCTGAGCATAAGTAGTAGCAATCTCCTCGTTATCAGGTGCTAAACGATAGGCACGCGATAAGGCTTCTAACGCAGAGTCAGTCGCCTCCATCGATAAGAAAAGTTCAGATAGGCGCATCCAGCGATTAGGATCATCAGCGTTACGATGGACGTTGGTCTGCATAGCGCTAATCAACTGACGACCGTTTTCAGTCGCCCACTTTGGTGGCTTATCAATCTTAGCCGTCAATAGGTCATCAGCCACTTGTCCTACTTTGTCCTCGCTTGTCCACAAATCAAACACGGGCGTACGATTGCCTATTAGTAAGTACGCCATTGCAGCCAATATTGGGATCCAAGCTGCGACAATTAAACGGCTTTTGACATCAGGGGTGACCATAGGTGTTATCTGACGCTGCGCATCTAATAGCTGACGCTCCAGTTCCAGCTTTTGATTTTGATAATGGCTATTATTAATAGTACCGCTGTCTTTATCTGTTTGTAGCTCAGCTAAACGTTCGCGAAATACTGCAACATTAATATCTAGCAGTTGATTGTCTATTGGTTTGGACTGCAAACGCGGTGCTCGTAGCCATGGCATAATAGCAATTAGCGCAAATATAAGAGCAATCAGCAAGCTTAGAGTTACAAATAAGCCAAAAGTAGAAAATAGAGTCATTTTTTGTCCTCTATGCTAGTAATATCGTGGTCGACATTCTCAGCTTGCGATAATAGACGATCAAGCTCAGCCTTTTCCGCAGAGGTCAAGGCAGCAGTACTGTTCACTGTAACGCCGTTTTGGCCACGGGCGACAACTTGGCGGCGTTTACTTTGCCAAAACCAACCAACAATTAAGACGAGCAATAATAGTGGTGGTAAAAACCATAGGATCCATGTCGATGGTCGCATAGGCGGCTTGTAGCTAATAAAGTCACCGTAGCGCTCTTGCATATAGGCGCGTATTTCAGCATCACTACGTCTATCTTTAATTAAATCATAGACTTTTTGCTTTAGATCCTGTGCAATCGGTGCATCAGAGGCTGCAAGGTTTTGATTTTGGCATTTTGGACAGCGAAACTCTTCTATTAATCCACGATACTGAGCTTCTTGCTGTGGTGAATCAAAATCGTATACGTCAATAGCTGCGTTTGCCGTCATGTTAAGCAGACACGCTAGTATTAAGCTTGCTAGTTTTAAAATTATATTGAGTTTTATTTGAGGAGCTCTTATTCGAGTAACGTTCATTTGCACATCTCCTCAACCTGAATGAGATCAGGACTATCGTTGTTCTTATTAGCCTCATTAAGTACGGTCAGGCACGGCTTAACACGCTGTTGCCAATTGGCTTCATTAATCTCACCAACAATATGCTGACGAATGATGCCATCTCCATCCACAACAAAGGTTTCGGGCGCACCAGTTATGCCTAAGTCTAGAGCAAACTGACCCAATGAATCCTGAATAGACATAGAAAATGGATCACCGCCTTGGTTTAAGTAACTGAGCGCATTACCAATCTCATCCTTATAATTCACACCAACGATATCAATGCCGCGCTCTTCTAGTTGCATTAAAAACGGATGCTCAATAATGCAAGTTGGGCACCACGAGCCCCAAACATTAAGTAAAAACGGCTTATCTGGCAAATTATTATTGGTGATAGTACGGGTAGTATCTGCTAATAACGGCAGCTCAAAGGCAGGAACCGGACGCTCAAGAGCGGTATTGGTCACAATGTCTGTTGGTTTACCTAAGCGCATGTACAATATAACTACCAAACCAAAAAAGAGGATAAGCGGAATTAAGAACCATAGCTTCATCTGCTTTTTTTTCATTGCCTTTGGGTTACGCTGCTTACTGTTTTGGCTATCTTTTTGCTCAGGAGTGTTATTCGACATAGTCATTTATTTCTCCTTTAGTGTCGACATCGTCGATGCTGAGATTGCCTGCTCAATAGCTACCTCATTGACTCCATCAGTAGCCAAACTACCAGTAACTAGCAACGGAGCTTTAACTTTTTTGATGCGGTATCGTTTATCAAGCATACTAATTAATCCACCTAGAGCCATGATAATTGCCCCTAACCAAATCCAGCGAATTAATGGTTTTACATAAATCCTTAATGCCCATTGGTTACTACCATCGGCAATAGGTTCGCCCAGTGCGACATAAACATCGCGCATAAGACTGGGGTCAATAGCGGCTTCAGTCGTTGGCATCGTGCTGATAATATAAGTACGCTTTTCTGGAGTCAGTTTCGCCACTTCACGACCGTCTTTGGATACCACGACTTGCGCTTGCGTTGCATCAAAGTTACTACCCTTTATTTCAAAAAATTCAGTTACTTCAAAATCGTAACCTTGAACATTGACTGTATCGCCAATACCCATTGCTACGTCACGCTCAATACTCAGGCTACTAGTAAAGGCTATGCCAATGACAGCAACCAATACGCCAATATGAGCAGTCTGTTGACCCCAATAGCTCAGACGCAACTGCCGCAAACCGTTAAAAAGATTAGGCGCATTCTTAGTTTTATCTTTAAAATCAACTGCCATCCATAGCAGTGCCCAAAAGCTAACGGCTAAAGTCACACCAATATTAAGCATAGACGATGGATTAACAAAGTAAGTAATAATGGCAGCTAATACTAAGCTACTAACGGCGATGACCATGCCTATACCCAGTAGTGGACGGGTGTCTTTTTTCCAGCGAATATTTGAGCCCATACCCATAGCTATTAATAACAGCCACGTTAAAGGTACAAATAATGCATTAAAATAAGGAGGGCCAACGGACACTTGTCCTAAACCAAAGGCATCAGCGATAATAGGGTAAAGGGTGCCGAGCAGCACCACTAAGGTTGCAATCAAAATGATGGCGTTGTTGATCACTAAAAAGGACTCACGTGAAATCAGCTGATATTGACTTTCAACGGTTAAACGCCAACCTCGAACGGCAAACATTAATAGACCACTACCGATGATAATGCCAAGAATAGCTAAGATAACCAAACCACGCGTCGGATCAGCGGCAAACGAATGCACTGAGGTAAGGACTCCAGAGCGTACCAGGAACGTGCCAAGCAAGCTTAAGGCAAAGGCGAAAATAGCCAGCATAATGGTCCATGCTTTAAACACCCCGCGCTTTTCAGTGACTGCTAATGAATGCAGCAATGCTAAGCCGACAAGCCAAGGCATAAACGAGGCATTCTCTACCGGATCCCAAAACCACCAACCGCCCCAGCCAAGCTCGTAGTAGGCCCACCACGAGCCCAGTGCAATACCAATGGTCAAAAACCCCCAAGCCGCGAGCGCCCATGGACGTGACCAGCGTGTCCAAGCAGCATCTAAACGCCCTTCCCACAATGCCGCCATACAAAATGCAAAAGGTACTACCATACCCACATAGCCCATATATAACATGGGCGGATGAATAATCAGACCGAAATCTTGTAGGACAGGATTTAAATCAGCGCCATCGACCGCTAGATTGGGTAAGGTACGCTCAAACGGTGACGAGGTAAATATCAGCATCGTTAGCATCATTAACTGTACACCGGCCAAAATAACTAATACCCGCGCACGCATTGATAACGGCAAGCCGCGACTAAAGTATGATACCAGTGCACACCATGTGGCCATGATGGTCATCCATAGCAGCAAAGAGCCCTCGTGTCCGCCCCATGTCGCCGATAACTTATAGTACCAAGGCAACAGCGTATTGGAATGCTGCGCGACGTAACTGAGGCTAAAATCATTATAATAAAAACCTGCTATCAAAGCGCCAAATGACGTTATCATGGCGGCAAACTGTGCCCAAGCTAAGCTAGGGGCTAGTCGTTGCCAAGCAACTTGGTTATGAATAACACCAATAGTTGGTAGAATTACCTGCAATAACGCCAATACAAAAGCGGTAAGCAAGGCAAAATAGCCCAATTCTGTAATCAACATACGGTCTAACCTTATTTACTCTAATGCGGTTGCAGTTTACTGTGGCGGTGGAATTTTTATTATTAGAACCCACCCCCGAAATCTGCTGCTATCTCTAGTTTTTAATTGATTTCGAAGGGTTTTATTTAACTACTTTAGGCGGATTTACCAGTGGAGGCGCTCCCTTAAAGCGCAGTAAACGTAACGCATTAAGAGTAACGAGCACTGTTGCTCCAGCATCAGCTAGAACCGCAATCCATAGTCCAGTAATGCCGAATACGGTCGTGATCAGAAAGACGCCTTTGAGACCCAAAGCGAAAATGACGTTCTGATGAATGTTGCGCATGGTGGCACGTGAAAGTGCGATGAGATGAGCCATATCCGTAACACGACTTTTTAATAATGCGATATCGGCCGTCTCAATGGCCACATCGGTACCACCACCCATCGCGATGCCAACATCGGCAGTTGCTAGCGCTGGCGCATCGTTAATACCATCACCAACCATCGCTATTTTGCGGTTGTTCTTCATCTCGTTAAGCAGGCGCAGTTTGTCCTCAGGCAACAGCTCAGCTTCCCATTCCACGTCTAAATTACTGGCAAGTGCTTGAGCGGTTAAGCGGTTGTCGCCTGTTAGCATGACGGAGCGCACACCCATCGCTTTGAGCTGAGCCACACCTTCATGAGCGTCGTCTCGTAATTCGTCTCTTAGCGCGATTAATCCAAGCACTTCACGGTTTTGCTCATCGAAAAGAACAGAGACGGTCTTACCCTCATTTTGCAGCGCCTCAATTTGCGCCTGTTGTGTGGATGAAATCAATGCCTCATCGGCTGCGTAAACAGGCGAACCGATAGCTAGCGCGCGCTCCGCGACAGTTGCGTGTACCGCTTTACCCGCAGTAGCAGAAGCTTTGGAAGCCACAGGTATAACAACTTTAGCGGCTTCAGCATGGCTGACAATGGCTTCAGCAAGTGGGTGACTAGAACCAGTCTCCACACTGGCAAAAAGTGCCAATATCTCATCTTGACCTTGAGAATTCTGACCTTGAATACTTGAGTCCTCTTGTGTAAAGGCAACAACATCGGTCACGCGTGGTTTGCCTTCAGTTAAAGTGCCTGTCTTGTCAAAAGCGACCGTCTTCACTTGGCCGATAGTTTCTAAAGCACTACCGCCTTTGATCAGCAAGCCACGGCGCGCACCAACAGCAAGACCAGAGGCGATGGCAGCGGGTGTTGATAGTACAAGAGCACAGGGACAGGCAATCAGCAACAGTGCTAGACCGCGATACAACCAAGTCGACCAATCTCCACCCATGGCTAACGGTGGAATGATAATAATTAGTGCGGCAATAGCCATCACTGCCGGTGTGTAATAGCGACTGAATTTCTCAATAAAACGGGCAGTGGGTGCTTTGGAGGCTTGGGCTTGCTCTACCAGCTCAATAATGCGCGAAATGGTGTTATCGGCGGCTGTCTTTTCTACGCGCACTTGGAGCACACCATCGATGTTAATTGACCCTGCAAATACATTGTCACCCATCGTCTTGGCAACAGGAACAGACTCTCCCGTCACGGGCGAATCATCAAGGCTGGACGCACCTTGAACAATGGAACCATCAGCAGATACCCTATCTCCAGGACGCACCAGCACAAGGTCATTCACTTGTAATGAAGTCGCTGGAACGTTACGCTGCCCACCTTGAGCATCAAGTAAAATTGCACTTTTCGGAACCAGCGATGATAAGGCTCTGATGCCAGCGCGAGCGCGATCAGCAGCGATACTCTCAAACAGTTCACCGATTGAGAACAAAAAGACAACTGCTGCGGCCTCTTCAGCTTCACCAATGATAAGTGCGCCAAGCACGGCGACGGACATCAGCGTTTCAATTGAAAAGAATGAACCTGTTTTAGCCAGTGCTAAGGCTTTGCGCGCAAATGGAAAAACGCCTACAATCACAGCGATGGCAAACACCCATATCCCATAAGCGGGCAACAGTAGTGACAGTGCATAAGCGCTGCCCATCAAAATACCGAGGCCAACAACCTGTTTGCCTTTTTGAGTTTGCCACCATTGCTTATCCTGCGGAGCCATCTGATTGTCGCTGTCAATATCAATAGCCGATACAGTTTGTTGACCAGTATTGGCAGAGATGCCGAACCCTAGGCTTTTGATTGTTTTTTCGATATCACTAGCCTGAGTCGGCGCACCAGGGGCTAAATTTAGCTCTAGCGTTTCTGTAGCGAAATTCAGCTGAACATCAGAAACCCCAGGCATACGTTTCAAAGCTGTTTCAATCTTGCCGATGCAACTGGCACAGTCCATACCTTCAATATGATATTTCATAATAATTTACCCTTTGAATAATGATATTATGAACCCTATAGTGGCTTTAGAGTCAAGGTTATTTATCTACAGTTTCGTAATTTTAATTTCTCTAGCGCTAGTCTTTACAGCCACTTTAATTATTTAAATCGTAGAGGTTGTTATGACAATCAAAATTGGTGAGCTCGCTAAACGCACAGGTGCCACAGTAGAAACCATTCGCTATTATGAAAAAGAGCGTTTATTACCCGAGCCTTTTCGTAGCGAAGGGAATTATCGTTTATATAATGAAGAGCACATTGAGCGTCTACAATTTATCCTACATTGCCGTACGCTCGATATGGCTTTAGATGATGTGCGAATCTTACTTGAATACTGGGAGTCGCCTGACAAGGACTGCGGCGCTGTGAATAACTTGCTAGATGAGCACATTCATGCTGTGGAAATACGAATGGAAGAACTGATGCACTTAAAGCATCACTTGACCGTTTTGCGCCAGAAATGTGCAAGTAGTGCACCAGCGTCATCATGTGGCATTTTAAACGCGCTTGTCGATAACTCCTGTCATGAGTAATGATATCAGTAGTGTTCATTTCTGACGGATCAAATCATGAAAGGTTAAATACGCCCTGATGTTAAGCACAAAAAAACCCAGCAATGATATTAAGATCACTACTGGGTTGGAGGAAATAACAACTATGTTGTGCTGACTTAGAAAGTCTTATTTATCATTCATAGCAAGGTAGATATTACGATCTGATGCGGATGCGTCATCCACGTATTTTGAATCGCGCCATGTCGTATAAGCATAGACACCACTGTATGGGCTGATGCTGTTCTGACGGAAATCAGAAATCCAATTTTCGCCATCAAATATTTGGATATGGCCATGCGGGCGCTTTGATGAGCGATCATAGACAATAACATCACCTACTTGGGTTGGCATATCATTACTGATTTTGCTAAAACCTGCTTTATCAAGCGTGCCACGAGTGGCGTACTGATAGGCTGAAGGATTGGGTGTAAATTCATAACCAGCTGATTGTAGTGCTTTACGTACGTAACGGGCACAATATCCAGAGCTGCCAGATAAAGCCACTTTTGAGGCGCGAGCAGCAGCGATAGCGGGGGCTGAATTGCTGTCAGGAACCTTATTGACTTGCTGCTGTTGTTTTTCAGCGTATAAGCGGCTGTTTAATGATGAAAGCTGATTCTCTTTTTGCTTGGCCTGCGCACTTAGGTTGCTAATTGCTTGACTAATTTCATCATTATTAGAAACATAAGCACCACTTTTGGTGCTATAGATGTTTTTTGATGAACCGTAGTTTGATGCCACAGAAGTATTGGTGATGGTATTATTTGTTTGAGAGATTGTGATAGCAGCACCACTCGTTTGTGCTATGCCCATACCCAGTACTGACAAAATCAATAAAGCCTGTTTCATAAATCTAATACCTACGGTTAATTCAAAATCGTCTGTTATCAACAACAGCGCAGTCAATTAAATCTCAATAACTCAAGTATATATATGTCATAGTGACTGATACTTCTGCTGCATATTATTCATATAAAAAATGATTATTGGCGATCACAGCTCATTGAAGTCTTACGAAGCTGTTACAAATCAAGCTGCTGACCAAAACACAAAGCCGACTTTAGCATAGGCTGTTTAGCCTGTCATCCCCCTTAAAAACCCCAAAAATACTTTTTTGATGTCGAAAAAATTGCTAATATCCCACATTTTACAATGTAAGTTTGTGTAACATGTACAGAATATAGCTGACTAGATTGACCACAATTTCTACTGTTTTATAAGCAAAAAAACGTCTGAGGGTTAAATCTATAATTTAGATTTAACCCTCAGACGTTTTTCTATTGGATGAAGTAATTACCCTATATAGGGTCTAACTAATTATTAAGATAATATAATAATTTATAATATTAATATAGATGTTAATTCCCTACTGGCTTATGTAATATTACGTAATTGTTTCGATACATCCTGTATATTCTTGTATTAACCCTTAGTTATTTATCTATTTTAAGGGTTAATAACCGATAAATCCGCTTACATTGTCATCAAAAGTTACAAATTCAAAGTTATTTTTAATTTTAAAGTCGCAATAGCTAATGAATTTTTTGATGAAGAATCATTTTATAAGCAATAGAACAGTCTTATACTTGCTTCATTCGCTTTTAACGCTAACACTATAATCAAAGTATTCTTAACTGCTAACACACTATAATTGCTGCTCTACCGATTCAATATCAGCATAAACTTGGGTCGTCCCGTCTTTATTGAGTTGCATAACCTGATAGGGCATGAATTTATTTTGATACTCCATACCCGGGCTACCAACAGGCATGCCAGGTACGGCAAGACCCATAGCTTGTACTGGCGGATTTTCTAAAAACTGCGCCATATATTTAGCGGGTACATGACCTTCAAAGACGTAACCATCAGTAGTGACTACAGTATGGCAAGAACGCATTTCATTTGGAACGCTGTAGCGCTCTTTAAATACGGCTAAGTCCGCAACATCTTGCGCGGTTGCACTTAGACCATTATCTTCTGCATGACTTATCCATTCTTTACAGCAGCCGCAATTGGCATCTTTATAGACAGTGGCTGAGACGTTTTTTAGTAGGTCTGGTTTACTTACTGATGTCATCATAGGAGTATTTATAACGTTTGGTTCAGCTGTCTTCGGAACAGTCACTACATCTTCAGTTGATGCCGATGTTGTGCTTGCATCAGATACGCCACTACTCGGTTGGCTACAAGCAAATAGTGATGAGGCGGCAAGTAATACTAACGTACTACGCAACCCCTTAGACAGATAACGATTGAATATAAGACTGGATTTTATTTTTAAGGGGGTCATAGTGCTCTCTCATGTACTGTAGATATTGTGAGCTATAGAAGGTCAAGTAACACTTCATATCGTTTGGTAATGTAGCATAATAACCCATCAAACGGAGTACGTAAATTTATCCATTGAGCAGTGCGGACTGGTATCATAAGCAGTTTTCATTTTGAAATGCTGCCTGTAGTATTAACAGGTCTATCCGAGTTTTGGATTTTGACTAAAAATTCAAAACTCATAATTTTGGATAATTTGCGATGCGCCTGTCTACTATTAATCTACAAAAGCGTTTGAGTACTCACTCAAATCAATTACCGCTATGGTTTACGCTAGTAGCAGCATGGCTTGCAGGGGCTATTTTTTTATTTGCGCTAGCGCCTCATGGGTTCTGGCCGCTAGCAATAGTGTCACCAGCGATTTTATATGCGCTGTTGGTACCAAATATGAGTGGTCGTCGCGCTTTTATTATCGGTGAAGCTTACGGTATGGGGCTATGGTGCGTCGGCGGCTTTTGGCTCTATACTGCCATCCATGATTATAGCGATACTCCAACGTGGCTCGCATTGATTATGATTGGATTGATGGGTCTCGGTATGGGACTGTTTCATGGATTTTTAGCACTAGTCTTTAACCGTATGGTAGGCAAACAACCCTTTTCATTTGCTGCTCTTTGGGTGCTACAAGAATGGTTAAAAACTTGGTTATTCACAGGCTTTCCGTGGCTGTTTGTTGGTTATGCATTTACTGAAGAGTATTGGTTATCGTCCTTAGCACCCGTTGCTGGTGTTTTTGCCGTCTCTTTTGTTGCCATACTATTGGCTGCAAGTTTAGTAGAGCTACTGCTTCGACGCAGTAGTTATGCCGTCGTTTCTGTACTGTTATTAGCCATTAGCACATCATTATGGCTGGTCAATCCGCAATGGACAAAACCTAAGGGCACACCTGATCTGTCAGTGTCATTGATTCAAGGTAATATTTCACAAGATATAAAGTGGCTGACGCAATATCAAGTAGAAACGCTAAAGATTTATGCGAAGTTAACGCGCACTGAGTGGGGACGTGATGTGGTGGTGTGGCCTGAATCATCTATTCCGATGTTTCAGGATGAGGCTGCGGGCTTTATTAGTGAAATGATAGAAATGGCCAATGCGACCAATACGACATGGATAACTGGTATCCCTTATAAGGATAAAGCGGCATTCAATGCCAGTACGGATAAGTATCCCCCATTTTACAATAGCGTGATTGCTCGAGGTGTAGAAGCGGAAGGCCTATACAAGAAGCAGCGTCTAGTGCCTTTTGGAGAGTATATTCCATTTGAAGGCGTGCTCGATATTTTCCCAAGTTTGGCCGGTAGTCAGGATATTAAGAGCTATAGTCGTGGTAGTGATCAGCAGTCACCGCTAAAGGTGCGTGAACACAATATAGGGACGGCTATCTGTTATGAGGTAGCTTATCCAGATACCACGCGTAAAAATGCCATCGATACTGACTTTTTGTTGACCGTCTCTAACGATGCCTGGTTTGGCACTTCAGCAGGACCATTGCAACATTTGCAAATGGTACAAATGCGCGCGCTTGAGAACGGGCGCTGGTTTATTCGAGCGACCAATACTGGTGTTACCGCTATCATTAACCATAAAGGTCGTATTGTAAAACGCGCACCGCAGTTTGAGCGTACTGTACTACGTGGTGAGATACAGGCACGGGTTGGTAACACGCCCTTTATGCTTATGGGAAATTATCCTATCTTGATAATAATAACCCTGTTATTACTAATAAGCTATTTTGGCAAAGGTCTAACCACACTTAGAAGACGAGGGTAATAGTAAACTTAATCATAATAATTTAATCAGCGTAAGTTTTTTATTTTTTCTAGGTAACGTCCTAACGCACGTAAATATAAAAGTTTTAAACTATTGATCACATAAGAACTGATTGAAAAAATTATGTTGACATAAGGCACGCGCCTCATACTTAAAAAGAGATAGCTATATACGGTCTATCATCTTTTAGTTGATACTTTCATTTAATGCACGCGATTTTTGATTGTCATCTGCCTTAGTACCAAATTCAATAGTTGCATGTTGTATATTCTGATGCGCCAAATCTTCCTTGATGTTTTCTTTCATAGTAATAGTCTCTTCAAACGTTATATCGGTCTTCGGTACAATATGAACTGTAAGAGCATTCTCAGTGGTACTCAAAGCCCAGATATGTAAATGATGAAAGTTTTGAATAAAATTATAGCTCTCTAAGATAGCAGTGATTTTACTGAGATCAACATTTTGAGGTACTCCGTCGATAGCAAGCTTGATACTCTCTTTTAGTAGACCCCAAGTCGATAACAGTATAACGACTGAAATAATCAAGCTAACTAGAGGATCAACGATATTCCAACTTGTATAGTAAATAATAATGCCCGAGATAACGACACCTACAGAGACCAATGCATCTACCATTAGATGCAAGAAAGCACCTTTGACATTAATATCGTCTTTTTGACCTTTGTAGAATGCAAAAGCAGAAACAGTATTTATAAATACACCTATTAGAGCTGTAATAATAATAACTTTTCCTGCAACTTCCGGTATCGTATCAAATCGACCCAAGGCCTCATACGCAATACCTATAACGATTGTAACTAACAATATGGCGTTAATAAGAGACGCCATTATAGAAGCTTTTTTGTAGCCATAGGTATAAAGCGTAGTAGATGCTTTCTGTGCTAATTTCATTCCAATTAACGAGATTATTAAACTGGCAACATCACTTAAGTTGTGGCTAGCGTCTGCGATTAAAGCTAATGAATTAGTTGAGTAGCCCACTATAAACTCGATGAGCGTAAATGCAGAATTTAGACCAATCCCAATATAAAAAGCTTTATTCATATTTTTAGGGTCTGGAGCTTGATGACTGTGGTTATCTGAATTACTCATAATTTACCCTTGTTTAGGTTGCTGCATTTTATTAAAGGTAGAAAATAAGTTTATTGCATATTTTCTATATTGCACAGTCAATATTGCTCTAATACCGTAGACCCACTTATTTTTATCAATAAACTGAGCCACAACTTGATTGTGTGTCCTATCTCTCCTTGGGCGAAAAAAGCGGATTTTACTGTAATCTAACTGGCTTACGTAAGCTTCTTGTTCTCATGTTCAAGCTCTTTAGTATGTGTAGCTTAGTCTTGAATGTTGGTTAGTATAGTTTCATTAGTGTGCTTTTTATGACATGACCACATAAAGGTGTAATCGTTTAATGCTTCAATCAGCATACGAACGGCGCGTTCTTTAATCTCAGGAGTGTAGGTTTGTCTTTTCATTATCGTATTCTCTCAGAAAGATGATTTACCGCTTCTTAACAGCGCGTGTAAAACCTTGCATCTGACGACTAAGCCGGTCTTCATAGTAAACTATCCCAGTATTGTCAGAAACTTAACGTCTTGTGAGGATGTACTAAGTGCTAACTTCAAAATAATTGAAATGCTTACGCTAAATGACGACAAGAAAAGCCTAAGCAATCTAACGAAGAATCAGATATTAAAAACCTAATCTGTATGACAAATAAAAAAATGCCTCTGGGAGTTGACTCCCAGAGGCATTTAGTTTTAAATGTAGATAACGGTTACAGTGTGTTGACGCACCCTGTAACGAACAAATAAGCACACAGACTGCGTTATTTGAACAGCATTAAATGCCCGTATAGGTGCATTTTATCCAAAATCTGCTTTCATATCAACTCTATTTGCTATACATTTTAAAAACTGCTTGTTCGCTCGTTACATTTTCGTGCTGCTCTCTCTGTACCCGTTACCCGTCAAATGGGTGGCAGGCCTCGGTGACGACTGCGTTTGACATAAGGGTGAGCTCCCTACAGGGGTGACTAGACAAAGGATCAGAGCAACGCAATGAGTGGTTACTTGTGCATATCGTAGCGGTATATTGGGCGAACGCCCTTGCTAGCGTATGACAGCACAGTAGCGGTTATGAGCGTGTCTAGGCGGTGCTATCAGCCGTAATCATAACAGCCGTAGCTTGATACAGTGATACGGTCTTGATGACGCGATGGGCGATGAAGTCGGCATGACTAATCACATCAAATTCAAGGAATGCACTAAAGTGTTTGTGAGTATTTTTATTATACTCATAATTGCTTTAGGGTGAGTGTTCCTTGAAATCTGCTCAAGGCTCCAAAATCAGCATAAATTCACTTAGGCTAATTTAAGTAGTATATAGCCCACTAGGCTATATACTATGAGAGTTCAGAGAAAAATTTAGAATATTTATTATACAACCATCATTTATTCAGTGAGTCGATATTGTCATGGTGGATTCATAAGCTTAGTGTGAATAGAACGGGATTGACTTAGTTATTGTTAATAGGCCTCTATTACTAAGTTTAACTGATACTTTTAGTGTTAGTGTTAATTGTCTCTCGCATCTTTTCAATCTCTGCAGTCAATGAGCTACTCTTTTCCTGTTCTGATTGATAGTTAATTGAAAGCTCATCATATTGCTCAATTAAAGCAGTGTGCTCAGTACTAAGCAAAGTTTTCTCATGATTTAATGTGTTGTGTTGCTTAACAAGCAGCTGATGATCTGCTTCAAGCTTAGCTTGCTTTTGAGTCAGCTGCTCATTGATCCCTGATAACTTATTACGTTCAGCGGTTATCGCTTTTAATTCTCCTTTTACCTCTGCTGTAAGGTTCATTATTTGGTTGTGCTCAGTAGTCACTGTTTTTAGCTCAACCTTGACTGCTTCAAGCTCTGTCTTCACACGTGTGATCTCTGCTTTATCGCTATTAGCAGTAGCTACAAGCGTGGCCACCTTCGATATGTTGGCACTCAGCTCTTTTGATTGCTGATCAAAGCTGCTGCGCAGATCTGCAAGCTGAGCCTGAGCTGCCGCTGTTTTAGCTCGTTCAAGTTCCAGCTGGTGCTGAGTATCACTGAGTGTCTGTGTCAGCATATCCCGTTCAGCAGTCACTTGAGCTACGGTGATAGCCGTTGCCTCTGCAGTTGCTGTGACCTCATCGAGCTGTTCTAACAAATCAGCCTGCTCACTCTCTAGGGTCTTAACCGCTTCTTGAGCCTCGTCTGTCTCAGCTTGCGACTTGGCCTTAATACTCTCTAGAGCCTCCCGTTCTTTAACCAGACGATCATTGGCAATATCAATGGCCGTTTGCCACATATCTGCACCAAGCGTTTGTAAGCGTTCAGCAATGCCACTTGGTAGCTCAACCTGTCTTAGCTGCTCTTCTTGTTGGTTATCCTGACGCCAAGACTTCATGGCTTCACTGATGGTCGTGAATGACCCCCCACCCAGCGCCTTACGCACTTCGGCTAAAGTAGGTTTGATACCTTGTTCATGCAGTTGATCAGCAATAGCATGAATTTGCTGTGTAGTAATGGCCATAATTATTGTCCTTAATTTTGTATGAGTAAATATGTAGCGTTTGTATTATGTTGTATATAGTATAATACAATATACAACATAATACAATACAAGATATAAAAAAACCTCAAGCAATCTTGAGGTCATAATCGTTAGATTATGGCTAACAATCAGTTAAGTACTTCTCTAGCGCATTATTATCATTTATTAATGATTAGCGCCTGTTTGTCCCTATCGCTAAATTTGGCAGTAATACTTGGGCTAATAGCGCTGGTTTTTTTAGAGAATCATAGTGGTTTAATACTGCCAAGGCTAGCACCTAACCGCTCAGCAATAGAATGTTTTTATTAATCTACGTATATTCTAAATAATCACGAATAGGACATTTATTGAAAACTGAAGAATCCGTCTTTAGTCTTTTGACCATCTCAATTGCCCACTCTGCCTCATTTTGACCTGCTAGACTGGTGGAGCTGACCAAATGGTTATAATTGGCTATAAATTCTTTGTTCAGAACAATGCGCTTTAATTGTGCGTCGCTTAGACCTTTAATTGAAAAAGGATTCAGATCACTCTTCAATGCTTTTGACTGCTTAGCCTCTACCTTGGCTTGACTGCTATCTTCAAAACTAAACACAATCTCACTCACCACCCGCCCTTTTTTCTTTTGAGCGTAGGTTATACGGTAAGGCGTGTGCGTATGAATATCACTGATAGCTTTATCTAATACATAACGTTTGAAATCAATATTCCTACCATAGCTATCAACGCAATTAAATTTTTCACGTAAATAGTCAACGGTATACGCCTTTTCTTTGTATTTTTGGAACATACAACTGGCAATCAGCTCAAATAAAATCATGCCATAACTACCAAGATTAATAATCCAATGTCGCTCCCATTTGGTAAATGGATTTTCACGATCGAATACTGATAGCATCTCAATCACTGTATCGGCCAGTATAACTTCTAACTGTCCCTCGTTTTCCTTATATTCGCACTGAACAAGCCAAGACACTCCAGTTCTATGCGTCCGTTCATTATTCTTAAAGTTCCAAAAAAAGAATGCTTTGTGCAGCATGCTATTAGCAACTTCTGCCAAGGTACGGTAAATACTTTTTTTGCCTAAATTATATTCACGGGCAAACTCTAGCGCATTAACCACAAACATTCGTTTTCTGGCATCAGGGTCTTTTTCTACATGCTTACGTACTAAGGGCGATAAAAACATAATCAGACGCCGCTCATTCAAGTCCAAATCTGAAATGGCATTTAATAAACGGTTTTGCATCACCAGCCATTTGTCACTGTAAATTGGTTTGGGCTTACTCTCAACTTGACTGACATTCTGTAATGGTTTGATTTCTTTAACGTCTGAGGTAATCAAATCAAAATTAAAATCAAATTTTGATTCTATGATGGGTTCAATAATAAGGATGGTGGCATCATTATCACCCACTGTCCTTCTTACATGAGCGGTAAGTTCATCGCGCTCTTGTTCACTTAAATTCTTATCTACTTTGACCGTATAAGACTCGCCTATAAACTCTCGTAGGTTATTTTGGAACTGCGCCATCTCATTTTTATTCATATCGTAATATTTCGCTAGATTGATGTTTATGGTGAATAATAAATAACATTAGTGGAATATACAAATTTATTTTCCACTAATACCGCCTAAAGTTCCACCTATAACCGCCTAAAGTTCCACCTTCAACCGCTTAAACTTCCACCTTTAACCGCCTAAAATTCCACTATATAAAAATATTTTTCCGCTGTAGACCAAGTGAAGTAAGTGTCTGCGCCGATTTTCACCTTCAGGACAAAAGCTTTTAAAAATTATTAAAAAATAAGAAATATATTTTTGTTTTAAGTAATAGGAAAATAGGCAAAAAAACCGACGAATTTGAAATAATAATATGAGCTACCAACTGCTTTTAAAATTATTTAGTAGCTCAACCAGCTGTTGTCCGCTTACTTGATATTAATCCTCACTTTCATAGTCCGAATCAAGAGTCGACCTCTGGAAATCTTCAAAAGCACGATCAAAGATCTTTTGAATGTCTGCATCTGTCATTTTGGACAAAGCTGGTTTCATGTTTTCAGTCGCATTTTTTTTAGATAATTTGTCTTCATTTTCAGTAGCCATTATCGATACCTCTGTAAATACATCTCAAATCGTTGCTAGAAAGCCTAAAAAGCACCCTTATACGCATTCTATGCTCTGTTCTATACACTGATAGCTAAATATATTTTAAAGCGCTTAAAACAGCTAAAAATCGCCTTCTAGCATTTTACTAATTAGAAGACGATTCAGTTGTACGGATGAATAGGCTATTGCTAACAGTAACAGTTATTGCGCTGCTGATTTGTCATCAAACAATGAACCGTACTCACTGTCTTGATTGTCTTTATGCGAAGTAAAACTGCTTGATACCATCTTAGCCTCACCTTGCATCTTATGAGCAATTGACTTTAAAAACTCACGGTGCTTTTTCAAACGGACATATTTTTCATTATCGTGTGCGTCTAAAAAAATGGCTTGCAGTTCATGATTGTCATCATCGTCCAATGCGTTGGCCAACCACTCCCCCAATATTTTATGTGCTTCAAGCCTGTCCTGATCAATCTCTTTTTTAAGAGCCTGCAATTGCTTAATCTTATTTGCGAATAAATCATCTGATATTACTGACATTACTTCATCCTTTTTTAGCCAACTATGATAGAGTTGATCCTAGCAGTACATACACAGGTATGCAAGATAGTAAAATACACAAGACCACATCGTTTCGTGGGCGCAGTAGTATTTTAACCCTCTGTTAAGAGCGAACTTAGGAGTTTATGTAAAAAAGGCCCACAAGGGGCGCTATTTTTTTACATAAACTCCGTCGTTCGGCAGGGGGCGAACCCCCTACAACCCCCAAAAAATTATCTCTCAATGTTGGGTTTTTTTGCTATGAATAATAAAGGGTTTCATCTGTCAGTTAGCGCCGTTAGTAAGGCGAGAAATCATAGCGTGGTGGCAAAGTCGGCTTATAATTCTGGCTCAAAACTGGCTGATGAGCAGTCAGGAGTCGTCCACGATTACACCAGTAAAGCTAAAGACAAAATCTTAAATTTAGTGGACAGTGATGGTACTAAATACACGCAAGTTATTGAGAAAAATGTGATGCATACGGCGTTGATAACGCCAACTCTTGCTGGGGATCTAGCAGTGACACGTGAGGGTTTTTGGAATGATATCGAACGCATTGAGACTCGTAAAAACGCTCAATTAGGTACTGAGATTGATGTGATGTTTCCTGATGGGATCACCGCTGATCAGCGTATAGTTTTGGCCGAGCGCTACGCTCAAACCTTATCTGATCGCTATAACGTGCTTGTCGATGTAGCCATTCATCGGCCACACAGTCACGAGAAACATGTGGGGGAGGTTGAAGTGGTTGAGCTGACCAGTCGTAACTTTCATGCCCATATTTTACTCTCAAGCCGTGAGATAGTAGCGGATGTTGAGGGTTATGCTTTATCAGCACGCAAGAATTGGTTGCAGTGGTCAACGGAGGAGCGTTTATCTAAGGGGTTAAACGGGCGCGGCGATGAGCTTAAATATCAACGCACCCTTTGGGCGGATATGGCCAATGAGCTACTGCCTGAGAATAAAACCATTAGTGAGAAATCCTACCGTGAGCTGGGCATCAGTCGTTTACCAAAAATGAAACTGGGTAAGTCACTATATAAGGATATTCTCAAAGGCAATCGTTCAGTGATTCATGAGTACAACGAGACGATTGATGAGATCAATGCTTACATTGAAAAAAATGGTCTGGTAATTGAGTATGACGACAAGGGACGTATTGACCTAGAAAGCAATGAACAAGAGGTTAACGGCGTCACAATACATTATAAAAAGCGTAAACCCTTTGCGCGAATTGAGCTCAGTAATATCCGCTTTGTAGATCCTGCCGCTGAACTTGAACCCGCTATTCCTAAAAATAAGAGTCAGACGCATAGTGATGCGGCCAATGATCACGCACTTGATGAGCTTTTAGCAATCTCAGCCAACTTTGTGAGTCAAAAAAAGATGGTACGCAGCGCCTTATTTTCAACCATTGATGCGCTGCATGAAGAGTTAGCGCACCAGTCTAAACAGATTATTACCATTGATAAAAACATTAAGAGTACCCAGCGGTTCACCGAGGAGGTGGGACAGGATTTTAGCGAGCCCCGCCAAAAAATGATTGAGCTTGCCCAGAAAATACATACGACAGAGCAAAGTGAGGCACTGAAAACGGCTTTAGTGTTGGTTGATCAATTTAGACAAGATGACACCCTACAAACAGGCCGCGCTGTTAGCCGCCTTGAAGAGCGGCTGTCACAGATTGATAAAACGATGCTGAACAATAAAACGGTTTTAAAAGAGCTTATTCCCCTTAACAATCGAGTTATTGATGATCATAAGGCGCTTAAGGCCACCCTAAAACCGTTTGCCGCAACGCTGAATAAGCTGGCTACTGACTTTAAATCGCTTGATGAGATTGATGTTGAAAAAACTGAGCTGCAGCAGCACTGGCGCGAGGCGTTTGAGGATTTGCAGGCGATCGAGGTAACGAGCAACCTTGACACCTATCATAAGTTCGCGGCACTGGCAGATCTTGATGTTGAGCATTTTAAAGCGCTTGAGCAAGAGCGTGAGGCGCTGCGTGCTCTTAAAGCGGTAGAGATAGATGATACCGCTGAGGCACGTTTGCAGATGCTTGTATCTGATGTAAAGACATTTAAAACCGCCAATAATGAAGACATCAAACAATTAAAGCTGCAAATCAATACCAGTCAAAAAACCTATCAGCGCCTATCGCCGTTTTATGAGCAGCGTATTGCCCTTCTTGATCAAAGTGAAGCGGTGATTGTGCAAGATGATAACTTATACGATGAGATTACCCGTACCAAGACCACTCAATTGAACGCAGATCGGCTTGATGACTGGCGTACTCGTACCATGGCGCTCCAATACCAGCTCAACAAAGCGCGTGAGCAAGCCGAAACTGAGAACAAAGCTAGGCGTGAGCGAGAGGAAGCAGAGAAGCGGCGGCAAGAAAAACAACAAAAAGAGCAAGATGCTACTGCCCTTGCGCGTACCCGACAGGCAGAAGTCAAGGCGTATCAGAGCAGGTTTGATAATATGCTGGTACGGGTTAAAGACCGTATTGATAAGATCGACTTTAAAGCGATTGATACTACTGCCACTGTGATAGAGGCGGCTGAAAAGTTAGCTGCTGAGGCCCTCGTTTTAAAAACGCTTCAGCATACTGATAATGTCACCGCGTTGCAAAAGCGTTTGCGAGACACGGATGCAGAACGGGTGATGATAGACAGAGATACGTCGGTACAGACACTATTACAAGCGCTCGGCACGCTTTCTAGCGACCGTCATAAAATTGATACTATAAACGCGCTTAATGAGCGTTTTGAGCAGATTCCTGACATCCGCGTGGGCACGCAAAATTTAGCGCAAATCTTGGCCGCACAAGTGCTGGATATAGACAAGGCTATTCAAGAAAAAGCGCGCCATTACTCGTCACCACGCCCATTTTAGTTGTGATGATTACAATAATGAGTACTTACTATGAATAAAAATGACCGCACTGAGCAAGACATACACGATCAACTTGTTAACCTAGTGACTTCATTGACTCCGGTCATTGGGGCCTTGCGTGAGCTGATTAAGCGAGCCGATGATGCGGTAGCGAGGCGGCTTGAGCGTTCGCTTAGCGGTATTGATAGCAAGGTGAATGAGGTGTCTTCTGCCATTGAAGAATTAGGTAGTAGCGCAAGCACGACTTCGCAGGCATTGAGTCAGTATCAAGAACTCGTGTTAAAGCAGCTACAAGCGGCAGTGACTGCTTTTACTGACAATGAGATGCCGCGTCGTTATGATGACAAAATAGCAGGCATCATCACCGATATGAAACAGCAGATTGATACGGCTGTAGAGTCGGTCGTTACTGCTAAAAACGACAGCATAGAGGTACAAGTGAGTACCATGCAAGCGGTGGCTGACAAGCTTGGCGCAAGCGCTGACAATCTAGCCCTATTCACCAATCAGTACCAAGCTGGTCATAAGCAGATTATTGAAGATATTGAGACCTTTGAGACCACCACCAAAACGCGGATTGAGCAGGTTGAGGGTAGAGCTAGTAAAGACTTGGACAAAATTCATAAGTCCATTGAGACTATGAGTATTAAAAGGATTGCAGCCGTTGTCGCAGCGGGTACGATGGCTGTGATAATAAGTTTGGTGGCCCTGGTATTTTGGTATGTGCCAAGCTTTGATGAGATTGCAGAGATGAGATACCAGCAAGCAGAGCTACAGCGCGGCATCGATGAGCTTGAAACGGGGTGGAAGCAGGCATTTGATAACGCTCAAAGTCAGCAGATTATTTTGGCTTGTGATGTTAATGAAGCGCAGCCTGATGCAATCAGCTGGTGCGTTAGAGCAGACAGCAAAAGTGTTTTGAGAGATGAGAGAGGCTTTGTTTATTATAAAATAGCTGGGGTGCCGCGTGCAGAGCCGACTGAGTAAAGGCATATGGTAACAGTAAGCCATATTGCCCAAAAGTGCGTCTTCTGAGACATATAAGACTGAAAAAAGCTTGTTTGATTGTCGTTATCTTTGTCTATATCAAGAAGCCAGATAATGACACTTTATCTGGCTTTAAGGATTATTGTTTCTTGTTAAACAAGAAGTCTGTAAATATAAGCTAAAGCCATTACGCTGCTTGGTCAGTGTGAGCTGTGACCAACTCTATAAAAGCAGTTTCAAGGGTGCTTAACGCATGATCGTCAACGATAAGACCGTCATCTAGCTGTCGTTGCACCCAGACATAAACCGCTTCATCATTATAAAGAATGGGGTCAACACCAAGTAGGGTTGCCAGCTGTAAGCCTTGCTGTATTTGTAAGCTTAATAACAGCTGAGAGGCTAACGTTTTAGTCTGTTCACTAAACCATGTGCAGCTATTGAGCCGAGATAGATTGTTATTCATTGGTATTCTCCTATAGACCATTATATGCATATAATAAATAAAATGACTTACTACAGGTCAAATTATACCTATATTTTAATCTATTGCAAGAGAAAATAACCTTCTGTAGGTCTTTTTATTCGTTTAAAGACAATCACAGCTCATGACAACGTTATTTATGCTGGTGACTCACTGCTGTCCTCATTTATGATTTCGTATAAATCACCAACATTGATTCTAAGATAAGTACATAAAGACTCGATGACATCTAGATCAACACGGGTGGCTTCTTCATGATACATGCGAGTAATGGTGCCACGATTGATGCCAGTATCTCTTGAGATATCGGCAATTTTAAGGCGTCTTTCACCCATGATGGTCGATAAGTGACACTTCACCATAGTGGTTCCCTCATTCATATTAGTGGTTTTTGATTGGTGAGCGGATTATAACGAATATGAGCGGCTAAAGTATTGCTTTTAGTAGCTCATATTGATACTTGATAGCTACACTTTATATGTTAGCAGTCAGTTTACTGGGGCATCTCAGTCTTTGATAAATTTATGCATTTTTATGAATATTATTCACATAGAAATTCAGTCGATATCAAAGATATAGTTATTTTTTAAAAATGTTGCTATTCATCTAACTATTGAGTAAAGTCTTAATAATACTCAAATACTCAAATACTCAAATACTCAAATACTCAAATACTCAA
>NZ_JCACRW010000003.1:0-7493 GCF_059073035.1 Psychrobacter sp. H26
CCAGTCGTGGCAACTATGATGTCAATATCGAAGATTTGACAGGCAAATCCTTTCTGTTCCAACTGGGTGGTCCCTTATCTTTGAAAATTCTCGAGGCAGCCACCCAAGAATCCCTCAGTGATATTAAATTTATTTGGCATCGCACAGTGCATATCTACGGGGATGAACTACCACCAACAGGTATTGCTGTGCGGATTTTTCGGTTGGGCGTAGCAGGCACACTGGCGTATGAGGTGCATGGGGATATCAGAGATGCTCCATTGGTTTATCAAGCCTTAATGGCAGCAGGACAACCGTTTAACTTAGTTCGTCTAGGGATGCGTGCTTATGGCATGAATCATACGGAAAATGGTTTTGCCCAAGCCTTTATCCACTTTTTACCTGCTTGGACCCAAGATGAAGACTTTATGGACTATTTAAATGGCAAATACGATGCTTTGCTTGCCAAACTGCCAGGCAGTGCAGGTGTCGATATCACCCGTCGTTATTTTAACCCTATCGATTTAGGTTGGGGGCATATGATCACCTTTGATCATGACTTCGTTGGCAGAGCCGCCCTTGAAGTTGTCATGCAGCAGCAAGCAAAAAAAATTGTAACGCTTGAATGGTATGCGGACGATATTAAAGATATCTATGCCTCTTATTTTGAGTCTGGTGAGTCTTTTGAGTTTATGGAATTCCCAGCCAATCCTATTTGGACAACGCAGAGTTCTATTGTTGTGGCAGATGAGGTACAGATCGATAATCGCAGTATAGGTATTTCAAGCGGACGTATTTATTCGTTTTATTACCGTCGTATGATTTCTTTGGCGGTTATTGAAACTGAGTATGCTATCGAAGGTACCACCTTAGAGGTTATCTGGGGTAATCCAGGCAAACGACAAAAAAAGATACGGGCCAAGGTGAGCCGTTTCCCTTATCTTACCCTACCTCGTAACCGTGATATTGATACTAAGGCGTTGCCTTGAAAGGCGGTTTTGTGTCAGCACAGAAAACAAAAAAATATGAAATATTGCTATCCATTCGCATTAGTCGCTGATAGTTAATTTGGGCTTCAATGGAATAGCCCTCAACATCTCCAATAGTTTCATTAGGCAAATCACCAATCGCCTGTTCACAGGTAATGAAGCTTTGTGTGGTAGGCTCTGGAAAACTAAAGGTTTTACTATTTTTTAGACCAACAGAACAAGCCCTACGTCTGTTTTGGGGTACACCATATTCAGAAGCCAATAGTATTTTATAGGTTGCGGTATAGTTATTTAAAACTAGATAAAAATTATATTTTTAAGGTATATGGTATGGAATCTGATACATCATTCTTATTAATAGGAGCTTTAGCAGCCCAAGCTAACACAACCAAAGATACTATTCGTCATTACGATGAGATGGGGTTACTGAAATCTCGAAAACGCCAAGCAGGATCACGCCTATACACTGAATTTCATCCTGAATGTATTGAGCGTATTAAAATGATTAAAGGCGCACAAGCTATCGGTTTTACTCTTAATGAATTTAAAAGACACCTAAATGATCATTTCAATGGCACTCTCAATATTGATAAAGATTTAATTACTATTTCCAAAAAACTTACTGAAGCGAAACGTCAAAAAACTGAGATCATCAATACTATTAACCAGCTTAGTGCTTGTTATACTATTTTAGAAGAAATAAAGTCAGAAAATATTGGCTTCATTTCTAACTCTGAATGGGGAAAACGAATAGCGGCGCATCTCTCCTTAACCTGAATCGCACCAATCACTAATAGAATATGTGTGGTAAGTACACCATGAAGTACACTGTGCTTATCTCAGCAAGTTAAAACGTTAATACCATTAACCCACAGTTTAGCGTTCAAGTCCTCACTAGGGAACCGAACCCATCTAACACACTCATCAGACCTAGTATTCAAGATATTCTTTGATAGGACGTTTATTAAACTGTGTAGGGTCTTTTTTAAGGCGGTTAATCATTTCAAATTCCCATCCTTGTTGTGACTGTCCAGCTAGGCTGGTAGGACTTACTAAATGATTGTATTCCGCCATAAAAGCAGGGTTACGAGCAATACGCCCTAGCTGCTTATCATTCAGTCCATCAACCGTGAACATATCTGCTGTACTGGCGTCGCGCTCCTTACTAACTACATCAGTCTTAGCTTTTGGCTTTTCATGAACAGTGAAAGTAAAACCTATAATTTTGCGTCCCTTTTTTACGTTCTCATATTTGACTTTAAGATCCGATTTTTTGTTAATCTCATCTGTAGCAAGGTCTAAAACACGTTTCTTAAAATCACACATCGCTTTGTATTCATTGATTCCTAGCCCCATCTGGTCTCTAAAAACCCCTATCTCAAAACATGGTGTTTTTTTAGCTGTGCGCCATTGCGTCAATAACTCATAAAGGCGTACTGAATAAACACTATCAAACTGTGTCGTTTGCTCTAGCAAATACGAGGTAAAAAACTGTTCTAAGCCATTGATACGGCTGATACCTTCTACAACAGCAAGAGTAAATACTATTTCTATTGCGCCCTCACCATCATGATATTGTACCTGCTGCAACCAACGGCTTTTAATCGGCTTACCATTATCATCAAGGTAGGTAAAACGTCTATTAAATAGGGTTTCTTCAGCTTCTTTCATGCGTTTATAGCCATTTTGCCGTGTAGTTTCAAATACCTCTGCATAACGAGTGGCATCAATTCGTAACGGCTTGTCTGTACTTAATCCTGTGGCTGTCTCTCTAGCATCAACTATGGCTAGTTGAATAATTCGCACTTCAGCCAATGATAAAGTTTGTAATGCCTGATTCAGTTGATTAGTTTTTACGACTAGGTTTTTTTTAGTGTGCATAACCATCTTATCCATAAGTATTTAATGACATATTACATTAAGTCATCTAAAGGTCAAATTATAAATAGTCCTTTAATGGTAACTAAACGTCCTTTAATGGGTAACTAAACGTCCTTTAATGGGTAACTAAACGTCCTTTAATGGGTAACTAAACGTCCTTTAATGGGGTCTGAAAGTCAGTAACAGTAAGGGCTACAGCGAGCTTAAAAGCTATTAAAAGCATTAAAAGCATTAAAAGCATTTTCTTATTTTTTTTACTAACTGAAAAGATAAAAGAAAAAAGCCCTAGTTACCTCGAAATATCAGAGGCTTTTTTGTTCTCTTTTGGATCAGATAATCGATCAACACTTTCAAAATTATTTATCAGTTTATTTTTGACTTCATCCAAAGCAGTAGGTTTTTTAAAATTTATAAATTTTTTAGCATTCTATTGATTTTATTTTTCTTTAACCTTAGTAATGAGGTATAGAAACCACTCTATATGCCTACGTAATTAGATTTAACAGCCTTCATTCTCTATTTTGATAGATACCTAGCCCTTTCATATTTAACTCTCTCTATGGCGATTTTACGGCTTTCTAGCTGCATTGCTTCATTCAATCTAGCGATTTCCTCTTGATTTAAACCTTGAATTGCCACTAGGTAAGGCTCAACACGTTTTTTAAGGGTGTCATAGCTCGCTTCCGCAACGTTTTTATCCAATCTAGCCTTCTCGTAGTCCATCAGGATGCTGTTTGCTGCCTTCACAGTGGGTTCTACTTGCTCAATAACGGCTATTGTGACCTTTTCCCCATATCTAGCCTTGCTTTCAAACATTTCAGGCTTAGGCGCTACGGTCGTAATACTAAAATCTCGCGCGTGATTGATGTCGTGGTAATACTCCTTGATGCTGGTATGTTTGGCTTTAGAGCCTTCCTTGCCCCTCGTTAGCCCTAAATCAGCGACCGTGTTGGCAAAATCGGTTTGCATCTGATTTAACTTAACCCTGCCGCCTAGAAAACCCTTACAGTTGAGCTTCCCTTTTTGGTCAATAGGAACGACATAAGCGACCAGCTGCGGTGTACTTATGTCCCGATGAATACTCATACCTGCAATATTTCCTTCTCCATGTTTATCCATGAGCCACTGAGCAGATCGCTTAAAAAATTCAGCTTCTTGGCTTTTTCCCCAACCTTCCCATTCAGGACTGGCGGTGATCAAATACTCAATACATAGCACCGCATCAGCGCGTCTTTTTTCAGGAAGTCGATCTTTTATTATCTGTTTGACGGCTTCAGGGGTAGCAACGCTATGATGATTTTTAGGGGTGAGGTTGGGGTCAGCATTGGGCGTTTCTATCATTCGGTAGCTGTGTGCAAGACTGCCACCAATGTTGCCCATCGTCTTTAATTTTGCCGTCCTCAAAATTGCATAGTTCATCGCCATTTTTTTCCTATAATTGAGTGTTATTTTACTAAAGTGTACTTACTACACCATAAATTCGCTTGTTAGGAAAGCGTGATTTTTGCAGCAAAAGGCGGTAAAAAAGGGCTATTTTTCACTGTTTTTCAACTTGGCTGTTTACAGATTGTAAACACCTTTTTTCTTTATAAATCAATAACTAAGAACGATTTTGTTTGCACTTTGCAAACACTTCAATTTCAATAAACCTAACAATATCAGCTATTTGGCAGTCCCTTTAGGGTGCGTATGGTGTAGTCATTAAATTAGGTAGAAAATAACGGGTCTTTTATCTGTCGTAAAATCTGCTACAAAAAAGGGATTATAAGAGCGTTACTTCTCGTCATTCACTGGCATAATCTTAGGCTGGTACAAACAACTTATTAACCTAAAAAAATCATCTGTAGCTACAGATGATTCTAGTAGCGGAGTTATTTATGAGCATGATCGGTGTATCAGTAGCTAGCAATAAAAGCCTTCAACTTGAAGCCACTCAAGAAGCCTACAATAGAGCTGTCGTGAAGCTTAATTTGCTGTTGATTGACGATAAAACACACGAAGAAGTGGTCAGAAGCAAGCTGTTTGAAGTCATGGATGAAAGAAATCAGCTGGGGAAGTACTCCACTTCTGATCTGTATGTCATGCAAAAAAGCATTGAGAAAACGGTTGATGATTTTCTTGCTGGATTAAATGAGCAGACTATTACCCCTTAGATTAGCGAGAAGGTAGAACGCTAAAGTTATTGAGGTTTAATCACCTTTCGCTTATATTGGGGGTACGAATATAAGCGAAAGGTGATTGCTATGACTACAACTAATTATAATATACGGCTTGACCAGGATCTGAAAGATAGGTCTTTCTCTGTTCTTGAAAGCTATGGTCTAACGCCTTCACAAGCCATAAGACTGTTCTTGAACCAAGTAGCCGATACTAATGCGATTCCTCTGTCTTTTGACTATCAACAACCTAAGCTCAACGCGCAAACACTTGCTGCTATTGCAGAGGTCGCGAGCGGTAACGGCACTAAGTACGATAGCTTTGGTGATTTGATGGATGAGCTAGAAGGCGAGGCTGATGAGATCCATTGAAGTATCCAGTCAGTTTAAGAGAGATGCCAAAAAGAATTATCTAAGCTTGCTCACTCCTGCATGGGGCGAGGTGCTTAATTGTTTGACGAACGATATACCGCTACCGGCTAAATACAAAGACCATGCGTTGACCGGCAATCATAAAGGGTTTAGGGATTGCCATATTAAGCCTGATTTGGTGCTTATCTACCGTGTTCAGAGCGATACGGTAGATTTTGTTAGGCTGGGTAGCCATTCAGAGGTGTTTGATTAGCCTGTTTTAAGTGGTTCCACAATGACAGTCTGTTTTGAGTAGTCTGTTAATAGGTTTTTGGAGTGAAATAGCTAGTTCCGCTGGGGTATACTCTATTCACAGACCTGATATCAATTTAGCTGAAGGTAAACCGTATATAGCAACTGTAAAACTTCTTAACTTTTGACCACTAGCCAAGTTCCTGCAAGTCCCATAAACGATGTGCCAGCTCAGTTGAAATTCTAACGAGATTTTGGGCTTTTTAATCATTGTCGAGCATAGCCTGCCATAATGACATATATCATTACACCAATTATTGCACATGTAAATATCAATGCAGGTAGTGTCACTACTTCAAGTCCCTTCAGGTTCTGTACAGGGAAAAACCAGTAATATACTTAAATAAAACAAGATGACTTAAAAGCTTTGCTTTCAGCTCATCAACTCAAATAAATCACTTAGCGTTATAATCTTTCCGGATTCTATGCTGACCCATTAAGGAAATTTAACATAAAAAATTCACAAATTTTATTATGTATACCAACCAGTTGGTATGTATAATAGGGTTTTTTCCTACTGGTTAATTTTATGAACTCGCTTTTATCCTATGCTGCTCTGTTTTTTGCCATCGTACTTGAAGTCATCGCTACCACGTTTTTAGGCAAATCTGAGCATTTCACTCGCCTTGTGCCGACTCTTATCTGTGGGGTATTTTATGCAGGATCATTTTTTATGCTGGCACAGGCATTACGCACCTTACCCATTGGCATTGCTTATGCAACTTGGGGTGGTCTTGGGATTATCTTAACAGTGGTTATTGGCGTCTTGGTCTTTAAGCAAAAACCAGATATGGCGGCCATTGTAGGTATTGCACTGATTGTGATTGGAGTAGTGGTGATTAATGGCTTTTCTAAAATGAGTGGACATGGCTAATGACTAACCTGAATAGACCTAAAAAAAACCCTGACATGGTGCGGCATCGCTTATTACAAAGTACCGCAAGTTTAATGACTACGCACGGCTTTGCAGGGGTAAGCATTGATAAGGTGGCAACTGAGGCAGGGGTCACTAAAGGGGCTTTATTTCATCATTTTCCCAATAAAAAGGCTCTAATTGAAGCTGTATTTGACCGTGAATTAGCGATGCTTGACAAGTTGCTTGACGACTTATTAGCTAAAGATACAGTCGATTATGGTCGTTTTACTAGAGCCTATATCCATGCCACTTTCTTTGCCTGTATTGATGATAGATTATCTTCAGCTTTGACATTTTCGCTGTGTGCTAGACCTGAGTTAGTTGAGCGTTGGGATGTGTGGATGGCAGGACGTATGGTGAAGCATCAAAAGACCGATAACAGCCTACAGCTTGAAGTAGCTAGAATGGCAGCCGATGGCATTTGGTTCACCCATTTATTACACGGCGGCAAGCTCACTGCCAAAAAAGATTTACATGCCCTTAAACAGCAATTACTTGAGATGACGCATGCTACTTAATGACGGGAGTCACCGATGAAGCAAGAGAATACTATTCCCTATAGCCCTTATATTCCTTTTTTTAAAGACGTTGCCGATTACAATGTGGCGTTTGGGCATCTTTATCCTTATCAATTTATGGACTGGAAAACAGAAGTCCTTTCATGGAAAGAGAGCTGCTACTTGCACGCTGGGCTAAATCCGCCAATGCCTGCACGCATCACAGGACCCGATGCATTAACATTGTTTCGCGATCATTGTATCAACGATTTTAGCCGATTTAGCGTTGGTGCATCAAAGCATGCCGTGATGTGTAACTATAAGGGTAATGTGATGGCGGATGGTATGCTGCTTCGCACAGAGGATAATGCATTCGTATCATATTTTTTATCGCCTTACCTAGAATACATTG
>NZ_JCACRW010000004.1:0-5337 GCF_059073035.1 Psychrobacter sp. H26
CTTTCCATGAGTAAAATATTCTGTTTTTGGAGGGTATTTTGGTTTTATCTTCCTTTGATAAATAGCTCCTACTACTAAGCGAAAATGTAACTTGTCGTCAGACATCTCATAGCGTTGACAATGGGCTATATCAACCCAATGCCCTTCTGATTGTGAAAGATTTTGTTTTACAAAGAGCACTGCACAAGCTTCATCAGAATTTGCATACTCACGATATCTCTTAAGTAAATCGTTATCCATTAACCTTCCTTTATCTTGTTTTCATCGTTATTCCCAGTAACAACCTTACCACCAAGCCCCTTTACCAAATCTGCCATCAACTCCTTATCTGTCTGTCTGCTCAAAAAATCTAACAGATTATCAGCTGTGTATTTCTTTAAGCCCCCCACTGAATCATTCTCTAAAGCATCTACTAGAAAAGCACCGAGTAGTATTTTTTGCCTTGTCAGCTTCTTATCTAACTTCTGTTTTTCTCTATTTATCTTAAGCTCAAGATCATTAATCTTCTGCTGTTCTTTTAAATCATTACCACCTAGTAAGCTCATATCATACCCTTATATCATTAATTTTTTTACTCACCTGACTATAGCAACTTCGCCAATAGCTAACAACAGTTTATGATATAGTTATTCGACAGATGGTTGCGTCCCACTGACTAAGTGCGAGTTTTCGACTTTACAAATGTCTAGTCCTATCGGACACACATTTATAAAATCAAAACATCGGCAGGGGCAAAGCCCCCACACCCCCAACACTATGAAAAGACGTAGTGCTAAAAACTAAAAAATAGAGCTTTTAGTAATGGCTATTTTTATCGCATCGACTAAATCAATATCTCGAAGTAACGGACAAAGTGCTGTTGCCAGTGCAAGCTATCGCGCAGGTGTTGAGCTAGAAGATAAACGCTATGGTAAGACCCACGATTACTCAAAAAAGCATGGGGTAATGAGTGCGGATATCATTTTACCGTCAGCATTGGCTGCTGCCAATGCTGATATTGATCGTAGTGATTTATGGAACAAAGCGGAAGCTGCCGAAAAAAGAAAAGATGCGCGTGTGGCTCGTGAATGGTTAATCAATTTACCGTATGAGCTGGACGAGCAAAACCGCAAAGAGCTAGCGCATACCTTCGCCCAAACGCTTGCGGATCGTTACGGCACGATTGCCGATTGCGCTATCCATCAACCGACCCAAAAAGAAGTTGATCGAGGGGCAGATCCTCGCAACTTCCACGCTCACATCATGTTTACTACTCGAACCGCAGAGCTGGACGCAGATAATCAAATCATACTGACAGATAAGGCAACTATCGAGCTATCAGATACCAAGCGCCTAACGCTAGGGCTTAAGCGTGTCAGTCATGAGATTAAAGAGGTGCGCCAAATTTGGGAGCAGATCGCCAACGAAAAACTAGCCGAGTTTAATCATGATCTGATTGATTCACGCAGCTATGCCGAACAAGGGATTGATATTGAGCCACAGCTCAAAATGGGGGCAGTCGCTACCAAGCTAGAACGTGAAAAATATGAGCAAGAACTCAGAAAAGCAGAGAAAGCCAAAGCAAAGGGTGAGCATTACGAGATTGATAAAACACCGGCAACAGAGCTTGGCACCATCAATGAAATAATCAATGAGCGTAACGAGCTGGTTTGGAGCGTTGAGCTTACCAAAAATCAAAAAGTGAATGCTGCCGCTGACAAGATAATCTTTGAAAGTCGCGCTAACAACGAGCGAGAACAAAATGAGCAACGATTTAAAGATATTAAATACAGACTTGATATTAGCGAATACGAAGTTGGAGTCGGTAATATCAGAATTAACACAGTTAAACGAAGAATTGATGACAGTAAACAGCGAGTTGAGTTCAACAAACAGCGCACTCAAGGAGAGCAGCGAGGTGATACGTGGTCGCTTGAAAGAATTAGCGACATCATCGAGCACGTTGATGACAGCAAACAACGAGTTGAGTACAGCGAACGACGACTTGAGGATAGCAAACAGCAGCTTGCAGGCAGAATTGGAACAATCTATACAGCAGCCCCAAGCCCATTCAATGACGCAGCACGACGAGAAAGAGCTTCTAAGCTTGATCAGCAGCAAAGACGAGTTGATCAAGACGCTAGAAAACACTCTTACCGAGATGAGAGAATCCATCAGTATGCTGAACGTATAAAACTGTTTTTGGCTAGTAAATTATTGACACGAAATGATATTAACAACCGTATTCGTTGGGAAAGTTACGAAACAGCAGAAGATTATCCCGATAAATACGATAAAAGACAGATTGAAAAGCTAGATAACTTCGCGCAATCATTAGGCTTGCAGAAATCACGTGATTACAGAGTAAGCAGTAGAGACATTGCTAGTCACTTCACAGCTGATTTTGTAAATCAGAACAAACCAATAGTTAACTTAATCAAAAACCCAGCAGCTGAGCGAGAGCATTATAACAACGTGGTTAAAGACTTTGAGCGTTTCAAAAAGCAGATAGATGATAAGCGTACAGAGTTTAACGCTAGTCTTATAGAAAAGTTAGGCGGTAAAGGTGGTGATGTTGGAGAAATGGCTAGGGATATTATTTCATCGTTTAGTTATTTAGAAGCTCTAGATTCTTATATCGCTAATGATAATAGAGCTGATGAAGCTAAGGAGGCTGCCAAGCTACATCGAGCAGATACAATCAATTTCACGTGTATACAATTCAAACATGCGCTTTTCGATGTTCACAAGCTACCATCTAACGAACGTGAGAAGCACTCAGATGCGCTCAGAACGTCTTTAAACAGTTTTATTGAACAATATAGCTCAGAGTTATCTGAAGACCAAAATACGGCAATACAGCGCGGTATAAACTCATTCAATCACTATCAAAATGGAACTGTTACTCGAAGTCACGGTTTGAGTCGCTAGTAAATCATTTTTTTATTCTTTTTTAACCCCTTTAATTCCTTTTAAGATATTTTAAAAGATTTTAAAAGATTTTAAACACCTTCAAACCATTTATATATATAGGCTTCAGAGGCTATATGACTACAAATCCAAGGTTTAATGACTACAAATCCAAGGTTTAATGACTACAAATCCAAGGTTTAATGACTACAAATCCAAGCTATTTAACTACATTATTGTTATAGTATGTAGTTAAATGCTTTTTAGGGTGTGTAGCAATGAAAAAAATCTCAGACATGGTAGTCAAAAGTAATTCGTTGATTGAAGCTAGTTATTCTCTTACGGTTCAAGAAATAAGGTTGCTTGATATAGCTCTAGCTGACTTAACGACTTACGAAGAAAGTGAGAAACAGCTAACGACTATGTCCGAGTTTGTAGAAGTTAGAGCAGATGAATATGCCAAGATGTACGGGGTTGATATGAAAACAGCTTATACAGCCTTGAGAGAAGCTAGCGAAAAATTATTCGTTAGATATTTCACATATAGCGTTCAAAGCGAACAGTTTCCAAGTCATCAAGAGCATCGGAAGTCTCGATGGGTTTGGAACATAGCTTATATAGAAGGTCAGGGGCTAGTTAAATTAGCGTTTACTCCTGATCTGATTAGCCTTGCAGGAAAGTTAAGAGGTAACTTCTCACGCTATCACCTTGAGCAAAAAGCTCCGTTAACAAGTGTTTATGCTCATCGTCTCTATGAAATGATGATGCAGTGGCGGAATTCTAAAGTAGTCCCTTCAATCCCATATCACGAGTTAAGACATAGGTTTGATATCGCTGACGATGAATATGTGAGAATAACGAATTTTAAGGCTAGAGCGTTAGAGCCAGCAATTAAACAAATTAATGAACATACTGATATAACTGTGAGCTATGACCAGTACAAGGAAGGGCGCAAGGTTGTAGGCTTTATTTTCAAATTTAAATTTAAGCAGACAACGAAGCCTATTATTAAAGATACCAACAAAGATACTAATAAGACCGCCAGTGCTGATAAGCCGATCACTAAGCGTACACCCAAAGTTATACCTACAATGAGCGCACCACAACGAAATACATTTGCTAATAAGCTAGCAAATCATTTTGATTTTACTAGAGACTATAGCGCACAGACTTATGGCAAGAGCCGTGGAGAAGTAGTTACATGGATTGAGGAAGGATTGCAAGACGATAAGAAGCGTCAAGAATGGCGCAAATATCTATTGTTGGCAGGCTATGAGTTCCCAATCCGATAAACACCTAAAACAGAACGTTATAAGTGGTTCCATTATAGCAGTCTGTTTTAAGTGGTCTGTTAATAGGTTTGAAGGGTGAAATAGCTGGTTCCCTTGGGGTATAGCCTAAAAAAATTAAGGTGAACATAAAAAATGACAGAAGATCATCATTATATTTCTCATAAAACTATGGTTAATCTATTAAACGATTTATCGCCCTTTAATTATGCTTATTTTTATGGATTTTTTGCAATTTTTTTCACTTCTTTAATACTAGGCTCCAAGTTCAAAAACTATCAAGGTATTACTCCCTTTGCACAATCAATGGAATTAGCTTCGGGTAGAATAAGGTTGCTGAACGATGCAGTTCTACTATATTTTGTATTAATATTTTTTATAATTACTCTCACTTATTTCATGAAAGGGGTATCAAACAAAGTTGTCAGGGAATTTAAACTAGCGGCAAAAAACCCAGATAAGTTAAATCATGCAGTCGGTGAAAATCCCAAAAGAACTATTCTTATAACTGCATTAATATTACTTTTTATAAATATAGGTTGGTTTATGTTCTTTGGCTTTACCTCAGCGGGAAACTCAAGAATCATGAGAAGCTTTCTAGTGGGTTCTGAATATTTCATTATAATAAATATTTTCTTAGGTTTTTTGTCAAACTTTTATCTATTAGTCTATTCATTAGTAATGATGGAAGGACGCAAGCACGTCGTATTCTCACGCTAAGCTCATATATGGTAAATAAAAATAATGATCCAAAAGCTCACTACATGTACACAACGAAGTACACTGCTGTTACTCCAACAACTCGAACCATCGCTACCACTAGCCTACAGCCGAAGATTCAAGTCCTCACTAGGGAACCGAACTGCTAATCTACCTCAATGCTCTTTATCTTATAAACAAACTCTGGCTCATTAATATAACCCATAGCCCTATCCCAAAGTGGATTGGTTTTATCTAAAAGATTATTGGCGAGCGCTTTAATCTCAGGGGGCGCATCGCTCCTAAAATACCCTTTGTTATCTTTATTCTTATCGTAGCTTACTCCAGTTATTCTAAATTTCTTCGCAACCACTCCTGCAAGCTTTTGCTGTTTTATGTCTTCATGAGCAGTTGCCCAAGTAATCGCTCTTACAGCAAAATAATAACGTCGATCATCAAA